>OZ245029.1:0-760000 GCA_965223955.1 Nitrospirales bacterium
GCAAAACTGCGCAGTTTTCGGCTCTGACTCGGGTGGCGGAGTTTGCGTAACGCCTTGGCTTCGATCTGCCGGATCCGCTCCCGCGTCACCGCAAAGTCCTGCCCCACTTCCTCCAACGTATGGTCCGTCGCCTCCCCGATCCCAAACCGCTTCCGTAACACCTTCTCCTCCCGCGCCGTTAACGTTTCCAACGACTTCCCGATGTGCCGCTGCAAGTCATATCGCACCGCCGCCTCTAACGGCGACACCGCTTTCTTATCCTCGATAAAGTCCCCTAAATGACTGTCTTCTTCTTCTCCGATCGGGGTCTCCAGCGAAATCGGTTCTTTCGCGATCTTCAGGATCTTCCGCACTTTCTCCAACGACATCTCCATCCGCACCCCGATCTCTTCCGGCGTCGGCTCCCGCCCCAATTGTTGCACCAGATGCCGCGACGTCCGCACCAGCTTGTTGATCGTCTCGATCATGTGCACCGGGATCCGGATCGTCCGCGCCTGGTCCGCGATCGCCCGCGTGATCGCCTGCCGGATCCACCACGTCGCATACGTGCTGAATTTGTACCCCCGCTGGTATTCAAATTTGTCCACCGCCTTCATCAACCCGATGTTCCCTTCCTGGATCAGGTCCAGAAACTGGAGCCCCCGGTTCGTGTATTTCTTCGCTATACTCACCACTAACCGTAAATTGGCTTCGATGAGTTCGGCTTTCCCCCGCTTCATCTTTTCTTCGGCCCATTCCAGCCCCACCAGGACGCTTTTGAACTCCGCCGTCGGCAGCCACGTCACGCCCCGCTCCAATTGCTTCAGCGTCGTCTGCGCTTGTTGACTCCGGGGCACGACCTGCTGCACCAGGGCCTCGCTCACCCCCGCCGGCCGCTGCTCCGGCCCCGCCCCGGCCCGCCCCAGCCGCCGTAACAGTTTCAGCCCGTCCCGCTGGTCTTGCCCCAGCCGCTGGCAACAGTCCCGCAGCACCCGCTCCGCGCTCCGTACGGCCCGGCCCGCCTCTTTGATCTGGTTGACCAATTGCTCCCGCACCGCCGGTTGCAGATGCAGGCCGTCCACCCGGGCCCCCAACGTCTCCTGCACCGTCCGCACCCGCTTGCTCCACCGCGCCTGCTGCGTCGCCGGGGCCGCCCGCCGCCGCTCATAGAGCCGCAGCAGCGTCTTCCCCAACCGCCGCACTTGCTCCAATTCCGCCAGCGCCTGCTGCCGCAGTTCTTCTTCTTGCGCCTCGGCCAGTTCCGCTTCGTCCAGGTCCTCGTCCCCGGGGTCATGCACCAGCACCACGTCGCTCACGCTCACTTCCCGCTTCTTCAGGCGGCCCCGTACCACGTCCAGGGTCTCCAGGGTCATGGGCATCCCCGCGATCGCCCGCGTCATCTCCTCTTTGCCTTCTTCGATCTTCTTCGCCAACTCAATCTCCCCTTCACGGCTGAGCAACGAGACACTTCCCATCTCTCGCAAATACAAACGAACAGGATCATCCGTTCGACTCAAATCGCCGGGGGTGAGATCAATTTCCGGGGCGTTCTTTTCCAGCAAATCTTCCTGCTCCTTGATTTTCCCGGAAACTGAATCCGGCTCAATCGGCATTTCGGAACGAGATTGAGCCTGTGGTGCCCCACCTTTTATGCGTTTCTGAACGGGGCTCCCGACGGGTTCGAACGGGGGATTCGGGACGGCACGGAGGCCGTCCCCTACAGGGGAACGAACCTTTGCGGATGATGAGCGCACCTTCTTTTCCCGTCCGCTCTTTTTTTCAAATACCAACGCTTCTTTCTTTAGCTTGGAGGCGATCGTCTTTGCCATAAAGAGCCCCTATCATGGTGCTAAAGTGGAGGAGGCTAACCCGGCTTTTTTTCCACGCAACGCTTCGATTTGGGAATTCAGACAATCCACTTCATCCGTTCGTTGCTCTCGTTCAGCGATTCGAAGCTGAGCAATCAGTTCATCCAGACGGGTTCTCAAGTTTCTCTGTACCAACGCTCTCAAACAACCCTGAATATACTCATCCCGATCCTCAAAATGGGTAACGGATACCGCCAACTCCGCAACCGAATCACGACACGTCTCATCCAAACCGGTTTCGGCGAAAAATTCCGACAAGTCGATACCGCCTTCCGTATCGAGATGTCGCAATCCTATTTCTACAAGCCGGCGATAGAGGGGTGATTGAAAATCCTCGGGCCGCAGACCTTTGAGATGTTCCGGATGCAAGCCCCCCTGCACCATGAACGAGACAATTTCGCGTTCCTCTCGAAATTCCCTTTTTTCGTTGCGTCGATTGTCGGAGGTTGGCGATTTTCCCCCACGTCGGGGACCGCCTTGCTGACGGTCGCGCACGGCAGGATATCGATCGAGAAGAAGCTGTGGTCTGACGCCCAGTCGCTCGGCGACGCGTTGGACCTGTTCATTCTTTTCAATAGGATTCGAGACTTTGGCCAGGATGCCGAGTATGTCGTCGACTCGCCGGGTTCGCTCTTCAATCGTCGCGTGGGTCGCCCCTTCCAGACGTTGGGCCACAGCGAACTCCAACAACGTCAGGGCCTGGTCCTGCAACGCGAGAAAACGCTCCGCCCCATGAGCCCGAACGTATGAATCAGGATCATGCCCCGGAGGCATGACGACGACCTTGACGGTGACCCCACTATCACGAAACACGTCCAGCGCGCGTAAGACCGCACCCGTCCCCGCCGCGTCGCCGTCAAAGATCAGCACAACGGTGTTGACGAACCGACGAAGCAAGACGACATGCTCGGACGTGAGTGCGGTTCCCAAGGGTGCGGCAACCTGACGAATACCCGCCTGATGCAGCGCCACCACGTCAAAGTAGCCTTCGACGAGCATCAGAAAGTCAGGCTGATGGCCCGTCTCACGTGCCTTGTGCAATCCATACAACACACGACCTTTCTGAAAGAGCGCAGTGTCCGGAGAATTGAGGTACTTGGGGGTTCCTTCTTCGAACACACGACCGCCGAATGCAATCACGTTTGCGCGAAGGTCGAAGATCGGGAGCATGACCCGACCGCGAAACCGGTCATAAAATCTCGCAGACTTCGAGGCGCCCTGAGCATCTTTTAACGCCACCAGGCCCGAGGCCTCCAGATCGGAAGCGGTCGCCCCTTGTCTGGTCAAATAGTTGGTGAGCCCGTCCCACGAAGGCAGCGCGTATCCCACGCCGAACTCTTTCAGAGTCTTGACTTCAAGACCTCGACCGGCAAGGTACGCCAGGGCCGACCGGCCTTTGGAAGGATCATGCAGGTTCTGCTGAAACCACGTATTGGCCAATGCATGGAGGCCTTCCAACCTTTTTCGCTGACCCGTTTGGGATTGCGCAAAGCCCTGTGACGCATTCCGAGGAAGAGGGATTCCCGCCCGTTCGGCAAGGTCGCTCACCGTTTCCAGGAATTCCAACCCTTCCTTCCGCATCAGGAACGTGAAGATATCGCCCCCCACTCCACACCCAAAACAATAAAACATCTGTCGCGTGGGGGTCACGGTAAAAGAAGGCGTCTTTTCCTGGTGGAAAGGACAAAGCCCTCGAAGGTTTTGACCCGTTTTCGACAACGTGACATAGCGGGACACCACGTCCACAATGTCAACGGAGTCACGGATTTGTTGAAGGGTAGAAGGAGGGATTCCAGCGCGTGCCGTTGTCAAGGCTCTTCTCCGAAGCCTTTATCTGTACCCTCTTTTGGAAGAGCTAAATAGTCACAACTTATTGGAATATAATTGTTTTTTACACTATAACAAGGATAGGCCGACAAGTCAACCGGCAGGGCCTGCCGTTTCTTAACGGGACGGCTCCGGTCCCGTATGCCTGATACCCGATTGGCCGAATCGTTTGCCAAGTTCCTGCTGAATCGCCGTCATGGGAATTTCACAATGTCCCAAGGCCACGATGGAATGAAAGAGCAAATCCGCCACCTCGTGGATGATTTCTTCCCGGTGCTCCTTCTTTACGGCCAACACGACTTCCCCGGCTTCCTCCACGACTTTTTTCAGAATGCGATCGGGCCCGTCTGTCATCAAGGAGGCAACATACGAATGCTCTTGTGGATGAGACTTCCGTTCCAGGACCATTTCATACAGTCGCTCGAAAATTCCTCCGTTCGCTTCTTCACCAACCTGAGTCGTGGTCACACCTTGAGACGTCACTTCCGCGAAAAAACACGTGCGGGCTTCCGTATGACACGTGGGCCCCGTGGGTTCGGCTTTGATCAACAAGACGTCCCCGTCACAATCAAGAAACACTCGTTTACAGAGCAGATAATGGCCGGAGGTCTCCCCTTTTTTCCAAAGCTTCCGTCTCGAACGGCTCCAGAAATGCACGTAACCGGTTTGGAACGTCTGAGCGAGTGATTCCCGGTTCATATATCCCAACATCAGGATGGCGCCGTCACGCCAATCCTGGACAATGGCAGGCACCAGCCCGTGTTCATCGAACTGAACCTTGAGGTCGTTGGGGGTCGTGCTCCGGTCAGATTCCATGGCCATTCACAATACGCACGGGAAGCCCGTGTTCCTTGAGATAGGTTTTCGCTTCACTGATGGTGTAAGTTTGATAATGAAAAATCGAGGCCGCGAGCACGGCATCGGCCTTCCCCTCTCCCAGGGCCTCATACAGATGAGCCACGGTTCCAGCCCCACCGGACGCGATGACCGGAATGGAGACGGCTTCCGAAACGGTCCTGGTCAAAGGCAGGTCATAGCCGTCTTTGGTGCCGTCCTGATCCATCGAGGTCAGCAGAATTTCACCGGCCCCTTTCTGCTCCATGTGTCGTGCCCATGCCACGGCATCCAACCCCGTGGAATTGCGACCGCCATGGGTGAAAATTTCCCATCGCGCGCGGCCTGCTTCCTTGGAGGGAACCTGTTTCGCATCGATCGCCACCACAATACATTGGGAGCCGAATCGATGGGCGGCGGCCGTCACGAACTCCGGATTTTCGACGGCGGCCGTATTGATGCTGACTTTATCCGCCCCCGCATTCAGCAGTTGCCGAATATTTTCGAGGGTCCGGACCCCGCCGCCGACCGTAAGCGGCATAAACACCTGCTCCGCCGTCCTGGACACGATATCCAAAAGGGTTTCCCGATTTTCGTGAGAAGCGGTGATATCCAAAAAGCACAGTTCATCCGCACCGGCTTGATCGTAGATCTTTGCGACCTCGACCGGATCACCGGCGTCACGAAGATTCACAAAGCTGACGCCCTTGACCACCCGGCCATCCTTCACGTCCAAACAGGGAATGATGCGTTTGGTCAACATCCTCTCATCCGTTTCACGCACGAGCCTCGGCCAACGCCGCGGGAAGATCCAACGTGCCTTCGTATAAGGCCTTGCCGACGATGACGCCTATGATCTTTTGCCCCAACCGTTTAATCGCACGGATATCCTCCACACGCGTGACTCCTCCCGAGGCGATCAAAGGAACCGGAGAAGCCTGTGCCGCGTCCCGCAGAGCTGCCATGTTCGGCCCCTCCAACATCCCGTCACGACTGATCTCCGTAAAGATGACCCCGGCAAGCGGATACTCTTTCAAGGAAGCCAACACGTGCTCAGCCGTTGACTCGGAAAGATTCGTCCAGCCATGCAACGCGACTTTTCCCTGTTTGACGTCGACCCCGACAAAAATCTTGTCGGGAAAGCATGCACAGGCGTCGGCGAGAAACGCCCTATTTTCCAACGCGGCCGTTCCCAACACCACCCGACTGACGCCATGGGAAAAATAGTCTTTCATGACGGCCAACGATCGTATCCCTCCGCCCACGTGAATCGGGATGGAAACGGCGGCGGCAATCGCACGCACGTGCTCCATATTGTGCGGTTTCCCGTTCACCGCGCCATTGAGATCGACGATATGCAACCGTTGGGCGCCCAAGGCTTCCCATTGCCGGGCCATGGCCGCGGGATCGTGAGAATAGGTCGTCTCCTGCGCCATGTCGCCTTGCCGCAGGCGCACGCACCGCCCATCTTTTAAATCAATTGCCGGAATGACCATCATGACCGGAACACCATCCCCGGGTCATGGCCCGGGACATGCTTGTCGTGAGTGTGTGCCTCGAAGGAGGCATCCCCTTTGAAGTGAGGAGAGACGGAAACGCGCTCTAGTCCGTACCCAAGGGTAAGCTTTGCAGCACGCGAGCGACCCCCGCTCGCGCCAACTCTTCGGCCGTCACAAACGTTCCCCCTCGTTCAAAAAATCCCTTGAAATCGTGAGTCAGCGGTTTCTGCTCTTCGAAATAATCGCCCACCCACAACACCCTGCCGTCCCGGGCGTCGAGCAATCGGAATTCGAATCCAACGGCAGCGGGTAAGGCGGCGAACTTTGTGCCTTCCCGTTCACGATACACTCGAATCACGCCCTCAAGGACCGCATCCACGGCCAGCCGTTGGCCTAAGAGCCGAGCCGTCTCCTGACGATCCTGGACACGAGCAGATCCCTCCTGACTGCCAAGGATCTGTCCGACGGTTTCAGGCGGGATGACCTGAATCCTGGGCTTGAGCCTTAACTGGGAATACGCCATATGCTGGATCATGTCGGGAACGGAGTCCGGTACGGAAACCTGTATCAAGCGAGATCGGCCGGGAACCGATGAACCGCTGACGCTCCCCAACGATTGAGGAATCTGGGAATGTTCAAGGTCTGCCGGAGGCGACGTTCTGAACGCGAGCGAGGTTCCCCGCTCCCTTTTGATGGCGCGAAACGGCGCAATCGCCACTTTGGCGATGGCTTGGGAAGCAAACTGAGGATGCGATTTAATGGTGACCGTGTCCGGGGCACATGCCCCACACCCCCAAAGCAGGAGAAGCGTCGCCGACAGCCAACGCATGTGTCGCCGGCGCGCGCCGGTGGCAATGAAGACGTTCAATTCCATGCCCCGAAATTCTTGAGCAATTGAAGCCCGACCTCTTGACTTTTTTCCGGATGAAATTGACAGGCAAAAACCTTTCCCTTGGTCACACTCGACACAAACGGCACGCCATACCGTGTTTCGGTACAGATCACGTCCGCATCTTCAGGTTCCACGTAATACGAATGGACAAAATACACGTGGGCCTCAGAACCGATTCCTTCCAATAACGGCATCGGCTGTTTGACCTGAATCGTGTTCCACCCCATATGCGGAATCTTCAAGGGCGACGCCTGGGCCGATCCCGCAGGAAACCGTTTGACTTTTCCTTTAAAAATATTCAAACCCCGGTGTACGCCAAACTCCTCGCTTTCCGAAAAAAGGACCTGGAACCCCACGCAAATACCCAAAAACGGCTTGCCTTGAGCAATCGTCCGGCGCAACGGCTCAATCAGGCCAAAACGTTGGAGATTGTTCACGCAATCGCCAAAGGCCCCCACGCCGGGAAGGACCACGTGCGTCGCTCGATCAATGACCGCAGGATCTCTCGTGACGACCGCGGGATGCCCGACGGTTTCAAATCCCTTTTGGACGCTTCGCAAATTCCCTCTCTCATAATCGATAATGGCGATCATGACTTGCTTTATCCCCTGCGTTCCGGTTCGTCTCCCGTGCGAATCGCTAGGCGAGGACCCCTTTCGTCGAAGGGACTCCAACCACCCGGTCATCCTGGCGAGTCGCCTGATCCATGGCTTTCGCAAATGCCTTGAATACGGCTTCAAGCATATGGTGGGGATTGCGGCCGTACCGAACGTTGACGTGAAGGTTCAACCCGCCTTGATTCGCCAGGGCCTGAAAAAAATCTTCAAACAGGCCGAGATCAAACCCTTTCACTTCCCGGTGGGCCAGCGTCACGTTATAGACCAGAAACGGCCGTCCGCTCAGATCGACCACGACTTCCGCCAACGTTTCATCAAGAGGGACGGCGGCCCACCCAAACCGGCGGATCCCGGCTTTGTCTCCGAGCGCTTCCTTCAAGGCGCTCCCCAACACCATGCCAATATCCTCAACCGTATGGTGATCATCAATATGGGTATCGCCCTTGGCTTCAAGCACGAGATCAAACAACCCGTGTCGCGCGAAGGCATCCAACATGTGGTCCACGAACGGAACGGGCGTGGCGATCTGGCGTTGCCCCGTCCCATCCAGTCCCAATTCCACGCGAATGGCGGTCTCGGAGGTGGACCGGTCTACCGCCGCCCATCGCAGTTTCTTGGAAATATTCATGCCCCCCGACTTTCTATGGAACGAGCATGGGCTTGCAACCCTTCCATGGCGGCCAACCGCATGACGTAGGGGGTGACGACTTTCAGTTGTGCCTTGTTATACGCCACAATATTCGTTCGTTTCACGTAATCATCGAGCGACAAGGCTGAAAAAAACCGTGCGGAGCCCCCGGTCGGCAGCACGTGATTAGGACCGGCAACGTAATCCGCCACGGCCGGCGGGGTATAGCTCCCCATGAACACCGCACCGGCATGCCGAATTTTTTTCACGTAGTCGAAGGGCCGGGGCAACAGGACCTCCAAATGTTCAGGAGCAATGGCATTGGCCACGTCAAAGGCTTCGTCCAGATTCGAGACGACGAAAATTTTACCATAACGGCCGACGGAATACGTGGCAATATGTCGACGCGTCAGTTTGGGTAATTGAAGGCGAATTTCCCGCGCAACCTTCTTGGCAAACGACGTCGAGGTCGTCACCAGATAGACGCGTGCTTCTTCATCGTGTTCGGCTTCACACAACAGGTCGGCTGCGCAATGGGCGGGATCGGAGGGTTCCTCCGCAATCACCAACAGTTCACTCGGTCCGGCAATCATATCAATATCGACGGTCCCGTACACCGCTCGTTTGGCCGCGGCCACGTACATGTTACCCGGCCCCACGATTTTATCCGCCCGGGGAATCTGCTTGGTGCCATAGGCCAACGCCCCGATCGCCTGCACGCCTCCGACCCGATACACTTCATCGACGCCGGCGAGATCCGCCGCCACCAATAAATGGGGATCGATGGACCCGGACGTGGTGGGGCTACACATGATGATCCGCGGCACCCCGGCGACTTTGGCGGGGATCGCGTTCATCAACACCGTAGAGGGATACAACGCTTTCCCGCCGGGCACGTACAAACCCACGACGTCCAACGGAGTGATGAGCTGCCCAAGCTTCACACCCTTTTCCTCACTCAACCACGTCGACACCCGTTGTTTGCGATGAAACGCACGAATGCGTCGCGCGGCAAATTGCAAGGCTTGCAGATCCGCTCGTTGAACGCCGGCATACGCCTGCTGAATTTCTTTCGAGGACACCCGAAACTTTTTCGGTGACAAGGCAAGACCATCAAATTTTTTGACGTATCGCGAGACCGCGGCATCGCCGTTTCGTTCGACGTTTTTCAGAATACGTTTCACGAGACTTTCGATCTTGGCGTGCTGGCAGGCGGCACGATTGCAGACTTCAGCCAACGCCTCGGGATAGGTTTTATCTTTTGAAGAAATAACGTTCATCACGCCGTCAGGCGCAGGCCGTCTTGGGACGACTCTTGCGCAGCTTGTTTATCATGGTGGTAATCGCCTGATGCTTCATTTTCAAGCTGGCACGATTCACGATCAAGCGGGCCGTCGATTCAGCGATCGTTTCCATTTCCTGCAGGTTGTTGGCTTTCAGCGTCTCCCCGCTCGAGACCAGATCCACGATGCGATCCGCCAAGCCCACCACCGGAGCCAACTCGATCGACCCATACAACTTGATGATCTCGACCGGAATCCCCTGCCGGTTAAAATGCAATTCCGTGATGTTGGGATATTTTGTGGCGACCCGGAGTTTTGACGATAAACGCGTGCGACCATCAAGCCCCACCAAAGCCGCCACGGAGATCCGGCACCACCCGATCCGCAGATCCAAGGGTTCATAGACGTCCAATTGTTGCTCCAATAACAAATCTTTCCCGGCCACGCCCACGTCGGCCGCTCCATATTCAACGTACGTGGGAACGTCCGTGGGACGGACGACCAAAAAAGACAGCCCGGACTGCGGCACCTCGAAAGCCAGTTTGCGATCGCCGGACGACAATTCCGGACCAAGATAGCCCGCTTTCTGAAACAAGGCCAGCGTCGGATCCAGGAGTTTCCCCTTCGATAGCGCGACGGTCACCATGTCACTCATAACCCGAACCCTCTCGACGAACCGAAGCACCCAAGCCTTGCAGTTTATCTTCGATGCGCTCGTATCCCCGTTCCAAGTGATAAATCCTGGAAATCCGCGTTTCACCCTCGGCAGCCAACCCGGCCAACAGGAGCGCTGCACTGGCACGCAGATCCGACGCCATGACCGGCGCGCCCGTCAACCGGCCTAATCCTTTCACAACGGCACGGTGTCCATCAACCGTAATCGCCGCACCCATCCGTTGCAATTCCGGAACGTGCAGAAACCTCCCTGCAAACACCGATTCGGTAATCACGCCGGTTCCTTCCGCCAGACACGTCAAGGCCATCATTTGCGCCTGCAAATCCGTGGGAAATCCCGGGTAAGGAAACGTTTGCACGTCTTGGGCCTGCAACCGGGATCCGGCCTCGATGGTGATCGACCGTGCCCCCTCCGACAATTCCGCGCCGCATTGCCTGAGTTTGGAAATCACGACTTCCAGATGTTCGGGCACACACTGGTCCACTTGGACCCGCCCTCCCGTCATCGCACCTGCGATCAAATACGTTCCGGCTTCAATCCGATCGGGAATCACCTCGTGCTCTGCGCCATGCAACGCCGGGACCCCTTCGATGACGAGACACCCGGATCCGGCCCCTGAAATTCTGGCCCCGCGTTTGATCAGGAAATCGACCAGGTCGGTAATTTCCGGCTCCATGGCGGCATTGTTAAGCACCGTCGTGCCTTTCGCGAGACAGGCGGCCATCAACAAATTTTCGGTTCCGGTGACGGTTGGAATCTCGAAATCGATGCGTTGGCCTTCCAACTTCGCGGCACGTGCCCGGATATAGCCGGAATCCACGGAGACCGTGGCCCCCAGCTTTCGCAGTCCATCCAAATGCAGGTCCACCGGCCTGGGGCCGATGGCGCATCCCCCCGGAAGGGAAACGACGGCTTCCCCGAATCGGGCCAACAACGGACCCAACACCAAGATGGAGGCCCTCATGGTTTTGACCAGATCATACGGAGCCTCAAGAGATAGGACGTGGGTCGCGTCGACCACCACCCGGCCCTCCTCCTGCTTGACGGAAACGCCGAGTAAGCTGAGCAGCGTCATCATGGTGGCGACGTCTCTCACCTGCGGCAGGTTGGAAATCGTGCATGCTCCTCCCCCTAACAGGGTCGCTGCCAAAATGGGGAGCGCCGCATTCTTGGCACCGCCCGCCCTGACGCGCCCCTCGAGGCGTTGCCCTCCCATCATGACCAAACTGTCCATACCTACGACGTTCGCTCCAGACAGATCACGCGATCGATACCCGCCTGATCGCGCCGGATCGTTTTGACGACGAACTCTTTCTTGTCGCTTACTTTTCGACAAATGTCTTCGGATTGGTTCATTCCCATTTCCATGATCAGGATCCCGCCCGGGTGCAACAATGACGGACTCTCCGCAAGAAGGCGATCATACAACTCCAAGCCGTTCAGGCCGCCATCGAGTGCAGGAAGCGGCTCAAACGCCCGGACTTCCGGTGGAAGGAGATCACATTGATCCGCCGGAATATAGGGTGGATTCGAGACAATGACCGAAATCTTTCCTGCGAACGCGCGACCGGACAGCGGTTCGAGACACTCGCCCCGGAAAAACCGTATCCTCCGAAGCACGCCATGACGTTGTGCGTTTTCCCTGGCCATACGAAGAGCCGGGGCACTGCAATCCGTGGCAGAGACGGTCGCTCCCGGACAGTCCAAGGCCAAAGAGACGGCCAGGCATCCCGAACCCGTTCCCATGTCCACCATGTGACAGCGATCAGTTGAGAAGCGTGAAGCCAGGACTTCCTCGATGAGCAACTCGGTTTCAGGCCTTGGGATCAACACATTCGGGTTCACGAGAAAGTCCCTGCCTCGAAAGGCTTGGGTGCCCACAATATATTGCAGGGGTTCCCGTAACGCCCGGCGGCGAAACAGCGACTCGGTTCGTGCCCAATCTTCCGGCCCGATCCTGCCGTGAGGGTCGGAATACACCCTGAGACGCGAAACCCCCAAACCGGCTTCCAGCAGCCAGAACGCCTCATTGTTTGAATTGGCCACCTCGGCGGCCTCCAGGATTGCCATGCCTCGTCGATAGGCGGACAGAAGAGTGGCCGGGTGTCGAAAGGAACCGTGCAGAGCCATCGTATCAGTCTTCATGATCAGTTGTTGGACGCGAGGTCAGCCCCACTACGCTCCGGCTCACGGGCATCGTTCAACGCTTTCACCAATTCCTCAAGGTTCCCGTCAAGGATCGACTCCAACTTATATAAACTCAGCCCTATCCGGTGATCCGTGACACGATTCTGTGGGTAATTGTAGGTGCGAATCTTTTCACTTCGCTCACCCGTCCCGACTTGAGAACGACGATGCTCGGCAATCGAGGCTTCCTGTTTTTCACGTTCGGCGTCGCCGATACGGGTTCGCAGGGTCCGCATGGCTTTTTCCCGGTTCTTGAGTTGCGACCGTTCATCCTGACACGTAACGACCACGCCGGTGGGAATATGGATAATACGCACGGCCGAGTAGGTGGTATTCACGCTCTGTCCTCCCGCGCCCGAAGAACAGAACGTGTCGATGCGAAGGTCTCTCGGATCGAGATGCACCTCGACGTCTTCGACTTCAGGCATCACCGCCACGGTCGCCGTGGACGTGTGAATGCGCCCGCTCGCCTCCGTGCTCGGGACTCTCTGAACACGGTGCACCCCGCTCTCGTACCGAAAACCGCCGTACGCCCCTTTGCCCTCAACCAGAATAGTGGCTTCCTTGATCCCGCCGATGCCCGTCGCGTTGGAATCAATCATCTGCACCCGCAAGCCATGGTGTTCCGCGTATCGCATATACATGCGCAACAATTCACCGGCGAACAACCCTGCCTCTTCGCCGCCGGTCCCGGCTCGTATTTCGACGAATGAATTTTTATCGTCTTCGGCGTTTCGGGGGTGCAAGAGTTGCAGCGCACGTTCTTCAACCCGCGCACGATTCTCTTGTAACGTCCCCAATTCATCGGCGGCCAATGCCCTGAGTTCCGTATCCAATTGCGGGTCATCGAGCATCCGCGAGGTATTGTCGATTTCCCGGAGCAGGCGTCGATACTCTGAAAACATCTGGCTGACTTCTTCAATGTCAGCCCGCTCTTTGTTGTAGGCAATCACCACCGGCGGCTGGCTCAGGACCGTCGGATCAGCCAGGCGATGGATCAACTCGTCGTAGCGGTTCGCCACGGCTTCCCATTGGGCAAGCCATCCCTCAAACTGGTTTTCTCTCTTGTCACCGGACATAGAACGTCATTTTTGTAAGAGTTCGCTCATTTGTTGATAAAATGCCAGAGAGGATGATGAGCCCTGCGCGGGCCTTCTGTTCCCGTTCCCTCCCCTTCGCCCCTCTCGATCCTTCGGCTACGCTCAGGACAAGCAAAGGAGGGGAAAGAAGAGCCTGTCCCCGCCGGTTGTAATCGGGGAGCGAGAATTGTCAACGAATGAATGAACACATCCAATTCTCTTGGGAAAACGTATGCGAGAAAATCGAGGAGCGCGAGATCGCGTCGAGCGGGTAGGCTAGACTTTGGACTTTTTGGCGTACTTTTTCTTAAATCGTTCCACACGTCCTTCAGTGTCAACGATTTTCTGCGTGCCGGTAAAGAAGGGATGACAGGCGGAACAAATGTCCAACTTGAGATCGCCCACGGTAGAACGGGTTTGGAACTTCATGCCGCACGCGCAACTGACCGTCGCCTCGGAATATTCAGGATGAATGCCTGCTTTCATGATGCCGATTCCTCCTAACGACTGTTTCAAACCCTATATGTACCATGAAAGACCGGGCGTTGGCAAAGGGCGGGAAGGTTATCGATTCATGGACTGGAGAAAGTCCTGATTATCCTTGGTCCCGGCGATTTTGTCTATGAGAAACTCCATGGCCTCCATCGTCCCCAGTGGACTCAATACCTTGCGTAACACCCACATTTTGTTCAACCGGTCACGATCGACCAGCAACTCTTCTTTCCGGGTCCCCGATTGACTGATATCAATGGCCGGGAAGATGCGCTTGTCCGCCAATCGACGATCCAAATGGACTTCCATGTTCCCCGTGCCTTTGAATTCTTCAAAAATCACGTCGTCCATGCGGCTTCCCGTATCCACCAGCGCCGTGGCCAGAATCGTGAGGCTCCCGCCGTCCTCGATGTTTCGAGCCGACCCAAAAAACCGTTTGGGCCGTTGCAGCGCGTTGGAATCCAGTCCTCCGGACAACACCTTTCCGCTCGGAGGTGCAATCGTATTGTAGGCTCGAGCCAACCGGGTCACACTGTCCAGCAGGATCACCACGTCGCGGTTATGCTCAACCAATCGCTTCGCTTTTTCCATCACGATCTCGGCCACTTGCGCATGGCGTTGGGCCGGTTCGTCGAACGTGGAGCTGATGACCTCGGCGCTCTTGACCTGGCGCTGCCAATCCGTGACTTCTTCCGGGCGTTCGTCAATGAGTAAGACGATGAGCAGGATCTCCGGGTGATTGTGCAAGATAGAACGGGCAATGGCCTGAAGCAGCATGGTTTTTCCCGTTCGCGGAGCAGCCACGATAAGCCCGCGTTGTCCCTTCCCGATGGGCGTGGTCAGTTCCATCACCCGCGTGCAGTATTCCTTCTGATCAAACTCCAGGGAAATACGTTCCTCGGGATAGAGTGGAGTCAGGTTGTCGAACAGAATTTTGTCCCGCTGCATTTCCGGTTCGTCATAATTGATTGTTTCAACCTTCAATAAGGCAAAATACCGCTCCCCGCCTTTGGGCGGACGAACCTGACCGGAGATGATGTCGCCCGTTCGCAGGCCAAAGCGACGGATTTGAGAAGGCGAAATATAAATATCATCGGGACCCGGAAAATAGTTCGAATCCGGCGCACGCAAAAACCCAAAGCCATCGGAAAGGGTTTCCAGTACCCCTTCTCCGAAAATGACTCCGTTCTTCTCCGCCTGCCCTTGCAAGATGGCAAAGATCAGTTCTTGTTTTCTCAGGTTCGCGCACCCTTCGATTTTTAATGAACGGGCCACATCCGCAAGGTCGCCGATGGATTTTTGTTTTAATTCCGCAAGATGCATAACCTTCTCCTAAGGTGGGTGAGCATGGAGCCGAAAGGACTTGAACCCATTACCAGCCTTTCAGCAAATGTAGCCTGACGCAACATACAAGCACCTCCCATTGTCTTCACTTTTTGCTCCTTCATCGCGTCGGGCCGACGGCTGGCAACGCCCAAGCCGGGGTACGGATGAGGCAGGAATGGAAGTGGGTGGTTAAAACTTTTCCCCTCGCCGGCATCGGGCCGTTACGACAAGCCGAAACGTGTCTTGCAGGATATCGACGGGTTGCAAACTATTCACAAATGGTGAACGGCCTGTCCTGCTTTTGTGCTAGAACAGTTATTCAGACAATTCCACAAATGCATCTGATGAAGGAAACCTATTCATCATGTTTTTGGACAGAAGAGTGTTGGCGTTTTGGATTACGTGAAAACCGAATTTACAATTTTGGAACTTGGAAACTCATGTAGGAAGAAGTAACTGTCTCTTCAATCTGGAAGGTATATTCATTTTGTATAACATGAATCTCCTCATTGTCAATAGTTTCTTTCACCCATTGTTTGTTTGCGATGCCACGGTCGTTGTGATAAATGAAACGGAAGCAGGAAAGACTTCTCAACGTAAAACTCAACCCACCCGCACGAAAATGGCCAAGCCCGAAGAGCCTTTCTCCCATGGACGGATTTTCTCCTTTTCCGAGGCGACGGAACTGATCCCCAAACTGGCGACGCACCTGACCAGAACCAAAGCCGGCAAAACGATCCTGCAGCAAACAAAAGAAGAAATCAAAAAAGCGAGCGCCAACGCTCAGTACGGAGGCGGAAGTTGTGAGGGCCCTCGCTACATCAAAGCACTCGAAGCGATTTATGAAAACCTCAACGGCATCCATGAAATGGGAGTGGTTGTCAAAGATCTGGAAATGGGCTTATGCGACTTCCCATATCTCCTGGAAGGACGAGTGGTGTATCTCTGCTGGAGGCTCGGTGAAGAAACCATCGAATGGTGGCATGAAATCGATGACGGATACACAGGGCGGCAAGCCCTGCCCAAAAGCACGACGTGAACAGCAACAGCCCTGAGCCGGTTGTCCCCTTCCACAATCCATAACGGGAAGGCCGAGTCCATGACGTACGTGATCATTGGATGGGATGGACCCGAAGGGCAGAGCAAACGCCCGCACCATAGACCCGCCCACCTGGAATATCTTGAACGCTTACAGAAGCAGGGCCGATTGGTCTGTGCCGGACCCTTTACGGATAAAGCCGGAAGTCTGGTCCTCATCGAGGCGGACACCATGGAGAAGGCCGAAAGCATTGCCAACGGTGATCCCTACGTCACCCATGGAGTATTTGAACGAGTCGAAATCCATCCTTTTAAACAGGTCTTCCCCAGGCAATAAGGAGAAGAATGACGCCTCCCCGACGAGGCTTTCGCTGCCCAATCTGCTCACAGCATTTCTTTAGTCTCTACCTCCCCTACCCCTCCTTACAAAGTGTACTGTCCCGTGTGATTCCCTAGACTCTTCTGCTATCATGCGTGGCATCGACTATGTCCACCAGAGGAGGACCCATGGACATCAAACTGCATAACAAACTGCATAAGTTAGCTCGCACGACTCCCGCCACCCGCCGCTACATCCAGACCGCCCCCAAAAGCGCCGCGACCTTGGCCCGGGAACTCGGGGTCGCTGTGACCACCATCTATAAATGGAAGCGCGCCGGCCGGGTCCACGATGGCTCCCATGTCCGCCACCAGCTCCATGCCAGTACCTCCCCCGAGCAGGAAGCCCTTATCGCCGAATTGCGCACCCAATTGCGGTTGTCCCTCGACGATGTCACGGAGGTCCTGAACCGCTGTAGTGCGACCCCCTTAAGTCGGAGCGCGATCCATCGCTGCTTGGTGCGGCTGGGCGTCGCACGGTTGCCCCCCGCCTCCCCCGACGCGCCGCCGGTGGGGCGGTTCGCGGCCACCCCCTGCGGCTACATTCATCTGGATCTGAAAGTGTTAAGCAAATGACAGAAGCAACCCAGTTATGTGTTCGTGGCCATTGACCGCGCCACCCGCTATGTCTGGGTCAAGGTGCTGGCCCGGCGGACGGCCGCCACGGTGACGCAGGCCGTCGAAGAATTCCTGGCCGCGTTTCCGCACAAAGTGCACACCATCTTGACCGATAATGATGGCGCGTTTACCGATCGGTTTGCCGTGCACAAGCAAGGCAAACCGGCGGGCCAGCCGAGCGGCACGCATCGCCTGGCTCACGTGTGCCGGGCGCATGGGATCACTCATCGCCTGATCCGGCCCTATCATCCGCAGACCAATGGCATGGTGGAACGCTTTAACCGGCGGCTGAGTGACGCGTTACAGAGCCAGCCCCCGCTCCGGGCCCATTGCAGCAATCGGTTTCGGAGTCACGCCGAGCGGAACGCCTTTATCACCCGGGTGGTGGACAATTACAATCGCACCCGGTTAAGGTGCCTCAACTATCAGGCCCCTTTGCACTTGTTACAGAATCTCACGGGACACAACAACAAAGGAGGGGAACAGAAGGCAGAATGTCCGCCTTTTCCTCCCCCCACCCTCCTTACGAACCGGTTTTTGCCTGCGACAACTGCAAGATAATTTTCCATTCGCTTTCGCGGACCGGTTGAACCGAGAGACGAGAGCCCCTTCGGAGCAGTTCCATCTTTTCGAGACCGCTCACCCTTCTGAGGCTTTCCAAAGAAAGCGGCGTTCGCAACACCTCGTTCAACCGAACGTCGATCATCACCCATCGCGGATTCTGTTTTGAACTTTTTTCGTCGAAATAGTGGCTGCCGGGCCGCCAGGCAAAATGATCGGGATACGCGGCTTTGACGACCTCGACAATGCCCACGATCGCCGGAGGATCGGCATTGCTATGATAAAAAAAGGCCAAATCTCCGACGGCCATGGCTCGCAGAAAGTTACGCGCCTGATAATTTCTCACGCCTTCCCAGCACGTCGTCCGTTTGGGGGAACGCGCCAAATCCTCAATGGAAAACGTCGAAGGTTCTGATTTGAGCAACCAGTAATCGGGCATCGCCTGGGCCTCCGAATGCCTCTACCTCCCCTCACCCCTCCCGATCCTTCGGCTACGCTTCCTTCGACAAGCTCAGGACAGGCAGGACAAGCAAAGGAGGGGAAAGAAAAGGCAGAAATCGTCAACGAATGAGACTGAACACATACAATCCTATCCCGTTCGACCACGACCATTCAACGGGTTCCCGAGGATGAATCGCGAGTTG
Source organism: Nitrospirales bacterium (assembly GCA_965223955.1). Taxonomy (GTDB): domain Bacteria; phylum Nitrospirota; class Nitrospiria; order Nitrospirales; family UBA8639; genus Bin75. Next base: position 18,427 of record OZ245029.1, read on the forward strand.
CCGGGTCGACTTCCGAACGTTGTTCCACGCTTGTCGAATTGCTTCGAACGTGCTATGTCCCCTTGCGACGCAGAGAGCGCACGCGATGAACGCCATTCAGACTTTCTACGAAGAACTTACCGGCCTGCTCCCTCAAGAGGCCCTGATTGCCATCACCATTGTCTCGGTCGTGATGTTCTTCGGGACCATCCTGCTCATTCCCGTCATCATCATCCGCCTGCCCGTGGATTACTTTTTGCACGATGAAGAACACGTGTGGATGGCGGAATACCATCCGGTCCTGCGCTACATCGGCCTGGTCATTAAAAACACGGTCGGCCTCATGTTTCTCCTGGCAGGGATTGCCATGCTCGTCCTCCCGGGCCAAGGTTTACTCACCATGGTCATTGGAGTATCCTTACTCGATTTTCCCGGCAAACGAACAATCGAGCATCGACTGCTCACAAAACCCATGATATTCCAGGCCATGAACGCCATTCGACGAAAGTTCGGCAAGCCCCCGTTCTCGCAGCCGGCATGATCGGCGGGCTCACGGCCGTCCCGATGAGACAAAAAGGGCGAAGATCGCGACACCCGGCACACGAACCGCCCGCACGATTTTCTGAAGAACCATGAAGACCGTGAAGACGACCGCGTGGATTCTCGTCTCCCTCCTGTGCGCCGTGTCCTTCGGCTTTGTCACCGGCCTGTTGAACCCTGAGGAAAAAGTCAACGGGCTCTGGTTGGTGACGGCAGCCGGCTGTTTTTACGTGCTGGCCTATCGGTTTTATGGAGGATTTTTAGGCCGGCGCGTCATGCAACTCGATGATAAGCGCCGGACCCCGGCCTTTCGACTGGAAGACGGCACCAACTATTATCCCGCGAACAAATACGTGCTCTTCGGACACCATTTCGCCGCCATTGCCGGCGCCGGGCCGTTATTAGGTCCGGTCCTGGCGGCACAGTTCGGGTTTTTACCGGGGTTTCTCTGGATTGTGCTCGGGGCCGTGATGGCCGGCGCGGTCCAGGATTTCGTCATCCTGGTGGGGTCCCTGCGTCGCAATGGCCGCTCCCTCCCGGAAATCGCACATGCGGAGATCGGATGGATCACCGGCGCAGCCACGGCCGTGGCCGTGTTGTTTATCGTGATTGTGGCCCTGGCCGGTCTGGGGCTGGCCGTGGTCAACGCGCTCGTGGCAAACCCTTGGGGCACGTTTACGATTGCCATGACCATCCCCATCGCCTTGCTCATGGGATGGTATCATCACCGCGTTCGACCCGGGCGCGTTGGAGAAATGTCCCTCATGGGCATCATGCTGCTTTTCCTGTCCGTTATCCTGGGCAAAATGGTGGCGCAATCGGACCTGGCGATATGGTTCACGCACGACCGGACCACGCTGGTCTGGCTGTTGGCCGGATACGGATTTCTGGCCTCGGTACTGCCAATGTGGATGCTGTTGGTTCCGAGAGACTATCTCTCGACATTCATGAAACTCGGAGTCATCGGGTTGCTGGCGATCGGCGTGATCATTTTGGCCCCTGACCTGCACATGCCCGCGGTCACCGGATTCATTGCCGGGGGAGGCCCGATTATCCCCGGCCCCCTCTTCCCATTCTTGTTCATCACCATCGCGTGCGGCGCCATCTCGGGATTCCATTCCCTCGTGTCGTCGGGCACCACGCCGAAAATGATTGCCCGCGAATCTCAGGCCATGGTGGGCTATGGAGCCATGTTGTTGGAAAGCTTTGTCGGGGTGGTCGCGCTGATCTCGGCGGCCCTGCTTGTCCCGGGCGATTATTTTGCGATCAACACGCATCTCTCGGCCGATACGCTTGCGGCCATGGGGTTCCCCGTTGAAAATATTCACACCCTCTCAGAACTGGTCGAAGTGGACGTCTCGGGCCGGCCGGGAGGCGCGGTATCGTTGGCCGTCGGGATGGCCTGGATTTTTTCCGCCCTGCCGGGGATGGCCGGGCTCATGGCCTATTGGTATCAATTCGCGCTCCTGTTCGAAGCACTGTTTATCCTGACGACCATCGACGCGGGCACTCGTGTGGCGCGCTACCTCGTTCAGGAAATGGGCGGGCACGTCTATGCTCCGCTTCGCCAAATCAATTGGTGGCCCGGCGTCATCTTTTCGAGCGCACTCGTGGTCGGGGCGTGGGGATGGTTAATCGCCACGGGAACGATCTCCACGGTCTGGCCCATGTTCGGAGCCGCCAACCAGTTATTGGGGACCCTGGCGTTATGTATCGGCACAACCCTGTTCATCAAAATGGGCAAGGCCCGCTACCTGTGGGTGACGGCCGTGCCGATGGTATTCGTGGGCGTCATCACCTTGACGGGCTGCCATGACCTGTGGTGGATGTTTCTGGATCGGGCGCGAACCGCCGCGGACCCGGTGGCGCGCATCACGATGGCGCTGAATGCGGCGCTGGTCGGGCTGGTCGCCGTCCTGGCACTCATCGTCCTGACCGAAAGCGCGATGAAATGGTACCAATACCTGGTTCTGAAACAACCGTATACCAACACGGAAATCATCGACGGCGAAGGCATTCGCATCCCGGAAGGAAAATGTTGCTAGGGACAGGCAGGGATTGTAAATGTTCACTAATTCGTTGACAGAATGAAGGGCTGACCACAAGAGGGGAACCAAGAAAGAAGGGCCGTCGTTTTCCTCCCCTTTGTAAGGGGAGGGTGAGCTAGGCATGCCCCCGCGAAAGCGGGGGTGGGGTAGAGCCACCCGTCCATGGAGCACGGAGGTTCGCCGTCATAGCCTCTACCTCCCCTCACCCCTCCCGATCCTTCGGCTACGCTCAGGACAAGCAAAGGAGGGGAAAGGCGGGGCGGGAATTGTCAACAAATTACTGAACACAGGCAGGGATGACAAGACAGCAATTGTTCGACCGGAATTTTCTCAGCAAGCCTTTATAAAAAGGAGACGGCTTCATGGCGGATACGTTCTCGTTTGACGTGACATCCACGGTTGAAATGCAGGAAGTCAAAAACGCGGTTGATCAAACCATGAAAGAAATCGGGCAACGATTCGATTTCAAAGGATCACAGTCCGGGGTCACGCTCAAGGAAAAAGACCACGTCCTGGAGATCGTGGCGGACGACGACTATAAACTCAAGGCGGTCATCGACATCCTCAAGGGAAAATGCGTGAAACGAAGCGTGTCGTTGAAAGCCCTTAACTACGGCAAGGTGGAACAAGCCCTGGGGGGGACCGTCCGGCAACACGTCACGGTCCAAAGCGGGATCGTCGAAGACAAAGCCAAGGCCATTGCAAAGAGTCTGAAGGAGAAAAAGTTCAAGGCGCAGGCGCAGATTCAAGGAGACCAGGTGCGCGTGCAGAGCAAAAACAAAGACGAACTGCAGGCCGTCATCAGTTTTCTGAAACAAGAAGACTTCGGCATCGACCTGCAGTTCGTCAATTATCGCTAGACACAATCGTCTCTCTGTAATTGGCGGGCCGAAACCTGGGTTACGGCACGCGCCATACCTTTTTCATCATCCTATCGTAGGCCCATTCACCGGCTTGTCGCCTTGCCTACGTTGGGGTTATGCTATAAGTCCTGCTGCAAAGGAGAAGACCATGCGATTTCTCGTCACTATCGAACAGGACGAAGCTGGGTATTATGTCGTCGATTGTCCAGCCCTTCCCGGTTGCGTCTCTCAGGGACAAACCCGCGAAGAAGCGTTAGCCAATATTCGAGAAGCCATTCTTGCCAGTATCGAAACCCGCCGGGCCCAAGGGCTGCCCGATCATGTCGAAGTCAGGGAAGTTGAAGTAGGAGTGGCGTGACCAAACTCCCGGTCTGCTCCGGCGAGGATGCAATCCGAATTCTCAAAAAGGCTGGGTGGATTCAGGATCGCCAACAGGGAAGTCACATCACACTTATCAAAGAAGGCATGGCTGTTGTCTTAACGGTACCTTTACATCGAGAGTTAGGACCCGGTCTACTTCGCAGCTTAATCCGAAAAGCAGGATTGACTGTCAAAGAGTTTCAGGGATTTCTTGCATAAAGATTTCATGCTTGGATCTACCGGCTCTCTCGAAAACCTTATGTCGTATCATGCACGGTCCTGTTCAGGATCGGCCCCAGGCCTCTTTCAAATGCATCACGGCCTGATTCACGGCATCATTGCCGGCGACCGCTCGCATGACGTCGTGAGCATCTTCTTCCGTTTCAGGGTAAATAGGCGGATCCTCCTGGTTCCGTCGAACCACCGGGTAGACGTTGGACTCGAGGGGCACGTCAAGCCGTTCCAGGGAAGCCCAGGCATTCCCCTCGACCCTGGCCAATACCTGCCCGGAGCGCACGTCGACCAACGCCAATTCGGCAAGCGCCAGGTTTTCCGCGCGATACCCTAACAGCAATCCGCGCCCGATCGCCCCCAAGGTCGATCCTCGCCAGGGGAGTCGTTCCGGCACCTCGATTTCGGAACTCGATAGAACGGCCATGACGAGGAAATCGACATGCTGGTCTTGTCCCCATTGCAGCACCGTAGCAAAATTCGGGAACGAGGTTGCCGGATTCGACGAATGAACAACGCGCACCATCTCGAGGGGAACGGCATGCATCAATTGCTGTCGCACGTGTTCGGTCAATGCATCGAAAGAGGCGTCTGAAAGTTTTGGGGCGGAATCCGGAGCGGTCGTATCGTTGAAAACCACAAGCCCGGCTTGTACCGCGCCCGTCAAGCCCGCAAACCGTGAGAGATCGTGTGTCGGCTGCTGCCCGAGGTACGCATCGAGACGGGCCTGCGGCCATCCGCCGCAGCCTCCGAAAAGGCCGCTCAGCAGACTGATCCCCAAAATCATGGAGAGAAGCGGCCTCCGGTCGGCGGGCTCGTCAGGAAGAATTGTTCGACGCAGGGTCAATGGATTCTCCAGTCCAAAACAGATCAAACCCTTTCTCCTATTATATTGGTACGATAGTAGCCAACGCCACCCCGAATCACGAAATGGGTCAATGCACCCCGAACTGTCATTCCTGCGAAAGCAGGAATCCAGGGTCGTCATTGCTTATGCTGTCATCCTTGCGAACGCGAGGATCCAGCGCCTTTCTCCTCGCAAAGCGAAGAAAAAGCAAAAACCTTGGATCCCCGTAGATTGCCTGGATCCCCGATCAAGTCGGGGACAAGCGTCGAGGATTGTATGTGTTCAGTCATTCGTTGACAATTCTCGCCCCGTCTTTCCCCTCCTTTGTCAGACAACCCCCTCAATCCCCCTTATCAGGGGGACGGCTTAGAGCCCCCCTGATAAGGGGGGCCAGGGGGGTTCATCGCTGACGACACCCCGCCGCCGACCGACCGCGTCGCCAGAGACGAAGCCACGAGAAGAAGAGGCGCAGGCAGTCCTCAGGAACAAGCTGGCCCTTCTTTCCGAGTTCCCCCTCTTGGAGTCACCCTTCATTCTGTCAACGAATGACTGAACACATACAAGGATGACAGAGGATTGACGCGAGCAAAGCGCGCCGAGGAGGTTGCATTCCATCGAAGGCATCGGGTAGGTTACAGGCCATGTATCTGAGAACGTGTACCCTGCCGAGGCTCCTCGTTTTCGTTTCCATCCTCCTGTTTTCAGGCTGCCAATACATCCCGGAAGTGAGTATGCCTGATATCAGTCTTCCGGACTTGGGCTTCCCGGACATCAGCCTGCCCAGCCTGGGATTTGAAGAAGAAAAACCAAAAGAGCCGACCATTCCCATCTCGGTGGCGTATGCCTTTGATCCGAGCGTCACGGAAGCCACGCTCGAAATTCAGGCGTGCGACCTTCCGTATACGCTGCAAACGGGAGAGAGTATTGTCCAAAGCTTTCTCACCCTGGGGCAGGAAACTTTTCAGGCCGTCACGGCCTATTCAGGAACCGGAGAAGCCGTCCAAGCCACCCGGCCGAGTGATTTGATCATCCAGGTCAGCATGGTCAACCAATCCTTCCAGGCAATCGACCGTATGGCGGAAGAGGACAATTATCTGGCCTACCTCAACTTCAAGCTGCAAGCGGTGTTTATCGATAGAAACGGTGCCGCGCTGGGGCAAATCCCTCTCAATTTCGAAGGCCAGGTCAGGATCTGGGCTCCGGCCCTCACCGGCCAATCCGTCTCCTGCACCACCGGACAATACGATGCCAAAATCAACGGTGCGGCGGCGGAACTGGCCCAACAACTCGTGGGGGTGGTACCGCAACTGCTCACGGACGGCGGCATGCAACCCCTGGTGGCGCAACAGGGTCGCCAACCGGCATTCAGCCAGCCCACGCCTCAATTCGCACCCCAGGCCACACCCCGATTCGCAGCTCCGGCTCCGTCTCCCGCCGCACCGGGAAACCGGCCATTCTTTACCTTTCGCACGATGCTGAAGGATGGCAACGACAATCTGATTCTCGAAGGCGGGGAAGCCATCGTTCTGATCATCGAAGCCACTAATTTGGGAGGCACTACCATAACCACGGCCAATGTCAACGTAGTGGGGAACCCGACCCTGGTAGAAGCCTTTGCACAAATGACACCGCTGCCCATCTCCATGGGCACGTTCCAGCCAGGAGAAACCAGGACCACGGAGATTCGAGGCCGTATGCCGATCGACGTGCCCGGACAAAAGGCGGAACTGGTGATTTCGTTGCAACTCGAAGATGGAACCCACATCGGGTCTCACCGCATTGTGGCGCCGCTCCAGCCCGGGACCGCGGCACTGGGCGCTCAAGCCGGCACAGCCAAGCCGCAGCCTCCCATCACAAAACCGACGCCTTCTGCCGCCGATGCGTACGTCGCCATGCTCGTCGGGATGGATGCCTATCAGGACACCTGGCCGCAGGCCTATCGCATACCCGAAGATCACCTCATGACGTTACGGGACACCCTGCAAACAACCGGTCTCTTCACCAACCAGAACATCCGCGTACTTCAGGGAAGCCGGGCCGCAAAATCAGACATTGCAAAAACGCTGCTCACGTGGGTTCGGCAACGAATCGGCAAGGAATCCGTCCTGGTCGTGTATTTTTCCGGTCAGGCCGTCAAAGACCAAACGAATGGTGAAGTCTATCTGGTACCCTATGAAGGATCGCCGGAGGCAACGGCCAAACAGTTGATCTCCCTTCGAACACTTCAGCGCCTCTTGGGGAAACTCCACAACCGGTTGACCCTGTTCATCCTCGATACTCCTATTGCGTCGCAGGGCGGGCAGAACGCATCTGTCGATGGATCCTCGGTGCGCTGGACCAGCGGCCTGTCGCAGCAGGACGAAACCCCCGTCATCCAACTTCGCAAACGTCCCGGGCGCGGAAACGGGGAACCTGCCGGTATTTTGGCCGGGCTGTTGGGCAGTGCGGACGGGAACCAAAACGGAACCATCACCGTCGGCGAATTTCTCGAAAACGCGTCAGAATCGAGCGAGATCACTCTTCTGCTTCCCGACTCCTCGCCGCTCCTGGCCCTTCCGCTCGCACAGTAATTTTTTCAACGGCAAAGCAAAGCCCAAGACCTGTTCGGATAATGGAAATTTCCCTTGGCCAGTTTAGCTACTTATTCCGAGCCACGGGGGACAGTGGCGGACTTGCATCCATAAAACTGAGTTTCACGCCTTACCGTATCGAAGGACAGCCGATCGACGAGATCAAGGCTACGGCCCGCAATTGCATAAACCGGTATGCCCGGGTGCTCGACTCCCTATACGGCGACGTTATCGACGGGGAAAAAGAACCGCTGGTGATAGACAGTCCCTGCTTCATGAGTACCGGCTACCGCTATCAGGGTTATTTCGCGAAGAAAAGCCTGCGCATGCTCGAACAACGCCTGGAGGAAATATTTCATGAAGAGCCGGTGGCTCCACGCGGCGAGATCTCTCTTTACGAAAATCAGGAGGTCACAATCCAGTGTTCCTTCGGCAAAAACGACACAGGGTTCAAGGATTGCACTGTAGAAATGAGTTTCAATATGAATCATATATTGAATGTGTGCTTTTTCAGGTTCACGAAACGTCTGGAAGGAATCAGGATAGAAAATGCCGCCCGCGTCGATATGGAAAAACTCCAGAACATGCTGAACATCATTGCTGACAAGAAGAACGTGGATTACTACAACATGCTGACCTAAGAGGTCTTGCTCTTTGTGTCATGCCCAGTTTCCTTCCGTCATTCCCGACGCCTGTCCCTGACCTGATCGGGGATCTAATCGGAAATCCAGTCTTTATAGCTCCGTAGGTCGGATTAGCATAGCGTAATCCGACATCCAAGTTTAGCCGCGCCATCCCCCGATCAAGCCGAGGGCGGGCTTATGGCGCTACTTTCTTTTGTTTTTGCATTTGTAGCCGCGCGATCTCATCGGCCTGTTTTAGGCAGCATGAAATGCCATGGCTACAAAGACACTGGATTCTCGATTACAAATGTCGGGAATGACGGAAGGAGACTGCGGGAATGGTCAACAAAAGCCCGGAAGCGTGTCTAAGCCTGAAGCACCGCCCTCAGTTCATGCCGTGCGTCGAGCGGCTCAGGGGCATGAGGCTTGCCCCGGGCTTGACCCGGGGTTATCGTTCCCACAGCGGCTGGCGTGCAAACCGTTCTTTCAAGCGATCGTTCGGTTGTACCGGTGCATCGAGCGCGGCGACAAAGGCGTCGTAAGCCTCGTCATCGAGCGCAATAACGGGGCGCTCATTCAACGTCTCGATCGCCGCCGCTTCACTCGACCGGAGCACGAACTCGGTGCGCGTGACGCCTCGAATCGTAGCCGCCCGATCAATGAGTGCCAGACGCTCGTCTGTCATTCGGAAGTTCACTTGACCCATGTCACCTCCTCCTTCTTACACTCAGACGCACGGATTGGGCCAATTCTTAACGTATACCGTTTGTATAGACATCCTTGTGTATCATCCCATTTAGAGAATGTCAGAGAGATGTATCGGGGCCACCATTCCCCGACAGATGCCGCTACGAATGCAAAACCTTTGGAACAGGTTCTCTACCTCCCCTCGCCCCTCCTTATATGTAAGGAGGGGAATAGGGACAAAAAATCCCCGCTGGGGGTTTGAGCCGCAGCGGAAAACGTTTGGTTCTTTGTCGGATTACGCTACGCTAATCCGACCTACGAGGCTGTAAAAAACATTGCAAAGTTTAATTATTTTACAAATGATGATGAATGTTACAAAGTTTACAAAAATAAAATATTGTAAACATTATAAACATTTTAAAAAAATAAAATATTTAAAGAAATGTAAAAATATCAACAGGACGTACACTATGTACAAATGGCACGAATCGTCACAATGTAGAACATAACGATCGTTGTGTACTACAAGGCATCAGGCCTGTCCCGGGCCTTGACCCGGGAGGCGGTCGGCTCATGGCCCCTCTTCCTCTTCTTTCGTAGCCGCGCCATCCCTGCCGTCTCCTTCTGTCATTCCTGTATGTGTTCAGTCATTCGTTGACAGAATGAAGGAACCGACCCACCAGAATTGTCATTCTGAGCCGGAGGCGAAGAATCTCTCGCTCAACAACCGAACGCCTACAAAAGCAGATCCTTCGCTTCGCTCAGGATGACAGATGAGGCGTGTTGCGCAGGCTGATGGCATCTCCCTAATGCCGGGTGAAAACTGTCAACGAATGAGTGAACATCTACAATTCCCGACAGCTTTAATCGGGAATCCAGTGTCTTTGTCTTTGATATTTGTAGCCGTGCGATCCCTGTTCAGAGGCAGGGACATGCCTCATCGCGCTTTCTTCTTCTCTTTTGTAGCGGCGCCATCTCATGGCGCTTTCTACTCCTTCTTTTGTAGCTGCATGAATGCAAAAACCCGTAGCACTCCCAACCAACCCAATGGCCAAAAGTGGTTGCCCCATACCGATGATAGATTGTGGCATGATCTTGATGGTATCATGGAAGCCATGGATGACACCGCCCGCAACCTGGTCACGCAAAGTGGACGGCGACGGAATAAAAATATCTTGATGATCTAAGCCATGGCACACTCGCCCACATTGATCCTTGACACGCATGCGGCTGTCCATGAACTGGTGAGCGCCGGCATGCCCGAGCGCCAAGCCGAGACCGTCGTGCGTCAACAGGCAAGGCTGCTCGAACAGAATTTCGCCACCAAGGCCGACCTCGCAACCATCAAGGCTGACATCGAAGCCTTGCGGCAGGAAACCAAAGCCGACATCGAAGCCTTGCGACAGGAAACCAAAGCTCTCATCGAAACCGCAAAGGTGGGTCTCATCAAGTGGATCTTTGGCCTCAACATCGCAACGATGAGCCTGCTAGTCGCCGCAATCAAGCTGTTATAACCCGGTCCAGCGCCAAGCCTGCAGGCGGAATAATCGAACGCGTACAGCATCGCCCCCTCCCTGAGGAAAACGTCACGTAGCCCGTCATTCCTGTATGTGTTCACTCATTCTTTGACAATTCCCGCAGTTCTCTCATCCCCGCAGAATCCCCTCCTGTCATCCTCGCGGTTTTTAGCGGGGATCCATCCTTCTGTGTCCTTCTCCTTCTTTTGTATTTGTAGCGGCGCCATCTCATGGCGCTTCTTCATCACTCCCCCCTTGAGGGGGAGTCGGAGAGCCAAGGGCGCCAGCCCGCAGGCGAGCCGGTGGGGGGCATAAGGCCTGTCCCAAGCTTTGCCCCCGGGATGCCGCACTACACGTTAGTTATCAGGTGGTTTCGATTTGGATATGGGCTGAATAGCCTAATCGCCCTAGCAGGTGTTCGCAGTCTTCCCAAGTCAGGCCAAACGCTCGGACGTCGGCGATCCCAACCCGACGAGACCGGAAAGTGAAAGCTCATGGTGCAAATAGGCGGCGAGCTTATCGACGACTGTTTGGCGGGTAATCACGTCCTTCATTCTTCGACCTTTCGATGGCCATAGTCAACCAGCCTTTATAACATGTCTGTGACCATTTCTTCATTCCTTCTTGAATGATCCTGCCTTCTTCTCCACTTTGTGTAGCGGCGCCATCCCATTGCCTCTTTTAGGCGGCATAAGGCATCTCCCGGGCTATGACCAGGGATGCCTCGGCTACGACAAAGACGAAAGGCAAAGGCGCCTGGATCCCGGATCAGGTCGGGGATGACAGAAGGAGATGGTGAGGATGACTGAGGGGAATTAGCGGCACGAGATGCCGAGGCTTGGGGGCGCTCATGGTGTGCTTCTTCACAAAAAGGCCTTTATGACGAGGCTTGCTACCCCCAACACCAGGCCGGTGACTCCGGTTAACGTCAAGGCGGTCATCACTTCCAGGCGGATCAGCCGTTTCTCGTATCCAGCCAACTCTTCCGCCGCTTCCTCGGCCTGTTCATCGGACACTCCGGCCGCCTTGAACGCGTGATAGGTTTTTGAAAGCATTATTGACATCGTAGCCGCTCACTCCTTTCTGTTATGTCGATAGCTTGTGTATGCCACACTGTGAAAGACTGTACCACAAGCGAAATATTTTAATCTACATTGTGTATGGGTCCACCACTCCCCGATAGATCCCCTCCCCGATTACGAACGTCGGGGACAAGTGTCGGGAAGGACCCACAGGGGAAGAGGCGGCGGCCGCATGAGAGGCGGCGGCTACAAATACAAAGCAAAAACCCTGGATCCTTTCCTTGACTGGATCCCCGATTAGATCCTCGATTAAAGATGTCGAGGACAGGCGTCGGGGACAAGCGTCGAGGATGACAGGAGGGGGGGGGCGGGGGATTGTAAATGTTCACTCATTCGTTGACAGAATCAGGGCTGACTATCTTCCCCCTCTTCTGTAGCGGCGCCATCTCATGGCGCTTGCCGTTGGCCGCATCAGAGGCGGGCCTACGAATACCTCTACCTCCCCTCACCCCTCCTGATCCTTCGGCTACGCTCAGGACAAGCAAAGGAGGGGAAAGGCGGGGCGGAAATTGTCAACAAATGACTGAACACATACAGGGATGACTGAAGGGGAAAAAGCAGATTCCTGAAAAGCAGTTCCTTCGCGAGGTTCAGGACAAGCGCTTTGCTCGGAATGACAATGGGTAAAAAAATCCCCGCTGAGGGTTGAGCCTCAGCGGGGATTGAGATAACGGGGTTTCTTCTTGTTAGAAGTTCACCCAGAGTTGGGTATAGCCCCAGGTTTGTTCTGAAGAACTGTTTCCATTAAGGTCAGCCGCCTGGTCCATGCGCTCACCAGGCAGGAAGACACCGCCGCCGATTTGCCAGGCCACGTGGTTTCCGGCCCCGAAGAAATGGGTATAGACCACGTCGATTTCCTCTCCTATGTCGGTAGAGCTAACACGAGCGTTTCCATTCATATCCCTCGGAGTCACAAAACCAAGGTTGGCCTGCCCGGCATGATACAAGTTATCGCCTGCTTCCTTGAGCGAAAACATGTGCCCGGTCACTTCGAAGTGGCTGTCCTTGTTGGGCCGCAGTTGGAGGCCGAACGCCAAATGGTTCATATTTTTCCAGGACATGCGGTCCATGTACCCGAAGTGAATGTGGTTGGTGGGGTACAATTGATCAAAGCTTCCCCACTTGCCATCACCTTTATTACCAGACGCGGTGTTGAACTCGGCGCTCAGGCGAGGCGCCATAGGCACCGGCAGAGTCAGACCGCCGTCGATATGGAAGGCCCAGGCCTCAATATCCATGTCCCGGCCAGTTCCTGTAGGACTGGCGATCTCCCCGAATTGGTAGTAGCCTTCCATCGTGGCGTCCACGCGGGCGCTTCCCGCAGAGAACTTCTTGACGGCCCGGCCACCGAGAGTATGCCTGGATTGGTCTCGAGGACGAGGGGCATTGACGTTTCCACCAGTTCCGCCGCTGTGCCAGATATAGGTGGGTTCCAAGACCATGCCCGCGACCTTCATTGGCGCCCGGACATAGACCACATCGCCATCGTTCGTTGCCGTTGTACCGTCAACACCGCCAGCCTGTGTGCCACCAATACAATTCCCTGATGTCGGTCCCGTACAGTTTCTCTCCTTCGTCCGCAACCAGCCCACTTGGAGGCTGGTGGTCTTGCTGAGCTTGTAGTTCGCGGTCAAGCCGTCGTGGGCCCAGCCCACGTTGTTCCAGTCGAAATGCCCGAACATGCGATGGTTGCCCCAGACCACCAGTTGCCGCCCGGCTTTGATGGTCAGGTTCGGCACCATGAAGTTTCTAACCAGCATGAAGGCCTGGCGGGCATAGATGGTCCCATCGGTTCCATTGGCGTCGGCCCCTGCTGCGCTAGTTCCCCAGTTCTTGGAATGTTGTGACTGGAAGAAGAAGGTCACGTCCGGGGAGATCGAGTAGTTGAAGCCCAGCCGCGCCCATTGCTGAACGATAAACGTGTTGTTCTTGTTCCCTATCCCAAAGCTGCCGTTGTTCCGGAATTCCGGACGGACACGCAGGTCGCCGGAAATGGTCAGCTTGCTGATATCGAACAGCTTGCTCTTGGGCGGATCGAATTTGTGATATGGAAGCAGATCCGGAATCGCGCGCGGGACGGCCGGAACCGCCGAGTTCTTGCCCGTGGCCGGTGTGGTTTTCTCGGCCATAACTGGAGCCGCCGTGACCCCTGCGAGCAGGACCGCGGCCAGTGTCCATTTAATACCGTGGTTAAATCGTTTCATCGTGACTCCTCCTGTTGGTTTATTCCCCCTGCGGGCTGCGCGTTTTTCCGGCCTGCCCATCAATTATAACTACTTTTCGTTATTTACTTCATTTTGGGCCAAATGAGATACGGCCCTACATATTGCTTCAAAAAAATTTTAGATAACGGCATTTCCTTTTCTTTGTGATTTCCCTCCTTTGTTAAACTTTGTTGAATTGAGTGACGTTATCGGGTTGCCTGTTTTCTGTTTCTCGTTTTTGTCGGATTTGGGGTCATACTGAGAATATTAAACAATGTATTCCAAAATAGATTTTATTGCAATAGGTCTACTATATTTTTTCTTTTTTTTCCCTCACGCGGGCTTGTTGCCTTCGTTGATGCCGGCGGATGCCGCGTCGCCTGCGCCTTTGATGGAGTCTTCCGCTTCTTTCATGGATGATTGCAGGTCCTGCTCCACCATTTTCACTTCCTGCTGAATCATATTGATTTCCGGTTCGACCGACTGCCGCAAATCATCGGCGGTCTCTTTAAACCCCTTGACGGCTTTCCCTACCTGCTTGCCGATTTCCGGTAGTTCCTTGGGCCCGAACAACAGAAAGGCAATGACCAGAATCATCAGAATTTCCATTCCACCCAAGCCGAACATTTTTCTTCTCCATCGATAACCGTTCTTTGTGGCGGCGGGGTTCTCCCCCCTCACCCCTGCCCTCTCCCGCCGGGGGAGAGGGTGTAGCTTGTGCTACGCCTGCCTGGTTTCCTGAACCTGCGCTTCGGGCTGTGGCGCCGGTGCGGCCTGTTGTACCGGTTCCCCTGCCGGGGGAACGGCGGCGGTTTGCGCCATGACCGGCTCCGTGATCTGGCCCGACTGCGGCTGCTGCGGCGGCGGCGCCGTTGCGTCCATGCCTTCTTCCTGCGGCGTCACGTCCATGGCGTCGGATTCATTAATGGACTTTTTGAACCCCTTGATGGCTTTTCCCAATCCTTCGCCCAATTGCGGGATTTTTCCCGCCCCGAAGATAATGAGGACGATGAACAGGATGAGCAATAATTCCATCCACCCAAATGAACCAATCATTTTACAACCTCTCGATGGTACTTAAATTTGGTGCGCTCGCAGCCATTGCAATGGAACAGTATACGCGCAGTCAATGAAGGCAGTCAATGAAGAAATCCACACCGAACAGATTCCTTCCTTCTCTTGGAATGACCATTCCGGTATCTTGATATGGCCTCGACCTTTTGGGCGGCGTGAGAGGCGGCTCTTGAGGGGAACAAGCCCATCACTATTTCTACGGGTCCAGCCGGAAATGGAAATAATCCACGGGTTGCGGCGGGGCCATGAACGCGGCCTGGAGGGTGCCCCGGTCGTAGCCCAGTTCCTCCAGCCGACTCGCCGCACGCATGACCTCTTCTTCCGTGAGGTAGGCCACGGTATCCGCGACGCCGTGCCTGGCCTGTCGTGCCAGCAGTTGCTCCAATTCCCGGCGCGTCTCCTCCGGGGTCGCGGGATCAAGGGGCAATTGGATGGTCCGTTCATAGGGACTCGTATAGCCGGCATTCACCGCCTCGATGGTTTTCAGGATCAATCGATCGATTTCCCATGGTCCGTCCTGCGGCAAGTCGGGATGGGAAGCCAGCACGTCCATGAGGCTCATGACGTTGACCCCGAGGCTTCTTCCGACAAATTCTTTTTGCGGCTCGACCGTCACCCGTCCCTCGCCGACCTGTTTGGCCACGTCTTCCAACAGCGCAACGTTGACCATAAAACTGAATTGCCCGCCCACCAGGTTGTAGCAGGGTTTTTCCGGATCATTGAGGACGGCCTCGTCCGCGGTGCCGGCATCGAAGCTGCTGAACCCGAGCGCGTCCGGGGCCAGCAACCGATGCGCTTCCTTGAGGGAGGCGGCGGCGCCGACGTTCACGGGCATCAGGAGTTCCTCATCGAAGAGTTTTAAAAAGTCCGTCACCAGGCGACGGAACGGCACGTCTTTGGCCTCGATCTTGTGATATTCCCGTTCCCACAGGATGTCCTCCAGGAAGGCCGGCAGGGGTTTGAGCCCGGCGATATCGGTTTGATCGAACGCCTGCACCAGTCCCTGCCAATCGGGAAAGTCCACGAGCCGGGTTTCCTTCAAATTGGGCCGGATGTGTTCTTCCATGACGCCCCCGGCTTTGCGCAGCAGGAGTTTGGTCGGCAACTCGCTCCACAGTTCGTTGCAAAAAATTCGATCGATCGACCCGTCGCCATACGATTGCAGTTCCTGCACCGTGGCATGCACGAATTGCACGCGGTCCCCGTGCCCGGCCAACTCCGCATTCGCCCTGGCGCTTGCCAGCACGGTCTCCGAGGCATCGATGAGCACGTATTGCAGACGCGGATAGAGCGTCGCGTCACGATCCAGGGCCTTGACGTGATCGAGAAAGCAGGCGGCCAAATTGCCGTTGCCGCACCCCCATTCCATAATGGTGAGCGGGGCGGCTCCGGTCCCGGGACCGGCCCTTCGACTCTGCTGCGCTCCGCTCAGGGCAAGCTTTTGGCGTCGAGTGGCCCGTTCCACGTAATCCGCGGCCAAGGCGTACCCCAGACGGTAATCCGCCGCGGCAAAGGTCTGATAGAGTTCCCGCAGGCGTTCGCCCCGCAGACCGTAGAACACGGTATTCATATGCTGTTGCCAGACGTCGATCGGCGCGAAATCCCCTAATAGTTGGGGTAACGCTTCTTCGTTCTCAGCGACTTGCTCGGCCATTTGCTCAACCATGCCTCAGCCTCTACCTCCCCTTACCCCTCCTTACAAAGGAGGGGAAAATCTCCGACGGTTGTCGTCGGAAAGCAGAAATTGTCAACGAATAACTGAACACATACAGGACGTTCCGAAAGGAAGGCGATTCTAGCAAAGAGGGTTTTCGCCTCGCAAGGGAACGCCCCCGGCTGCTATGATGGCGGCCTCTATGCGAATTTGTTGCCTCATCCTTTTCTTCCTGTGCCTTTCGGGTCCGGTCCGGGCTCAGGACGCGCCCCCGGCTCCCTTCAGTCCCGATGAAATCCAACACGGCTTTTCCCAGTTCGATACCATTCCCGAGAGTCCGGAGGACATGTCTCCCGACCCATTGGACTATTACAAGAACCCGGCACTTGATTCGGCCGGTCCCCCGAACGAGAGGCCCGGCGGGCTGTTTCTTCATATCACCATGGCGGAAAGCTTTGAAGAAGAGCTGGATCTTCGGCGTGGTCACCGCTATTACCCCATCCGTCCGACCGAGGAATTCCCTTTCGATGCGCTGGCGGTCCACGTGGTCTTTCGGGTGTTCAAGCACTATAGCTCGTATCAGATCATCGGGCGTTTATTTCCGGAGAGGGTGCCGGGGTTTTCCGGGGAGACCTTCTCCGATGAGGAAACCGTCTACCTGGCGCTGGAGGACGAAAGCGGGTATCTCAAGTTCTTCGCGCCGTCGCAGGAAGGGTGGATTCCGGGACTCTACCGGGTCGACATCTTCGTGGGGTACGAAGCCAACGACGTCACGCGCATGGGCACCCTGCGCTTTACGGTAACGCCGAAAGCCTGAGCCTCCGCACGCCTCCACATCGTTCAGTGGGGCTTCATCTCTTAGGTTGTCATGATATCTGTCATTCCCGACGCTTGTCCCCGACGTTTGTAATCGGGGATCCAGGCAATCTACGGGAATCCAGTGTCTTTTGTCTTCACGGACAAAGAAAAAACCCTGGATCCTCGATTAAAAATGTCGAGGATGACAGGAAGGGGGGAGAAGGCGAGGATGACAGGAAGGGGAGAAGGCGGGGATGACGGAAGGGGAGAAGGCGGGGATGACGGAAGGGGAATCCGGAATGACGATAGTGCTCCAGGGTTGGTCTTGGCCAGCCTGTCTCATATGGACTGATAGGTTTGACCCGTTTGGGGGGGATGCGTAGAATAGGTGCCCGACTTCGTGATCAGCGTTCCTTCCATTTTGCGACGTGCCTGCGCGTTGATACCCGGCACGTGAAACCGGACGCACCACCCCGA
This sequence comes from Nitrospirales bacterium, assembly GCA_965223955.1. Classification (GTDB taxonomy): domain Bacteria; phylum Nitrospirota; class Nitrospiria; order Nitrospirales; family UBA8639; genus Bin75. The sequence goes on from OZ245029.1 coordinate 35,981, forward strand.
CGCCGCGTATGACTCATTCCCCACCACCCTGGCTCTCCATGGTGATCCCCATCAAGGATGAGCGGGACAACCTTCAGCCGTTGACCAATCAACTGATGAAGGTCCTGGGAAGCCTGGAGCCGTCGCGTAGCGCCCCGTTTGAAATTGTGTACGTGGATGACGGCAGCACGGACGGCAGTTCCGCGTTGCTGGATGAGATCCGCCGGCACACCCCCGAGGTCCGGGTGATCCATTTTGACCGGAATCACGGGCAAACCGCGGCCTTTGCCGCGGGCTTTCGCCATGCCCGGGGCGAGTTGATTGCGACGTTGGACGGCGATCTGCAATACGATCCCGCGGATATTTCCCTGCTGCTGCCGTTGATCAAGGACTACGACCTCGTGTGCGGACGCCGCCAGCAGCGGCTCGATACGTTGATCCGGCGCCTCTCGTCACGGCTTGCGTACCTGGCCCGGAACGTCATCCTCCGCGACGGCATTCACGACTCCGGCTGTTCACTGAAAATCTTCCGGCGTCCGGTGATCGAACGCATTCCCCTCTTCCGCAACATGCACCGGTTTTTCCCCGCACTCGCCAGGATGCACGGGTTTTCCGTGACCGAAGTGCCCGTTCAACATTTCCCGCGAGCCCATGGGCATTCCAAATACGGAATCGGCAATCGCCTCTTTACCGGCCTGTACGATCTTCTGGCCGTCCGATGGATGCAAGCACGATGTTTGCGGTATGAAATCGTTCACGAACCGAATGATTCGGCCGACGCCGCTTCACGCGACTCACCATGACCCGCGCCGGCTTCTACCGCGGTCTCTCCCGGCAGCGGAGACGTCGCCGCGACACACACCCTTTCACCTCTTGTCCTAATCGATGAGCGAACTTCTTTCCGGTATCAGCGCCTACTTCGCCAACCTGACGACGGCGGAAAGCATCTGGCTGGGCATCGGATTTTTGGGACAGGGCCTGTTCTTTTCCCGTTGGGTGGTTCAGTGGATCGCGTCCGAACGGAAAGCGGAGAGTCAAATTCCCGTGGCATTTTGGTACATGAGTCTGGTCGGCAGCCTGATCGTGCTGGCATATGCCATCCATCGCCACGACCCGGTGTTCATTATCGGACAGGGAACCGGCACCCTCGTCTACCTGCGGAATCTGATGCTGATCCACCGAAAGCGAACGGCTCGTGACTGATCCTTCGGCGCCGATCGCAGGACACGCCACACCGTTTTCCACGCGCACCCTTCATCTGGTGTTCCTGCTCGTCTGCGGGTGCCTGCTGCTCCTGCCCGGGCTTGGCGACGTGGGGCTGACCGACCGTGACGAAGGCAGCAATGCCGGCGCCGCGCGTGAAATGCTCGAAACCGGGGACTGGATTTCTCCCACGCTGAATTATGAGCCGCGGTACGCCAAACCGGCATTGACGTACTGGATCATCGCCGGCACCTATGCCCTATTCGGCGTGAATGACTTCACGGCCCGGCTGCCATCGGCCGTGTTCGGTCTCGCGCTGCTCGTGCTCCACTATCTCTTTCTGCATCGCGTGCTGGGACCGGCGCTGGCGTTTTGCGGCTCGCTCATTCTCCTGCTGAACGTGGAATTCGTGGGCATTCACCGCATGGTCCTGACCGATCCGGCATTGGTGTTTTTCACCACGCTGGCCACCTACGGCTTCTGGCTGGGCTTTTGCGACCCACATCGAGACCGGCGTTTCCTGTGGCTGTTTTATATCGGCATGGCGCTGGGCACGTTGGCCAAAGGACCGTTGGGCATTCTGATTCCCTTGTTGGCCGTCGTGCCGTATCTGACCCTCACCCGGCAGTGGAAGGCCTATTTCGCCGAGGGCCGGCCGCTGGTCGGCTGGACCCTCTGTTTTCTCATTGCCGCGCCCTGGTACCTGGCCATGCTCGCCATCCACGGCGCGGATTATGCCGCCGCGGCCCAAGCCAATACCACCGGACGATTCGCGAATCCCATGGAGGGGCACGGCGGGACGCTCCTGTTTTATTTCCCCATTCTCCTGCTCGGCTTTTTCCCATGGAGTGGATTGCTCCCGGCGGCTTTATGGCACGTGCTGAAAGAGTGGAAGTCGTTTCGGATGGGCACGACGGACGCGCGAGGCGAGCCGGGATTGTTGCTCTTTTGCGCCCTGTGGGTCTCCGGCATGTTTCTCTTTTTCACCATCTCCGCCACCCGGCTTCCCCACTACATCCTGCCCCTGTTTCCACCGGCCGCCCTGCTGGTGGCCGTGCTCTGGTCCCGTTTCTTGAAGAACGCCTGGCCGGCCGGCCTGACCGTCTCGACGCGCCTCGTCCTCGTGACCGGGTACGTGTTCAGCCTTGTGCTGGTTTCCGCGCCGGTCATCTTTGAAAGCGTGAGACACCAGATCGCCGTACATTTTCCGGCCGCGGCACAGATCGGCGTGGGGGCGGCGCCGATCGTGTTGGGCGTCGTCGTGTTTCTGGGCGTGGCGATCTTTCGTCACTTTGTCCGGGAGGAGGCCCGCCGGCCGCAGGCTTTTTGGGTGCTGTCGGGGATGATGGGGCTGTTTCTTCTCATCCTGATCCTGTTTGCCTTGCCGCGCTTCGGGAAATATTTCATCAACCCGCCCCAGGAATTGGCGACCATCGCCGGATTCAATCTTGGCCCCCAGGATACGCTCATTCACTATGGACGCAAACTGCCGTCGTTGACGTTTTATGCCAAACGGAAAGTTCATTTTATCAATCCGGGCGAACGGAAAAAGTTTTTACCGCATCTCGAAAAGGACGGCCGCCTCATGGTCATCCTGCCGGCCAACCTTCGTGAGCGCCTGCCCCACCCTGTCGATTCTTTTCAGCCGATTCTCCAGCGGTACGGTTTTCTGCTCCTGTCTCGTGAGCCGATGGTTGGGGACGTTCCGGCAGGTCAATGAGCGAGTAGGTCGGATTAGCGTAGCGTAATCCGACACTGTCCTCGACGAACAGCAAGGATGATGAGCCCGCTACGGCACCAGGCCGTGGAGAGCTTGCAGGGTTATGAGCGTGATGACCAACGCGCTCGTGAGCCATGCTTCGTGCAGCAACCTCGGGGGTTGTCGACCTGCCTGATCGTTGAGCCACCAGGCGATGGAGGCCAGGAGGGTCGCCATGACGACCCACAGCGCTTGGGTGCTGATCGCCAGGCCCAGCGCGATTACGATATTGGCTAACAACGTTCGATGGCCGTTCCCGCTCCTCTGCCAGGCCATGATCCACCGGGCGCCGATCCCCGACACGAACAACAGCAGCCCGGTCCAGAACAGGCCGTCCGCCACGGCACCCGGGTCCGGTTGACTGAAGATGCTCCAGAACAACGCGCACCCGCCGATCATCAACGGGAGGGTTTGCGGCAACGCGTGTACCACGTTCACCCGCCACTCCTTGAGCGTGCGCGCCCACACGTAGGCAATGAGGAACCCCAGCACCGCTCCGCCCAGCACGTCGGTGGGAAAGTGGGAACCCTTCACCACGCGAGCCACACCGACGAAGACGGCGACGCCGTACCAGAGCCCCCTCCATTCGGGGAAATACCGCGCCAGCACCGTTGCCACGGCAAATGAAGCCGCGGCATGCCCGGATGGAAACGCATCGAGCCCCCCTTGCCATGACGGGCCATATTCAAAGGCTTCCTGATGCGTGAACCGCGGACGGGGCCGTCCGATGAGGTGCTTGAGAATTTGGGTGGCGAGGCCCGCCAGGCCATGCGCCACGAGCCCATCGAGCCCGGCTTGTTGCCACACCTTTTTCTTCCGGAGATAGCCGATGCCCCAGAGCCCGGCGCACAGGAGCACCAACGTGAGGCCGTCCCCGAGCCGGTTGCCGATCGTCCCCAGGCGCGCCACGAACGGGTCGTGCAGGGCCCGGATCAGTAACACGGTCTGAAAATCGTATTGGGAAAGCTGGTACAGACAGAAGAGCACGATGCCGACGGAGAGGGACACCACACTGAGGGCTTTGAATCGAGACACGAGACCTCTCGCTGCTGGTTGAAGACGCGACTGGGGTGAATGGTAGCACAAAATTGGAGGGGTTCGCGGGGTTTCACCCCCGCACGACGAAGAGAGGAAATTATAAAAGGTTTTATAGGTTGATGGGCCGCAGAAGATCCATGGAATAATTGAGTATATAGTATCTCTTATAAAGGAGGGGAGCAGAACGACGCTGGGTCCTCAATCAAGTCGGGGATGACGGAAGGGGAACAAGCAGATTGCTCGCTTCGCCAGGAGTCGAGGGCAAGGCTAACCACTGCGGGGAGGGAAGCGAACTATCCTTCCATGACGAACGGTCAGAGAACTAAAGGCTGAAAGTCCTCGTTGCTCATGGGGTCATGCGTCACCCAGCAGCCGCTCATTTCAATCAAGACGCGCTGCTTCGACGGGGCGGGTTGAGGATTCACCCGCACGACGCGTGCTGAATATTGTGGGGATTCGACCATCGCTGTAACCAAATCTGCTACGAGATACCGAGGCGCCCACCCGATCATATGGTAGTCCGTCGTCTGAATTTGCACCGCAAATTTGGTCGCCGGATTGGTCAACTCCAGCGTGACATACAGTTCGTCGTCTTTGGTCAGGGTGTCAATCCGCTTTTGAGCTGATTCATTGACGTGCAGCCAGCCATGCAGAAAGAAACGGCAGGTAAAACTTCCATCTTCGCCCTTCACGAGTTTCGGAAAGACCTCGTACGCGTCCGTGACCCGGGAACCGCCATTCGCGGAGAGAATCTCCACCGGGTCTGCGTTTTCCAGAAGGTCCAGGTTATTCAGGTAGTCCGTACGGTCTGACCTTCCCTGAGCAATGACACGGTTCTTGAACAGCGGAAACAGCTCTTTGGACTGATAATCTTCCAATAGGCTGGGGAAATCCAATAGCGGTGGAAATTTCGCCTCTCTTTGTGCTCTTGTAGCACCACCAGTATAGCGAAAGCGATAGAGCGGACGCTCGACATCAGCATCCAGCCGACCCACCGGAAACCATTGACGGTTTTGTTGCGCCTGCCAGGCCAGGAACAACGTTTTAACGTTCATTGTAGAAGCTCCTGTAATCGTTCGCGATTATAGCACATCAATGCGATAGCAAACTCACGGGTCAAGGGAGTCATCCAATCACTGGGCACGCCGTTTACACAATCGCTTATTGAGCTTTTATCCAATCGTTCGAGCTTCGTCAGTGCCGGACGGAAAATATCCGGAGAATGGCGGGTCGCCAGCCGCACCAGTTTCAGCGGGCTAGGGCCGCGACGCCCGTCATCCGACCAGTAAATCGCACCGCGTCCCTTCTCAGCATAGTCGCCTACGCGATCCTCTGCAAGTCGTCTATCGCGGCTCTCGTCCAGGAGTTCCCGGCCTAATGAAGAGGCATGATCGAATGACGGCGCGACTAAACCCAGCCAGCTTTTGCCCGCACGCTTTCGGAGTATGCCCCAATTCTCATGGTGACGATCCGTGTTACCAATCAATGCGTCCAGAACCAGGCATGCTGCGATGCGGAGCTTCGCCCGTCTTGCGGCTGCAGGCTCTTCAAAAACGCGGTCCATGACTTGCCAGATATTCGCCAGGGTATGGCTCGATTGATGAAATTCCTTTGCAGGATCGTAACTATGGACGACACCCTCCAGTAACTGATTGCCATGCACCAATTCCTGACCGACGCGTACGAACGACTCCGTCACCGATCCTCGCTCACCTGAAAACGCTGCCAATTCCACCTTCGCATGTGGAACTCCTAGCAACTTCGCAACCTCAGCAGCAATCTTCTCCGCCCAGTGCTCTCCTGTGTCTTGTCGAGGATATTTGAAAAGCCAGTTTGTCCCCTGTTCTTCCGGTAGAGTTCCCTGTGATTTGGCAACCTCTGCGGCGATCTTCTCCGCCCAGTGTTGCCCTGTATCTGGTTGGGGATGTTCGAACAACCAAGCAACGTCTTCATCCGGTCGTTTAAACCAGAATTTGTCCTTGCTCCCCATTGCCTCTGGCTCAAGGACCCACTTCGGTTTGACTTCAATGATTGGGTATGGATCTGACATGGCGTCAATGCCTTGAAGTCGGATTAAGACTTCCATCTCATCTTTTATCAGGCGTGCTCCTGCAGGCTCGCCTCCCCGAAACCTTCATTGTCGCAGGCAGTAACCTTCCCTCCAATATAGGCTGAAGTGGAAAGTGAGGGATCGGTGGAATTATAGCTGCTCGGGTGGCTGGGTGGAAGTGAATGGGATGGGGGGCGCTATAAAGAGACGTTTATGGACCCATAAACGGACATTTACGGGCGTATAGAGACGCTGGGTTTTCGCAAAGAAAGAGAAAGGCTCTAGATCCCCGATCGCGTCGAGGATGACAGAAAGGGGACAGAAGGAGGGGATGACAGAGGCGGGGGTCAGGGGGTCCAGTCGGCCAGGAATACGTTGTATTCGTCCGGGCCTTTGGCGTTTCGGTCGGAGACCCAGACCAGCAGTTTGCCGTCGGGGGAGAACATGGGGAAGCTGTTGAAGTGGCCTTCGAGGGTGATTTGTTCGAGCTCCGTGCCGTCGTCGTTTACCAGATAGAGGTGAAATGATGGACGGCCTTTTGCTTGTGCGGCTTTCGGGCCACTCGACGCAAAGATGATCCGGTGGCCGTCGGGATGGAAGTAGGGCGCGAAGTTGGAGGCGCCGTTTTGGGTCACCTGTTGTTTGCCCGATCCGTCCGCGTTCATGACGAACAGTTCCAGGTTCCCCGGTTCCACCAGATTCCGGCTCAGTAATTCACGGTAGGCCTCACGTTCCTCCAGTGTTTTGGGGTGCTGTGCCCGGTATACGATCCGCTTGCTGTCCGGAGAGTAGAACGCTCCACCGTCGTAGCCGACGTCGTCGGTGAGGCGCTTGACGCCGGTTCCGTCGATATTCATCGCATACAGGTCAAGATCCCCGTCCCGCACCGACGTAAACACGACTTTTTTCCCATTGGGCGCTATGGTGGCTTCCGCATCGTAGCCGGGCGAAAACGTGAGACGCTGGAGTTCGCGGCCGTCCAGGCGCGCGGAAAAAATTTCATGGTCATCCAAGACCCAACGATATTTTGGGCCCCGCTCGGGCTTGGGCGGACATTGCAGCCCGGCCAAATGGGTCGAGGAATACAGGACCCGCCGCCCGCCGGGGAAAAAGTATCCGCAGGTCGTGGTCCCGTAGCCCGTACTCACCCGGTGGATATTTTCGCCGTCCAGATCCATCACGTACATCTGATAGCACGCGCCGAGCGTTTGGCTGGCCGGATCTTTGGTGGATTGAAAGATCAAGCGCGATCCGTCAAAGGAAAAATAGGCTTCGGCGTTTTTGCCGCCCACGGTCAATTGCCGGATGTTGCGCAGATGCGGTTCGTCTTTGCCGGAACCGGGCGGTTCGTCGGCCCAGGCCGGCGTTCCTGCGGCCAGGAGATGAACAGACAGCGCCGCCATGCCTATGCTCAAGAATGTCTTGGGTTTTTTCATTGGTGGATTCTCTTACCCCCCTCACCCCAGCCCTCTCCCGCCAAGGGAGAGGGTGAAGGGCGCCATGAGATGGCGCGGCTACAACTGCAAAGGATAACTACGAGATCCTTTCCTTCGACAGCTCAGGACAGGCGCTGCGCTCATGATGACAGATTCGGGGTGTCGTAGGCTATTTTCATATCAAGCTATTGATGGCCGTGCAACGCGACCGTCAGATCATCCACTGCGGGATCGAATGAGCCGCGCGCGGTGACCTTTCTATTTTCAAACACAAGATAACTGTCCCATCCATAGAAAAACAATAACCGGGACAGTCCTTGAACGGCTTTCGGGGAGAATCCGAAGTAGACCGTGCCCACGTGTCCGGGATGAACGGGATTGGCACAATTGACCAGCACGGCCACGTGATCTCCCGAGTACGTGGTTCCCTGAATCGTGATGCTCTGTTCTTCCAGGCTGACCTGCGGGCCACACCATTGAAGGATTTTGCCCACCCATGGATTGGTTTGGGGATGGCCCATGGCCAACACCGACTGCGCCTCGATCGAGACGGTCCGTTCATCCAACCAGGCCGTGTCGTCATGTTGCGAGCGGATCCGGTCAATCGCCGGTTTCAAGCTCTGTTGCTCGGGTTCGGGCGCGGTCGACGACAACAGCACCGCTCGTCGCGAGTCCGTGACCCATCCATTGAGTATCGGACTCATGGCTTGGCGGTCGAGCCGTCGAAAGGTCTGATACGCCGGATCGAGTTGCACCCGCTGGGGCTTGGCCGGAACCCAAAAGGCTATGGTCTGTTCGGTTCCGCGAACGTCGATCAGGGTGCGATACTCCCGCCCCTGTTCCAACTGCACCACCACGGGGACGCCCAGGCGATAGGCCGGCCCATCTTGCTTCATTTTCAGGGATACCCAATAGCCCGTTCGGGCATCGCGTTCGACACGCGTTTGCGCCATGCGGAGGTGCGGCGTTCCACTCCCGTGCACCCATTGGTTGAAGAACCATGCCAACTCCTTTCCCGACGTCTCTTCAAAGACCCGCTGTACCTGCGGCCAATCGGCATACGCACCCGAATAGCCGGTTATCATTGAACGAATCGCCTGAAAAAAGTCCCAGTCGCCGAGTTCGCGCCGCAACATGTGAAAGATCATGGCGGTCTTCTGGTATCCGATCGCGTTATCCACGCGGTTCTCTTTATGATGAAACTTCACCACCGGATAGTCGTCTGCCGGCTGCACGTACAAGTTGTATTCCATGAGCATCCGTTTGCGATGCGCGCGCGCCTCGTCCTTTCCCTCCATCCGTTCGTCGTAATAGTAGTTGGCGAGATAGGTCGTCAGCCCTTCCACCCAATTGCCCGTTTCGAAATGATTATGCACCGAGTTTCCCAGCCACGAATGCACGACCTCATGCCCCAGGGAATAGGGTTGGGTATAGCCTCGCTTCATGATCCCACTGCCCAACAACGTGAAGGACGGCAGGCCGATGCCACTGGGGAAGAAATTTTCCACGACCGCGAACTTGGGAAAGGGATACGGGCCGAGCAGTTTCGTGTACCACTCGAGATAGCGCGTCGTGGCTTCCACGTACTGATCGGCGACGTGCGCGTCCTCGGGAAAGACATAGGTCGCGATTTCGATGCCATTCCACTGAGACGCTCGTTTCACGAATCGATTCGCCGCCAACGTCAAGGCTTCGGTTCGAGCGCGTACGTTCCACTCGGACGTCGCCGTGGTCTTCCCTTCCGTGAACGAGACTTCCTGACCATGCGTGACCGCTCTCCACCCCGCCGGTACGGTCGCGGTGACGCGAAACGTGGCGAACGACCCGGGGATTTCAGGGTACCAGGAGGTTTCCGAGGTGAGATAGACGCCCTCTTCACCGATATATCCCAAGGTCCTGTCGGGGCGCACAAACCGCAGGCCCGGCGACGCCGTGGGTGCATCCTGAATGCGACCTCGATAGGTTATTTGCACGCGCGTTTCGTCTGGTGGGGAGGACGCCTCCGGAAACCGGATTTCGATGGTGCGCGTCCATCCGGGGACTTCCTGTTTGTTTTCGACCGACGGCAAGTCTTCTTCCCAAAAGAGTAACGGGCCGTTCGCCAATAGAATTTCTTCGATTTCCAAATCCGGGTTCAATTGCACGCGCAGCACCTGCCCGGCATCCGGTCGACCGGTCAATTGGATCGTATCGCGAGCCATGAGCGTGTGGCTCTCCGGCTGGAGTTCGACGTGCAACTCGTGATGCCGAACGGTGACGTCCGACGCCTGCACGGTCAGGCTCATGCACAGGCTGATGCCCCACATGCCTGCGGTTGTCACGACTGCCCTCATGGGAGCTCCAGGAGCGCCTCGGCAAAGGCTTGCGCGTGAAAGTCCTGCAAGTCTTCTTCTTGTTCGCCGATTCCGATCAAGCGAACCGGGATGGCCAATTCCTCGGCAATGGCCAGCACGACCCCGCCTTTTGCCGTCCCATCCAGCTTTGTGAGGGCCAAGCCCGTGACGCCGATGGCTTCATGAAATTGTCTGGCCTGGGCCACGGCATTTTGCCCGATTGTGCCGTCAAGCGTGAGCAACACTTCATGCGGAGCCCCGGGATATTCACGATCAAGCACCCGTTTCATTTTTTTCAGTTCCTCCATTAAATTGACATTCGTATGCAGCCGGCCGGCCGTGTCGATCAACATGACGTCCACACCCCTGGCTTTCGCAGCCGTAAGCCCGTCAAACACCACGGCCGACGGGTCCGCCCCTTGCCGGTGCTTGATCACGTCGGCCCCGATGCGCTTGCCCCACACTTCCAATTGTTCGATGGCCGCGGCCCGGAAGGTATCCGCCGCCACGAGGAGCGGGGTCAACCCCTGCTTGCGCAGACGGCCGGCCAACTTCGCCATACTCGTGGTTTTCCCCACGCCATTGACGCCTACCGCCAAAATCACGAAGGGTTTGGGACCCGTTCGGATGAGTTCGTCAATCGGCTTCGATTCCACGGACGCCAGGATATCCGCCATTGCCTGTTTCAATTCACGGATGGATTCCCGGGGATCTCCGCCCGCCGTGGCCCGAAGCCGTTCGATCAAACGATCCACCGTGCGCACGCCGACGTCCGCTCCCAATAACGACGCTTCGACTTCCTCCAATACCTCGGGATCGAGGCCGCGTCCCATCAATTGCATCAACGACCGCTGGACGCCGGTTCGCGTTTTCCCCAACCCTTCTTTCAGTCGATCAAGCCAGCCCATGGGTTCGTGTTCCTTTAGTCAACGGAAGGCGCCATGAGATGGCGCCACTACAAATGAGAGAGAAGAGAGACAGCCCATGGGTTCGTGTTCCTTTACGCCTCAGGCTTCAACCACCAGCGACGGCAAGGGGGTGAATGTTGCAAAACACTCGGTTTCCTTTCGGCGCATCCGCCGGGCCTGCCACTGGCTCCGCTCATGGTCATAGCCGACCAAATGCAGGACTCCGTGAATCAGCAAGCGCAGGACCTCTTCATCCAGGGAATGGCCGAGCGCTTTTGCCTGGCGCCGGGCCGTGGGCACCGAAATCACGACGTCGCCGAGCAGGGGAGACACGCCGGTTTGGGCTTCCCGATACGCAAACGCCAGGACATCCGTGGTTCGATCCTGGTTCCGATACGTCCGGTTCAACCGCCGCATCCTCGTCTCGCCGACCAACCCGATACAGACTTCGGCTTCGGCCTCGTCAAGGAGCCGCAAGAGTCTCCTGGTGACGCGACGCAGCGTCCCCTGACGTACCGACACACTTTTCACGCGACATTGAATACTGACGGACACGACTCACTACGGAGTCCGGGGAACAGCCCGTTCACCCGGCTTGCTGGAGGAAACTGCCCGGTCACGTTCATTCATCGGCTGCCGCCGACGCCGCACCTTTGCCCGTTCCGTTTCCATGTTGGTTGTAGGCCTTGATAATCTCTTGCACCAATCGATGCCGGACCACGTCACTGTCCTGAAAATACACGAATTTGATCCCGGCCACGTTTTGCAGGATTTCCGAAATCTGAATCAACCCCGAAGGACGCTCGGGCGGCAAATCGACTTGCGTGATATCCCCCGTCACCACGGCTTTGGAATTAAAGCCCAACCGCGTGAGAAACATCTTCATCTGTTCCGCCGTGGCATTTTGCGCTTCATCCAGAATGACGAACGCATCGTTCAGGGTCCGGCCCCGCATAAACGCCAAGGGCGCCATTTCGATGTCCCCGCGTTCGATCAGGCGATTCGCCCGGTCCATGTCCATCATGGCATACAAGGCATCATATAAAGGACGCAGGTACGGATGCACCTTGGCGAACATGTCGCCCGGAAGAAAGCCCAATCGCTCACCGGCCTCCACGGCCGGGCGGGCCAGGACGATCCGTTGCACTTCCTTTTTCGTCAGCGCCGACAGGGCCATGGCCATGGCCATATACGTCTTCCCCGTTCCCGCCGGACCAATGCCGATCACGAGGTCATGTTGCCGGATGGCTTCGAGATAGATCTGCTGCGAGGGGGTTTTCGGAACCACCCACCCATTGGGCGTGAGAATGTGCGCCGTATCCAGGGAGGCAGCCGTTTCGGGTTGGTCGGTTTCCGCCGCCTTGAGCGCGCGGGTGACGTCTTCCGATCGTATCTGGCGCCGGCCGATCGTGCGTTCGGCCAATTCACACAGCAGCCCTTCGGCCCGCTCCACCGCTTCGGGCTGCCCTTCCAGGGTCACTTCATTGCCGCGGGCCGACACGCGCACGTGCAGCCCGTCTTCGATCAACCGGAGATGTAAGTCTCTCGGGCCAAACAGGTTGGAAAGATCGACCCCTTCACGAAGTGTGACTTTTTTCACGCGAGCGTTCTGGTCCAAGGGAGACACACGATACGTCTACGTATTCTAACAAAGGGGCTCATCGACCCACAAGAAAAAGATGTGTGACAAGAGCGTGACGCGCCGCCAACATCGTGCGGAGCCTGACTCTCTCGCTTTACCGCTTCTGGCAGGCCGGGCACACAAACGACGAGCGTTCGCTCATGAAACATTGAATCCTGGTCCCGCACCCGTTCGGACAGAGCGCGCCTTTCTTTTGATACACCAGGTGCCGGTCCTGGAATTGTCCCCGGGTCCCATCCGGCGCCACAAAATCACGAATCGACGAGCCTCCCATGCGGATCGCCTCCTCCAGCACGCATTGCATGGTTTCAAACAACACGCAGATTCTTCTCCTCGATAACCGACACCCGCGTGCGTGCGGATGGATGCCGGATCGAAACAACAGTTCATTGGCGTAAATGTTCCCGATACCGGCGATCCGGTGTTGATTCAACAACACGGCCTTTACCCGGCCACGGCAGGATTTGATCACGTCCACAAATTCCTCACCGGTCATCGTGAACGGATCACGGCCAAAACGGCGTTGGCGATAGGCCTTCCAGGCTTCCTGATCCAGGAGCGACAGCCTGCCGAATCGACGGGCGTTCCAATACCACACCTCCGGTTGCGGCCCATTGGCCAGCCGCATGATCATATGCACGTGTTTCGCACTCGGAACCGATTCACGCGTGAAGAGCAACAGGCCCGTCATGCCCAGTTCCGCGACCACTACCCGTTTCTCGGCCTCCCGCTCGCAGACCAGGACCACGCTCTTCCCATGCCGCTGCACCTCCACGACGCGCGTGCCGGTATACCAGGAGAGGGACTCGATGCCTTGCCGGACGATATCGTCCCGTCCGATCCAGATCTGCTCTATCGTGGACCCGACCACGGCTGCATGTACTTGTCGTCGAACCACTTCGGCTTCGGGAAGTTCCGGCATCGCGATCCTCCAAGCACCAGGGTCAGCGTATCGGCAAAAGCAAGAACCCGACAACCGGCAGCACGCCGTCGCTGACAAGCCGGTTGCGCGAACCCTCTGCGGCTTCTATACTAGTGAGACAGCCATTGACTGCCCTTCATCAGAAAGCAGGTTATGTCCCAACTCGACGTCCAATTCGTTCAAGACCGACTCAGCCATGCCAAATGCGCCATATGCAAAAAGAGCCGGTTCTGCATCGACAGCCGATCCATGAAGGAAGACGGGGACTGGAAGGGTCTCTGCCTGGACTGCTATTATACCTTTCCGGTCTACACGGATATGGAGTTTTATCTCCGAACCCAGCCCGACGTGCAATATTGGCTCAAGGAAATTACCTGTCCCCAGTGCAGCCATCGGGGCGTCACGCTGGACTTTCGCATTGTCATGTCCGTACGGGAGTCCCGCTATTTCGTGGCCTGCGAGCATTGCCAGCATTCATTTACCGAACAGTCTTTTCTGGAAAGCTTTGAATAACTCTTATGAACGATTCTGAACCCTCCACCCCACCCCAGGACCCGGTTCCCGACACAGACGACGCTTCGCCGGATTCGCCCAAAGCCAAGAAGGAAATTCACGTGGTCTCGATTCCTCACGATGACGACATGATTGCCGAGGAAATGGCTGAACTCTTTGGCGAAGATGAAGTGACCCACAAACACGGCAGTACCGAGCCTGAGGGCGACTAGTGCGAAGGGCAGACACGCGGCCTGCCCCTACCAGAATGCCCCATGATCCCGTAGGGGACGGCCTGCGTGCCGTCCCGAATTGAGGGCGCGACGCCAACGGCCAAAGAGAACGACCCTGGATTCCCGATTAGATCCCCGATTAAGAACGTCGGGGACAGGCGTCGGGAATGACAGAACGATGCATGAGGCGGGTCAGTGCTTGGGGAACCATGGGATGAACGCATTGGTGGTCCGTTGATACTCCCGGTAGTCCTCGCCCCGGCCGGCTAAGGCCTGTGCTTCGGCCAAGGGGATGCCGCTCACTTTGAGCAAGGCTCCGATCATGACGACCGGCCCCACGAGCGTCAGCCACCAGCCTGGCAATCCGATACTCATCACCACGTAGGCACACCAGTGCACGCCTTCACAAAAGTAATTGGGGTGCCGGGAATATCTCCACAGTCCCCGTCGACAGGTTTTGCCTCTCTTGCCGGGGTCTTGCCGAAATCGTTTCAACTGCGCATCGGCCACGGCTTCTCCTCCTACCCCCAAGGCCCAGATGACCACTCCCAGGACTTCCCACGGCTGCCACGTGGGGTCAGGATTCGCCATCAGGACCGGCAAGGGAATCGACAAGACGGCGACGGCCACGGCCTGTCCTACAAAATACGCAAAGAAATAGAACTCGGCCCGCCCGCCCCATTGTTTGCGAAGCGACCGGTATCGTTGATCCTCGACGACCCCACGGATTCGGTTGGCTGCAATATACGACGCGAGGCGAACCGCGTAGACCGTTGCCATGGCGGCCACCACCAGGCGATGACTCACGTCACCCGTGGTCATCAGACCGAAACCGATGGCCACCAGGCCGAATCCCACACAAAACCCCATATCCGCCAACGACGCATTCCGATGTACCCATCGGTATCCCAGCCACAGCCCCACCATCATGGGTGTGGTCAGGAGCCAGGCCCATACGGGGAGTTCCCAGTTCATGGTCTTGGTGTTGGCTCCTGCAACCGTGCGAACCGTCTCGTCCGTCTCAACCTTTGTCTTGAGGATATTGACCCCGGGAGAAGCCTTGTGTATGGTGAGCCGCTACGTTTAGGAGGTGCGCTCATGAATGATCCGTTAATGCAGGCCTACTTGGAAGTTGAACGTTCCATGCAACGCTATAATGAGGTCCTTGATCAATATCTGCTCTCTCTCCAATCCGCGGAGGGAGCGGATGCCACAAAACTCGAACGCATGACCGCCGGAACAAAGGCCATGAGGGATAGTAGCAGCATCTTTCTGTCCTATGCGAAATTTGTGGCCTATGGCATGCCGGAGAGCGAAGATCTCATCGAAGAGGAGGATGATCTTCAAGCCTGATCCCCACTCGTCGGCAGGCCCCGAGGGCGTGGCCTGTTCCTTGTGACTGTCTGAAACGTCTCTCCACGGCAATGTGCCGGATCTCTGAGCCTACCGTTGTCATTCTGAGCGAAGCGAAGAATCTCTCGCTCAACAACCGAACACCTGTACTACGAGATCCTTCGCCTACGGCTCAGGATGACCACTCTGGTATTTTGTTCAGGATGACAACAAGACAAGGGCTACCCTCTGTCCTTCAGTGGTCATTCTGAATTCAGCAATTGTGATGAGAGAGACAGGTCATGGTCGGGGCGAGCCGATTTGAACGGCCGACCTCTCGCACCCCAAGCGAGTGCGCTACCGAGCTGCGCTACGCCCCGACGATGATTCCATTTCCGGGAGAACGGCTGACCTTGTTTTCGGGTTCATGAGAGGAGGTCCTGACGACTGGGGTCATCCAACTTGTCCACGATATCCCGGAGTTCTTCTTTGATTTGCTGTACCTGTCCGCCCGGAACCGCGGGGCGCTCCCCACCACGCCGGCGACGCCAGTGCCGTTTGAGGCCCGTAATCGTATAGCCTTCATCATAGAGCATCCGTTTGATTTCCAGTACGGTTTCGATCGTCTGTTTATCATAGACCCGATGTCGCCCCGGACTCTTTCTGGGGCGAAGAAACGTGAACTCGGATTCCCAAAACCGCAGCACGGACGCCGGTAATTTCGTAATCGTACTGACTTCACCAATTTTATAAAACGCCTTGTCCGGGAATTTACTCGCCATGGGTCTTCCCAACGACGGCCTCCCTGCCGGCCGATGCACGCGGTTGGTGTACGGCTCTACGAATTCACGTCTCTTTTGAATATTTGACTTGCTCGAAAGGTGACCACTTTTCGAGGGGTGATGGCAATTTCTTCACCGGTTCGAGGATTCCGTCCCTTCCGCTCTCCTTTGCTTCGCACCATAAAATTTCCGAATCCCGCTATTTTCACCGCCTCGCCCTTGCACAGTGCGTCTTTCATGCACTGCAAGACGTACTCCACCAACTCCATGGCCTCGGTTTTGGAAACGGCTACTTGTTCACAGATGTGATTGGCAATGTCGACTTTACGCATGGTCCCCCCAGAGGTCACTCGTCTTTTTTCGCGAGGGATTTTGGCCCTGCACGGTATCGAGCGGGCACAGGATTGTCAAGAACCAGGATTTAGCCCGTCCTCGATTCCACCGGCTTATCGGGTTCGCCCTTCAGCAACTTATACTCGATGCTATCGGCCAAGGCTTGCCAACTGGCTTCGATAATATTCTCCGACACGCCCACCGTGCCCCAGGTACTTTTATGGTCGCCGGATTCAATCAGCACCCTGACCTTTGACCCGGTTCCGTGACTGCCCGCCAACACGCGTACTTTGTAGTCCAACAACCGGACTTCGCGGAGTTCGGGGTAGAATTTTTCGAGAGCTTTCCGTAAGGCATTATCCAGCGCATTGACGGGCCCAGCGCCCTCCGCCGCGGTCTGTTCCACGATCTGATCGACCTTCACTTTGACTGTGGCTTCCGTAATCGGCACCTCATCGGCGTGTCGTTTCTCGACAATGACCCGCAAGCCCAACAGTTCAAACGAGGGGCGATGCGTTTCCATCGCTTCCCGGACCAGCAACTCGAATGATCCTTCAGCCCCTTCGTACTGGTACCCGTCCCGTTCCAGGCTCTTGAGGCGGGTCAACAGTTCCTGAAGATGCGGATGGTCTTTGGAGAGGCTGAAGCCCAACCCTTCCACCTTCCCGACCACCCCACTGCGTCCGGTATTATCGGAAATCAACACCCGTTGCCGATTGCCTACTGATTCCGGAGTAATATGCTCATACGTTCGGGCATTTTTCTGAACGGCATGGATGTGGACTCCCCCCTTATGGGCAAACGCCGCATCCCCGACGTAGGGTTGCCGCTTGTTCGGCAGCAGATTCGCAATTTCCGACACGAAATTGGAGACGTTCCGGAGTTGCCGTATCCGATCGTCTCCCAACACTTCCGTGTTCATTTTTAACTCAAGGTTGGCCAGCACGGAACAGAGATTGACGTTCCCGCATCGCTCTCCGATCCCATTGATGGTCCCTTGCACTTGCCGGGCGCCCTGCTGAACGGCTACCAGGGTATTCGCCACCGCCATTTCCGTGTCATTATGCGCATGAATGCCCAAGGGAATCCGACATGCCGGCTTCACCTGCGCCCAAATGGCCTGGACTTCCCACGGCATGGTTCCGCCGTTGGTGTCACAGAGAATAATCCGTTCGGCCCCGGCATCGGCTGCCGCTTGTATCGTCTGCATCGCATAGGCGGGATCGGCCTTAAACCCGTCAAAGAAGTGTTCGGCGTCATAAAAGACCTGTTTCCCATGGGCACACAAATACGCAATGGAATCCCTGATCAGTTCAAGATTGGTTTCCAACGCGGTGCCCAACGCCTCCGTGACGTGTAAGGTCCAGCTTTTCCCGAACAGGGTGATGATGTTGGTTTCCGCCGCCAGGAGCGCTTGGAGATTGGCATCGGTGCCGGCTGATTGATTGGCCTTTCGAGTCGAGCCGAATGCCACAATTTTCGCGTGTTGCAGCGGAATCGCCCGGATGGCCTGAAAAAACTCGATATCCCGGGGATTGGCCCCGGGCCATCCGCCCTCGATGAAATGGATGCCCAACTCATCGAGTTTCTGCGCAATGCGGATTTTGTCGTCAACCGAAAAACTTACGTCTTCGGCCTGGGCGCCGTCGCGAAGCGTGGTATCGTAGATTTCTAAAGGGGTCGAATCCGTCATCATGTTCTCAATCCCTCTCGGCTTTCTCTCGCCTGCCACAGGCGGTTCCGAAGGGTCATCTTTCCGTACATACTCGAATCACGTTTTCTTTTTCAAGGCCTCTTCACGGAGTTTCGGTGTTTTCAGGTGCTTTGTCCAGTTCGAATTCCTTATGAAGCGCCCGGACGGCTTTGTCCACGTCATGTTCATCCAAGACACAGGAAATCTTAATTTCGGACGTGCTGATCATCATGATGTTGATTTTTTCTCGTGCGAGCGTTTGGAACATTCGTGACGCCACTCCCGAATGGGACCGCATGCCGACTCCCACCAACGACACCTTGGCAATCTCCTCCTTGACTTCGACGGCCCTTGCACCGATTTCGGCGGCTGTTTGTCTGACCAACGCCATCGCCCGCGCCAAATCGCTCCGTGGAACGGTAAAGGAAATATCCGTCAACGCATCCTGGTGGCTCACGTTTTGAATAATCATATCCACCACCACGGAGTGTTCCGCCACGACGCCGAAGAGGTTCGCCGCAATTCCCGGTTGATCCGGAACGCCCACCACGGTGATCTTGGCCTGGTTCCGGTCGCCCGTGACCCCGGACACCACGGCTTGTTCCATGTCAACGTCTTCATGCGTCACCAGTGTGCCTTCTCCTTCCTGAAAACTCGATTTTACTTGTACCGGAACCCGGTATTTCGCTGCAAACTCAACGGAACGTGCCTGGAGTACTTTTGCCCCTAAACTCGCCAGCTCCAGCATTTCTTCATAGGACAGTTTTGGAATCCGCCTGGCCTCGGGCACCACATTGGGATCCGTGGTGTACACTCCATCCACGTCGGTAAAAATCACGCACCGGTCCGCCTTCAACGTCGCGGCTAACGCCACGGCCGTCAGATCCGATCCCCCTCTTCCGAGCGTGGTGACTTCCGCGCGTTCGTTGACGCCTTGAAACCCCGCCACAATGGGCAGGACCCCTTGAGCAAGGGCCTGCTTCACGGGCTCGGCCATCACCTTCGCAATGCGAGCCCGCGTATGCGAACTGTTGGTCACGATCCCGCTCTGGCGCCCGGTAAATGAACGCGCATTGATTCCACGGCTCCGCAGTTTCATCGCCAGCAGGGCAATAGTCACACGCTCTCCGGACGATAGCAACATGTCCAGTTCCCGGTCATCCGGTTGCGGGGTGATTTCATGGGCCAGCCGCAACAGTCGATCCGTTTCCCCGCTCATGGCGGACACGACCACCACGACCTGGTTGCCCGCTCTATAGGTGTTTTCTATCAGTTCGGCAACCCGATGGATTCGCTCAATGTTCCCAACGGACGTCCCACCGAACTTTTCGACTACCAGTGCCATCAGTGCCGCCTTTTTCTGCTTCTTTTGTCGCTGCGGGATCCCTGCCCGGAGGCAGGGACATGACTCATCCCGCCTTCTTCATGGCGGCATACGATGCCACCCGACTTCGCTACGCCCTTTTCAGTTCATCCTCTTTACACTACACGAGTCGCCGGACAGGCAGGAAACGCGAGCCTTCCGCTCAGGGTCGGAGCAACGCAAGCACGTCTTCCCGTGTGGCTTTGACCGTCAGGGTTTTTGGTGAGATTTCAACGGCAATATCAGGGTCCTTCAGTCCATGGCCGGTTAACGTGCAGACGACCGTGGCCCCTTCGGGCAACAATCCGGCCTGGCTGCACTTGGTCAATCCGGCTACCGAGGCGGCAGAAGCGGGCTCACAGAAGACGCCTTCTTCTTTGGCGAGCGCCTGGTACGCCTCAAGAATTTCTTCATCCGTCACCATCTCGATCGCTCCGGACGATTCCTCCACGGCTTGCAGCGCCAGCTTCCAACTTGCAGGATTGCCGATACAAATGGCCGTCGCCACGGTTTGAGGCTGTTCGATCACGTGGCCTCGAACGATCGGCGCCGCCCCCTGGGCCTGAAAACCCATCATTTTCGGACATTGTGCGATCTGGCCCGCCGTCCGGTATTCCTTGTACCCTTTCCAATACGCCGAGATGTTCCCGGCGTTGCCCACCGGCAGATAATGGTACGAGGGAGCGCGGCCCAACTGATCACAGACTTCCATGGCTGCGGTTTTTTGTCCTTCCAGGCGAAAGGGGTTTAACGAATTGACGAGTTCGAATTCCTCGTTCGCACACAAATCCTTGACGATTGACAGCGCCTGATCGAAATTGCCTTCAATTTGAATCACGATGGCTCCATGCGCCATCGCCTGGGCCAGTTTTCCCAACGCCACTTTCCCCGCCGGCACCAGCACGTACACCGGCAAGCCCGCTCGCCCGCCATAGGCTGCGGCCGACGCCGACGTATTGCCGGTGGAGGCACACATGACCGCACGGGCGCGTTTTTCCAACGCCTTGGATACCGCCAGGGTCATCCCGCGATCTTTAAACGACCCGGTGGGGTTGGCCCCTTCGACTTTCAGATACAGGTCGATGTGCGGACAGATTCGTTTGGCCAACCGGCTGGCTTGAATCAGGGGCGTGTTGCCTTCACACAGGGTGACCACCGGTGTCTGTTCCGTGACCGGAAGAAACTTTCTGAACTCTTCTATGACTCCACGCCAGGGCATCATCGTGTTCTCTCACCGAACGATTCGTGGGCCGCCACATAGGGCGGCCCCTACACGTCACGCTTCCTGATCCTCCACCCGGATGAACGTCACCGGCTCCGACACAAGCGATGACAGGTGATTGATTTCCCGGATCGCGGTTTGCACCGAGCGTTCCGACGCGCGATGCGTCATGATCACGACCGGAACCGTTTGGCCTTCCTGCCGTCCCTGCTGCAACACGGACGCAATACTAATGGCATGATTGCCGAGTACGCCGGCAATCCTGGAAAGGACCCCTGGCTGATCCGGCACCATACAGCGCAGGTAATAGCGGGTGGTCAATTCTTCCATCGGGCGAATCCGGATCGGCACCCTGCCGTCCATTTGAAACGAGGTCGGCGGCACGCGCCCACACGCCTGCTTGCGGACGTTGCGCGCAATGTCGATCACGTCACTCACGACCGCGCTTCCCGTCGGCAACGACCCCGCCCCCTGCCCGTAAAACATGACGTCACCCACGGCATCGCCCACGACGTGAATGGCGTTATAGACTCCATGCACCTGGGCCAACGGCGCCGTCTTGTCAATCATGGTGGGATGCACGCGGGCTTCGATGCCGCCCTCACACCATTTCGCCACCCCCAGCAGTTTCACCGTCATCCCCAACTCCGACGCGTAGCGAATATCCAAGGCCGTCAGGCGTTGAATGCCTTCGGTATAAATCTCCTTGACGTTGACGGGCGTTCCATAGGCCAGGCTCACCATGATGGCCAATTTGTGCGCGGAATCGATTCCTTCGATATCGAAGGTCGGGTCCGCCTCCGCGTAGCCGGCGGCTTGCGCCTGCGCCAGGGCGTCCTGAAATTCCCGTCCCTCGCGTTTCATCTGGGTCAATATATAGTTGGAGGTGCCGTTCATGATGCCGACCAGGGACGTACAATGATTGGCTGCCAGTCCTTCGGTCAATGATCGAAGAATCGGAATCCCGCCACCCACGCTGGCCTCGAAGCCCACGTCCACACCCGCGCGATGGGCGGCGGTAAACACGTCCTCACCATGCACCGCCAACAAGGCCTTATTGGCGGTGACGACGTGTTTGCCTTTGCCGATGGCTTCAAGAATGACGCGTTTCGCAAAATCATAGCCCCCGACTGCTTCAATGACGATCTCGATGGACGCATCATTCAGGAGTCCGGGGAGATCCGTACTGAGGATGCCTTGGGGAAGCACCATGCCACGATCCGACGTCACGTCAAGATCCACGATTCGTTTCAAGCGCAGGGGCACCCCCACCCGTCGCGCAATCAACTCGGCCTGGTTGCACAGGATTTTCGCGGCCCCGGACCCGACGGTGCCGAATCCGATCAGGCCTATCCCGATTTCACCGTTCATGATTGATCGTCCAGTTTTAACGCGGCCTTGATGCCTCGAATGGCTTGATGGGTCCGATGTTCATTTTCCACCAACGCGAATCGGACGTATTCATCGCCGCCTTCCCCGAATCCGATCCCCGGGGACACCGCCACTTTCCCTTCGCGGAGAAGGACCTTTGAAAACTCGAGCGAACCCATTCCCGCGTAGGCTGCGGGAATTCGCGCCCACACAAACATCGTGGCTCGCGGATAATCGACCCGCCAGCCGATACGATTCAGGCCGGAGACCAACGCGTTCCGCCGGCTTTCATATTGTTTCACAATGGTCTGTACGCAATCCTGCGGTCCCGTGAGCGCGATAATACTGGCAATTTGGACAGGCTGAAACATCCCGTAATCCAAATAGCTTTTGATCTTGGTCAAGGCCCCAATGATCTCCTTGTTGCCGACGCAGAATCCGACCCGCCACCCCGGCATGTTGTAGCTTTTGGATAACGAGTAAAATTCCACGCCGATGTCTTTCGCTTCCGGCACTTGTAACAGGCTCGGCGCTCGATAGCCGTCGAACACAATGTCCGCATAGGCCAGGTCATGAATGACGTAGAGATCGTGTTCACGCGCAAACGCCACCACTTTTTTGAAAAACTCCAAATCCACCACGCTCGTGGTCGGGTTGTGGGGAAAACTTATGATCAGGGCTTTCGGTCTGGGTTGGCTTTGGCGATAGGCTCGCGTGAGGTTTTCAAAAAAATCGTCAGTGGGACGAAGCTCGACGCCGCGCACTTCTGCGCCCGCAATAATCACGCTGTACATATGAATGGGATACGTCGGCGTGGGCGTCAGCACCACGTCGCCCGGCCCCAACATCGCGAGCACCAGATGCGACAATCCCTCTTTGACGCCCAACGTCACGATGGCTTCGGTCTCGGGGTCAATATCCACGTTATAGTGTTGGCCGTACCACGCACTGATGGCATGGCGTAATCTCGTAATACCACGAGACGCCGAATACTTGTGATTTTTCCCTTTCCGGGCCGATTCGATTAATTTCTCAACGATGTGGGGAGGGGTCGCTTGATCGGGGTTCCCCATCCCAAAGTCGATAATATCCTCACCACGCTGCCTCGCCTGAATTTTGAGTTCCTGGACCTGGCTGAAGACGTAGGGTGGAAGACGTTGAATTCGAAAGAAATTTTGCATGGTTCAGCAGAACAACACTGGTTTACAGAAAAACGGCCTGTGATGACGCGTCACGGTGATAACCTATTATTGTAGTAGAGGCCAGACAACCAGTCAATGAAAGGCTTTGTTTTTTCAGCTTTTTTCTTAGACGTTCAGGAACGCGCCTTCTCCGGGGTGACCGAGCATGGTTCATTGCGACCCCTTGCCTGTTTTGCCATAATGCACGGGAGCAGGTTTTCACTCCCTACACCTCGACACGGATCAGAAAGGTTGCCATGGCTCGGCTCGGCGTCAACATCGACCATGTCGCCACTCTCCGGCAGGCCCGAGGCGGGCATGAGCCGGATCCCATTGCCGCGGCGGTGCTGGCGGATCTGGGAGGCGCGGACAGCTTGGTCGTCCATCTTCGTGAAGACCGGCGACACATCCAGGAACGAGACCTGACTCTGCTCCGGGATATTGTCCCTTCCGTTTTGAATCTGGAAATGGCTGCGGACGACGCGACCGCGAAAATTGCGTTGCGCGTCCGGCCCGATAAAGTCACGCTGGTCCCTGAACGGCGGCAGGAACTCACCACCGAAGGCGGGCTTGCGGTGACGGAACATCGGAGGCGACTCACCACCTTGATTCGCCTCTTCCACGACGCGCAGATTCCGGTCAGTTTGTTCGTCGACCCGGACCGGGGTCAAATCCGCGCCGCACACAAAGTGGGGGCCGATGCCGTCGAACTGCACACCGGAAAGTATGCCAACAGCCACCAGCCCCGAGAGATCCGGAAAGAAGTCGAAGCCCTTCTGCAGGGAGCACGCCTCGCCCAGCAATTAGAGCTGGAGGTGAATGCCGGCCATGGGCTGACGTATCACAATATCGACCGCCTGACGGGAATCACCGAAATCGTGGAATTCAACATCGGGCACAGTATTATTTCCCGCGCGGTTCTCGTCGGCCTTGAACGAGCCGTCAGAGAGATGAAATCCTTGATCCCTTCATCGCTTCGCCATTAGGTGCCCGGCGCGTTCGTGCTTGGTTCGTCATGAAAATCGTCACCGCCCACCAGATGCGAGAACTCGATCGTCGCACGATCCACGAGGCCGGCGTGCCCGGAACAACGTTGATGGAGCGGGCAGGATCCGGCGTGGTGTCGGCCATGGAAGAGACCTTCGACACCTTGAAGGGGAAAACAGTCACGGTCTTCTGCGGAAAAGGCAACAATGGAGGGGATGGGTTCGTCGTCGCAAGACTCCTGCGTCAACAACGCAGTGTTGTTCAGGTCTGCCTTCTTGCGCAGACCCGCGATCTCAAAGGTGACGCCAAACTGCTGTATCAACGGTTTATCAAAGGAGCCGGTCGATCGAGCGTCTTGAGTGCCCCCTCCGCGGATCACATGCACCAGTTGATCCGGCACAGCCACGTTCTTGTCGACGCGCTCCTGGGAACCGGAACGTCTTCACCGATCACCGGCCTGTACCATGAAGCCATTCACGCCATGAATGCCTCGGAGGCTCCCACCGTTGCGGTGGATATTCCTTCCGGCATTGATGCGGATACCGGAGCGACGTTAGGAACGGCGGTTCAAGCCCACCTGACCGTCACGTTGGGGAATCCCAAGCTCGGGCTCTTTCTGGGAGCGGGCATTGATCACGTCGGCCGCCTTCATTGTGTCGATATCGGCATTCCTGCTCAGTACGTCGAAGGGCTGCATCTTCCCATTGAGATGTTGACTCCTTCCACTATTCGACCTTGGCTGCCCCAACGCCCGGCTTCGGCACACAAGGGGACGTTTGGTCACGCCGGGATCATTGCCGGCTCATCCGGGAAAAGCGGAGCCGCCGCCTTGGCGGCCAAAGCGGCCTTCAGAGCAGGCGCCGGGCTTGTCACCGTGGCGACGCCGGCCGGTGTGCAGGCCAGTGTTGCCTCAGGCATTCCGGAAGTCATGACTTTACCGCTTCCTGAAACCGCAGAGTCCACGCTGTCGCGACAAGCCCTGCCCCAGTTGCAAACCTTTCTGCAATCCCGCAATGCGATCGGCATGGGACCGGGGCTTTCGACGCATGCTGAAACCGCCGAAGTGATTCGAACGCTGATCGCCCAGTGCGACCGCCCGATCGTCATCGATGCCGACGCGCTGAATGCCTTGGCGGGCCATACGAGTCTCCTCCGTTCATGCCCGCTCTCCCCGATCGTGACTCCCCACCCCGGAGAAATGGCGCGGCTGCTTGGTGAATCGACGGCGGCCACCGTGAACCGCAATCGTTTGGGGATTGCTCAAGACTTTGCCCGCACCCATTCGAGCATCGTGGTATTGAAGGGAGCACGAACGATTATTGCCCATCCTCATGGAGCGACTGCCATTACGCCGACCGGAAACCCAGGTATGGCCACTGCCGGAACGGGAGACGTTCTCACCGGGATCCTTGCCGGTTTGCTCGCGCAAGGGGTCTCACCGTGGGAGGCGGCTCAAAGCGGCGTCTACCTTCACGGATTGGCAGGCGACCTCGCGGCTCAGGCGTATGGGTATCCGAGTTTGATGGCCGGTGATCTTCTTGCCTACCTGCCCCAGGCCATCACCCACGTGCTGGATGCCGGCGCCTACCGACCGTGAAGCCGTTCCCGGACCATATGGCCGTTGAACAAGCAGATCCCTGGACCCTTGCCCTGTCGTCACCTTCGCAAACCGAGACATTCGGCTCAACCATCGGCCGTCGTCTTGAGCGGGGCGCGGTCATCACGCTCGTTGGTGAGTTGGGCTCCGGGAAAACGACGTTTGTCCGCGGCGTCGCCCTGGGTGCAGGACTCGATCCCCACGTCGTCAGCAGTCCCACCTTTACCTTTATTCAAGAATACGTCGGACCCCTTATGCTTGCCCACGTTGATTTGTATCGACTGGAACAGTCGACGGAATTGGCTGACACGGGATTGGCCGAATATTTTAACGGAGACTTCGTTGTCCTCATTGAATGGGCTGACCGGCTGCCTGCCGCGTGGTTGCCCGATGACTATCTTTCGATTCATTTTCTCCATACGGGAAAAAACATTCGTCGCGTGAAGGTTCAAGCTTTCGGGCCACGGAGCCGCGGTCTTCTTCACGCGATCATGCCGGGCTCAAGGTAGCGTCCTCATGGGTCAATCCGAACTGAAGCCACTGCTGAAACAATATTGGGACATCAAACAACACTACCCGGATACGATTGTTTTTTTTCGCGTGGGTGATTTCTATGAAATGTTTTACGAGGACGCGAAAGAGGCCGCTGCCCTGCTCAATATCGCCCTGACGACCAGGGACAAGAACAGCCTCAACCCCGTTCCCCTCTGTGGGGTGCCGTATCACGCGGCCACGAACTATCTGGCCAAGTTACTGAAAGCCGGGAAAACCGTTGCGCTCTGCGAGCAGGTGGAAGACCCAAAATCGGCCAAAGGACTGGTCAGACGAGAGGTCGTACGACTCTACACCCCCGGCACGATTTTCGACGATGAGTTACTGGACGCCAAAGCGGCCAACTTCCTGGCGGCCTTATCCGTTCAACCCGATCCGGCCCATTCGCGTTGCTGCTTTGGGCTCGCCTCGATCGATCTTTCGACCGGACAATTTCTCATTGCGGAATTTTCCGGGCAGGACTCGATGCTGGACGAACTCATCCGCCTGGGCCCTCAAGAAGTGATTATCCCTGACAAGACGGAAGCGATCGCGCTCGACAGGCTCCTGGAACCCCTGCGGTTACCTCGCGTGACGAAACAGCCCTCTACCTATTTCGAATTGAACGCTTCGCAGGACCTGCTCCGGGCTCATTTCGAGGTCGACCGCGTGGACATGCTTGGACTCTCTCCCACAGGGCCCGGTGTCCTAGCCGGCGGATGCATTCTGCGTTATCTGAAGCATACCCAACCGACGCTGGAGCACCGCCATATCCAAAAACCGGAACTCCTTGAACCCACTCGGGAGATGCACCTGGACGCCATGACCATGCGTAACCTGGAACTGGTCGAGGCGTTACATCCCGATCAACAACACTCCACCTTGCTGTCGGTTCTCGATCACACGGTCACGGCGATGGGAAGCCGGCTTTTACGGCAATGGATCGTTCGTCCCCTGATTGACAACGAATCCATTCAACTCCGGCTCAATGCGGTGTCCACGTTCATGGAAAACCTGAAGCTTCGCCTGCACGTTCGTTCGTGCTTACAAGACCTGCATGACCTCGAGCGATTAAGCAGCCGCGTGGTGATGGGAACGGCCACTCCGCGGGACGTTCTTCGTTTAAAAGAATCCCTAAGAATTCTCCCGCAGCTTTTTCTGCTTTTCGACGGCATTGCCGATCCTCTTGTCAAATCCGTCTTGCAGCGGTGGGATGCCCTTCCGGATGTCACCGCGCTTATTGAGGACTCCATTGACCCCAACGTGCCGGCTTCCATCAAAGAAGGACCGATCTTTCGAGACGGTGTTGATCCCACCATCGATGAGCTGCGAAACGTGACCCGCAATGGCGTGCAATGGTTGACCGATCTGGAACAACGCGAACGAGAGCAGAGCGGCATTGATTCGCTAAAAATCAAATACAACCAGATATTCGGATACTATTTCGAAGTCACGAAAGCCAACCTGTCTCGTGTGCCGGAATATTTTCGACGGAAACAAACACTGGTGAATGCCGAACGGTATACGACTGAAGACCTGGAACGGATTGAAGCCCAACTGTCCGGGACCAAGGAGACGTTACGACGCGCCGAGCAAGAACGTTTTCAGGCGATGCTGCAACAGATGGCCCGCCACGTTTTCCGAATTCAAAAAATGGCCAGGCACGTGGCCCAGATCGACGTTCTCTCGAATTTTGCAGAGGTGGCTTCCAGGAATCGCTACGTCAAACCTGACATGCACGACGGAGGCATCATCCTCATAAAAAATGGACGCCATCCGGTGGTTGAACAATTCGACTTGCCCGAAGGATTTATTCCCAACGACTCCTACCTGGACTTCGATGCCCATCGATTATTGTTGCTGACCGGCCCTAACATGGCTGGGAAAAGCACGTTTTTGTGGCAAACCGGGCTGATTGTGCTCATGGCCCATCTCGGCTGTTTTGTTCCGGCCTCCGAAGCGAAAATCGGGGTCATCGATCGAATGTTTACACGGGTGGGAGCCTCAGATAATTTAGCTTTTGGGTTGAGCACCTTTATGGTGGAAATGTTGGAAACGGCCACAATTTTGCGCGGCGCCACGTCTCGTAGTCTTATCCTTCTCGATGAAATAGGGCGGGGAACCAGTACCTACGATGGATTAAGCCTGGCCTGGGCGATCGCCGAACATATTCAAGACAGGCGGATCCTCGGAGCGAGAACCCTCTTTGCGACCCACTATCATGAAATGACGGATTTGGAAAAATTTCGGGAAGGCGTTCAAAACCTCACCGTTGCGGTGAAAGAGGAAAAAGATCAGGTCATGTTTTTAAGAAAAATCAAACCGGGGAAAGCCACTCGCAGTTATGGAATCCACGTGGGAAAACTCGCCGGATTACCTTCTTCCCTCATTACGAGAGCCGAAGAAGTGCTGGCGCAACTTGAACAAGAGGCGTCTTCCGAGAACATGAGAAACCGGATTCAGCAACAAGACCCTGAGCAGCCGGTTTCCTCATCCCCCCAACCCCATCCCTTGATTGAAGAAATCAAACAGTTGGAACTGTTCTCCATGACTCCGCTCGAAGCGTTAAACCGATTAGCGGATATTCAAAAACGTCTTGATGCCGAATAAAAAAAAGGGCAGGACCTGAGGCCCTGCCCTTTTTGCTTCACGGAAAGCCTTTTTTATTCCTGCAACAATCCCCCGAACTTTCCTTCCTTTGTCCCCTTGGAGCTATGGGGCTTTTGGTTGGAGTAGGGAATAAAACCGGAAATCGGTCCCACACCCGGGATCATCACGTCATACTGCATCTTCTTGTTTTGTGCCCAATGGTTGTTGTCAATGGAATCCACGACGCTGGTGGTTCTCAGGCTATGAATACTTCTTGGTTTGTCCGGCGTGCCGGACACTTCAGGAATTTCTTTTACCGACGTCACGACCCGATGATTCTGCTCGGTCTCCTGCATCACGAGTTCGACCAAGGCGTATTTGGAAGGCTCGGTCCCACTCATTACCGCCTGGCTGTGTGAACCTTTTCCCGCCGCGACGAGTTTTTTCCACACGCCATCATCAGCCGCGTAGACTTTCAAATTCTTTCCTGGGAAATATTTCTGCCAATAGTACCCGCTTTCGGCATTGCCCCCAAACACCGCGATATTCACCCAAGCGGCTTTTTCGTACGGATCAACAACCGCCACTCGGCCATGCAGGGTGGTCGCTTTGCTGAGATCTCCCCACTCAAACCGTTCCTGGAATGCTTCAATGGCAAGCGCACTGGAGGCCATGCAACCCACCACGATCAAGGCAGTTAAAACGGCTAACCCTGATTTCCCAATTTTCATGATTCCTTCCTCCTCAATTAAGCGCTAAAATAAAAACTCTTAAAATTGAATAAGTACTCTTATTATTTACGCACCAAATTCATCAGTTACTCGGCAGCGATGACTTTGAAGCCCGTGACCGTGTTGCCGTCGAGGCTCACTTCCATGGCCACCAAATTTTGTGACGCGTCGGTCAACTGCTTCATCAAGGCGGAATCTTTCACGTATAACCGCACCGTCGTTTGCGGGTTGTACCATCCTGCATACGGATTGTTGCGATCCTCACCACCTTGATACCCCCACGCACAGCAGGCGAACAGCGGATCAGGAATGGCCACGTTCCGGTCATCGGACGCACGGCCAAGAGGATCACCGGTTTCGCCGGGGTCGCTGGTGTTCCAATATTGAATGCCAAAGAGAATCTCGCCGGCCGGATTGTCGGCCCAATGGGCATACACGCGACCCTTTAAACTTGCGGGTGTGGTCCCAACGAGTTTCATGTCTCCGATAGTGGCGACTTGATTTGGATCACCCGAACATTTCTTGTTGCTAGAACAGGGGCCCTTTTGGGCATCTGCCAGACCGATGAATCCAACAAGCATCAGACCCGCAGCCAACACTCCCACAACGCCCCCACGGAAAAATGACTTCTTCATTTCCCCCTCCTTTACTTAGGATGACATAATAAAAATAACGACTCGTACTTTTTAACCAAAAACCTTCTCAATTGCAACGAAAAAGCACAACTCCTTTTCTCACCCCTTGCAGTGGACAACTTTCGGCCTTCCCCACCTTCCACTTTTAATCAGAGTCGCCCATGCTACTCATCCTGCTGCAAGTTGTCAAGAGGATTTCCAAGGAAAATTTGCCGGTTTTTCAGGATTGCGCAAAAATGTTTTCCTGAAAGGTTTCCGGGTTCACGGGTCCCAACGCCGTCACGGACATTGCGCCAAAATCCAAGATCTCCCGGCCTATTTCTTGAACATCCTGCACGGACACGCGATCAATTGCAGACACGAGTTCCTGAAGGGACACGTACCGCCCCTGCGCGAGTTCATCCTTGGCCAACTTGTTCATTCGCCCATAGGTCCCTTCCAACCCCAGCATCACGGTCCCTTTTAATTGGTTCTTGGTTCGCTCCACTTCTTGAGGAACGGGCCCGCGTTTCTGCAATTTTTTGATTTCCCGACACACCACGTCCACCACCGAGGGCGCCTCTTTGGCACCGCTCGCCGCATAAATGGTCAACACCCCTCCATCTGAAAAGCTCGACAATTGGGAACAGATCGTATACGCCAGACCGCGTTTCTCCCGAATTTCCTGAAAGAGTCGGGAACTCATCCCGCCCCCAAGCAGGGCGTTCAACGTATGGGCCGCGTATCGGGCCGGATGTGCCACGGGAAGTCCCTTAAATCCCATACAGAGATGGACCTGCTCCAACCGCTTATGATGCACCATGACCCCGCCACGAACGTGGGGCGGCTTCTGCCGTAGCACTCCATTCCCCTGACTCCCCACGGGGGCCCACTTTCCAAATGCGGCATTGATTAAGGCCTCGACCTTCTTCACCTCAAAATTCCCAGCCACCGCAATCACGGTTTTCTCCGGACGATAGTGTTGATCCAAATAGTGGAGAACATCGCGTCGTTGAATGCGTTTCATGGTGGCCTGATCACCCAGGATCGACCGCCCCAGGGGATGCCCCCGCAACACCTGCTTGGCATGCAGTTCCTGCACGAAGTCTTCAGGGTCGTCTCGAACCATTCGGATCTCTTCCAACACGACCTGCTTTTCCCGTTCGATTTCCTTGCGATCAAACCGGGAGTAATGGAAGACGTCCGCTAACAAGTCGATCGCCTGCCCGATCTGTTGATCCAACACTTTGATGTACAGGGTGGTGGTTTCATGCGTGGTAAAGGCATTCATCTCTCCACCCAGGCTATCGATTTCGTGAGAAATTTGTGCCGCGGATCGACGGCGAGTGCCTTTGAACATCATATGTTCAAGGAAGTGGGCAAGACCTTTTTGCCGCGGCCCTTCATCCCTGGTGCCGACATTTTCCCAGACACTCATGGCGACGGACTTGAGCGACGGCATCCGTTCCATCACGACGCGAACGCCGTTATCGAGGATTATCTTACGCGTCCAGGCCATTGTCTCGATACCCGACCCCGGCGTGGGGACAGACCTTCCACCGGGGAAACGGAAAGGACATCGCGCGCTCACGGCGCACGCATTCATTCATTTCGAAGTTTGGGATGGAAATGGTGACGGCTCCCTAGGAAGCGGCAGGAGGCTGCTCCGATTCCATTAACGCCTCTTTGCGGCTTAACCGAATTTTACCCTGTCTGTCGATTTCCAGGACTTTGACCAGGACTTGTTCCCCTTCCGTAAGTTCGTCAGCCACGGATTGGACCCGATGCTCGGCTAATTGTGAAATATGAACCAAGCCGTCGAGGTTGGGTAAAATCTCGACGAAGGCGCCAAAATCGACGATCTTCCGGACGGTACCCATGTAGGTTTTCCCCACGATCGCTTCCTCCGTCAACCGATTGACCATTTCAATCGCCTGCTGGGCCGACGCTTCGTCCACCGACGCAATCGTCACCAGACCCGAATCGTCGACGTTGACCTTGACCCCGCATTCCGCAATGATGCTGCGAATCACCTTCCCGCCAGGGCCGATGACATCGCGAATTTTGTCGGGTTTGATCTGCAGCGTATAAATTCGAGGGGCATGGGGCGCCAAAGAATCCCGGGGAGATGAGAGCGATTCCTGCATTTTTTCTAAAATGTGCAGGCGTCCGGCCCTGGCTTGTTCGAGTGCTTGCCGCATCAAATCAATGGTGATCCCCTCGATCTTGATATCCATTTGAAGCGCGGTGATCCCCTCTCGTGTCCCCGTCACTTTAAAATCCATGTCTCCCAGATGATCTTCGAGTCCGAGAATATCCGACAAAATCAGGACCCGGTCGCCGTCTTTGATGAGCCCCATGGCAATGCCCGCCACCGGTTTTTTTATGGGCACGCCGGCATCCATCATGGCTAAGGTGCTCCCGCACACCGTGGCCATGGAAGAGGAGCCATTGGATTCCAAAATGTCCGACACAATGCGAATGGTATAGGGAAAACTCTCCTTGTCCGGCAGAACCGACTTCAACGCACGCTCCGCAAGTTTCCCATGCCCGACTTCGCGTCGCCCGGGCGAACGCAATGGCCGGGCTTCCCCCACGCTAAACGGCGGAAAATTATAGTGGAGCATAAAGTTGCGGAAATATTCCCCTTCGAGCGCATCGATGCGTTGCTCATCGTCCGAAGTACCCAGCGTGACCACGGCCAAGCTTTGGGTTTCCCCTCTCGTGAACAGGGCAGAGCCATGCGTGCGAGGCAAAATACTCGTTTCGCATGTGATGGGCCGAATATCGGAAGCCCCCCGACCATCGGCTCGGATTTTCTTTTCCAGAATCATCTCGCGGACTTCATGATATTCCACATCATGATAGACCCCTTTGACTTGCCGACAGCGCACCGGGTCCTCTTCGCCAAGCTTGTCGACCGCGTCGGCCATGATCTGGTCCAACCGCTCTTGCCGGTCGCTTTTGTTGGCGATGAGCACGGCTTCTCGAATCGGGCCGGCCACCGATTCGCGCACCTGTCGTTCCAACTCCTCATCGACCGGCTCAACCGGCACAACCCGCTTGGTCCGCCCCACCATCGCCTGCAATTCGACGATTTTCGCCACTATCTTCTTGATTTCCGAATGGGCCAACGCCAACGCATCCAGGAACACGGACTCGGACAGCCCATTCGCCCCGGATTCCACCATCAGGATCGCGTCCTCGGTGCCGGCGACAACCAAATCGAGTTCACTGGTCTGGAGCTCCTGCATATTGGGGTTGACCACGAATTGGCCGTTCACGCGTCCGATTTTGACGCCGGCTAACGGGCCGCCAAAGGGAATATCCGAGATCGCGAGCGCGGCTGAGGCCGCGGTGAGCCCCACCACTTCCGAAGTCATCGATTGGTCGACCGAGAGCACCGACGCGATCACTTGTGTCTCATAAGAAAACCCTCTCGGGATCAAGGGGCGAATAGGCCGGTCGATGAGCCGGCTTGTTAAGGTTTCTTTTTCCGATGGAGCCCCTTCCCGCTTGAAATACCCCCCAGGAATTTTTCCGGCCGAATAGGCTTTTTCCAGATAATTGACCGTGAGCGGCAAAAAATCTATATCCGGCTTCAATATCTTGGAAGACACTGCCGTGGCCAAGACCATCGTGTCACCATAGGAGGCCAACACGGCCCCATCGGCCAGCTTGGCCATCCGACCCGTCTCCAACCGCATCTTGCGTCCCGCTATATCCAATTCAACTGCTTGCACCATGTATCTCTCTCCTTCTTGCCTTCGTGATCACCCTCGTTGAGAAGCGTTGTTATTTCCGCAGCCCTAATTTTCCAAGCAGGGCGCGGTAGCGCCCGACGTCTTTTCGATGCAAATAATCCAACAAGCGTCGGCGAAGACTCACCATTTTCAGCAACCCGTGTCGCGAATGATGATCTTTTTTATGCGTACGAAAATGGTCTGTTAAATAATTGATACGATTCGTCAACAAGGCAATTTGCACCTGTGACGAACCCGTATCCCGTTCATGCTCCTGATGTCGCTGCACGATATCCGATTTTGCTTCCTTGACCGCTGCCATGCCAGCCTCCTTCTTCTTTCTTTCATCCCTGTTGTCTCATGCGTGTTTCATGGAAAGGCGTGAGCGCGTTGCGCTCAAGACGTCTCTCCAAACACTTTGACCATCTGTAATTGATGTCTCGGCACATCCAACGTCGACGAGGCCCATTTACCAAGGGCCAACAATCGCCCTCTGTCATCTTTCACCCGAATCAACGTTTCCGTGGAACTCTCCCGATCATCCTCCGACCAAATGGCGGTGCCCGAAACAGGCGAACCGTTCAAGACCTTCCCCACCATGGCGGGATCAACAATCACCGCCGGAAGATGGGCCAAGGCCTCATCGAGATCCAAAAAAGCCCCTGGGTTTTTGACGAGGTCATCGCCACGTCCGATTTCACCAAGCGGCCACGCCCGGTCGAGGGGAAGCGGGCCTACTCGAACTCGGGTCAATTGGCTCAGATGCCCTCCCACGCCCAATACCTGGCCGATATCCGCACATAAGGTGCGAATGTACGTGCCTTTGGAACAGTGAACCCACAGCGTGACGTGGGGCAAGGCCATCGCCCTGACCTCAATGTGGTAAACGGTAATGGGGCGCGCCGGGCGGTCAAGGGTTTTGCCTGCACGAGCCGCTTTGTACAGCGGTTGTCCTCCTATTTTGACCGCTGAATACATGGGAGGCACTTGCTGCTGTTCACCTTGAAATTGCGCAACCGCCGCGTGAATGGTCTCTGGACGAAGCCCTTGGATGGAACAGTCCCGCATGATTTCGCCCGTGGCATCCTGGGTTGTTGTCTCTTGCCCGAGACGCAAGACGGCCTCATACTCTTTGTCCCAATGAACCAAAAAAGCCGAGAGTCTTGTTCCTTGGCCCAGCAAGACGGGAAGCACGCCGGTTGCCTCGGGATCCAAGGTGCCGGCATGCCCCACTTTACGGACCTGAAGAAGACCGCGAACCTTGGCCACGACGTCGTGAGACGTCCACCCGGCGGGTTTCGAGACGTTCAGCACGCCGTGCGGCGTCGCCGGTGTCACGCGATGGACAGGAGGAATCTCATCAAGAATTCCGGCCATCATGCCTTGCCCTCGTTCCCGGATTCGCCCCAACCATCCCCCTTGCGCCCCGACTCCTCAATGGGGAGCACGTCATCAAGAATCCGATCGATCTTTTCCGCTCGTGAGACGCTCGAGTCGAACAAGAATGCCACCTCCGGGGTATATCGCAACTCCAAGCGCCGCCCCAATTCCAACCGAACGAACCCGGACGCATTTTTGAGAATCTTTCCGACGTCTTCCTCCTCGACCTGGTTCCCCAACAAGGACACATAGACGTGGGCTTTCCGCAGATCGTCATTCATCTCCACGGAGGTGACCGTCACGAACCGGAGCCGGGGGTCCTTGCATTTTCTGGCAAGAATGTCCGCGACCTCCATTCTGATTTGATCAGCCACCCTGACCGATCGTTTATACGCCAGCTTCGACACGACACTCGCGCTTCTTCCCGCCCTACAACAGTTCTATTCGAAAATTGAGCAGTTCCAACGTGGGCGTGGCCCGAATCATATTGATCGATTGATCGAGAACCCGATTCACGTGACTCGATTCATTTGCAATACAGGCAATGCCCAACACGGATCGTTGCCAGAGATCATGATACTCAAGCTCGGCCACCGACACCCTGAACGTCCTGCTAAGACGCATTTTGAGGCTGGACAGAATTTGACGCTTCGATTTCAGCGAATGCCCTTCGGGAAAATGCAATTCTATCCGACAGACCCCAACCACCATCGGTTTTCAGCACGGCACGCCACACCCACGACTCAGTGCGGCCACACCGTCGATAGGGAGTTACAATTTGGCCGCCTCTTTATCAAAGACATACGCTTCAATCACGTCGCCGGCTTTAATATCATTGAACTTTTCAATGGCGATCCCACATTCATATCCCTGCTGCACTTCCCGGACGTCATCTTTAAAGCGCCGCAACGAACCCAGTTTCCCTTCATAGACGATGACGCTGTCCCGCAGCAAGCGAATGCCCTCACTCGCACGGGCAATATGCCCGTTCGTGACGTAACAGCCTCCAATCGCGCCGATTTTGGGAATCGTAAAGACCTGTCGAACCTCCGCGCGTCCCAACACGCGCTCCGTGAGGATAGGCTCCAGCAACCCCTCGGCGGCCGCTTTGACGTCTGCAATCGCATTATAAATAACGGTATGGAGTCGGAGCTCAACCCCCTCACGTTCGGCGAGCGCCGTCGACTTGGGGTCAGGACGAATGTGAAATCCGATCACCAGTGCCTTCGACGCAGACGCCAGCAACACGTCCGATTCG
Organism: Nitrospirales bacterium; assembly: GCA_965223955.1. Taxonomy (GTDB): domain Bacteria; phylum Nitrospirota; class Nitrospiria; order Nitrospirales; family UBA8639; genus Bin75. The sequence goes on from OZ245029.1 coordinate 72,683, forward strand.
GTGATGCCCCCCACGCCCCGATGAATAATCTGCACCTTGACGGTATCAGAGGAAATTTTTGTGATGGATTCGCACAAGGCCCCGACCGACCCTTGGGCATCCGCTTTGATCAACACCGCCAATTCTTTCTTGTCCAACTCCTGGCCTTGAGCAAACAGCGCGTCCAACGTGAGCCGGCTCGGGCCGGTACCAAGCTCCGCCGTACGCAATTTTTGTTGTCGGGACTCGGCGATCTCCCGGGCCACCCGCTCATCTTTGACGACCACTAATTGATCACCTGCAGCCGGCAACCCCAACAAGCCGATCACCTCGACGGGGGTGGAGGGTCCCGCTTCACGGATTTTCTTCCCATCGTGCGACATCAGCGCTCGTACGCGACCACTGGTCGCGCCCACCACAAACGCGGCTCCGACTTTCAACGCCCCGCTTTGGACCAAGACGGTCGCCACGGGACCACGACCACGATCCAACTTGGCCTCCAACACGACACCCTTCGTGGGTTGGGTCACGTCCGTGCGCAACTCCATGACCTCGGATTGAAGCAGCAACATCTCCAATAACGTCTCCAACCCCTGCTTTTCTTTCGCCGATACTTCCACGTAAATGGTCTGGCCGCCCCAGGCTTCAGGAGCGAGGCCCTGTTCCGACAGGCTCTGCTTGACTCGATCCGAATTGGCTCCGGGTTTATCGATCTTGTTGACGGCCACCACAATGGGGACCTGGGCAGCCTGCGCATGATTGGCAGCTTCGAGGGTCTGCGGCATGACGCCGTCATCCGCAGCGACCACCAAGACCACGATATCGGTCGCTTGTGCCCCGCGTGCCCTCATGGCCGTGAACGCTTCGTGACCGGGGGTATCCAGAAACGTCACGCTTTTCTCCCCAACCTGAACGGAGTAGGCTCCGATATGTTGCGTGATTCCCCCCGCTTCCTGTTGCGTCACCTTGGTCTGGCGAATCGCATCGAGCAAAGACGTTTTCCCATGATCCACGTGCCCCATAATGGTGACCACCGGAGCCCGCGGCACGAATTGTGACTCGGTCCTCGGTTCAAGCATTTCTTCTAACAGCGCGTCACCCTCTTTCTCCGTCTGGATCTCAACCTGAATTCCGAGCCCTTCGGCAATCAGCATACCGGCATCCAGATTCATGGGTTGATTCAGCGTGAGACCGACTCCCACTTCCATTAACTTACGAATCACGTCCGTCGCCCGGAGCCCCAGGTGTTCCGCAAAGTCCTTCACCGTAATACCCGATGACAACTTGACGGTCTTTTTTCTGGGCTTCGTGACTTCGGTAGACGTGGAAGAAGGGACATGTCGAGACCGTTCGTCCCGTCTCAAGGTGGGAAGGGGACGAAGATCCTGCCATCGAGCCGCATCTTCATAGATTGCGGCAAAGAGGTCTGCATCACGAGGTTTTCCGGCTTTCCGATTTTTTTTCGATTTCTCCTCTTCCTTGCCTTTTTCGGGCCCATCAACCGTTTTTTCTTTTTCAGCCTGAGTCGTGACCGGCTCCCCGGCCGCAACGGGCGAGGCTTTTTCTTCGATTGACGGTACGGCGTCAGCGCTCGTCGATTCGGAAGCCAAGGCCTGAGTCATGGCCGCGACTTCGGGTGGCTCGTCGTCCACGCCCCCCGGTTCCGGGGGTTCGCTCTTGTGGACCACGGGGCTGATGCCGTCTCCCGGAGGCTCTTCTTTCGTCAAGGTCTCGACTTCAGAAGGAGGGTCAACGTCTTCTTTTCGTCGTTTGATTAAAATGTGTTTTTTCTCAGGTTTCCGAACCTCCTCTTCCGCAGCCTTTTCCTTCGCGAGAGCCTGGCCGCGTCCCTTTGCGGGCGAGGCGGAGGGTTTCTTCGCGGTTTTGCCGGGTTTGAACGAACCGGTTGCCTTCTTCGGCGGCGACGTCTGCAGATCCGCCTTTCCCGAAAGAGCTTTCAAGGCTTTCTGCTCGTCCTCCTCGCTCAAGGCATTGCTATGGGAGGAAACCGCAATGCCAAGTCCGCCCAATTCGGCAATAAGGACTCGACTTTCCTTGCCCAGCTTCTTGGCTAATTCATACACTCTCATCGTGATTCACAAGATTTACGAGGAAGCCTCCCGTGATTCAACCGTCTCTTCGGATGTGACCTCAAGCTCTTCACCTGTCTCCCCTTCACTCGTCTCCCCTTCACTCGCAGGTTCCGGCGGCTGTCTCTCCGTTCCGGCCTCCTGTTCAAGTTGCGCGGCGGTTTCCTCAGCCAAGGCGGCTTTTATTTCCCGTTCCCGGTCGAGTTTTTCTTTTTCATACTCGCTCACGCTGATGATATCAATTTTCCACCCGGTCAATTTGGCGGCGAGTCGCACGTTTTGCCCGTTTTTCCCAATGGCCAACGACAATTGCGAGTCTGCCACCACCACCAGGGCCGCCTTTTTCTCCTCGTCGATGCCCACTTTCTCAATGGAAGCCGGATTCAATGCTTCGCCGATAAACACGCGCGGGTCCGTGGTCCACGGGATGATGTCGATCTTTTCCCCCTTGAGTTCCCGTACAATGGCCTGCACACGGGATCCCTTAATCCCCACGCAGGCTCCAACCGGATCAACGGCTTTATCCTTGGAGAACACCGCGATCTTGGTCCGATCCCCCGGTTCGCGCACCACCGCTTTAATCTCCAGAATTTTTTCCGTGACCTCCGGCACCTCTAATTGAAAGAGCTTAACCACGAACTGCGGATGCGCTCGGGACAGGATCACCTGAACGTCTTTTGGGGTCCGGCGCACTTCCAACAACAAGGCCCGAACCCGATCGCCTCGCCGGTGAACCTCACGGGGAATTTGCTCATGAATGGGCAACACGGCTTCGGTCTTTCCAATTTCCACCAGGTAGTTCCGGCGCTCTTGCCCGAGGATGATTCCGTGCATCAAGTCGCCCTCTCGCTTCGAATATTCCCGCTCGACCGCCTCCCACGTGGCTTCCCGGACCTTTTGACAAATCACCTGTTTCGCGGCCTGCGCCGCGATCCTCCCGAATTCCTCGACGTCGATGAGCGAGCCGATTTCATCGCCCAATTCGGCCTCTCCATCAATCGCCCGCGCCTCATCCAAGGAAATTTCAGCATTGGCATCGGTAATCTGCTCAGCAATGGTCTTCAAGGACACGATTGAAATGTCGCCCGTCTCAGGGTCGATCTGGACCTGAATATTTTCGTTGTTTCCATACCGTTTCTTCGCCGCGGTCAGCAGCGCAGACTCCACGGCCGCCAGCACCCGATATTTATCAATGCCTTTTTCACGTCCCACTTGCTCAATGACTGCCATCAGTTCACGCTTCATAGCCGCCCCTCTTCTTGCAGACCCGCCATCGGCTTGTACCCGACCACGTCACCATCCTTCGATCCCTCCGTTACCATTCAATTTCGCGTTTGGCTTGGGCGATGGTATCCCACTCAAGGGCCACCCGTCGATGCGTTCGTGATTTTCGAACCGGCACCTGCAGGGTAATACCCCGGTCATCAACCTCAGCCAACTGACCGACAACCGTTCCCTTCCCCTGAATGGGGTCATGGACTTTGACTCGAATGTTCAGCCCAACCGCCTGGTCATAGTCCTTTCGCTGTTTCAAAGGACGATCAAGCCCCGGGGAAGACACCTCAAGACGATACGCATGGGAGACAGGATCAGTCACGTCAAGCGCTCGTCCGAGCGAATGGTGAAACTGTTCACAATCCTGAATCCCGACGCCGCCCTCTTTCTCCACGATCACCCGAACGATTGTTTTGGCCCCCTTCCCGTGACACTCGACTTCGACAATTTCAAGGCGGAGGGCCTTGGCAATCGACTCGGCGATGCGATGGACTTGGCTCTCCAGCCCGTTCATATCCGCAATTCCACGCCCCTGGAATGATCTCTCGTGAAACGGCAACGCAAAAAAAAGTGGGCAGAAGCCCACTTTACTGTCAAGACTCTATCATTTCTCCATTTCCAAAGGCAAGCCACCGCCTTTTCCGCCTCGGACAAGTGCTTTCCTTGGGCCTACGCTTGTCCGACTCCTGAAGGGCATGAAAATATTTTGTTGTATCCGCTGATCTCCCAGGACATGAGGCAGAGGCTCGTCACTTCTTGATAAGTGGTGAGCCGCCTCGGGCTCGAACCGAGGGCCCTCGCCTTAAAAGGGCGATGCTCTGCCAACTGAGCTAGCGGCTCACCTGAACCGGATGCTAGCAACCACTCCAATGGTTGTCAAACGGTGGGTTCTCTACGGGATCAACCGTGGTTCAATACTGGTCAGGCACTGACTTTGGAAAGTTTGACTCGAGGGCGCGTCTGCGTCATGGGGTTTTTCAGCATGATCGTATGTTCTCGATGAGAACCCGTCGAGACGATATCGATCGGGCACGACGTCAGGTCTTCAATGCGCCGCAAATATCGCTTGGCTTCGGCCGGCAAGGCTTTATAGGACGTTGCCCCGGTGGTGGTCCCCGTCCACCCGGGGAGCACTTCATACACGGGGTCACACTGCGTGAGGACACGCAGGTCGGCGGGCATCTCGCGATACAGTTTTCCCTGATGCCGATACCCGACCGCAATCTTGAGTTCCGGCGTCCCATCCAGCACGTCCAGTTTCGTCACCGCCAAGGAAGTGCAACCGTTCACCCGGACCGCGTAGCGTAAAATCATCGCATCCAACCAGCCACACCGACGTGCCCTGCCCGTGGTCGCGCCGAATTCCTGCCCACGCTCCTGCAACCCACTGCCGACGTCATCGGATAATTCCGTGGGAAACGGCCCGCTTCCCACGCGCGTGGTATAGGCTTTGGTGACACCCAAGACCGCGTCGATTCTCGTCGGTCCCACGCCACCCCCGGTACAGGCGCCACCCGCACATGCATTGGACGACGTCACAAAGGGATACGTCCCAAGATCCACGTCAAGGTGCGTCCCCTGGGCCCCTTCAAAGAGCACGCGACGCCCACTTTCCACGGCCTTGTGAATGAGTAAAGAATCATCGGTCATATAAGGCGACAGGCGTTGGGCATAGGCCAGGTATTCTTCACAAATGCGATCGGCATGAAACCCTCGCACGCCGTAGACGTGCCGAAGAAAACTGTTGATTTCAACCAGATTACTTTCCACTTTTTCCCGAAATCCTTCAGGGTCAAGCAGGTCTCCCATCCGAATCCCGATACGCGCCATTTTGTCCACGTAGGCCGGGCCGATCCCCTTGCCGGTTGTCCCGATCCGACGAGCCCCCTTCGCTTTTTCCGCGGCTTTGTCGATGGCTTTATGATACGGCATGATCAGATGCGCGCGCTGACTGATGGAAAAATTCCGCCCCACCTTAATACCCTGGGCAGCCAATTGGTCCAGCTCTCCGATCAAAGCCCCCGGGTCGATGACCACTCCGTTTCCCAACACACACTGTTTCCCCCGGGATAGGATCCCGGACGGAATCAAGTGAAAAACGAACGTGCCTTTTTTTGTGACGACCGTATGCCCGGCATTGGAGCCACCCTGGAATCGCACGATGATATCCGCCTCTTGGGCCAGAATATCCACGATTTTCCCCTTGCCTTCATCCCCCCATTGGGACCCGATGACCACCAAATTTCCCATGTACACAGCCTTTTTCGGAAAATAGTCACAAAAAAAGGGCCCGGCCAACTTGACGCCGGAGCCCAATGCCAGAGCCCACAGAATGATCCTAGGCTCCCCCTCATTATTTGTCAATAGCATGTATGGGTCCACCACATTTGGCACTCGGGTTGATGGTGAAGGAGGAATTGTACCGGAGATTGGCGGCCAAGGCTATGGTGGGGTAAGACGGTGTTATACGCGATCAACCAGTCGGCCAATTGTTGGTTGAACAGGGCCACGTCGTCGAACAGCAAGTCCTCATGATAGTCCACGAACTGTTCCTGAATGGTCCGGTTGAACCGTTCTACATGGGCATTCATTTTCGGGGAACGGGGATAGGTCCACCAGTGCGTGATGCCGCGCGCCTCCAACCGCTGCTGGAAGTGGCCCAGGAATTCCGAGCCGTTGTCGGAGAGCACGACCCGCGGGGGGCGTGGCAGCACCTGGCACAAGGCCTCCAGCGCGCGGGTCGCCTGGCGGCTGGACGCGGGGGGCGTGGCCACGGCGACCGCGAAGCGCGAGTGGGGATCGAGAAAGGGGAACAAGTAGCGGCGGAGGCCCGCCTGGAGCCGGACGACGGTATCACAGGCGAACACCTCGAGGGGCGGGGCGGAGTGGCCGCGGGGTTTCCGCGCTTTGCGCGGCCGCACGACGGGTTTAGGCTGGCCCCGCGCCGTCAAGCGGACGGGGGCGTGCCGCATCTTGTCGGGCGCACGGGCGATCAGGCGCCCAATGGTGGAGACACTGGGCAGGGCGAGGCCGTGGGCCTCACACCACGGGGCCAGCAGGACGTGGAGTTTGGCCTTCCCGAGGTTAGGGAAGGTGGTGCGCAGACGCCGGATCTCCTGGTTCAGTGCGGGCGGGCTGTGGGGCTGGCGCCGTCGGTGGGGGGCACGGGAGCGGGCGGCCAAGGCGGCGGGCTGACCGCCGGCCTGGGTTAACGTGTGTTTCCAGCGCGCGAGCGTCCGGCGGCTGACCGCATAGGCATCCTGGGTCGCCGCCGGGCCATGGGTGGCCCAGAACGTCAGAATCTTGAGTCGGTGGTGAGCTTCGTTGGGTATCATGTCCCAACGATAGCCCAGATTGGCTACTCGATAGAACCCCCGGATCCGGTAGCCGAGATGGTGGATGTGCATGGTGACTCCTCCTGGGTCAAGGAGTGCCATATGTTTCTGAACCTATACATAGCACGTAGGGAGGACGTTGCAAAAAGCCGTCAACGGCGTACTCGGGCCGTGGCCGCTTGCGGGCGCACAACCTCTTCGCACCATTCGCGCTCACGTACTTTCTTCGGCGAGAGTCAAGACTGGCCGTGTCCGTCAGACCGAAGACCGTTTTAATGATAGCTTTCGTGATCGGTGGGAAACTTCCGGCATTCCACTTCTTCCTTGAAACGCCGTAAGGCTTGGAGGGCATCGGCTTTGAGGTGGGCATAGGGCTTGACGAATTTCGGAACAAACTCGTCAAACAAACCCAGAAGGTCATACAGGACCAACACCTGTCCATCGCAGTCGGGGCCCGCCCCGATCCCAATGGTGGGGACTGAGACCGCTTGGGTGATGGATTGCGCCAGCGTCGCAGGTATCGCCTCCAGGACCAATGCAAACGCCCCGGCCGTTTCCAACGCCTTGGCATCGGTGACCAACGTGTCGGCTTGGATTGCTTCTCGTCCTTGCACTTTGTAACCGCCGAAGCGATGCACGAACTGCGGCGTCATGCCGATATGACCCATCACCGGGATGCCCACGGCGGTCAAGGCCCGGACGCGATCCACCATGGCACCGCCCCCTTCCAATTTCACGGCCATGGCTCCTGCCTGGATTAAGCGACCCGCATTCTGAATGGCCTGTTCCTCGCTGACCTGATAACTCATGAACGGCATATCGGCGATGACCAATGCCTGCCGCCTGCTTTGAGCCACAAGCCGGGTGTGATACACCATCTCTTCCATGGTGACCGACAACGTGTCCGTTTTCCCTTGGACCACGACGCCCAGCGAATCTCCGACCAGAATGACGTCGATGCCGGCTTGTTCGATGATGCGAGTGAACAACGCGTCGTAGGCCGTCACGACCACCAGTTTTTTCTTCCCCTTTTGGTTTTGAAACTCCGGAACCGTCATCAGCTCAACCCCGCCTTTCGGATAATCTCGGGAAGTCGATGCGCCAATCGGCCGGCCATGATGTGCACACCATCACAAAAAGGACGAATGGCTCGAATGGTTCGCACCGCAATCTCAATCCCGGCTTCGGATGCATGGGCTTCCCCGGCGTCCCGCAGTTCTTGCAGGATCTCGTCGGGAACATCGATACCCGACACGTGGGCATTGACGTATTCTGCCATTTTTACCGACCGGAGCACCAGGACCCCGGCTAAGACCTTACGGGAATAGGGACGCACCTCTTCCATGAAAGGCTGGACTACCTTCGCCGAAAAAATGGGTTGCGTCTGAAAAAATTGCGCGCCGGCTTTGACCTTGGCCTCGAATTTTTTATGCAAGAGTTCGGCCGATTCAGCGCCGGGTGCCACCGCTCCACCGATAAAGAACGCGGTCTGTCCCTCCAACGGGTTCCCGGATAAATCCCGTCCTTGATTGAGTTCTCTCACCGCGTGCATGAGTTGAACGGTATCCAGGTCGAACACCGGCTTTGCATCCTTATGATCGCCGGCGCTCGGGCTGTCGCCGGTCAGACACAGCACGTTACGGATCCCGAGCACGTGTGCGCCCAAGAGATCCGACTGAATGCCGATTCGGTTTCGATCCCGGCACGTGAGTTGGAGCACGGGATCATGCCCCTGTTCATACAGAAGGCGGGCGACGGCCACCGAACTCGCTCGCATCACCGCGGCGGTGTTATCGGGCACGTTGATCCCATGCACTCGCCCGATCAACGACTTGGCGGTTTCGAGTAATTCCGACACGTCAGTCCCCTTTGGGGGGTTCAACTCGACGGTCACGGCAAACTGGCCTTCGACCAACGTCTGGTGGAGAGTGGGGGCGTTCATGGCATGGTTCAGGCAGATCTTCTTACGTGGCCGCTCGCCTGGCCCCTTCCAACGTGTTCGCCAATAACATGGCAATGGTCATGGGACCGACGCCTCCCGGGACGGGGGAAATCCATCCGGCACGTTCACGCACCTGCTCGAAATCCACGTCGCCGACCAAACGACCGTCATCGAGTCGATTGATGCCCACGTCGATCACGATGGCCCCGTCTTTCACCATATTGCCCTTGATGAACTGGGGTTTGCCGATCGCGGCGACCAGAATATCGGCTTCCCGGCAGACGGCGGGGAGGTCCTTTGTCCGGGAATGACACACCGTCACAGTGGCGTGTTGATGCAGCAGGAGCATGGCAACGGGCTTTCCCACGATGTTACTGCGCCCGACCACGACGGCCTGCTTCCCGGCAAGGGGTTCGCCGGTGGATTCGATCATGCGGATCACCCCTTTGGGCGTACAGGGAACAAACACCGGATCCCCCGCTACCAACCGGCCGATATTGTACGGATGAAAGCCATCGGCGTCCTTGTCGGGAGACAGGGCATTCAGAACGGCCTGACTGTCAATATGAGCCGGCAAGGGAAGCTGTACCAAAATCCCATGAATCTTGGGATCCGCATTCAACTGGTCAACGAGGGTTAACAACTCGACCTGGCTTGTCTCCGCGGACAAATGATGGTCGGCCACGTACAGGCCGGCGGTATCACAGGCCTTCTTTTTATTTCGAACGTAGACCGCCGAGGCAGGATCCTCGCCGACCAACACCACGGCCAAACCGGGTCGAACGCCGGTTTGGGCCTCAAGAGCTTTCACGTCCCGGCCAATGCCATCCCGAATGTCCTTTGCCAAACTTTTCCCATCAATGAGCTGAGCCGTCACATCGTCCTCCTTAACGTGGAAAGGAACCGTTTTACGTGTGACGCTACGATAACAGGGGCGAAAAATTATAGTCAATCAAGGGAGAAAGGGGTCGGACGCGCTGCCTTGACACCCCCCAAAGGGTGCCGTAGCATGCCGCTGTGAGACACCCTTCCGCCCTGCAGTCCGTTCTTTTACGTTTCCCCTCCTTTTTCTCCAGGCAACCGTGCTTGTTCAGAACGCCGCTCCGCAGCATCGCCACGGTTCTGCTGCTGAGTGCCTGGCCGCTGCCGGCTTTTGCCAATCCCATCAGCCAGCTCCAGAGCCCCCAATCCTTTATCGCCCATCCTTCGGGCGAAGGCTATTTCATCGCCAATGCCAATGGGGAACCCGGCGCGTCCGACAATAACGGGTTCATTTCGAAACTCGATCGAGACGGCAACCTGCTGGATCTGCACTTCATTCAAGGTGGCCGAGGCGACACGATTTTGCATTCACCCCATGGCATGGCCGTCGCCGGCGACACCCTCTACGTGACCGATATCGACGTCATACGGGGATTTCATGCTCAATCCGGCAAACCCACGATCACCGTTTCCATGCATCCGTTTCACGCCGAGGCGTTGACGGATCTGATTGCCGACGGCATCGGGCAACTCTTTGTCCTGGACACGGCCGGGAACGCCGTGTACCGGATTGACCCCCCACGCGGTCACGAAGTGTCCCTCTATCTCCAACACGAAGACTTGGCGTCGCCACGAGGACTGGCTGTTCACCCGAGATCCGGCCGGCTCTGGATCGCCAGCCTCGATAACGGAACCGTGATGGAAATTGCGGAAGACCGCACCGTGACCGAGGTCATTTCCAATTCGTTTTTTACCGGCAAATTTCGGAATCTAAGCGGGATCGACTTTGATCGATTCGGCAGCCTGTACCTTTCAGACCTGACGTCGGGAAAGATCTGGCGGGTCCAGCCGGACCATTCCATGCAAGTCATTGCCGAGTTCCTGATCTCGCCGTCTTCCGTAAAAATCGACCGCCGGAACCATATGATCCTGGTTCCCTATTTGTACGCCAATGGGGCTGAGATCAATGGACTGGAACGCCCGACCAATACCGGCAACCAACGGAAACGCAAGCGGACGCTTTCAGATTACGGGATGGGCCGGTTGGAAGGAGACGAGAAGCCATGAGCAAATGCATCTACTGCCACGAACGAAAAGGCAAGCGTCCCTGCCCGGCGTTAAGTGGTGCCATTTGCAGCCAATGCTGTGGGACGCACCGCGTCGTCAGTATTGCGTGCCATTCCGATTGCGTCTATCTGGACATGAACGTGGAATATCAACAAAAACGCGTCGGGGATCAGTTTGAACAGGAACGGCGCGTCTTCTACAAAGAACTGCTCGAACAATCGGGGGACAAGGCCGCGGAGATGTTTTACTTTCTCGAAGCCGTGACGTTTAAACATTTCCAATCACGGAGCGATGCGCAGGATGGAGAGGTCATCGCGGCCATCCAGACGTTGCGTCGATCGTTCAGCCCGATCCACGTGCCTGAGGGGATGGCCCCTCCCTTTACCGAAGTCCTCAAGAAAGAATATGACGTCTTTATGAAGGGAGAAAGACCCGACACCCAACTCGTAAGTGAGGTGCTGGATCGCGGCCTGACGTTTATTACCGGGTTTTCGGGAAGCGGGCTTCGGTCCAATCGTTTTCTCAATGGGCTGATCGGGTTCCTCAAGAGTCGTCACCCCGACGTCGCCGAACAACTCACCAAACTCGGCACGACAGGTGGACGCATCATCCTACCGGGGAGCGCCGGAAGTGAAGAACAGGCGGTCCGAAGTTCTCACGGCTAGGGACCGGCCCGCTGTTTGCCTTATTTCACGTCGACGGTCATTTCAATACGTTCAAGGGGACCATCTCTGGGGTCTCGGGGTTGACGCACGATTTTATCAGCCACCTCCATGCCCTTCACCACTTCTCCAAACACCGTATACTGACCGTCTAAACTGGGAGCTTTGCCTACCATGATGAAAAACTGGGAGCCTGCGCTGTCGGGATCAGCACTTCGAGCCGCGGACACGATGCCCCGTTCATGCGGAATCCGATTAAACTCGGCCGGCAAGGTATACCCGGGACCGCCCATGCCATAGGTCTTCGGCTTGCTCGGATCCTTGGTGTTGGGGTCGCCACCTTGAATCATAAATCCGGGAATCACCCGGTGAAAGATCGTCCCGTTATAAAACCCTTTTTTGGCCAAATTCAAAAAGCTTTCCACGTGCTTGGGCGCCAATTGCGGGAAAAAAACCAGTTCCATTTCACCAAATTTAGTTGTGACGATCGCACGAGGCGCCTTGCCCTCAGCCGTCAGAAGTCCTTGAGGATCTCCGGCCCGGACACTTTCTCCATTGACTCCCACCAGGAGAGCCGCGACTCCCATTACCCACAGGATTTTTCTTGCAGCACGCAATCCAAGCATTCTTTCATCCTCCTTATTTGTTTTTCTTCAGTACGATCCGTTGGTATTAGACCGCGTCGGTCGTGGACCGGAGCCGTTCGAGCGCCTGTTTGGCCGCCTGCTGTTCCGCAATTTTCTTACTGCGCCCCTTCCCACTTCCATGACATTGTTGTTCAATTTCGACCGTGACTTCAAATGTTTTTTGATGATCAGGGCCTGCTTCTTCAATCACGTTATACACCGGAAGGACATGAACGTGCTGTTGGCACCATTCCTGCAATTGACTTTTATGGTCCTGCCTGAAGGCCGCGAGATCATCCTGGTGCAATTCTTTGAGTTGGGTCTCCAACACCTGTAGCGTAAACGTTCGTGCCGCCGCCATCTCCCCATCCATATAGATGGCTCCAATCACGGCTTCCAATGCGTTCGCCAGGAGGGACGCTTTGTCTCTACCCTTGGTGCGTTCTTCGCCCCGTCCCAATCGGAGCATTTGACCAAGGCCCAATTGCCGCGCGGCGTCCGCCAGCGTGGCCCGCCCCACGAGGCGGGCTCGTATCTGTGACAAATCCCCCTCGGCCAACGCAGGAAAGGTTTCCGCCAAATATTCACTCACGATCAGACCCAATACCGCATCGCCTAAAAATTCAAGGCGTTCGTTCTGTTTGTCCGCCGGAGAGGATTTCTCTTGGACGTGGGAACGATGCGTCAAGGCCTCTTCCAATAAAGCCGGCTTGCGAAACTGATACGGCAGTCGTTGATGCGCCTCCTCAATCACATTCATGTTCTTTCTCTGATGGTCGGGTACGCCCGGCGTAGGGAGAACCTAAACTTCCCGGCTCTCTTGTGCAGACTTGATGACCAGACAGGCATTCACGCCACCAAATCCAAAGGCATTCGAAAGCGCAACCTTGATGGGAACCTGACGGGCTTGCCCGGGAATATAATCAAGGTCACAGTCGGGATCGGGATTCTCCAGATTTATCGTCGGCGGCAACACGCCATGATACAGCGCCAGGGTGGTCACCACCGCCTCAACTCCACCGGCCGCTCCCAACAGATGGCCGGTCATGGATTTCGTGGAACTCACCGGCAGTTGGGCGGCATGGGTCCCAAACACGGTTTTGATGGCGTGCGTTTCAACTCGATCCGCGAAGGTCGAGGTCGCATGCGCGTTAATATACCCGATTGTCGCTTTCGGGATCCCCGCGTCGCGAATGGCCTTGTCCATACACGCCACGGCCCCGGCGCCATCATCCGGAGGAGCGGTAATGTGAAAGGCGTCACTGGTCATCGCATAGCCGGCAAGTTCTCCGTATATCCTGACGCCGCGACGTTGCGCGTGCTCCAACGCTTCCAACACCACCACGCCGGCTCCTTCTCCGATCACGAATCCGTCCCGGTCACGATCAAACGGACGACTCGCCCGTTCCGGATCATCATTCCGACGTGACAACGCTTTGGCCGCGCCGAATCCTGCAACGGCCAAGGGGCAAATCGTGGATTCGGTTCCGCCGGCCAACATCACGTCCGCTTCCCCGCGTTGAATAATCCGGCAGGCGTCTCCGATACAGTGATTCCCGGTGGCACAGGCCGTCACGGCACACGAATTCGGGCCCTTGGCCCCAAACCGGATCGCGACCTGGCCCGAGGCCAAATTCACGATGACCATCGGGATGAAGAACGGACTGACGCGCCCCGGCCCTTTTTCCTGGAGCACCTTGTGATACTGCTCAATGGCCGGAAGACCGCCCATGCCCGCCCCGATATAGACCCCGACTCGGTCAGCCGTTTCAGGTGTGACTTGTAATCCCGCGTCATCCACCGCCTCCTGGCTCGCCGCCACGGCATATTGAATGAACGAGTCCATCTTTTTGATTTCTTTTTTTTCGAGGTGATCGGCCGGGTCGAAGTCCTTGACTTCAGCCGCAATTCGGCAGGCATAGTCGGACGCATCGAAGCGCGTGATGGGACCAATGCCCGACTTCCCGGCAAGCAACGCTTGCCAGGTTTTGTCGACACCGACGCCCAAGGGAGTCACGACTCCCAAGCCGGTGATCACAACGCGCCGACTGGGGGGGTACTCGGTCATGAGGGCCGTTCAGAACGGATCAGGTTTTTTCTTTGATATATTCAATGACTTGAGAAACTTTTTGAATCTTTTCCGCGTCTTCATCGGGGATTTCCACGTCAAATTCTTCCTCAAGCGCCATCACCAGTTCCACCGTATCCAAGGAGTCTGCCCCTAAATCCTCGACAAAAGACGCGTCGGGCACGACGTCCTCTTCTTCCACCCCTAATTGTTCTGCAATGATCTTTTTAATACGTTCTTCAGCGACCATCGACATTCTCGCCTCCTGTTAAGCAATCCCTGTAGAATAAGTCATTCATTACGTTACGCCATGTGCATCCCGCCATTGACGTGGAAAACCTGTCCGGTGATATACCCCGCCGCGTCCGATGCCAAAAAACGGACGGCTTCCGCCACCTCGGCGGGTTCGCCTAATCGACCAAGAGGAATCTGTTGCAATAACGTGTCTTTGACCTCCTGGTTCAAGGCCCGGGTCATCGCCGTGTCGATAAAACCCGGAGCCACCGCGTTTACCGTGATGTTCCGACTCGCATATTCGCGAGCGACTGATTTGGTGAACCCGATAACCCCCGCTTTCGACGCGGCGTAGTTTGCCTGTCCCGCGTTTCCGATCGTTCCCACGATCGAAGCCATGTTGATAATCCGGCCATACCGCTGTTTGGTCATGGGACCCAGAATCGCCTTGGTGCAATAAAACGTCCCGGTGAGATTGACCTGGAGGACGGCGTTCCAATCCTCTTCTTTCATGCGAACAATCAATCCGTCGCGGGCAATGCCCGCATTATTGACCAACACGTCCACGCGCCCCCATTCCTTCATGACGTGATCGACCATCCCCTTGACGTCTTCCCACTGCGCCACGTCGGCTGACAACGCAAGCCCTCGCCTCTGCTGGTGTTCCACCAATTGCAGCGTGTCGGCACAGCGGGCGGCTTCCCGATCCACCACGGCCACGTCAGCTCCGGCTTTCGCGAGGCATTCCGCAATGGCCTGCCCGATGCCTTGCGCCGCCCCCGTCACAATGGCTTTTTTCCCTTCCAATACGCTTCCCTCGCTTCTTGTATTTTAGGAACTGCGTCTTACCTTCAATGACGTATTGTCGTCAAGGTTTTTTCCAAAGACTCCGGACCTTGAATATTGAGTAATTCCGCCTCCGGCACAATGCGTTTGGCAAGTCCGGTCAACACCGTCCCCGGCCCGATCTCAATAAACGTCCGAATGCCCTTTTGCCACATCGCGCGAATGGTTTGCTCCCATAACACGGAGGCGGGTAACTGGCGAATCAGAGAACGGCGAATCTCCTCGGCGCGGATCAACGGGCGCGCCTCGACGTTATTAAAGAGTGGCACGGTCAAATCGGAAAGCGGTACCGTGTGCACGTGAGGAGCAAGCCGGTCCGCGGCCGGTTGCATCAAAGACGAATGAACCGGCACGCTGACGGGTAAGGGAAGGGCTCGTCGACACCCTTGGACTTTGGCTAACTCAATGGCCCGTTCTACCGCGGCTTTTTCCCCTGCGATCACCACTTGGC
Organism: Nitrospirales bacterium; assembly: GCA_965223955.1. GTDB lineage: Bacteria > Nitrospirota > Nitrospiria > Nitrospirales > UBA8639 > Bin75. The sequence continues at coordinate 88,240 of OZ245029.1, forward strand.
CCGGGGAGTTGAAATTGGCTGCCTCCACCACGCCCACGGCTTGCGCCACTCGACAAATTTCCTGGACCACCTCCCCTGCCAACCCGAGTATCGCCACGACCAGCCCGCTCCCCGAAGGGACCGCCTCTGCCATGTATTGTGCCCGTTTGCGCACCAGGTCCACGGCATCCGGAAACGACAGGCCCCCGGCGGCCACGATGGCCGAATATTCGCCCAAACTGTGCCCCGCCACTGCGGAGGGGTGGATGCGTGCATCCAAGGCCCGCCACGCGATGAGGCTCGTCACCAGCAACGCGGGTTGGGTATATTCCGTTCGATTGAGTTGTTCCGCCGGCCCTTCAAAACACAAGGCCTGAAGGTCATACCCCAGGATCGAGTTGGCCTCGTCAAACAAGGCCATGAGTTGCGGATACGCCTCACGCCACGCTTGCCCCATCCCTACGGCTTGCGAGCCTTGACCGGGAAATAGGAATGCGATCGGGTCAGACATGGGAAGTTAAGGTATGAGTGAAACCGTCAAGAAAGTCAACGGATAAAAACGCCCATGGGCATACGCCGCTTCCGGGTCGTCAGTCAACGATAAACTCGCCTCCATCCACACAAATCACGTTTCCGGTCAACCAATGCGACTTGGGATGGCTCAGCAAGCCGATGGCGTCTGCAACGTCCTGCGGCGTCGTTAAGCGGCCCGATGGATTCTTCCGTTGGGCTAAAGCCATCATTTCATCGGACCCCGGAATTTTCCGTAGGGCCGGGGTATCGGTGACGCCCGCCATGATCGCGTTCGCCGTAATCCCCAGTGGAGCCAATTCAAGCGAGAGCTGACGAACATGGGATTCCAAGGCCGCTTTCGCAGCAGACACCGCTCCATAGGTGGCCCACACCCGCGAACCTCCCGCACTGGTCATCGCAAAAATTCTTCCGCCGTTGTCCATAAGCCCCCGTGCGAGTAACTCTTGCACCCAATACACCAAACTGTTCGCCATGACGTCCAGGGTCATATCGACCTGGGCTTTACTCACGGCATCGGCATGCGTGTCGGTGACGAACCGTTTCAGCGTTCCAAAGGCCAGGGAATGAAGCAGGACGCGAATCGTCGGCGAGTCACCTTGCGCCTGGAATTTCACTTGAAGCGCGTCCACGACTTCCCGGCGCTTCTCCGCATCCGCCGCATTGACGTTAAAAAAAAGTGCCTCCCGGCCACGGGCCCGGATGTCCGCAACGAGACGATCCACGTTGGGGAGCGTGGATTTTCGGTCCAAATGCACCCCGACGATATTCATACCAAGGGCCGCCAACTCCAAGGCGACGGCTCTGCCGAATCCGCTCGATGCGCCTAAGATTAACGCCCATTCTCCTGGTTTCTCATCCGTAGCCATGCTTCATCCTTTCCGAGGTGGAGCGAGCCTGAGCCCTGAAGCCAAGCGATCAAGAACCCTGCTTCGCACTTGAGGACGACGTTCTACCACCGCATCACCCCTGAGGCCCAAGTGAGACCTGCCCCAAACGCCGCCATCACCACCACCTTCCCTTCTCGGATCGTTCCGTTTTTGACGGCTTCATCCAAGGCCAATGGGATTGACGCCGCAGAGGTATTGCCAAACCGATCGACGTTGATCACGATCCGGTCGAGGGGCAACCCGACGCGTTGCCCCACTGCCCGTAAAATTCGGACGTTGGCTTGATGGGGCACCAGGCAATCAATATCGTCAACACCCAATCCATGCGCCGCGATGGCCTCTCGTATGGCCTCTTCCATGGTTTTGACGGCAAGCTTGAAAGTTTCATTGCCGCGCATTTTGACAAAATGCAGGCGTTGGGCCACCACGCTTTCCGAAGGAGGGAGGCTCGACCCACCGCCCGGCACGCAAATCAAATCAGAGAACCGCCCATCCGCGTGCAAATGGAGGGAAAGAATTCCCCGGTCTTCTTCCGTCTGGCCCAGCACAACGGCGCCCGCTCCATCTCCAAAGAGGACACAGGTATTACGGTCCGTCCAATCCGTGATGGAAGACATGACTTCCGACCCGATGACCAGGACGTAGCGATGCCCCGTCCGAACAAAGGCGTCCGCCACTGACAGGCCATACACAAACCCACAGCACGCCGCCGAAATATCGCAGGCAGCGGCCTTCACGGCACCAAGACGATGTTGAATCAAGGACGCAGTAGAAGGGAGAGGAGAATCCCCGGTGCAGGTGGCCACCAAAATCAGATCGAGTTGGGCAGCCTGAACGTTGGCGGCCGCCAACGCCTGCTGCGCCGCAAGAACGCCGAGGTCCGAACAGGCTTCGCCGGCCGCAGCCAGACGACGCTCGCGAATGCCCGTGCGTTCCACGATCCAGGAATCCGACGTCTCCACGATGTTTTCGAGGTCGGCATTGGTCAACACCCGTTTGGGAGCAAAAGAGCCTGTCCCCAGTATCCGACTTCTCATTCACAGGCCATTTGAGGGCTGGGAGTCATCGGTGGGGTCAGACTTTCAGCAATATCACGCTGGATCAGATCGTTCAGCCGGCCTTGGGCTAATGCGTCCGCCCGCCTGATGGCGTTTTTAATGGCCTTGGCCGAGGATCGGCCATGACAAATCATACAGACGCCATTCACTCCCAAGAGCGGCGCTCCACCAAATTCTGCGTAATCCGTTCGTCTTTTCAACCGCATGAGCGGACCGGTCACAAAAATCAACGACAAACGCCCCAGGGTCGAATTCATCACTTCATTCATCAGTATTTTTTTCATGGCCTCAGCCAACCCTTCGGAGATTTTCAGCGACACGTTGCCCAGAAACCCATCACACACGATCACGTCGGCCGTCCCGCTGTAGACGTCCCGGCCTTCGAGGTTCCCGATAAAGTTTAAGGAACTTTCCTTGAGCAGACGAAAGGCTTCTTTCGTGACTTCATTGCCTTTGGTCGCTTCCTCTCCGATACTGAGGAGCCCCACTCGAGGATGCGTGATGCCCATGAGGTGTTTGGCATACTCATGGCCCATAATGGCGAACTGATGCAACTGTTGGGCGGAACAATCGACCGTGGCCCCGACGTCCAGCATGATGGCCGTCCCCCGTATGGTCGGCAAGGTTGCCGCAATGGCCGGTCGCTCAACACCCTTTATGGTTCCAAGCAGAAAGAAGGCCGACACCATGGCGGCGCCCGTGTTGCCGGCGCTCACCACTGCCTGGGCTTCCCCGGTCTTGACCAAATTGGTCGCTACCCAAATCGACGAGTCACGTTTTTTCCTGGCAACTTGCGCGGGGGATTCCTGCATGTCAACCGTTTGGGAGGCATGGTGGACCGTCAAGCGGTGATCCGTGCACTGCACGCGCTCCAACTCTGCTCGGAGTTGGTCTTCGTGACCCACGAGGATTAATTCGACGTCAAACTCTTTGAGGGCTTGTAGCGCACCTTCGACGACGGGGGTCAGGCCGTGGTCCCCGCCCATGGCATCAAGAGCAATTTTCATGGATCGTGCGCGAGCCTCCAATCGGGAGGGTAAAAACGAGAACGTCTTAGGGAACCCCTGATCCCCGATTAAGAACGTCGGGGACAGGTTCATTGCACTATCGGGCGCATGGCGGCGTTGTGTCCTCGCTCATCCCTCGACTATCGACTTGATATGTCTCGGGGTTTCGCTCCGTGACGCCTTGCCCTGCATCCCGCTATCACCATAAAGCAGAGGTTCCTTAGCTTTCTTGAATGGCGATGATCGCTACACGTTTGTAGTAACCGCACGACAGGCAGGTCCGATGAGGTAACATTCGTTCGTGACATTGGGGACAAATGGAAAAACTCGGAATGTCGAGCTTTTTGTGCGTACGCCGTTTATCCCGCCTGGCCTTGGAATGTCGATGTTTGGGGTTTGCCATTGTTTTCTCCTCACGTCACGGAAACGACCTGCGCTCGTATGCCATGCACGTGACTTACGTCAACGGTTTTTGTGAAAGTTTGAATGCTTTTTGCAAGACCGCAAAAGGAGACTCCGTTTTGCCCCCCTCGCACCCGCACCTCTGCACGTTCAAATTTTGCCCGCACACCTGACATAATCCTTGACACCCTTCTGAACAGAGGGGTTGCATCGGGATGGATAAAATGAGTCGTTCACGAAGCATCGCTTGTAATGCAATCCGCTGTTCAACCACGAGATGGCAGTCCGTCTCTTCAGGATCCGAATCCCCGGGAACGGCGTCCGGTTCTTGTTTTTTAGAGTGCCGCGGGCTCAGGTCTTTGTATAATGCCCGAAACGAAAGGGCCGCGGGCGTTGCAAACTCTTCCAAACACCGGACACATTCATGGAGCAGCAGGCCGTTCAACTCGCCCTCCACCCGGACGTTTGCCTCTTCGGCATGAAAAGTCGCCGTCAAGGCGAGCACGTCTTGTATGCCGGGGTCGTTCTCTTCTAACTGCAATTCCTCCCTCTCGACGACGCAGGCGATACGCGTGCCTTCCGGAGGAATGTCTTTCACGCTGAAGCTTAGCGAAGTCACGTTTCATCGCTCCCCTTGACCCGGGGATACAGACTGGAACCGTACCGTGACGGAGCCCCGCCCTTATCGCTCTTCGGCAAAGGCTAACAGGGCAATGCTGCGGGCACGTTTGATCGCAATCGTGAGCTTCCGTTGGTGCCGCATACAGTTTCCCGATATCCGTCTCGGAATAATACGTCCTCGTTCCGTTAAAAAATTACGCAACAAGTTCACATCCTTATAATCCAAGGGCGTGGTCTCGTGACAAAACCGGCAAACGCGGCGTCGCTGAAAAAGCCTCCCTCGTTCCACGTATGTCTTCTCCTCGTGTGCGAAAATTATGCGTGCTCTTCTGAATCGTATGAATGGTCGTGCGGGTACTCTTCTTCTCCCCCGCCTGGCTCACCATCGTGACTTCGTTTTTTCGGGCCAAACGTGACCGATTGCGCCACGACTTCATGTTTGCTTCGGCGTTGTCCATCTTCCGTTTCCCACCGTCGCTGTTGGAGTCGTCCGTCGACAATGGCCCCGTCACCTTTACTCAGGTACTGGCCGCAATGCTCGGCTTGCTTGCCAAAGACCACGATGTCAACGAAACAGACTTCCTCTTTTTGATCATCGCCCTGTCGAAACCGTCGATTCACCGCCAACCCGAAATTGGCGACGGGAGTGCCGCTGGGGGTGTACCGAAGTTCAGGGTTTCGCGTCAGGTTCCCGATGAGAATGACTTTATTGAGCTCCACCACCTTCGGATTCTCCCTTTTCAGCCACAGCCCCTTGGAACGCTTCTTCGTCCACTCGCACGGTCAAGAACTTAATGACCGAGTCTTCTAAGCGATAGAGCCGTTCAAGTTCACGCACCACGTTCTCTTGCGCCGATTCAAACTGAAGCAGGATATAGGTGCCACGCCGGTCATGTTTAATTTCATAGGCGAGCTTCTTTTTTCCCCAATTATCGGCTTTTACAATTGTCGCCCCGTGTTTCGTTACCACGCTTTCCATCTTTTCGATCACCGCCGCGGCTTCTTCATCAGCCAACGATGACCGAAGAATAAAAATTGATTCATAACATGCCATACCGCACCTTATCCTCTTTCCGAAAGATCCCGACTCGTCCCCATTCACCAGCTTCGTTGCAAGGGAAGCGACGGTACCACAGGGTAAAATGTACTGTCAAACCACATCTCCGGCTTTCCCCCTTGCCATCTCGTGGCTTACGCCGGCATGCGGCGATTAAAGCGATTCATCGCTTCTTGCACGCCATGCAGCACAAAACAGGCCAGCCCTTCAACCGCCCGGGTCATCACGGGTTGAAGGTCTTCCAATTCCGCCGGCGTCAACGGGGCCAACACAAAATCGGCGGGGTCCACATCCGGTGCAGGACGGCCTATCCCTATTTTCAGACGAGCGAAGGTTTCGGTGTCCAAGGCCATCACGATGGACCGTAAGCCCTTATGTCCCCCCGTTCCTCCTCCGGGCCTGATGCGAAGGCACCCGATGGGCAGGTCCAAATCATCATGGACCACGATCACGTCCCGCGCTTGTACGTCATGCGCCGTCATGCATTCCTCCACGGCCGCACCGGACACGTTCATAAACGTCAACGGAAACGCGAGGGCAACGGGGTGACCGTGGACTCGACCGGTTCCCTGTTGCGTGAAGCCGTTGGGGTGTAACGGAATAGACCACTCGGACGCCGCTTGAGCCACGACCCGCTGTCCGACGTTATGACGAGTCGCCGCATACTCAAAGCCCGGATTCCCGAGTCCGACAATAACACGCAAGAGTTATTTTTTGGGTTCACTGGGGTTGGCAGGAGTAGGCGCCGCTGGTTCTTCGGCAGCGCGCGCGGCTTCCGGAGATGCAGCAACCTGCGCAGCTTCTGACGTCAGCATCGCGGACAATTTTTCATCTGAAATAGGCACGGCCACATTGACGACCATCCCATCGGGGTCGTCAAGAACCTTGATGCCCTCGCCGACCTGAAGATTCTTGACGTGAATGCCCTGATTGATTGCCAATGCCGACGCATCCACGTCGATTTGGTCAGGGATGACATTGGGCAGGCATTCGATATGCAATTCTCTCATCGGTTGATGCACCACCCCTTCATCACGCTTGACACCAATAGGCACGGCCCCTGTGATATGGACCGGCACTTTCACGCGAACCAGCTTATCCATCGACACTTCCAATAAATCGACGTGCAAAATCGATCCCTGGATAGGATCCTGTTGCACGTCTTGAATCACGGCGGTCCGTTGTTGCGCCTGCTCGTCTCCTTCAATCGTCAGAGAGATGAGACCCGTACTCCCGGCTTGGGCCACCAAGATGGTCTGAATCGCCTTGGGGTCGAGTTGGATCGACAGGGCATTCCCTTGGCCATACAGCAGCACAGCGGGGATCTGCCCTCTCCGCCGGATTTCACGGGCCGCCCCTTTTCCTGATTGCGTTCTGATTTTTGCTTCAGCAACAAACTGCATAATGCTCCCTCATTTGCTCCGCCCACTATTCAGAGCCGACGTTCCTCTCACCGCCAATAATGGACGTCCGGCTCCTCGACAACTTCAGGCTGCTATTTTACAGGTCTTCTCACCAAATAAAAAGGGATCAGTCAAATAATGAGGTGACTGATTCCTCCTCGTGAATTCGCTTAATGGCTTCTCCGAGGAGAGGGGCCACCGACAGGATTCGAATTTTTGAACATAACTGGTCTTTGCCCTGAAGGGCGATCGAATTCGTGGCCACCACTTGCGCCAGCGGGGATTGTTCAATCCGCTCGATCGCGGGACCGGAAAGCACGGGATGGGTACACACGGCCCAGACCATGGAGGCCCCATTCTCCACGCAGGCTTTGGCGGTTTCCACAATCGTTCCGGCCGTATCAATCATGTCATCCAGCAATAAGACGTGGCGACCACTCACGTCTCCGATAATATTCATCACTTGGGCCTGGTTGGGCCCCTCCCGACGTTTATCGACGATAGCCAGATTCGCTTCAAACCGTTTGGCAAAAGCCCGGGCGCGTTCGACCCCGCCGGCATCGGGCGAGACCACGACCACGTCTTTCAATTGACTTTTTTTGACGTAATCCAACAACACCGGCCGGGCATAGAGATGATCGACCGGGATATTAAAAAATCCCTGAATGGGGCCGGCATGCAAATCCATGGTCAGCACCCGATGCGCCCCGGCCGTGGTAATCAGATCAGCCATCAGCTTGGCGCTGATCGGGACCCGCGGTTGATCTTTTCGATCCTGGCGTGCATAGCCGAAATACGGAATCACGGCCGTGATCCGATAGGCGGATGAGCGTTTCAGCGCATCCAACATAATCAACAGTTCCATGATGGAGGTGTTGACCGGGTGGCAACAGGACTGAATGACAAACAAGTCCCCTCCCCGTACGTTTTCTTCGACTTTGACGCGGATTTCGCCGTCGCTGAAGGTCGAGACCACCGCCCGAGACAACGGTACTCCTAAATAGGCACTAATCTCGTTGACAAGGACAGGATTGGAGTTTCCGGCAAACAGCTTCAGTTCATCAGCCATGAGCACTATTCCAGTGTGCGACGCAAAAAAAAGACGGGGAAAAACCCTCAATCACTATTTAGGCCATCCACGTATGGTTGTCAACAACTCCGGAACCCGTCTTGCCAGGCACGTCCGGAGACGACGTACCGGCCCCCGGGACCTACGGTTGCTCCAATACGCCACGGTGAAGAGAGGGCCCGACGGCAACCTGATACTTCGGGGTCCCGGCGAATACCTCTTTGGCACGGATGGCCTCGGCCTGCTCTCGAAACACACCGAACAGGGTTGATCCGCTGCCGGACAAGAGCGCTCCCTCGGCTCCCATTGCCAATAACGTGTTCTTGATGTCGGCCAATGCGGGATAGTCGTCGAAGAGGGCCGCCTCGAAATCATTCTCCATCCGGGCCAGGATCCGGCTCCAGGAAACGGATGGCGCGTGCTCAAACGATTTCAGGGCTTCGGACAGGGGCGGAACCGTCCGCCTCATCTCATCCAGGCGCCTATACGCCTGACCCGTGTTGATCGGGAACCCCGGATTCACCAGCACGATCCACCGGACGCCTTCAAGGGTCTTTGGAATAACCCGTTGGCCCCATCCATGAATAACGGCGGTCGGCGCTTCAATGAAAAAAGGTACGTCGCTTCCCAGGGTTTGCCCCAAGGTTGCCATGTCGCCGTTGGTCCAGCCGAGACTTAACAGGCGATTGAGGCCCATCATCGTCGCAGCGGCGTCACTGCTCCCACCGCCAAGACCCGCCTCAACCGGAATGCCCTTGACCAAGGTCAACTCGACCCCCATGGAGACACCCGCCCGCCGTAACACCAAGTCGGCGGCTCGATACGCCAGGTTGCCGGTCGGCGCCGAAAGGGCTTTCTCCGAACAGTCGAGGCGAATCCCTTCAAACGCGTCCGTGACCCGAACCGTCAATTCATCAGTCACCCCGATCGTTTGCATGAACGACCACAGCGCATGATACCCATTGGGCAGTCGATCAAAAATTTTGAGAATGAGGTTGACCTTGGCCGGCGGATGCAACAGCAGGGATCGATCCACGTTACCCATGAGGCATTCTTATCAACCCGCCCGACTCGTTCGCAACAACGCGGCAGGGCCCTCCCCCTCGAGCGATCAGTCAAACACGGAGGGCATCGAGAAAATCGGAAGATACATGGCCACGACAATAAACCCGATGCCTATGCCTAACACGACGATGATCAAAGGCTCCAAGACGGCGGTGAACGCGGCGACGTCGCGGTCCACTTCACGCTCGTAGAGGTCCGCGATTTTTCCCAAGGCCGTATCGAGACTTCCCGTGGCCTCGCCGACCCCGACCATATTGGAGACCAGGCGGGGAAACATCCCGGACCGCTCCAGCGGGTCGGCCAGGGTATGGCCCTCGCGAATACTCGATCTCGCTTCCTCCAACGCCCGTTCCATGCGCCGCAACCCGGACACCTTTTTGGTGATTTCCAGGCTGCGTAAAATCGGCACGCCGCTCCCCAGCAGCACACTCACCGTACGCGCGACGTGCACAACGGCCACGTTCCGCCACAGCTTCCCCACCAACGGCACGCGAAGCATGAAATCCTCGATCATCCGTTGCCCGGACCGGGTTTTCGCCCACAGGCGTCCCCCCATGCCCAGACCGACGATTCCCAGGAGCACCGACACCCAATGATCCTGGAGCCGGCGACTCACCGCCAACACCACGGCCGTCGGCCAAGGCAGCGCGTCACCCCAATCGGCGAACATGGTGGCGAACATGGGGATCACCCATATGAGCAACACCCAGAGCACGAGCGTGGCCACGGTCACCACAAGCAGGGGATAGGCCAACGCCAGCTTCACCTGTTGCCTGAGCCGCCCCACTTTGTCCAAATGCTCGGCCAGCCGGCCGAACGTCTCATCCAGGATTCCACCTTCTTCTCCGGCTTCTACCATACTGACGTACCAGGGCGTGAAAACCGTGGGGTGTCCCTGAAGCGCCCCGGCCAGGGACGATCCCGACTCCACCCTCTGCTTCACGGCACGGATCACCGCTTGAAAGGCTGAAGACGCCGCTTGCGTCGCCAGCACCTCGAGACTCTGCGAAAGGGGCACTCCGGCTTTGATCAAGGCTTCGAGTTGATAGGTAAAAACCGTCAAGTCTTTTTGGGAGACGCGGGCCGTTCCCGGGAAAGGCCACCATTCGACAGAGGAGGTGGGTTTTTCCCGGATGCGAGTCACAAACAGATCACGTTGGCGTAGAGCCCGCAGTGCGGCGCTTTGGTCGACGGCCTCCATTTCTCCCCGCCGGACGACTCCCTGCCGGGTTTTGACACGATAGACGAACGTCGGCATGATCAGGCGCTGCTCAAGGAACGGGGGTTCTCCTCCCGCAAACGGGGTCAATCCTCAGTGGACACACTCACGACCTCTTCAACAGTGGTGAGCCCCTGCTTGATTTTGTCCAATCCGCTTCGTCGAATGGTTTTCAAGCCATCGGCTAAGGCTTGCTGCTTGAGTTGATCGGCTGTTTGCCGTTCAAGGATACGGGATCGAAAACTCTCGGAGACCGGCAAAACCTCAAAAAGACCGATGCGCCCTTTATAGCCCGTCCCATGACACGAGGCACAGCCTTGCCCCTGCACCGGGGCTACGGTCAACGTCTCCGCGTCGGTGAAGCCCAACTCGCGAAGCCGTTCCATCGAAAAACGGTCGGACGGCCGTTGACAATCAGGGCAGATGCGACGCACGAGCCGTTGCGCCACGATAACACTCACCGACGACGCCACCATAAAGGGATCGACGCCCATATCGAGCAACCGCGTCACCGCCCGAACCGCATCATGCGTGTGCAAGGTGGACAGGACCCGATGCCCGGTCAGGCCAGCCCGGATCGCAATTTGCGCGGTTTCCAAATCCCGGATTTCCCCCACCATCATAATATCCGGATCCTGCCGCAGAAAGGCCCGCAAGATCTGGGCAAAGCCAAGACCGATCTCTTCTTTAATCTGGACTTGCGTGATGCCGGTAAAATGGTACTCCACCGGATCTTCAACCGTGACGATATTCACGTCAGGCGTATTCAACACTTGCAGCGCGGAATACAGTGTCGTGGTCTTTCCACTCCCCGTCGGACCGGTCACCAGGATCATCCCATGCGGACGTTCCAACGCCGTGAGCAAGGTCTCGGTGTCGATCGCATCCAATCCCAAGGCCGACAGGTCGACCAGTTGCCCCGCCCGGTTCAGCAATCGAAGCACGGCTTTTTCCCCATGAAGGGAAGGCAAAATCGAAAGACGAATATCGACGGTCCGCTTTGATCCCAACTCCATCGTCATGCGCCCATCCTGCGGAAGGCGGCGTTCGGCAATATCCAAATGTGAAAGGATCTTGAGTCGAGAGATCACGGCATTCCTCAACCCCAGGGAATAGGTCATCGCCGTATGCAACACGCCATCCAGCCGAAACCGCACGCGCACCGCACTCTCATAGGGTTCCAAATGCACGTCGCTCACACCCGTGCCGGCTGCGCGCTCGAGAATCGTCTGGACCAACCGGGCGACGGGAGACTCCTCTTCAACCAACGCCTCGGCTCCTGCTTCCGGCTGTGCGTACCGCAGGCTCGACGACGCCGTGTCCAACAACGACATCATCTCTTCAGACTGCAAGATCGAATCGACTCCATGGACATTGCGCAACGAATCGTCTGAAGAAAAGGACCCGTGGGCACCGGCATAGGCATTCGCGTCATGCGTGCTCGCAGGGGATGAGTTGCCGTGTCGACCTTGATCCTGCCGCTGGTATAACGCCTGAATATATTGGCGAATATCAGACTCCAGGGCGATCACCGGAATCACCTGCAGCCCGGTACGAAACCGAACCTCATCCAACACGTGGAGATTGGCCGGATCAGCCAAGGCGACCGTCAACCGCCGACCGACTTTGCTCAACGGCACGGCCACGTGTTGCTGAGCCCAGGTCTGAGGAACGCAGTTTGCCAGTTCCGGGGCCACGTCGGCAGGGAAGGGAGACGCCGTGGCCAATCCATACTGCTGGCCCAGAAATTTCAGTAACGTTTCTTCGGAAATGACCTGCCGTTCAAGGAGGATTTGGCCGAGCGGTTGGCAGGTCTCCTGCTGTCGAGCCAACGCCTCATGCAATTGAGCAGAGGTCACACATCCGGCATCAAGCAGTAATTGACCCAGCCGGGTGTGCAGCATAAAACCCCACCACGAAACGTGGAGATCCTTATTATGAATCCTCGGCGTTGTTCAACCGATTCACTCCGCGGAGAATATAATGCAGGCCGGACAGGACCGTCAGCAGACTCATCGTCAACAACAGAGGGAACAGGAAAACCGGGTCCAGCCCTTGGGCGGTCAAGGCGAGCACCGAGATAATATAGATCGCCTGAAACAGCGTCGTGGCTTTGCCCAACAATGTAGGTGAGGCATCGATAACCGTATCAGTGAGATGGGCCAACAGCGTGCCGGTGAGTAGAATCGCGTCGCGACTGACAACCAGGATGACACTCCACGCCGGCACCATCCCCAACAGGGAAAACGTCACAAACGTCGTCATGAGCAACAGTTTATCCGCCAACGGATCGAGGTAGGCCCCAAATTGCGTTTTCTGATTCGCGATACGAGCGATCGTGCCATCCAGCGCATCGGTCAGTGCCGCAATGATCAACGTCACCAGGGCATACTCCACGTGCTCATAGACCAACAACCCGACAATGAGCGGGATCAACAAGATCCGGAGAATCGTGAGGCTGTTGGGGATGTTCAGCGGGACCACGCCCCCAATGGAGAAACGTGCATCCATCACATCCGTACCTGGTACTTGTTTGGGAATCACGAATATCCTCCTTAAGAAAACAAGACTAAGGACGGGAAGCGCACAAGTCAACCGGAGAGCAACATTTTTCTCGGGCCAACGGCCTTGAGCACAAACCCGACCGAACAGCACGGTTGAAGGTTGCAACTCTCCCCCTTATAATCATCAGACAATAACACGAAAAGGAAGGATCAATCTGCATGAGTACCTTGCCGTTGTCATTTCGGTTACGCAACGCGGTGGTCGAGAAGCACCAGTTGGAGGGCACCGATCCCAGCGATCGCTCTTTCAACCGCGTTGTGCCGGTCACGCACGTCAAGCGTGGCTATACGGCCAGTATGATGTATGAAGCGTTAGTGACGGAAAGCGAGGTTCACCAGACCATGGGTGGAGCCATCAAGGAAATCGTGGACAAACTTCGTCACTTAGGCTTTACGCAAATGCGGACACGGTTGAATTTCAAGGGTCAAAAATATCTCGCCGAAAAAGAAACGTGGGTTGATTATCCCGACTGACCCGTTTCCGTCTCGAACGTGTTGCGCCCACCGTTCTCCGACCCGTCACCGCCCACCCCATTCCTGATAGATCGCATCATGAATCCGCGGACGGAACGTCTGAATGGCCGCATTCGCCCGGGTAGGATGCACCCGATTGGACACAATCACCACCTCAAGTTCACAGGACGGATCGATCCAGAGAGACGTGCCCGTAAACCCCACGTGCCCAAACGCCCGTGAAGAAAACCTCGTACCTGACGACGAAGGGACAGACGGGGTATCCCATCCCAACCCCCAAGGAGAGGTATCGGATTGACGATGGGTGAACCGTTTCGCAAGAGCGGCATTCAACAATCCGTCCCGGCCTTGTACCGCCTGAAGCCACACGGCTGAAAGCTGGCCGACGGCATGAGCCGTTCCGAACAGCCCGGCGTGCCCGGCACTGCCTCCCAACGCGTAGGCGTTTTCATCATGCACTTCTCCGCGCAACAAACGATTTCTCCAACGATCCCATTCCGTGGGGACGATTTCCGCCGGATCCTTAAACGCCGGTTCCGCTTCGTCACGACTGATAAACGCCAAGGACGAAACGTCCAAGGGCTCATAGATTCTTCGTCGGCAATAGGCAGCTAGGGGCATCCCCGCGCACCGTTCGACAATCACGCCCAACAGCATAAAGCCCACGTCGCTGTACAGGCTTTGACTGCCCGGCTGATATTCGACCGGTTCGCACGCGATGGCTCTCAGCAACGCGTGCACGCGTTGCCGTCGTTCTTCGTCATTGCGGGGCGGGAACCCCGAGGGCGCCAACCGTTCATAATAGGGCCGCCAGGCCGGCAACCCCGCACTATGCGAGAGCAGTTGCCGAAGCACGACGTCGGCAAACGGGCTACCCTCCAGTTCTTCCACCCATTGGGACACGGACTGGTCCAAGTGCAGGCGACCGTCCTGGACCAAACACAACGTCGCCGTACTCGTGGCCAAGGGTTTGGTTAAGGACGCCAAGTCATAGATCGACTCCCGGCAGACGGGTTGGTCGTCGGGTGGAGCCCCGCGGGTTCCAACGGCTTCATGAAACACGACGGTTCCGCGAGATCGCACCAAGGCCACCGCACCCGGGAAGACCTTTTCGTGGACGGCCTGTTGAAAGGCGTGGAGGATGGAACTCATGAGAGCACGAGTCAACGGGAGTCTAGCCGTGGTCTTCGTGAAGCATGGCCCCATGGAAGCATGATGCGACGAGCGTCGTCATGAGGGCCCATGATGACCGTCCCCGGTCGTCAATGCAACCGGAGCCCAATGTCCCGAATGGTTTGCACCACGGCATATTGCAAAAACATGATCAGCAAAATCGCCAAGATGGGCGAGACGTCGATGCCTCCGAGCACGCCCACCCTGCGTCGGATGACGAACAGGACGGGGTCGGTCGCCTTTGCGAGAAACTGAACGATCGGATTCCACGGATCAGGATTCACCCACGAAATCAGGGCCCGGATAATAATCAGCCACATATACAAAAACAGGACCGTATCCAGGACATAGGCCAGGCCCTGCAAAATATTACCTGCGACAAACATGGTCCCCTCTCCTCATGACGTAGGTCGTCGTCTGTGTTCCGTTCCGTGTTCACCGACGGGTGAGCTGCTATCGACGATTACCGCCGACGTGTTATATCGCAGGCTGCAGTCGAGTTCCAAACAGCGCGGTGCCGACGCGAACCAACGTCGCGCCTTCCTCCACCGCGACTTCAAAATCATTGGACATGCCCATGGAGAGTTCGTGCATGTGGACGCCCTGCAGCGGCATCCCTTTGATCCTGTCAGCCAGGTGTTTGAGACGTTGAAAATACGGTCGCATCATTTCGGGGTCCGGATTCCACGGGGGAAGCGTCATGAGCCCTTGCACGGACACCGCCAGGAAGGAATCGATTTCCGAGACGGCCGCCGGCAACGCGTCGGGGGAAAACCCGCCTTTGGATTCTTCTCCTCCGACGTTCACTTCGAGCAGGATGGCTTGAGACGTGTGTTGTTCCCGGGCCCGGCGTTGAATCTCCTCGGCCTGTTCCACGGATTCAACGGAATGAATGAGGCCGAATCGTCCCACCAACCACTTGAGCTTTCGTCGCTGGAGCCGACCGATAAAGTGCCACTCCACGCCCTCACGTTGCCCCACCTCCTGCATCTTGGCTTGTGCTTCCTGCCACCGGTTTTCTCCACAGATAGTCAGGCCCGCCCTAACGGCTTCGAGGACCCGAGACGCTTCGACGTATTTGGTCGCCGCGACCAATCGCACGCTCTGCGGATCCCGCCCCACGCGTTCGGCAGCGCGACGGATTCGATCACGTGTCGTCCGGATCTTCGTCGATAGATCATTCAACGGTACGTCCCTGCAAACAGCATTCCCGGTTACTTCAACATAATCCCGCTGACCATGTTCCCATGCACTTTTCCCTCCCGGCGATAGGAAAAAAACAAATCCGGGCGACAGATGGTGCAGAGGTCCACGGTATGGATATGCTCCTCGGCGAGACCGAGGGACACGGCTTGCCACCGAATGAGCTTTTTCAAATCCAACCGGCCGGTCACGGGACCGGTTCGTTTGAGGATGGTCGAGTCGTCGGGCACATCCGACGCCAACTGGTTCATGACCGGCGTATCGACTTCATAACAACATGGCCCGGCTGACGGCCCGATCGCCACGTGAAGCGAGGGGATGCCGGCACCGAACCGTTCCACCATATTCCGCACGCTCTTCACCACAATGCCATGCACTGCCCCGCGCCAGCCTGCATGCACGGCCCCAATCACTCCGCGTGAGGAATCCATAAGCAACACGGGAACACAATCGGCGGTTTGGACGGTCAACAACGTGTCGGCTTGATCGGTGAGCACGGCGTCATGACCGCCGAAAAACTTCTGGCCCGCTTTCAGAGGACGCTCGATGCTCAACACGTCCGTCCCGTGTACCTGACGGATGGAGACCACCAACGGGTAGTCGGAGTCTCCGGCCTTCACCGTCCCCAGTTCCCCGTTCATTCGTCCATACTGTGGCCCGTGCCGCGTCCCGAAGAAATGCAACATGCGTTGACTCATCCTCCCGAATGACCAACTCGTGAGGGGAAGCATCGCTTTTGTTGAAGGTGTCGGACCTTCCGCAACAAGAACCATTCTTCCTGCCCTCCTTTGTGTCAACCGTTAATTGGCTCTCCTGCGCAAAAACGTGGGAACTTCCCAATCCGCATCCACCAACAAATTACCCTGTTCGACTCGAGCATCCGATTCCCCTCGTCGCATAAACGCCGGGCGGTCCAGGTCGTCGGCCGAGCCATCCCCGGAAGCCGTCCGGGCCATGGTCAAGACCGGCTGAGGGGTCGGAGGCACGGAGAGACGAGGACGTTCTTGTCCTCCCAGACTCACGGCTGGCTTTGCCCTGTGGGAGTCTTGTTGTTGTTCAAATCCGGTCGCGATCACCGTGATAATCACCTCGTCTTCCAAGCCCGGATCGATCACGTGTCCGACGATAATATTGGCTTGGGGGTCCGCGGCTTCTTTCGCAATGGTTGACGCTTCGTCGACTTCATGCAGGGACAGATCCGTTGCGCCGGTGATGTTGAACAACAACCCTTTGGCGCCCTCGATCCCACTTTCTTCCAACAGCGGGCTGGTAATCGCTTGCTGGGCTGCTTCCATGGCGCGATTCGTTCCTCTGGCCACGCCCATCCCCATCACCGCTCTCCCCCTGTAGGACATGACCGTTTTCACGTCGGCAAAATCCACGTTGACCAGGCCGGGAGTGGTGATGACGTCGGTAATGCCTTTAATGGCTTGACGCAGGACGTCATCGGCCACTTTGAACGCCTCCAATACCGGCGTGCTCTTATCCACCAAGGTCAGCAGTTTCTGATTGGGGATCACGAGCAACGAATCCACGTGTCGCCGGAGTTCCCGCAACCCCTCTTCAGCGTAGCCCATCCGACGCTGGCCTTCATGTTGAAAGGGCTTCGTCACCACGCCCACGGTCAAGATACCCAGGTCTCTGGCAATTCTGGCCGTGACGGGCGCTCCGCCTGTTCCAGTCCCACCGCCCATGCCCGCCGTGACGAATACCATATCCGCATCTTCCAAGGCCGTACGGATTTCGTTTTCACTTTCAAGAGCGGCATCCTTGCCCACTTCGGGATTCGCGCCGGCCCCGAGTCCTTTTGTTCGCTCCGGGCCCACCTGGATCCTGTACTGGGTAGAAGATTTGCTCAATGATTGAAGATCGGTATTCGCCACCACGAACTCCACTCGCGTCAGGCCGGCGGCAATCATGGTATTGACCGCATTGCACCCTGCTCCACCAATCCCGATCACCTTAATCCGAATTGGGGTAATCTCTTCCTCTTGAAATGCAAACATGGAACGCCTCCTTTTTATGAAACCCCAACTCCACGCCCGTAGGGCTCAACGATCATTGATCCCCCCGTACACGTGGCGTCTGAAAATTTTATACGCCAGTCCCTTAGCAAAGGTTGAGGACCCAACTCTTCATACGACCAAAGACCCCCCCCAACCCATTCCCGCCTTTCCTGCCCCCGCCAACGAACTCGAATTCCTGGTCCGTCCGATGCGCGTGCAAAATAAGACCGACCCCCGTGGAAAACATGGGGTTGCTGACAATATCCCGCAAGCCGCCCACGCCGGACGGGACGCCGCGTCTCCCCGGCAGATCCAGCACGAGTTCAGCCGCATCCGGCATACCTTCCAACATCGACGTGCCTCCGGTGATCACCACTCCCGCGGCCAGTTTGCCCTCGTAGCCTGATCGATAAATTTCTCGCAGGACCAATTCAAATATTTCCTCCACCCGCGGTTGGATAATTTCGGCAATTTCCCGCCTGCTCATGGGGTGCGGAGGACGACCGCCGACACTCGGAATCTCCACGACTTCCGTATCTTTCACCATGTTGACGAGAGCCGCGCCGTACCGCACCTTGATTTTTTCCGCATCGGCGAGCGAGGTACGCAACCCGATTTGCAGGTCGGTCGTAATGTGTTGACCGCCTACCGGCAAGACCGCCGAGTGACAAATCGTCCCATCGGAGAAAATGGCCAAATCGGACGTCCCTCCCCCGAGATCGACCATGGCAATCCCCAATTCTTTTTCTTCATCCGTGAGAACGGCTTCACTTGAGGCCAGCGGCTGCAAGACGATGTCGACCACGTCGAGCCCGGCGCGATTGACGCATTTCATGAGATTCTTGGCCGACGTCGTCGCCCCGGTGACGATATGCACGTCGACCTCCAACCTCGTGCCGGAAATGCCGACCGGCTCTTGAATGCCTTCCTGGTCATCCACGATAAACTCTCGAGGCAACACGTGCAGCACCCGTCGATCCGACGGCACCACGGCCGCGGCCTTGGCCGTCTCAATGGCTCGATACACGTCGGCTCGAAAGACTTCATTCCGCTTGAGCGCCACCACGCCCTTTGCCATCTCACTGGAAATATGGCTGCCGGCGATGCCAGTGTAGACCGAGTTGATTTGGACGGCCGCCATCAACTCGGCTTCTTCCACCGCCTTTTTAATCGACTCCACGGTGCTGTCAATATTCACGACGACGCCTTTTCGAAGCCCCCGGGATGGACTCGAGCCCACACCAATGATGTTGACCCCATCATCAGGCGTCACCTGCGCCACGATGGCGCAAATTTTGGTGGTTCCAATATCAAGTCCGACAACGATGTGCTCTTTTTTGGCCATGAGACTTTCTCACCCTTTCTCTCGAACGATCACCTTGCCGGCAAACCGTAAATCAATCTCATGCGGTCCTTGACGGAAACGTTCTTGAAGAGACGGCTCCAGATCGAGATACGGCTGCCACATGTCTTGGAATTCGTTCTTCACCTGAAAAACCAGCCCGTCGGTTTTCCCGACCATGAACCGTGCATCACTCAAATCGACGCTCACGGCGAGGCCAACATGACGCTGCAGATGCTTGGCGAAACGGAGCCCTCTCCGAGCCTGAGCTTGCGTCTCGGGGTTTCCTCCCAAAATTTTCACCGCTGAAAGCCCCATAAGTTCAGGCAACGTTCCCGCCGGCATAGCCGGCGCAAGGGACAACACCACGCCTTCTTTGTCTAAAAACAACGTTCCCCCCGCATGTTGAAACAACGCGGCTGGCTTTCGCTCGACCACGATCACCGTCAGGGTGTGGGGAAGGACTCGCCCCACCGACGCGGAAGCCACCCAAGGATGAGCCTCCACTTTCCGTTCCAGGCTTGAGAAATCCACCGAAAGCAACGAACGATCCTCGGGTAAAGCCAACAGCGACAGCACGACTCGACGATCGAGTCGATCCGTCCCGGAAATGGAGACACGCTGAATGGCCAACAAACCGGCCACGGCTGATGGAATCCACTGATAGCCCATCATGCAGAAGGTCACCAGGATGCCGAGCAACCCTCCTTGAACCATCCGGGTCCACCACCTTCGCGACGATGGTCTCTGCTGAAGTGATCGGTTTCCGCGGCTCATCCCGGCCCTTTCCTCGCCCTCGTTGTCCCCCAACTCGATTGCCGCGCCAGACCGGACTGTAAAATACGTTCCGTCAGAGAATCGTACTCGATGCCGGCCTGGGCCGCGGACATGGGCAACAGGCTTCTCCGGGTCATCCCGGGAATCGTATTGATTTCCAAAAACACGGGCCTGCCGTACCGGTTGAGCCGGAAATCAATTCTGGCTGCGCCGGCACATCCCATCACCCGGTAGGCCTCAACCGCCAACGCTTTCACCCGTTGCTCCTGGCCCTTGGTGACGGGGGCCGGGCAGATGTACCGCGTTTCGGATTTCTCATATTTGGCGGCATAATCATAAAACGCACCGGGCGCGACAATCTCAACCGGCGGCAAGGCTTCGCCGTCCAACACGGACACGGCAATTTCACGGCCGTCGATAAACGATTCCACGAGTACCTCATGATCGTATGCAAATGCCTGCTTCAGGGCGCCCTTCCACTGCGAGGGCTTTCGCACGACCGACACGCCCACAGTGGATCCCTCGTTGGCGGGTTTGACGACCAAGGGCCATGACAGTTGCGTCGGGATTGCCCTATTGCCGGTCCGTTGCATGACCACGCCGGGTGCGACGGGAACACCCTGCATCCGCACGAAGGCCTTGGTCACCGATTTATTCATGCCCATTACGCTGGCTTGGACTCCTGAGCCGGTATACGGAATGCCCATCACCTCCAAGAGGCCCTGCACCGTTCCATCCTCTCCGCCCCGTCCATGCAGGGCGAGAAAGGCCAGTTGAACGTTGCGCGCCCGTAGCTTGAGCGGCAATGAGACGTCCACGTCGATGCGGGTGGCGGCATACCCTTTTCGAATCAACGCGGCATACACCGCCTGTCCGGTTTTCAAGGAAATCTCACGTTCCGCTGATTGCCCTCCCATGAGAACTCCTATGTGGGCTGAGGTTAATGGCATAATCCCTTCACTGCTGCATGCTAACGCTCGCCCACCACTTTCCATTCCAACTCCAACCTGATGCCCGTTCGGCGCAAGACTGCTTGTTGGATCGTTTCGATGAGCCGCAACGCGTCCGTGGAGCGCGCACGTCCGAGATTGACGATAAAATTGGCATGTTTGGTCGACACTTGCGCATCCCCCACCCGGTACCCCTTCAGACCGGCTTCTTCAATGAGCCGGCCGGCCGTGGTTCCCGGGGGATTTTTAAAAACCGACCCGGCATTGGGTTGAGAGAGGGGTTGCGATCGCTTTCGATACTGCAGATAGGACTTGGTGCGCGATTCAATTTCTTCTCTGGGAGCCGGGGTCAGACGAAGCCATGCCCCCACCACAATGCCTTCAGGCAGGCTGACGGAACGATACGCGAACGAGACGTCCGCCGCAGGATAGGTCATTAACCGGCCATCGGGATTGACCATTTGAATGGCATCCAAACAGTTTTGCATTTCCCCCAGCATGGTCCCGGCATTCATCACGACCCCGCCGCCGACGGTCCCGGGGATACCAGCTGCCCATTCGAGCCCCGACAACGCATGATGCACGGCAAACCCCAGCAGCGTCGGCATCCGCGCGCCGGCTTCGGCGAACACGAGCCGGTCGTCTTCTTTTTCAATGGCTGCCATGTTGGACAAACTCAAGACCATGCCTCGAATGCCGCCGTCCTGCACCAACAGGTTCGTCCCCCCCAGCACCATGATGGGAACCTGAGCCGCATGCGCTTGACGAACGATCCGACAGACGTCATGGACGTCTTCCGGACTGACAAACGCGTCGGCCGGCCCCCCGATGCGGAGCGAGGTCAACCCTGCCAACGGCGCGTCGAACACGACTTCTCCGCGGATCCCCGACAGGGCCGTTTTCAAATCATGATGGTTCGACACGGTCAGTACGTCTCCCGCCCATGGCAATCTGATCCCCAGGCTCACAACAACTCCAACAACTCGACACCCACCTTCCAGATGTCTCCGGCCCCCAGCGTGAGCACCGTATCACCGGATCGAAGCTCCGAGACCAGTCGACTGATCAACACGTCCTGTTTCTCCACCCAATGAACCGCCGGGTGTCCCATGGCCCGGATTCGTTCGGCCAGGATTTCCCCGGACACGCCTTCGATCGACTCTTCGCCTGCCGCATAAATCGGCGTCACGTACAGGACGTCCGCTTGCTCAAAGGCGTTCGCAAATTCATCCAAAAGATCCTGCGTGCGGCTGTACCGATGGGGCTGAAAGATCACCGCCAATCGCCCTGACCATGCGGCCTTGGCCGCCGCCAGGGTCGCCAGGATTTCCGTAGGATGATGGCCGTAATCGTCCACGATCACCATCCCTCCTTTTTCTCCACGGATATGAAATCGCCGTTCGACACCGGAGAATGAGGCGACGCCGGCACGAATCAAATCCGGCGGGACGTCCAGTTCCAAACCGACCCCGATCGCGGCCAACGCATTGGACACGTTGTGGACGCCCGGAATGTTGAGCCGAAAAGGGCCTAATGTCCGTTCGCGAAATTGAACGCGAAAATTCGTGGTCCGTCCCTTGATTTCTATATCCGTGGCACGCAAGTCCGGCATGGAGGCATCGGAGCCCTCCCGGCCATAGGTCACATACCGCTTCTGTATCTGAGGCAGCATCGCTCGAAGATGTACGTCATCCGCGCACAGGATGGCCACACCATAAAAAGGCACTTTATTGACGAATTCCAAAAAGGCTGCTTTCAGCCGATCCATGGATTGATAGTAGTCGAGATGCTCTCGATCGATATTCGTCACCACCGCAATTGCAGGAGACAGTCGAAGAAACGACCCGTCACTCTCATCAGCCTCGGTAATGAGCAAGTCACTTCGCCCCAACCTGGCATGGGTGCCCATGGCATTCACCTTTCCCCCAACCACGAACGTCGGATCGAGGCCGGCATGCGCCAACACCGACGCGACAATGGACGTCGTCGTGGTTTTCCCATGAGCACCGGCAATGGCCACGCCGAACTTGAGTCGCATGAGTTCCGCCAGCATTTCGGCACGCGGGATCACCGGCACGACTTTCTTTTTCGCAGCCACCACTTCCGGGTTCGATGCCTGAACGGCTGAAGAAATCACCACCACTTGCGCTCCTTCCACGTGAGAGGCGTCATGCCCGATGGAAATTCTTCCCCCCAAGGTTTCCAACCGGCGCGTATTGTCCGACGGGACCACGTCGGATCCCGTGACGTGATAGCCCAGCGTCAACAACACCTCGGCGATGCCGCTCATCCCACTCCCGCCGATCCCCACAAGATGAATATGCCGAATCTTTCTAAACACCGTTCGTCATCATGACCGTGAACGTTCAGGGGGCCTTTTCCCCAACAACCGATAACACTCGTGTACCATTGCCTCGGCCGAATCGACGTTCCGCAAACGCATGCTCTGTTCCGCCATGTGTCGAACACGGTCCGGGTGGTGAATCAACTCCTCAATCTCTTCAGCCAACCTGGCTCCGGTAAGCGCAGGCTGAAGCAGCACAATGCCCGCCCCCGCTCGCTCCACGACGCGGGCATTGGATTCCTGGTGATTGTGCGTCGCCTGAGGAAAAGGAATGAGGATGGAGGGCTTGGCACAGGCGGCGATTTCCGACAACGTCAAGGCCCCACATCGACAGATCACGAGATCCGCTTGGCGAAGCGTCCCGGGCATATCCTCCACAAAAGGAACCACTTCCGCCTTCACGTTCATCTTGCGATACGCTTGGGAAACACGATCGAAGTCGTTCAGTCCCGACTGATGAATCACCGTGACCCGGCTCCGAATCAGGGAAGAGGCCTGAACGGCTTCGAGCACAATGGAGTTCATGGCCTGGGCCCCTTGACTGCCGCCACAGACCAACAGGGTGTCGACCCGGCCCGATCCAAGACACGGTGGCGTCGCGACAAAAGCTCTTCGCAACGGAGTTCCCACCACGGCGACCTTGTCGGCGCGAAAATACGGTGTTGCGCGTTCGAACGAGACAAAAATCCGATCGGCCAAGGGCCCCAGAACGCGGTTGGCTATTCCCGGGACCGTGTTCAATTCCACGATGGCTCGCGGGATTCCCAACAGCAAAGCCGCGAAGATCACCGGCGGACTCGTATAGCCGCCGGTGCCAACGACGAGATCCGCTTTGGATGCGCGCAACAAGCGGAAGCATCGCCAAACCGCCCCGGGGATCAACAGAAGCGCCTTGATCGAAGACCACGTCCCTCGACCCACCACTCCCTCCACTCGGAGGGTTTCCATTTGCCATTGCGTGCCGGCCATCATCGTCTGCTCGAGAGCGCGCCCCGTCCCCACCAACGTCACGGACGTATCGGCCGCTTGACGACAAAACTCTTCGGCCAATGCGAGAGCCGGGTAAAAATGTCCTCCCGTGCTACCTGCTGCAATCACCACGTTCATCCCATCCCGTACGAGGAAATGGGCCGGCCCGTTGGGTCGGCCCGGGAAATACTCAGCAGAATGCCCATAGCCACCAGACTCATGATTAACGAAGATCCCCCATAGCTCACGAAAGGCAGCGTTAATCCTTTCGTCGGCAGCAGACCGGACACCACGCTCATATTGATGAGCACCGGTATCCCTACCAACAAGGTCACCCCACCAGCCAAATGGCGCCCGAAGGCATCGGGGGCCTGTCCTGCAATTTTGAATCCCTTGACGATCAGGACCGAGAATAATCCGATCAATAACCCCGTTCCGACAAACCCGAGTTCTTCCCCCACCAGAGCCAGAACAAAATCCGTGTGCGCTTCAGGCAGAAAAAACAATTTTTGGCGTCCTTCACCCAACCCCACGCCGAACAACCCGCCATTCCCCAACGCGACAAACGATTGCGTGAGTTGGAAACCGGCATCGGTCGGATCCTGCCAGGGATCTAAAAAATTCAACAGCCGTCGACGGCGATAGTCGGACTGCATGATCAACGTATACGCCACGGCGAGCAGGACCATGCCCATCCCGAGAAGATGAGGAATCCTGGTTCCGCCTAAAAACAGCAGGCCGAACAAGAGCAGTGTCAGGACCACGGCCGTTCCCATATCGGGTTCGAGCAAGAGCAACCCCGCAAACGTCCCGACGACCGCCATGGGAGCCAGGACCCCACGACTGAAGGTGACGAGGTCCTGCTCTTTCCTGACGAGAAACGAAGCCAGGTACAACACGATGGACAGTTTGGCGATCTCTCCCGGTTGCATGGAAAACCCCGCAACGCGAAGCCACCGACGCGCCCCATTCACTTGAGTGCCCAGGAAGGGGATCAGGACCAGGACCAACAGCACGAACGTCAGGACCAAGCCGTAGGGTGTGAGAGTTTTCCACATGTTGTAATCCTGTTGGGCCACCCAATGCAGGGCCATGAGCCCCAACAGCAGCCAGAGACTTTGCCGCTTCAAAAAAAACGTTGAATCTCCGTAACGTGTTTCCGCCATCACACCGCTTGCGCTGAACATGATAATCAGCCCAATGAGGGCCAACATGTACGTGACAACTAGGACGGTCCGATCCATGGGACGCAAAGCAGGCCTGTCCTTGCCGGAATTCCATGCCAAGGAGAGCTGTATCTTGTTGCTACGAACGTGCCCCATTGTGGGTTCCCTCATGCATCAATCGGCCAAGGCATTCACAAGATCGCGAAATTGTTGACCTCGATCGCGATAATCCCGGAACATGTCAAAACTGGCACAGGCCGGAGAAAACAACACGGCATCACCCGGCGTTGCGAGGTCCGCAGCCAGGGTGACCCCCTCGGCCAAGGAGGACACGTGGCTGATCGCCCCCACGCCTGCAATGGCTCGGGCAATGGTGTCCGCCGACTCCCCCAACACGATACAGTGCTTGACACCCGGCTCGAGTGCGTCTTTCAAGCGACCGAACTCGCTCTTTCCCTTCTCTTTTCCACCCAAAATAATGACGAAAGGCTGCCGGAGACTGTCGATGGCTTTCCGTGTGGCGTCGACGTTCGTCCCCTTGGAATCATTGATAAACGTCACGCCTCGTCGCTCACGCACGACTTCACAGACGTGGGGCAGCCCCCGAAACGATCGGACGGCCCGTCTCATGCCGTCCCGGGAACAGCCCCTGACCATGCCGACGGCGAGGGCGGCGAGGACATTGGAGACGTTGTGATTCCCCGGAAGGGGAATTTCGTGCACCGGCATCAGTTCGTCCCGTTGTCCATTCCATCGAGTCACGATCGTCTCACCGGCCACCCATACTCCATTGGGCACTTCCTCGAACACGCTGAATTCGATGAGTTGCCCTTGCAGCGAATCCCGAACGTTCCGGACTTGCGCCTCGTCGGCATTCAGAACGGCAAAGTCCCCTGCGGTTTGATTCCGAAAAATATTGGCTTTAGCCTTTGCGTATTCGGCAAAACTCGGATGGCGATCCAGGTGATCCGGGGTGATATTGAGCATCACCGCGACGTGCGGGTGAAACCGGTCGATCGTTTCCAATTGAAAGCTCGACAATTCCGCGACAATCTCATGAAACGGAGCTGGCTCCTCCGAACCCACACTTGCACGTTGATGCACGGCCAAGGCGGCTTCCGTTAACGGGATCCCCAGGTTGCCGCCGACGAAAGGAGTGGATCCGCATTCCTGAAGGAGCTGTCCAATCAGTGACACGACGGTGCTCTTTCCATTCGTTCCGGTGACTCCGATGACGGGGACGGAAAAGAACCACGAGGCCAATTCAACCTCGCCGACAATAGGAACGCCTCGCCGGCGCACGGCGTCGAACGCCTCCAGGGCCGGAGGAACGCCGGGACTCACGATCACCAGGTCAACGGCTTCCAGCCCCTTCTCGAATCGTTCTCCGCCAAACGGGTGAACCCCACACGTGCGTACATCGGATACCCCCATTGCCCATTCCGTTTCAGGCTTGTGATCGACCAGCGCCACCTTGGCTCCGAGCGCGACAAGCAACCGCGCCGCGGCCACGCCGCTCTTGCCCGCCCCGACCACGGCCACGGATTGCCCGGGGAGACTGCGTATCCGGGGGTGTGGATTCGTGCGATGCGTCCGTCGAGACATCTTCTCCAACGTCAGAAGCATAAGGTTAACGCAGCTTTAAGGTGCTGAGGCTCAAGAGACTCAGGAGAATAGCCACAATCCATAATCGAACCACGACCTTGGGTTCCTCCCATCCCTTCATTTCAAAATGATGATGAATGGGCGCCATCAGAAAAATCCGTTTCCTGCGCGATTTATAGAACAGCACCTGAAAGATGACGGATACCGCCTCCATGACGAACACGCCACCAACCAGGATCAGCAACAACTCGTGCTTACTGACCACGGCGACCGTGCCCAGGGCCGCGCCGAGGGGCAAGGAACCGACGTCCCCCATGAACACCGACGCCGGATACGTGTTGAACCAAAGAAACCCGAGACTGGATCCGAAAACGGCCGCCATCAGGACGGCCAATTCCCCGGCACCCTCGATATACGGAATCAGCAAATACTCCGACACCACTTTATTCCCGGCGGCATAGGCCACCACGGCATACGCCACCGACGCCATCATGACCGGGCCGATCGCCAACCCATCCAACCCGTCCGTCAGATTCACGGCGTTGGAGCAACCCACGATCACCAGGATGGCGAACGGAATGTAGAGCGTCCCCAAGTCGGGCGTAAACGTTTTGAAAAACGGAACGCTGAGTTCCGTCGAATACCCGGGAGAGGTATAGAAAAACAGGCCGATTCCCAAGGCAATGCCTATTTGCGCCACGAACTTTTGGAGCACGGTCAACCCTTCCGAACGCCCCCGCGAAATTTTGAGGTAGTCATCGATAAACCCGACAAACCCAAACCCCACGATGGACAAGATGACGAGCCACACGTAAAGATTGCTCACGTCCGCCCACAGCAGCGTGGACAGCAACACGGCAAAAATAATGAGAATGCCCCCCATGGTGGGGGTTCCTTTTTTGGCCAGGTGGTGGCGCGGCCCATCTTCCCGGATACGTTGCCCCAATCGGAGTTCCTGCAATTTTTTAATCATGGGCGGAGCCAGGAAAAACGCGATGACAAAAGCGGTCAGGGCCGCGTAAATGATACGAAAGCTCAAATACCGGAACACGTTGAAAATTGCGATGTCCGTGTGCAGAGGGTAAAGCCACAAATACAACATACGCCTTGTCCTATCCTCATGCGTGTGCGGGCCGAGATCGAAGGGCGTCAGCCAGGCACTCGAACCGCATGGCCCTGGAGGCTTTGAGCAACACGACGTCTCCGGGTTCAACCAGCTTCTTGAGGACCGGTGCCGCGTCGCCGACTCGCCGGACTTTGAAAATCCGCGACGAGGGCATGCCTTCCGCAGAAGCCCCGCGAGCCAACTCCCCGCCGAATTCCCCACAAGCAATCAAAAATGAAATGCGGCTGCCGGCAACAAAGGCGCCGACTTCCCTGTGAAGGTTCCGCGTCTCCGTTCCCAACTCCAACATGTCCCCAAGCACGGCAATGGTCCGCCGGCCGGCACCGAATTCCTGTAACAGCGTCACGGCCGCCTTCATGGAATCAGGGTTCGCGTTATAGTAATCCTGAATCACGCGGATACCCTGCCAGGAGGAGACCTGGGACCTCATGGCCACGGGACGAAATCGACTCAAGCCGGTTGCCATTTTTGCGACCGACAGCCCCAGGACGTGACCCACCGCAATCGCGGCCAGGGCATTCAACACGTTATGGGTTCCATGCACGTGGAGAGACAGTCGATGCGATCGTTGACGTCCGCTCACATGGAGACGAAATTCGGTTCGTGTTCCTTGCCGCTGAATATGACTCCCCCGAACGTCCGCTTGCCCCTGTAAGCCGAAAGAAACCACCGAACAGCGGGCCCGACGTCGAAAAAAATCGTAATACGGGTCATCCGCATTCAAAATGACGGCACCGTCTCGAGGAAGATGAGCCAACAATTCGGCTTTCGCGCGGGCCGATCCGTCCACGCTTCCAAAGAATTCCAAATGGTCGTTCCCGACGTTTGTAATGAGGCCGACGGTCGGCCGGGCAATTTCCGCCAACCGTGTGGTTTGACCTTCGGCATCCACCCCTAATTCCAGAACCGCCGCCTGGTGGGCCGCGGTCAACCCGAGAACCGTTTGCGGCAGCCCGATTCGATTGTTCAAATTGCCGGCTGTTTTCCTGATGCGCCAGCGCTGCGAAAGCGTTTTCGCGACCATCTCCTTCGTGGTGGTTTTGCCGTTGCTCCCCGTCACCGCAATGACCGGAATGTCAAAACGGTTTCGGTGAAAAGTCGCAAGATCCTGATACGCTCTCAAGGAATCCTTGACCTTGACGACGAACGGGTCAGACGGGGCGGACGAGACGGACTTTCCAACCTTCGCATTGCGCGGGAAGGCTTCAAGCACAACCCCCTTTGCCCCACGGGTGAAGACCTCATCGATAAACTGATGCCCGTCAAACTCCGTGCCTTTCAATGCGACAAACAAATCGCCTGTGCGCACCTTCCGGGAATCGGTACAAATCCGTTGAATCCGACAACCCGTCGCGCCTCTCAGTAACGTTCCTCCGGTTGCAGCAAGCACTTCATCTCCCGTAAACGTCGCCATCGTCGGAGAGCCTATCTCCTGTCCGGCAAGCCCGCCAACAATTCACGAGCCACTACCCGATCATCAAACCGATGCCGCGTCTTGCCGATGACTTGATAATCTTCATGCCCCTTGCCGGCGATCAGCACCACGTCGCCCGGCCGGGCTTCAAGGAGCGCCGCCCGAATGGCCGCTCGACGATCGGGGATCACGTACGACGCTCCCCGTTCCGACGCCGAAAGACCCAGCACCCCTTGTTCGATATCACGCAGAATCGCCTCGGGATCTTCGGTACGAGGGTTGTCCGAGGTCAGAAACACCACGTCACTCCGTTGGGCAGCCACCCGTCCCATTTTCGGCCGTTTCCCCGGATCACGATCCCCGCCACAACCAAAGACCGTAATAATCCGTTCCCGTCGCAGTTGCCGGGCGGCGGCCAAGAGTTGGGCCAGGGCATCTTCCGTATGGGCGTAATCCACAATTACCGAAAAATCCTGCCCGGCCTCCACTTGCTCGAACCGGCCCGGCACCGTTCGGAATCCCAGGATACCCTGCCGAACGTCATCCAGAGACATTCCCCGTGCGAGGCCGACGCCTATACCTGCCAGGAGGTTCGACACGTTGTGTTCACCCACCAAGGCACTTTGGATATCCGAGGAACCACCTGGAGTATGGACGGTAAACCGGGTTCCATCCATCGAGAGGGTCACGTTCGTCGCGTAAATATCCGCACGCCGGCGAAGGGAATACGTCCAGACCGGCACCGGGGTTTCGGCTTGCAAGCGGACACCCCATGCATCGTCAATATTGATGATCGCTCGTTTGGGTCCCGTTTTGGAGGCGGGGACGACGAACTCCTGAAAGAGGCGCAATTTCGCGTGATAGTAGGACTCCATCGTCTCGTGAAAATCCAAATGGTCCTGGGTCAAATTCGTAAAAACCACAGTATCGAATCCACAGCCTTCAACCCGGTCCAGTGCGAGGGCATGCGAGGAGACTTCCAGAACCGCCGTATCCATCCCTCCTTCCACCATACGATGTAAGAACGCCTGCAGAGGAACCGCACCCGGCGTCGTGTGACTGGCGGCCTGATACTCCGGACCAACGTGATACCCCACCGTGCCCATGAGGCCCGTCCGGTAGCCGCCACGTTCCAGGATCGCCTGACTCACGTGCGCCACCGTGGTTTTCCCGTTAGTCCCCGTGACTCCCACCATGAGTAAGGATTGGGAGGGATTCTGAAAAAACCGCGAGGCTAACTGACCGAGCGCCTTCCTGGAATCTTTGACTTCGATCCAGGCGGGGCCGCCTTCTTTCCTGACGTGGGATGGAGCTTGGAATGGAGCTTGAACCACAACGCCCCCTATCTGTTGCCGATACACCTGAGCGACAAACGAATGACCATCGACCTGCTGACCTTTGACGGCGACAAACAAACTGCCTTGTGCGACTTCCCGTGAATCATCCGTGATGCCGGACAGTTCCACCTCGAGGTTGCCCGTCGCACTGACAACGTCGAGGGGCAGCAGTAATGTCGCTAACGTCATTCCCAGTTTGGCTGATACCCGTCGAGGGCAGGCCTTGAACGGGACGCCACCATCCGGGCTTCTTCGCCTGGAGCCACGCTTAAATATCGGAGCGCCTGTTCCGCCACTTTCCGAAACACCGGAGCCGCCACCACTCCTCCCCAAGCCGGGCCTTGCGGTTCATCAATCATCACCAATATGGCTAACTGAGGATCCTCCGCGGGGACGAATCCCACGAACGATCCCACGAATTTGGTGGACGAATACGTGCCTGTTGCAGGATCAACCTTCTGCGCCGTTCCGGTCTTGCCCGCGACCCGATATCCCGGAATGGCCGCGCGTTTTCCCGTCCCCCGGTCCACCACGTTGACCAAAAGGTCCGTGACGGTCTTTGCGGTCTCGGCGCTAATGGGACGGCGGCGAATATGGGGGACGTGCTCCCAGACGCTTCTTCCCTGGTGATCGGAAATCTCCCGTACCAGAAACGGCCTCATGAGCCATCCCTCGTTGGCAACGGCCGACACGGCCGTCAGGAGCTGCAACGGCGTGACGGCAATTTCCTGCCCTATGGCCAAAGAAGGGAGGGTGCGCTGACTCCATTGATCCGGACGTCTCAAGATTCCGATGGATTCCCCGGGTAGATCGATCCCCGTTTTTTCACCAAAACCGAACGTACGCAAGAATTGATAGACCTGTTCGCGCCCCAAATCCCATGACATTTTGACGAAGGCCACGTTGCTGGATCGTTGAACGGCTTCACGAAACGTCACCCATCCGGCTTTTTCATGGTCATGAATCACGGTGCCACTGATCGGAATCTCTCCATCACCCGCATACAGCATGGTGTCGGGGGTCACGCGATTCAATTCCAGGGCCGCGGCGGCCAGCACCACTTTGAGTGTCGAGCCCGGTTCGTAGGGATCGGTCACACCCCGATTCCTCCAACGCTCGGGTGACGCCTGATGAATATGATTCGGGTCAAACGTGGGACGAAGGGCCCAAGCCAACATCTGGCCGGTTTTGGGGGCCATGACAAGAACCGCCCCGCCTCGCGCCTTGGTATTCAGGACGGTCTGTTCCAAAGCTTGCTCCGCGATATACTGAATGACTTCATCGATGGTCAGGGAGATGGTATGTCCCGAAAGAGGCTGAGACTTGCGCTGGCTTTCCGGAATGATGACTCGTCCCAGCGCATCCCGCTGCAACACCACACGACGCACTTGGCCCCGCAAATGCGCATCATACCCATTTTCGAGCCCTTCAAGACCCTGACTGTCGATTCCCGCAAATCCCAACACGTGCGCCAATAACGTCCCCTTGGGATAAAAGCGACGCGCTTCCACCATGACGCCGACCCCGGGGAGGGCAAGATCGTTCAACCGTTCGACCTGAGAGTCGTCAATTTTCCGTTGTATCCAAACAAAGTCCCGTTCGGCCCGTAACCGCTTTTCCAGGGGTTCTCGAGGAACGCCCAACACCTGCGCGAGTTGGCGAGCGACTCGGGTGGGATTGTCGAGGGAAGACGGCGTGGCATACACCGACGGTACGTCCAGGTTCAACGCCAGCGGTTTCCCTTGCCGATCCACAATGGCGCCGCGGCTGGAATCAAGGGTGATGGTCTTTTCATGCTGACGGCGAGCTTTCTGCATCATCGTTTCTGCTTGCAGCACCTGAAGATCGAAAAAACGAAAGAGCAGAATGGCGAATCCAACCAAAAAACACAGGCCGACGAAGGCCCGTCGGCCGACTCCTTCCCCGGCTAACTTGAATTCCTGCTTCATGAATGACCGGTTCATTGTCAGTTTCCCATTTGCCGGACCAAACGAAGCGGAGGCTCAGGACCGTCGCTTGGCTTTCCGTTCTCCGGACGACTCGGAACCAGGACCACTTGCTGCGGGCGTGGAGGTCTCATCCCCAGTTTCTTGCCGACCTCTGACGCAATACGCTCGGGTGCCGTCAATTGAGAGAGCCGGGCCTGCAAGCGGTCGTGCTCCTGCGTGACTGCGGCTTTTTTCTTCAACAAGACGTCCAGTTCATATCCCAGTCGCACAACGTCGACCTTTCCCCACACGTAAAAAAGGAGCACTCCGCTCAGGCTCACCGTCAGCAACGTCCAGAGAACCAATTTCATGCGTGGCCCCTTCCGGCTTGTGCGTCTCCCCACCCGGGCTTTCGTTCAATGACTCGCAACTTCGCACTGCGTGCACGGGGATTGGCCCGACGTTCCTCTACGGAAGGGGAAACGGGTTTCTTCGTCAGAATGCCCCATTCGTCAGGAGCATCGTGAGCCAGACGCCGAAACGCCTGTTTCACCAGACGATCTTCCAAGGAGTGAAAAGAAATCACACACAGACGGCCTCCCGGTGCCAGGACGTCGATGACCTCGTCGAGCCCGGTTTGCAGCGAGCCCAATTCGTCATTGACCGCCATCCGAACCGCCTGAAAGGTCCGAGTCGCAGGATGAAGGCGGCCGGACCGATACGACCGTGGCACGGATTGCCGAATCACCCGCGATAAATCCATCGTGGTCCGAAGGGGGGATTGGCGGCGAACCTGGACGATGGCCCGTGCAATGCGGCGGGAATATCGTTCTTCCCCCAACACATGAATGATATTGGCAAGTTGCGTTTCAGGCAGCGTGTTCACGAGGTCTTCAGCCGATTGACCGTGAGTGGGATTCATCCGCATATCCAAGGGGCCGTCCTGTTGAAAGCTCAACCCTCGTTCGGGCTGATCCAATTGAGCCGAAGACACGCCTAAATCGAACAAAATACCGTCTGCGTGTTCTCTATTGGCCAAGTTCATCACCGATTTCACCCGTTGAAAATTTTCACAAAACAAGGAGATCCTGGACCGGTAGGCTTGAAGCCTTGTTTGTGCATGGGCAATCGCCTGAGGGTCCCGGTCGATCCCGATGAGCACGCCATCTGGCGCGCTGGCATCCAGAATACGCTCGGCCGTCCCTCCCAAGCCTATAGTGCAATCCAAGTAACACCCTTGCGCACGTGGTTGTAACCAAGTCACAACCTCCTCTAATAACGCCGGAACATGAATCGAATTATCCAACTATCTCTATATGACTCCTATTGACTCCCACTTTCTTCCACTTTTATCCACTTAAAGCGCAAAATATACTCGTATTCACAATTTTGTCAAGCAAAATCAAATACTTATTGCCATGGGCAAGCCAAGACGCAGTCAGCGCCTTCTACCAAAAAATTTTACACGGATTTATTAAGGAAGGGACCTGGAAAATGTAGAGCCACATCCCGGTTCACGGCCCGGAACACGCCTCATGCGGTCAGGGGTACAGGCGATACAGCATGCGAGGGAAGGGAATGGTTTCGCGCACGTGCGCGAGGCCGCAAATCCAGGCCACGGCGCGCTCAATGCCCATGCCGAACCCGGCATGGGGCACGGACCCGTATCGCCGCAGGTCCAGGTACCACTGGAAGGCTTCCGCAGCCAGTTGATGGTCTTGCAAGCGTGCGGCTAACGTCCGGTAATCGTGGATACGTTGCCCGCCCCCGATGATTTCGCCGTATCCTTCCGGAGCCAACATGTCCATGCACAGCGCCCGGTCGGGATTGTCGAGGTCGGGTTGCATATAAAAGGCCTTGATCTTCGCGGGATACCGATGCACCAGGATGGGTTTCTCAAACTGATTGGACAAGGTGGTTTCATCGTCCGCGCCGAAATCATCGCCTTCTTGGATCGACGACCCGAGGCCCTGCAACCGCAGAATCGCTTCATCATAGGTGAGTCGCGGAAAGGGCGGGACGACCGCTTCCAATTTGGACACGTCCCGTTCCAACACCTGTAATTCGTTTCGGCAGTTCTCCAGGACCCGTTCCACCACCGTCGCCACGAATGCCTCCGCCAGGTCCATCGCATCGGGCAATTCTGCAAACGCCATTTCAGGCTCCACCATCCAAAACTCCATCAAATGCCGGCGAGTCTTGGATTGCTCCGCACGAAACGTCGGACCGAAGCAATACACTTTTCCGAAGGACGCGGCAGCCGCTTCTCCGTACAATTGCCCGCTTTGCGTCAAGTAGGCCGTTTCCTCAAAATATTGGGTTTGGAAAAGGGTGGTGGTTCCTTCGCACGCGTTTGGCGTAAAAATGGGCGCGTCAATCAAGACAAACTCCCGTTCGTCGAAAAAGTCACGACAGGCCTTGATGATCGCATGCCGGATTTTCAGGATGGCCTGTTGCCGCGTTGAACGAAGCCAGAGATGGCGGTGATCCATCAGAAACCCGACGCCATGCTCTTTGGGTTGAACGGGAAACGGCTCGGCGAGGTGAATAATCTCGAAGGCGGTCACCTCTATTTCATACCCACCCGGAGCCCGCGCCTCCGCACGAGGCACTCCGGTGACCGCCAAGGAGGATTCTTGCGTCAATTGATTCGCAAGGCCGAATTGTTCCTCCCCCAGTGTCCCTTTACTCAAAATGGCCTGTATATCCCCGGACCCGTCCCGAAGCGTGAGAAACTGCAGTTTGCCGCTTGATCGATGATGCCGGACCCATCCCTGGAGACGAACCTCCTGCCCCACCATTTCAGCAATATGAGAGATCGACACGATTGGGATACTCATACCAGCGTCTATGCCTTCATCGGGCCGGAGGCGGTAACCAAGACGGCAAAACCCCGTGCTCCAGGAACGGGTGGCTCTACCCCACCCCCGCCTTCGCGGGGGCAAGCCTAGCTCAGCCTCCCCTTACCCTTCGGCTACGCTCAGGGCAGGCAAAGGGGAGGAAACAGGCAACCCCTTCTTGCCCGGTTGCCCTCTAGCCCTTCATTCTGTCAATAAAAGTTCCTGCGATTGCGTGCCGCAAATGCGAATTGACACCGACTCACTGCCAAGACTATCATATTTTTTTAAAGGAGGTCCGCAGATGAGTTACACCATTACCGTACGAGCACTAAAGGATCGCTTGGATCAAGGGGACAAGGTGTTTTTATTGGACGTTCGGGAACCGCATGAATTTTCCATGGCCAAGATTGAAGGGTCCACCCTCATTCCCTTGGGCACGTTACCCCAATCGCTCAATCAACTCGACCCGACCGATGAAATCGTGGCCTTGTGTCATAAAGGCATGCGCAGTGCCGATGCCGTGGGATTTCTCCTCCAGCAAGGATTTTCCGACGTGAAAAACCTGATCGGGGGCATTGACGCCTGGTCCGTCGAAATCGACCATTCGGTTCCGCGCTATTGATCATCAGTGAAGCGCCGGCTTGACACGCCGGTGCTTCTGCTGCTGAAAAAACTTCACCGTTTCATCCAATCCCTCCGAGAGGGACACGGAGTGTGTCCAGTCCGTCTCTTTCTCCAGTTTGCCCGCATCCAGCACACTGCGCGTTTGCTCGCCTTTTTTCGCGGGACCGTGGATTTCCCTACACTGCACGTTCGTCAATTCTTTCAGCCGGGCGAAGAGCTCATTCACCGTCGTCTCGGTCCCGGTTCCGACGTTGAAAATTCCCTCTGCCGATGGGACGAATACCGCCTTCACGGCTTCCACCACGTCTCCCACGTAGACGTAATCCCGCGTCTGGAACCCGTTCCCGTTAATCCGGGGTTGTTCACCCGCCAGCATTTGTTGCGTGAAAATCGCGACCACGCCGGCTTCGCCGTCGGCATTTTGTCTCGGGCCGTAAATATTGGCTAACCGGAGGGCCACGTATTTCAGACCGGCAACGTGACGATAGTACTCGAGATAGTATTCGCAGGTGAGTTTACTGATCCCGTAGGGGGACAGCGGTCGCGTGGAATGAGATTCCGAAGCCGGAAACGCCTCCTGCTCGCCATACACCGTGCCGCCGGAAGAGGCGAACAGAATTTTTCTGGCGCCGTACCGGACGGCCAACTCCAGGAGCCGAAGGGTTCCCAAAATGTTCACTTCCGCATCAAAGACGGGATCCTCCGTGGATTTCCGGACGTTCATTTGAGCGGCCATGTGCACGACCACTACGGGACGTTCTTTTTTAAACACCTGTTCCACTCGTGTACTGCACACGTTCAATTTGTAGAATACGGCGTCGCGGTGAACCTGCTTTCGTTTCCCGGTGGAGAGATCATCGATCACGGAGACGCGATGACCTTCTTGGACAAACTGGTCCACGATATGAGACCCGATAAATCCCGCACCGCCCGTGACTAAAATATTCATGCAACGTCCTCAGGTCGCGGAAACGAGTTCCCCGAACCCGCCCACTGCAGACTCAAAAAAATTTCGCGATTCCCTTTTTTCCCCTGCACGGGGGAATCGAAAAGCCCAAGGCAATCAAATCCCAATTGTTGCGCCGTGCCTTGGATACGTTGCGCCACTTCCCGCCGGATCCCGTCATCCCGGACCACGCCTCCTCGCCCCACCTGTTTCACACCGGCTTCGAATTGTGGCTTGACAAGGGCAACGACCGTGGCCCCGGGCGCCAGAAATTTCACCACGCAAGGCAACACCAGGCGTAGCGAAATGAAGGAGACATCAATGACGGCCAGTTGGATGGGCTCGGGAACGGCCGCGAGGTCGAGATGCCGAATATTACGTCGCTCGAGGACGACGACTCGCTGATCGTTTCTGAGGCTCCAATCCAATTGCCCATACCCCACGTCCACGGCATAGACCCGACGGGCTCCGTGCTGGAGGAGACAATCCGTAAACCCACCCGTGGAAGCCCCGACGTCCAGGACGATACGATCCGACACGTGGAGGGAAAAGGCGTCCAACGCTGCCGAAAGTTTTTCTCCTCCCCGGCTCACAAACGGGCTTGCCGGCCCTTCCACTTGAACGGCCGCTTGCCCTGCAACGAGTGCCGCCCGCTTTTCCACGCGCGTCCCATCGACTTTGACCAATCCCGCCAGGATCAGCCGTTGCGCCTGCTCCCGGCTGCCGGCCAACTGACGCCTGACCAGCACTTCGTCGAGTCGCTGTTTGGGGATTTTGGTAGACATCAATGGGGGGATGACGTCTCTGGCTATCCGGAAGG
The DNA here is from genome assembly GCA_965223955.1 of Nitrospirales bacterium. Classification (GTDB taxonomy): domain Bacteria; phylum Nitrospirota; class Nitrospiria; order Nitrospirales; family UBA8639; genus Bin75. The sequence goes on from OZ245029.1 coordinate 126,149, forward strand.
GCCGTTGGCGTTCGGCAGGCAACGGCGTTGGCGTTCAGTTTTTTTCTTCTTCCTCGACGGAATACGCTTCTACTCGCTTTTTTCCATCTTTGTCCTGCACCATAATTTCCACTTTCCGTTCGGCGTCATCCAGCATCTTGAGACAGGTTTTAGAGAGCTTGATCCCTTCTTCAAACATCTTCAAGGAATCATTCAGGGGGAGGTCGCCTCTTTCCAACTCGGTGACGATTGTCTCAAGCCTGGCCAAGGCATCTTCAAATTTTACGGCTGCCATACCTACCTGCGGACATCGGTGTCAGGTGAATCGCGTTCCATTCTCTCTACGCGTCTTGTGTGGTGTCGACCATGGTTCGCTTTTGCATAAGCGCGAAGTCCTGCTAAGAATACAATGACACGGAGAATCGCATTATACGCGGTGTTTCCGAGACGTCAAGATTGCCGCTCCGTTTGTTCAACCAGACAAGACAGCTTCCCTTCGGCCAGTCGCGCTCGAATCCGGTCTCCGACTTGGACTGATTGCGCATCCTTCACAATTTTTCCTCCGGGACTGGTTTCAAGAATGCTGTACCCGCGAGACAAAACCGCAAGGGGGCTCAGCGTGTCAAGGGTGCTGGCCACGGTTCGCAATTGATGTTTTTTCCCCGTCATCACCCACGGCATGGCCCTGGAGAGTCGTCGAAGAAGCTGGGGCAGCATGAGGCTTCCCCGTTGCCACGAGTACCCCGGACCGACTCTTTCCAGACCGGCGGCTAACGCGGCCAGTCTCGGCCGCACCGCGGCAAGCATGGCCCGTTTGCCGCTCCCAAGACGGAAACTGAGTTCATCAACCCGTTGCACTTGACGTTGGAGGATTTGCGAAGGAACGGGAAGGGTGTGCAGGGCCAACGCAACCTGATTCCTGTGGAACCTGAAGGTGCTGCGCATGGCTTGAGCCAATCTCGCGTTCTTTTTCCGTATGCCTTCCATCAAGTCGACAAGAACGGGAGAAACCGATTCCGCCGCGGCCGAAGGAGTGGGGGCTCGATAATCAGCGGCAAAATCCGACAAGGTGAAATCGATTTCATGGCCCACCGCTGAAATCACCGGAATGCGAGAGCCGGCAATGGCCCGAACCACGACCTCTTCGTTAAAGCTCCATAAATCTTCCCATGACCCTCCGCCTCTCCCAACAATGAGCACGTCAAGATCAGCCTGTTGATTGGCCAGTCGAACGGCCTCCGCAATCTGCTGCGCGGCACCGGGTCCCTGCACGGCCACGGGGAACAGGCGGATGCGGATCACCGGGCATCGCCGGTGGACAACCGTCACAATATCGTGCAGCGCGGCTCCCGTGCCGGAGGTGATCACCCCGACGTGGCGAGGAAAAAACGGAAGGGGGCGCTTACGTGCCGGATCAAACAGCCCTTCTCGATCGAACTGTTGCTTGAGTTGTTCAAAGGCAATCTGCAGAGCACCGATACCCTTGGGTTCGAGATACTCCACAAGAAGCTGATACTCACCTCTCGGTTCATAGACGCTGATGCGTCCTTTTCCCAGCACCGTGAGGCCGTTTTCCACGTGAAACGGGAGCGCTGCGGCCATGCGACGAAAGAGGACCGCTCGTATTTGGCTTTCCTGATCGTTCAGGGAAAAATAGACGTGCCCGGAGGAGGGAATACGAAGGTTCGACACCTCCCCTTCGACCCATACTTCCGGAAAAGCGTTTTCCATGGTCGCGCGAATGCGCGTCGTCAGTTGGGTCACCGTATAAACGGTCGGGGGGGAAGCAGACACGAGTCAGGAACGCACAGTTACGCGATTTCTCGCACGCGTTGGATTCCGGTGGCTTTGCCGGTTGCGGAATCAAATTCAATCACGGTTGCACCCAGAACCGCCGGGCCGGAGGCGACTTCAAACCGTCTGGGCATCTGCGTAAGAAATTTGTCGATCACCAGTTCTTTTTTCATTCCAATCACGGAATTGACGGGACCGGTCATCCCAATATCCGTCAAATAGGCCGTCCCCTTGGGAAGGATCTGTTCATCCGCGGTTTGCACGTGCGTATGCGTGCCCACGACGGCCGTCACCTGGCCGTCTAAAAAATATCCCATGGCCATCTTCTCCGCCGTCGTTTCCGCGTGCATATCCACAATAATGCAGGGGGTCTCGGATTGCAGCTTTTCGACTTCGCGTTTGACCACCTGAAAGGGACAATCAAGCGCCGGCATAAATGCCCGCCCCATGACCTGGATCAGCCCGATTTTCTTGCCACTCGGCCTCTCAATGACGAACGACCCTTTCCCGGGCGTGCCGTCGGGATAATTGGCCGGGCGCAGGATTCTGGGCTCTTTGCGAATATAATCCACCATTTCCTTTTTATCCCAGACGTGATTGCCCGTCGTGAGTGCCGAAAACCCCAGGTCAAATAAATCATTGGCCAAGTCAGCCGTAATGCCAAAGCCGCCGGCCACGTTCTCGGCGTTCCCGACCACAATATCGACGTGATACTGTTCGCTCACCCTATGGATATTCTGGGTGATGCTACGCCGTCCCGGTTCACCAACAATGTCACCGATAAACAACACAACCACAAATTCAATCGCTTCCCATTGCCCGTCTTATCTATTTGGCAAATTCGACGAATCGACTTTCCCGAATCACCGTCACTTTAATCTGACCGGGGTACGTCATTTCTTGTTCGATTTTCTTGGACAGGTCACGAGACAGGACAAGGGCGTCATTGTCGGACAGTTTTTCCTGTCGAACAATCACGCGCACTTCCCGCCCGGCCTGAATGGCATAGGCTTTATCCACTCCCTCATAGCCCACGGCCAAGGCTTCCAATTTTTCCAATCGTTTCACGTAGGCTTCCAGCGTTTCGCGTCGCGCACCGGGCCTGGCAGCGGACAAGGCTTCCGCCGCCGCGACCAACACGGATTCCGGGCAAATCGGGTCAACCTGTTCATGGTGTGCGGCAATCGCATTCACGACCTTTTCGGACTCGCCGTACTTCTTCGCGATTTCGGCGCCTAACATCGCATGCGTGCCCTCTTCTTCGTGGCTCACCACTTTCCCGATGTCGTGCAACAGCGCCCCACGTTTGGCCAACTTGATATCCAAGCCTAATTCCGCGGCCATGATGCCGCAGATATACGACGCCTCCCGGGCATGAAACAAATTGTTTTGTCCGTAGCTGGTGCGGTAGCGTAACCGGCCCAGGAGTTTCACGATCTCGGGATGAAACTCCGAAAGGCCGACCTCGAAGATCACCTTTTCGGCTTCTTCCCGCATCACCTTCTCAAGATCGCCTTTGACTTTTTCCACGACCTCTTCAATTCGCGTCGGATGAATGCGACCATCCTGCATCAGCCGCTCAAGCGCGATTTTGGCAACCTCGCGTCGCAAGGGATCGAACCCGGAGACGATCACGGCTTCCGGTGTTTCATCGACGATTAAATCCACACCCGTTGCCGCTTCCAGAGCTCGAATGTTTCGGCCTTCTCGTCCAATGATTCGACCCTTCATCCCGTCATTGGCCAGGGCCACCACCGAGATGGTGGCTTCATTGACGTAATCACGAGTGATCCGTTGAATCGAGTTGGTCACGATATGCTGGGCTTCCCGGTCCGCATTTTCCCGAGCTTCCTCAAGGATCCGTTTCGTCAGGCCCGTGGCTTCCAAACGAACTTCACTTTCAAGCTCGGCCAACAGTTGCCGTTTGCCTTCTTCCGTGGTCAACCCGGCCACCCGCTCCAAGGCCTCACGATATTCTCGTATCGTTTGCTCACATAACCGTTCTTGTTTCCCCAACGAGACTTCCCGATCCGATACGGTACGTTCTTTCTTGCGAAATTCCTCCTCGTGACGCTCAAAATTCGCGATTTTTCTTTCCAATCCTTCTTCCCGTTGCCCCATTCGTTTTTCCAGCCACTGCAATTCGCTTCGTTTTTCTTTTTCCGTCTTTTCTATTTGCGCCTTGGATTGGAACACCAGATCCTTCGCTTCAATCTTCGCTTCCTTGATAGTATGCTCGGCTTCGCGTTCCGCTGATTGCGTTAATTGGCGCAGTTCGTCTTCGGCTTTACGACGTTGCGTGGTGAAGCGCATCCGTTGAATCACGCCATTCAACACAAACCCCACACCAAGGCCAATGCCGCCAACGACTGCCATGATGATGATATCCGTAAAAATGGTCGTCACCCCCTTCTCTCACCACTCATACAAAGGCGCTCACGTCAGCCTTTGGAATCATTGACAATTTTCATGTTGCCATAAGGATCAACGATCGTTGATCCCTGATCTCACGGTGGACTCAGGAAACGTGGAGAACGAAGAAAAGGCAGGGAATGACGAGAACGGGAAAACGACTCTACGCGATGTCAGGGTGTGTGAAACACATCGCAAACGGTAGATATCGGCTGACGCCAAGGTTTCTACATCTGTTTAAAATTCTATCCGCCATTAGCTTGGATCCATTCAGCTCAGGCCTCTCTTCCGAACGCTCTACCTGGATGATGCTTTCTGCCTCATGGATACTCTTCAGTCCGGCAGGGTGAGCCATCCCTCAATTCAAACCTCATCAGTTATTCACACCCTCAGTCTTATAAAACTCGTTTCATTCCATGCCATACGCCACTCGTTTTTCCTGATCGACGAATGTATTCCTCTGTCAAAGGTTGAAATTTTCAGTCACGTCATTCACACGTTAGCAGAGAGTCGTCCTTCATGCAAGAACATGTATGGGTCCACCACATTTGGCACTCGGGTTGATGGTGAAGGAGGAATTGTACCGGAGATTGGCGGCCAAGGCTATGGTGGGGTAAGACGGTGTTATACGCGATCAACCAGTCGGCCAATTGTTGGTTGAACAGGGCCACGTCGTCGAACAGCAAGTCCTCATGATAGTCCACGAACTGTTCCTGAATGGTCCGGTTGAACCGTTCTACATGGGCATTCATTTTCGGGGAACGGGGATAGGTCCACCAGTGCGTGATGCCGCGCGCCTCCAACCGCTGCTGGAAGTGGCCCAGGAATTCCGAGCCGTTGTCGGAGAGCACGACCCGCGGGGGGCGTGGCAGCACCTGGCACAAGGCCTCCAGCGCGCGGGTCGCCTGGCGGCTGGACGCGGGGGGCGTGGCCACGGCGACCGCGAAGCGCGAGTGGGGATCGAGAAAGGGGAACAAGTAGCGGCGGAGGCCCGCCTGGAGCCGGACGACGGTATCACAGGCGAACACCTCGAGGGGCGGGGCGGAGTGGCCGCGGGGTTTCCGCGCTTTGCGCGGCCGCACGACGGGTTTAGGCTGGCCCCGCGCCGTCAAGCGGACGGGGGCGTGCCGCATCTTGTCGGGCGCACGGGCGATCAGGCGCCCAATGGTGGAGACACTGGGCAGGGCGAGGCCGTGGGCCTCACACCACGGGGCCAGCAGGACGTGGAGTTTGGCCTTCCCGAGGTTAGGGAAGGTGGTGCGCAGACGCCGGATCTCCTGGTTCAGTGCGGGCGGGCTGTGGGGCTGGCGCCGTCGGTGGGGGGCACGGGAGCGGGCGGCCAAGGCGGCGGGCTGACCGCCGGCCTGGGTTAACGTGTGTTTCCAGCGCGCGAGCGTCCGGCGGCTGACCGCATAGGCATCCTGGGTCGCCGCCGGGCCATGGGTGGCCCAGAACGTCAGAATCTTGAGTCGGTGGTGAGCTTCGTTGGGTATCATGTCCCAACGATAGCCCAGATTGGCTACTCGATAGAACCCCCGGATCCGGTAGCCGAGATGGTGGATGTGCATGGTGACTCCTCCTGGGTCAAGGAGTGCCATATGTTTCTGAACCTATACAGAACATAGACTGACCGATCAAGGAACTTGTCAGGGGTGGTCCGTCTCTAAATGGGATTCGATACACTCCAATAACCCCTCGGCTCGACGCTCAATCTCGGCCTCGCCCGCCTGCCGACGGCGTTCTTGTCGAAACAGTTGATCCGCAATATTCATCGCGGCCAAAATGGCAACTTTGGTGGGCGTGGATCTGGTCGCCTTTTGTGCGATGGTCTGCATTTGCCCTTCAACGTATCGGGCGAGTTCGTGCGCATAGCCTTCATCTTCAATGGGCCGCAAGGTCAATTTCTGCCCGTATACCTCAACCTCGATGTTCTTAGTCATGGACCGCCTCTTGCAGGCCGGCCTCCGACGTTTCCAGGCTATCCAGTTGCCCCAATACCTTTTCAATGCGCAACTTGATATTCACGCGCTCTTCTTCCCACTCACGTGCCAAGGCCTCCTGCCTCGACAATTCCTCTTGAACCAGGTTCAACTGTTCCTGAAGGGACTCATTGGCCTGCTTTACTTCTTGGACCAACTCCACTAATCCCCGTACTCGAACCTCCAATGTTTCCATTTTTTCAAGACTCATAGTGACAACTCCTTGGTGAAAATCCGAGATAATAAAATATGACTAAAATAAAATCTTTAGCAGGCCCTGTCAAGAGGAAGAGCACCACATGTTGTGGAATGAAGGGCGTGATATATACGATAACTTGTAAGAACCCGTTTCACGTACCGACGGGTTTCCCTATAGGAAATCAGTTCGACAAATTCGTCCGGGTCCCCAGCGCCAAACTTGGCAATCCAACGGCTCACCGCATCGGGACCGGCATTATACGCCGCTACGGCTCGAATGAGATTTCCCTTGTAGTCACGTAACAGTTCACCAACGTAGGCAACCCCTAACCGGACGTTCACATCGCCTTTCAACAAATCCTCCCGGTTCACGGATCCAAGGCCTAAACGGTGGGCGACGCGGGTTGCCGTCTCCGGCATTAATTGCATCAGCCCCATGGCGCCGACGGATGACAAGGCCTTGGGATTATACAAACTTTCCTCCCGGATAATCCCCGCAACCAAAAAAGGATCCACGTGCGGATCAGCGTATCGCCGTATCTTCGTGACATAGCCCGTTGGATACGCCATGCGCCATAACGGGGAATCAAGGGAAATCCGGCGACGTTCCAAGGGCTCCCGAAAATACCGTTTGGCTATCACGATCGGTGATGCATAATCTCCAACTTCCAGCATGTGCAGCGCCAGGGCATATAAGGTTTGCGGCTGATCGCCATAGTGCTCCTTGACCAACAACAATTCTTCCGCCGCTTCCCGGCGGAAATCCAGCGTCAACAGTTCCATGGCTTTTTGGAAATGCCTATGGGTTTGGAATGCAGACGACGCGGGAACGTCCATCGCCCGGTTCGCCTCATTTTCCTGTTGATCGCGTCCCCCGTGGAGTGGACGTCGCAGGCGAAACTCGGATAATTGCCCATAATAGGTCATGGGCCACTCGGCAGACACCTGCCGGTACAACGTTTGCGCTTCATCGGCTCGTCCCAGCCGGTCAAGCGCCCGTGCTTTCCAATAGTAAGCCCGATTTTGCCAAGACCGACCGGGAGCGGTGGCCGCAAGCAAGTGAAAGGCTTCTATCGCGTTTTCCCAAGCACCCTGTTGATAATGCAGCCATCCCAAACGCCACAAGGCGTCTCTTTTGATTGCAGGAAGATCAGCCAGACGATAGGCGTCCTCATAAGCCAGGACAGCCTGCTGCATCGTGTTTTGCCCTTCAGCCCACACGCCGCTCAGCCACCGGATCCGGCTACGTTCATCAACGCTCAATCCTGGAGGGACCGAATCGCTAAACTTCAGAAGCAGTTGGCCCTGATCCTGTCGCAAGTAGACCTTGGCCAGCCACACTCCGGCTTTGCCAGCATACGTGGGAGAGGCGGTCAACAGCCGGCGGAAAATTTGCGCGGCTTGGGGATATTGCTTCAACCGCACGTGGGCCATCCCCAACTGAAAGAGCCCCTGCTCATAACGTGGGCCCTGCGGGCGACCGGCCAAAAACTTCTGCAGATCCTGAATGGCTGCTTCAAAGCGTGCCAAGTCATAGAACGTTTCGGCTCGTCGATAATAATCTTCCAACGAAGGGTTCCAAGGCAGCGCATCCGGCTGACCGGACTGCACGACTTGCTCCACCGTTCGGGCTTCGGGAGATTCGGGATACTTCCGCCAAAGTTCGCCCAGCGCGTGTTTCGCCCGGGTCACGTGTTGCAATCGGACGGCGCAATCGGCAAGAACGGAGAAGGCTCGGGGGGCAGACGGAGAATCCGGATCACCGAAAGTAGCCTGCTCCAAATGCGCGACGGCACGCCGGCATTGCCCGTTCTCGAACCGGGCGAACCCCGCTTCATACGACGTTTCGGTTCTCAAGGCGGAAGGAGCGGACAGCTCCAATGCCGCCTCAAACGTCAGTGCCGATTCATGAGAGGAACCCATACGACCCAAAGCCTGACCGAGCTTCAACAACACATAATCTTCGAGGAGCGGAAAATCCTTGCGGGCCGCACGGAGATATTCAAGGGACCGGTCCGGTTCACGTTCGAAAAGGGACCATCCTATCCGCAATCCCGCGCGCCGGGCCCATACGGTTCCCGGATACGCCTCCTGGACGCGGCGAAAACGTTCTGCCTGCAGAAGCACGTGACCGGGATGCTCGTCGGAAAAAGACGCGGCGCGTTGGAAACAGGCTTCCGCCGATTCACAGGCCACGTGCCGAGCCTCGGACTGGGACACTGAATGGACACTCGTCAAGAGAAAAACAATGAGGAGACTCCCACGACGGACCCATGAACGGGACGGCCTCACTGCTGACCAACGTTTCTGTTCACGCCACACCATTCAACTGACCGTGAAGCACCATTGGGTTGAAGAAGTTAAGCAGACCAGGAAGGCTGGACTTTGCGAGGTAAAAATGGGGTGAGTGACGGGAATTGAACCCGCGACCTCCGGAACCACAATCCGGCGCTCTAACCAACTGAGCTACACCCACCACCCAACGAGTCGTGACAAAAACCGTTTCACGAACGTAACGAGATCTTACTGAAAAGGCCCGACACGACGCAAGACAAACGCCCTGGTTTTGATCCTTGGGGCAACGATCGTTCCTCCCTACAGGTCAGACCACGATGGTCAATAGCCGTAGGTCGGGTTAGCGTAGCGTAACCCGACATCCCCTACCCCTCACCGGTTCACCTGCGGGCTGTGCCCTTGGCTCCCCGACTCTCCCTCAAGGGGAGAGTGATTGCTGATCAAAGGCCGCTTGCATTTCGTTCACGATCGCCTGAGCCGCGACACGCGGATCCGGCGCATCCCGAATCGGCCGGCCCACCACCAGATAATCCGATCCCGCGTGAATGGCTTGGCGAGGCGTCGTGGGACGAGCATGCTCATCCACTCCCTTCCCGGCTGGCCGGACGCCGGGCGTCACAATCAACAACGGCGAGTCGATGGCCGATCGAATGGCCGCTGGTTCCTTCCCCGAGGCAATCACTCCGTCACACCCCACCTCGGCAGCCACTCTTGCACGAGCCACCACCACTTGCTCGACGGTCCCGTCATATCCCCATTCCCGAAGATCCGCTTCCTCGACGTTCGTCAACACCGTCACCGCCAGAATTTTCATCTCCGGGTGGCCTGCCCGTCCCTTCATGGAGGCAGCCAGGGCCTTTCGCTCGGCATGCACGGTCAGAAAGGAGACGCCCATGTCCGCGACCCGCGCGGTGGTCCGTTGCACCGTCTCCGCAATATCCAACACCTTCAAGTCGAGAAACACGGGTTTCCCATATTTCCGTACCATCCGGACGATCGCAGGGCCTTCGCTCGCAAAGAGCTCCAACCCGATTTTTATCACACCGACGGACTCCTGGACATGATCCAGCATCGCCTCCGCGGCCTTTGCCGTAGGCACGTCCAAGGCAAACACGAGCCGCTCCTTAGCTTGAATCTCCGCTCCTCTTACGTTCCGACCCATTCTTGTCTCTTTCCCATTGACCATCGAGAAGGGGCTATGTTAATAATTAACGTTCAACCCTCTCAATGGAGAAAAAAAGATGCCGGTTGTTCATAAATCAGCCATTAAACGTGCCCGTCAGTCCGAGAAGCGTCACGCCCGGAACCACGCGATCCTGCATCGCACCAACACGGTTGTGAAAAAATTTAAAACCGCTCTCCAAGAACACGGTGCCGAAGCGGTACACCCCCTTCTCCGGGAAGCCACCTCAGCCCTTCACAGGGCCGTGACCAAAGGCGTGCTTCATCGGAATACCGCTTCCCGACGCATTTCTCAACTTTCGACGCAGTTCAACGCCCTCAAAGCCCAATAAATACCCCCTCACCCTACCCTCTCCCTCCAGGGGCGAGGGTTCTGTATGGCATCTCCCGGGCCATGACCCGGCTTTACCCCACACGTTCACGTCGCAATTGGGGCCGAGACGGAGAGTTTGCCGATCGGTACAAGTCCATGATCAATGCATGCATGATCCGGTGAGGGGAAGCGGCGGCGGCACCTTTCAGCGCACGGTCCGTGACCGAAAAGGCTTGAAACGCCTCGGGAAAATGCGCCAAGGGAACGCGTCTGACCATGGCGAAAAACTCGCCCTGCCGGAAAGGAGTGATCCCCAGGGACTTCGCAACCGCTGCCTCACTATCCCGACGACTCAGCCCATCCTTGGCTTTCCATAGACGACGGTACTGCCACAACAACGCGCCGAGAATCCGAAGCGGGGCCTCACCCGATTCCAAGGTTTTCTCCAAAATGAGGAGGGCTTGCGACACCTTGCCTTGGATAATGGCTCCCGACAGGTCAAACACCGACGCACCGGGTTCCGCCCCTTGGACGGCGACGACGTCATGAGCATTGACCGTTTCTTTCGTTGACACATAGAGCGACAATTTCTCCAATTCCCGCCGGACCACGTACAACCCTTCGCCCGCCAGTTCTTTCAGTAACCCCGCTGCTTCGGCATCCAGCCGAATCCCCACACGTGCGGCCTCCTGGCGAACCCAGCCCAATCGTTGATTGTCAAACAAGGGCGCACAATTCACCACCACCGCCTGCTTCTTCAAGGCTTGGACCCATTTCAGCCGGCCATCCAGTTTCCCCGCGGAGACGATCATGGTTGTTGAATCGGACGGTGCGGAAAAATATGGAATGAGGGCTTCCCCTTCTCTGGTGGGAAGCTTGTCCGCCCATTTCAGAAGAACCACCTGGTGGGTTGAAAAGAAGGGAACTTCCTGGGCACGGGCCAAAATTTCCTGGGCATTCGTTTCATCGCCGTACAGGACGTCACAGGAAAAATCGTCACCGTTGCTCCGCACGTCGCCCGCACTCGCGCCCCTCGAACGCAAGGCGCCATGGGCTCGAATCGTCTCGATGGCCTGATCGCGCAGGCAGTCCTCTTCTCCAAGGACCAGAAACAGCCTCTGTTTTTGTAAAGACGGACCGAGTTCACCAGGTTTGATCACCGGACCTTCACCCCAGCCCTCTCCCGGAGGGAATCCTCATTGCCGGCCATACGCCACTCTTTTTTCTCGAGCAGGCGTCCCTGGTCGCAACAAGGATCGTCGAGCGGCCGCCTGGCCCAAGGCTGCTTGAGGAAGAAAGGGACGGCGTTTGAGCCTGAGAGAAGACCCCCTGGTCCCTCGCGGCCCAGAAGGCTGCGGCCAACATTTCCGCAACGTCCTGGCCTGCCTGCTCCAGGGCCCGGTCCTGCAGGACCCGGTTAAACTGAATTTGATCCTGGCGGGCTTCGACGTCGGGCGCACGATTCACAAAAAATTCTCCGGCACCCGTGGCCGTTTCCGTCCAGAGACTCTTGCCCGTCTGTCGATGGGCCACCGTGATTCGCACGACCACGTTCACGCGACGTTCTCGCGTCTGACCGGCCGAAAACGTGAGTGACGGGATCGTCACCGAGACGATCTCTCCCGTCATGACGTAATCGGCTTGCGCGTCTTCCGCCACGACTTGCGCCCCGCTGCTGACGGCAAATTGCTCACGCATGTATCGGGTATACGCAAATTCCAGATTGCTCTGGAACGTGCGGTTGAGCAGGTCTCGAATGACCAATCGTACCGGCGGTCCCTCCTGTTGAAGGTCAGGACCTCCCCCGATCCGCGGGCCCGGCCCTCCCACGGAAAATTGGTAGCCGCATCCCGGGAGAACGACAAGCACCATCAAGACGAAAACCAGAGCCGATCTGTTCATCGAGTGGGTTCCCCCCATTCAGACCACAAAATTGACCAACTTCTTTTCGACGTAGATCACTTTTCGAGGCGTGGTCCCCTGCAACCATTCCCCCAATTTTTTATCCCTCTGCGCGAGTTCGAGAATTTCCTCTTTCTTCGCATCGGCCGATACCTGAATCTTGCTTCGCAGCTTGCCATTGACCTGAAGAGGTATCGTCAATTCCTCACGCACCACCAGGGCGGGATCAAACGCCGGCCATGACCGGTGGGCGAGGCTTGCTGCGTGTCCCAACCCTTCCCATAACTCTTCCGCCAGGTGTGGGGCAAACGGCGACAGCAATAAGACAAAGGATTCGGCCGACGCACGCGGCAGGGGTCCATCTTTGGTCATATCCCGCACAAAGACCATCAGTTTCGAAATGGCCGTATTGAAACTCATCTCCTCGATGTCCTGCGTCACGCCCTGAATCGTCCGGGCCGTAAGTCGCGCCTGATTGGGCGTTCCATTTCCCTCGACGACCGGCACGCGTTCTTCTTCACCAACCACGAGACGATACGCGCGCTGCAGAAACCGCACCACGCCCGGGATGGATTCGGATGCCCAGGGGGCACCTTTTTCCAACGGCCCCATGAACATTTCATACAGCCGCAACGCATCGGTCCCGTATTCGGCAATGATCTCGTCCGGGTTCACCACGTTGCCGCGACTCTTGGACATTTTCTCCGTGACTTCTTCCAACACCAACCCGTCGAGCGTCGGATGCCATGGCGTCCCTTCCCCTGACCACCGCACGTCTTGTGAAACCACCCATCGGGCTTTGACTTCCTCTCCCGTCTTTGCGTGAACCGGAGTGTCGTGGTCAAAACGCACCTCTGATGCGGGATACGCTCGCGCCGCAAAGGACGGATCATCGGAGAGATTGTTATCGAAGTAGCGATAGCTGTGTCCCAGAATCATGCCCGGGTTCAGCAATTTCTGAAACGGTTCGGGCGTATGCACCAGCCCGAGGTCATACAGCACCTTATGCCAAAACCGCGAATAGAGCAGATGCAACACGGCGTGCTCGGCTCCGCCCACGTACAAATCGACCGGCATCCAATACTGTTCGGCTTCCTTGGACCACGGCTCCCGGGTATTGCGGGGGTCACAGAAACGAAGGTAATACCAGCAACTGCCGGCCCACTGGGGCATGGTATTGGTGTCACGCAGGGCCTTGTCCCGGGTCTCAGGATCCGTCACTTCCACCCAATCGCGGACGCGAGCCAGGGGCGTTTCAAACTCCCCACTGGGACGAAAATCTTCCAACTCCGGAAGCACCACCGGCAACTCCGATTCCGGAACGAGTTTCGTCGTGCCGTCTTCAAGGTGCAGCACGGGAAACGGCTCCCCCCAATACCGCTGCCGGCTGAAGAGCCAATCGCGCAGTTTATAATTCACGGTTCGCTCACCCTTGCCGTGTTGCGCCAGCCAGTCGCACATGCGGGTCTGGGCCTCGGGGGTGGCCAATCCGTCCAAGAAGTCGGAATTCACGTTCGTGCCGTCACCCGTATACGCCTCGGTGGAAATATCGCCGCCGGAGACGACTTCGGCAATCGGCAAGTGCATCCGGTTCGCAAAGGCATAATCCCGCGTATCATGCGCCGGAACCGCCATGATCGCACCGGTTCCATAGGTCGCCAACACGTAATCCGCAATCCAGATCGGAATGAGCTTGCCCGTAACCGGGTGCGCGGCACATGCTCCGGTGAAGACCCCGGTCTTCTCACCCAGTTCGGCCAGGCGCGCCCGTTCGCTCCGGCGGGACACAGCTTTAACGTAGGCCTCCACCGCCGGACGTTGCTCGGGAGTCGTGATGGTCGTCACCAATGAATGCTCCGGGGCCAGGACCATATACGTGGCCCCGAACAGGGTGTCGGGACGGGTGGTAAATACCTCAATCGGTTGTTGCTCATGCCCCGCGACCTCGAAAAAAATTCTGGCGCCTTCCGAACGACCGACCCACTCCCGCTGCATCCGCTTGATGGATTCGGGCCAATCCACCAACGCCAAGTCGTCGATCAACCGCTCGGCATAGGCCGTGATACGGAGCATCCACTGCCGCATGGGCAGCCGCACAACCGGATGTCCTCCTCGCTCGCTCTTGCCATCGATCACTTCCTCGTTGGCCAGTACGGTTCCCAGCGCCGGGCACCAATTCACCGGAACTTCCGCCAGATACGCCAGCCCCTTTTCATGGAGTTTCCGAAAGATCCATTGCGTCCATCGCACGTACTCGGGGTCCGTGGTATCGATTTCCCGTGACCAGTCGTAATCCATGCCCAGGGCCTGGAATTGCCGTCTGAAATTTTCAATATTCCGTTTGGTGGTTTCTCGCGGATGGGTCCCGGTTTCAATCGCGTATTGTTCCGCCGGCAGGCCAAAGGCATCCCATCCCATGGGATGCAGCACGTTATAACCCAGCATCCGTTTGTAACGAGCAATGATATCGGTCGCAATATAGCCCTTGGGATGGCCGACGTGGAGTCCCGCTCCCGACGGGTACGGGAACATATCGAGGACGTAAAACTTGGGTTTGGCGGAGTCGATGTCAGAACGAAAAGGCTGATGCTCGCGCCAGTAGGCTTGCCATTTCTTTTCAATGGCTTGGTGATCGTAGAGTTTGGACATGGGCCGGATGAACGCGGTCAGGCAATACCCGCCCCGCGCCTAAATGGAGAGAAAATGTACCACAGCGACAGACAGGCGACAAGATAAGAGCTGCCCGCAACCATAGCCGTCGTTTACTCTTGGCAGATTGCAGATTTTGTATTATGTTCACCCCTTGAGTCCAACGGCCACAACGGCCGACGCCGGACAAGCTACTCCATGCTTGATTCTTTCGCCTTACTCATATAAGATTTTTGTAAGGAGAATCACCATGATCGTCAAGATTACATCAAAGCGACAGGTCACGTTCCCGGCTCGGGTGCTGGATGCGCTGGGCGTCGGTCCCGGCGACCAACTCGAACTGCAAGAAAGTCCTGACGGCTTCCTTTTGCGACCAAGACGGATCGACTATTCGAAATTGGGGACGCTCAGAGACAAGATTCCACCAGGACATCCGCCATTCGACATCCGCAAATTCCGGGACCAACGGGAACAAGGATATGGCCCCTCACTACGGCGTTGACACCTCAATCCTGGTCAGGCTGGTTGTACGGGAGCCGCAAGACGACTTCGAGCGCTGTATACGCCGTCTTGTCGCCTTAACGAAGGAACGGAAGTGCGAACTATTCGCGTCCAACCAAGCCATAGGTGAAGCCTACGCCGCCTTGATGCACCACTACGGCATCCTCAGCGCCAACGCCCGTGCCGGTCTCCTCGATGCGTCGACCAGCGGCTTGGTTGCCCCGCTGAATGGGCCGGCCGTCATTGAAGCCCTTTCAGCCTCAGGCGGTCCCGGACTCTTCGACAGACTCATCGCCGATGACTACTCACGGGCCGGGTTGGAGACCCTGACGCTGGACCGCAAGATGGCCACATTGTCCAACGTGCAGCGTCTGTAAAACAGCATCCAAAAAGGCAGGAAATTCCGCATGCCGGCAATCCTCGACCGACTGTGGAGCAACAACCTGATCAGTGAGGAAGAGTGACTTATGAAACTGCATGTCGATAAGGCAACCGACGCGCTCTACTTGCGCCTCGACGACTCCGCCATCGTCGACTCCGAAGAGGTCTCACCGGGAGTGGTGCTCGATTACAACGAAACGAACGAAGTGGTGGGCGTGGAAATGCTCTACCTCTCGAAACGCTCCTCCAATCTAAATCTCTCCGCCCTGGAATTCGAGACGGTTTAGCTTCCTCCATCTCCACCCTGGACGTAAACGATTGAAGATCAGACGCTATGCGTCGGGGGTGCCGGATACCCCGGCGGCGTTACGGCGCTACCCTGAAGCCGGAAGCGTGCCCGCACTGACATCGAAGGGGGACCTCGTTCTCTCACCGCCTCTTCATCGCCCACGCCGAAAAGAGCGACAAACCTGAGAAGTTATGAAAGGAAGCGCTTATCAAAGGGAAGCCTGTATTCGCGCTAGACTCCTCGGATAATGCTCATCTTGTCGAACTTGGCGCTGTGCCCGGCCAGGTAGATGACCCGACGCCTCTGCTAGTGGATCGAATTGATGACCATCGAGGGCACCTCGTAGTTCTAGTTAGCAGAAGGCGTCACCTGATGTACGGGACTTTGTCCGCTGTTATGGCTTCGATTGATCTTGGTGGTTATTAGGACTTTGTTGGAGGAAGGGTGATTTTCCGTATACTTGACGGATTGCGCTGCTCCATATGTCCCCATTGATTTCTGCTACTACTCTTTCACCTTTTTCGTTTGCTTCGATTGTTATTTCGCTTTCTTCCAGTCTTTGGAATGTTCCGTATATGGTTTGTCTGGGGTTCAATGGGAATGGACATAGGTGTTTGCGGATTTGTAACCGATGTAGATAGGGCCTTCGGTTTCTGAAATGTCGTAGATTGGTGAGAGGGATACGGGATGGTCACACGTAATAAACTCGGGAAGATTTTCTTCTGTTTTAAGAAGTATCCAACTTCTTTTTCTGAGGATTTCGTGTATTTTTTTGATGTTGAGAATTTCCATAGAAAGACTTTCAGTTACGTTTATGGTTCTTTTCTCGCTTTCTTCAGCCTCTTCCACGACTTTTAGTTTTTCTTCAACTTCTTTTTGTGTCGCTTCTGGATTCTGCTCCGCAATTGTTAGTTCAACGTATTTTGATCGTTCTTTCAGAATTCTGATTTTTTCTCTATTGGCACTTCCGGATTTTTCAAGTCAAGGGCCTGTTGGAGATCTTTTTGTATTCTTTCCACTCCGTGAATTGTCTTCTGCCTTTTTCTTCGATCTCTCGGATTGCATAGGATAATCAGAGCCATTAGAAGGAGTATTCGGTCCAGAGTATCTTGTTGGATTTCCTCTTTCTCTTTTATCCTTCGAAGTGCGTCGAAGGCTGGATTTTCGATGTTGTCTCTTATTTCTGTTTCAATTGATCCATGGAATCTCGGTTCGTGTGCGATTCCTTTCGGTCCTCTTTCGAATTGTTTCCGTTCTTTGATGTCGTAGACGAACAGTTGTCCGTCTTCTTTTTTCCAGTTTTTGAGGTATCCGACTGGAATATAGTGATCTTTTTCCCCTGATCTGCTCATTTTCTTGTCCTTTAAGAAATGTCGAGAGTTCGAAGGATTTCAGGTCTTTTGTTTTTGGATTTGTTGCCTTTGGGCTTGGATATAGTAGGTCGGCTTAGCGTAGCGTAAGCCAACAAGGGGCGTACGAGCAGGGAGCAGGTCACATGATCCCTGTGAAAAATTCAAGTTTTGGATGCAGGGAGAGGAATCGAACCCCTCCGACGTTTCTCTTGGCGCGGCGAATACCTTGGCAATTTGTACCCACAGGACGACACCGCCAGACAGGCGTACAGGTCAGCCCTATTCAAACGATGGGTATCGTCTTCAGATGGGTTTCAACAGTCTGAACAACTTCGGCAGCCAGTGGAAGGTTCGCCTTTTCGGCGTGCCAGTGCTGGTGAAACAGCGCGACGGTTTCACGGGCGGTATCGAGAACGAGTTTTTCCGGCAGTCGAGCCTTGGCGGCAAGATGGGATAGCTCGTCCTCTGAATATTCGGTGAAGCTTTTGGTCCGGCTGAACTTCAGGGCGGACTTGCCAGCCTGGATGTAGGCGATCGTGGAAATAAAGTCATAGGCCGGCGCCAGGGCGGCATGCCGCCGGTCGGGGTAGATCAGCGACCAGTTTTTCAAATGCATGTCGGCATTGCCGATCAGCGTGTTGAAGGTCAGTCGCCGGATAAATTCGGCAACGTCGGCTTCGCCACCCTCGGCGCCAATGACCCTGCCAATGCTGCGCGCGCTGGCGTTCTCGTATTTTTCCTCGGGATAGACACCGAATATCTGCGCAAAATCCTCCATGTGAACGGCACCACCCGGTAACCGGTCAAAGCGCTCAATCGCAAGCGCCTGCCCTTTAAGAGTGCCGATCCCGTCCGGTAGATTCCGAATGGCGTCGATATCGACAAGCCGTATCGCGGGCACGTCCATACCAATCAGCCGAGCCAGTGTCATCATCGAGAATTCGTTTTCTGGGACGCCGGCAAATTTGCGCGAGGGCAGCTTGACGATCCACGAGCCGCCGATGCCCTTGGCCGGGATGGTCAGCCCGCCGACGGCCTCGTCAATGGCCGAGAATTTGAGCTGCACCCCGGCCAAAGAAAAACGCAGGGCGTTATTGTAGTGATCATCACGATCACCATCGTCGGCAGTGCCATGATCATCAAGTGGCCACGCTTCACCATCTGCCGGCCTGATCGTAATCGCACCCGGCAGGTCCATGCCGAACACCCAGAGCAGGAAAAACTCGCGTACGGGTTTCACGCCCGCACGCTCGGCAAGGTAGGTGCGCATATGCCCTTCGGGCAGCAGATTCGAGAAGAACGGCATGACTCGTGTCCGGGTGGGCTTGAAAGCGGTGATCAGTGCACCAAGTTGGTCCTTGAAACCCAATCCGAGCACTGGCCGATTCTCATCCGCGACATAGGCATCCTTGAAGGCAAAGAGAATCCGGTCGCCGTCAACGCGGGTGAGCGTGCCGATTGGCTCATCGTGAAGCAGGACGTCGAGGACGTTGACATCAGCCATGATCGTCCTCATCAAGGCTGTAGGCGGGGCGCACGGACTCCGGCTCATCGCCCGCGATCCGGCCATGAGCCAGCGCGTTTCGCAGATCTCGAAGCCTGAGCAAGGATTGGCGGATAGCGTTCGGATCATGGGTACTATGACCAAACGCCTTGATCGCCTGATTGGCATCCCGGATGGTCCGGACTTCAAGCAGGGTTGGTCGAAAGTACGAAAGCCCGCGCACGTGGCGTTGAAACCACTCCAGTTCGCTTTTGGGAAAAAGGTCGGTTGGCAGATTGTTAATCGCGTTTTGCAGACGTGCCAATTCCCTCAGGACCCGCCGGGCGACTTTGCCATCCTGCGGGGCACTGGCTGGGACACTGCTTGCAATCGACTGAACCGCTGGAACGGACTTGCTGGGCACGAGCATCGGTTCCAGATCAAGGGTGCGGGCGAGCGCAACCAGGCTCGAAACCCTGAGATCGACGGCACCGTTCTCGATCTTGGAGATATGGCCCTGCGGCACCCCTGATTTGGTGCTCAACTCACGCTGGCTGAGGCCTCTGGCTTCGCGGGTGAAACGTAGCGTATTGGCTATATATTCGGTATTATAATTCATTTTGATAATTTATTACAAATCAAAATAATGTTTTAATGCTTTTCTATATATCATATTATATGACTAAATACAATGTGTCATACAAATCAGACGCTCCAGTCGGTCGCTGGGAAGTATTGAATTATTCTTTCTTGTCTACGAACGGGGCAGAGTTGAGGTGAGAACGGAAGGTCGATGTCAACGGTGCCATGCGTTGGCATAGAACAAATGATTTACGCCACCCGTCTTGCCGCGACAGCCTTGGCTAGGTCATAAGTCGCCTGCACGTTCAGCCAAAGCTTCGGTGAGGTCCCCAGGGTTTCGGCAAGATCGAGTGCCGCCTCTGCGGTAATGCCTCGTTTGCCTCGTATCAGCTCATTCAAGCGCGCTCGGCTCCAGCCGATCTTCTGTGCGAAAGCCGCCTGGCTCATTCCCATGGGCTCAAGAAATTCCTCAAGCAGTATTTCGCCCGGATGAAAAGGATTTTTCGGTGCTTTATCCACGGCCTTTTGCCTCCTTTAATGAGGGTGCGGGAGCATCTTCCCCTTATTTGCGCGTTTTGACCGATTTCGACAGGGGCACGACGAAGGCCTGGCCGCGGAGTTTGCGATGGTAGGCAATGGCGAAGCGATGCGCTTCGTCCCGGATACGCTGGACCAAGCGGGAGACGTGGGACGCGGGAGACAGGATGAGTGGGTCACGATGCCCAGGTGCGTATATGCGCTCTTCCTTCTCGCCTTTGGCTTTGGCTAATCCGATGATGGGAAGGTGACCGAGACCGACATCGCGTAAGGCTTCCACCGCCGCCCCCAATTGCCCGATTCCCCCGTCGATCAGGATAAGATCGGGAAGGGGCAACGTCTTATGAGCCCGGGTGGCGAGGGTGCCGCCGTACCGGCGCTTGACGACTTCCTGCATGCTCGCAAAATCGTTCGCCCCCTCGACGGTCCTGATACGAAACCGCCGGTAATCCGCTTTCTTCATTTTTCCATCTTCCCACACCACCATCGAGGCCACGGAATGGGTGCCCATGGTATTGGAAATATCAAACCCTTCCACGCGACTCGGTGTCTTCGGCAACCCCAGGAAGCGCTGCAAGTCTTCGGCTTCCTTGTGTTCCACCGCGGTTTTGCGCAAATGCTCCCCAAGAGCCACAGCGGCATTTTCTTCGGCTAATTGGAGCAGTTGGCGTTTCACCCCTCGTTCGGGAATCAGGATCCGCACCCGCCGGCCTTTCTTGTGGCTGAGCCAGCGTTGAAGCAATTCCTGGTCGGACAGCGCTTCGGACACCAGCAACTCCTTGGGGGGCAAGGTTTCTTTATTGTAGAATTGCTCAATGGCCGATCGAATCAACTCCTCATCGGCAGCCTCTTTCGTATCAGCCCAAAAAAAGTCCTTGCGGCCGATCAACAAACCGCCGCGCACAAACAACAGTTGCAGATCCACCGCCCGTCCCATCCTGGCCAAGCCGATGATATCCTGGTCCATGGGCCCTATTTGAGCCACGCGCTGTTTTTCCAACGTCCTGGCAATGCTCGCCATACGATCCCGCAGCCGGGCCGCATCTTCGAATTCTTCGTGGTCGGCGGCCGCTTCCATGTCCTTTCGCAACCCATCCAGCAATTCCTTATCCCGCCCCTCCAGAAAACAGCGAACCTGTTCGACGATGCGATGATAGTCTTCCCTCGATTGGTTGCCGGTACAAGGCGCCATGCAGCGCTTGATTTCAAATTCCAGACAGGCGCGATCGGCCGTCCCGTCGATGTCGATCTTGCACGTTGCCAGCGGGAACACCTTCTTGATGACTTTCAGGGTTTCTCGAAGCGCCCCCGAGGGCACGTAGGGACCAAAATACAGCGCCCCATCGTTCTTCACGCGACGCACGATCGAGAGACGGGGAAAATTCTCCTTCACCGGCAGGCGGAGGTACGGATAGTGCTTGTCATCGCGAAGCACCACGTTGAACCGGGGACGATGGCGTTTGACCAGGTTGCTTTCGAGTAAGAGGGCTTCCAAGTCGGATCGTGTGACGATCGTTTCGATATCATGAATCAGGGACGTCAACACGCGAGTCTTGGGACTCGGGTCGCTGCCTTTTTGAAAATACGAGCGCACCCGGTCCGCCAACACCAGGGCTTTCCCGATGTAGAGTATTTCACCGCCCTTGCCTTTCATCAGGTACACGCCGGGCTGATTGGGCAGATGCGCCAGGGTCGATTCGAGAGAAGGGGCGAGGCTGGTCACGGGTGAAGCCTGCTACGCGGTCACCGTACCCGGCGGCCGTTCGATCAACTCCACTTCATACCCATCAGGAGCATCGATGAAAATAAACCGGCTCCCCGACGACGTTCGAGTCGGGCCATCCGTGATGGGAACGTTCCGGGCCTGCAACTGATCGATCGCCTGGTCAAGGTCATCGACCTCGAACGCGAGATGGACCAGATCTTCCTGCACGCTGACGGGACCACTCTCCGGAAAACTGCACAGTTCAATGAGTTCGTCACTATTGGGAACAGCCAGAAAGGCCAAATGCGACCCGCGCGGCGACACCTTGCGTTCCAACACTTCCAACCCCAGCACGTCCCGATAAAACGCGATCGTGGCATCCATGTCACTGACGCGCATTCGTGTGTGCAGCAATTTCTTGACGATCATCGCAGGAATCCTTCCGCGTTCACAGGAACATGATTGTCGCGAGAGCCACGGAAGTATTGTACTGCACCTCACGGCTTCCAACAACACAGCCTGACTTTTTCACGTTCTGCAGCGGGCTCTTTTCTCCCGGTCCTCCTGGGCCGTTGAGTTCGAGACAGTCAGTATGTGATAACTACACTCCCTGCGGCATGAGGCATGTCACTGCCTTCGAGCAGAGACGTTGCTCTTTTCCTCCCCTTTGTAAGGGGAGGCGACGGTGGGGTAGAGTCATACGGGCACTTCTGGGCACTGGAAGGGTCAACCCTGCGCGGTTCAGCCTTCCAATCAACCGCTCTACCTCCCATCACCCCTCCTTACAAAGGAGGGGAACAGGCGGCATGAGGCAGATCCCGGGCCGGGACCCGGCCCTATTTGCAAGAGCCTGTCCCCGACTTGATCGGGGATGAAAGAGCCTTCATGGAAATCAATACCGACACGCAATTGTGTGGAGTCCTCGGCCATCCCGTGAAACACTCGCTTTCTCCGGCCATTCACAATGCCGCGTTTCAACACTTGGGACTGAATTACGTGTACCTGGCGTTTCCCGTTGAAGACGTGCTCCATGCCCTTCACGGAATCCGCGCTTTAGGCAACCTCAGAGGGTTCAGCGTCACGATTCCCCATAAAGTTTCGGTCATGGCCCACCTGGATACGATCGAGCCCGCGGCCCGGCACATCGGGGCCGTCAATACCATCGTGAAATCGGACCATACCCTTTCCGGATACAATACGGACGCCGCCGGAGCCCTTCTGGCTTTACAACACGCAGGCGTCGAACTCGCCGGGAAACAGGCAGTCATTATCGGATCCGGCGGAGCCGCACGGGCCATTGCGTTCGGACTCGCGCTTCAGACGCCCATCAGCAAACTCACGATCCTTGCGATCGAAGAAGAAGAACGCCACACCCTGGCGCGCAATCTCCGTGAAGGCACGACGCTTCACATTGAAGACCACCCACTCGATACGGACACCCTGGAGCCGGCCCTGGCCCAGGCACAGGTCATGATCCACTGCACCCCCGTTGGGATGGATCCCCACACCGGACAGACCTGTGTGCCCCAACGTTTGTTCCATCCCAACCTGACGGTCATGGATATCGTCTACAACCCTTTGGACACGCAATTGCTGAAGGAAGCTCGGGCTGCCGGATGCCCGACGATCCGTGGCCTGGAAATGTTCCTGCATCAAGCCGTAGCCCAGTTCGAGTTGTGGACGGGCCAACCCGCACCAGTCCCCGTCATGCGTCAGGTATTGGAGTCCCGCTTCTCATGAATCTGGTGCTCATCGGTTATCGAGGAACGGGGAAAAGCACCGTTGCGGAACTCCTCGCGACGCGACTCGGGTGGAAGGCCGTCTCCACGGATGCGCAAATCGTTGAAAGGGCGCAAATGAAAATTCCGGACATTGTGGCCAGCCACGGGTGGGAACACTTTCGAGATCTGGAAACGGAGGTGTGCCTCACGCTCAAGGACCAGGACCGCCTGGTTGTCGATACCGGCGGAGGGATTATCCTGCGACCGGACAACATGGAAGCGTTAAAGCCCAATGGCCTGGTGTTTTGGCTGACCGCCGAGGTTTCGACGATGACCCGGCGGATCTCGGAAGACACGCAACGCCCGGCGCTCACCGCCGGGAAGACGTTTCTCGAGGAAATTCAGGAGGTCCTGATTGAACGGACGCCGAAATACCAGGCTGCGGCCGGTCATATCATTGCCACCGACGACCTCTCACCGGAGGAGATCGCCTCTCACATTCTGACCATTGCCCGCGGCCACGGTATCGATCTATCGTACTAGCCGCATCGCGGGTCTTCTGTCCGGACGGAACGCATGAACACCGGGTTCCCAGAGCGACTGCCTCCCATGGACCTCACCTGGATTCGGTGGCTTTTGGACAGCTATGCGTTCTGGTTGAAGCGCGAACTCATCGACCGGACGGGTACGCTTGAGGAGCAAAGCGAACGGCTCTATTGTTCGCCTTTTGTGGTGGCCTCCCACACCAAGGCAGAAGACCCCATCCTCAATTACGGCAATCGACAGGCCCTCGACTTGTGGGAAGGGACCTGGGATGAATTTACCACGACCCCTTCGCGATTGACCGCGGAACCCGTGAATCAAGCCGAGCGGTCCCGGATGCTCGACCAGGTGGCCACCCACGGGTTCATTACCGATTACCAGGGGATACGCATTTCACGAACGGGCCGGCGGTTTCTCGTGCAACAGGCCACGGTCTGGAACATCCTGGATGACCACGGGACCGCCCAGGGGCAAGCCGCGACGTTTTCACGGTGGGAACCCCTCACGTGAAAAACGACGGAATTGTTCCAAAACATACAAAGTTTAAAAAATTCGATGATTTTTAATAACTTTAAAAAAATAAATAATGATGGAAAGTTTAAAATATTTAAAATATTTAAAAAAATCAGTGAACATTAAAAAATAAAAAAATTGCGGCAAATGTTACAAATTGCAACAAAAAACGAGGGCGGCAAAAACGGCAAATGTGTTGACATTGTGCGTACGGCAGACGATCATGCAGGTGAAGGTCTATATGGAACGAGTGTTCGTATGCCCAAACACACTGCCAAAACGCAACGCAAGGGTCCACCGAGAAACATCAACCTTCGAGTGAAACCTCATGCGCGTTCTTTAATAGATCGTGCCTGCGCCATCACGGACAAGAGAATAACGGACTTCGTTCTCGATGCGGCGTGTCGTGAAGCCGAGGACGTGCTCCTTGACCGGAGACTCTTTCATCTCGACGAATCAGCGTATCAGGCGTTTGTTCATGCGCTCGATGCGCCGACACGACGTAATCCCGAACTCAAAAAATTACTGAGCCGGAAGCCGCTTTGGGAAAACTGAGCGCAGACTCATCGACGCTAAAACCTACCGCACCCGAAGCCCTCAGCACACACCATATTCCGGATGACTTTGATTGTGGTCATGACGCGCTGAATGGCTGGCTGAAGCACCGTGCCATCAAAAACGAGGCTTCAGGCGCGTCACGGACCTATGTGGTCTGCCACCAGAGCCACGTGGTTGCGTATTACACGTTGGCAACCGGTGCCGTGCAATGCACGCAGGCCCCTGGCCGGGTCCGCCGCAATATGCCGGACCCTATTCCCGTCATGGTTCTTGGTCGCCTGGCCGTACAACTCGATTGGCAAAAGAAAGGCCTGGGGCGAGACCTTCTTGCCGATGCCATCAGGCGTACTCTGCAAGCCGCGGATCTTGCCGGCATCCGTGCCTTCGTGGTTCACGCCCTCTCCGATGAAGCCAAACGATTTTACGAACGGTTTGGCTTTCAGTCCTCTCCCACGGACCCGATGGATCTGATGATGACCCTGAAAGATGCGAAGGCACATTTATCATAAGCGCTCTTCCCGGAATGAAGCTTATCCTGCGGAATATGACGTGACGTGACGACAGAAACTCTTGCCTCAGCCAACGCTCGTTGCAAACGGTCCTCAGCTTCTTTTATGGTGGCTGTTGCAGAACGTGTATCGTCTTTACATCCTCACAACTTCTTCAGTCTCTACCTCCCCTTCGCCCCTCCTGACAAAAGAGGGGAAGAGAAGTGGCGGGAACGGTCAACAAAGTCGTGAAACACCTGGATGACAGAAAAGGAGCATCATGATTGTAGCGGGAGACATTGGCGGAACCAAAACCTACCTTGGATTGTTCGATTGGCAAGAGACACGAGTCGCCCCTATTCGGGAGGAGAAATTCTGGAATGCGGACTTCGAGTCGTTCGAGGAAATCCTCGAAGAATTTTTACAGCCCCCAGCCCCTGCTGATGCTCTGGCCGAGGGCGATGAAGAAGAATCTGAAGACACGGAGATCGAGGAGGAAACCGTCCAGATTTCCCCGACCATGCCTCTCCAGGCGGCCTGTTTCGGCGTCGCCGGCCCGATCGTCGACAACCGCTGCCGCACCACGAATCTCCCGTGGGTCATCGACGGTCACGCCCTGACCGAAACCCTGAACACCTCCTGCGTGCGCTTGCTTAATGACGTCGAAGCCATGGCCTACGGCGTGCTGGTCCTCGAGCCGGAAGAAACCGAAGTGGTCCACGGCGAACGGCAGGAAGACGGCACAAAAGTCCTGATCACTCCGGGAACCGGACTGGGCGAGGCCGTTCTCTATTGGGACGGGGAGCGGTATCATGCGTTGCCGTCCGAAGGCGGGCATGCCAGCTTTGCGCCGACGACCGATCTCGAGATCGACCTGCTCCGGTACCTGCGCACGAGCTTTCTGCACATCAGTTACGAACGGGTGGTATCCGGAAACGGCCTGCATGCCATCTATCAGTTCCTTCGCGATACCAAGAAAAATGAGCCGACCTGGTTTGCCGAACGCCTGCCCACCGGAGATCCGCCGGCGCTGATCGCTGAAGCCGGACTCATCGGCAAGCCTGAGATTTGCGTCCAGGCTTTGGACCTGTTCGTCTCCGGCCTGGCCGGGGAAGCCGGGAATTGCGCCCTGAACACGTTGGCGCGGGGCGGGGTCTATCTCGGCGGTGGGATCGTTCCGAAAATCATCGACAAGCTCCGCGATCAACGCTTTGCGCAAGCGTTCGTCAACAAGGGACGGTATAAACGGTTGCTCTCATCGATTCCAATCCACGTCATCCTGAACGACAAAGCCGCCCTTCTCGGCGCGGCTTCCGTGGCCGCGACCATGAGCACGGAGTCGTAAGCCATCCATTATGCCTTCTCCACCATCTCCCGACTCGCAAGAAACCGGCAAACGCGCGGCCGGCGAAGCCGCCTTGGACTTTATCCGGGACGGGGCGCTCGTGGGTTTGGGAACCGGCTCCACCGTGAAATATTTTCTTCTGGCTCTCGGCAAACGCGTGCAAGCCGGACTACGGGTTCACGGCGTGCCCACGTCTCACGAAACCGCGGAATTGGCCAGGCAATTGCAGATTCCCCTTCTCCCGGAGCAGGAAGAGTGGGCCTTGGACATGGCGGTGGATGGGGCGGATCAGGTTGATCCCCACTTTCAGTTGATCAAGGGTGGAGGCGGAGCCTTACTGCGAGAAAAAATCGTGGCCGCGGCCGCGCGCACGTTCATTGTCCTGGTCGATCACACGAAATGCGTGCCGGTATTGGGTACGCCCATACCCGTTCCCGTGGAAGTGACCCCGTTCGGATGGCCACAGTCCGCGAAGCAGCTTCAGGCATTGGGAGGCGTCCCGACGCTCAGGGAAAAACAGGGAACGGTATTCGAGACTGACGGAGGCCATTATATTCTTGATTTTCTGGTGGACTCGATCAAGGACCCCGGTGAACTCGAAGCGCGTCTCAATCGCATACCGGGCGTCGTGGAAAACGGGCTCTTCGTCAACCGCACCTCGACGTTAATCATCGGATCGCCAGACGGCGTTCAAATCAAACACTGCCCTTCTTGACCAGCCTCTTGATCTGCAGCCTACACCGGCTTTTTGTACGCTTTGCTCCGGTGTGCGATGCGAACGACCAGCCCAAGTTCCTGCCTCATCTTTTTGCTTGTCAGGCGATCAGCAGGATTTTCAAGTCTGGATTCGGCAATATAGCGATCTTCCAATTCATCGATATGGTCTTCGATGAGTTGGCGGATATCAAACGTCTTGGTTCGTCCGGTTGTTTCTGCCAGATGATCCAGTCTGTTTTCCAGTTCCTTATTCAAACGAAGAGACGCCACCTTGCACCTTCCATATTCCTTGGGCCGTATTCTTTAGTTGTTGTAATACATGCATGACAAGTAATGCACTTAATACATAGCTATCAAGCTATTCTTCAATACGTCGCCATCCAGGCCACGAATTGCACGGCATGTTTCGGTAATGGTAGAGTGCTACCGTTCCGACGCATTGAGCGCGACAGCATACCCCATAGGCTGGTCCCATCGTCTAGCTTGGCCCAGGACGGCACCCTCTCAAGGTGCAGACACGGGTTCAAATCCCGTTGGGACCACCATTCCCCACTCCCGGCATTTCCAATAATTTCCCATGAGCATCACAAAAACCTCTCCTGTAGAGTCTTTTGTGATTTTTAAGGTGATTATAGTCCTCCACATCGTCATCGTCCGTATTTCTCGTCAAGTATTTTCTGAGCACGTTCACAGTCCTCCAAGGAGTCCTAGCCTCCCGTCCCTGCATTGATGTCCACTAACATCTTATAGACGGCAGGATTGAGTTTTTGCATCGCTGGATTATCTGATAGAAAGTCTCCATCACCAATAACGGGAATTGTATACCTAAATCCGCACTATGACGAAAGTGTATAGGTTCAGAAACATATGGCACTCCTTGACCCAGGAGGAGTCACCATGCACATCCACCATCTCGGCTACCGGATCCGGGGGTTCTATCGAGTAGCCAATCTGGGCTATCGTTGGGACATGATACCCAACGAAGCTCACCACCGACTCAAGATTCTGACGTTCTGGGCCACCCATGGCCCGGCGGCGACCCAGGATGCCTATGCGGTCAGCCGCCGGACGCTCGCGCGCTGGAAACACACGTTGACCCAGGCCGGCGGTCAGCCCGCCGCCTTGGCCGCCCGCTCCCGTGCCCCCCACCGACGGCGCCAGCCCCACAGCCCGCCCGCACTGAACCAGGAGATCCGGCGTCTGCGCACCACCTTCCCTAACCTCGGGAAGGCCAAACTCCACGTCCTGCTGGCCCCGTGGTGTGAGGCCCACGGCCTCGCCCTGCCCAGTGTCTCCACCATTGGGCGCCTGATCGCCCGTGCGCCCGACAAGATGCGGCACGCCCCCGTCCGCTTGACGGCGCGGGGCCAGCCTAAACCCGTCGTGCGGCCGCGCAAAGCGCGGAAACCCCGCGGCCACTCCGCCCCGCCCCTCGAGGTGTTCGCCTGTGATACCGTCGTCCGGCTCCAGGCGGGCCTCCGCCGCTACTTGTTCCCCTTTCTCGATCCCCACTCGCGCTTCGCGGTCGCCGTGGCCACGCCCCCCGCGTCCAGCCGCCAGGCGACCCGCGCGCTGGAGGCCTTGTGCCAGGTGCTGCCACGCCCCCCGCGGGTCGTGCTCTCCGACAACGGCTCGGAATTCCTGGGCCACTTCCAGCAGCGGTTGGAGGCGCGCGGCATCACGCACTGGTGGACCTATCCCCGTTCCCCGAAAATGAATGCCCATGTAGAACGGTTCAACCGGACCATTCAGGAACAGTTCGTGGACTATCATGAGGACTTGCTGTTCGACGACGTGGCCCTGTTCAACCAACAATTGGCCGACTGGTTGATCGCGTATAACACCGTCTTACCCCACCATAGCCTTGGCCGCCAATCTCCGGTACAATTCCTCCTTCACCATCAACCCGAGTGCCAAATGTGGTGGACCCATACAGAAAGTTGAAAAAAACAGAAAAAAATGTTGATATATCAAGGTCATCGCAGTTTACAGAAGGAGGATGAATCATGACAGATCCTCTCAAACAAGAAAAAAACTATTTGAAGTCTCATCAGGTGAAACTTGCCGAACAGTATCCGGGCAAGTACTTGCTCATAAAAGGGGCCACCGTCCATGGGGCATTTGAGACCTATGAGCAAGGTGTGATCGAGGGTGCGAAGCTATTTGGTGCGAGCCATTTTCTGGTTCGTTCGGTCTTGCAGCCAGATGATGTTGAGGCTCCAAGTATTCCCGCGTTATCTGTAGGAGTTCCGCTCGTTGCCCATCCTTAATACCCGCGTGACCACTCACGGGAAGGATCAGCATGGGGAGCCTCTACCTTCTCATATCGGTCTACAACAGACAGGTCCAAGAGTCCATATCACAATCTCTCCGCTCGAAGGCCAACTCAAATCATCAGCAGATAAAGGTGAGACACCCACAATCCCGGTTGTGGGGTGGGCTTTGATAGATACGGGGGCAAGCTTGACCTGCATTGACCGAAAGACGGCTGAAAAAGCAGGGCGGGCTTTGGTCGATAGTGGACCGATAACTTCAGCGACTCATGACAATGAGATCGTGCCAATCTTCGCTGGTCGACTGAAGATTGAAGGTCTGCCACAATACCTGAACGCACACCGTGCTTATGGAGTCAACCTTGAACCTCAAAGGCTGATTGCATTGCTCGGGCGGGACATGCTGGCAAATTGCGTTTTCATTTACAACGGCCTTGACGGATCATTTTCTCTATCCATCTGAAGCCTGAACTATCACAATCAGGAAGCTCAATGACGCGCACCTTTCATGACGGGGCTGACGATGGGCTCGAGGCCTTGGAAGCCCTTGACCCCGCACGCATTCATTCCTTCTCCGATCTTCTGACCGCGATGAAAAAAACCGCATTCGGGGGCCGGCGGCTCGGGGAAGCCTTCGAGGTGCTCAAGGCCATGATCGAGGACCCCGACTGTTTCGTGGTCATGACGCTTTCAGGGGCCATGACCATCGCCAAAATGGGGAAAATCATCTGTACCATGCTGGATCGAGGGATGGTCCAGGCCATCGTCTCGACCGGTGCGTTGATGGCCCATGGCATGAGCGAAGCCGTCGGACAAACGCATTATAAATACCAGCCGGTCATGGACGACGTCGAACTCTTTGAAAAGGGGTATAACCGGGTCTATGACACGCTGGAAATGGAATTGAATCTGAACCACGTCGAGGAAGTGGCCGCCGTCACCCTGAACCGGCTGCGTCCCGATGAACAGCTCTCGTCGGAACTCCTGAACCGGGAACTGGGGCGGACGCTGGCCGAACAATTTCCCGGCCCTGGTATCCTCAAGAGTGCCTTTTTGCAAGGAGTCCCGGTGTACATCCCCGCGTTCACGGATTCTGAACTGGGCCTCGATACGTCCATTTGGTCCATGAAAGCTCACGGGCCGGCTCAATCAAGTGCGGAACCCAAACCGGACGATGACCGGGCGATGTGGGATCGTTTGCAACACCATCGTCCCAACTTTAATCCGTTTCTCGATCTCAACAGCTATACCCACAACCTCCTGGGCGCCAAGCGACTGGGCATCTTTACCATCGGCGGCGGCGTGCCCCGCAATTGGGCGCAACAGGTTCCCCCGTACATCGAAATCCTGAATATGCGGTTGGGCACCACCCTCACCCCTCCCCGATTCCATTATGGCGTCCGCATTTGCCCGGAACCCGACTATTGGGGAGGGCTCAGTGGCTGCACCTACCAGGAAGGAATCTCCTGGGGGAAATTCGTTCCACCCGAACAAGGGGGACGGTTCGCAGAAGTGTTGAGTGACGCCACCGTGGTCTGGCCGCTGTTGCTCATGGCCTTACTCGAAGGGCCTTCCGCTCAATCGGACACCGGCAAGCCGTGACCCGGGATACAGCTCGACACATGTTTATCCCTCCCCTTTGGGGGAGGTCAGGAGGGGTAGACCAATCGTCCATGAAGCACGCAGTTTGCCTTCTTGGCTACAGCCTCTACCTCCCCTCACCCCTCCTTACAAAGTGTTGTGTCCCGTGAGATTCTGTAACAAGTGCAAAGGGGCCTGATAGTTGAGGCACCTTAACCGGGTGCGATTGTAATTGTCCACCACCCGTGTGATAAAGGCGTTCCGCTCGGCGTGACTCCGAAACCGATTGCTGCAATGGGCCCGGAGCGGGGGCTGGCTCTGTAACGCGTCACTCAGCCGCCGGTTAAAGCGTTCCACCATGCCATTGGTCTGCGGATGATAGGGCCGGATCAGGCGATGAGTGATCCCATGCGCCCGGCACACGTGAGCCAGGCGATGCGTGCCGCTCGGCTGGCCCGCCGGTTTGCCTTGCTTGTGCACGGCAAACCGATCGGTAAACGCGCCATCATTATCGGTCAAGATGGTGTGCACTTTGTGCGGAAACGCGGCCAGGAATTCTTCGACGGCCTGCGTCACCGTGGCGGCCGTCCGCCGGGCCAGCACCTTGACCCAGACATAGCGGGTGGCGCGGTCAATGGCCACGAACACATAACTGGGTTGCTTCTGTCATTTGCTTAACACTTTCAGATCCAGATGAATGTAGCCGCAGGGGGTGGCCGCGAACCGCCCCACCGGCGGCGCGTCGGGGGAGGCGGGGGGCAACCGCGCGACGCCCAGCCGCACCAAGCAGCGATGGATCGCGCTCCGACTCAAGGGCGTCGCACTGCAGCGGTTCAGGACCTCCGTGACATCGTCGAGGGACAACCGCAATTGGGTGCGCAATTCGGCGATAAGGGCTTCCTGCTCGGGGGAGGTACTGGCATGGAGCTGGTGCCGGACATGGGAGCCATCGTGGACCCGGCCGGCGCGCTTCCATTTATAGATGGTGGTCACAGCGACCCCGAGTTCCCGGGCCAAGGTCGCGGCGCTTTTGGGGGCGGTCTGGATGTAGCGGCGGGTGGCGGGAGTCGTGCGAGCTAACTTATGCAGTTTGATGTCCATGGGTCCTCCTCTGGTGGACATAGTCGATGCCACGCATGATAGCAGAAGAGTCTAGGGAATCACACGGGACAGTACAACAAAGGAGGGGAACGGGAGTACCCGACAGAGGCATCATGGGCATCGAGAGGACGGCTCCGCAACCGTCCCGGCTTGACAGAAGCCTTTCGCCACCCCACACTATAAGAAATGGGTTTCTTCATGAAAAAGGAGACACGATGAAGACCTCTCCACCATCGGCGTATACATCTTCCCCCATGCGGTCCGGTCGTTCGAAAATCATAAGCGGGCTGGCGATGACGGCTTTGAGCCTCGGGCTCGCGTTGTCGGCCGGGGCCCAAGCGGATCAAGGGTTTACCGAGGAAGATGACCGGGTCCGCGGCAATCCCCAGGCCCCGATCACGCTTTTGGAATATTCGGATTTCACGTGCGGGTATTGCGAAAAATTTTTCCAGGAAACCTGGCCGATCCTGTTCTCCGAATACATTGACACCGGCAAGATGCGCCTGGTGTATCGTGATTTCCCGCGGGCCCCCAGCGGTCCGAGCGTGGATACCGCCATGGCGGCCCGATGCGCAGGAGAACAGGGACAGTATTGGGCGATGCACGACCGTTTATTTTCAAGCAGCAACAAATTCTCGCCGGCACAACTCCGGCAACAGGCTGAAGATCTCCAGCTCGATGCCAAGCAATTTGCCTCATGCCTCGAGGCGTCACGCTATACCCAGGACATTTTTAAAGATCGGATGGAGGCGGGCAAACTGGGTATCCGGGGTACCCCGCATTTTATTTTGTACGTCACGGATCATCCGCAAGAAGCCGTCGTGATCCCCGGCGCCTTTCCCTATGAGGTGTTCAAGGAAGAGATCGACAAGCTGCTTCAAACGGCGTCCTCCCCAAAAGCTTCTTCCGAGCCCTTATAAGACACCCTTGTCATCATGCGAGTACGGCTGAACGTTCAACACTGCGTCTGATTTCCTCCCGTGTCCGTGGAAACCATCGCTCCCATCCTCGTCGGTTCTGAATGGCGTGAAACCCCCACGCGTCAGGCCGTGACCAACCCCTTTACCGAAACCCCGATTGCAGAGGTCTGCCTCGCCCGACCGGCAGACGTCGAAGACGCCGTGACCCTCAGCCTGAAAGCCTTTTCCAGTCTCGCCCGCACCTCTTCCCATACCCGCGCCACGGCACTTCAACACGTGGCCGGCAAGCTGAAAGAACACAAGGAAGACTTTGCCCAAACCATCTGCCTGGAAGCGGGCAAACCCATCACCGATGCCCGGCGCGAAGTGGACCGGGCCATTCAAACCTTTTCGATCGCGTGCGAGGAAGCCAAACGGATACCGGGAGAAGTCATCCCGATGGACGTCAGCCCGGGCATGGAACGCCACCTGGGCCTTGGGCAACGCGTGCCGATCGGGCCGGTCCTGTGTATTACGCCGTTTAATTTCCCCCTGAATCTGGTCGCGCATAAAGTGGCCCCGTGCCTCGCCGTCGGCAATCCCATTCTGCTGAAACCTGCTCCGCAAACCCCGCTCACCGCGTTGCGATTGGGGCGGCTCTTTCAAGAACTCGATCTCCCGGAAGGAACCTTGAGCATCCTGCCGTGCGAAAACGCCCTGGCGGAATCCATGGTCCGCGATCCAAGAATTCAAGCCTTGAGTTTTACGGGCAGCGCCGCCGTCGGCTGGAGCTTAAAAGACAAAGCGGGGAAAAAACGTGTCCTGCTCGAGTTGGGAGGCAATGCCGCGGTCATCGTTGAACCCGATGCCGACCTTCACCAGGCCGCCCAACGTTGCGTCACGGGCGGATTTTCGTATTCCGGACAGACCTGTATCTCCGTCCAGCGCATTTATCTCCACGACGAGGTCTATGACACCTTCCTCGACCGGGTACTCCCTCTCGTCGAATCCCTGCCGGCCGGGAACCCTGCCGACGATTCCACGGTCATCGGTCCTTTGATTGACGAACGCGCGGCCATCAGGGTGGAGACCTGGATTGAGGAAGCCGTCCGGCAAGGCGCCCGGATCAGGACCGGAGGGACGCGCCACCGGTCTTTGATGCACCCCACGGTCCTGACCGACGTCGACCCACGCATGAAAATTTCCTGCGAAGAAGTCTTTGGCCCGGTCATCACCCTCTCCAGGTATCAGCATCTCGACCAGGCCTTCGACATGGTGAATGACTCCCCCTATGGGCTCCAGGCCGGTATTTTTACCCGTAACGTCGATTCGATTTTCCGTGCCTACCATGCCCTTGACGTCGGCACGGTGCTGGCCAATGAAATCCCGACGTTTCGGGCCGACCACATGCCGTATGGCGGGATGAAAGATTCCGGGTTGGGACGTGAAGGCGTCAAATACGCGATCCAGGAACTCTCGGACCAAAAGCTGTTGGTCTTGCACCTGTCTCAATAACCCGTATCCCTTTTCAGGCGTTGCTCAGGATTGTCTGTGTTCACTCATTCGTTGCCGGTATAAGAGGCTGATCAGGAAACCAGAAAAGCAGGCCGTCTTGTTCCTCCCCTTTGTAAGGGGAGGGTAGGTGGGGTAGAGCCAATCGTCCATGGAGCACGGGGGTTCGCCGTCCTGGCCACAGCCTCTACCTCCCCTCACCCCTCCTTACAAAGGAGGGGAAACGAAGGGTGCGACCCTACAGTGCCGTGGACAGGCCCCCTCACCCCAACCCTCTCCCACAGTGGGGAGAGGGAGTCAGAGGATCCGGCATGGAATTGACAAACCCGTCTTGCGGTTTCCGGCAAAGATTTGTCACTATAGCGCTCGTTTGATCCGTCCACACGTGTGACGAAGAGAGCAGCTAGCCGGAAGACGCCAAAAATCGATGGAGAGGATTTTGACAATCCACACGGTATGGCAACCCTTGAGTGCCGCTATTGCCCGACGGCACGCCCTGCCTTGAGGACCGGGAGGAGACATGGTTCCTACTCATATGTTTCTGACCCGAGGGGTCGGCGTCCATCGAGAAAAACTGGCCTCGTTTGAAGAAGCCTTGCGAAGCGCCGGTGTGGCCTACTGCAATCTGGTCAGCGTGTCGTCCATCCTGCCGCCCAATTGCAAAATTATCCCACGGAAGCGCGGTGAAAACCTGTTGAATCCCGGTGAGATCACCTACTGCGTCATGGCCAGGAGTGAAACCAACGAACGCAACCGGTTGATCTCCGCATCGATTGGCGTGGCGATCCCCCAAGGCCGGCATAAAACCTATGGCTATCTTTCCGAACATCACGCGTATGGGGAAACCGACGAAGAAGCCGGCGACTACACGGAAGACCTTGCGGCCCAAATGCTGGCCACGACGTTAGGGATCGACTTTGATCCGGACGTGGCATGGACGGAACGGGAACAGGTCTTTAAGATGGGGGGGGAGATCGTTCGGACGCAGAACATCACCCAGTCGGCTATCGGGAAACCCGGGGTGTGGAGCACCGTGGTGGCCCTCGCGGTGTTCATCCCGCTTGAGAACATTCCCCACGCCACGAAGAAGCGACGACCCCGCAAGTAGCCGCACGTAAAAAACCGCTCCTGCGACGTTCCTGATTCAATCGGACCGCCACGTTCCTACACGGAAAATTCCGCCCAGAGCACGGTATGGTCCGACGGAGTTTTTCCTTTCCTGGGCCTGATATCAACCTCGACGGCCGTGCAACGCCTAGCCAATGATCCGGTTGCGAGGATGTGGTCCACGCGCCAGCCCCGATTGGCTTTGAGGGCATCGGGTTGCCGGTAATCCCAAAACGTAAACTGTTGCCGGTCCGGGTAGAGACGCCGGAACAGATCTTCGAACCCCCACTCGACAACGTGCCGGTAGGCGCTCCGGGCCTCATAATGAAAACAGACGTGGGTGAAGTGTTTTTCCGGGTGGTGCACGTCAACCGGTTCCGGGGCCACGTTCATGTCCCCGCACCAGATCGCGGGCTTATCGGGAGACAGGTGCCGGATAAAATACCGGCGTAGCCGTTTGAACCAATCCAATTTGTAGCGATACTTGGGATGGTCGATCCTGAAGCCCTGCGGGATATACGTGTTGACGATGGAAATGCCGTCGACCACGGCATGAAGCAGACGCGGCCCGTCCCCGTCTTGGCCTTTGCTCAACCCATACGAAACCCACTCAGGCTCGCGCCGGGTGAAGAGGGCCACCCCGTTGTACCCTTTCATCCCGCAAAACCGCACGTGATAACCGGTGGCGGCAAAGGCTTGTGCAGGGAACTCCGAATCCTGCACCTTCGTTTCCTGGAGACACAGCACGTCCGGGGCATGGGTTTTCAACCACCGTTTCACCACGGGTAACCGCTTCCGGAGCGAATTCACGTTAAACGTCGCCACTTTCATAAGCCGACTCCCGCGCTTGCAGCCGTTTTGCTGACCATGCCAGTATGCCCGTGTTTCCTCCTCGCCCCATTGTGACTCATGAATTTCACCTCCAAAGAAATTTCCCTGCTTTCCGATACCGAGTTTTTTTCAGGCAAGGCCCACGTCTCCCCCAAAATCCGTGACCTGCTGAAGCAGATCCATGAATCCTTTGAACGTGAACTCAAGGCCCATCACCTGCTGGTTCCGGACGCCTTCGACCCGGACGCCAGCCAATTCGTCAAGGGCGAACACCTGGAAGATTTCCCGTATCAATACCTGGATTACCCCAGGTTTTTTACCAAAAACGTCAAATTTTCCTTTCGTTCACTCGTCTGGTGGGGGCACCACATGGTCTTTGCCCTGATTCTGGAAGGCGGTCATCTCCGGCGTTATAAGGAAAACCTCATCAACCGCTTTTCTTCCGTCGCGGACCGCGATATCCGCCTCTGTCTCAGCCATTCATTGTGGGAGTGGAAACAGGGCTCCGGCTACACGCTGGACCTGACCCAGGGGCGTGCTTCCGAAGTGGCGGCCGTGTTAGCCCACCGGCCTTTTTTCAAGCTGGCGCGATTTGTTCCGTTCAGCGACCCTGCCGTCCTGAGCGGTGAGGCGCATCTCCTGGCCCACGAGGCCCTGCGCGCCGTGTTGCCGGTGATGACCGAATAGACGTAGGGACCTTTCCGCTTCACGTGTCTTCTTCGAGCCCCAACAGATTCGTCAATCGTTCCACGCTATACCGGACTTCCTGATCGAGCCGGATCACTTCGATCCCGGCCTTATGAAACAAGGCCTCCACCAATCGTTCCTGCGAGCGCGAAGCCATGGCCTCGTGTTCCGGCTTTCTGACAAAAATGGCTTTGACGGGCAATTTGGTCCCCGGATGGACCGCGACAAAATCAACCGTCACGTTTCGAAGGGTCTGCGCCAACACACGTTTGGAAGCATCGTCATCGACGCGCAGGTGCACAAGGCTCTTTAAGGGAATTTTCGACAGCAATAAAAAGTGGTCGCGAACAGCCAGGAGCAGGAGGTTGAATATCCAGACCTCCGAGCCGTTCATGAGTGGTTGGGCCTTCACCGCGACCCGCTCTTCAATCCCGTCGATCCGCACGTCGCGAGCAGGCACGCCTTTGGGTCGCCGTGGTCGCAGCAACACGACGATCACGAGCCCTGCCACGATAATCAGCCCCACCACGAGGATCTGGGAGAGCGGGGGGTGAGAGGCTAGGGGAAGCCATTCCAGCAGTCTCTCAAGAAGTCCATCGAAAAAATCCATGATCTCTCCGAACGCGCTATTTGGTGAGTACGAATGGCTTGCGCCCCGGGGTCACCGTGCCCAGCACGACCGGCGACGTGGCGCCGGTGACCCAAGGCAGGTTGGCCGGTACGCCCCTGATGGTCTCATAGGCCAGCACCGCAAAGGCCATGGCTTCCAACGCCTTGCTATTGACACCGGCCTGGTCCATGGACATGACGCGACCCGGCCCGAATTCCCGTTTCAGGGCTCCCAGGAGCGCTCGATTCCGCACG
Source organism: Nitrospirales bacterium (assembly GCA_965223955.1). Classification (GTDB taxonomy): domain Bacteria; phylum Nitrospirota; class Nitrospiria; order Nitrospirales; family UBA8639; genus Bin75. The sequence goes on from OZ245029.1 coordinate 164,422, forward strand.
CCGCCGCCCCCGGCAATCACCTCGTCAGCCGCCTGGGTGACCCATTGCCCGGACTGGCGAATCGTTCGCGCGATACTTGCGCAACTCGACGCCAGCGTATCTTCCAACGACAGGTTGTGTCGCGTGGCGACCTGCCAAACGCGCCGGATGTAGCGTTCACCGAATTCTTCACGCCCCGTGGATTTCGGGGGCCGCCGGGTAAAGAACGCATGCTTCAGGAGTTCTTTGACGAGCACGTCCTGCTCGCGCCCGCGAGAGGCCAGGGCCCCGTTCCGATCGATCGATTGTTGTCCGTGCGTGGCATGCGCCATCAACCCATCCAACAGCAGGTTGCAGGGGCCCACGTCAAACGCGACCACGTTCTGCACATCGCCGCCACGCGGCAACCAGGTCACGTTGGCAATCCCGCCGAGATTGACGATCAGCCGCGACGTGTTCCGGGACTGAAACATATGATGATGGACGTACGGCGTCAACGGCGCCCCTTCTCCGCCTGCCGCCAGATCCCGGGCACGAAAATCGGCGACCGTCATGATACCCGTGCGCTCGGCGATGACCGACGGGTCGCCGATCTGCAGCGAGGACCGGATCGATCCGACCCCGGGCATCGACACCTTCCCGGGGCTGTGCCACACGGTTTGTCCATGCGAGCCGATGACGGCGACGTCCTTGGCCGACAGCTTCGCCTGCCTGATGGTCTGGTTGGCCACGCGGGCGAACATCTCCCCCACGGCCACGTGAAGCCGGCACACGGCTTCCACCGTGCCGGTGTGGAGCAGCGAGAGGATTTGCTCGCGCAACGCCGGCGGGTACGGCCGGGTGCGGTGGGCGAGCAGCCTGATGCGTAAGGTAAAGCGGCCGGGTCTGACGTCGACGATGGCACAATCCACGCCATCCATGGAGGTCCCCGACATTAACCCAAGGCATTTCATGAATGGCGTTTTTTAACCGACTGACCGAATTTTCCTTGAAGAGCCCGTGGTACAGGTTGAGGCACACACCGTCTGCGCAGCAAATCATACCGCAGTTGGGGGGTGAATGGTAGCAATTGTATGGGTCCACCACATTTGGCACTCGGGTTGATGGTGAAGGAGGAATTGTACCGGAGATTGGCGGCCAAGGCTATGGTGGGGTAAGACGGTGTTATACGCGATCAACCAGTCGGCCAATTGTTGGTTGAACAGGGCCACGTCGTCGAACAGCAAGTCCTCATGATAGTCCACGAACTGTTCCTGAATGGTCCGGTTGAACCGTTCTACATGGGCATTCATTTTCGGGGAACGGGGATAGGTCCACCAGTGCGTGATGCCGCGCGCCTCCAACCGCTGCTGGAAGTGGCCCAGGAATTCCGAGCCGTTGTCGGAGAGCACGACCCGCGGGGGGCGTGGCAGCACCTGGCACAAGGCCTCCAGCGCGCGGGTCGCCTGGCGGCTGGACGCGGGGGGCGTGGCCACGGCGACCGCGAAGCGCGAGTGGGGATCGAGAAAGGGGAACAAGTAGCGGCGGAGGCCCGCCTGGAGCCGGACGACGGTATCACAGGCGAACACCTCGAGGGGCGGGGCGGAGTGGCCGCGGGGTTTCCGCGCTTTGCGCGGCCGCACGACGGGTTTAGGCTGGCCCCGCGCCGTCAAGCGGACGGGGGCGTGCCGCATCTTGTCGGGCGCACGGGCGATCAGGCGCCCAATGGTGGAGACACTGGGCAGGGCGAGGCCGTGGGCCTCACACCACGGGGCCAGCAGGACGTGGAGTTTGGCCTTCCCGAGGTTAGGGAAGGTGGTGCGCAGACGCCGGATCTCCTGGTTCAGTGCGGGCGGGCTGTGGGGCTGGCGCCGTCGGTGGGGGGCACGGGAGCGGGCGGCCAAGGCGGCGGGCTGACCGCCGGCCTGGGTTAACGTGTGTTTCCAGCGCGCGAGCGTCCGGCGGCTGACCGCATAGGCATCCTGGGTCGCCGCCGGGCCATGGGTGGCCCAGAACGTCAGAATCTTGAGTCGGTGGTGAGCTTCGTTGGGTATCATGTCCCAACGATAGCCCAGATTGGCTACTCGATAGAACCCCCGGATCCGGTAGCCGAGATGGTGGATGTGCATGGTGACTCCTCCTGGGTCAAGGAGTGCCATATGTTTCTGAACCTATACAGCAATACCGGAGCAATGGCCGTTTATGAACCCGTAAACGGGCATTTATGGGCTTATATTCGCGGGGTTGCGGCCCCGCACGACGCGGTCCTTTTGTTTCGGCAAAAGGACCCAAAACCATGGGCGCCCGGGCGTGGCCCTTTGGGTGCCTTTGCCCCGGTCCCGATGGTTTGGGCTGCGGAACTCGCTGCGCTCAGACAGTCCTCGCCCCCAACTAGGCTTCGGGACTGGGGCGCAGCCTCGCCTGGAGGCGCCTTGAGGTGGCGCTATGGGATCGCGGGGGGATAACTACAAAAGACAAGGACGGGATTCCTCGCGGTGCTCGGAATGACTGCGGGGCGGCCCCTTATGAATGGGTGTTTATTGGGTGTTTACTGGGCGTTGACGGGGTGATTTCGCGCGAGCTGGCTCGGTTTTACGACCGGGGGAGACGTGTGCGGACTTTTTGTACGGGGGGAGTATATGAAAGGAAATTATATACTTACATTGACCTATTTTACTGAAAAACGAAGTCCTGTTGGCTAGTCAGTTCTTAGAAACATGCTCGTTGAGGTTTATTTTTTTCTTGTATCCTCGGTATAAAGTAGGCACGTGAATCTCTGTCAGATTGGTTATGGATGTGTATAAGAGCCCCCTTTTTTACCATCTTGGTTAATAGCTTCTTGGCTGTATGCCAAGTGCGTCCAGTGGCTCTTTGCGCAGCGGAGACGTTGATTTCTTCATTTCTTACTGCAATTTCCGCTATTTTTTGTTCATCATCATCAAAAGTTCTCCATAACTCTTCGCCAAATGCGTCAATAACTTCTGTGGCTCCAGCACGCCGTCTATACGCGCTGTCATTTCTCAGCACCACTCGCACCAACAATCCATGCACCGCCTCCTGTATAAATTCTGGCTTAGGAAGCCCGTACTCTTGCATGCTCGCCGCCATTCTGCGAGTGCCTTCGCGCGCCATTTTTACGTAGTCCAAGAGATACATGCTGTCCATGAGGAACGGATTCCTGCTGGCACGAACGTCGTAAATGTTACTTGGAGATACAGGCGGGCAAAAACCACCAGGACTTTCAATTACCATTCGATCTTTGAATAGTTTGATTGAAATGTCAGCCCCGGAAAAAATGTAAGAGCGATGAGCAACTGCATTTACCAGGGCCTCAAACCAAGCCGCTTTAGGATATTCTTTTGTTGTGATGAATTTCCCATCTTCACCAAACCACGTGAAGTCGTAAATTAAATTGTCCAGCATTGAGGCTGTGCGTTCAATAAGTTGAACTGCATTGCCCTCTATAAAGCGATCAACGACCGGATTGTAAGACTGGCCTTCGCCCTCGATCATTCCCTCAAATCTTTGCAGCCTTATTCTACACCCAGGTATCAAAGAGCGCGGATCTTTTGCTGCCAATATTGCAAGTGCCTTATTGGGATAAAAGTTACCTTTGTTGATCTGCCCAAGGTGTTTTATCTCAAGAATTTCCGCCTGTGATCGGTCTGAAATATCTTCACGATCTAAAAAACGTTCGCAAAGGTCAGAAATTATTCCAGCATCAAAATCATCGGGCCACTTGAGCCCACAAGTTTCGAGTTCAAACGCTATTTCATTCCTTGACTGGCGGTACTCGCGCTTTTCCTCATCGGACATCTTATGGATACTGTCACCATACCGAATAAAGGCTTCTTTTTTATTTGTCTCAGTTAGTCTGTTGCTGCATGGAACATAGATGGCAAGAAAAAAATCTGAAGAGCCACCGATTTTCAGTTCTACGCGGCGGTGTTCCGGTCTTGCGTCGGGGCAAAACGTTAAGTGCAATTTCTCTATCTTATTCAACTGATCCACCGATAACGATTTACATCCTTCCGGTACACCATTATCACTTATACCGATCAAGATCACCCCTCCTTCTGGTGAGGTGTTTGAAAACATAGAGTAGTATTTTGCTAAATCGGCGAGGTGGGTACCAGAGGATTTGAATTCAACGCGTCTATCTTCTGAATATCTGGACAACTCATGTTGGCTTATACGCGCCCACATGTCGCGTGGCGACATGACCTCTAAGAGTGGGTCACTATCATCCATAGCATATAAACTTAATTGCCTATACACCATATATGGCGTATCGAATCCGACTCGATACTCTATATATAGTGCACCGAGGGCAACTCGACAACCTTCAGCTTGAATTTAATGATTTTTTGTCAGTCCGCCGATATGTTAGACATTTGCTAGAAATTAATTCTTTTCACGCCATAACCGACAATTCGCTTAGTATCACGCCATCAATTCCCGATATGACAACCGTTTTCCCCTGATCGCCCCCCCAATTTAGGTCCAAGTCGAAAGTAAGGAAGTGGTGTATTATAGCTTGCCGTGGTGGTTGGGGGAAAGTGGGCTCTTTGCATGGTTTGAGTGCCATGACTATGTACCGCGCCATGTTCAATCCGTTAAGGTCGGCAAGGCTGGCCTTCAAGCGAAACGGCGATAGGCGCTCTCGTGGTAGCTTCCACCACGACGAAGCCCATTTGATAGAGATCCCTGCTTAAACATTTATCTTCGGTCAAAGAAGCAGTAACTTCAGCCGATGGGGTCACGCTGTCCGCTAAGACAAGCTCAAATTCCATTCTGCCGTCCAGTTCTATCCCTTTGGCCTCCAATCCGGATCGCAATTCTGCAGGCTGACTATCGAAGTAACATTGATGGTCCTTTATCGCATGCAAGAGCTTCAGTGCCCACACCCTACACAAAAGACTCGAACCATCCGCCATCGTTCCGCCACCGAGCGGGGCGACAGCATTACCCCCAAGGTACGCGGCGTGATTTGTGTTTTTCCGTCTCAGTTCCTGTTTATCTTCGTCCGTCAATACAGTTCCCTTCACCCCTCGAAGCATGTTGGATTCAATCAATTCCGGCCAATTCGAATGCACGATGTTCAGCAGGTCTTGCCGAACCCATCCAAGATTCTGCCGGTTTGGGTGCGGCCTGATATCCACAAAATATGCGTGCTCCTGAGTTATAATCGTAAAAAGAACATCAGCCGATCGATTGAGAAATCCTCTTTGGCTAAAGTTTTCCTTCTTATGAGGTTGCCTGTTGAGATGAAAGTGGTGCATGCCGAAATCCCATAGAAGACCATCTTTACTCATCCTACCCGCCGCGTGAACAATTCTCGTGCTCAAAAAGCAATTAACATTTTTGCCTTCTACGAGAAGATGACGAATAAGAAAAACCGCTCCCCAAGCGTCTGCCGCCGCCTTTCGTTGTTCCATATCGGCTTTGCGCCTGAGCGCGCCTAGAGAATCGTGTATTTCTTCAGAAAAATGAACCTTTCGGGGAATCGGAACGATTCTTCTATTCAGCATTTCCAGATAGCGTGCTGTAAGACTACGGACATCCAAGGCAGCTTTATAGACGATATTGTGTTCATCGAACTGCCGCTTAATAATGTGTGCCAGATCAGATTCGAAATTCATAATGTACCTCAACTACGCATATGCCAGACACCAAGACGCTTTTGCATCAATCCCGCAACAGCAAACTGCCTGACAACGGATTCCGCAGCAGCGCGGGGGATTCGACGGCGGATGCGGTGAAGGGGTTCATTCGACAATGTTCCCACTCTTGCAACTGTGACCCTTTCTTCAATTTAGGGTCCGGGGCGAGAGTGATGGATTGGGTAAATTATATACGCTGTGGTGGTTGTGGAGAAGTGGTTGGGATGGGCGCGCGATAAAGAGGCGTTTATGGGCCTATAAAGGGACATTTACGGGCTTATATTTGCGGGGTTGCGGCCCCCCCGCACGACGCGGTCCTTTTGTTTCGGCTAAAGGACCCAAAACCATGGGCGCCCGGGCGTGGCCCTTCGGGTGCCTTTGCCCCGGTCCCGATGGTTTGGGCTGCGGAACTCGCTTTGCTCTGACAGTCCTCGCCTCCATATCAGATTCGGGACCGGGGCGCTGCCTCGCCTGGAGGCGCCCTGAGGTGGCGCCATGTGATGGCGCGCTACAACTACTCAAGACGAAGGGGGAAGGCCGCATGAGATGCGGCCACTACGACTGAAAACACAAGCAAGGCCCTGGATCCCCGATGGGTCGGGGATGAGAGAGAGAGGGGGAAGCTTTTTCTTTTTTGAATGGAATGGAGCGCGTTGTAGGGGAGGCGGCGGTGCTCGCCGCCGCCCCATTACGCAGTCTGGCTGGACGATCTCGGAACGCACGCTGGGTGCTGGTGATTGATTAGCTCGATCCTCCTTCTTGTGGTAGACATTCTTCACCTTCATAGATCGGGGCATTCGTCCAGTTCTTCACCAATAGAATCGATAGCAGGCATTCCCGCTTGTGCGGATAGCCCCGTTTCGAGACGGCAATGGTTTTGTGCGTACTCGTCCGAAAGGCCCAGCGCCATTCCTGTTGTTCGTCCAAATACACACGGTAATGCATTGAAACTCTCCTGCGAATTGAATGAGATTGTTGTGACATGGGCTTTCTATTATAATAATTAAATCGTACTTGTCAATACGTATGAAACGGAACGGTTAGTCCAACTCAAACCGGACTTTTTGGTCAACACATGACGGGGGCACACAACCCGTCGTTCTCTTTTTCTCCTGCGCGTCTGGTGACGCGCCGGGCCGGGCCGGGCTTGCGGTGTTAGGTCTATTTACCCCCTTCAAAGACTCAGACACAGGCGCTGGATCCCCGATCGGGTCGGGGATGACAGAAGGAGGAGAAGTGCTTGCGGGGGTTCGGCCCCGCACGACGAGATCCTTTTGTTTCGGCTAAAAGACCCAAAACCATGGGCGCCCGGGCGTGGCCCTTCGGGTGCCTTTGCCCCGGTCCCGAAAGGTTTGGGCTGCGGAACTCGCTTCGCTCAGACAGTCCTCGCCTCCATATCGGCTTTAGGGCGGGGCGTGGGGGCGTCTGCGGGGGACCGGAAGAAGGCGGCATTAGATGCCGCCACTACGACTGAAGGAGGATAGGGGGAGAAGCCTACGACTGAAAACAAAAGCAGGGGCCTGGATCCCCGATCAGGTCGGGGAGGACAGAAGCGGAAAAGCAGGAAGGTTAGAAGAAAAGGCGCGGTAAGGCTTTCAAGGCCTTATTCACCGGTTGTGGTCACGCCTGACTCAGGTGTGCAGGGGGTCGATCCACTTCTTCTGTGACAGTACATCGACTGCAAGCGCAATTTGACGCTGGGAAAATTGCTTCTTCCGGTCATTCCAGGCGTAGGTGCGTTGCACGACGTCATCCAGGGTTTTGGCTTGTTCTTTGCTGGTGAGCCAGTGGACCGTGGACAGCAGTTCCAGGCCGAATGAAGACTCGAACCCTTCGATGAGCTCAACGACTTGATTGAAACGTTGGTGCGTTTCCGGGTGGCTTGCGAGAAAGGTGTTCGCGTCTTCAACGGCACCCGGCACCAGTTCCAATTGCTTGTCAGGCGCATCACCGCCGTCGGCGTAACCGGAGATGAAATGGCCTTCAATTGTGTGCAGAACGTGCCGCAGATTCTCGGCATACGGTCCATACGGTGCCTTTTGATATTTGAGCTGTAACCGCTCGCCAGCCTCCTGCATGAAATACATGAGCTTGTGGACTTCCAGTAGCGTCACGAACGGGTCCAGCAGGCCCAAAAGATAGCGATCCATCAGCCCGATCAGCGCCGCGCGCGCTGCCGTTATTTTCGGAACGGTACTTGAACGGTTGGCTCGTTCGTCCACCGGTCCACCGCCCGGCTCGAATATCACCACCTTGACGTCTTCGTATTCCTTCAGAGCTGTCTCTAAACGGGCACGCACCTCCGGCCAGTGCAAGCCACCCAGCCCGCTTCCGAGCGGCGGGATGGCAATCGAATGGATGCCGTACGAACGGATCTCCTTTGTCAATGATGCCAAACCGGATTCAATGTCCTCGAGGCGACTCTTGCCGCGCCAATGCCGCTTGGTCGGGAAGTTGATGATGTAGCGTGGAAAAACCGTTTCGCCCGTCTCGTACACGAACACATGCCCAGGTTGCATCTCATTGCGTTCACAGCGGGCAACGTAGGCGTTGAAGTTCCCGGGGAAGGCTTTTTTAAATTGAAGCGCGACGCCGCGCCCCATGACACCCACGCAGTTGACGCTATTGACCAGGGCTTCGGCTTCTTCGGCAAGAATATCGCCAGTCTTGTATTCGATCATTGTCGGGCACCTTTCCCGAGATCAGTAATACCAGTCCGGCATGACTTCAACGGATGGGCGATGGCGCGCGCCATGCAACGCACGCAACACTTTAGCATAAATCTCTTTTGAATTAACACCGACTCGCGACACCATCTCCCACGGGAATGCGGCCTCAAGCATGAATTCCGCCTGCTTGCCATCCTTACAGCCTTGCCAGTCTTTGGCATGCACGGCGTCCCAGTCGACCTTGTCCAGGTCGGCGAGGTCGGAATAATCGTCAAAGAACAGCGAGCCGGCATTTGAGGTCGTAAATGCCCAGCGCCACTTGTTTCGTTCGGCCCACGCCACAGTCTGCTGCAAGTCTGCTTCCAGATGCACAATCGGGTCTTGTCCATCTCGATAGTCCAATTCGGGATGGTTTGCCTTGTAGATGACGTAGAGCATGACGGAGCGCGGGCAGAAATAGAACGGCACGCAATCGCCCACGCACACGTCTGGATGGCTATGCAGGGCATTCGTGAGACGCCGCTCTTTGATGCTGTTCATGCCGATCGGCGTGCCGCTTGGTGAGCGCGTTGCCATCTTTGCGTCGCACCAGAGACAGTCGTCTGCCACGATGGAGGCGAGCCGGTCTATATGGACGATGTGGTAGATCTTCGGCTCGTCGGGGGCCGGTTTGGTCACGTTTCAGATTCTCCAGACTGCTTGGCAGCCCACACCGGAAGGGGTACCCGGAAGCGTATGAACGGCAAATGAATATGGGTTCCATTCCATCAAGAATGGTCCTTCGTTCGAAGAATCACGTGAATAAGCGCAAACAGTCGATGGAAGAGATAATCGACATGCTCGCTCCTGGTGAGGCGTTCCTGGTTTGTCTCGGAATGGCGTATTTGGAGACTATTTCCAATGCTTGTCAGTTCCTTGGCCTCCTGCTCCAGGGCTTTTCTGAATTTCGAAGGCAGATCCAAATTGCAGTAGCTTTCTTGCTTGATAAAAAAAGCTCACGCTTCATCGTGACGTAGCTCAGTGATAGCGCGACTCTTGCGCCCACCCTTTATGCGTTTATGCTTAGCCATCAGAGCAGGCCATCCCAATGCTTTTCAATTCCGTCATTCTTATTTTGTCAAAACAAGCTTCAGTAGGAGCACAGCGCACAGGGCGTCGAGAGATGTTTCAACCGCAGACGCCAGTTTCGTGTTCATTCGTGTCATGCCTGCCTATGTTCTCTTATTCGTTGTCAGAATGCCAGAGAAAGGGCGACCTGCTGCAAGTTAATGGACATTTTCGCTACGTTTACGGGGCTATAAATGGACGTTTATGGCCCTATGACGACACTGGATCCTTTCCTTGACTGGATCCATTCCTTGATTGGATCCCCGATCAGGTCGGGGACAGGCGTCGGGGACAAGCGTCGAGGATGACAGAGGGGGAAAAGCAGATTCTTGCGGGGTTGCGGCCCCGCGCGACGCGGTCCTTTTGTTTCGGCAAAAGGACCCAAAACCATGGGCGCCCAGGCGTGGCCCTTCGGGGGCCTTTGCCCCGGTCCCGCAGGTTTGGGCTGCGGAACTCGCTTCGCTCAGACAGTCCTCGCCTCCATACATCAGCTTCGGGACCGGGGCGCAGCCTCGCCCGCAGGCGCCCTGGATATGGCGCCATGGGATGGCGCGCTACAACTACCAGAGACGAAGGGGGAAGGCCGCATGAGATGCGGCCACTACGACTACTAACTGCAACGACTCTGGATCCTCGATTACTAACGTCGAGGATGACAGAGGGGGAAAAACGAGGATGACAGAGGGAGGAGGGCGAGGATGACAGAGGGGGAAAAACGGGGATGACAGAGGGGGAGAAGCGGGAATGACGGAGGGGGAGAAGCGGGAATGACGGAGAGGAAAGACGGGGCTGTGCTGGGGTTCTTCCGGGGCTGCCATTCCTTTTGCCTGCATTCTCCGGTACAATCCTTTTTCAGCAACCATTCCGAGGGCCGGGGGCTGTCCTTGCTCTGATCGGGGATTTCTTTGGGGAGTCGGGGACATGTTCTGATTTATGGTTTGTTCAAGGATGTGTTTTCTTGGATGTGAATTCCAACGACGACAGTCTTCGTGGCGATAGCCAACAGCATGATCACGGCGGGGGGGATCGTTCCCGTGGGTTGCGGGGGGCGGGCAAGCGCAGTTTGGTCTCCGCTTTTGTCCTGATTGCCGGGTTTATGTTCGTCGAGGTCATCGGCGGCATTCTGTCCGGCAGTCTGGCGTTGCTTGCCGACGCGGGACACATGCTGACCGATGCGGCCTCCATCGCCCTTGCGCTGGTCGCCATGCAGTTCGCCACTCGGCGCGCTTCAGCGGAACGCACCTTCGGCTATCATCGTCTTGAGATCCTGGCCGCCTTGCTGAATGTGTTCGCGCTCTGGCTGATCACCGGATGGGTGTGGTTCGAAGCGTACCACCGCTTCATGGACGTGCCCGAGGTGCAAGGCGGGCTGATGCTGACCGTCGGCGTGATCGGTCTGTTCGTCAATATCGGGGCGGCCTGGATCCTTCACGGTTCCGCCGGGCATAGCGTCAACGTCGAGGGCGCCTTTCGGCACGTCATGGCCGACCTGTTGGGGTCCGTCGGCGTCGTCATTTCAGGCACCCTCATCTGGGCCTTCGGGTGGATACTGGCCGATCCCATTATCAGCGTGGGGATCGGCATCCTGATCCTCGCCAGTACCTGGCGTCTGCTGGCCAAGGTGGTCCACGTGCTGATCGAGGGTACCCCCGAACATCTTGACGTGTATCGCCTGTGCAGCAGGATGAAAGAGGTGGAAGGCGTGTCCCTGATCCACGATTTCCACGTCTGGACCATCGCGCCGCATTATGAAGCGCTGACCGCGCACGTGCTCATCAATCCCGATTATCAGGGCGACCTCGACGCCTTGCGCCGCCGCCTGCGGGAGATTGCCTCCCATGAGTTCGGGATCGGCCACATTACGCTTCAGTTGGAAACCTCGCAGAAAGGATGCACCGAAGATCACCACGTCGACTATCTACTCGCCCATGGGCGTCCGGTCGACTGAACGTGTGAGCCATCATGGAACATGCTGATTCTCTGCTGCTGCTGACGGGGTACTCCGTCGCCATCATCGCCATGTCGCTGTTCGGGGGATGGCTGCCGTCCGTCTTCCGGATGACGCACACCCGCACCCAGATGGTGACGAGTTTTGTGGCGGGCGTGATTCTGTGCGTCTCCCTGTATTATCTCCTCCCCCACGGGATGACGGAGATTCCCGGCGAACACGCCATCGAAACGGCCATGGGGTGGATGATGGTGGGTATCATCCTGATGGTGGTGTTGTTGCGCGTCTTCTCCTTTCACCAGCATGACTTCAGCCATGAAGACGACGAGACTCACGATGATCACCACCAGGGCAATGCCATGGTGCATCCGATGAGTTGGGGCGGGATCGCTCTGGGCCTGGGACTGCACACCGTGACGGAAGGGCTGACGTTGGGGACCAGCGTCCGGGCCGGCGCGTCCGACGGCACGATCGGGGCGTTGAGCCTCAGTGTGTTCCTGGCGATTTTGTTCCACAAGCCCCTCGATGCACTCTCCATTATCGGCACGATGCGGGCCGCGGGGTTCAGTGAGCGCCTGCGCATGTTGGCCAATATCGTCTTTTCCCTGATCTGCCCGGCGGCGGCGTTTTTGACGTTCTGGGGCGTGGGACTGGTTGGCCAGTGGGAGGATTACGTGGTTGGTTCCGCGCTGGCGTTTGCGGCCGGCGCGTTACTGTGTATTGCCCTGAGCGACCTGCTCCCGGAAGTTCATTTCCACAGTCATGATCGCACCAAGCTCACCCTCTCCTTCTTCGCGGGAATCGGCCTCGCCTATATGCTTCGCTATCTCGAACCCTCCGGGATCCATGGGTTCGGCGGGTAGCAGGCACGGCTGCCTGCGAGTCGGGACGGTATGCCCAACACAGGAGACACAGCAGGAAACGTGCTTCAGGTGGTTTCGTCGCGGCGGGCGAAGGAGCGTGTTCGTCGATCCCAGACCATGCCGGTCTGTTCCTTGGCGCTGAAGCCGAGAGTTTCGTAGAACGTTTCCTTGCCGCGAGTACAGAGCCAGAAGAGTTCGACGCGTTGGAGGGCCGGATGGTTCAGGATCCGGTGAATGATTTCCGTCCCTACGTCCTGTCCCTGGTACGCCGAATCCACAATGACGTCCCAGATGGAGGCGCGATACACGTAATCGGTCAGGACCCGCCCGCACCCGATTACCCGGCGGTCGTCCCACGCCGTGATGAACAGGTCGGTCTGCCGGACCATGGATGTCGTCTCGGCTACGGTCCTTCCACGAGCCCAGGGCGATTGCTCGAACAGGGGTAACAAGGCGGCGGGGTCAAAATCCTTATGGTCGGCATAGGTAATCATGTAGAGAAGGGCAGCCCATTTGTATTACACTAAATTGCTCGTCATTGCCAAGAGGCGGCCGAACACCCGTCAATGCTCGAGGGTTTGTCAATACCCTATCAGCCGGGAACACCATCATGCCGATGCTCGTCAGAAAATGTCCGAAATGTGCAAAACTGTTCTGGGCCAAAGAACAGGATATTGTCTATTCAGACAAGGACACCCTGCGGGTCACCTGTACGCACTGCCAACAAGTGCTGCGCATCTCGCTCGTGACCGAAGGCGTCAATGCCGGCGCGCCAAAGATGGGCCATTAAGCCCGGCCTTTTGGATTGCCCAAGAATCGATTCCGATGCGAGTGCATACGTACGGGGGGCTTGAGGTCCACATCGCGGGAGGACCGGACCGCGAAGGCGGCGGGAATGGACCCGTGGTCATTCTCCTGCACGGATTCGGAGCACCCGGTGACGATCTGGTCTCCCTGTGGAGGATGTTACGGGTCCCGGATGCGGTGCGGTTCGTGTTCCCCGTTGCGCCCCTGAAGCTGGACGACGGCCCTTACGATGGACGAGCCTGGTGGATGCTCGACATGGACCGGATCGCGCGTCAGATGGCTGAGGGGCGTGGACGTGATCTCGACGCGGTGCCCGACGGGCTGGCGGCGGCCCGCGAGCGCGTGCTCGCCATGCTGGACGACCTTGACCGGCATGAGGGCCTTCCCCCGGATCGGGTTTTTCTCGGCGGGTTCTCTCAAGGCGCCATGTTGGCCTGCGATACGGTGCTTCGAAGCTCCCGCCCATTTGCCGGGCTCATCATCCTGTCGGGAAGCATTATTGCGAAACCCGAATGGGAGGAACGATGGCCCGGCCGAAAAGGGCTCCCCGTGTTTCAGAGTCATGGAACGGACGACCCCTTACTTCCTCACGACACCGCTATCCAACTCAAGGACTCCCTGATCCAACATGGGCTCCCCGTGACTTGGCATGAATTCCGAGGGGGGCATGAAATTCCCCTGCCGGTCCTGGACCGGCTCGGCCAGTTTCTGAATCACGCTTGCGGTTCATACTAAGGGGAGGGTTTTGCGGGGTTTCGCCCCCGCACGGCGAGATCCTTTTGTTTCGGCAAAAGGATCCAAAACCATGGGCGCCCGGGCGCGGCACTTCGGGTGCCGCTCCGTTGTCATTCCGAGCATAGCGAGGAATCTGCTTTTCCAAGCGCTCGGTTTTTGATTGAGAGTTCCTTCGCGTTGCTCAGGACAAGCGCTTCGCTCAGACAGTCCTCGCCCCCAACTAGATTTCGGGACCGGGGCGCAGCCTCGCCCGCAGGCGTCTTGAAGTGGCGCCATGGGATGGCGCGGGGGACAAATACAAAAGCAAAGACACTGGATCCTTTACTTGACTGGATCCCCGATTAAGAATGTCGGGGACAAGCGTCGAGGATGACAGAGGGGGGAGGGTTTTGCGGGGATTCGGGACCGGGGCGCAGCCTCGCCCGCAGGCACCATGAGGTGGCGCGATGGGATCGCGCGGATATGACTTCCCCCTCTTGTGTAGCGGCGCCATCTCATGGCGCTGTCCGTTGGCCGCATCAGCGGCGGGTACGAAGACAAAAAAAGGAAAAAGCAAAGACACGGGATCCCGGATCAAGTCCGGGATGACAGAGGGGGAAAACGAGGATGACAGAAAAAGACAAAGGCAAAAGAAAGAACACTGCACCATGAGATGGCGCGGGTACGAAATCGGGGGGCAACGGGTGTCGTTGCGCAAAGGCGTGGGTTTTCAGTATCATGTGCCCAGTTTGATTCGTGTTTTGACAGGAGGTATGGTGCATTATGATTACTCCGCAAACCATCACGGAATATGTGCGGCAACTATTAACTGACGCTCAGGTCTCCGTCACGGATCGGACGGGAACCATGGATCACTTAAACGTCCGGGTGATTTCGGACACGTTCAAAGGAAAAAATTTATTAGATCGCCACCGTCTCATTTATCAAGCATTGGACGAGCCGCTGAAAGACGGACGGATCCATGCGCTTGAACTGACGGCTGAAACAACGGATGGCTCATAGGAGGGAAACACGGCATGGCACATCCAGTCGAAGAACAGATTCAACAGGAATTGAAAGAACACAAAATCCTCATTTACGGGAAAGGGACCAAGACCGCGCCCCAATGCGGCTTCACCGCCGAAACCATGGAGTTTTTCGATCAGTTCGGATATCCCTACGAACTTGTCAACGTGTTGGAAAGTCCGGAAAAACGAGAAGTCCTCACGCGAATGACTAACTGGCCGACCCTGCCCAAGGTGTTCATCAACGGCCAATTCTACGGCGATACCGACGTCCTCGGTCCCATGCAGTCGAAAGGCGAACTGAAGCCTCTCCTGGAACAGGCCTTTCAGCCAGAAGCGTAGTTCGGACAAGTTGTCGGGCCTGTCCCGGGCACGGCCCGGGACAGGCTTGGTGCACCTTTCCTCGTCGTTCTCCTCCACAAAACACCAGCGCGGTTATTCTGAGCCGGAGGCGAAGGCCAAAGGAGCTTCCCCCTCACCCCGGCCCCCCGATTAAAAATGTCGGGGGCTTCGCCTCATTTCGGACTAGGGGAGAGGGAGAAACAGCGGCATGAGGCATGTCCCTGGCTTTGACCAGGGATGCCACCGCTACAACTACACAAAACAACGACAAGACACTGGATCCTTTACTTGACTGGATCCATTCCTTGATTGGATCCCCGATCAGGTCGGGGACAGGCGTCGGGGACAAGCGTCGAGGATTGTAAAGGTTCAGTCATTCGTTGACAGTTTTTGCCTGGCATTAGAGAGAAGCCATCATCCTGCGCAATACGCCTCATCTGTCATCCTGAGCGAAGCGAAGGATCTGCTTTTCCAGGCGTTCGGTTGTCGAAACTACGAGATTCCTCGCTACGCTCGGAATGACCATGTTGGTGTGGGTAGTTCCTTCATTCTGTCAACGAATGACTGAACACATACGAGGATGACAGGAGGGGGAGAGGCAACTACAAAAAAAGGGAGGCTATCGCTGCGATAGCCTCCCTTTTCGTCGATTTGAAAAACGTTGTTTACTTAATGACCGTCGACACGGCACCAGCCGGGTTGATGGTTACCTTGTTCAAGGCCCCTTCAACTTCCGGCAAAAGTCCGGCACCCTGAGATTTCATCTTCCGATCATTGTTGGTGTCGTCCGTTGCATTCATGGCCGCAGCATCAGCGGTGGAAGACGCCGCCATCGATGCTTCGGAACCACCGGCATTCATTTGACCGGTATCATGGCTTGTCCGCGTTCCATCGACCGGAGACGTGGTCTCTGCCATCGGATACCCGGCATGTGAAGGCAGCATGCTCGGATTCGCAAACGCCACTGACGCCATCAAGGCAGTACCCGCTAACGCAATAAAAAGAATGCGAATACTTTTCATAATTCCGCTCCTTTGTTAAGACAGGTTATGAACGATAAAGACATGAATTTCCGATTGCACCTTTTTACATGGACAAAGAGAACCAATCTTATTCATTTTTGCCAGGAAGTGTCAAGCACGAGTACACGGACGCCGGGGAGGCCCTGAGAAGCCGCTCCGGCCTGGGGGCGGTGCCGGTTTCGCGGGGCTCCGTTCGTTTAGCGCTGCCGTGGCGGCCGGCCTCGTCCCCGATAGGGACGCCTGGGGCGCATGGCCGGCAAGGTGATGGTGACCAGCGTTCCTTCCTCCGGGCGACTGTCGATGGCAATGTGCCCCTCGTGTTCCTCCATGATTTTTTTCACCATCGCCAAGCCCAACCCCGTTCCCGACCGTTTCGTCGTGAAATAGGGTTCAAAAATTTTCTCGATCAAGGCTTCGGGAATCGGGGCGCCGTCGTTGTGGATGCGGATGACCATTTCAGGCTGTCGCCCGCGTTTCGGAGACACGGAGATTCGCAAATTCCCGCCCGGCGACATCGCCTCCAGGGCATTCGTGAAAATACTGAGCAACGCATGTTGGATCTTCTCCTGATCCCATCGCACCTCCCCCAGACGCGCGGGAACCTCCTGCGTGACCTCGATCCGGTTCACTTTCAGGTCCGTGGCCACCAACGCGAGGGCGTCTTCGATCAACGCGGTGACGCGGCACGGACGCCGGTCCAAGGCCAGGGGCTTGGCGAAATCCAGAATGTCGTTCAGCAGACTTTCCATCCGCATCAGATCCCGCATGGCCGCTTCGATGGAGGTTTGGGCTTCGAAGGCGAGTGTCCCCTCACCCGTCACCTCCTCCAATTGGGCGCGAATATAGCCCATGGGTTCACGAATTTCGGTGGCGAGAAACGAGCTGACTTCATTCAAGGCCGATTGCCGTTCCTGGCGCCGAATCGCCGGCTCCGAGACGCCGGGCACCGCCGACTCCGGCGTGGGCGGGTCCGCCGACTCCGGTGGAGACAGGAGATTCAGGGACGGTTCTTCAAACAGTTGGGCTAATTGCGTCGTGACCGGTTCGAGCTTGCCGGACTCGGCTTCCGGGGATTCATATTGGGCCGCCGTCTTGGACGCCAGGGTGATCGTCCCGGTCACGCGCCCCCTGACAAAAAAGGGAACCACGAGCGTGCACCGGAAACGCTCACGGTACAATTGTTTATAGTCCAGAAAACGCCCCTGCGTGGAGGCCAGATTCTGATCGATACGGGTCTTGCGATGCCGCACCGCCCACCCCGACGCGGATTCGTTCAACGACAAGCATTGCCCCGGCAGCAGTTCTTTCTTATGCCCGGCCACACAGCCCAGGACTTCCAGGGAGGCGGCCAACGGATCATACAACGTGACCCATCCCCGATCGAACGGCACCAGGGACTGCGCCTCGGTCAACCGCTCGGCGACTCGTTCCTGGACCTGGGGCGAGGTATAGGTCCGCGTCGTCGATTCGGCAACCTCAGGCGCGGGTTCCTCGGCCGCCGGCTCCTGCAGGACCCAGGGACGCGCCAGGAGCACGGAATGATCGAACAGCTTCGCGTCCCGCAATTGCTCGGTGATGCGGTGACTGACCGAGTCGATCATGGTTTTGTCACGCTTCGTAAACGGCCGCTTTTCCTGTTTACCCACGACCAGCGCCCCATAGGTCTCTTTCCCGTCCCGGAGAAACATCGCCAACAGATTCTTCGAACCGGGCGTCACCATGCGAAGCAGGATCGCGCCGTTCCCCTCCTCCTGCCCGGCACTCCCGAGCAGGCGCTGGCCGTCTCCTCCTGAAAGGGTCCGGAGCACGGCGCGAACCTCACGGGTGGAAAACCCTTTGGCCACCTGCGACACCAACGGACTCTTGGGTTGATTCATGATGGCCACCGCCGCATCCATGCCCAGGTCATTGACCGTCACGGTCAAAATCCGTTGAAGCATCGTCTGCTTCGAAGGCCGAACGGGATCTGTCGTTTTCTTTTTATGCATCGTTTTATTCATCGTCACAACCATCAAGATAAAATTGTATGTATTCGCTCATTCGTGAGGACACAGACCCTGGATTCCCGCCTGCACGGGAATGACAGAGGGGGGGAAAAGACAACATTGTGGGAGAGGGAGGTTTGGCGACTTCAATTGATATTCCGGATCTTTCGTGGCCGGGGATGAGACGAGAACATCTGCACGTGGCCGCGCTCGGACACCATCAGATTCATCACCCAACTGACAAGGCTGATCAACACGGCCCCTCCGACTGCCGGCCAGAATCCATGCACATGAAACCCTGTGACCAGGATGGAGACCACGTGCAGCAGAAAGGCATTGATCACGATTATGAACAAGCCGAACGTCACGATGATGAAGGGCGCCGAGAGCAAATACAGGAGCGGCCGGAACACGGCATTCAGGATCGCCAATACCAGCACGCCGACTGCGCCCGCGGCAAACGAATCGATGGTCAGGCCCGGAATCACCTGGACCGCAACCAGCACCGCCACACCCGTGACCACGAAGCGAAGCACAAACCCTCTCATCCACGCATCTCCATCCCGGCCATAATCCCCTATTGCGCGGCCACCGTCAAATCCAGGGACTGTTGCCGCCGGGTTATTGTATCACTGGGATCATAGTCGGCCACAAACGTTTTCTTCACGCCGTGAGCCGACACGTCGACCGTCGCGCCGACATTTTCATTATGCATGTGCAGGAAAATTTCATAATACCCGGACTCGTTCGTCTTGCCGGACGCCCCATGCCCGCCCTTGACCTGGGGCATGGCATGAATCGCGACCCCGGGCGCTGCCCGGCCTGACGGATCACGGACGTACCCGAACACCGTAAACCCGTGTTCCACGTTGGCTTTCACAAAGACGGGTTTCGGGGTCTTGGCCGTGGGATCCTTCAGCGTGGACAAATAGGTCGCGAGCGCCAGCACCTCTTCCTCCGTCATCAAATCTTTATATTTATCCGGCATCCGGCCCTTCTTATGCTGTTTCTCGAACCCCTCCGCATACAGGTACGTCGGATCGAAAATTTTTTGCTTGATATCGTTGATCGTCAAAAAACTGCCGATGTTATCCAGAATCGGCCCCCGTTTTTTCACGCTCCCCTTGCCCCCGATTTTATGACAGTTGTAACACTCGTACAAATCATAGACCTCGGCCCCGCGTTCCACCACCGTGAGGGCGCCCTGGTCCTGAGGGGTTTCCACCACCTCGACCGGGGCGAACCGGCCAAGCCGCGCCATCACCGTTTGCGAATCATCCTGGAGCGCCTGCACCTGTTGGAGCAACGTCTCCACCTGGGCTTGCTCGGCCAACACCACGACGCGCTTGCGTTTGAGAATCTTTTCGATCTTCCCCTTTTCCACTTCCGGATCATATTGGGGCCAGGACGACGCCCCCCCGATATACATCACGGACAGCACGAGATAGAACCCAAGCAGCGCCGCAACGGCGGTCCACCCCGAGAGCCGGGGCATGGGCGGGGCATCCAGGAGCAGAAACACCACAAGGCCCATCGCCACGTAGGCCACAAACATCGCCTGGAACACGTGAGGGAAGCCCAGGGCTCCGCTCCCGAACCAGGTCGCAAGCGCCAACACGACGGCCACCGCAATTTTTTTCATGCTGGCAGACATCTGTCTCTCATCTCGGAAGGAGGAGGGAAAGTGTTCTTCATTGATCGTTCAGGGGAATGGGTACAATCTTGAAAGGACATTTACTTATGTATGTGTTCAGTCATTCGTTGACAGAATGAAGGAACTAACCACACCAACATGGTCATTCCGAGCGTAGCGCCTGTCCTGAGTACGCCCTGAGTTTTGCGAAGGGTCTGTCGAAGGAAGGAATCTCGTCGTTTCGACAACCGAACGCCTGGAAAAGCAGATAGTTCCTTCGCTTTGCTCAGGACAAGCGCTTCGCTCAGGATGACAGATGAGGCGTATTGCGCAGGATGATGGCTTCTCTCTCATGCCAGGCAGAAACTGTCAACGAATGACTGAACATTGACACTTATTTTACCCGGCCCTGCCGGCTTCATACAAGCATTGATTCGGTTCATGGTGAGGAACACGGTGTCGCCATGCTGCCACAGTGGAAACTGCTTCGAGTGACCCACTTCCCTACGGCGACAATGGCGGCTATAATTTCACAAATTTTTCTTGACCGTGTGGTGGTGAATGGCATGGGGACATCGCTATGATGTGCCGAGGGACTGTCAGGAACCACAGCCAAGTCAGGCGTCAAATACTCGCAGGTTAATCTCGCGAAAAGCCATCATGAAACACAAGCCAGCGTTCGTGTATGCCATCCTTCTTTCCGGCCTGCTGGCTCTCAGCGGTTGTGGCGGAGGAGGGGGGGGGCAGCGACACCAAGGCCGGAGCCGCCTCTGCGCCCAGGCCAGAGCTAGAACGGCCTGTGCCAACGCCAGAGCTGTCAGCGCCACAGCCGCCGCCGCCACCGATCATCAATCCGCCACCGATCATCAATCCACCGCCGGTCATCAATCCACCGCCGGTCATCAATCCACCGCCGGTCATCAATCCGCCACCGATCATCAATCCACCGCCGGTCATCAATCCGCCACCGATCATCAATCCACCGCCGGTCATCAATCCGCCATCGCCCTGCATCCAGACCCACGAAGACGGTTGCCTGTCAGTTCCGGATTTTGAAACCCAGGCGTCGGGTCTTGCTCAGAAATACCGCGATAACGACGTGAGCTTTGACAACCAGTGGGGTCTGGAGACAATCAATGCCGACTGGGCGTACGCCAACGTCGAATTGTTGAAGGGGCAGACTTCCAAGCCGGGCGCCGGGGTCACCATCGGGTTCATCGACACCGGCATCGACACGGGCCATCCGCAATTCGACGGTAAGACGGTCGACGAGGTGCCCCTGAACAACACACCCGACGAGACAGGTGATAAGTTTTCCCACGGAACCGCGGTCGCGAGCGTCGCGGCCGGCGTGCGAGCCGGGTCCCTGGCTTCTTCCGCCAATGGTGTGGCTTGGGGCGCCGACATCGCCATGTTCCGCATCTCTGCTGGTTCGGCGAGTGGCAATTACAGTCCCATCTCGCTCGCCACGCTCAGCAGCGTGGACTCCCGTTGGGCGAGTCAGATCAATTCCGTTCTCAATTGGCGGGACGGCCAGCGGAAGGTTGACTTCCTGAACCTGAGTGTCGGCCATAAGGGAATCATCGACTCCTACAGCGAACAGGATCTGCGCGCCAACTTGAGCACGGCCATCGCCGCCATGGCGCAGGCAGGTGCCGGCGAAAAAACCATCCTGATCTGGGCCGCGGGTAATGCCCACGGAAAAACATGCGTTCCGGCCGACCTGGCACAATGCGAGAATGATAAGGTCAATGCGGTTTCCGTGGAGGTGATGCCCGGTCTGGTGGCACGGATCCCGGAACTCCAGGGCCATTCCCTCGCCGTGGCGGCGTTGCAACCGAGTGATTCGACCATTGCCGGCTTTTCCAATCGCTGCGGTATCGCCGCCGACTATTGCCTTGCGGCCCCCGGGCAAGGGATCACGCTTGCCGGTTTCGGCCCCTGCGAGATCAACGGTGTGGTCACTAACGGGTCCCGGTGTATCCGGGAGAGCGACGGTACCTCCTTTGCCGCGCCCATGGTCGCGGGCGGGCTGGCGGTGATGAAGCAGCTGTTCCGCGATCAACTCGCGAACACGGCGCTGGTCACCCGGCTGCTGGACACAGCCGACGACACAGGTACATACTCGAACCGAAGCGTCTACGGCCAAGGCAAAATGGATCTTGGTGCCGCCACCTCGCCCGTGGGAGTGCTGGAAGTCGTGCAAAGCACTCAGGTGGACGGCCCCGGCGTCGACTTACGCACGACCGGGATGCGGCCGGGTGCGGCGTTCGGCGACGGGCTCCAGCGCTCCTTCACCGGCCGGGAAATCGCCGCCTTTGATCGGCTCGGTGCCCCGTTCTGGTTCGACCTCGGCAGGTTCGCCACGGCCGCGGCAGGCCCGTCGACGACGACGTGGTTGCGCGACTTCATGGCGCCTGCCGCCCCGGTATCCGGGGCCGGCTTCGCGGGCAATGGATTCCGGACGGGTCGCAGTGCCGCTTTCGGTCAGTGGCGGCTGGGCTTTTCAGCGAGGCCGGCGGCAAGGGCGAGCCATCTCGCGCTCGCCGAACGGACCCTGAACTTGACCTTTGCCCCCCAAAATGGCCTGTCCGTTGCCGCCTTCACCACGGAGGGCGTGTTCGGGCAGACGCCGACCTCGGGCGCGACGCTCTCCTGGCGGCCGACCGGTTCTCCGCTGGGTCTGCGCGCCGGATGGATGGGGGAGCGGAAGACCCTGCTGGGCGGCGCGGCCCAAGGCGCCTTCGGCAGCCTGGCGGCCGGGACTGCCTTTGTCGGGATCGAGGCGGAGACGGTTCTCGGTGGCTGGCGACTCGGCGCCAATGCGGAGAGCGGGACCGTCAGCCCGGCGGCCCGCGGGGGAGTCATCGACGCCATCTCGTCCCTGGCCACCAGCACGTTCACGCTCCATGCGAGTCGCCCGCTTGCCAATGCCGGCATCGTGCGTGTTTCCATCTCGCAGCCCTTGCGCGTCGAGCATGGGCAAGCCTCGCTCACCGTGCCTGCCGGTCGTACCAAAGCCGGCGACGTGGTGCAAAGCCTGGTGTCGGCCCCGCTCGCGCCGAGCGGCCGGCAAATCGACGTGGCGGTGCACTGGTATCAACCCCTGGCCATCGGCGAGCTACGCCTGGGCGCCGTGGCGACTCACCAGCCCGGCCACCGCGCCACCGCAGGTCCCGAACTGACCCTGCTCTCAGGCTGGCGCTGGAATTTCTGAGCGCTGGCGCAGCGTCGCGGGGTTTCGGCCCCGGGGCGCAGCCGCGCCCGCAGGCGCCCTCGAAATGGCGTGGCGATAAGATCGCGGGGGGACAACTGCCCCCTCTTCTGTAGCGGCGCCATCTCATGGCGCTGTCCGTTGGCTGCATCGGCGGGGGGGACCAAGAGAGCGGGCCGCATGAGATGCGGCCCCTACACAATACAAAGACAAAGAAAAGACACTGGATCCTTTACTTGAATGGATCCATTCTTTGACTGGATCCCCGATCAGGTCGGGGACAAGCGTCGAGGACAAGCGTCGAGGATGACAGAAGGAAAATTATGCGGCGGCTACACCTACGGAGAGGCCGCTGAAAACCAAGCATTGTCATTCCGAGCGTAGCGCCTGTCCTGAGTCTGTCGAAGGGAGGAATCTGCTTTGTCTCTCGCTGTCATCCCTGTATGTGTTCAGTCATTCGTTGACAGAATGAAGGAGCCAGCCACACCATGGTTGTCATTCTGAACGAAGTGAAGAATCTCTCGTTCAAACACCGAACGCCAGGAAAAGCAGATCCTTCGCTTCGCTCAGGATGACAGATAAGGCGTGTTTGCGCAGAATGATAGCTCTCCCTCATGCAGGCGGAAACTGTCAACGAATGACTGAACCTTTACAATCCCCGACCTGATCGGGGATCCAGGTCTTATTGTCCAAGATGAGAGGAGGGGGAAGGCGGCGGCGATTATCGGCGTTTCAGAAGCGCCGGGACGGTCACGGGAACATAGAGCAGGCACCCTACCAGACCCAGGAACCATTCGCCGATCCAGAAGGTCATGAACACGTTAAACAGCAGGACCCCGTAATAGAGCCCGCATCCGAGCAGCACGTCCCTGGCCGGGATGGTGTGAGGGGAAGTTCGGGCAACGTCCCGCTCCGGTCCAGCAGGCGGTATCCCGTCATCGCAATCAAGCCCACCACGAACCACCCGGCGAAGTTGGCCAGGGGCACGCCGAAATACACGCCGGGGTCGGGATACCCGTAAATCTGCCCTAAAAACCATCGGTCCCCTCGAAGCGCCACCGGATCGATCACCACGTCGATCAACATGAACAACAGACACGTCAGGCCGATCACCGGCCAGGAGAGCGACTCGCGTGCCAGCAACCGCCGTCCGGATTCCCGCGACGCGGGCTCGGCAGGCAAGAGCAACCAGAGTGCCAGGCAATAACTCGCATACAACAGAAACGTGAACGACAACGAATCCATGAACGGAACATTGGCCAGATACAACTCCTCGCCCACGGTCGAACCCGTGTAGTAGTAATCGCCGAACGGGAAGCCGATACGGGTCGAGGAATATTCACAGACGAACGCCGTAAGCCACGTGATGCCGAACAGCGCGCCGGTGCGTTTCCAGCCCAACAACCGCGACGCGGCCACCAGCGCCACGGCCAAAAAGAAAAAGACGTAGGGCCGGAGCAGAAGGGTTTTCCACAACAGCAGGGGGACGTCCATGGGCAGGTTCACTTAGTCACGCCTTTCTCTTCCGCCATTGATACGAAATTCCCAACAGCAACCCGAAGCTGTCATTCTGAACGAAGTGCCTGTCCTGAGTACGCCCTGAGTTTTGCGAAGGGTCTTTCGAAGGAAAGAATCTCTCCTCAACTACCGAACGTTTCAACTACGAGATCCTTCGCTTCGCTCAGGATGACCAGTCTGGTGTTTTGTGCCGGATGACCACGCTGGCGGCTACAACTGCAAAAGACAAAGGCTCTGGATCCTTTTCCTGATTGGATCCCCGATCAGGTCGGGGACAAGCGTCGGGAATTGTATGTGTTCAGTCATTCGTCGACACAATGGGGGCTGACCACAAACGGGGAATCCGAAAAGCAGGGCTGTCTTTTTCCTCCCCTTTGTAAGGGGAGGGTAGGTGGGGTAGAGCCACCCGTCCATGGAGCACGAGGGTTCGCCATCCTGGGCACGGATTCTACCTCCCCTCACCCCTCCTTACAAAGGAGGGGAAAATTGTCAACAAATTACTGAACACATACAAGGATGACAGAAGGGAAAAGGGCGCATCGCCATTACGCATACCGGTGATCCCGAAACCATTTGACTGCTTTTTCCAGGGCTACTTCCGGCGGGGTTTGGGGTAACTCCAGGTCTCGAATGGCTTTGGAGCAATCGTAGTGCATCACGTACTTGGCCATGCGAACGCCGTCGAGCGGAATGCGCGGGGTTCGATGCGTCACGTAATCCGCCATCCACTTGTTGACGTGGGCCAGGGGCAGGACCAACCCCCGGGGGAGTTTCAGCTTCGGCATCCTGACGCCAGTCAACGTGCTCAGGATCTCAAACACCTCTTTCAGCATCAGGTTGCGACACCCCAGGATGTACCGCTCACCCACGCGCCCGCGCTCCATGGCCCGGACGTGGCCGACAGCCACGTCATCCACGTCGATGAGATTCATGCCGGTTTCAACATAGGCCACCATGCGCCCCTTCATAAAATCGACCACGATCTGCCCCGTCGGGGTCGGCTTCACGTCCCACACTCCCACCGGCGCCGAGGGGTTCACGATCACCACGGGCAACCCCGCTTCCGCCGCCTGCAGGACCTCCTGCTCGGCCAGATATTTGGAGCGTTTATAATCCCCGGCCATCTGCGCCAGGGACACCGGGGTCTCTTCCGTGCCCGGCCCCCCGCCTTCGGGCAACCCGATCGCGCCGATCGTACTCGTATACACGACACGATCAACGTCCGACTCGCGCGCCGCGGCCAGTAACGCCCTGGTGCCCTCGACGTTCACCGTGTAGAACACGGAAGGATCGCGCGCCCACAGGGCATAATGCGCCGCCACGTGATACACCTGCCGGCAGCCGTGCAGCGCCGCCCGAAGCGACACCGCGTCGCACAAATCGCCGGGCACGGTTTCAATCGCCAACCCGTCCAGCGCCTGCCGGTCTGCGCCGGGCCGGACCAATCCCCTGACCTCCGTGCCCGCCCGGACCAACGCCCGCGCCACGGCAGACCCGATAAACCCCGTGACCCCTGTGACCAAGGCTTTCATGATGTTGAAAATGGAACCGGCGCGCCTGCGGAGAGATTCCTCGCCTTGCTCGGAATTGTAAATGTTCAGTAATTCGCTGACAATTTGCGTCCAGCTTTCCCCTCCTTTGTAAGGAGGGGTGCAGGGGAGGTAGAGTCTGTGGCTAGGCCGTGAGACCCCTTGCCCCATGGTCAGACGCTTCTACCCCACCTGGCCTCCCCTTACAAAGGGAATTATATACTAGAATAAAATACGGTAGGCGACCGAAGGATTGGGCTAACTATTTCTAATCATTAGATTTGTCAGGAGATGGTGTGTCAGGGGCACTGACTTCTGCTTTTTCTAGATTGTCTTTATATGCCCCAAAGTATTCCATAAGAGGGGATACTTGGGATTCGTGCTGGCTGATTTCGTCGCCTGACAAATATCTCGCAATTCTTTTGCCAGCCCTTGATTCCAAAATGGCCATCTGAATAGGAGGACTGACGGGAGATGGACATATTTCAATAGTGAGATTCAGCACCCATATAGCGGCGAATATTCCATCTTCTCGACTGGGAGGCCCACGCCTCCAAAACGTCTTCCGTGCAACGCCAAGCAATGTGTCGGCCACTAATTGACCGGAACCCATAGACACATACCAAGAATCATCTTTTTTTAATTCTGGCTGCAAACTAGGATATTCGAATTCGCACAGTTCAGCTTTTTGTTTGTTAGGAAAGGTAACTAAGGCTCCGTATGAAAGTGGCGCATTGGTGCTGGTAAAATTTTTGAGGGCCTCATGGGAAATGATCCTGGCAATTTCTACGGGAGCCTTTGAGACAAAGTGGCGATTTTCCCAAAGATCAGAGACGACACCAACAAAGCGCTGGCCTAGTCCTAGAGACCCAGTTCCAGCAACTATAATTTGATCATCTATAATGGAGATTTTTCGGGCAGGATGTTCTACGGTATAACTGTTACCAACTACGGTTGATACAGCAGAATCGCTACCAATAATGACCGCATCCTCACACCTTACACCAACCAAAACAGTCACGGCTAAGACCTAAAAACACTATTGATTTTCATTTCAGGGTAGGCTTTGTATATGGAGGTAACTAATGTCGTGAAGGAATGTTTTTGGACGAATTTGGAGACTTCGCCAATATACTGCTGAATATGTTCTGAGAATTCCTTAAACTGAGATTTGCCAACTTCAAATCCTGATGCCGTAAGAGCATACCTTCGGGTCGCGCCGAATCCACAAATGGTAGCAAGACCCTTGTCTGACAATCTCTTAATTTCTTCATAAACATTTGGGTCAAATGGACCGTAATCATGTGGCTCAAAATTGAAATGTGGCCCACCTATTTGCTCTCCCAAATTTCGATCAAGAAGAAAAAACATCTTTTGGACCTGAACTGGCGAAAACTCATTGGAATGACCCGATGCCATTGCCGCAAGAACAATCTTGTCCTTTTTATCTATCGCCGCGTTTCCGTCCATTGCCTGAGTCCTCCCACAAAGGCGTTAAAGCACACTTATCCCTTCGTACGACAAATATTATAGGCAGCGGCCCAATAAGTGTCAAGTTTCTCGACAATGAATATCGCTATCAAAGTATACCTGTCAAATCAGGTGGAGACGTTCGTGAATAAGAAATGCTCGGCACTAAGAACGAGTTGCTGGTAAGCTCCGGCGGGCCTGTTTGCGTGTTATCCGAGGTCTTAGTTGGCGCTCACGTTGTGGAGCGGGCAACGCCGTAATTCGATCCAGGTAGGGTACGGCTTCGGGGCAGCGGTCTTCAAAGTACTTCCTTGACCTGTTTGGTATCCAATCATTGTTAATGTATTCTCGGTAGGCCGGTAGATATTCAATCGGATACAATTTCGCTTGTACAATGGGTCTCGACCGATCAACAAATTCATGATCATACGTTGGAAGTGCCTCCGTATCGACTCCCCGCTTGCGCAAATATTTACAGAATCCAAGGCCGGTCGAAATGTCTACCATGACGTTATCGGGAAGGACTACCCCACACTCCTCTAATGGAGCATGCAAGTTCAAATACGTTTCATTGAGCATCGAGAAAGAGTCGTAAGGAATCTTTTTCCGGTTCTTGATAAAACGCTTGACGTGATCGGGCATGTAGCTTTTGACAATCCCGCTCATCCAGTCAAAGACCCACTTGGTCACTTGAACAGAAAACTCTGGTGACAGCCATTGCGCTACGTGAATTGCCACTTGTGGATGAACCCACGTTCCTTGTTCGAGGCGGTCCCCGCGTCCTCTAGTTATCTGAACAAGGTTAGATGTAGGAATTCCTACATCTAAGGAAAGAGCCTGTATGAACGCTTTTGTTTGTTGATTTTGATAGTATGTGCCAAATCGTTTCCCTGCTTTCTGGCACAACGATGTCACGTTGACATACCCATCATGTGGACGCTGTAGAACAATTCCCCCTTCTATTTTATGCTCAATGAATAGATGTTGTTGTCCATCGAGCGCCAGCCGTGTTTTCTTTCGTATTTTTGGATTGTCAGGTGCAGCCACCCGCTGGACGATTTCTTCAAAGTCCATGTACCCTCCTCCCCCGAAACCCTGATATGGGTTTCGGTAAAACCCGAAACGGGAATTCCCGTAACGGTCAAATCTTAGAAATGGGAATTCCCATTTCTAAGCCGGTCTTCTAACACGATGGTCCCTTTGTCAATGTCACATAAGACAACCGCTTGTCCACGCTCAGGTGACATAACGTCGTGATCCGCTCCATCAGCATATTCTTTACACACCCCTCATTCAACCGGAAGGTAGCCTCGTTCACGTATCGTGGCAAATGCTTGAGGCTGACATGATGATGCCTCCCGACTAAGGATCGTTTCAAGACCGCCCACACACTTTCAATCCCGTTCGTATGGGCCAGCCCTTTCACGTATTCATTGGCCGAATGATTAACGGCTTGGTGTTGGTAGTCCTGTCCCTCAATCCCACGATAGGCTCCGTGGTCGTCCGTGTAGAGGGTACTGCCTTTTTCAACGTTCTGCTCAATCTCATTCCACAACGTCGTCCGGTCTGTGCCTCGGACTGGTTTTGCCACCGTCTTGCCTCCACGTTGACGCATGCCCAGGATAGCTTGCTTCCCTTCCGTGCCGACGGTCTTCTTCGGTTTCTTGGATTGGTGTTTGTTTTTCGCCTTCCCACCAATATACGTTTCATCAATTTCAATAACTCCGTTCAACGGTCCTTGATCGCCCCCGCAAGCCTCCTTGATCCGATGGAGCAGGTGCCAAGCCGATTTTTGTGTGATCCCCAGTTCCTTGGAGAGTTGAAGGGAGGACACACCTTTCCGAGCCACGGAGATTTTATGCATGGCATAGAGCCACATCCGTACGGGAAGTGGGCTGGAGTGCATGATGGTATTCACCTTGCAAGTGAATTGTTTCCGACAGTTCCGGCAATGGTAGAAATGTTGACGGGTTTTATGGGGATACGTATGCTGATCGGAACAATGAGGACAGGTCCGACCCTGCTTCCATCTAACGGATTCAAAGAACGTGACGGCTTTATCTTCGGTATCAAACTTGGAAAGAAATTCAAATTCGCTGATCGTAACTTTGGGCATGGACCTGACTCCTTCCGTTTATTTGTGATGCACATAGTGTACTTAAATAAACAGGAAGAGTCAATGGTAAATGTTTATTCTAGTATATAATTCCCCTTACAAAGGGGAGGGAAAGAACACGGCCACCCTCCGCCGTTTGACCATTCTGCCAACGAATGACTACCAATGAACCGTGTGTGTCCGGCGTCACGGCCTGCGATGCGAAACGATTGAGATGACGATTTGGTTCCATTTAGGGCAATTTATGACCCGTTTATACTCTAATTAGGTATCTTTTAGCTCTGTTTATGAACCTTTTGGTGACTTTGTATCGTCAATTCCTGCGGTCCACGATATACCGGGCAATCCCTCGCAACGAGTCCGCCTTTTCGTCAAACCCGTCGAGCCGCCCGATGGCACGGTCGGCACAATCCTGCGCGAGCTTTTGCGCGCCCTCGAGCCCATAAATCGAAGGATACGTCTGCTTGCCCCGTTCATCATCCGTGTGGGCGTCTTTCCCCAACTCCTCCCGCGCACCCGTCACGTTCAACACGTCATCCGTAATTTGAAACGCCAAGCCGATATCTTCGGCATACCCGGTCAGGTGCTCGAACTGCGTCATGCCGGCCCCGGACAGGAGCGCCCCGACCCGCACGGCGGCACGAATCAGCTTGCCCGTTTTCTGCACGTGAATCTGTTGCAAGTCCGCCAGGTCCACCTGCCGGTTCTCGGCTTGAATGTCCAGCACCTGCCCTCCCACCATGCCCGCGTTCCCGGCCCCCAGCGCAAGCTCCGCGATAATCCGGACCTGACACCGCGGGTCCAGATCCGTCACGAGATCGGCCCGGCTACACCACTCAAACGCCATGGCGTGCAACCCGTCCCCTGCCAAAATCGCCATCGCCTCCCCATAGACTTTATGATTCGTGGGTCGCCCGCGGCGAAAATCATCGTTATCCATCGACGGCAAATCGTCATGAATCAGCGAATACGTATGGATAAACTCAAACGCGCAAGCCACGGGAAGCAGCGACGCCGGGCACGGCCCGATCGCCTCCGCCGTGGCAATCGTCAGGATGGGCCGGACCCGCTTCCCCCCGGCCAACAGGCTATACCGGATCGCCTCGTGCAGGATCGCCGGCGGCGTGCGCGGATCAGGAAGATGGGCTTCCAAAAAACGATCGACCGCGCCCCGTTTGTCTTCGAGGTATTGCCTGATATCCATGGATATGTAGTGCCTTTCCCCAATCTGTCATTCCTGTTTTTTCTCTTCTGTCATTCCCGTTTTTCCCTAATCTGTCATTCCTGCCTTTTCCCTTTCTGTCATTCCCGCGAAAGCAGGAATCCAGGGTCTGTCTTTCTCTTTCTGTCATCCTTGCGAACGCGAGGAGGTGGATTCACATTTGAAGTGCAACAGGTGGTTTCTAAAAACCTCGGCGGGCGTCTGATAGCCGAGACATTTCCGCGGGGTATTATTGTATACCTGAACCAGATGCGTAAAGTGTTCATCGGAGAGAGCCACCAAGTCGGTCTTGCGGGGCAGGGTCCGGCGCAAGCGGCCGATGGCGTTTTCGACGCCGCCCTTTTGCCAGGGCGAGTGGGTCTCACAGAAGAAGGTTTCGAGGCCGAGCGTATGGAGGGCATAATGCCGCGCAAACTCCGTCCCGTTATCGAAGGTGATTGTTTGGCGCCACGTGGGGGGCAAGGGCGCGAGGAGGGTGGCGATGGCGTGGGCGATCGGCGCGGCGGCTTTGCCGGGGGGGCGCGCGGCGATCAGCAGGCGGGAGTGGCGCTCATGGAGGGTCAAGATGGCTTGGCCGTAGATCCGGAACAACATCAGATCGGCCTCCCAATGGCCCGGGGTACGGCGATCCGCGACCGCCGCCGGCCGCTCCGCCAGCGGGCGGCGCAGAGCGATAAAGGACGCCGGGCTGCGCCCCTTGTAGCAACGGCGCCCGCGTTTGGCTTTGGCCTGCGGCAGATAGTGGCGCCAGGCGTACTCTGTTTTGCGGGCCATCTGCGCATAGATGAAGCGGTAGATGGTCTCGTGGGAGATGACCGGTCGGTGCTGCTCCCGAGCGAGGCGGCCGGCCACCTGTTGGGGGGACCAGCCGTGTTGAAGCTGCGCCAGGACCGTGGCGCGGAGCGTGCTGTCGCGGTCGAGCTTGGAGCCCTGCCAGCGGTGCGCCCGGGCTTGTTGGTCGGCATAGCCTGGGCGGTAGCCCTGGGTGGTGGACCCATTGCGGTTCAGCTCCCGAGCCACAGTCGATGGCGCGCGATCCAGAGTTGCCGCAATTTGGCGGATCGAGTGTCCCGTGGTGTGTAAGCGGGCCATTTCACAGCGGTCTTCAAGGGTGAGTTGTGTGTAGTAGCGTCCCATGGCAACACCTTAACAAGGTGTTGCACTTCGTTTGTGAATTTAGGGGATCCAGTGTCGTTCTCTTCGCAAAGACAGGAAAAAGCAAAGACCCTGGATCCCCGATCGAGTCGGGGATGACAGAAGAATTGTTCCCGCAAACGCGGGAATCCAAGGTCGTTTCTTATGCCGGTTATCCTGGTTCAGAACCTAACAAAGGCCCGAAGGGGTGTCAAGCAAAGGGGGGAGATGCTTGCGGGGATTCGGGACTGGGGCGCAGCCACGCCCGCAAGCGCCTTGAGGTGGCGCCATGTGATGGCGCGGGTATGAAGACAAAAAAGAAAAGACCCTGGATCCTCGATTACTAATGTCGAGGATGACAGAGGGAGAGGAGTACCCCTGTAGGTCGGGTTAGCCGAAGGCGTAACCCGACCTCTTCGCCGTTTGACGAGCACGGAACCTGTCGGATTACGCAAGGCTAATCCGACCTACACGGCTGGATCCCCGATTAAGAACGTCGGGGACAAGCGTCGAGGATGACAGAAGAAGAAAGGCAGGGACGACAGATTGGGGAAAGCAAGGATGACAGACGGGAGACTGCGGAGATGACCCGACATTTGTAATTCCCTCGGTCCTCTGGCTATACTCCTGGCCATGAGCATTCGGAACCGCGCGGGAGAATGGGAACCCTTGCTCCTGGGCATCGAGCCTGAACACTGCGGGGTGTGCAATCTGGGCCTGTATCGCAACACCACCATGCTCAAGGGGGGCTGGCAACGCTGCTCCGTGTGCAACCGATTCGTCCACTATGCGTGTCTCGTCGGCGGCAAAGTAGCATTCCTCAAACTACGGCCCCGCGTGTGTCGCAACTGCGAGCACACGCTCACACACTCCGCAACACAGCCGTAGACCGCTGAACCGGTGAACGCCATTCCGGACGTACCAGCAACAGGATTCGGGAAGCTGCCCCTGTCCGCCCTCGTCAACATCGTGCTGGCCGTCCTCCTCTCGGCGTGGAGCGGCTTTTTCACGATGGACTTCCTGCTCAGCGGGATCTACACGTGGCCCCGGTCGAGTCGCGTCGTGACCCTCAGCGGCGCGGTCGCCATCCTGGTTTACGAATTCATTTACAAAGAACATCAAACCCGGCATGCGGCCATCACGGGCACCGCACCGCTGAGAGTGGTCGTGTATACGTGCATGATTCCATACATGCTGGGCACGTTGGCCCTGTTGGCCCTGATCAATCTGGGTTGAGAACGTAGAGGCATGCCTCGGGCTTTGACCAGGGATGACGCGGCGACGAAACCAAAAGACAGCGGATTGTTCAAAAATTCAGTGTGACATTTTCAGGTTGCCTTGCTATCGTGTACGCAGCGGTACACAAATAAATGAGGTCTACGATGGATAATGCACCCACTAAAGTCAGCATCCGTGAATTTCGTTCCCACCTTGCCCAATATGCGGGAGCCAATTCACCTATCGCGATCACTCGCCACGGTGAGACCGTCGGCTACTATATTCCGGCGCGTCCCAGTCCGGATAAAGCAGAAATCGACGCGCTCAAGGAAGCCGCCTCACGCCTCGACTCTCTCCTTGCTCAAGCAGGTGTAAGCGAAGAGGACATGCTGACGGAGTTTCGTAAACTACGCGGCAACAGGGCTTGATGGCTCTTCATAAAACCCTGGTTCTGGATGCGAATATGCAAGAAAGTACTCTAAGCTCACGCGGCTACGAAGACAAAAAAAAAGGAAACAGAAGGATGGATCCTCGATTACTAATGTCGAGGATGACAGAGGGGGAGGAGTACCCCTGTAGGTCGGGTTAGCCGAAGGCGTAACCCGACATCTTCGCCGTTTGACGAGCACGGAACCTGTCGGATTACGCAAGGCTAATCCGACCTACACGGCTGGATCCCCGATTAAGAATGTCGGGGACAAGCGTCGAGGATGACAGAGGGGGGGAGGCGAGGATGACAGAAGGGGTATTGGCATGAAAATAGCGAACGACAATCCGAAGTTGTCATTCCTGCTCCCTCTCCGTCATTCCTGCTCCCCTTCTGTCATTCCTGCGAAAGCAGGAATCCAGGCTTGATTTTTGTGGCGTGTGAGAAGACAAAAGAAAAGACCCTGGATCCTCGATTACTAATGTCGAGGATGACAGACGGGGAAAAGGCGAGGATGACAGAAGGAAAAAAACGAGGATGACAGAGGGGGAAGGGCGAGGATGACAGGAAGAAAGAAGGCGAGGATGACAGAAGGAAAAAGCGAGGATGACAGAAGGAAAAAGCGGGGATGACAGAAGGAAAAAAACAAGGATGACAGAAGGAAAAAACAAGGAGAAAGCATCATGAAAAATGTGGAGCTGTCGATTACGGGAAATGTCCTGACCATTACGGTGGACCTGTCGAAAGAATTCGGCCCCTCGGCCTCGGGGAAAACGACGATTATCGCCAGTACGGAAGGGAACATGACGATTCCCGGCCGGGGAGAGAAGATCGGGTTGAATGTTTACAAAAAGTAAGCCTGAGTTGGGGGGTAGACCCCCTCACCCTGCCCTCTCCCACCAGGGGCGAGGGAGAGAACGCGCCATGGGATGGCGCGGCTACGAAGACAGTCGGGTTACGCTACGCTAACCCGACCTACGCATCTCTGGATTCCCGATTAAAAATGTCGGGAATGACAGGAGAGGGAATGGCCGTTTGACATCAGGAGAGCTCATCTTCGCGTAACACTTGCGCGGTCCAGGACGTGCCGGAGCGGATCAACTCGGCAGGCGGGCCCTCCTCCACGATATCCCCGCCGGCGTTCCCGCCATCCGGGCCCAAGTCCACGATCCAATCCGCATTCCGAATCACGTCCAGGTTATGTTCGATCACGAGCACGGTATTCCCGTGTTCCACCAACCGGTTCAACACGTCGAGCAGGCGTTGCACGTCCGCAAAATGCAACCCGGTCGTGGGCTCATCCAACAGGTACAGGGTCCGGCCCGTGGCCCGCTTGGACAGCTCGCGACTCAATTTCACGCGTTGCGCCTCGCCACCGGACAACGTCGTGGCGGATTGCCCCAGCTTGACGTAATGCAAACCCACGTCCGCCAGCGTGTGCAATTTCCTGGCAATCGCCGGGATGTGCGCGAAAAAGTCCAGGGCCTCCGCCACGGTCATATCCAGGACCTCCGCGATATTCTTCCCCTTGTGCCGGACGTCCAGCGTTTCACGATTATACCGTTGCCCCTTACAGGCCTCGCAGGTCACGTACACGTCGGGCAAAAAATGCATTTCGATTTTCAGCAGCCCCCCGCCCTGGCACGCCTCGCACCGGCCACCCTTCACGTTAAAACTGTAGCGTCCGGCCCGGTAGCCACGCACACGCGACTCCGGCAGCCCGGCGAACAGGTCACGAATAAACGTGAACAGGCCCGTATACGTGGCGGGATTGGAGCGCGGCGTGCGACCGATCGGCGACTGATCGATATCGATCACCTTATCCAAGGCATCGACCCCGTTCAGCGCCCGGCAGCCTTCCAGCCGGGGGTTCCCTTCGGCTACGCTCAGGGCAGGCTTCTGATACAGCAACTGCGACAGCGACGGGAACAGCACCTCCAGCAGCAGGGTACTCTTCCCGGACCCGGAGACGCCGGTGACGCACGTCAACAGCCCCAGCGGGATCTTCGCGTCCACCGACTTCAAATTATGCTTGTCGGCCCCGACCACGGTGAGAAACTTTTTGGGCCGGCGGGTGCGTGACGGCAACGCCACCCGTTTCTCCCCGCGCAGATACTGCCCGGTCAGCGAATCGGGATGACGCATCACCTCCGCGGGCGAGCCCTGCGCCACGATCGACCCGCCATACACGCCGGCGCCGGGGCCCATATCCACGATATGATCCGCCATGCGCATGGTCGCGGCATCATGCTCCACCACCAGTACGGTATTCCCCAGGTCGCGTAGCCGCAGCAAGGTTTGCAGCAACCGGTGATTATCGCGTTGGTGCAAACCGATACTCGGCTCATCCAGGATATACAACACCCCCACCAGCCCCGACCCGATCTGGGTCGCCAGCCGGATGCGTTGCCCCTCCCCACCCGACAAGGTCGCCGCCGCCCGGTCCAACGTCAGATAATCCAACCCCACGTTCAGCAAAAACTCCAACCGTTCCCGGATCTCCTTCAAAATACGCTGGCCGATCATGCGGTCCCGTTCGCTCAAGTCCAGATCTCCGAAAAACGGCACGGCCTCGCGGATCGACAGTTGCGTCACTTCGGCAATGGACTTCCCGCCGACCTTCACGGCCAAACTCTCCGCCTTCAACCGCGTCCCCCGGCACACCGGGCAGGCGTGGCTCTC
Organism: Nitrospirales bacterium; assembly: GCA_965223955.1. Classification (GTDB taxonomy): domain Bacteria; phylum Nitrospirota; class Nitrospiria; order Nitrospirales; family UBA8639; genus Bin75. The sequence goes on from OZ245029.1 coordinate 200,688, forward strand.
GGAATACTCCTGCCCCTCCGGGCACGCGGCCACTTCGTAGCCGATCCCGTCACAGGCCGGACACGCGCCATGCGGGCTGTTGAACGAAAACACCCGCGGTGCCATTTCCGGATAACTCACGCCGCACGTGATACACGCCAACTGCTCACTGTACAGCGCGACCTCGTTCGTCTCCGTCAGCACCCCGACCAGGCCCTGAGTCAACTTCAACGCCGTCTCCACGGAATCCGCCAACCGCCGCTGCAACGCTTCCTCATCCTTCATCACCAGCCGGTCCACGACAATCTCGATCGTATGCTTCCGCTGCTTATCCAGCGTAATCGTCTCGTCCAGCCCCATGATCGTCCCGTCGATCCGGGCCCGCACGTAGCCCGCGCGCCGGGCATCGGCCAACTCCTTGCGATACTCCCCCTTGCGCCCGCGCACGATCGGCGCCACGATCTGAAACCGCGACCCCACCGGCAACATCCCGATGGCATCCACCATCTGCTGCACCGTCTGCGCCGTAATCGGCTGCCCGCACCCCACGCAAAACGGCTGGCCCACCCTGGCAAACAGCAGGCGCAGATAATCATAAATTTCCGTCACCGTCCCAACCGTGGACCGGGGATTGTGGCTCGTACTCTTCTGCTCGATGGAAATGGCGGGCGAGAGGCCCTCGATGGAATCCACGTCGGGCTTGCCCATCTGTTCCAGGAACTGGCGCGCGTAAGCCGACAACGACTCCACGTACCGCCGCTGCCCCTCGGCATAAATCGTGTCGAAACTCAACGACGACTTGCCCGACCCGCTCAACCCGGTCACCACCACCAAACGATCGCGCGGCAGCACCACGTCGAGGTTCTTCAGATTATGCTCACGCGCCCCTTTAATATGAATGTACTGGCTCATAAATCAGTATGCGGCCTCTTCGTAGTTGTAGCCGCCACATCTCATGCGGCTTGTTCCCCCTCCTTTGTAAGGAGGGGTGAGGGGAGGTAGAGGCTGGGGCCAGGACGGTGAAACTCCGTGCTCCTTGGACGGGTTTGGCTCTACCCCACTTGGCCTCCCCTTACAAAGGGGAGGTAAGGGCAAGCGCCATGAGATGGCGCAGGTACAAAATATAGAATGTGGAGGGGCTGCATCTCAAATGTATTTGTAGCGGCCGCATCGCCTCCTTCTGTCATCCTTGCCTTTCCCTTCTGTCATCCTTGCCTTTCCCTTCTGTCATCCTTGCCTTTCCCTTCTGTCATCCTTGCCTTTCCCTTCTGTCATCCTTGCCTTTCCCTTCTGTCATCCTTGCGAACGCAAGGATCCAGGGTCCGTTATCTTCATGAACGCAGGAAAAAACAAACACCCTGGATCCCCGATCGGGGTCGGGGATGACAGACAAAAACAAAAAGACAAGAGAAAAACCCTGGATTCCCGATCGGGGTCGGGAATGACAGAGAGGTAGTTGTAGTGGCGGCATCGCCTCCTTCTGTCATCCTTGCCTTTCCCTTCTGTCATCCTTGCCTTTCCCTTCTGTCATCCTTGCGAACGCGAGGATCCAGGGTCCGTTATCTTCATGAACGCAGGAAAAAACAAACACCCTGGATCCCCGATCGGGGTCGGGGATGACAGACAAAAACAAAAAGACAAGAGAAAAACCCTGGATCCCCGATCAGAGCCTGTCCTTGACGTTTGTAATCGAGGATCGGGGATGACGGAGAGGTAGTTGGAGCTGACAGAAGAGGTAGGGAAGGACAGCAAGGAGATTCTCAGAGGATCCCGCAGTTACCTAAAACAACTCTTCATACAGATCTTCCCAATTGGCATTGTGTTCTTCGATTAACGCGAGTTTCCATTGTCGTTTCCAATGTTTGAACTGCTTTTCTCGCTCTATGGCTGATTCAATATTCTCCGATTGTTCCCAATAGACCAATTTGTGAACGCGATATCTGTCAGTGAAACCCTCGACCAAATTGTTCTTGTGCTCATACACCCGACGAATGAGATCATTGGTGACACCGATATACAAGGTGCCATTGCGTTTGCTGGCCATGATATACACATAGTAGGTGTGGTGGTTCATAAAACGGCTCCGGATTCCCGCTTCCGCTGGAATTGTATGTGTTCACTAATTCGCTGACAATGCTCGATGTCCCCTTCTGTCATGCCTGCTCCCCTTCTGTCATGCCTGCTCCCCTTCTGTCATGCCTGCTCTCTCTCTGTCATTCCTGCGAAAGCAGGAATCCAGGCTTGATTTTTGTGGCATGTGAGAAGGAAAAGGTAAAGACACTGGATTCCCGATCGGGGTCGGGAATGACAGAGAGGTAGTTGGAGCAGCGGCATCGCCTCCTTCTGTCATCCTTGCCTTTCCCTTCTGTCATCCTTGCGAACGCGAGGATCCAGTGTCCGTTATCTTCATGAACGCAGGAAAAAGCAAAAACCCTGGATCCCCGATCGGGGTCGGGGATGACAGAGAGGTAGTTGTAGTGGCGGCATCGCCTCCTTCTGTCATCCTTGCGAACGCGAGGATCCAGTGTCTGTTCTCTTCATGAACGCAGGAAAAAGCAAACACCCTGGATCCCCGATCAGGGTCGGGGATGACAGACAAAAACAAAAAGACAAGAGAAAGACCCTGGATCCCCGATCAAGTCGGGGATGACAGGAGGGGAAAAGCGCGGCGCCGAATGCCTCTACCTCCCCTCACCCCTCCTTACAAAAGGAGGGGAACAGACAGGGTCATTTGATTATGCGCAGGGGGTTCGTTACAATTAGAGCAGTATGTCGGCACCACGCGAGAATCCGGCACATATGATGCATATTCCCGTTCGTTAGACAACAGGGAGTCGTTGACCAGACTGGAGAAGGAGAATTCCATGCGCATACTGACAATGATTGCATTGGCCGTGTTGATGGGGCTCGGAGGGGCCATCACCGCCACCGACGCCGAGGCCAGGAAATACGAACTCACGAGGAACAACCTGCAAAAACCCGCGGAGATCGACAGCACCACCGTGTCCCTGTTCGGCGTCCGTTTGGGGGACTCGGAAATCGACGCCGTGGAAAAGCTGATCAACGAAAAAATTTCCGGGGTCCGCGCCGAGCAGGAAGGTGTCTACGTGTTGTTGTGGGATCAATCGAACCCCACCGGGCCCATGTCCGGGGTCGGCATCAGGGATGGCAGTGTCGACTATATTTTCATCAATAACCGCTTCATGCATAAGACCCGTGGCATTTTCCGGCGGGTCCTCACGGCCGAAAGCGCACAGGAAATCCGGGAACTGTTGGGCCCCGAAGATTATGGGAGTGAAAACGTCATGGGTGCCAAGCTGTGCTACCAGAATCAAGGATTTCTCGTGAACTACCTGGGGCGGGACATTAACGTCGAATTCATGCTTCCCGGGAAGGACTGTGACTAAGTCTACTCAAAACCTGGGGCGGGACATCAACGTCGAATTCACCATGCCCCAATAACACCCGTCACGAACCGACCTCGGGGTGGGGCGCCGCTCACCCCAAGGGAACGGCCCCGCGCCGTCCCGATCCGGAAGCCGACCCCTTACATGGAAGACCGCATCGTCACCAACCACCTCCTCGAAGAAGAACAGAACACCGAAGGCACCCTGCGCCCGCAAACCCTGGACGAATACACCGGCCAGGAGCGCATGAAAGAATCCTTGCGGGTGTGCATCGAGGCCGCGCAACGCCGCGGCGAACCCCTGGACCACGCCATCTTCTACGGCCCGCCGGGCCTGGGCAAAACCACCATCGCGCACATCATCGCCAAGGAAATGGGCGGCGGCATCCGCTCGACCTCCGGGCTCGTCCTGAACCACGCCGGCGACCTCGCCGCGATCCTGGCAAACCTGCAAGCCCACGACGTCCTGTTCATCGACGAAATCCACCGGCTGCCCGCATCCGTCGAAGAAGCCCTGTACCCCGCCATGGAAGATTTTCAGATCGACCTCGTCATCGGCCAGGGCCCGGCCACCCGCACCATGAAACTGGACCTGCCCCCGTTCACCCTGATAGGCGCCACGACTAAAGCCGGGTCGCTCACCTCCCCGCTCCGGGAACGGTTCGGGCTGGTGTACCGGCTGGACTTCTATACACCCGAAGAATTGGAAACCATCGTCAACCGCTCGGCAGGCCTGTTGAACGTCGCCATCGAACCCGCCGGCGCCACCGAAATCAGCAAACGCGCGCGCGGGACGCCACGTATCGCCAACCGGCTCATCAGGCGGGTCAGGGACTTCGCCGAAGTCAAAGCCCAAGGCGTCATCACCCAACAAGTGGCGCAGGAAGCATTGCACTGGCTGGGCGTGGACGACGCGGGATTCGACGAAATGGACCGCAAAATCCTGTTGACCATCCTCGAAAAATTCAACGGCGGCCCGGTCGGGGGCGAAGCCCTGGCCACCGCGGTCCGGGAAGAAAAAGCCACACTCGAAGACGTGTACGAACCCTTCCTCCTCCAGGCCGGCTACCTGGACCGCACCGCCCGCGGCCGCCAACTCACCGCCAAAGCCTACCAGCACTTCGGCAAACGCAAAGACCAGGATCTGTTCGGGTAGGGCTGCCTGTTCCTCATCCTGCATTCCCGCCTTGTCCCCATCTGTCATTCTTGTATGTGTTCAGAGCCGTAGGTCGGGTTAGCCGAAGGCGTAACCCGACACCGCAGCCCCTCGTCGGATTACGCTACGCTAATCCGACCTACAACGACTTCGTATCTGGCGAAGCGGTCGTTCGGCGGTTGGTTGTCGTAAGAGATGAACCCCCCTGCCCCCCCTTATCAGGGGGGGGCAGCTCTAAGCAGTCGGATTACGCTACGCTAATCCGACCTACAACGCCTTCCCTTTGCTGTCATTCTGAGCGAAGCGAAGAATCTCGTCGTTGTAGCAGCGCGATCTTATCGCGCCCTTTCCCGGTGGCATGAGATGGCGCAGCTACAAATACAAAAAACAAAGGCCCTGGATTCCTATAGATCGCCTGGATCCCCGATAACCCTGGATCCCCGATTACAAACGTCGGGGACAAGCGTCGGGAATGACCGATTAGGACCCTGGATCCCCGATCAGGTCGGGGATGACAGCAGGGGAGAGCCGTAGGTCGGGTTAGCCGAAGGCGCCCGACACCGCAACCCCTCGTCGGATTACGCTACGCTAATCCGACCTACAACGACTTCGTATCTGGCGAAGCGGTCGTTCGGCGGTTGGTTGTCGTAAGAGATGAACCCCCCTCAATCCCCCTTATCAGGGGGGGTGGCTCTAAGCAGTCCCCCTGATAAGGGGGATTGAGGGGGTTGTCTTACAAAGGAGGGGAACTGGGGCACGGAAGGAAGCGGTGAACATTGTCAACGAATGACTGAACACATACAGGGATGACGGAGGGGAAACAGTTGTCGGATGAAGCTGTGTGGCGTACTATATTTGTCTCTGTGCTCGTGGTGTGCGAGGGATGGGTCTTTAAAGAAGGAGGCCGTCAATGGAGCATATCATTAGTCTGCATATTGAGAGGTTGCCGGAACATGTGTATGTCGCCACGTCAGCCGATGTACAAGGGCTGGTCGTGCAAGGCCGGACGATAGAAGAAACGATTGAATATGCGCATGATGCGGCGCGAAAACTTCTTGAAGCACAGACACAGCGCAACCAACCCATCATGCTCGCAGTCGCCACGTATCCGATGAAGCATAACCTGGTGGTGTCCGTGTAAGAGCCGTTTTATGGACGTGTAAAGGACGTTTTATGGGCCATTTAACTGGATATACCTATCGGCATATTACAAACAGTCTCAAGCGGCTCGATTTTAAGTTTGACAGGCAGGTAGCGGGTTCGCATGAAATATGGTTCAATGAGGGAAGACACGTCTACACGACCACGCCTCGTCACCCCGGAGAAATTCCGGAAAGAACCGTGATACAGATTCTAAAGCAAGCCGGAATCTCAATAGACGACTTTCTATCTCACCGTTAATTCCTTTCAGTCTGACAGTCCCGCTTTTTCTTTTTCATCGTCCTGCACAAAACACCAACGTGGTCATCCTTGTATGTGTTCAGTAATTCGTTGACAATTTCTGTCTTTTCTTTCCCCTCCTTTGCTTGTCCTGAGCGTAGCCGAAGGATCGGGAGGGGTGAGGGGAGGTAGAGCCTAGGCCGGGGTGAGCAGTCCGCGTGTACTGGTCGGTGTTGTTGCCCCTTGGGTATGCGACTCTACCCCACCCCCGCTTTCGCGGGGGCATGCCTAGCTCGACCTCCCCTTACAAAGGGGAGGAACAAGATGGCCCTTCTTGTGGTCAGTCCCTTCATTCTGTCAACGAATCAGTGAACATTTACAATCCTGAGCGAAGCGAAGGATCTGCTGTCTGTCATTCCCGCAAGTTTCTAGCAGGAATCCAGTGTCTCAGAGTCTTTGTCTTTGCTTGTGTCTGTCATCCCCGACCCCGATCGGGGATCCAGTTGTAGGGGCGGCATCTCATGCCGCCCGAAGAGGCCGCCAAGAAAATAGCGGCAGGAGATGGCGCGGCTGTGGAAGAGGGGGATAGCCCGGAAGGCGGCATGAGATGCCGCCACTACAGAGGAGGGGTCCCAGAGGGCGAGGGAAAAAGTGGGGATCCAGGGCTTATTGTCGAGGAATGACAGACTCGGTATCGATAGAGTTATGGAAACATCTATACAGACAGCCCGACCAAGGTGGCGAAAAATTTGCAACGGTACGTAAACGAATTTGCTGGACGGCATAATAGCCGCGAACAAGATACGGTAGACCAGATGACGGTGATTGCTAGGGGGTTTGTGGGAAAACGGTTGCGGTATCGGGAGTTGATTGCGTGAGAACCCTGTCTCTTAGCTATTCCGAAACTACTAACGGAAATTGCTCTCCAAAATCTGCAAGAATCTTTCTGGAATAATTCCGTGCCCTTTGGCACATTTCACGATCTTTCGGCGCAAGGGCAACGATATTTTGCCTTTGCTTGATGTGTCGCCTATTCCGTGTGAAGCAAGTCTTATTATTTGGGACGTATCCACGTAAGATTCGTGATCCAAACAATCAAGATCTTTTGGAGTAATTTGGACTCCTGCGGATACCTCGATGGGCGGGTTGGAATTTATGAAAAAGAATAAGAATTCTTTTGGGCAAACACAGAGTATGAACTTATTTTTGGGGGGTTTGATAATACGAATATAATGGTAAAAGACCTCACAGGACTCCATTGCTTAAAATATTAAAATGCCATGAGACGTGAATGCTCTTTCAGGTTTTGAATAATCTTTTCTCGTTTAGGGCTTTGTTCAATCATGTCTTCATAAGACATCGCCCCATTTTCCGGGGCGTTCTTCCATGCAGGCTGTCTATGCGAAATGTTACTAAGATCCCCAAAATCACGGGTTCCATATTTTTCCAGCGCATTTGTCAGGCATTCGATATCAGTCCGTGAAAACATCTCCATGTTCGGTTCTCGACGGTGATGCAAATGTCGAAATCCTTCACGAACTTCAACGGCTTCTCTTAATTTCTTGGGGGCCTTTTTCTTTGAACTCGCATGCTTAATCAAGTCGTATGTTTGGGACGGCACAGGCCCAAAGTCCATTCGGATATATTTATCCCCGAGAATCGGCCTACCATAGCGGTTAAGGTGTTCCTTATCTGCAAAATAGAGAACTTTTGCTACGTGAAATGCATCGATCCCTGGCTGTTTCTGTGCTAACCAAACCAACGCCTCAATGGCCTTGTCTTCATCCATCTTAAAACTTATTTTCATTCCGATGTCCTTCTGAAGAAGTCACGCGAACGGTCGTCAAACTATTCTGCGTGATTCCCTCGTGAGGTAGTACTCCCCCCTCTTCAAATATTCCCACTCCTGATCCTTCTTCGGTGGAGGATTAAAAACGGATAAGGCCACATTCTCAAGCGTATCGGGGATCGGTTCAGGAAACGATTGAACGGTAGGCCGCCCACGGGTGGACGTGTCGGTTGTAGGAGAATCCTTGGGGTTGTGTTGAGATGTTGACACTATGTGCATGTACAATACGATATACCAATCGTATCTAGTATATGAGGGAATATACGCTTGACAAAAATTTTATTCAATGTACATGACTACGCCTGTGTCAAATGCAACACAGTTATGCGGATTGGTTACTTTTGCATGTAAATCCCGCGGGAAGGGATTGATTGTGTCCTGGATCCCATGTGGGCCGTCCCCCTCACCCTGCCCTCTCCCCGCTTTCTCTTTCGGTCATCCTTGCGCACGCGGGGAGGTGGATTCACATTTGAAGTGCAACAGGTGGTTTCTAAAAACCTCGGCGGGCGTCTGATAGCCGAGACATTTCCGCGGGGTATTATTGTATACCTGAACCAGATGCGTAAAGTGTTCATCGGAGAGAGCCACCAAGTCGGTCTTGCGGGGCAGGGTCCGGCGCAAGCGGCCGATGGCGTTTTCGACGCCGCCCTTTTGCCAGGGCGAGTGGGTCTCACAGAAGAAGGTTTCGAGGCCGAGCGTATGGAGGGCATAATGCCGCGCAAACTCCGTCCCGTTATCGAAGGTGATTGTTTGGCGCCACGTGGAGGGCAAGGGCGCGAGGAGGGTGGCGATGGCGTGGGCGATCGGCGCGGCGGCTTTGCCGGGGGGGCGCGCGGCGATCAGCAGGCGGGAGTGGCGCTCATGGAGGGTCAAGATGGCTTGGCCGTAGATCCGGAACAACATCAGATCGGCCTCCCAATGGCCCGGGGTACGGCGATCCGCGACCGCCGCCGGCCGCTCCGCCAGCGGGCGGCGCAGAGCGATAAAGGACGCCGGGCTGCGCCCCTTGTAGCAACGGCGCCCGCGTTTGGCTTTGGCCTGCGGCAGATAGTGGCGCCAGGCGTACTCTGTTTTGCGGGCCATCTGCGCATAGATGAAGCGGTAGATGGTCTCGTGGGAGATGACCGGTCGGTGCTGCTCCCGAGCGAGGCGGCCGGCCACCTGTTGGGGGGACCAGCCGTGTTGAAGCTGCGCCAGGACCGTGGCGCGGAGCGTGCTGTCGCGGTCGAGCTTGGAGCCCTGCCAGCGGTGCGCCCGGGCTTGTTGGTCGGCATAGCCTGGGCGGTAGCCCTGGGTGGTGGACCCATTGCGGTTCAGCTCCCGAGCCACAGTCGATGGCGCGCGATCCAGAGTTGCCGCAATTTGGCGGATCGAGTGTCCCGTGGTGTGTAAGCGGGCCATTTCACAGCGGTCTTCAAGGGTGAGTTGTGTGTAGTAGCGTCCCATGGCAACACCTTAACAAGGTGTTGCACTTCGTTTGTGAATTTAGGGGATCCAGTGTCGTTCTCCTCACGAATGAAAAAAGGCACAACCCTGGATCCTTTACTTGACTGGATCCCCGATCAGGTCGGGGACAAGCGTCGAGGATGACAGAAGGGGAAAAGCAGGAATCCAGTGTCGTTTCTTCACAAAGTAGGTCGGGTGAGCCGAAGGCGTAACCCGACACCGCAACCCCTCGTCGGATTACGCTACGCTAATCCGACCTACAACTGTATATGGTCAGAATTGTTATGAATAATTCTTGATTTCTCTCTTCCCTTCCCCATATACTCTCCTTACCAACATTTTGGGATTGACTTTTTGGGATGCTTCTGTTTAGGAATCCCACTCTTTTTAAGAGTATACTAGAATCAAGGTATATCTTCATATGAATGAAAGATATTTAAAATATTGGAATCGTACCGATCGACCTTCAGAAAATACCATTTTTTTGGCCCATCGCTTTTTGTTGAATAGTCTGATGACTGTATTTGACGAAATTGGCAGAACTCATCGTAACATTGAATTGCCGCAGTACCCGCGCAATGCACAACATGAAGATTTGAAACGCATCGGTAGCGATATGTATAACGCTATAGAGCAGTGGCATGGCGAAACGCAATCCGCACGCACCCAATCCCTCCAATCCTGATAATCAGGCGCCCAAGCCTCCAAGTCAGAAATTAAACCTGCCATCTCAAGAGGTTCTTAATTCTCTTCCAGATGATGTTCGTATATCTGTCGTTGAGGCAGCTTCGTTTGTTGGTCCTCTTCCTCCACCATCCATGTATAAGGCATACGATGAAGTCCATCCCGGATCGGCCAATCGCCTTTTGACTATGGCTGAAAAAGAACAAGACCAGCGTATAAACTTTGAGAATACTGCTCTGCAAGCTACCATCAAAAATGATTCGAAAGCCCAATCGTTTGGATTTATTTTGGGAGTTCTGTACATTGGGGGTTTAATTTTCCTTGCAATGAATGGAAATCAGATAGTTGCCAGTTCATTTGCTTTTGTGATCGGATTATTTGCCCTTAAGTCATTTTTTGAAAAGAAAAAATAATCATCGAATCAACTCCCGATACGATAATCTCTTCCCCGGCCATCCGTTCAGCCAAAAACGCCATGTGATCCGGCGTGTCCTGCTCACGGATATTATGCTGTCCGGCAAATATCCTGCACACACCATCAGCGTCGTCATTCTGAGCTTGTCCTGAGCAAAGCGAAGGACCTGGCGACGAATCTGCTGTCTGTCATTCCCGCGTGCGCGGGGATCCAGAGTCGTTGTGCAGTTGTAGCCGCGCCATCACATGGCGCCACCTCATGGCGCCTGCGGGCGGGGCTGCGCCCCGGTCATTTCTCTTGCTGTCATGCCTGCGAAAGCAGGAATCCAGTGTCGTTTCTTCACAAAGTAGGTCGGGTGAGCCGAAGGCGTAACCCGACAATCCCGGCGTAACCCGACACACCGCAACCCCTCGTCGGATTACGCTACGCTAATCCGACCTACAACGGCTGTCATTCCCGACCCTGATCGGGGATCCAGAGTCTTTTTCCTCACGAATGAAAAAAACAAAAGCCCTGGATCCTCGATTAAAGATGTCGAGGATGACAGAGGGGGAAAGGCGAGGATGACAGAAGGAGAAAAGCAGGAATCCAGTGTCTCAGAGTCTTTATCTTTGCTTTTGTCTGTCATCCCCGACCCCGATCGGGGATCCAGTGTCTCTCTCCTCACAAACGAAGGAAAAGGCAAAGACCCTGGATCCTTTACTTGACTGGATCCCCGTAGATTGCCTGGATCCTCGATTAAAAATGTCGAGGACAAGCGTCGGGGACAAGCGTCGAGGATGACAGACAAAGACAAAAGCAAAACCCTGGAACCCTGATGTCCCGGCACCTGCGGGCGTGGCTACGCCCTCTTGACCATCCAGTGGTAAGACGTTATCTTACCTGTGATGAATACGGTCATATCATCAAAGGGTCAGATCATCATACCCGCCAAGTTTCGCCGCCAGGACAAAATCGCAGCCGGTCAGGCATTTGATGTGGAACGGGTGGATAAAGGCAAGTATCGTCTGACAGTGACGACTCCCCCGAAAAATCAGGGATTGGTGGACACGCTGCTCGCCTGTCCGGTGAAAGGCTGGTTCGTGCCGATTGAATCGGAATCCACCGACTCGCTTGAATGACCATCGTGACGTGTCTGGTCTCGATGCCAATGTGCTGTGCGAGGCGGCAAAGCCCAGTCCGGACCTAAGGGTCATCGAGTGGCTGACGCGTCACGAACGCGACCTTGTCGTCAACCCGGTGATCCTGGGGGAAGTGCGCTTCGGTATCCTCCTGCTTCCATCCGGACGACGGCGGAGAAAACTCGAAAGCTGGTTCGATGACGTCACCCGACGCAGTCACTGCGTCCCATGGGACGCGGAGACGGGATTGCGTTGGGCGGAACTCCTGGCGCATCTCCGTACGCTTGGCAGACCGATGCCGATCAAAGACAGTCTCATTGCCGCAACCGCCCTCACTTATGGTTTACAGCTTGCGACCCGAAACCGGCGCGATTTTGAAGCTTGCGGGGTCGAGCTGGTGGACCCGTTTATTTGAAGAAAACGGGATGCTCCCGCCCGGGTCCCGACACCCCGCGCAGTCTTTCCCTCGCTGTCATTCTGAACGAAGTGAAGAATCTCGTAGTTGTAGCGGCGCCAGCTTCTGGCGCCACCTCATGGCGCCTGCGGGCGGGGCGGCGCCACGGTCATTTCTCTTGCTGTCATTCCTGCGAAAGCAGGAATCCAGTGTCGTTTCTTCACAAAGTAGGCCGGGTTAGCCGAAGGCGTAACCCGACAATCCCGGCGTAACCCGACACCGCAACCCCTCGTCGGATTACGCTACGCTAATCCGACCTACGCTTTCTCTTGTCTGTCATCCCCGACCCCGATCGGGGATCCAGGGTGTTTGCTTTTTCCTGCGTTCATGAAGATAACGGACACTGGATCCTCGCGTTCGCAAGGATGACAGAAGGAGGCGATGCCGCCACTACAGAGGAGGGGTCCCAGAGGGCGAGGGGAAAAAACGCGCCAGCTTCTGGCGCCATGAACCGGCGCCTGCGGGCGGGGCGGCGCCACGGTCATTTCTCTTGCTGTCATTCTGAACGAAGTGAAGAATCTCTCGCTCAACAACCGAACGCCCTGAAAAGCAGATTCCTCGCTACGCTCGGAATGACCATGTTGGTGTATTGTCTAGAATGACAGCAGGGAAAAGCTGGAATCTATCAAGAAATGGTCGCTCTTGATTGACAAACTAACGAGAGCACGGGACTATCATCAGATGAAACTGCCAACGGATTCGCTCATTGCCGGGGACAAACTGACACGCTACCTGCTGGTGTCGCAAGCGCATGGGGACAAATCAGCTTTTCTGGCCCAAGTTGGTTATACCTTGCGGAATGCTGACGACCTGCTCCAAGATTTACGCCTGCAGATTCTTTCGCTGGATGCACAACTGCTGGAATCCAACCAATTTGGCCAATACTATGAGATACGCGGGACACTCACTGGGCCAACCGGTGGGACCTTGGCTGTTCGCACGATTTGGATAACTGAACACTTGTCGGGCATCACGAAGTTCGTTACACGGATTCCAGACAAGGGGAAGACATGATGAAGCTTGAACCTTATACTGATGCGGCCCTCACCGTGGATTTGCCGGAATATCGGCTGTGTCGTGGCGACATCGTCAAGCTGGTGGACCACCATGTTGCCCCGGATGGCACAGAAGGATACTCCATCGAAGTCTTCAACGCGGTGGGTGAAACCATGACCGTCACCGCCGTCCCCATCTCGGCGCTCGAAGCACTCCGTCAGGACGAAGTGCTCTGCGCTCGACCGTTGGCGCAGTAACGGATGACGAACACCAGCGTCGTCATGTCTTCCCTCACCCTGCCCCCCGATTAAAAATGTCGGGGGCTTCGCCTCATTTCAGACTGGGGGCGAGGGACAAAAGACAGCGCCAGCTTCTGGCGCCACTTCATGGCGCCTGCGGGCGGGGCTGCGCCCCGGTCCCGAAAGCTATTTGGGGGCGAGGACTGTTTGAGCGAAGCGCTTGTCCTGAGCAACGCGAAGGAACTCTCAATCAAAAACCGAGCGCTTGGAAAAGCAGATTCCTTCCTTCGACAGACCCTTCGCAAAACTCAGGGCGTACTCAGGACAGGCGCTATGCTCGGAATGGCAAAGGCACCCGGAGGGCCACGCACGGGCGCCAATGGTTTTGGGTCCTTTTGCCGAAACAAAAGAGCCTGTCCTGAGCAGAGCGAAGGAACCTCGCCGTGCGGGGCCGACACCCCGCGCATTCCCCCCCCCCTTAAATGTGCCGTCAAGGCTCCTTGACAAATACAGGAACGCATGAATAATGAAGGAAGGACGGCGGTCGTTTGAATGGTTCATGAAGGACATGAAGGAGGCAAGCAATGAAGAAACCGTCAAGCGTCACGCTGAACGTCTTGGGTGTTCGTGAGGACGAGAAGTGGTGCGCGATTGCATTAGAAATGAGTCTGTTGGGGTATGGGAAAACGTTTGAAGAAGCGCTTGAGGATTTAAAGGAAACGATCATTGCTCAAGTCACGTATGCCATAGACCATCATAAGACGATCGATCACATCTTCATTCCTGCCGAACCGCACTATTTTGAACTCCACGCGAGATTAAAATCCCAGGCATTAAAAAACCGTTTCTTGAACCGCGTCCAATCTCAACAAACGGATTATCAGGTGGGAAGCATGCGAGTTCCTCGGATAAAAGCCTCACCGCTCCCTGAACCAGAACCGGTTTCGTAACACACTACCCGCTTCCTTACCACGGTTCCAAAACGATCATTCATCAAAGAATACAACAAAACCTCATCCGGTTTTTTGACCTTCCTTCTGATATGTTTTCATAAGTTGTAGCGGCGCCATCGTATGGCGCCACCTCATGGCGCCTGCGGGCGGGGCGGCGCCCGGGTCATTTCTTTTTCTGTCATTCCTGCGAAAGCAGGAATCCAGTGTCGTTTCTTCACAAAGTAGCCGAAGGCGTAACCCGACACCGCAACCCCTCGTCGGATTACGCTACGCTAATCCGACCTACGCTTTCTCTTGTCTGTCATCCCCGACCCCGATCGGGGATCCAGGGTGTTTGCTTTTTCCTGCGTTCATGAAGATAACGGACACTGGATCCTCGCGTTCGCAAGGATGACAGAAGGAGGCGATGCCGCCACTACAGAGGAGGGGTCCCAGAGGGCGAGGGACAAAAACGCGCCAGCTTCTGGCGCCACCTCATGGCGCCTGCGGGCGGGGCTTTGCCCCGGTCATTTCTTTTTCTGTCATTCCTGCGAAAGCAGGAATCCAGGGTCGTTTCTCTTGGCAAAGACAGGAAAAGAAAAAGACCCTGGATCCCCGATCGGGGTCGGGAATGACAGACGGGAGAAAAGACAGCGCCATGAGATGGCGCCGCTACAAGGACAAAAGCAAAGACCCTGGATCCCCGATTAAAGATGTCGAGGATGACAAGAAAGAATCATTAGAACTGCCGCACCCAGCGCATTTCTACGAGGTTGCGTTGGAAGTCGTACAGTTGCGCGTTGGATTCGCGGACCTGGTTGGAAAACACCACCTGGGGGCTAAACCCGAACACGGTGATCGCCTACCGGCAAGGCATTCCGATCACGGCGTTGGCGAAACGGTACGGCCTCAGCCGACCGACGATTTATCGGACTTTCAGGCGGTTGGGAGTGTAACGTTTGCTGTTACGGTATGTCTGAGTCGTCAACAATCAATTACTGAGTATGAATTGGCCTTTGGCGACGGTCAAATGAAAGTCCTGTAGCAAATCCATGCCGACTAACACGTCGAATGTATCTGCTTTCTTACCCATGATGGTCACTTTCATTCGACTATGTCCGCGTGCAGTAGTGGTCAATTGCTGCTGGCCTGGTTGCTGCTGCTGCTGGCCTTGCGATAGTTCAGTTATTGGCACATGAAGCCCTACGCTGCACGTAGGGAGGTCTTGATCCCCGTGTACGCCTCCGACTGGCATCCATCCGTCTGAGCTTAGTTCCAATTCCTCTAAAACTTTTGGCGAAATCGAGCTTATGGTTGCCCCTGTATCCAAGAGCGCCCGGTATGATCTTGTTTTGTTGGTTGTTGGGTTAGAAACAAGCACATTCAAAAGGAGTTGTCGTTTTTCAATAGACCCTCTATACGTCGGCATAGTTACTTCTCGACGGAAACAAAATCGATATACATAGCTGCGCCGCCAAACGAAGCCGGACTCTCGCCTATTTCCCTCAACGAGAAATGGCCTAGGCTGTATTTTTCGCATGCAATATCATATGCATCATTCCTGTCGTTATAGATGGCAACGAGCTCGCCATCATGAAACACAGCAATCCGCCCGAAATGGTTTTGTTCCAATTCTTCTTTCATCGAATTGTACGCACTGATATTTTTCTTCAACTGGTCCATTCCCGGGATTTCAGTCATGGCCACCGATCCTCCCTGTTTAGAAATTGGACTCTGCAACCCACTCATATTCACTTTTATACCCCTTTAGGCTAGAAGTGACAAGCTTAGATACTAAATGAACAGTTGGAACAAACAACGACCTTTGCCTATCGTAGCATAGAGGTCCCAAGGAAAGGGCCGCATCTTATGCAGCCCAGCGACCTCTCCGCAGTTGTAGCCGCGCGATCTTATCGCGCCTGGAGAGGCCGATAAAAAGACAGCGCCATGAGATGGCGCCGCTACAAATACAAAAAGAGAAGGACGAAAAGAAAAGACTCTGGATCCTTATAGATCGCCTGGATCCCCGATTAAGGACGTCGGGGACAAGCGTCGAGGATGACAGAAGGGACAAAAACGCGCCAGCTTCTGGCGCCACCTCAGGGCGCCTGCGGGTAGGGCTGCGCCCCAGTCATTTCTTTTGCTGTCATTCCTGCGAAAGCAGGAATCCAGTCTTAGTTTCTGTGGCGTGTAAGAAGGAAATAACAACGACACTGGATCCTTTCCTTGCCTGGATCCATTCTTTGACTGGATCCCCGATCAGGTCGGGCACGAACGGTGCCCACCCGCCCTCGTCATTCGTGCAGCGGAATTGTTGATGGTGGAGTGCCTGTCAGCGCAGGATTTGACCATTGCGCCATAACTCATATTCACTGATATCGATCTCCTTGTTCCATACCACGGCATAACCGCCTCGCTCCACTTGAGCGGACTTGAATAACGCAGGGTTTCTCAAAGGAGCAAACATTTCCTTTTCCAGCAATGGAGTCACGTCATATGTTTTTATTTGCGTATTATCAAACGTGACCAAGAGCGTATGATCATCAATAGCTTCGACAGACTGTACCTTCGGATAGGGCATGACTACACCAACGGGGGTAATTGACGGAATGTTTGAGAAGTCCACATTTCGTTCAATTCGCTTCTGTGCAGCGTTCCCCATTCAACAACAAGCTTTTTGGCTCTTTTCGGCAGATCGCCTTCTATCATTTCCAAGGTATTGAGATGAAACAACCCCACATGTTCACCATAAACCGCATGTTTTAACAATCTTCCGACAACGTAAATGATGGTAGAGATTACCACCTTGACGCTGATAGGGAAAGCCCCGTAGTAGGTCGGGGTAGCCAAAGGCGTAACCCGACATGCCCGGCGGCACCCGTGGCCGCATTCTACCGGTAGTTGTAGCGGCGGCATCGTATGCCGCCACAAGATGGCGCCTGCGGGCGGGGCTGCGCCTCTCCGTAGTTGTAGAGCTGTAGGTCGGGTTAGCCGAACAGGCGTAACCCGACACCGCAGCCCCTCGTCGGATTACGCGACGCTAATCCGACCTACAACGACTGGAGAGGCCGCCAAGATTGCCCTCACCCTGCGCCCCGATTAAAAATGTCGGGGGCTGCGCCTCATTTCAGACGGGGGCGAGGGACAAAAGAACGCGCCAGCTTCTGGCGCCACTTCATGGCGCCTGCGGGCGGGGCTGCGCCCCGGTCCCGAACTCTGGTTGGGGGCGAGGACTGTCTGAGCGAAGCGAGTTCCGCAGCCATAGGTCGGGTTAGCCGAAGGCGTAACCCGACAGCGCAGCAGCCCCTCGTCGGATTACGCTGCGCTAATCCGACCTACAACTGGATCCCCGATTAAGAATGTCGGGGACAAGCGTCGAGGATGACAGAAGAGAATCTTAGAACTGCCGGACGAAGCGCATTTCCACGAGGTTACGTTTGAAGTCGAAGAGTTGCGCGTTGGAATCGCGCACTTGGTTGGAAAACAGGATCTGGGGACTGAAGCCGTACACCGTAATCGCGCGGTTCAGCACTGAGACCTGCAGGATGCGGGTCTGGTCCTCGCGGGAGGAATTATCGATCACGAACGGCGCCCATTGGCCCTCGTAATCCGTCCACCGGAACTCGCCGCTGGCACCCACGGAAAAACCCCACGGCAACGCCACGACCGTCCCCAACCGCGTCCAGTACCCGGCATTGGTCCAGGGGTGCGCCGTCGCCTCCTGCTGCTGATAGCCCACAAGCAGGTTGACCTGCACGATCGGGAAGGGCACGTAGTTCGCGCCCAGGGAGAACACCATGAGCGGCCCTTCCAGAAACTTCTGCTGCTGGTATTTGCGGTCGCTCCACAAGGCCCGGCCGCTCAGCCGCAGGCCCGCGAAGACCCGGTGCTCCACTTCCAGGCGCGCGCCGTAATCGTAGTTGAAGCTGGAGCCGCCGAACCAGCGTTGGCTCGCGGTGGCCAGCAGGCTCATCTCGGTATTCCGGTTGATCAGCCAGCGCGGCCCCACGAAGCCGCCAGCGAAGGTCTGGTCGAACCGTTTCCCTTTATATTCCCGGTGGTTGATATTCATACCCGTGCGCAGGCGCCAACGGTCCGCCAAGGGGAACTGGTATTCGCCGCCGCCCCAGCCCACCAGGCCGATATCGGAACTGGCCCGGCCCTGCGTACCCCGCCGGAAGGGCAGGCCGCCGATATAGACGAACTCCGCGTCCGACGCGGCGTTGATGTTGGTGTCCGGGGCCAGGGAGAACCCGAAGTATCCAGTCCAGCGGCGCCGGGCCCGCATAATGTTCAGAAACCGGTTGATGTTGCCGACCAGGGCCGCAGGGGGCCGGCCCACCAGTGCCCGGTCGAAATGATCGCGGGCCAGCGCGTCCTCTTCCTTCAGATAGAAGGCCAGGGCCAGCTCCAGGCGGACGCGCATCAGTCCGGGCCGCCGGATGAGGATGGACCGGAACGCCGCGATGGCCTCGTCCAGGAGCGCGAGCCGTGTCTCGTCATCCACATCGGATTCCTGGGACCCCCGGCTGGCGGCCAAACCCAGGAGAAACCGCACATCCGTCTGGTCCGGATGGTCAGGGGCCAAGGGCCGCAGGATAGTCAGAGCCTCGGCAAAACGGTTGCGTTGGACCAGCACCCTCGCGGTACGGACGCGCACATCGGCGGACAAATGCGACCGACTCGACGAGGCATCCGGTTCGATACTGGCCGGTGCACCGGACGTGCCCTTTGGCTCTTCCTCTGAAGCAGCCTTCTGTGGCGGCGCAGCGGTCTCGGACGGGGTAACGGAAGGACGAAAATACGGCAATCCGCAGTCAGGACAGGCTGCCGGCGGGGAAGCGACAGCAGACGAGGTAGCCGGCGGAGCATCAGGGTCACCGGACGCGGCCAGAGCCGCCGGGGAATGGAAAAGGATCAGGAGGATGAGCGCGGAAAGAACTTGCAGCATGGCATGGCAAAAAAGAAGGGCAGCCGCGTTGGCTGCCCTTCTTTTGTTCTGACTTTGATACGGTCCGCTACCCGGACCGATGATGGCTTGATGTGACTTAGTCGACCGTCGCGCCGAACGCGCCGATCACGTGCCCGTTGTTGAAATGGCCAGTAAATTCGCCGGCCACACCAGTTGGATAATTGTCCACGGGATCGGAATCAGTGGGGGGATTGCCAAAGAATCCACCCGCCCAGCCGCCTTTGGTTACGCCAGCGTTTCCTGTGGCTGTGGTTGTGCCATCATCCCAAATTACAGCATCCGGAACCCCACTAGTCCCAAATGAGGCTTTGTCCAACCCAAGGGTCCAACCGAGGTCTCGACCACCATCATTAAAGTTGCCTACGGTACCGCTGATGGTCGCCAGTAAATCCGGGGCAATAGTGCCAGTAGTAGTATCAGGAACATTCTTTTGTCCAAAATACGCCGTCAGAGCGGCGTCAGCGGTGAAGTGGCCGGAGGTCGCGCTGGCAACACTGCCGTCAGAGTTCAACGTCTTCTCTGCATACATACCAGCCGCACTACCCGAATAGGTTGCCTTGCCATCAAGATTGGCAATCGCCGAATCGCTGAAAGTATCAGCGCCAGCCCAGAAGGTGCCGACCCCATAAGCCGTGGACCCGTTTTCTTTCTCCGTCGCTCGCACCCAATATCCGAACGTCAGGTAGTCGGTATCGTGGTCGACGCCCGAAATCATCACCTCGGTAAGATCATCGGCAGACGGAGTGAAGGTCCAATCGCCAGTCAACGCTACAAGATTGCCGTCCTTGTCAGTCGTAGCTGTGCATGTGGTATTCTCGTCATCACAGCCATACCTACCCGAAACGCTGTTGAACATACCGTCGAACATTCTTTCATCCACGGTAGCGGTGTCCACTTCATCCGTAAACGTGAAGGTCTGTCTATCTCCCATCGGGAACGCCATCGCATAGAACAATTTCGAGTTAGCTTTAACGGCGTCTCCATTGATCACCAATCGTCCGTTGGTGCCATTATCAGCAACGGTAGTCCCTACTACACCAGGCCTGGCGGCTACCCCATAGTAATCATCGTACGACAGTTCATCTGCTGCTTCCATGTTGTTATAGACCGTGATGGTGTCTGTGATTTTTTTCACGGTCTTCTCATGGACCATGCCGTCAAACTGACCAAGAGTGGTCTCCGAACCGTCCACCATCATGAATTGGTTCGCGACAGGCTTTCTAGCGTCTGCGGGACCCATCATCTCGATATTATTCAATTGGTCGTCATCTACCAGGATGGCCGCGGAAGTACCCACAGCCACACCATCAGTGACTGTATCATTGTTACCTTGTCTTGCCATAACGACTTCGTCAGAGCCATTCCCCGGTCGATTCGAAGCCTGGGTATTCCGAGCTGTCGATGGATCACCCGCGATACTGGGGTTGACAATCCCACCTATGACGGCATCGTGATCGACCATCGGTTCCTCGGGATCAGGCATAGGCATAACAACAGGAGGATCTGGCTCATCTGGCATCATTGGTGTCCCCCCGTTGCCACCACACCCGGCCAACGCCAAGGCGGCAATTGCGATTGCATACAAGAAGAATCGTTTCATGTCCATGTTGTCATGTCTCCTTTGATTGATTAGTTATGTAGAGTAGGTCGAGTACATAATTTGCGAGTTTTGCACGATTCTACGTTCGGCAGGTGGTTAAGTCAAGCCTTCCTCTCCTTTTTCTGTGATTGATAGTTGGAAAGAAGTGGAACGATACGAGACTGCAAAACCTCCAAAAGACTTGTGGGGATTGTACGAATCGCCGGTGCGGAAGTCAACACTTTTCTCTTTGTTTTTTGTGCGTGCGGTGCGTGTGGGGCATGTTTTTTGTCGGCGCGCGACGCGTGCTGCGGCCAATACGGGAATGGTCGTTCTACTCGTCGCGCTTGTCTGGAACGGAGGGGAGGAACGGAGGGGAGGAAGGCTTGTGGGGTGTCGCCCTGGACGGCGAGGGGGAAGAATGTGGGGTGTCGCCCCCACACGGCGAGATCCTTTTGTTTCGGCAAAAGGACCCAAAACCATGGGCGCCCGGGCGCGGCCCCCAGTATTTTCCTCCCCTTTGTAAGGGGAGGTCAGGTGGGGTAGAGCACGATCGTCGAATGACTACAAATGCCTCTACCTCCCCTCGCCCCTCCTTACAAAGTGTTGTGTCCCGTGAGATTCTGTAACAAGTGCAAAGGGGCCTGATAGTTGAGGCACCTTAACCGGGTGCGATTGTAATTGTCCACCACCCGGGTGATAAAGGCGTTCCGCTCGGCGTGACTCCGAAACCGATTGCTGCAATGGGCCCGGAGCGGGGGCTGGCTCTGTAACGCGTCACTCAGCCGCCGGTTAAAGCGTTCCACCATGCCATTGGTCTGCGGATGATAGGGCCGGATCAGGCGATGAGTGATCCCATGCGCCCGGCACACGTGAGCCAGGCGATGCGTGCCGCTCGGCTGGCCCGCCGGTTTGCCTTGCTTGTGCACGGCAAACCGATCGGTAAACGCGCCATCATTATCGGTCAAGATGGTGTGCACTTTGTGCGGAAACGCGGCCAGGAATTCTTCGACGGCCTGCGTCACCGTGGCGGCCGTCCGCCGGGCCAGCACCTTGACCCAGACATAGCGGGTGGCGCGGTCAATGGCCACGAACACATAACTGGGTTGCTTCTGTCATTTGCTTAACACTTTCAGATCCAGATGAATGTAGCCGCAGGGGGTGGCCGCGAACCGCCCCACCGGCGGCGCGTCGGGGGAGGCGGGGGGCAACCGCGCGACGCCCAGCCGCACCAAGCAGCGATGGATCGCGCTCCGACTCAAGGGCGTCGCACTGCAGCGGTTCAGGACCTCCGTGACATCGTCGAGGGACAACCGCAATTGGGTGCGCAATTCGGCGATAAGGGCTTCCTGCTCGGGGGAGGTACTGGCATGGAGCTGGTGCCGGACATGGGAGCCATCGTGGACCCGGCCGGCGCGCTTCCATTTATAGATGGTGGTCACAGCGACCCCGAGTTCCCGGGCCAAGGTCGCGGCGCTTTTGGGGGCGGTCTGGATGTAGCGGCGGGTGGCGGGAGTCGTGCGAGCTAACTTATGCAGTTTGTTATGCAGTTTGATGTCCATGGGTCCTCCTCTGGTGGACATAGTCGATGCCACGCATGATAGCAGAAGAGTCTAGGGAATCACACGGGACAGTACAATAGGGGGGACTGTTTAGAGCTGCCTCCCCTGATCAGGGGGACTGCCTAGAGCCGCCTCCCCCTGATAAGGGGGATTGAGGGGGTTGTCTTACAAAGGAGGGGAATTGGGGCACGGAAGGAAGCGTTCGAGGGCTTCTCGATATTTTGCGCTGGTCTGCGTGACCACGTCATCGGGCAAATGGGGCGGGGGCGGGTTTCGATCCCAGCCCACGGAGTCCAGGTAATCCCGGACGAATTGCTTGTCGAAACTGGGTTGCGATTTCCCGGGCTCATAGTGCGGCTTGGGCCAAAACCGTGACGAGTCCGGCGTGAGCAGTTCATCGATGACCAGAAGCTGCTTCGTGTCCCGGTGCAGCCCGAATTCAAATTTCGTATCCGCGATGAGAATGTCGCGCTCCTCGGCCAAGGCCGCCGCGCGCTGATACAGCGTGATGCTGACCTGCTTGACGTGTTCCGCCAACTCCTCGCCGATCATGTCTTTCATGGTGTCATAGGAAATATTTTCGTCATGCCCTTCGGTGGCCTTCGTCGACGGCGTGAATAACGGCTCCGGAAATTTATCCGATTCCCGTAACCCCGCGGGGAGCGGCTGTGTGCACACGGTCCCCCGCGTCCTGTATTCCTTCCACGCCGATCCGGACAGGTAGCCGCGCACGATACATTCCACGGGCAACGGGTCGGCTTTCTCCACGATCATGCTGCGGCCCGCCAGGAGATCCACGTGGGGCCGGCACGACTCGGGGAATTCCTCGGGGTTCATGGTGCGCAGGTGATGCGGCACCAGGCCGCCCTCCTGCCACAGGCGATCGAACCAGAACTTCGACAGTTGCGTGAGTACGTAGCCTTTGCCGGGGATCCCTTCCGGCAACACCACGTCAAAAGCCGAAATGCGGTCGCTCGCGATCAACAACAAGCTGTCACCGAGGTCGTACATATCCCGCACCTTGCCTTGCCGCTTCCGGCCAAGACCGGCGAGGTTGGTTTCACACACTGCTGGAGATGTCCACACGTCACTCATGGTTCATGTTCCTTTTGTAGAAGAAGTCAATAACGTACTGGATGCTGTCTCATACAGTATTTTCCTGATAGCCCTCACTTGCTGTCATCCTTGTCTGTGTTCAGTCATTCGTTGACCATTTCCGCCTTTTCCCTTCTGTCATCCCTGTATGTGTTCAGTCATTCGTTGCCGATTTTTCTCTTTCCCTTCCCCTCTTTTGTAAGGAGGGGCAAGGGGAGGTAGAGCCGGAGTGGGCAGGCCGTGTGTGGTGATCGGTGCCAGTGCCCTCTGCATGCGCCTCTACCCCACCCCCGCTTTCGCGGGGGCATGCCTAGCTCACCCTCCCCTTACAAAGGGGAGGGAAAAATACGGTCGCCATCTACTTAGGCTGACCATTCTGTCAACGAATGAGTGAACATTTACAATCCTGAGCGAAGCGCCTGTCCTGCCTGTCCTGAGCAGAGCGAAGGAACTACGCGATGGAAAGGATCTGCTTTTATAGGCGCTCGTTGTTGAAACGACGAGATTCTTCGCCTACGGCTCAGAATGACAGACATGATGTGGTCAGCCCCTTATTCTGTCAACGAATACGTGAACATTTCCTTACACGGCTGATGCATGTTCCCCTTGATCCCTCGCAAGAGATTAGGTAGAATATGGGAGAAGACACGATCGGCAATACTCACCCTGAGTGAACACCATGAGTCAAAAACTTCCGGCTCTCAACCACGGGTTTCTTCGGCAACTGCATGAACCTTCCAAGAAATATTTGGAAGAATGGTTCGACGTGCCGGCACACATTCACCACGTCGCCCATCATATGGCAGACCCGCCGGTTGATCGTCCCCAAAGCCGGCAAGAGTTTCAGCATCTTCTGCAGTGCCTGGACGTCCCTGAAGAACAGACCGTCATTCATGACAAGTTCGGCCATGGCGCCAAAATTGCACCGAATGGGGACCGCTTGCTCGTCACGTGGGAAGCACACACCGAATACTACAGTTACCAGGTCTGGCACATCCCCGACGATAAGCTGAAACCGCTCGATTTCGGGCCGCTTCGCTTTCCCGACTATGCCATGCCGTTGTCCCCGTTAGGCGTTCAGGTCAATGCGTTGGATATTCTGGTGCTGCCGCACACGACGCTGGGTATCGAAGAAGTCAAAAACCTGATGCCCGGTCCCCAGCTCTATGGAAGCCGGATCTTCGGGGAGGACATTTCCCTGATGACTACCTTTGCCCCGGATGAGTATAAACGTGAACGCTATCTCGTCCTCTCCCCGTCGTTTGACGTGTTGCTCACGCACGTGGCCCGCACCATCGACACCCTCGTGGCCATGGAAAACTATACGCACCTGATCCTCTTTCCGTTTCACGCCTTCGCCCAATCCGTGGACCAGGTCCATCAGGATGAACAACGTCATCTGTCTCAACGCGGCGTCATCGCCGCGGAGATCGAGACCGCCACCTCCCAAAAACTCCAGGACTGGCTCACCGTGATGACGCAGGATTTCATGAAAGTCAGTCGCATGGCCGAATCCATGCGGTACAAACTGTCCGCGTCCGTGCCGTACGATCGCATCATTCGAGCCAACCTGGCGTTGCTGCACGAACAAGCCCTCGATGGCTGCCGGCAAATCTCCGAATACGTGGATGGGAAAACCATCGGGGTCGCCGATGGGTACCAGCAATTCATCAGGCGAATCAATGCCCTGGTGAATGATTTTGAAGGATCCATTGCGGTGATTCGCACAAAGGTCGAACTCCAACTGCAAGACCAGAACCTGGCGCTGGAGAACCAGAACTTGAAGCTCCTGCGCAACATGGAGAAGACGACCCGCCGCCAGGCGATCCTGCAGCATACGGTTGAAGGCTTATCGGTGATCGTCATTTCGTACTACCTGAGCGGTCTCGGCAGCTACGTGTTCAAGGCCATGGAAACATTGGGCTGGATTGAAAACCACGATCTGTTCTCCGGCCTGTTCGTTCCGATTTCCATGGGGATCGCGTTCGGACTCCTCTTAGTGGGCCGACAATTGATCTACAAACGCCGCTTCGATGATTCCGTGTCCGACCCGGCACCATCCGACCCATCGCAAAACTGACGAGCCACCACGGGCACCTCTTATCCATCACCGGGACCCCATGGCCATGCGCTTACCCCCACCATGCCCCTCGTCTCCCAATTGCGTCAGCTCGTTCGAGGGCACGGATCAAGGGCACTTCATCTCCCCCCTGCACTATCGGGGCACACTCGAAGAAGCCAGAGCGCGACTCTTGACCGTCTTGAACGCCATGCAGCGCACACGGATTGTGACGGACGAGCCGTGGTATCTGCACGCCGAATGCACCTCGCTCGTGCATCGCTTTATCGACGACGTGGAATTCTGGTTTCATGAACACGAACCGATTATCCACGTACGATCCGCCTCTCGCGTGGGGTATTGGGACTTGGAGGTCAACCGGGAACGGATCGAATACATTCGAACACGGTTTCAATGCCCTGACTAAACGGAACACGGGTCACACCAACCATGAAGCCACTGCAGCCGGATCTGGCCGGTTTAGTTCAACAATCGGAGAGATGTCTTTTGAGCGATCTTGAAAAAGATGCGATCTTCGCTTAGCAGGTCGGCTTTCAAGTCAAGCGCACATTGAGCAATGTGGGAATCAGGTGTCGACACACTGATTCCTTTCAAAAACAAATGCGCCCGCAAGCGTCCCACGCGCATCCAGTGCTCCAAATCATGCGCACAAAGAGGAAGGCCAAGGAGAAAAGATTCTAATTGCGCACGCTGCCGTGAATTCATCTTCCCGCTAAGCAATTCAGCGGCGACAATGGGGGGAAGGTACACCCGGCCTTCAGCCAAGGCCTCATCAATCACAGAAGGAGACGTATGCGCAAAGTAGGTCACCCAACTGGAGGTATCAACGACAAGGGCGCTCACGAGATACCCGAAGATCAACGTTCAGCTTGAGCCGACCACGAAGACGTGAGGCCTTGGTTAGGGCCGCCCCCCGTTTCACCAAACACAATCCTTGTGTGAGGGTTTCAGTCACGCCCGT
This sequence comes from Nitrospirales bacterium, assembly GCA_965223955.1. GTDB lineage: Bacteria > Nitrospirota > Nitrospiria > Nitrospirales > UBA8639 > Bin75. The sequence goes on from OZ245029.1 coordinate 226,994, forward strand.
GCCGGACACGCGACACGCTTCCTCTAAAAGGTCGGCGGGCAAATTTGACGTCACGCGGCGAATCCTATGTTTATGTTTCTGAGGCATACATGCATACATATCATAGTCCATATGCTCTGACAAGCATCTGGAGCGATAGGGAACGTCAAACATTCTTTGTCGCAGAGAAAAAAGTCGGCCCTCCCTTGGTTGTCTTGGCCGCCTCTTTGCAATTTCCCGACCCGACTGTCTCACGGGTATTGAACGAGTACTCAGGTTTGACAAGAAAGTCCGGCTTGCCTATTGTATGTGTGGACACTACACATGGAGGTTCCTCATGGCGACCAATTTAGCCATTGATGATCGGTTATTACAGAAAGCGGTTCAAGCAGGAAAGCTCCGCACGAAAAAGGAAACCGTGACCAAAGCGTTGGAAGAATTCATCCAACGACGGCAGCAACGCAAAATCCTGCGCGCGTGCGGGACGTTTGAATTTCGCGAGGATTGGGATTACAAAGCTGATCGGCACGGATTGGTCGTCTTGCCACCTTTGAAAGAAGCCGGTTAATTCAGAACCTGTCTGCGTAATCGATACGCGCCTGCCCCTTCCCTTTCTTTACACCAGTTCCCCTCTTTCCGCCCCATTTTCGTGTGCATCCTCCGATAATTTACGGCCCGTTGATTCTTCCGTAACGCCACCGTAACGACAATGTTTTACACCTTCTCCTGCATGAATTTGCATCGGACGCACGTCGATATTTCCAGACCATGTACCATTCATTCGAGGGAAGATTGCCGTATGAGCATTCAGCGATGGATCTTTGGAATTGTGACACTCTTTGTCATGACGGCCTCCATGACGTTCACGCCAGCGGCAACGGCCGGGGATTTACTCCTGGAAATATTGCTGGAAAAAGGCATCCTCACCAAGGACGAGTTGATTCGGCTCCAAGCCGAGGAGGAGAAGCGGGAAGCCGCACACACCGCTGAGCAAGCCAGGAAGAAACCCGAGGTCAAAGTCGATGTCGTGAAAGAGATGCCGCAACCCGTACACGCTGCTGAGCAAGCCAAGAAGAAATCCGGGGTCGAAGTCGGCTTTGGAAAAAAGGGGTTTACCCTGGCCACCGCGGACGGGTTATTCACAACCAAGATCCAATGGCGGTTTCAAGGCCGGTATACCTTTCCCGAACGGGGAGATCCACGGAAGAGAAGCCATTTCAGCGATGATGAAGAGAGTACCTTCGAACTTCGCCGGGTCCGGCTGAAGGTCGGGGGGCATGGGTACAAACCCTGGATCAAATATTACCTCGAAGTGGATTGGCAGCCCATGCGTACCGCTGATAACGATCAAGCACGTGCTTTCACCCGTCTGATCGATTGGCGCATCATGCTGGAAAAATTCAAATGGGCCAAATTGCGGATCGGCCAATGGAAAATCGACTACAGCAGAGAGCGGGTCGACTCCTCGGGGAAACAGACCATGGTGGAACGGTCCATCATGAATCGGGTGTTTACGCTCGACCGGCAAATGGGGATGATGGTGTACGGTCGCGTGAATCCCGGCACGGTCCTTGATGCAAACTATTACCTCGGGATCTTTACCGGCGCCGGTCGAGGTGTGGCCAACGATGACGATAACATGATGTATGTGGGGCGCCTCCAATGGAACGTGTTCGGCCGTGAACTCAAATGGCGACAAAGCGACGTCTCATTCCACAAGAAACCCACGGCCAGTGTCTCGTTCGGCGCCTATACGAATAAGGGTCAATGTACGCGATGGTCGTCTGGCGGGTGCGGGAATATCGATAGCGATACTGCCAAATTTCCATCGCCCAGTGGTGTCGAAAGGGGCCGGTTCCACACCAGCGGGATGCAGGTCGGGTCGGCCTTCAAGTATCGCGGGTTTGCCTGGCAACATGAAACCCATTGGAAAACAATCAAGGATTCCGATCGTTCACCGGTCAATGGAGGGGAAACGAAGATGTTTGGGGGTTATGTACAGGCCGGGTATTTCCCGCACGGTCTTGTTTCGGCCGTTCCCAAGCCGTTGGAGATCGCCTTCCGGTATTCGCACGTCGACCCGAACACCGACGCCTTCGGAGACCGGCGCCAGGAATTTACCACGGGCTTCAATTGGTTCTTTGCCGGTCATCGCAACAAGCTGACGCTCGACGCCTCGCACCTGACGATTGAACCGGCTCCCGCCATGGGCGGTCAGGACTTCGCTGAACAGCGCGTCCGTCTCCAGTGGGACGTGTCCTTCTGAGCGGTCTCTTTTCCTGAGAGGAGCTTTGACTCCTCCTGTCGGGGAAGCTCCCTGGAGCCTGACGTTCCAGGGAGCTTCCTCCTCTCTATTCCCCCTCTCTTGTGTCACGATGGACCGATTCCCGTGGACGGGTTAACCGGGAGTGAACGTCTCTTCGCTTCAGTCAGGAACAACTCTGTCCCATCTTGACAAAGTGACGACTTCTCCCTCATGGTTGCCAAAAAGGAAACTTTTGGCAAAGGGAAAACATTGCACGTTATATCCAGAAAACCTTTTCGCGATGCTGCAGCAAGGTATCCGAATGATGCGGCGGCTATTGACCGAACGTATAAGGTTTTACGGAACGGCACGTTTAAGCGTCCGGATGAATTGAGAAGAATGTTTCCATCACTAGACAACTTTACACATGAGGACAAATGGTGGGTCATTGATATAGGCGGGAACAACCTGCGGCTGATTGCCTTTATCGAGTTCAAAGACAACCGCGTGTACGTCAAGCACATTGTGAACCATGCTGACTATGACAGGCTTTCCAGACAATACGAAAGGAGGTAATCACGGAAAAATAAATCTGAATCGTTAATCAATCCCATATTCACATACACAATAAGCAACAAAAAATACAGCAAAGGAGATCTATTGATATGGGATCTACGGCCATTAAAAAGAAGGCCTCTGCGCTCTTCAGTGAGGCGTCTTTTATCAGTCAGATCAGGAACAAACGCGACTATGAACGGGCCATGACCCTCATGGATGAATTGATCGAAGATTACGACAACCAAAAAGCATTGATTGACGTGCTTTCTGTTTCAATCGCGCGGTGGGAAAATACGTCTCCTGAATTCAATGCGTTCAATGACCGCATTGAAAATCTCGATAACGGCATAGCGACACTGAAAGTCATCATGGAGCAACATCACCTGGGGGTTGCCGACCTGCCGGAGATTGGCAGCAAGTCACTGGTGTCCAGAATATTACGTGGAGATCGACGTCTGACGCGCAATCACATCGAAGCATTGAGTCAACGATTTGGCATAAATCCCGCGTTGTTTTTTCAGGTGAACCAGGGCCGGGACAATTGAGAAAGGAACTGCTGCAATGACCGAAAGAGTATTCGACCTCGTTGAGGGAAGCGGGAACGTCTTTCGTGACTTCGACGATCCTCACGCGGATCTGAAACAGGCCAAGGCGGTCCTTGCGGCTCGGATCATCGCGGTACTGGACGACCGGAAACTCACAGTGCGAAAGGCCGCGAGTCTGACTGGCTTTGCCGCAGCGGATTTTTCGCGTATCCGCAACGCGGATCTCGGGCGTTTCACGCTGGACCGGCTGATGAAAATGATCGCCGCCTTGGACAACCGCGTCAAGGTGACGGTTTATGTCGAGCCATGGCAGGTTGAGCACATGCTCATGCCTAGTGGCCTGTAACGGCAAATTTGCCGGTGGTCATGCGACGCGACACATCGGTCTCGCTCCATGTGTTACCGCAATTCCTTAAAGCGAACCCCGACTTGCCACGGCTTCCCCGTGGCGATGGTGCCGAAGGTTTCTTTTTGCGGTGGGGCCATGACTTGGGCCGGATGAAACACCAGTCGGCCTGGTTGTGGATCAAGTTGCTTGAGGGGCTGGAGTCTGACGGGTGAGTGGTATTCTTCGACGTCCTGCCAAATTTCGGTCTGGGCCGCATGATTGCTGAGGATCACGTACAGCACGTCGCCCTGAATAAACAGCCCTCCGGAAGTCGTCAGTTCGTGCAGGTTGGAAATCTCTCCGCGCTCATAAAAGGTGACGACTTCGTTTGGCTGCGCCAGACTGAGCCCCCTGGCCAACAAGGGCGCAAAAAATGCGATTTCGCTTTGATTAAAGGCCGGATCACGCTCTGATTCGCCCCCGCCCAACAACGGCAGGGAGACGGTGCTTCGGCGTTCGACGTACAGTCCTTTCATCACGTTGGCAATATCGGTATTCTTGAGAACAGCCGGATGCGAAAACCCGCTCCCCCGGCTGCTCTCGGAAACAGACTGAAGCCCGACCTCCCGATTGGGGTCCTCATAGACTTTCTGAGTCACGACTTGAGGGTTTCCGCCGCATGCGACGAGCAACCACACCATACTGAATCCGAGTCCTGTCAAGACGTTCATCCTTCTTCTCACTCCTTTTTTGATCAGACGCTTTTTCCCTGGACGGTTAAGGCCTGTTCTCCCTCACCCTGCCCCCCGATTAAAAATGTCGGGGGCTTCGCCTTATTTCGGACCAGGGGCGAGGGTTTTCGAAGACATAGTCTAGCATACGGTCACGACGGATTTCCCCGGTTTGCCGGATCGTTGCGGTGATTTCGACGTGGGTTTACCCGACGCTCACGTCACGGTCATCTTCTCTTTACATTGCGTGACTATTCTCTCCATACGCAGAAAGGAGGATTATGCTTCGCATCGAAACACTCATGAAACGAAATTTGATTTTCGTTCGGAGCGATGACAATGCGAACGTCGCTCGCCAAGAGGCCCTTCGAATGCTCGACGTCTTTCGTCTTTTTTCCTTTAACGTCCTCTGTTAGAATTCTTTTTTTCCGAGGATCCGACCATGGATTGTATTTTATTCCGACACGGCATTGCTGCCGACTGGCGAGATTGGCAAAAGGAAGATCACTCGCGTCCCTTGACCGAGGAGGGCATCGAGAAAACACACAAAGCCGTGAACGGCCTTATTCGGCTTGACGTCACCCCCACTCACCTCCTTTGCAGCCCCTATCTCCGGACCCGACAAACTGCCGATATTGCCAAAGAAACGCTGGGCTTTACCGGGCAACCCCAACACTGTGCCGAACTGCGTTCGGACGCCTCTCCTGAAGATTTCCTCAACGTGCTGATGTCGTTTTCCGATGATGACTGCGTGCTCTGCGTCGGCCATGAACCGCATTTGGGGCATACCGCCGGAACGATGCTGTTGGGCCAGCCCGTTTCAGGACTGTCGTTTAAAAAAGCCGGCGCGTGCTGTATCCGGTTTCACGGAAAGCCCCGACACGGAAACGGCGTGTTACTCTGGTGGCTGGAACCGGCTCAACTCAGGAAACTGGCGAAAAGTGGGTGAGGGGCGTTAGAGTCTACAGAAGCGGAAACCCGTGCTCCAGGGAAAGGTGGCTCTACCCCACCCTTTCCTCCCCTTACAAAGGGGAGGAAAAAGACAACCCTTCTTCCCTGTTTCCCCTCCTTTGCCTGCCCTGAGCGAAGTCGAAGGGTAAGGAGGGGTGAGGGGAGGTAGAGGAAACAGCAGGTTGGGTGACGCTACGCTAACCCGACCTACAAAAGAAAGAAGAGGCCGTTGGGACGTGCATCATTCTGCCGCGTGTGTCGAAAACCTCGGTTCCACCTGAACGGTGAAGGTGGCCTCTCGTCCGAAGACTTTCTGAAACAGGTCCGCTCGTGATTGCGCGGTCCAGATTTCCAACTCCGAGTCGGCCATCGCCTGCAACTCGACATTCACTTTTTTCCCAAGCGTGACGTGCACGTCCCGGATAATGGAAAAGTGACTGCGATCCAACCCATCCGCAATGCGCAATATCGCACTGAGCGTCTCCAGGACCCTTCGCCTGGCGGGGGAAAGGACTTGATACGGCAGATGCTCTATTCCGGGTAACGCCCGGCGATGATAGCGGGCGACGTTGGCGATCATCTCGATTTCTTCGACCGTAAATCCGGCCAGGTCGCTGTTCGTAATGAGATAGTAACTGTGCTTATGGTGTTGACGCGGGTTGATGGCGTACCCCACGTCATGGAGCAACGCGGCATATTCCAGCCATTCGCGCTCCTGATCATCCATGCCATGGAGGGGGTGCGTTTGGTCGAACAGCGACGTGGCCAACTTCGCCACGTGGTGAGAATGCGTCTTGGGGTAGTGACAGCGTCTGGCCAAGGCCACGACGTTCCGCAAGCGAATATTCGGAATTTCCTGCTCGATCAGTAAGCCTTCCTGGTTCTTTTGGATAAAATCGTAGACCAACCCTTCACGCATGGCTCTGTCGCTGATCGTGGCTTCCTTATGCCCGATGGCTTCAAGACACCGGCGAATCACCGACGTCGCCGCCAACAACGTATCCACCCGTCGCGGGTCCAGACCCGGGATGCCGAGCCGCGTGTCCACGTCGCTGGTCGCGAGCCGTTGCTCCACGGCACGAATTTCTTTCAGGGTAATGGTCGAGAGATTGATCTGGGGGATGGGACCGCCGGTCCGTTCCAAATAGATGATTTCCGCCAGGTTCGCGGCCATGCCGGAAGAGATCACGATTCGATCAAACTCCGGTTGACGAAATCTCTCCAAGGCTGCGCGAATTTCCTTTTCGATGACTTCGTGCATGGCACGCAGTTTGGTTTTCGCGGGCGGCGCCTTGGTCAAAAACAGGTCTTTCAGGCGAATGGCCCCGAGCTTGAGACTCACGGCGTGCAACAGTCGTTCCCGATTCCCCGCGATGAGTTCGACCGATCCCCCGCCCACGTCCACCAGGAGCGTCGGCCGGTCCGTTAAATCCATGCTTTGGCGAACACCCCAATAAATGAGGCGCGCTTCTTCCTGCCCCGTCACGACCTTGACCCGCACCCCCGTGTTTTCGGACACCTCTTCGATAAATTGGCCGCTGTTGCGCGCTTCACGCACCGCGCTGGTCGCCGCCATCAGGATGCGATCAAACCCTTTGTTCCGTGCCAGGGTCGTCAGGTGTTTCAGGACTTCCACCCCTCGCACCCGTGACTCGGCCGACAAACGTCGCTGGCGAAACGTCCCATCACCCAGACGGGTCATGTCCTTGAACCGGTCAAGAATCTTATACGAGCCATCCGGCTCGGCTTCCGCCAACACCATGTGGATGGAATTGGTCCCAATGTCTATCACGGCGATTTTCGACATCGTGTCACCTTCCGTTACTCGACGTACCGCTCCTTCATATTAACAGGATAGGCAGGTTCTCTCACAACACGGTTATGAGACTGTTACGATTGTGTGGGAGCCTCCAGGCCACGATGGACCGCGGGTTACGTTGCGCTAACCCGACCTACATCGTCTCTCTTTTGTATATGTGGCTCTACCCCACCCTTCCCTCCCCTTACAAAGGGGAGGAAAAGACAGCCCTTCTTCCCTGTTTCCCCTCCTTTGCCTGCCCTGAGCGAAGTCGAAGGGTAAGGAGGGGTGAGGGGAGGTAGAGGAAACAGCAGGTTGGGTGACGCTACCCTCCCCGACCGACCCGCCTTTCTCCTTCTGTCATCCCCGACCTGATCGGGGATCCAGGGTCTTTTGTCTTATCCCGAACTGCTCTGCGACAAAGACTCTGGATTCCTGCTTCCGCAGGAATGACGGATTCGGGGTGTTGCTAGCCTCGGTGTCGGGTTACGCTACGCTAACCCGACCTACAAGAGCTAGAAATGCAGTAATGACACCAAGCGTTCGACCAGTTTGGGTGCTCCGAACAGGGCATCGATTTTGTTTTCCACGCGGGACGGACGAGTGACGAACGTCCCGCCGGCTTCTTCAACCAGGACTTGGGTGGCCATCGCGTCCCAGGGATTGAGTGCCGGATCGATCATGGCGCCGGCTGCTCCGTTGATCACCAGCGTATGGCCGAAACAATCGGTATAGCCCCGAAGATACGGACACACGCCGGCCAGTTGCCGGAACATCTCTTCGCAGCCCGCACTGATGAATTGGGCAATGTCTCCCGTTGCAATGATACTGGTCTCCAGTTCGGCTTCCCGGGAAACCGCCATAGCCGTCCCGTTACAGAAACACCCCAACCCTCGAGCCGCACTATACGTCCCGTTCAGCATGGGCACATGGATCACCCCGATCAGCGCCTTGCCGGTTTCCCGGTCTTCCAACGCCACAATCGTGCCGAATAAGGGGATCCGATTCACGAATGAGCGCGTGCCGTCGATGGGATCGATCAACCAGCGATAGCGCGTCGTACTTCCTTGCTCTCCAAACTCTTCTCCCAGCACGTCAAAGTCCGCGGCGACCGGATCGCTTTGCAACATGGTCCGAATCGCGGTTTCCGCCTCGCGGTCCGCAATACTCACCGGAGAGCCATCGCCTTTCCATTCGACGCGAAGCGCACGATCCGCAAAATGGTCGAGAATCATCCCGGCCGGCGTTTCCGCCGCGCGGATTGAAAGGGCCAGCAGGCGTTGTAGTTTAGTGGTATCCATAAAATACTCACGTTCCTCAATATGACCCATTGACCGTCGGGTTACGCTTCGCTCACCCGACCTACCCGACTTTCTCCTTCTGTCATCCCCGGCTTGATCGGGGATCCAGGGTCTTTGCTTTTTCCTTTGTCCGTGAAGACGCGGGACGGCTGGGGAGAGGGTTCTATTTTGCGCCTCATCCGCCAATCCGTCAAAAATGTCGCATTACCCCTATACCCGGGAAAGACGATTTCGGCCCGAAGCGCAACGACTCCTGAATGAGCTCCCGTAGGTCGGATTAGCGTAGTGTAATCCGACGTGGGCCTACTGCGGCGTCGGGTTACGCCTGCGGCTAACCCGACCTACTGAACTCCACAAACAACAAGACTGGATTCCCGATTACAAACGTCGGGAATGACAGAAGGAGACGGCGGAAGGGAGAAGTCCCCCTTACTTTCTCTTTGTCTGTATAGGTTCAGAAACATATGGCACTCCTTGACCCAGGAGGAGTCACCATGCACATCCACCATCTCGGCTACCGGATCCGGGGGTTCTATCGAGTAGCCAATCTGGGCTATCGTTGGGACATGATACCCAACGAAGCTCACCACCGACTCAAGATTCTGACGTTCTGGGCCACCCATGGCCCGGCGGCGACCCAGGATGCCTATGCGGTCAGCCGCCGGACGCTCGCGCGCTGGAAACACACGTTGACCCAGGCCGGCGGTCAGCCCGCCGCCTTGGCCGCCCGCTCCCGTGCCCCCCACCGACGGCGCCAGCCCCACAGCCCGCCCGCACTGAACCAGGAGATCCGGCGTCTGCGCACCACCTTCCCTAACCTCGGGAAGGCCAAACTCCACGTCCTGCTGGCCCCGTGGTGTGAGGCCCACGGCCTCGCCCTGCCCAGTGTCTCCACCATTGGGCGCCTGATCGCCCGTGCGCCCGACAAGATGCGGCACGCCCCCGTCCGCTTGACGGCGCGGGGCCAGCCTAAACCCGTCGTGCGGCCGCGCAAAGCGCGGAAACCCCGCGGCCACTCCGCCCCGCCCCTCGAGGTGTTCGCCTGTGATACCGTCGTCCGGCTCCAGGCGGGCCTCCGCCGCTACTTGTTCCCCTTTCTCGATCCCCACTCGCGCTTCGCGGTCGCCGTGGCCACGCCCCCCGCGTCCAGCCGCCAGGCGACCCGCGCGCTGGAGGCCTTGTGCCAGGTGCTGCCACGCCCCCCGCGGGTCGTGCTCTCCGACAACGGCTCGGAATTCCTGGGCCACTTCCAGCAGCGGTTGGAGGCGCGCGGCATCACGCACTGGTGGACCTATCCCCGTTCCCCGAAAATGAATGCCCATGTAGAACGGTTCAACCGGACCATTCAGGAACAGTTCGTGGACTATCATGAGGACTTGCTGTTCGACGACGTGGCCCTGTTCAACCAACAATTGGCCGACTGGTTGATCGCGTATAACACCGTCTTACCCCACCATAGCCTTGGCCGCCAATCTCCGGTACAATTCCTCCTTCACCATCAACCCGAGTGCCAAATGTGGTGGACCCATACAATACATTGTCTTCCATTGGCCATCATGCTAATCTATTTGTTTATACCCTCGCTACATACACAGTTCACATTATGGAATGCGTTCTTCGGCAAACTCTGGAGCGACAAGTCAAGCTGAAGACGGGGAACCCGTTTCGCCTGCCCCATTTTCCGGGTGAGGCGCTTCCTCCTCGCCTGTTTACTTCCACCTACTTCGATACCGTTGATTTCAGATTGGCCCGGCTGGGAGTGACGCTCCGTCGCAGGACCGAACATCACCGCGTCTTGTGGCAACTGACACTCCCAAGACATGCCGCCCGGTTGGAAATGGAGTTGGCTTCCGGTCTCTCGACTCCGCCGGCACCGTTGCAAGATCTCCTGTTTGCCTTGTTGCGACGTGAACCGTTGACGGCCATTGCGAAACTCCGGACGCGTCGTGCCGGCATCAGGGTTCAACCACATGATAAACCCGTCGCCGACGTGGTCATCGACCGCGTGAGAATTCTCAACGCCCGTCGAGTGGTCGGGCATCTGAGCGAGATCGAAGTCGAACTCCGCTCAGGCAAGAAAAAGGAACTCACCGCGATCGTGGCGGCCCTTCGTGAAGCAGGAGCGTACGATGGAGATTCCCGCCCGAAAGTGTTTCAGGCCTTAAACCTGAATGTGTCGGATCGCCCTCCTGTTCCCGAATCAGCGCCCTTCTCGGAACGCTTCAAGACCATCCTGCAACAACAACTCCGGGAGATCCTGCTCTACGACCCCGGAACGCGATTCGGCCAGGACCCGGAAGAACTCCACCAGATGCGCGTCGGGATCAGAAGGTTTCGCGCCCTTCTTCGGGCGTCGAGCGCCTTACTGGAGCCGGAATGGTATGCGTCCCTGCAAGAGGAACTCCGATGGCTGGGCGCTATGCTCGGCACCGTTCGGGACCAGGACGTCCTGCTTGACCGGCTGTACACGGAAGCCCACGTCCTTCCCCCTGCCGAACGAAAAATTTTCGAACGCTTGTTGACCACGTTTGAAACCCATCGGTCCCAAGCCCGCCGGCAATTACTCGACACCCTTCGCAGCGATCGCTATCTGGATCTCTTAAGCCGCCTCGAACTGGCCGCCCAAGCCCCGGCCTTGCGTGACGCGCCCGAGAGTTCCCTGATGCACCTGGCTGCGCAGGAATTCAAACAGTTGATCAAAGCCGGCAAGAATGGGGCTGCCGACCCCTCGGACCACGAACTTCATCAACTGAGAATTCGCACCAAACGGACGCGATATGCCGCCGAACTCGCTCTCGAAACCATGGGGAAACCCGCCATACGGTTCGTTCGCCAAACCAAACGGAACCAGGAAATCCTGGGTGATCACCAGGACGCCGTGGTCACGGAGGAGAGACTCCGGCAATTGCTCCACACAACCCGTGGCGTGAAAACCGCATTCGCCATCGGACAGATCGTCGAGAGACTCCAGGCTCGCCGGCGCCGGACGAAAGCGATTTTTCCACGAGAATGGGCGAAACTCAAAAAACGAGGCCGCGAGGTCTTTGCCCTATGAGGTTCCTGAATTTACTACTCCCTCTCCCCTGGCGGGAGAGGGTTGGGGTGAGGGGGAAACGGTCAACGCATGAGTGAACACAGACTATTCATAAGGTAACAGCCATGGCAATCGGTTCCGCCGAAACCAAATTTCCGACCGCTTCTTCTACGCCGGACTTTGATGATCCCAAGCTGTATTTGAATCGTGAGCTCAGTTGGCTCCAATTCAACGCTCGAGTGCTTGAGGAAGCGGAAGATCCGGGGAACCCGCTGTTGGAGCGGGTAAAATTTCTGTCGATCTTTTCGAGCAACCTGGATGAGTTTTTCATGATCCGGATCTCGGGGTTGAGAGAACAATTATCCGGTGGCGTGCGTGAGGGCCCTCCGGACGGCATGACCACCTCGGAACAATTGGGGGCCGTTCGGCAGGAGGTCCTTTGTCAACTGGCCCGTTTTTCCGACTGCTGGCAGAACGATATTCTGCCGAAGCTCAACGCCCAGGACGTGTCCGTGCTTCGCTCCCATCAACTGCAACCGAAACAACAACACTTACTCCGCGGGTATTTTTCCAAAGAAATCTTTCCGGCGCTCACCCCCTTGGCCTTCGATCCTTCCCATCCATTCCCCCATATTTCCAACTTGAGTTTGAATTTGGCCGTCGTGGGAAAGGATCCCGAACGGGGAGAATGTTTCGCCCGCGTCAAAATCCCCAATATTTTCCCGCGTCTCGTCCGTATCCCAAACGAAGACATGGTCAACGAGGCGGACCAATTCGGTTTGCCCGACTCGGCAGCCGACAACTTCGTCTGGATCGAGGACATCATCGCCGCCAATCTCGATCTCCTGTTCCCAGGGATCACCATTCTCGCCGCCTACCTCTTTCGGGTGACGCGCGACGCCGATTTCGAAATTGAAGAAGACGAGGCGGACGACTTGTTGGCTTCGATTGAAGAACAAGTGGACAATCGCCACTTCGGCTCGGTGGTCCGGATGGAAATCGACCAGACGACGCCCGATCATATCCGGGACATTCTGATCAGGAATCTCTCTTTGGCTCCGTATCAGGTCTACACCCAGGATCTTCCGCTCGGTTTGTCCAGCCTCATGGAGTTAACGCGCATCGAGCGTTCGGATCTGAAATATCCGCCGTTCGTTCCGGAGATCCCGGATTCCCTCAATAAGAAGGAAAGCCTGTTTTCGGTCATCCGGCGTGGTGACGTCGTGCTGTACCATCCTTACGACAGTTTTACCCCGGTCGTCGATTTCGTGCGCGAGGCGGCCAGCGATCCCCACGTGTTGGCCATCAAACAGACCCTCTATCGAGTGGGGACCAATTCCCCGATCGTCGAGGCGTTAATGGAAGCGAGAGTGAACGGGAAACAGGTCGCGGTGCTGCTTGAACTCAAGGCGCGATTCGACGAGGAAAACAATATCGAATGGGCCCGGAAACTGGAGGATGAAGGCATCCACGTGGTCTATGGGGTCTTCGGACTGAAAACCCACGCCAAGATGTGCCTGGTCATCCGGCGCGACGAAGACAGCATCCGGCGGTACATCCACCTGGGCACGGGCAACTATAATCCGGTGACGAGCCGGATGTATACCGATCTCAGTTTCTTGACCTGCGACCCGGAAACGGGGGCGGACGTTGCCGATCTCTTCAACTCGTTAACCGGTTACTCTCGCAAGAATTCCTATGCCAAACTGCTCGTGGCGCCCCAATTGATGCGCGAGCAAATTCTGGAGCGGATCGAGCGGGAGATTCAACGACACAAGGAACAGGGCGACGGGTACCTGGCGTTCAAGATGAACGCCCTGGTGGACACACGATGTATTCAAGCCCTCTATCGAGCGTCCCAGGCCGGTGTCACAATCGACCTTCAGGTTCGAGGGGTCTGCGGGCTTCGTCCGGGGATTCCCGGCATCAGTGAAACCATCACCGTGACCTCGGTCGTCGGGCGATTCCTGGAACATGCGCGGCTCTATTATTTTCGCAATGGCGGGCAGGAAGAACTGTTTCTCGGCAGCGCCGACCTCATGCCCCGTAACCTGGACCGGCGCGTGGAACTCCTGTTTCCGATCGAGTCTCCTCACCTGCGGAAAGTCCTTGTCGAAGACCTCCTGCACGTGGCGCTTCATGACAACGTCAAAGCCCGCCAATTGCTGTCGAACGGCCAATATACCCGTCTCCAGCCCGTGCCCGAGCATGCCCCCCTCAGCTCCCAGGAATGGTGTCTGGACAATTGGAAAAGCCGCGGCACGGGTGCCTTGTAACTTTTTCCTCTGTCATTCTCGCCTTTCCTTCTGTCATTCCCGACGCTTGTCCCCGACCTGATCGGGGATCCAGGAGATCTATAAGGATCCAGGGTTTTTTCTTTTCTCCCTCTTTGTGAGGACAGACTCTGGATCCCCGATCAAGTCGGGGATGACAGGACGAGAAAAGCAGTTCCGTAGGTCAGGTTAGCGCAGCGTAACCTGACAGCCCTGCCACGTTCGACGAAGACAGAATTGTCGGATTACGCTACGCTAATCCGACCTACCCCCTCACCCCAACCCTCTCCCTCAAGGGGCGAGGGAGTTGTAGGATCGGGAATGGTCAACGAATGCGTGAAGCTGACAAGGGACATTCAGGCCTCTTGCGGAGGAATGGTGTGGCGGATGATTTTTCCTTCCACCAGGTACACCACCAGTTCCGCGACGTTCGTCGCATGGTCGGCAATCCGTTCAATGTACTTTGAAATAAAGGAGAGCCGAATGGCTCGGCTGATCGTCTTGGGATTTTCGATCATGAAGGACAAGAGCTCCCGGAACAGTTGTTCCGTCAGGTTGTCGATGAAATCATCATCATCAATGACTTTCCTGGCCAACGCCGAATCCATTTTAACAAAGGCGTCCAACGATTCTTTCACCATGATGCGGGCACGCTCGGCCATGTGCGGGATGTCGATATAGGGCTTCAACTGGGGCTCTTCGTTGAGTTCGATCGCCCGCTCGCAAATGTTTTCCGCTAAATCGCTCATCCGCTCCAATTCAGTGGAAATCTTCATGGCGGTGGTCACAAAGCGTAAATCCCTGGCGACCGGCTGGTACCGGACTAACGCATCGAGCGCCATTTCGTCGATTTCCACGTCAAACGTATTCACCTTGTGATCGTTCTCGATGACCTGACGCGCCAATGCTTCATCGCGTTCAATCAACGCGGTCAGAGCATTCCTGATCTGGTCTTCGACCAGGGAGCCCATCATGAGAATTTTGCTTTTGATCCTGTCAAATTCTTCTTCGAAGTGACGTTCCATAGCTTCTGATTTCCCTTTACGAACGGGTCATATCATCCAAACCTTCCGGTGACGTAATCTTCGGTCCGGCTGTCCGATGGATTGGTAAAGATGGTTTTGGTATCGGCGAATTCAATCAGTTCCCCCATGAGAAAAAAGCCCGTCAGGTCGGAGATACGCGCGGCCTGTTGCATGTTATGCGTGACAATCACCACGGTGAGTTGCTCTTTCAAGGAATGCAACAACTCTTCGATCTTGGCGGTCGATATGGGATCAAGCGCCGAACAGGGCTCATCCATCAGCAAGACTTCGGGGTTGACGGCCAACGCACGCGCAATACACAAACGTTGTTGCTGTCCCCCGGACAGGTCAAGGGCACTGTGATGCAGGCGATCCTTGACTTCTTCCCACAGGCCCGCGCCCTGCAGGCTCTTTTCGACAATGCCGTCGAGCACGGAACGACGCCGTATGCCCTGGAGTTGCGGCCCGTACACCACGTTTTGGTAAATCGACTTGGGGAACGGATTCACTTTCTGGAAGACCATGCCGACCCTGGTCCGCAGGTCGGTCACGTCCACTGACGGATCGTAAATATCCTCGTCATCGAGACAAATTTTGCCGATGAGTCGGGCCCCTTCAACCAGATCGTTTAACCGGTTAAAGCACCGTAACAACGTCGTTTTTCCGCAACCGGACGGGCCGATAAATGCCGTGACTTGATGGATCGGGACGGTCAGGGCGACTTTGAACAGCGCCTGCTTCTCCCCGTAAAAGAAGTCGGTATCCTCAACCGTGATTTTGTGCTCGTTGTCTTGAGAACGTTCAGAAGAAGCCATGGTTGTTGCCGTCGTCTGCATGTGTTGGGCAGCAGTGTGCCGGGGTTCTGATACTACGTCAATCCGTGAACTCATGATATCCGTTGAACCTTACACCGCCGACGCCTTGAACTTTTTCCGCATATAATTGCGGAGGGCAACGGCGCTGAGATTCAACACAATGACGACCATCACCAGGATCAGGGTGGTGACGTACACCATCGGTTTCGCCGCTTCCACGTTCGGGGACTGAAAGCCCACGTCGAAGATATGGAAGCCCAAATGCATGAATTTGCGTTCAAAGTGCAAAAACGGGAAATGGTGGTCCAAGGGAAGCGCCGGGGCCAATTTGACGACCCCGGTCAACATCAAGGGAGCCACTTCACCCGTTGCGCGGGCCACCGCCAGGATCAGCCCCGTCAAAATGCCCGGCAGGGCGCAGGGCAGGATCACGCGAAGCATACTTTCAAACTTGGTGGCTCCCAACGCCAGAGACCCTTCACGGTATTCCCGGGGGACGGCTGAAAGCCCTTCTTCCGTGGACACGATCACTACCGGAACCGTCAACAGGGCCAAGGTGAACGACGCCCACAGAATGCCTCCCGTGCCGAACGTCGGAGTCGGTAAGGCTTCGGAATAGAACAGGGTATCAAGGGTCCCGCCGACCGCGTAGACGAAGAACCCCAACCCAAAGACGCCGAACACGATCGACGGCACGCCGGCCAGATTATTGACGGCAATGCGGATCACTCGAACGACCAGCCCCTGTCGCGCATACTCCCGCAAGTAGAACGCGGCCAACACGCCGAACGGCACCACGGCCACGCTCATGATCAAGACCATCATGACGGTGCCGAAGATCGCCGGGAAAATGCCCCCTTCGGTATTGGCTTCCCGTGGTTCTTCGCTCAGCACGGACCAAAAATTTATGAAGTATCTGAGAATTTTTTCGAAGAGGCCCATGTCATTGGGACGAAGGGCTTCCACGATTTGGCCGACCGCGAGGCGCTTCTCCCGGCCATTTGTTTCGACGAGGACCACGGAATATTCGTCGAGTTGTTTACTCAATGCCCGAAGAGTCTCAACGTGCTTCCGGTATCGGGTTTCCAACTGTTTCGTGGCGGCTTGCAGCTCGACCACCTCCGGGGCCTGCTGTTGACCTCGTAATCCCAACTCCCGGATTCTCAACCGAGCTTCTTCGATTTCATAGTTAATGTCGCCAATGACGTCTCGTTGAAGATGTTCAATCTCGTCATGCAGGTCATTGGCCTGCTCGATCAGCGGCTGTAACGCCTGCCATCCTTCCTGATTGCCGGAAGCGACGACGTCTTCGCCGCGCGTGACCTTGTGAATCCGGCCGTAAAAATTTCCCCATTCCCGCCGTTCAAACGCCGTCACGTCTTTCGGGGATTCCGCCGACGTGATGTGATCGGTATCCACCCACCTGAAGTCCAAGCCATAGAGGTCTCGATTCCCGACTTTCAGCTTCACCCGCGTTTTCCCTTCGGGAAATTCCGGCGTCTCCGAATAGGGGATGACTTCTTCTCCTTTCAGTTCTCCCAGCACGCGCGTGCCGTCCTTGAGCGTCATTTCCACAAGGGCATGGGGCCAGAAAAACCCGAGGCCATTGATCATGATCAGGAGGAGGACGCCGCCAACCATGAGCAGCGAGGCGGCCACCGCCGTGCCGCAAAACCACACGAACAGCGTCCCTGAGTCGAGAAATTTTTTGATCCTACCAGGCATGAAATCCCTCTAAAATTGGCTGTATCGCGTCCGAAGCCGCTGACGGACAATTTCGGCAAGGGTGTTGACGATGGACGTAAACACAAACAAGAGCAGACCGGCCAGGAACAATAACCGATACAGCGTGCCTCCATGCGGGGCCTCGGGCATTTCCACGGCAATGTTCGCCGATAATGTTCGGAATCCGTTGAAGAGGTTCATGTCCAACACCGGGGTGTTGCCCGTGGCCATCAGGACGATCATGGTTTCTCCCACAACCCGCCCCAACCCGATCATGAGAGCGGAGAACACTCCGGGACTCGCCGAGATAATGACCAATTTTGTCAGGGTCTGCCATGGGGTGGCCCCGAGGGCCAATGATCCGGCAATCAGGTGGGGCGGCACGTTGCTCAGCGAATCCTCGCTGATGCTGAAAATGGTGGGGATCACGGCCATGCCCATGGCAAAGGCAATGACCAACGCGTTTCGCTGGTCGTACACCAACCCGAACGTCGACTGTAACCATTGCTTATAGTCCGACTCGAAGAGCCAGGATTCAACCTGGTGATTCAACTGGAGACAGAGCCACACCGTTCCGACGAGGACCAGCAAGAAGACCGCTAATTCCGTCACGTTCCCAGAATGGCCCTTCAGGCGTGAAGGCAGAAATTGCCACCCGACGCAGACCAACACCACGGCCAGCGGGGCCAGGAGAAACATGGCCACCACGGCGGGGAAAATTTTTTCCAACAACGGCGCGAACCACAACCCGGCCAGGAATCCCAGGACGACCGTCGGGAAGGCCGCCATGATCTCCACGACCGGTTTGACCACGGCGCGAATATTGGGACGCATGAACATCGCGGTATAGATCGCTCCCAGCACGGCGAGGGGCGTCGCCAGCAACATCGCGTAGATCGTCCCTTTCAGCGTGCCGAACATGATCGGCCATAAGCTGAATTTCGGCTCGAACGAGTCGGACCCACCGGTTGATTGCCAAATATGGTGGGGCTCTTCGTACCCTTCATAGAGCACGGGTAAGAACAACGACGAGAACGTGGATTCGGGATGCTCATTCTCGATGTCATAGGTGATCAGCCGTCCCGAGTCATCCAGCACCAAGACGCCGTCGGTCTTCGGTGCAAACATCGCAGCGACAATGGCGGAACCGTTCCCGGGAATTTGGATGAGCGTCTGATCGGAAGTCGAATGGTGCACGGCCACCCCACCGGAGACGTCGGCCGTGAGAAATCCTTTATCCCGAAGCGATGGAGAAATGGCGGTCACGGCCCCGTCATGCGGAGCCAGGTCCCGAATTTTTTCAAGACGCGGGTCACCGCCCACGTCAGGGTCGAGCACGGGCATCCAGACGGAAACCGTCCCTCTTTCCGTGCCGACCACGATGGACCGGTCGCCGATGAGATAGGACAGGGCGGTGATGGACGTCCCGGCCGAGTACATCCCCATCAGTCTCGGGCTTTGGATATCCCGGATATCCCAGTACAGCAACCTGCCGTCCTTCGTGCCTCCTAACAGGGTTTCCCCCAAATCATCCAGGAGCAACACCGAGAGCGCCTTCACGCCATCCTCGGTGATCTCGGCCTGCAGGAGTTCCGATTCCGTTTCGAGCGCAAACAGCCCCTCCGCTTCCGATTCCTGCATCTTCGTGAGGAACAATCGTCCCGATTCGGTCAAGGCGGCGGCAATGGGTCCGCTGTCCGTCTCCCGGTAGGCGAGTCGCGCAATGGGTTCAGCAGTCGGGACCGCCACAAGAGGCGCGCCTGAGGTCACAACCGGTTGAATGGTTCGTACGTCATCTTCGAACGTGACTCGAAAATCGACGTATA
The DNA here is from genome assembly GCA_965223955.1 of Nitrospirales bacterium. Classification (GTDB taxonomy): domain Bacteria; phylum Nitrospirota; class Nitrospiria; order Nitrospirales; family UBA8639; genus Bin75. The sequence continues at coordinate 246,128 of OZ245029.1, forward strand.
CGGGAATGACTCGCCCGGTTACTGTCCCGAGTCCATAAATATGGTCTTTCCCCGGAGAGCGGGCCAGGGCGGTCATGTCCCCGTTCTCAAACTTCGGCACGGACTTGAGATGCATCGGGACCCCGGTGGGAAACGCATAGAAGGAAATGTCCCCCTTTCGGAGCACGTATCCCACTTCCCTGTATTCATCAATCCCCACGGCGACGTTTTCCGGCTTCCGACTTGCTTCATCGAATGTGTCGATTTGCACGGACGTCAACTCGGTCCAGGAAGCGGCGTAAAACAACGGAGCCACTTCGATAAACAGATAGACAAAAATGCCGAAGATGCTGACAAAGGTCGCCCACCCTCCAATGGTGATCACGACCCGTGCGCCCCCATCGATCCAACGCCGCAACGTCCGGGAGGTCACCTTTGGAAGGACCGATGCCGAAGGAGGGGTTGCCTTCTCAACCTGATTCGCCGTTGGGTCAGCTTGATTCATGGGGTGTGGAGAGTTATTGCATTTCCCCTAATTTCTTGCTGATTAAGGTTTGCGGTAAGGGGAAATAGCCGTCCTTGATCACGATATGCTGCCCCGCTTTGCTGTAGACGTATTTCAGGAATTCCGCGACCAACGGAGGCAACGGTTTCCCCGGGGCTTTATTCACGTACAGGTAGAGGAACCGCGCTAACGGATACTTGCCGGCTGAGGCATTGGCAAAGGTCGGCTTATAGCACGCTTCACCATTTTTGGCCGACAACGGAATCACCCGGATGCCCGAGGTCCGATACCCGATGCCACTGTACCCGAGACCACCCCGATCTTCCGTCACGCCCTGAACCACCGAAGCCGAGCCCGGTTGCTCCTTGACCTCATTCTTATAATCGCCTTTCTTCAACACCTTTTTCTTGAAGAACCCATAGGTCCCCGAAGCTGAATTTCGACCGTACAGGCTCACTCTCGTGCTCTTCCAGTTCCCATCAAGTCCCGCTTTTCCCCACGTATCAATGTCCACGATATGCCCGCGCCGCCGGGTTTTTGAAAAGGCGGCATCCACTTCTTCCATACTGAGACATTTGACGGGATTGTCTTTATTGACGTACACGGCCAGCGCATCGACGGCAACGGGGAGGTTCGTGGGTTTATAGCCGAATTTCGCCTCGAACTTGTCCATCTCTTTCGCTTTCATTTGCCGCGACATCGGGGCCATCTGAGCCGTCCCTTCGATTAAGGCCGGGGGCGCCGTGCTGGATCCTTTCCCTTCAATTTGAATCTTCACGTTGGGATATTCTTTTCTGAACCCCTCCGCCCACAGCGTCATGAGATTGTTGAGAGTGTCGGACCCGATGCTGTTCAGGTTCCCGGACACCCCGCTCACCTGGCTGTAGCTTTTCCAGGCGGGATCCACCATCGAGTCGGAAGCCGCCCAACTCCGGACTGCACTGCCCATGCCGACTACCAGGAGAACGAAACTGAGGAATACAACCCTCTTACCGAAAAATCCGGTTGATCGATGTGTACCGCTTGCCACGACGAACCGTCTCATCACGTGTAAATCTTCCTTCTGCAACGTTCCTTCAATCATAGGACCCTCCCTGATAGTTGCTTCACTCTAAGCGTTGGATGTTACTCCGGTGTAAAAAACAGGTTACGAAATTGTTACGGCAGAGGATTTCCTGATTTTTGGGGTCAGATCCTTGTTCTCCGGCATTGCCGGCGTGCCAACCCTCAGAATCGACGTTCTCACTATACGAGAAGAGTATTGCAGTCACGTATGAGGACGGTTACGCGTCCGTTAATTTTGTTCCGAATGTTCTGAAATTTTCATACAGGCTTGCAGTCCCTGCACCAGAAGGATGAAAACGGCCCAGGTTGTCATGACAAATTCGAGGTGGCGTTAGCTATTTTCGTATCAAGACCTTCTTCTGTCATCCCCGACATCCTTCATCGGGGATCCAGGGTCTTCGGTCTTTTCCTTGAACCCGGTCCACTTCCCAAAAAGCAAGACTGGATTCCCGATTACAAACGTCGGGAATGACCAATTCGGGGAGTCGTTGGGTATTTTCGTATCAATTTTCCGGGAAAGCGGCTGCAGGGAGTGGAGTACCGTGAAGTGGCTGAAGAAAGCCGGAACGTCGGAGCTAGGAAGCGGGTTGGAGTTGCACGGCCGGAAGTAAAAATTCGATCGTGGTGCCTTTACCGTATTCACTCTCGATGCGAAGCGTCCCGCCATGCAATTGCACTAAATGCTTCACAATGGCGAGACCAAGGCCGGTGCCGCCTTCCACGCGGGCACGCGCTTTATCGACCCTGTAAAACCGTTCCGTAATGCGAGGCAAATCGTTGGGCGGGATCCCTTGTCCCGTATCCCGGACCGTGATGCGGATTTCATGGCTGTTTGTTTTCTCTGCCTGAAAACTGACCGAGCCCCCTTTCGGCGTATACTTCACCGCATTGTCGACCAGATTCACAAGGATCTGAGAGAGCCGGTCGCGATCGGCTTGTACCCATACATCGGGAGGAACCTGGTTCACGAGTCTCACGTCTTTTTTCGCGGCATCCTTATCAAAAATCGCCGAGATTTCCTGCACGAAGGCTCCCAGGCTGATGGGAGTGGGGTCCAGGATCACTTTTCCCGTTTCAATATCGGAAAGATTCAGCAGGTCATTAATCAATCGTCCCATTCGTTCCGCGTGGCTGTTCGCGATCTCCAGAAATCGCCGGTGCGTGGCCGATTCCAGCATGGTTTCATCGAGCACGGTCTCCAGGTATCCCTTGATGGCCGTCAACGGCGTGCGTAACTCATGGGAGACGTTGGCCACGAATTCAGCGCGGACTTTTCCCAACCGCCGGAGTTCGGTGATATCGTGCAGGACGAGTAAAAAGCCCCTGCGCTCCAACAAAAAAGGCATGGGCATGGCATTCACCGCAATGATTTTCAAGACGGGCAAATAACACTCGATTTCCCGCTTGTACGGCTCCGCGGTGTCGAGTGCTTGACACATCTCCACCCAATCGGCCAAGCCCCGATCCCTGACAACCTCCAATAAGGTGCGCCTTTCTCCCTGATCTTGAGCAAAATCGAGCATCCTTCGCGCAGCGGGATTCATAAGAATCACGTACCCTTGCCCATCCAGGGCGATCACGCCTTCGGTCATACTGTCGAGGATAGCGGTGCCTTTGGCTCGTTCAGACTCCAATGCCTGAACCCGTGCCTGGGAGTACGTCGTGACGTAATCCAGCGCCTTTCTCAAGCCGCTCAAGTCATCTTCGTCGATTGTCTTCTCCTGCTCGCTCCATCCCTGCAACAGCCGCTCAGCACGGGTGTCGATTTCATGGACCGGCCTCAAAAGCCATCTGCCCAACCACATGCCCAGAGGGAAACCCAATGCGGCAAGCACCAGGACTCCAACCCAGAGTGTCCCGCCGGTTGCCCCGGAAGAGGCCAACAGCCACATGGCCGCCATGCCGAGCAACGTCATGAAACTCAGGAACACACCCAAACGGGAACGCAACCGGCCCTTCACCATCGGGGTCTCCTCATTCAGCCTTCTTCCTCGAAGCGATAGCCCACGCCCTTGATCGTGACGATTCGGTGACTTTCATTTTTGAGTTTTTCTCGAAGGCGTCTGATGTGCACGTCCACGGTCCGCGATTCAATCTCCACGGCATTGGCATACCCCCAGACCATTTCCAAAATTTGCTCCCGATTCAACACCCGCCCGTTGGCTTGTATCAGCGCACGGAGCAGATCAAACTCCTTCACCGTAAGTTCGACGGAACTGCTTCCAACGCGGACTTGATGTTTCGCCTCGTCAATTTCAAGCGTCCCGATTCGCCTGACGCTGACGGTTTGAGAATCGCGCCCCCGCCGCAACACCGCTTTGATCCGAGCCACCAACTCTCTGGGGGAAAACGGCTTGACGAGGTAATCGTCCGCCCCCATCTCCAGACCCACCACTCGATCGACTTCTTCCGCTTTCGCCGTCAACATGATAATCGCCATATTGGCGAGGGTCTGATCACGACGAAGCAGCCTGCAAATTTCCAACCCGTCGATACCGGGCAGCATGAGATCCAGCACAATCAAATCAGGGCGTTCGGTCCGTGCGAGTTGCAGCGCCGTTTCTCCCTCATACGCCTCGATACAGGACAGTCCTTCTTTTTCCAGGTGGTGGCGAACGAGATTCACGATCGCCTGTTCATCATCTACAATTAAGGCTTTCAGAGCCATGGGCACCTGTTTTTTTGTGAATCCCTTACCCGGGAAGCAGGTCGTGCGTCTCTGGTTCAAAAAATCGCTTCACTGCAACCATGGCACGACCATCATCCTCATTGATACGAAATCGCCAACAACACCCGGAGTCTGTCATTCCGAACGAAGTGAGGAATCTCCCGCTCAACAACCGAGCGTCTCAACTACGAGATCCTTCGCTTCGCTCAGGATGACAACCTGGGCCGTTTTCATCCCTAACTGAGGTGGACGCGGCAAGCCTGCATGAGGGATTCTATTGGCTCTATGTTTCATTTGTGTTAAGGCTTCTCCACCATTCGCGAAATTTTCGTGCTCAATGTAACACAAAAAACACAAGACAGACCATGGGCTCACGCACGCACGGCACCTCATCTTTAGGATTGAACGCAATTTCCGCTTAAGGGTATTCTTGTAGCTCTGCCGTGCCCCACTCTCCAATCTGTCATTCCCGACGCTTGTCCCCGACGTTCGTAATCGGGGATCTAATCGGGAATCCAGAGGTTTTTGGTTCCAGTCGGGGCAGCACAAATGGATGGGCAGAAGAGAAAGACTCTGGATCCCCGATCGGGTCGGGGATGACAGAAGAAAAAAAATGGGAATGACCAATTCGAAATATTGTTGGCTCTTTTCATACCAATGGTAAAGCCGATGGTCGACCTGAAATGGCTGTGTGCGCTCGTGCTCATTCTTCTTGGTTCGGCGTGTACGGACCCCGCGTCCGACGCGTTCCGCTTTGGTCTGGCCAGTGCGCCCGCGAACCTCGATCCGCGCTTTGCCACGGATGCGACGTCAGCCCGCATCAACCGCCTGCTCTATGACCGGCTGGTGGATTTCAACGACGCCTTCGAACCCGTTCCGTCCCTGGCCGATTGGGAACAACTGTCGCCCACCCATTACCGCTTCAATCTCAAAACGAACCATCACCCGTTCCATGACGGCACCGTGCTGACCGCCTACGACGTCAAAGCCACCTATGATTTTATCCTGAATGCGGACAACGCCTCCCCGCACCGCGCCCCGTTGGCCGTCATTGACCGCATCGCCGTTCGAAACGAAACGAGTCTCGACTTTTTTCTTCACCGGCCGGAGCCGCTCTTCCCCGGGTATCTCGTCATCGGCATTGTTCCGGCAAGCCTCATCGCCACAAACCATCCGCTCCACGAGCACCCGATCGGAAGCGGACCGTTTTCCTTCCTGGCACGACCGGATGAAACGCGACTCCACCTCCTCAGGATTCGGGATCAACGACGCTTTGAATTTATGACGGTCCCGGACCCCACGGTACGGGCGTTAAAACTGATGGCCGGTGAAATCGACATGCTCCAAAACGATCTTCCTCCTGAACTCATCGGCTACCTGGAAAACGACGAGACGCTGAAAGTCCAACGAACGTCCGGTACAAATTTTTCGTACCTCGGATTCAACTTTGAAGACGCCGTGACCCGACAGGCACTCGTTCGACGGGCCATTGCCCATGCCATCGATCGCCGGGAGATTATCCGGTACGTCCTGGACGGCGCGGCCAGGCCCGCACATTCGTTATTGCCGCCAGAACATTGGGCGGGCGCTCAAGATCTCAAACCGATCACACACGATCCGGAAAAAGCACGGGCGTTGTTACACCAGGCCGGATACTCCCTCGACCGGCCGCCCCGGATCGTCTACAAAACTTCGAGCGATCCTTTTCGGATCCGTCTCGCCACCATTCTTCAACAGCAATTGCAACAAGTCGGGATTGCCGTGGACCTCCGCAGTTACGACTGGGGCACGTTTTACGGAGACATCAAGGCCGGCAGATTCCAGATGTACAGCTTGGCGTGGGTGGGCATCCAAACCCCCGATATTTTCGATTACGTGTTCCACAGTGAGTCGGTTCCCCCACGCGGGGCGAATCGTGGCCGGTTCCGCAGCACACGGGCCGATGCGTTCATCGACCGGGCACGGGCGGCTGCCGACCTCGAAACCAAACAACGGTGGTACGTGCAACTCCAGCATCACCTTGCCGACGTGCTGCCGTACGTCCCCTTGTGGTACGAAGACCATATTTTCATCGCCCGTCGCGAGGTCGAAGGCTTTACCATGGCCCGGGACGGCAATTATGACGGCTTGGTAAATGTTCAGTAGTTCGTTGACAGAATGAAGGGACTGACCAGGAAACCCGGACAGAAGGGCCAGCCTTTTCCTGATGACTACCTGCGCCTATTTTTCTTGTGGCTTCGTCTCTGGCGAAGCGGTCGTTCGGCGGTTGGGTGTCGTAAGAGATGAACCCCCCTGGCCCCCCTTATCAGGGGGGGCGGCTCTAAGCAGTCCCCCTGATAAGGGGGATTGAGGGGGTTGTCTTACAAAGGAGGGGAATTGGGGTACAGAAAGAAGTGGTGGAAATTGTCAACGAATTCCTGACAGGCCTGACGCGGGTACGCCGTTCAGCTCCGGGCGCGTTGTAACCGATCATGTTCGTCCGATTTCTCATATCGCGGGTCCTGACGGCCATCGCCGTCGTGTTCGGGGTCGTCTGTCTCGTCTTTCTGCTGCTCCACCTGGTGCCCGGCGATCCCGTGGAAGTGATGCTGGGCGAATCGGCACGCCCCGCGGACAGAGAAGCCCTGCAACGAGCCCTGGGACTCGATCAGCCGCTCCACGTTCAGTTCGGGCACTACCTGGCAAACCTGGGTCGATTCGATCTGGGGACCTCGCTCTACTCTAAACGTCCGGTCCGCGACCTGCTGCTCGAACGACTGCCGGCCACCGTTGAACTCGGGGGCGCGGCGTTCCTGGTGGCCCTGCTGCTCGCCGTTCCTCTCGGCGTCCTGGCTGCCGTGAAGAAAGGAACTGCGTGGGATTTCGGCGCCATGGGGATTGCCCTCTTCGGCGTCTCGATCCCCAATTTCTGGATGGGGCCCATGCTGATTTTAGTCGGGGCGTTGTGGCTGGGCTGGTTCCCCGTGAGTGGCCGGGACGGGATCGCCTCGCTGGTCCTGCCGGCGCTGACCCTGGGCACGGCCTTGGCGTCCATTCTCGCGCGCATGATTCGTAGCGCCCTGCTGGAAGTCCTGAATGAAGATTTCATGCGCACCGCACGCGGGAAAGGCCTCCACGAGTGGAACGTCATCGTTCGACACGGCTTGCGGAACGCGCTGCTCCCCGTGATCACGCTGGTGGGCTTGCAACTCGGGGCGTTACTGAGCGGGGCCGTTATTACCGAAACCGTGTTTTCCTGGCCGGGCATCGGCTCCCTGGTCGTCGAAGCCATTCACCGCCGCGACTATCCCGTGGTGCAAGCCACCGTCTTGTGTATCAGCGCGTCCTACGTGGTGCTGAACGTGCTCACGGATCTGGCCTATGCCCGGGTCGATCCGCGCGTCCGGATCGGAGGCCGGCCATGATGCGCATCCGGATACCGCTCGGCGTCATCCTGCTCTGGGCGCTTGTCGCTCTTCTTGCGCCCGTGCTGCCCCTGTCCCCGAACGCCATCGACCTGCCGCAGATCCTCGCGTCCGGAAGCCCGGACGAATGGTTGGGCTACGATGATCTGGGCCGGCCGATTTTCGATCGCTTGCTGGTGGGCGCCAGGACGTCTTTTCTCGTGGCCGTTGCCGTCGTCGGCATTTCGCTGATCATCGGGAGCCTGCTCGGCACCGTTGGTGCGTACGTCGGAGGATGGATCGATCTGGTCCTCGTTCGCGTCATCGACGTCTTTCTCGCCTTCCCGGGAATCCTGCTGGCCATTGCCCTGGCCGGGGTGATGGGGCCGGGCATCGACAACGTCGTCATTGCCTTGTCGGTCGTGAGCTGGGTGGGCTATGCCCGGCTCGCCCGTGCGCAAGTTCTCTCCGTAAAAGAACGTGATCACGTGCACGCCGCCGTGGCGATCGGCACGCCACCGCCGCAAATCATCGCCCGCCACCTGCTCCCGCTCATCAGTGCTCCGCTGATCGTGGAGGCCAGCTTCGGGGTGGCGAGCGTGGTCATCGGTGAGGCCGGGCTGTCTTTTCTGGGATTGGGCGTGCAGCCGCCAGCCGCATCCTGGGGCAGTATGATCCGGGACGGCACCCGATACATGCTGGTCGCCCCGCACATGGTCATCGCCCCGGGCCTGGCCCTGATGGGCGTGGTCCTTGCCATGAACGTCCTCGGGGACCGGCTGCGCGATTGGTTGGACGTAAAGAGTCAAACACGAAAAACCGTAGGTCGGGTTAGCGAAGCGTAACCCGACAGCGGGGCGAACAACACCACGAATCCATCATGCCCGTGGAATCCTGTAGGGGACGGCCCCCGTGCCGTCCCGCGTCTTCACGAACGAAGGAAAAAGCAAAGACCCTGGATCCTTCCCTTGATTGGATCCCCGATTAAGAATGTCGAGGAAACGCCATGGAACAACGCATCATCGGCTTCCACCAGGACGAACACGGCGATTGGGTCGCTGATCTGGAATGCGGCCACGGGCAACACGTCCGCCACGCTCCACCCTGGAGCGAAAGGCCCTGGGTCGTGACTCAACGCGGGAGAGAACAGAAGTTGGGAGAAACGCTTGCCTGCAAGAAGTGCGATGAGGAATTGCCGTGAATCAGTTGTGACTTGTCTCGGGCGGCCCGTCAACCGGCGGCGGATCAGCAGGGTCCCAATACTGTAAGCGGTCAATCAGGGGTTTGGCATCAGGGCTGGTGGATTGGCTCGGTTCACTGGGCCCCTGGTCCCAGGTCATGCGGGAGTAGCCATGTTCATGCAGTGTGCTGCGGATGACTTCGACGAGCGCCTCAAGGGCAACCTCATCCCCCTCTCGCAGGTCCAGCACGCGTTGGGTGTTCTCCGCCGGCGGGGGCGTGTCGTGCAGCAACGCCCAGCAACGATCAAAGATCATTCGTCGAACGTCTTCCGACACGTTCAAGGTCGGGACGTCAGCCGTGCACAAGGCCACCACCATGAGCACGAATTGGAGGTCCGGGAGTCCGGGATTATTGACGTCAAGTGTCTGCATAACCGGGGAGTATCTTATTGTGATCTAGACTCATTTTTCAATCCCCCCGGCCAAATGGACAGATCAGGTCTTTTCGATGGTCATGCCGAACAGTCAACGCTTCGGCCCGGCTCCTCATGATTTCACACCTGAATCAGTTGCTGCCCGTCAGGAACGACTTCTCCTTTCTGAGACAGTTGAGTCGAGTGCCGTTCTTGCGACCCCTGTCCCTTACTGTGCGAACTCTTTGGTTTTGTTCGAGTTTTCTTTTTCTCCCGGTGCATTTTTTCGCGGGCGTGGTAGGGCAAGATCCCCGCTAAGACACCAGGGAGCTCATCACACGGAACGTCCTCTAATAATTTCGTCGCGAGCTTCGGGTCCGGGCCGGATCTTCCACCGACGTAGACGTCCACCGCCTCTACGATCTGACCACGCCGTTTGATCTTTTTCCCCAGCAGACCCACGTCCGCGACTAAATGGTTGCCACACCCTGCAGGGCACCCTGACCAATGCATGGTAATCGGGTTGATCTCTGTTCCAACCTTTTCTTCCAGGGCACGAGCGGTTTTCATTGCTTGACTCTTGGTTTCAATTACGGCGAGGTTACAATAATCATTCCCGACGCAACTGACTAACCCTTTCCGCAGTGGAGAAGGATTGTAGCCATACTTCGCGAGCAACGGCTCTTCGAGAAAAGTTGCGAGTTGTTTGTCGTGGACGTTCGGAATGACGATGGATTGATTGGCCCCTACACGCAATTCGCTCGTTCCGTATTTCTCTGCCAGACCGGCGAGTCTTCCCAACTCGTCGGCAGGAATTCGCCCAACGGGGACGTGCAACCCAACGTAATTCAATCCCGGTCGGGATTGCCTGAAAATACCTCCATGGGTATTGGCGGTGGAGTTGCGTGCATCTTGTCCCGCAGCCGGTAATCCTCGACCAAGCCGACGCTCAACTTCTACCCGAAAACGGGCTTCGCCCCATTCCTCCAACAGGAACGCGAGCCGTGCCGTTGTTCTGGAATCACGAAACCCATGATCGCGAAACGCTTTAATCACGGCACACGACACCGCCACGGCCTCTTCGGGAAGGACAAACACGTCCAACGGCGTGGCAATCCGGTAGCCGCCGGACCCGAGTTTCCCACCGATCAACACATTGAACCCTTGCTTCATCTCGCCCTCTATTTCTTTGGTGGCTGGAACCAACGCGAGATCCTGCGTTTCTGCATGCAGACAATTGTCGGGGCATCCCGTTATCACCACGTTGAATTTTCTGGGCAAATTCGAATATTCCTGATTCCCTACAATTTCTTGCGTTAAGGCCTGGACCAGAGGGGTTGCATCCAAGCACTCTGATGGAGACAGACCGGCTACCGGGCAGGTCATAATATTCCGGATATTGTCCATGCCGGTTTGCAATGCCGTCAGCCCTACTTCCTCCATCCGTTTGTACACGTCCGGCACATCCTCTATCCGTAGTTGCCGAATTTGAATTTGTTGCCGGGTGGTCATATCCAACAGCCCATTGCCAAATATCCCTGCCAACTCGGCCAGCGTTCGAAGTTGTGTCGCCGTCGCGCGTCCTCCTGGAATGCGTACACGCACCATGAAATACCCTGGTGTTGGATTCCTGAGAAACAGCCCGCACCACTTCAGGCGTTGTACGTCATCCTCCGAAATCGATTCCCACCCCTCCCGGGCAAATCGAGCAAGATCGCTCCTGACATCCAACCCATCTCTTTCTTGTTTCCATATTTCCAATTTATTCATCACACCCCCCGCTTCCGTTGCACGTCAGCCACGAATCCTGCTCTCATCACAGCGATGGGATTTCCCGATCACCGCATCTAGGCAGGACGAGTCAACAATTCTCTTGTCTCGCGCTTTTCTTCCATTGTCGCAGGGTGAGCGATGACCGATTCGGTGACGCGATAGGGGCTGCTCAGCCAATACGCTGCCCCGACGAGTACGGCCCCGCCGACAATGTTTCCCAATCCGACGAAAACTTGGTTCCACATGAATCCGCCCCAAGAAATCGCCTCTCCATGCGGGAGGAACAGCGCGATCCCCAATACCGATTGGTTCGCAATGCTGTGCTCGAATCCACTCCCCACGAACGCGAACAAACACCAGAAGATCAGCATAATTTTCGCCGTTTCATTGGCGGTACGGGCCGCCATCCACACAGCCAGACACACCAGCATGTTACAGAGAATCCCCCGGCTGAAGAGTTCCCAGGCCGGCGCAGACATTTTCATGGCCGCAACCTTCATGAACAGATCCACCTGAGGAGCCTTGGCCACCACGCCGGATTGAGCGATCAGCCAGGAAACGGCTAACGAGCCGACCAGATTCCCGATGAATGACCATAAGAAAATCCAACCCAAGTATTTCCAGGTTATCGCCCTGGAAAGCGCGCCGATGGTGCAGACTATATTGTTGCCCGTGAACAATTCCGATCCGGCAAAGATCACCAACGTCAGGGCAATGCCAAATGACGCTCCCATCACAAGTTTCAGCGCAGCCGACCCTTGAGCGGAGAACGGCGCCCCCACACTAAAGATTAAACAGATCCCCAATCCCAAATAGATGCCTGCCAGGGCCGACAAAATGAAGTAGCCCCCAGGCGAGTGGAGAAAATAGTCGACTTTTTTTCTTGAAACGTCTGACATGCGCTTGAGATCTTCTTGATACATTGTTCGAACCCCTTCTCTTTTTTTAAACACGAGAAAAAAACGATTGTATTTCTATCGCCACAGCCAGGCAGATACGCCATTCGCCAAGCATTCATTTCTACTTTTCTTGCAAGAGCCACGCCAAAACACATTTTTTCAAAAACCTCAAAGAATCAAGCGCAATCATGACAAAACCCCCTCACCAAACCGGACATTCCTGTTCATCACGCACCCTATTGTGGGCAAAGAGACAAAAATGTCTTGGCGGTAGGGGGGATGCACTGACGAGAACCAAGTACGCCTCAGGCGATCAGGGTTCTTCGATAAGCTGGTACTTTTCGATTCGGTAGGCGATTTGACGTGGCGTCATGCCCAACAGCCTGGCCGCTTTCGCCTTGACCCATCCTGCTTTCTTGAGGGCTTCTCGAAGACGGTCCCGTTCGATCGCATCCAACCGTGCGGAGAGCGTTTGTTGGGAGGCCGGGCTGCTCGACTTGGTGGGGGACTGGGACTGAACGGTTCGCATGTGGTCGAAATAAGGAGTGAGGGATTCGGGAATGGACTGGACATCGATCAGCGACGTCTCCGCCAGGACGACCAGGCGTTCCATGCAATTCTGTAATTCGCGAATGTTTCCGGGCCAATGGTAGACGTTCATCATATCAACCAGGTCCTTCCCCAATTGAATGTTCCGGCTATTGGCGCGATTGAATTTGTCGAGAAAATTCGTCATGAGCAACGGCACGTCGTCCCGCCGGGCGCGTAAGGGAGGAAGCGTGAGTGGCACGACGTTCAGCCGATAATACAAATCTTCTCGAAACTCGCCTGAACGGACCATGGCTTCGAGATGACGATGCGTCGCGGCAATCACCCGGACGTCCACCGAGAGCCTCTCCCCACCTCCGACTCGCTCAAATTCTTTATCTTGAAGCACGCGAAGGAGTTTCACCTGGGTCGACAGGGAAATATCTCCGACCTCATCAAGAAACAGCGTTCCTCCATGGGCGTGTTCCAGTCGTCCTTTTCTGGCCTGATTCGCTCCCGTGAAGGCTCCCCGTTCATGCCCGAACAGGGTCGTTTCAATGAGGGTTTCCGGAACCGCCGCGCAATGGACCGCCACAAACGGTTGATCGGCGCGCGCACTGGAGAGGTGAATCGATTGCGCCGCCAACTCCTTACCCGTTCCACTTTCGCCGCGGATCAGGACCATTGCCGAAGAGTTCGAGACCCGCTGAATGGCCGTGTATACCGTTTGCATCGCCGTACTGTTTCCAATGAGAACCGGCGCCTGCTTCTTTTTCCTGGCGACACTCGAAGGTTTCGGCAAAGCACCCGCTTGCTCGAGACGCAGGGATGACTCGGATGCCTCGGAAGCACGGCCTGGCATCTCTTCTGTTTCAGATTCCTGCTCCAGCAAGGCCAGGGCTTGGCCAATCCGGGTTTCAGGAGCATCCTTTCCATCCAGAATAGTCCGCAGTCGGGTGATGAGCTTGTCGTCGCCCTTTGCAAGATCGCGTTTCATCGTGCTGCTCATGTCTTCAAAAAACGCAAAAAAAAACGCCCTTTCCCAACCTGCGTTGGAGAAGGACGTTCATTGTCCTCACACGGCTTGTCTTTTTCAGCGGAATGACGACCTTGTCATTCTCAGTCTGTAGTTAACCGCACTTTCCCCTGTTTGTCAATGGGGGTGCATTGGTTGTGTCAAAAATCGTCTCCACCCATAATGGGGTACACGGCGCACCACGTGTGCCTTCAGAGTCCAATGACGTGACCATTTCTTACGACGCGTCCATGGCGACCTCGTCAGACTTTCCTCTACCACCACGTAGGGGGCAATGGAGGGCAGTGAATGATGAATGCATCGTCCGGACCAGGGCTTACGTTTCCATTGACCATTGGGCAACGCCTGCTCGCCATGGTGGTCATCTTCATTCTGGCGTTGGGGGCCATCCTGGCCTTTACCCATACCGCGGTGAAAACGCTCGAGCTCGACGTGGTAGTGCTGGACGTGGCGGGCCGCCAGCGGATGATGATTCAACGCCACCTCAATGAAATGCTGTTGGCCTCCCATGGGATTCAAACGGATTTTCAACAGACGCAACAGGCGTTATTGCACTCCGCCGATGCCTTACAGAATGGGGGAGACGTGGTCGTGAACCTGTACACCGACGAACGGCGCTCGATTCCTGCGGCCTCGACCGCCCGGATAGAGCAACTCCTGGAGCAACAACGTTCCCTTCTTGAACGATTTTTCGCCAAAACCAGAACCCTGCTGCTCGAAGACCCCGATCACTTCCCTTCGCCGGAATCGGTTTCCTTGCTCAGTCAACTCCACCAGGAACTTCAACGAAACGCCGACACCGTGTTCAAATTGTTCAGCGCCCGTTCCCGTCAAAACATCATGGATCTCCTGAGAAGCGAACCGGTCATTGGGTTCCTGGTCATTTTCCTGAGCGTGATCCTGGCCCGGCAGGTCGTGTCCGCCAGCCGCCGGCTCGAACGGGAAATCGAGCAGCGCAAAAAAGCCGAGGATGCACGCAAATCCTATGAGGAGGAATTGGCGAACAAGACGCGGGAATTGGCCCAATCCAACGCGGAACTCCAGCAGTTCGCCTACGTGGCTTCCCACGACCTGCAAGAACCGCTTCGCATGGTGGCGAGTTACACGCAGTTATTGGGCAAACGGTACCAGGGCAAGCTGGACAAAAACGCCGATGAATTTATCGGGTACGCCGTGGACGGGGCCACCCGCATGCAACGGCTCATTCGCGATCTGCTGGAATACTCGCGAGTCGGGTCCGAGAACAAGTCCCTTGAACACACCGACTCTGAAGTCGTGTTGCGACAGGTCCTGGATAATCTCTCCGCGTCGGTCCGTGAACGTCACGCCGAGGTGACCCATGATCCGCTTCCCATTGTCCATGCCAACCCGACGCACCTGACTCAAGTCTTCCAAAACCTGATCGGCAACGCGCTGAAGTTCCAGGGAGACTCCCCTGCCAAAATTCACGTGGGTGCCAAGGCGCTCCCGGACGGGTGGGAATTCTCGATCCGCGATAACGGGGTCAGGATCCCGGCCGATCAACTCGGTCGAATCTTTTCGATCTTTCAACGATTACACGGTCAAAGCGAATACCCTGGCACGGGGATCGGCCTGGCCATCTGCAAGCGAATCGTGGAAAAATACGGCGGGAACATCCGGGTGGAATCCGAACTCGGCACAGGATCGATCTTTTATTTCACCCTGACGACCCCTCGAGATGTCATGAAGCCCGTGCCACAAACGGCCGGCTCCCCGGATCTGCTACAATCTCCTGGTGAAGGGCCGGAGAACCCAGTCACATGAACACCACGACCATTCTCTTAGTGGAAGATAACCCAGGCGACGCTCGCCTGATCCGGGAACTCTTTCGTGACCTTCAAGGCCGCTCCTTCGAAATCCTCACCGCCGAATCCTTTCGGCAGGCCCATGATCGCTTGAAAGAACACCGCGTGGACCTCGCCCTGGTCGACCTGTCCTTGCCCGATAGCCACGGGTTGGACACGTTTCGGAAGATCGCCGAGAGCTATCCCTCGCTTCCGCAAGTCCTGCTCACGGGCCTGAATGACCGGGAAACCGCCATCCAGGCCGTTCGAGAAGGGGCCCAGGATTATCTGCTCAAAGGCGAGGTGGACGGGCACATCCTGATCCGGGCCATCGACTATGCCATCGAGAGGAAACGCATCCAAGTCGAATGGGAAGCCGCGAACACCCGGCTCCAAAAAAGTGCGGAGGATCTTCATTCCATTCTTAATCAACTGCACATCGGGACGATTTTGATCGGTCCCGAAGGCCGGATTCTCCACATGAGCGTGTCCGCCCTTCGGTTACTGGGCCAAACCGGAACAACCCCGGAAGGCCGACCCTGGCAGGACGCCGTGGAGTTCGCCGACCATGACGTCCACGCCCTGGAACGGCTCATGCAGCAGGACGAACGGAAAAAGTTCGTCGTCCATTTCACGCCACCGGGCCATTCCCCACGTTGGCTTGAGATCGATATCCACGATGATCCCCGTGACACGCGGGCCAAAATGTTCTTTCTCTACGACGTGACTGAAATCCATACGCTCCGCAAACAACTGGAGGACAAATCCCAATTTCACGATTTGATCGGGAAATGCCAGCCCATGCAGGACGTGTATCGGCAGATTCGCAATCTCTCCCAGGTCGAATCCACGGTCGTCATTGAAGGAGAAACCGGGACGGGCAAGGAACTCGTCGCGCGGGCGCTGCACGATTCAAGCCCGAGAAAAGACAACCCCTTTCTCGCGGTGAATTGCGCCGGCCTGACCGAATCTCTGCTGGGCAGTCAATTATTCGGTCACAAGAAAGGCGCCTTTACCGGAGCCGACCGTGACCACCGCGGATTTTTTGAATCCGCTCACGGGGGGACGATTTTCCTGGATGAAATCGGCGATATGCCGTCTCCCGTCCAGACGAGTTTACTCAGAGTGCTCCAGGAAAAAGAAATTACCCGGCTGGGCGAATCTCAACCGAGAAAGGTGGACGTCCGTATTATCTGCGCCACGCATCACGACTTACAGGAGCAGATGGCGCAGCATGCCTTCCGGGCCGACCTGCTGTACCGCATTCGGGTGGGACGCATTCACTTGCCTCCGCTACGGGAACGACAAGAAGATATTCCCCTTTTGATTTGGTCTTTTGTCGGTCAATGCCGCAAGGCGATGGGAAAACTGTTCGTGCAGGACGTCAGCCCCGATGCCTTGCAACGCTTGGCCCGGTATCCATGGCCGGGCAATATTCGGGAACTGAAAAGCGTGATCGAATATGCCGTCCTCCAATGCGAAGGAGACACCATCCAACCACGGCATTTTCCTCCGGAACTTCTCGAATCACCCGGAACCGCGCTTCCCGCTTCAGAAACAACCACGAATACTTCCGTCAAGGACCGGGAACGTATTGTAGGTGCCCTCAAAGAGACCAAAGGGAATCGAGCCAGAGCGGCTCAACTTCTCGGCATCAGTCGTGCAACCTTCTATCGCTGGTTGGATGATTTGGACATTTCCAAACATGATCTCTCATAAACCGGCTTCCTTTTTGGCCTGGTCTGAAAATAGCCCGAACTGTCATTCCGGTTTTTCTCCTTCTGTCATCCCCGACCCGATCGGGGATCCAGGGTCGTTCTCTTCACGGACGAAGAAAAAAGAAAGACTCTGGATTCCCGATTAAAAATGTCGGGAATGACAGATGAATGACAGATTGGAGAGAGGCGTCTCACTTTCATCTCTTGGTGTGCAGGGGTAAGCCTGCATTATGGTCTCTTGCATGAGACAGTTATGAGACGTTAATGAGACATCTCATGGAAGGTCGTTGACCTGAATGGAATCATAACCCGTTGAATTTAAATGATATAGTGTTTGGTCTCTCCCTGGCGACCTTTGGCACAACCTTTGAATATAGTTTAAATAATCATAGCGAGCGCAAACACGGGAGCAAGCCCCCAGCGGATAAGCCATGAAGCAATCATCCGTTATTTTGATCGTCGAAGATAATCCGGGGGACATTCGCCTTATCAAGGAGGCATTCAAAACCTCCTCCATCGACCCCACCCTGTATTTTGCACATGATGGGGTCGAGGCCACTCACTTTTTGGAAACAAGAAAACGTGAGCCCTCAAATGACTTCCCACAGCTTATTGTTCTGGATCTGAACCTCCCGAAAAAAAGTGGATTTGAAGTATTGCAGTTCGTGAAATGTGACGAGGTGCTGAAGCGGATTCCGGTGATTGTCCTCAGCTCTTCGCAAAATCCGGAAGACATTGCCAAGGCGTATGATCTGCACGCCAACTGTTATTTGACCAAACCTGCAAACTTCGAAGCCTTTATCGCCGTCGTCCAAGCCTTGGAATATTTTTGGATCCGGACGGCGAGCCTTCCTTCGATACACGGCACACGATTGCATTTGTAGCCGCGTCCTTCATTCGGGACGGCACGGGGGCCCGTCCCCTACGGGCCGGGATGCGGCCGCGACAAGACTCATCACCCTCACCTTCATCCTCTCCCATCAAGGGAGAGGAAATTTTCTGCACCCTCTACATCCTTGTCGTTGTAGGGGACGGCCCGTGTGCCGTCCCGCATGAACCACATACCATCCCCGACGGACAACCACGGGGGGTTGTCCCTACATTATTGCCGGTGTGTCTCATCTGTAGAACATGAGACAACTTGCTGTCTCATCAAAAAGCATTCATTCCAATTCCTTTATCGTGAATTTTTCTAACACTATGAAATTAAACTGAAAATTCTCATTGAAAAATCTGGCACGTAATTTGATAGAGGTTGAGATAGACGGAAAAACCAACAGCCGGAACGTTTACCGTTTAACCAGGGGGCGTACATATGTCTATCTCAAACAACATCCATTCGGGCCCAGGGTTGGGCGCGTCTCACAACATTCAAGCGTGCACCCGGTGCGGCGGACTGTTGATCAGGGAAGGTCTGTCCGATCTGTTCGAGGATACGGGGCACATGCGCCGATGGGCGTGGCGGTGCGTGCAGTGTGGAGATATCGTGGATTCGCTCATTCTCAAACGCCGCATGGGCGCGGATCTTCCGGCTCTCAACGCGACGAGTCGCAAACGTTGGACGAGCATAGAGGCTTTGACCAAGAAGCCTTGCGCGGTTCCACCTTTCCAGGCAAACCCTCTACCTCCCCTCACCCCTCCTGATCCTTCGGCTACGCTTCCTTCGACAAGCTCAGGACAGGCAGGACAAGCAAAGGAGGGGAAGGGAAAAGCCCCCTCTCCCCTATTTCCCGCATTAAGCGGGAAATAGGGAGAGGGCTGGGGTGAGGGGGGAATAGTCAACGAATGAGTGAACACATACAAAAAAACGACACAAACTTCAAAAAGTTAGAGAAAGAGATCCCGTTGCCATGGTAAAAATTGCTGAAGGAAGTTTCATTCGGGGAAGCGGTATGGAAACCGGACAAGCAGGCAACGCCCCGACCGGTAAAACGAGGTGAACAATGAACGTGGTCATCGTCGGCGGAACGGGTTTTATCGGACGGAACATCGCCCCGGTTCTTGCCGGTGGCGGACACGCGGTGACCATTCTAACCCGGAACCAACGCGCGGCTGCCGGCGAAGGCGAAGTTCACGTTCGAGAATGGGATCCATCGAATCGGCAGACCCTGGAACAAGCCTTTCACGGGCAGGACGCGGTCATAAACCTTGCGGGCGCCTCCGTTGCCGAACGCCGGTGGACCCCGTCGCGCAAGGCCGTGCTTCGTGCCAGCCGGATCGAGACCACGCGGACGATCGTGACGGCCTTGTCCCGTCTCTCCACGCCCGTTCGACCGAAAATCCTCATCAACGCGTCGGGTGTCGGCTTCTATGGACTCGAGACCTCCAACCACGTCGACGAAATGCATGGGCCGGGAACCGGATTTTTAGCTGGCCTGTGCGTGGAGTGGGAACGCGAAGCCTTCCGGGCCGCGGGCTATGGTATTCGGACCACGTGCCTGAGAATCAGTATGGTGTTGGGGCAAGACGGCGGCGCCCTGCAAAAAATGGTTCTCCCGTTCAAACTCTTTCTTGGGGGTCCCATCGGCAAGGGCACCCAGCCCGTGAGTTGGATCCACGTCGAGGATCTGGGACGGCTTGTCGCAGCCATTCTTGAACACCCTTCCTACAGCGGCGCGATCAATGCGGCGTCCCCCCATCCGGTCACGATGAAAGAATTTTGCCTGCAACTGGGGCGGGCCTTGGGGAGACCGTCCTGGCTTCCCGTTCCGGCGTTGGCCCTTAAAATCGGATTGGGTGAAATGTCTACGCTCATGACTCATGGGCAGTCGGTAAACCCCTTTAGGGCGCAAGGGCTGGGATTTACCTTCAACTATCCGGACCTGGAATCGGCTTTGTCCGCGATCCTGGAAAAGGGTTCGTGATTGAGCGCGCGGTCATGGTGGTGGATGAGCGGAACGTCGTGCGGTATAGTGAAAGTGTGCCGATGAGCCAATTGCCGGATTTCACCGCCGCCCTGGACGCGGCTCGACAGGTCCCGGGCCTGCGCGTCTCATAACGTGATGGTCGACATTCTCACCTATCTCCATCTGCTGGCGGCCGCCGTGTTGGTTGGAAAAGTCGTCTTCATGTCGTTCGTGGCCGCGCCGGTCTTCGTCCGAACCCTGAACCCGGATGCCTTTGCCCGCCTGGTGCGCCTGCTCATTCCACGCTACTACGCACTGGGCATGATCGCGGCCACCGTCGGGTGGGCGAGTGTCACGAGTCTCGGCCTGCTCAACGGATTCGGCCCGCCGGCTTTGATCGCCGCAACGCTCTGGCTGGGCGTCCTGGCCATCGAAAATTACTGCCGCGCTCCATTAACCCCGCGCATCAATGCGTTGAGCGACCAACTCAAGGACGCGACGCAACCCGGGGTGGACAGCGTTCCAGTTCGCAAGGATCGAGATGCCCTGCATCGCCGCGCGGTTCAACTCAACGGCATGGTGCTCATTCTGGGACTGTGTCTAATCGGATTGATCTAAAGGAGGATACGGATGCAACCATCATCGACGACGTTATCGATTCACAAGACCTTCCAGAGCCGTTTTCTGCTTGCCCTCTTGTTTGCCCTCCTGTTGATGATCCCGATCCAGGGTCATGCGCAGGAAGGGCATCCCCAACAAGACAATCCCCACGGTGACCTGTCGGACCCCATGCTGCCCCCGCCGGGAATCATCGGAGTCGCGCTGCACCTCACCGCCGAACGCATCGGCGATCCTGCCGGCTTGTTTATCCGGGCCACCCATCCCCTGGGACCGGCCGTGAGAGCGGGACTTACGCACGGGCAGGAAATTCTGGCCGTGAACGGGCAATCCGTCAAAGGCAAGACGTACAGGGAGGTCGTGTCCATGATTCGAGGCGAGATCGGGACGTCCGTTACGCTCCTTGTCAAAACCTTTTCCGACGTGAAGGAAGTGAAGATCATTCGCGCCAGCGAGGCGCAGTTGACCGAAGAAGAACAACGGATCTGAGAGACCTTTCATGCCAGCCCTCGTCACGCTACAGCACACACCCGAACTCCCGGTGGAGCCGTCCCTCGCATTTCCCCTGCGGTTGGGGATCAGCCGCTGCCTGTTGGGTGAACCCGTCCGGTTTGACGGCGGCCATAAACGGGATCATTTTCTGGTGGACGTGCTCGGGCAACACGTGGAGTGGGTGCCGGTGTGTCCCGAAATGGAAGCCGGATTCGGCACACCGAGAGAATCCATGCGTCTGGTCGATGACGTGGCTGAACCGCGCTTGATCACGGTTCGTTCTCATCACGATCACACCGACCGGATGCGCCGGTACACCAAACAACGGTTGCGCGACTTACAATCGTTGAACCTGTCCGGATACGTGTTCAAAAAAGATTCCCCCAGTTGCGGGACCCGGCGCGTTCGCGTGTATGCCCGCGACGGCCATCTCCTGGGGGTAGGGAAAGGACTGTTTGCCGATGCGTTCCAACACGCGTTTCCCTTGACTCCCATCGAGGAAGAAGGACGACTCCAGGACCAGGGCCTTCGGGAAAATTTTATTGAACGGGTATTCGGCTATCACCGGTGGCAAGAGCTCAACGCACGTCCCACCCGTGGGCGGCTGGTGGCGTTTCATACGGCCCACAAATACCTCTTATTGGCCCACAGCCAGCGCCATTACCGAGAGCTTGGTCGATTCGTCGCCAATGCCAAACAGTCTTCAACTCGAGAGTTGGCCCGGACCTACGGACACCTGTTTATGGAGGCACTGGCCGTCAAGACCACCATTCGCAAACACGTGAACGTGCTCCAACACCTGGCCGGTCATTTCAAGGACGCCTTAAGCGACGCGGCGCGGGGTGAGCTACACGAGGTGATGAGCGATTATCAGAAAGGGTTTGTGCCGCTGAGCGTCCCCGTCACCTTGATCAGACACTACGTCTGGGTGTTGGACGTTCCATACCTGAAGGACCAGGTGTATCTTGCGCCCCATCCCAAGGAACTCATGTTGCGAAACCATGTCTGATTTTTAGATCATTCGGGACGAGGACAAGCGTCGAGAACAGATTTTCCCCTTCCCCTCCTTTGCCTGTCCTGCCTGTCCTGAGCTTGTCGAAGGAAGCATAGCGAAGGATCAGGAGGGGCGAAGGGGAGGTAGAAGAAGGAGAGGTAACCATGAGTGATTCAACAAAAGGTGTGGTGCTCGTCGGGCATGGTGGCATTCCCAAAGATTATCCCGGGGAGCAGGTCACAAAACTCAAACGTCTGGAAGCCCAACGACGTGCCGCGGGCGTTCCGATGTCCCCCGAAGAATATGAACTCGACCAAAAAATCCGGCTGTGGCCCCGAACCCCGGAAACCGATCCCTATCAGGCTGGCCTGGAATTATTGGCCACCCGCCTCAATCCCCTCCTGCACGGCGCACGGTTCTCCACGGCGTATAACGAGTTTTGTACGCCCACGCTCAGCGAAGCCATTGAACAACAGATCGCGGACGGAGCCAACGACATTACCGTGATCTCCACCATGTTCACCCCGGGCGGCTCGCACTCGGAATATGAAATTCCCGAGGAAATGGCCGAGCTGCGTCAAAAATATCCCGACGTGACCCTGACCTACGCCTGGCCTTTCGATCTGGACAAGGTTGCGGAAATGCTCTGCGAACACCTCGACCGCTTCCAGGATAACCCCGTCGGATAATGTCCCCGCTTCACTCCCTCTCCCGCTACTGGGAGAGGGCTGGGGTGAGGGGGTCTTTTCTTTTTCCCTTCCCCTTCGTGCCAGTAATCTTCCGAAACCGATTCAGGTGGCCCAGCCGAGACTGTCCAGCCAGCCGAGCGCGGTGTCTTCGACGGTGGATTTGGTGATGCGGGAAGTGTTCATGAACCCCCGTCTGTTTCTAAATCACGAAGCGATTGCTCTGCTTGGGCTACTATCTTGGCATTGTTGGTTTTCCGCGCTAGTTCGAGTGCGGTCTCGAAGTCCTTCCGAGCCTCGTTCTTGAGACCCAATGCATTTTTTGCAACACCCCGGTTGTAGTAGGCTTCGATATATTCCGGTTTCCGATGGATTGCTTTATCATAGTCGGCGATGGCATCGTCTCGGCGCCCCAACCTGGCCTTCGCATTCCCCCGGTTGTTGTAGGCTCGGGCAAGGTCCGGCTTTAGGCGTATCGCATGGTCATAATCGGCGATGGCAGCATCGTATCGTCCCATCTCTTGCTTCGTGTTCCCCCGGTTGTAGTAGGCTTCGGCGTACTCCGGCTTTAAGCGGAGCGCCTCATTATAATCAACGATGGCCTCCTTGTACTGCTTCAACTCGGTCTTCGCGTTGCCTCGGTTGCTGTAGGCTTCGACAAGGTCCGGTTTCAATCGAATCGCTTGGTCATAATCGGCAAGAGCATCATCGTATCGCCCCAATGCAGCTTTCTCGGAACCACGGTTGTAGTAGGCTTCGGTATATTCCGGTTTCAGACGGATTGCCTTATCATAGTCGGCGATGGCATCGTCTCGTCGTCCCAATGCAGCCTTTGCGTTCCCCCGGTTATTGTAGGCTTCGGCAAAGTCCGGCTTCAGGCGAATCGCCCCGTCATAATCGGTGATGGCAGCATCGTGGCGTCCCATCTTTTGCTTCGCGTTCCCCCGGTTATTGTAGGCTTCGGCAAAGTCCGGCTTCAGGCGGATTGCCGTGTCACAGTCGGCGAGAGCATCGTCATATCGCCCTAACGCGCTCTTCGCGTTCCCCCGGTTGCTGTAGGCTTTGGCGTCATCCGGTTTCAGGCGGATCACCGTGTTATAGTCGGCGATGGCAGCCTCGTGGCGCCCCAGTTTGTGCTTCGCATTCCCCCGGTTGTTGTAAGCCACGGCAAGATCCGGCTTTAGACGTATCGCTTGGTCATAATCGGCGAGAGCATCATCGTGTCGCCCCAATGAGGCCTTCTCAACACCACGGTTGTTATACGCTTCGGCAAAGTCAGGTTTCAGGCGAATCGCTTTATCATAGGCCAATATTCTGGCTTCCAGGTTCTGACGCAAATAACCGACCGAAAACCACGCTGTCGCAGCTTGATTGTTATCGATTCCTTCCGCAAGGTGGGCGACGGCGCGCCATTTTTCGATTGCATCCTCTCCCTTGCCTTGCTGCTGGAGAGAAACAGCCCGCGCAATCGCCCTCTCTATCAGCGAGGCATCAGGATTTTCATGGATATTTGCGACAACCTGCTTCGCTTTTTCAGGGGCATCTGCAGCAATCTCGGCGTTCATCTCCCTGATATCCTTGGCCATCTTTTGGGCTTCATCTCGATGGCTCTTAATCTCTTCGACGAGACGCTCAGCCTCCTCGACGGCGCGCTCAGCATTTTCGACGCTCTTATTGGCGCGATCTTCGATTTTCCAGAATTGTTCAAAGCCTATGTAACCGCCCACTACAGCGACAATAGCGAAGACAATAGTGATGGCAGCCAGCCACCAATTGATGGTTTTCGCCCAGTTATCCAGACACTCTCGTCGGAGTTCGTTGAAACGGCGTTGCATTTCAACATCGACAGAGGTAGGGATCGACGACTTGGCTTCAGAACCGGGTTGCTCGGATGCGTCGTTATCCGTTGGGTTGTTCATACGCCTCCACATCTCCCCGCAAACTTCATGGATACGGGTTTCGGAAGCAGCGCTTCGGCCATGCGCCAGAGTTCGGCTTCATAGCCGGTCGTGGCGCCGTGATCAGCGGGCTTCGTTGCCGTGTCCTCTGCGGGTTTCTTCGTTTTCCGTGCCTTCATTCAGGATTCCGGGAGGTGGCTGAAAGATTTCCCACGCGGTCGCCGCTCAACCTTTCGAGACGGGTTCCCGTCGGCTGGTAGCGCTTGACCTTAATCCGGCCTTCGCTCCTGCGCGCCTGCACCAGATTGTAGGTCGTCTGGCGGCGTAGCCAGAACTCGGCGTTGGACCATCCTGCTTTCTCCAGCCGAATAGCCATCTCCGGTGAAACGGCCGCGTGGCCATTCAGTACGCGTGAAAGTGTGTGACGGGCCACACCCAACAGCTTCGCCGCTTCAGTGACGCTCAGCCCAAGCGGGTCCAGACAGTTCTCCTTGATGCTGTGGCCGGGATGCGGCGGATTCTTCATAGGCATAGCGTCTCCTTCATGCTAGTGATAATCGACCAAGTCGACGTCGTACGCATCACCTTCTTCAAAGCGGAAGATGATCCGCCAGTTAGCGGAAATCGAGATGCCCCAGAATCCTTTCAGATCGCCCTTCAGCGGGTGAAGCTGATACCCCGGCAGATCGAGGTCTGAGGGCTTGCCGGCGTCGTCGAGGTCCGCCAAAGCGAGGGCAATCCGTTCGGCTTGGTCAGCACGCACCTTACTAGGATCTCCGCGTTCATACAGCCGCTTGAGTCCCCGATGTCGAAGCGTCCGAATCATAAAGAACTGTATTGTGTTCCGGTACGAGTGTCAATTGTGCGTTTACTGCCAGCTTAGACGATCTGCGCTTCTTCGCCCTTTTAGTCTCCCCCGACACCTCCCTCAACGTGAGGGAACAAGGACGTTCTTATCCGTCTTGGCCTTGCGGGCGGGCACGGCCGAATTGTTGGCGGTTTTCTTGTTGGATGGCTTGCAGGCAGGCTTCGCAAATTTCGCCGTGTTCGTCGGTCATATAGGTTTCGGTGATTTCTCCACAGCGATCACAGATCATGGTTTATCCTCCGGGCTTACTCTTTGCCGTTCGGGGCGCCTTCTTCCGCGGGCGCGCCGGGCGCAGGATGTTCTTTTTTGTTATCCATCGCAAACAGGATCAACAGGGACACGACGCCCACGCTGATGGCGCTGTCCGCCACGTTGAAGGCCGGCCAGTGATAGCCCCCTATATAAAAGTCGAGAAAGTCCACGACTTCACCATATTGCAACCGGTCGAGAAGGTTCCCGATCGCTCCTCCGAAAATGCTGGAGACGCTTAGTTGGCCGCACACGTCCGCCGGGTGCATTCGATAAAAGATCGTTCCCAACAGCCCAAGGGCGAAGATGGACGTCCCGACGAAGAAGATAAGCCGGAACGTGCTGTTGGTCGTGGCAAACATGCCGAAGGCCGCGCCGGGGTTCCGAATATAGGTCAGGTTGAAAAACCCGGCGATGATGGGGGTCGATTCATGCAAGTGCATGGTATGCATGACGAGGGTCTTGGTGATTTGATCCAGGACCACGATGACGAGACCGACGCCAAGCAGGATGCCCCACCGCTGGAATCCGTGGTTCACGTCACGGCCTCGATGCAACGGTCACAGAGCGTCGGATGCTCGGGAACGCTGCCCACGGACACGCGATAATTCCAACAGCGCTCACATTTTTCCCCTTCCGCTTTCACGACGTTCACGCTCATTCCCAATGCCTCATCACTCCCCAGGTGAATTTCGCCGGACGGGTTTTCGGTGGGACTGATGACCACCTGGGACACGATAAACAGCGCCGGCAACTCGTTGTCATAGGCTTGCAGAAACTCGTGCAAGGCCGGAACGACATTCAGCACCACGCGAGCTTCCAGCGAAGACCCGATGACTTTTTCTCGCCGCTGTTGTTCCAATGCCGAAAGGACCACGGTCCGGATGGCCAGCAATCGTTTCCAGTTGGCGTCCAGTTCGGCCTCATCGGGTAACGCCACGGGCTCGGGAAAGGTCGAGAGGTGGACCGAATCGCCGGTCGCCGGAGACGTTGCTTTGCCCGGCACGGCGTCCCACACGTCTTCCGCGGTAAAGCTCAGGATGGGGGCCATGAGCCGGGCCAATCCCGTGACGATTTGAAACAGGACCATTTGTGATCCCCGTCGCAGGGGTGAGTCTTGCGGAAAGGTGTAGAGCCGGTCTTTCAAAATATCCAGGTAGGTCGCACTCATGTCCACGGAACAGAAGTAGTCCAGTTCATGCACGATCTGCCGAAAATCGAACTCCTCGTAGCCTTGCCGAACGCGGCGAATGACGTTATTGAATCGCAGCAGGGCCCAGCGGTCCAACTCCGGCAATTGTGAGATCTCAACCTGATGCGCCGGATTGTGCGGATCGAAGTCATAGACGTTGCTGAGCAGGTACCGGCAGGTATTCCGGATTTTCCGGTAGGCCTCGACCAATTGTTTGAGGATTTGCGATGAGATTCGCAGGTCTTCCTGATAATCCTGGGCCGCGACCCACAAACGAAGGATTTCCGCACCGTGCTGTTTGATTACGTCCTGCGGGGCCATCACGTTCCCGGCTGACTTGGACATCTTCTTGCCCTGGCCATCCACCACGAACCCATGCGTCAGCACGGCCCGATAGGGCGCTTGTCCGTCCGTGGTCACGGATGACAAGAGCGCGCTGTGGAACCACCCCCGATGTTGGTCCGACCCTTCCAGGTACAAACTCGCCGGCCACCAGCCTTCGCCCTGTTGTTTCACGACCGCGGCATGACTCACCCCCGACTCCAACCACACGTCCAGGATATCCTGTTCCTTGTTGAATTCGGCGGCCCCGCATGCCCTACAGGTCGTTCCGTCGGGGAGCAATTCCTGCGCCGGTCGTTCGAACCACACGTCCGAGCCATGCTCACTCACCAGGCCGGCGATTCGCTCGATGACTTGCGGGTTGATCAACGAGGTCTGGCATTGCGCACAGGTGAATCCGGGAATCGGCGTTCCCCAAATCCGTTGACGGGACAAACACCAGTCCGGCCGGTTCTCGATCATGCCATAGATGCGCTCGCGACCTCGCTCCGGGATCCATTGCACGCGGTCGATTTCTTCGAGCGCCCGCTCGCGCAACCGGCCTTTGTCCATGGAGACGAACCATTGCTGCGTGGCGCGAAAAATCACCGGCTTCTTGCAGCGCCAGCAATGGGGATAGGAATGGGTCATTGAGCCGTGGCCGACCAACACGTCCAGTTGCCGAAGTTTTTCCACGATGGCCGGGTCGGCTTTGAACACGTGCTGCCCGGCGAACTCGTGGACCTCATTCGTGAAACGTCCGTAATCATCGACCGGCACCAGGACCTGAAGTGGTTCAGGCAGCATTCCTTCCGAGGTACGTGCATTATATTTCAAGGCCAGCAGGTAGTCGTCCATCCCATGATCCGGCGCGATATGCACGCACCCGGTTCCCTGTTCCAGGGTCACGAAGTCACCAAGCAAAACCGGCGAAAGCCCGTTGCTCAAGGGCCGTTGACAGCGAAGAGCCTCGAATCCGTCATGGCCTTTTTTGTGGGCGAGGATCTCGGGGGCTTTCAAATTACAGTCTTTGCACACCTTCTCGACCAGTTCCTCCGCCATAACCAGGACTTCGTCGCCGACGCGTACGAACGCATACTCGATTTCAGGATGCATCGCGATAGCCTGATTCGCCGGAAGCGTCCAGGGCGTCGTGGTCCAAATGACGATGGAGACTTTCTCGACATCAGCCAGTTCAGGTATGCCAAATAAGTTGCCTGAGGCCAATATGGCAGAGGGGTAATCGAACGGAAACTTCACGAAGATTGAGGGAGAGGCATGGTCCATGTATTCCACCTCGGCCTCGGCCAAGGCGGTCTGGTCCTGCGTGCACCACAACACCGGTTTCAGCCCTTTATACACCCCGCCCTGCTCCACGAATTTTCCGAACTCTCGAATGATCGTCGCTTCGTAGGCCTTGTCCATCGTGAGGTAGGGATGGTCCCAATCACCCAGGACGCCTAACCGTTGAAACTCGTCCCGTTGGATGTTCCAGAATTTGTCCGCGTACTCGCGACATTGCCGGCGCAGTTCCGTGGCGCTCATGTCCTTTTTCTTCTCGCCCAGTTGCTTCGTGACCTGGTGTTCGATGGGCAACCCGTGACAATCCCAGCCCGGAACGTAGGGCGCCTGCATGCCTTCCATGGTGCGGGACTTGACGATGATGTCTTTGAGAATTTTGTTGAGCGCGTGACCGATGTGAATATGACCATTGGCGTAGGGCGGGCCGTCATGAAGGACGTACAGCGGCTTGCCGGATCGGGATGATTGAATGCGTTCATAGAGCCCCTGCTTCATCCACCGCTCGACGAACTCCGGCTCGCGGTTCGGCAGGTTCCCTTTCATGGGGAATGCCGTCTGGGGCAAGTTGAGCGTTGATTTATAATCCATCGTCTTCTTCTGGCATTGGCATGAAAATAGCCAACGACATCCCGAATTGGTCATTCCGAGCGTAGCGCCTGTCCTGAGTACGCCCTGAGTTTTGCGAAGGGTCTTTCGAAGGAAGGAATCTCTCGCTCAACCACTGAACGCATGGAAAAGCAGATCCTTCGCTTCGCTCAGGATGACAACTTGGGACATTTTCATCTCTGGGGGTGCAGGCGGCAAGCCTGCATGAGGGAATCCCGCTCGTTAGCTGACCGCCATCATTCGATCGAGCGCCATCCGGGCCGGGACCTTGTCATCGTCCGGCACGGAAATCTGATTCACCACACAGCCTTGCGCGAGATTCTCCATGCTCCAACACAGGTGAGCGGCATCGATCCGAAACATGGTCGCGCACCGGCAGACGGTGGGAGAAAGGAAAAACACCTGCTTGTCGGTTTCTTCATGTTTCAGCCGGTTGACCAGATTCAACTCCGTCCCCACGGCCCACAGGGTCCCCGGTTGAGCCTGTTTGACCGTCTGAATAATACGCTCGGTGGACCCCACCACATCGGCCTGCTTGACCACGTCTTCGTGGCATTCCGGATGCACGATGATCCGAATACCCGGATAGGTCTTGCGAAAGTACTCCACGTGCGTGGATTGAAACATCTGATGAACGCTGCAATGCCCCTTCCATAAAATCAGGCGGGCTTTCCGTATCGCTTCTTTCGTGTTCCCCCCGTACGGCAGGTACGGGTCCCAGACGATCATCTGTTCCCGCGGCATTCCCATGGTATTGGCCACGTTGCGTCCGAGATGCTCGTCCGGGAAGAACAGGATTTTTTCTCGCCGGGCCCAGCACCATTCCATGACGGCCTTGGCATTGGACGACGTACAGGTAATGCCCCCATGCTCCCCGCAAAAGGCTTTGAGGACCGCGGCAGAGTTCACGTACACCGCCGGCATGACTTCCTCTTCCACGGACAGCACGCGCCCCAGTTCTTCCCAACACTGATCCACCTGCTCGATGGCCGCCATATCCGCCATGGAACACCCCGCGGCCAAATCCGGTAAAAGGACGGTCTGGTTCGACCGGCTCAAAATATCGGCGGTTTCCGCCATGAAGTGGACGCCGCAAAAGACCACGTAGGGGTGCTGCGACCGTTCCGCCGCCAACTTGGACAGCAACAGGGAGTCCCCCCTGAGGTCGGCATGCACGATGACTTCATCCCGCTGATAGTTATGCCCTAGGATCAGCACCCGATCGCCGAGGGCCTTCTTGGCCACCCGGGTCCGGGCAAAGAGTTCCTCGACCGGGACCGATTCATAATCGGTTACGGGGAACGCCCTGATTTCAACGGAATTCACGCTCTCACCTCTTCCTCCGGTGACTCAAACATGCTCAATGGCTTGCTCCCTTCACTTGATGGTCAAGCATCTACCCAGTCTAAACTTTTGATTGTAGCAGATATAGAACATCCTGCAACAGTGCCTGGAGGGGACGTGTTCCTGACACGTGCCGGCATAGTCCTTGACATGGCTGGTTACTGTAGCTACATTATGGCTACATATTATAGGAGGAAATCCGTGATGAGTGCCGATACTGTCGTGCGCGCCAGGATCGATAGCGATACCAAAGTACGAGCTACTAAAGTGCTCCATGCCATGGGTTTGTCAGTGTCCGATGCCATTCGCCTGCTGTTGGTGCGAGTGGCAAATGAAAAACGATTGCCATTCGCCGTCCAGGTGCCGAACGCCAGGACTGTCAAAGCCATGAAGGAATTACACGAAGGCAAGGGCAAGCGTTTCGGCAGTGCCGAAGAACTGTTCCGGGATCTGGACATCTGAGTGCTGACCCCGGTTCGGTCCACACAGTTCAAACATTACCGCCTATTGAGCCGTGACGGTAATTTCGAAGTCTCCCTTCTGTCGTCCCTGCAAGTTTTTTGCAGGAATCCAGTCCTATTTGTTGCAAAACCGGGCAAGGTAAGAAAAAGACCCTGGATTCCCGATTACAAACGTCGGGAATGACGGAAAGGGGCTATTTTCATATCAATGACTGTGTTCAACATTCAAACTTTGCATGAGACAACATTACATTGCTATTATTGCTATAATATTGCTATTACATGATGCGAGATTGCTATATTTAGCTATGTTTTCGCTATTTCCTGTGAAACAACACCTTCGGAATGGGGATAGACCACTCAAACTGATTTGGGGAGGCCGAAGAGATGTCTGAAAACGATGCACGTCTGGATGCCTATCGCATGGTATTGGAAGATCTGGAAAAAAGAAAAATGGCAATCGAAGCTGCCATTGGCAGCATTGCGTCTTTGATGGGAGAAAGCGAACCAACGTTAGATGCCTGCATGCCGGTTGCCCCTTCCAAAAGCAAAGAGCCTTGTCACGTCGAGTCCGGTTCATTTGCCGATTTGACGTTAACCGAAGCCACCCGACGTTATCTGGGGATGGTGAAAGAGCCCCAATCCACTGCTGAGATTGCAGAAGCCCTTGAGAGAGGGGGATATCCTACCAAATCTCGAAATTTCAGAAATACGGTCAGGTCGGTCCTGGACCGGCATTCAAAAACCGTGGGGGAAATCGTGAAAGTTCAAAAGAACTGGGGATTGGCCGAGTGGTACCGGGACGGAGGCGAGTCGTGATCCAAGTCCTTCGGCATCGGTTTTTGTGGCATCCACTATCTCCAGCCCTTCACGCCCTTGCCCTGCACAATAGACTGATTGACAAGCAAAAGGGCAAGGCGTACGATAGTTTGCTTGGAAAATAGCTAGGGGAGCCAGTTGGCTGAGAGTCTTTGTGACGAAGACAACCCTCAGGACCTGATCTGGGTAATTCCAGCGTAGGGAAGCGGACATATGCTGCCTTGTGTGTGTGAGCCGCTCCGGAAGTTGGAGAGCGGCTTTTTTATTATCAGAGGTTCCTTAGGAAAGGATTTCCGTATGAGCCATACCGAACTCCCTCACCCCCCTTCCGCCAACGGGAAGGAGTCTGATGGTCATGCACCCACGTCGGCCTTAACCACGACGCCGCTTCCCGCCTCCAAGAAAGTGTACGTCAAAGGGGAGCAAGACGGCGTGGCCGTGCCCATGCGTGAAATTTTTCTTTCCTCCCCCAAGAAGGAGAACGGCGCGTCCGCCGGACCGTCGGTCCTCGTGTACGACACGTCCGGGCCTTATACCGATCCCTCAACGGAAATCGATATTCAAGGCGGCCTTTCCCCATTACGCCATGATTGGATTCTGGCACGGCAGGACGTGGAAGCCTTATCTGACGTCTCTTCCGAGTACGGACGACTGCGGGCCAATGATCCGGCTCTCACCGCCCTGCGCTTTGGCCACATTCGCAAACCGTTGAGGGCGAAACCGGGCAAGAACGTCTCACAACTGCATTATGCCCGCCAGGGCATCATCACCCCCGAGATGGAATTTGTGGCTATCCGGGAAACACAACGACGGGAGGAAGCACAAGCCCACTCGAACGGCACCTCCCATGGCGTGGAACAACATCCCGGACAAGCCTGGGGGGCGACGCTTCCTCAAACCATCACCCCGGAATTCGTCCGTGATGAGGTGGCCCGTGGCCGCGCGATTATCCCGGCCAATATCAACCATCCGGAAATCGAGCCGATGATTATCGGCAGAAACTTTTTGGTGAAGATCAACGCCAATATCGGCAATTCCGCCGTGGTGTCGTCGATCGAAGAGGAAGTCGAAAAAATGATCTGGGCCATCCGGTGGGGATCCGATACGGTCATGGACCTGTCGACCGGCAAAAATATTCATGAGACCCGGGAATGGATCATTCGCAACGCCCCCGTCCCCATCGGGACCGTCCCCATTTATCAGGCGCTGGAAAAAGTCGGGGGGAAAGCTGAAGAGCTGACGTGGGAACTCTATCGGGACACGCTGATCGAACAGGCTGAACAGGGGGTTGATTATTTCACCATTCACGCCGGCGTCAAGTTGGCGTACGTGCCCCTCACCGCGAACCGGATGACCGGCATTGTTTCACGAGGGGGGTCCATTCATGCCAAATGGTGTCTCTCTCATCACCGGGAAAACTTTACGTATACCCACTTCGAAGAAATTTGCGAGATCATGAAGGCGTATGACGTGTCATTCAGTCTGGGCGACGGGTTGCGACCCGGCTCGATTGCCGATGCCAACGACCAGGCGCAGTTTGCCGAACTCGAGACGTTGGGAGAATTGACCAAGCTCGCCTGGGCGCACGACGTGCAGGTCATGATCGAAGGACCCGGCCACGTGCCCATGCACATGATCCATGAAAACATGGAACGGCAATTGGAGGCGTGTCACGAAGCACCGTTCTATACCCTGGGGCCCCTCACCACCGACGTCGCACCCGGGTATGACCACATTACGTCGGGTATCGGGGCGGCGATGATCGGCTGGTACGGGTGTGCCATGCTGTGCTACGTCACGCCCAAAGAACACCTCGGCCTGCCGGCGAAAGAAGACGTCAAGACCGGAGTCATTACATACAAAATCGCTGCACATGCCGCGGACCTGGCCAAAGGACACCCCGGGGCACAACGCCGTGACAACGCGTTATCGCAAGCCCGGTTCGAGTTCCGGTGGGAGGATCAATTCAATCTCTCTCTGGATCCCGACACGGCTCGATCGTATCACGATGCCACGCTTCCCGACCAAGCCGCGAAGGGCGCCCATTTCTGCTCGATGTGCGGCCCCCAGTTTTGTTCGATGAAAATCACGCAAGACGTGCGTGATTATGCCGCTCAACTCGATATGGCTGAACAGCAAGCCCTGGAAACCGGGCTTCAGGAAAAAGCCGACGAGTTTCGAAAAACCGGCGGGGAACTGTATGTGCAACCCGAAAAGCCGTAACCAACGGAAGCACGCGCCTTGCTCCCTGACCCTTTCCCGGAGGGAGAGGGCAACATAGGAATTTCTGTTATGGACAATCTCCAGCCGGCGCCGCTTCGTGAACGAGACGTGACTCGCCACATCGCGCGCGAATTCTATAAAGAGTTTGATCAACTCATTGAAAGTGACGTGATTATCGTGGGAGGCGGACCGTCGGGTCTGGTCTGCGCTCATGACCTGGCGACACAAGGATTTCGTACCCTTGTCATCGAACAAAGTCTCGCGCTCGGCGGAGGATTCTGGTCAGGCGGGTACCTCATGAATAAAGCCACCCTGTGCGAACCCGCCCACGTCATCCTTGAGAGCATGGGCGTCCCGTGCAAACCCGTTAAAGAATGCGCGGGCATGAGAATCGTGGACCCTCCGCATGCCACCGCCCGCCTCATTGCCTCGGCGTATGAAGCCGGGGCGAAAGTGCTCAACCTGACCAAGGTGGTGGACCTGATCCTTCGCGGCGAGGGCGCGCTCGAAGGCGTCGTCGTCAATAACACGACGGCGGAGATGGCCGGACACGATATCATCCACGTCGATCCTATCGCACTCGAGTCGAAAGTCGTGGTCGATGCCACCGGACATGACGCGGTCATTGTCGGATTGCTCAACCAGCGCGGTTTCCATCAAACGGTCCCGGGCAACGGGGCCATGTGGGTTGCACGTTCCGAGGCCATGGTTGTAGAAAATACCCGTGAGGTCTTCCCGAACTGTTTTGTCACCGGTTTGGCCGTGGCTGCCGTGGATGGCTCTCCCCGTATGGGTCCGGCTTTCGGGGCGATGTTGTTGTCGGGAAAACGTGCCGCCGCCCTCGTTCGTCATAAACTGAAAGGGGAGTAAGGGACTCATTCGTTGCACGATTGGTCCTTCTGGAGTCAATGAACCAACAAGATTTTATTCAACAGGGTGAAGGGCGGGAAGAGGACAAACTGACCGCGTGGGATTTATTCCAGCAGGGCTACGAATGTCAGATGAAAGGCAATCTGGATGACGCCGTCAAATTATACCAGAACTCCATTGACCTCTTTCCGACGGCCGAAGCGTATACCTTCCTCGGATGGACCTACAGCTTTATGGGGCAATTGGACGAAGCCATTGAAGAATGTCATCGGGCCATCCGGACGGACCCGGACTTTGGGAATCCGTATAATGACATTGGGGCCTATCTCATTGAACTGAACCGGTTGGATGAAGCGATCCCCTGGCTCGAACGCGCCACCACAGCCAGACGGTATGAAAGTCCGGCCTTTCCGCACATGAACCTGGGGCGCGTCTATGAACGAAAAGGCGACTGGTCACTCGCCATCGAATCGTATAAAACCGCCGTGACGCTCAATGCCAACTATATGCCGGCTAGGCGAGCGATGATGCGGCTGATCACCTTGATGAACTAAGGACAACCACGGCGGGTTGTCCCTACATGACTACCCGCCTCAGAAAATCGAATCGGTTACAGAATTATGATTATTCCCAGGCGGGATATTATTTCGTGACGATTTGTACGCAAAACCGAAAGGAATTATTCGGTGAAATAGTTGATAGCCAGATGGTGACAAATACGGCGGGGGAAATGGTGATAAAAACCTGGAATGAATTGCCGAAATTCTATCACGGCATCCAGATGGACCAATTCCAGATTATGCCTAATCATGTCCACGGCATCATCGTCATTGTAGGGGACGGCTCCCGTGCCGTCCCGCATGAACCACGGGCTCTCCCCGACGGACAACCACAGGGGGTTGTCCCTACAATGTCCGTTTCCAATGTAGTGCACCGATTCAAAACGCTGACGACCAGGTTATACGTCCAAGGCGTCCACAAAAAAGGCTGGAAACCATTCAATGCCAAATTGTGGCAACGCTCCTTTTACGATCATATCATCCGGGATGAACAATCCCTGAGTGGCATCCGTGAATACATTCAAAACAACCCGTTGGACTGGGAATTGGATGAAAATAATCCGAGTAGGGGACGGCCCCTGTGCCGTCCCGCCTGAACCATGTGCCGTTTCCGACGGACAACCACGGGGGGTTGTCCCTACAATCACAAGAAAGGTGGAACTCATGGAACATGAAAAAATCGTTCTCGTAGGGGTGACCGATATTTTTTTCTATACGAAGATTCGTGATGCCTTTAAACCCGCCGGCTATGGGCTCAAGCGCGTCACGTCTCCGGATCAGATCCTCGAAAAGGCAAAGGCCCATGCACCGACTGCCATTGTGCTGAATATGAACGATCCCGGGCTCGATGCCACCACCATGCTGAAAACCGCCAAAAGCGAGACGGCGTTGAACCGCGTCCCGGTCCTGGCGTTTGCCAATCATGAAGAAGTCGACACGTGGCGCCAGGCGAAGGAACTCGGTATCGACAAAATTGTCTCACGCAATGAATTTTCCGCCAGGACCCTGGCCCTCCTCCAAGAAGTGACACAACCCCCGGCATGAAACAGTCTTCCCTTCATACCACCCATCAGCAACTGGGAGCCCACTTCGGCCCTGCCGGGGAGTGGGAGATGCCGGTCCATTATGGTGATCCCATTGCCGAACATCACGCGGTCAGAAATGGCGTAGGGATTGCCGACATCTCACATCGCGGGAAACTGCACGTCACGGGAGAGGATCGCGTCACCTGGCTGCAAAGCATTATCAGTAACGACATTCTGCCGCTCCAATCCGGAGACTGGGTGTATTCGAGTTTCATGACGCACAAAGGCAAGATGCTGAGCTATTTTCGAGTCTATCGGCTTGAAGAGTCTCTGTTCGTGGAAGACATGGGCGAATCAGGAGCCGTCACCTATGAAACCTTTCGCAAGTTTCTTCTCTACGGCACCAAAGCCAAAATGAAGAACGGTGCGGACACCTGGGGCATTATTCTGGTCAGTGGTCCAAAGGCCCCGCTCCTTATTCAACAATCATTGGGTGTCGACGTCACCGACTTGAAACCGGGGGCCTTCCTGACCCACGACCTGAATGGGCAGTCAGCCCTGATTGCCACCACCCAGGAAACCGGGGAACGCGACGTTGAAATTCTGATGCCGAATGACGCCATGGACCTGGCCTGGAGCCGGTTGTGGGAAGCCGGGGACGCCGTTGCCCTACGAGCCATCGGCACGGCAGCACGAGAGTCCCTTCGCATCGAAGCGGGCATCCCCAAACTGGGACCGGATTTGAATGAACGGATCGTGCCGCCCGAAGCCAACTTGGAAGGGAAAGCCTTCAGCCTGAGTAAAGGATGCTATCCCGGACAAGAAGTCGTCGCGCGCATGGACACGTACGGCACAGTCAAGCGGCGACTGGTGGGCCTGGTGATTGATTCACCGGAAAACACTGTTCCACCTCCCGATGCCAAAGTGTTCAGTGAAGATCGAGAGGTCGGGTGGGTCAGCAGTGCGATTCACTCCCCGACCCTGAACAAAACCATTGCCTTTGCTTTTCCGTTGCGGGACTTCACCGCTCCGGGCACCGCCCTGGACGTGGACGTCAACGGACAACGCCAGCCCTCCATCGTGCAGGCCCTTCCGTTTCACCCTACGAGTTAAGGAACAGGCCTTCTCGCGTCGGTTCCAAGTATTTTGTAGCTAAGCCTGCCCCCGATCAGAGTCGGGGGCAGGCTTATGGCACCTTCTTCCAGGCCGCACAAGGCTTGTCCCAGGCCTTGACCCGGGATGCGGCCCTATACAAATACAAGAATATGACGGTGGTTATTCCGGATGGCGCACTGACGAAAGTTTTTCGCCTATGGCCAGGGCACTGGCTCGCTGGGCATCATCTAATCCCAACAAAATATGCGCTTCGTCTCCATGCTGGAGTCGCACACTTAAGAAGGAAATTTCTTCCCGTTTTTCCTCATCTTTATAGATGCCCTCGATGGTTTGGAATTTGGTGAGATCGGCAGCGGAAAAAATATCATAGCGAAAATATTGATCGCCGATGACCATATCATACACCACGTTGCTTTCCGTCACGGCGATCGCATTGAAGTGGCCCTGGTCTTCATACCCTTCCGGTAAATATTTATTGATATGCAAGATGGCGATAGTCCGGGTCCCCAGCGCCGCGTCTATTTTCTTCTCCAAGGCGGGATAATCAATTTGCAGGGCACGCTCATCCAGGCCGGTCGCCTTCAAAGCCGCCTCTTTCACTTTTTCAAAAACATCTTTCGCTGTTGCCACAAGTCACTCTCCTTTCTCAATCCGTTCAGAGCGGGCTTTTCGCCCGAATCAAGCTGTCGGCTACGATAGCCAGTCCGTCGGCAAGAATGCAAGTGTTCGCCGTGCCGTTGCAAAGCTGCGTGACGGTTGGGCATACTGGACCGAAGCCCATCACGAAGGAGTCAACGGTATGAATGCTCGAAATTGTATGATCGAAGGATGCGCGAACCAAGGCTATGCCCCGGCCGGAACCGGCACCGTGTGCAAAGACCATTTTTCCGATTTTGTGACTTGGCGGCGAAAAAAGGGTGGCAAAGGGATATTCCGGAAATATAACGGCATGACGATGGTGGAACGGGATGCGATTGTCCAAGGATGGTATGCCACGCTCGCCATCCCGCACTAACCGGGACGAACAACCCCTACATTGTGGTCATTGTAGTCCCGCATGAACCTCGGGCTCTCCCCAACGGACAACCACGGGGGGTTGTCCCTACGTTGAATGAGAATAATCCGGCCAATAAGCAGGGAACAATGATCGTTATCCCCCGCCTACTCCATTAATGGGGAGCCGTGATGGTGGATGATCTTCCAGCCATCGTCCATACGCTCATACAGATTGGTCGCCACGACTCGACTGTTTTGGTTGCTGTCCGCGTGCCGGCTCGTAATATTTTCGGTACAAATCACCCAGGCCACGTCACCGGCGACTTGGACCTGTAATTCCGTGAGGGAAAACCCCATGGAAAAAATATTATTAAAAATGACGACCCAGGAATCCCGAACCATCGGCCAGCTGACCCTCATACTCCAGCCCGGATGGATGCACGTCACGTATTCCTGGTGCGCCCATACCTTATCCATTTCCCCGATGTCCAGACTCTCGAAGGCCCGATAAAACGCCTCGTTGGCCAACGTCACTTCCTCAATTCGCTCTTTCAGCATTCTCAGCATTCGGCTCTACCTTTCTCCATTCAACGCGTTCCGCACCGACAGCCCACCGTGGTTCGTCGTGCAGTCATCATCCCATTCGAGCGACGTTTGAGCAACCCTCGGCCCCCTCAGGTCCCTGAAGACCGGGTGACCAACCAGACCCCGCCCAAAACGAATCCGATGCCAAGCACTTTGATCAGATCCAGGGATTCTCCGAGGATACCAAACGACAAGACAAGCGCGGACACGGGAATCAAATTGGTAAACACCCCGGCACGCGAAGGTCCGATACCGGACACTCCATAGAGCCAGGCTTGCTGGCCGAGTGCGGTGGCAAAGACAATGACGTACACCAACGCCACCCACCCTGAGGTGGGAATACTCCCGATACCTGTCTCCAACACTTGCTGGTCTATCCACAGCAACGGGACTTGAAAGACGAGGGAGATGAAGATCGTCGTCCAATTCACCGTCAGCGGCGACAGCCCTTCCATCATCCAGCGGCTCCCGATGGTGTAGAGGGCCCAGCTTATCAAACCCAGAACGATCAACCCGCCACCCAGCACAGGGTTCGCGCCGCCATCCGCCGTCGCAGTGCCACCCGACACCAGGGCCACGCCGATGAACGACACCGCACACCCGACCCAGACTTGACGAAACGGGATATCTCGCAGCATCAATGAGGAAAGAAAAGCCGTAATGGCCGGATTGGCCCCGATAATCACGCCGGCTGCCCCGGCCCCGATGTACTGAAGCCCATACAACACCAGAAGATGATTCCCGAGCACGGCGAGCCCCAAGGCCGTGAGCACCCCGAGCTCCCGCACGGTCAAACGCATCTTGGACTGCTCCTGCCACCACCACAACGGAACCAGAATGACCAACGCGCCGAGCCCTCGAAACACCGACACTTCCACGGCGGAGAAGGCACCCAACGCCACTTTCTGGGCCACAACCGACCCGCCCCACACCACCGAGGCGGTGATTAATGCGGCATAAGCCGCTGATTTTGGTGGTCTACTCAACGCTCGCCTCACGAATGCGTTTCTTTGTACAATACTTCTTAGCCCGCTCCGATCGAACATGCACGAAAAGACATGTTCCTGTAGTCTTTGTATGAAAATAGCCAGCAACACCAGAATCTGTCATTCCGAGCGTAGCGAGGAATCTCTCGCTCAACCATCGAACGCCTGGAAAAGCAGATCCTTCGCTTCGCTCAGGATGACAACCTGGGTCATTTTCATCTCTTGGGGTGCAGACGGCAAACCTGCATGTGTCATTCCTATGAATCAGGCATGAGTCACGAGAGTTCCCTGACCCCATCGTCCTCCCCATCTTCTTTCTTTGGGAACGTTCCCGAGGGCGGGTACCTTCTGCAGGCGGGCCATATTCACGTGTGGCGCGCGATTGTAGACGTACCCTTCGCACGTCTTCAAGTGTATCAAGAGACCCTGAGTCCGGACGAGCAAGCACGCGCGCAACGTTTTAAATTATCCCAACACCAACGACGCTTTACGGCGGCACGGGGAATCCTGCGACATATCCTCGCTCGCTATCTCCGGACACCTCCACGGGACATCCGTTTTGAATCGGGCCCCTTCGGAAAACCGTTTGTGCAAGACCCCGTGAATCAACCGCTTCATTTTAACGTGTCTCATTCGCAACACTTGGCTGTGTATGCTGTTTCCCGCGACATTGAAGTCGGCATTGATCTTGAGGGTGACCGGGATTCCTTGGATTATACGGGTCTTGCCGAACGCATTTGCAGTCCTGAAGAATTCACGGCTTTTCAGCAGCTTCCCCAAGCCGAACAACAGGCGGCATTCTTTCGTTGTTGGACCAGAAAAGAGGCCTTTATTAAAGCCATTGGAAAGGGATTCTCGTTTCCTCTGAAGCATGTGACGGTTTCCTTTACCCCCGACGAACCGCCTCGAATCCTCAACGTTCAGGGACACGTTCCTGCTGCTTGGTCCCTTTTTAATCTCCCCTTGGGTCAAGGGTTCTGGGGAGCATTGGCGGTCACAGGAAGGTCATCTCTTGTCCGGGGGTGGGACTATCACCTTGAGGATTGACGGGCCGTTGGCAAGGCTTTGTCCTGAGCGCCTCTCTTGTCATTTTCCGTTCCGCGAAGGGCGCGGAGGCACAGGACTCCGAATGTCAGGAGTGAAGCGTACAGTCCAAATGGCTTAGGGCTCTAGGCCTTCTGTCCCGTTGACTCGATATTCATGGGTGCCTAGAATGTACTGTCTGACATCGCTTGGGTGACCCGAAACTCTTGCTGGTTCGATAGAAGGAGGAATTTATGTCGTTATTGATAACGGAAGAATGCATTAATTGCGGAGCCTGTTTGCCGGAATGCCCGAATGAGGCCATCTTCGAAACTCGAAGTGCCGCAGAAGAAAAAGGGTATGGGGTGGGTGAAGGACAAGGCGAGGGGGATACGGTGTACGTGATTACCCATGAACGCTGTACCGAATGCGTCGGACATTTTGACGAACCTCAATGCGCGGCTGTCTGCCCGGTCGATGACTGTTGCATCTCCGACCCGGAAGTCCCTGAAACCACCGATGTCTTACTCGATAAAGCGAGAACCTTGAACCCTGATAAAGAAATCGATTCTGAAAAGGTGTGGAGCGGCGTACGAAACTAGTTGAAAGCCCCGTCTTCATACGAAGACGGGGCTTTGTGTTTTTACCTCGCGCAAAATCTTCCGACCCCTTGCCGTTATACTTTCTCGAAATCTGCGATTCGCACGGAAACAAACTTTGAGACGCCGGGCTCTTCCATGGTCACCCCAAACAGGGAATCGGCGACTTCCATCGTGCGTTTATTATGCGTGATCACGAGAAACTGAGAAAGCGGGATTAACTGAGGCAAGAATCGAGCGAACCGGACCACGTTCGGTTCATCCAATGGGGCATCAACCTCGTCCAAAATACAAAACGGCGACGGCTTCGTCAGAAAACTGGCAAACAGCAAGGCCAACACGGTCAGGGTTTTTTCCCCGCCGGATAACATCGTCAGGTTTTTGAGACGTTTTCC
Organism: Nitrospirales bacterium; assembly: GCA_965223955.1. Taxonomy (GTDB): domain Bacteria; phylum Nitrospirota; class Nitrospiria; order Nitrospirales; family UBA8639; genus Bin75. The sequence continues at coordinate 288,155 of OZ245029.1, forward strand.
TGGAGGCTGCGCGATAATATCGACGCCGGGCTCCATCCCCATCTCTTCCTCTTGTTCTTCCGGGTCCGGCTGCACCAACACCAACTCCGCCTGTCCTCCGGCAAAAAAGGCCGAAAAGACTCCCCCGAACTTTTCCTGAATCGCCTCGAACGTCTGCTGAAACATTCGATTCGTCGTTCGATTGAGGCGTTCGATGATTTCTTGAAGCGAGCGTATCGATTCAGACAAATCCTCTTCCTGTTCGTGGAGAAACCGATAGCGTTCCTCCAATTCTCGATGCTCGTCGATCGCGGCCAAATTCAACGCCCCCATGCGATCCATCCTGGTCCGAATGGTCTGCAACCGTTCCTTCCAGGCCTCAGGCCCTTCGTTCTCGGCCCCGGGATCTTGCGAAACGTCCGCCTGCGGCGTTTTTTCTCCACGTTCGTCCATGGATTCCCCATAGGTGCCGGTTAAGGCTTCCTCGATGGTTTCCATTCTCGTCCGGATTTCAGCACGGTGAACGTCCGATGCTCGCCGCGTTTCCCTGGTCGAAAAACACTGTTTTCGATTCTCATTGAGACCGCGTTCATATTCCCGAGTCCGTTCAAGACCGTTCGTATGTCGCTCTTCGACCTCACGAAGCTCACCCTGAAGACTCGTCTTCCTGGCATCCAATTCCTGAAACACCGAATCCGCTCGCCGGCGTTCTTCCTGGCTCTTCCCAGTTTGAGTCTGCAGGGACTCGATTTGCTCGGCAAGACCCTGAAGCCATGCCCGGCGGCTGCGATCCTCCTCTTGTAAGCGATCCAAATCCGCCCGTGCCCATTCGTGCCGTTCCCGATACGTGGTTAAGGTTAACCGCGTCTCCGTCAACCGGTCATAGAGCACTCGTATCGCTTCGTCCACTTCCTGAAGTTGTGTGGTCAATTCCTTCAGCCGTTGTTCTTCTTCGCCGTGTCGTTGCGCGATCTCTCCGAGCCGCGTTCGCGCCAGGCTTTCGTGCTCTCGAACCCGAGCGAGTTCCACCTGACACGAATCACGTTCCGTTTGATTCGCATTCAACCGTTGCTCCACGTCCTGCAGGCGACTCGCAAGGGTGGAGATTTCCTGCTCAACCACGAGTTGCCTCATTTCGGATTCTTTCAAGGAGGCTTCAAGGGTTTGAAGCTCTTGCTTATTCGTCTCGAATTGTTCCTGCACCGTCCGGCGTTGACCGTCAAACCCGGCAATGCGTTGGTCCATCAAGGACAATACCTGCTCCAACGAATGCACTTCGCGCCGTCGTTGCAGCAGCCCGCTTGCCTCACCGGAGGAACCGCCGGTCACGATGCCCCGGGGATCAATGACTGCTCCGGTCCGCGTCACCAACAGCAAGGACCCAAGATCGGATTGAGAGACGTGTTTGATCGCCGACAAACCATGTTCGAGAGTATCCACCAGCACCACACGCCCCAAGAGACAATGCAACACCCCTTCTAGATCTTCGGGGACGGCAACCAGGTCGACTGCCCTGCCCAACACCCCGTGCACCTTTTCCAAAGCAGGCCACGACTCAAAAAACGACCCGGCGGAGGAAACGGGAGGCTGGGCGGTCACAAAGGTCCCACGACCCCAACCATGTTCCGTGACAAACGCAAGCGCTTGCAAAACGTCATCAACCCCGTCCACGACCCAGGCACGAATATGCTCTCCCAATGCCGCCTCGATGGCGACTTCATATTCTTGTGGAACCTTCAACCGTTCAGCGAACACTTCCTTGACCCCCTGACATACCCGTCGCAGGGAGGGGTCGTTTTCTTCCTGGCCTTGCCGATACCCCAACTCTTCTTGAAGCACGGCTTGCAGTGCTCGCAGGCGCGATTCGGCTGCCGCACGGTTGGTTTGTTCCTGAATCCGTTGTTGATCGACCTCTTGAAGCCGTTCTTCGAGTTTTAACCTCGCGGCTGACAGCGTTTCATGCTTTTCACGATCGACTGCCAGGTGTTGGGTGACTTGTTGCAAGAGAACGTTCTGCTCGGTCAGGGCCTCTTCGGCGTTCGATCGTTCCTGCCGGCAATGGGCTTGGTCGTCTTGAATGTCCTGGAGGCGGCTCAGCAGTTCCCGTTGTTTGGTATCGAGATTCGTCAACTGGGATTCGGTCTGCGAACGCTCGACGGCGAGATCGAACAGGCGTTGCCTGCTTTGCTCGGTCTGGGTCTGTAACGCAGTCCGGCGCTCACCTCGCTGTTGCTGTTCCATCTCCAGTTCCGTCAATTGTCCGGTCACCTGAGCCCTGTCTCCTTCAGAGCGTTGAACCTGCTCCTGAAGGCTCTGGATGTTCGTCGCGGCTTGCTCGGAAACCGTGACGAGACGAGTCTGTTCTTCCAACGCTTGCGTTCGTTGCTGGTCAAACAAGTCTGCGCGATTCCGCTCGACTTCCATGGTCGTGAGCGCCTGCCCGATGCCATGTTCCAATTGTCGAAGCTCTTCCTGCATATGTCCGACGAATTCCCCATCACGGAGAAGCACCGACTTGGCTTCCTCATACGACGCCATCAGGCGTGCTTCCTCGGCCATGAGTTCAGCCTCGCGCAACTCCAACCCGGCAAGTTCGGATTCAACGTGCGTCCGCTGGTGATGCAGGCCTTCAAAATCGTGTTTCAGGAGCCGGATTTCGAGTGCGCGCGATTCTTCCTTCAACGTCCGATAGTGCTCGGCCTGTTGCGCCTGGCGTTTTAAGGTCCGCAGTTGTTTTTGGACCTCGGCAATAATATCTCGAACTCGAGTCAAGTTCTGTTGCGTGGTTTTGAGTTTGTTCAGCGCTTCCGTCTTTTGTTTTTTGAAGCGACCGATTCCCGCCGTTTCCTCTATAAACGTCCGGCGGTCTTGGGGAGACCCGGAGAGGATTTGATCGATATTACCCTGTTCGATCACCGTATGCCCCTTGGTGCCGGCCCTCGCTTCCAAAAAGAGACCGCGAATATCTTTGAGCCGGCAGGGGATTTTATTGATGGAATATTCGCTTTCCCCGTCACGGTACAACCGGCGCGTGACCATTAACTCTTTGTTGCCCGGCAATGCCTCCAGCACGCCGGCTACAGGCTCGAGTTCTTGACTCGTCACGTCGCTGACGACCAGCGAGACTTCCGCCATGCCCAATGGCTTACGGGATTCCGTCCCATTGAAGATGACGTCTTCCATGCGTTCACTACGCAGCGTTTTGGTGCTTTGCTCACCCAAGACCCATAAAATGGCATCGACGATGTTGCTTTTCCCTACCCCGTTAGGCCCCACCACCGCGGTAATGCCTTGGGGAAAGTCGAGTCGAGCTTCAGGAAAGGACTTGAATCCGGAAACCAGGAGGGATTTCAACTTCATGGGACACTCTCAGAGAGGTGGGTGATGGGGCAAACGGACTCGAAGCGCAACTGTACCACAGAAGACAAAAAAATCAAGGATTTTACACTAAATAGTGTAGTGATGATGGAAATGCTGTGTATATATTGTGGGTTTCCTGTAGATACGGGAAACGGCTGGAATCCGGACTAGACGAGAGCCCTTTGGTTTCGCTTTTGTCCGGGCATCACCAATTCTCTGGGAAGCAGAAATTCGATGTCTTCCTCAACGACCGTGAGCTCTTCGACCTCCTCGGCCCCGACTCCTTTGAGGTACGCCACCACTTCACTGACGAGAACCTCCGGTGCAGAGGCTCCGGCCGTGACCCCGATGGCTTCCACGTTCTTGAGCCACTCAAGCCGGATGTCTTGATAGGAATCAATGAGATAGGCAGGGATCGCAAATCGTTCGGCTAATTCACGAAGTCTATTGGAGTTTGAACTATTGGGAGACCCGATGACCAGGATCAAATCGACGAATCTGGCCAGTTCTTTCACGGCATTTTGCCGATTTTGCGTGGCATAACAAATATCTTCCTGATGCGGACCTTTGATTCCCGGAAATCGCCGGTTGAGCGCTTCTACGATTTCACTGCATTCATCCACGCTCAACGTCGTTTGTGTGACGTAAGACAGGTGTTCTTTATTTTCAACCTCAAGCGTTTCCACGTCTTTGACCGAAGACACCAGATGAAATTTATCCGGAACCTGTCCCAGTGTGCCGACAACCTCGGGATGGCCGGCATGACCGATGAGAATGAGCTCGTAATCATTGTTGTAATCGCGATTGACTTCATTGTGAACTTTGATCACCAAGGGGCAGGTCGCATCGATGACTTTCAGATTGCGCCGCCGGGCCTCTTCCCACACCTGTTGGGCCACTCCATGGGCGCTGAAAATCACCAGCGCGCCGTCCGGCACTTCATCCAGTTCCTCTACGAACACCGCTCCTCGTTTGCGAAGAGAATTGACGACGTGCCGGCTGTGCACGATTTCATGTCTCACGTAAATCGGAGCACCGTAACGTTTCAGCGACAATTCGACGATCTCAATGGCCCGATCAACGCCGGCGCAAAACCCCCGTGGATTGGCTAAATAAATTTTTTTCACTGACGACCCCCTAAGGTCTGTGGAAAACCGGGCTGCTGGAGGATGAGTGTTCCTTGCAAACGGCATGCCCGCGAAACGTCAGTTGACATTATGACATAAACTGAAGATTCGTCAACTCAGTCATGCCCCGGCCCGTTAAGACTCTTTACCATCGAATCAAGGCAGTGCCCCAGGTTAATCCTCCACCAAACGCTCCAAGAAGAATGAGGTCCCCTTCCCGAAATTTTCCTTGCCGGTACGCCCAATCCAAGGCCATCGGCAAAGAGGCCGACGACGTGTTGCCAACCTGGTCAACGATAGAGACCATTTGGTCCTGGCGCACGCCCAACCGTTTCGCAATGGTGTGAAGCATACGGCCATTGGCCTGATGCGTAATCACTTGCTTCACCTCGGACAAGTTCGTGCGGGTCTCACGAAGGATCGTCTCGATCGCCTCCGTCAACCGTTTGACGGCCACGCGATAGACCGCCCCACCCTGCAATCGAATACTATGTTGATGACCGCGAATCGTTTCCTGGCTCATGGGGTGCCTCGACCCTCCTGCCGGAATCATAATCAGGTCGTGGTAGGCTCCCTCCGAATATAATCGAATCTCCTTGATCCCGGCGACCTTTGAGTTCGCAGCCGGATTCCGACTCGACGATTCTTCCCGGGTCACCACCGCCGCCCCGGCTCCATCACCAAAGAGTATTCCACTCGCAGGCTGGGAAACATGGAGATAGCGGGATTTGACTTCGGCTGCAACCACCAAACAGCTTTGAAACTGTCCTGACCGGATAAACGCATCGGCCATGGATAAGCCGTACAGAAATCCACTGCAAGATGCCGCAAGATCAAAGGCCGCCACGCGGCGCGTGCCCAGCCGTTCCTGAAGCGCACAGGCCGTGGATGGAAACGGGGTATCCGGAGAAGTGGTCGATACCAGAATGGCATCCATCGCTTCACTCGACAGGCCCGAAGACTCCAAGGCTTGCCGAGCCGCACGCTCGGCCAAGTACGAACAGGTTTCGTCGGCCTGGCTCCAATGCCGGGCCCGTATTCCAGTGACCCGAAAGACGTCCTGATCGCGGAGGGCAAATTTCGTTGCCACCTCCTCATTGGTCACTCGCCGTTTCGGAACGTATGAACCGGTCCCGCAGATTCGACTGGTATAGGAATGGGCCATTGACTGTTACCCGTTCGGGGAACTCCTGGTTTTCAGGTTGGCGCACGGAGAACGTGCGCCCATGTTTCTCAAGTCGTCAATCTTGTCTTAAAGGTCGAAATTCTGCTATGCTTTGAGGTTAGACCAAATTTTCTAAGGATTTCAACGCATATGCTGACGTACGTGTTTCGCCATCCGGTTACGATGTTGATCCTGTCCGTGGCCAGTTGCCTGACCTTGGGCTGTTCGATGTTCTCGGACAACGAGTCACCTGCCCCTACCGCTGGTGCCGAGAGAACCGATGCCCAGATTTTTGTCGGGGACACCATCGAAATGAACTATGACCCCAACGTCATCCTGAAACGAGCGGAAGCGTTTCATGAAAAAGAGGGATACGCGGAAGCGATCGTCGAATATCAACATTTTTTGGACCTGCACCGCAATCACGTCCTTGCCCCATACGCGCAATACCGGTTGGCCCTCAGCCATTTTAAAATGATTCAAACGATTGACCGGGACATGACTCCCGTCAAAAAGGCTCACGAAGAATTTTGGGAACTCATTAACGCCTTCACCGCAAGCCGGTACGAAGCGGAGGCACGGGTCAAAATTAAAGAATGTGAACGCTACCTCGCCCAAAACCATTTGTTCGTAGGAACGTTCTATTATCGAAAAGAACAGTACCTGGCCGCGGCAAAACGGTTCGAGAAAATTATCAACGGCTACCCTTCCATGGAGGAAGCCGTCGAGGCCAAGCTGCAGTTGGCAAAATCGTACCAGAAGTTAGGGGCGCTGGAATGGGCACGCGATTGGGCGGTGGCCTTGGTTCAAGAACATCCCCGACATAAATTACGGGACGATGGGCTCAAGTTGCTGGCGGCGCTTCAAAACGAAAACCCCAACGTTATGATGGTGGCCCGACCGCGTGGGTCCTTCAACCAAAACGTGCCGAGGCCCGGTTTCCGCCCCGTAACGACCGCAAGCAATCGAGCCCCTTCGCGGGTATCGCCAGCCTCTTCAGCAGTGACCGATTGCCAACTGGGATCGTGGTGTGGAGAAACAGGAACGTCCCTATCCAATGCCTTCGCGCCGAATCCTCCCGTTCCCAAATCCGTGACGTGTCGCCCCGGGACCTGGTGCCAGTAGGCTTCCTTCCCCTGACGCGCGGGGTACATACCACTCAACATCAGGACGGACAACCACAGGGGGTTGTCCCTACGTTATCGTCGTTGTAGGGGACGGCCCCCGTGCCGTCCCGCATGAACCGCGGGCCATCTCCGACGGACTACATCCTGACCCGCGGCCTACTGCCCGATATACCACCCAATCCCGTTGCGTTCGAGAAAACTGGTAAAGCGTGCCAGGGAATCGACGTAAATCATCACGCCGACCACGACCAGGCAAACGCCACTGGCCAAAGAAACTCCGTGGAGGTAGAGCCGGGCCTTTTGAAAATAGTTAAGGAATCGATCGACGCTGAGGGCGGTGAGAAAAAACGGCAGTCCCAATCCCAAGGAATAGGACCCCAGGAGCAGAATCCCAAACTGCATGGATTCCGTGGTACTGGCATAGGCCAGGATCGCGCCAAGAATAGGCCCGACGCAGGGCGTCCACGCGGCGGCGAAGGCCGTCCCGATCAGGAACGACCCGACGTACCCCACGGGCCGACTGCCGAACGAGAAGAGCCGGCGCTCGGTCATCATCACGCTCCATTTTATCAAACCCAACAGGTAGAGCCCGAAGACAATAATCAACACGGCTCCGATTTTTCGAATGATATCCTGATATTCATACAGCACTTGCCCGACAAAACTGGCGGAGGCGCCGAACGCAATGAACACGGAAGAAAACCCCGCCACGAACAGGAGTGAATTCAGGATAATGGCTTTGCGAAAATGCTGTCGCTCCGACGCATCCGCCAACTGCTCCAGGGAAAGCCCCGTAATATAGGAGACATAGGAAGGAACCAACGGCAACACGCAAGGCGAGATGAAGGACAGGAAGCCCGCACTGAAGGCCGCAAACAGGGAGATGTTCATGGCGTCGATCATCGCGTTACGACTCCTGCAGAAGGCCGTGAATCAGTTCACGAGCCTCAGGACTGTTCCAGTCCCGCGCCCCGAACACTCGCTGGATTAACGTGCCGTTTCGATCGATTAAAAAGCTCATGGGAAGCGTTCGTACGCCATAACTCCCGCTCACCCGGTAATCCGAATCATGCAAGATCGGAAAGGTCAACCCTTGGGATGCTACAAACGGTCGAGTCACGATACTCCCTTGCGGATCGGAAGAGATCGCAAGGATGGCAAAGCCTTCGTCCTTGAGATCCTGATACAGGATTTCCATACTCGGCATTTCGACGCGGCACGGGCCACACCACGTCGCCCAAAAGTTCAGAAGTACCACCTTGCCATGATAGTCCGGAAGCGCGTGCCGGTTCCCCTGCAAGTCAATGAGTTGAAAAGCAGGAGCCGGGGACCCCATGGCCGGTGGGGCCTGACGAACGGCAACGGCGTTCCCCGAGGGTTCTTCTTGATCCGAATACCCTGAATCACAGGCTACCCCTGACAGGACAACCAACGTCCCCAGGGAGCAAACCACGAGTCGTTTCCAGAAAAGCCCCTTCTTTTCGTACACATTATTGACCCATGAATTCACCGTTCCCCAACTATTATACACTGAATAACCCAGTTTCTTTCACGTGCACGTCTGCCCGACCGGATTTCATCTTATTCAGGAATTCCCGATACCGTCAACCGGCAAGGTGAAACCCGTCCTGCCTGTCGACTCGGAATGATGACATATGTGGACACGGACGTGACCATCCAGTATAGTTTTTCATTTGGACAATCCAGGCATATGATGGTTGTCCTACCTTGTAACCGGCCCGCTGGGTCCATTCTTTCCCTGATTTTTCCGTAACCGGCATCAAAAGCAGACTCCCTCTCCATGATTGCTCTCTCCTGTCACGGTATCGGTAAGTCCTATGGGCACTTCCAGGTGTTACACGATATTAACCTGACCATCGTGGAAGGTGAATGTTTTGCCCTGTTCGGACCCAACGGTGCGGGCAAAACCACGTTGTTGAAAATACTGGCCACGCTTCAACGGCCCAGTACGGGGTACTATGAAATGCTCGGCATGCATGGGCTCAAGGACAAAGACGCCATTCGAGCCAACCTCATTTTTTTAGCCCATGGTACGCATTTGTACGATGAATTGAATGCCAAGGAAAATTTGGCGTTTGCCCTCGCGCTACGGGGACAACGCCCCACGGACCGCGACATGAAGCGGGCGTTGGACCGCGTGGCCATCGGCGCCTTTGTCGACATGAAAATCCGGCATTATTCCGCCGGCATGAAGAAACGCTTGGCACTGGCGAAAGCCATGTTGGCGAAACCAAAAATCTTGCTGTTGGACGAGCCCTTTACCGCGCTGGATACGGCCGGGACCGACATCCTGCGAGAGTACGTTCGGGAACGAATCTCGGAAAACGGCACTGTACTCCTTTCCACGCACGATCAAGACAAAACGCGTCCCATTGTCAGCCGGGCCGGCATCCTGCGGCACGGGGCGTTACAGGAAGTTACCGTCGAGGCACTGAAGTCAGATGACCTCTTTTAACGTCATCCGCTGGATCGTGTGGAAGGATTTCGTCACCGAGCTGCGAAGCCGTGAGACGATCTCCTCCATGGTGTTTTTTGCCCTCATCGTCATCCTGATTTTCAGCTTCAGCTTTTCCATGGACCAGCAAGCCGCTCGCGAAGTCATTGCGGGTATCATGTGGGTCGCCTTTGCCTTTACCGGCATTATCGGGTTGGGCAAGTCGTTTTCCACCGAGCTGCAGAATGATTGCCTGGAAGCCTTGCAGATGGTGCCGGAGGCCAAGGGGGCGATCTACCTCGGCAAGGTCGCGGCGAATTTCGCCTTCATGTTCGTGGTGGAAATCCTTTTATTTCCGATGTTTGTAATCCTTTTCAATTTGGAAGTCGTTGAAGAGATTTCACTTCTTCTGTTAATATTTTTCTTGGCAACTCTGGGACTTTCCGCCATAGGGACGCTGTTTTCGGCTCTGACGGTACAAATTCGGGCACGTGAAGTGATGCTCCCGATTCTCCTCCTTCCCTTGGTGGTCCCCGTCATGATCGCTGCGGTCGAAGCCACAAAAGGAGCTCTCAACGGGGACCCGCTGGCCATGTACGAACAGTGGCTGAAACTCCTGGCCGTGTACGACGTGGTCTTTACGGTCGTGTCGTTTTGGATGTTTGAATTTGTGATGGATTCATAAGTCACGATGACCATTCATCGGGTTATCCGAAAAGTCCAACGATTTCAAGGCTGGTTTGGGGGCGGAGCCGCCCTGTGCCTCGGGGTCGGACTCTACCTCGGGCTCATCGGGTCCCCCCCGGATTACTACCAGGGTGAAGTGGTGCGGATCATGTATATTCACGTGCCCCTCGCCCATACGTCCCTTCTCGGGTATACCGTGTTGGCACTGGGAAGCCTCTGGTACTTGTGGAAACGAGACCCGATCGTGGACAACATGTGCCAGGCCGTGGCCGCCCTCAGCGCCGTCTTTACCGCGCTTGCACTGGGAACCGGGATGATTTGGGGCAAACCCACGTGGGACGCCTGGTGGACGTGGGACGCCCGTCTGACCTCCTTTACGGTGTTATTGTTGATTTTGATCGGCTATATCATGCTGCGAACCTTTGTGGACGATCACGAGAAAGAAGCTCGCTACGGCGCCATCCTGGCCATTATCGGGTTCGTCGATCTGCCGATTATTCATTTTTCAGTGGAATGGTGGCGAACGCTGCACCAACCGCAATCCATTTCCATGCGTGGGGTGAGCATTTCTTCAGGCCTCCTGATGCCCCTGTTGTGTATGAGCATCGGCATGTCCTTACTGTTCTCGTATATGGTCATGGTCCGTACGCAGTTACTCTATCTCGACCGCTTGCTTCACGCGAAAAAAGGACGGCTCTTGAGCCAGTTTCATTTGTCGAAATCCGATTCATGACTACTTTATATATTCGATGGGGCGGATTGCTCGTTGTCGCGATCGTGTTAATCGTGCTCACCTATCACCACTATCAAGACAATATAGCCAGTCTTGTCCCTCAGCAGGTCAGGAAGGAGGCACCCGCGGGCGAAATCCGGGTCTTGGGCATGGTGCAAGGCAGAACGCTGAAAACTCGTGAAGCCGGAGAAGCCACCTTCACCCTGCTTGGAAAAAGCGCCACTTTGCCCGTTCACTATCAAGGCCCGCCCCCAGATAATCTTCGGGAATTGAAAACCTTGATCCTGATCGGGACGTGGAATGCTTCAACTCAGGTCTTCGAGGCCCGCGATATCGGAATCGTCCCGAACTATGGATTTATTGCCGGCGCCTATCTCCTGGGCCTCTTGCCGTTGGCTCTTTTTCTGTTTGCCATGACTCGGCGAGTCAATTTCTTGTATGAAGAAATTAAAACCTCCAAACTGTATGAGGAAGAGTGACTGAGACCCCTAAGAAAAGAGGGGCGACCCTCATCCGAATCTTCGCCCAGAGGGAGAGGGGACGCGATTTTGCAAAGGTCTCATCAAGGTAGATGGAGTAGAGTTTCCTCTCCCTTGATGGGAGAGGATTAAGGTGAGGGTGATGAGCGCCCCATCAAAGGCACGAGACCTGCGGCAGCGCTCAACGGATGCCGAACGGGCGCTGTGGATGCGTCTGCGAAACCGCCAACTGGTAGGATACAAATTTCGCCGACAAGTGCCCATTGGCGAATATATCATCGACTTTGTTTACTTGGAAAGAAAAGTCGTCATTGAGGTGGATGGCGGTCACCACCAAGAGCAAGCCCCGTACGACACTGATCGGACGACTTGGCTGGAGTCTCAAGGCTTCCAGGTATTGCGGTTCTGGAATCACGAAGTCCTGACTGATGCTGAGGCTGTACAGGAGGCGCTTCTTGTGGCCTTGCAGGGGAATTCACCTTCCTCTCACTCACCCTCACCCTGCCCTCTCCCGTCAAGGGAGAGGGTGGAAAATGTAAAAGGGGAATGATGCCTGGAAAGAAAAAGATCGGAATGATGGTCAGCTTCCTGTTGGTGGGCGGAGCCTTGGCTTACCTCGCCCTGGGGAATTTTGGGGAAAACGTGGTATACTTTTTTACCCCCTCTGAAGTGAAAGCCTTTTCCCCGGACTACTATCAGAAGAAAGTGCGCGTGGGTGGCATGGTCGTCGAAGGGAGCATGAATACGTATCCCGATCGACTGGGGTTGACCTTTCAGTTGACCGATGGCGAGGCTACGATTCCCGTGGCCTTTGAAGGCATCCCGCCGGACCTTTTTAAAGAAGGACAGGGCGCCGTGGTCGAAGGGTATTGGACCGGCCAACATCGATTCGAATCCAACATGATCATGGCCAAACATTCCGAAGACTACATGCCCATTGAATTGAAACGCGCGGGCGTCGAACTGCCCCGCAAGGATTTCATGAAATCGTTGGTGGAATAAATCCAAAACCACCGCGCCCCCTGAAAAGAATCTCATGATTATTGAAATCGGACATTTTTCCGTTGTCATCGCTTTCGTGCTCTCCGTGTTCGGTCTTGTTTCGTCCGGTCTGGCGCTCCGGACGCGCAATACGGACTGGGTCCGCGTCGGGCGCATGGCCTTGACGCTCATTTTCGTTCTCCTGGCCGTGGGTATGGCCGCGTTGATCTATTCGTTCCTCGCTCGTGACTTTTCCGTCAACTACGTCGCCGCCAATTCGAATTCACAACTCCCCTTGTTTTACACCATCGCCGCGGTCTGGGGCGGCCATGAAGGCTCCCTGCTGTTGTGGGTCTTTATTCTGTCTACGTTCAGTACGATTGCCGTCTGGCTCCATTGGCGAACCCAGCCGGCCATTATGCCGTACCTCATCGGCATGGAATGCCTCATCATCATGGGGTTCCTTCTCCTGATTCTCTTTCTCTCGAGCCCCTTCGACCGGCTGATCCCCGCCCCGCCGGACGGCAAGGACTTGAACCCGTTACTCCAGGACCCGGCCATGGTCTTGCACCCTCCGATGCTGTACATGGGCTACGTCGGATTTTCGATTCCTTTTTCCTTTGCCATGGCGGCGTTGTTCTCCGGCCGGCTGGGAGAAGAATGGATCAAAGTCACCCAACGGTGGACGATTTTCGCGTGGATATGCCTGACCGCGGGTATTCTCCTGGGCGGCTACTGGGCCTATTATGAATTGGGCTGGGGCGGTTACTGGGGATGGGACCCGGTGGAGAATGCCTCGTTTATGCCGTGGCTGGTCGGGACCGCCTTCCTGCATTCCGTGATGGTTCAGGAAAAGCGGAAGATGTTCAAGGTCTGGAACCTGTTCCTCATTATCGTCACGTTTTCGCTTTCGTTGATCGGCACGTTCCTGGTACGAAGCGGGGTCCTCACGTCGGTCCATACGTTTGCCACCGACCCGGAACGGGGGCTCTACATCCTGATTTTTGTAACCATGATCATCGGCCTTGCCTTTGGGTCCTTAATACTGAGAGCCCACAAACTGAAAAGCCCGATCGAAATGGATTCCATGGTTTCGCGGGAGTCCGTGTTTCTCTTCAATAATTTATTCTTCCTCGTGGCGGCGGCCACCGTCTTTCTCGGCACCCTGTATCCGCTCATGATCGAAACCTGGAAAGGGGCGAAGGTCACCGTGGGACCTCCATATTACAACACGGTGTTTATGCCGATCGCGCTCGGGCTCCTGTTTTTGATGGGGGTCGGTCCCTATATTCCGTGGCGCAAGGCATCCCACGCCAGTTTAAAGAAAAACTTTCTGGTCCCCGTCGGCGTTGGGGTCGTCTCCACCGTGGTGTTGTTCGCCCTGGGCATCCACAGTCTCTTTGCGTTGGCCGGCGCGTTCGTCGTGGGCTTTTCGGGCGCCGCCATCTTGATCGACGTCGGCAAAATTTCCTCGCTGTACGCTCGCAGGGAATCCGTCAACCTGCTGAAAGGTTTTCTGTCGGCTTTTACCGCCAATCAACGTCGCTACGCGGGTCTCGTGACCCACGTCGGCGTGCTGGTCCTGGTCATCGGCATTATTGCGTCGACCGTGTATCAAACGGAAAAAGTGGTCTCGCTACGCGTAGGGGATGAATTCATCATCGAGAACTATCGGATGAAACTCGAACGGATTCATGACGTCCGTGGGAAAAACTGGAGCGCGCAGGAAGGCGTGTTTGAACTGTATGAAGGCGACGACCTGCTCACCACGTTACGCCCCCAGAAGCGCGTGTACGATGCGTCGCAGACCCCGACGACCGAATCCGCCATTTACGCAAAAAACATGGGGCATATTTTTCTCACCATGCCTGACGTGTCCGCGGACGGCGTGGCGGTCGCCCGAGGCGTGATTAATCCCCTGATCCTGTGGGTGTGGGGCGGCGGCGGCATCATGGGACTCGGGGTCTTGCTCAACATTTTCCGGCCACGAAAACATGATGAATGATTCTCCTTTATTCCTCCCCTTTGCCTGCCCTGAGCGTAACCGAAGGGTAAGGGGAGGCCAGGTGGGGTAGAGGACATGACTGGACCTTCTACCTCCCCTCACCCCTCCTTACAAAGGAGGGGAATTTTTGTGCTTAACCTTGTCGTCGTCTCATGACTCGTACCACGCAGACCACCATTCTCGTCGTGCTCTTCGCCCTGCTCGCGTTGTTTTACCAGGGGCTGTGGGGCGATCCACGGCATATCCCGACGGTCCTGGTGAACACCCGCGCTCCCGTGTTCGAGGGCCCCAACGTGGAATCCGGCGAACCATTGTCCTCCGAACGGTACAAAGGTAAAGTCATCGTCGTAAACTTCTGGGCCTCCTGGTGTCAGGAATGTAAGGTCGAGCACGAGAACCTGCTCAGACTGTACGATGAGTTTAAAGATCACCCCGAATTTGTGATGCTGGGGATCAACTACCAGGACGAGATACCCAAGGCGCGTGCGTATTTACAGCGCTACGGGTCAAGTTTTCCGCACATGCAAGACGTCAAAGGCGCGTTAGCCATCGATTTCGGCGTCTACGGAGTGCCGGAAACGTTTGTTATCGACAAAGAAGGAGTCATTCGCCATAAATGGATCGGCCCAATCGTGGACAATGTCTATACCAATCTGACACAAAACGTTCTGACCCCATTATTGCAAAGGGCGGACACCCATTCGCTCCGCTCAGGGCAGGCTCCGGTCCGCCCCTACGACCCCACCCTTCGACAGGGCTCAGGGCAGGCGATCTGAATGTTTCGTCTTGTCCCCATCCTGATCGTTCTGTGTTTCGTCTCCCCCACCGCGGCCACGGCCAAAGTCGTGGATGAATCGGAGATCGATCAACAGGTGCGCGATATTGCCAAAACGCTTCGATGCGCCGTGTGCCAGACCGAAAATATTTGGGAATCGGGCGCGCCCTTGGCCCATCAGATGCGGGAAGCCATTCGAGAACGCGTGATGCAAGGCCAATCCGCCGAGGAAATCCATGCGTACTTTTACAGCCGCTACGGCAATTACATCATGATGGAACCACCGAAACAGGGCCTCAATTGGCTGATCTGGTTGGCCCCGTTTCTTTTGCTGTTCGGCGGTGGAGCCCTGCTATGGAGAGAAGTCAAAGGATGGGTAACGAAAACCCCCGCGCCTCAGCCGCCTCCCACACTCGATGCAGCATCCCGACGCCGAATCGAACGGGAATTGCACCAGAATAAATGAAGATAAGCTATCAGCAAGCTGTTGCGTGTCCTAAACCGCATCAGCAATGAGGAAATCGTATGTCTGAGTCTATAAAATTTGAGCCTATAGAATATAAGGTTTTGAATGCTCGGCAAAAGGAGAATTTCAATTTCCAAAAAATTGCCTCAACGTTAGCCGATTATGGTTTTAATTGCATACGCTTAAGCGACGATTGGCAAGGAGCTGATTTCATCGCTTGTCACATTGATGGGAACACGTTTGTGAAAATTCAACTCAAGACACGCCTACATTTTGCAAAAAAATACGAGGGCAAAGATATTTACATTGCGTTTAGAGAAAAACGGAAATGCTATATATACCCGCATGATGAACTTCTAGAGAAGTTTCGTGATAACTTGAAGGGTACAAAATCGTGGGATGACGACGGGGCTTACAGTTGGGATCATATTCCAAAAAACTCAGAGAAACTTATGGCCCAATATGCGAAATGAAACTGCTAACTCTGACGGCTATTGAGGCTTCCCGCGTGCGGTTTCTATCCGCCCATTTGCGCAATGCGCCGCGTCATCCATTCCACGTAGGCCGTCCGGGTCATGCCGCGCCTTCGCGCTTCGCTGGCGATGAAGGCGGCCACGCCCTCATCCAGCAGCATGTTGGCGCGCACACTCCGGCCCGAGAGACGGAGCAGCGGGACGGACACCAGAAGACACCCGTCGGGGGGTTCCACTTGTTCGAGCGCACTGGGCGGCGTGATCATCTCCCCCTCTTTCTCTGCCTCTACCACGTAATCACGAAGCGCTTCCTCGGCGTTTACCAGCGCTTCATCCAGGGTTTTCCCCATGGCAACGATGCCAGGCAGGTCGGGAAACGTCGCGCCATAGGCGCCTTTTTTGCCATCGATCACTGCGGGATACCTCATGATGTTCCTCTCCTTTCCGGGTGGCTATTCAGGCCACCCCGCTTTCCTGGCAATGGATCGGGCAACACCCGGCGTCACCGTTTTGTGTCTGGGCAGGGTAATAATGCCCTTGATGTGGGGATGCCGGTAAATGTCATGACCGGAGCCGTGGCGCGTCAGATACCACCTGTCCTGTTCCAGCCTGTGTTTGATCCTCTCAGTTTTCGTTTCCATGTGCATATATATACACGATCAGGAAAAAGATTCAATGTTTTTGAGGGCGGACCTTTCACCAAAATGATCTTCTGTTAGCCGTTCCACGCGCCACACGTTTTTTGGAAACACTTCATGTCGACCATCTTTTTCATTGTCTGTCTCACGATCCTCATCGGGGTGATTGCCGGGATTTCTTCTCCTTTTTGGCGGAAGGACCCTACGGCGTCCCAACTGATCAGCCAGGAAGCCGAGGAGGACCAGGAACGGGCCGATCTTTCCGTCGAACGGGAGGTCCTCCTCCAGTCACTCCAGGAACTCGACATCGAATTGGCACAAGGCCGGTTGGAACAGGAAGACTATGAGCGCTTGAAAGCCACCGACGAGCAGCGCCTGCTGGGCGTCATGGATCGACTCGAAGTTCTTACCGCTACCGGCCGCTTACCATTGTCCTCTGAGCAACCCAGGCAACGGGGGAGTGCCTGGGGATCGGCGATTGCGGTCAGCCTGGTGGTGGTCATCTTCTCGATCGGGACCTACAGCTTTCTGCAATGGCGTACCATCAACCGGCTCGTGGGCATCCAAACCGACAGGGCCGCCCAACTGCCCGATCCGCGAGAAATGGTCGCGCGGTTGGAAGCCAGGCTCAGAGAGAACCCCGATGACGTGCAAGGCCAGATGCTGGCCGGTCGTTCCTATATGGCCCTGGACCGTGTCGATGATGCGAAAAAAGCTTACGAGAAGGTACTGGGACTGGACCCCCGCAATCATGAAGCGCATTACAACATGGGCGTCATCATGATCGAAGAACGAAAATTCGACGACCCCAAACTCTTTGAAGCCGCGCTCAAGCATTTTGAAGTCGTGTTGATCGATCGTCCCAACGAACCCGGGGTGAATTGGTATAAGGGGTTGGCCCTCTGGTATTTGAAGCGGTATCGGGAAACCGAAGAATTTTGGGCCACCACCTACAACAACCTCGATCCCGGCAGCACGGACGCCGAATTCGTCAAACAAGCCCTCGCCAAATTGCGCGACGGGGAGACTCCGTTTTAAGTCTTGCCGATAAAAGACAACCCCCTCAATCCCCCTTATCAGGGGGACTTCATGCAACGAAACAGACAGTCGAAATGGGAATAAATGCCAAAAAGAGTTGGTTTCTATCGAGGGCAAAGATAGACATACCATTGCAAATAGGCATTCCGATGGGGCCGTACGAGCCCGCGGTGTTGCCGATACTTGTGTTTGAGTCGGGCGAAATATCCCTCTAAGGCGTTGGTGGATTTCGGGATCACGGGATCGTCGAGATAGTGAAACATGTTTGGCAAGGCGGCGAGTAACATACTCCGGGCACGTTTGAGATCGCTGAAAACGCGCCCTCGTTCGGCCTGGCGTGCCAGGCGCTGCCCGTACCGTGCCTCCCAGGCCTGCACCTGAGCGATGAACTGATCCCGCTCGGCCACGGTGCGGATCGCCATGACGTGGCGAAACAAGGCGCGCAGGTGCCGGGCGTCTGGACGTTTGGGCGACTGGCGACACCAACTGAGGCCTTGCCGTTGGATGTGGACCAGACAGCGTTGAATGACGATCGTCGGCCACACTTGGCGCAAGATCCGGAGCAAGTGCAGGTTGCCATCGACGGTCGCACTGCAAGGCGTTAACCCGTGGTGGGCCAGCGTGGTGCAAAACGGCTGCAAATGCGCAGGGCCCTCCGCCATTTCGGGGGCCGCATACACCACGGCGAAGCGGGCCGCATCCATCACCGCAAAGACGCCTTTCCGGCGATCCAGAAAGGTGCCATCGAGGATCAGATGGCGGGCCGCCGAGAACTCGCCCGCCAGGGGAGGTGGCTGTTGCAATCAATGCGCAATGATTCGATGAAGCGTCCGCGGGCTGTAGCCACTGTGGGCGGCCAGTTGGCGGACGGTGTAGCCCTCCATAATCCAGCGTTTGAACCATACCCGTCGCTGCTGGTAGCGGTTGGCCGGATTGCGCCATATGAAGGTGCGCGCACATTGGCGACAATGCCAGCGTTGTTTGCCTTGTCGGTTGATGCCATAGCGCTGCACCTCCTTCGAGCCACACTGCGGACAGGGCTTTTTTGCTCATCCCAGCCTCACTTTGTTGAACGCCTTCAATACAAATAGCGGTAACTTACCGTCATCCAACAACTTTCTTCCATTATCCCCAACTCTTTTTGGCATTTATTCCCGAAATGACGACGAACATGATCCCCCACCCCCCTGCTAAGTGTTGTGTCCCGTGAGATTCTGTAACAAGTGCAAAGGGGCCTGATAGTTGAGGCACCTTAACCGGGTGCGATTGTAATTGTCCACCACCCGTGTGATAAAGGCGTTCCGCTCGGCGTGACTCCGAAACCGATTGCTGCAATGGGCCCGGAGCGGGGGCTGGCTCTGTAACGCGTCACTCAGCCGCCGGTTAAAGCGTTCCACCATGCCATTGGTCTGCGGATGATAGGGCCGGATCAGGCGATGAGTGATCCCATGCGCCCGGCACACGTGAGCCAGGCGATGCGTGCCGCTCGGCTGGCCCGCCGGTTTGCCTTGCTTGTGCACGGCAAACCGATCGGTAAACGCGCCATCATTATCGGTCAAGATGGTGTGCACTTTGTGCGGAAACGCGGCCAGGAATTCTTCGACGGCCTGCGTCACCGTGGCGGCCGTCCGCCGGGCCAGCACCTTGACCCAGACATAGCGGGTGGCGCGGTCAATGGCCACGAACACATAACTGGGTTGCTTCTGTCATTTGCTTAACACTTTCAGATCCAGATGAATGTAGCCGCAGGGGGTGGCCGCGAACCGCCCCACCGGCGGCGCGTCGGGGGAGGCGGGGGGCAACCGCGCGACGCCCAGCCGCACCAAGCAGCGATGGATCGCGCTCCGACTTAAGGGGGTCGCACTACAGCGGTTCATGACCTCCGTGACATCGTCGAGGGACAACCGCAATTGGGTGCGCAATTCGGCGATAAGGGCTTCCTGCTCGGGGGAGGTACTGGCATGGAGCTGGTGGCGGACATGGGAGCCATCGTGGACCCGGCCGGCGCGCTTCCATTTATAGATGGTGGTCACAGCGACCCCGAGTTCCCGGGCCAAGGTCGCGGCGCTTTTGGGGGCGGTCTGGATGTAGCGACGGGTGGCGGGGGTGGTGCGAGCTAACTTATGTAATTTAATGTCCATGGGGCCTCCGTTGGTGGACATAGTCGATGCCACGCATGATAGCAGAAGAGTCTAGGGAATCACACGGGACAGTACAGCTAAGGAGAACCGGAAGAGCAAAACTCAGGGTGACACCCCCGGGAAACCCAAGCCACCGGCCCACCCCCCTGATAAGGGGGGCCAGGGGGGGGTTATCTCTTACGACAAAACCTTGACCGGCAAGGCGCGTGAAAACCGAAAAAATCCAACTCCTGCAGAAAAAAGGCTCTGGTTTGAAATATTGCAGAACAAACAGCTTGGCAAATTCAAATTTATCCGGCAAAAACCGATCGATCAATATATTGTCGATTTTTATTGCTCAGCATTGATGCTTGCTATCGAGATAGACGGCGATACACATGCTGAGCAACAACAATACGACGAAACCAGGACCCAAAGACTGAATAAACTGGGCATCGAAGTTCTTCGCTACCCAAACACGGAGATACTGAATAATCTTGAAGGTGTTTTTGAAGATCTGCTGAAACGTGTTGCTAAAAGAACACCCTTCGACCACGCCTACAGGGTACCAGGCGAGCCGGCGCTCCTCCCCTTCCGACATCCCCCCTGATAAGGGGGGCCAGGGGGGTTTTATCTCTTACGACAGGCAAAAACCGAACTACAGCTCCGCCAGATACGAAGCCACGAGAAGGACGGCCAGGGTCATCACGATGACGGCTTTTTGCAGGATATCGGCGCGGGCAGGGATGGTTGGTGAAGAGGCCGACGGCGGGGGATCCTGAGACGACGGGGCATACGGATCGATAATGAAGTCGTGAATGAGGAGTAGCCCGAAGGCGATGATGAAGAGGAACAGTTTCAGCATCAACACCACGCCCCACATGGTTTCGATCCGGGCAGAACCGCTCTCATTCAACATCTGATACGCGCCGGTCAGGATCAGGAGAATGAGACTCACCCACGCGATGGTTCGAAAGCGGCGGCCCGACAGACGGACGACTTCCCGGGATTTTGAATCGGATGGAGTCTTCCGTGCCACCGGAGTGAGCACGAATTGGGAAAACATCAATCCGCCGATGAGGATTATGGCCGCAGCGAGGTGAATCCAGGTAATAAGGTAGTCAGGCATAATCGCGTGGGAGAAGAGCGTTCAACCGTACGCCGTCGTTCAAGTTTCCCTCGAGGCCCGCACGGGCCTCGTCGGGGATACGGTATTACCTACCAGTGTTTTTGTCTTGGCAGCAACCTCTTGTCACTATCGAACACCCATCTCCAAGAATATTTCCGGTAGAATATGATAAGGGTCACTAGAAAGAACATTTGTGTTCTTAAGGAGGTTCTCCGATGAACCGACTCTCCACACTCCACGTTGACGACCACACCATTGCACTCCCCATTGCCACGGGAACCGAAGGCGAACGGGTTCTCGACGTCACCACGTTGCGCGCCCAAACGGGACTCACCACCTTTGACCCGGGGTACGTGAATACCGCCTCCTGTTCCAGCGGTATCACGTTTCTGGACGGAGACAAAGGGATTCTTCGCTACCGCGGGATTCCCATTGAGCAACTGGCCGAACATTCGAATTTTTTGGAGACCGCCTACCTTCTGATGTACGGCAACCTGCCCACCCAATCCGAGTATCAACGATTTGCGAACACCATCACCCGGCACACGCTGCTGCACGAAGACGTGAAACGTTTTTACGACGGGTTTCCCAAGGACGCGCACCCCATGGCTATTCTGTCGGCCGTGATCGGCGCGCTTTCGACGTTTTATCAGGACAGCCACGACCCGACCGATCCTCAACAAGTCGAGTTATCCACCCACCGCCTCCTTGCCAAAATCCCGACCATCGCCGCCTATTCCTATAAGAAGTCGATCGGGCAGCCCTTTGTCTATCCCGATAATGCGTTGGACTATTGTTCCAATTTTCTCCGCATGATGTTCTCGGTTCCCTCCGAGCCATACGCGGTGAATCCCATTGTGACGAAAGCGTTGAACCTGTTGTGTATTCTCCATGCCGATCATGAGCAAAATTGCTCAACGTCCACGGTGCGTCTCGTCGGATCGTCGCACGCGAATCTCTTTGCTTCCGTGTCTGCCGGCATCTATGCGTTGTGGGGACCGCGACATGGCGGCGCGAATCAACAAGTGATGGAGATGCTCGAAACGATTCATGCCGACGGAGGCAACGTGCGGAAATATGTCGAGATGGCCAAGGATCGAACCCAGCCCTTCCGCCTCGCAGGGTTCGGCCACCGCGTCTACAAACACTATGACCCCCGGGCCAAAATTTTAAAACGGGCCTGCGAGCAAGTTCTGGATGTCCTCGGCATGCACGATCCGTTGCTCGAAATCGCCAAACGCCTGGAAGACGCCGCCCTCAAGGATGACTTTTTCGTCTCGAACAAATTGTATCCCAACGTCGATTTTTACAGCGGGATGATTTACAAGGCGATCGGGTTCCCCGTGAACATGTTCACGGTCGTGTTTGCAATCGGCCGATTACCGGGATGGATCGCCCATTGGCGGGAAATGATGCAGGAACCCCACGTCAAGATCGGCAGGCCTCGACAATTGTATACCGGCCCCTCCTACACCGATTACGTTCCCATGGATCAAAGAAAAGAATAATGACGGGGGCCGATTGCGATTCTAGAATGCCACTTTGGGCGTGGCTCGGGCTTCTTCTCCTATTTCGAAGTATTCGGCTTGTCCGACTCCGGCCAGCCCCGCATAGAGTCTCCCCAGCAATTTCCGGATAAAGGTGTTCAGGACCCGAACGCTATCGTTATACCGTTTTCGTTCGACCGCCAATCGATTCTCCGTCC
The DNA here is from genome assembly GCA_965223955.1 of Nitrospirales bacterium. Taxonomy (GTDB): domain Bacteria; phylum Nitrospirota; class Nitrospiria; order Nitrospirales; family UBA8639; genus Bin75. The sequence goes on from OZ245029.1 coordinate 310,597, forward strand.
CTTCGAGTTGGTCCTGGAGCTTTAAAAACGATTGATCGGATTTGAGTTGGGGATAGGCTTCCCGCAAGACCAACAGCCGCGAGAGCGCCGACTCGAACCCGCTCGCCGCGCGGGCTTTCTCATTAACCGATTGCGCCTGAAAATAGGATTTGCGTGCATTGGCGACCCCCAAATAAATCTTCTCTTCCTGGCTCGCCACCCCTTTGACGGTATTGACCAGATTGGGGATTAATTCAAACCGCCGTTGCAATTGATTTTCCACCTGTGCCCATTGGCTCTTCACCGCTTCATCCATTTCAATGGCCTGGTTATATCCGGAATAGACACAGCCACCAAGCATCAGGATCAGGAGGAGCAACCCTCCAAAGACCATGAGTAATATGCGTCCAGCGCTCATGATTGTTTCCCTCCGTTACGTATGCCGTATTCGACGCAGGCAACCGCCTCGCTACCAACCCGCGCCGCCCCCGCCCCCACCGAAGCCTCCACCCCCGCCGAACGATCCGCCGAAACCTCCCCCGAATCCGCCGCCAAACCCGCCGCTTGATACGCCCCACGGGCTTCTCCCCGTGACGCCACCCAAGGCGCTGCCGAGCAACATGCCTCCGACCAATCCTCCGACCATGCCTCCGCCACCCCAGGTGGAATAATGCCGGCGACGGCGACGCATGTTGGAAAACAACATGAACAGGAAAAATAACGGGATGAGCAACGATCCCAGGACCGAACCGCCTCTCCCACCACCCCGGCCCGGCCGATAGCGGTGTTGAGGAATGCCGGTGAGCTTGACCCGTTGGGAGTCCGCGACTTGATTGGCCGTCACGACCGCCAATTGGAAAAGACCTTGGGAATATTGGGCCTGTTTAAAGAATTGGGAGGCCACCGCACGGGACGCCGAGCCCGCCCACGAATCGGGCAGCGCACCTTCCAATCCATAGCCCGTATGAATTCGGACCTTTCGCTCCTTAAGGGCCAACGCGATCAGGGCGCCGTTGTCTTTCCCTTTTCGGCCAAGCTTCCATGCTTCGGCGTGCCGCTGGGCAAAACCGAACATGTCCTCTCCTTCTGTGGATTGAACGGTCAGCACTTTCACCTGCGCCGTGGTTTTCTGTTCAAGTTCGCGAAGCCAGCCCTCCAACTGCCGCTCGATTCCGGGATCGATGATTCCGGCGTTGTCCACGACGTAGGTACCGGGGTCCGGCACAAACACCTCGCCCCAGCTCAAAGCGGGCAGGCACAGCAGAACCACGATGGCGAACACGGATTTCATGCCCATGGTCGTTACCAGCGATCAGCCAAGGTTTTCAATCCATCGATTTCATCATAGAGTTGCGTAAAATCATTCCAGTCATGCCGGCGGTTTTCTTGCAGCGCCGCACGAATTCCGGGAAAGGATCGATCGGTTTCCTGCTCAACCCGGCCGACGACTTCAATCGCCGACAGATAGTCGTATTGTTCATGAAGCCACAGTAATCCGCGGAGAGTGCGGATCAACCGTTCGGCAATATCGCCTTCCATGGCCCCAAAGAGTTTTTCACGACCCGCGGCCGCCAGGAGGCCCTGACGCATGCCGATCAGGATGGTTTTCAACTCACGCTCACATTGCAGCCGAACGTGACGTTCCTCAAACGAAAGATCCGCAAAATAGTCGGTGCCGACGAAACACACGTGGCATTGCTGAATCTCCAAAAATTCCAACGGGAAAGTATCCAGGGAGCCGGCAATGTAGACAGGCGTCATGATCAGGGGAGCGGCAATTTTGGCTTTTCCAAGTTTGATCCCGTCTTTGGACAGCTCCCGGAGCATTGCCAGATCAATCGTTTCCAGGACAAGGACACTGCGTGCGGTATGCCGCGCCGGATCAAAGCCGGACGTGGCAATAGCGCCGACACCGATAACAGCCAAACAATTGGCCCCGCCGAGCGTCTGTACTCGATCAATAAACCGCTTCATCGGCTCCTGCATGCCACTGACGACTCGTTCGAGATTCATCACGGATTGGGTCATGGGGTGTGACTCCCTGGTCTAAATTTCCTTTTGTGAACGGGTAAGAAAAGAGGGCAAGCTCGAAGGCGTGTGTCCCGCTACGTTGCCACCTATCAGGCTAACGCACGAGATGAAACCTTGCAAGCGAGAAAACCGAGGTGGAGGTGGGAGGCGTGTCGCCATTTATTGTCAGACAATTTTAAAGGGCTTATACTGCGGAACTGAAAAATTGGAATCTGACCGGTCGGCCGGACAAAAAAGCCTTTCACAATTCAGGACGCATCAATGAAGTAATCGCCATGGCAACGAGAGCCGTCTTTAATTACCATCTCTATCTGCCTGGTTCGGTCGCTGACCTGAAAGACCCGCAAACTGATATTCCTCGTATTGCAAAGGACAAACGGCTCCTCAAACAGATAGAAGCGGCAGTCCAGCAAATCCCGACAACACACCGATTAGTCCAAGGAGATGCGCGGAAATTGACGTTTCTCGAAGATGAATCCATTCATTTAGTAGTGACGTCCCCGCCGTATTGGATCTTAAAAAAATACAAGGATCACACCGACCAGCTCGGGGACATCAAAGACTATAAACATTTTCTCCGTGAACTCGATAAAGTCTGGGCGCATTGTCATCGCGTGTTGGTCCCGGGGGGGCGCTTGATTTGTGTGGTCGGCGACGTCTGTCTAGCACGAAGAAAGAACGACGGGAGACACACGGTCGTTCCACTTCATGCCTCTATTCAAGACCACTGTCGAGAACTCGGGTATGACAACCTGGCACCAATCATCTGGCACAAGATTGCCAATGCCGTGTTTGAGGTATCGGGAAACGGTGCCGGATTCTTGGGGAAACCCTATGAACCCAATGCAGTCATCAAGAACGACATTGAGTTCATCTTGATGCAACGCAAACCGGGTGGGTACCGGAATCCGACAGTCGCAATGCGGATACTATCCGTCATCTCTAATGAAAACCACAAGCAATGGTTTCAGCCCATTTGGTCCAGCATTACCGGCGCATCGACCCGACTTCACCCAGCCCCCTACCCCGAAGAATTAGCGGCACGGTTGGTCAGGATGTTCTCCTTCGTAGGGGACACGGTGTTGGATCCGTTCATGGGAACAGGGACCACCACGGTTGCCGCGGCCAAGTGGGGGCGCAACTCCATTGGCGTGGAGATCGACCCTTCTTATTGTGACATCGCGGAGAAACGGGTTCGCCACGCGACAGGTTCATTGTTCTCCTACGCCGAAATAAAAACGGAAATACAAAAGAAATAGACTATGGAAGACCGGTTAGCGAAAGCCGTTCAATATTTTTGGAAGGCAAGAATTCACCAGCACAAAAAACAAGGATCAAACACGGGGAAAAAGGATGCCGGCAATCGAAGTGCCGTTACTGGCGGCAAACATCTTGACGGGTTCATAAAGCTTTTGACTGAGCTACTGTCAGAGGCAGGGTTGCCTGATTCTACGATCCACACCAGAACGACTACGCTACCCGGCTATTTCAGGCCCACCAAAAATTGGGATTTACTGGTGGCTGTAGACGACCGGCTCTTAGCATCGATTGAATTCAAAGCCCATATCGGGCCGTCTTTTGGTAACAACTTCAACAATCGCGTAGAAGAAGCGCTGGGGAACTCAACGGATCTGCTAACCGCGTACAGGGAAGGGAAATTTAAGCCATCGCAAAAGCCATGGCTCGGGTGGTTAATGCTTTTGGAAGATACGCCGAAATCCACGTCACCCGTTAAAGTCGATGAGCCGCATTTTGAGGTATTCCCCGAATTCAAGACGACGTCATACGCCAAACGCTACGAACTGTTTTGTAAGCGCCTGATGCGGGAGCGCTTGTATGATGGAACTTGTCTGATTTTGTCCGAAAGAAAAAACGGCCTGAAAGGAAAATTCACGGAACCAAATCAAGAATTCAGCTTTGCGACATTTGCAGCCTCGTTGACCGCTCACGCAATGGCGTATGCCAAGATGCGGAAACAATAAGACGCCGACAAGGCTATTCACCGCTGGCGATTCACTCGGAATGGCTCGGGTCAGTGGTCATCAGAGGATGCTGATTTCTTGCATATCTTCACGGTTTTTCCTAGAATGCGAAACATCGTTTCCCAATCCCTTCCCTATTCTTGAAGAGGCACTCGATGGCGACCGTCGGTCAATTGATGAGCAGCGATCTGAGCGCTATTACCGAGGACGCGACGGTCAAACAGGCTGCCGGACAAATGCAGGACCAGCGCATTGGGTCGCTGTTGGTAAAAAAAGGAGACGATTTTTCCGGAATTATTACAGAGACCGACGTCGTCCGGGCCGTTGCCGAACGAGACGACGTGGCGGCGACTTCAGTCGTTCAGGTGATGTCCAGCCCCATTCTGACCGTTGAGAAAAAACTTTCGCCCCACTATGCAAGAGAACTCATGGCTGACAAACGTATTCGTCACCTGGCCGTGACCGAGGACGGGAAGATCGTCGGCATTCTTTCAGCGCGTGATCTCCTGGCCTACTTTAAAACCGTGTCCAAAGAAGTTTTGTAATCCTCGACCTTCCTGCTTTTACGCCACGTCGAGTTTCTCCAACACCGATCTCGTGGAAACCAGATTGCGGTTCAAGCCGAGCGCCTTTGGCTCCAGTCCCATCGCCAATCCAAGCAACTGCGGCAAATGCAAAATCGGCAGGTCGATTTCTCTGCGATCGTGTTTGGCCGCCTTGGATTGAAGCCCGTCGAGGTTCAGATGGCACAAGGGGCAGGGGGTCACCATCACGTCGGCTCCATGCTCTTTTGCATCGGACGTATGATGGGCGACCATCTTCAGCGAGCCGGGTTCGTTAATGGTGATAAGCGGCATTCCGCAGCATCGGGTTTTGCCGGGGAAATCCACCACCTCGGCACCCAGCAAGGCCATCACCGTTTCCAATGATTGTGCCCGTGCCGGCTGTTCTTCAAATCCCAGCGCCGCACTGGGCCGTTGGAGGTAGCATCCATAAAACGGGGCCGCGCGCAACCCCGTCAACGGTCTCTTCACGGACTGCCGGATCTTTTGCTCCCCGATGTCTTCCAGGAGAATCCACACAAAATGTTTCACCGTGGTGGTGCCGTGGTAGGTGAGCCCCTCTTCAGCCAGGACCCGGTTGATGTCGTCCAAATAGCCGGGATTCGTCGCCAGGCGATGATTCGCCTGACTCATGACTCCTTGACACGTACTGCAGATCGTCATGATGGGGAGCCCCTGTTGTTCGGCCAGGGCCATGGTATGGGCGTTCAAGATATCCCCCAAACGCAAATCTTTCTCCTGCAACACCCCTGCGCCCGTACACGACGCCGTGGTCATTTCCTCCAGGTCGATCCCCAAGCGAGGATACACCTGTTTCACGGACTGATAGAGTTCGGGACAGCCACCTTTTGAGACGCACCCGGGAAAAAACGCGTATTTCATGGTCGCTCCTTCGCTCGTTGAAACAACCGGCGGATTCGATCAACCCCCGGTATCGGCCGAAACAAGGGTCCGGATTTTGGAAGTTTGCCTCGGACCAAGGCTCGAAGGACCATCGGCAGAAAGGAGAACATCCGCCCGAGATTACCCGGCCCAAACGTTCGAACGGCCAACATGGGTTCATCCAAACGACCTTTGTGTTCGATAATATCCGCAAAGGCTTCGGTATGCCGCGAGCCACAGGTAGACGGCACGCCCTGCTCGATCCCCGTGGCACGAAGCGTCATGATGCGATCCATGGCCCCCACTTCTTTGGGGCACACTTCAATACATTCCAGACACCGCGTGCAATCCCACATGCCGCCCGGATTATTGAGTTCTCTCAACCTCGACGAACTACTCCCGTCTCTCGGGTCCGCCACAAACCGATAGGCTTTGGCCAATGCCGCCGGGCCGACAAAATCCGCATTCACTTCCAGGGCCGCACAATCCGACACGCAAGCCCCGCACATGATGCAGCCCATGACGCCCGTCAAATGATTCATGGCGTCCGGTGGCGCGAGATACTCGCCTTCCGGTTCAGGACCCACCGGCTGGAGCCAGGGCTGAACCTGGCGGATCTTCTCCCAAAACCCGGCCATGTCCGTGACCAGGTCCTTAATCACCGGCATATTGTTCATGGGTTCCACGTGGATCGTCTCGCCCGACGACGCCAGGGACGCCACTTTGGTTTTGCACGCCAAGGTGGCATGCCCATTGATGCGCATCCCACAGGACCCGCAGATGGCTCCCCGGCACGAACAGCGCAAGGTAAGCGATTCATCCACGATTTCCCGAATCCTGATCAACGCATCGAGGACCGTGTCCGACCGCTCCGTATTCAATTGGTAGTCTTCGAAATAGGGTTGTGGCAATGCCGATTCCGGATTGAAGCGACGAATGCGAAACGTGGTCAGCATGGAGTCATTCACGACGTTCTCAATACACGGCTCAAGACGCGTATGCGCCGGGATTGTATGTATTCACTCATTCGTTGACAATTCCCACGTCTCCTTTCCCTTCCCCTCCTTTGTAAGGAGGGGCGAAGGGGAGGTAGAGGAGTTGCCTAAAGGGGGAATCGCGTAGGGCTCCTCCCGGGGCAGCCGCGCCAAGCCGACTCTACCCCACCTAGCCTCCCCTTACAAAGGGGAGGGAAAGAGAAGCGGAACCGCGCAGGGCTGCTCCACCTCTCTGGCATTCTGGCAACGAACGAGTGAACATCAATACACGCGAACTTGCGGTTCCCATTGGGTAATCCGAACAGGCAGAAAATCGAGTTGAGGCGGCCCACCGGGACGATGAGAAATCAGAATATGTTTCAACCAATGTTCGTCGTCACGATGGAGGCAATCCGTTCGAAAATGTGCACCGCGACTTTCTTTCCGCGTCAGGGCGCCCAGCGCAATGGTTTCGGCACAATCCAGCATAAAGTCGAGTTCCAACGCACGAACGAGGCTCGTATTGAACACCTGTCCTTTATCATGAATAGCCACGCGATTCCATCGCTCCCGGAGACCGGCCACCGTCTGTTGAGTAAGGGCCATCCCTTCCTGATCGCGAAACACGCCCAAGCCTTCCGTCATGGTGCAGCCCATCTCGTGCTGGATACGGGCGATGGTATCGCCGGTATCGGGCCGGTCGAAGATCTTTTTGATATTGTTTTCCTCATCCTTCACCACGCCGTCGCCGATACGGGGTTGCGGAAGGGTTTTCGCATACTCTCCGGCACAACGACCCGCCCGGCGCCCGAACACCACGGTATCCAACAGGGAATTCGCTCCGAGTCGATTCCCGCCGTGGAGACTCAGACACGCGGCTTCTCCGGCCGCAAAAAGGCCGGGAACGCCTTGCCATCCGCCTGCAAGGTCCCAGCAGCGTCCCTCCACGTCCGTCTTCACCCCGCCCATCATATAGTGCATACCCGGGCACACGGGAATCGGTTCTTCGGTCAAATCGATATTGGCAAACGACTTCGCCTCCTCAAAAATTTGGCTGAGGCGCTCCCGGATGAGTCCTTTGCCCAAATGCCGGCAATCGAGCAACACGCAGCCGTTGATCCCCCGGCCTTCATGGATCTCAATCTGCTCGGCGCGAGACACCACGTCACGCGAGGCCAACTCCATCATGTTCGGAGCATACTGCTCCATGAAACGCTCCCCCTCGGAATTCAGCAAATAGGCGCCTTCCCCCCGGGCTGCCTCACTCAGGAGCAATCCTTTTCCCCGTAAGGTCGTGGGATGATATTGCACCATCTCCATGTCCATCAGCGGGGCTCCGCCCCGATACGCAATCGCGATGCCATCGCCGGTACAGATCAGCGCATTGGTACTCGGCTCGAACACGCGCCCCAACCCACCGGCGGCAATGATCACGGCCTTGGCCTTGAACAACGCCACGCGCCCGGTTCGTATTTCAAAGGCCACGACCCCTCCGCATTGTCCATGCTCATCCTTGACCAATGACAACACGAACCACTCCTCGAACACCGGAAGGCGCGCCTTCATGATCTGCTCATACAAGACGTGCAACAGGGCTTGTCCGGTAAAGTCGGAAACGAAAAAAGTGCGAGCGCGTTTCTGACCGCCGAAGCGACGGGTCCCCAACCGCCCGTCTTCGTTCCGGTTAAAGATCACGCCCATGTGTTCCAAGGCCAGAATGTCCTGCCCGGCCTCCTGCGCCAAAATTTCCACGGCATCCTGGTCGCTTAAATAATCGCTGCCCTTGACCGTCTCAAAGGCATGTTCTTCCCACTTGTCTCCACGGTCGGTCAGTGCGGCATTAATGCCGCCCTGCGCGGCATTGGAATGGCTCCGAACGGGATGGACCTTGGTGATGATCGCGACAACAGCCCCGGTCTCACGTGCGGCCAACGCTGCCCGCAGCCCCGCCAACCCGGCACCCATCACAAGCACGTCAAATTCATAAGAAGTCACCATGTTTCAAACAGATCGACGAACAAAAGCCTCCTTGTTCATTCTAGCATAGGTGCCGCGCTGACCCTTCTCTCATTGGCATGAAAATAGTAATGATATCCCGCATTGGTCATTCCCGACGTTTGTAATCGGGAATCCAGAGTCGTTTTCTTCCTTTTCATCTCTTGGGGTGCAGGCGGCAAGCCTGCATGAGGGATTCTTGTACGTGTTCGCTCATTCATGGACAGAATGCAGAACTGACCACACCCTATCTGTCATTCCGAGCGAAGCGAGGAATCTCGTAGTTCCTTGAAGCGCCTGTACTTGCATTCCCATCGCTGATCCGGTTCTCAAAGACCGAGAATTTCAAGAAGTCTTCGCAGCCCTTTATCGTACCGAGCTGCCCGCCGCAGGTCGGATACGGTAAAGCGGGGTTTCATTTGATCCGCGGTCAGCAATGATTTGCTGTACTCGGGCCAAACCTTTCGAAGCTCTGCCATGGATTCACCTGCGGCGATTGCGCGACTCTCATGTCCTTGATGCAGCCTGAGCAGCAGGCCTTCCAGGTTCGGATTCTGAAAGATGATCTCCAGCTTTGACCTGGACGCCACGGCTTGGGCGTCACGTCGCTTGCACGTCTTGTGCATAGCGGTCCCGGTCCAGTAATACCAGACTGTGACTGATATCCCTTCTGTCGAGATGTCTCGTCAAGCGGCGAGCGGCTTCCTTGACGACGGATACGGAGTCGCCTCCGCTTCCCGTCGTGACGTTCAAATGCAGGTGAAGACCCTCCCCGTCGCAACAGAATTGGAGGAACCGCGCGAAGGCCCGATCGTTCTTTCCTTCGACCCCGATAAAGATGACTCGCCTGGGTTCGACTGGGATTGGCCTGCGTCGGGGCATCGCCTCTCAACCGATTTTCGGGAGACCGCCGAGCACCCCAGACCGGTACTTGGGATAAAGACGGGCGTCACGGCGAAGGCCGCGCACGTCCTGGGCTCCGTGTACCTTGGTCGCGCCGTTGCCGTCCTTCTCCACGATGAAGACCTCCTCTTTCTCCAGGTCGTCGAGCAGACCGACGTTGTGAGAGGTAACGAAGAGTTGCCCGTCGCGGGGATTGGTCTCTCGGGAGCGGAACCAGTCGAGAACTTCGCCGACGATATCTACGTGAAGATCGCCGTCGACTTCGTCTAGGGCAGCGGGAACACCATTCTTGAGTGCGCAATCTATTTGAGGAAGTAGATGAAACAGACGTTTCGTCCCGCTGGATTCGAAATGCAGAGGGACTGGCACGTCGAGCCCGTGATGCTTGAAGACCACCGTCTTCCCCCCGATTATGCCGTGACTAATATTAATATCAAAGCCTTGAATCCCCAGGTCGCTGGATTGGATATGCTTCCCGGCCCAGGCTCTTAGCTCGGGATTCTGTTCCAACATATCGATTACCGTTTTGGTCGGAGGCTCCCATTTCCCGTGATACACAATATTGCTCGACCACAGGACCAATCGCATTGATTCTGCGATTCTCATGGCCAGTGGTACGTTGAGCAGATCGAGCGTGGCAACCACCGAGGCATCCGCTCGAACTGCCTTGAGGCGTTCATCCTTGGGCTTGAACCCGAACTCGTCGGAAACGTATATGGGCTTTCCCTGACCGCCTCGCTCGAAAAGACGGCGGGGACGGCCCTTCGGGAAGCAGGACAGCGATTCGTAATGGAAGAAATGGCCCTGGAAGCCGGAAGCATCGCGTCCGACGGCCAACTCGTAGCGGAACAGTTGCCTAGGTTCGCCAGGCGCCAGCCAATCCGCCTCGAACTCCACAGAAAATCGTGTCGGTTCTCCCCTGGTCTCCGGAGAAAGGAAGGGCATGAAGGACTTGATCGGGTTGTTCTCCTCCGTAGGCAACGCGGATGAGGCGATTCGGGCGGTAATGTTCAGCGCACTGAGCAGCGTTGTCTTGCCCGATCCGTTGGGTCCGATGAGCACCACGACGGAAGGAAGCCTGATATCCGGCTTGGCCGCACTACGCCGGAAGCGCGGCAGGTCTGGAGCCGTTCCCGGAATGCGCAGATCGAGAACGACTTCTTCTCGTATGGAGTGGTAGTTTGATACTGAAAATGATGTGATCATTTGTCAATCTTAACTATTTTTCGTCAACGTAGCAATATAAATTGAATTTTGAAGCTTATCCATGCGTCCTTGTCCAAGTTCCGCCTGACGGCTGCCTACGCACTCAATTACACGCCCAACGCGTGCTCGATCATCTGCTTCGAGCAGGTAGGTTCATTCAGAAAATAGACCTATGAATGCTATACTGCCCCGCTCGATCCGAATGCAGCACAAGGCGGTTTTGGAGGAGAGTCATTGACCGTCATCTTGTTGTTGATTCATCTGACAGTGTTTGTTCACGAGATAGGCGGCGAATGAGGCACAGGCGCCGAACATGAAAACCGCTTCTTCCAGCCAGACATCTGATGAATCCTGAAACACCAACGAATGACGAACACCTTCTTCACTGTTGGTGTAGGCGTAAAGTTTTTCGAGTGCGGTTTTAAGCTGTTCATTGGCAAGCAATCCTTTCTTTTCAAGAACTTTTAGCGCTTTGCCGAGTGTGCTTGACGTCAGGTCGATTTTGCAGGCAACGGCTTCAACAGCGTGGATGCTGTCTGCAATGGAATCTCCGTATTGCTGCGCATTGATGTGTTCCGCCGCTTGGCGTAAGTGCGTTGTTGCGCCTTCCATGCCGCTTTTGCGGAGCATCTCGATGGCTTGCTGTGTCGCTTCACCTTGTTCTCTGCTGCTGCGCGGGAAAAAGCGGCAAGGGCTTTGTGAAATGTCCAACCAATAAGGTGCAGCATGTTGATTGAACTGATTACTAATAGCCAAAATGAATTCGTTTCTGTGTATGATAAACTCCTTGGAATACTGATTCGGGACTATGGTGCTGCCTGTTACAGTCACCCCAGTTGGACTGTCGGAATTTGCCACGATTTCGATGAGGTCGAGCACGGTGTTGAATTCCGCTCTCTCTATTATTTCCTTGAATTGAGACATTCCGTTATCGTGGTCGGTTTGAATTTCGTCCTGAGGCAATTTGAGCAACGTCCCAAGAACGTATTCAATGAATCCCTTGATTTCCGTGCCTTTGAACCTGTACCGCCCGGTAAGATCCTTATCTCGAAATGCGCTAAGACATTCACGCATACGGTTCCATATTTCACGCCTCAAATCAGCAGATAACTCTTCCAACCGCATCGGGGCCGGCAAAAGCTCATACCCATAGCGTTGTGAAAACGTGAGATGCTCGGCGAACGTATCGCGTTTCTCGGCCATCACACAGTCTCCTCAAAAATTATTTCCCGAAAAACTCGCTCGATACTGACAAGATAGATGTAGTTGGATCACTCATGATGCAGCCTGCCACTCCAGGCGCACTTTTAACCTGTTCAGAGGTGTCCGCCAAGATAGGCAGCCTTCATACTGAAGCCTCCCAACAATGATGCCCGGGGCTATTCCCTGCTCCCCGGCAAATCGCCGAACGGCGCTTTCGCCATGTGGGGAAGTTGCGACAAACTGCTTCCAGTCGCCATGTGGTATGAGAAAATTCGAGGCCCATTGATTGGCTTCCGACTCAATGTCGGCGTTTTCCTCATTCGCTTTCGTCCAGTCGATAAAGATGTACTTTTTGCTATGCAGGAGGACATGGGCGGCCTCGTGAAAAAAGCTGAACCACAGATGATCGTCGGTCTTATGGCGGATGCTGAGCTCAATCACAGCCTTCCGAGGGGTCAGCCACCAGGCTGCACCACTGAGAGCGGTCTGCGGAAGAGGCTTGACCAGCACCAAACCAACACCCGCATTGTTGCAGAGTTGTTGCGCCTCTTCCAGGGCGCGCGCTACCGGCGTCTGCGTGAGTCCGCGAATCTCCTTTAACGCCTGTTTGAATCGAGCCTCGTTGTAAGCGCGACACTCCTGCTGTTCAGCCTCAAGCTCTCCAAGCCGGAGCCACGTTGCCAGCGCGGGTTTGTCGCTTTGGAAACTGGGCGAGTGTCGATAGGCAACGCTCATCCCTTTGTACTTCGCGTGCCAGGCGTTGACCGACCCCACACCGAAGAAGGCCAGCAGCTTTGATATCGCCTCAGCATCGGATGCGGGTTTGTCGAGCACCTCTCGATTCACCAACTCCTTAAGAGAAAACGCCTTTAGCCAGGAAGCACCTCCTGTCTCTTGCGCCTCAACCTCACGGGCTTTGTGAAGCTGATAGCGGGCTTCTATACCCAGCCAGATGCTTGCATCAAGACCAAGCACTTTCTCAAATTGGAGCGCGGTCCTGGGTTCAACGGGAGCCTTGCCGGCGATGATCTCGCTGATGAGCTTTGCGGAACGGCCACACCGCCTGGCGAACTCGGCATGGGAGAGGCGTTGACTCTGCAAGTGTTCCTCGACGACCCAGCCAGGCGGAACAGCATAGTCGGGTTCGTAAGAATAGGTCGTGACAGCCACGTCGTTTCCTCCTTCAGTGGTAATCAATGACTTCGATGATCGTGATAGCAGTCACTTCATCCGTGTTCATTTCACCTTTGGCTTTCCGCGACGATGTGTCGGCAGGTTCAAAAATCAACCGATACGGATGAATGAGATCAACGGCATGCTGTCCGGCACGGTTTCCGTGAAGCTGATGACGCCGGTTTGGCGGCAAGGTCGGCACCATCGACAACATCGGAGCCTCCCTGAGCACTGCGAGGCGCGTCATGATCGTGCGCGCCATGCGGTCGCCGTAAACCTTCCGGAGAGCGCTGGCAGAGTTGAACGTGTTGGCGAGCTTTTTGGTCCGGAAGACAATTTCCACGTTTATGGCATATTTTAGTTACCTAATAGGTAACATTTTATATGAACGGACTCAGAAAAACAAGCGGATTTCAGTGATGGAAGAGCCCTGATTGCTTCTCAGTGCCTGCTCCAAACGCCACAGGTCATGATTCTGTTGCATCCTCAGCCAGAGCCCAGGACCATTGCCGATCAGTTTGCCGATCCTCAGCGCCATTTCTGCCGTGATAGGGTGCGTGCAAGCCAAAATCCTATGCAACTGCTGGCGCGAAACACCGAGTCGCCTGGCTGTCTCGCTGACCGATAAGCCCAGTGCCGGCAGAACGTCCTCGCGCAGGATTTCCCCCGGATGTATTGAGGGACGTTGTAACGGGCGTTTGACGCGATACTCAGCCATTGGTATGAAAATAGCCCTCATCTGTCATCCTTGCGAACGCGAGGATCCAGTGCCTTTCCCCTCGCAACTCGAAGGAAAAGCAAAAACTCCTGGATCCCCGATTAAAGATGTCGGGATGACAGAAGGGTGCAAGGACGTCCCATTTTCATCACTTGGTGTGCAGGCCGCAAGCCTGCATGGAGATTCCTGTTCCTTCAATGCCAACAGCATTGGTCTACTTGTGCGAATCCGACGTGCGGTCGTAAAACGCTCACGCTTCGGAAGGCAACCGTCTTTCGGACCCTTGCTGCCTTGCGACGGGCCGGGAGCATCGTGTAATCTGCATTCGGTCATCGTCATGATTGGCGATATGAGTTTTTCCGTTCCTGGCGTGAGTTGCATGAGCCCTGTTCAAGCTATCCCTTCCGACGTCGAATCGCTTGTCCTGGAACTCCAGGCACACCCGGTCAATACCAACGAATTTTTCCGAACGTTCAGGTCTCGAAAACTCCAGCCTGGACAACTCCGGGCCTTTGTCGGGCAATACCATTATTTTTGCTTCCATTTCGTCAAGGTCCTCGAAGGACTGTTATATCACACCCCGATCCACGAGATGGAAATGCGAACCGAGTTGGCCAAGACCCTGTACTCGGAGTTGGGCAGTGGCTCACCGGACCGCGTGCATATCCGGCAACTCGAGCGGTTTGCATCTTCCATCGGGCTCCAGCCCCGGGACCTCGAACACATCGTCCCGATCCCCGAAGTGACGACCTACCTCGACACGTTGCGGCGATTATTCCTTCACTCCGGACATTTGACTGCGCTGGGCGCGGCCTTGGCCGTCGAAACCACCGCGGCATCCGAGTTCAGATATTTCGTGCCGGGCCTCGAACAATATGAGCAGTTTCATCCCGAAGAGTTGGAATTTTTCACGTTACACCTGGCTGAAGAACAGCACCACGGCAATTGGTTGGTTGAGGCCGTTCGCAAGACGACCCGGTCCGAAGATGACGTGCATCAAGTGACCGGCGGCGCTCGGGAAGCCGCCGATGCCTGGTCGGAATTCTGGGCGGGCATGTATCGGATGGTCTTTGATGCCAACCCCGCCGATTCGCTTGATTGAATGACCTCCTCCCCTGCCCCATCCCTTCAACCCCTTGCCTTGGAGGGCGAGATTCTCCAACAGCGAGCCTGGCGCATGCCGGACCTCGTGATCTACCAACATGGGGATCATGAATGGTGGGTCGCGCCCCTGGATGAGGACCTGCCCCTGGTCCGGCTGAACCGAATGGGCGCCTCCCTGCTTGGGGCCATGGATGGCCGCCTGTCGATCAGCGCACTCCTTGAGCAGTTCGGCAAATGGGTCTGTGGCACCAATCAGGAAACCGGCCGGTGGTTTCTCGAACGATGGTCCTTACCCCGCTATTCGTTGTGTTATTTCGGGACGACCCCGCCAAGCGGGCACAGCGTGAACGCGAAGTGGGACCTCCTCCTCCAAAAGGTGCGTGAACAATGGCATGAAAACGTGGCAGTCGAAAGCGAGGAACACCTCACGGAGTTTCATCATAAAGGGATTCAAAGCCATCATGGTCATTTCGAAATCGTCGAAACCACGGCTTCCCATCTCCTCCGGGAACCCTGTGAAGCGCTGAATGGCTTATCCTATGGCCAATTGCTCGCCAAAACCATCAGGCAGTTGGGCTGGTGGAGCCCGAAACCGCAGCGGGTCGTGGAGGTGGGCGCGGGCTTGGGCTACCTGTCTCAGGAAATGGCAAAAGAACTTTCGCCACTCGAACGACGCGGCGTGGAATACATCTTTCTGGACCTTACCCGGGCCTTTCTGCAATCCCAATTCGCGTTAGCCAAAAAAGCCGGGTGGGACGCCAAAGTCCTGAACGCGAACGCGGAACAGTTGCCCCTGGCCGAGGCCAGCGTGGATTTGGTCATCGACAATGAAAACCTGGCGGATATGACCCCGATCCACCTGTCCAGGGAAGAACTGGAGACTCGCAAGGGCGCGACGCCAGAACACCAGCAAAGTTTGGACCTGATCCAAAAACTCCGCTTGAACCTGGACACCCCGTATCCCGATGAAGCGATCTTCAACTATGGCGCCATTCAATTCCTGCACGAACTCTGGCGCGTGCTCAAACCGGGTGGGCGGGCATTGCTCATCGAATTCGGGATCGATTCAGGCTGGCCTGATCCCGTGCGGCTTCCCGGCCATACGGAATACGAAGTGCAATATACCTATCTCCGCCACGCGGCCAAGTGGCTCGGATTTCGGGAACAATACTGTGCGCTGCCTCAACTCCTCTCGATTCGACGGGATACTCAAGTGCTGTGCACCGGCGCCGCCTATGCAATACGACGCCTCCAGGAAGCCGAGGGCAAGACGTTTGCCGTGCGGGCGTATACCGAATCGGAATTACGGCACGCACTCGGTGAGACGCTGCCCAAACTGACCGGCCTTCACTACCACAACATCCTCGATCCGGCCTGGTTCGGGTTGTGGGATTTCAAAGCCCTGATCCTGGAGAAACCCGGAGGGTTTCACCGCCCCGCCTATAAAGAATCCCAAGGATTCCGCTGGTATAGTCAACGGTGAACCGTCTATACCGTGCGTTATGAGAGCAAGAGCACATCCTGTTGGCTTGTGATATACTTTATTCGTTGTTAACAGGAGGGACCAAGTCTCATGAGTAACATTGAAAAAATCGAACAAGAAGTATTGGCTCTCTCGTCTGCTGAACTCGACACTTTTCGCAAATGGTTTATTGAATTTGATGCGGAGGCGTGGGATCGGCAAATTGAAGAAACTATCCAAGCCGGCAAACTGGATGCGCTGGCGGACCAAGGAATTCAATCCTTCCATTCCGGGACTTGCTCCCCACTTTGAAGCATTTTGCCTCTCCACAATTTTGGGCTTGCTACCATGCGCTACCTCAGGCTATTCAAGAATTAGCCGATCAGAAGTTCTCTTTGCTCAAAACGAATCCTACCCATCCGTCGTTAGCTTTCAAAAAAATTGGGAGATTTCGTTCCGTTCGTGTGGGACTGCACTATCGCGTTCTGGGGGTAGAGGTTACTGAAGGCGTACTCTGGTTCTGGATTGGCAGTCATGCCGATTATGACAAACTGGTTCGCTGATGAAGAAGCGGCGGGCATCGGGCGAGGTGGACCAGGACGCCTTCCCGCAACCCGTACTCGCTCACCACGCACCGTGCGGCGTTCAATTCTTCCATCACGCAGCGAAGGATAAGCACACCCGCGGCGATGACGCCTTCGCGGCCCGCTTCCAAGCCGGGCATCCCGACGCGGTCCGATTGCGTTTTGCTGAACACGTCGCGCTCGATACGCTGAATCACCGGAAGTTCCAACACGAAATTCTGAATTCGCGCGGGATCATAAGTGGGAAGCTGCTGAGCGATAGCCGCCAACGAGGTGATCGTCCCGGCAGTGCCCACAAGGGTGAGCCCCGTGACGGCTCCGATCTCCCGTCGAGCGTTGCGGGTGAGGTCCCGGATCAAGGTTTCCGCTTTGTGAATTTCCTCGGCAGGCGGTGGATCACTCTGTAACACCCGCTCCGTCAATCGAACCACCCCCATGTCAATCGACGTCATCTTGAGGGATTGCCCTGGCCGGCTCGCGATGAATTCCGTACTCCCGCCCCCGATATCCAACCCCAGAATCTCCCGAACGTCCGGCAGACCGGATCGAATCCCCAGGAAGGTTCGTCTCGCTTCCTCTTCTCCGTCGATGACTTCCACCTCAATGCCCGTTTCCCGTCTGACTCGATCCAGGAACTCTTCGCGATTCCCGGCTTCCCGCACGGCACTCGTGGCTACGGCCGTATACCGCTCCACTCCATGACTCTCGATGATCGTTTTCCACTCCCGAATCGTCTCGATCACGCGCAACATGGCCTCCGGTTTGAGCCGTCCTGTCCGGTCGACCCCTTCCCCCAACCGCAAGATTTTCCGTTCCGAACGGATCGTGTGAACCGGGCCTTCGGCCTCAGGGAAAACCGCTGCCACCAACAAACGACAGGTAAGGGTGCCGATATCAATGCCCGCGACTCGCATCAGCTTTTATCCGATTGATCCCAGGTCCAATCTGGCCTGCCATTTTCGCAACACGACAGCTTTGAGCAGTCGATGGTCCGGATGAGACAATTGCGGGTCCCGCTCCATCAGGGCAAACGCCTCTTGCCGAGCCTGTTCCAACACCGTGGCATCTCGCACCAGGTTCATCACTCGAAATTCCGGGATCCCCGATTGCCGCGTTCCCAACATTTCACCCGGTCCACGGATTCGGAGATCCTGTTCGGCGATCGCAAACCCATCGGAGCAATGCACCATCGCTTTCAGCCGCTGCTCGGCGGTCTGCGTCGGCTTGGTCTGCGCGCGCGTGCGTTCCGCGGCCGTCTCCTCGGAAAACGGCAATGTCAGATCGTGCGCTCCCTGCATCGTAGGGACGTCCGGCACTTGATCCTGACGCCTGCCCGCCGAACTGATCAGGAAACAGAACGAACGTTGCGCGCCACGCCCGACCCGCCCGCGAAGTTGGTGGAGCTGGGCCAACCCGAACCGGTCGGCGTGCTCGATCACCATCACCGTGGCGTTGGGCATGTCCAGACCCACTTCGATCACCGTCGTGGCGACCAGGATCTGAACGTCGCCTGACCGAAACGCCTTCATGATCTTGGCTCTTTCATTGGACTTCATGCGTCCATGGAGCACTTCCAGGCTCATCGCAGGGAACTCCGTTTCCCGTAATCGTTCCACCGCCTGCATGACCGCTTCGAGGTCGAGCTTTTCGGATTCTTCCACCAACGGATACACGATGTAGGCCTGCCGCCCCGCGTTGACTTCTTTCCGCACCAACTCGTAGGCCCTGGACCGCGCGTTGTGGCGAAAGACGCGCGTCTGAATGGGTTTGCGCCCGGCAGGCAACTCGTCGATAACGGACACGTCAAGGTCTCCATAAACCGTCATGGCCAGGGTACGCGGTATCGGGGTGGCGGTCATCACCAGGACGTCGGGGTGCAGGGCTTTTTCTCGAAGCTTCCCTCGCTGAAGCACACCGAATTTGTGTTGTTCATCCACAACCACGACTCCCAACCTGGAGAATTGCACGTCCTGTTCCAACAGCGCGTGCGTCCCCACGATGAGTTGCACGTCTCCCTCGGCGACGCGTTCCAAAACAGCGGCCCGCTCTTTTTGCGACGTCCCTCCGGTCAAAAAGGCGACGGAAATATCAAGCGATTCGAGGTAAGGCCGGATGGTCGACACGTGTTGTTCCGCCAGGATCTCGGTCGGGGCCATCAAGGCGGCTTGATACCCGTCCCCACAGGCCGCCAACATGGCATGCAGGGCCACGATGGTTTTACCCGACCCCACGTCTCCCTGGAGCAACCGGTTCATGGGTCGGGGCGCGCGCATATCCGCTTCGATCTCGGCAATCACCCGTTGTTGGGCGTCCGTGAGTTGAAACGGCAATTGCTTCTGTAACGGTGCGGTGAACGTTCCGGTAAGCCGAAAGGCAATGCCTGGCACCGCTGATTGATTCATGCGCTGCCGGAGCGCCAACGCCAGTTGAAGGAGGAAGCCTTCCTCGAAGGCCAACCGGTGATGAGCCGACGTCTTCCAGTCGTTGAGCAAGGACAGCTCCTCACCGTTGCCGGGAAAATGGAGAGACGCAATGGCCGCATCAAGCGAAGGCCACTGGTGTTGCTGCAGGAGACGCGATGGAAGCGGGTCCTGCAAGTAGGCGCCATACTCTTCCAGCAGGCCCCACATGATCCGGCGAAGATGCCGGGAGCTCAGCCCGCGCGTTTCATGATAAACCGGGACGATGCGTCCGACGTGGAGCAGCAGATCCTCATCGGCATCCACCACCTCATACTGCGGAGTCCTCATTTGAAACCCGCCCCCCCGAGGGTGCATCACCACGGGACCGCTGAGCACCACTCGCAACCCGTTCTTGAGCACGCCCTCGAGATAATTCTGGTTGAAGAACACGACTTCCACGGCACCCGTTTCATCACGAACCGACATCGTAAACAGGGTCATATTCCGCCGTCGCGTACGCCGGAGTTTGGCCTGGTGGATGGTCCCGGCAATCGTGGCTTTCTCGCCGGAGACCAGTTGAGAGATGGACACGATGCGGGAGCGATCTTCATACCGCCAGGGTAAAAACCACAAGGCGTCCTCGATCGTGCGAATCCCAAATTTCTCAAGCAACAGCGCACGCTTGGGGCCTACCCCTTTGGCAAACCGGATGTCTGTCTCGTGTAACGTGCGGTTCAACGCATCGTGGGGCTTCTTCGCGCCCCACGAATCAACTTGATCGGTCGTCACCCTGCGGTCCGGGTTGGGTTCCGAGTCCGGGGAATCGGAAGTCTGCTGAAGCGCCATGGTGGATAAACGACCCAGGACCCGCCTGGCCGTCTCCAATCGGTCCGGGGTCCTTGCCGACCCTTCCTGCTCCTGAAACAAAAATCGCAGGACCAATAATTCCGCTTCGACGTGTGCGGGAAACACCGTATTCCGCAACGCCTCGACGATTTGCGTTGAAACGAACGCATCGAGATGCGTCGTGGGTGACCCCTGATTCTCATAGGCTGATTGAATCGGGCGATTCAACCGGTCCAGAAGAGCCTGCAACTTCTGCGGGATTTGAGTATCCGCCTGCGCGTTCGTTTCCATCTCAGGGCGAATAGTACAAAGTGTCGGCAAGGAATTCCAGAATGATTCGGGTTTTTCGCCAGGGTTCAGGAAAAAATCACTCCTCCCATGAGGGGGAGTCGAGGAGCCAAGGGCGCAGCCCGCAGGCGAACCTGGGGGAGGGACTAAGGTCGTGCAATATGTGATGGACCCATAGAAAGGCCCTTCGACTGGCTCAGGACAGGGTTGTCAGAAGAATCAACGGTATGGTATCAGAAGGGTCTGCTTCACGTTCTTTCTTGAAGGAAAGGAGTCACCGACATGGCTTTTGCCTGTGTAGTTTGTGGAAAAAAACGCATGAGCGGACATAACGTCAGTCATGCCAATAATAAAACAAAACGGGTCTTTCGTCCCAACCTTCAAACCGTTCGTGCGTTACTCAACGGCGCGGCGCAACGCATTCGGGTCTGTACGCGGTGCCTACGGTCCGGCCTCATTCAGAAAGCGTAAGAACTCCCCTTCCTGGCCTGCTTCATTCTTCAGTACCCAATGAGTAGGCCGCTTCTTTCACGGCCATAGGCCGTGGATTTCTCTACACAACGTCGTACACGATGATAAACGAGATATCAGGAGATATCGCGAGAATTCGCGACATGTGGTGATTGAATCCTGATCGATTTGTGATAGAAAATCGAGAAAGCGCGAAGGGAACTGCCAAAAAACTGGTAACAAAAGGGGCTGAATCCGGCTTTTTGAGCCGCTTTCAACCCCTTTTTTCGGCTTACCTTTTCACGTGAGCCTGTCCAGCCCGGCCGGCATTTGACGGCAACTCTCTTCAGGCTTCCCGAAACTGAAGGGCTGCGGAGTTGATACAATACCGCAGGCCGGTCGGTGGAGGGCCATCATCGAAAATATGGCCGAGGTGACCGCCACAGCGCCTGCAGTGGACCTCGGTTCTGGGATAAAACAATTTCCAGTCGGTCTTCGTCCGGACTGCGTGAACCGAGAACGGCTGCCAGAAACTCGGCCAGCCGGTTTTGCTGTCATACTTGGCTCCCGAGGAAAACACTTCCAGATCACAGCCCGCACAATAGTATGTGCCCGTTGCCTTGTTTGCATCATAGGCATTGGTAAATGGCCGCTCGGTCCCTTCTTCGCGAAGCACATAATACCGTGCCGGAGTCAAGAGGGCTTTCCACTCCTCTTCCGTTTTGACGACTTCAAACGTTTCCGGCCCTTCCATAGCCAAAACCTCCATGATTCCATGGGGTTTGACTAGAAGTCCTAATCCCGCCAATACACTCAACTGTAAAATGGCTCGTCTTCCGATCTCCATATGCCTCCCTCCTTCCTGGTACGAGCGGCAGTCAACTCTCCTGACAAAGTGTCCGTCGCCAATACTCTCTTACTAATTCAGTCTACACCCTCGCGAGCCGTTATGCCAGAAGATGCGGGGACCTACGAAAGCAGAAAAAGCCGGCATTTTGCAGAACCCGTGGCCTCGTTTTTGGGGGAGGACCAGAAACCCTGCATTTCGATAATGCCTGTATAGGTTCAGAAACATATGGCACTCCTTGACCCAGGAGGAGTCACCATGCACATCCACCATCTCGGCTACCGGATCCGGGGGTTCTATCGAGTAGCCAATCTGGGCTATCGTTGGGACATGATACCCAACGAAGCTCACCACCGACTCAAGATTCTGACGTTCTGGGCCACCCATGGCCCGGCGGCGACCCAGGATGCCTATGCGGTCAGCCGCCGGACGCTCGCGCGCTGGAAACACACGTTAACCCAGGCCGGCGGTCAGCCCGCCGCCTTGGCCGCCCGCTCCCGTGCCCCCCACCGACGGCGCCAGCCCCACAGCCCGCCCGCACTGAACCAGGAGATCCGGCGTCTGCGCACCACCTTCCCTAACCTCGGGAAGGCCAAACTCCACGTCCTGCTGGCCCCGTGGTGTGAGGCCCACGGCCTCGCCCTGCCCAGTGTCTCCACCATTGGGCGCCTGATCGCCCGTGCGCCCGACAAGATGCGGCACGCCCCCGTCCGCTTGACGGCGCGGGGCCAGCCTAAACCCGTCGTGCGGCCGCGCAAAGCGCGGAAACCCCGCGGCCACTCCGCCCCGCCCCTCGAGGTGTTCGCCTGTGATACCGTCGTCCGGCTCCAGGCGGGCCTCCGCCGCTACTTGTTCCCCTTTCTCGATCCCCACTCGCGCTTCGCGGTCGCCGTGGCCACGCCCCCCGCGTCCAGCCGCCAGGCGACCCGCGCGCTGGAGGCCTTGTGCCAGGTGCTGCCACGCCCCCCGCGGGTCGTGCTCTCCGACAACGGCTCGGAATTCCTGGGCCACTTCCAGCAGCGGTTGGAGGCGCGCGGCATCACGCACTGGTGGACCTATCCCCGTTCCCCGAAAATGAATGCCCATGTAGAACGGTTCAACCGGACCATTCAGGAACAGTTCGTGGACTATCATGAGGACTTGCTGTTCGACGACGTGGCCCTGTTCAACCAACAATTGGCCGACTGGTTGATCGCGTATAACACCGTCTTACCCCACCATAGCCTTGGCCGCCAATCTCCGGTACAATTCCTCCTTCACCATCAACCCGAGTGCCAAATGTGGTGGACCCATACAATGCCTTGAATCGCTGTGCGACTAGGGGTAGGATGGGGATATGTTAGATTGGTCAACCTGTTCAGTGGTCGAACGTGATCCCCAGCGAATGAGTGGAGGATGGGTGTTTCGTGGCACTCGTGTCCCAGTCTCAGCTCTGTTTGAGAACCTTGAAGACGGAGTAGAAATCACGGAATTTGTGGACTTGTTCTCTGGTGTGACTTTGGAGCAAGTACGCACGGTTCTCGACCATGCCGCTAAGAGTCTAGCCACCCCCCAAGTTGTCTGAGTGCGAGTTCTTTTCGATCAGGGAACGCCGGTCCCTCTGCGCAAATACCTGACCCCTCATGAAGTGGAAACGGTTTTTGAGCGTGGCTGATCTGCGCGAGCAGAAAAGCACACTCAAAGGATCTCTTTTGTGAGGCGGAGGAAGAGAAGCCCTACCCGAACAGGAGGGAGAGAAGGTCGCTGGGCTTTTCACAATAGTAGTCGGGGTTGAGGGCGAATACTTTGTCTCGATTGCCGTAGCCGTAGCCGACCGCGCAGGAGTACACCCCGGCCGTTTGGGCGGCTCGCACGTCGTTCGTACTGTCTCCCACGAGCACGGCTGCTTCCGGTGGAACCGCGAGACGCTCCAGGATCCGCCACAACATGCCCGGGTCGGGCTTCAAATCAGATTGATCGAGGGGACCTTCGATCGCAGCAAACTGTTCTTTGACCTTCAAGCCTTCGATGATGCGCAAGGTGTATTCCAACGATTTATTCGTGGCCAGGGCTTTCATGCGCGTACCCCGCCCGTCAAACAGCCGGTCCAGGCCGGGATATAATTGCGTGGTATCCAAACAGTGGGCGAGATAATGCCCGCGGAAGATACGAAGCGATTCTTCATAGCGCGCCTCATTTTCCTCCCCGACGGACAAGCGCAACAACCGTTTGACCCCGTCACCCACGAAGGTAAAGATTTCTTCGGGAAGCAACGTCGGTAAATCCAGATCTCCAAGCGTGAGGTTCACCGACGCGGCAATATCATACTTGGAATCAATGAGGGTCCCGTCCAGATCAAAAATGATTAACCGAACGGAGTCCGCTAGCGGGCCGTGGTTCATGATCGGCCGGCTTTGATGAGAGCTTCCCTGAGCCTGCGCAACGTCTTGACCCGGCCGGCATTGTCTTCCTGGAGCATGGCTTCTTTCACGAAATCCGCCAAGCGTCTCCGGCCGACGTGCGGAGGGAACGCCGGCGACACCATTTTCCAGTGATTGTCCACGGCTCGTATGCGAATGGAAAATCTTTCTTCCCGCGGCATCGACACGAACGTGACGGTTCCCATGTGGACGACTCCGAGGACCTGAAAGGTGACGGGAATGACGGCTTCCGTGCTGCTCACGATGTCCCATTGCGTGACGTCGTCGATAACCGAATAGTCGCGGATCACCACGAACCGCTCCCAAGCCGGCTCTTCCTGTTCCCAGGCCACATAGGGTTTGACCGCTTCGTATGTATGCGCGGTCAACCGTACCCCACGTTTGTCCAATGACAGATATTTTTTGATCACCTTGGCCGGGTCGTTGGTCAGGTCGCCCGTCAGGCTCTGGACGGGCACGGGAACCAGCCACGTGCCCACGGCCAAACCAACGAGGCACAGCAGGATTCTCATGGGGCTACCCATTGTTTTCTCTTTCAGTTTTCACCTCATAAATGAATACGTGAACGCTTACCATTGTGGGAGAAGCCCTCTTTTCCTCCCCTTTGTAAGGGGAGGGTGAGCTAGGCTTGCCCCCGCGAAAGCGGGGGTGGGGTAGAGTCGAATGCCCATGGAGCACATGGTTTCGCCTTCGCAGCCTCTACCTCCCCTTCGCCCCTCCTTACAAAGGAGGGGAAGGAAACGGCGGAAATGGTCAACGAACGAGGGAATCCATGCCAGGATGATCCGATCAACTCTTCGGGAGAAAATCTTCGACGATGACCACTCCTTCAGGCGGATTCAGGATCAACACCGTGTCAGCCAATCCTTTGTTGACCTTGAAATTGGAAAACCGAAACGTGGAGACGTTCCCGTTTTTCTCATGCAAGGCGAGGGATTGAATCAAATACGTGCGTGGTTGAATTTCCGACACGACCTTGACGAGCGACGACGCCGCCGAACCGGGAACGGGCTTGGGGATCAGCGTCAATAACGGCAACCCGCCTTCCCCCTTCTCTCCAGCTCCAGCCGGTGCCACGGAAAAATGTTCGGCCAATTTCCCGACGCCCTGGAGCAACCGGAGCGGGGCCTTCGTCGAGACCATCATCGTGAGACTGCCCTTTAACACCTGATTATGGGCGGGCACGTACATCGCCAACTGATCCTGATGCACGTAAATGTGTTCGACCGAGGGCTCCAGGTAATCCCAGCGAAGCCGCCCGGGTTTTTTCAGGTACACGCGACCCGAGGACCGGACCGGCGTGTCGAATCCCTGAATGCGCGTTTCCTGGACAAAGTCCGCCTGGAAATCCTTGATCTGCGCATACCGCGCGTCAACGCGTTTGACCAACGCCTCGACGTCGTCGCTTCCCCTGGCCTGCGCGACCGTCGTCAGGCCCTCGCCCTTCCCTTCTCCCAGAGAGAGAGGGAACACCGCAAACAAACAGCCGATCACGATCAATCCAAGGGGCTTCATCCCACCTCCTCTTCGAACGCCATTCGACGGCCCAACACTTCACGACGGCCATCGCGTCCGGGCGCACTCACGATGCCTTCTTCTTCCATCTGCTCGATCATGCGAGCCGCCCGAGGATACCCCAACCGCAATCGACGTTGAATGAGCGACGCGGAGGCCTGGCCGGAGGTCAACACCACTTCCCTGGCCTGCTCATAGATTTCATCGCGTTCCTGATCCTCTTCGACGTTGGCCTGATCCTGGAAAACCGGTTCGTTGCAAAAATCAGGACCGGCCTGGGCTTTCACGTACTCAACCACCCGGCGGACCTCATCATCGGAGACGTAAGCGCCGTGAAGCCGCGAAAGGCGTCCGATGCCCGGAGGTAAATACAGCATGTCTCCCAATCCGAGAAGCGCTTCGGCCCCGTTCGCGTCGAGGATGGTCCGGGAGTCCGTTTTGGAAGAGACCTGGTAGGCAATCCGGGTCGGAAAATTCGCCTTGATGAGTCCGGTCACCACGTCCACCGACGGGCGTTGGGTGGCCAGGATCAAATGGATGCCCGACGCCCTGGCCATTTGTGCCAGTCGGGTGATTTTTTCTTCCACTTCTTTGGGCGCCGTCATCATGAGATCGGCGAATTCATCGACCACCACCACGATGTACGGAAGCGGTTGCGGGGCCTCAGGCTGAAGGTCGTCGTCTTCCCCGGCCGGCGGCTCGGTCGTTGACCCGCGCCGGGTTGACCGGACCGAACCCGTCTTCTGCGGGGCGGCACGCAGGCCGTCCTCTACTTTTTCATTATAGGCATGGATGTTGCGCACCCCGTATTCCGCCAACAGGCGATAGCGGCGCTCCATTTCTTGAAGCACCCAGGTCAACCCGCGAGCCGCGGCTTTCGGTGACGTCAACACCGGATGCAGCAGGTGCGGGATCCCGTCATAGACCTGGAGTTCCAGAACCTTGGGATCGATAAGCAACAGCTTGACCTCGTCGGGATGGGCGGAAAAGAGGAGGCTTAACAACATGCTGTTCAACCCCACGCTTTTTCCCGCCCCGGTGGCCCCGGCCACCAACAGGTGAGGCATGGTTTTCAGGTCCGCGACGCAAGGCCGTCCAAAAATATCTTTCCCCAAGGCCAGCGTTAATTTGGACCGGGACCGGGCGTAGACCTCGTTGGTCAGGATTTCCCGTAAGGCCACGGTTTCTCTTACCGGGTTGGGAACTTCGATCCCCACCGTGGATTTGCCGGGAAGTGGGACCACGATCCGCACGCTGGTGGCTTTCAGGGCCATGGCCAAATCGTGGGCGAGTGTCACGATCCGCGCGACTTTGATGCCGGGCCCCGGAGCGAATTCATACATGGTGATGACCGGCCCCGGGTGCACTTCCGTCACTTTCCCGGCAATGCCGAAGTTCTGCAACGTGCTCGTGAGGATTTGGGATTGCGACTCCAGAATCTGATCCGTCTGCCGCGTATTCGACACAGGAGGTGCATCGAGCAAGGCCACGGGATCGGGCAGATGATAACCCTTACCCACCTTCCGCACCGCCTCGGGCCGCACCGCCTCGGGCCGCACCACTTCGGGCCGCACCACTTCGGGCCGCACCACTTCGGGCCGCGCGGCTTCAGCCTGACGCCGCGGGGACTCAAACCCTATCTCAGCCGGAGCCGGATCGTCTTCAAGGGATGGCTCCTGCACAGGGGCATCCTTTTTCAGAAAGGAAAAGGCCGTCCGTTGCTCACCCAACTTCCTGTGGATCTTGAGCGGTTTGTTGGCTTTGGGTTCCCAGCGGTCTTTCAACCAGGCAGGCCAATGCCACGCGGGACGCCGTACCAATCCTCCCATTTTCCCGACGCCCTTCGGAATGAGTCCGACCCCGGCTGACAGGGAAAAGGGCGTGATGAGCAAGAGGGAGACGAGCAGCAGGGATGCCAGGAGGACCGTGCTGCCCCATTGACCGAACAAGGGTTTCAACTCGCCTGCGGTCCAGGCACCCGCCTGCCCGGCATACACTCCCGACGTGATCCCGTCCTGCAACGACTGCACGGAGAGCGGATGATGCAACCACACGAGCGTGCTCATACACAGGACCAGCAGCACGGAGCCCAGGAGACTTTTGACGGATTTGTGTTCTTGTTGAAAGACGCGAATCCCGTGCAACAGGATTAAAAACGGGATGGCCAACGAGGCGGACCCGAAGAACCAAATCAGGCTCGCGGCAATATAGGCGCCCACCAACCCGACCAGATTGCGAGGGCCGCCTTGTACCTCAACCGTTTCGCTCTCGGAGAGCGCAAACCAGCCGACGTCCCGGAGCGAAAACGACCACAGGCTCAGAAAGACCAACACGGCCAGGGTGACGAGAAAAATGCCGACGATTTCCCGGCTCAGAGGAAAGGTGAGGCGTGGCGCTTCCGGCTTATCGGACTTCTTGGCGGGCCTGGAAAAGAGGCGCATAGACAAAATTTAACACAGACGGACTCCGTTTATCAAGCGAAATACCTAGTGAAGAATATGTGCGTATCTTTGCGAATTGTGTGCGTGATGTTTCAGGTAATTACAAGAACAGAGGTGCGCCCGCATCAGGCCCTGCAGGGGAAAACCCCCAAACAAATCAAATGAACGAATCTTGTCAACGAATGACTGAACACATACAGGGATGACAGAGGAAGGGGCTGGGATACAGCGTCTCTTCTTTGTGCCGCAGGCTCCCGCGCGGCACATTAATTTTTTCTTCCAGCATACTTATTCATAAATGGGGGATACTGAAAGTAGGAGGTTTTATCTTTTCATGAACACCTTGACCGATAGAATTCGAGCTGCCCGGGAAGAGGCGGGCTTGTCCCAAACGGATGTCGCCAGGGCGCTCCGCATCTCGGCTTCTGCGGTCAATCAGTGGGAACACGGCTTCAGCAAAAACATTAAATTGCCGACTTTCTTCGCCCTCGCCAGGTTGCTGGGACAAGACCCGCACTGGCTGGCCACCGGCAAGGCCCTCTCCGGCGTGCGTGGGTCAGCGGCGATGCCGCCGGCCCCGGACTTTCCCGCCCCCACCGGCGAGGAACGAGCGCTGCTGCACTATGTTCGCCAACTGCCCACCACCCTACGAAGAGTGTTGCTGCGGTTCGTGCGCAGGTTGTGCGATGTCTATGTTTCGTTTGATAAAGGCGTCCGATGAGGGTGGTGCGCGCTTGGTGTTGGTGCGCGTCCGGGCCGGCCGGTTGATTTGGGGGTGGTGCGCGCCTTTTGCCTGTTTTTGGTGCGCGCCTGGGTCGGTTGGTTGGTTGGGGTGAGGGGGGGGGTCCCCTCACCCCAACCCCCGGATCAAGTCCGGGGCAGGCCTCATGCCCTCCTTGGACAGGCACGCAGGCCTGTCCCTACAAAAAACGCCCCATCTTCTGTAGCGGCGCCATCTCATGGCGCTGTCCGTTGGCCGCATGAGGCATGGCCCGGGCTTTGCCCCAAGATAGCGCGGCTACGATTGCGGAGAGGCCGGGCCGCGGGTGGGTGTCGTCAGCGATGAACCCCCCTGGCCCCCCTTATCAGGGGGGCTCTAAGCCGTCCCCCTGATAAGGGGGATTGAGGGGGTTGTCTGACAAAGGAGGGGAACATAGCGGCATGAGATGACGCGGGTGCAACTGCATAAAACAAAGACAAAGCAAAACCCTGGCTCCCCGATCGGGTCGGGGATGACGGAAGGAGGGGGCTCTCCCCCTCACCCTACCCTCTCCCACCAGGGAGGAGAGGGGTGAGGTTAGAAGCCCCAGGTGAGCTGGAGGCGGAGGCCCTGGTTGACCGGCTGTTGGCCCGCCGGGTCCTGGCGGGTGCCTTCCAGGTTCAGTTCCAGGCCCGTGGCCCAGCCACCGCGCATCTGCAGGCGCCCGCCCACCCGGTAGGTGCGGGCCGCGCCCTCCGAGAGCACCGTGCCCGCATAGGGGGTCAGGAGGCCGGTGCCGAAGGGCGCGAAGCCGTAGCCCACCTCCGCGTTCAGCCGACCGGCCGGGGTCTGCCGGTTGCCTTGCGGCGCCAGGCCCGCGGTGGTCTGCCGGGACCACAGGCCGTTCACGCCACTCGAGGCCACGCCCCACGTCGGCGCCAGGGTCAGGGCCAAGCCCTGGCCCCCAGCCCCCGGGGCGAGACGCAGCGATCCGCTGGCGCCCCATTCCTGATAGTCGTCGTCTTCATGCGCCAACAGGCCCCGCACCGCGGCGTCAATGGTCAGCCCCAACGCCGGGTCCGCGTAGTGCACCGGCCGCCCAGTTCCAGGCCGAAGCCCGTCTCCGCATCACCCCAGTCATGCCGCAGCCCGACCTCCATCGTCGGCGTCAGGCGCCGGCCTTCGGCCCACGCAAACCCCCGCGAGCCTTCCAGGACCAGCCGCAGCCGGTGCGCCTCCGCGTCTCCCGACGCCATGTTGCCGTCGGCGGTCTGGACCGCGTCCGAGGTCGTGCGCGTCAGCATGGCGTCCGTGCGTGTGGCTAACTGAAAGCCCCCGCTCTCCGCAGCCGCCAGCAGGATGCCCCGGCCCCCGAAGGCCCCCATCACCAGATCCATGTCCGTCTCCCGGATCTCGCTGGTGTCCAGCTCCATCTCCATTTGGCCCGTCCCGAAGCCCAGCAGGCCCCACACGGCCAGCCGGTCGGTGACGGCATAGCGCAAGTAGGGATGGACACTCGTCAGGTGCTCTCCAACCCACCCCGGCCGCGAGCGTCGGTCCCGGGCTTGGTAAACGACCCGTCACCCCGGCTGTGGGCCACGGCGAGCCCGGCAAGCAGCCGGTCCCATGCGCCATCCACCCCCACGGTGCCCGTGAGCACGTCTCCCTCCAGGGACACATTGCCCTCACGCCCGTCGAACGTGGTGCCGGCGACCCGGCCCCAGCCGTCAGGCGTGGGCCCGCCGACCCGGTGGCCGCCGCCCCCAGGTTCAGCCGGAAGGAACTGCCCAAGAGCAGCCGCCGCAGGTCGAGCGTCACGCCGTGCGATTGCCCCAGCCGCGGGTCTCGACCCGCGTCCGGCCAGGCATCCCAACCAAGCCCGCCGCCGCCGGGCTCAGCCCCGGGGCCGCCCGCTTGGCCCGCCCCCAGCCCCGCCATGCCCGCCAGCCCCGTCAGCAGGGAGGCCAGCCGGTCCGTGGTGGTCTCCGGCTCCGTGGTGGCCCCGCCGGGTTCGGCAGTGCCCGTCGCTCGCTTCTCCAGCGGGAGCCGGTAGCCGCCCACCGTGACATGGGACGCGCCCAAGCCGGCCCGCAGCCGCTCGCCCACCGCGTCCGTCACGTGCGTGGCCGCCGTGCGCCCGAACCGCGCCAGCCACGCCCGCTGCAACGGGTCCGTGTTCTTGATGGTGCCCGTCGCCGCGCCGTCCGCGATCACCGCCCCCGTCGCGGTCGTGAGCCGGAGCGTCAGCGTCTCCTCGCCCTCGTCATGGGCGTCGTCCAGCACCGCCACCGAGACCGTCTGCTCGGTCTCGCCCGGCGCGAAGGTCAGTTCGCCCTTCCGCGCCGTGTAGTCCGACCCCGCCGTCGCTGTGCCGTTCGCAGTCGCGTAGTCCACCGTTACGGTTCCGGACGCCGGGCGGTTCAACGTCACCTCGAATGCCAGTGTCGCGTCCGGGCCTTCCCGCACCCGCGCGTCCGCCACCGACAGCACCGCCGGGTCGTCATCGCGCGCTACCTGCGCAACGGAGAGGTCTTGCGGCGCCGCGTAAAACCCGAATCGCAGTTTCGTCGGGATACCGTGCTGGGAGCCCAAGGGGTCCCCGTCAACGCGCACCTGGTAGTGATATTCGGAGCCCGGCACAACGGTGCCGTCGGTGTACGAGGTGGCGCCATGATCCGAAGCCAGAAGGACGAGAGGAACGGTGGCCCCGCTGTGCTCCCGGCGATAGATTCGATAGCTGACTTCCGTGTCGGCGACATCCTCCGGGGCGTCCCAGGTCAGCGCAGCTCCTCCCGATGAAGAGCTGACCCTGAAGTTTCGGGGAGCGCCGATTACGTCCAGGTCCATGGTCTTGACCCGGCCCCCGAAGGAACGATCTCCGAGGCCCCAATCGTTCCAGGCCCTCACCTGATATATGAGTGTGTTGTTAGGATTTATGTCCCTATCGACATATGAAGTCGCTGTGGACCCCGTGTTATCGACGTGAATGTCATAATTTGGGTAGCTACGCTTAACGTCCCAGCGCAATATCTGGTACCCCGTAGCGGGCGATACATCCTGGCCATGGTAGCCCCTTGTTGGTGCTGTCCATGTGAGGGCAATCGCGGTTCCATTCTCGGTCAACCTGGCCGTAAGGTTGTCGGGATAGGCTAGACCCTGTGAGCCTTCGGCGATGACGCTATCCAGAAAGCGGCAGGCTGTTGACTGAACTAGCCCACCTGTACCAGCCGAATTAAATGCGCGAACCGCGAAATAGTAGTCAGAGCTTTCGATCACGGTATGGTCCTCGTAGCTGGTCGCGTTCGGGTCATCTATCCTGGCGACGACCTTCGCCTCGAGCTCCGATCGCGAGTTCTGCCCGCGAAGTACCTCATAACCGTCTACGACCCCGCTGGCACGAGTCCAACGGAACGTGACCCAGTTCCGTCCGTCCTCGACGTGGTAGATCAGAGAGTCTATGGGCATGCCGGGAGTTCCCGGAGGCTGGAGTCCTTCGGTCGGTTGAGGCGTCGAGGTGACCGCCGCAATGTTGCTGATCAGCGATTCGGGATTGCCCGCGTCATCGGTGAAGG
Source organism: Nitrospirales bacterium (assembly GCA_965223955.1). Lineage (GTDB taxonomy): Bacteria > Nitrospirota > Nitrospiria > Nitrospirales > UBA8639 > Bin75. Next base: position 342,837 of record OZ245029.1, read on the forward strand.
ACACGATCACCTTGACACTCTTGCCGCCGTCTTCCGCCACCAGGGTGTATGTGGAGTCCGTCGCGCCGAGTATGCACACGTCGGTCGGCCCGCCGCAGGAGACCCACTGGTAGGTGAAGTTCGGGTTGCTCAGCCCGTCGGCGTCCGCAATGCCGGAGATCTCCGCCGTCAGCGTCTCGCCCACCTGGGCAGTGCCAGCGATGGTGGGCGCACCTGTGGCCGGGGTGTTTTCTTCTTGCTGTGCAGATGTCGAGGGAACCACCACGGTGTCGCTAGCCAGCGATTCGGGATTGCCCGCGTCGTCGCTGAAGGACACCAGCACCTTGATGGTCTTGCCTGCGTCTTCCGCCACCAGGGTGTATGTGGAGTCCGTCGCGCCGAGTATGCACACGTCGGTCGGCCCGCCGCAGGAGACCCACTGGTAGGTGAAGTTCGGGTTGCTCAGCCCGTTGGCATCCGCAATGCCGGAGGTCTCCGCCGTCAGCGTCTCGCCCACCTGGACCGTGCCGACGATAGTCGGCGCACCGGTGGCCGGGGCGTTTTCATCTTGCTGTGCAGATGTCGAGGGAACCACCACGGTGTCGCTAGCCAGCGATTCGGGATTGCCCGCGTCGTCGCTGAAGGACACCAGCACCTTGATGGTCTTGCCCGCGTCTTCCGCCACCAGGGTGTATGTGGAGTCCGTCGCGCCGAGTATGCACACGTCGGTCGGCCCGCCGCAGGAGACCCACTGGTAGGTGAAGTTCGGGTTGCTCAGCCCGTTGGCATCCGCAATGCCGGAGGTCTCCGCCGTCAGCGTCTCGCCCACCTGGACCGTGCCGACGATAGTCGGCGCACCGGTGGCCGGGGTGTTTTCATAGGAACTCTCCGGGCCGGTAACTGACAGCGTCACGCGGTTAGAGAGCTTCCTACCGTCGGACGTGCAGACCGCTCCCCGAGTGGAGCAGTCCTCGGTGACCGGCAGCACGACAGACACGTCGGCGTCCGCGTTCGGCTTGACTGTGATCTTCCATAGGTCTCTACGACGGTTTACGCGCCTGGCGTGGGTAACCGACCCGCCAGTCACCTCCAGGGAGTGGTCCCGGAAGGTCTTGTAGCTGATATTGATACCGTCGCTGAAGGCGATGCGGAAGGTGAAGGCGTCCGTCCCGTTGTGGCTGTCCGGCGTGCCCCCGAAGCCCGCCGTCAGCGGCGTAGGTTCGGGCGCGGGAGCCGCCGGGATGTCGGCCCCAGCATGCCTGGACCACGTGCTGACGCCGTGCGCGTTCACCGCCTTGACCCGGTAGATGTAGCGTTTGTCAGGTTTCACGGTGTCGTCCGTGTACCTGGTTGCAGCGGTGCCGGTGTCGTCCTCGATGGTGACGAACCAGTACGGCGCGTGTACGGCGGGGTCGCGCCGCAACACCTTGTAGTGGGTGATGCTGTCGTCGTCGGGAGAGTTCCAGGTCAGCGCAACCGACTCGTGTGTCGCCACGGTGCTCAGCCCCGTGGGACGAGCGGGGACGGAGCCGTCCTTCGCTACGGCCGGTGCGCCGGCAAGGGACAGGACCAACGCGGCTACTGCGACAAACAGGATGGAGAGTCGGGGTCTAGCATGGAGAGTCATCGTTGTTCTCCTTTGACTGTTTCTCGGCCAGGCGGGCATGGTGGTCGCCGAGGCTTGGACTTTCGGGATCTGGCATCAGCCAACGTTGGCAAACGGAGTGGCGCATGCCCCTGCGTGGACTCATGTAGCGTCGAGGACGACCGCTTTTCGTATGATTCGTCTGAAAGGTGACGGCCCCGGCTACCGCCAGCACGACGAACGGTGTTGCGGGATAGGCGTTGAGGTGGGGAGTGTCGGAGTTAGCATCCGGCAGGACGAACGGGAGGGGCGCTAGCAGGCGGCCTGGGCCGCGGCCGGCGGCGATGGCGGGCGGTTCTGCTCCCGCGCCCGCGGCGCAGTCATGGCCCCACACTCGGGCCGGAATCTGGCCGGAAGCCGGAAGGCTCTCTCTCTCTCTCTCTCTCTCTCTCTCTCTCTCTCTCTCTCTCTCTCTTCACAAATCGTGCCAATCTGACTGGTGCCAGCATGAGGATTCCTTGCCCCCGCTCGCCCGGGCCGCTCACCTCACTCCCGGTGCCCACGACGGTACGGTCCTGTACGTTCCACCACCACATCCAAGTCATGCTCATCGCCGCACCTCCTCGTCTTCGTTCGCCCATTCCGTTCGTTGCCTGTGCCGCGCCCCATGCAATCCCCACGGGCCCACGCCAGATCTTTGCTCATTTCTTTGCTCATTTCAAGACCAATGAATCTAAAACAGGCGATAGGATAAACCAGTCGCAGGGGGTTGTAAAACTCAAAGATTTTGGGCTCAGGCCTTATTAAATTTTGGCAACGGCGGAGGTGGTTGCGGGGGCTCAACAGCGCTGTGGGCGGGCCTACAAAGGCTTCTACCCCTGGTCAAAGCCAGGGATGGCGCGGGTACGATTGCAGAGAGGTCGGGCCGCATGAGATGCGGCCCCTACAACTGCAAACCAAAACAAAACCCTGGATCCCCGATTACAAACGTCGGGGATGACAGCAGGAGGGGGTCGGGGATGACGGAAGGAGGGGGAAGAGAACGACGCTGAATCCCCGATCGGGGCCTGTCCTCGACGTTAGTCCTCGACGTTAGTAATCGAGGATCTAATCGGGGATCGGGGATGACGGCAAGAGGACAGGCACGCAGGCCTGTCCCTACATCGTTCGGGATGACGGAAGGAGGGGAACAGGAGAGGAACAGAAATCGGCTAAGGCGATGAATTCCTGGACCGTGAGTGTTTCGGCGCGGCGTCGCGGGTCGATCCGGGTCTGTTCCAAGGCTTGTCGCATCAGGGGTTCTTCCCATCCTTCTTCCCTGTAGGAGTTGATCAGGGTTTTGCGTCGATGCGCAAACGCACCCCGGACGACTTTCAGGAACACCGCGTCAAACCGGGCGTCGGTGGGGTTCCGATCAGTCCGTCCTGTAAGACACACGACCGCCGAGTCCACTTGCGGGACCGGACGGAAGCAGCTCGCCGGTACGATAAACGCCTTGCGGGGTTTCGTCTGGTATTGGGTGACCACGGACAAGAGGCCGTAATCCCGCGAGCCCGGTCCCGCGATCATTCGCTCGGCCACTTCGCGTTGCAGCATCAGGACCATCCGGTCGATCCGATCGCGTTCCTGCAGCAACCGGAACAGCAAGGGCGTAGCCATGTAGTACGGTAGATTGGCAATGACGACCGTTCCCCCGGGCAGGGTGTCATAGGGAAACTCCAGGGCGTCACCGTGATGCAATTCCAGGGCGTCACGTTGCGCGCAGGTTTGCGCGAGATATTCGAACAGGTGCCGGTCGAGTTCCACGGCAATCACCCTGGAGACCCGTTCACATAACACCTGCGTGAGGGCGCCCCGTCCGGGTCCGATTTCAAAGACGACGTCTTCCGGACGCAACGCCGCGACTTTCAGGATCTTTCTGGTGATATTGGGATCAATGAGAAAATGTTGACCGAGGCGTTTTCGCGGGCGGGGCAGGGTGAGCATTGTGGATTGTGGATTTGGGATTGTGGATTTGGGATTGTAGATTTCATCAATCAGCAATTCACAATCCACAATCCAAAATCTCTACTTCTCCTCGGGGCCTTGCAGCCCCTGGGTTTCGATCTCGCTGGAGAGTTGGTACAGGTGGCGGAGACACATTTCAATGTCATCACTCAATTCATCGTACATGTCCGCTCCGGCAAAGGCCGTTTCCAACCAATCCTTCGACAATCGTTTCCGGTAGCCGGCTCCGATTTTTTCTCCCACCAGCGTCACCACCTGTTTTTTCCATTTGTAAAATTGTTCTTTTGCCGATATCGCGTTCACGGCTTCCACCAGATGCGGTTGTATGATTTTGAGTTCCTGTATTTGCTTCGCGATAAATTCCAATGCCTGCTTGGTTTGGTCACTCATATTATCCTCGATTTCGGTATCACGTTTGTAAATGTTCGCTCATTCTCATGCTGAGCGAAGCGACGCCCTCTTTTCCTCCCTTTTGTAAGGGGAGGCTGAGCTAGGCTTGCCCTCGCGAAAGCGGGGGTGGGGTAGAGATCCCGGGCAGGTGAGAGAAAATCAATGGCGCATGGGGCATCGGGTCGCACAGGCCTGCCTCTACCTCCCCTACACCCCTCCTGATCCTTCGGCTACGCTTCCTTCGACAAGCTCAGGACAGGCAGGACAAGCAAAGGAGGGGAAAGGCGGGGCGGGAATTGCCAACGCCTGTCCTGAGCCTGTCGAAGGGAATGAGTAAACACATACAACGTTCTCACACGATATCTCAAGCGCCCTCTGCCGTTAATAATTGGCCACGCGACTCTCCGGCCGCGGGCCGAGCCTCTCATTCACCCTGAGCGCATGCCCTTGAAGAAACTGTTCCACGGACATGCGTTTTTTATTCGCGGGTTGGACTTCCAGTACTTCCAGCCTGCCTTCACCCGTCTCGACCCAAAAGGATTTCTGGCCCACGGCCAGGATGGTCCCCGGCTGCGACCCGTCGCTCCCGCCCGGGCCACCTTGCGCATCAATGCGGCCTTTCCAAATGATCAGGCGATGCTCCCGATGAAAGGTGTAGGATCCGGGCCACGGGGAAAGACCTCGAATCCTGTTGGCAATCTCCGTGGCCGATTGCGTCCAATCGATCACGCCGTCTTCTTTTTTCAGCAATGGGGCCGACGTGGCTCGGGTATGATCCTGCTCACGAGGGACAATCGAACGCTCGGCCAATCGCGTCAGCGTTTCCACCAGGAGTGCGCCGCCGACTTTCGCCAACCGGGCGCCCAATTCCAGGGAGGTCTCTTCAGGTTCGATCGAGACCGTTTGCTGAAGCAGCACGGCTCCCGTATCCATTCCTTCATCCATGAGCATCGTGGTTATCCCCGTTTCCGCATCCCCATGAATGAGCGCCCATTGGATCGGAGCGGCTCCCCGGTAGGCGGGTAACAGGGAACCATGGACGTTGACGCATCCCATGGGCGGGAGATCCAGAATCGCTTTGGGAAGGATCCGGCCAAACGCCGTCACGGCAATGACGTCCGGTTTCCAATCGGAGAGTTGCTGCAGGAATTCCGGGCTTTTTATTTTCTCTGGTTGACTCACGGGCAACCCTTTTGCCAGGGCCAGTTCTTTGACCGGGCACGGCACAACGGCCTGTCCCCTTCCTTTGGGGCGGTCGGGCTGCATGACCACGCCGACGACCTCATGGTCCGAGTTGTCCAGGGCTTCCAGTGACGGCACCGCAAAGGCGGGCGTTCCCATAAAGACGACACGCATGACGTTTCCTTACCATCCTCTCTGTCGTCACGCAACGCTTCTTGACGCCGCGAAACGGAGTTCGAAGCGGTCAAGCGGTGCGTTTTGATAATCCGGCGACGTCGTGTCTCACGTCAAGGCGAGGAAACCGGGCGAACGCCATACCCGAATGTAGATCTCAGGGACGGCACACAGGGAGATTCTGATTTTTTTATATGGGACGGCGGGAAAGATCAATCGGCGTCTCGTACCTCGGCTCCGCCACCGCCTGTCCGGGGCGTGGCGGCTCCAGAAAAGTAATGCTTTCGTAAAAATCGTCCAAAGCAATAAATTTGCCGTTTTGCTCCGCCCATTCTTTCATCCGGCGGTTACAACTGTAGGACCACGACAGCACTTCAATGCGCCACCCCTTGCGATGCATGCGCTCCAAGTCGGCGTGAAACCCGACGCCGTCATAGAATCCGCTGCCATCGCCGGTCAGCAACACCGCTATGCCGGGGTCGCCGTTGTAATCCAGCGCATTGCGCAACATATTCGCTTGCAATTTCTGGTCTACACCTTGTTCGGTTCCATGCAACGCACCGCGCTCCGAGAGTTCAACTTTGATGCCCTCATTTTCCAAGCGGGTCCAAACATTGCGCAACTCCGGCGGCACCGAGCCAACGGCAATGGCACTCTCAATAGGACGATCGGCGGAGGCCAACCGCAAAAGATTACGGAAGTGAAGCCGTAGCCGATAGCGCGCATCGGGACCCTCACGCTCGGCAGCGATTTCTGTCGCACTGATGTAGATGTTGGAATTGTCCCAGTAAATAAAAACTTTTTCCATTTCGCATCTCCGCCGGCCGTGTTTGCAACGAACTTTGTCCCCTCATCCCAAACGTCTCATCCTGCTTGAACAAAGGAAGAGAAGATTGAGGCTATGTCATAGACTATGTAACTGATTGTTGCAACCATTTGTTGCAACGACCGGATGCCCTCACCTATGATACTTCGTCACGCGAGGTTTTCCTTGAACAATCAGAATACCTCACACACGTTCCCTACGTTTTGCATAAGGACACGACGGTATGGGCGGTCATAGTCATTGGTCCACGATCAAACGCCATAAGGCAGGGATCGACGCCAAACGCGGAAAAGTTTTCACTAAACTGATCCGCGACCTGACCATCGCGGCCCGCGCAGGCGGAGATCCCGATGCGAACCCGACCTTGCGCACCTTCATTGCCAAGGCCAAAGAAGCCAACATGCCGGCCGATACCATCAAACGCGCCATCCAGCGGGGCACGGGGGAACTGCCAGGCGTCAATTACGAGGAATTCACCCTTGAAGGCTACGGGCCCGGTGGCACCGGGATCCTCCTCGAGATCATGACGGATAATCGGAACCGCACGGTTTCGGAAATTCGCAACATGCTGGGGAAAAATCATGGGACCATGGCCGAAGCCGGGGCAGTCGCATGGCAGTTTCAGAAGAAAGGGCTTCTGGTCACTGAAGGGGCGTCGGTCGATGAAGACCAGTTATTGAGTATCGTTCTGGAAGCCGGGGCGGATGACGTCAAACAGGCCGGCAGCGGCTTTGAAATCACCACGGAGACCGCCGAGTTCGAAGCGGTCAAGGCGGCCCTGCAACAGGCCGGCATTCACACGTCGGTGGCTGAAGTCACCTATCTCGCTCAGAACCAAATCCGTCTCGACGAAAAACCGGCCGAGCAGCTGTTAAAATTGATGGAAATCCTGGACGACCATGACGACGTCCAAAAAGTTCATGCCAACTTCGACATTCCGGATGAGGTCATGGAAAAAGTCGCGGCGGCCGGCTGAGGTTCGTTACCTGGTTTGCCTGTCACGTGACACCGGCTCATGATTGCCAACCTGACGGGAATATTGGCGGCCAAAGACCCTTCACGGCTCGTTCTCGACGTCAACGGCGTGGGCTATGAGGTGTTCATCCCCTTCAGCACGTATTTCGCCCTCCCCGACCTGCACGCGCCACTGACGCTCCACATCTTCACCCACCTGCGAGAAGACTCCATTCAATTATTCGGGTTCCTGACGCCCGCCGAAAAAACGGCCTTTATCCTGCTGACCAAAATTTCCGGCGTGGGGGGGAAACTGGCCTTGAGCGTGTTGTCCGCCTTGAAGATTGCCGACCTGCGGGCGGCCATTCTCGCCGACGATCTGGACACACTCGCGTCGGTTCCGGGAATCGGAAAGAAGTCCGCGGGCCGCATTGCCCTGGAACTCAAGGATAAAATCGCCTGTCTCGCAGATGGCACGCCGGAGGCGAGCGAAGCGCCGGCTTCGTTTGACGCTCCCCAGGAGGATGCGCTGTCGGCGCTGGTCAACCTGGGGTACCGGCATCGCGACGTTAAAAACGCCCTCGACCAGGTGAGCCGAACGAGCCCTGCCCCGACGTCACTCGACGAATTGATTCGCGAAGGCTTGAAAATTCTCTCGAAACACTAGCCCGTTGCTTGAAGAGGAGCGTGGCATCCTCTCTACCTCCCCTAACCCCTCCTTACAAAAGAGGGGAACAGGAACGCTTACAACGTTTCTCGGATTTTTGCTCCGTGATAGCCGTTTCGCACGACTCGATAAAAGAACCTGAGCACGTCCACCAAATCAAACCAAAATCCGCAATTGATGCACTTGGCGTAGAGGTGTCTGGTCATCGTGGTGTAATGCCGTTCCACCAGCATCAGCCCCTGACACTTGAGACATTCCATAATACGTTACTACCTTCCTAATACCTTCCCGTCGGGTGTTACCGCCGTCTTTCTTCCATTCCCCATCTCGCCCGGTCAGGTGGCGGTCGGCTCCTTGACCTGCTCTCTGAATCTTAACCCATGATGCAGAAAAATCGATACACTATTTTCCGAATTATTGACGACCGCCAAGCCGGGTTCTTCGTCCCGGCCCCGGGCGACGATCAACGTCGTCAGGGCAAAGGGCCCACGGGGCGTGCGATATTGACGCGGAGGATAATAAAATGAGCCGTCGCCTTTCCCGAACAGGACCGAGAGGCTGCCGGATTGAATATTCACGATCGCCGCGTCTGCAATATCGTCCCCGTCAAAATCCTGGGCCAAGCCATGCATGGGACCGGCGTCGCCGCCTGAATCGATCCCTTCCTGAAAGGTGCCGTCTCCATTTCCCAAAAAGACGGTGACGGTGTTCATTTGCCCGTTCACCACCAGAAGGTCCCACGCGCTGTCATTGTTGAAGTCGGCGAAGGAGACGGATAAGGGCCGCTTGCCCGTCCGGTAATCGGTGGGCAGGAGAAAGGTCCCGTCTCCCTCGCCCAACCAGATCGAGACGGCGTTGCTCATCGGCCCGCCGTTCGTGACCGCCATATCCAAGTGCCCGTCCTGGTTGAAATCCGCGGTGGCCACCGAAGTGGGGGTATCTCCATATTCGTATAACGGCCCGATCCCAAATTTCCCTTTCCCGTTTCCGAACAACAGTTGCAACTTGTCGTTTCGCAGGGCCACCACCAAATCCAGGTGTCGATCACTGTTGAAATCCCCACCGGCGATGGAGACCGGCGTTCGGTGAACGGGATACAGCGCGTCTTTCTCGAAGGTCCCGCCCCCCTGCCCCTTGAAAATGGCGACCTGATTGCTCCCGGAACACGCGATGGCCAAGTCCTCATGCCCGTCGCCGTTGAAATCCAGGACGGCCAGGTTCCGCGGTTCCTTGCACACCCGAATGGATACTTGGGCCTGGAAACTCCCATCCCCGTTTCCGAACAGGAGGGACAGGGAATTCGCCGAGATGTTGCTCGTCACCAGGTCCGAAAATCCATCCTGATTGAAGTCCCCGGCTTTAATGGCGGTCGGGTTTTTCCCGACGTCATAACTGGCAAAGAGATAGAGCAGGTCCGGAGGTACGTAGGGATCTTTGGGCGAGCACCCGGGCAGGAACAGTATTCCACACAACGTGAGAAAACGGAGTATGTTGCCTGCCACCAGGCGGGGAAAAGGCATTTCAGTAACCCCTATCGGAACAGCCCGGCTCACGGGACTCATGGCCCCATGAGCATCACAGATCCGCATAAAAGAGAATAGTATACGAGCTTTTGACTAGGCGATACAACGGGTTATTCACGGATCATCTGGATTTTCACGGGACATTTTGCTCGAATTTCTGATCGCCGCACGCGGGATTGTCACGAGATTTCCGGTAAATCCTGCAAATTTTCGGATGAAACGACTGGAAGAGTTTCAGGAAAATGTGCTATAGATTTCTTCTTTGGAAGGAGGAGCTTGACAATGTCGAAAACAAAATCGGGTAAAGTGAAAATCGAAATCACCATGTATGGAGTCGCCGAGATTCTGAAATGGTGCGTGGACAAAAATAACGGCCGGATTCCGAACGTGGACACCGAGGGCTTTAAACACATGCAGGCCGCGCTGGCTGATAAACCGGAAAAAGGGGATTATTTTACCTTTGATAAATTCTGGAAGGTGTCCAGGGTCTTTGAATTTACGAAGGAAGAGGTCGAGACCATCGATCGGTGTCTGTACGACATTCCAAACTTGGAGGGCAAACAGTTACCTCAAATCCGCTATAAGTTCTGGCCCGCCCAAGCCGACTGAGTTCGGTCGTCCATTCGAGTGACGTGCTTCGTCACGATTGAGCCGGTCCCGAAATGACCGGGAACAACAATCGTTGTTCCCTACTGGTCGTGCTCTCCCCTCATTCCGTGGCTCGCAGCCGAGCGAGCCGACCCGTCCAACCGAGAATACGTTCGTCAGCAGTCACGAGACGGTGGCCTGCCAACACGGTGGCAACAATCAGACGATCGGCAGGGTCGGCATGAAAATCGGCAAGGCTAATCGCGCGAATTCCAATCTCTCCATCGACGGCGATTTCGACCATACCCTGTTCCAATTGCTCACGACGCCATAGGCCGACGTCTTCAGGGAATCTGATCCGTCCCCTGTCCTTGAGCATCGCTATTTCCCAGAACGAGATCGCGGAAACGCCAACTTCACCGGACTGCCATGCCCGGTCGATCTCGCGTCGAGCTCTGGTTCCCAAGCGCGCCTCACCCGTTCTCAGCCACAGCATGACGTGCGTATCGAGGAGCATCACTGGTCACCGTCCCACATCTTACCGGTGTTGGCTTCCCACTCCACGTCCAGAGGCTCGATGATGTCGCCAAGTATCTTGATTCTTCCCTTGTCGATGCCAAACAGGCTCTTCGGCTTCTCGCGGTACGGCACGAGCCGCGAAACCGGGCGGCCGTTCTTGGTGATGACGATCTCGTTGCCGTTGTCTGCAACCTCGTCCATCAGCTTCAGACACTTGGCCTTGAACTCGGACGCCTTGATCATCCGGGAGCCAGCTACTTTGTTGTTACTCATCTTCTCGAACCCTGTCCTTTCTGTTGTTGATCCCACCGTTATAGTACTATAGTCATGACCATGGTTACAATCGCTAATGCATTACCTTGCCGCACACTTCGAAGGGTTTGCGATGGCACCGCCAAGAAGTGACTGGGCAATCAAGCAGGGCGTCCTGATGGTTAAACCATTCAATCTTGACATAAATATGTATATTATGTATGTTTTTATGTATGCGTACAACGATTCATATTGATGACCATCTATTCACCGAGCTAAAGGGGATTGCTGTAGACACAGGGAAGACACTGACTGCCGTCATTCAGGACGCTCTCCGCGAGTCTCTATCCCGACGTCGCACAACGAAGCGACCTGCCGTTGACCTGCCTCTGTTCCATGGAACAGGAGTTATGCCCGGCGTAGATCTGAGTGATTCGGCCTCTCTGCTTGATCTCATCGAAGGGAATAATGGTCCTCCCTGACGTGAACGTCCTCGTCGCGGCGTATCGTGACGACGCTTCGGAACACGGGTCTTGCCGGCCGTGGCTTGAGGCCGTGCTTGGCGGGGACGAAGCATTTGCCGTATCCGATCTGGTGTTGAGCGGATTCCTCCGCATCGTCACACATCCTCGCGTTTTCATCCGCCCAAGTCCACCGGATGAGGCACTGAAGTTCGCGAACGTGATCAGGAGCCAGCCCCAGTGTATTCCAGTCAGCCCAGGCCCCAGGCATTGGGAGATATTTACGCAACTGTATCGGGATGCCGAAACTTTAGGTAACTTGATACCGGACGCGTATTTCGCTGCTTTGGCGATCGAGTCCGGCTGTGAATGGATTACTCTCGACCGGGATTTCGCACGCTTCAAGGGTTTGCGATGGAGCCGGCCCGCTCGCGGGGCATCGTGAAGTGTAATCCAGGCGCTTGATCGCCAACCCGCTCCACGTCGTGTTGCATTGTCATAGGTCTTCCGTAGAGATGTACATCTCAATGTACATTATCATGAAACCATGACTGAACGATATTCAATCGCCGAAGCTCGCCGGAATTTACCAAGACTGGTTCGTGAGGCGGAACGTGGCAAGGCCGTGGAGTTGACACGGCGCGGGGAGTCAGTTGCGATGCTTATCAGCCGTCGCCGCTTTGAGAAACTTGCTTCCCACCATTCCGGTTTTGCCGAAGCGTATCGAACCTTTGCGGAAAGCGTCGACCTGGCGAAGCTCGATCTTGATCCCGACCAGTTATTCTCAGGGGTTCGCGCTGACATTGGCACGCGCTCGAACGCGCGCGGTTGGAGGCCGTCGGAACGACGCCGCCGTTCATCGACGGGCAGATCGCGGCAATTGCGTACGTGAACGAACTGATCCTCATCACGTCGAACCCGACCGACTTCCGGGCATTCAAGGGTTTACAAGTGCGAAACTGGTCGTGATACCAAGGTGATTCTCGATGAAACCCGAATATGACTTGTCCAAACTCAAATCCCGTAAAAATCCATATGCCTCCAGGCTGAAAGAGCCGGCCATCAAGCGCAAATCAGGTGTGTTGAAGGGGCAAATCTGGATTGCTCCGGACTTTGACGAGACACCCCAGGACGTGATCGATTCGTTCTGGAACTCAAAGATCTTCCCGGATAAAGAGAAATAATCTAGTCGCTCCCTTGCAAAATATCGAACGGTGAGAAATCATCGGTCGTTCAGCGGAGGCCAAGACACAAAGCCTTAACCTGTCCACCGGATCGGGATAACTTAACTCTTGTCCCAACTCGAACACATTGAAGCCATTGAACGGCGTCTCTGGAGCGCGGCCGACACCCTGCGCGCCAACTCCAACTACGCCAGTAACGAGTACTTCCTGCCAGTGATGGGGCTGGTCTTCCTGCGCCACGCCTACAGCCGCTACTTGGCAGTGAAAGACCGAATCGAAACCAACCTGCCCACTCGCGGCGGCAAGAGGCGGGCACCCACCAAAGAGGACTTCTCCCAGCAGAGTGCTATTTTCCTGCGGTCCGAGGCGCAGTTCGACCACCTGGTGGCCCTGCCCGACGGCGCGGACCGCGCCAAGGCCATCATCGCGGCGATGGAGTCCATCGAGACGGACTACAACGGCTTGCGCGGCGTCCTGCCCAAGAGCGAATACCAGGAACTGAACAACGACGTCCTCGGTCAACTCCTGCGCACGCTCAACCCCGACGAGTTGAAGCGGGTCTCCGGCGACGTCTTCGGCCGCATCTACGAATACTTCCTCACCCAGTTCGCGGACCAGAAGGCTCACGACGGCGGCGAGTTCTTCACGCCCGTGTCGCTGGTCTCGCTGATTGCCCACGTGCTCGACCCCGAACGCGGTACGGTACTCGACCCGGCCTGCGGCTCCGGCGGCATGTTCGTGCAGAGTGCCCGGACCGTGGAGGAGCACGGCCAGAACCCGACCGAGCAACTCACCTTCCGTGGCCTGGAGAAAAACGCTACAACCATCCGCCTCGCCAAGATGAATCTGGCGGTACATGGACTCGAAGGCGACATCCGGCAGGCGATCACCTACTACGAAGACCCCCACGAACTGCTCGGCAAGGCCGACTACGTAATGGCCAATCCACCATTCAACGTGGACGAGATCGACGCCGACAAGGTCAAGACCGACCCGCGTCTGCCTTTTGGCCTGCCCGGTGTCAACAAGAAAGACAAAGTCAGCAACGGGAACTACGTCTGGATCAGCTATTTCTACAGCTACCTGAGCGAAACAGGGCGCGCCGGCTTCGTGATGTCCTCCCAAGCATCCAGCGCCGGTGGTGCCGAGGCCAAGGTGCGACAGAAGCTCGTGGAGACCGGTGAGGTGGACATGGTGATTGCCATCCGCTCCAACTTCTTTTACACCCGCACCGTGCCCTGCGAGTTGTGGTTCCTCAACCGCAACAAGCCCAAGGAACACCGCGACAAGGTGCTGATGATCGACGCGCGCAACGTCTACCGCAAGGTCACGCGCAAAATCTACGACTTCAGCCCCGAGCAGCAGCAGAACCTGCTGGCCATCGTCTGGCTCTACCGGTGCGAGACCGAACGCTATCTCGGCCTGGTGTCCGACTACTGCACCCGAACCATCGACGAAGGCAACGCCTGCTTCAGTACCAAGAATGAACAAGGTATGGCGGTCAAACCGCTACCGGATTTCCTCGCCTCACTTAACAGCCTGCGGGAAGTACTGGCTCCTTTTCTTAGCACACTCGGCTCGGACGATGCTCACGCTGAAACTCACAAGGAACTGGGCGCTGCCATGCTCGCCTTCAACTCCGGCATTGACTCCTTCAAGGAAATGTTGCTGTCTGAATCGCCGGTATCCACTCACGAATATCTGCAAGTTGCCGAACCCACTGCCAATTATGGCGTCGATTCGGCCACGAAGCTACGGCAGACCGTGGACCGTCTCGCACCAATGGCGGAAACCAGCCACGATCTCGTCAAGCAGACCGACCTGCTCCATAAGCTCGCCACACGCCTAATCGAAACCTGCGAGAAGGAGTGCGACGCCAAGTCCAGCGACGCCTGGAACGCCCGCAACGTCACCCGCGCTCGTAAGGCTGCGGACGAGACCCGCCGGCAGGCCGTAGAACAACTCAGGCAGGTGCGCTACTTCTGGCGGCAGGCCCACTGGCTCACCGAGCGATTCCCCGAGGCGAAGCTGCGAGACGTGGAAGGGCTAGTCAAGCTGGTGGATCGTGCCGAGATCGAAGCCAACGACTGGAGCCTGACCCCTGGCCGCTACGTGGGCGTCGCCCCCGAGGAAGAGGACGAAGGCTTCGACTTCGAAGAAGCCCTGCGAGAGATCCACGTTGAACTGGAGGACCTCAACGCCGAGGCGGTGGAATTAGCGGCGACGATCAAGAAAAACTTCGAGGAGTTGGGGATATGAGTAACCTCCAGATTAGGCCAATCAAAGACATAGCTCTCGGTATCTACGACGGCCCCCATGCAACTCCAAAGGAAGCTGACGAGGGGCCTATTTTCCTGGGTATCAAGAATGTCACTCCGCGAGGCACTTTAGATTTTTCGGAAATCCGCCACGTATCCGAGGAGGACTACCCGAAATGGACAAAACGCGTCATTCCGTGGAGAAACGACATAGTTTTCTCCTATGAAGCGACGTTACACCGTTATGCGCTTATTCCTGATGGATTCAGGGGATGTCTCGGTAGACGCATGGCTCTGATTCGTCCTGACCGGACAAAGGTTAACCCTCGCTTCTTGCACTACTACTTCTTGACACCCGCATGGCGAGCTGTCGTCGAGTCGAATATCATCAGTGGCGCGACGGTAGACCGTATTCCACTGACTAGGTTTCCAGACTTCGAATTGCACCTCCCTGGTCTTGCTATCCAGCAGCGCATCGCCTCCATCCTCTCCGCCTACGACGACCTGATCGAGAACAACCGGCGGCGAATTCAGGTGCTGGAACAGGCGGCACGGCTACTCTACAAGGAGTGGTTCGTCCACCTCCGTTTTCCCGGCCACGAGCACGTCAAGATCAAAGACGGCGTGCCGCAAGGGTGGGAGAGGAAGAAACTTGTTGAAATCGCAGACATAACAATGGGCCAGAGTCCCAGGTCAACCTTTTACAATGAAGAAGGAAATGGAATTCCATTTCATCAGGGAGTAACAAATTTCGGGGTCAGGTTTCCATCGCATCATACATACTGCACCGTCCGAAACAGAATCGCTCAAAGTGGTGACATTCTATTCAGCGTCCGCGCACCCGTGGGAAAGATCAATATTACGCTTGACAAGATTGTGATCGGACGGGGCATCGCTGCTATTCGGTCGAACCGAAATCAGCAAAATTTCCTCTTCTATGATCTGAAGAATCACTTCTTTAAGGAGGACATGATTGGTGGTGGAACGATCTTTGCGGCAGTCACAAAGAAGGATCTTCACGACGTTGAACTGATCCAACCAGCAGATCGCATAGGTAAGTCATTCATGAAGCATGTACGCCCTATTGATCTTCAAGTGGAAAGATTACACCGAGCTATCAAGCAGTTGAGCCAAGCCCGCGACCTTCTTCTGCCGCGCCTGATGAACGGAGCGGTGGTGGTTTGAGGATTTCTCGTCTTTCAAAAATAAATGAGCATCTGGTATTCTGATATTTTGCTTGGCCTAATCGGATTGCCAAGCATTCGTGCAATTCAATGCCATCTGCGACTAGAATGGCTCCCGGCAACACTACGCGCTCCTCACCTATCAACGTGACACCGAAGCGGACTGCCCAGGCGATTCTCGCACAGTGAATCCACCGGACCTGCATAAGCGGAAGGCCAAGTAAGCCAATGCGTACCTCACCAGCCGGGTACGTTACAGCTACAGAACCAAGGGATCTGACCAGCCATGACAAATAAATACAAAATGAGAATTTCTCGGCTAACAATCGACAAGCTTGGCGTAAAGCTTTACGACAAAGTATCAGCCGTCATCGCGGAACTTGTCTCCAACAGCTACGACGCTGACGCCACAGAGGTCACAATCGAAGCCCCTATGGGAGAATATCTCGCCTCGAAGGCAGGGGGAGTCACCACCGACAAAAATTTTGAAATCAAGGTGATTGACAACGGCATCGGGATGACGCCAGACCAAGTGAACGAGTACTACCTTGTGGTTGGTGCCGAACGAAGAACAGATGGCCGTCCCGGAAGGGGCGACACTTCTCCAAAGTTCAACAGAAAGGTCATGGGGCGTAAAGGTGTCGGCAAGTTGGCGCCGTTTGGTATCTGCGAGGTAATAGAGATAGTCACATCAGGCGGGGAAAAGATCACACGCGACGGACCCGATGGGAAACCGAATACTGGATACCTGACCGCACACTTGATCTTGAATCGAGAGGATATGTTGAAAGATACCGAGTTCGAGTACGAGCCAGAAACAGGCTCTAAGGACAACACGCTACGGCCAAATTCTGGCACAACCGTCATCCTGAAACGCTTCGCGTACCGCCGTGTCTCCACGCACTCAACCTTCTCACGGCAGTTATCTCAACGCTTCGGCCTGCCAACGGGGAACTGGATAATTAAAACGCGCGACACGACAAAGATGAAGACAGCGACGGAGTATGAAACCATCCTTGGGCCGTTCTCTGTCGAGACCATGGACAACTCGAAGATAATACTCAACGGCCCTACAGGGCCGAATCTCTCAGTGAAAGACGATACCGGATACTGTGCGGTCGGTCCGACCGGAGAAACGATAACGGAGTTTGGAGCAGGTTTTCATCACGACGAGCTTTTTTACCCAATTACCGGTTGGGCGGCATATGCCAAGAATCCATACAAGGACGACTTGATGGCCGGTGTCCGAATTTACTGCAGGGGCAAAATCGCGGGGCAGACAGCGGTTTTCAACCGTGGTGCCGGCTTCCACGGAGAACATAGCATTCGGTCCTACTTGGTGGGTGAGCTGCATGCTGACTGGTTAGATGAATATGAAGATTTGATTCAGACGGACAGACGAGACATCTTGTGGTCCCATGATTTAGGTCAGAAGTTTCAGGAATGGGGTCGGAAAATCATACACAAGATTGGATATTTGGCGCGCGATCCTATGAGGAAGAAAACATGGGAGCGATTCGCCGAAGTCGGCAAAATTGAGGAGCAAATAGTAAGGGAATTTCCAGCCGATGGACAGGAAGCCATCAGGAACACGGCCAGGGAACTGGCAAAATTGCTTGGTCAAACAATTCGCGCTGGTGAAGTAGATGACATCGAAGTCGTCGAGCCGATGGTGCAACTGAGCCTCACCTTGGCGCCGCATATCACGCTCGACAAGAAACTAAGAGAAGCGGCCGATGCAGAGAATACACCCATGGCGGTGATCAGTGGGATACTGAGAACCGCCCGATTAGCTGAATTATCTTCTTTCGGGAGGATTGCAGAAGACAGGCTCAAAGTTATCAAGAGAGTTCAAGGTTTGCAGGACGACCCGAAAACGGCCGAGGAGAAGCTTCAAAAACTAATTCAGTACGCTCCATGGTTGATCGACCCACAGTGGGCGCCAATCACGGCTAATCAAGCTTTCAGCACACTTAAGAGAGAGTTTGAGAGGTTTTATAAACAGAAGACCGGTAAGGATATTAGCTTGGGGGACTTCTCAGAGACAGGGAAGCGACCGGATTTTGTGCTGTCAAGCCAGGACAACGGACTACAAGTCATCGAAATCAAGAGACCAATGCATAAACTGACGAATGACGATATGGACAGGATCATTTCCTACAATAATGCGATCGATGAATTTCTAAACGACCCGGCGAATGCAGAGTTCAAGCGTATCTTTCTATCATTTCACATCACCTTGGTGTGCGACGAGCTATCTTTAACCGGTGCCCAAGAAGTTTCGTTCAACTCATATCTCAAAAATGGAACGTTAACGCACATAAATTGGAACACTTTTCTCTTAAGAACCAAAAAGATGCACGAGGACTTCTTGGCTGAGGCCGGAAAACAAAGGAAGAATGTTATTGAGCAAACGGACTGACAGAAGCATGCCTGTTGCTATCGATTTGTTCGCAGGGGGAGGAGCCCTGACCGTCGGGCTCAAGCGGGCGGGGTTCACGGTCTTGGCTGCGGTCGAGATCGAAAAACATGCCTTCGCCACGTATACCGCTAACCATCCCGAGGTCAGAGCGTATAAGCAAGACATTCGAACAATCAAGGGTGGTGACCTAAAGGCACTGGCGCCCGGTCGGGTGATAGATCTGCTCGCTGGCTGTCCACCATGCCAAGGATTTACTAGCCTTACGTCAAAATACAGGCGCTATGATTTGAGGAACGATCTGGTCCGAGAGATGGCACGGTTAGTCGAAGAGGTCAGACCGAAGGCTGTCATGATGGAGAACGTCCCTGGTCTCGCCGGGCGGGGCAAGCCGCTGTTGAACGAATTTCGTGAACGAATTGAGCGACTCGGCTACACGGTGACCATGGAAGTCCTTCAAGTTGCGGATTATGGCGTCCCGCAAAATCGCCGCAGACTCGTCGTCCTTGGAGGTCTTGGTTGCCAAATACCCATCCCCCTACCCACTCATTCCAAGGATGGGAAGAAAGGCTTTGCTCCCTGGCGAACCGTTAAGGATACGATTGGCGGTTTGACCGAACCGATTCTGTTGGCAGACGCGAAGAAACGCTCGACCTTCGAACGTTCAAACTGGCATCTCGTCCGTTCTCTGTCGGAGATGAACAAACTTCGGCTAGAACACGCAAAACCTGGTGCAACGTGGATCAAAATTCCCGAGGACCTCCGACCTGAATGTCACAAAGGTACATATAGGGGCTTCAGAAACGTGTATGGGCGTATGGCGTGGGATGAAGTCGCACCGACGATCACTGGTGGATGCACCACCTTGAGCAAGGGGCGATTCGGACATCCCGAAATGGAGCGGACGATCTCCGTGAGAGAGGCGGCATTCTTGCAGACCTTTCCCTCAGATTACAAATTCGATACGCCCTATATGGAATATGCGTGTAACATCGTTGGCAACGCTCTTCCGTGTGACTTTGCTGAGGCTGTGGCCAAGGAATCTTTCAAAGCACTTCGGTCTAGCACAACAATGGGTCGGTGGCCAGGCAATGCTCAGCAGGAGCGCACGACGTTTGGCGGTTTAAACCGCGGCGATTTAATGTCCCGTGTACTTAGCACTGGCAACCAAACAACCGAGAGGCAACTCGCGTATTTGCTACGTAAGGAAGGTTTAACAGGTTGGCGCAGACACCAACCGCTTCCTGGACGACCGGATTTCGTCTGGCCCAAGATGAAAGTTGCCGTCTTTGTTGACGGATGTTTTTGGCACGGCCACGACTGTAGGAACCTCACACCCAAGACGAACTTCAAAGCGTGGCGAGATAAAATTGAGAAAACCAAAGCCAGGGATCGTCGTGCTAACCATTTCCTCAGGCAACAGGGTTGGAAAGTTATACGCATTTGGGAATGTCGATTGACCAAGGCCCCCGATCAGTGCTTGCTAAGAATACGGCATAAACTTGAAGAAAATAGTTGAAGGCAAGCTAAGGGCACTCGCTTGTCTGGAGAGCATCGAGGATTCCTGGTTCACAACCACGTTCAGACATTGTCGCCAACCGTGAGAAGCACGAGTTGCTCCACGACCGCGTGCCAGTCACCTTCCCAACGACAGGGACGAGCGGGTGCGGGCTCTTGACACAGTTCTGGCATCGTTTTAGACTTAGTCCGACTTAGCTTTGTGAGGATCCCATGAAAGTAAACATGCACGAGGCCAAATCTCAGCTTTCGAAGCTGGGCAAACTGGCGTGGGAAGGTGAAGAGATCGTGATTGCCAAGGCGGGCGAACCTTACCTGCGGCTGGAGCCGTATCGCAAGCCGACGACCAAGCGAAAACTTGGTGCCTTGAAAGGCCAAATCTGGATCGCTCCGGACTTTGACGAGACGCCCCAGGAAGTGATCGATGCGTTCTGGAACTCGAAGATATTCCCTGATGAAGACGAAGAGTGACACGCTTCCTACTGGACACTCACGCTCTCCTGTGGTCGCTAACTGAACCACGGAGGTTAAGCCAACGTGCTCGTGAAGCCCTCGAAGATCCTCGAAGCGAGGTCTTCGTTAGCTCTATCAGCGGCTGGGAGATCGCCGTCAAGCACGCGTTGGGGAAGCTGCAAGCCCCGGACAACCTGGAAGCGAGTATCAAAAAACAGGGCTTCACACCACTCCCTCTCACCTTCCGTCACGCGGAACAGGCGGGCAACCTTCCGCCTCACCACGGCGACCCGTTCGATCGGATGCTGGTCGCCCAAGCCCAAATCGAGGGCCTCATCGTGATCACCAGAGACCGCCATATCTCGCGCTACGACGTGCGCACGATGTCGGCATGACCGAAGCGGGCCTCGGCACCAAGAGCATTCCACGCAATCCGTTACTGTTCGGCATTCTGCACCGGATGGAAGCGGTAGAGAGAATCGGTTCCGGCATCCGGCGCATTCGCGATCTGTGCCGTGAACACGGAGTGGCTGAGCCTGTTATTGATGTTTCCAATCACTGGGTGACTACCACTTTCCCACGACCGGCCGAACGAGTTAGAGACCAAGTCGGGACTAAGCCAGAGTCACGGCCAGAGTCACGGCCAGAGTCGCAGCCAGAGTCGCAGCCAGAGAGTCTTGAGCAACGAGTTCTGTCACTTCTTCGTCAAGCTCCCATGGCAAAGTCAGCAATCTCGACCGGCTTGGGTCAGAATACTGTCTCAGGCCAGCTCAACAAGATGATTCGTTCGTTGGTGGATGGCGAGTTGATCGAATACACGATTCCGGAGAAACCCAACAGCCGGTTGCAGAAATACAGACTCACGGAAAACGGCAAGAGACGGCTGGCGAATTTGGAGGGGAGATCATCATGACCCCGGCTCCCTACACCGAAGACACTCTTGTCCAGCAGACCACGGCCGAATATCTGGAACGGCAACTCGGCTGGGAGTCGGTCTACGCTTATAACAACGAGGACTTCGGGCCGGAGAGCCTGCTTGGACGCGCGTCCGAGCGCGAGGTGGTGCTGACACGCGCGCTACGCGGGAAATTGGCGGAATTGAATCCCGGCCTACCGGACGACGCTTACGGCGACGCGGTGCGACAGATTACCGCTACCGTGGCCTCACAGACCATCGTCACCGCCAACCGCGAGAAGTACAACCTCGTCCGCGACGGCGTGCTCGTCACCTTCCGCAACAACAAAGGCGAGCCGGTACGGGAGCGGTTGCGAGTCTTCGACTTCGAGACACCCGAGAACAACCATTTCCTCTGCGTCCGCGAGTTGTGGATCAAAGGTGACCTCTATCGCCGCCGGGCAGACATCGTCGGCTTCGTCAACGGTCTGCCGTTCCTCTTCATCGAGTGCAAGAACATCCACCGGGACCTCAGGACTGCTTTTGAGGAGAACTACTCGGACTACCGCGACACCATTCCCCACGTCTTCCACCACAACGCGGTGGTGATGTTCGGTAACGGCGAGAAGGCGAAGATCGGTAGCATTACCAGCAAGTGGGAGCACTTTCACGAATGGAAGCGGCTGGCCGAAGAAGAACCGGGTGTCGTGGACATGGAGACGTTGCTCAAGGGCGTCTGTGACAAGCGTAACTTCATGGACCTTGTGGAGAACTTCATTCTCTTCGACGAGTCGTCGGGCGAGCCTAAGAAAATCATTGCCCGCAATCACCAGTTCCTGGGTGTGAACCGAGCCATCAATGCGGTGCGAGACCGCGAGGCGCGGCAAGGCAAGCTGGGCGTCTTCTGGCACACCCAGGGGGCCGGCAAGAGTTACTCGATGGTGATATTCACCCGCAAGGTGCACCGGAAGCTCGGCGGCAACTTTACTTTCCTCATTCTCACCGACCGAGACGACCTCGACACCCAGATTTACAAGACGTTTGCCGGCTGCGGCGTCGTGGACCATGACCGCGACCCATGCCGGGCTTCGAGTGGCGAACATCTGAGCCGGTTGCTGGCTGAGCACAAGTCCCACGTCTTCTCGCTAATCCAGAAGTTCAGCAGGCAAGTGGCCGAAGGCGAAAGTTACACGCAACGCGACGACGTTATCGTCATCACCGACGAGGCGCACCGTACCCAGTATGGCACGTTGGCGCTCAACATGCGGAACGCCCTGCCCAACGCGAGCTACATCGGCTTTACCGGTACGCCGCTGTTCACGGAAGACGAGATCACGCGGCGGATGTTCGGCGAGTACGTTTCGACCTACGACTTCCAACGGGCTGTGGAGGATAAGGCCACCGTGCCGCTCTTCTACGACGCCCGCGGCGACAAGCTGGGGGTGGCCATCGGCGATCTGAACGAACGCATCGCCGAGAAGCTGGAGGAATTGGAGACCGACAACGTCGACGTAGAGCAACGTCTGGAGCAGGAACTCAAGCGCGACTACCACGTCGTCACTGCGGGTAGGCGGCTCGATCAGATTGCACGGGACTTCGTGCGGCACTACTCGACGGCCTGGGAAACCGGCAAGGCGATGCTGGTCTGTATCGACAAGTTGACTTGCGTGCGGATGTACAAGCTGATCGAGTTCTACTGGAACGAGCGCATCAAAGAGGTGGAAACGGAAACGTCGCGGGCAACCGACGAGCAGACGTCGATCTATATGAAGCGGCAGATCGACTGGATGCGCGAGACCCGCTGGGCGGTGGTGGTGAGTGAGGAGCAGGGCGAGGTGGAGAAGTTCCGCAAGTGGGATCTGGACGTTACCCCTCACCGGAGGCTCATCAAGGAGGGCATGGACCTGCCCGAGTCGATGCGTAGCAAGCCACGTTTCCGCAACATGCAGCGAATGGATTTGGACGAGGCCTTCAAAGAGGAAGAGCACCCCTTCCGCATCGCCATTGTCTGTGCCATGTGGTTGACCGGCTTCGACGTACCCAGCCTTTCTACCCTCTATCTCGACAAGCCGCTCAAGGCCCACACGCTGATGCAGGCTATCGCCCGCGCGAACCGGGTGAACGAGGGCAAGAACAACGGACTGATCGTGGATTACTGCGGCGTTCTCAAACACCTCCGCAAGGCACTAGCGACTTTTGCCGGGACGCAGCTTGGCCGAGTCAACGAGACCGATCCGGCCAAGCCGGATGAGGAACTGCTGGTCGACTTGGCCGAGGCGATTGCCTTCGTGCGCGCCTTTCTCGATGAGCGAGGAGCATCGCTGGACGACGTGATCCGGAAGACCGGCTTCGAGCGCAACGCCGCCATTGCGGCTTGCAAGGAAGCTGCCAACGAGAATGACGAAACCCGCAAGCGTTTCGAGGTGATGTGCCGCGAAGTGTTCAAGAAATTCAGAGCCTGTATCAACGTGAAGAACGTCAACGCCCATCGGGCGGACCGCGACGCCATCAACATCGTGTACAAGAGCCTGCAGCAAGATCGCGAGCAAGCCGACATCAGAGACATCATCCGTAAGCTACATGAGGTGGTGGACGAGGCGATAGAGGTGCAGCCTGAACTCGCGGCCGACGATCCGATGCCTGTACCTTACGACATCAGCCATATCGACTTCGAGCAGCTCAAGCGGGAGTTTGAGCGAAGCCCTGCTAAGCACACCACCGTTCAGGCACTTAAGGACTGCGTCGAGAAGAAACTGCAGCGTCTGCTTGCGCAGAACCCCCTGCGCGCCGATTTTCAGAAGCACTACGAGGAGACCGTCGCAAAGTACAACCGCGAAAAGGATCGAGTGACGATCGAGCAGACGTTCGAGGCACTGCTCAAACTGGTGCAAGAATTGGACAATGAGGAACGGCGCGCGGTTCGGGAGAGTTTGGACGAGGAGTCACTGGCGATTTTCGACTTGCTGAAGAAGCCGGACCTGAACGCAGCCGAGATCAAGCAGATCAAAGACGTCGCCGTCGAACTGCTACGGACGTTGAAGGCCGAGAAACTCCGCGTGGACCAGTGGCGCGAAAAGGAAACGACCCGGGATGCAGTTGTGGTCACTATCCGTGACTTTCTGTATAACGAAACGACCGGCCTGCCTACCGGCGTTTACTCTGAAGATGAAGTTACGACCAAGTCCGATGACGTCTTCCGGCACGTGTTCCGCGCCTACCCAACGGTGCCGTCGCCATACTATCAAAGCGGGGCCGTAGCCTGACGGGGTTGTGCGAGGGCGTGGTGTCAGCCGCTTCCTTGCAGGATATCGAATGGGGAGAAATCATCGGTCAGGATGAGACCGGGGTTCCAGTCCGGGGCTTTGGCGGAATTCAAAAAGGATAGGACTTCGGGCGGCATTTTGCCTTGATTCAGCAAGGTAATCGTCGCCAGGGTAAACGCGTCGGAGTCCATGTGTAACGGACCGGGACCGGCAAAGAAGATCAGATTCGCCGACCCGGGTTTGGTGCGGAGCCAGGACGGGGCGGGAATACTGTACGACTCCACGTGAGGGAACGAGGTTTTCATCGTGGATACCACGGCCTCGGCCCTGATCCGGTCCAACTCCGAATCCGAGGAAGCCAGGTTCACCGCCACCACCCCGTCCGCGCTCAGGTGTTCCCGCAATTCCGCAAAAAATTCCGTGGTGGTCAGATGAAACGGGATCTGGTGCCGGGCAAAGACGTCCACCCAGATGACGTCATATTGCGTTGCCTTCCTTGCCAAAAAGACGCGCGCATCCCGGACGTACACGTGGTGGTTCGGGGGCGCCTGATATTCAAAAAATTTCTCGGCAGCCTCGACGACCGAGGGGTCCATCTCGACCACGTCCAGTTCCAATTGCGGCCAATGCCGCTCCAGCCACTTTGCAATAGACCCTCCTCCCTGTCCCAGGATCAGTCCCCGTTGAGGTTCGGGATGAAGCGCCAGGGCGGCCATCATCATTTGACTATACGGAAGCGCCAATCTCACCGGGTCGGGCTGCCACATGATTGCATGGAAGGAATTGTCGAGCACCAGGAAGCGCAAGCCTTTCTCATCGCGTACCTGCACCTGCTGATACGGGCTGTCTTCCTGATAAATCATCGGAGGATGCATGAGAATCGGGTGGAACCCCAGCCATATCAGGCCAGCCAGCACTCCGGCAAGAGGAACCAGCGCCAACGCGTTGACCCGACGGCTCCACCACAACCAGCCTAATCCCAAAATCACCAGCACGACTCCCAGGACCGCGACCAGGGTCAAGCTCCCCAACCACGTCAATAAGAAAAAAGAGGTGCCCCAGGTCCCGACCAGGCTTCCGATGGTGGAAACGGCGATCATGGCCCCGGTGTGCCGGCCAAGATGGCCCATATCGGCGATAGCCAATCGCAAGAGCACGGGGAGCACGCCGCTTAACCCAAAGGCCGGAACCGCCAACAACACACTGGCCGCGAGACAGGGACCCCATCGCGGGTCCGTGGTCCATTGCGAGACCGTAAAGACAATCGGCTGACCCACCCCGGCCAACAGGAGGGTCCAAGCGCCCGCTCCCAGCAGTAACCAGGGCAACACCGCGCCGGGCGCGCGCCGGTCGGCCAGCCAGCCGCCGGTGGAATAGCCGCTGCTCATGGCTGCGAGGACGACCCCGATCAGCGCACCCCAGACAAACAATGAGGTTCCGAACACCGGGGCAAGCAGACGACTGCCCAGAATTTCCAGGGCCATGACCACGGCACCCGTGGTAAAGGCCGTTCCAAAAAACCACAGCCGACCCCACGGGTCAGGCGATGCGGGAGTTACGTGCGTGTCCATGGTCGGTTATTGAGGAAGTCAGCCTTTCTCGGTTGCAGATCCATTCATCCGTCCTCGCCCAGGAGGTCTTTTCCGAAGACAAAAACTCCGAAAGATGCTATAGAAAGATTCGTTTGAGTGTCAATGAAACAAATCGGCACAGGGGCAACGGAGGACGCATGGCCACCAGGGATTTTATCCTGGATCTCGGGAAATTGATGATCGGCATCGCCTGGATCGACGGCCGGCTCGAGCAAGAAGAAGTCAATGCCTTGAAGGAACTCCTGTTCCTGCTCCCCGATATTTCCGGGGAAGATTGGATGCAACTGGAACTCTACATGACCCATGC
Source organism: Nitrospirales bacterium (assembly GCA_965223955.1). Taxonomy (GTDB): domain Bacteria; phylum Nitrospirota; class Nitrospiria; order Nitrospirales; family UBA8639; genus Bin75. The sequence continues at coordinate 369,017 of OZ245029.1, forward strand.
GGTGAGCGATGCCGAACGCCAGGACTTGCTCGACCGGGTCCTCTCCGGCATTCGATCATCCCGGGATAAACAGCTCGTCCTTGAGACCCTGGAGAAACTGGTCGCAGGCGACGGGGCGGACCGGGCTGTAGGGGACGCCCCCCGTGGCGTCCCGGAATCGGCATTCATCGAGCACATTCGTCAGGATATCGAAGGACGCAGTACCAGCCTGTTAGGCCACCTCACCGCCCCCTTTCGGCAAGCCCTGAAACGCAAGGCCGGTCAGTATCAAGGGGCACGCGAAGACCGGATCGAGGATTTCATCAAGAACACGATTTATTTCCAATTGACTTCGGAGTTGCAGCACCAGGGACGCACCCTTTCGATCCCGGAGACGGAGGCCCGGAAAATCTGTTTGGCGGCGGGCCTGATGGCCCACGTGGCATGGGTGGACAACGAGGTGTGTCACCGCGAACGGGAGGCCATGAGCCTGGGGCTCCAACAACTCTGGAACGTACCCGAAGACGAAGCCCGGTTGGTCACCGAGATGAGTCACAGCCGGATCATGCACGGCCTGGATCTCGTTCGGCTCACCAGGGGGTTTTGCCACTACACCACCATCGAGGAGCGAAAAGCGTTTCTGCGGTGCTTGTTTGCCATTGCCAACGCCGCGGAGGACACCTCTCATGCCGAGATCGAAGCGATTCGCCAGATCGCCACATCGTTCGAACTGCCTCATCAGGAATTCATCGAGGCGAAATTAACCATCCCGCGCCAGGATCGGGCCGGCTTATAGGGCATGTCTCCGGTACGGTTTGGCATTCTTGTATGTGTTCAGTCATTCGTTGACAATTTCTGCGGCTTTCTTCTGTGCCCTAGTTCCCCTCCTTTGTAAGGAGGGGTGAGGGGAGGTAGAGGCTATGGCCAAAGCGGCGAAACCCCGTGCTTCATGGACGGTTGGCTCTACCCCACCTGACCTCCCCTTACAAAGGGGAGGGAAAAGACCGCCCTTCTTTCTTGTTTCTTCTCGTGTGGTCAGCCTCTCATTTTGTCAACGAATTACTGAACATTTACAATTCGCTTCCTAGATTCCCCGACGTCGTTCGTCTAGAATTCCTGTCATGCCTTCAGAACCCCCATCGCCGAATGCCGACGAGCACCGTTCCATTGCCGGGGCCGCAGGGCTCATCGGCGCCGCCACCTTTTCCAGCCGCATCCTGGGGTTGGTGCGCGATATTCTGCTCGCCCGACTGTTAGGGGCGACGATTGCCGCCGATGCGTTTTTCGTCGCCTATCGTATTCCCAATCTGTTGCGCGAACTCCTGGCCGAAGGCTCCATGTCCTCCGCCTTTATCCCCGTCTTCACTGAATACCACACCCTTCGCAGCAAAAAGGAAACGTGGGAACTGGCCAGCGCCGCGTTCACCACGCTCCTGTCAATCGTCACGTTGATCACCCTGATCGGGCTGATCGCCGCCCCGGCCATTGTGTGGGTCCTGGCACCCGGGTTTCACGATGACGTCGAACGGTTAAACCTCACGACCACCCTGACCCTGATCATGTTCCCGTATCTGATCTTCATCAGCCTGGCGGCCTTGACCATGGGAATCCTCAATTCCCTCAGGGCCTTTGCCGCCCCGGCCCTGGGCCCGGTGTTTTTCAACGTCTGCATTATCGTCTCGGCGCTGTTGCTGGCCCCGTCATTAAAGGAGCCGGTCCTCGGCATCGCCCTCGGGGTCGTGGCAGGCGGGCTGGCCCAATTCGTCATTCAACTGCCCGGCATTCAGAAACGCGGCCTGCTCTTCCAATGGCGGTTCAACCCCGGGCATCCCGGCGTGCGGAAGATCGGGACCTTGATCGTGCCGTCGTTACTGGGGCTGTCCGTGGTGCAGATCAATATTACCGTGAGCACGATCCTGGCGTCGTATTTTCCAGGCGGGCCCACGTACCTGTTTTACGGCATGCGATTGATCCAATTTCCATTGGGTATTTTCGGCGTGGCCCTGGCCACGGCGATTCTGCCCACCCTGTCGGACCAGGCGGCTCGCGGGGCCATGGATGAACTGCGGGACACGTTGGGATTCGGCCTTCGCATGATCGGATTCATTATCCTGCCCGCCATGATCGGGCTCATCTTTCTTCGACACCCCATCGTGCACCTGTTGTTTGAACACGGCGCCTTTTCCGCCGCCGACACGGAAGCCACCGCCGCCGCCGTGTTGGCCTATGCCGTCGGGCTGTGGGCCTTCGCGGGCATTCGCATCGTCGTGACGGCCTTTTATTCACTCCAGGATACGAAGACCCCGGCTTTCACGGCAGTGGCCGCCATGCTCCTTAATATCGTGCTGGCATTTGTCCTGATGACGCCTTTGGAACATGCAGGCCTGGCCCTGGCCACGGCGCTCTCGGCCATGGTGAATATCGGTGTGTTGATCGGCATTCTCACGTATCGACTGGGCGGCATTGATTGGCGAGGGGTGGGTCGCTCGCTCGGCCAAGCCGGACTCGCGACCATCCCCGTTCTTCTCGCCTGTCTGTGGATTGCGAATCTGGCAGTCTGGCATCGCGCGGATGAATGGATTGCCAAGGGCATCATGCTGACGGTCGGCATCGGATTGAGCGTGACCGGATACATCGGAACGCAGGCCTTGTTTCAATCCCGAGAACTGGAAGTCCTGTGGAAGCTCGTTCAACGCAACGTTCCGTTCTTGCGCCCTCAGGCCTAACGTCCGAATCGCATAGGGGCGTGCACGCGTGAGAGCCGTACTCCAACGAGTCCGCTCGGCTTCCGTCACGGTCGACGGTCAAATGATCGCTTCCATTGCGCAAGGGCTTGTGGTACTCCTGGGCGTGGCGAAAGGCGATTCCGAGGCGGACGTCTCCTATATGGCTGACAAGATACCACACCTCCGCATCTTTTCCGACGAGGCGGGGAAGATGAACCGGTCGATCGTGGACGTGAAAGGGGAAGTGTTGATTGTCTCGCAATTTACGTTGTTGGGCGAGACCCATCGTGGCCGGCGTCCGGGATTCGATGCCGCCGCTCCGCCCGACACCGCGCGGCGATTCTATGAATCCGTGGCGCACGCCATTCGAGAACGTGGGGTTCACGTGCACACAGGCAAGTTCGGTGCCAACATGGTCGTGACATTGGAAAATGACGGCCCGGTCACATTTGTTCTTGACAGCCACCGGAGGGAATCGTAGAAGATAGAATAGGTGGTGAAAAGGCTCGGGCAGTAACGGGTCGAGAGGGGGGAAGATGGCGGACGCTGTTTCTCAACATCATCCACTCAGGAAATTATTCGGGGCGCTGACGGAACGCAGCTTTACCGAGTCATTGGGATGGCCTGATTTCAACGTCACCGCCTATCTCTCCAATCTTCTCGTCGAATTCTCCCATATCGACCATCTCCAACAGATCAAGAATCAGCACGGGCAACCCGTCGAAACGGTGGCCGAACTCTTATATGAATCCGAACTGGTGACGGACTCCTCCGACCTTGATCGAGAACGGGAAATTCATCGGCACATCGGCGATTTGACGCTGTTTATTGCGGGGCTGTTTCCGGAATATCTACGCTATCTCAAAGCCGGAGGGCTGATTTACCACAAAGATTATCTCGTGAATTACCTGAAGGCCGGGAAACGATCTTACCGTATTGTCGCCGCCTTCCAACACGGTGAACGTACAGACCAGCCGGTGCTATTTCAAAAACTCTCTTCGAACTTCGAACTGTGCGTGACCGGTCTCGGCCTCGTACGCCAGGACCTGGACCGCATGCAGCATCCTCCGCACCAACAAGCCAAAGACATTCTGCTGCATTAGGCAACGGGATGATCGAGTGAGGGTGGTATGGGATCAGTACGCTTTCATTTGGCCTTCCCCGTACACGATCTGGAAGAAGCCAAGGGATTTTACGTGGATGGATTGGGCTGCACGCTTGGGCGCCAGTCGGCGCACGCCGTGCTGTTGGGATTCAAGGACCATCAAATTGTGGCTCAATTGACAACGGAGCCGCTTCCCCGGCAGCAAGGCATCTATCCTCGACATTTCGGATTGATCTTTACGAACGAGGAAGAGTGGAACGAAGTGGCTGAACGGGCCAGGACCCGCGGGCTGAAGTTTTACCAACACCCTCGTCGTCGATTCCCGGGAACCCGGCTGGAACATCAGACGTTTTTTCTCGAAGACCCTTCACACAATTTGTTGGAGTTCAAACACTACACGCATGATACCGCGATTTTCGGTGAACACGACACGTCCGTGATCGGCGATGAAACCGAGCCGCGGTAACAAAGCCGGGCTTGAACGCGAAGGGGCGAAAAATGTTTCGCCCTTCGTTGTGTCTTGACTTGTCAGCTAATTTGGCTTACATAGCCGGAAAATAGAGAGAACCTAGGATGGCTGCCCAGCAAACCAAAACCGAACGAGTGCAGATTCGCATTGATCCCGTGGCGAAGCACATGCTGGAGCGCGCGGCGGCGCTGGCGAACACAACGGTCTCGGCTTTCGTCGTCAACAACGCGCTCGAAGCCGCCGATCGCCTGATCGGCAAACGCGAACGACTCGCAATAAGCCAGCGGGACTGGAACCGGTTTTTCGACGCCCTCGTTAATCCTCCCAAACCAAATGCCTCGCTCCGCAGGGCGTTCGCGGCCCACGGACGTCTGGTTACGAAGACGGTCGGAGGGGGACCTTCACCATAGAAGCACTCGCGCAGCCGCATGACCGTTCGCGGTTCCGTTGCGGCTCCGAGGCGCTTGACCGGTATATCCGCCTGCAGGCGTCGCAGGATACGAGGCGCAAGGTGGCGCGGGTCTTTGTCGCTCTCCCTGAAAAAAGCAGAGAAGTCGCCGGGTTTTATGCTCTCAGCGCGGGGAGCATCGAACGTGCGACATTCCCACCTGAAGATGTGAAACGTCTGCCCCGCTATCCGGTGCCGGTGGCTTTGATCGGACGCTTGGCGGTGGATCGACGGCAGGCCAAGGCTTGGGCTCGGCACTCCTGGCGGATGCGTCTGTCCTCCTACTTGACACAACTCGTTGCCCGTCATTATATCACCATAGGCTCAGGGGTGAGTCCTGATTGCCGTCCCCCTGCTTGACACAACCTCAAAACTCACTTAACCAATGCCTAGAGGGTGTCATTGAGACCGAAGTGCTTCAATGTTCTGACTTCCAGCATCCTCAAGCGGAGAGTTGATGCCGAAACGACCTGATCTTCCGGTTTATTTTACAAAGTTGGTGCTGAAGAACATCCGTTCCTTCAGCGATCAGCAGGAATTAAAACTCGCCAACGACGATGGCCGTCCTGCCCGCTGGACCCTCATTGTCGGAGACAATGGCGTTGGCAAGACCACAATGCTCCAGTGCCTCGCACGCATGCGTCCAGTTTTCAACGATACGTCGGACGACAACGATGACAAGGGTCAACTTCTCGATAAATTTGAGCCTGAATTGGCGAGAGAAGAGAGCAATGACGTTCTGGACGCACTGGCACGATCGGGCAGCAACGTAAAAGCGCGACTGGAAGCATACCTTTCGGATGTGCCACTAGAGGGACCAAGAGAGGGTAGAGAGGGAACCATCCGAACCTGGGTTGAGATCAGGCGGGCCAGAGGACACTTCAAGGATTGGAAGCCTGGCGCGAAATCTTCGAGGCACGTCAAGGAACCACTTGTACTGGGCTACGGCGCCGGTCGCCACCCGAGCGTCACCAATGTCGACAAAGTCACGACAACTGATCCCACAGAAACAGAATCGCTGTTCAAAGTCGCGGCTGAACTCCTTGATGCCGAAGAACTTCTACACCAACTCGACTATTCTTTTCTTAAAGGACAGTCCGACGCTGGGGTGAGACTAGGCAATTTAAAAAAGATGCTTTCCGCGATGCTGCCAGACATTCAAGCTCCCGAAGACATTAAGATTCTCGCCCGGCGAAGTTCTGGAACCCCCCCCGATGAAACTGGAATCCACATAAAGACTCCTTCTGGTGATGTGTCGCTTGGTCAGTTAAGCCTTGGCTACCAGATGGTATTCGCCTGGACGGTGGACATTGCCTGGTGGCTGCTTAGGCACTATCCGGGCAGTTTAAACCCCTTCGACGAGCCAGCAATCGTGATTGTCGACGAGATCGATCTCCACCTTCACCCTCGCTGGCAGCGCGAAATTCGCGAACATCTGACCAGCCATTTTCCAAAAGTTCAGTTTATAGCGACTGCTCACAGTCCCGTGATGGCGCAGAGTTCGCTAGGCGCAAACTTGGCGGTTGTTCGATGGCTGGACGACCATGCGGTAATCGAGAACGATCCTATTGCCATTCGCGATTGGCGCCTCGATCAGGTCAGCACGAGCCGTCTATTCGGCCTTGAGTCAGCACGTTCCCCGGAAGTTGAGAAGTTACAGAAACGCCGGCGAGAACTTGTCCAGAAGCGGCGACTCTCGATTGCGGAGATCAGAGAACTCGCTAAGTTGGACCACAGGATTCTTGAGTTGCCAACCGCGGAATCGTCCGAAGACCAAGAGGCGATGGATATCATTCACCAAGCCGCTGAGCTTCTCCGATCAAGCAGAAGTTCTTCATGATCCGAGTGTGTAAACCGGACGCGCCCACGAGGCTGGAAAAAGCTGGGATCGCTCGAACAAAAAAAGATTGCGCAGCTTATGCCGCAAATTCAAATGACTATTTGAGCGGAACCAGAAAGTTCAAATTTGAACGAACAATCTATGGCCATAACGCAGTCAAAGATACACTGCGCAAAGTCCAACACAAAAAATGTTGCTTCTGCGAAGGACAGTTTGAAGCATTCGCAGCAGCCGATGTGGAGCATTTCCGTCCTAAGGGTGCTGTGCAACAGGATGAGAATTCGTCGAGGCTAATCCCCGGCTATTATTGGTTGGCCTATGCATGGGATAATTTATATTGGTGTTGCCAAGTATGTAATAGAGAAAACAAAAAAATTATTTCCCGTTAGCAAACCCCACTAGGCGCGCTCGGTCCCACACTGATGATATAGCCACTGAGAAGCCACTTATTCTGAACCCTGGTGGTCCGGAAGACCCTCGTCGTCATATAAAATTTCGGGATGCGATCGCCGTTGGTTTGACCAGAACTGGACAAAAGACGATTGAGATCCTCGGCCTTAATCGAGGCCCACTTGTCGAAGAACGATTGACGCGTTTGAACGAACTTAGCCTGCTATTAAAAATTGTTGAGATTTTTGCCAGTAAACCAGAACTCAAATCCCCGCAATTATTGAAAGAGGTTCGTAACAGGCTTACAGCTGCCGTTCAATCAGCGGCGGGGTTCAGCGCCATGGCTGCCGACTTTCTGGCTAGCACCTCATATACCGAGGCATCGGAGGAAGTAACAGACTAGAACTCGTCCTTCATTCGTCAGCCCCTTGGTGGTGGCGAGATACTCAACCTGCGCGGCCTCTTGAGTGATTTCGTCTCGACGCTTGGTAACGAACGCGCTCTCGTCCTGCGTAAGCGAACAGTTTTGACCCAAGGCCCGAAAGTAGGCGTCTATCACCGAGAACACGTACAGACCATGCAGAACACCGCCAAGCGGTCGCGCTGTTTGCTGCCACGGGGAGAAAAATAGCGAGTTCCGGTCGCTGACAAGTGGCAACTCGGCCTCAATCATGGTGAGTTGGAGATGCATGCATTCATGAATGATCGACTCCGCGAGGCGTAATTTGCCTTCTCGTTCCTCAGAAGGGATTGACACGAAAATCGAGAAGGGCACCTCAGGATCGCTATGACTGGCGTCGAAGTCTATGCCGGGCGCCTGCAGGACATGCAGTGTCCTAAGATATGCTGCGACGGTTGCATGCAGACTTGGAACCAAGGCAATGAAGGATAGCGCTGATCGGACAGCCGCAATATGGGCCTCAATGGAGATGGATCTGGAAAAGACCAAGCCTGATCTTTCGTAGCGCACACGGCTTGGTGTCGGCAACTCTTCGATCCGGCACTCAAGGAAGTTGCCGAGATCTAGCGTAGCAAGTTCCAAACGCTCAGCAGTTGGATCGTTCTGCAGCCATCGATGTGTCCCATAGTTCGACACAATAAATCCATCGCGTGCAATTTCTTGCCAAGTGATCGCGGTCATCGATTCGGCGATGCCTGGAAACCACGGTTCAGCCGATTGAGAGAGTACCGTCCTAAACGATTCCCGAATTTCGCTTGGCATAAGGCTGGGCGTAAAACGAATACACGAGCGTGTAACGTTCTCCACCATGCAACAAGGAAACCGCATGATGGGAGTTCGCTCCGATCTCGAAACCGATCACGCTTCCGCAGACCGGCCGGATGATCCGATGGATGTCCCTCGGATCGAAGCTATTGAATAGCATAAAAAGCCCACCGTCTTCATCACGCAGGCCACGATTGAGTTGAATCGTCAGGCGATGGGTCTCTTTGCCAGCGAGATAGTCATTATGAATGGCAATTCGCTGGCCGGACACCAGCTTGTGCGCTACCAGCAGGATCCGCTCATCAAATGCTACATCAAAAATCTCTGCCATCTCTCGACGGAGCGCTGAGAAGTTATCAGGAGAGGTCAACGGGGACACACTCTCCGGAAGAGCGACATCGAGCATTCTGAACTCATATTGTTCGTAGAAGTCGGTTTCAATAAGTTGCCAAGGCGCATCAGTCTCGAACCACTCGAGGAGCGTCTGCTCAATGTCAGGCGCAAGGCAACGCCGCGCGAGGAAGTAGCGGAAAGGCGCATCGCGAAGCTCTACCGCTTCAAGACCGCTCTCCCGCAATAGTTCATAGGAAGGAGGCATGGAGAGACTGCGAAACGTCGGTCACCTGTTGTGACGGTTATACGTGCGATTATAAGCCGTCGAGGAGGCAGGTCTGCCGTCACCGTTGTTCTGCACTTCCTCGACAAGGCGAGCCAAAGCAACGCTACTCATGCTATTCAGCTCAAGCTCGGAGTTTTCAACTAACTGCGACTCCCGGGGGTCGTTCGAGCTTTTCGTGTTGTCCATAAACACCTCCTTTTGCTGTTCTCGCGCCCTTGTGCTGCGCGATCCATTCTCGCATTCGTCTTATTAGCAATAGTTGATCGGCACAAAAGACGGACGGATTATCGAAACCACGATCGTCACTCCAGCGATGCGCCACCATCCCGCCACCGCAAACTTTTAGCTCAGGACAGACACGGCATGCGGAGGCGGTTGGCCGTTGCTGGCGGTAGTAATCTTCGTAGGCACGACTGCGGACGATATCGAGCAAGCTATCTGAAAAAATGGACCATGATGTCTGTTCGAAGCGGTCTGCATCCTTGTGAGCCACTTTCAACGTATCGTTCTTGTTGATTCGCCCATCCGTCTCGATCACGAGAATGCCATAGTCAGTGGTGCCAACACCCTCTTTCTGGGCCTGTCCTCCAAGGATGAGGCGGAGCATGTCATCGAAGACCCGCACACGCGGCGGCTCCGGGTCGCTGAGATAAATGTCAAGCAATTCGACCATCCAACACCCAAACTCGGTTGAATCGGCACTTGCCTTCCCGAATGGCAGACGTGTGTGGTTTCCGTCGCGAACCAAGAAATCAACGCTCGGAGCGTTGGTGGCCTTGAGTGAGGCATAAACAGAACCGGGACTGGAACTGGGATCGATCACCGCCAGAACACCGGCGAACAAAGGACGTGCATCCTCTCGCGCGGTTAGTCGACTAATTGCATTGCGCACACGCTCATGCGATCCACGCCCCCGGCTATCGACGCGAAATCGGTCATGCACATCTGAGGGGCCATCGATGCTGATCGAGATCCCGACATCGAACTGGACAAAGATGTCGATGATCTCGTCGGTAAGGAGTATTCCATTCGTCTGAACGTGAACTCCGCAGGGCACCGGAAGTGCGGAGCGAAGCTGGCCGCATAAGCCGCGCAAACGATCGACCCCGATCAGCAATGGTTCTCCGCCATGTAGCACGACACTGAATGGTTTCCTCTGGTGGGTATAAAGGTTAGCGAGTTGTTGGACAGTTGCCAGTTGAACTGCCTCGGGCATGCACTTCGGTTGACCGCGCCAACCGTCATCGTCCATATGATAGACGTAACAATAGGTGCAATCGAGGTTACACCGACTCGCAACCTTGAGCAGTACTGTGTCAACCACCGTCGAGGCGTTTAGCGCGACCATGGGCTAGCGATTGTACCAGAAGGCGTCAAGTGTTGGTCTTTGGAACTTCTTTGATCAAATATGTCTGACGAGCCCAGCGGGCAGGCAGGGGAACCATCTCATCGTTGCTGCTGCCTACTACCTTCACGGCTGGCTTTACATGCTCTTCTATGATCTACCATAGACCATAGCAGCGCACACAGCAAAAATCTAGACTAGAATTATCATCCATAGTAAGACGCCGGGCTACGGCATGACGTCGAGTTCGGCCAGGACTTCCTCCAAGTGACCGTCCACTTTGACCTTCGGGAAGATATCGTCGAGTTTGCCTTGTTCATCGATAATGAACGTCGTGCGCTCGACTCCCATGAAGTTCCGGCCGTACAGCGATTTTTCTTTCCACACGCCGTAGGCCTGCAACACGGTTTTCGTTTCATCGCTGAGCAGGGGGAAATTGAGATTGAATTTTTTCACAAACTTTTTGTGCGAGTCCACGGAATCTCCACTGATCCCCAACACCACGGCGCCGCTGGCCTGAATTTCATCCAAGCCGTCACGAAAGGCGCATGATTCTTTGGTGCAACCCGGCGTATCGTCTTTGGGATAAAAATACAGCACGACCTTCCTCCCCTTGAAATCAGCGAGCCGCATGATTTTGCCGTCCTGATTCGGCAAGGAAAAGGCCGGAGCCTTCTGTCCTATTCTCAACTGCTTGGTCGAAGGTCCGGGGCTGGATGTCGTGGCCTTCGTCGTCTTTGGTTTACTCTTGGTCGGCGTGGTTGATTTTGCGGTGACGGTCTTTTTCGTTCCCCCGGCTGCCGCTGGTTTTTTCGTTGCCTTGCTTTTCTGGGCCATTACTTCCCCCCTCCCTCGTCGCGTCATGTAGTCCGAATAATCATTCAGGTATACGGGTGTTTCACCGACCTACCTTCTTTCCCGACCAATAATGAAATTTTATGATATACCAGAGCTAAAAGAAAAGGGGTAATCCCATCACAGTGAGGTACACGTGCAATTCGTGGTCGATGAAGAGATTCCGTTTGGCCGGGACGCGTTTTCGCATCTCGGCTCAGTGACCCTGCTCCCGGGACGAGCCATGACCCGCGAGGCGCTTCGTGGAGCCCACGGGCTCATCGTCCGGTCCGTCACCAAAGTCGATGCCACGCTGTTGGCGGACACCACCGTGCAATTCGTGGGAACGGCGACCACGGGCGTCGAGCATATCGACCGGGAGTATTTAGCCGCTCGGGACATCGGGTTTGCCGCAGCCCTCGGGTGCAATGCGAACGCCGTCGCAGAGTACGTACTGATGGCCCTGCTTGTCACGGCCCACGCCAAGGGCCTCGTACTCGACGGAAAAACCCTGGGGATCATCGGTGTCGGCAGAATCGGCAGCCTCGTGGCGGCCAAGGCGCCCGCGTTGGGCATGCAAACGCTCCTGCATGATCCGCCATTGGCGCGAGCAACCGGCGACCAACGATACCGGCCACTCTCTGAAATCCTACGAGCCGACTTCATGACCCTTCACGTCCCCTTGACGCTCGACGGACCCGATGCGACGTTTCATTTGATCGGAACAGATGAACTTGCCCGCATGACGACATCTTCCATTCTGATCAATACCGCACGCGGAGAAGTCGTGGATAATGCTGCCCTGCTCGAGGCTCTGACCGGAAGGACGATAGGAGGAGCGGTCATGGACGTATGGGAAAGGGAACCTTCCATTAACCGGGATCTCCTGAACCACGTGACGCTCGGCACACCACACGTTGCCGGGTACTCCTCCGACGCAAAAATCAATGGGACGGTGATGATGTATCACGCCTGTTGTCGCTTTTGGAGAATCGAGCCGAGTTGGTCGCCTCCCCCGGATCTGCCCACGCCCCTCGCACCCGGGCCTTCTCCTCACGTCGCGTTTGACGCCACCGGCAAGGATTTCCAAACGCTGGCCCATGAAATGATCACGACCCTTTACGACCTTCCGGGAGACCATGCGCGGATGCGAGACGCGCTCGCCGTTCCCGAACCACTGCATCCAGCGGCATTCGACCAACTCCGGAAAGACTATCCGCATCGACGGGAATTCGCCGTCTCGCCAATCTCCATCAAAGATGGCGACCGAAACCTCTTTGCCCGATTACAAACATTGGGAATCCGCGCCAATGAACCTTGAGCCGTGTATCGAAAAAAGCATACATAATTGTCATTCCGAAGCTTGCACTGAACGCAGTGAAGGGCCTAGCGAGGAATCTCTCCCCGCAACAACTGAGCGCCCGGAAAAGCAGATCCTTCGCTTCGCTCAGGATGACAAACTGGGTGCGTTGTGCCTCCTTTCTGTCATCCTCGACGCTTGTCCCCGACTTGATCGGGGATCCAGGCAATATACAGGATCCAGTGTCTTTCTCCTCTGCCCCTCCATATGACACTAGGGGCCAGTACGGGCTCCGTCGAGAAGTTGCAGGGATGGATAAGACAGACTACCTTTTATATTCCTTTTCTTCACTGAACAACAAAAAGAGGGGCGTACCGCTACAACACAACCGTTATGAAGCACTACCTGTTTTCCGTCCTGTTCCTCTCATGCTGTCTGGCAACGGCACTTCCGGCTGCCGAGCTTGAGACCATCGAGCACGCCACGCTTATCGAGGCCGGCCTGAACGACGGCGACAGTTTCAAGGTCAAGGCTGCCGGCAAGGAACTGCACCTGCGGCTCTACTACGTGGATTGCCTGGAAACCTCAGCCGGCACCGATGCCGAATTGGAGAGAATCCGCGAGCAACAATACCATTTCGGCCTCGAAGACCCCGGTGCCGTTGTGCGCTTCGGCAAACAGGCGGCCGCCTACGTCAAACAGGTTCTGGCCCGACCCTTTACTATTCATACCGGTTACGCTTTCGCACCGGGACGTTCGGCCATGGGCCGCTACTATGCCTTTATCGAAACCCACGACGGTCGTGATCTCGGACACCTCCTCGTCGAGCAGGGACTGGCCAGGATACATGGCAAAACCCGACCGGACCCTCAAGGCACACCGAGCGAGACCGTGCTCGAGGAACTCCAGGACATGCGCTCTGTCGCCATGTTGAACCGTGCCGGGATATGGGGAGAAACCGATCCGCGTCTCCTCTCCGCCATGCACCAACGCCAGCGAGAAAAAGACCTGGAGCAGAAGGCATTCAGGGAGAAGTTGAAAACAAAACGAACCGCCTGCGACGACCCTTTCGACGTGAACACCGCATCGACCGAACAACTCCAACAACTCCACGGTATCGGCCCGGTTAAAGCTGCCACAATCGCCGCCGGCAGGCCTTATCGGTCCGTCGAAGACCTACTGAAGATTCCGGGAATCGGGCCGAAAACGTTAGAGAAGATCAGGCCTTGCGTGACCGTCAGAAACTGAATGGTCCGACAGGACGGAACATCTGGGATTGTCGGATTACGCTACGCTAATCCGACCTACCCTGAACTTAAACCACCCTCACCTTAATCCTCTCCCATCAAGGGAGAGGAGATAGAGGGAATGCGTTCATCTCTTCCCATCAAGGGAAAGGAAATTTCATCTACTCCCTCTCCCCACAGTGGGAGAGGGCTGGGGTGAGGGGGAAATTGTCAACGAATGGCTGAACACATACAGGAATGACCACTTGGGAGACGGTGGCGGGCGGACCCGTCCCAAATGGTGTTGACAGGATGTTGACGAAATCCTATAATTCTACAATTCCTATCGGAAATGTATGAATTGAGATGCTCAAGATCCCGCTGAAAGTGACATACGCGATTTTTGCGACACTGGATCTCGCCTTGCGATACGGGGAAGGGCCGGTTCAGGCCAGGACGATTGCCCGAAGGCAAACCATCCCTCCGCGTTTTATTGAGCAAGTGCTTCATGCCTTGAAGCAAGGCGGCATCGTTGACAGTATCAGAGGGCCACAAGGAGGATACGTGCTGCGACAACCCCCAGCGGAAGTGTCCTTGGCCGCCATTGTCGAAACGATGAACGGCCAAGCCGAGCCGGACACACGAGAGGTCAGTACGAATGGGCAGGCCTTGCGGCCTCCCCATCGAGAGGCGTTATTATCGACGTTATGGGATCGCGTGTACCAGGCCGAGCGGGAGATTTTGAATTCGGTCACGCTGCAATCCCTGATCGAACAATATACGGAGCTTGAACAAAAACGAGCGCCGATGTATCACATTTAACGTAGCTGGTGTTGGGAGCACATTCCCCATTTCATTCGGAGGCACATCATGAACACGGGCCGTTCCACCACGTTCCCTGAGATTCACACCATTCCCATTCCTCAAGAGATTCAGGAGGAAATCGAAACGTTTGAAGATGAGGTCAAACGGCTACAGGCCGGCGACGTCCCCGGAGACCTGTTCAAACCGTTCCGGTTGCAATACGGCATTTATGGACAACGGCAGCCGGACGTGCAAATGGTGCGCATCAAAATTCCTTTTGGCGGGATGACGTCCAACCAGGTGCGCCGCGTGGCCGAACTGGCCGAGACCTATGCCACGGGAGTCAGCCACATCACGACCCGGCAGGATATTCAATTGCACTTCGTGCCCTTGCCGCAGATCAGCACGGTCATGCGCAAACTCGAAGAAGTGGGACTCACCACTCGTGAAGCCTGCGCCAACACGGTCCGCAACGTCACGGCTTGCCACCTGGCCGGTGTCTGCCAGGGTGAAATCTTTGACGTGACCCCGTACGCGAACACCGTGGCGCAACACCTGCTGCGCAATCCGCTCAACCAGAGCCTGCCGCGAAAATTCAAAATTGCGTTTTCCGGCTGCAATCACGATTGCGCCATGACGCCCATCCACGACGTCGGTTTGTTGGCGAAGAAGACCGAGGACGGCACGATCGGATTTCGCATGGTGGTCGGAGGCGGGTTGGGGGCGGCCCCGCGTATCGCGCGTCTTCTTCGGGAATTCGTACCCATGGATGAACTGATTCCGTCCATCGAAGCCGTGATTAAAGTCTTCGACAATCTCGGGAATCGCAAGAACCGCAGCAAAGCCCGCATGAAGTTCGTGATCGAGAAACTGGGATTTGAAGAATTTCGACGCCGGTGGGAAACCGCCTATGAAGACATGTTCGGCGCCAAACCTGCTCATCCACCGTTGAAACTTCTCCCGCATGCCGATCCGGCTCCTCTGATTATGCCGGCGAAGCATGGGACAAACGGCAATGGCGGCCACCCGGACGGGTCTCCGGCCTCTTCGTTCGCAACGTGGCGACGCACCAACGTGGTGAAACAACGGCAGGAAGGATTTTCCGCCGCCGTCCTCAGGCTGCCGACGGGCGATATTACCGCCGAGCAAATGCTGGTGGTGGCTGATCTGGCCGAACGTTATTCCAATGGCAACGTTCGCACCACGATCGGTCAGAATTTGATTGTTCGTTGGATTGCCGATGGACAGGTGGAAGCCTTCTATCAGGAATTGGACGCTCACGGGTTGGGCCAACCCGGGGCGAATAAAACCGAAGACATCGTGGCCTGCCCGGGGACCGATACCTGCGGGCTCGGGATCACCTCATCCAAGGGCGTCGCCCGTGCCTTGGCCGAAGTCTTTCCGCCTGGACAGGTTCCCGACGATTTGAAAGGGACCACGATCCACATCAGCGGTTGCCATAATTCGTGCGCCCAACATCATATCTCGACCATCGGGCTGCACGGGGTAGGCAAACGTATCGGAGACCACATTGCCCCGGTGTATGAGCTTCATCTTGGAGGGCGGATCAACGGGACCGCAGAAGTCGGACAAATGACGATCAAACTCCCGGCTAAGAACGTCCCTTCCGCGATCTCGCACTTGCTTGACGTGTATCGACGGGACCGCCGGGAAGGCGAAAGCCTGCACACCTTTATCAAGCGAGCGGGCAAGCCCGCCCTCAAGGAAGAACTGATCGGGCATTCCATTCTGCCGCCCTATGCCGAGGATCCCTCGTACTACTTCGACTGGGAAGCGGAAGAGAAATTTTCGCTCGAAGATCTCGGACCCGGTGAATGTGCCGGCGGCGCCATAGAGATGATCGACAACCGGATCCTGGAAGCCGAGCAGGAACTGTACCAGGCCCGCATTCTGGCCGAGAAACATCAATTTGCCATGGCCATCAACAAGGCCTATCGCGCCGTGGTGGCCGGAGCCAAGGCCCTGCTCGTGACCGAGGGCATCGATCCGAACACCGACGCCGACACGCTGGCGGAATTCGATCAGTTCGCCGCCCGGCAAAACGGGCTCATTCCTCAAACGTATCGCGGTATGGCCCGGACAATCAGCGACCTGGGCACCAAAGACAATTCCGCTGAATTCACCAACCAGAAAATGACCTTTGCCAAAGGGTTCGTGGAACTCTGCCGGAAACTGACCGAAGCCATCGACCAGGACCTCAAACTCGGAGCCGCTGAAGAGAGTCCGGCCGCAACGGAACCGGCCCCGACCGCGGCTCAAAGCGAACCCGTTCAGGACGTGACCGTGCTTGATCTTCGAGGAGTCATGTGCCCGCTGAATTACGTCAAGACCAAGTTGAAACTCGAAATGATGGACGACGGTGAACGATTGGAAGTCTGGCTGGATGCCGGAGACCCCATTAAAAACGTGCCCATGAGTCTTCGCAACGATGGACACAAGGTACTCGGCGAGGATCCGTTGGAAGCCGATGAACAACATTTCAAGGTGCTGGTGGAAAAGGTGGAGGCCTAGGCAACGACCCAGTTGGTCATCCTGAGCAGGGGCTACCGGGTTCTTTCCCTCCCCTTTGTAAGGGGGCGCATTTCCGAAGAGGGAATGCGGGTGGGGTAGAGTCGCAGTTTTCCCTCCCCTTTGTAAGGGGAGGTCAGGTGGGGTAGAGCCCGCTCGTCGGATGACGACAAATGCCTCTACCTCCCCTCACCCCTCCTTACAAAGGAGGGGAAGGAAAAGACAGAAATTGTCAACGAATGAGTGAACACATACAGGAATGACAAAGTAGTCAGGAGCCACCCGTGACAGAAACCGTGCAAGAAAACTTTTCAGCAGAGACCCTTCAAGAACTGAACCAACGGTTTGCGGCCAGTTCGCCTCAAGAGGTCCTGGCTTATGCGTTGGAACGGTTTTTCCCCAAGGTGGCGTTGGCGTGCAGTTTCGGTGCGGAGGACATGGTGCTTTGGGACATGATGCACCGCATCAATCCTCAAGCCTCACTCTTTTATCTGGACACGGATTTCCTCTTTCCCGAAACCCACGCCGTGCGTGACCGCCTGATCGCCCGGTACAAGGTCCCGGAAGAGCAGGTCATTCAGGTCGTGCCGGCTCTGACACCCATAGAGCAAGCGAAAGAGTTTGGAGAGCAGTTGTGGGTCCGGCAACCGGATCAGTGCTGCCGGATTCGGAAAGTCGATCCGTTGACCAGGATTTTGAAGAACTACTCCGCATGGGTGACCGGCATTCGCCGCGACCAGTCACCGACGCGCGCAACCGCTGGGCTGGTTGAATGGGACGCCACGTTTGGTCTCGTCAAGTTCAATCCCCTGGCGGCCTGGACCAACGATGAGGTCTGGACCTACATCAAAACGCATGACGTGCCCTACAACGTCCTCCATGACCAACACTATCCCAGCATCGGATGCACACACTGCACCTCGCCCGTTCAGCCGGGCGACGATCCACGGTCCGGGCGATGGCAGAGTCTTGAAAAAACCGAATGTGGGCTTCATCAGTAACCATCTCCCCGAAAAAGCACCTTTTTGCAAACGACACCATTGGAATTCAACCGTGAGTTTTATCGACCGTAGAAACTGCTGATGCACCAACTCATCACCAAAATCGGAAAAGGACAACGGGGGGCTAAAGACCTCTCGTGGGGAGAAGCCAAACAGGCCGCCCAGGATCTGATCGAAGGCAACGCGACCCCCTATCAGGCCGGGGCCTTTTTGATGGCCATGCGGATTAAACTGGAAGGCGTGACGGAACTGGCCTCGTTCACCGCCGTCACGCGCAGCTACGTTCCCCCCATCAGCGTTCCGGCCGGCCTCAACGTGGTCGACGTGCCGGTCTATGCCGAAAAACACAATACGCAGCACGGGTGCCTTCCCGCAGCCATCGTCGCCGCATCCGCCGGGGCCACCATCCTGTTTCACGGCATGGACAATCCCACGGCGTCCTCCGACCTTCCCCGGATATTGGGGCAACTGGGCGTCCCCGCCACGTTGCAAGGACAAGACCTGCTTGCAAGCCTGCAACGGAACGGATTCGCGTACATGGACATCGCGTTGTATCACCCCCCCCTGGCAAAGTTACTGGCGTTGCGCGAA
This sequence comes from Nitrospirales bacterium, assembly GCA_965223955.1. Taxonomy (GTDB): domain Bacteria; phylum Nitrospirota; class Nitrospiria; order Nitrospirales; family UBA8639; genus Bin75. The sequence goes on from OZ245029.1 coordinate 387,448, forward strand.
CAACTGGGAGCCCAAAACCTGTTCCATCAGGTCGCCCGGCTGCTCAATCCCACGCGAGCGCACTCGCAAGTGGTGGGCGTGGCCCATCCGCCGTATCTTGAAAAGATGCCGGAAGCGGTGAACGTGCTCGGTGGACACCGGCTCATGGTTTTTCAGGGGATGGAAGGATTTCCCGAACTGTCGATAGCGATCCCGACGATCATGCGGGAACTGCGTAACAACCGTGTGACCCCCTTTACCCTCAAACCCCCGGACGTCCAGCTTCCCCTGGGCTCCTTCCAACACATGGCCATTCCCTCCCAGTTCCTTCGACAGGATTCAGGACAGGCCCTTCGACAGGGCTCAGGACAGGCTTCTCCAAAAGAACTCCCGGTCCAGGAAGCGGCCCTGATTCGGCAGGTCTTGCACACCCAAATCTTCCCAGGTTCAGGGCAAGCACGATTCCGCGATTGGATTCTCTACAACGCCGCCATGTTCCTCTATGCCGCGGGGCAGGCTCACTCCATCGCCGAAGGCGTGCCGTTGGCACAAAAAGCACTGGAATCCGGGGCGGCTGCAAAAAAGCTGGCGGCCCTCGCCTCCCCCCCGGCGAGCCCGCAAGGCTCAGGACAAGCCTCAACGACACCGGAACACAAGGTCGTTCACGTATGAGACATCTTCGACCCTCCTTCATTTCTGCCTTTCCCTTCCCCTCCTTTGTAAGGAGGGGCGAAGGGGAGGTAGAGGGATTGCCTGGAAGGAAGACCCGCACAGGGCGTCTCCTCCCAGGGCAACCGCTTCAGGACGACTCTACCCCACCTGGCCTCCCCTTACAAAGGGGAGGGAACGAGAGAAAAAGGCCCGCGCATGGCGGCCCCTCATCGCTACTCTGTCGACGAATGCGTAAATATTTACAATTTCCGCTTTCCCCTCCCCTCTGTCATTCCCGCGAAAGCGGGAATCCAGTGTCTTTCTCGTCACGAACAAAGGAAAAAGAAAAGACCCTGGATCCTGTATATCGCCTGGATCCCCGATCAAGTCGGGGACAAGCGTCGAGGATGACAGAAGGAGGAAAGGAACAAAGAAAATCCCTGGATCCCCGATTAAGGACGTCGGGGATGACAGAAAGTCAGCAAAAGGTCGTTCACGCATGAGACATATTCGACAACTGGAAGACCAAAGCGTCTATATCCTGCGTGAGGCCTATAAACACTTCGATCACCTGGGGATGCTCTGGTCCATGGGGAAAGATTCCACGGTGCTCTTATGGTTGGCCCGGAAAGCTTTCTTCGGACACGTCCCGTTTCCGCTCCTGCACGTCGATACCAGTTACAAAATCCCCGCCATGATCGAATATCGGGATCGACTGGCACGTGAATGGCGCCTCAACCTGGTGGTCGGGCAGAACAAGAAAGCCCTGGCCGATGGGATGAATCATGAGCGAGGCCGGATCGAATGCTGCACCGCCCTCAAAACCAACGGGCTCAAACTCCTCCTGGAAGAAAAAGGGTACACGGGCATCATCCTGGGCGTCCGTGCGGATGAAGAAAGTACACGCGCCAAGGAACGGTATTTCTCCCCTCGCGACAAGAACAACGATTGGGATTTTCGAGACCAGCCCCCGGAGCTGTGGGATCAATTTAAAACCTCGTTTCCGCCCGACACCCACATCCGGATTCACCCCCTGCTGGACTGGACGGAGATCAACATTTGGGAATATATCAAGCTCGAAAACATTCCCTTTATGGACTTGTACCTCGACAGGGGCGACGGCACACGCTACCGGAGCCTGGGGTGCGCGCCCTGTACCTTGCCCATCAAATCCACCGCCTCCACGGTCGATGAAATCATTACAGAACTGCGCGCCACGAACGTGGCCGAACGCGCCGGCCGCGCGCAAGATGAAGGCCGAGGCATGGAGGTCCTCCGAAAAGATGGCTACATGTAAGACCAAAACCCCGGCGACCGTCGATATCCGTGACCGCATGAACATCGTCATCGTCGGCAGCGTGGATCACGGCAAGTCGACCTTGTTGGGGCGCTTGTACGCGGACACGGGCACCTTGCAGGAAGGCAAGATCGAAAAAATTCAGGCCATCTGCAAACAACAGGGCAAAGAGTTTGAATACGCCTTCCTGTTCGATGCCTTTTTGGAAGAACAGCAGCAGGGCGTGACGATCGATACCGCTCGCACCTTTTTCCAATGGGCCGGACGTCAATACATCATCATCGACGCGCCCGGGCATAAGGAATTCCTGAAAAACATGGTCTCCGGTGCGGCGCGTGCCGAAGCCGCCTTACTGCTGATCGATGCGTTGGAAGGAGTCAGGGATCAATCCAAACGGCACGGACTGTTGCTCTCGATGTTGGGCGTGAAACAAGTCACCGTGGTCGTGAACAAAATGGACCTCGTGGACTACCGGCAGGACACGTTTACGCTCATTGAAAAAGAGTATCGCGCGTTCCTGTCTCAACTCGACGTCACTCCCCAATTCGTGATCCCCGCCAGCGCCAAACGCGGTGACAACATCGCGACGCCCAGTCCTCACATGGCATGGCACACCGGCCCCACGGTTCTGGAATCGCTGGCGCAATTTTCATCGGAATCCGAACCGACCGAACAACCCCTGCGGTTTCCCCTTCAAGACGTCTACAAATTCGATGCACGCCGCATCCTGGCGGGACGCCTCACGTCCGGACGCCTCAAAGTAGGCGACCAATTGATTTTTTCGCCGTCGAATAAAAGCGCGGTCGTGCAAACGCTCGAAGCGTTTAACGTCGAAGCACCGCCGACGCAAGCCCAGGCCGGGCAAGCCGTGGGGATTACCCTGGACGAACAGATTTTTGTCGAGCGCGGGGAGATCCTCAGTCACGAGTCTTCCCTGCCTCTCGTCTCCACGACCTTTCGCGCCAACCTGTTCTGGCTCGGACGCCGGCCCCTGGAAATGGAAAAATCCTATCTGGTTCGGTTAGCCACACACGAAGTCGAATGCCGCGTGGCGGCAATTCATCGCATCGTGGACGCCAATAACCTCTCGTTGGATCAGCAACAAACCAACGTGGTCGTGAAGCGAAACGAAGTGGCGGATGTCACCATCCAAGCCAAAGCCCCGCTCGCCTTTGACCTGTATACCGACTTTGAGACCACGGGGCGCTTTGTCCTGGTCGATGGCTACGACGTGTCCGGGGGCGGCATCATCACCGAGATGGTTCCGGATCGTGAAGAGACCCTTCGGGTCGAGGCCCGGCAACGGGATTTTGCCTGGGTCCAGGGTGACGTCACCCTGGCGGATCGCGCCAAGCACTATGGCCACCGTGCGGCCCTGGTCCTCCTCATCGGTCCCGATACCACGGGAAAAACCTTCCTGGCCAAAAAAGTGGAATCCATGCTCGTGGCCGAAGGCCGGCACGTCTATATGCTGGACCCGGAAAACCTTCGCCGTGGGCTCGATGCGGATTTGCAGGAAGGGGATGGCCGGGAAATGATTCGTCGCTACGGCGAGGTGGCCCGGCTGTTCATCGATACGGGGGTCCTGCTGATTTCAACCACGAACTCGTTCAACCTGCCGGCGGATCAGGTCGTCGAAGCGATCCGCACGTTGGTACATCCCGCCCCGGTACTCACGGTCTACATGAGTCAGGAGACGACACCCTCCCCCATCGAAGCCGATCTCTCCTTTACCGGTCCCGAAGACTTTACAAGCACGACCCATGACGTGCTCGCCGCGCTGAAACAAAAAGGCATCCTCGCCGAAACGATCGGGAACCAACCCGTTTTTCAATTCTCGATTTAACGCGTATCTCCTCTCCCTGTATCTCCTCTCCCTTGACGGGAGAGGAGATAGGTGAGGGTGGTGAATCCCGTAGGTCGGATTAGCCGCAGGCGTAATCCGACAATCCACTTCTGAGCCCCCCCTGATAAGGGGGGCACGGGGGGTTTGTCTTGTTCGACACCCAACCCCCTCATTCCCCCTTATCAGGGGGACTGTTTAGAGCCCCGTAGGTCGGGTTAGCCGCAGGCGTAACCCGACATTCAGGCTAGCTGGGCGTAGCCAATTTCAACCCCACAATTCCTGCAATAATCAAAAAGATAAAAAACAACCGGGCAACATCGCGCGGCTCACTAAACAGAACAATGCCTACAATAGCCATACCCACGGCGCCAATACCGGTCCAGATGGCATAAGCCGTCCCAATCGGTATCGCTCGTGCAGCCAACGCCAGACACACCATACTCACGCTCATCGCCGCGACCGTCCCCACACTTGGCCACAACCGCGTAAACCCATCCGAATATTTGAGCCCGGTCGCCCAGACAATCTCAAACCCACCAGCGACAAACAAATACACCCACGCCATACACTCCTCCTTTTCGTGAAAGGAACTCCCGAAGGCCCTTCTTGTAGCACGACCCGGCTTTGCATGACCACTACCCATTCCTGCCACTGGTCATTCTGAGCGAAGCGAAGAATCTGCTTTTCTCCTGCTGTCATCCTCGACGCTTGTCCCCGACCTGCTCGGGGATCCTGGCGATATACGAGGTTCCAGTATCTTTTGCCTTTGTAGCCGCGCCATCTCATGGCGCTTTCTTCTCAGCGAAGCAGTCAGGTTACGCTTTCCTAACCTGACGTACGAGGCTATTTCTCCTCTCCCTTGATGGGAGAGGATTAAGGTGAGGGTGGGAAACAGGTAAGTGGCAAACCGATTGAAGTAGGGACCAACAATCGTTGGTCCCTACCGGACATGTTCAACGAATGACCGAACACAAACAAAGATGACAAAAAGCAGCAAAACAGCGCTAAAAAGTATCTAAAATATATCTAAATATATTCTAAATAGATCTAAAAGTGGTCTAAATGTATCCTTCTTTTCACCATCCGTAGCGGGACGTTTCTGTCAGCCCGGTCTCTGTTCACTTATTCGTTGCCGGAGCGCGGGACTAACCGCACTATCATGGTCATTCCAAGTGAAGCGCGGAATACCAGGTTGGGGAGGACAAACGGGGGATCCCTTTGTCTTCGCACAGAGTGAATGCCTGTTTAATGCCCGTTTGCCGGTTGTTAAGTGGTGCTTTGACTTTCATCCAGACATAAATTGGGGGGTATTTGCAATGCAGGCTTTTCTATTTTCTATATTCTCTGCACAGCTTCATCTAGCCGTTCTCGAACGTTCGCGGTCATTCGTGAGAGGCTGTAACGCGTCAATACCTCACGACGAATCGAATCCTCGTCGTCTGTGTTACTTTCGGAGCGGATCTGTCGATAGGCTTGGGCCAATTCGTCAAGCGGAATCTCGCTAAAGTCCCGGTCACCGCGATCTCGAAGAACAATCTCTGGACGACCTGCCAGGCGGATTGTCGCACCAGTATAACCGGAGTCATCGCTCCGTTTGGCGACGGCTACGATATCCCGACGTTCGAGATCTCTGAGTGCCTTATTCAGAATCTTTCTGACTTGACGACCGGCTCTCTGTAAGTTGCTCGCACGAATGTATGCACGATAGAGGCGCTCAGTGATGACCGGTCCTTCCGCTTCAATAATGCCTTTCAGTACCTCCGAAAGTTCCGCAGTCGTTATGACTCTCGGATCCGGTGAGTTGCCACGCCAAATAGGATATGGAAGCCATCCGTTATCGTCGAAAGAAAAGTGAGTTTGTATAGTGTGGGACACTTTATCGCCATCGGTCGTCGCACCTTTGATGATCTGTTCAATGACGACCTCGACAGGATGAACATTTGCCTGACGGACCGTGACCGTTTCGCCACGATTTCTTCCAAGCACTGCCCGGGCCAATGGTTTGGCGTCATTGATCACGCCTTTGTCCGGGTCGTCGGCTCCGTTGACGATGACGACCTTTCGCACTTCTGACCCGTCCATATTGCGACGATATAAGATTGTGTCGCCGACCTCGACAAAGTCGAGGTCGAGAGGCAGATCACCTTCGTCCGCGCTCTGAGCCGTATTTGCGACCTGTTCGTCCGATGGTGCCTCAACATCCTGCATGCGCTCGTCCATGCCGACGACAGCCCCCGCCATGTCCAAGTCTTCGGGTTCATTTTTTTTATCGACATTTGCCAACCGCGCACGCAGATAGTCGAGCAGTTTTCGCATCTCCTTGTCGGCGTCGCTGAACCAATCGGTCGACCAAATGCGATAAATATCCCACCCGAGGCCGCGCAGAACGATCTCGCGCAACCGGTCTCGGTCTCGGACTGATTTGGCGGAATGGTAAGTTGCGCCATCGCATTCGATGCCCAGCAGAAAACCGTGGGGGTAGTCGGCGTGTTTGACGCCAAGGTCTATGCGGTAGCTGGCAACACCAACCTGCGGCGTGACCTCGTATCCTGCTGCCTCCAGCTTTTCTTTGACGTGCTGCTCAAAGGGGCTCTCAGTCAGGGGACCCGCAGAAACGCCGGCCTCGACGCGGCCGGTCGCCGCGTATTCCAAATAGTCCCGCAAGATTTCTACGCCGCGGCTTTGCCCTGGACGGCGCTGAATATCGTTCGCGCGCATCGAAGAAAAGACGTCGATACGCCAACGGGCTCGTGTAAACAGCACGTTCAGACGTCTTTCGCCGCCCTGCTGCGTTATCGGACCAAATGTCTGCGATACGGGGCCACCCACGGTGCGAGGGCCGTAAACGGCAGAAATAAAGATAACGTCTCGTTCATCGCCTTGGACGCTTTCCAGATTCTTTACGGCAAACGGTTCGAGTGTGTTTTCCCAGCGGCGGATGTAGTCGGAGAGCGATTTGTGTTCAGACGCCGCTCTGTCCAGCATTTCATCTAGAAGGTCACGTTGTGGCAGGTTCATGGTAACTATAGCGAGGCTGCGCTCCCAGTTGTCGCGGTCTGTTGCGAAACGAAGCACAGCCTTGGCAATGTTGTCCGCCTCGAGGTCATTGGTTCTGTCTTCTCTATAAACTCCGTTCTCTACATATCGAAAATTGACCCCGCCTTCGGCTTTTTCTTCATCGGGACCGGGGAACACAATCATCTGATTATCGTAGAATTTCGCATTTGAGAACTGGATCAACTTGCTATGGCGGGAACGATAATGCCAACGCAGATAGCGATGTGGACGCCATGCAGACATCGCAAGATCGAGAATCGATTCGGAGGCTGCCGCGAGCCCGTCGTCATCGTCGTAAGCCCCTGTGGTCCGACCACCGTGAAAGAAGGTCGTCGGCGGAAGCTGTTGAGGATCGCCGACGATAACAGCGTTTTTAGCACGGGCGACAGCACCTAGGGCGTCCGCCGGGAGCATCTGCGAGGCCTCATCAATCACGACGAGATCGAACAGTTTAGCTTCCTTGGGCAGAAGCTCGGCGACAGTCGTCGGCGACATCATGAAACACGGTTTAAGCTGGCGCAGAGCCTTGCCCGAGCGTATCATCAGTTCACGGGGCGATACGCTAGCACGCCTTAAGCCAAGTTGATGGTTGATGAGTGCCCTTTCTGTAAGCACTTTAGGCGGTCCCACCGATATGCCGCGCTCGACCGATCGGCGATGAAGTTCGTGGGAAATACGAGAGCATTCAAGTTTCTGAAGTTTCTCTTCGATGTCTCGGAAGGATTTCTTATGGTCACGAAGTTGTTCGCCGGTGACTTTTTGAAGAATGGGGTGATTTCGAAAAACAATCGACGCTAGGGAACGGTACAGAGTCAGTTCAAATACGTCGGACAACTGCCCGATGTCGATCTTGTTTTGCTCAAAGGCTTCCAGTACAAGCTTGGCTATACTGTGAAAAATCTCTTCCCGAATGCGTCGATAGCGACACCATGCGAGAATTGTGTTCCCGCCCTTCCAGCATTCTTCAGATCGCTGTTTCAAAGCTGCTAGCGAAGCAGCTTTTCGTTTGACGCCATCGAAGAAAGCGATTTCATCGATTTTCAGCGGGACGGCCCAATCCTGCCATGCGCGTTTTTCGTCATCAGCCGCTTTTCGTATATTTTCGATCCAATCTCCAGGTGTCTCGGCGTTCGCCTTGATAGCTGCACGCCAAGTAGCCGCACCCAACGTATTTTCTTCGATAGCATGACACAAGTTGACAAGGGCAGCTATCGATTCATCGTCCTCGAGTCTGTCCTCGTCCAATCGGGGAACTGGAAGGACCCCAGCGGCCTCGTGATCCTGACAGTAACGATCAATCAGGTCTGCAATCTCGTTCAATGCGCTTAGCGGCAGATCTTTCTGCAAGCCAGTTCGCTCAAACCGGACAGCGAGATCATCGATTTGCCCAGCGCGTCCGGACAACACATCAGAATCAACGCTAGGCGCACCATCGGCCGTGACATAGCCTCCGCTAAAGAAATCTTCGAGACCGGTCGTTACATTGACGATTTCCTCAAGAATGTCCATGTCACGGCGGAAAATTGTATCCCGGACCTGTGCACGGCCAGCCCCGATACCCGGGAAATCCGCTGCTACTGTTTCGGCCCAGCCAGCTACCTCCAAGGCTTCCCGAAAATCGGTTTCCAAGCCCTGCCAGAGTGTACCAAACAGAGCCTTCCCTTCCGCATTCTCCTGCAGAGCCACGACTTCATCCTCGTGAGCGGCTAAATGCATGAAATCAGCGGCCATTACTTTGGCGTCTGCCTTGACGCGTTCTCGTTCGATGCTTCTATACAGCCTAACGGCGTTGCGTGTTGCTGCTGACAACCAAGTTGGCATGCGCGACGTTTCAAGCCTGCGACTAGCCTCTCGAAGTTCAGCGGCAGGCGGAAGGGCCTTCATGTTGAACTTTTTCTCAAGTGCTGCGTGATTACGGCGGACTTCCTCGACTAAGGCATGCAGGTTCTTTAAACGCACGTGGACCCGCTTTTCGACCCAATCGTCCCTTCTTGCTAGCAAAATCGTACGAGGTGTTTGCTTTATGACTTGCGCAGCTTGTCCGATCGTTTGCACCATTCCGGGTATAGGCTCGTCAATGTCGAACAGATGGCACAGAGTCTTAAGAGCCTTGTGCCCGCGAACGATAGTGTCGGCCCTGAGGTGTTCCGTTTTAGCGACGCCGGCGAGTTCACTCGCCATGAGTTGTGCGCAATCCAGCACAGATGCATCAGCCACAATCGCCCGAATATCGTCAGCGAGCGGCAAACAGGCAAGATCGAGGTGGAAGCTTTCGCTAATAGTTCGGGCATGCTGCGAAGCTCTTATCGCGGCGTTATTGGCGGCAATCACTACGCGCCGAATATTCTCGGAAGCCAACACCTCAAGATCGTACTTGTTGCTTAACTTTGGGTTGTCCGCCAGAAGCGCCATTGCGCGTTCGACTTGTGCGATACCGTCAAGGGTCATCGGATCAATAATGTCCGAAAAGCACGCCGCCCTTGCTGCAACATCGCCTATTGCGGCCCGCCAAGTGTCCAGACGATGAAGGGTGGGGTCGACTTCGCTTGGACCAAGTTCGTGCCCACTAATCCCGCGCCATGGCCGAGCGCCAGGGTCGCCCAGCGCCTTATGGGCTGATGTTAGATCGCGGATCCGCCTCTTTGTCTCTTGCAGACCATTTGCCGTCTGCGCAAGAACAGCCGATTCCGGCAGCCTGACCGTTGCGACAGAAGACGGCAAAGTCCTACCCTTTTCTCGTAGACGAATCTCTTCCCATAGGACTTCATGAACCGTGAGTCGAAGTGCGCCCAGACGATCTCCCATAACCGACGCATACAGCTTGAGAGCATCTCGTTGGACTTCCCATTCCGTCTTGAGATTCTCGTATGTTGGCAGGTCAAAATCTGGAGGCGTGGAATCAACGCGCTGACGCAATGCCTCACGAACGGCCTCTCCGCGAATTCCGCGCGAATGCAAAACGAAGCAATATTGATCAAGTCCCGTTTCACATAGGCGCTTATGGACGACGTCAAGTGCAGTCAGTTTCTCCGCTACGAACAGCACCGTCTTTCCCGCATCCAACGCTGCGGCGATAAGATTGGTGATCGTTTGCGATTTTCCGGTGCCGGGTGGCCCATAAATGGTCAGGTTGCCATCTTGCAGAGCATCTACGATGGCGCTGTGCTGAGATGAATCGGCATCGCAGATCAACGTTGGCAAACTCATCGCGGCTTTGTCTCCGTCGATATCGTGGTCATCCGCATAGGGAACGTCGACGACACCAGTCTCGGACAGCAACTGGCGGACCCCATGGTGCCGCGCCAATGCGGCGGTATCTGCCCACATGTTTTGGTCGAGATCAGCATAGATAGCCAGCTTGGCATCCGAGAAGATTTGGATTGTCACGAAACGGCGAATGCGCCAACGCCGATCGTAACTAAGAATGTGCTCCATCTTCGCAAGATAGCTCTCCGGGGTATCGTCGGAATCCAGATCGGGAAGTTGCAGATCGAATCTTCGCCTCAAGTCTTCAGCCATGGCCGCGTTTCTTATGGGCTCCGCACCGGTTGCGCGAAGCTCGTAGGTCCGGCGGTTATTGCGGGACACCCGTGCGAGTTCTACCGGTACGAGGATCAGTGGCGCTAAGAGAGGGATGTTGGCTACGCTGTCCTCGTACCATTCGAGAAATCCAAACGCGGCAAACAGTGTGTTCACACCACGATCGCGGAGATCCGACTGGGCACGCTCGCGGAGCAGCCTGAGCCGTGTCGTCAAGTCTTCCTCATGAAGCAACGACTGAAGAGCATCATCGTGGTGCCTCTCGATATGTGTTCCCCCTCCCGACAACGGCAAATCGAAAGATGGTTCGATACCATGACGGCGCGCCAAGTCCTCGGGCGACAGACCTTGCTCGGGCTCCCATTTGCCTCTTCCCAATAAGAGCCGAACATGATCGCGTGCCTCGCGTTCAAGTCTGTCGCCGAGCGCGCTGGCTTGATTTGATAGTTCGAGTTGCTTGCTGGCCTGTTGGTAAATCAGGCTGTGAGCCTTGTAGTCCGCAAACGTCTTCCCGAACTCTTCATCGTCTTCGTCATCGGGAGCGTCTCGTGGCTTTGGGAGGGGAACTATTTGGAACGCATCGCCCTGGTCAAGATGCGCAAACACAGCGTCAGGCAGTTCATCAACAACACGTATCTGAGAACGAACGTTTGGGCCGTGTGGACAAGACAGCAGAGGATTGCGTAGCGTCAGCCCAATAAGCTGGCGGCGAAATTCAGTAATCTGTTTGTCGATATGCTTATCAATTTCGAGCGAGTCCATTGGTGTATCAGTCGCTGACATAGCCATGCTTCTTCGTATCCACCTTATCCATCAGGATGTCGGTATTTTGCTCGGAAAATTTCGGAAGTCAATACTGCGAGCCGTCTTACGTGCATGCACGGGTCCACTGGATTCTGGTCCACCGCTTACCGCCCCGCAGGGACCGGCTGAGGGCAGAAACTTTTTCGTCTTCGGCCCGGTTTTCGAAAGAGTCGGCACCGCGTGAGCACTACATGTCCAATCCTACTGGAGGCCGGTGATCTCTGAAGACCGCGCACCGGGTCGTGCCGCACCTGCTCTTCGGCCACGCTCTGTCCACTCTCGTCGTCCCTTGTCATCGCTTCGCCTTCCTCCTATATATCAGGATGGCTTTTCTGCTTTTTCATCACGTTCTTCACCTAGTAATCGAAGCAAGGTTGGGCTATAGTAAGGAACACACATAAGAGATATGTCAACTCTACACAAAGGGGGTGAATGGCTTCGACGGGGATCAGGAGGTCAACGGTGCGTGTCGAGCTCTCGGAGTCTCGTTAAACCTTCGGGAAACTAATAATTGCCAACCAAGACTTGGCTCTCGCAGCTTAATTGACTGCGACGTCTCCCCATTCTCTGTCTGCGGGCATGGATGAGGCGCTACTTCAGCAGGCTGGTCCAATGTTGGTGCTCAGCAACGGCGGATGAGACTTTTCTGGGCTAGCGAACGCTCTAAGCCGGTCAGTGGGCGTGGGCGGTTGCGAATTCTAAAACATTGGCTACACACGTAGGACCGTTGTGCTGAATATCTTCGGACGCGGGTTCAAACCCCGCCACCTCCACCAATAAAGGCCTCTGGACTATTTGATCCAGAGGCCTTTTTTATTCAAAGTTGATGTGTGCACTCATTTGTTGACGGCCTGAGTTGCGCGACGAAACAGACAAAAAGCAAAGACGCTGGATCCCCGATCAGGTCGGGGATTGTAGATGTTTACTCATTCGTTGACAGCATGAAGGGACTGACCACAAGAAGGGCCATCTTGTTCCTCCCCTTTGTAAGGGGAGGTCAGGTGGGGTAGAGTCGCATACCCAAGGGGCAACAACACCGACCAGTACACGCGGACTGCTCACCCCGACCCAGGCTCTACCTCCCCTCACCCCTCCTTACAAAGGAGGGGAAGGAAAAGACAGAAATTGTCAACGTCAACGAGGAGAGACGGCATGACTGCCACCGACCCTGGCCTGCGCACGGGCATTCGCTACCAGCCCGATGAAACACCGCCGCTGGCGCTCGCCTTCGGGCTCGGGCTGCAGCTCGCCGTTCTTACTATAGCCGGCATCGTCCTGACCCCGGCGATCGTGATCCGGGCCGCTGGCGGGACTGAAGACTTCCTGTCATGGGCCGTGTTTGCCGCGATCCTGGTCAGCGGTGTGACCACGATATTGCAAGTGGTCCGGTTCGGCCGGATCGGCGCGGGGTATGTCCTCCTGATGGGCACCTCCGGCGCCTTCATCGCGGTCTGTGTCGCGGCGATCGCCGAGGGCGGTCCGGCGATGCTGGCCACCCTGGTGGTCATCTCCTCGCTCTTCCAGTTCGCGCTTTCCGCGCGGCTCTCGCTGTTTCGTCGTATCCTGACGCCGGCCGTCGCGGGCACGGTGCTCATGCTGATCGCGGTAACGGTGATGCCGATCGTCTTCGGCATGCTCAAGGACGTGCCGGACGGGACCCCGGCACCGGCCGCACCGCTGAGCGCTCTCGTGACCCTACTCGTCATCATCGGCATCGGCCTGAAAGCCACGGGAACGCTGCGCCTCTGGGCGCCGGTTATCGGCGTCGTCACCGGCTCGGTGGTCGCCGGGTTTTTCGGTCTCTACGACGTGGGCCTCGTCGCCGACGCGTCATGGATCGGTCTGCCGAAGGGCGCATGGCCGGGCTTTGATCTTAACTTCGGTCCGGTTTTCTGGGCGCTTCTTCCGGCGTTCGTCTTCGTGACCCTGGTCGGAGCCATCGAAACAGTCGGCGACGCCGTCGCCATTCAGCACGTCTCCTGGCGCCAGCCCCGGGCGGTGGATTTCCGGGCGGTGCAGGGTGCCGTAGCCGCGGACGGAGTGGGCAATCTGCTGTCCGGTCTCGCGGGCACGGTGCCGAATACGACCTATTCCAGCAGTATATCCATAGCCGAACTCACCGGGGTCGGCGCCCGTAGCGTCGGCATTGCCGTCGGCGCGGTGTTCCTCGCTCTGGCGTTCCTTCCCAAGGCGCTCGCCGTGGTCCTGGCAATACCGGGCCCGGTCGCCGCAGCCTATCTCACCGTGTTGCTGGCAATGCTCTTCGTCGTCGGCATGAAGGTGGTCTTCCATGACGGGATGGATTATCGTAAGGGCTTGATCGCCGGTGTCGCGTTCTGGGTCGGAGTCGGCTTCCAGAACGGCGTGATCTTCCCCGAGTACTTCTCGGAGTTCGCCGGCGGGCTGCTCCGCAACGGTATGACGGCGGGCGGGCTCGCGGCGATTCTCATGACCCTGTTCGTCGAGTTGACGGACTCCCGCCGCAGCCGGGTCGAGGTGGAGTTCGACATTTCGGCTCTGCCGAAGATCAGCGAGTTTCTCCGTGCATTCGCAGCCCGCGTCGGGTGGGACACGGCGATGGCCGACCGCCTCGACGCCGTCGGCGAGGAGGCTTTGCTGACACTCGTCCAGGATAAGAGCGAAGAAGAGCGTGGGCAACGGCGCCTGCTGTTGGTTGCGTACGAGGAAAACGGCGGGGCGCACCTCGAGTTCATTGCCGCCACCGGCGATGAAAACCTTCAGGACCGGATCGCGCTGCTCGGCGCGCGGACCACGAGGGATTTAGTCGAGATCGAGCAGGAAGTGTCGCTCCGGCTGTTGCGGCACCTCGCGTCCTCGGTCCGCCACCAGCAATACTATGACACGGATATCGTGACCGTCCGGGTGGAAAGACCTGCCGCCTAAAACATGTCGGGGGCTACGCCTCAGCACGGACAACCACGGGGGGTTGTCCCTACGTATCGCCGTGGATCGGCTCACGTCCTGAAAGGGTTTGTGACGGTCAGGCCTTCAAGTCGATCAAACTTTCAACGCTCATTCATTTCATCCCGCGTGAACTTGCGCCCTCCGGTAAACAGCGTGCCTTGCAGTTCACGGATGGTTCGCATGGCCCGGGCCACCTGCTGTTCCCGCCCGACGTAGTTCCTGAGCCACAACCGAAATTGCTCGTTTAAGGTCGTGTGCTCTTCCACGGCACGACGGCGGGCTGCTTCGATCAGGTTCTCGTCGGCGCTAAAGGTAATCTTTTTCACTAACTCTCCATCATTTCCAGGTGGGCGTCGAATTCATGGCCGCAGGACACACAGCGAATGCAATCCGATTCGACCATGGGTTCGTCGTCGCGAATACCCATCCCTCCGCAGTCCGGGCATCGAGCCAGGTGCAGGACTTCGTCTTTGAGATTTTCGTACCGCGCACCCCGTAAGCAATAGATGGGTTCGCCGTCGAGTAGCCAAGGTTCGCATGCCTTATTCACAACCGGGAGGGCAATATAATGGTGATCGGCGTAGTCTCGAATGTCTTCATGCGTGGTCAGCCCATCCTTCAGCAACTTCCCGGTCTTGGCATCATAGATAGCGCCATCTTTGACAATGACTTTGGTCGGTCCCATGTGACACCTCCTTGGAATAAAGAATCGATTAGGGCTTTTGGGTTATGACTTTGCCGTCCTTCCAAATGCAGATCAGTGTGTTATGCATAAGGGCGGTTTTCCGGGCGGCTTTAGCGGCCCGGCGCAAGGCACGGCCTACACTACGCACTAACGCTTGAGTCTCTTTTCGGGCCTTCTCAGGTTTCATGGCCCCTCCTCTAAGAGCCGAGGAACTGCCCCGGAATTGTCATACACCATCCAGGTATCGGCTAACGAGCGATACACGACATGAAAATTCTTCCAGCCTCGATCAAAACGCCGTAACACCTCATGACGGGGAACATCATGGCCACCCTGTCGCACACGTATTGCAATCCGCCGGAGTGCAACCTGCGGTGAAGGAAGCCAAAGAAAAATTATTTCGATGCGATACCCCGCCGATTTCAAATTCTTGAACCGTTGCACGTAAGTCAACCCACTCAACGTGCTTTCAAAGGCAAAGTCCTTCCGTCCATGAGCGAGACGATCCGGTTCTTGTAGCACGAGCCGGCCCGCCGTTCGTTTGGCCAAGTCGGGATCGAGGGGCGAAAGGCCACTTGCAATGAGGTCGGCGTTTACAAAGTGAACCACACCAGCTTCCTTAGGGAGATATTCTTTTGCAAAGGTGGTCTTGCCCGCACCATTAGGTCCTGCGATCACAATGCAGCGCGGGGATTTGGTGGTTTGCTTTCTCACGTCAGCATTACCAAAACCCGTGGCCCCTTCCTTTTTCATTCAAATCTCAGAACGATTATCCGTATTTGATGCTGAAAAAGAAAGCCTCAATCTCGAATACGCTGGGACAAGGATCGCGGGGGAAGTCATTGTGCCTCGCCATTTTGGAGTCTATAATTCTTTTTGATGATCACCCTCACCCCCTGCTTCCGCGGGGGCAGGCTTAATCCTCTCCCATCGAGGGAGAGGAGACCGGAGGCGAGAGTAAAGCCCGCCGAGTGAGTCTTTGAAGCAACTCCATTTGTGCCTTGCCGTTTTGGGGGTCTATAATTCTTTTGATGTTCGCCCTGACCCCCGATTAAAAATGTCGGGGGCTTCGCCTCATTTCAGACTGGGGGCAGTGGACCATCTCGCGAAGGGAGTGGAGACCAGGGGCGAGAGTAGAGCCCGCCAAGTGAATCTTTGAAGCAACTCCATTTGTGCCTTGCCATTTTGGGGGTCTATAATTCTTTCGATGATCACCCTGACCCCCGATTAAAAATGTCGGGGGCTTCGCCTCATTTCAGACTGGGAGCAAGGGACCATCCCATCGAGGGAGAGGAGACTGGGCTGAGTAACAAAACAACAGGAGGACTTTCATGAGTTTGGCTGATAATCAATGTGTGCCGTGCCGTGGTGGGGTGCCGCCGCTGGAACCGGCGAAGGTGCAGGAGTTGTTGGGTCAATTGGGGCAAGGGTGGGCGTTGAATGCCGACGGGCATATCGAGCGCCTGTACGAATTCAAGGACTTTGCGGAGGCCCTGGCTTTCGTGAATACGGTTGGCGCGATCGCCGAGAAAGAAGGCCATCATCCCGACCTGTATTTGGCGTGGGGTCGATGCAAAGTGGAAATCTGGACGCATAAAATTCACGGGCTCACGGAAAGCGATTTTTATCTGGCGGCCAAGGCCGACCGGGTCTTCACGGGCAATGGCTGATTCACTCATCACCATTGATCCGTCTTCTCAAGCCGGCCCTGCCCCCGGCTCAAAGGCCGGGGCTTGCGGCGAAGAACCCTGGGTCGATCCGAACGGCGTCCCGCAGGTGGCCCTGGTCACCATGCCGTTCGGGTATTCCAAATTCCCTTCGATTCAGTTGGGCACGCTGTCCCGGGTGTTGAAGAACCAGGGCATCGGGTCCAGGAGTTATCATTTTAATTTGCTCTTTGCCCAGCGCATCGGTCTCCCGCTCTACGAAGTGTTGTGCGAAAAACGCGGCATGATCGGCGAGTGGTTGTTCTCGTCGATTCTCTTTCGGGACAACCCGAAGCACGCCCAATATCCCGACGTTTTCAAGCCCGTGTTCGAAAGCACGGCTCAGGAGGCGGGATGTTCCACGGGGTATCTGGAAGAGATCGCCCACACCATCGCGCCGCAATTTCTCACCGAGCTGTTGACCTCGTACGACTGGGAGCAATTCAAGGTCGTGGGATTCACGTCCACCTTCGACCAAAACGTGGCGAGCCTGACCCTGGCTAAATTGATCAAGGAGTTGTACCCCGACGTTCGCATCGTCTTCGGCGGGGCCAACTTCGACGGCGAGATGGGCATGGAACATTTCCGGGCGTTTCCCTGGATCGATCACGTGGTGGTCGGCGAGGGCGAGGAGGTGTTCCCCGCTTTGGTGAAGAACGTGCTCCGGGGCCAGGAAGATGCGTTCCCCGCCGGGGTGGCCTACCGCAAAGACGGACAGATTCACTTTCAATCCAACACGACGCTCTTTTCCAATTTTTCCGAAGTCGGGCCGCCTGATTATGACGATTATTTTGCAATGGTTGGAGAACTGGAAGGACAGGGATCGACCGGGCTCAACCGGATTTTGCTCTACGAGGGGTCACGCGGGTGCTGGTGGGGCGAAAAACATCATTGTACGTTTTGCGGGTTGAACGCGCAGGCCATGACGTTTCGCGCCAAGTCTTCCGAACAGGTGGCCCAGGAAATGGACGGGCTCTCCAGTCGCTATAACACCACGCGTTTCCGGCTGGTCGATAACATCATCGATCTGAAATACATCGACAAGTTGTTCGGTCGATTCGCCGCCGGTCACTATGACCTGGACGTGTTCATGGAGACCAAAGCCAACCTGACCAAGCAACAGATTCAAACCCTCGCCCAGGGCGGGGTGAAGTGCATGCAGCCGGGCATTGAAAGCCTGAGCGCCGCGCAACTCAAGGAAATGGATAAAGGCGTCAGCCCGCTCCAGAACGTTCAGTGCCTGAAATGGAGCCGCTATTACAACCTGGATATCAACTGGAACATTCTTCTGGGTTTTCCGCAGGAGACCAACGGCGACTACCGGCGCCAGATTGCGCTCATTCCCTCACTGTTTCACCTCCAGCCACCGGAAAGCACCGGCAAACTGTGGCTGGAGCGATTCAGCCCGTATTTCATGCGTCCCGAAGAGTATGGCGTGCGCATTACCGGACCGGGAGCGGCGTACGAATACGTGTACGATGCGAAGAAGGTGGACTTGAACAAGATTGCGTACGATTTCGAATATGAGATTGATTGGAAGGTGGACCCGGCCCTCTACGAACAGTTGTGCGCCCTCGTGCAGGAATGGCGGGCCCGGTATTTCTCTCAAGACCGCCCGTTTCTGTTCTATGCCAAGGCCATGAGTTACGTGACCGTTTACGATGGCCGTACCGATCACCCCACGAGCGAACGGTTTGATTGGCCCTTTTCGTTTGTCATCGAGTATTGCAACGAGGCCCCGAAAACGCTCGAGCAAATCCGGCGAGCTTCAGCCGGCGATGCGGCGGCGGACGTGACTCCGGCGACTTCCATCGATGACGCGGTCGCCACCCTCGTGACCAAACGTATCATGGTCGAAGATAAGGGGCGCTTCCTGACCTTGGCCCTTCCGGTCAATCCGCATCTGTAGGCAAAGAGAAGGGTCTTGACGCAAGCGCCGGGGCTGAATGACAACGGGCGTGCTTACGCGGTTCCGCCGGTTTCCATCGGCCCTTGCGCTAACATTTCCGAAAACCGTTTTCCCACGATGTCGGTGACTTTCCCCATAATGTCCGTCACCTCTTTCCATTCCTCAGGGGTCAATTCCTCTTTCAATCTCGGATTCAGCCCCCATTTGGCACTGACTTGCCGGCCCTCACGCTCAACGTGGACCGTCAGGATTTCGGTTTCGAGAGGGCCTTTTGATTTATCTGATGAAGACGGTTTCCGCGGTGAAGCTTCGCCTGCCACAATGTGTACCTTTCTGTGTGTTGTGGATCGGTTTGCATTCCCTTTTTTGTCATCCTTGTATGTGTTCAGTCATTCGTTGATAATTTTTGCCTTTTCCTTCCCCTCCTTTGCCTGCCCTGAGCGAAGTCGAAGGGTAAGGAGGGGTGAGGGGAGGTAGAGCCTGAGCCGAAGTGGGCTGACCGCGTGTGGGAGTCGGTGCCTTTCTGGGTATGCGACTCTACCCCACCCCCGCTTTCGCGGGGGCATGCCTAGCTCAGCCTCCCCTTACAAAGGGGAGGGAAAGAAAACGATCACCCCCGCTCCGGCTGACCATTCTGTCAATGAATGACTGAACACATACAGGGATGACAGAAAGAGAAGGACAGAATATCCCCTTTTACGGGTTGTGATGTCGAGTGTCAAATTCTCGTTCGTATTCGACAACGAGGACCTTTACTCCCGGGAAGACCTTGTCTCAAGACCTTCTCTCCGGTTAGAGTCAGGGAATTGAGCGATTTATCCGGAGGCCGTCCCAATGAGTTTTGACTGGAAAGAAATTTTTAAATCCCTCAAAGAGGAAGTCATTCCCAAGCGCTGGGACACGCAGGAATTCGTGCAAAATTTCTTTGAAGGCCTGTTTCTTGTGGTCCCGGTGGCCGTCACCATCTACGTCGTCTTTCTGGTGTTCAGTTTCATTGACGGCTGGCTGAATATCCCCGTTCCGGGGATCGGGTTTATCCTCACCATCGGCATGCTTGTACTGGTCGGCCGCCTCGCCTCGAACGTGTTCTTCCGCGGAGCCTTGGGTTCCTTGGAAAAAGTCCTGACCCGCACACCCTTTGTCAAATTGGTCTATACGTCGCTCAAAGATCTCATTGAAGCGTTCATGGGTGAAAAAAAGCGTTTCGATCAACCCGTCCTCGTCACGCTGATACCGGGCGGCTATGCGCAGGCGATCGGGTTCGTCACGCGCCAGAACCTGGACCTGCTGGGGCTGGAAGACCGGGTCGCCGTCTACTTTCCGCAATCCTACAACTTTGCCGGCAACCTGTTGGTCGTACCCCGAAGTCAAATCCGCCCGCTCCACGCCGACAGCGCGGACATCATGACCTTTATCGTCTCGGGCGGAGTCTCGGGTGGCGCCGCCAATGGGAAGACCGCCGAACCACCTTCCGGCGATACCCCGGCGTTACCATCTCCGGCCGAATCGCACAAGCCTCCCGATTCATTTTAATAACCGGCGGAGTTACGTCTTCCTTTCGGGTGAAAGTTGCAAAACCTGACTGAGTGTTCTAATTTTGAAACGTGGCGTTCATCCATGAGAAGAAATCTATCACTGACGATCACTGGCTGATATGATGATCATATGGCACCTCGGACCCAACAACGCGAAGATGAAGCCAGCCGGCAAGAATGGCTTGAAGCCACCGCTCACCAGCTTCGTTGCTGTTTCTCGTCATGACGATCAGACACCCATTTCAGCAAGGTTTTTGCAAGGCCTGCCGGTCCCTTCCTTTGGTCCTGTGCCTGGTTACACTCCCGGCCTGTAACGAACAACAAGCCGCGCCTCCTCCCCCGGGTCCTCCACCGGCACCGGTACGCGTCGTTCCGGTTCTTCAACAAGAGGTGAAACAAACCGTCACGTTGGTCGGGACCGTTGAACCATGGAAACGAAGCGTCGTGGCCAGCGAAGTCGAAGGGTTGGTCCAGGCTTTTCCGGCGGAAGAAGGCATGGCAGTCAAACGAGGGCAACTGCTGGCGCGTTTGCGCACGAAAACGTTGCGGATCCAATTCGATTCAGCCTTGGCCCTCTATCGAGAGGCCGGCGCTCGCTATCAGCAAGCCAAACGGGATCTGAGCCGAATCCGCGTCCTCTTTAAACAAGAACTCGTCACGCAGAAAGACTTCGATGACGCCCGGGCCGAGGAAACGGCGCTTAAAGAACGCCTGACGCAATTACATGCCGAAATCCGACGGGTCAGAGACTCCCTCAACCAATCCAAAATCGTCGCTCCCTTCGATGGATGGATTACGCAGGAATTTACGGAGATCGGGCAGTGGGTGGAAGAAGGCGGGGCGATTATCGAGATGGTCGACCTTTCGCACGTAAAAGTCGAGATTCCTCTTCCGGAACGCTACGTGAGTACCATTCAAATCCAGAACCCTGTCACCGCCACCTTCGACAGCCTCCCGGCGTTCGAGGCGCAGGGCAGAGTCTTCTCTCTTGTTGCCCAAGCCGATCGAACCGCGAGAACCTTTCCGGTCAAAGTGGAGATTCCGAATCCTGCATTGGCGATCAAAAGCGGCATGGTGTCCCGCGTCACGTTCCAAGTCGACCGGCCCCACCAGGGGATCGTGGTCCCGAAGGACGCCCTGGTCCTCCGGGGAGGTCAAGAGTTTGTGTTTCGAGTGAATGAGGGGATCGTTGACCAAATTCCGGTGACCGCCGTCCTTCACGTCGACGACCTCGTTGAAATCGAAGGGCAGATCCAAGTGGGAATGACCGTCGTGGTGGAAGGCAACGAACGCCTGTTCCCCGGTCAACCCGTGCGTGTGTTGGACGCTCATGTAGAGGCTCCCGGCAACGACCAATGAACGTCATTCAATTCGCCATCCGCTACCCCGTCACCACGACCGTGGTCGTGATTCTCGTGTCCCTCTTCGGGCTCGTCTCGCTCATGAAGCTTCCCATCCAGCTCACGCCCGACGTCTCCAAACCCGAGATCACGATTCAAACCCGATGGCAGGGGGCAAGCCCCAAGGAAGTCGAACGCGAAATCGTGGACAAACAGGAAGAACAACTGAAAGGTGTGGAAGGGCTGGAGAAAATGTTCGGCGAAAGTTCCTACGACTCCGCTGAAATCATCCTTCGGTTTCCGGCCGGAACCAATACCGAGACGTCTCTTCTTCGCGTCTCCAATCGACTCAATCAGGTCAAGAAATATCCCGACGAAGTCGACGAACCCGTGATCAGCAGCGCCAATACGCGCGGCAGCGCCATGGGATGGTTTATTTTCGAACCGTTGGAAGGCAACCCCATCGCCATCGATACCTTGCGGGATTTTGCGGAAGACGTGATCAAGGCACGGTTCGAGCGCATTCCGGGTGTGGCCGCGTCGAATGTGTACGGGGGTCGCAAACGGGAGCTGCGGGTGCTCGTGGACCCCTTGAAACTGGCCATCCGTTCCCTGACGGTTCTGGATCTGGCGCAGGCGCTGGATCAGGAGAATCGCGACTATAGTGCGGGAGATTTTGATGAAGGCAAACGATCCTACGTCGTCAGAACCACCGGCGAATACCAAAGCCCCGAAGACGTGGGGAACGTCATTATTGCGAGACGGGACGGCGCGCCGGTGTACGTGCGCGACGTGGCGACCGTCAGCGTCGCATATCAGGAGCCGTCACACGTCGTTCGGGAAATGGGGCGCAATTCCATTGCCGTGAATGCCATCCGCGAGACCGGGGCCAATACCCTGGACACGATGCAGCACCTTCGAGAAGCCGTTCAGGAATTAAACGACGCGATTCTCCAACGGCGAGGCTTCAAGCTGTTTCAAGTCTATGACGAAACGGACTACATCTACAGTTCCATCAACCTGGTGCAAAAGAATCTGGTCATCGGCAGCATCCTCGCCGTGACGATTCTCTTCCTGTTCCTGCGCACGGCGAGCACGACCTTCGTGGTCGGGTTGGCCATTCCCGTCAGCATCATGGGAACCTTTATTGCCCTGTGGGTGTTGGACCGAAACGTGAACGTGATCAGTCTCGCCGGCATGACGCTGGCCGGGGGCATGTTGGTCGACAATTCCATCGTCGTCCTGGAAAACATCTATCGTCACCGGGAGTCGGGCAAATCGCTGTGGCAGGCCGCCTATGACGGCACCACTGAAGTCTGGGGCGCCGTGCTGGCCAGCACCCTCACGACCGTTGCCGTCTTCGTCCCCATCGTGTTCATCGAGGAACAGGCCGGACAACTGTTTCGGGACATTGCCATTGCCATCAGTGCCGGAGTCGGGCTGAGCCTCCTGGTCTCCATTACCGTCATCCCCTGCCTGTCCGCACGCATTCTGACGACCACGAACCGTGGCTGGCGCCGCTCCTCCTCCGGGTCGAAGCTCCCGGCGGAGGACGTCGTCGATCGCGAGGCTCGGCCGGCCGGCCGGAAGAGGAAAGCTGCCGATCGGATCGGCGATTTCGTGTACTGGATGTGCGGCAGTGTCGGCTGGCGCGTGGTGATCGTATTCGGACTCACGGCGTTCGCCCTCGGCATCATCGCGCAGTTGTTGCCGAAAGCCGAATACCTGCCCAGCGGGAATCGAAATCTGATCTTCGGCGTTGTCCTGCCCCCGCCCGGCTACAACACGGAGAAGTACGTTCGGTTGGGAGAGTCCATCGAGACCGTCCTTGCCCCCCATTGGGATGCCGAACCCGGGTCCCCGGAAGAAGCCGCCCTGGATGGGCCCAGTATCCGCAATTTTTTCTACGTGGCGCGTGGACGCGGCGTGTTTATGGGCGGTCGCACAAATGACGATGCCGACATTCGCGACTTGATCCCGGTGTTTCGCCGGGCCATGGCCGATATTCCCGGGATCATCGGCATCGTGACCCAAAGCAGTTTATTTCAACGAGGGTTGGGCGAAGGGCGGAACATCGACATTGAAATTACCGGGCCGGACCTCGACAAGCTCCTCGCCCTGGGCGGGCGGATCTTCGGACAAATTCAAGCAATCCTGCCGGGCGCACAGGTTCGCCCGAAGCCGAGTCTCGACCTGGGAAGTCCCGAAGTGCGAGTCCGCCTGAGGCGAGACCGGGCGGCAGACGTGCAAATGACGAATCAGGCACTCGGCTTTACCATTGACGCACTGGTGGACGGAGCCAAGGCGAGTGACTATCAATTCGAAGGAGACGAGATCGATCTCACCATCCGGGGCATCGATCAATATGCCGATCGAACGCAAGACCTGGGGAACCTGCCCATATTTACCCCGGGCGGCCGCCTCACCACGGTCGGTGATATTGCCGATATCACGCTCGTTGCAGGCCCCGAACAAATCAACCACATCGAACGGGAACGGGCCATCACCATCCAGGTCATTCCGCCGAGCCAGATCCCGTTGGAGACGGCCATGGACCTGATCCAGCAGGAGATTGTCCGTCCGATCGAACAAGCGGGAAACCTCGGGCGTCTCTATAATATTCACCTGGCAGGCACGGCGGACGATCTCACGAAAACCTATGACGCCCTGAAATACAATCTGCTCATGGCCGTGCTCATCACCTATTTGTTGATGGCTGCCTTGTTTGAAAGTTTCCTGTATCCTCTTGTTATTATTTTCAGCGTGCCGTTGGCCGCGGCCGGTGGTCTTCTCGGGCTGTCCGTCGTCAACCTCGTCATTGCCCATCAACCCATGGACGTCTTGACCATGTTGGGGTTTATCATTCTGATCGGCGTTGTCGTCAACAATGCCATTTTGGTCGTGCACCAGGCCCTGAACTTTATGGATCCGCAACGGCTCAACCTGTGGGCATCCGGTGAAGACCGGGCTGCGAGCGGCATGCCGGTCCGTGAAGCCATCGCCGAATCCGTGCGATCCCGCGTCAGGCCCATCATGATGAGCATGCTGACGACGACATTCGGCCTCCTGCCGCTGGTCCTGGCCTCGGGCGCCGGATCGGAATTGTACCGGGGTATCGGCAGCGTCGTGCTCGGCGGGCTCATGCTCTCGACGATGTTTACGCTGCTCCTCGTCCCGGCGATCTTCAGCCTCATGATGGGCTGGAAACACAGACAGAATGCCGCGCCTTCAGAAGCTGTCCTGGGCCCGGAAATCCGCGAGACGTAATCAGGAAGGTTAGGCCTTACATCGTGGCAAGAACATCAACCAGTGACAAGAGGCGGTCATGATCATCATCTTCTTCGCCGGCATCGTGTGGTTGTCAGGCACGGCGACCCTCTCCTGGGCTCAGGACGCTCAGGATGAGGCAGCGTCACGCCAACGCCCGCTCGAACTCCGGTTGAGCATGCAGGACGCGATGCGAACAGCCGTGGAGAGCAATCCCACGATACAGATCTTTAAAGAACGCGTGACGCAGGCGGAAGAGCAGGCCTTTACCCAGCGCGGCGCACTGCTGCCGAACCTGTCCGCCCGGATAAGCGGAGCGAGAAGGCGATTCTTTCTCGGTTCGTTTGCCCAAAGGGGCGGCGTGTCCGACCCCAGAAATTTTTACGAAGGCCGTGTTGCGTTCACCCAGAGTCTTTTCAGCCTGAGTCTTATTCAGAAATGGCGGGCGGCACGAACGAACATCGAAGTGGCCAGCCTGGACTCGGAAACCCAGAAAATGGACACCATGGCCATCGTCGCATTGGCCTACCTGGAAACCTTACGGGTCAAAAAAGCCGTCAAAGCCCGCTTGGCCGACGTCAAGCTCAATAACCAACTGTTGCGCTTGGCCATGGAGCGGAAGTTGGTGGGCATGGCCACCAAGTTGGACGTCACCCGCGCGAAGGTGCAACTCGAAAATGAAAAACAACGCCTGCTCATCGCTCGCAATGGCTATGGCAGTGCCAAACTCAACCTGAGCCGTGGTATCGGGCTCTCCTTCGACGTGAACCTCATTCTCACCGACAAACTGAAACTCGTCCCCGTCACTCCTCAGCCCGTCGACGAAGCCTTGCAGGTCGCCAGGGCACACCGGGTCGAGCTCAAAGCCCAAAAAAAACGGGAACGTTTGGCTGCACTCACGTTAAGTTCGGTGACGATGGAACGCGTGCCCTCTCTGACGGGCAGCGGAGACGTGGGAATCATCGGAAATCAGCCCGGCAATGCGTTAACGACCGACAACGTCCAGGTCCTGCTTTCCATTCCTCTTTTCGATGGAGGCCAGCGTGAAGGGCGCATTTCCGAACAGCGCAGTCTGGTTCGCCTGGAGTCCATCAGAACGCGAGACGTTGAAAGGCAAATCGGGTTGGAAGTTCGGGATTCGCTGTTGACGCTGGAATCGACCCAACAACAAGTCACCGTGGCCCGGAAAGCGCTTCGTTTGACATTCCAGGAACTCAATCTCGCCCGACAGCGCTTCGCCGTTGGCGTCGCGACCAATATCGAAGTCACGGACGCCCAAACGTCGGTGGCGCAGGCCCGGGACAACCTCATTGAAGCGCTGTTCAATTTCAACGCGTCACGGGTGGATCTCGCCAGAGCCCAGGGTCGCCTCGAAGAACTCTAACTCACTGCCGATCATCCATGATCACGTACGACCCGCAAATCCAGAACGACATTCGGGCCCAGGCCAAAAAGCGCCGAACCTTTGCCATTATCAGTCATCCTGACGCAGGGAAAACCACCGTCACGGAAAAACTGTTGCTCTATTCAGGGATGGTCCGGACGGCAGGCATGGTGGGAAGCCGGAAAAGCGCCAGGACGGCGACGTCCGACTGGATGGAAATGGAACAGGAACGCGGGATCTCGATCACCGCGTCGGCCATGCAGTTCCAATACAAAAAAACCGTCATTAACGTCCTCGATACACCGGGCCACCAGGATTTCTGTGAAGACACGTACCGGACGCTGACCGCCGCGGACAGTGCCGTGATGGTCATCGACGCGGCGAAAGGCGTTGAAACTCAAACCCGGAAATTATTCGAGGTGTGCCGGTTGCGCAAGATCCCCGTCCTGACGTTGATCAACAAAATGGACCTGCCTGGACGCATGCCGCTCGACCTCATGACCGAAGTGGAAGACGTCCTGCGGATTCACGCCAATCCGATCAATTGGCCCGTTGGTTCAGGACAACAATTCGTGGGAGTCGTGGACCGCGCTACCCGACGGGTCTCGCTGTTCAAAAAAATGGCGGCGCACGGGGCCACTAAAGCCGGCCGCACGGAAATTTCTTTGGACAGCCCTGAAGCCAAGGCTCTGATCGGGGAAGACGTCTTGCAAGAAATCAACCACGATTTGGAACTGTTGGACGTGGCCGGGAACCCGTATTCGCAGGAGGCCTTTCTCAACGGTGAGGTGACGCCCGTCTTTTTTGCCTCCGCGCTCACGAACTTCGGCATTGAAAATTTCTTTGACGCCTTTGTGGAGATGTCGCCCGCCGCCACACCACGAACGGCTGACCGGCCTGATGGGACTACAATCATCGTGGACCCGGTGGAGCGACCGTTCAGCGCCTATGTCTTTAAAATCCAGGCCAACATGAATCCCCGTCATCGCGACAGCACGGCCTTCTTACGAGTCTGCTCAGGACGATTCGAGCGCGACATGGTCGTCAAACATCACCGCCTTGGGCATGACGTGCGCCTGTCCCGGCCGCACAGTCTCGTCGCCAAGGGCCGCAACACCGTGGACGTGGCGTATCCCGGGGACATCATCGGCATCATCAACCCGGGACAGTTTGCCATTGGCGATACCATCTCACTGAATGACGGGTTCAACTATCAACCGCTTCCCCAGTTTCAACCGGAGGTGTTTGCCAGGATTCATCCCACCGACGTGGGCAAACGCAAAGCCTTTGACAAAGGCATGGAGCAAATGGCCACCGAGGGCACGGTGCAGCTTCTCCGGAGCCTCGATGACCTGGAATTCCTCGTCGGCGCCGTGGGCCGCCTCCAGTTCGACGTCCTGGAATTTCGCCTGCGCAATGAATACCGGGTGGAGACTCGACTGGAGCCACTGACCTATGCATGCAGTGCCTGGTTGGCCGGAGACCTCAACACCTTTCGCGCCCCGAGCGACGCCATGATCGTCAAAGATCAACTGAACCGCCCCATCGTGCTCTTCCGTTCTCCCTGGTCCAAAAACTTCGCCAAAGAACACAACCCCGACCACGATCTTCTGGAGATGGGGTAGCCGTCATTCTTCTCCGTCACCGGCCTTGACACCCGCGATTATCTGATGTAATTACAAAGTAATTATTCAAACCTGTCGGTGAATACGATGAGAACCAAAATTGTCGCTGTCGGAAATTCCCGTGGCATTCGGATTCCTCAAGCTCTTTTAAAACAATGCCAATTGGAAGACTCCGTCGATCTGGAGGCGAAAAACGGACAACTGGTTATCCGCTCCCTGACAAAACCGAGAAAAGGCTGGAAACAGGCATTCGAGGAAATGGTGTCGAGGGGAGAAGACCAGCTTCTTGATCCTGGTCTCTCTTCAGGCTCTGAGTGGGATAGGACCGAATGGACTTGGTAGTTTCCCGTTTTGAAGTGTACCTTGTCAGTTTGGATCCTACGGTTGGACGGGAAATTCGCAAAACCCGCCCCGGACTCATTATCTCTCCGGATGAAATGAACCACACCATCGATACGATTATCATTGCCCCAATGACCACAAAAGGACGTGCCTATCCGACTCGGGTGCCGGTGACGTTCCAAGGGAAGAAAGGGTACATCGTTCTCGATCAAATTCGAACCGTGGACAAAAAACGATTAGTGCGACGCCTGGGAAGAATCACTCCTTCCACCGCGCAAAAAGTTTTGGCGGTTCTGTCTGAAACGTTTGCCCCATAAGCTCTCCTCTCACGTTCCTCTATTGCCGCACTGAGCTTCCCGTTTTTCTTTGCAAGTACAGGGAGTGCCTTCTGCGGATGAAGTCTCGTAATTTGTTATAATCAAGACATCGAAGACGCTGTTGATCAATCACGAAAAAGGAGATGGAGAAATGGCCGTTCAAGTTTATGGATGCAACCACGTCGTCATCGAGGTCGACGACGCCCGGAAAGCCGTGGAATTTTATTCAGACGTGTTCAACCTGGAAATGCTGCGGGGAGGAGAGGGAGCCGCCTGGTGCAAACTCGGGGAACATCAGTTCCTGGCCATCTTCGAAGTCGAAACCCTGCAACCCGATCGCATGAAACACTTCGGCATCATGGTCCGGGATGAAGCGCAAGTCGATGAGGTGCGAGACAAACTCATCAACACATACGGCCTGACGTTGGAGCCTCCTTTCCGTTGCGACTTCCGCGACCCCTGGGGAAACCGCATCCAGGTCGTCGATATCCACGATGAGTCACTCGTGTGGATGCTGCCCTACCGCGAAGTGCAGGAGACGGGGATTCAGTTTTCAAAATGATTTTGGAATCGTGGGCCGTAAATGATGCCAGAACCGCCATCCAGAGTTTC
Source organism: Nitrospirales bacterium (assembly GCA_965223955.1). GTDB lineage: Bacteria > Nitrospirota > Nitrospiria > Nitrospirales > UBA8639 > Bin75. The sequence continues at coordinate 416,269 of OZ245029.1, forward strand.
GACTGAGTTCGGACCAGCTTCTCCGGCTGCCCTGGGTGGCTTAATTCTATTTCCGGATCAAGCCTTCAGCATGTTGCTAACGTGTTTTGCCAAAGGATCTTTGATTTCTCTATGACGTGGAACAGGCTGAGAGACTTTCGTGTTTGGGTTTTGATACCAGTCATGCTTTGCCCCATGACGAATGAGCACACAACCCATCTTCTCTAATTCACGTATCAAGTCTCGCTTTTCATGAGACTTGTAATTCGCCAACTCTTCGGACACAGGGAATGGCGCCACTCGTCAGTTCGTTGTAAATATCCATCAGGTTTTCTTCTAATTCTTCTTTCGTTTCACCTTGCGTCCAATAGTCGGGATATTCTGAAAAGAATCCGAGCCACATGTCCCCATCTTGCCAATAGATGTATTTTTGCGTTTGCATTGTTTTAGCCCTTTTCTTTACAGATAATCGTCCCAAGCCGCGTCGGCCCACGCTAACATCCTATTCATCAATCATGTCTCATTCAGTGACCTGTCCTGTCTTAAATTGCTCGATTGATTGAGCCAGATGAGCAACATTGGCCGGTGATCTCAGTAAATGGACGGTTTCCATCAAGCTGTTGTAATAATCCATGGACATGACAACGGCATTTTTTGCACCCCGACGTGTGATGACCGTACAGTCAGCATCATTCACAACCCCATCGAGCACTGATTTCAGACAATTCCTGGCTTCGGTAAACGAGACAATGCGCATCTTAACCCTCATCCTCATTTGAAAATGTACAAAAGCTGACTCATGTTGGCAACGTGTAGGGGCCGGCCCCTGTGCCGGCCCTTTGAATTTCAGAGGATCGAATCGGATGCTGGATGGCGTCGATGAGTGCGAGGGTTTGGGCTGTATTATCGGAGTGGAACATCGTTGCCCATGTACTCCGTGACATCCAGCGGCTTTTTGCTTTATGTGATCCGGTTACGGCTCAAGACGATTACTTACCAAGTAATTCCTGCAACAACTCCTTCCCCATCTTGCCGAGGGATTTGCCGAGTTGCTCGACACCCTGGGGCAGGAGGATTCCCGATTTCATGACGGCCTTGATTATCGCACCATAGATCTCGTCGAAAATGACGGCTGACGCTTGCGAGAACGTGGTGCCGCCGGATGGGTTGCCGATATCACGCAATTCGAGATCAGGTAACGGCAACTGAGTGACTTCGTTTTGTCCACCGATGAAGCTCACGTTGATGATCGCGTCTTTGACCATCACTTTTTTAATGTGAATGGTTTTTTCGGTGGCATCTCCTTCCTCGTGCTTTTCACCTTTTTCTCGACCGTTGCCACCGGAGCGAATATTGCGCTTGACGTTCTCTTGAATCATGCCGAGGTTGCTGCCCTGTAAGGACCATTCGAAGGTCATGGCCGGTGCGACGATCAGCACTTCTTCGACAATCACGGTATCCGTCAACAGAGAGTTCCGATCGACATGCACTCGGATATCCGGGAAGGATACGGCAGAGGCGGTCTCATACCCTTCAGGGTTATTGATGACGAGTTGGGTCAACCCGGCTCGCATGTTCTTGCCGGACAGCAGCGCAATATCCACGTCCTCCAGCGTCACCGGCACGCCCAATATTTTGGGGGCCATGGTCTCGATCCCGCCTTTGACCAGGGCATTCAACGACAGGCCGACCAACACCACGGCCACGATCCCAACGACTCCAATGAGCACAAGAAATCTTATAAACACTTTCATCTGAATCTTGCCTTTCCGGCTCACGATTCAATCAGAAAAGCTGTGACAGGACCGGATGGATTTTGTGAACAGGAGGGGCATCCTCCAAGAAAATGTGAAAGACGGAACCCGCCTCCTGAACGACACCTGTTAGACGAATGGATTGTTTGATCCGCCTGCTACAGTTCTCGTCGGCCTTCGATGGATTTGGTCAGGGTCACGTCGTCGGCGTATTCGATGTCCATGCCGACGGGAATGCCATAGGCAATGCGTGAGACCTTGACCCCGTAGGGCTTCAGGAGTTTCGTGAGGTAGATCGCCGTGGCCTCACCTTCGATGGTGGGGTTCGTCGCCACAATGACTTCTTGCACGCCACCGTCCCGGACGCGTCCTTCCAACTCCTTCGCGCGAATGTCGGACGGCCCCACCCCGTCCAGCGGTGAGAGCGAGCCCATCAGGACGTGATACAAGCCTTTGTACCCGCGACTTTGATCGATCGCATATAAGGTGCTCGGTTCTTCCACGACCAGAATTTTGGTCCGATCCCGTTGCGGGTCCTGGCACACGTCGCACAACTCGCCTTCCGCAATATTGCGACATTGCACACAAAACGTCACAAATTCTTTCACGTCTCGAATGGCATCGGCCAGGCGCAGGGCGTCTTCCTTGTCGACTTTCATCAGATGAAAGGCGAGTCGTTGCGAGGTCTTTTGCCCGATGCCGGGCAACCGCACAAACTCCTTGGCCAGCTTGGCCAACAAGCCTTGCTGCTGTTTCACACTCATGATTGCATTTTTGATTTTTGATTTTTGATTTTTGATTGTGGATTTTTGATTTGCCAATCCGCAATCCTCAATGCTGCATTTTTGATTTCTGATTTTTGATTGTGGATTTTTGATTCTCAAATCCACAATCCGCAATCCGCAATCCTCAATGCACAATGCCTTACAACCCGGGGATACCGAGCCCTCCGGTCAACCCCTTCACTTCTTCAGACATTAATTCTTTGGCCTTGCGTAAGGCTTCATTGGTGGCAGCCACAAGGAGGTCCTGCACCATGTCGGTATCCTCCGACTTCAGGACTTCGGGGTCGATCGCCACTTTGGTAATTTGCATCCCCCCATTGGCCGTCACCGTGACCATACCGCCCCCAGCCGACGCCTCGACGGTTTTCGCTGCTGCTTCTTCTTGAATTTTTCCCAGTTTCTCCTGCATGGCCTGGGCTTGTTTCAACAAATTCCCCATATTGCCGAAAGGATTCTTGGACATACTTACGTCTCCTTCTTTCCCGTCACACGACTTGCTTTCACCACGTCTCCACCAAACAATTCCATGGTGTGTTTCACCATGGGATTCGCTCGCGCCTGTTCCAGTAAGGCCTCGCCATCCTGTTTCTGCTGTTTGGCTCGCATCTGCTTGATGGTGAGCCCGTCACCCGGCTCTTCGGTCAACTCGACCACGCGAAGGTGAATCGCCGCCCCGGTGACTTCCTGACAGATTTTTGCAATCAGTGCACGGTTCTCTTCTTTCTGGACTCTTGAACAGGCCACCGATGCGGTTTTGGGAAACCCCACGATGACTTGATTCCCTTCGATTTTCACCACCATCCCCATTTCCAAAAAGGTTCCAACGTTGGGGTAACGGCGAATCACGGATTCGACGACCCGCTGCCAGTCCTCTTGCCCAATAGCCGGCGGACTCCCCGGTGATGCCGGTCTCGGTTGCGGGGCAGAGACTCCGGGGCTCTGTTTCGTCTTGACCTCAGGCTGTGCGGGAGGAGGAGCACCCGCCACCTTTTTCGGCGTGAGGGGTTCTTTTTGCACGGGAGGGGATGGGCTGGCCCCCTGAACGGTCGCCGGGGGCCGTCCGGACGTTCCGGTGCGATTCTCGGATGATCTTACCGGTGACGGTGGTGCCCCGAACGCCGGCCCGCTTTTTTCAACCGGCGTTCTTGAAACGCCTGTCCTGAGCGTAGCCGAAGGAGATGGTTGTGGACCCCTTGCCGTTTCGGCTGCCTGCGGAACCTGCACACCGTGTTGCAGCAACCGCGCCGCACGGACGGCCGCCACTTCAAAGATAAAACGGGGATGCGCCGTTGACCGTAGGCGATCTTCGGCTTGGGCAAAGAGCTGAAAGACCTCTTGTAACTGCTCCACCGAAAACGACTTGGCTTCCACCAACAATTGTTTGACGTCTTCGTCGGGCAAATCCATCAGGCCTTGCGCTTGCTCGAATCCGGGCACCACTGACGCAATCATCAGGTGACGCATTCGCTCCACCACCGCCCCACAATAGGCCCGCAGGTCGTACCCGTGCTCAACCACCTCTCCGACAAGGACGACGGCCGCGGCCGGGTCCTGGGTCACGACCGTGTTCACGATTCGACCCACCAGTTCGTCGGGAACGGCCCCGAGCATTTCGTCCACGTCCTGCTCGGTAATCGTTTTGCCACCGAACGCCACGGCCTGATCCAATAAACTGAGGGCGTCGCGCATACTGCCTTCACTCGCTCTGGCCATCGAGCCCAGGCTTCGTTCGCCGATCGTGACGTCAACGTGTTTCACGACTTCCTGGAGACGAGCGATGATCTCTCGCCGCGGAATCCGTCGAAAGTTGAAATGTTGACAGCGGGACGTGATGGTGGGTGGAATCTTGTGGACTTCCGTCGTTGCAAAGATAAACACCGCATGCGGCGGGGGCTCTTCCAACGTCTTCAACAGCGCGTTAAACGCCGAATTGGAGAGCATATGCACTTCGTCGATGATGTAGATTCGATAGGTGCCCCGGAAGGGGGAAAATTTGACGTTTTCGCGAAGCTCCCGGACGTCGTCCACCCCGGTATTCGAGGCTCCGTCGATCTCAATGACGTCCACCGAGTTGCCACGAGCAATTTCCAGACAACTCTCGCACTGCCCGCAAGGTTCCGGGGTCGGACCCTTTTCGCAATTCAGCGCCTTGGCCAGAATGCGGGCGGCCGTGGTCTTTCCCACTCCGCGCATTCCGGAAAAGAGATAGGCATGGGCCACCTGTTGCCGAAGAATGGCGTTCCGCAGCGTTTGGACGACGTGCGGCTGCCCGATCAACTCTTCAAACGTGCCCGGACGAAATTTTCTGGCGGAAACCTGGTATTCCATCACTCGTCCTGCGTCATGCGCCTTATCCCTTGCTTCACTGTCACGTGGTCACTTTTCACGCATGATGATCGTCAAAACCGGGGCCGGGTGATCCTGTAGCACACAGACTCGCCTGCTTACCGTTGCTTCCTTCCGGACCTGGCGGGGTTCACAAGATTCCGCTGCACAGGGCCCAGCCCCTTTCCACAGTCATGAGAGTAAAATGGAGACGAAGCACGCCGAGTCTCGTCCCCGTATCCGTCCTTTCAAAGGAGAGAAGAACGCGCGGCAGCTTTTCCTCCCCTTTCATGCGCTTAACACGCGTTTTTCAGCATGAACCCTGCTCATTCATCTCCATCATCTGAGAAACACGTATTGTCCCGCCATTTTCCAAAAACGGATCCGATTGAGCTATTTCAACGGCCGCCACCATGCTTTCTGCCTTCACAACGGCAAATCCCTTCATCGAATTTGGATCATGATCATCTTCGACACGACTCGATGTGACAATTTTTGAAACGGGTAACGGCGTTCCCGGATTCACAATCGTTTCACCAAGGCCTTTTACCCAAGCATTCCATTTTTCCATTTGAGCCATTCCTTCTTCTTGTGAAGCGGGCTTGTTTCCTCCGTAATAAGCAATCATAAAATTTGGCATTTTTCTCCAATGTATCGCGCCTCCGCTACGCTCCGGTCACCCCATGAAGGGGGCACACCCCCTTCAGAACCCCCGGTTCGAACCCCACCGCTCGTTGTGGCGGAGAGGGTGGGATTCGAACCCACGGTGCCGTTGCCAGCACACGTGCTTTCCAGGCACGCCGATTCGGCCACTCTCGCACCTCTCCGCATTGCAGGGATTACGGCAAAGTCTGCCATCTTAGCATGGGTCCTTCGGAGCAACAAGACAACCCGTTGGGGAGTTCGGATCTCGTTGACGCGAACATCGCTTCCGTTCCTCAGGACATAGTGTGTTTGTCCTCTCCCTTCCCCTCACCCCGGCCCTCTCCCTCAAGCGGGGGAGAGGGAGTCGAATGACTCAGGTCCCCAATGACTGGCGTCGTTGAAATAATCGTTGTCGTCGGGACGATCCCGTCAGCGCCTTATAGAGATGGCCGCGAAACAGCATCATCAGTACCGCCCCGACAGGCGTCAGAAAAAGAACCAGGATCAGGGCCATCGAGGAAGAAAGCCCGAGATATTGGAACCACTGACTCAATACGGCAAAGGGCAATCCCAACAATTGAAAAAAGTCCAACCCGATCAGTCGACCGCTTCGGCTCGAAATCGAAAAGAAAAAAGACACCCCAAAAGGCGCGAAGACCACGGCAAGGGGCAAAAACCATTCAACCCAATTTTCCAGGACAAATTCGTAACTGTCTTTGAGGATTTCAAGTGAGGCACCCGAACGCCCCTGGTAAATCAGTTCAGGGACGGGGTTGAGCAAAATAAATAACAGCAGAAAGACGGCCGAGACAATCGCCGGCCCATAGGGATTGGCTTGCATGCCGAGTTCGAGAATTTGCAAGGGCACCCATACGATAAAGCCAACGGTGATCACATCCCAAAAATAGCTGCCTGCCACGTCCCACAGATTGCGCCAGACCATTGGCCGTGCGCCCACCACGGCGTGTTCGAGTAAGCCCAGAAAGACACCAACCACAAAGGCATTGGCCACGCCGAGTAATAAGCCTCCGAGCATGCCGAAGGCCATGGCCACCCCGGTCACCACGTACATGAGAACGGCCAGGATCATGACCGCCGGCACGAGCAACCAGTTTCCGGTCAACGACCGCCACGTCGCGAGCAACGCGTGACGATAGAGTTGAAAAGTCGCTGGGACGAACTCCGACATGCGTCGTCGTGGTCAAAGGGATGTGGAAAACGATTAGCCTGACGATTTCTGCTTGAGGGCCAGAATGTCTTGTTGTTGCCGGTCCCGTTCCTGTTCGATCTTCTTTAACCGGTTGGGCCGGTCAAGGGTCCACCATTTCACGCGATCTTTAAACGAAACCATTTTGGGCGACACGCTTTTGAGTGTCTCCTCCTGAAAATGAAACCCTTTGTGCGTCTCGCGCGTTTGGATGAATTGCTCGTAAATATTCAGGTACAGTTTTTTGAGGTCCATCCTGAGCACCATAGCCTACGGCATTGGATTCTGGCAAGAACCCGTTGCATGGAAGGTCTCGGATCGTCCACTCAGCTTTCAGGAAGCGGGCCGGGCGTTGACACCCTACGCACCGTATGAGTAAATAGAAAAAACGGCTAAGCCTGTTGCCTTTTGGGCTCCAGCCGTACCGTTTCGAATGATCCTCAGAAAAGGAATAGATTCTTAGACGCGAGAGTGGCGGAACTGGCAGACGCGCGAGATTTAGGATCTCGTGGGAGACCGTGGGGGTTCAAGTCCCCCCTCTCGCACCACTCACCGCCATCTTTCATCAAAGAACGATCTCACCATGAAATTAGAAGTTACAGAATTAGGGCCGGTTAAACGTGCGATTAAAATTGAAGTGCCGGAAGACGTCGTCAACCAGGAATTTGACCGGGTGTATACCGACATGAAACGCCAGGTGCGGGTCCCGGGCTTCCGGCCCGGTAAGGCGCCGGTCGCCATGTTGGAAAAACGCTACGCGAAGGCCGCCGAACAGGATGTCATTCAGCGCTTGGTCCCAACCTATTACCAGAAGGCGATTCAAGAAGCCGGCGTGACCCCCGTTCTCGTTGAAATTCCTTTTTTGGAGCGATTGAAAGTCACCCGCAACGCTTCGCTTACCTTCACCGCCACCGTTGAAATCAAGCCTTCTATTGATTTACATGATTATCGTCCACCCAATCCGATTTCCTTGAAGCCCGATTCCCGGACCATTGCCGATCAGGACGTGGAGACGACCCTGGAACGATTTCGAGAGCAACAGTCCAGGCTTGATGCGGCCCCTTCCGACACCCTCCTGGCTGAGGGCCTGTATGCGGTCGTGACGCTTGAAGGCTTTTTGGATGGCGAGCCGGTGGAAGGATCGAAAAAGGAAGGCCTGCTCCACAAAGTGGGGTCCCAGGAACCCGTGCTGGGTCTCACCATCGACGAGGTGCTGGTGGGGAAAAAGGAAGGAGAGCACGCGGAGATTCGCCAGGAATATTCCGCCACGCATCCGGATGCCCGTCTGGCCGGCAAAGTCGTCACGTTTCACGTCTCAATCCTGGGGGTGAAGAAAAAAACTCTCCCGGAATTAGATGATGAATTTGCCAAAGATTGCGGGGCCTATGACACCCTCGAGGCGCTCAAAGACAAGATTCGATCCGAATTGGAATCGGTACTCAAACGGAGCATGGAAGAAGGCTATAAGGATCAAATTCTTGAGCGCCTTTTGACAATGCATCATTTTGATCTCCCTGAAACCCTGATCGAACGTGAAATTCGCACGATGGTTCGACAACGCCTCATGGAAGAGCAACAGAAAAAGGATGGCAAGCTCTCGATGCATGATCAGATCCACATGGAAGAGGAGGCGAAACGCATCCAACAGGAGGTCGCTCCGGGGGCGCAAAAACGCGTTAAGCTCGGGTTGGTGTTGGAAGCCATTGCGGACAAGGAAGGGATCTCCGTGAGTGAGCAGGACATTCAGGAGGAATTCTCCAAACTCGCCCGTGGCCTTCAAGTCCCGCTGGGAGAGATTCAAAAGATGGTGGAATCGGGAGGGCAAAGTTCACGTCAGGAGTTTGAGGATCGCATCCGTGCCGAAAAAGCGCTTCAATTGGTCTACCAATATGCGGTGATTCAAGGGTAAGGCTCTCCGACAACCATTTTTGTACAGAAAGGTAGAACCGTATGTTAATTCCAATGGTTATTGAGAGTACGAACCGGGGTGAACGGGCGTATGATATTTACTCCCGCCTGTTAAAAGATCGCATTATCTTTCTTGGCGCGCCCATCGACGACATATTCTCAAACGTCATCATTGCGCAATTACTGTTCCTGGAGGCGGACGATCCGGAAAAAGACATCAACCTCTATATTAATTCTCCGGGCGGGAGCGTCACCGCGGGCCTCGGCATTTACGACACCATGCAATACGTGAAACCACCGATTACGACGATTTGTTTAGGTCAAGCGGCCAGCATGGGCGCCCTTCTCCTGGCCGCCGGCACCACGGGCAAACGCTATGCCCTTCCCAACGCCCGGGTGATGATTCATCAACCGATGGGAGGCTTTCAGGGACAGGCGACGGAGATCGATATTCACGCACGTGAGATTCTGAAAATTCGCGATCGACTCAACGAGATCCTTTCGCAACATACGGGTCAGGGGTTAGAGAAAATCAGCCAGGATACCGAGCGAGATTATTTCATGTCGGGCACGGAAGCCAAAGACTATGGCCTCATCGATGAAGTCATTCTCAGGGCGCCGAAAAAGGAACAGGCCGGCTCGAACGGCGCCTAGCCCCTGAACACCTGACCACCCCCATGGCACAGCCGATCAAATCAGACGAGAATCTTCGGTGTTCGTTCTGCGGGAAAAGCCGCGATCAAGTGCGTAAACTGATCGCGGGGCCCACCGTGTACATTTGTGACGAATGCGTGGGCCTGTGTAATGAAATCATGGCCGAAGAGTGGCAAGAGGCCAAAGAAGAAATCTCCTCAAAACTTCGAAAACCCGTCGAGATCAATCGCCACCTGGATCAATACATCATCGGCCAGGTCCGCGCAAAAAAAATTCTCTCGGTTGCCGTTCACAATCACTATAAACGCATCGCCGCTAATGAAACCGGAGACGTCGAGCTCCAAAAGGGCAACATTCTGATGATCGGGCCGACGGGAACCGGGAAAACCTTATTGGCCCAAACCCTCGCCGATTATCTCGACGTGCCGTTTACCCTGGCCGATGCCACCACCTTAACCGAGGCGGGGTACGTCGGGGAAGACGTCGAGAACATTATTTTGAAACTGCTGCAAGCCGCGGACTATGAAGTGGAACGCGCCGAGCGCGGCATCATTTATATTGATGAGATCGACAAAATCACGCGGAAGGCCGACGGCCCCTCCATTACCCGCGACGTGTCAGGGGAAGGCGTGCAACAAGCCCTGCTCAAATTAATAGAAGGCACCGTGGCCAACGTGCCGCCGCAAGGCGGCCGGAAACATCCGCATCAGGAATTCATCCAAGTCGATACCAGAAATATCCTGGTCATTTGTGGTGGGGCCTTTGTCGGGCTTGAATCCATTATCGAACGACGCCTGAATCGAAACCGCATGGGCTTCAAATCGGACAGGTCCGTTTCGCCGCAGGAACACGCCTCGCCCCTCTTGGCCCATATCCAACCGGAAGACTTGCTTCAATATGGGTTAATTCCCGAATTCATCGGGCGATTGCCGGTGGTGACCACGCTTGAAGAGTTGGATGAACACGCGTTGGTGCAGATCTTGACCGAACCCAAAAATGCCTTGGCCAAGCAGTATCAAAAGCTGCTGTCCTTCGACAAAGTGAAATTGAAATTTACGGATGGGGCGCTCAAGGCCATTGCCAAAAAAGCCCATGCTCAAAAAACCGGAGCACGGGGTCTTCGCGCGATCCTCGAAGAGGTGATGCTTGATCTTATGTACGAGGTCCCCTCACAAACCGAGATCAAGGAAGTGGTGATTACCGAAGACGTGATTCTGAAGAAGGGCGAACCGTTTAAATTTTTCGAATCGTCAAAAAGCATGAAACCCGCGGTTGGCTCGTAACGAGTGGACCGGAGCCTTCCTGGTCGCCGGGACGGTCGAAGCACCCGGTGACAACGCCCCCATCACGGGGCGCATACTCAATCCGCAAACTGTCACGTCACTCTTCAACTGCCGAAGCGTCGAGCGGCTTTCTTTGTCGCGAACCGTTTGCTCTTGCCGCCACCCTCCACGTCGTTCTTGCGCGGCGCGAACTCGAAGCCGAATTTACCGGAACGATCGGACAGGTCGATCGTGAGATGGGCCGCGAACTGGCGTCTGTTCTTCTTCGACACGAAGCCTTGCAGGAGATCGGTCTTGCCCGTGTCCAGCAATTGACGCACTTCACCGGCAGCGATCGGGCGATTCAGAATCTGCCGGCCGATCTTGAAATCACAGGCCCCTTCGTCCTTCAGCCCGTTGCTACAAACGTATCGTCTTGGCGTATCAAGCACCAGCGCGCCACACTTGGGACAAGGACCGACTTGGTCGCAAGTCTGCGGATCAACGTCGTCGTCTTTGGTGGTCTCACCAAAATCAAAGGCCGTGGTGAAATCGTCCTTGAGAATCACCTCCGCGGCAAATTCGCGGCCGAGACGGCTGCGGAACCCGTTCAGCGGGCCGAGGCGCCGGTCACGCAACAGGATGGTCACCTCGTTGGCTGACAACTCCCGCCCGGCAATGGATTTCCAAATCGAAAAGTCACACGTTTCGCAAACAAACTTGCGATAGTTCTCTCTGACCATGCCCTTGCCGCACTTGGGACAGGGAACGTCGAGAACGGCGTATTCATCGTCAATCCGGTCAACGTCACACTGCCGGGCGGCCTCGACAATATCCATGGTCATCCTGCGAATGTGCCGCATAAAGTCCTCGGAGGAGAACTGGTCGCCTTCGATCTGCTTCAGTTTCTTTTCCCACTCGCCGGTCAATTCGGCCGTGGTCAATTCGTCAATCTTGAGGGCGCGCAACAACCTGAGCAGCGTCGTGGCCTTGGCCGTCGGGATCAATTCACGGGCGTCGCGCAGGATATAACGGTTGCGGATCAACTCCTCGATGATCGAAGCGCGCGTCGCGGGCGTGCCGAGACCACGACCCTGCATGGCTTCGCGCAACTCATCATCTTCCATCAGTTTGCCCGCGCCTTCCATCGCGGACAACAGGGTCGCCTCGTTATAGCGCGGTGACGACTTGGTTTGCTTGTCTTCTATTTCGATTTCGACCGTCCTGGCCTTTTCGGAGCCGTCCGTGACGGCACCCGAGAGCGGAGGCAACGTCTCGTTGCTTTCCTTGCGCCCCATCACCTGCAACCAACCGCTCTCGATCAGCACCCGCCCACGGGTCTCAAAGGTCTGGGTTTCAACGACCGTGCGGCGCAAGGTGTTTTCAAAGCGGGCCGGAGGGTAGAACGCTGCGATGAAACAACGAGTGACCAGTTCATAAATGCGACGTTCCTGTTCTTTCAGTTTACCCGGCACTTCTCCGGTTGGAATGATGGCAAAGTGATCGGACACTTGCGCGTTGTTGAAAATACGCTTGTTTTTGCCGTTGATGTACTGTTTTTGGAGTGCCTGTTCGGCCCAGTGGCTGATCGGCCGGTCGCCCTTCTCGCCGTCCGGTGGCATGGCGCCCGGTCCGGCGGAGACCAGCGACTGCATAACCTTTCTGGCCGTCTCCGGGTAATCTTCGGGTAACGTCCGCGAATCGGTACGCGGATAGGTCAGGACCTTGTGGCGTTCGTACAGCGCCTGCGCGATACCGAGCGTGGACTTTGCCGAAAACCCAAAACGCCGGTTCGCTTCACGCTGGAGCGAGGTCAGGTCAAACAGCATCGGTGCCTGTTGGCTCGACGGCTTCGTGGTTTCGGAAACACGGCCCTCCCGATTCGCACATTGCGCAACGATGGCCTCGGCCCGGGTCTTGTCCCAGATGCGCTCCGGCTTCGCGGTGCCATGCTGATCCTTGGCCGCACCTTGTGTGGCACCCTGCTTCGCCCGGGCTTGCAACTGCGGATCAACCCAGTATCCTTCGTACCCGCCGGAGGCAATCGCGAAGGTGGCCTTGACCTCCCAATACTCACGAGGCTCGAAGTTCTGGATCTCTTTCTCGCGGTCGACAAGAAGCGCCAGCGTCGGAGTTTGCACCCGCCCGACCGTGGTCAACGAAAACCCGCCGCCGCTCGAATTCAGCGCGGTCATCGCCCGGGTGGCGTTGATCCCGATAAGCCAGTCGGACTCCGAGCGACACACGGCGGCACGCTGGAGTGGTAACAAGGTCTCGCCGTCACGAAGACGCTCGAAACCGTCGCGAATCGCCTGCGGGGTCATGGATTGCAACCACAAGCGCTGCACCGGTTTGGAGCCCTTGAAATGACGGATCAGGTAATGAAAAATCAGCTCGCCTTCGCGGCCGGCGTCACAGGCGTTGATGACTCTGTCAATATCCTTACGCGCGTAGAGTTTCCTGATCAGTTTGAGTTGCGATTCATTCTGTTGGATCGGTTTGAGTGCAAAATGATCGGGAATCACCGGGAGGTTGGCGAGCGCCCACTTCCCGCGCTCGACTTCGACCCCTTCGGGCGCCACCAGTTCGAGCATGTGACCGACCGCCGATGTCACGACGTGGTGCGCGCCCTCAAAGAAGTTTTTTTCGTTCTGAAACCCACCGAGCGCCTTGGTGATGTCGCGGGCCACCGAGGGCTTCTCGGTAATGACCAGAGTCTTGCCTTCTCCTTCGGCGAGGCGGGGGAGAGCCTTCTTCTTGGGTGCGGTGGACGTACGGGGAGGCATCATCACACTATCAGGTTTTCGGTCATGAAACGGAACTCCTGCATCCTTGTATGGCCGTGCAACACGACCTCTTTACTCACTCACGTGATCAGGATCGGTGGCCTCCTGGTCCAACGCCACCATCCTCTGGGCGCGATCTCTCGAGGCGGGGGTGCCCTATCAACACGTTTCCGGGATTCTTGACCGGCCGCCGTTCTGCGACGAGCCCGTCTACCCTTGACCCGACTTCCTGATATAACAGGAACCGGGTACCTGTTGAATGCAGCCTCGCAATTCCAAGCTTAGCAGGAGACTCATCACTTCGGCACGATCAAATGGCGCTTCGGTCAACACCTCGTCAATCGAGACGGGATCATCATGAAAAAGAGACAGCACTCGCTGCTCTTGGGTGGTGAAGACCGGAGCGGCCGTTTCCTGAAAACCGGCATTCTTTACTCTATCGCGAAAGGGTTCGTCAAGCTGAGGGAGCAATTCTTCAACGACGTCTCGCGCCTCTTCCACGAGTTTTGCTCCTTGTTTGATGAGTCCATGTGCCCCCTGATGTTTCCCGTTTTTGACGGAACCCGGGATGGCAAACACCTCACGGTTCTGCTTGAGCGCAAATCGTGCCGTAATCAACGCACCACTTTTTTGATTGGCTTCCGAGACGATCACGCCTAACGACAATCCGCTGATAATCCGATTTCGACGAGGAAAATGATACGGCAGCGGGGGGGATCCGAGCGGCAATTCCGACACCACTGCACCATTGACTTCAATGTCCTTCCGTAATTGTTGATGCTCCGGCGGATAGGTTCGATCCACGCCACACCCGACGACGGCAATCGTCCTGGCCTTGGCCGTCAGCGCGCCTCGATGGGCTGCCGCGTCAATTCCCCTGGCCAATCCACTGACAATCGTAAACCCCATCTCGGCCAAACGTTGACTGAGCTCTTGCGTCATGAGCGCCCCCGATGGTGTTGCGTTTCTTGATCCCACAATCGCAACGGCATGATCGTCAGACGACGGCAGTGTGCCGCGAACGTACAACAAAGGCGGCGGATCAGGGATCATGGCCAGCCGATGAGGATAGGTGGCATCCAAAATCGTAATGATCGAACTCTCTCCCTTTTCGATCAGCCGCATTTCTTTGCGAACGTGCGCCACAACGCTTGGATCAGGTTCCTTTCGTAAGGAAGTCACAACGGAAGAGCGCAGTCCGGCTACGTGCCGCAACTCAGACGAGGAAGCAGATCGCACCTCCTTCGGCCCGCCAAAATGCCGAACGAGTGTACAGATGGTCCCGTCACTTAACCCTTTCACTGACCGCAAGGTCAGCCACGCTTCCAGCCGTTCCATGGTTCAGAAGAACCGCACACAAGACGTGGATGGGATGGGCACCACGGCTAGCTCGCACTTTCTTCCAACACCACAATATCATACTGCTCAAGAGGGAGCAGGGGATCGGCATTCACCATAATCCGGCAATGAAATTCCCGTTGGAGTCGCTCAAGCGCTTCGGGCTCGGTCTCTTGCAGCATCTCCACGATATGAGGATGAGCCCCGACCACCACGGTTTGCTGTCCGGCGGCTCGTCCGATTCGTCGGATATCGCGAAACATATCGTACACCACCGTGAGTGCGGATCGTGTATAGCCACGACCATCGCAATCGGAGCACACGTCTGAGAGCGTCCGGAGCAAGTCTTCCCGAACGCGTTCCCGGGAAATCTCGACCAACCCCAAGTCGCTGATACGAGAAATACGCGTTCGCGCTTTATCGTTGGCCATCGCGTCCACGAGGGCTTGATAGACTTTGTCGCGATTCCGTCCTCGTTCCATATCGATAAAATCGATAATGATAATCCCCCCTATTCCGCGAAGTTTAATCTGGTAGGCAACCTCGTGAGCCGCCTCCAGGTTGTTTCTCAAAATCGTTTCTTCCTGATCGCGTTTTCCAACGTAACGCCCCGTGTTCACGTCTACGACCGTCATGGCTTCCGCATGATCAATCACAATGTGGCCTCCGGACTTGAGCCACACTTTCCGGCTCAAGGCTCGAGAGAGTTCCATCTCAATCCCCAAATGATCGAACAAACTCTCATCCTTGTCATAATGAAAAATTCGAGACGTTTGGTCGGGAAGGTACAGCCGAACAAACTCTTTGACCGCTTCACATTCCTCTTTCGAATCGATGAGCAGCCTCTTGACGTTTTTGGTAAATAAATCCCGTACCACTCGAAGCGTCAGATCCAAGTCCGTATGCAACGCGGCAGGAGCAGAAGAGACTTCCTGCTTCTTGACAATATCCTGCCACATCGCGGTTAAAAACCCGACGTCAGATTTGAGATCCTCCTCGCTGACCCCCTCGCTCACCGTCCGGACAATGTACCCATAGCCCGGCTCACGAATGCGTTTCATAATGTCTTTGAGCCGACTGCGCTCATCATCCTCGGCAATGCGTCGTGAGACCCCGACATGATCGACGTTCGGCATCAGCACCAGGAACCGTCCCGGCAATGAGCAATAGGACGTCACCCGGGGGCCTTTGGTTCCAATCGGGCCTTTGGAAATCTGGACGACGAGTTCCTGGTTTTCTTCCAGTAACTCTTGAATGGGCAGCACCGTTTGCCGTCGAGGACGCGGGAACTCCGGCCCCTTCTCATCTTCATCACTTTCCACCAGGATATCGCCGGGTTCAGTGCCCACCGACAGATCCGACACGTGCATAAACGCGGCGCGTTCCAGCCCAATATCAACAAACGCCGCTTGCATACCGGGCAGCACTTTCACGACTTTGCCTTTATAGACGTTGCCCACAAAATCCTTTTTCTTGGCTCGGTCCACGTACAATTCCGTCACAACCTTATTCTCCAACACCGCCACGCGCGTTTCTTGCGGAGTTCTATTGATGGCAATCTCAACACCCATATCGTTACTCCTTTATTTCCTCACCCGAGACGCGCTTGCGACTCAGTGCGGGAAACCTGACCATGCCCGCGGCCGGGGATATCTCCCCAAAAGCGTGACATGGATTCTACGTTTCGTCAAATGGTCGATCCCGACCACGGCAGGGAAGGCCTCGTGTGAACGGCTCACGCCAACAACGTCAGTCTTTCCTTCTTCACACTGAACAGCAGTCCCAACGCGGCCATCGTCATAATGGTCGCACTCCCCCCATAACTGAGTAACGGCAAAGGAATGCCGACAATGGGTACCAGACCAATGGTCATCCCCACGTTGACCACCATGTTAAACGTCAGCATGCCCACGAGCCCAATGGCCAACAGGGCACCCAACGTATCTTTGGCCTTCGCCGCAATCTCCAGCCCCAACAACAACAACGCGAGAAAAAGACTGAGGCACAGCAACCCACCCAAAAACCCCCATTCCTCGGCCAAGACCGCGAAGATAAAATCGGTGTGGCCTTCCGGAAGAAATTTGAATCGAGTTTGCGTCCCACTATGAAACCCTTTTCCTATTAATTCCCCTGAGCCTACGGCGATGCGAGATTGTAACCCTTGGTAGCCTTTTCCCGCCTGATCATATTCGGGATCCACAAAACTTAAGATCCGTTCCTGTTGATAATCATGCAAAGAACCCCATAATTCACTCCAGGCAAAGGGAAACAGCATCAGTGCCGACAAGAGCACCACCCCCAAAGTTTTAGACTTGATGCCTACGGCAAACAGCAGGGTGACGTAAATCGACAGAAAGCTGAGACTGCTCCCCAAATCCGGTTGTTTCAGAATCAAGAAAAATCCCGGCACGGTGATCAACGCCGGCACGATAACCCGATACCACCATCCTCGCCGGGTTTGGGTGGAATAATAGACGGCCAACACCAGGAGAATCGGAATCTTCACAAATTCTGAAGGCTGAAACGCCATGGGCCCCAAGGCAATCCATCGTTGGGCACCGCGACTGCTCTTCCCGCTGAAGAACACGACCACGAGGAGAAGCAACGCGAATCCGTACAGCAGATACGACCATCGAGCGAGTTTATGGTAATCGATTCCCGACACCACCAGAAAGGCCAACGTTCCCACACCGATCCATATCGCCTGTTTCACATAAAGAGGAAACTGAGTCCCGGTCCCTTCTGCCGTCACGCTGTAAATGGTCAGGACCCCAATGGATGACAACGCCAGGATGATCCCGCAAAAGCACCAATCAAACCCGTCTAACCCTCGCCTGCGACTCCACTGTTCACCCATACAACCGCGTCCTCTTTTTCATCATCTTGTGGGAAGGCACCGCACGAGAAGCCCGTGTTTTCTCTTTCTCATCGACCCCATATGATAAATAGGCCTCAATCAGTTCTTTTGCCAGGGGGGCTGCCACAGACCCGCCGTGGCCCATGTGCTCAAGCAACACGGCCACGGCAATGCCCGGATTTTCGAATGGCGCATAAGCGACAAACCAGGCATGGTCTCGAAATCGCTTGGGAGTATCTTTTTCGGATTCCGGGCGTAATGAGACCACTTGCGCCGTCCCGGTTTTTCCCGCAATCCGTACCATCGAAGATTGAGCCCGTCGCGCCGTTCCTTCGGTCACCACCGATGCAAGAGCCGCCTGAATGGCTTCCAGTTGATGCGGTTGTAACGCAAGGGAAGGAGCTTGTGTCGGATTCCATTTTTCAATCCATTCGCCCTCTCGTTCCCGCACTCCACGAACGACATGCGGTTGAACCGAAATCCCATTATTGCCAATGGTGGCGATCACTTTCGCCATTTGAAGTGGTGTGACCGTGACATACCCTTGTCCGATCGCCACGGAAATGGTTTCACCCGGGTACCATGGTTCCCCCAGGGTTTGTCGTTTCCATTCCGAGGACGGGATGAGTCCCGTTCCTTCGGCAGGGAGGTCAATGCCCGTTCTCGCTCCTAACCCGAATCGTTTCGCATAGGCCGCAATGGTCTCCACACCCATGCGATGGCCTAATCGATAAAAATACACGTCACACGAGTGGGCTATCGCCTTATGTAAAGCGACCGCGCCATGACCATACTTCTTCCAATCCCGAAAGGTTCGGTTGCCCAATCGAAACCTTCCACCACAATGAAGCGTATCGGTGAGACCAATGGCCTTGGTCTCAAGGCCAGCCGTCGCCATAATGATTTTAAACGTGGAACCTGGAGGATACTGGCCTTGAATCGCTCGGTTCGTCAGAGGATGGCTCGTGTCCTGAAGAATGTCGTTCCATTCATCGGAACGCAACCCGCGGGATAAGGCATTGGGGTCAAAACTTGGTCGACTCGCCAAGGCCAGGATCTCCCCCGTTTGCGGGTCCAAGGCCACAATCGCTCCGGCTTCTTCTCCCAACAAATCTTCCGCCAATTTCTGTAAACGAAAGTCTATCGTGAGATGCACGTCGTTTCCCACTTGCGGCTTGTCCACGGAAATCATACGTTTCTCATGACCCAAGGCATCGACCTCGATGAGTTTTCCCCCTCCCCGCCCTCGCAATGTCCTTTCATAGATCAGTTCCACGCCATACTGGCCTATGATGCTGCCCAGGGGAAGCCCTTGAAACTCTTCCCGTGCGAGCTGTTCCTCTGAGGCGCTGCCCACGTACCCGAGCACGTGGGCAGCGTAGGCACCTTGAGGATTGTTCCGCTGAAACTCCGGACGAATCACCACGCCGGGCAGATCCAACCGATGCGATTCGACAAGAACCGCTTCTTTGAGACTGATGCCTTTCTTAAGACGGATCGGCGTTCTCCCTCCCTGAACCTGAATCTTTTTGTTCAGCTCACTCCTGTCCAACGACAACAACTCGATGAGTTTCCCAAGCAATGCTTCACGGTCAGACACATCGCCGAGTTGCACGTACAAGTTGAAATCCGGAACGCTATTCGCCAGCACGATCCCGTTTCGGTCATAAATAAATCCGCGAACCGGATGCAACAACACCGATCGGGTCCGATTATCATGAGAGAGATTGCGATAGTACGTCCCATCACGAACTTGTAGCT
The DNA here is from genome assembly GCA_965223955.1 of Nitrospirales bacterium. GTDB lineage: Bacteria > Nitrospirota > Nitrospiria > Nitrospirales > UBA8639 > Bin75. The sequence continues at coordinate 435,530 of OZ245029.1, forward strand.
GCCATAACCGCACGACCAACAGCCCCACAATGATCAACACCACGATTTTGATGAGCAGTAATCGTCCCTGGATGTCCGCTAGTCCGGTTGATTGGAGACCAGGATCAGTCATTGCCTGCTTCACCGACACACCTCATCTTGATGCATCTCAGGACGTCCTTCACGCACTTGGCACTTCGACCAGCCACCGTCCAATGATCCAATTGGCCACGATGGCCGCGAGTCCATCCAATATCGCTTGAGGAAGTAAGATAGAGGAAAACCCATGGAGCATCTCTCCCAGCCCCATTCCCATACGGGACGACAGTAAAAACACGATTGCCGAAAGAACGGAACACGCCATGATCGGCACAAAGGCTGCATAGGACGCCCTATTGGCCAAATTTTTGGCGAAGACGCCGGCCAAAAATCCCGCCCCGGCTTTCGTGAACGTATTCAGCCCAAACAGACCAGCAGAAAATAAATCCTGGATAAACCCCAGGCAGAATCCCACGATCACTCCTGGAACCTGTCCTGTCCGAAATCCTACCAAACAGGCGATGACGAGACAAAGGTCCGGCTGAATCCCAAAAGGACTCAGAGTATAGAACAAGGTGGCCTGAAAGGAAAAAAGAAACAGGATGAAAACCGCATACGCACTGATCTTCATGGAGTTGGATTCTGGTGCCCTGGGGAAACCAACGCTTGCTCCAGGGAAATCATGGCTTCCGGTGATCGGGGAGAAACGACGATCAGCACTTCGTCCAACTGTCGAAACTGCACCACCGGCACGATTTCGGCGGTTTGGAATAAACTGTCTTCACTTTCTTCAACGCGGGAGACTTCCCCAATCAACACCCCAGGTGGAAAGCCTCCCGTCAGCCCTGACGTGACCACGGCATCACCTTTTTTGACCGAGGAAAGCGGGGGGATATATTTCATGCGCACAAGCCCTTGCGACGTTCCCTGAACAATCCCTTCATCTCGCGTTCGTTGAACCCTTCCCGCAATGGCAACGTTCGGGTCGATCGCCAACAAGGCAATGCTCGTAGCCCCTGAGGTTCTGACGATTCGCCCCACTGCCCCGGCCGGCGTGATGACACCCATTTGCTCTCGAATACCACCATCTTCACCTTTATTCAGAATCACGCCTTGATACCAATTCGACAGACTTCGGCCAATGACCTTTGCGGCCACCGTCCGGACCGATTCGTCCGTCTGAAATTCCAATAACGCGGCTAACCGTTCGGCCGTCAAGGCCTGTTCTCGCAATCGATTCACTTCACCTGTGAGTTGCTGGACTTTTTTCCGAAGCTCGCGGTTTTGTTCGGAAAGGCCCTGGAGGGCAATATACTGCATCCACCATTCCCGCATGTCCCGATCAAGTGTGGCCATGCCCTCAAGAGGAATGGCGACGAGGTCGGCCAAGGGTTGGCCTATCGTGTGGAGAAGGAATTGAGATTGCCGAGGCAGGAGGGCGAACACGACAAAGGCGACAACCAAGAGGGCCACGCTGGCCCGCTTCACGCCGGAACCCCAAAATACCCCAGGCCGAAACCGGCCACGCATAAGAAAGTTGTTCCTTTACGAACGGACCGTCGACATAGAGGAGACACTTCGCAGGAGGGTGAGCTCTTCGAGCGTTTTCCCTACTCCTAAGACTACAGAAGTGAGTGGATCATCGACATTGACAATAGGAAGGCCGGTTTCTTCCCGCAACCGGGCATCCAACCCGCGTAACAGAGCCCCACCCCCTGTCAACACAATTCCTCGATCAACAATATCTCCCGCCAATTCAGGGGGGGTATGTTCCAAAGCCAACTTAATGGCCGACACAATGGCCGTCAGGCATTCTTGCAAGGCTTCCCGGACTTCACCGTCTTCCAGCGCAATGTTCCGGGGAATCCCGGAAACCAAATCCCGCCCTTTGACCATCATTTGGGCTTTCTCTTCCAACGGATAGGCGGAGCCAATGCCCAACTTCACTCGTTCGGCCATATGTTCGCCGATCAATAAATTATGTTCACGCTTCACGTGATTAATAATAGCCGAGTCCATCTGGTCACCCGCTACTTTCACGGATTCACTGTAGACGATGCCCCCCAATGAAATGACGGCAACATCGGTCGTGCCCCCCCCAACGTCGACCACCATGTTCCCTGACGGCTCGGTGATGGGCAGCCCCGCTCCAATGGCCGCCGCGACGGGTTCTTCAATCAAATAGACTTCGCGAGCACCAGCTAACTCCGCTGATTCCTTCACGGCTCGCTGTTCAACTTGCGTGATTCGTGAAGGAACGCCAATGATGATCCGAGGCCGGACAAACGCCGTACGATTGTGAACCTTGGTAATAAAATAGCGAAGCATACGCTCGGCCATTTCAAAGTCCGCGATGACCCCTTCCTTCATCGGACGAATGGCGGAAATGTTTCCGGGCGTCCGTCCGACCATTCGTTTGGCTTCGATCCCCACGGCTAAAATTTTATTAGAGTGCCGTTCAATAGCCACAACGGACGGTTCATTCAACACAATGCCTTTCCCCTGGACATAGACCAGGGTATGGGCCGTCCCCAGGTCAATGGCCATGTCACTCGAGAAGAGGCTCAAAAATCGACTGATCAATCCCATAATTTTTTCGCTAGCGGAGATGACACCTCAGGGCTAAGTTCGCGGACAGTTCTCGCGGAGAACTCGCCCCGATTGCTCCTTGAATCCATTCGCCACTTCTTTCGATGAGAAACTCCCCATGGATTCGCTCTCCAGGAGCAAGAAAGACCACAACTCACATGCGGCAGGGAATATTGTTTTTCGGAGAGACGAACGTTCGAAGAGAAGGGCGAACACTGCTTGTTCGCTCTCCGATCAACCCCCCACACGGGAAGTACCCACCCTATAAGGTGGTTAGTATAGCAGACCTCCCGCCTAACCTCAAAATTTTTGACTTCCATATGAGACCGTCGGGTCGAGGCTAGGCATTGCGTCAGAGACTCGGCGGGAGTGCGTCCGTCCGGGGATGGGTGAAGGCGGGGACGGATCACCATTGACACGCCTTCAAAGAGCGGTAAAAATAGTTTGTCGTCACCCCATGAAATATACGCATCTGTCTCTTTGCCCGGCTCCGGACATTCTCTCTGGAAAATCCAGGTTACGACATGAATCCCAACGATTCCAACCGTCGCACGGGCATCCGCTACCAACCCGACGAAAAACCGCCGATGGCGCTCGCCTTCGGGCTCGGTCTGCAACTCGCCATTCTCAGTGTGGCCGCCACGGTATTGGTGCCGGCCATCATCATCCGGGCCGCCGGTGGGACCGAATCCTACCTGTCATGGGCGGTGTTCGCCGCGGTCGCGGTCTGCGGCGCAACCACGGTGCTGCAGGCGGTCCGGTTCGGCCAAATCGGCTCGGGCTACGTACTCTTGATGAGCATCTCCGGAGCCTCCATTGCGGTCAGTATCACCGCGCTCGCCGAGGGAGGGCCGGCGATGCTCGCCACCCTGGTCGTCGTCTCCTCGATCGTCCCGCTCACGCTTTCCGCGCGGCTCTCGTTGCTCCGGCGAATCCTGACGCCGACGGTCACGGGAACGGTCATCATGCTGATACCGGTCACGGTGATGTCGCACGTCTTCAATATGCTGAAGGACGTGCCGGACGGGGTTCCAGCGGTGGCCGCTCCGCTGAGCGCCTTTGCGACCGTACTCGTCATCGCCGGCAGTGTCCTGAAAGGGACGGGGGTGCTACGCCTCTGGGCACCGGTCATCGGCATCGTCGCCGGTTCGGCAGTCGCCGGGATTTTCGGCCTCTACGACATCACCCGCGTTATTGAGGCGTCATGGATCGGTCTTCCGCAGGGCGCATGGCCGGGCTTTGATCTCGACTTCGGGCCCGTTTTCTGGACGCTTCTTCCGGCGTTCGTGTTCGTGGCCCTGATCGACACGATGCAAACGATCAGCGCGTCGGTCGCCATTCAGCAGGTATCCTGGCGCCAACCTCGCGCGGTGGATTTCCGGTCGGTGCAGGGCGCGGTGGCCGCCGCCGGAGTCGCCAAACTGCTGGCCGGCCTCTCGGGAACGGTGCCGAACACGACCTACTCGACGACCGTATCGGTGACCGAACTCACCGGGGTCGGCGCCCGTAGCGTCGGTATCGCCCTCGGGGCCGTGCTTATCGTACTGGCGTTTCTTCCCAAGGCGCTCGCCGTGGTCCTGGCGATACCGGGCCCGGTCGGCGCAGCCTATCTCGCCGTCTTTCTGGCGATGCTGTTCGTCATCGGCATGAACCTGGTCGTCCAGGACGGGATTGACTATCGCAAGGGACTTGTCTGTGGCGTCGCGTTCTGGATGGGGGTCGGCTTCCAAAACGGCATGATCTTCCCCGAGTATGTTTCGGAATTCGCCGGCGGTCTTCTTCAGAACGGGATGACGGCCGGCGGGTTCGTGGCCATCCTCATGACCCTGTTCACGGATCTGACAAAACCTCGACGCCGGCTGGAGGTGGAGTTCAAGGTCTCGGCCCTGCCGAAGATCAGGGAGTTTCTCTTCGGATTCGCGTCCCAAAGCGGTTGGGATACAAAGATGGCGAACCGGCTCGACGCCGCCAGCGAGGAGACTCTGCTGACGCTCATACGACGGGACGACGGCGGCGACCGGCGCTTGCTCCTGGTTGCCTACAAGGAAGACGGCGGGGCGGTCCTTGAGTTTGTTGCCTCGACCGGCGAGGAAAACCTGCAGGACCGGATCGCGCTGCTTGGCGCGCGGATCGACGAAGCCCTGGTCGAACAGGAAGTTTCACTGCGGTTGTTACAGCACTTTGCGTCCTCGGTTCGCCACCAGCAATACCATGGCACGGATATCGTGACCATCAGGGTGGAAACCCCATGACCGATTCGCAACGGCCAGACGTGCCGAACGTGAATGATCCTTGTGCTACGGTCCAGACGTTGACGAGGAAGACTCCGGCTCTGAGTGTTGTGGCCTTGCAACCACCAGGAGACAGACACGATTCATTCGGTTTGCCCGGCCTGGGAGGTTCCCCCGATTTTGCACCGCAAGGTCACGCGGTTGCGTTCGGCAACCCGCTCGTACGCGTATTCATCCGCAAACTTTTTCGTGAGATAGATGCCCAGACCCCCAATGGGCCGATCCGTCAGGGACGAGGTGGTATCCGCCTCGGGCGCGTCGTCGAACGGGTTGAACGCGGGTCCGTTATCTTCAAGCCGAGCCACGACAAACGTTTCTTCCAAAGACAGACACAACTCCAGTTCCGGTCCGGACACCGCTTGCAGGGAGTAGTTCACACTATTGGTGATCAGTTCTTCAAGCATCAGATTCAGGCGATTCTGTAACCCCATATCCAGTTCGTGGGCACTGGCAAAGTCTTCAAGAGACTGCTCCAGTTCCGTAATCGAGGACAAGTCCGGGGTAAAGGAAATCTGCTTCATGCCAGTAGGGGACGGCCCCTCTGCCGTCCAAAATATGTGACCAAATCATACACATATCGTTTGCGTTAGTATAGCCTCGGCACGGTATTTTTCTGTTGCGCCGAATCAACATGCCAATTCCAAATGGGAAGAGACAAACCCCGGCCACTCAACCGGCCAAACCGCTGCAGAAAGGGTATGGTGATGGTATTGGCATGCCGACTCCAATGGAGTACTATCAGCGATCCCTACCGACTGATGCGGCTCTTATGCGTAAAACCCTAATATGGCGTAGGCACAGACACGGCTATTGAAGCAAAATTCGGGGAATGATATTCTATCTCTGATTAACGAAACCTTCCTCATGGAAGGGTATGTATGGACGTTGACTGAAGAGAGACAAGTCGTACTTTATTGAGTTTCTTTACGTGAGACGCAAATTGGAGGAAAGAACGCATGGAGGAAAAACCTAAGCTATCCGTGGAAGCCGAACAGAGTGACAAGGCCACGATCCTTATCGTAGTCGGGCGAGTGGATGGTTCCAGCGTGGGAATTCTGGAGAGTGCCGTACAGGAACAGATCAATGCCGGTCATAAAACACTGCTCTTTGATTTCAAGGATATGAGTTATATCAGCAGTGCCGGGTTGCGTGCGCTGCTGATCGCGGCTCGTCTGACACAGAAGGAAGGAGGCAAGGCACTGTTCTGCGCCCTTGCCGAGCACATCGCTGAAATCTTCGAGATCAGCGGGTTCAATGAAATTCTGGACATTCGCGCCACCCGGGCCGATGCGCTTGGGGCGCTGTAATTGACGGCTCGTGCATGAATGGTCGATCCATGAATACCATCAAAAAAACTGACTGGGTATCCAAGACATGAATAAATCACCAACTCAGGTGCTTGTCGTCGATGACGAAGAAGATCTTGAGTTACTGGTACGTCAGAAATTCCGCCGCCGGATCCGGGATGGGGAGCTCAAGTTTCTTTTTGCCCACAATGGCAAAGAGGCCCTTGAGACGCTGGCGGAAAACCCTGATGTCTACCTGGTCCTCTCCGACATCAACATGCCGGTGATGGATGGTCTCACCATGCTGGGTCAGCTTGCAGATTCCGAACAGGACGTGCAGGCGGTGATCGTATCCGCCTACGGCGATATGAAGAACATTCGCACCGCCATGAACCGTGGGGCGTTTGACTTTCTGACCAAACCGATTGATTTCAACGATCTTGAAACGACCATCGAAAAGGGCCTCAGGCACGTGCAAGCCCTGCAAATTGCCCTGGACACCCGTGACCGGCTGGTAGCCGTCAAGCAGGAACTTGAGATGGCCCGGGAAGTCCAGATGTCCCTTCAGCCGGCGGAGATACCGGCCAACGAGAACCACGACGTGAAGGCGGTCATCATCCCGGCCAAGGAAGTCGGCGGGGACCTGTACGATTTCTTTTTCATTGACGAGTCACGCATCGGACTGGTGATTGCGGACGTGTCCGGCAAAGGGGTGCCTGCGGCGTTGTTCACGACCGTGACCCGGGCACTCCTGCGAGCGACCGTCTCAAGAGGCTACGCCTCACCGGGCGATTGCCTGACGATGGTCAATGAACTGCTCTGCGAGAGCAACCCGTCCTGTATCTTCATCACGCTGTTTTTCGGGGTGCTTGACCTGCGGAGCGGCGAGTTGAGCTATTCCAACGCCGGGCACAATCCCCCCAGGGTAGTGAAACCTGATTCCCGGGTCGAGGTGGTGCCAAAAACCGGCAATCTGGTGCTGGGGATCCAACCCGGCCACACGTATAACAATAAACAGATTCATCTGATGCCTAATGACACCCTGTTCCTGTACACCGACGGTATCACGGAAGCGGAAAACATCAATTATGAGGAATTCTCTGAGTCGCGACTCGACGAGAAGCTGGCCGGACTTGCCGGTACGAGTTCTGAACGGGTAGCAACAGAGATCGTGGACGCCGTGCAGGAATTTGTCGGAGATGCCCCGCAATCGGATGACATCACCTGCGTGGCGGCACGTTTTCGGCCAACCCCCTCGTAACAACACAAACCTGCTCTGCCCATGACGATGCGGATTCTCATGCTCCTGTTGGTGGTTCTGGTAACGCCGTTGGTGGCACGGGCGGAGTCCGATCAACAAACGATTGTGTTCGGCCAGTCCGCGGCCCTCACCGGCCCGGCCCGCGAACTGGGCATAGGCATGCGCCTTGGACTCCTCGCGGCATTTTCCGAGGTCAATCGCGAGGGCGGCGTACACGATTACCGGCTACGCCTCAAATCGCTGGACGACAGATACGAACCAGAAGCCGCGATTGCCAATACCCGGTCCCTGATTGAAAAGTACAAGGTCTTTGCCCTGATCGGCGCCGTTGGGACCCCAACGTCGAAATCGGCCGAACCCATCGCCACGGAGGCGGGAGTTCCTTATATTGCCCCCTTCACCGGCGCTGAATTTCTTCGGGACGCGAAGAAGCGTCCCAACGTGGTAAACGTACGGGCCTCCTACTACCAGGAAACCGAGGAAATGGTGGCCCGACTTCACGAAGATTTGGGCATAGACCGGATCGGCATTTTCTATCAGAACGACTCCTTCGGGCAGGCAGGGCTGAACGGGCTGCGCCGTGCGGTCAAGCGCCATGGCCTGAACCTGATTGCAGAGGTGTACTATACCCGCAACACCGAGGCCGTCAAAATGGCCCTGCTGGATTTGCGCCGCGCCAATGCCGAAGCCGTCGTCATCGTGGGTGCCTATAAGCCTGCAGCGACCATGATCCGATGGGCGAGACGACTCAACTTCAATCCCTATTTCATCAACATTTCATTCATTGGCAGCACCGCCTTGGCGAAAGCGTTGGGCCCTGACGGGACCGGCGTGTACGTGACCCAGGTTGTGCCGTTTCCGCGGGATACCACCCTGCCGATCGTCGCGCAATACCAGAAGGCTCTGAAGGAAATTGACGGCAACAGCAAACCGAGTTTCGTCTCGCTGGAAGGCTACCTCGCAGGCCGCATCGCCATAGAAGGCCTGCGGCTGGCGGGGCCGTCGCCTACCAGGGAGAGCTTTCTCCAGGCTCTGATACAGGCGGGAGACATTGATCTGGGCGGGTTTCATCTACGCTACGGCATCAATGACAATCAGGGGTCGGATCGAGTGTACCTGACCCGCATCGATAACAGGAAGCGCTTCCAGTCGGTAGACAAGATGTCGGCACCATGAACGAATCCCCTCCCACCGAGTCCCGGGACCCGACCGAATCCAGCGTATCTGCGAAGCAGGTGAAACCTGGCGCCATTGAAGAGCCGGATACCGAACGAACATTCCGGGTAGGAGTCGGTGCAAGGCTGTATTTCCTGCTCTTCGGTGCCGTGGTCCTTATGGGCATTGCCACTGTGCTGGCTTACTTTACCTTCAACGAAACGCTGCAGCACGAAATCCGGCTGGCAGAATACAGCATGCCCAACCTGATCAACTCGGTAGACGTGGCCCGGAAAAGCGCCATCGTCGTCAACGGCGCCTTTCGTCTGGTGTCGGCATCCTCGAAAAAGGAACATACGGCCGTGGTGGAATCCACGGATCGAGAAATTGCCTCCCTCGAAAACACCATCCTGGAACTGGAAGCCCGTTCCGCCTTTGGCGAACAAACACGGTTGATCAGGTCAAATCTGGTGGAACTTGGCAAGCATCTGGACGTGATCAAACAATCCTCCGCCCGGCGTCTGGACATTTACCAGGCACTCAACGTCTTCATTGACGAGCTTGGCGAAACCACCAGGCGCGTGGAACGTTTGCTGGTCCAGGCCATTGATGATCAGGCCTTTTATCTGGCATCAGGATTGCGGCAGTTGGATGGGAAGATCCGCCCCATCAGGGAGCGGGCGTCGGAAGACGAATTGACCGCCTACCGCAATCTGATCACCGTGAACCAGTCCGCCAATCTGGCCGTGTTGCTGCTGGATGAGGTTCTGGTTCTGGCGGACCGCCGATTTCTCACCCCCCTGGAGGAACGATTCCAGAGTGCCGTTCGGAATTTCCTGCATGCCTATTCGAAGCTGCCTGCTTCCATGCAGGACGACCTGCTTGAAGAAAACCTGACCCGTCTGGATGAAATCGGAGAGGGCCCGGATGGGGTCATTGTGCTGCGTCAGGAAGCGCTGCTCAGGCTGGAACAGGAGCAGGACACCTTGGCAAAGGCGCGAACCACCTCGGAATTGCTTGTGTCGGGGGTCAACAATCTGGTTGCGCAAATCAACGAGGAAGCCATTGATTCCAGCGCGGCGTCCCGCGCCGCCGCCCAGACGGGGATCCTGTTGCTGATTCTCCTCAACGTTTTCGGGACCGCAGGCGCTTTTGCGTTAGGCTCGCTGTTCGTAAGGCGCTATCTGGTCCGCCGTCTGGTGGGACTGTCCAGCGCGATGCGCGAGATGGCCAGTGGAGACCTGGAGGTTCCGGTACAGGTCGAGGGGACTGATATCGCCAAGCCGGTGAAGGGGTCTGCCAACTACGTGACACGGAACATACAGTACCTCATCTGGAATGATGAGGTCACGGACATGGCCAGGGCACTGGAGGTGTTCCGGCGTTACGCCCATGAGGTACAGCGGCTGAATCTTGTGGAAAAATTGGCGGAGCAACTGGATGCCAAGAATGAGAACCTGGAGCATGCACTGGAGAATCTGAAGGCCGCCCAGGAGCAGGTCATTGCCGAGCAGAAACTCGCGTCTTTGGGTCAACTCACCGCTGGGGTGGCACACGAAATCAAGAATCCGCTCAATTTCGTCAGCAACTTTGCCAACATCTCGATCGAACTCGCGGATGAGATCGAGGACCTGATGAAGCAGGAGGAAAACCTCGACCTTGAGGAGATCAAGTCGATTCTGGGGGAGATGCGGACGAGCCTCGGGAAAATCAAAGAGCATGGGAAGCGAGCCGACAACATCGTACACAGCATGCTGGAACATTCCCGCAGCAAAGAAGGGGAGTGGCGGAAGACGAACCTGAACGCCCTCTTGAAACAGTACGTAGACCTGTCCTATCACGCGCTGCGCGCCGAAGATAACTCCTTCAACACGCAACTGACGGTGAATCTGGACCCGAACATGGAAGAGATCATGGTCGTCCCACAGGATATCTGTCGAGTGTTCCTCAATCTCGCCACCAACGCCTTTCAGGCGCTGAACGAAAAGCAGAAAAAGGTGGATGGCGACTACCAACCGGAACTGTCTATCGCCAGCCGGCAGTTGGAGGACCACGTGGAGTTCTGCATCCGGGACAACGGCCCCGGCATCGCGGATGAAGTACGTGACAAAATTTTTGAGCCTTTTGTGACCACCAAGGAACCGGGGAAAGGCACCGGCTTGGGTCTATCCCTGACCACCGACATCCTGGTTCGGCACGGCGGCTCAATCCAAGTCGACACGGAGGTAGGGCACTACACTGAGATGCGTGTCTTGTTACCGCTGAAACCCCCTGCAGAAGCCCACAGCAGTCAGGAAAACAATACTGAATGAGATAGGCTGTGGACATGATTGTCCTGCCTGCTGAAGGCGGGAATTGTCAATGCTCATTCATTCGCTGACAGAATCAGGGGATGACCACACTAGAATGGTCATTCTGAGCCGGAGGCGAAGAATCTCTCGCTCAACAGCCGAACGCCTGTAAAAGCAGATCCTTCGCTTCGCGCAGGATGATGGCTTCTCCCTAATGCCAGGTGGAAATGGTCAAGGATCGGACCGGCTAGAAATTGTACTCCATGTGGAACTCGAAGAAGCTGTCGCGTCGCCCCACATATTGAAGATCCGCTCGGTCCATGCTGAGAATCGTGCTCGACTCCACGTGCAGCGACCACTGGTCGAAGAGCCGCCGGTCGAATTCGGCCCCCAGGGTACGGGTCTCACGGCTCGCGTCCGTCAGCATCGCGACTTTGATTTCGGTGCTCTCGACGTCGTTGAACGCCAGACGCGCGCCAAAGAAAAAATCGTTGTCGAGGGTCAGGGGTGAGCGTCTGGGGAGCGCTTGCCGGCCCCGCTCGTCATAATTCCATTCGGCCAGCACGCCGATGTCGGCCGTAGAACCCAAGACGGAATAGAACGTGTATTCGCCCCCCACCACGGCAGCCACGTACTCTTCTTCCCGAAGGGTGCCGACAAGATCTTCGAACCCGCCTACCCCAAACACGGCATCCACGTACGCCTCTTCGTACTCCTTTTCCCTCCCGAGCGCGTTGCGTTCGCCTGAGCGATGCATCGCCTCAAACTTGAACAGCCAGGCGTCGAGCGTCAGTTGCGCGTCCAGCCCAAACTGGCGGATCTGCGCGTAGTACGGAATCCAGACATTGGAGACATCACTGGCCCCCGTCGGCTTACAAGCAGGCGGCATACAAATCAGGCTCGCTTCCCGGCTGGTGCCATCGAACACACTCACGCCGATATCCAGGGGTCCGAAGCTATGACTGTAGCGGGCCGCGAAATCCGGATGCCACTCTTCGGCCCCGCTCTCATACTCTACCCGCTCGTTGTCCAAGAGTCCTGCGAAGCGCAGGCGACCGCCTCGGCCCGGGTAGATACGCGGGCGGTGATACGGCAGCCCGAAGAACTCCAACATGCCCCAATCGCTGGACCACGTGACGTGGACCATGGGTTGCCCCAACTTCACCTCGCCGTTGGGATGTTCGAGGAAGTCGATCTGATTGATGATATCGACCAGGTGTTGCGATTCGGCCACGCCCCAGAACACCCGGTCCACGCCCACACGGAACTCCAATTCGCCCTCGCCGAGTTCGCCGAACAGCAGAGCATACGCTTCCCGCAGGTCCCAGTGGGTGCGGACTGAGTCCGCGCTGTCGTAGCGAAAGAACGGCAACAGGGTCACGCTTCTTCCCTCGACGTCTTCAAGGTAGAGTTTGGGCTCCACCACAAAGCCGCTCGTATACGAGCGCTGACTGGAGTCAATGCCGGTTTTCGGAAACACGCGGGTTTCGAGGCTCACGCGCCCGGACAACTCCCAGGCCGCGATCTCCATTCCCGCATGGGCTTCGACGGCAACAACCGACGCCACCAGCCAGATCGCCGTGAAGGCCAGGGGATAACGAGCGGCACAGCCTCGCATCACCGCGCCCGTTTTAATCCGGTTTTGCTGAAGTCACGTTTTTTGAGTTTGGTACGGAACTGATAATCCGCCCAGGTCAACACGGTACTCTTGCCCGTCAGATGATTGACCATGGTCATCTCTCCGGCGCGCCAGTACTTGTCCAGGTGTTGCGTGTAGTTCCCGATGGTGAGCGTCTTCAGGTGCGCGTCCTTGCGGTCGTAGTACTCTACCTTCCAGGTGCGCAGCTCGTCCTTGTCGTGCCAGACCACTTGGCGGCTGTAGCCGGAGGCTTTCTTGTCCACCGGAACCCGCTCGGAGACCGTGCACGTCAAGTCCCCGCACGGCTCGTCCCGCAGGTACCGATAGGTGAATTTTTCCACCTCCGGGGTACTCAGGTCCTCATAGGAGAATTCGCTACCCATGAAGGAGCCTGACCGGTTCGACGAGCTGATCCGCTTGACTCGTTTCAGCGCCGGGAGATAGAGCCATTGGTCGTCCGCCTCCTGCTTATGGGCGTGGGTGAGCAGCGCGGTTCCCTTGACGTCGCGCGGCTCGTCGAACACCATCAGGCTCTTGTCGCCGTCGTCGGCAACCTCCAGCACCTTGACACGGATTTGGCGCCGGCTCTCCTGCCCCTGCTTGTTGCGCAGCACCATGGCTTGGGAGGCCGTGAAATTGCCAAAGCTCTCATCCTTGGCGCTGGCGTCAGTGGCGATCTTGAGCCCGATTTCCTCTGGGGTGGCCGAGTGCACGAGGGGCGGCACACCCAACCAAGACAACAAGACCAGACACGGCACCAGAAACAACAGCGCCGATCTGGGCGGATAAACGTGGCTCATTCTCATACTTTTCTCCTATCGATAGAAGAACCGAAAAAAACATTGAACGCCCGCTCTTATCATGGACGAGACCCCAGCAGTTCCGTAACCTCCTTGGCCGCATCGACGCCGCTGGCCAAGGCGCCGTTCACAATAGGCGACCGCATGTAGTCGCCCGCCAGAAAAAGGTTCTTCACATCCCTGTCGAGTTGACCGCGCATATCCACTATCGCCTTGAACATGCCGGGCTGGCACATGCACACTGCCTCCTTCCAGCGATACACTCGCGTGAACAGCACCTCATCGTCAGCGGGCAGGGAGGAACCAGGAGGAGGATTTCGACGCGCATCGGCAAGAAGCCGGCGCTTGATCTCCTCGTCGTCCAATGGAAACAATTCCTCCACGCGGTCCCTGCCCACCCAAAGGTCCAATGCGCTCTTGCCGGGCGGCGCGCAGGCGGGCAGGTTGATGGTCCGGTCCAACAGTGCTGGAGTGTCGTCCTCGGGGTACAACGCGACATGCCAGCCGGGGGGAAGCGGTCGGTGGTTGATCCCGACTACTACTCGAATCCCGCGCGAGTAGGTCACTTTACCGAGTGCTCGGCGAATCCCAGGCGGCAGGTCGGGAATAAGTTCCAGCGCCTTCGTGGCCGGCGCGGCGCAGATGACGGCGTCCGCTTCGATGAGTCCGTCGTCGACTATCACGCCGGTCGCGACCCCGTCCCGGATGACCACCTGCCTGACGGGCGTCGAGACGCGAATGGCGTCTCCGCATTCAGCGGCAAGTGCGTAGGACAGAGCGCTGCAACCTTCCTCCGGCACGTAGAGCTGATCGGGCTTCAGCAGGACTTCCCCCAGAAATGTCCGAATCCACGTCGCGCCGAAGTATTCGACGTGGCCCATCGTCAATTCCAGGAATCCCTCCAACGTCACCCTTAGAGACTCGGGAATGCCGAGTCTGTCGAGGTAGGCACCATAGGTCTCTTCCCCGTCGAGCTCGGCGATTCTATGGTCGCTAGAGTAATTCAGGTACTCCGAATCGTCCTTGATGCCTTTGACTAACTTCAGGGTCGGCCACAACCCCCGGGGCGATAGGAACTCTAACGTCCAGAACGGCGACAGGTTCTTGATGAAGGTGCCAACGGATTGGATCGGCCTCGTCACAACCCAGCGGCCCTTTCTGTACCAGCCGATGTTCATCATCGTGCGAATCAAGGGCAACCCCAACTCCTCACATATACGAAAAGCGACATCGTAAGAGGCCGGGAAGAAATCCGCTCCCTTATCCACCGAAAAACCATCCACCTTGTCGCCGCCCATGCGTCCGCCCACCCAGTCGTTGGCCTCGAGCAAGATGGGGTCGATACCGTGCTTCTTGAGGGTCCAAGCGGCGCTCAGGCCGGCCGCCGCCCCTCCGATTATGACAACTCTTTTTGTGTTCATGATATTCGCATCCTCTAGGTCAAGCCGGTTCCGCATGGTGCGCCGGGCCGTGAAATCGCCGTAATCTTTCTTGCGAATGAGGCATCAAGAATTTCTCCGGTCAAGGGCGATCAGCAGAATCGGCAGAAGCAGGAAATCGGCCGAAAGCGCGAAGATGATCGTGATCGTGACCAAAAGCCCGAGAACCCAACTGAGCTCGAATCCCGATGCGGTGAAAACCAGAAAGCCCGCCGACAGGACCGCTGTCGTCGTCCATAACGCATGACCAACAGTGTGAAAGGTGGAACGCACGGCCTCAGGCGCGGAGAGACCTTCCTCGCGCCGGGCCTTTAGATATTTGCTCAGAAAGTGAATCGTATCGTCCACGATAATTCCGAAGGTCACGGCGAAAACTACTGAGGAGACGACGCCGATCTGGCCAACCAGATGACCCCACAGACCGAAGGTCATGAGCGCGGGAATGAAGTTGGGCGCGAGACTGATGAGGCCCAAGCGCAGGCTTTTGAAAACCCAGATCAGAAGGAAAGAGATAAACAGCATGACGATGATCGTGCCGCTCAGCATACTCTCAAGATTTCGATGCGTCATATGAGCTGCCATGATGCTCTGCCCGGATGCCTCCTGCGCGAGATCGGACGCATTGGCTCGGAGCCAGGCCTGTGCGCGCTTGTTGAGTTCACGCAGTTCATGGGATGTCGCATCCTTGACCGTGACGGTCATGCGCGTAGCGGATTTGGAGATGTCGATGCGGTTGTTGAGGTCTCTGCCGAACGGGAGGGAAAACTCATAGAGCAGCAGATATTGCGCGGCGAGCTTGGGATCCTCAGGCACTTTGTAGAAGGTCGGATCGTCGCCGTGCATGTTTGTGTTGAGACGCTTCAAAATGTTCGAGAATGCCTGGACGTGAGTCACCCGGGGCTGCTTTCGGTACCACTCGGCGAAGGCCTCGACTTTTTTCAGGTATGCGGGGTCGGTGATGCCGCCTTCTCTCCCTGCTTTCAGGGAGTATTCCAGCTTGTCGAAGCCGGTCAGGTTCTTGGAGATGTAATCCGAATCGCGCCGAACCCGGTAGCGTTCGTCGAAAAACTTCGTCAGGTTATCGCCCAGCTCGATGCGGGGGATGCCGGTGAGCAGAACGACTACCGCCAGAGAGAGGAACCAGAGCAAGGGTGTACGCCGGGCGATGACAAAGTCGGCAAAGCGGTCGAAGAAGGCGGTTCCCTCCGACCGGACACGGGGCGCACGCAACGGCAGAATCGAGAGCAAAGCCGGCAGCAGCGTCATGGTGTACACGAAGGCGCAGAATACGCCGAATGCCACAAGATTACCCAGGACGTGAAAAGGCGGCGAATCCGAGGCGTTCAGGCTGAGGAATCCGATCGCGGTGGTGACCGAGGTGAGAAAGACCGGGTAGGCATTGATGCGAATCGATTCGACAATCGCCGCGTTTCTGTCCAGACCACGCCTTATGCCCAGGAGAACACTCGTGACGACGTGGATTGAATCCGCAATAGCTATCACCATGACGATGATCGGCACGCCGGAGTTGGTGGGGCTGAGCAACATACCGCTCCAGCCGGCGAACCCCATGGTGGTAGTGATGACGAACAGGAGAATGGCGACGATGGCTACCGTGCCGAGAACAGAGCGCAGGAGAATGACCGTCAAGCCTATAATGACGAGAAACACGATCGGCACCAGGGTTTCCATCTCCTCCTGTGTGACATCGGCGAAAGCCCGGTTGATGACGACGGTACCGGTTATGTAATAGTCGATGTCCGGATGGTTTGCGCGGGCCTGGTCCAGGAGTGAATTGAGATAATCGGTAATTTCGAACACAGCCTGGTCCGGGTTTTCCGGCATGACAAAATTGATCGCCAGTCCGGCCACGCGCCCGTCATAGGCGACGAGCCGCCCGGCAATGTCGATGGCGCTAAGCGCGATCTTCTCGATTCGCGCCAGATCGGTATCGCTCAGCAACTGCGCGTCATCCACAAGCGGGGCGACGACCAGATCGTCGCCGAACGCCTCACTATGGGAATAGTTTGTGAGGGAATCGACCCGATTGGAATACGGCGTACGCCACGCGGCCTCGGTCAGTTCCTCAATAGCGCCGAGGGTCTCCCGGGTGAACACCGACCCCTCGTGGGGAGCGATGGCGATCAGTGCCGTATGGGATATTGAGTAGGTGTCTTCCAAGGCGTCCAACGCGACAAGTTGCGGATTGTCTTCGCTGAACAGAATGCGGTAATCCTGCGAAACGGTAATGAAGCGGGCACCCGCCGTCATGACCAGCATGACCAGCGTTGCGAGCGCAACGACCAGCCACCGGCGGCGCAGAATGGCGGCGATATAGCGTTCCAAAAGAGTCATCGCCTCGGCCAGCACCGGCTAGGAGCGACGGCGAGTTCACCACGGCCAAGCTTTCGTTTGACCACGAACATCGCTTACCAGTCGCTTGATTTTGATGTGCGGACGTGGTCGGGCAGCTTATAGCTCACCCCACCCTCGTCGTACACCGAGATTTGAAGAAGCTGAGAAAAATTTTGTGATCTGATGAGCTGTTGGTTCTTTATAAATCGGAGAAGGCGTTGTTTGATCCGGTACAGAAACAGTGTTCCCATGGTAAAGCTCTTTGGATACTGGAACTGATCAGCGAGTCGGTTGCCAAGGAGTGCTCGTGACAGGCGGTAGGCCAACCTGAGCACAGCTTTCTCTTCATCCTGACTTTTTATATTCGCAACTGCCGGAATGGAATTGATCAACGCATTCGCCATGGCTATCGAATCGGCATCCGGCGGCGGCTCGCACATAGGCGCGATCCTGTATATTTTTTTCGCTTCCGCGCTGTTGGTATAGAGGATGGTTTCAGGGATCCCCATGAGATAGCCGGTGTAACGCCACACGGCAAGAACACTCTCTCTTTCTTCATTGTTGAAACTCGCGCCCACCAACGACGCGTATTCCAACAGGCGCTGGGAAAAGACGGAGATGGCAAAACCCAAGTGCGCCGCGCTGAGCGGCATGCCCCACGCATTGTGATTCCACTCGTCGGATTTCGCCAGCAGGCTCCTTATGCGAGCATGGACGAAGCGAACGCGCGTGGAGAGCTTCCATCCATCACCGTCTCTATACAAGCCACCGGGGTAAAAGATTTCCATCAGTTGGCGGTTATTCTGCCGGAGGCGTCTTGTGGTACCCGCTATTCGCCCGGTAATGTTGAAAGACTTGGCGATCAGCGTCGAAAAGCCTTCCACCAGCACCCCGCAGACGAATGCGATGAGCATGAGGTCGATGTTTGCGTTGAACGCGCGAACCCCCGGACGAAAGGCTTCGTAGTCGAGCCAGGGAGGCTCTTCAAAATTCTTGAAGAAATCGCGCAGGACTTGCGGCGCACTGCGCAAAGCCTCGTCATGCTGCTCTATGCCAGCCTCGACGAACCGGTGCAGGTCTTGAGGCGGCAATGAGGCAAGTTCCTCCAGCACAGGGTCCAGCACGGGATCGCCAATAGTCGTGTGCCTGATATAGTGGTCGGCCCCTGGCTGATCGTAGAGGCGGGCCTTCGCATAACCCTCAGCGTATGCCGATGGAGGTTGTACCATTTTTAAACCTCTGTCAGAGTTTACTCAACGAATCTATAAGGAAACTCTCAAAAATAGGGACTTATCCATGTAACTTGAGGCTATCTTGTGGTCTGTTACTCTTATCCTTTCCATATTCTTCAAGTTGTCCGTGTCGGGTCACTTGCAGAATGCAAGTATAGATTCGCCTGGGACAACATCTCAGTGAGTTTGCGCCTCAAACGATTGCCTGAGTGCTTGACTTCGCAAGCGACGATAGAATCCGACACCAGTTTCAGCCGCTGCGTCCGGGAATCGCCGTGGTGGCGTTCCGGACGACCTGGATCTCGGCCAGAATGCGCTGGCCATCCTTTCAGATACGCCTTGCCGCGCCCGTTCAGGCGGACGCCGCGATGCTCTTCCAATACCTTGATGCGGTGGGCCATGGCCGAGGGTGAGACGTGGAGTTCCTGGGCCGCTTTCGCGAAGCTCTCGCGGCGGGCCGCGACTTCGAAGAAGTGCAGGCATTCAAGCGGTGGCAGAGACGGCATGGTTGAGGAACTCCGAAGAGGAATAGTTGCCTATTTGGTTGTCTGCTAGGGTACACGACTTCACACGGGTTGTGAAACTCTATTTTTTACGGCTCTGGCATATTTCAATTTGGGCAACGGCGCCGCGCCTCCGCGGGCAAAAGCGTCGCCTTCGGGCTCCTGGAGCGGGAAGGCCGCGTTTATACGAAAGTCGTCGAATCGGTCAGTGCGGAGGAATAGAGGTGGCTTGGGAAATCTGAACACGGGAGATAAGTGGCATTTCTGCTCGCAATCGGCATTGTTGCCGTTCACGAGGAGGGACCATGATGAGACGAGCACGCCGGAACCATAGTCCGGCTTTTAAGGCGAAGGTGGCGCTGGCGGCCATCCGGGGAGAAAAGACGATGTCGGAACTCGCCCAGCAGTTCGACGTGCATCCGAACCAGATCAAGCAGTGGAAGGAGCAACTGCTGGCAAGCGTGCCCGAGGTCTTCGACGGCGGGGTGAAGAAGGCGGCCGTATCGGAGATCGACGTGACCGCGTTGCATGCGAAGATCGGGCAACTGACCCTTGAGAACGATTTTTTAGAGGGTGCGCTCAGCAAGGCCGGTCTATTGCCGAGCGCAAGACGATGATCGACCGTGCGCACCGGTTGAGTCTCAGCGGCCAGGCACGGCTGCTTGGGCTGAGTCGAGGCAGCGTCTATTACCAGCGTCGTCCCCCCGCTGCCGCCGATGTGGCCTTGATGCGTCAGCTCGATGAGTTGCACGTGGAGTATCCCTTTGCCGGCAGCCGGCTGCTGCGCGACTTGCTCCGGCAGGAAGGCCATGAGGTGGGCCGCCTCCATGTCGCCACGCTGATGAAGCGGATGGGGATCGCGGCGCTCTATCGGCGCCCAGCCACGTCGCACCCGACGCCGGGCCACCAGATTTACCCTTATCTGTTAAGGAAGCTGGCCGTCACCCGCCCGAACCAAGTCTGGGCGATGGACATCACCTATGTGCCCATGGCGCGTGGGTTCGTGTATCTGGTGGCGGTCGTTGACTGGTTCAGCCGCAAGGTGCTCGCGTGGCGGCTTTCGATGACGCTGGAGACGGGGCCGTGCTTGGAGGCGTTGAGCGAAGCGCTGGCTTGGTATGGCCCCCCCGAGATCCTGAACACCGATCAGGGCAGCCAGTTCACCTCCGTCGCCTTTCTCACGGCCTTGCAGGACGCCAAGATTGCGATCAGCATGGACGGTAAGGGCGCGTGGCGCGACAACATCTTTGTCGAACGGCTCTGGCGGACGATCAAATACGAGGAAGTCTACCTGCGCGCCTACCGTAGCGTCTCGGAGGCGCGTCGCGGGCTGGGCCGCTATTTGGCATTCTACAACCGGCGCCGACCGCATTCCTCACTTGGCGGGCAAACACCCGATCAGGCATATGTCAACCAGCCAACGCCAAGCCCGGCGGCGGCATAACCAGAGCGGAGATCCACTTATCGACAGCTCACAACCTGTTCAAAATAGACGAGCCACCTCTGTCGTCACGGCAACGGACGACTATCTCCATGCGGTCTGCCGGACCCGACTCGGGTTCGTCGATGACATCGAGTTTCGTCTCTGCCCCACGGAACACGTGATCCACGTCCGCTCCGCGTCGCGGATCTCCTTTTTCTCCGACTTCGGCGTGAACCGGAGGCGCGTCGAAGGACTCCGGCGGCGGCTTCAGAGCGGATAGCCGGTGCGCTCGAGTTTCTCCAGCCGGTTGCGCTGCCTGGCGACGTTTTGCGAGACAAGCGCGTTTTCCTCTCACGCCTCGGATTCGCGATCCTGAAGCGTCCGCGCGCGTTCGTTTGCCGACGCGACCGCGCCGGCTTAGCGTTCCATCGTCTCTTTTGGAAACGATTCCGTCATGGGGGCAAGCATTATAGGCTCAATGTCTTGATACGCAACGTTTCGGACGGAAGCCCACCAGGGTTTGATTCATGAATTCCAGTCAGCACGCTTCCTGTTCCCCGATTAATATTCACCGGTGGCGTCTCGGGTGATGAGTTCCAGGATCTGGCGGCTGTTGACCACGCCCAGGAACTTCTCGGACTCCCGGTCCCTCACCGGTATCACCGTCAGCGAGTTCTCCGTCATTCGCTGCAGCGCGTCTTCCACCGGCTCATCGGGCCAAGCGTACAGCGTCCTGGGGCGCGCAAGTTTGCGCAACGGCGTGTTGGACCAGGACTCTTTGGGCAGATATCGCAGCAGGCTCAACGACACAATCCCGGAAAGCTCGCCTTTCTCCACCACTGCGTAGTCCTGCTGGTGGGGGACGATCCACTGGTCGGCAAAGGCCCGTACCGACATCGCCGGGTCGGGATAGGTGCGGGTCCGGTCGAGGATGTCGCCAACGGTGATGTCGTCCAGGACAAAGCGGGCCAGAGACGGCGGGAGCGATTCGGGCGGCATGACCCCTTCCGACGGCTTCACCCGGTTGACAACGGCGCGGATAGCCGGAGGCGTGAGCAGGATGTAGGCGAGCATGATGAGCACGAGCAACGAGAAGACGTCGTGCCCGATAACGTCCGTCTCGAGAAGCACCAGCAGGAGGGCCATTTCCGCAACGCCTTTGGCCATCAGCCCGGTGGCCAGAACAAAGGGCCTGTCCAGACGGGCCACGGAGGCGCCGATGAAGGCAGCGGCGAATTTTCCGGCCAGTGGAATGACCGCCAATGCCGCAATGGTCCACACCGGTAACTCGGTGAACGACAGGTTCAGGTGTAACCCGGCCGAGGCGAAGAAGAGGGGCACGAACAGCCCCTCGGCGGTGCTTCTCATGCCGGGTACGACGTCCCGCCGCACGTGATACGGCAGCCTCGACAGGGCGGCACCAAACAACAGCGCCCCCAGGGAGCCGTGCAGCCCCATCTTCTCGGCGCCGACGACCGTCATGAACAGCCCGCCTAAAATCAGTCCGAAGGAGAGTTGCGGCACGTGCAGGAAGCGCTTCAGCAGCGTGATCAGAGGCGGAAGCACCCGGCCGGCCAACACCCAGGTCACCACGGTAAAGCCGGCAATCTTTCCCGGCAGGATAAGCACGCTCTCCCAGCTCAAGTGATGAACGTGCTCACCGATGGTGAATCCCACCAGCAACAGGGTCAGCAACTCGGCAATGAGCGCGGTGGTGAATATTTCGATTCCGATGGGTTCCCTGAGGCGACCTTCATCGACCAGGACCTTGGCCACCACACCCAGACTGGTCAAAGACAGAATCCCGGCAAGGGCCAGCGACCCGGTGAAATCGAGGCCCAGCCCGAAGTCGTAGATGATATCGGAGGTGACGGTCAGAGCGGCAACCAGGGAGAGAAGAACGGATATCATCGCGGCGGCGAAGAACCGGCCGTGGATAGCGGCGATGAAGCCGGAAATATCGAGTTCGTCCAGGCCGATGAGGAAAAAGAAGAGGAAGATGCCGATGCCCAGCAGGATCTGCATTTCGCCGGAGGGCTCGACGATTCCGGCAACCGGTCCCAGCAATATTCCCGTGGCCGTGTAGGCCACAATGGAGTTCAGCCGGAAGTGCCGGAGAAGGCCTTCCACCAGTTTGGCGACGACGATAACCAGACCGATGGACAGCAGGGCTTCTTCAATCATACTTGATGAGTCCCGCCGTTGGGGGTGACGTTCGAGACCTGCCGGAAACTCCGGCAGGAATGCATCCTGGTCGCATTGTATGGGTCAACCACGTTTGGCACTTGATTAAGTTGGTGTTGGGTCAGAAATTGTAACGGAGATGCCCGGTCAAGTCTATGGTGCGACAGAAGGGTGCCGGAGGCGAGCAGCCACTCCGCCAAGTTGCGCTGGAAACCGGCCAGGTCGCAGCACAGCAATGGTCGTCCACGAAATGCTTCTGGAGTATGCGAAGGGTTGCACGCCACGGCTTCAATACGCCATATTGGCTGGGGTACGAATAGAGGTCCGTTTGATGGCAGCACACACGCTTTTTGACAAAATATGGGGTCCTCACGTGGTGCATGAGGACTCGGATGGCACCACCCTGTTGTACATCGACCGCCACCTGATCCATGAAGTGACCTCTCCGCAAGCCTTTGAAGGACTCAAGCTGGCCGGACGTCACCCTCGGCGGCCAGGGGCGGCGCTCGCGGTACCGGACCATAACGTGCCGACCACCGACCGAAGCTTGGACATTGCGGACCCATTGAGCCGCATTCAAATTCAAACGCTCGAACAGCATTGCGCCGACTTCGGTATTACGCTGTTCTCCATGCACGACGTTCGTCAGGGGATCGTGCACGTCATTGGTCCGGAGCAGGGACTTACCTTGCCCGGGATGACGATTGTCTGCGGGGATTCCCATACCTCGACCCATGGCGCATTCGGGGCGTTGGCTTTCGGCATCGGGACCAGTGAAGTCGAACACGTGCTGGCCACCCAATGTTTGATCCAAAAACGACCGCAAACCATGGAAATCCGAGTCGACGGCCACGTCTCTCCCCACTGTTCGGCAAAAGATCTGATCCTGGCCATCATCGGAAACATCGGCACCTCCGGAGGAAATGGGTACGTCGTGGAATACACGGGCGAGGCGGTTCGTTCCTTATCGATGGAAGGCCGCATGACCCTCTGCAACATGTCCATTGAGGGTGGAGCACGTGCCGGTATGATTGCCCCGGACGAGACCACCGTCTCCTATATCAAGGGCCGTCCCATGGCTCCCCCTGCGCACCTCTGGACCCAGGCCGTCCAGCATTGGGAAAGGCTACGCACGGATCCCGGAGCCGCCTATGATCGAGTCATCACGCTCCAGGGGGAAGACATCGCCCCGCAAGTCACGTGGGGCACGAATCCGGGCATGGTGACCGGGGTGGACGGCGCGGTGCCGGACCCGTGGTCATTTTCCAACGTGGAAACGCGGGATGCCACGACACGAGCGCTCGACTACATGGCCCTCACACCCGGAACCCCTATTGTGGATATCACCATCGACCGGGTGTTTATCGGATCGTGTACGAATTCGCGGATTGAAGATTTACGCCTGGCCGCCTCCTACTTTCAAGGGAGGAAAGTGGCACCCGGCGTGCAGGCGATGGTCGTGCCGGGTTCAGGCCTGATCAAAAAACAAGCCGAGGAAGAAGGATTGGATGCCGTCTTTCGCGCAGCCGGGGCCGAATGGCGGGAGTCCGGCTGCAGTATGTGCCTGGCCATGAATGCCGACGTACTCCAACCCGGTGAGCGTTGCGCGTCAACGAGCAACCGAAACTTCGAAGGCCGGCAAGGAAAAGGCGGACGGACACACCTGGTCTCCCCGGCAATGGCCGCGGCGGCCGCCGTCACCGGGCACTTCGTCGATATTCGTCATTGGGCCTGACACGGGAGCGTTGCCATGGAACCCTTTACCACCCATACCGGACGCGTCGCTCCTCTGGATCGCGTCGACGTCGATACCGATCAGATCATTCCCAAGCAATATTTAAAGACGATTCATCGAACGGGATTGAAAGAGGGGCTCTTTGTGGATTGGCGCACGCTCCCCGATGGGTCCCCGAACCCGGATTTTTTTATGAATCAACCGCAGTATGTCAATGCCACCATTCTGCTCACTCGTGACAATTTCGGATGTGGTTCTTCCAGAGAACACGCGCCCTGGGCTCTGTTGGATTATGGGATTCGCGCCATTCTCGCTCCGAGCTTCGCCGAGATTTTTTACAACAACTGCTTTCAGAACAGCATCCTGCCGATTGTGCTTGAAACCCAGGACATTCAGCGGCTCTTTGACCACGTTTGCGCGGATGACCGGTTTGAACTGACGATCGACTTGGCTTCTCAAACGATCTCCACGTCCCAGAAATCCACGTTTCGATTTTCCATTGATCCGTTTCGAAAACAGTGCCTTCTGCAAGGGTTGGACGCTATTGGCCTGACCCTCCAACGCGAAAAGGATATTGCGGACTACGAGGCAAGAAGAAAACAGGAATCTCCCTGGCTCTTTCAAGACTTGTGCTCTTAAACCCGCTTTTCCAAACCAGAATTGTCATTCTGAGCCGGGGGTAAAGAATCTCGTCGTTGCAACACTGCGTTCTGTGTCTTAGTTCCCCTCCTTTGTAAGGAGGGGTGAGGGGAGGTAGAGGCCATGACCAGGACGGCGAACGCCCGTGCTCCATGGACGCTCGGTTCTACCCCACCTGCCCTCCCCTTACAAAGGGGAGGAACAACCTGGCCCTTCTTTCCGGGTTCCCCTCTTGTCGGCAGCCCCTCATTCTGCCAACGAATGAGTGACCGCCGTTTTTCTTCCGTTTCCCGGAGACAGCACGATGGATGAATTCAGCGCACTCAGGGACGTCATCATTATTTTCTCCGTGTCCATCGCGGTGGTCTTCCTGTTTCAAAAACTCCACCTCCCCTCGATTGCGGGGTTCCTGGTCGTGGGGACTCTCGTCGGTCCCTATGGGCTCAACCTCATTTCTGATCGAGAACAGGTGCACGTGCTGGCCGAGATCGGGGTGATGCTGCTGTTGTTCACGATCGGCCTGGAATTTTCTTTGGCGAAATTGAAGTCCTCGAAGATCCTGTTTTTCGTGGGAGGACCGGCCCAGATTTTCAGTGTCCTGCTCTTTTTCGTCGTTGGCGGGTTCCTCCTGGAAATCGACATGAACTCCGCCATCTTCTGGGGATTCCTGGTCACCCTGAGCAGCACCGCCATTGTCCTCAAAGCGCTGGCCGAGCGTGGAGAAAGCGATACCCTTCACGGACGATCCGCGATCGGCATCCTGATTTTTCAGGATTTGGCCATCGTGCCCATGATGCTCATGACTCCATTTTTGGGAAACCAAGGCTCGGAAGACATTGGTCGCATTCTGTTCGCCCTCGGACAATCGCTCGCCCTGGTTTTCCTTATTGTGCTCGCCGCCAGAGTTTTCGTTCCCAAACTCCTGGAGCATATCGTTCGGACGAAGAGTCGAGAACTCTTTCTCCTGACCATCGTGGTCCTCTGCATGGGTACGGCGTGGTTGACCTCACTGTTTGGGTTATCCATCGCCCTCGGCGCCTTTATCGCCGGACTCATCATCTCCGAATCGGAATACAGTCACCAGGCGCTTGTCGAGGTTCTCCCGTTTCGGGACAGCTTTAACGGCCTGTTTTTTGTCTCGATCGGCATGCTCATGGATACGCGCGTGATCCTGGAATACCCCCTTCTCATCATGAGCATGGTCGGGGCCATCGTCATCGGCAAATTCGTGACGGGAGCCGCTACGGTGTTAGCGGTCGGTGCGCCTCTTCGTTCAGCGATCCTGGCTGGTGTGGCCTTGGCTCAAGTAGGCGAATTTGCCTTTATCCTGGCCGAAGAAGGCCTCAAGGCGGGTATTCTGTACCATGAAACGTATAATATGTTTCTCGCCGTCTCGGTCCTGACCATGATCATCACCCCGTTTTTGATCCAATGGTCCCCCAAAATCGCGCGACGGATGGAAGCCGTGCAGCGGCTGCACCAATGGTTGCCCGGGCGTGTGTCGCTGCGCGCGGAAACGGCCCACGTCAAACTCAGGGATCACGTCATCATCGTGGGATACGGCTTGAACGGTCGCAGTCTTTCGCGCGTCCTTCGAGAGTTCGAGATTCCCTACGTCGTCCTGGATATACGGGGGGGAGTGGTTCAGTTGGAAATTGGGACGGGTGTCCCCATTCAATACGGCGACGCCACCAATCCGACGGTCCTGCACCAGGTCCAAATTGAAAATGCCAAAGTCCTCGTGGTCGCCATTTCCGACCCCTTTGGGGCACGGCGTATCGTCCAACTTGCCAAGAGTTTGAACCCGTCGATTCACATCATTGTCCGAACCCGATATCTCAAAGAACTCGAAGAATTGCACAAACTCGGAGCCAGTGAAATTATTCCTGAAGAATTTGAAACGTCGATTGAAATCTCATCCCTTGTTCTCCAATCGTTTCAAATTCCCAACCAGGTCATTCGGGGAAAAACGGAACAAATCCGGCGAGAAGGCTATGCCCTGCTCCGGCGGGGAGAACTTCCCGAACTGGCCCACCATCTTCGGTCGGGAACGCTCGAGGACGTGGAAGTGGAAACCTGCCGCATCGATGACGATTCACCCGCTCTGGGTCAATCACTGCATGACTTGGCTATTCGGCCACGAACCGGCGCATCCGTGATCGCCTTCATGCGCGATGGGGTCACGGAATCCAACCCTTCCGACAAAACCGTGCTCGAAGCCGGGGACGTCGTGGTTCTGCTGGGTGCCCGTGATCAAATTCGTCGAGCGATCGGACTCCTCGTGGACACGAAGGTCGAATAGCCGGCCCTGACGCGAGATTCACTGGATAACAGCAAGATCTCCCGTCTTACTCATCAGTGATATTGGCCCTTGCCCGGTCGGCCCACAAGCGAACACTGGGGGACGCATCGTTACGTGAGACCAAGTCAAGGGCTTCCAACTCCTGAGCATCTCCCAATTTCCCCAGTCGATAGGCAGCCTCGGTCCGGACCCCCGGGTCAGCATCGAGCAAGAGGCGTTGCTGAAAATCAGGGAGGACCCGACGATCACCCAACTCACCC
This sequence comes from Nitrospirales bacterium, assembly GCA_965223955.1. GTDB lineage: Bacteria > Nitrospirota > Nitrospiria > Nitrospirales > UBA8639 > Bin75. Next base: position 462,932 of record OZ245029.1, read on the forward strand.
AACGCAGCCAAGGCGCCTTGTCGCACGGCCGGGTCCGGATCCGTCAGGGCTCCACGCAAAATCGGATAGGCGCTTTTGGCTTCAAGCTGTGTGAGCGCTTCAACCGCGGCACGACGGCTGCTGCTCTCTCCGACGGCCAACGCTTGAGTGAGGATTGCAATGACTGATTGACGAGGGCCGATTTTCCCCAACGCCCCCGCGGCTGCGTGTTTGACGGAAGGGTGCTCATCGCCTAATGCGCCCGCGAGGCGGACGGCTGCCTTGTCGTTCACGTCTTCCCCTATTTGTCCCAAAGCCCAGGCACTATATTCACGAACTTGGAAATCGGGATCGGATAACGCCTGAACCAAAGCCGTCGTCGCAGCGGAAGACCCGATTTTCCCAAGAGAGAGCGCAGCCGTTCGGCGAACGTCCCGGGAAGGGTCTTGAAGAAGGGTGACGAGACGAGAGGTGACTTTTTGCGGATCCCCAACAGGGGCTTCTGCCTGACAACCTGCGCTCAAGGAAACGCCGATGAGAAGGAGCACAAGCAGGACAATCCCGGCGTCTTTGCGCAGGATATGTCTTTCGACCCAACTCAGGACGTGCTGTTTCAACGTCCCGTTACGTGGCTGGTGGTGGTGGATCTTTGGGGACCGGAGGTTGCTTCGCCGCTTCAATGGACTGTTCAACTTCTTTTTGCGCCGATTCCAACTCTGCTTGAATGGTCCGCATCTCCGGATCAACAGCGTTCCGCACGTCCGCCGTGGCTTCACGGAAAGTTCGGAGGGCGCCACCCAATCCTTCTCCCAGAGATTGCAGGTCGTCACTTCCCGGGGCGGCTGGGGGCTTGGCGGCTTTGGCCTGCATCTCGGCACGTTTTGCCTGAACACGAGCAACGGCCTTTTTATTCACAATGGCCTCCGGTCGTTTTCCTGTTTGAGTCGTCGCGGCCGAAGGAGGAACAGGCGGATACTGCGCCATCGGTCGAGGCACTGAATTCGCGGCACGCTGTTCCATGGTCACCGGTTCAAACTGCTCTTGATAGGGAGCGGCCGGCGCAGGTCCCGTGTCGGCAACGGGTTGGGAAGCCGGTTGAACCGTTTCCGGACCGAATCCACCATACACCTGTGCCGCTAACGTCCCCGGGGTCCTTTCGGGACCGGGCTGATAGGCTTGTTGCGTCACGGGTTGAGGCGCAGGCTGAGCCGTCGCATCTGCCGCTTGCGCTCCTTGAGCCGCGACGGGCTGAGCCGGCTCGGGTAAAGCCGCCTGGGGACTTTCCTCCTCCGCAGGAGGAGGAGGAATATCATTGACTTCCTTTTTAAAACCCTTCAGGGCTTTCCCGACTCCCTCTCCGATTTGAGGAAGCCGCCCCGCTCCGAAAATGATCAGAACAATGACCAGAATAATGATGAGTTCTGAAAATCCCAGGGTCCCGAACATCGCACGTCCTCCAAAGGATAAACGTCTAAGCACTCCTTGAATTTACTGTAAAGACCCCGGTGGGACGTGTCAACCCGCTCAACCAGCAGGGAAAATCTCCAGGCCGTCTCCACACGGAACACAAGAGCCGTCCCTTGTGTTGCGTGCGACACGTGGTAGAATCGTCATCGATGTCCACCTCGTCCTCTCCAAAAATTCCACCATATCGAACCACGTTGTTTTTCGGGCCTGACGTTCATGAAACCAATCCCGATATTGTCTATTGTGTATTCAACGTCAAAAAACGGAGTTGGAAAGGAGGCATTCAACTCGTGGTGGAGATTGCGCAACCCCACGTCTCCCGTTTCAAACGGATCCTGCAATTCGAGGCCCGGTTACAGAAAGCCCTTCGTCATCTTTCGAAAGAAGACTATGACGAGTATGTTCAACGAGGCCAGGAACTGTTTCTTCAATATCTGTGTCAGGAAAAATTGCAACTCGCAATCGAGGGAGGTCTTCGCCAGGAAACGACCCTGTTATCTCAGGATATGCTTTCTCAGGAACTGGAGGATGCCATACGGCAGAACGGTCATGCTCTCAAAGAAAACCTGTTTGCCGAATTGGATATTCCTCCCGTGGGGGAATAGAATGTGTTCAGTCATTCGTTGACAGAATGAGGCAACCGACCACACCATCATTGTCATTCCGAGTTCCTGCTTTGTCATTCCGGGAATAAATGCCAAAAAGAGTTGGGGATAATGGAAGAAAGTTGTTGGATGACGGTAAGTTACCGCTATTTGTATTGAAGGCGTTCAACAAAGTGAGGCTGGGATGAGCAAAAAAGCCCTGTCCGCAGTGTGGCTCGAAGGAGGTGCAGCGCTATGGCATCAACCGACAAGGCAAACAACGCTGGCATTGTCGCCAATGTGCGCGCACCTTCATATGGCGCAATCCGGCCAACCGCTACCAGCAGCGACGGGTATGGTTCAAACGCTGGATTATGGAGGGCTACACCGTCCGCCAACTGGCCGCCCACAGTGGCTACAGCCCGCGGACGCTTCATCGAATCATTGCGCATTGGTTGCAACAGCCACCTCCCCTGGCGGGCGAGTTCTCGGCGGCCCGCCATCTGATCCTCGATGGCACCTTTCTGGATCGCCGGAAAGGCGTCTTTGCGGTGATGGATGCGGCCCGCTTCGCCGTGGTGTATGCGGCCCCCGAAATGGCGGAGGGCCCTGCGCATTTGCAGCCGTTTTGCACCACGCTGGCCCACCACGGGTTAACGCCTTGCAGTGCGACCGTCGATGGCAACCTGCACTTGCTCCGGATCTTGCGCCAAGTGTGGCCGACGATCGTCATTCAACGCTGTCTGGTCCACATCCAACGGCAAGGCCTCAGTTGGTGTCGCCAGTCGCCCAAACGTCCAGACGCCCGGCACCTGCGCGCCTTGTTTCGCCACGTCATGGCGATCCGCACCGTGGCCGAGCGGGATCAGTTCATCGCTCAGGTGCAGGCCTGGGAGGCACGGTACGGGCAGCGCCTGGCACGCCAGGCCGAACGAGGGCGCGTTTTCAGCGATCTCAAACGTGCCCGGAGTATGTTACTCGCCGCCTTGCCAAACATGTTTCACTATCTCGACGATCCCGTGATCCCGAAATCCACCAACGCCTTAGAGGGATATTTCGCCCGACTCAAACACAAGTATCGGCAACACCGCGGGCTCGTACGGCCCCATCGGAATGCCTATTTGCAATGGTATGTCTATCTTTGCCCTCGATAGAAACCAACTCTTTTTGGCATTTATTCCCATTCCGAGCGAAGCGAGGAATCTCTCGCTCAACGACCAACCGGCTTAACTACGAGATCCTTCGCGTTGCTCAGGATGACAACCCGGGCCATTTTCATCCCTTCTGGTGCAGGCGACCAGCCTGCATGGAGGATTCCTGTAGACACCTGTTGTTTCTCTTGAGCATGCAATGAAGAAACCGATCATTGGGGTCACGCCTGACTTTAATGCCGGCGACCGCAAGGACATGGGCGGCAAAGAGCCGACCTACTTTCTGCGCGCCCGCTATATGAGGGCCATTGAAGAGGCCGGAGGCATTCCCGTGCTCTTGCCCCTGTTGTCGAACAGGGCCGGATGGCGTCAGGTGGTGGCCCACGTGCACGGGCTCCTCGTCACGGGAAGCGGGTCCGACCTGGCGCCCGAATTATACGGGGAACAACAACGACACAAGTTTGCGCGCATGAATCGCGAGCGGGCGACCATGGAACTGGGAATCACCAAAGTGGCGTACCAGGCCGACGTGCCCATGTTGGGCATTTGCGGCGGCATGCAATCCATCAACGTCGCCCTGGGCGGCACGTTGTATCAGGACATTGCCGCGCAACTCGATACCTCTATTGACCATCTTCCCACCTATTCGGCGACAAAAACGACGCACACCGTGCAGATTGCGCCTGGGTCCCTGTTGCGCCGCATTGCCGGAAAAGCTCGCGTGGAGGTGAACAGCTCCCACCATCAATCCGTCAAGAAGGTGGCGCCGAAACTTCTCCAGACCGCCGTCGCCCCTGATGGCGTCATCGAAGCCATTGAAGCTCCGGACCGCTCATTTCTATTGGGAGTCCAATGGCATCCGGAATTCCTCTACGAGCGGGACCCCATCCAACGGCGTCTCTTTTCCGCATTGATCCGGGCTGCCAGGACATTTGCTGACGGGTAGTCTCTCAGTAGTTGTGGGACGGCATCGGAAAGGTCTTTGTAGCTGCCGCATCTTATGTGGCCAACGGAAAGCGTCATAAGGCATGTCCCTGGCTTTGACCAGGGATTGTATGTGTTCAGTCATTCGTTGACAATTTCCACCGCTTCCTCCCGTGCCCCGGTTCCCCTCCTTTGTTGTTGTGTCCCGTGAGATTCTGTAACAAGTGCAAAGGGGCCTGATAGTTGAGGCACCTTAACCGGGTGCGATTGTAATTGTCCACCACCCGGGTGATAAAGGCGTTCCGCTCGGCGTGACTCCGAAACCGATTGCTGCAATGGGCCCGGAGCGGGGGCTGGCTCTGTAACGCGTCACTCAGCCGCCGGTTAAAGCGTTCCACCATGCCATTGGTCTGCGGATGATAGGGCCGGATCAGGCGATGAGTGATCCCATGCGCCCGGCACACGTGAGCCAGGCGATGCGTGCCGCTCGGCTGGCCCGCCGGTTTGCCTTGCTTGTGCACGGCAAACCGATCGGTAAACGCGCCATCATTATCGGTCAAGATGGTGTGCACTTTGTGCGGAAACGCGGCCAGGAATTCTTCGACGGCCTGCGTCACCGTGGCGGCCGTCCGCCGGGCCAGCACCTTGACCCAGACATAGCGGGTGGCGCGGTCAATGGCCACGAACACATAACTGGGTTGCTTCTGTCATTTGCTTAACACTTTCAGATCCAGATGAATGTAGCCGCAGGGGGTGGCCGCGAACCGCCCCACCGGCGGCGCGTCGGGGGAGGCGGGGGGCAACCGCGCGACGCCCAGCCGCACCAAGCAGCGATGGATCGCGCTCCGACTTAAGGGGGTCGCACTACAGCGGTTCATGACCTCCGTGACATCGTCGAGGGACAACCGCAATTGGGTGCGCAATTCGGCGATAAGGGCTTCCTGCTCGGGGGAGGTACTGGCATGGAGCTGGTGCCGGACATGGGAGCCATCGTGGACCCGGCCGGCGCGCTTCCATTTATAGATGGTGGTCACAGCGACCCCGAGTTCCCGGGCCAAGGTCGCGGCGCTTTTGGGGGCGGTCTGGATGTAGCGGCGGGTGGCGGGAGTCGTGCGAGCTAACTTATGCAGTTTGATGTCCATGGGGCCTCCTCTGGTGGACATAGTCGATGCCACGCATGATAGCAGAAGAGTCTAGGGAATCACACGGGACAGTACACTTTGTAAGGAGGGGTAGGGGAGGTAGAGGCTGTGGCGAGGACAGCGAACCCCTGTGCCCCATGGCTAGGTGGCTCTACCCCACCTGACCTCCCCTTACAAAGGGGAGGAAAACGACGGTTCTTCTTTCTTGGTTCCCTGGTCAGCCACTCATTCTGTCAACGAATTACTGAACCTTTACAGGGATGACGCGGCTACAAATACAAAAGAACGAGAAGAAGACGCTACGAGAGGCATGTCCTGGCTTCATCGCACCGGCCGCAATCAAGCCACCCCGCAGGAAGATAGAAATACGATTAGTCGGTGGGCTGTTCTTGTTTCGGTTCAGAAGCGTGCCCTGAAGGAGCCGGACCATCTTTGGCGGGAGTGGGCTCGGTCGGCGCGGGATCCGGACCCGGGGACGTGGCGACAGCCGGGTGTTCGGAAGCCGTTTCAGTCTGGGAGGGGACGCCGGGAGCCGCAGTCCCAGTTTTGGGAGAAGCCGAGACCTGCGTCGATTCAGTTTGGGGTGTTTCCGGTTTTGCCGCTTCCGGCTTGGGAGCAGCCGGTTTCGGAGGGGGTTTGGGTTTTTCCGGTTTAATCCCCCCTTCCCAATGCGGACCGGAATACATCTCCGTGGCTAAATCGCCTTCTTTCCATTTGGCATCAAAATCCGCCGCCGCTTTATTGACGGTTTCGCCCACGCCCACAAACCGATTCCAAGGATAACTGGTCGGAGAGATAGAGCAGGCGTCGCCCTCTTTTCGAAGATACAACCCAATCGGGTTGCCCCGATAGGGCCCGAAAAAAATGTGAATCGTACCGACAAATTCAGGAAGTGAACTCATGACAGGCCAAGGGCATTATAGTGCCATACCCGCATTCGTGACGCAAGACCATGTACATTTCCGTTGGGATTCAAGGTGGGGTTGGATGAAGTAGGGTCCTGGAGATGGGAGGCAGAGGGAATCCTGCCGCTCTGTATGATCGACCCGCGATCGCAGAGATGAGAAACCCTTTACGGCCAGTTCAAACATGCTGTGGCTGTTTTGTGTCGATGTGACAGCCACGCAAGCGGCTGACATCCTGGGGATCAATCTGAACAGATGTTATTTCCCTTTATTGACGACTTCATCAAGAGCATTTTCCGCTGTGGTGAACAACTCTGCCAGAATCTGCAAGCGCCGCCGTTTCAATTCCTCAACCTGCTCCGACAATGCTTCCTTTATCCTGGCGATTGCTTCCGCACGTATCTCGGGAGCGAGCGTGCTGTCATTCTTGAATTCATATTTCTCAATCGTGAAATACGCAATATCACCTATGTTATCCCCCACGATAGTTAAATCGAGTGCGTTTCTCACCGACTCTGTTTTTCGTTCGTCACTCATACTCATCTTTTTTACTCCTCTGCGATTTGGTTCTGTTGAGGGATTTGCACTCTACACAAAGCCATAGCTTCACCGCTCTTGATGTCGCTGATTGCGAGAATATCGCTGGCCGACTCAGAGAGTGAGTAAATGGCAAATCTCTTGCCCGGTTCATTGAATCTCCTTCTTCTGAAACATAAGGAGATTAACTCAGGTATTAATATTTATGAATGTATGCTGGTTTCCGCTCCCCCGCCTTCCTCCTTTCATGCTGAAAAGTACTGAGAGCCTCTATGATTGATTCGCCGTGAGGATTGGGATTATAGGCGTGTTTTTCTTGAATGTATAGACCATCGTGCTTGTCATTGAAGGCTTCGGCAATGGCCTTCAGGCGTGACCTGTCGGCCCTGTTTCGGGCAAGGCTCCCCGCTGTTCTTCGCCGTATTTGAAGTCTTTCATCGAATTGAGCTTGAGCGAATGGCCGCAACACCTGATTTCCTCAAACCCTTCCCCTCCGTCCATAATCATGACGCGGAGCCCACAGGAATCCGGATGCAATTTTTTCTCATCCAGAAGAACGGCGGGCGGGAGTTTCCCGCGTTTCCGTCCTCTACCGCGTGAAAATGCCGAGGTCACGTCTTCTTCCGTCAATTCATGCCCGCAGCACACCACTTTTTCAAAACCCGCTCCCCCGGCCATGACTTTGATCATCAAGCCACAACTCTCCGGGTGACGTTTGTGCTCATCGATAATATCTCCTTTTTTTAATCCCATGCTCTCCTCCGTAAAAACACTATGCCGGCACTGGGCGATTCAACGTCGTGAACCCAGCTAACCAATGTCGTTTTGAATTTTCGCCAACAAGGCTTTGTGCCGTTGATGACCAACGGTTTGCGTGACCCGTGACGGATCGACGGGCTGGAACGGCGCGAGACGTTTCTCTTTCAAGGCCCGTATGCGCGCCACGCTGGCCGTGAGCCTCTCCCACGAAAGCTCTCCTCGTTCAAGTGCTTGCTCAATGGCTGCCACGGCCTCCCGTTGCCGTTCATGCTGATGACAGATCACTACCACGTCGGCACCGGCCTGTAACGCTCGAACCGATGCTTTCCCGATGGGCTGATGGTCGAGAATGGCGCACATTTCCATATCATCAGTGAGCGTGACGCCTTGAAAACCCAACTCGTTCCGCAACAGATCGGTGAGGATGGATCGGGACAGCGTCGCAGGCGCTTCCGCATCAAGCGCCGGGTAGCGCACGTGCGCGGTCATGATCGCAGGCAGCCCCCGGCGGATCGCCTGTCGAAAGGGTTTAAGTTCCACGGCGTCGAGTCGAGCGCGGTCGGCCTCCACCACGGGCAGCACGTGGTGTGAATCCGTCATGGTGTCGCCATGCCCGGGAAAATGTTTGCCGCAAGGGATGATTCCATTGTCCTCAAGCCCCTGGATCACGGCCATGCCATACGTGCAAACCCGTTCAGGCTGAGTGTCATATGCACGATCGCCGATAATGGGATTGGCCGGATTGCTGTTCACGTCCAGGACCGGCGCCAGGTTCATGTTGATCCCGACCGCCCGCAGTTCCTGGGCCGTCACCGCCGCCACCCCATAGGCCACGTCCGGAGAGTGGCACGCCGCGATCCTTGAAGCGGCGGGAAACGTCGTAAAGCCCTGAGGTAAGCGGGACACGCAACCACCCTCTTCATCGATCGCAATCAACAAGGGAGGGTTGGGCGCGTGCTCTTGAAGGGCATTGGTCAGTCGCGCCACCTGTTCGGGATCCACCAGGTTACGCGAAAAGAGAATGACGCCACCCGGTCTATACTCCTGCAGCCAATCGAGAAACGTTCGAGAGAGTACCGTCCCCTGGAACCCCACCATCAAGAGTTGCCCGACGGTGTCTCGAATAGTCATGGAAGACTCACTTACCATTGATTTTGGATTGAGGATTGCGGATTTTGGATTGGCGTCATCTGTGTGCGGTCGGCGTAGGTCGGATTAGCGTAGCGTAATCCGACAATCCCAACCCTTTATTCCTTTGGGTGCAGGCGGCCAGCCGCTTGATGGATTCCCTATTGACCCGAGCGATTGATTAACCACTGCACCAACAATCGCGTTCCAACGGCCGTCGGCCCTTTACCGATATACGGTCGCTCGGACGTGCTCCAATCGGTGCTGGCAATGTCGAGATGCACCCAGGGGCAATCGCCGACAAACTTACTCAAAAACATGCCGGCCGTAATCATGCCACCTCCACGGCCACCGATATTGCGCATGTCTGCCACGTCACTCTTGAGTTGTTCGAAATATTCTTCCCAGAGCGGCATCTCCCACACACGTTCGCCGGCTTGCTCACCCGCTTTTCTTAAGTCGGCCTTGAGCGCGTCATCATTCCCGAGCATCCCGATCGCGAACTGACCCAGGGCCACGATACACGCACCGGTTAACGTGGCAATATCGACGATACATTGTGGGTTGAACCGGGCGGCATAGGCCAGCCCATCGGCCAAAATTAACCGTCCTTCAGCATCGGTATTTTGCACCTCCACGGTTTTGCCGTTGAGCATGCGCAGGATATCTCCCGGCTTCGTGGCGCGCCCGCCCGGCATATTTTCCGTGGCCGGCAATATACCCACAACGTTGATGGGCAGACGCAATTGCGCCGCAGCCCGGACCGCCCCCAACACTTCAGCCCCACCCGTCATATCCGCCTTCATCTGTTCCATATTTTCCGAAGGCTTCAGCGAAATGCCACCGGAATCGAAGGTCACCGTTTTCCCAACGAGCACCATGGGCTGTTCTTTTTTCTTGCCCCCCGAATATTCCAATACGATGAATTTCGGCGGCTCCTGGCTTCCCTGTGAGACGCCCAGCATGCCGCCCATTCCCAATTTCTGCTGGTCTTTGCGCTCGAGCACGGTCACTTTGACGCTGACGTCTTTGGCAATGTTTTGCGCTTCCTGCACCACGCGGGAGGGCGTCATGACGTTGGCCGGGTGGTTACACAGATCACGTGCGAACGACGTGGCCTTGGCACTGGCTTCGCCCCGCCGGATTCCCGTTTTCATGTCACTCACTTGATTCGCCAGTGTTGCCAACAGGGTCATGGTCCGAACGTCTTTCGACGGGTCCTCCTTGTCAGACCGATAGTGCGTGAACCGGTACCCTCCCAGCATGGCTCCCTCCACCATCGCCTGGGCAATATCGGACGCAGGCGCTTTTAAGGTATCGGTTCCGAACATCGGCGCGGAAAACGTGTGTGCCCCGGTTTGCCGAACCTTTTTGAGCGCCGTGCCCATGGCTTGTCGAACGCGATCCAAGGTCACGTCATTCTTCTTTCCCAACCCCAGCAACAGAATTCGCTTGGCAGGAAGGGCTCTTCGCGTATGAATTAACACTGCCTGTTGATTCTTGCCTGAAAATTCTCCATTTTTTCTCAACTCCTGGAGTTGCCCACCCAACGCGGTATCCAACGCCTGATGGGTCTTGGGCAACGTGTTCTCGTCCTCATAGCCACCGATAACGAGAACGTCCGTGGCTTCTTGGGCAAGATGACCTTCCTTGACCTGACACTTCATACGACTCTCCTCTCCCTCCTGAATGAAGACAACAATTCCTTTAGACCCCTCGCATGTCCGGGTCCCAAATAAACTTATGCAATTGAACTTGCAAGCGCACGGGCAATCGGTCCTGAAGAAGCCATTCCGCCAACGGTCGCAACTCTAGCGCTCCGAATACCGGACTGAACAACACGGGACATTTCTCCGTGAGCCGATGCCGCTTGACCACGTCGACGGCCCAATCGTAATCGCGACGGTCGCTGATGACAAATTTAACCTGATCTTTTTGACGGATAGTTTGGAGATTGTCCCAGTACATGCGGTCGTCCATCCCACTGCCGGGACATTTGACATCCAAAATGATGGTCGCCCGGGGATCAACCGGAGCGACGTCGATGGCTCCGCTCGTTTCGATGCACACCTCAAAGCGTTCCTCGCACAGACGCGTAATCAACTCAAACGCCGCCGGTTGAGCAAGCGGCTCCCCACCCGTGACTTCGACCAACGAACAGCCGTACCGTTTGACTTGATCCATCACGGCTTCCAGACTCATGTCGGTGCCTCCGTAAAACGCATAAGCCGTATCACACCACGTGCATCGGAGGGGACAGCCCGTTAAACGAACGAAGACACACGGTTCTCCCGCACGGGTGGATTCCCCTTGAATACTATGAAAAATTTCCGTGACTTTCAGGGAAGATGGAGAGGTAGGAACTCGTGTCGTCATCGCTTCAGCACGTTCTTCATGACTTCGCTTCGGGAGTTACGCCCAAAGGGTCGTGGGCCACCGATGCCGACGCGCAATCCTCGCCATCCCGCGAATGGGATTGACCACGAGTGGATGCCCAACGGACTCCAAGGCCTGAATGTCGCCCGGGCTGTCGCCGTACGCGTAGCTTTGAGCAAGATCCACACCATGACTGTCCGCGAACGTCTGGAGCAGGCGCCGTTTGCCTTCACCGTAAGGATAGGGTGACAGGACCCGACACGTATAGCCGTCCTCATTGGTTTCCAATTGTGCCGCGAGGACGTTCGGCACGTCCAAATAATGAGCCAGGGGTTTGATCAGGAACTCCGGAGTGCCGCTGACCAAGGCGACCTGATGGCCGGCCTGTTGATGCTGGGCCAAGGCCGCGGTTCCTTGCAGGGACAGTCGGGGGCAGATCTCCGAGCGCACAAACCATTTCGCCAGGGGCTCGACCCCTTCCGGTCGTTTATTGGTCAGGTAAATCTTTCGTTCCCGTAGAGGCCTCAGGGAAAGCTCGAGAATATTGAAGAGTAAATAGAGTACGCTGTCGATCAACACGCGATTGGATAACAGGCCGGTTTTCCACAGATACCGGACAAAATGAATTTCAATGGATTGACCGGGAATCAAGGTATTATCGACATCAAAAAATGCCGCAATGTTGCCGGGGGAAGAACTATCGGAAGGCGTGTGGTGAGACGAATCAGACATGAAAAATTCTTGGACCATCACCAGGGTAATTTATCAATTGTAACGAAGGCTTCGTTGATTGACAACCATTTGAACCCCTACCTATAATCCTGTCATGCCGAAGTGGTGGAACTGGTAGACACGCACGTTTGAGGGGCGTGTGGGGCAACCCATCCGGGTTCGAGTCCCGGCTTCGGCACCATAAGCGTGACGTCTGACACAATGTCACCGCCTCCCAACGACAAAACGTGGTAAGATGGGACGCGAACGGGGGTTTTGAAGGGGGGGGTTCCCCCTTCACGGGGTGACCGACACGCAGTGGCGGCACCAGGGGGCGTGGCCCCCTGGTGGGAGCATGAGCGGGCTTCAGCTCATGCGACTTCGAGCCCCGGCTTCGGCACCACTAACTTGACTATCGACAAACCGTGTTTCCCCTGAATGACGATCAATGATATTAGACAATGCATCATCAAAGAAAGCTACGAATTCAGCTTTCATGCTCAGCAGGAAAGGCTTGAAGATGATCTTGATATCACGGACATCGAAGCGGCTATCATGAATGGAGAAGTGTTAGAGGACTATCCCGATGATCCACGAGGGGAAAGCTGTCTGCTTTTGGGATACGTGGGAGAAAATCCTCTTCATATCGTCGTAGGTTGGTCTAGGATGAAATTCAGTGACAAAAAGATCTTGCGAATCATTACCGTGTATGTTCCGCTACCCCCAAAGTGGAAAACCCCTCGGAGAAGAGGAGGAAGAGAGCGATGAATAAGTATGGAGATTGCTCTTTTTGTGGAGGTGAAGTCGAAGAAAAACGAATTGAATATGACTATAGGCGTCGCTCGCACTTGCTCGTTATTAATGATGTGCCTGCGGGAGTCTGTCGACAATGCGGGGAGAAATACTTTCAAGGTCAAACACTTAAAAGATTAGATCAAGTGTTTCACAACATCTTTGATCAACATCAGGAACCTGACCACGTCCTACAAATTCCTGCCGTTTTCTTTTAAAGCAAGACGCGAACAGGAATAGGGAGAAATTGATGAAGCACATATGCAAACTGCCGCTCATCCTCGGTGTCGTCATGACCCTGGGGGCATGTGTGGCACCCCCTCAACCAGTAACCCAGCGCAATTCCCAGCTCACGCAGGGAAACGTCCAGATGAACCTGATCGTCGGTCAGACGAAGAAAGCCGAGGTATTGGAAAAATTCGGAGCACCGAACATCACCACCCGTGACGGAGCGGGACGCGAAGTCTGGACGTACCAGCGAGCGGCGCAGATCTCTCAATCCTCAAGCCAATCGGGCTATTGGACGATTATCCTGGCCGGCCAGAGTTCCCGTTCTTCCGGGTTCGAAAGCAGTTCAAGCATGATTACCCTGATCATCAAATTCGATCAAGACGACGTGGTGAACGATTTTCGAAGCCGAACGTCCAAATTCTGATTATCAAAGTTTCACATCTATCTCGACTACGCTGATATAGCCCGCAGGAGGACCACGTGAACGTGTTTTGGACAAACGCATGGCTCATGCTGACCGCCGTCGCCCTTACCCTTACCGGCTGCGCAGTCCAGCAACAACAGAAACCTCCCATGACCCCGCTGGAAATTCAAAGCCTACAGACACGAGAATATGAATCTTCCAAGAAGATCGTGTTCGCCAGCGTCGTCTCGGTCTTTCAGGATCTGGGGTCCACGATCAAAAACGCAGACCTGAACACCGGATTCATCAATGCGGAAAGTGCCGCGCAGAACACTTCGATTGGCCCCGAAGCGGAAATCTTCATCGGCGTATTAGGGGGTGTATTAGGGGGTAAACCAACTACAACGACTCAGAGTGTTGAGCAGACGGCAGCGACCGCGTTCATCGAAGAGATCGGGGACAGGACGCGGGTGCGATTGAATTTTGTGACGACGAGACAGTCGTCCTCAGCCTATGGCCAAAGCAGCCGACGGGATATCCCGATTCTGGATGTCAAGATTTATACCAACGCATTCGAAAGAATCGAGAATGCCATCTTCATTCGGTCGGGGGACTAACCCCGTATTGGAAAAAGACATTCGATGGCGAATAATTGCGCAACCAGCCTCTTCCGCTTGTCCAATCACCGTTTTCCGCGACTCGGAACGATTACCAAGCCGGAGAAATACTGTCGATAGAAGCCTCGATCTCGCGTGAGCAACACGTTGGCTTCATGGAGGGCATGCGCACCGATGAAAAAGTCAGCCAGAATACGAGTGCGTTTCCCGCCAGCCTTTCGATAGGCTGCATGAGCGATGCCTGCGGTGTACGCATGCTCTTTTGTGAAAGGAATGACGTCGATTCCACCAAGGCTCAGCCAACGATCAAATTCATCCTGACTTTGCGCCTGAGGCACGAGTTCGGCATAGACCGCAGGAGAAATGATGAGGCTTCCTCGTTCGTATGCTTGGATGAGCAGTGCTTCTGATTGATCAGCGTCATCAGCATCAACAAAGACATCGAGGAGGATGCTGGTATCCACCGCCGTAATCATCGCCCTCGAATCTCTTCGATATACCGATCAACCACGAGTCGTTTCTTCACGACCCCCCTTAGCGCACGAAAAGGATTCGAGGTCCCGGTTCCCCGTTTTTTTATTCGAATACCTTCAGCCTCAGCGAGAAATTCCACTTCGACATTTGGTTGAAGCCCATATCGTTTTCGAAGTGAAATGGGTATGGTAATTTGTCCTTTTTCGGTGACGCGCATTTTCTTACTCCTGAATTCTTACTTTCTTATCTATTTTGTTGGAATTTCTCTTTCTTGTCAATTCACGCTTTGGCCCAGGCTTTTGTGACATAATTTTTTCATTCCTGTCTCAACACGGCCAGCGGCGGTTCGCCGAGAATTCTAAACGTGCTCAGAAACCCCACGGCCACCGCAAGTCCTACGGTCGCCAGGAGCCCCCAACCGAGAACCATGGGTTGAAAGGTCCAGGAAAGGTCCAGAAAAAAATGCAGAATGGCCCAGGAGAGCGCACTGGCCAACCCCACGCCGATCAGACCAGCCAGGCCCCCAATCAGGGCAAATTCCATGGCAAATGATTCCACGACGATCCGTCGCGTGCCGCCAATCGCTTTGAGAATCGCCGACTCATACAGACGACGGTACCGTGTCGAAGAGACTGCCGCGGTCATGACGACGGCTCCACTCACCATGCTCAACAGCGCAATCCCTTGAATGGCCCAGGCCAACTGTTCCAACAACCTCGCCACGTTGGCCAGCACGTCGCCAACCTTGATCGCGGTCACGTTTGGAAGGGCTCGAACGAGCGCATGCTGGAGTGGGATTTCTTCTTCAGCTTCGACCTTAGCCGTTGCAATGCAGGTCATCGGCGCCCCGTCCAGCGCGCCCGGTGAAAGAATCATGAAAAAGTTCATGGAGAAACTTCCCCAGTCAACCTTCCTCGTACTTTCCACGATGGCGGCCAAGGGAGTCCCTTGAACGGCGAACTCGAGCGTAGACCCCACATCCATGCCAAGGTTGCCGGCAGCCTCTTCCTCAACCGACACGTGAATGGGGATTGCCTGATTTTTCTGATCCTTTTTCCTCACTTCTTCTGAATCAGCCGACCACCATTTTCCTTTCGCCACGGTATTATCTTCGGGAAGCGTTGATAGCGCCGTGAGTACGTATTCTCGGGTGAAGTACCATCCATTCTTTTTGCCTTTGTGTTCTTCGGGATCAATCACGTGCCCGTCAATCGCTCTCAACCGAGACCGAACGACAGGGGTGAGCCGGTACAGAGCATGAGGGGCTTCCCGTTGCACGATCTCTTCAAACGGCTCCCTTTGATCCGGTTGAATGTCGATGAAGAAAAACGTCGGGGCATCCTCCGGAATGCGTTCTCCAATGGCGATGAGCAGCGACGATTTCACCAGCGCGACCGTCACGATGATCATGACGCCTACCCCGATCGCCACGGCCATGCCCCTCGTGTAGTTGCCCGGGCGTTGCACGTTGCCCAGCGCCTGCCTGATCACGAATGAACGGGGACGGGGAAGTGTACGCAGGCCGCGCAGCAACACCCACACGCCAACCTGAAGCAGAACCAAAGCGGCTCCAAACGCAACGATAAAGAGCCCCCCCAGCGTGAGTGATCGCGCTTGCCACGTGGCCAGGAGGGTGAGGCCGCACCCCATCATCAAGGCTGTGCCAAGCCGATGGCGGTCTCGCACGACCCCGAGGAACGCGTCCCACGTCAGCCTTAACCATGAACCTGCCCGGATCGGAGTTTGGTGTTGCTCCACTTCACGACGAAACACCAACGCGGGTGGGATCTCCCTGATCGTGAGTAACGGCCAAATCGTAAAGCAGAACGTCGTCACCACCCCCACAAGCAGGCCTTTAGCGAGGGGCAACACGGTGATCTGACTGCTGATGGCAAGGGGAATGAGTTCACCCAAGAGCACGGGCAACAGCCTTTGCAATCCAACTCCTAACGCCACGCCGACCATACTGCCAAGGCACCCCATGAACAGACTCTGGAACAGATACACCCGCATCAGCAGGCCGGCGTCAGCCCCCAAGGTCTTCAGAATCGCCACGGTCGCGAGTTTGTGTCGCATGAATCCGTGAATGGTGCAGGCAATACCGATCCCGCCCACAAACAGTGAGGTCAGGCCGATGAGTCCCAAATAGGTCGTCAGCTGATCTAAAAATCTCCGAATCCGCGGTTGGGCGTCACGATACGATGAGACGCCGGCCCCCTCCGGGCCAAGTCGCCCTTGCAATTCGCCCCTGAGAGGGCCAAGGGCCAGTGACTCCGGAACGCGAAGCAAGTAGCGCTCACGAATGCGGCTTCCCGGCTTCACCAGATCCGTCGCTTGTAACGCTTGCCGGGAGATCAGGACTCGTGGCCCCAAGCTGAAGGCACTGGCCACGCGATCCGGCTCTTTGACGAGGATCCCCGTCACAACAAACCAGGCTTGTCCGATCTTGATGTGATCGTGAACCTGAATCCCAAAGCTGATCAGCAAGGATTCCTGCACCACGGCGCCGAAGCAGGGGAGTGAAGGACAGTCGTTGGGGGCAAGTGACGAATGGAGAGGCTGAGAAGGGGTCATCTCCACCTTCCCATACAACGGGTAACGTTCTTCAACGGCTTTGAGTTCAACCAACTGCGTGGCTTGAACGCCGGGTTGTTGAGGATGCTCCAAGGGAGCGGCCGCCATGGCCACGAGTTCCCTCACGTGCGTGACATCGACGTTGCGCTCCCGGAGGGTACCCAGCGTCTCTTTCCCGGATTCACTCAACTGATGGGCCACACGAATCTCCAAATCGCCGCCCAGGAGACTTCTGGCATCGCGGAGAATGAGGGTTTCCACGTTCGTCGCAAACAATTCAATGCCCACCACGGCTCCGACCCCGACGGCCAAACATGCCAGGAAGAAGACAAACTGACGCCAACTGCCTCGGATTTCCCGCCACGCCATCAGGAACGAAATGGGTAATCGTGTGTGCTGCATGAGCTAAGTACGAATCAGCTTGTCCGACACAATCGTGCCGTCGTGAAGCGTGAGGATTCTCTCCGTTTGTTCGGCGAGCGTGGAATCGTGCGTGACGAGGATCAACGTGCTCCCCTGATCGCGATGGAGCCTGAGCAATAAATCAATCACGAGTTGCCCGGTCGCACTGTCCAAATTCCCGGTCGGCTCGTCCGCCAGCAAAATGGGAGGACGGCAGGAAAAGGCTCGAGCCACCGCCACACGCTGTTGCTCGCCTCCGGAGAGTTGGGCGGGATAGTGGCTTTGGCGGTCTTGCAGCTCCACGGCTTCCAACAGGTCCCGGGCGCGAGCCTTCGCAGACCAATCGTTGCTCAGTTCTAAGGGAAGCATGACGTTTTCCAAGGCCGTCAGGGTTGGGATAAGATGAAACGACTGGAAAAGATACCCGATGTTTTGACGTCGAAAGTGAGCCAGTTGATCCTCAGTCCACGTCGTGATCTCCTGGCCGTTCAACCGGATGGAGCCGGTGGTGGGTTTATCCAATCCGGCCAACAGCCCCAGTAAGGTGGATTTCCCGCTCCCCGATGGGCCGACAATGGACACCATTTGCTTGCGCGGCACCTCAAAGCTCAGCCCCTTGAGGATGGATACCACCTGGCCTCCGCCCCGGAGTTGCATGGTCAGATTTTCAACGCGAATCATAGCCTGAAACGTTTCCTCCCTATTGGAAAACCTTCATCAAAGCAGTCTATTATACACTATGGCTCCGAACACCCCTGACTCTGCCGTTCTTCACCGTTCCGCAACCCAACGATTCCATCGATCGGGACAATGGCTCCGGATAGCCGTCTGGGTTCTCTTGCTCGTATCAGGAGTAGGAGGATGTGAACCCAAAGACCCTGCTCTCCCAAATGAAACGCAACCTGCACGCAACGTTGCGTCTTCCAACGTTTCGAGTTCGTCTTCGCAAGATCGCGTTGTAGCAGAACCCCCACGAATCGTCGCGTTTGGGAACAGTCTCACCGCCGGCCTTGGGGTCTCTCCCGATCAATCGTACCCTGCTCAATTGCAACATCGCCTGCGCGAAGCAGGGTATCACTATGAAGTCATTAATGCAGGCGTCAGCGGTGAGACAACGGCGGGCGGGTTGCGCCGTCTCACCTGGATTCTGAAAAGCCAACCGTCGATGGTGATTCTCGAATTGGGCGCAAACGACGGCTTGCGAGGACAGCCTTTGTCTCTCATGGCTTCGAATTTAACGGAAATCATTGACGGGTTACAGGAAGCAGGCGTCGAGGTCGTGCTGGCAGGGATGCAGATTCCTCCGAATTACGGTCTGGCCTATACCACGGGCTTTGCGTCGATGTTTGAACGTTTAGCCCAAGACCATTCGGTGACCTTGATCCCCTTTTTTCTTGAAGGAGTGGCGGCTCGAAAAGACTTGAACCAGGCTGACGGCATCCATCCCACCGCAGAAGGGTACCGGATTGTCGTACACACGGTCTTTGACGTGATCGAACCGTTACTCAAAAAGGAGAGCCCCCTTTCACACCTCAGGTAGGGCCTGAAAGGGGGCAACGTTTGGAGACTTGTCAGTCCTTTTTGAAGAAAATATCCCACGCACCATAGGCAAGAATAAGGCCGATCACCCCATAGTACATGGAGGTGATACCTTCATATCCGCCACCTGGTTCGTTGGCGAAAACGGGCGAGGCTCCTAAAACCAGGAAAGCTGCACCAAGAATTCCTTGCATGGTCTTCTTCATTGTCTCATCCTCCTTATCAGACAGAATACATGTCCGGGTGATCTCATTCGAATCGATAAGAACAAAATTATATAAAAACTCTCATAAAAGAGGCAAGAGAGGACAAAGCTATTCTTCGAGACTGGAATGGGTTCCATCACAAAACGGCTGTTTGTTCGTATGCTTACATCCACACCATGCGACTCGTTTTTTCTCGGTGAATTCGACTTCCACCGGGGAATGTTCCGTGCCCGTGTGTGACCCATCGCAAAAGGGTTGCGTCTTGGAGCGGCCACACCGACACCAATAATACTTGCCGGGCTCCATCTCCAGCACATAGGGCATCCGTTGCGCAATCATCACTGAGTCTCCCATGCTTTTCCTCCTTGCGTTTTCTTTGTGAATCGTTTCCGCGATCGTCCTTTTACGGAGCACGATACGCTCCTATTCCCCGCACCGGGGTTGTCTCCCTTGAGGGCCTAATGCCGTGAGCCACACGTAGTCCGCAATGCGTTCGTCGATCAAATGATCGACGTCTTCCGGGTGTTCGGGGTCCAGCGCGTGGAGATACACCGTCACGTCTTTGACCGGAACGCCTAATTGCCGTTTGACCCGTTTAGGGATAGGAAGCCCATATTGGATGTGCCCGGCACCGGTATAACTGACAAAGGTCGTTGGTTCAGGTGCATCTGACTTGACCGTCGTCGTAATGACGGACGCCATTCCCTCATCCCGAAAGACGGAAGCTTCATAGATTTTCTGATAGACCTCCTGCGACAATCCTCCATGACATTGTTCAATTTGCTCGTAAATGACTCGTCGATACTCAGGGTCATCTGCAGGGAACGGGACGGGAATGGTCCATTGTTGCACTTCCGGATCACTCCCAATAGCCGCAAGTCCTGTTTTCGCCACGTTCCTGACAAGAGGACGAGGCGGATTGAGGCCCAGCAAGGTTAAGCCATGGGTTTTCGCAAAATCAACAAGTGCCGAGTAATCCGCATATTTCCCGCCCCAATTGTTCTTCCAGTGAGATTCGGCTAAAAAATCCTCCGTCGACGTGACCGTTCCCTTGAGGTAACGATCAAGCCCGGCTTGCCCGTCCCAGCTGAACATTTCCATTCCCAGGATCGGTTTTCGGCCTCCGCCGAGCACGCGTTGGAGCACCTGCAGTGCGGCAGCGACGTGAGAAGGCGTGTAATGCGCTTCACCGATATAGATGATATCAGCCGATTGGAGAATCGCGCGGAATTCCAGGTCTGAAAGGGTGGTATTGCTTTTCGGCTCGATGATTTGGCCGACTCGATAGTGGCCGGGGAAAGGGACTGTGGCCCAGGCGGTGGTTGCCACCAGTGCCCCACAGACAAGCCCCACGAACGCCAACATGTTGCTTGGACGGCAAGCGACGGATTGCGGCATGTGCATGGTGTAGCACAGGGTTTGTCCAACCGCAACCTACTCCTTGAGCCAATCTTGACGCGTGATCAAACCCAAGGCTACGCTTCCTCCGTGTCGAGCCCACCTTCCATGCCGGCCTCTTCGGACGACCCGGCAACGCCACAAAATCCCGCTCAACTTCGCCGACTCCTGAAGGAAAGCAAATCCGCAGACCCCGTTGCATGGGAGTCTGCCAGGAAACTGGTCCATCGGTCCCGACTCGCGCACACCCTGGACCGACTCGTGGAACGCATCCAACACAGCCCATTACCAGGCACGCTTCGGGAAGGGTTGGTTGCCGGCCTTGGGACGAACCCTGCCTCAGCGAGCCGGATTGACCCTCCCCGGCTCAAAGAATTAACGGGCCTCCCTCCCACAAAGGCGATTCGATCGCTGTGTGTGTACTTTGCCCTCGTCCCAGAAGAAGCAACGTCATCGTGCGCGACCGCTCCTCATGACGTTGAAGCCTTCGTGAGACAGAACCCATCGCCTTATGATCTTCTTCTTCAGGTGGAGAAGCCGTCTTTACTCGATTTGGGAGCAGGAGATTTATCGTTTGAAGAAGAATTACTGGATCACTATCTTCCTTCATTTCAACAAAGTGGGAACGCGCTCACGCTTCATGCACAGGATCGCCTCCAGCCAGGATCACAATTGGGCGGCATGTACCACGCCAGCCCGGAGCGCTTTCGCCGATTTGCCCAATATCCTCCTGACCATCTTCAATTCCGGTTTTGGGGCGGTGTCGATATGATGGATCTTTCGACGCAATCCCACCTGCTTGCTCAGTACACCATGGTGACCTGTCACGCGCCGGCCACGCCGACCTTTGCCTATGAGCACACGAGGTTATCGCCGACCACCATCCATGCGCACCTCACCAAAACCAAAGGCGACTATCGGACGGTTCGCGTTCACGGCGAGGAGGCCCTGGAAGTCATGCATCGGGGAAAATGCCTGACCTTTCCGCACTGGAAATTCGCGATTCAAGGTCCGCTGGCGCTTTTGAACCTTGCGGCTCGTCGCGGAGCACTCTGTGTGCTCGCTGCCATTGATGACGAAGTGTTTTGGGAAATACTCGCTCAACTGGTCGAAGATCCCGGCATGCGACCCACGGACGTCGTCTTCACTCCAGATATTCTTCCTGAGATCTTCGGACACGTTCATCACGCCCTGGCTTCGTTAAAGATCGGAGAACGCTGTAACCTGTCGGATGTAATCCCTCTTCGACAGACTCTCCCCACAGGCGCAAATCCTCGAGAACGGAAACCTGGCACCTACCGTTTCCGTTTTGTGGAAATCCGCCGTGGCGCCGTATTCCCCGGAATGCCCGCCGGAGGCACCGCCCGACAATTTCTTCTCATGAGCGAAGAAGTGCCCCCCTGGCATCTTGTTCTCGTGCCAGAACGGGTGCCGGAACAGTGATCAACAAAACGAGGTCAAGGAAATCGGCCAGGATTCAAGAGAAAGGGTATACCCCTTTCGGAATCCCCGGTCGGGGGTCAAATCAACGGGCGGCGTTGAATGGGAAATTTGGAGCGGGAAAGGGGATTTGAACCCCCGACCCTCGCCTTGGCAAGGCGATGCTCTACCACTGAGCTATTCCCGCTCTTGGGAAGGACGTTAGATTTTGATTCTAGTTCGCGTATGCTACCCTGTCAAGAAAACCCGTGCAGGCGCGAGGACAAGCAGAAATTGCTTTAGTCCCCTGACCCTCCATTCATTCTTCCTCAAGTTATGATACTCTTTACCGGGTAGTTGACGGATGGTCGTTCGTTCTCAACAATTCGACATGTTTCTTCTTTCTCATCCAAGAGGTTGCGATGCATATTAGTGTTCTCGGAACGGGATACGTGGGACTCGTCACGGGTGCGTGTTTTGCAGAATTTGGACTCAATGTGACGTGCATGGACGTGGATGCCACGCGCATTCAACAATTAGAACGTGGTGACGTGCCGTTTTATGAACCCGGCCTCGCCGCACTGGTGACCAAAGGCCTCCAATCCGGACGGCTCCTCTTCACCACCGACTTGAACCAGGCCGTGGATACGGCTCTGGTAATCTTTATCGCGGTCGGCACGCCCTCAAACCTCGACGGGTCGGCCGATCTGTCCTACATCGATGAAGTGGCTCGGAGCATCGGGAGCCGCATGACGGGGTACAAGGTGGTGGCCACCAAGTCGACGGTGCCCGTGGGGACCGCGACACGAGTGCGAGATATCATCAAGGCCCATCAATCGAAGCCCATCAACTTTGACGTGGCGTCCAACCCGGAGTTTTTACGCGAGGGATCGGCGATTGAAGACTTCATGCGTCCGGATCGCGTGGTCGTCGGCGTCGAGAGCGAGCAGGCCGTGGCTATCTTGAAGGATTTATATCGGCCGTTGTATCTGATTGAAACGCCATTTATCGTGACGGATGTTCCAACGGCAGAAATGATTAAATACGCGTCGAACGTGTTCCTGGCCACCAAGATTTCCTTTATCAACGAAGTCGCCAATCTGTGTGAATTGGTGAATGCCAACGTGCAAACCGTGGCCAAGGCCATGGGGCTCGATAAACGGATTGGTGCCAAGTTCCTGCACGCCGGGCCAGGATATGGTGGATCCTGTTTCGGAAAGGACACGGCAGCGCTGGTTCACATTGGAGAAGAAACCGGATATGACATGAAGTTGGCAGCGGCGACCAAACGGGTGAATGAACAACAGCGGGCTCGCATGGTCGATAAAATCCGTGACACCCTGAACGGCGTTCAAGGGAAAACCCTTGCCTTTTTAGGGTTGTCCTTTAAACCCAATACCGACGACCTTCGGGATTCCCCCGCCTTGATGATCGCGGAACACCTGATGAAGGAAGGCTGTGCCATCCGGGCCTGTGACCCGGAAGGATTGGAAGGAGCGCTCGAAACGTTACCCGGCCTGATCGGCTGTCAAGATGCGTATGATGCGATGACGGGAGCGGATGCCGTCGTGTTGGCCACCGAATGGAATCAATTCCGAAACCTGGACTTGGATCACGTGAAATCGCTTCTGCGAGTCCCGGTGTTGATTGATCTCCGGAACGTCTACGACCCCGAACGGGTCGCCGAAAGCGGATTTCATTATGTTTCCGTCGGCCGCCCGGCTGTCGGCGTGAATCCCTATCACACGTCGTAACCGCGTCGGGCTTGTCCTGTTTGCCGATGAGGGCTTACGCCTCTTTGGGTTTATATCCCATGCGATCCAACACTTTGGTAATGCGTTTTTTCAGCGGAGCATCGGCATCGGCCAAGGCCGTGGCCAGGGGTTCCACCGCCGGCTTGCCGATTTTCCGAAGAATCTCGGTGACGGACTGACGCAAGTCATCTTCTTCCGAAACCAACAGCGGAATGACTTTAGTGACGGAGGGCGCCCCGATTTTAATCAAGGCTTCATAGGCCCGATGCCGGACGTCACCCACATCATCTTCCAAACAGACGACGAGGTCATCCACGGCATTGGCTGCTTTGAGCTCTCCCAACATCTCAATGGCATATTTGCGATTGAGCCAGTGTGTATCTTTCAAATCCAGCAACGCGGCATCGACTTTGACGACGTTGGGATCTTTCGCCCGAATGCGAAACTGCTTGACCAGCCGCTTTCCGTCTTCCTCGACGATACGGAGGGTCGCCCCGTCACCCGGCTTAATCTTTTGCAGATCATCAAGCGCATCCTCGGCCACGTCCAATAACACGGTTTTTCCATCATAGGCCAACAACTCGACTTCGAGCTGCCTGGCCTCTAGGTTGACGACAATGACGTTTTCGGTGACAAGATTAAAGCCGTCTTTCTTGCCACTTTTGGGACTGATTTGAACAAGAGGGCTTGGAGCTGGATCTGCCATATCTACTTCTCCTTCTTTATCATGACTCGGGTGTCCATCCTAAACTCGCCAATACGCCTTCGGCGGTATCGCGTACCATTTCGTTTTCATCTTCCAATAAGGCAACCATCGGCTGGATGGCGCGGGAATCGCCCAACCGGGCTAATGCTTCAGCCGCATTCCGACGAACCAGCCAGTCCTCATCCGTCAAGGCCTCCACCAAAGGAGAGAACCCCTTGGGATCTCCGATTTTTCCAAGGGCTTCGGCGGCATGGCGGCGGACAATCCAATTGGACCCTTTCAGCCCGTCGATCAAGGCATCCGTGGCTCTGGTATCCCCGATCTTTTTCAACACGCGAGCGACGTCTTCCCGCAACATCGCATCCATTAAGCAGTCCACCAGGGCCGGCACGGCTTCGGGGTCTCCAATCCGTTCCAAGGCCCAGACCGCGGCGGTTCGGACGCCTCCATCTTTGTCTTTTAATACGTTCGCTAAGGG
This sequence comes from Nitrospirales bacterium, assembly GCA_965223955.1. Classification (GTDB taxonomy): domain Bacteria; phylum Nitrospirota; class Nitrospiria; order Nitrospirales; family UBA8639; genus Bin75. The sequence goes on from OZ245029.1 coordinate 487,588, forward strand.
GGGAACCGCCCGGGAGCTTTTCAATTTCCCGAGAGCAGACGCCGCCTGCTCTCGCACGGTCCATTCATCATCTTCCAACGCTTCAATTAAGGGATCAATCGCCGATTCCCCTATTCGCACAATGGCACTGACCGCGGCCTCACGAATCACCAGATCATCATCCTCGAACATCTCGATCAAGCGAGGGATGGCCGAGTCGCCCATTTGCCCGAGTCCGGCTGCCGCATAATTTTGCAGACCTTCGTTTTCGTCCCGAAGGGCGGACAATAATTGTTCAATGCGCTGACTCTCAGCCATTCACCTGCTCCTTCTCCGCCCACTGCGCTTCATCCATCTGCGCGGCGGCGGCTTCCAATTTATCGATGATGATCCCGGAGTTATACGAAACCAACCCGTCACGGTCATTTTTCATTTTCTTGAATATTTCCGCATGGGGACGCAAGGCTTCCACGTCTTTGATCTTTTCCAAGGCTTCCACTGCCAATACTCGTAACGGTTTGATGGGAATCATGTCAATCAGGAGATCAACGGGTCTGGCGTCTCCAATTAAGCCCAACCCCTTGGTCGCCAGTTCCTTGACTCCCGTATCTTTATCCCGCTTGAGTCGATCGATCAACGGCTCCACCGCCCGGACGTCTCCGATTTTTCCCAAGACGTCCGCCGCGGCTTCACGCACCACCCAATCATCGTCTTCGAGGTATTCAATTAAAATTTCGACAGTCGGACGGCCGATCGGATGCAGTTTATGCACGGCTTCCTGCCGCGCCCCTTCGCGGAGTTCGGACTCTTCCACGTCCCGCAATTCATCCATAATCTCGTCGATACGATCCCGAATGGCGCCGAGTTTTTTCAGGGTCTGAATCGTGATGTCACAAAGAGCGGGATCTCCCATCGCATCGACCAACGCATCGGCAGAGCGCGGATCCAGGAGATGATCGAGGATGTGAGCGGCGTTCACCCGCGCCTCCTCATCCGGGTCTTTGAGCATGGCGGTCAGGGGGCCGATAGACGTGGGAACGACTCCCAACAGTTTCGTGACGGAGGGCCGAAGCGTTTCATTCTTCAACAGTTCGACCAAGGCCGCCGCGGTCTCTTCATCCACAACGCCCGCCATTTGTTCCAGCGAATCCACCACGGCTTCCCGGACGCCTTCCTCTTCGCCCTGCATCAGCGTCACCAGCGGCACGCCCGCCTGAGGGTCCCGGATCCGCGCCAACATTCTGGCCGCTTCAATTTTATAGGCCGGGGACCCGGTTTTCATGGCTTCGATGACCAAAGCCACGACGTTGGGCCCTCCCTTCAGGCACGCGGCCGTGGCACGCATGCGGCGCCAGTCTTCTTCATGATCAAGCTCGGATACGATGACTTCAATGGGTTCTTTCGGCATGGCGGCGTGGTCTCACCCCTTCGTTCGCAGTTGGTGCTATAACCGCACCCGTTTGGGGTTCCATCCCAATTGGGTCAAGGTTTCCTTGATGTGGTAGCGAATGTTTTCATCCTGTTCACGTTTCAGCTGGCTCACCAAGGGTGCGATAGCCTTCTGTCCGAACTGGACCAGGGCTTCACTCGCTTCGTTCCGTATCAAGGTGCTTTGCAGCGCCGTCATCAAAAGAGGAATGGCCTCGTCGTCATGGATACGCGCAAGAGCCCGAATGGCCTCTTCCACGCTGGCCAGATCCTGTTCATACCGATTATCCTCACAGGCCGGAGTTCGGTCTTCATAGTCGCTCGTCTTCAACTCGCCAATCAGTCGAAACAACAACGGGAGCACCCGTCGATCGCCGATTCTCCCGAGGGCTTCGATGACGTGAACCTGAAGACGAGGCTCCTTAACGACCCCCAGGAGGGCATCGACTACGGCACCGTCGCCGATATGTCCGAGTGCCCGGGCGGCCTCCTGGCGCACGGCCGTATCGGGATCGTGCTGTAAAAGACCCACCAGTGGCTCGACGGCCGTTGAGGATTTCAGGACACACAACGCTTCCGTGGCTCGAAGGCGTACCCGCCAATCCTGATCTTCCAGCGTTTTCACCAAAGGCTCAACCGCCGACTCACCAATGGACCCCAGAGCCGCAACGGCTTCATCGCGCACCGCCGGCACCTTATCCTGGAGAAGCAGCACCAGGGTCTCAACCGACCGTGGGTTCCCGAGTCGCCCCACGGCACGGGCGGCATGCATTCGGACGACCCAATCCTGGCTCAGGAGAGCGGCATGCAAGGGTTCGAGTACCCGTTCATCGGCAATCGTCGACAAAATGGACGCCGCAGCCTCCTGCACGGACAAATCCGGATCCTGCAGACAGTAACTCAAGTCCACGACAGCCGGGCCTCCAATAGCCGTCAACGCATTGGTGGCAGCCGTTTTCACGGCTCGATCGGAATCTCGTAAGGCCTCAATCAAAGGACACACTCCTCTGGGGTCCAGGGATTCGCCAAGGGCAAGGGCCGCATCTTCACGAATGCCCCAATCCTCATCCTTTAAGGCAGCAATGTGCTCCGCCACACTATCGGCCATGGTCACACCTGTTTAGTGAGCACCCCTTCCACGCCTCGTGAACATTGGGGTCGCTTTCCCTTTGCCGATATGGGGAAAACCTGAAGAAACATCGTTCTGCCAACTTAGCACAGCGATTTTGGGAGGGTCAATGAAATCACTGATGCCGGGATGGGGACGACAACCGGCGCCATTATTGTTGGATGAATGCGCTGCACCGCGAATTACGAGGGCGAGATGCCGCGCAGGCGTTCGCTGCGTCGGCGCAATAATTCGAGGGTGGTCAATAACACGATCGACAGCAGCACGAGAATCGTGGCCGCGGCAAGAATCGTCGGGCTGATTTCCTCACGGATCCCGGACCACATCTGCCGCGGCAGGGTATGTTGAGCGGGTCCACCGATGAACAGGATAAGCACGATCTCGTCGAATGAGGTGATAAACGCAAATAAGGCTCCGGAGATGACCCCTGGGGCAATCAGGGGCATCTGGATCTTGAAAAAGTTGTAGGTGGGGGTTCCTCCGAGATTGGCCGCTGCCTTCATCAGGGTATTGTCGAACCCGACCAACGTCGAGGTCACGGTAATCACGACGAACGGAAGCCCCAAAATCGTGTGTGCCAATACGATTCCGGGCAACGTCGCGACCAGATTGATTTTGGCGAAGAAAAAGAACATGCCCGATGCCGTGATGATTAACGGCACGATAAGCGGTGAGATCATCAGCCCCATAATGGCTCGACGAAAGGGCACGTGGTCCCGACTCAAGCCCAAAGCCGCGAGCGTTCCGAGGGTGGTGGCAAGTACCGTAGACACGATGGCGATAATGAAACTGTTGAAGGTGCCTACCTTCCATTTGTCCGTACATGAGGTCCACAGCGAAGCCCCCTCTGCGTCGCACATTCCGAACAGGGACTTGTACCAGAGCGTGGAGTAACCGTTTGGGTCCAGCGTCAGCATCTCCGGGGTAAAGTGCAAAAACGGCGCCGAGTTGAATGACAGCGGGATCACAACGATCAGCGGTGAAACCAGAAAAAACAACACCAACGTACAGACCGTCAAATAGAGGTAGTGCCAGATTCGCTGTCCGGGAGTGGCGTACGGCGGAAGTACCATGTGTCAACCCATTTTCATGTTATCGACGCCGACCAGTTTGTCGTAGACCCAATACAGGGTGAGGATCGCGACCAACAGGATCGTCCCCATGGCCGAAGCCAGACCCCAGTTCAACGAGTTCTGCATGTGATGGGCGATGAGGTTGCCGATCAATCGCCCGTCTTTGCCGCCGACGAGTTCGGGTGTGATGTAGTACCCGATGGCCACAATAAACACCAGAATACAGCCCGCCCCGACGCCGGGAATCGTTTGCGGCATGTAGACCTTGATAAAAGCCAAAGCCGGCGTCGCGCCGAGATTCTGAGCCGCCTTCATATAGCTCGGTGGAATGGTTTTCATCACACTGTAAATCGGCAGAATCATGAACGGCAGGAGAATCTGAGTCATGACGATGACCGTGCCGGTGAAGTTGTACATCATCGGCAACCGGTTCTCGTCGTGGAGAATGCCTAGAGATACCAGCGAATCATTGACGACGCCGTTCTGTTGCAGCATGACCATCCAAGCCACAATGCGCACAAGCAGCGACGTCCAGAACGGCATCAGGACGCAGATCATCAACAGGTTGGAGAGCCGAAGCGGCAGGGTCGCCAACAGGTGGGCCACCGGATAGGCCAGGATCAGGCAGCCGATGGTGACGATCATGCTCACCAGGAACGTGCGCCCCCAAAGCATCTGGTAAATCCTGCTGTGTTTGTTGACCTTCATGATGTCCTTGTTTCCATCATATTTGAGATCGACGGCCTTCAGGTAATATCCCAAGGTCACAGGGTCTTTTATCGCCCCGAGCGATCGCCAGAACTCGATATCACCCCATCGCTTGTCGAGTTGCAGCATCGCCGGCTTGTACGGCGGCCCGTCGATGCGTTTCAACCCGCGCGTCGTAATCTTGAGCAGGCTGCGCCATCCTGATTTTTCGTAATTCATGCGGGTACTGAGCTTGCTGAGGTCAAGCTTGTCCGCCGCCTTCATGTCGAGATACATGGCCTCGAACATGGACTCATCCGGTTCGGAGGTCTTATCCCAGCGCTCAAACGCCGCCAGGGTCTTCGGCAACACCTTGTTGCTCAAGCCATCGTCGATGCTGCGCGTCAACAAACTGCCGATTGGAATGACAAACAGGATAATCAGAAACAACAGGGGCGGAAAGATCAGCCCGAGGGCGCGGATTTTGCTGAGCCTCAGGGACCGCTCCAGGCTGGTTTTCAGAGGCGTCCCATCGGCTGTCAGGAGAAGACCGCCGGGTTTGGCTGGAGATGTGGGCATCGTCGAAAAATTCTCGAGTAACGGAGAAGGGAGGACGCGGGGCTGGTCCGAAAACCAGCCCCGACGTCTCAACCGTTCAGGTTATCGGATTATTGGCTCATCCACGAGGTATAGCGCTCGGAGATCTCTCCACCGTAGTCGGCCCACCAGGCCGGATCAGCGAAAACAGAGCGCGCCAGCACCGCGTCCCGAGTCGGCATGTACGGCATGATATTCACGCCGCTGTGATGCCATGGCTCATTGGCCTTGATAATAGCCAGAGCGGACTTGCGCATCGGGCCATAGTTGATCCACTTGGCTTGGGCGGCCTGCTGTTGGGGAGCAGATGCATGGACCAGGAACTTCTTTGCCGCTTCGGCATTCGGGGACCCCTTCACCACCACCCACCATTCTTCTTCTACCACCTGTCCATCCCAGATCAGCACCAACTTCTCGCCTTCGTTCAGGACCGCGGCCCCGACGCGGCCGTTGTAGGCCAGGGCCATCGACGCTTCGCCGCTCTTGACGAGGTCAATGGGCTTCGAGCCGGCCGACCAGAACACGGCGTGATCCTTGATCTGATCCAGTTTGGCGAACGCACGATCAATGCCCTTGCCCGTGCGCATGACCTCGTATATCCGGTCAATGGGAACGCCATCCGCCAACAGTGCCATTTCGATCAACGCATTAGGCCAGGTATGAATGCCGCGCTTGCCCGGAAACTTCTCAACGTCGAAAAAATCCGCAATGGTCGACGGTTGCTCGCCCTTGAACGTACCTTCCTCATAGAACGCGAGGTACGACCAGAAGATATTCGGCGCCACGCAGTTGTTCGGCACTTTGTTCATGGTGTCTTCATCCATCGGCGTTCCGTCCGGGGCGGGAACGAACATGCTGCGATCAAGCGGCTCGAATAAGCCTTCATCGCAACCCGTGCGGACCTGGTCGGGCAGCACGTCGACGACATCCCACAGCACGGTGCCGGATTCAACTTGTGTGCGGATCTCGCCGAGACCACCGTTGTAGTTGATCCAGTTGATCTTCTCTCCCTTCCAGGAGTCGCCGTAGGCCTTCTGTTGCGACACGGCATAGGCTCCTCCCCACGTCACCACGTTGATCTCGGCCTGGGCGGCTCCGATCATTCCCACTGCAACAACGGTGGACAACAAAGTTGTCATCAAATAGTTACGCGTCATTTTTCCTCCTTAGATCTCCGGTTCCTCCAGAGAGGTTCGCCAAATGTCTGGCCTTTGCACGTGGTCTATGAATGAGGAGTCGGGCACGGCCACACATCCAATGCCCGACAATCTTCCGCCTTCCATCCGATGTTCACTTCATCTCCCTCCGAGATAGCGGCGTGGACGGCGGAATTCGGAATCTTTACGATAAAATCATCCGTTCCGCATACCGAAAATCTCGTACGGATATGATCGCCCAGATAGATCAACTCTTCGGTCTTCGCCAGGAACACGTTCGGAAGGCTGTGCGGCTCAGGATCGACGACCACGCGCTCCGGTCGCAGCGACAACGTGGACGGCGAACCAACTCCTTCCACCTTGACCTTTTTCGCCTCGACGATATGGCCGTTGTTGACGCCCACCTTGACGGTATCGCCGTTGTCCTCGACCACAGTGCCGATCAGCTGATTGTTCTCGCCGATGAAGTTGGCGACGAATGCATTCTCGGGCTGTTCGTACACCACGTCCGGCGCGGCGCATTGCTGAATGATGCCGTCGTCGAACACTGCGATACGGTCGGACAAGGTCAAGGCTATACTCTGATCGTGGGTCACGTACACCACCGTGACCCCGAGATTCTCGTGAATGGACTTGATTTCATATTGCATCTGCTCGCGCAGATTCTTGTCAAGTGCCCCCAAGGGTTCGTCCATCAACACCAGATCGGGATCGAAGATCAGCGATCGTGCCACCGCCACGCGCTGTTGCTGGCCACCGGAGAGCTGCGCCGGTTGCCGGTCGCCGTACCCGCCCAATTGAACCATATCCAGCGCCCGCTTTACCTTCTGCGTCTTTTCCGACTTGCTCATGCCGCGCACGTCAAGGGGGAAGGCGAGATTCTCTGCAACGGTCATATGGGGGAACAACGCGTAGTTCTGGAACACCATGCCGATGCCGCGTTTGTGCGGCGGCACCAGATTAATCGGCTGATCCTGCAGATAAATCTCCCCGTGGGTGGCGGGCTCGAACCCGGCCAGCATCATCAGACACGTGGTTTTACCGGAACCGGACGGTCCGAGAATGGTCAGAAACTCGTTCTTTTCGACGTTCAGATTGAGGTTCTTTATAACGAGGGTCTCCCCATCGTAGCTTTTTTGGATATTGACGAAGCGAACCAGGTAATCGTCGCCGTTCATACTTCCTCACGCCTCAGGTGTTCCGCACCGGCCTCTTGGCCAGTAGAGTAAGAGAACGAGTTTATCTCTATTGTGTCCCACATGTAAATGCCACAAGCCCGAGCTCGTGTCAATCTCCCCTTGATTCTCGGATTTAAGGAAAGAGGCCCAAAGGAGCACGGAGGGGTTGAGGAACCTTTGGCACTGCCCCAACCGGGAGCAGTGCCAAAGGTGAGGTCCCCATAAGTATTCTATGGATTTTTGTCCCCGATTGAAATATAGTAAGTACTGCATAACTTTTATAATAAGCAAAGCTTAACTTGGATGGGTATGGCTGCACTCAATGCGATACCACTCTATACATCAACCCGCCATGGATTTCGGAATCGTGAGGTCCTCATGAATCTCGTAAGAATGTTTATGCAATCAAAGACCCCGGTACTGAGTACGCTGATGATCATTGCGAGCTTGCTCTTTGCGTCTTCGGTGATGGCGGATCACGTCGTGAATCGTGATGGAGATATGGTTGAAGATGAAGCCTCCATCGACAGACTTGCACATGAAGTGGGTATCGAGCATGGCGTCCTTGACCTGATGAAGAAGTACAACATCACCGAATCCAAGCTAAAAGAGCTGCTGAATCTCGACGCGGAAGGTCAACCGAAGGTTACCGTGCCATCGGTTGAGGCCGTTGAGCCCATTGAGGCCGTTGAGCCCATTGAGACGGCGGAACCCCCGAAAAAAAATCGGCTCAAGATCGGTGGCGCCATACGGTCGAGTTATGTCTATGGTGACTACCACCAGCGTCCTTCTTATGCGGATAGTGGCCCCCTCCTCCCAGGCGACCGTCGAGGCAGAAACGTCGGGGGGTTTATGTTTGATACCTTCCGCACTAACATTGATCTCGAACCCAGCGGCTCCGACGGCTTTATCGACGGCCTTTTCGGTAAATTCGAATACCGATGGTGGTGGTATCTGAAAAATGCCGGATACAGTTCGCTGTCCAAAGCGTGGCTGGGGTATGAGTCTGATACCTTCGGTACGTTCAAGGCAGGGATTGTGCGCGTGCCGTTTGGGCCGGGCCCCTATGGGGTTTCCAGCAGTTGGTTCTTTGACCAGCATTTTTACGTCGGGCTGTCCGACGACAGGGATACGGGAATCACATGGACAAAGACCTTTGATAACCTGACGCTTGATCTTGCCTACTTTCTTCAGGCCCAACCCAACGGGGAGGGAGGCACCACCCGTGATGCCATACGATACGACTATGACGTGGCCAAGTGGGACACGCTCGTCAATCCCGACACCGGGGCAGTGGCCTTCCCTGGCTGGCCTCTTGAAGAGGGCACGGCCTTCCCTAACGTGCCTAGAGATCCTAGTTATTATGATGACCCGAAATTCAATAGGGCCGCCATCCCTTGCGATTGCGGTTTTCAGGAGAAGCATCAATTCAACCTGCGTGCGATCTATGCGGTGGATGACGTCGGAGAGTTCGGAGCGTCGTTTCAGTATGGGATGCTGGAGGGAACGAATATCCCTGGTGATTCGGACGGCACCCACTTCGCCGTTTCCACTCACGCTAAGAATCCGTTCGGCGATTTCACGCTCTATTCACAACTCACGTACTACCAGTATGACATTACGGATAATACACCCTGGGGGACCGGAGACCTGATTCCGATGGGAGGGTATGATTATGCTTGGCTGGTGGCAAGCAGGGGATGGATCCCCGCGGTCAATCTCCGCTACACCGGGTTGGACCCCGACACCATATGGCCGAGCTTCCTCTCCAGCATCAAGCCTGATAGCATTACGCCGTATATCGAGTGGAGTTCCATCATGAAACTGGCAAACGTTCCAATGACCGTTCCAATATATGGGGGAAATGCCTTCAACGACAATTCGTTGTTGTTAATCGGTGCTTCATGGGTCCGTGGAGGCTGGTATATTTATAGCGATTTTGCGATGTCCACCGGCAACCTCTTTGTCGGCAACGATTATGGAAGCTGCAACTTCTGCAACATCTATGATACCGGCGGCGGCAATGGTGCCAGCGGCCGTAACGACATGCAAAAACGTCTGAATATCAACTTCGGGTATTATTTTTAAGCGCGGTTCCGGTCAGAACCGGTGGTTGTCCCCCGGCGCAAGTGATCTTGCGCCGGAGCCGACTGCCAAGCCCTCTTCCCATCCCGGGCGCTCAGTCCGGCCTCCTTACCCTCGAAGCCCTGCCCACAAACAGCACCACGTCCACCAAAGCCTTCCTGCGGAAGCCGGCGTCCGGCAGTCGCAGTCTAAGCCGAAGGCGTGAATCCTGCTTGTCCTGAACCACAACGAAGGAAGCGAAGGCGTGAATCCGCTTCGCCGAATGAGGTTCAATCAGATTCTGCAAAATTCATTATAATCAAGTGGTTGCAAAGAAATTCGATGGCCTGAATCCAGAAAACGTCTCGTTCACAACATCGTCCTGACAGGACAACGGGGACATCGGGAACCATCGAGTCGTGGTCCGTCGGACAGATTGAAGGTGTATAGGTTCAGAAACATATGGCACTCCTTGACCCAGGAGGAGTCACCATGCACATCCACCATCTCGGCTACCGGATCCGGGGGTTCTATCGAGTAGCCAATCTGGGCTATCGTTGGGACATGATACCCAACGAAGCTCACCACCGACTCAAGATTCTGACGTTCTGGGCCACCCATGGCCCGGCGGCGACCCAGGATGCCTATGCGGTCAGCCGCCGGACGCTCGCGCGCTGGAAACACACGTTGACCCAGGCCGGCGGTCAGCCCGCCGCCTTGGCCGCCCGCTCCCGTGCCCCCCACCGACGGCGCCAGCCCCACAGCCCGCCCGCACTGAACCAGGAGATCCGGCGTCTGCGCACCACCTTCCCTAACCTCGGGAAGGCCAAACTCCACGTCCTGCTGGCCCCGTGGTGTGAGGCCCACGGCCTCGCCCTGCCCAGTGTCTCCACCATTGGGCGCCTGATCGCCCGTGCGCCCGACAAGATGCGGCACGCCCCCGTCCGCTTGACGGCGCGGGGCCAGCCTAAACCCGTCGTGCGGCCGCGCAAAGCGCGGAAACCCCGCGGCCACTCCGCCCCGCCCCTCGAGGTGTTCGCCTGTGATACCGTCGTCCGGCTCCAGGCGGGCCTCCGCCGCTACTTGTTCCCCTTTCTCGATCCCCACTCGCGCTTCGCGGTCGCCGTGGCCACGCCCCCCGCGTCCAGCCGCCAGGCGACCCGCGCGCTGGAGGCCTTGTGCCAGGTGCTGCCACGCCCCCCGCGGGTCGTGCTCTCCGACAACGGCTCGGAATTCCTGGGCCACTTCCAGCAGCGGTTGGAGGCGCGCGGCATCACGCACTGGTGGACCTATCCCCGTTCCCCGAAAATGAATGCCCATGTAGAACGGTTCAACCGGACCATTCAGGAACAGTTCGTGGACTATCATGAGGACTTGCTGTTCGACGACGTGGCCCTGTTCAACCAACAATTGGCCGACTGGTTGATCGCGTATAACACCGTCTTACCCCACCATAGCCTTGGCCGCCAATCTCCGGTACAATTCCTCCTTCACCATCAACCCGAGTGCCAAATGTGGTGGACCCATACAGTCGGTTGCTCAAACAGACTCAAAGCGTTAGAGTGGAGGTTCCGCAATGACCCTTTTCCGTTCTTTCATCCAATCCAAAAGTCGAGCCTGCTCGACGAGGAAGGGATTGTGAGTCTGACCATCGAGGAGGTGGACCATGGGTAAAGAACAGTTAGACGGTGAGAACCCCATCGCCCAACGAAAAACCGACCAATACAAACGTGAATACGTCCATGACTTTGTCAGAAAATGGGATGAACTCATTGATTGGGAGGCCCGAGCCAAAAGTGAAGGGGATTTTTTCATCAATATCCTGAAAAAACGTGGCGTCCAACGGATACTGGACGTGGCAACGGGAACGGGATTTCACTCCATCCGGCTCCTGAAGGCCGGGTTCGACGTGACCAGCGCGGACGGCAGCCCGGAAATGCTGGCGCAAGCCTTTGAAAATGCTACACGCGCGGGCTTTATTATGAAAACCCTCCATGCTGACTGGCGGTGGCTGAGTCGGGATATTCACATCCAATATGATGCGGTCATTTGCTTAGGTAATTCTCTGACCCATCTGTTTTCAGAACAGGATCGCCGGAAATCCCTCGCCGAATTCTATTCGGTGCTGCACCACGACGGCGTCCTGATCCTCGATCAACGGAATTACGACGGCATCCTCGATAACGGGTTCACCTCCAAACACGTCTATTACTACTGTGGGGACAACGTCAGTGCCGAGCCTGAATACGTTGATGAAGGCTTGGCCCGATTCCGGTATCGGTTCCCGGACGACTCGGAATATCATCTCAACATGTTCCCCTTACGCAAGGATTACGTGAGAAAACTCATGGGAGAGGTGGGGTTTCAGCAAGTCAAAACCTTTGCGGACTTTCAAGAGACACACCGGGTCGTGGACCCTGATTTCTATGTCCACGTTGCTGAAAAACTGTATAAAAACGAAGAACGGCCCGTTAAAGTTTCAGTGGGGTATTCTCAGTCCGTCGAGACCGCCAGAAGCTACTACAACAGCCATGATGCCGACCGATTTTATGCCACCGTGTGGGGGGGCGAGGACATTCACGTCGGTCTCTATGAACACGACACGGATACGATCTTCGAGGCGAGTCGCAAAACGGTCGAGAAAATGGCCTCCATGGTCAAGGATCTCGGGCCTGCGACTCGGGTGCTGGATATTGGCTCAGGGTACGGAGGGTCGGCCAGATACCTGGTCAAGCGCTATGAATGCCAGGTTGGCTGTCTGAATTTGAGCGAAACACAAAATGCCAGAAACCGCGAACTCAACGCCCAGGAGAAATACTCCCTGGTCATCAACGTGGTTGACGGCAATTTTGAAGATATTCCCATACCGGATAACAGTGTGGACGTGGTTTGGTCGCAGGATGCTATTTTGCACAGCGGGAATCGCGAGAAGGTCTTTGAAGAAGTCAATCGGGTCCTTTCCCCGGGCGGACAGTTTATTTTTACCGACCCGATGCAGAGTGAACATTGCCCACAGGAAGCCCTGCAACCCATTCTCGACCGTATTCACCTCGACTCTCTGGGTTCAATTCCGCGCTACAAGGATACGCTGGTGGGACTCGGGTTCAAAGAGCTGACAATCGTGGACCTCTCTGAAAACCTGGCTGCTCATTACGGGCGGGTCCTGGAAGAAGTTCGCGCCAATCAATGGAGTTTGGTGCGAGTCTGCAGCGAGGACTACATCGAACGCATGAAAACCGGTCTCCAACACTGGATCGACGGCGGCACGGGCGGTCATCTCACCTGGGGGATTCTCCACTTCCAAAAGCCGTGACGGCGAACCCGGCTTTTTCCTGCATCACGAGATCGTGGCGTGACTCGTTCAGCCGAACGAGAACGGAACCAGGGGATCAGCGTTCAATACGGTAGGGTTTGGCCGGCTTGGCAAAGTCTCCCGAGGGCCCGAACCGGCCTTCTTCGCCAAGCACCTTATCCGGGTCGGTATATTCAATATCCTTCACGTCCATACGCGCATCGCCTGTGGGCGGCTCCCAGCCAAGTTTCTCCAGAGTTTCCACCACGGTTTTCTTCAGCGCGCTCGATGCCGTCAGTCGGGTCGAAGCAAACGCCATCACCCGTTCGCTTTCTTTTTCAACCTTAGAGGCATCCGGATCATGGAGAAAGGACACCAACGACTCAATGGCTGCATCACCGATCAGCACCAACGAAGAGGCGGCGTACTCTCGTAACACGATATCCTTTAACAGCAGGATAAGATCCGGAATCACCTTGGGATCCCGAAAATGGCCCAGCGCCGTCGCCGCGGCTTCTTTGATGAGTTGGTCTTCGCTGATAATACACCCGGGAGTCGGCCTCCCCTGTTGAGCGATGCCCTTGCCTTTCAGGGCATCCAACACGGGTGGCAAGGCTCGGGCGTCCCCGATCATTCCAAGAGAGGCAATGGCGTGACGCTTCACGGCTCCATCCCTCATGGCGTCAATGAGCCCGTTAACGGCCAGGGGATTCCCGATAATCCCCAAGGCAATCGTGGCATCTTCGCGAACCGCCCGATCTTCATCCTTTAACGCTTCGATCAACGCTTCAACCACGCGCCCGTCCTTGGTCCACGCCCGTCCCATTTGATAGTCGGTCGTCATGCCGCCCAACGCCCGAACGCCATGACAGCGGACCACAAAGTGCGGATCCCGTAAGGTTTCCAGGAGGGCGGGAATGGAAGCTTCACCAATATACAGGAGGGCGGTTCCGGCGGTCTCCCGGACAATTTTCGAGGTATCCTTAAACAGCTTGATTAACACCGGAACGGCTCGAGGATCGCCGGTTCGCCCCAGCGCTTCCGCCGCCGCACTTTTCACGGCACCATCACGGTCTCGGCAGGCGATCATCAACGGTTGGACGGCATCGGGCTCCTTGAGGATTCCCAAGGCCTTCCCGGCTTGCTGACGAACGCGCCATCGGTCATCCTTCAAACAGGGAATGAGTTTCGGGACGGTGCCCTTCCCCATGGAGGCCATGGCGGATACGGCCTCATCCTGTACTTCCATCATATTGTCGTTGAACAACGTGATGAGCGCATCAATGGCCACGTCCCCGCCGATCTTCGCAAACGCCCGCCCCACGTGAACCCGAACGGCCCAATAATCATCCTCCATGGCCGTGGAGAGGGCTTCAAGGGTATTCGGATCACCCAACTCCGCCAGAGCCTTCGCGGCTTCTTCACGCGTCACGTCGTCAACGTCGTCTAATGCTTCGACCCAGTGTTCTACACTCTGTGACATGATTCCTGAGAGTTTTTCCTGATGATGCGTATTAATGAACGGAAGGATAATCGTAATCGCGTTCTTGTTTATACGGTTGCGTATGGCTACACCGAATCACGAGCCTGGCCGTTCCGAGGCCGTCCACGCATTGCGTTAAAGATTGCTCAAAATCCAATTTGCCCTCCAACGTCACCCGAAACAAAAAGTCGAACGTAAAGGTCCCGAAACGATACTCGCCCGGTTTCAATTGAATTTCCCGCACGTCGGTCGTCTTATAGGATTCATACGTAATGGGGTCATTGGTCCAGATCAAAGGGGTGATGCCCGGCACGTGCCACCACGTCGGAGGAGCGAGTGCCGTGGGATCAATGGTAATCGCATATTCCCGCGTTAACGGATTCACGGCTTCCCGTGCCACGCTGATGTCGCCGATCAGCACACTTCCGGCGAGAATGCCTGCCAAAATGAGAGCGCTACTTTTTAAAGAACGTGGAAGATCCAAGCTCGAACGTCTCATTTCCCGTTGTCCTTCGTTCCGGTCGCTTTTGAAAAATTTCCGTCAGGGCTCGACTTTCCCATTCAGTATGGGTTTCCAATCCGAGCGCTGCAAGCACCGTTGCCCCAATGTCCATGATACTCACGTGATCGGGAATGGTATACCCCGGCTTCACATTCGCACCCCAGGCAAGCCAAGGCACCGGGGATGGTTGGTGCGCCCCCGCGGCCATTTTCGCATTTAAGGCTGGAGGGGAATCCGGTCCCTGTAAGCCCGCCACCATCACCATGGTTTTGTCCAGGACACCGTATTCGTGATAGATCGCCATCACGTCCGCGATGGCCGTATCAACCGTTTGGAGGGCTTCTTTATACTGCCTTGAGTCCCATCCGCGTTTGTGGGCGACGTCCGCCGGTTCAGGAAGGTGGGCAACCAGGAGCCCGGGCATCTCGAAGATACGAAAATTATAGCCGCCTGGGCTGGTCACTTTTTTCAGGTAATCTTTAATATATTCCACCAAGGTGGAGGGATTGCACTGGGGTTTGGCTTTCCCGCACGTTTGCATATCCACGTAAATTTCCGGTCTGGCCAATTGATAAAACCGCTCATCCATGATGAAGAGCGCCGTATCGACCCCGCCGGCGAGATCAAGATAATCGAACAGGGTGGGAGCACGAAGAAACGACCGGGAAAAATCGTAGGTTTCCCATTCCTGATTCACGCGATGTTTCTTGACGGGCAGTCCCGTCAGGAGACTGGCCATGGCCGGCACCGCGAACGACGGAGACACCGATTGCGCATTCCAGGTGACCGCACCTTCCTGGGCGAGTTTCTGAAGAACCGGCATGGTCCCGTTTTGAATCACGTCATTGCTTACGCCCTCCAAGACAAACAGCAGGACGTGATCGGCTTGGGTTGGGGTTGAAGAGGCAAAAACCGGGCTTCTCTCCGGAAAACCGAGAGCCCAAATCGCAAGCAGAGAAATCGTAATTCTTACAAACATGTTTCCAGGGTTATTGAACGGTACCGGGGGACGTGGAAGCAGGGAACTTAAGCACGCACCATCGTTCTGTGTTTTCAATGAAAAAGCCTCAAATGCCTCTTCGTAACAGCTTATGAAGGCAACTTACCATGCTGGATTTTCCACGGTCAACTATGCGAAAAATGGTATTGGAATCGTCTACAGTGAAAAGTAAAATCTCCGATTTGCGCATGGATCCCCTTTCAGGGTAAGACAGCAGGGCAAAGAGACTTTTTGCCTCATCCGGATTTCGACTCATGCCACAGGAAAATAATTTTCTGCATTCCAGGTATTCCCGTTCAGATCCGGGGGATCGGGCCAGGTACGTCTCGTTTGAACCCGGGGCTCCGCCTTTTTCTCCTGCCTGGCAGGATGCACTCGGACGCCTGGGCAACAGCATGTGGGACGCGGGAGTCCGCGCGGTCGTCCTGGTGTATGGCTCCTACTTGGGGGCCGACCTCTTCGGATCAGGACGCCTGGATGAAGTCGGAGGTCTCAAACGAGGCTACTCCCGCGGCATTCCGGGGCTGGAGTCTCTCCTTGCGGCCCTTCGCCCCAACGAATATCAACAGTCCCCTTCCTGTAAGCCGCCCTTTGCCAATGACGACGCCGGCAAAACCAAGCTGGACAATCTTCTCAATGACAAAGGGAACTTTTCCGAAGACTATGTCAACGCGCTCAGGGACGGGCTCGGGAGTTCTCACGCGCTGGCCGTCCAACGCCACCTTTGGTCTTCCCTGCACCACCATCCTGGTCGAATGGAAGGGGCGTTGGCTCTACTCCAAGAACTCAACCACCTCAAGACACAAAAAGACTTACAGGCCGACGATCGAATATTGATTATGGCCCATGGCCATGCCGGTCAATTGCCGGCGCTGCTTTCCAATCTGATGGCTCCGGGTGACTCTTCGATGCGTGAAACCGTGTTTGAAACCCTGGCCTGCTTTTATGAGCAACGTGAGACCCCATCCGAATCGATGCAACAGTTACAGGAACTGGACCGGTTGTTAGCCGAGAACCAATTTGCAACCTGGCCTTCGCTGGACGTTGTGACACTCGGCACGCCGATTCGGTACGGGTGGGACACGGAGAGCCTTGGGAAACTGCTCCACATCGTCAATCATCGCCCTATCCGGCAAGATGGAAAACGGTGGCTGGCCAAAATGGAGTTGCCCCAAATCGTGAT
Source organism: Nitrospirales bacterium (assembly GCA_965223955.1). Taxonomy (GTDB): domain Bacteria; phylum Nitrospirota; class Nitrospiria; order Nitrospirales; family UBA8639; genus Bin75. The sequence continues at coordinate 504,340 of OZ245029.1, forward strand.
GGAAATGCCCATGGCTTCCGGCGGCGACTACGTTCACCAGCTTGCCGTAGCCGGAACCGATGTCGTCCCCGCTTCACCATGGGAAGTGGAACTGGACCAGGCCTTACGCGAAAATCTGGAGCCGTATGACGGGTTTGAACGTTGGTTGGAATGCGCCAGACGCGTGACCCGTTGCCCTAACGATGGGAAGTGCTTATTCATCGATTATCACGATACGACAGGGGTATCCCCTCATGAACACCTCTTTGGCCATGCCTGCTACACGAGGCTGCACGCGTTGCTGTTTCAAACCAGCCACATCGTGGAAACGCTCTATGGGGCCTAGGGTTCCTTCCTGACCTTTTGCCCAATCCGGCCTTGTTTCTCTAAAAAACTCTTTGATTCTCATAAAATATTTATGCTATTCGTTGTTGGTTTGCCTTAGCCGGCTCCCTGGTCGCCAGGGTATGGCCCTTGGAATGAGATCATGATCATCGGTGTTCCCAAAGAGACCTATCCTGGTGAAAAGCGGGTCGCCCTGATCCCCGCAATCCTCCCTTCTTTGAAAAAGGAAGGGATGGACGTGCAGATTGAAACGGGGGCAGGGGTCGAGTCCGGATATCCTGATGCCGCCTATACGGAGAAAGGAGGCACCATCGTCTCCTCACGCCTCCAACTCTTTGAAACCGCTCACATCATTGCCCAAGTCAGAACGTTGGGTGCGAATCCCGAACAAGGCAAAACCGACCTGCCCTTGATGCAACCCGATCAAATCATTGTCGGCATGGCCGATGCCCTTTCCAATCCCCACAGCATCAGGGAATTGACGACGCGACGAGTCCGGGCCTTCGCCATGGAATTGATGCCGCGAATCACCCGTGCCCAAAGTATGGACGTCCTCTCGGCAATGGGAACAGTGGCCGGGTACAAGGCCGTGCTGATGGCCGCTGATGCGCTTCCGAAAATGTTTCCGATGCTGATGACGGCAGCCGGAACCGTGACCCCTGCCAAGGTGTTTATCATCGGTGCCGGCGTGGCCGGACTGCAGGCGGTTTCAATGGCTCGCCGGCTTGGTGCCGCCGTCGAAGCGTATGACGTGCGACCTGCCGTCAAAGAGCAAGTGCTGAGCCTGGGAGCCAAGTTTGTGGATCTCCCGTTGGACACGCAAGAAGCCGAAGACACGGGGGGCTATGCCAAAGCGCAGGATGAAGCGTTTTATCGACGCCAGCGAGAACTGCTGACCAAAGTGATCGCCTCAAGCGACGTGGTGATTACCACCGCAACGGTCCCCGGGAAAAAAGCGCCCGTCCTGATTACGGCCGATATGGTGGCCGGCATGTCTCCCGGATCGGTCATTATCGATTTGGCGGCTGAACGAGGCGGAAATTGCGAATTAACCCAAGCCAACCGGACGGTGGTGGCCCAGGGGGTCACCATTATCGGAACGGAAAATCTCCCTTCCCTGGTTCCTTATCACGCCAGCCAGATGTACAGCAAAAACATCGCAACCTTCCTGCTTCATTTGGTGAAAAAAGGTGAAATCACGATTAATCGGGAAGACGAAATCACCAGGGACACTCTCTTGACGTGTGATGGCGACGTGGTCCATCACCAAATCCGTGAAATCCTGGACCCTCCCGCGAGCAAGGGAGAGGAGAATTAAGCCATGGAGATGTTGATTCCCGGCATTACGATTTTCGTCCTGGCCATCTTCGTGGGCTTTGAAATTATCACCAAGATTCCGCCCACCCTTCATACCCCGCTCATGTCCGGCGCCAACGCCATCTCAGGCATCACGCTCGTGGGAGCCATTCTGTCGGCAGGCACCCAACAGACGTTGTTGACGACCGTGCTTGGGGGGCTCGCCGTGGTCTTTGCCACCGTGAACGTCGTCGGTGGCTTTATGGTGACCAATCGCATGCTGGAAATGTTCAAAAAGAAATCCTAGGTCATGACCGACTTACTCATTAATGGCGGGTACCTCGTTTCCGCAATCCTCTTTATTTTCGGGCTGAAGGGGCTGACCCACCCCCGCACCGCCGTTCGAGGCAACCTGCTCGGTGCGTGCGGCATGCTGCTCGCCATCGTCATTACGCTCGCGGATCGAAACATCGTCGGCTTTGAAGTCATCCTCATCGGGATCGTCATCGGTGCGGCGATCGGTGCCGTCTTAGCCGTGAAAATCGAAATGACGTCCATGCCGGAACTCGTGGCGTTGTTCAACGGGTTTGGCGGCATTGCTTCGGTGTTGGTGGCGGGCGCCGTCCTGACAGAAAACACCCTCAATGGAGGAGTCCCTTTCGTGCAGGTCTCCGTGGCCACTGCGGCCTCCGGGCTGATCGGAGCCGTCACGTTTTGGGGAAGCCTGGTGGCCTTTGGAAAACTCAAGGGCCTCATCAATGAAAATGCCGTCCTGTTTTCAGGCCAACAAGTCATCAATGCGGCGTTGGCGATTCTTGCCCTCGCGTTAAGCGCAGGAGTGATCATCGACCCCACCAATATCCTCTTTTACTGGCTATTGGTTGCTGTGGCTTCCCTCCTTGGAGTCCTGCTCGTTATTCCGATCGGTGGGGCCGACATGCCCGTCGTGGTCGCGCTCTTGAATTCCTATTCCGGATTAGCGGCTGCCGCAACGGGGTTTGTCTTGTCCAATAACGTCCTGATTATTACCGGATCCCTGGTGGGTGCGTCGGGATTGATCCTGACGCAAATCATGTGTAAAGCCATGAACCGGTCCTTGACCAACGTCCTCTTCGGGGTGCTGGCTCCAACGGGTGGAGGGGCCAGTGCGGACGAGGTCTATGCCGGCCGGGTCAAATCCACCTCGCCGGAAGAAGTCGCGCTCCTCTTCGATGCGGCTCGACGGGTGACAATCGTTCCGGGATACGGCATGGCGGTCTCCCAAGCCCAACATCCCGTGGCCAACCTCGCCTCCATCCTCACCGAACGCGGCATCGAGGTGGAATACGCCATCCATCCCGTCGCAGGTCGAATGCCGGGTCACATGAACGTCCTGTTAGCCGAAGCCGACGTTCCCTATGAGGCCCTCAAGGATATGGATGACGTGAATCCCTACATCGATCAAATCGACGTGGCCCTGATCATCGGCGCGAATGACGTGGTCAATCCTCTGGCCAGAACCGATCCCACCAGTGCCATTGCCGGCATGCCGATCATCGACGTGGATAAGGCGAAAACCGTGGTGATTATCAAACGCAGTTTAAGCCCCGGCTTTGCCGGGATCCCGAACCCTCTGTTTGCGCTGGACAATTCCCTCATGCTGTTCGGCGATGGGAAAAAGATGGTGCTGGACATTATCGCCGCCCTCAAAGAAACCTGATCACGCGTAGCCCGCAGGAGATTATTGACGTGTTTCGAGTATTTATATTTAATAAAAAATACCTTGTTTCAATTTAATGACAGTGGAAATTTTCAAAAAAATGAATTTCTAAGTTATTGAATTTATTTACTTTATAAGATTTTCTTGCGTGAGCCTGCTTCTTACAGACAAACTTGTCTCTCCCTCAACAAGTATGATACGTTAACATCCTATCTGGAGTGAGAGAAAGAACTTCTACCCATCACGAGGTACAATGGAAATCAAGGTTGTGAACAACAATGTCGAGAAAGCTCTTCGTGTTGCGAAGAAAAAACTCGCAGCCGATGGTTTGTTCCGTGAATTGAAACGCCGACGTTTTTACGAAAAGCCGAGTGTCAAGCGGAAAACCAAAGAGCGGGAAGCTGCCCGGCGACGACAAAAATGGTTGGCAAAGCGTGCGTTTCGTTAGTTCACACCTGTCCATCATCTCCTCATCCCTTCTCGTCCAACGCCCCAACGTCCTCAATGCGTGATTCCCATATTCACGCGGTCGTTTCCGAAGTCAAAAAAACCATTCGCCGCTGGAAAGAACCCGTGCTTGGCGTCGTGGCCCGGGAAACACGCGATCCTTTTCGCATTTTGATTGCCTGTCTTCTGAGTCTTCGGACCAAGGATCAAACCACGGCCGAGGCCAGCCAACGGTTATTCCAATTAGCCGACACGCCGGAGCACATGCGCGCGCTATCCATGAAAACGATAGAGAAGGCCATCTATCCGGTGGGATTCTACAAGAACAAAACCAAACAGATTCTTGCGATTTGCCAAAGCCTTCTCCGGGACTTTGGAGGACGGGTTCCGGATACCATCGAAGAACTCCTGACGTTGAAGGGCGTCGGACGCAAGACGGCCAATTTGGTGGTGACCATCGGATATCGAAAACCCGGGATTTGCGTGGATATCCACGTTCACCGGATCAGTAACCGGTGGGGCTACGTTCAGACCAGGACCCCTGAAGAAACCGAACGCGCTCTTCGACAAAAACTGCCCGCAAAATATTGGATCACGTTTAATGACTGGTTGGTTCCCTTTGGGCAACACCTCTGTCGACCCATTTCTCCGTTTTGCAGCCAATGTCCGGTCAGCCAATACTGCAAGAGAGTCGGCGTGCGAACCTCCCGGTAGGCATCGTGAATCATTCCCAACCAAGGGAAAAACCCGGGACCAACGTATTCAAAACAGACCAGCCACTTCTTCGTCTTGAGAAACTGTTTGAACGGCGGATATGACAGACCGCCATGTTTTCTGTTAGGTTAGGGGCGTGACTTGACGGTGATTTGGTCGGGTCCTGACTATGCATTTGAGAAGGGCAACCGATGTTCAACAACCCGTTTCTCGAGGACGCCGCTGCCAACAAAAATAAGCGCCAGCAGCTTGACCATCTTCTGAGGATCACGGCGCCTCACGAACGCTTCATCCTGGCCGGCATCGGCTTGGTTGTTCTGGCGCTCGTGGCGTGGGCGCTGTTCGGCAGCATCGTCCGCGGCGTGACGATCGACGGAGTCCTGATCGAGCCTGGATCTCGCCACGAGATGGTCTCCACCGAGCCCGGATATCTCGTGGAATTTCTGGTCGTACCCGGAGACCGCGTCGAGGCCGGGGGTCCGATCGCTCGGCAGAGCGTGCCGGAGTTGGAACGCGAGACGGCAGCTCTGCACGACCGGGTGGAACTGTTGGAGACGGAGATCGGACAGGTTGGCGGAGACGGCGGCGCCTTGCGTTCGCTGCTGGCCTTGGCCCGGGTGGCATTGCTGCAGATGGAGGCCCACCGCTCCCGAGGGAGTTGATCGTCAGCCCGATCGAGGGCGAGATCATGGCCCTGCGGTCTGCCCCCGGAGAATACCTGCCTGCAGGCGCCGACGTCGCACAGATCCGCAACGCGGAAGACCAGCCGGTTCAAGCGGCGCTACGGGTCCCACCGCGCATGGCGCAACGCATTCAACCTGGCATGCGGGCGTCAGTCGAGGTCGTCATGCCCGACCGTACGACGCGCCGATTGGACGGGGAGGTCGCTTCCGTGAGCGCCGTGCCGCTGCCGAACTGGCTGGCGGCGCTGCAGCCCGCGGTCGAGGACTCCGCGCATCGAGTCGACGTTGTCCTCCACCAAGCGTCGATGAGGTTGCTCGCCACCTCCCGGGGGAAATACCTCCAGAAGCTCAGGCCCTTGGGCGCGGACCCGGAGTCCCAGGGCGTGCAGGCAAGGGCGTGATGAATATAGATATGCTCCGTCGCATAATGCGGGTAGGAGGCGGACGCCAGCAGGAATTCGCCGATTCGTCGCTCCAGCACGGAGCGCCGGTGGATCATTTCGTGGCCGACAATGAAGGAGGCCTGGGCCACGGCGGCCAGCGCCGCCGCCATGAGCAGGGCTTCCCAGATAGACAAATGGCCGACGACAAGAATCTGCCAGAGCGAGAATACGAGCGTGACCGGCCAGAGCACCGCCCACAGCCAAATGGCCAGCTTGTACCAGAACAACTGGCGTTCGAAGGTCTTCTTCGGGTCCATGTTCCGCTCTTCCATGCCGAACACGGCATCCAATCCTTCCCCGACCCATAAGAAGATGAACGGACCCGCAATCCACCAGCCGCCGTGAATCGCGGCGTTGGCGACGAGGGGAAAAATTGCAAGGGATATGAAGTACGGGAGGGCGTTCAGGATCGACGGCTGGATCACCGCCTCTGTTCCGGCGCCCAAACCGCTTGATTCCGCCATATTCTCCGCCATGAGAAGCTCCCGACTGGATACACGTCTAGCAGTAGCACTTATTGTCCACAATAGGGAAAGCTTGTCAAGCAATCGGTGGGAACACGACGGACACCTCGGGGGACGGCGCCGCGACCGGGGAATGGCAGACCGTAGGTCGGGTTAGCGTAGCGTAACCCGACAGATCGTCTGGCTACACGAACAGGGTCGTCTCTGCACCAGCCGCCAGTGCAAGGATGGCGGGAAGCCCCATCACCTCATCAACCTGTTTGGCCACGGCTTCCGCGTCGACTCCCATGTATTCCAACCCGGCGCTGCACGCGATCAGGCGTAACGTTCCCACTTTCTTCGCCTCTTCAAGCATTTCCGAAATCAGGGGAACCTTGCGCTCGGCAAGCAATCGGGCCACTTCATCATGATAGCGTTGATACTCCGGGGGAAAATCGATTTCATCGAACTTCCCCTCAGCGAGCTTTTTAATGGTCCAAAACAACAACACGACCACCACGTCTTTTTCCATGGCCGCGGCAGTGAGAGCGATGGTCGCCACCTGGTGCAATTTGTCATAGGTGGCGTTATGGGCATAGATGATAAAACGAGGTAGGGCACTCATCTGAAACACCTCTTGAGACTGCGGCCCGTCTGCGTGCGGGGCAGGAGACCAATTACGATCGAGTGGGTTGAATGAGTTGTTGATCGGGCGCTTTGGGGGTGGGCCAATCGTCGTTTTCAAACATCAGGCAACATTTCAACCGTCCACAGACCCCGATGCGATGCGCATCATTTGACCAAGCCGCTTCACGACGGGATAACTTGAGATTCACCGGTTTAAAATCCGTGAGAAAATTCGCGCAACACAAGACGAGCCCGCAGGTATCGACCCCGCTCAGGCGACGAGCTTCATCCCTGCTGGAAATTTGTCGCATTTCAATCCAACAATTAAACTCACGCGCCAAATCTTTGACGAGTTGCCGAAAATCAACGCGAGATTCCGACGTGTAGCTGAACGTCAGGGCCCGCCGCCGAAGCGATCCGTACACTTCGACCAACTTCATCTGCAAACCCAGCGCCTGGGCCCGCTCTCGACAGAACGCGATACCGGAGGAGGATAACTCTTTTTGCTGGGCAATAGCGGCGGCGTCTTCCGGCGTGGCTTTCCGAAGGATACCCTGCATCGCCCGCATGGGAGGGAGGAACGGTTGCGTATGAGGCGGGGAGAAGACGGTCCCATAGGTCGTATCGTTCTCCAATTCCATGAGCACGTGGTCGCCGGCCTTCAGGCTGAGGTCGGTCGTCCGGGCCACTTTGACCTCACCATGGTCGCGAATTTTCACCCCAACGACCGTGACCCATTCAGGAAACGACTCTTCCTCATCAATCCAGGATACGGGCATTGATTGATCGGTCATCACACGTCCTCCCGTCATAAAAAGTACCTAGTCCTATCACATTAGCCGCCGAACAGCAAGAAGGGTTTTGATTTCTCCATCCCCGGGGTCTTCCTTGCTAAAGAGGAGCGCTTTTGAGGAAAGCGGGCACTTCATGATCGAGTTGATAAAGAGAGAGAGGCGAGACGGCGTCGTTCTTTTGGATGATCTGAACCTGCCCCGGCGCAGGCACTCGAACGATGTCCAAGGCCTGGCCATAATGGTACTGACGGCCGGATGCCGCCAGCACGTCTCTCAGGGATTCCGGGGGATCCCAGTGGGCGGTGAGTAAAGCCGTACGGGCCGGATTGCGATGACTGAACATGAACGACAAATGGTCCGGATACCAATCGGCACCACCCGTGGCGTACGAGACGAATAATTTGGCTTGGGCACGTTGCATCAACTCCGACAGATAGTGATTGGTGAGAAATCCGTTTTCTCCCACCGCCAACCACTTGCCGGGATGGGACAAACTCGCATGCGCCGAGTAGGAACGGATTTCTTTCAACTGTTGTTGTGAAGCATAGACGGTCGCAATCGGACCATGGTGCTCCACGAGTCGGGCGATGACCCCATCCTCGATCGCCGAATGCCCGTCGTTCGTCGGACCGCTGTCGGCATGGACCAGGGTATTGTGTCCTCGATCGCTGATTAAATAGCAATTTCGTGGAAGCGCAAGGTCGCAAGGATCCTCGCCGAAAAACGGAATCGACACCACCTCCCCGCCGTCAAATTTCCAGGATTCTCCATGCGCCAGTTCAAGGACGTTCGTAAAGCCCAACTCCCGCATCAGGGACAGATAATCGAAATACCACGTCTTCCGGTTTTTCCGGCTGGGCACGATCACGGGCACGTCCTTCGGCAAGTGCAACAACGTGCGAGGATCGACGTGGTCATCATGGTCGTGCGTCAAAAACACGGCGACCGGTGGTGGCAACAACGACGTCCACAGTGAGGGGACCGGTGATTCGGCAAACCAGGGCATCAGCCACGGATCAAACCAGAAGAACCGGTCTTGTTGTCGATACATCAGGGCCGCATGACCAAGATGAACCGTATCCTGATCCTTGGTCGCGTCGAGCCACTGCGTTCGAATCGAGGAGTGGTTCGTCACGGCTAAACACTCGTGCGAGTCGAGTTGCTCAAGCAGGTGCAGTAACTGTGGCGCCACGTCACGACCGGCGGTCATGACAATGGTGCGAATTTCCGAGACGGTACGGGTGCCGTTCAAACAGCCCAACAGTTTTCCCACCACGGGTGAGAGCGGACGATCCAAACCCATCGGCAGCGCTTGCCGGTTCACCGCGTTGAAAATGCGCAGGCCACCGTAATTCATGACCGCCGACTGATGGCGGTCCTTGGGAAATTCCCACAGAAAAGTGCCGTCAGGATTTCGTCCGCACCGGATATGTTGGCGGAGCCGGGGTCGTGACTGCACGACTTCCGCATAGGCATCCTCCAGCCGGCGACCGGCTGCCGGATCATCGACCGGCGTTCGATGAGCAAACACGTCGCTGATGGCCGTTTCCACCGTACTCATGAGGATGCCATGGACTTCGTGGAGACTCGCCACGACCGCGGGATCCACGCCTCCCATAAACGGGAAGGGGCCCGGCGGTTCGGCGCTTTCCAGTTGCACCCACACCCACGGCTGAAGCCCGACAAACTGATTGAGGCCGACGCGATCCCAGAGAGCCATGGAGCCTTTCTTCGTCAGAGGGTCCACCATCAAGTCATGACGCAACCGGGCAGGGGCACCCTCTTACGTCTCCGTTGAAAAACGAATCGCACTGATGGTGGGTTCATATAAAATCTGAATGACAATGCGGTCAGGGTCGGCAAGATAAAAAGAATAACTGCCGTCCCGATGTCGCTTCGGGTGGTGGATAATCTCGATGCCTTCTTTGATCACCCGTTCATACAGTTGGTCCACGCTTTCCGGTGAACCCATGATAAACCCCAGATGGTCAAGGTATTGCCCATGACCCTGTTGGTAAGCGGGCCTGTTCTCTTGTGGAATCTGATGCAGCGCCAAATTGTCGACGCCCGAACTCATATAGACGTTCTCGTCATCGGGTTCCCAGACGATCGTCATCCCGAACCAGGTCTGATAAAACGTTTTCGAGACATCCAGATTCGTCACGTTCAGGGCCACGTGGCGTAAGCCTTTCCCGTGTGGAATATCCTCTTGTGCAGACATGCTGGTCCTGGTTTCCAATTCAAAGGGGTCATCTTAACGGGGCGCACCGAACGGAGCAACCCTGCCGCACGAAGCGCAATTCCCACCCCCTCTCCTTTGCTCTTCACTCCCTCTTCCCCCCCGTGGGAGAGGGCTGAGGTGAGGGGGCCAAGAGCAGGTGCTCCTGGTAACGCCGCTCACACTACCTTCCGACACCCCCCTGAGAAGGGGGGTCAGGGGGGTTATCGCTGACGACAACGCCTTGCCCGGAAAACCTGAAACGCCCCACTCCGGGGACCAGCCCCCGGCAACCCGCTGATAAACAGACAACCCCCTCAGTCCCCCTTGTCAGGGGGAGGGCAGGCGACGTGGCGGCCGGGAACGAGTAGGGCACAGAAGGAAGCGGTGGAAATGGTTAACGAACGACCGAACACATACACCCCGCTGTCGAGGGAACTACGATCGATGTTCCCCACGGAACGGGTCATATGTTACCATCACACCGATGAACACTGAATCGGACGCAACAAGCGGATGCACGTTCCCTGCCCACCGGGATTCCCCACCGGGGCGCAGACCTCCACGGCAGACGCGCCACGCCGTGATGTGGTTGTCCGCCCTGTGGTGGATGAGCCTGATCTGGAGTGGGTGTGTCTCGCCGGTGGCCATGCATCGGGCGGTGCTGGAATACGATTGGACGGTCAATCGGATTGAAACCGAACTCCTGCTGCTCAACATCGCCCGCACCCGCTACCATGAGCCGATTCATTTCACGGCCGTCTCCAGCATCGCCGCCACCTTTGATTTCCGCGTCAACACCGGCTTTACGGGATTACTGGCTGGATCGCCCGGCGCCGACTCGTTGTCATTGACGTTGGGCAGTTCCGCCGCGGAAAACCCGACCGTGACGATCATCCCGATTCAAGGCGAGGAATTCACCAAACGCCTGTTGACCCCGATTACCGAAAAGACCATCTTGTCCCTGGGGCAACAGGGGATCGATCTCGCCATCCTCTTTCGTCTGGTGTCTCAAGGGATCATTCTCGAAGAGAAGGACGGCCGGCGACGTTTCCTGTTGAACCAGCCTCACCGGCGAGAGGAATACCGGGAGTTCCGGCAGCGGGTGATGCATCTGTCATGGCTACACTCCGAGCGAAAGCTGTTTATCGATCCGCTTCAATTCACCGACGGGGGCCAACGGAAGACCGGACGGATCGTGATGACCAACTATGATCCGAATACGCTTTCCAACAATGACCGAGAGACGTTAAACCGAAAAGCGGAACGATTCAACGAGCATCATATTCTGGTCGATATTCGACCGGACCATTCAGAAGATGATTTCCCCATGTTCGGCGAAATCAAATTGCGCAGCTTCAAGGCGATCCTGGGGTTTATCGGACGAGGCATTGACGAGGAAAAGGAGGTTGACGTGGAACCGGACCCGCGGACACCGCCGCCAAGTGTCAATCCGGCCAGGACCCTGACTATCCGGAAGTCACACACCCAACCAGAAGAAGCCATCATCTCCGCTCAGAAACGCGGGTTGTGGTATTACATCGACCAGGAATCCGCAGCAGGAGAATTGTTCGACCGGTGGAATCACGAAGCCTTCGATCTCTTGTATCAACTGTATCATTTCACCGTGACCGATATTTCTAAAACCCCCACGTTGCCCATAGCGATTTCCAAGTAACGGCGCGCGCTCAGAAGCAGGGAGCAACGATCGTTGTTCCCTACAGAAAGAGCGGGCCGTGTGTTACCATCACACCGATGAACACCGAACCGGACGCAACAAGCGGATTCGCCGGCATGACCGTGGCCGCCTTCGAAAGCCGGATGGCCGATCACATGGCCAAGCTGATTGCCCGGTATGGAGGGAATCCCATGGTTGCACCTTCCTTACAGGAGATTCCCCTGGAAAATAATACGGAAGCCCTGGACTTCGCGAAACACCTCATGGCTGGGACCGTTGACCTGCTGATTTTGCTGACGGGCGTGGGGACAAGGACGTTGGTGAACGTCTGGGAAACGCGGTTTCCCCTCGACGCGATCCGGCAAGCCCTGACGAAGACGACCCTCGTCTGCCGTGGGCCAAAACCCATTGCGGCCTTAAAGGAGTTGGGGTTGAAACCCCATATCACCGTGCCCGAGCCCAATACCTGGCGGGATATCCTCCACACCCTGGATGATTGCAAACCCGAGGGACTCTCCGGACTCCGGATTGCCATTCAAGAATACGGTGTGGCGAACAAAGACCTCGCCGAAGGGTTGACCGAACGGGGAGCCCAAGTCAGGAGCGTATCGGTGTACCGGTGGGCCCTGCCTGATGACGTGGAGCCTCTCAAACGGACGCTCCGCAGCATTGTGGACGGAAAAGTCTCCGTCGTGTTGTTCACCAGCGCCGCCCAAATCGATCATATCGTTCAACTGCTCGGGGCCACCGATGAACTCGCGGCCTTTCGTGACGCGCTGGGAAAAACCATGGTCGCCTCGATCGGCCCGATCACCAGCCAGCGGCTCCGGCACCATCAGTTCCCCGTGGGCTTCGAACCCTCCCATCCCAAAATGGGGATCCTGGTGAAAGAAGCCAGTGAACACGCCGGAGAGATTCTCAACCACAAGTCCTAGATACCTGTCGTTGTGCTAACCCGGTCTTCAGTCTCCCCTTCTCCCATCTCATTCGTTCCTCTCATTACGGCGGTTCATGGATGATTTTCGCCCGTTCGTTGAAAATGGCTCACGAAACACGAGCCGGCCGTGTATAACGTCCCTCTCAGGAGGGACGACGGAAGGATCATTGAAAGAGGGGGAGAAGGTCGATGACAGATCTGTTCACGATTCAGTCCGGAAGGCGGGTATGGTTCATCCTCGGGGTCGCCTTGGCGCTTCTTTGGGGAGTGCCGCAGAGTGGTGCTGCCGTTCCAGCCAATCAGACGATTGCCGGGTACGTGCAGAATGCAGATCTGCGGCGCGTTGCCCAGGCCACCGTGGAATTGCGGGATCAGGAAGGGACCCTGGTGACATCGGAAGCCACAACCGATACGGGCGAGTTTGTGCTGGGTGTTCCGCACGACGGTGTCTTTTCCGTCCAAGCCGTTCAGGATACGTATCGGAGCGAGCACGTGGTGATTACGGTCGGCCAGGAAGCGCCCGTCCCCGTCGTGTTGACCATGACGGAGACGCAGGATATTGCGCTGGAAATCGTGGCCCCCCTCCTTCTGATTAAGCCCCATTCGTCCAGTGAGACGTATTCCGTCAGCCGGCGAGACATTGAATCGCTGCCACGGGGTAATAACCTGGCCCTGCAGGATGCCTTGCTCACCATTCCCGGCGCCGCCTACGGCAGCCTCAAACAGGTCCACATCCGGCAGGACCACGCGAATCTCCAATTCCGGATTGACGGCGTGCCCATTCCGGACACGATCACGAGCCAGTTTTCGGACCTGCTCTCCCCACGGGTCTGGGAGCGGGCGGACGTGACGCTCGGCGGCATGGAAGCCCAATACGGGAACCGGACGGCCGCGGTGATCGACATCACCAGCAAAAGCGGCACCAAACCGGGATTCGGGTCGATCGGCGTGTTCGGGGGCTCGAATGAAACCGTGCTGCCGTCGTTTGAATATGGAGGGACGGTCGGGGACCGGTTCCGGTTCTACGTGATGAACAATTATCAAACGACCAATCGGGCGATCGATCCTCCCACGCTGGGGCAGTCGATCTTTCACGGCCGCGGCGAACTCAACCAGACTTTCCTGCGTGGCGATTACCAGGTGAACAACCGCAATAACGTGACCTGGTTATTGTTGAACAGCGTGGGGGTCTCGCAGATTCCCACTCAACCGGGGCAGACCCCGAATGATGAAATTGTCGGGTTGATCCGGGACCACACCGACCCGGGGTTTACGCCGGCGCCTTCATCAGAGATTGATGAAAACCAGGAGGAGCAGAACCAGTACTCGCACCTGGTGTGGCGACACGACATGGATGCCAAGCAGTTCGTGAGCGTGGCCGGCTACTTCCGGCACAGCCGGGCGACGTTCACCACCGATCCCTATAACGTCCTGGCCTATACGAGCGACGAGGGCGAACCGTTTTCAGCGGGCCACCAGGACCGGTGGGGTTTTGCCGGGGGCGTCCGGCTCGATTACACGCACGCGCTCAATCCCCGGCACTTGATCAAAGCCGGGTTCCAGTTGGACCGGACGCAGGCAACGAATAAGACCCGCTTGTTTGCATTTGCCCGTGAGGAAAAGGAAGAAGAGGAGGAAGCTGGCCCCGAGGAGGGAGGTGAAGAGGAACATCATGCTCCTGAGCCGACGGGCGGGGTTGTATCCCTCAATGCCGACCGGCGGATTGTCGGGTACCGGGAAGAGTTCTGGTTCCAGGATCAATTCACGCCCAATGAGCAATGGACCGTGAACCTCGGTCTGCGGCTGGATCACATTCACGGCTACGTGGAGGCCTTCCAAATCAGTCCTCGTCTCGGGGTCACCTATACGCCCAACGACCGGCATGCCTTCCACGCGTTTTACGGTCGCTTGTTTACCCCGCCCAATCTGGAAGCCCTGCCTTTTCAATCCCTCAATACCGCCGGTACCACGGCAGCAGCCGAGGACCCGACCAATATCAAAGCCAAGCCCGAGCGGTCGCATTATTTTGAAATCGGTTCGACCCACGCACTTGGGACAAGGATCGTGGCCCAGGTGACGGGCTACTATAAGCGCAACACCAACCAATCCGACGCCCATCAGTTCAACACGACGCCGATGTTGAATTATTTTGCGTATGAACGGGGCTGGCAACGAGGGATCGACTTTTCCCTGAATGCCAAGCTGGCGGACGTGCTCACCGCCCGCGGCAACGTGGCCTGGGGGCAATGCAAGGGGTTTGGGTTACAATCGGGACACTTTTTGTTGCATGAAGAGGAACTGGCCGATATCAGAACGAGTGAAGGCGTGTTTTGCGATCATTCACAAACCATGACCAGTTCGGCGATGGTCACGTATCGTCCCTTCCCCAACACCACGGTCACCGCACAGATGCTCTATGGGTCCGGTCTGCGTAGCGCGGCACCAGGCGAAAAAACGAATTCGGGGCATGCGGATTCGAATACCACGTACAATCTCTCCATGACTCACGTGCTGCCCTTTGCCAAGCAACAGAAGCTGTTGCTTGCCGTGGACGTGGTCAATCTCTTCGATCAGCATGAGTTGTTGAACATCGGCGAACAGAGTATCGGGCTCGGCGTGTCCCATGCCAACATGCCGCGCTCCGTTTTCTTCCGCACCCAGTGGTTCTTTTGATTTGAGGTATGAAAATAGCCCCAATTTGTCATCCCTGTTTTTCTCCTTCTGTCATTCCCGACGCTTGTCCCCGACTTGATCGGGGATCCAGTCAATCTATAGGAATCCAGGTTTCTTCCGTTTGTTGTTTCATCAGGCACAAAACGCGTGGGGGATGGATTCCCGCGTTGCGAGAGCCACCCCACTTGATACCCGTGCCGCGAGAATGACAGAAGAGGAGGCATTCCAACCGTCGAGGAAAAACCTTTCCCCCCTCCTGTCCCCTTCCCGCAGTCGCAATCGGGAATCCAGAGGCTGCCTTGACGTGAGCGTAGCCGAAGGATCGGGAGGGGTGAGGGGGCATTAGGCATGCCCCTGGCTTTGACCAGGGGTAGAGGCTGTGGCCATGATGGCGAAACCCCGTGCTCCATGGACGGTTGGCTCTACCCCACCCCCGCTTTCGCGGGGGCATGCCTAGCTCACCCTCCCCTTACAAAGGGGAGGAAAACGACGGCCCTTCTTTCTTGGTTCCCCTCTTGTTGTCATTCTGAACTCCTACTTTGTCATTCTGAACGAAGTGAAGAATCTCTCACTCAAACACCGAACGCCAGGAAAAGCAGATCCTTTCCTTCGACAGGCTCAGGACAGGCGCTTCGCTCAGGATGACAGATGAGGCGTGTTTGCGCAGAATGATGGCTCTTCCCTCATGCAGGCGGAAGCTGTCAACGAATGACTGAACACATACAAGGATGACAGATGGGGTAGGTCGGATTAGCGGAGCGTAATCCGACATGAGGCTGCCTTGACGTGCTGTCGGAGTTGGGTCAACAGCAGCGCGTTAAACCGACTCTGCTTCCGGATGTTCCGGGGGAGTCAACGAGTCGGCCGGGGCCGGTTGGTCCTTGCGTAGGATGGTTTCCACAATGAGATAGACTGCCGGCACAAGGATTAAAATAATCACCGTCCCGAACAGGATGCCGAATCCCAGCGAGATGGCCATGGGGATGAGAAACCGGGCCTGCAACGCCGTCTCAAAAATCATCGGGGCTAAACCAAAGAACGTGGTCAACGACGTCAGGACAATGGGCCGAAACCTGTTCATCGCCCCTTGGATCACCGCTTCGGAGAGGGAAACACGTTGCTCCTCGCGGATTCGATTCGTCGCGACGATCAAGACCAACGAATCATTCACCACCACACCGGCCAAGGCCACGATGCCGAACATACTGATGATGCTCAGACCATAGCCCAAGAGCAGGTGCCCGGCCAACGCGCCGATGATGCTGAAGGGAATCCCGAGCATCACAATCAGCGGTTGCACGTAACTTCTGAAGGGAATGGCCAGCAACCCATAGATCAGTAACAGAACCAGGGCAAACCCGCTGGCCATGGCGGAGAGCGATTCCTGTTGCGACGATTGTTCGCCTTCCAGGGAATACGTCAGGCCCGGATATTTCTTCGTCAACGCTTCCAACTCATCGGCGGTCACTTCCCCTATGATGCTGTTGGCATTGGCGATTTGATCATCGACGTCAGCCGTGACCGCCACGATTCGACGCCCTTCGCGTCGTTTGATTTCCGTATACGCACGTCCCGGTTCAATCTCCGCCGCCTCGGCCAGGGGAATTTCCCCGCCTTGCTCGGTGAGCAGGATCAATTGTTCGACCGTGAACGAGGACTGGCGTTCGGATTCAGGCAGCCGCACCATGACCTTCACTTCATCGCGTCCCCGCTGTTGACGCAGCGCTTCCACGCCATAAAAGGCCCCGCGCACCTGCCGGGCTAAACCCGTCGCATTGAGGCCCAGGCTGCGAGCCTCCGGTTTGATTCGAAAGCTCCATTGCGGTTTGCCCAACGACACGCCGTCGTCGATATCCGTCACCCCCGCATACTGTGACAACGCCCCCGCCAATTCCTGGGCGGCAGTTTCCAGAATCGCCCTGGAACGATGCGTGAGTTGGATGTCAATCGGAGCCCCACCGGTCGGGCCAACTTCGGCTTTAAAGGCCAGAGACTCCAACCCCGGTATCGTCCCGATGCCGGCTCGCCAGGTATTGGAAAAATCCGCTCCGCTGAAATCCCGTTGATCCGCAGGCACCAAAAAAACCTGTACCCCGACCAAGTGGCTACCGCCCGAATTCGTCGAAGCTTGCCCCGGTCCTCTTCGCACCAAGGTCGAACCGATTTGGGCATAGATTCCTCGTAACGCGGCCTCGCCCCCGCGTTGGGCGACCGCGGCGTTTGCCGACTCCAGGAGGTGATCCAAGACTCTCCGGGAATGGTCCATGGGCGCGCCATAATGAAGGGTGGCTTGTGCCGTGATAATTTCAGAATCAATAGCCGGAAGGAAACTAAAGGAGATATGCCCGCCGGCCACGACGCCGACCGTCAGGATCAACAGGGCCAACCCCACCGCCACCGTCAACCAGCCATTGGCGATCGCAGCTCGCAGAAACGGTTGATAGCGTTCTTGGATAAAGCTGTTCATCTTCTTGCTGAACCACCGTCGCGGACGATCGAGTGTTTTCCAGAACCCCGACGGTTCTCGCGTATGAGCCAAATGGGCCGGCAACACGAACAAGGACTCAACCAGCGACACCACAAACACCGCCACCACCACCGCGGGCACCTGCCGCATAAAATTGCCGAGGTCGCCGGGCACGAAGAATAACGGCAGGAACGCGGCGATATTGGTCAGCACGGCAAACGTGATGGGCCCGGCAATCTCCCGGGCCCCGGCAATGGCCGCCTGGAGAAACGGCAGCCCCTCTTCCCGTTTTTGATAGATGATTTCACCCGCGACCACCGCGTCGTCCACGATGATTCCCAGCGTGATAATGAACGCAAACAGGGAAATCATGTTGATGGAGGCTCCCGTCAGGGGGATGAACAAAAACGACCCGATGATGGAGACGGGCAGGCCGAGCGTGACCCAAAACGCGAGCTTGAGATCCAAAAACAATCCCAGGAGCAACAGGACCAGGATCAACCCCAGAAAGGCATTCTTCAATAACAGGTACATCCGGTCCCGATAAATCTCGGATTGGTCATTCCACACGGCCAGGCCAACGCCGTCCGGCAATTCCGGTCGCAATTCCTCCAAATACGCCTGCACGCTCCCGGAGACGGACTGTGGCGTTTCCATGCCGACCCGGAACACTTTGACCTGGATCGCCCGTTGACCGTTATAGAAGGCTTCTTCGTCCGTCTCTTCAAACCCATCGTTGATCGTCGCAATATCGCCTACCGTGACGGTCGTGCCATCCGGCGTCGACACCACCGGAACTTCAGCGTATTCCCGGCCGAAATCACGACGCTCCTGTGTCCGCAACAGCACTTCGCCACCGGTGGTTTTGACCCCTCCTCCGGGCAATTCAATGGCAGCCTCCCCGATCTCTTTGGCAATCCGGTTGAGGGTCAAGCCGTAGGCCCGAAGATGCCGTTGGGGCACTTCAATGGAAATTTCCCGGGGACGTGCCGCGCCCAGTTCCACGAGCGTGATCCCCGGTCGTTGCAACAAGTCATCGCGAACGCGGTCGGCGACGTCGCGCAGGGTCTGCTCTTCCAGGTCACCGTGCACCAGGACGGTCATGACCTGATTCCGAACTTCCGCCAAACTGATAATGGGTTCCTCCGCCAATTCCGGAAACGACTGAATGCGGTCGATCTCGTTCGTCACCTCTTGCAGGACGTTATCGGCATTGACCCCGTCAACCAACTCGATCTCCACCTTGGCCCGGCCCTCGGAGGCCGTGGACGTGATTTCTTCCACCCCGTCCAGTCCTCGCACGACGTCTTCAATGGACAGAATAATCCCTTGCTCGACTTCTTCCGGACTGGCACCGGGATAGGCCACGGAGACGCGAATCATATCGACTTTGAACTGCGGAAAGACTTCCTGCTTGAGGTTGGTGCTGATGAGCAATCCTCCGAGAATAAAAATCAGCATGACGAGGTTGGCCGCGACCGTGTGGTGGGTCATCCACGCGATCGGACCGGAACGTGAGGAGGTTTGGTCGGAAGAGGCCATGGGCAGGGTTACTCGGTGGATGCTGTCGACGCGGGTCCGGGATCACCGGATTCCGGAGCAGGACCCGCAGGAGACGGTGGTTCGTCAAGGGTTTGCAGCAGGAGCCCGGGAATCGCCGCAGGGACTTGACTCGTGATGATCTCTTCTCCGTCCCGGAGTCCTTGGCTGATGAGGACCGTATCTTTTCGAGAAAGGACGACTTCAACCGGACGAACTTCCAATTGATTCTCAGCATTTTTGATCCAGACGCGAGTGCCTTCCCGGATCACGTCCCGAGGCACGACAAGCACGTCGTGTAACTCGGGCCCTTCGATTTCAACGCGGACGTATTCGCCCAATAAGAGGGGCCGACGAACCCGGGCGGGTTTTTCCAATTCCAGGGGATCTGCAATCGAGACCAGGACTTGTGCCATCCGGCCATTCTGCGTCACGTCGCCCAGCAATTCGACGACCGTGCCGTGCCGCACCACCGGTTCACCGCTGCCCCGTTCGCGAATCACCCGAACGGGTGCCCCTCGAGGGTGACCGGCGCCGGGAAAGGCAATCCACTCCAATTGCCGGATGGGCACACTCACCTGCACCCGAAACTCATCCGTGCCGACCAGCGTCGCCACGGAACTTTGCGTATTGATGAGTTGACTCATCTCGACGGATTCATTGAGCACCAGCGCATTAAAGGGGGCTCGCAAAATCGTTCGCTGCAAGTTCAACTGCGCCTTGCGTAACCGACTCTTCGCCGCCACCAGCGCAATGCGTTTTTCCTTGAGATGCGGGCGGCGAAGGGCCAGTTGTCGACTCAACGCATTGACTTCGCCGGCAGACGGGTTCAACAGTTTCCATTCGCGCTTCGCCACGACTTGATTGCCCAGTTCGACCTTCAGATCAAATTCGGCTTTCGCCAAGAAGGCTCGTTGCTCATCCACCGCGACCTGATAATCGCGCGGATCGATCTGCAACAAGGCGGCACCTTTGTTCAGGGTTTCCCCGATCACTAAACGGGGATTGAGTTTCACCACCCGGCCGTTGATTTCCGGTTGTACGATCAATCGCCGATGACCGAGCACGGTCCCGTACGCGACGATGACCGCCTGCTCATCCTGGACCCGTGCGGTCAGGACTTCGACAAAGGTCGGTTTCACGGCTCTCGAGGCTTTGGGCACGGTCGGACCAAAGAACATCAACGCCTGCGCCCCCAGGAGGGCCAGCCCGATAATGAGAAGGGGAAGGACAACTCTCAGGATCTTCGATGGTTTTTCGAGAGCGGCCGTCACTCGGAAACCTCCCGCATGGCGAGGTCCTGGGACACGGGTTGAGGAGCCCATCCTCCCCCAAGGGATTTATACAATTGCACGACGGTGAGGAGATGATTGCGTTGCGTTTGAGCCAGGGCCGTTTCCGCGTTCAACACGTCGCGCTGCGCCACCAGAATCTCCAAGTACGAGGCTTTCCCATTCAGGTATTCGAGTTTGGCCAACTCCACGGCTTCACGTGAGAGGTCGACCAGTCGTTCCCGTTCTGCCCGGATCTCTCGAATTTTTTGATGAGCAAGGAGGGCGTCTTCCACTTCCCGAAAGGCCTGTTGAATGGTTTGTTCGTAGGAGACGAGCGCCTGTTCCTGTTGGGCTCGACTCATTTCCAAATTGGCTCGATTACGCCCCGCGTTGAAAAGAGGCACGGTGAGCCCGGGCCCAAACGACCAGACCCGCGAGGCACCGACAAAGAGATCGGAAAATTGCAGGCTCTGCGCGCCGAAATTTCCCGTTAAACTGATCTGAGGGAAAAAAGCCGCTTTGGCCACGCCGATTTTGGCATTGGCCGCGACTAACCGTTGTTCGGCTTCCACAATATCCGGACGCCGCGCAAGTAACGCCGACGGCAACCCCGTGGGCACCTCGGGAGGCAGCGGGTGCTCGCGCAACGAAGCCCCGCGAACGATGGATGTCGGGTTCCGTCCCATGAGAAGGCTGAGTTGATGTTCCTTTTGTCCGATTTGGCGTTCGAGGTCGGGGATCACGGCTTGGGCACGGGCCACGTCCTGTTCCGCGCGACGAATGTCCAGCGTCGAACTCTGCCCCATGAGTTTTCGCAACCGGGTAAGATCGAGGGCCTCCTGTCGTGTCTTGAGTGTGCGCTTGGCAGACTCCAGTTCGACATCCAATGCTTGAAGCTCGAAATACGCCCTGGCAAGATCGCTGACCAGCATCAGGACGACCGTCCGGCGCGCCGATTCCCGGGCGAGCAGGTCGGCTTGGGCCGCTTCCGTGGCTCGACGCAGTTTTCCCCACAGGTCGAGTTCAAAAGACAAATCCGCAGTAGCCCTGAATTGATTCGTGGCGGGAATTTGCGGGATGTTACCGGGAAAACCGAACTGCCGAACCACGGCCTGAGACGTTTGATTCCGCTGAATACTGCTCTTGCCGTCTAGCCGTGGAAATTGATCGGCACCGGTCGCAACGAGGTGGGCTCGAGATTCTCGAACTCTGGCGACCGCTATTCTCACGTTCTTATTCTCCACCAATGCCTTTCGGATGAGGGACTGAAGGTTCTCATCCTGAAAGAGTTCCCACCAGCCCAGATCGGCTAAGGACACCTCCTCAAGGGTCGCACCCTGCTGCATCCGAAAGCTGTCGGGTTCCGCGACCGGCGGCCGCTCATAATCCGGCCCCAGTGCACACCCGCCCAGGGTGAACGTCCAGAGGCTTATCACGAGAAACCGGATCATCATGATCGACGTTCTTTCCCGCTACGCGCCGCCATGACCCGTTGACGGGGCGCGGCACGCATGCCGGCAAGACTGACGTTGGTAATGTGTTCGGCCAGGGCGTTGACGTAGTCCTCGGTGAACTCGATATCGGCGTACAGGCGATCCATCACCGGCCGCGCGAATTTGTAGTGTAAACACTGCCCGATCACGCTAAAGCAATGATGACGAATACCTTCCTCGGTCGCGTCGTCCGGGAGTAATGCCGCAACAATGGCGCGCAGCTTCATGTGATTCGGGCGAATGAACGTTTCCACGAGCGTATCCAATATCGGACTGGGATTCACCATTTCCTGGATTTGAATTTTTTCCAGAGATGAGGATGGTTTGTGAATGCCCACGACGTGATGAACGAACCAGAACACAAATGTTCGAAGTTGCTCTTCCGGAGGCTCGTCTCCAAAATCCACGCGTTCCGTATCCCGGTCCAGGTTCAGGGCATGGGAGACCACTTCGCCGTAAAATTGGGCTTTATCCCCAAAATGGTAATTTATCGCCGCTACGTTGGTACCTGCACGCCGGACAATCTGCTGAATGGTCGCATTGTGATAGCCCCGCTCTCCAAAAACCTCCAACGCCGCTTCAATAAGTTTTGCTCGAGTACTTTTTCTCATAACGATCCAAGCTTACCCAATTCTAATTCATATTTCAAATGCCTATTTGAATTATTTTCTCTTCTGTAACAAATTGATAGTCAAAGAATTTTACCACAGCGGCTCACCGTGACAACATGGCGCACCTTACCCGTGTTCACTCCGTTACGGCGAGTGATTCTTGAGGGGAGCATTGGTCTATTGTGAGTGAGTTATGTACGTGAGGATGGGGGAGGGAGATATCAGCAGCCTTTGCGACACGGGGCCAACGCATACCCATGCCCGCAGAAGAAAAGACCCTTCATGCACGATCTGATATTGGCACGCGCTCGAATGGCCGTGGCACCTCACTGCCGTGAGCGCATACCAAGACAACGCGTGCAAAAACGGAGGTGCTAAAAACTCTTGTTCCTGTTGCCGACCTTTGGGCTAATGAGGACGGGGCTGATTCCCGTTACGCGGCGCCGCGAGCCTCATCCACACTCCAAATTCCCGACCCTTGTGCCGAAATGAACAGGAAGGCAAAGCAATACATGATCGCCAAATCTCCCTGGGTCACAAGCGGGAAAAACGCCTGCCAGCCCTGAGCCATCATCTGCGATCCATGCTGCATCCAATACGCCGCGGCCATCAGCCCGCTGCACAGAAACGCAGACCATCTCGTGAACAACCCGACCGCGACCAGCAGGCCGCCGATCAATTCAATGGGACCGGCGATATAGATGACAAACGCCGGCACTTCGTGTTGCATGGGCGCGGGAAAGGCAAAGAGCTTTTGTGCGCCATGAAACAGAAACGTCAGTCCCGCGAAAATTCTCAACAAGGCATATGTTTGGTTCGTGTACGCTTGCATGAACATCCTGACACCTCCTTTGAAGGCTCAAAAACCGATTCGGGCGGAAAGACATTCCGGTCTTGAGATGGGGTGAGTTGCTTGATCCGATGCATACGTTCGTCAAAACTTCTTGCCGCACCGGCGTGCGGGACAACGAGTGTGAGAATTCCAGCGAAACGCATCGACCGGGGACCGTGCAACGGTCCACAATTTGCCATCATACCGCATCTTGCTGTTCAATGCATCAACCTTTCTTTGAACCGCGTGCAGCACCCACAAAAAACACGCGAGACCCTGTCCCCGACCTGATCGGGGAATGGTGCCCGGCTCGTACAACGTTTTCACACGGTTACAAAGGAACGTCGGGCGGCTGGGACATCGAGCGAAACGACAGAATCCGGCGTTTACCCTCGGAATCGAGTTGAATGATCAATTCCACGGCAGTCCCGTTCCTGAGGGCTCGCAAATCCACGGTGGAATCGGAGGTGTGTGGATGCACCGCCAGTATGGCCTCACCGGGGACCGCTTCCCATCCTGTTTCGAATAAAGGCGACTCGTCGGAGCGTTGATTCCAATTCAACCAGAGTACCGGTCCATCGAGGTCGATATAGCGAATGGTGCCCCGGATACCCGTGGGGTGTGTAAAGTTCAGAACATTCGTCAGAAAGGTATCCAGGGGGTGGGGTTCGGTTTGATGCTGGGCCAACGTCGGAGCAGGGACAAGGACAACCAGGATCACCAACGCCAGCATTGGTTTATGAAGATGTAGGGGGGGACCTGCGTGTCCCCCCGCTCTCTTGTCTGGTCTCATGTCTTTCAGCCTGAATCCCCACTGTTTCTTCTGAGCATACATGTTTTTGAGTTACGGTTTCTGCGTTAAACCCTTCCCGGCTTACGCCGACTCGCTCATGGCCTCCGAACACACTACGGAACACGTCCACGATTTCATGAAATTTCTTTAACGTCGTCCATTCGGCATAACCCGCCTCCCGTAACAGTCGCGGAAACGCCGTCTGTTTCGTCCGTTGCCCCTCTTTGCTCCCATCCCCGAGCAGGTAATGATCCAGGATGACCCGCGTGCAGGCCCGTTCCAACTCACCGGCAAATCCCTGGGGATCATCCAACGGCAACAACGGACTCACCGTCGCCACCGAGTCCAGCCCCGCGGTTCGCAGGGCGTGCAGGGCCTGAATCCGGGAATGGGGAGAATAGGCTTGATTCGGAAAGGGAGCCGGTAATTTTGGTTTATCCGTTTCCACCGTAATCTGAACCCGCACGTCGCACTGCTGTTGAAGTTGCCGTAAAAGCGAAAGATCCTCGACCACCAACGGCGTATGCGATTGAATAACCAAAAGATCCGGAGGTCGATCCACCATGGCTTGCAGCAGTTCCCGTGTGCATCGCAGGGTCCGTTCCTGTGGCGGATACGGCTCGGTGACGCTGGACATGAAAATCCTGATGGGCTTGGGGTCGCCGCGGTTCTTCAGCCGGTCATATTGTGTACAGTAGGCTTGTACTGTTCCTTCTTTGACGTCCAGGAACCGTCCCCACGTCCGCCCCTGCACGTGATAGGGATTCCACTGAGCATAGCAGTACAACCCGCACAGCGTGTTGCCGAGCGCACAGCCCCGATACAGATTAATGGTATGGGTAAACCCCTGACCTAAAAATCCCCCCGTGGGATTGAGAATCGTTTTGCACGGAATCGTTTTGGGTTCCATAGGAAGCGTTATGTGAATTGATCAAAAAATATTTCCCGTATACTCTAGCAGATTGGAGGATCGATGAAATACTGATGACACGATTATCGTGCACGATAATGCTCTTGGGAGTCTTGGCCTTGTCTTCGTCCACGGCTCAGGCGGCGAAACCGGTGACCTGCCCGGAAAACCTGTCTCACCTCGGTGAAGAAATGGACGCGTTACTCAAAGGTGTGCACGTCAAGGAATTCAAACACACGATTCGCTCCGCCCTGCAGGCGTCCATCCCCCAAGCCATTGAGCGGGCCGACGGGATCAAGGAGCAAATGGCCTTTCTTCGAAAAGAAATTCAACACCAGGTCCGTGTGGAAAAAAGTGCCGACTTCATTGCCCGCGACGTCTCGAAAAATTTGGACGGGCCGTTGACGCCTTGCAAGCGGAGGGAACGGGGCGGATACTGCAACACCGTAGAGCGGTACTATATGGCGAAAGCCGCCAACCTGGCGAATCGGGCGTTTCTCAAAGCACTGGAATGTTACCAGCGCCAGGGCTACCACTAACCACCCGCCGCCCATACTCCTTCCCGATTTCCATCACCGACATACCCTTCCTCCTTTACTCAAAAAATGTGGTGGTCACGACTCCCGGCTGGTTTTATTTTACAAACCCACACGGGAGATACCCATGTCTTAAATGAAAACGTTAAAAATTTTACGAATGTTATAAATATGAAAAAATGCGCAAACTTTAAACTTTGTAAAGTTTGTTGCGAACTTTACAAAGTTTAAACATTGTAAAAAAATAAAATATTTTACGAAATGTAAACATTGTAAACAGATGCACAAAACTGCACGAAGCACAGAAATTTATTGGAAGAGAAAGACTTGAATCCCCGCTACGAATGCCAAAGATCCTGCATCCCCCTTCAAGAGGGAAGTGAGGGAACTTGCTGCGGCTGGGCCTTGCCGGGAAGCGGAAACGTCTCGGGGTTCCCAAAGGGAAGCGTTTCGACGTAGAGCGAGGTCGAGGGGAACGCAAACGCCGTGCCGTGGCCTTCGACAATGTCTTTGACCTTGTAGGCCAGGCGCTCCTTACAAGCCAGCCATTCCCCCCACTCCGTGGTTTTGGTAAAACAGTAGAGCATGATATTGATACTGGACGCGTCAAAGGCATCCACGAAAACAAACGTCTTGGTTCGTGCGGGATCCGTTTCAAAGTCCTCGTGGGATTTCAGGTATTTCAGAATATCGTGAACGATCATCCGCAGTTGGTCCTGGGTCGTGCGATATTCGACTCCGATGATCCAATAAATTCTTCGATTGGTCCTACGGGAAAAATTTACCAGCGCTTCCCCCGCCAACCGCGAGTTGGGAATGGTCACCAGGGCTTTGTCGAATTGTCGTATTTTGGTGGCGCGAAAGCCGATATCCTCGACGACCCCGTCCACGTCCGGCGTGCGAATCCAATTACCCTTTTCGAACATCCGATCCAAAAAGATGGTCAGTCCCGCAAACAAATTCGCAATGAACTCTCGTGCGCCCAAGGCGACGGCCATGCCCATCAGTCCCAAACTCCCAAGGAGCGCCGCCACGTTAAATCCCCATTCTTGAAACACGGACGCGATCCCCATGCAGATCACGACAAACTTGGCGAGCTTCACGAAGAAGCCCTTCATGGTATCGCGCATGCTCGAGCTGCCCAGCATGGCGATTCCGCGGTCCATGAACGAAGACAGGGGATCAATCGATCGAAACAGCACCCAGAACAACGTCAGCGCGATCAGAGAGCGAATGAATTGGTCGAACGTGGCACTGACGGCCTCGGACATGGGGAGAACCTGACCGGCCATGTAGAACCCCACCGCCACAAACCCGAATTCCAAGGGCTTTTCCACGGCGTGGAGCACGAGGTCATCCAGTTCCGATTTGGTCTTCTTGGTCAACGTCCGAAGTGAGGACACCACAAACCGGAAAAAGACCCGCCTCAGGCCCAGAAAGGCCAACAGCACAAGAATGGCCGTCACGACTTGACCCAGGCTGACCCCGAGCACGCCCGTTTGCCACACTTCAGCCACTTGTTTGCCGAATTCCATCATGACCTACGCTTCTGATCTTCAGCACAGCTCCGTGTGCACACATTTTCTAACGGTGCGCTTTGTCGCGCTGTGATAAGCCTTGATTTTAGCTCTCTAGGTACCTATAAGGTACCTGTTAGGGGAATGCAAGAGGAAGGCGCTGTAACCAAGATTACCAAGCGTGTATTATACTCGCGCTAACAATCGTCCCAAGAGAGCAAACCCCAATGACTGCCAAACCGCCAGACGCGCTTGGTTGGCAATGCCAGATGAACCAGCATGCACGAACCATGACCAGCCGTGCAGCCACGACCGATTTTGACATTCGTTCGGCCCTTCATCGCCAGCGCCTCCGGCATCAAAAGTTGCATCCCGGTACTCTGGTGATCGACGAGTTAGGTTTGGCTCATGCCCGGAGCCGGGTGGATGTCGCGGTGATCAACGAATGCATCCATGGCTACGAGATCAAGAGCGCTCAGGATAGCCTTAATCGCTTGGGTGCCCAGTTGGATGTTTATCGACGGACACTACAAAAGCTTACCATTGTCGCGGCTTCCAAGCACCTGCCGAGGATTTTGTCCGAAGTTCCAGACTGGTGCGGCGTGATCGAAGCAGTGCAGGGGCCGCGAGGCGGTATATGGCTGCAGCGAGTAAGGTCTGCCCGATCTAACCCGGACATTAACCCCGTTATGCTAGCGCATCTTCTATGGAAGCCTGAGGTCCTCGATCTGCTGTCTCGAAATGGATACGCCCCGAAGGAATTACGCCGCCCACGAAAGTACCTATACGAGATGTTATGCGAGGTTCTTACGCCTCGCGAGATCACAGATGCCATCCGCGACTTCATGATGTGCCGCCAAGCGTGGCGAGATCATCTTGTGCATGCGTGATGTGGTGGTTGATCGCGACCTCTTTCCATTTTGTCTGATTACTAGGGCTTTCCTGGCGGACAGCGCATTTGGCAATGTAACTGTCGCCGCTTGAATAATCGGCTCCCCTGAATATGTCTCTGCAGATAAGGTCCGCGCAAAGCCCGTGCATCTGCTCGCGATCATCCCGAAATGCACCGCCCTTGTGCACAGCCCAGCTACGCGGCGTTGTGTAGATCAGCTTTGCCGCTGCCTTGATCTTCCGCATGTCGACTGGCGCGAATTCCGGGTGGACGATCGTGTAGTCGCCGAAATTCGGGCGTCTCATCTCCGCTGGCAGGTTCGCAATGACAGTCTGGTAGAACAGCCAATCATGGCGTGGAATGTCATCGGAACCCTTGGCGATATGACTAAACGTCTTAGGGATCGCCGTTCCAAGCAACACTAGGTTTCGGTATACGTGGAGATCGCCCAACTTTCGCAAGGCCTCAGTCAATACGTCTGAGAACGCCTTATAAGGCTCGAAATTCGGCGCTCCCAGATCAACGATCACATCAGTGTTGGACAACTCGGCATCTAAGTTAGATGCCAGGGCTTGCACCTGCGCGTCCGGGGTTGCCTTCATAAGGTCTTCGAGGCGAACCGAAATGGCCACCCCAAGCCTGTCCCGCTTGACGATAGCCTTGACGGCGCGGACAGTGCTCGGATCGGCGTTGAGTGGGACAGCGGGCACGGCATCGGCCTCAGACCGATGCAATTCCTCGAACACATAGGTGAATATATCCCGCCCATCCTCCATGGCCTCATGGACGATTTTCTTGTACACGCCAACCCATGCTCGCCGTTTGCCCCACTTCGACTTGTAGCGGACTGGAAAGGGAAAGACGTGCTCTTGGACGGACTTCTTCGCCTGCTGCTTCTCGAAATCAAATTCGACGTCGGGGATGGTGATGAACGGCACGATCCGATCTTTAACGTGGTCAGCTAGACGTAATAGCGCTTGGTATTCACCCTGCCGCCACCGAAGGGCGGGCACATACATGTCGCTAGTCAAGATCATCAACCGCCTCCTTGAATTGTGGGCTGACCTGATCCTGGCCGACGAGACTGTTTAGAATTGTATAGTCGCCCCGCTCCTTGCGAATGCGCCCCGCGATGATGCTTGGATCAATGCCGATGTTTTCCGCGTCGATCCGCACCGATTCCTCGGAAAGGGCGAAGCGCGACAGGCATCGTTCCCAAAGCTCCTCTGTTATCAACGCGTTCAGTGCAAACTGATCCGCTTCTGCCTCGATGGAATCGGTATCAGAAGCACTCTCCTCATCGAAGAAGTCGAAGCGTAACCCATCGAACAGATGCAGGAACACATGGCCGAGTTCGTGGAGCAGCACAAACCAGAAATTATCCAGCCGGTCATATCGCAGGGTGAGGCCAATAACCGGACAGTCCGTATCGCCGAGCATTGCCGCACCATCCAGATATGTCCCCGGCAAGTGCTGCTCAACGACGAGCGCAATTCCTTTCTCCGCCAGCAATTGGCGCGCACGCTTTGCCCCATCCTTTCGCATCGTCAGGCTTACCAGCTTCGGCAGCCAACGATCATCCAGTTCGAATTCCTCAATCTCACCATGTGCCACTAGGTCTCGTGAGCGCTCCAGCACGCGCGCCTGCCAGGCCAGCAGCGCATACTCGTTAGGCACGTTCCCGCTACGCATCTTCTTCCGATGGTACGCTGTCGCGAACTGCGGACCTGCAGCATGGAGGAAATATTCCTTAACTTTCTCCAACGGATTAGCGTTTCGCGGCACGTCGAACCATTTGCGCTTGATCATCTCCTTGTATGGAAGTTGACCCCAGACAATTTCGTCTGCATCACCCCATACAAAGACCGACCCGCCAGCTTGCTTGGTTCCCTCGAACGTTCCCGAGAATTTAACGCCAAGCGCACGAGCTATCTCGGTCAACCTAGCGAGACTCGCGCCCCTATATTCGGTTGCCTCATACCGCTGTATCTGCTGCGGTTTTGCACCCAGTCTCTCTGCCAGATTCGTCTGGCTCATGCCAGACGCGATCCGCGCCTGTACCAACACGCGCGGCAGTTCTTCGAGGGCGTAGACCTTCGACAATGGAATTTGCCCTAAGGTGAGCAGTTCATACTCCGATATCTCCGCTTCGATCTCCGCAATCTGACTGCTGAGTGCGTCGATCTCGGCCTGCTTCAGCCATAGCCGATCAGAGGGACGACTTTCCGCAGTCTCCAGGGCGGTCTTCAGCTTCTCGAGTTCAGCTTTTGATACGCTAAATTGTTTTCGGCTGTAGATCATAGCTGCACCTTTCGCAAAAGAGCGTGATCGTTCGAAAGAGGAATAGAAATGATTCCTTTCGTTCTCCCGGTGAAACGATCTATTTGAAAAAACTCAAGAAACGTCCGGCTTATGTCCGTGGACATCAGGGACGATGGAAAAAACTCTCCCTTGAACGCTGCCTTCTGCGCAGCTCGGCCATTTGTGAAATCAAGAAAAACAGGATCAAGTTTGCCGCTGTCGACACCAGCAGGGTCCCAACAGGCATCGAAGTCTTCTGGCCAAGGCTTTCCCGTCACGTAACTGCCGTCCAGGTAGATTGTCCTACATTCGGCCGACCATAGCCGTCCTGCGCCTTCCAACAAGCCATCGAACAGATCACGCCGCCGCGCATTCGTGGCAAATACGGACTCAACATCATCAAGACCAGCCTGGTGTATCCCAGACGGCAGAACCAACCATGGTGAACCCTCCAAGGTAACAAGTGGCGGCATCATTCTTACAACAATAATGTTGTAATATCAAAATGTCAAGGGGCATGAACGACTCGGTTGGGGCTGCTCACTGAGCTGTACCAGCCTCGCCACGCGGATCCGCTGGCGCTATGGCATGGAGTCGCTGCTTTGGGTGCTGAGCCTGGGCTATCTGTAGTTCGCTAGACCTGGCACGACTTCTGCGATTCGGAGTGATTTTCCGAGGATTTAACATACTTTTGACTCGGAAGGGCTTGGGTCCCGGCGATTGGGCCTATGCAAACGTATGCAGTGCCGATTATCCGCTTATAACGAGGGGCCGCATAAGCGGACAATTCCCTTTTCAGCGCCGAGCACAATGAAGTTGTCATCTGCACCCGCGTCGAGCTCAACGACGACATTCAGCACTGGGGCGACCTTACTAACAGTTGTTCGGTAAGCGCTGACCAGCAAGTCGCAAAGCGACGGTTCCTGACTCAAACACCAGCGAGTGCATCCAGCACACCGAATGGCATCGTGCTACCCGCACTCAATCAGGTTCTCGGAAGACAAAGGGAGGAACGTGGTTTCGGGTTCTAAACGAAACGACACGCCGCCTGGTGAATTCGTGCTTGTCGAAAACCGGCTGCGGTCCCCAGGCAGATCACGACGAACTTGGCGAGCTTCACGCAGAAGCTCTTCATGGTATCACGCATGCTCGAGCTGCTCAGCATGGCAATCCCGCGGTCCATGAACGAGGACAGGGGATCGATTGACCGAAACAGCAACCAGAACAACGTCAGCGCGATCAGGGATCGAATGAATGTGTTGAACCTGTCACTGACGGCCTCGGACGTTTGCCGAATTCCATCATTGTGGGCCCGTTATGACAGAGAGGATGGGAAGGGCAGGCGACCGTGCGTTATTTTTTTGTCCATTTTCCGGACGGAAGCTGGATGTAGTGCCCTGATCGGGTTTTTTTAATGGCGGTTTTCCCTGCCAGGACTTCCACGGTTTGAAGACTGGTACCGTTACGTTTGGCAATGCCTTGATATTTCTGCTTGCGTTTCTGGTTCACGTCCTTCATCAAAGCTTGGACTTCCCGTGACTTTTTTCCCGATACGATTCCCAGGTAACCAGTGCGGGTTTCCCCGACCAACCCCTGGGCCTTGGCTTCCCCCAAGGTTAACGCCCAGAGATTGGCCGGCCCTCCGAGCAGTACCACCAGCAGGATCATGAAAGCGAGACATCGTGTGGGTCGCATGTTCATCCGCATAACCGGCACTCCCTCATGTTCAAAACAATTCACTGTTTTCAGCAAAAACTTGATTCAGATCCTTCTCTATTTTCACCTGTATTTCGTGGTCGATCTTGACGTTTAAATTGATGGTAATGGGTTTGTCCGGGGCTTCGACTTGAACGGTATGCGTCGTACAACTCGACAGCATGCACCCAAGTCCCAGGAGCAACCACGTTCCAAGAATCTGATAACGGCTCATCCTCGTCTTATCCTTTTCGTCTTCTGTCACGGGTCGTTACAACGGCCCGCTTCGAGTGACACGAACGCGCCGGCGTCCGGCTCTTTCTCAGAATGATGGTTGCCCGAAGGCCTTTTCCAACCGCTTTTCAATGTCTTTCACCACCTGCACGCTTTGAAGCAGTGCGGGGATATTTTCTTCCACGTTCAAATTGAAATGAATGGGCGGGGATTCTTTCATATCCGGATTTTTGCCCTCCAGGCGGGTCTCCAGCAAAAGCGTTCCATCCTCCTGATAGTTCACCACGGCTCGTAAGACATCATAACGAAAATTCTCCAGGGCTCGCAAAACAAGCTCCATTTCCGGTTTCGCCTGAACCAGCATCTGCCTGGTTTCGTCGAGCGGCGCAAAACGAATCACCCCTCCCGGAGGCCGGATCGCCACCCGGCCATCTTGAATCGTGATCGTCTCGCCATTCAACGTGATCGGGACCTTACCGTCAAGTACGCCGGTCCCTTCCAACCCTTGTTGCTGCTCCAACTGCAATAGTCGATCAAGTTGAAGGCCGTCCAGCTTCAACGTAAACCGGCTCGGCGGTCGAGCCGGATCAACGTAAATCCGCGAACTCGAGACGCGTCCACCCAACGTGTGCCCTGAGACGTCCTTTAGATCCATGACGGGTGGTGCCGCACCGTGACCGAACCCGAGACGCCCAAGTTGAAGGGTAAACGCGATATTTTCGAGTTCGATCCCGGAATCGATTCGGCCTATGCGCACGTGAGCCGGACCCACCATTGTCAAATCGTCGAGGTTCGTGGCGCTCACTTTTATTGTGGCATTGACGTCTTCCAGCAACATGTCTTCGTAGTATCCGTCCAGGTCCTTGGCCGTGATGGCCACCTCACCCCGTTTGAGGGTGATGCCTCCGGGCTTCTGCTCATCGTCAATCCCCGATGACAAGTGTCGAGGACGGGCTCCCCAGGTCACAACCGCGGACAGGCCAAGCCGGCCTGAGGTGACATCAAACGGATACTCCCAGGGCGTGATCAATTGACTCAA
The DNA here is from genome assembly GCA_965223955.1 of Nitrospirales bacterium. Classification (GTDB taxonomy): domain Bacteria; phylum Nitrospirota; class Nitrospiria; order Nitrospirales; family UBA8639; genus Bin75. The sequence continues at coordinate 537,449 of OZ245029.1, forward strand.
GGTCGTTCCTGACGAAGAAAAAGGTCGGGGCGCCAGCGTTGCTCGAAGGGCCCCTTGGTTCGTCGTCAAATCGTGCATCATCCGCCCGGTCACCTTCACGGACTGATCCACGGTTTCCGCCACGATGCCGGCCTTCACCACGCCGGAGGCGGCATCGAATCCAATAGCGAGATTGGTCTTCGGAGGAACAAACGCGTCCAATACGGCAGACAGTCCCAACACTCTCGCCGTGCCTTTGGTTTGCCATTCGCTGCCTTTCCTGCTGGCTTCCTGAAAGCGCAAGCCCACGCTCTCCATGGTGACGGTTCGGTTTCCCCGGTGAATGCGGGGAAGCACGATTTTCGCCGTGCCTTTGGTTTGCCATGCGCTGCCTTCCCCGCTGACTTCTTGAAGGTGCAATCCCACGCTCTCCATGGTCACGGTTCGGTCTTCCCAGTGAATCCGGGGAAGCGTGATCTGCGCCGTGGTTGGTCCAACCTTCCACTTTTTTGAGGGCCGTTCCAAAGAAACCGGGAAGGTACGGCCGACGTGCCACTCCGAAAGATTCGCCGTGCTTTGCTCAAATCGAAGAGGTCCGGTCTTGACCCAAGAGCCTTTTCCCACTTCCGTGAGGATGACTTGCTTTTGGACCGCCAGCTTGCCTGTCACGTTCCAGCGGAAATCCTTGGCTTGTATCAGTTCTGATGCAAGAACGGGCAACACGCCCCAGAGGCGACCATGCACGTCGGCTTTCGTGGATAACGGGTCCCGGAATGGACCGGAGGCTTTGGTCACGACGGCATCCAGCCCGATTGTCGAACGCTCAACGCCGTATTGAATCCGAATGGGGCCATCGAGATACCATTGCGGATCGTCACTCAAGGAAACCCGAGCTTTGACTTCATCCTGCAATTGCAGATGGACCGGCTCGCTCTCTTTGAATCGGCCCAGGAACGGAGTCCCTTTCAAAAGATGCTCCGGGGGCTGCACCAGACCTTTCACGGAAGAAGGCGGAAAGAGCGTCAATGCGAGGCCGGTCGCATCAGCATCCACTTCACCGGACAGCGTCATGGCTATGTCTTCACTGCTCTCTCCCCAAGCCGGAAGTTCCACAGAGGCTTGAAACACGCCATGAAGGCGGGTTGAGGCGTCCCGCAGCATGCGGCGGAATGATCCGATCTGCTCCGTGGATCCATCCCCTTGAAATTCCGCGACCCCATCGACTCGTTCGAGATCGGACCCAAGTGGCAGCAGTAAGGCTAAAAATGGGGTCGCTCGCTTCAGATTCGCGTGCAAGGATCCGTGCCAGTGAAGGCCCGTCTGATTGGAGACCTGGACGGTAGACTCCATATCGAGCAGGGATTCGGCAGGGCCTGTGCCGGAGTGCAGCAGAACCTTCATCCTGCCACGAGGATACATCGTCAGTTGCAGGGCATGCGGCTTTCCTTTCATCCCCTGAAACGCGACCGTTCCGGTCAGTGTTCCGTTTTCGTTGCGAAACTCTCCGGAGATCTTTAACCGCCGGAATGGGCCGGTGGCCTGCTCTCGAAAGATGATCGCGTTCGTCAACGCGAGTCGCCCAACCAGGGGATCGAGCAGGAATTCCGATACAGCGTCCAGGGCTGCGGCAACCGCTGCAATTGAAGGTTCGTCGGGAAGATGCGCGGATTGGTCGGTCGGACCTTCTGTAAAGTCCAGAATGAGTTCTTCGACACGTACCTCACTGAGAAAACCCTTGAATAATTGAGGAAGCTGATATTCAAGGGTCAACCCTCTGATCGTCAGACGAGCCGTTTCCGCCCCCACGTCTTTTTGAAAAGAAAGAAGCGGGATGACGGTTCGCCGCAAACCGGGGTATTCGACCACCACGTTGACATGCTTGCAGCCGAAGGCTTCAAATTGACGTTCAACAAAAAAAGAGGCGACGTTGGGAAGGAGCATAAAGAGCGCGAAGATGAACGACGCCAAGAGCCCTAACCACCAAATCACCTTGCCCCAGAGGGGAATTGAACGTTTGACCACCATGGTTGGAACGAAGCGAAAACTTGTGTCAGACCGAAATCGCCTTCCGGATCTTCACGCCTTGGATTGGGTTGCCGTCGAACACTCGATCTTCACGAACGGGTATGCCCATTTACCGCAGATTGTGCAATCCTCCGCCTGTCGATCCTTGAGGACACTCTACGACCACGACCACTATTTTCGATCCAGGATCGTCATGGCCCGCTACAATTTCGGACAGGGAGAGTACTCGTATTTTGCCTATCCATTGCCGGCTCTGGTTTCTCATTTACGGACCCACTTGTATACGCATCTGGCACCCATTGCCAACCGAATGATGGACAGGCTGAACCGCTCCCCGCGATACCCTTCGACCCTTGCGGCCTTTCAAGAAGAATGTCGCCTCCAGGGGCAAACCCAACCCACCCCCTTGCTGCTTCGGTATGACAGCGGAGATTTTAATTGTTTGCATCGGGATATCTATGGCCCGACGCTCTTTCCCCTTCAAGCCATGGTCATGCTCAGCCGGAAAGGACAAGAGTTCGAGGGCGGTGAATTCGTGCTTGTCGAAAACCGGCCGCGCCAACAGGCCAGGGTGGCCGCGTTCAATCCTGATTTGGGAGACCTTCTTATCTTCCCCGTTCATGAACGGCCTGTTCAAGGGAAACGCGGATATGTCCGGGCCTCGATGCGGCACGGGGTCAGTCCGCTCAAGACCGGTCGGCGCTACGTTCTGGGCGTTATTTTCCATGAAGCGAAATAGAGGCCTCCTGATGGACGAGAAGTCATGACACACGTCTTTACCTATGGGACGCTTGAAATCCCTGAAGTGATGGAAGCCGTCACCGGCAGATCATTGGCTTCTGCCGAAGCCTGGGCAAAAGGATTCGCCAAATTTCTGCTCAAAGGCCGGATTTACCCGGGCATGACCGCCTTTCGGGGAGCAACCTGTTCGGGCAGGGTTTATTATCACATAGACCGTCGAACCCTCGAAATCCTGGATGCCTTTGAAGACGAGGTGTAGACGCCTGCAAAACCTTCCACCGGGAAGTTTCGGGATTGTAAATGTTCACAACTTCGTTGACAGGATGAAGGGCTGACCACACCAGAATTGCCATTCTGAGCCGGAGGCGAAGAATCTCTCGCCCAACAACCGAGCGCCTCAACTACGAGATCCTTCGCGTTGCTCAGGATGACATCTGACGCGTGTTTTTACGGATGATGGCTCCCCAAACCCCGACCGAAATTGTCAACGAATGACTGAACACATACAGGGACGTCCCCCCGTGTCGTCCTGAAGTATGAGGAAATCGCAAACATCGCTTTGACTAAATGCTCAGCTTGAACGAAAATACCGGATTACAGAGACCCACGTCTTGCTGAGAGGAACGCGTCGTTCGGCATAACGCATCTCTTAGTATAATGAAAAGAGAGCATACCTCGAACGCATGATTAGATCCCCGATCTGGTCGAGGACAAGCGTCGAGTGCAGGCGTATGATTGAAAAAACAGGAGGCACGAAATGACCGGCAACAAAGGACAGAAAAGTTTTCTTGACGTTATCAAAGATTCACGACCTCGATGGGCTCTCGTCGCGGGACTCCTGCTGGTCTCCGTCGCCATTCAGACCGGAGCGCTCCAAGCAAACCCTTCGCCAGGCTCGGGGCAGGCTCCCTTTCAACTGACCCTCCCGCTGGGATTGGAAAAAGACAGTCTCATGATCCCCGAGGATAACCCCTTAACCAAAGAAAAAGTGGAACTGGGGAAGCTGTTGTTCTTTGATAAACGATTGTCGGCGAATGATACGATCGCCTGTGCAAGCTGTCACCTGCCGTCACTGGCCTTTACGGACGGGCAGCCGGTCTCCACGGGCATTCATGGGCAAAAAGGGGGGCGAAGTGCTCCGACGGCCATCAACCGCGCCTTCAGCTCAGCCCAATTTTGGGATGGGCGGGCGGCCACGCTCGAGGAGCAATCCGTTGGCCCATTCGCCAACCCCGTGGAACACGGGTTTAAGGATCACGATGAACTGGTGGCCAAAGTGAAGGGCATTGCCGGCTATGGCCCTTTATTTGAACGGGCCTTCGGGTCGCCTGCCATTACGACTGACCTGATCGGCAAAGCCATTGCCAGTTTTGAACGCACCCTGCTCTCCGGGAATAGCGACTACGACCGCTTCACTCTGGGGAACGAGGAACAGGCCTTATCGGCCAATGCCCAAAACGGGTTTCGCGTGTTCTTGGGTAAGGGGCAATGTCTCCGCTGTCATTTCGGATTCAATTTTGCCGACGAACAATATCATAATCTTGGTGCGGGGTGGGACAAGCAGTCGAAATCGTTTGCCGACGTTGGCCGCCAGGCAGTGACGAACAAGCCCGAGGACATGGGCGCGTTCAAAACGCCGACCCTTCGTGAAATCGCCAACACGGCACCCTACTTGCACGACGGCAGCCTGGCGACCTTGCGCGAGGTGGTCGATTTCTATGATCAGGGCGGAATACCGAATCCCCAGCTTGATTCCGTGATCAAGCCCCTGAAGTTAACGGAGCAGGAAAAGAAAGACCTGATCGAGTTTATGGAATCACTGAACGGGGAAGGGTGGAACGTCACGCCGCCAACTCAATTCCCCCGGTAAGAGGCGAGTCTTGACGACGGCTTACCGTACGCCGGGTAACAAGGCTCCACTGAACCGTCCTTGATACACTTCGGTGACGGGACCTTTCAGGGTCAGGCTGTACTGGGCATCCACCGTGATGTCCAGTCTGCCGCCTGGAGCAAACACCCTGACCGGGCTTTTCACCAACCCCAAGCGAACCCCCGCACTGGCCACCGCGCAGGCGGAGGAGCCGGACGCCTGAGTCTCTCCAGCTCCCCGCTCCCAGATTAAAATGGACATGGCGTGAGGGCCCGTGGGAACAGCCAGTTGAACGTTCGTGCGCTTGGGAAAGGTGGGATGGGTTTCCAATTCCGGCCCCATTCGCAGTAAATCCTCACGAGTCCACGGCCCGCCCCGGTCCCTGAACACCACACAATGCGGATTGCCGACACTCACCCCCGTAAAGCGCAGGGACTGCCCGACGGCCTTGATCGGTTGCATGATCAACTCCGGGGCCTTGATGGTACAGGGCAAGTCCCTCGGTCTGAACGAGGCTCGACCCATATCCACGGTCGCGCCATTGACCTGCCCGTTCCGATCCAAAGTCAACTCGACGTGAACCAGACCGCCCTTGGTTTCAACTGAGAAAGACCGGCGCTTCGTCTTTTTCGTGGCATATAAGAAACAGCCGAAAATGCGTAAGCCGTTTCCGGATTTTTCCGCTTCACTCCCATCCGGGTTGAAAATCCGCAATCCGAAGTCGGCTTTTTTTGAGGGCACCAGGGCCAGGATCCCGTCACTCCCCACCCCCCAATTTCGATCACAAATCGCTCGAATGGTCTTGGCGGTCAGTTTAAACGTCAACTGCTTGGGATCAAGGGCAATATAATCATTGCCCAACCCGTGGCCTTTAAAAAATGAATTGCTCATAGGCTGTTACGTGATGGTTCTTGACAAAAATATACACGGAATTTCGTCACGCGGTCAAAGGAAACAGACCTCTCTTGCGTACGACGCGCGGGTTCGGACACTCAACGTGGTTGATGACTGTAGGGAGTGGCACTTGAGGTTGAGACTTCGTTGCGTGCGACCTGCGTGGAACGTTTTTAAACACGTCCTGCCCTAAAACGACAATGAGCCCGCTTTCTTGGAAAAGCGGGCTCATGTGCATCGTGCGCGTGGTGCGCTCTCTTTTTTTTCTGCTGTCATTGACCCGCTAGTGGCGAGGTCTGTCTTCTTCCTGATGAACTGTTGCCTGAGGGAGAATTCTCTTTCGGAATTCTTCTTTTTCCGACTTCCGGCTGTTCTTTGGTCGTTACGACCGTGTGCCTCTAAGCACTGTCCGGAGAGCGGAGCCTCTCGGCAACCATGTGAGCCCGCATTCCGAAGAAGATGGATCCTTCGCTCGCTACGGGCCTTACGCTTTCGGTGGGCTGAGGTCGTTCATGGTTGACCCCTCTTGTTTAGATTAATAATTTCAGAAAAAAATCTTATGCCTCTTTCGCTGGGGAGTCAATAAAAATTTGAAGAGCGAAACCTCTTCGGTGGTATATTTTAAGTGGTTTTTATGAAAGCAATGATTCTTGATTATGCCGCCGACATCGGCACGGCTCCCTTGCAACTCCGGGAGGTGCCCGTGCCGGAACCCGGGCCCGGCTACGTGCGAGTGAACGTACACGTGTGTGGCGTGTGCCGGACGGATTTGCACGTGGTGGAAGCAGAGTTGCCGCCGTCCACGAGGCCGATCATTCCCGGCCATCAAACGGTCGGGGTCGTCGATCGACTCGGGGAAGGCGTGACCACCCTCAAACCTGGCGACCGCGTGGGTATCGCCTGGCTTCAGGATACCTGCCGGACCTGTGAGTTTTGTACAGCGGGCCGTGAAAACCTGTGCGAGAGCTCAACGTTTTCCGGCTATCACGTGCATGGCGGGTTTGCGGAATATGCCCTGGTGCCCGCACGCTTTGCATACCCCATCCCTTCGATTTTTTCCGACGCGGACGCCGCGCCGCTCCTGTGTGCGGGGATTATCGGGTTCCGGGCGTTACGCCGGAGTCAGCTCAAGCCCGGGCAACGATTGGGCCTGTATGGGTTTGGCGCATCCGCTCACATCACGATCCAGATCGCGCGGCACTGGGGCTGCCCGGTGTACGTCTTTTCGCGCCGGGAGGCCCATCAACGTTTCGCCAGAGAATTAGGCGCAACGTGGGTAGGGCATTCCACCGAATCGCCACCGGAGAAACTCCATGCATCGATCGTGTTTGCGCCGGTCGGGCACCTCGTACCTCATGCGCTGCAAGCCCTTGAACGGGGCGGGACGGTCGCAATGGCGGGCATTTATTCGTCTGACGTTCCGTCGCTCGTGTATGACCGCGATTTGTTTCAAGAACGGACGCTCCAAAGCGTCACGGCCAATACGAGGCAGGATGGGTTGGACCTGTTCCGAGTCGCGGCGGAAATTCCCGTTCGCACGCATACTCAAGCCTTCAGGCTGGAGGAAGCGAACCAAGCACTTCAAGCCCTCAAAGCCGGAACGATCAATGGAGCGGGGATCTTGACCATCGGGTGACGTGGCCGAATGCGCCAGATTGCAATAGAGGTTTCTTAGGTTTACTTCTCGCTATCTTCGAGCGTGACACCACCCCCGGCTCGTAGACTGCGTCTAGCCTTTTCAACGCGTTGGAGAAATCGGGGATCGTGCTCCAGTCGATAATCGAACCATTCATCTTCTGATTCAAACCCGATCAACACGCCTGCCGGTTTCCCGTGCCTTGTGATCACGATTTTCTCTTTTTCAGCAAGTCGCAAGTATTTAGACAGGTCATCTTTGACTTCTGATAGCGCAATTTCCTTCATGGTGATTCTCCATATCGCTTGAGCGATGCTCGTCTGACCGAGTGCCTCAGTCCTGCCTCCCATTCGCGGGCTTTAGCTCCTTGGGCCCTCCAAGACTGCCGAGTCCCGCGGCGGCGCAGGCTTCATCCAGGTGACCCCCCGGGGCGCCACCGACGCCGATCCCACCGACAACTTCGCCTTCCAGTTCAATCGGTAGCCCTCCACCAAGGATCAGAATCTTGTCGTTCATATCCCGCAGGGCTTGGATACCGGGAACTTTGGTGATGAGTTCAGCCAGGTGCAGCGTGGAACGTCGCAAACTCGCCGCGGTATAGGCTTTCCGAAAGCTGCTGTCCGTGGTGTGCGGTCCTGCGCCATCACCGCGCAACAAGACCTTCAGATTCCCCCCACGATCGGCGATGGCGACACTGACTTTGTACCCGCCTTCTTCACATTTGGCTAAACCTGCTGCCGCGGCTTTTTGGGCCAACGCCAAGGGCAGCACCGCTTCTTTGGGTAACGGTTCGGCTTGCGCAAGCCCCCCTACTGTTACACTTAATACCATGGCCCCTATCAGACGAAGCTTGAGGCCGGGCTTTCGGCACGAGACGTGTACATTGTTCTTCTTCATGTGCATTCTTCCTTTTCTTCCTGTTGGGACCGCAGGAGGCACCGGCAACGAACACAACAGGCTTGCCCGCCAGCCCAATCTCTACCTCCCCTCTCCCCTTCTGACCCTTCGCTACGCTCAGGGCAGGCAAAGGAGGGGAACGAAAGAGAGCGCCTTCTTCCAAGCGGCATAAGATGCCGCAACCCTATTGGCTCGACGAGCCCGTCTGCGCCTTTCCCGTCATCGGCACGAACGCGACCGGCAACAACTCTTTGCGCTGGATTCCTGCCGACGTCTTGGTGAGGATGATCAGTTGTTGCAGCGTTTTCCCCAGGGGCAAAATCATTCGTCCCCCAAGCGCAAGCTGATCCAGCAAGGGTTGAGGAATATACTCCGGGGCCGCCGTGAGAATGATCGCGTCAAAGGGAGCCTCCTCCGGCCAACCCTGATACCCATCACCTGCCCGACTGGTGATATGGGGAATATCCAGCCTGTCAAAGGTTTGGCGCGCGCGTTCGGCCAGTTCCTCGATGATCTCAATCGTGAACACCCGTACCCCCAACTTTGCCAATACGGCGGCTTGATACCCCGAACCCGTCCCAATTTCCAACACACGGTCACGTTCGTTGAGACGCAACGCTTCGGTCATATAGGCCACGATGTAGGGTTGTGAAATGGTTTGCCCGTATCCGATGGGCAGCGGATGGTCATCATAGGCTTCGGCTGCATCCTCGGCCGGCACGAATTCATGACGCGGCACTGCTCGCATGGCTCGGATGACGGCTTGGTCGCTGATCCCACGCGTGAGGAGTTGTTCCCTCACCATGTGATCCCGTTCACCTTGTCGAGGAGAGGGATGCACGAGTGGCTCGAATTCCATACTCATTCCGGTCACCGGCATCACGAACGGCAGACCGAGCAGCGTGATGAGACACAAAGCAAAGATTGCCACAAGAAACCCTCCATTTTCACCTACGTTCTCGGATCACGAGTTTTTCCGTATGAAGATTGGACTGATTGTTTCGCTCTTTTGAAAACCCGGAACGCCCGGACTCGTGCGGCACAACCGTGTCCGGAAGCTTATTTCAACGATCTTTTAGGAAACAAGGAACGACCGGTCAAGCCCTGATAGGCTTTTTCCAGCGTCCCCACGTGCGAGACGTGCATGAGGAACGGGGTTCGCCATTCGCCGTCGCTGGGGTCCCGTTCTTCGGGAATAAGAACCCGGTCCAGGCGTTCTGAATGGGCTGCATAAATTTTATACGGGATACCGGCGACTTTCCCAATGTGGCCATCCTCCGTAATCCTTCCGGTGAGCGTCCGGCCATAAACGATCGCCTCGTTTTTGGCAAGGGCCAGGACACTTAACGCCACCATCGCCGACAGGCTGTCGCCGTACATGGTCAACCCCGAGTAGGGAAACGTCAAGACCACGGTCCACGAGTCATCCTGAAGATTCGCGGATTTTGCCACGCGGTCGATCGCGGTCGCCACCGCTTTTCGAGCAATGGGGCCGAACCGGCCGGGGATTTTTCGAAAGTGGACCTTGAGCCCATCATGATCCGAACGCTGATGAAAGTGAATCATCACGTACATGACGATTCCAACGGGTTGCCGAGCCTTGTCAAGGGTCATCCCAAGCACGGGAATCGATTGGTGCAGAAACTGGCTCGGAGGCGGCGTTTCCGAAGCCACGGCGTGTGACGCCATCGACAGGACCGACAGCGCAGCCATTGTCCACATTGTGAGACGGCTCATAAGAAATTGTACGCTTTTTTCTTGTCTCTCGTCCCCACCCATTGTGGGTTGGCTCAATAAAGAGGTTGTTCCTCGCTCACTGAACCTATTTTTTTCTCATTAAACACAGATAGCGCAGGTAGTTGTCGAAGGGAATTTTCTCCAGCTTGTCAAAGGCGAAATATGATTCAAACGTGCTCACGACTTCTTCTTTTGACAACAGGGAGGTGATGGTGCCGGTCACCGGATTCATAAACTCGTTTGTTTTGCCAAACCGCTCTTCATCGTCACTGAACACGCAAACCATTAATTTCCCGCCGGAGTCAAGAAGCGATGCTAATTGAAAAGCGTAATCATCCCTTTGGTGAGGTTTCAAATGATGAAGTAACGAGATGTCATAGATTAACTCGAATTTTTCACCAAGGGAACTCAGGTTTTCCGTGCTTTCAACCACAAATCGTAAAGACGGATGGCCGTTTTTTTCTTTTGCGAGCGCGATAGCCGTCTCGGAATGATCCACACACAAAATCTCGTATCCTTTTTCCGCAAGGTGGAACGCATAATTGCCGACCCCACACCCCACGTCTAACGCCTTACATGGGTTCATCCACCCTGAATTCACGACTTCCGTAAACCAGGACGGCATCGTCTCTACGCACCAGGGAAGGGTATGTCCCTGCGTTCGGTACAACCTATTCCAGTTGTCAACGTTCTGCATGATGCTTCTCCTTCGGAACCGGCAGCCGAACAACGTGAGGCGAAATAACGCTTTAGGAGAATGGGGACAAAGCCATTGCCTTGAGACAAGGCGTGTGGGCAAAAATATCAAAGCGGTTTTGCCGGGTCAAACCACCCCTCCCCCTTCTTGAGCCCGCAGTGAGCGAAAAGCAAATGCGTCCGCGCGCGGAAGCCTCCAATCACAAGATTGACTTGGATGCGTTCTTTGCGTATATCACCCATGCGTGGACTCATCCCGGGCATGGAAAAGTTTCGGCAAGAGGTTCAACAGGTCAGAATGATGGTTGCGATTCGTCCGAGCAGATCGGCTCTCTACTTCATTGATGTCCGGGCAAAAGTGCCGTTTCGATTCGGGAAGGAGACACTCGAGCGGGTCACGTGTGCCCGCGTGATGTTTGAAGTGGAAGAGATCTCCAGTGGTACGTTTCAAGGTTGGGGGGAGTCGCCTCTATCCGCACAATGGGCGTGGCCCAGCGACGTTCCGTTATCGGAGCGCGAGGCGGCTTTGCGACAATTCTGTTGTGAGGTGCTTGATGCGTGGTCGGCGTACGACACCAGCGGACACCCGCTCACGCTTGGGCATGCATTCCTCCGCGACACGCTGCCGGAGTTGCTGGGTTCGTTTAATGCCCGGCGGAGTGCGGAAAATCAGTTGCCCTATCTGGCGGCATTGATGTGCTGTGCTCCCTTCGATATCGCGCTCCACGATGCGTATGGCCACGCCGCGGGCCGGTCGATCTACGACTGCTACTCCTCTCGCGACATGCCGGACGATTTAACCGCCTACATCGACAACGGAGATGCCGACTTCAGAGGACTGTACCCGAGCGACTTTTTCTCGTACGGCACAAGCAGGATCCCTGCGTGGCATGCCGTCGGGGGAATTGACACGTTGTCCGGAGGCGCGCGGGCTTCCGAGGAGCCGGGCAGTGGGTTTCCCGCGACCCTGGAAGAATGGATACGCAAAGACCGGTTGAGTCGACTGAAAATCAAGTTGAGCGGAACCGATTTCGAGTGGGATTACGAGCGGGTGATGAACGTCGCCGACGTTTCGATGCCGCGCGGGGTCACGATGTTAGGTGTGGATTTTAACGGGATGGTGACGGACCCCACGTACGTGGAACACCTGTTCGAGCGAATCTGCCGGGACCGGCCCAAGGTCCTGGACGCGCTTTGCTACATTGAAGAGCCCTTCACCCCGGAACTGCTGGATCGCGGTACGGACGTGTCCGCCGTCGCGAAGTGGGCGCCCTGCGTCCTGGATGAAAGCGCACATGATTGGCGCGTGCTTGAGAAGGCGCGCGAACTCGGGTACTCGGGGGTGGTCCTGAAAACGTGTAAAACCCAGACGGAAGCGCTGTTGACGATGAGCTGGGCGAAGCGCTACGGCATGGAGGTTTTGACCCAGGACCTGACCAACCCCATGCTTGCGCAAATAGCACACGTCCAACTCGGGGCTCACGCTTCTCCTGATATTGGTATCGAGACCAACTCCATGCAGTTTTATCCTGACGCTTCCGCAGACGAAGCCAGGGTGCATCCGGGGTTGTATCAACGAGTGGGCGGGTTCATCGACCTCAGGACGATCAGTGGTCCCGGGTTCGGGTACAGGATTGACGAGATTGATCGTCAACTTCCCCAGCCTGCCCGAACGTCATGGAAGGGCTCCGGGCCTTAGCAGCACAGAGATCCCGGTTGGTTTCGGCTTTCAGAACGCTTTGAAATGCTTTGAAAAGAGGATAGTACGCTGCTTTGAATAAGGACTTTGCACTCATCGGAATCGTCGGTTGCGGCAAAATCGGTCGCATTTATCATAAGGTCTTCGCCCCGTTGTGTGACGGTTTCTTGATCGTTGACCCTCGGGCGGCTGACAACCAAGAAATCCGGCCCTACGCGACGTTGGATGACGTGCCCGGAGACCTCTTCAATCGCGTGCAAGTCTGGTGCATCTGTACGCCTACGGACAACCACTTCAGTAGCCTTGAGACGATTCTGTCGAAAAATCCCCGCGTGCGGGTCATTGTTGAGAAACCGGCTTGCCTGAGTTTTGAAGTCAACTCCTTCCAGGCTCTTCTCAAGAAGTACCGCGAGGCTCGTGTCCTGATCAACAGGCAATACGCCGATTCTCGCGCCGTCAGGGAAATGGTGAGTACCTTGAAACGGTACGACGTTGAGCATATAGACCTGATTCGAATTGAGTTCAGTAAAGATCGCCGTCCCGATATTGACGCGGGCCGATTCGTTGACTCGCACTTCGGTGTCCTTGGATACGAATGGTCGCATATCCTGACGATCATTCAGCAACTCCTCAGCAAAGACGATTGGGCGACGTATAGGGACCTGTCATCGGACCTGCAGGCGACCTTCGATCACGTTCAATTCGTCTCGGAGCTTGAGGAACGGACCGTTTTACCTTCCGGAACGAAGATCGAGCTCAGGTCGTCGATGAGGGGCAAGTACGAGTTTGCCTCTTTCATGCCTTATGACCAACTGGTATGCCATCGTTACATTGAGGTCACAGCCGGAGCGCTCCGGTTCAGGTTGCAATTGGAACCTCGTGACGAAACGAGGTTCACCGGCCGGCTTTTCGAAAATCACTTCCGGATTGAGGATGGTGATGAAGTTTTGCACGACTCGACCATCCTGGACCCCTTTTTACCAAGATTTCTGCAATTGACCCTGAAACAGCTTTTCCAATCCGACTGTCCGCCGATCGACTGGACACCGCTTGAACGAATCATCTCAACAAGGAATTCGCTACGAAGTCACGACGATCAAAACCAACCGGACCTGGTCTCGCCGGCAAAAACGTGATTGGGGAGCGGACCTGACTGACACGCGGTGTTTCCGATGGCGGTCCATTATCGTAACGGCTTTTTCCCCCTCCCTGAGATTTTTTTGTTGACGGACCCCTCACCTCTTGCCTGAACAGCGGGGGCATCCGGCTGCTTTTTCCGAAGCCATCCCAAACGCTTCAGCATCACGGCGAGACTGCCTCCTACGCCCAGACCGATCACCGTCCAATCCACCCAGGACCATTCCTGGTCGGACAGAGCAGGATCAGGGGCGGTCAGCGCCGCCACCAATAACGCGCCCACTGAAATGCCTCCATAGAAGGCGACCCCCTTCCATCGACTTTTGAAACGCGACAGGGTAGGGTACAGCACGACAACACACGTCAACGAAAAACTGAAAACAGAAATGATGGTGGCCAGTGTGGAGATTCCCTGCATGCTCGCGACGCGATTCCTCCAAAAACAGAATGCCCCGAAAGAGGCGATAAGGTGCTGACGCTCCTGCGGCTGACTCGCTACTTTGTCAACACCCCTTGTAGATAAGTATTATTCTCCTGGTCAGCTTAAGCGTGTCATGTAAAAAAAGCCTCTACCACTTCATGATATTTGCAGAACGTCTTGAAATATAACTACCAATACACGTAGATATTTCAAACACACTATATCTGGTAGCAAAATATTATTCGCCACAATGCACAAAAAATGTGCAATCTGCTCGCCGTACGATCATACGGACATGGAATAAGCATTCTAAAAAAGCTTTCACCATGTTATCCCCAGATTCTGGGGAAAGATCATTTCCCCTATTGGCTTCAATTTTGCCAAGAGCATGATTCGCAAGGCATATCCGACGTTGGTGACCTCTGATATTATCATTTCACACTCGTCATCTTGAACCATGAGCCTCGACGATTCGCTCACTCTTCTTCGAGCCCTGCAATATCCTCATCTTTACCCTCATCCGGTCACCCATTTCGACCTTCGGGAAACTCATATTTCCTGGGTTCTTCTGACCGGACCCTTTGCCTACAAGATCAAAAAACCCGTCAATTTTGGGTTCGTGGACTTTTCTTCCCTCGCTCAACGCCACTTCTTTTGTCATGAAGAGATTCGCTTGAACCAGCGGTCGGCACCGGACGTCTACGTGGACGTGCTTCCGATTTCCGGAACTCCTGATCATCCGCGGCTGGATGGACAAGGAGAACCCTTTGAATTCGCCGTGAAAATGCGACAATTCACGGCTGATGCCACCTTGGATCACGTGCTGTCTCAGGTTCGACCGGAACAGGTCGATCAATTGGCCCGGGATATTGCAGCCTTTCACCACAACGTTGCCGGGGCAGACCAGGACACGTCCTTTGGAACCCCCGGGTTAATTGCACGGATCATCGCGGAAGTCTTTGAACAGATTCCCTCTCATAGCCCCTTTTCCGAACATCAACAAGTCCTGGAGAAACTTCGCCATTGGCTCACTCAATTCCACACGGCCCATGCCGGTGATTTCGAGAAACGAAAAACGAGGGGGTTCGTTCGAGAGTGCCATGGGGATCTTCACCTGGCCAATCTCGTGCTCCTTCACGACCGGATTATCGCATTCGACGGCATCGAGTTCAGTGAACGTCTGCGTTGGATCGACGTCATCAACGACGTGGCGTTTACGGTGATGGATTTCCAGGCCAGAGGGCAGCCGGCGTTGGCAAGGCGATTCCTGAATCGATATCTCGAATTCACGGGAGACTATGAAGGTCTGGGGCTTCTCCCGTTTTACGAAGTCTACCGGGCCCTGGTCCGAGTGAAAGTCGCGGGCCTTGCTTTCGCCCAAGTTCGCCGCCAGCTTGTTTCGCCCCACGTGGACGACTTCGTTCGGTATCTCTCGGCTGCCCGATCCTTGGCCGAATCCAAAACGTCCTGGCTCATCATCATGCATGGGGTATCCGGGACCGGGAAATCGACCGTCTCGGAAACGTTGTTGGAACATGCAGGCGCCATTCGTCTCCGTTCGGACGTCGAACGCAAACGCTTGTTCGAGTTGTCGCCTTCGGATCAGAGTTCCGGGGAATTAAAGCCCGCCGTGTATGGAAGGGAGACGACGCAAAAGACGTATGACCGCTTGCAAGCCTTTGCCAGACAGCTCCTGCTGTTCGGGTATCCGGTTATCGTGGATGCGACCTTTTTGAAACGGCAGCATCGGGATGCTTTCAGAAAGCTGGCTGCCTCACTGAACGTCCCTTTCCTGATACTGGATCTGCATGCAACTCCGACCACCCTTCGCCAACGAGTCACGGCAAGATCGGCTTCTGAGACGTCAGAAGCCGATCTGTCGGTACTCGAACAACAGGAGCACGTTCAAGAACCCCTCGGGCCGGACGAACGAGCCACGACCGTGATGATTCATGCAGACACTCCGTTTGACCCTGCTGAGGTGGCAGGCATTCTGGAATCAAGGCGCAAAGCGGTGAAGTAAAACTCGCCGGTGTCCTTGTAAATGTTCACTCGTTCATTGACAGAATAAGGGGCTGACCACATCATAATTGTCATTCCGAGCGTAGCGCTTGTCCTGAACGGAGTGAAGGAAGGATCTCGTAGTTTCAACGACCGAACGCCGCAACGACCCGTTCGCTTCGCTCAGGGCAGGCTCCTTGATCCTTCACCTGCGGTTCAGGATGACCATTTGGTGTTTTGTGCAGGCTGACAGACTGGGTTGACGTTACGTCACCCCGGAATAATAGCGTAGAACGTCCGACACGGAAATCAGGCCCATGATTTTCCCGCTTTCGGTCACACACACGTGGCGAGTCGCTTTTTCTTTCATTAACTGCACGGCCGCCACCACCGGTTCACTATTTTCTATCGTCAGAAGAGGTTCTCGCATGCAGGTTTTAACCGTCGTTGTCGCGGGATCGACCCCGTTGGCCACCACTTCCCGACTCAATTCGGTTTCCGTGATGCTTCCGATGAATTCATCGCCACTCTCGACCAACAGCGAGCCGATCTTCCATGTCTGTAATAATTCTCCGGCTTCCCGAAGAGTGGCGTCATGCGGCACGGATCGAATCACCCTGGACATAAAGTCACTCACGGTGGGGCCGCTCGTCGTCTTAACACGTCGGTCTGAACTGGCCTGAGCCCGGCGAGCCTCCAAATCCCCGACACAACTTTCCAGCACCCGTTGCCGTTGTCGCAGGGTTTCCCGTTCATTATCCAGACCGGCCCCTTCCGGAGCTTCATCCGAAAGATTGACCAGTCCGCCCGCTTCCCCCAACTGAGCATATTCATAGGCTTCCAACATACTCGAGGAATTTCCCAATACCTCGGCAATGAGTTCTTCAGCTGCCAAGTCAAATTCTTCTATTGATGAATGCGTTGACGAACCTCCCATAATAAACGTCTTCAGATTCGCGATTTGTTGACGAAACCGATCAATATTCTGATCAAGCGCGCCGCTTTTCTCTTTGGTAGACCCTTTTGTTGTATCCATGATGCCTCCTTAAAACTATAGAGGCCCATGGTACCCCAGGAGTATTTCTCCACACAAGATTGAAATTGAAGGTTCTTACAAGCGGTCGTCTCTTTTCCGTCCTGCCTGCGCACAATCTTTCATGACAAGATGAGAGCATTCATGAGATAATATTCTTCAGGTGCTGTCTCACTCGTGATCGTGATGGACCCGAGAAGGGAGGAAGCCAATGGATGTGAAAATTGACAGTCGGAACGTCGGCATGACGCCAAGATGGAAACAGGAAATCCAGGACCGTATTTCCACACTCCAAACAGAGTACGACAACATCACCCATGCCCGTATTACACTTACCAAAAACCCACATCATAAAAAGGGAGCCGATAACGCTGAAGCGCTGGTTGTTTTGAACCTTCCTCCACGCCATACCGTGACCGCACGGAAAGAAGCCAAGAGTTTCGAGGAAGCGATTCGCTCCGCGTTCAAGGCCGCGATGACTGAAATCAAAAAATTTCGCGAAAAGCCCAATTCTCAGAAACCCGGCAAACCCCAGGAACTCTGAGTCGCCTCGAGTCGGATGGTCACCGCGGCCCCAGAACAATGACCGGGGGCCTTCAGGACTGCGGCAAAACAGCGGGCTTCCCTGGCAGTGACACCCCTGCGTGGCCGACTCCTCGTACGGCTTTATCGTCCCGGTTCTTCTGTATAGGTTCAGAAACATATGGCACTCCTTGACCCAGGAGGAGTCACCATGCACATCCACCATCTCGGCTACCGGATCCGGGGGTTCTATCGAGTAGCCAATCTGGGCTATCGTTGGGACATGATACCCAACGAAGCTCACCACCGACTCAAGATTCTGACGTTCTGGGCCACCCATGGCCCGGCGGCGACCCAGGATGCCTATGCGGTCAGCCGCCGGACGCTCGCGCGCTGGAAACACACGTTGACCCAGGCCGGCGGTCAGCCCGCCGCCTTGGCCGCCCGCTCCCGTGCCCCCCACCGACGGCGCCAGCCCCACAGCCCGCCCGCACTGAACCAGGAGATCCGGCGTCTGCGCACCACCTTCCCTAACCTCGGGAAGGCCAAACTCCACGTCCTGCTGGCCCCGTGGTGTGAGGCCCACGGCCTCGCCCTGCCCAGTGTCTCCACCATTGGGCGCCTGATCGCCCGTGCGCCCGACAAGATGCGGCACGCCCCCGTCCGCTTGACGGCGCGGGGCCAGCCTAAACCCGTCGTGCGGCCGCGCAAAGCGCGGAAACCCCGCGGCCACTCCGCCCCGCCCCTCGAGGTGTTCGCCTGTGATACCGTCGTCCGGCTCCAGGCGGGCCTCCGCCGCTACTTGTTCCCCTTTCTCGATCCCCACTCGCGCTTCGCGGTCGCCGTGGCCACGCCCCCCGCGTCCAGCCGCCAGGCGACCCGCGCGCTGGAGGCCTTGTGCCAGGTGCTGCCACGCCCCCCGCGGGTCGTGCTCTCCGACAACGGCTCGGAATTCCTGGGCCACTTCCAGCAGCGGTTGGAGGCGCGCGGCATCACGCACTGGTGGACCTATCCCCGTTCCCCGAAAATGAATGCCCATGTAGAACGGTTCAACCGGACCATTCAGGAACAGTTCGTGGACTATCATGAGGACTTGCTGTTCGACGACGTGGCCCTGTTCAACCAACAATTGGCCGACTGGTTGATCGCGTATAACACCGTCTTACCCCACCATAGCCTTGGCCGCCAATCTCCGGTACAATTCCTCCTTCACCATCAACCCGAGTGCCAAATGTGGTGGACCCATACAGGGTCTTGACACGACCATACGCGTGATGCTATGATGTTTCTTGAGACACGCCAGAAAGTTACCGATCAGCCAAGGAGCCTGACGAAATTGGCGAAAACGAATCAGGTTGATACCTGCAAAAGGACGTTTCTGACAGCAACAGATTCCTGAGTCGGCCTTTTCCTGATACCGCACATCTTTGTTTTTTCTCACTTTTACAAGACGGAGGCATACGTGAATCAAAAGTTATACGTTGGAAACCTATCCTATGACACAACGGACCAGGAATTACAGGAGCTGTTTGCACAACATGGAACCGTCCAATCCGCTAACGTGGTCACTGATCGAGATACCGGACGGTCCAGAGGGTTCGGATTTGTGGAAATGGGGAGCGGGGAGGAAGCGCAGCAAGCCATTGAGTCGCTCAATGAATCAGACTGCCAAGGCAGAAAGCTCGTGGTGAATGAGGCAAGGCCCAAAGAAAAATCTTTCCGCCCACGGAATTAACTCCGGACCGCCATCCCGGGACTCCCATTACCAATTCAAGTCCCTCACCGAAAGCGGGGTCACCTCAAAACGCACGCAGACTCAATTTTCTCCGGCGCGGTTCTTCGCGATTGAGCCGAAATACTTCAACGTGGAGAAAGGGTAAGCCTGTATAGGTTCAGAAACATATGGCACTCCTTGACCCAGGAGGAGTCACCATGCACATCCACCATCTCGGCTACCGGATCCGGGGGTTCTATCGAGTAGCCAATCTGGGCTATCGTTGGGACATGATACCCAACGAAGCTCACCACCGACTCAAGATTCTGACGTTCTGGGCCACCCATGGCCCGGCGGCGACCCAGGATGCCTATGCGGTCAGCCGCCGGACGCTCGCGCGCTGGAAACACACGTTGACCCAGGCCGGCGGTCAGCCCGCCGCCTTGGCCGCCCGCTCCCGTGCCCCCCACCGACGGCGCCAGCCCCACAGCCCGCCCGCACTGAACCAGGAGATCCGGCGTCTGCGCACCACCTTCCCTAACCTCGGGAAGGCCAAACTCCACGTCCTGCTGGCCCCGTGGTGTGAGGCCCACGGCCTCGCCCTGCCCAGTGTCTCCACCATTGGGCGCCTGATCGCCCGTGCGCCCGACAAGATGCGGCACGCCCCCGTCCGCTTGACGGCGCGGGGCCAGCCTAAACCCGTCGTGCGGCCGCGCAAAGCGCGGAAACCCCGCGGCCACTCCGCCCCGCCCCTCGAGGTGTTCGCCTGTGATACCGTCGTCCGGCTCCAGGCGGGCCTCCGCCGCTACTTGTTCCCCTTTCTCGATCCCCACTCGCGCTTCGCGGTCGCCGTGGCCACGCCCCCCGCGTCCAGCCGCCAGGCGACCCGCGCGCTGGAGGCCTTGTGCCAGGTGCTGCCACGCCCCCCGCGGGTCGTGCTCTCCGACAACGGCTCGGAATTCCTGGGCCACTTCCAGCAGCGGTTGGAGGCGCGCGGCATCACGCACTGGTGGACCTATCCCCGTTCCCCGAAAATGAATGCCCATGTAGAACGGTTCAACCGGACCATTCAGGAACAGTTCGTGGACTATCATGAGGACTTGCTGTTCGACGACGTGGCCCTGTTCAACCAACAATTGGCCGACTGGTTGATCGCGTATAACACCGTCTTACCCCACCATAGCCTTGGCCGCCAATCTCCGGTACAATTCCTCCTTCACCATCAACCCGAGTGCCAAATGTGGTGGACCCATACAAAGCCTTTACATCTGCCCGTGGGTAAGGTATCCTTAAGCCACTCGCCTTTTGGAGTGCTGCTTCATCAAAAAGTTGGACGATCAATCGAGAAGAAGAGACTGAAGCGAGTGTCCGGTGAAGGGCAGCACATTCTGTTTAAACAATCATTCAAGTTTTTGAATGTGATTTTTTCTCAGACACGACTTTACTGATCGCATAATGGACGAGAACCCTATGATGACTCTGACCGATTCAAAAACAGCTATCCCCACCCCACGACCCCCTGATATCCTGAACTTTACGTTGTTCTTCAGTATCGCAGGCAGTTCAGTAGTCGGGTTGCCAACCTACGCGTATCTTTATGATTATTCGTGGCTCGCTTGGACCATGTTTCTGCTGTTCTATATCATCACGGGACTGGGCATCACGGTGGGGTACCACCGCTTACTCGCCCATCGAAGTTTTACGTGCCCCAATTGGGTGAGAGGCGCGTTTTTGATCGCAGGCGGATGGGCGCTGCAAAATTCAGGACTCAAATGGGCAACAGATCATATCCGCCATCACGCCAAGTGCGACCAGGAAGAGGATCCTTATAATGCTCAGCTAGGATTCTGGCACAGTCATTGTGGGTGGCTATTCTCGAAGGATCCCCATAGAGACGATAAATATGCCACCAAGCTGAAACAGGACCCTGTGGTGATGTGGCAAAATCGTTATTATATCCCCATTGTCCTTTCCGGCCTGGCGATTCCCTTCGTGGTGGGATTTATGTACGGCGGCTGGATTGAGGGACTGGGCTGTTTCTTGCTCGCCGGAGTCGGGCGAACCTTTTTCGTCTTAAATTCCACGTTTTGCATCAATTCCATTTGTCACCTGTGGGGCGCCCAACCCCATGGAACATCCGATTCCAGTCGTGACAGTTGGTGGGTCTCGCTCATCACCTTCGGAGAGGGATACCATAATTATCACCACATGTACCAAAGTGATTATCGGAATGGCCCCAAGTGGTACAATTTCGATCCGTCAAAATGGCTCATCTACAGTCTTTCCCGCATGAGACTCGCCAGTTCTCTGCGCCGCTTCTCCTGATCATCCCTGATCATCCCTGACCATCGCGTTTTCGCGTAGGGGTCAAGGATCGTCGATCCCCACACTTTCCTCCCCACTTCCTTGTTATCACCCCCCTCAAGGAGTACCTTGTTAGTAGGACATGGATTTGTAAAAAACGTTCACTTTCATTCCGGATCAGCAGGTCTATGCTCCTCCCCGGATTCATTCTTCTCGTTCGTATTCGGAGGCCTCGTTTAGCCGGCAAAGACGTCGTCAGTGTCCAACAGCGTGTGAGGGAAAGCCATGGATGACCAAGCCTGCAATTTTATTGGAGGAAAGTGGATTCCCGCCCAATCCGGACGGACCTTTGAAACCCGGAACCCGGCCACGGGCCAAGTCATTGCCCACTGTGCCGACTCCGGCGTCGAAGACGTCCGGCAGGCCGTAGCGGCGGCCCGTAAAGCGTATGAATCCTGGCGTCGCCTGCCTGCGCCTCGGCGCGGTGAATTGTTATACCGGGTCGCCGAACGGTTGGTGCACGAGAAAGAATCTTTAGCCCGAACCTTAACAAGTGAAATGGGCAAAGTCGTCGTTGAGGCGCGAGGTGACGTCCAGGAGGCTATTGATATGGCCTATTACATGGGAGGAGAAGGCCGTCGACAGTTCGGGCATATTGCGCCGGCCGAATTGCCCAATAAGTCCGCCTGTTCGATACGAGAGCCGCTCGGTGTGGTCGGCTTGATCACCCCCTGGAACTTTCCCACAGCCATTCCTGCCTGGAAAAGTTTTCCGGCCTTGATCATGGGCAATACGGTGGTGCTCAAGCCGTCTCCCGATACCCCATATACGGCGGCTCTTTTTGTGAAAATACTGGACGAGGCAGGCATGCCTCCCGGAGTGGTCAACCTTGTGCTGGGGAGCACACCGCAAGTCGGGGAAGCCCTGGTGAAGCATCCCGACGTCGCGCTCATCTCCTTCACGGGCTCAAAAGCCACGGGGGGGAAAGTCGCCCTGGATGCCGTGACTCATCACAAACGGGTCGCCCTTGAGATGGGTGGAAAGAATGCCATTCTCGTCATGGAGGATGCGAATCTGGAGTTGGCCGTGGAAGGCATCGTGTGGAGCGCCTTCGGCACCACCGGGCAACGCTGTACGGCCTGTAGCCGGCTGATTGTCCATCAAGCGGTGAAAGACCGGCTGGTGAGATTGTTGTTGGATCGAATGAAGACGCTTCGAGTGGGAAACGGCCTCAATCCCGGTACCGACGTGGGTCCCCTGATTAACCGACTCCAACGCGACCGTGTCCATGATCTGGTCAAGGCCGGTCAAAAAGAAGGCGCTCGACTTCTCGCGGGCGGACATCCGCTGACCGAAGGGGAATATGCCGCCGGGTCCTTTTTCGCGCCGACCCTGTTCGACAGGGTCACGCCTTCCATGCGAATTGCCAACGAAGAAATCTTCGGGCCGGTCTTGACCGTCCTGGAAGTCCAAAACCTCGAGGAGGCCATTACCCTGAACAATTCCGTGGAGTACGGGCTTTCGAGCGCACTGTACACGCAAGACGTCAACCGTGCCCACTACGCCATGCGTGAGCTGCACGCAGGGATCGTGTACATCAACGCCGGGACCATCGGCAGTGAAGTCCATTTGCCGTTTGGCGGCGTGAAAGCCACGGGCAATGGGCACCGTGAGGCCGGGCAGGCGGCCTTGGATACCTTCAGTGAATGGAAATCCATTTACGTCGATTACAGCGGCCAGCTCCAACGCGCCCAGATCGATACCACCTGATGAGGGGTGTTAACCACTGGAGAGGTGCATGATGAACAACGCCCAACTCGAACGCGCGCTCGACGCCTACATTCATGAGTACGTGTCACAAAACCTGGCGGCGCAGATTACCAAAGCCGTTCTGGATGCCGCCGGAATCGGGCTGAAACCCCTTGTCGATCATATCACCATCCGAACCCGGGATATCGACCAGCGCGCCCAGGAATTCGTCC
The DNA here is from genome assembly GCA_965223955.1 of Nitrospirales bacterium. GTDB lineage: Bacteria > Nitrospirota > Nitrospiria > Nitrospirales > UBA8639 > Bin75. The sequence goes on from OZ245029.1 coordinate 560,737, forward strand.
GGCTCGGGTACGTCTATTCCGAGACGCTGGAGTACCGCGACTGGTATGCCAAGGTGTACCGGCTTCCCGGATTCCCGGCTTTGTTCGTCGATCAAGCCTATGATGATGAACGGGGCAAGAGTAGCATCATCCCGGATTGGGTGAACGCATTCGGTGACCGGACCCTTCATCATATCGCACTGTCGGCGGAAGACATTGAGGTGGCCATGGGCCGGTTGCAGCGCAAAGGCGTGACATTTGCCGGGGCCGTTCTCGGCGAAAAGGGTGAGGTCATCCGGCAAATTTTCAGCATGCCCGAGCTGGTCCGGGGAACACCGTTTTCCGTGCTGGAATTGATTGAACGGCACGCCGGCTACCAGGGGTTCTCCCCTCCTCAGGCCGACGCACTGATGCAATCCACGGTGAACCATTAACGAGCGGTGATCCCATGCGAACCCTTCTCCTATTAGGTGCCGGAAAAATCGGTTCACTCATTGCAACGTTTCTGGCGGAGACCAACGACTATAGGGTTCATCTCGCCGACATCGAACCTCAGGCCACGAACCGGGGGGCTGCTCAAGAGAGGCCGGAGATCGTTCCCGTGGTCCTGGATGCCAACGACGTGCGCGGCCTGGAACAATACGTGCTCAGGCACAAGCCCGAGGCCGTCATTTCCAGTCTCCCGTATTTCTCCAATCCCACCGTGGCTGCGGTGGCCAGAAAGCACGGCCTCCATTATTTCGACTTAACGGAAGACGTCGAGGTGACCGAACACATTGAACGCATCAGTCGCAGCAGCAGGAAGGCCTTTGTGCCCCAATGCGGGTTAGCCCCGGGGTTTATCAGCATCGTGACCAATGAGGTCATGCAACACTTCGACACGTTGGAGACCGTCAAAATGCGGGTCGGGGCTTTGCCGGTCCACCCCAGTAACGCGTTGAAATATTCCCTGACCTGGTCCACGGATGGCTTGATCAACGAATACGGCAACGTGTGTTACGGCATTGAAAACGGGGTCAAGACTGCGCTGAGACCGCTCGAAGGGTATGAGACCATCGAAGTCGACGGCTTGCTCTACGAGGCCTTCAATACCTCGGGAGGATTGGGAACCCTGGCGGATACCTATGCAGGGAAAGTCCAGACGATGAATTATAAAACACTCCGGTATCCCGGACATTGCGACAAAATTCACTTTTTGATGAACGACCTGAAATTAAATCAGCAGCGGGAAACCCTCAAACACCTGCTCGAGAACGCCGTTCCCAAAACCGATCAGGACGTGGTCCTGATTTACGCTTCCGTGGTGGGGAGAAAAAACGGAAAGTTAATGGAGGAGAATTACGTCAAAAAAATTTACCCGCAAACCATTGCGGGAAACCTGTGGTCAGCCATCCAAGTGACCACGGCCGCCAGCGTGTGCAGCGTGGTCGATTTGGTCCTCGCCGATCCGGCTCACTACCAAGGGTTCATTCAGCAAGAGACGTTTCCGCTCTCAGCGGTTCTCTCGAATCGCTTTGGACAGGTCTACGCGTAAAGCAGGGATCCAATTCCGACCAGCGGTGTCGGATCGGATCCCGGTCTTCAGGCAGATCCTTCGTCTCCATGTGAACAGCACCCTTCTCGGATCGTTCGAGATGGCCACAGGCCCGGCAGCGATACTCGAAGAGACTCATCACGTCGAGGGCTTCGAGGATTTCGCCTTGATCTTCGAGGACCATCAATCCCTGGCATTGGGAACAGGCCCGGTATCCGCTCATATTCCATCCTACCATGGTTTGATCAGCCTTTGACGGCTCGGGTTTACCATGTGGGAAGGGTACCGGCTTTCGATGTCAGGTGTGTGAACCTCGCTTCATATCCATGTAAAAAATGGATTGCTTGCGCGAAACATGAAATATCGACTTTTCGTGAGTGTTTCGCGACTTTTCGTGGGTGTTTCGTGGCTGGGAGACGGAGCGGGCTTCTACAATTTCAGAAGTTGTGAGATCACGAGCCAGGCCCAGGCCGCGGCAAAAATGTAAGTGATTTCCTTTTCACCGATGTCTTTGAATATCAGGCGATACCCGACGACCGGCACGACGGCGACCATGGCGGCCGAGAAAAAGTGCCCCACCACGTCACCGAGCATCCCGCCGATGGTCTCGTTGCCGGGCACGGCGAGAAACACGCTCGCCCCGATCAGGGGAAACCACAACCAGCGTATGTTGACCATTCTTCCCTCCCCGTGTGTTCCAAACAGACACGAGACTCCGTTTCGGGGTATTCTATAAAAAACTTCTTCCCGGTGCGACCCCGGCTGAATGCCACGGATGACTCCATCCGATGCCACGAACCGTCACGCTCGTCTTTACGGCAAAAAAATGGGACCGTCCCAAGAGGACGATCCCCAGACTGAAGAGAGCGTTGGTTGCGGGGGAGGGATTTGAACCCTCGACCTTTGGGTTATGCATACCACTACAGCTTTCGCTGCCTGGTGATTCCAGTTTGTGGTCCGGACTTTCTCTTCATCCTCGGACCGGCTTCGCCGCCGTTAGGATGCCTGCCATCAAGTCTCTACACCTTCTTACAAACCGTGCCGGCTTTGTAAGCTTGGCTCGGGATTACCCCGCTACCGGCTTCCCCGAATTTGACAGGTGATCGTACAGAAGTTTCCTTCTGCACAGCCCATTGATTGTCAGGAGGGATTGCTCAATCGTTCAAGCAACCAGCGGATCAACTCCCCACAGAATCGAGCCCAACGAGCTACCAGACTGCTCCACCCCGCAGAGGCATGGTAGCGAAGCGTCGTGAACAAAGTCAAATCACCGTATGGTACGACTGTCATGGGTTACTCTGTCGGGGAGCAACACGGGGATGACGACGAGAAGAATGGGCAAAGGACAAAGACACTGGATTCCTTCGCTGACTGGATCCCCGATTGGATCCTCGATTAAAAATGTCGAGGACAGGCGTCGGGGACAAGCGTCGAAGATTGTAAATGTTCAGTAATTCGTTGACAGAATTACTGAACATTTACAGGGATGACAGGAGGGGGGCTTAAAAAGAGATGCCGAGATTGAGGAAGCTGGTATATTCGCTGTCGGTCGATCCCAACTCCTGCCGCGCCGCGATCTCCGCCCCCACCGTGAAGCGGCCCTGGCGATAGACGCCCTGCAGCCCAACCAGCAGGCTGTTTTCCGTGGCGTCCGCGCTCAGTTGCTCGCCCGACACCTGCGTGGTGGTCGTCGCACCGCTAAGCATCCGCTCGAAATCCAGCGAGCCCCGCAGGGAGAACTCGCCCTCCCCCCATGGACGCGCGGTCTCGGCCAGCACTCCCAGCCCGCCCAGGACGCGGTCCGCACCGGAGAGCGACACCCGGGGCGTCCACCGCATCCGTGAAGTCGTCCACGGAGACCCGGGAGCCCACCATCCACACCCGCGGCGTCAGATGCCACTGCTCGCCCACCGCAAACCGCCGCCCCGCCTCCAGGTCCAGGGTGTAGCTTTGCCCGTCCACGCCCGCCTTGAGAACACCTTGTCGGGTCGAGGCAAAATCGACGTCGTAGGCCAGATACGAGAAACAGCCCACCGCGTACACGTCGTTCGCGCCCCGCCAGGAGCCACCCACCGAGGAGCCCAGCCCCCGCACGTCGATCTCGCCGCCGCCCGTGGGCGACGCGACTCCCGCCGTGCCCTGCACGTGGCGCACGGAGACCCAGCCCTTGGCACGCGCGCCCAGGGAGGCGCTCAGGCCGCCCTCCGCTTCGAAGCGCTCCAGATCATAGGTCGCGCCCGTGGTGGAATGGTCTGATTCATACGCGCCCTGCCCGCCCGCGACCCGGGTCCAGACGGACGAGTCGGGGGTGGAGACACACCGCCGGCCGGGACCCGGGCCCGTCAGGCGCAACAGGAAATCGGGCAGGAGCTCGTACAGGGCGGCGGGGGGGGCGTATTCCTCGGTGAACATGGGCTGAGTGGACGTTTCGATGAAGTCTTCGGTGGAGAAGTCCCGATCCGCCACGACGCCGCCGGCCGGCTCGGTGATCACCCAGTTGGCCGGGTCCGTGCGGTCGACCGTGACGCCTTCCGGCCGCATCGTGACGTTAAAGGCCCCGTTCAGGGCCACGGCGTCCTCAACGACGCCCGTCGCACCCTCGTGCAGGGTGACGTCATTGACCACGATGGTGGTTTCGCCCCCGTCGTTCACGATGTAGTCGTCCCCGATGACTTCCGCCACCCGGCGGCCGTCGAGCGTCATGTCGACGTGCAGCATGGGCGCGTCGCCCTCCGCGAGGATCGCAATGCCCGATTCCCCCCCGACGGTGCCCGCCGGCCCAATGACGACCCGCCCGCCGGCCAGGAGATGCACGCCCGCTTCTTCATCCGCATCGCCGAACACGGGCTCATTCACCATGACGGTTTGGGGCATCGGCGGGGGTGGGGGCGGGGGCGGCGAAGAGGGCAGGCGGGCTGGGATCAATGTTTCGGTGAAGTCTTTGGCGGAGAAATCCCGGTCGGCAGTGATCTTGTCGTCACTGGTGCTCTCGGTGAACATCCAATCCGCCATTGTGCGGTCCTTCACCTTGAATCCATGCTCGTGCATCGTGACGTCCCACACCCCGTTCGGGGCCTTCACCGGATCTTTGTTCGCGTCCAGGACCACGCCCGTGGCGCCCTTGTGCAGCGTCGTGCCGTTGAGCACGATGGTGGTCTCGCCGCCGTCGTTCAGGATGTAGTCGTCGTCGAAGACCTGCGCCAGCCTGCGGCCGTTGAGCCTCATATCGAGATAGAGCTTGGGCTCGACCGGGCTGCCGCCCGCGACGAACCTATGTCCCGTGGCGAGAATCGCGATGCCCGAATCCGCGCGGATGCTCGCCCGCGGCCCGATAACGACCCGGCCGCCGCCCGCGAGATACACGCCCGCCGCTTCGCCCGAGCCGCCGGTCACCTCCCCGTTCACCGTGACCGTCTGCCTGAGATAGCCCTCATCGTCTCGCGCGGCCGCGTTTAGTACGCCATCTTCCTCGATGCGTCCCACATGGACGCCGTTCGCGTTCTCCCCCTCGGCGTGGACGGTTCCCCCGACCGTAATCGAGATGATCTTGGGGTCCGTCGGGTCTTCCGGGCTGTCCTGGGAATACTCGGCCACGATGCCGTGGGCGGAAGCGCCCGTCGTGGTGATGGCGTGGCCGGGCTGCGTGTTGATGATGATCTTGCCATAGCTGTGTTTGCCACTATGAAGCCCAAAGATGCCGTAAGAATGCGAGTCACTCGTGGTGATGCCGCCGCCTTGGACGTCGATGTTGATGTCGCCGGCGGTTGTATGTTCGGCGAAGATGCCGGAGGTGAAGTCCCCCGGAATGAACGGAAACAGATTCTCACTCGCCATGCTTCCCGTCGTGATGGTAAAGTTTTGAGTGTTGATAATGATGTTGCCGGTGTGTAGGGGCCCTGGAGAAGTAGTCTCATGCTTGGCGTAGATGCCATTGGACCAGACTCCTTTCGTCGTGATACTGCCACCGTTGGCTTTGATGTCAATGTCGCCAACGCCTTTATGGAAAACATTGATGCCGTGGGAATAATCGCCCGACGTGGTGATGATGCTGTTGAGAACGTCAACGCGGGCCTTGCCAGGATCGCGATCCTCGGTTTCGCTGTCAGTGTCGCCAACGCCTTCATGGAAAACATTGATGCCGTGGGAAGAATCGCCCATCGTGGTGATGGTGCTGTTGCGAACGTCAACGCGGGCCTTGCCACTACTGCGATAGATGATCGAGACGCCATCGGCTAAGGAGCCAGTCGTATCGATGGTGCTCTTCTCTGTCACCGTGATGTTGACGTCGTTCTCAGCATCAGATGTTGCCGCGGTTTCATGCAAGGCAAAAACGCCGACCGCATTCTCGCCCATAGTATCGATGTCAGTGTTACTCAAGGTGATTTTGACCTCGCCGGCGCCACTGTCCCGCCAGGCATGAACACCGTAGGCTTGATCGCCCTCTGTGTCGATCATGGAACCCTTCTCCAGAGTGATGTCGATTTTGCCGGCGCCGCCATGAACACCCGCAACACCGATGGCCCCCTTGCCTTTCGTATGGATTTCTGTAGAAGTAGCCTTGATGAGGAGATCACCGACGTCGGTGTCGGCATCTCCAAGTTCACCGAAGATGCCGGCAAATTCAGGATTAGGATTAGGATCAGACAGTGAGGTTGCAGAATTCGCTATATTGATTGTGGCCGATTCGACCGTGATGTCGACGTCGCCGGTGCCTGTATGGCGAGCATGAACACCAGAGGAACGGTCGCCCGTCGTATCGATAGTACTGTCGCCGGAGACGTCGATGTCGATCTTCCCGGTGCCTTCATGCAATGCAGATATCCCATGGTCGGCGAAACCCATCGTATCGATGTCGACGCCGCTGGCGTTGATGGTGATGTCGGCAGCGTCGAACTCATCGCAGTAGACCCATTCCCCTTCTCCGGGCGTGTCGCTGCACACTTCCAGCGGCTGTGCGTTTCCCACGCCGAGAACGAGCGCAGCTACCAGCACCAGGGCGATCGGCACAGGCCCGACGCGACGATCGGCCACACCCATCCTCTCTCTCTCTCTCTCTCTCTCTCTTCGCGTTTCGTGCCAACATGAGCATCCCCCTTTCCCTTTCTCGATTGGCCCGCCGGCCCGGGCTCACACCCCAATCCGGCAGCAACTTTGGTTTGATCACCGAGTGGGAATGATAAGCATGTTGTAAGCGGTCTGTAAAACTCGAAATTTTTTGGCTCAGGGCTAGTTTAATTTTGGCAAATGCGGGGGGTCGTTGCGGGGGCTCGACGGCGATGCGGGAGGGCCTACAAAGGCCCCTACCTCCCCTCGCCCCTTCTTACAAAGGAGGGGAACGGCGACATGAGATGGCGCGGGTACAACTACCAAAGGCAACGACACTGGATCCATCCTTGTCTGGATCCCCGATTAGATCCTCGATTACTAACGTCGAGGACAGGCGTCGGGGACAAGCGTCGAGGATGACAGAAGGGAGAGGGTCTTGCGGGGTTTCGGCCCCGCACGACGAGGTCCTTTTGTTTCGGCAAAAGGACCCAAAACCATTGGCGCCCGGGCGTGGCCCCAGGGGGGTGCCTTTGCCCCAGTCCCGTTTGCTTGGGCTGCGGAACTCGCTTCGCTCAGACAGTCCTCGCCGTACAATCAGATTCGGCACTGGGGCGCAGCCACGCCCGCAGGCGCCATGCTTGGACAGGCACGGGAGCCTGTCCCTACAAAAAACAAAGACCCTGGATCCCCGATCAGGTCGGGGATGACAGGAGGGGGAATAGCGCCATGAGATGGCGCGGGTACGAAGGCAAAAGAAGGAGAAGGAAACAGAAGGATGGATCCCTTCCTTGTCTGGATCCCCGATTAGATCCTCGATTACTAACGTCGAGGACAGGCGTCGGGGACAAGCGTCGAGGATGACAGAAGGAAAAAAACGAGGATGACAGAGGGGAGGGACGGCTTCACAGGATCGGGGTCAGTTTGCTATGGTGCGGGCACCATGGTCCTGGCGGGAATCTTTGGAGCCATCCTGTTTTTACTGCTGCTTATCGGGGACTGGTATCAGTTCACCAGCCTCGGTCCCTTTTCGGCCCAATACGGGTTCGGCATTGCCCGCCGGCATGACCGCCTCGATACCCTCACCCGGCAAGCTCTTGTCCGGCAATTCGGTAGACACGATGTGATCGCCCTGCCCCATGGCGTGGCTCGCTGGTTTGCTGCGGAGGAGGTGATTTCGCTTCGTCCGTCCTACCAATTATTTTCCATGCGGTTTCGCACGGCGTGGCCGTTGAAAGGCACCATCACGCTCCGTTCCACCGAGGGCGGCGTGGAATTATCCCTGACCAAACGCGTGCCCTGGTCTTCGGGTGTGCTCACCTTGATCTGGTTGGGACTCGTGACGATCGGCACCGTGGCCTTTTTGGTCATGTTCGGGATTGACGGGGGGTTCGGTTCGGCGAGCGGCTGGTTCCTGGGCCTGGGTGTGGCGGGACTGGGCGGCCTGGTCCTGCTTTTCGGGTTGATTATGGTGTCCATGGCCTATCGGCTTGAAGATTCCCGATTGATGCTGGTCTATCGGGAACTCCAGGACGTGTGGCTCGACAGGCCGCAGCCTGTTGCCGGCGCGGCTCAGGTGACGTCGCCGGAATAGTCCCGCTGGTGTTTCCCTCGCAGGCGCCCTGAGGTGGGCCGCGGGTAAGAATGCCTCTACCTCCCCTTGCCCCTCCTTACAAAGTGTTGTGTCCCGTGAGATTCTGTAACAAGTGCAAAGGGGCCTGATAGTTGAGGCACCTTAACCGGGTGCGATTGTAATTGTCCACCACCCGGGTGATAAAGGCGTTCCGCTCGGCGTGACTCCGAAACCGATTGCTGCAATGGGCCCGGAGCGGGGGCTGGCTCTGTAACGCGTCACTCAGCCGCCGGTTAAAGCGTTCCACCATGCCATTGGTCTGCGGATGATAGGGCCGGATCAGGCGATGAGTGATCCCATGCGCCCGGCACACGTGAGCCAGGCGATGCGTGCCGCTCGGCTGGCCCGCCGGTTTGCCTTGCTTGTGCACGGCAAACCGATCGGTAAACGCGCCATCATTATCGGTCAAGATGGTGTGCACTTTGTGCGGAAACGCGGCCAGGAATTCTTCGACGGCCTGCGTCACCGTGGCGGCCGTCCGCCGGGCCAGCACCTTGACCCAGACATAGCGGGTGGCGCGGTCAATGGCCACGAACACATAACTGGGTTGCTTCTGTCATTTGCTTAACACTTTCAGATCCAGATGAATGTAGCCGCAGGGGGTGGCCGCGAACCGCCCCACCGGCGGCGCGTCGGGGGAGGCGGGGGGCAACCGCGCGACGCCCAGCCGCACCAAGCAGCGATGGATCGCGCTCCGACTCAAGGGCGTCGCACTGCAGCGGTTCAGGACCTCCGTGACATCGTCGAGGGACAACCGCAATTGGGTGCGCAATTCGGCGATAAGGGCTTCCTGCTCGGGGGAGGTACTGGCATGGAGCTGGTGGCGGACATGGGAGCCATCGTGGACCCGGCCGGCGCGCTTCCATTTATAGATGGTGGTCACAGCGACCCCGAGTTCCCGGGCCAAGGTCGCGGCGCTTTTGGGGGCGGTCTGGATGTAGCGGCGGGTGGCGGGAGTCGTGCGAGCTAACTTATGCAGTTTGATGTCCATGGGTCCTCCTCTGGTGGACATAGTCGATGCCACGCATGATAGCAGAAGAGTCTAGGGAATCACACGGGACAGTACAATAAAGGAGGGGGAATAGCGCCATGTGATGGTGCGGCTACAAAGACCAAAGACAACTACTAACTACAAAGACCCTGGATCCTTTTTTTGACTGGATCCCTTCTTTGACTGGATCCCCGATCAGGTCGGGGACAAGCGTCGAGGATGACAGAAGGGGGGAGAAAGAAAAAACCCTGGATCCTCGATTACTAATGTCGAGGATGACAGAGGGGGGAATGCCCCCACACCCTGGCCCTCTCCCGGAGGGTGAGGGGAAACGATGAGATAGTTCCTTCACTCCGTTCAGGACAAGCGCTACGCCCGGAATGACAGATGACTGGGTCCCCGATCGGGTGCTCCATGCGCCGACCTAGATCCCGGCAGGTAGCGGCGGCAGCCCGGGTTGTGACCCGAACTGCCGCTCTGGCTCTCCTGCCCTGCGCCTGTTCCTCAGGGGAGGAGAGGGGGGGAAGGCGTCTTCACGTCCAACGCTGCCAGTGCCGCCACGCTCCGTCGCAGATAAACGGGGTGGATTATAGGCAGCTTAGATTAGTTGTCAATACGTATCATTGAGACCGCTCAGTCCAGTTCGCAACAGACTGCGTGTTTCGTCACGATGCCCGGGACAGAGAGCGGTTCTTCCGTTTCCAGTTTGACCACACGACCAATATACTTAGGCTTATTTCCTTGATCGTCCGTTCCAGTTAATACGTATTGACAAGTACTGCTTATTTCTATATTCGTGTCTTTTTGTCGCCACAACCGGACTCCCGGGGAGACACCGCCGGGAGGACGGTCCGCCTCTCGATGATCCGTCTCCACCGCAGCATTCAGCGCAGACGGGAGGAGAAAGACCGGCACGTGCATGGCCACTCACGGTGCCGGGTGTGTGCTCATGCAATATGCCATCGTCAATAATGAACGCCGGGAGGCCTTCGCCGCAGGACGCGGTCACTGCCCGGTCTGTGGTGCCGTCACGATTGCCAAATGCGGGCCACGTGTCCTGCCTCACTGGGCCCATCAGGGGCGGCGGCATTGTGATCGATGGTGGGAACGGGAAACGGTCTGGCATCGGCAGTGGAAAAGTTTGTTCCCCGAGGATTGTCGGGAAATTTCTCACATCAGGAAAAACGGGACGATCCACCTCGCCGACATCACAACCCCGACCGGCATCGTCATCAAGGTGCGGCAGGCCACTCTGAAAGATGCCGAACGCCGGGCCCGTGAGGCCTTTTACCAAAACCTCTTGTGGATCATCGATGGCAGAAGCTTTCGTCATAATTTTGACGTGTATCACGCGTTGCCCCGTCCGAATTCCGCCGTCGCGAGGGACATTGTGTGGTTGAAGGCGCGCCGGGACATCGAAGACTCCACAGATGGCGCCTTTTATCGACTGTCAGCGACCCAGCGTGACCACCCGGACACCGCCTTTACTAAAGCCATCGTCAGCGCACTCGGCACTCCGGCTCGCGCCCATGGTCTCGAAGCCATCCGAACCGACGTGGAGAAGTCCTATTGCGGACACCATCAATATGATTGGATCCGTCCACGACCAGTTTGGCTCGACAGTCCCTGTCCGGTCTTTATTGATTTCGGCGATGATCACCTCGTCAAACTGGAGATCTACGACGCTTCGGGTCTTCCGTGCATTCGTTATGTGGACAAGCGCACGCTCGTCAGAGACGCCATGCGAGAGTCCGACGCACGAGCCATTGGAACCGGCTAGCCATGTTCGGGACGGGCGGGGGGGGGGGCTGCGGGGTTTCGCCCCCGCACGGCGAGATCCTTTTGTTTCGGCAAAAGGACCCAAAACCATGGGCGCCCGGGCGTGGCCCTTCGGGTGCCTTTGCCCCGATCCCGTTTGCTTGGGCTGCGGAACTCGCTGCGCTCAGACAGTCCTCGCCTCCAACTAGAGTTCGGGACCGGGGCGCTGCCTCGCCCGCAGGCGCCTTGGACATGCCTCAAGGCGCTTTGCTCTCCCATCTGTCATTCCCGACGCTTGTCCCCAACCTGATCGGGGATCCAGTCAAGTAAAGAATCCAGGGTTGTGCCTTTTTTCATTCGTGAGGACAACGACACTGGATCCTCGCGTTCGCAAGGATGACAGAAAGAGAGACAAGGAGGACGGAAGGAAAAAGGGCTTGCGGGGGTTCGGGACTGGGGCGCAGCCTCGCCCGCAGGCGCCTTGAGGTGGCGCCATGGAATGGCGCGGGGTATGAAGACACACGAGATCCTTCACTTCGTTCAGGATGACAGATTGGGGAGAGGGGAACCACGAGATTCCTCGCGTTGCTCGGAATGACAGAGGGGCAAGGATGACAGAGGAGTGCGAGGATGACAGGGACGTAAAAATTCAGTACGCTATCGGCCACGAAATGTGATCTTGGGAGGGCCGTCCTGTAGGCGCGGGTCGTGATGAAACGGGAATTCAAAACGGGAGGGAGACAATGAAAGGATTGAGTTGCACGAGCACATGGACGATGGCCGTGGTCTTGCTTTTGGCGATGGGCGGGGCGGGGTTGGCTGAGAAGACTACGCCGGCTACGGATATGAATTCGGCGGTGCCGGCGGTGCCGCGCGCGATTCCGGATTTGATGCCGTATCATACATTCGATCCGCCGACCAGTGCGTTGTTCGACATCAGCAAGCTGACGATTTCCGGGGACCTGCGGGTGCGTCCGGAATTCCGGACGAACTGGAAATTCGGGAGGCCTTATTGTCTCGATGGGGCCGAAATCGATCAGAAGAGCAATTCGTTTTTCGTGCAGCAATGGGTGCGGCTGGGCTTCAACTATTCGATCTCGCCGGACGTGACGTTTTTCTTCCAGCCCCAATATTCCAAGAACTGGGGAGTCAACAACGTGGGGACCGACGCCAATGGAACCGGCGGGACTCTCTTCGCCCGGCAGGCCTTCATGCTGGTGCGGAACTTCCTGGTGCCGAACCTGTCCGTGAAAGCCGGGCGGCAACTGGTGGTGTGGGGCAACCATCGCATGATGGGGCATTTCGACTGGAACAACGTGGGCTGGTCTCACGACGGCCTGACCGCGGAGCTCACGCTCGACAACACCGCCACCCTGCAGGTGGGCTGGTTGCGGGCGGCGGAGAGTAACTGCAGCAATGCGGCCTCGGGTGCATGCAGCGGCGGCCGCAACCAGGCGACCGGCGATGCCGACCTGATCTACGTGCGGGTGCCCATGACCGTCGGGGGCCTGGTGCTGGAGCCCACTTGGATCTGGCACAGCGGCGGGACGAATGAAGGGAAACGAATCGAGGATGGCCGGCCGGCCAATCAATCCCGGCATACGGTCGGCGGCCGGGCGTTCAAGAAGGGCACGGTGGGGAGCGCGGTCATGGATGCCACGGTCGAGGGGTACTACCAGTTCGGCGAGATCGGAGGGTGGAATGACCCCAGGGGCCGGCACATGGACATCTCGGCCCATGCCTTTCATCTCGACGCGGGCGTGACCCTGCCGGTGGCCATGCAGCCGCGTTTGGGCGCCGAATTCAATACCGCGTCCGGGCAGAAAAACTCGAACACCTGCCGGGCGCTTCACGATCTGAACGATCCTGCGGATGCCGCGCAATGCGGACGCACCTGGTCGGGGTTCGATCAATTGTACCCCACCAACCACATCCACTTCGGGTACATGGACCTGATGTCGTGGAAGAACATGAAGCATCTTTCCTTCGGGCTCCAACTGCGGCCCACCAAGGACAGCCACTTCGAAATCACCGGACACAAGTGCTATCTCAACGAGCTCACCGATCACTGGTATTTCGCCAACCAGGGGTACGCGGCCTTTCAGGATACCCTGCACGGGAACGATACGAACGACCTGGGGAGTGAGGTGGACGTGGTGTATACCCATTTCTTCACGCCCGGGAACCACGTGGCGTGGCAGACCGGCGCGGGGGTCTTCATGCCGGGCGAGTTCATCGATCGGCATGCCGTGGTGAGCGGGGATGCCGTGACCCAAAGCTGGGGGTATACGCAATTGTGGGTTAATTTTTAGGGGGGGGGCGTGGCTGCGAAGGCAAGAGTATGGGATGCGGTCGCGCTATAAATGTCCGTTTACGGCCCCATAAAGGGGCATTTACGGGCCTCTAGAGATGACGGGATAGTTCCTTTGCCAGGCGCAGGAAAAGCAAGGCAGGCGAAGAAGGCGGCATAAGGCCTGACCCTGCCCATGAGCAGGGATGCCACGGCCACAAAAGCCAAATAGAACACTAAGGGAAGTGTATGAGGCAAGAATTGCTTTCTTGACTTGTCCGGCCCCAACCGTTACTCTGTTACCAATTTGGGAGCATATTATATCACATCATATTGGGAACACTTAAAGCCGTCGTGCGGATTATCTCCAAGAGGGCGCTCCGGGCGTGCTGGGAGCGTTACCCGGACGCCGAATATCCGCTGCTGGCGTGGTATCGCGAAATCCTGCAGGAGGATTGGGATACGCCGGCCAAGGTCAAGGCGAAGTATGGCAACGCCAGCATCGTGGGCGATAATCGGGTGGTCTTCAACATCAAGGGCAACGCCTACCGGCTGGTGGTGAAGATCAACTATCCCAAACGCACTGTCTACGTGCGGTTCGTCGGCACACATGCCGAGTATGACGAAGTAGACGTACAGGAGGTGTAACATGCAGAAGATCAAAGCGGTCCGTACCGAGCGGGACTATCAAGCCGCGTTGGCCCGCATTGACGCGTTGATGGACGCCGCAGCCGGCAGCCGGGAAGGCGAGGAACTCGACGTGCTGGCCGACCTGGTCGAGTTGTACGAAACCAAGCACGAGCCCATGGGGTATCCGAGCCCCGTCGCCGCGATCGAGTTTCGTATGGACCAGGCCGGCCTCCGGCCGCGCGACTTGATCCCCTTCATCGGTAGCCGGGCCAAGGTCTCCGAGGTTCTTTCCGGGAAGCGGACACTCACCATGCCGATGGCGCGCGCGCTGAACGAGCATCTTGGCATTCCGGCGGATGTGCTGCTCCGGAAGCCGGACATACCGTCTGACAAGCCGTTGACCGGCGTCGAGTGGCATCGGTTCCCCCTAAAGGCAATGGCCAAGCGTGGATGGATTCCAACCGTCTCCGACCTGGCCAAGCATGCCGAAAAGTTGATCGGCGCGTTGATTGACCGTGCCGGCGGGCCAACCGTGGCGCCTGCCGCGCTGTACCGCAAAAGCGACCATCACCGCGTCAACGCCAAGACGGATGAACACGCCCTTAAGGCGTGGTGCTGGTACGTCCGGGCAACGGCGAACGAAACGCGGCCCAAGATTGTCTACCGGCCCGGGACGGTCACGTTGGACTTTCTTAAGCGGGTCGCCCGGTTCAGTCCGGAGACAGATGGGCCGCGACGCGCGCAAAACTTTCTGGCGAAGCACGGTATCCCGCTCGTGATCGTGCGCCACCTGAACAAGACATATCTCGACGGCGCCGCCCTCCGGCTGGGCGATGGGCGGCCGGTCATCGGCCTGACCCTGCGTTATGACCGCATCGACAATTTCTGGTTCTGCCTGCTGCATGAATTGGCCCACGTGGGCCGCCACCTGGACCACAACCAGGGTGATACGTTCATCGACGACCTGTCGCTCCGTACGATGGAAGGAACGGGGGTGGACTCGCCGGAGACCCAGGCCGACGAATGGGCCGAGGAGGCGCTCATCCCGCGAGCAGTTTGGGAAGCAAGCGCGATTCAACGGCAGCCCAAACCCCAGGCCGTCTTGAACCTCGCGCACGAGTTGCACATCCATCCCGCAATCGTAGCGGGCAGGATTCGGTACGAACGCCAGAACTACCGGCTCTTAACGCAATTCGTCGGAACCGGCGAAGTCCGGCAACAATTCCCTGATGAACCACGAGGCAAAAGAACGAAAGGGAGCAGGCGCACGAGGCATTGAAAGAAATGCAGAGGCAAGCGTATGCAGGGGGAGGCGCAAAGGGTGTGCGCCCTTGCGGTTATCTCAAGACTCATCCAATTCCGATTTCTGTGAAGGATGGGCAAAACGAACCGTACAGATAAAACCACAAGGAGTTGGCGTATGCCAGTAACACAAATTGTACTTAAAGTTTTCGTCGCCTCCCCTCAAGATGTCGCTGAAGAGCGAGAAGTTTTGGAAGATGTCGTTCGTGAATTGAATAGCACATGGGCGGACACTCTTGGCATCCGCCTGGATGTCGTACGATGGGAGACTCATACAGCCCCTGGATTTGGTAAAGATCCACAGGATGTTATAAACAATCAGATTTCCGATAGTTACGATATTTTCATCGGTATTATGTGGACATGTTTTGGCACGCCTACGCCGCGAGCAGGTTCAGGCACGGAAGAAGAATTTTTGCGTGCTTATGCTCGTTATCAAGAAGAGCGCAACTCTGTGGACATAATGTTTTACTTTAAGACCGCTCCAATTTCTCCTGTAGATATAAACCCAGATCAGTTGCGAGCCATTTTGGAGTTTCGCTCAAAAGTGAGCGATTTCGGCGGTCTCTACAATGAATTTGCCGCTATTGAAGAGTTCCATAACAGTTTAATGCGGCATCTTAGTATGACAGTCCAAAAATGGAAGAAGCGATTAGATAATAACCCTACTGGGGAACCTGTTACGGCACACAGGGAAATCGTAGACGTGCCAGAAGACAATCGCATTGAAGAGAAGGAAGAAGAAGGACTTATTGATTTAATTGAATCTGCCAATGATTCTATGTCAAAGGTCCAAGAAGTAATCGAGCGCATGGCAAATGCGACGGGCGATCTCTCGAATAAATTAAATCAACGAAGCGAAGAAGTGAAGCAATTTTCGGCTTCAGGCAACAAGCAGAATCTCAAATTGGTTAAGCGAATTACCGCGAACACAGCCCTTGATTTTGACGATTATGTTGTGCGAATGAAAGCTGAAATTCCGCGCTACTCTCAGTTCTTCAATGGGACGATGGCAGCGTTCAGTCGGGCGGCAACGATAACTTCTAGCTTCGACATTGACAATTCTGATGATCTTCAACGCACACTTGATAGTATTGTAACCCTCAGATCCTCAATCACCGAATCCCAAGAAAATATGAAAAACTTTCAGATAGCTATAGAAGAAATGCCCCGAATGACGACCGCCTTAAATCGTGCTCGGCGAAACGCAATAACGATGCTGGACGAGTTGGATAGTGAGTTGAATGCCAGTGAACGACAGACGCGCGACGTGGAGAATTTATTGTCTGAATTAGTCAAGCAAAGAAAAAACTATTGAGGGAGATTGAGTGGTCAAAAATATCTTCATCATTAAGTTACGTCGCTAGCCACGCCAAGAGATGAAATTTTGATTATTGTCGCCGACTTTAAATGACCCATGCCAAAACCCACGGAACACAAAACCGTCCACGGCCGAATTGCGGAAAATCTTGAATTACGAAATGGGATTGAAATAAATGAAAGCAAATGGTCACGAAGTCGGCGGATGCTGGCAAACTGGAAACGGAGATAGATCAACGGGTCTATGTGTTGTACGGAGTGATGATTGAAGAAAGCGCGGTAGTTGAACAAAATACATTACATGAAAACGACAATCTCAAAACTGACCCTTCATGATCTCGACGCGGTGGATAAGCTAATGGTACGGCATAGTCGGACGATTGGTTTTCTGACCCGAGAGACGATTAAAGTCTATCTTGAAAAAGAGTGCGTTTTAGGAGCCAAAACTGACGATGGGCAACTTATCGGTTACCTGCTCTATGGAGCTTATCCAAATCGCTTTCGAATAGGCCAGATCTGTGTAGCGCAAACATTCCAGGGGCGAGGCATAGCAAGGCAACTCGTTGATCAACTAAAAGCATCTGCCACCAATCAGAAGGTCATTCAACTTCGCTGTCGGCGCGATTTTCCTGCACACGGTATGTGGCCTAAATTGGGATTTTTTCCCTTGGATGAAAGACCCGGACGATCTTCGGCTGGACACCTTTTGACGCTTTGGCATCTTACTCTCGCCCCCAAAGATCAATTAAGTCTATTTCAGGCCAATGCAGCAGATGAGACTCTTGATGTCGCCATTGATGCACAGATTTTCTTCGATTTTGATGAACCAGATAGTGCCAAAACAAAGCCTTCCAAAGCTCTTCTTGCCGATTTTTTAGTAGATTCTCTCAGTCTCTGGATAACCGATGAACTGTTCGTCGAAATCAATCGTAAGCAAGACAAAACCCAGCGTGAAAAAGAACGGCAGAGAGCTCATGAATTTCCAAGAGTAGAGTGCAAGGGCCAGTCGGCCGAGCATTTTGAAGCCGCCTTGAGGCCACTTTTTACGAGTAACACCGCCAGCATGCAATCCGATATTAGGCATTTAGCAAAGGTTGCGGCGTCCGACATAGGTACATTTGTTACCCGGGACAGAGTCCTCTTGGAAAAAGCAGGAGACATTTCTGCCCTGACGAACGTACAGGTAATGTCACCCACTGAGTTAAGCATGCAACTACATGAACTTTCGAATGGTCCAGACTATGCACCTACTCGTGTGTCGGGTCCCGATCTTAAATGGCGGCGTTTCTCCGTTGATGATTTTGCATCCTTTCCTTTTACCGCTTTGCTCAACAAAGGGGAAAGGCAAGGTCAATTCAGGGAAAAATTAGAATCGTTTCTCGCACTTACCGCGCAGTACGAGTGCGAGATCCTCCTGTCCGGGAATGACATTGTCGCAATTCGTGTTCTCGAAAACGGCAGTGATAACACACTCACCGTACACTTGGGCAGAGTCGTACAATCTGCTGACCGCTCATTATTCCAAAGCTTTTTGGTTGCAGATACTGTTGAGAAGGCTGTAGCAAAAAACCTTGGGATGGTGAAGTTTGAGAAAACGTTGCTTGCCCCTAGCTTGATACCGAGCCTTTTGCCGATAGGCTTTACAGAATGTAACGATAGTTTCGTGCGATTTTGCTTTGCCCGCTGCCTGGACCGTCAAAAAGTATCGTCTGCAATCGCTGAATTATATCCCGAATCCACAAGCACCTATCTGAATTTGTCAGATCTTGAGCTTGAAAGGTGTTGCTCCCCTCTTAGCTTAGAAGACACAGACCAGAGGTATTTTTTGATTCCGGTTCGTCCAGGCTACGCAATGAGCCTCGTTGATAGACACGGGTCGTCTAACGATTTATTCGGTGGGGAAACCAGTGTGTTGTTACGCTGGGACAACGTCTATTACCGAAAAAAGTCGCATCATAAGACACTGCAACCCCCGGCCCGTATTCTGTGGTATGCAAGTGGAAACCAGAAACAAATTGTAGCTTCGTCTTATCTGGACGAAGTTGAGATAGGCGCCGCCAAAGGTCTTTTCAAGCAATTCAAAAAATTCGGGATATTGGAATGGAATGATATTTATAAAATGTGCAAAGGCGATCCATCAAACGAGATTATGGCATTGAAATTCTCTCATACGTTTGCTTTTCGAAAACCGGTTTCATTGGATTCAATCAGAACGGTATTTCGGGAGAATGGAACTGGACTGTGGCTGCAATCTCCGTTAAAACTCTCAGCGACAATATTCCACAAACTGTTTCAACTTGGATACCCGAATTAGTAATGGACACGACAACTGAACCTTTACTTTTCTCTTTGAAACCTCGCTATGCGGACTTGGTTTTCGATGGTCTCAAGGGGGCTGAATTACGAAGGCGTATTACTTCATGTATGGAAAATCGTGAGGTGTTTATTTATGTTACCAGTCCCGTCAGGCAACTCCGTGGCGGTTTTCGTGTTGGACATGTGTGGAGGGGTACCCCCAATGAAGTATGGAGACAGGTATCCAAACTCGCTGGGATCCGCAAGCGCGATTTCGATGCTTACTATGCCGGGCGGCCTGTTGCGTATGCTTTGGAAATTACGGCCGTTTGGGAATATAAAAACCCCGTAAGCCTGAACACGCTGGGAAATCGATTCCCGGATTTCGTTGTTCCACAGTCTTGGCGGTACGTCCGACCAGAAGAGAACCGGTTATTTCGAAAGATGAAACGTCTGACGAAAAAGCCGGAACATGCAGGGATCTTGAGTGCAGTGGGGTAATGTGTGGCGAATCATAGCCTGTTGGCTTGCCACATGTTCTTTTTATGGTCACCGTCGAATGGCCCTCCCAAAAAACTAGGACACGGGTTCTGCGTTACAGGCTGGTATAAAGCCGGCAACTGGGGCCTTGTGTAGTCTGAATATCGATTAGGCCATTCACCGCAATGGATGGGAGAAATTCGCACTGCGCAGTTACGGTATTGGATTGAGTGACTGGTTTGTAGTAGATCGGGCTATGCGCACAATCTCAGTTGGTTGCGGGTAGGCGCAATTATTCTTCAGATTCGGAGCCCAAAAGTGGGAATAGTGAAATCACGATGGCTCGAAGATCAAGAACGTGGGTGGTCTTCGTTCGACGACAAGTTCGCGTGCCCAGAGTGCTTCGAAGACCCAGATATACGAGAGTTCATACAGCAGATTGCCTGCGAGCACGAGTGCTCATATTGCGGCAAGTCGCCAACCGATGAGCCTATAGCAGCTGATATGAATGAGATCATGGAATTTATCATGGAAGGAGTCCAGGTTGAGTGGGGCGATCCAAATGACGAGGGGATGTCTTGGGAATCTCGAGAAGGGGGTTGGCTTGGTAGAGTATTGGATAGCGACGAACTATTCGATGAGATTGGATTTTACACGGCCAACGACAAATTATACCGGGATATCTGTGGTGCACTCGGAGATCGTCTATGGTGCCAGCGTAACCTGTACGGACTGCTCCCACAGCAGGAATTGTTTTCGGATTGGAAGTACTTCTGTTACGTAGTCACATACGAAACCAGGTTCGTCTTCTACAAGATGAAAGGCAATTCCGAACGTTACTCCGTCGGTCAGGAGCCTGTTCCGCCCCATCTCATTTTGGATACGTTAGGGCAGCTGGTTCGGCAAATGGGCTTGATCACAGCCATCCCTTCTGGCACAGAATTCTTTCGAGCAAGAGTGCCTGAGAAGAACGAAGTGTGCTCGACGATCGCTGAATTAGGGCCACCCCCCGCAAACCGCGCGGGCTCTAATCGAATGAGTCCGGCCGGGATTCCCATGTTCTACGCGTCGGGAGATAAACTGACAGCCGTGAAGGAGGTCGCTCATGGTGTCAAGTACCCGGCAGTGGCTATGGTCGGCACCTTCGTCACCTTGAAGGAGCTCAGGGTGCTTGATTTAACAAACGTACCACCAGTACCAGGCCACTTCGATCGAGCTAAGGGTGAGATTCGTCCAGCATGCATTTTCCTGAATGCGTTCGTAGAAGACTTAGCGAAGCCGGTGGTGAAGGACGCCCAGGAGCATGTTGAGTACGTTCCTTCCCAAGTAGTCACGGAGTATTTTCGGCATATCTTTAGAGACGACGATGAACTACCGATCCACGGCATACTGTTTCCCAGTGCGGTCAATGATGGTGGTACGTCTTGTGCCTTGTTCTTTGGGCCGGTTGCTGATGAAAAATTCTTTGGCCGCGAGAATGCTGTTGATCAATGGATGGAGTTGAAGCAACCGGTGGATAAGAAAACTCTGCAGTGGCAATAGTCGCACTTTTCATATGTCGTACTTGAAGTAGTGTCACCAGCGTTCCGGCTGAACTTCTCGGCTAGAAGTAGCTATCCAATCCTGTCCGAATATTTGATCGTTATTGGCTTGCTTTTGAGCATCCCTTCAATGCCGGTCTAGATCGAGAGTGAGGAAGTGGTGGCAGTGGGGAAGTGGTCGCTCGAAGCGTGTTCCACTGTCGCGGAGTGGTCGGCTTTGCCAGCGGTGCGTTTGCTTGTCAAATCGTCGCTGCCTTTCTTGCCTCTTCAGGGAAAAGAAGGCGGCATGAGATGGCAGGGCTATGAAAGACAAGACAGCTATGGGGGGGCGCGATAAAGAGACGTTTACGGGGCTATGGAAACTACGAGATTCCTCGCTACGCTCGGAATGGGAATAAATGCCAAAAAGAGTTGGGGATAATGGAAGAAAGTTGTTGGATGACGGTAAGTTACCGCTATTTGTATTGAAGGCGTTCAACAAAGTGAGGCTGGGATGAGCAAAAAAGCCCTGTCCGCAGTGTGGCTCGAAGGAGGTGCAGCGCTATGGCATCAACCGACAAGGCAAACAACGCTGGCATTGTCGCCAATGTGCGCGCACCTTCATATGGCGCAATCCGGCCAACCGCTACCAGCAGCGACGGGTATGGTTCAAACGCTGGATTATGGAGGGCTACACCGTCCGCCAACTGGCCGCCCACAGTGGCTACAGCCCGCGGACGCTTCATCGAATCATTGCGCATTGATTGCAACAGCCACCTCCCCTGGCGGGCGAGTTCTCGGCGGCCCGCCATCTGATCCTCGATGGCACCTTTCTGGATCGCCGGAAAGGCGTCTTTGCGGTGATGGATGCGGCCCGCTTCGCCGTGGTGTATGCGGCCCCCGAAATGGCGGAGGGCCCTGCGCATTTGCAGCCGTTTTGCACCACGCTGGCCCACCACGGGTTAACGCCTTGCAGTGCGACCGTCGATGGCAACCTGCACTTGCTCCGGATCTTGCGCCAAGTGTGGCCGACGATCGTCATTCAACGCTGTCTGGTCCACATCCAACGGCAAGGCCTCAGTTGGTGTCGCCAGTCGCCCAAACGTCCAGACGCCCGGCACCTGCGCGCCTTGTTTCGCCACGTCATGGCGATCCGCACCGTGGCCGAGCGGGATCAGTTCATCGCTCAGGTGCAGGCCTGGGAGGCACGGTACGGGCAGCGCCTGGCACGCCAGGCCGAACGAGGGCGCGTTTTCAGCGATCTCAAACGTGCCCGGAGTATGTTACTCGCCGCCTTGCCAAACATGTTTCACTATCTCGACGATCCCGTGATCCCGAAATCCACCAACGCCTTAGAGGGATATTTCGCCCGACTCAAACACAAGTATCGGCAACACCGCGGGCTCGTACGGCCCCATCGGAATGCCTATTTGCAATGGTATGTCTATCTTTGCCCTCGATAGAAACCAACTCTTTTTGGCATTTATTCCCGGAATGACAACGTAAGAGGCACTGGATTCCTTCTCTGACTGGATCCCCGATTAGATCCTCGATTACTAACGTCGAGGACAGGCGTCGGGGACAAGCGTCGAGGATGACAGAGGGGGAGGAAGGCGAGGATGACAGAAAGGGAGAAGCAGGTACTACGAGATCCTTCTCTTCGTTCAGGATGACCATTTCTTAGAAGATAGCGGCATGAGATGGCGCGGGTGCAACTGCAAAACATATGAATAGCCCTCACCCTACCCTCTCCTACCGGGAGAGGATGGGCCGCGCCATTTAGCGAATGGCATGAGGAAGAAAAAGTACGCGTTCGTCAGGCACCGGCAGGCCGTACCTGTTTGGCTATTTCTGCACCGCGGTTGCGTTCGACCAGGGCCACGTCGTATTGGCTCTGGAGTGCGAGCCAGAAACGGGGACGGTTGCCGAAATAGTGGCCAAGCCGCACCGCGGTCTCGGCGGTGATCGAGCGGCGGCCGTTCAAGATGTCCGTGATACGGCCAGAGGGCACGCCGAGGGCTAAGGCCAACCGATTGGCGCTCAAGTTGCGCGCCTCAAGCTCGCGCTTCAACAATCTGCCGGGGTGTGCAATAGGGTGCATGGTTTTATCCTCTGTGGTAGTCGACAATCTCGATATTGAAAGCGTCGCCTTTACGAAACTCGAAGCAAATACGCCAGGGTCCGTTTACGGTCATGGCCCATTGACCTTTGCGTTCACCCTTCAGTTTGTGTAGCCCAACGCTTTTGAGTGGACTCAGGTCTCGGAGCGTTTCGGCGGCATTCAGCGCCAGCAACAAATCGATGGCCATATCAACATCCAGACTACGGAAGCGGCTCGGCCGTTCTCCTTCCCAGATTTTGCGGCTCGCCGTGTTGCGCCATGACCGGAGCATGGCAGAAACATACTACGCGGAGCGGTAAATCGCAATCGCTAAACGACGCTTAAGTCACCGCCGGCGAGTCGCGTACTTTCCTCAACAGTTCATACGGTACGCGCAAGGCCGCGCGAAGGGGGGAGGGGGAGGTCAGGACCGGGGCGCAGCTACGCCTGCAGGCGCCCTGGGGTGGCACCATGGGATGGTGCGTTAGAACTACGAAAGGCAAAGACCAAAGACAACTGCTAAAGGCAACGACGCTGGATCCCGGATCAAGTCCGGGATGACAGAAGGAGGGGGAAGGGCGAGGATGACGGAGGGGGGGAAGGAGAGGCTTGGTGGTGCACAAAAGATTTTCTTGTGTGGTATTCTTGGCTGACGGGGCGGCTGGGGTGGGGGTTATCCTGGTTTGCCGGCGACTTACATGTTTTTTGGGAGGCTTGTGATGGCTGAATTCGTTTCGACTTGTCCGCATTGCCATACGGAAAAGGTGGCTTTCAGTTCTCATGGGGACAAGGAAGTCGTCCAGAATGAGAAAATTCTGTACTGGAACACGTTCTTTGTCTGTCGAAAGTGTGAGAAGGGGATTGTGGTCGAATTTTCTGAATCCAGCCACATTGCCCCAACGCCACATAGTTATCGCGGCGATCCACAAGATTGTGGATATATTGTCCGCGCCATGTATCCGGCGCCCCAAAATATCGAGGCCCCGTATGCGTTGCCGGAGGCTATCGCGAACGATTATATCGAGGCCGAAAAGAACTTGCAGCGCCGAAATTTTACGAGTGCCGGCATGATGTTTCGGCGAGTGCTTGAACGAGCCACCAAACACCTGGCGCCTGATGAGACAGGGAAACGATTGAAGGACCGCATTGCGTTGCTGGCCGAGCAGCATCGGATTACGCCCGAAGTGCGGGAATTGGCTGTGTGTCTCCGTGATGCCGGCACGGTGGCGGCGTATGAGGAAGAAGCCTATGACGAGATGGGCGCCACACAGATGAGAGATTTTACCCACCTGTTTTTGATGTACACCTTCGCGCTGCCGCAGTTTGTTGACGATGCGCGGGCGAAAGGTGAACCACCCAAGTGATCCAGACGGTCATGGCTTTGGCCTGCCTCCTTTTTTGAGCAGGGGCTTGCGGGGTTTCGGCAAAAGGACCCAAAACCATGGGCGCCCGGGCGTGGCCCTTCGGGGGCCTTTGCCCCAGTCCCGTTTGTTTGGGCTGCGGAACTCGCTTTGCTCAGACAGTCCTCGCCGTACATTCAGATTCGGCACTGGGGCGCAGCCACGCCCGCAGGCGCCTTGAGGTGGCGCCATGTGATGGCGGGGCTATAACGACCAAAGACAACGACGGGATTCCTCGCGTTGCTCGGACTGACCGCGGAGGCTTTCGCCGTCTTCCCCTTGCTTTGTTTTCTCATCGTCGGTCAACCTTGCTTGCTTGTCCTGAGGCCGTTCCGTTATGGTGACCGCATTTTTTCTTACCCAACGAGGAGCCATCATGCCCAGACACAAGGAATTCGACGTCGACGTGGCTCTGGACCAGGCCATGCAGGCGTTCTGGTCCCGTGGCTATGAGGCCACGTCCTTAAACGATCTTCTGGACCGTATGCAGATCCTGCGCACCAGTCTGTATAACGCGTTCGGTGGCAAACGCGCCCTCTTCCTCACGGTGTTGCGCCGATACGCCGGCATCCGCCGGGCCGAGACCCGCGCGCTGGCGACGACGTTTTCCCCCCGCCACGCCATCCTTCGCTTTTTCCAGGATGCCGTCACTCCGGTGATTGACCATGGGGCCCGCGATGGGTGTTTTCTGGTCAATACGTCCCTGGAGGTGGCG
The DNA here is from genome assembly GCA_965223955.1 of Nitrospirales bacterium. GTDB lineage: Bacteria > Nitrospirota > Nitrospiria > Nitrospirales > UBA8639 > Bin75. Next base: position 585,728 of record OZ245029.1, read on the forward strand.
GCGATCGTCCGCGAGGCTTTCGTCCACCTGAAGCACACCTTCTTTTGCAAACTGGTCGTCCAAGGCCAAGCCCGCGGCGAGATTGCGCCGTCGGTGATGCCGACTTCGACCGCGCGGGCCTTGCTGAGCCAGTTTGTCGGGTTACGGGTGCTCTCCCGCAGCTGCACTGAGAAGCACTTGCTGCAGTCAATCGCGCACCAGGCGGAGGCGCTGTTGCCCCCCGGTGAGCTGGCCGCCTAGCCTGTCGCCTCTTCTCTCGCTTTCTCCGGTTGATTGCTTCACGACCCGTCTACGCCCGGCCCGGCGCTGGTGTTGTCTTGGGGTGCGGGAGGGGCTTGCGGGGTTATATTTGCGGGGTTGCGGCCCCGCGCGACGCGGTCCTTTTGTTTCGGCAAAAGGACCCAAAACCATTGGCGCCCGGGCGTGGCCCTTCGGGTGCCTTTGCCCCAGTCCCGTTTGTTTGGGCTGCGGAACTCGCTTCGCTCAGACAGTCCTCGCCCCCAACTCGAATTCGGGACCGGGGCGCTGCCACGCCCGCAGGCGCCCTGGGATGCTGGGGTACATATGCCTCTACCTCCCCTCACCCCTCCTTACAAAAGAGGGGGAATAGCGGCATGAGGCATGTCCCTGGCTTTGACCAGGGATGCCGCGGCTACCACTGCACAAAGATTCTGGATCCCCGATCGGGTCGGGGTTGACGGATTTGGGAATAGCGGATTCCTTCCTTCGACCGACCCTTCGCAAAACTCAGGGCGTACTCAGGACAGGCGCTTCCTTCGGGATGACAGTTGGAGGGGGCGGGTGTCCGGACTCTCTTCTTTGTGCCGCAGGCTCCGGTGTTCGCGACCCGTGACGGCCACTCGCTCCATGGTTATTTTCTTGTTTCCAGCATACTTATCCCAAAATGGGGGATGCTGAAAGATAGAGGTGGCTGCGGAGCTTGGGGCGCGCTGGTTGCCTGTTTTTTGTGCGCGCCCGGGCCGGCCGGTCGGTTTCGGGGTGGTGCGCGCTGATTCATTCTTTTTTTTGGTGCGCACCCGGGCCGGACGGTTGGTTGGGGTGGGGTGAGGCGAGTCCCCTCACCCCTGCCATCTCCGCCTTCTCCCTCCCCTTCGCCCCTCCGAGAAGTAGATCGCGCCATGAGATGATGCGGCTACAATTGCTAAGACACTACGAGATCCTTCACTTCGTTCAGGATGACAGAGGGGGGAAAGGCGGGGATGACTGAAGGGGGAAAAAGGGAGAGGTGAGAAGCGGCATGAGGTGGCGGGGGGGAGGGCGGGGACGCTTTTATTTTTTTCACTGGAATGGATCGCGGTGAAGAGGAGGCGGCGTTGAGCGCCGCCTCCCACAACGATGTCTGACAGGACGATCACGGACAGCCAGATGAGCGCTGGTGACTGACTAGCACAGTCCTCCTTCTTGAGGAAGACGCCCCTCACCCTCATAGATCGGGGCATGCGTCCAGTTCTTCACCAACAGGATCGATAGCAGGCATTCCCGTTTGTGCGGATAGCCCCGTTTCGAGACGGCGATGGTCTTATACGTGCTCGTCCGAAAGACCCATCGCCATTCCTGTTGATCGTCCAAATACACACGGTAATGCATTGAAACCCTCCTGCGAATTGAATGAGGTTGATGTGATATAGGAGGCGTACTATACAAAACATGTCGTACTTGTCAATACGTATGAACCGGAACGGTTATTCCAAGTCAAACCGGACTTTTCGATCAACAATTGACTGGGGAAAACCAACCAGTCAGTCTCTTTTTCTCCTTCGCGTCTCGTGAAGCGCAGGGCCTGGCACGGCTTGCGGCGTTAGGTCTCTCTAACCCCTTCAAATACCAAAACACAGGCTCTGGATCCCCGATCGGGTCGGGGATGACGGAAGGGGGAGGGTCTTGCGGGGGTTCGGCCCCGCACGCCGAGGTCCTTTTGTTTCGGCAAAAGGACCCAAAACCATGGGCGCCCGGGCGTGGCCCTTCGGGGGCCTTTGCCCCGGTCCCGTTTGCTTGGGCTGCGGAACTCGCTTCGCTCAGACAGTCCTCGCCCCCACATCGAATTCGGGACCGGGGCGCAGCCACGCCCGCAGGCGCCCTGAGGTGGCGGCATGGGATGGCGCGGGTGCGTTTGTTATTCGGGTCGCCAGGGGAATGGGCCCATCCAGTCGTCCAGGAGGATTCGCCAGGCGTTCATGGGTAGCCATTCTTTGTACATCCACCAATCTTTGTATTTGGGTAGCTGGACGACACTCGGGATCGTCATCGGGTTTGTGCCTTTTTTGAATTCCGCATAGATCGCGCCCCGCAGGTCCTGGACGAATTGGATGTAGTCCGTGACGTCCTGCTTGGTGCCCCCCAGTAACGGCTGCGCTTTGCCGCTGTGCGCATAGACGGCTTTGTCGAATTCCATTTGCTCGATTTCTTTTAACGAGCGCTCCCATTCTTTGATGTTGAAGTCCGGCACAATATTGAACAGGACGGCGTGCGGGTCGACGAGGTCGGCTATGTAGGCGATTTGTTGTTTGGGCAATAGAAAGACGGTCATGCCCAGTCCATGGTTCATGCCTAAGTAGTGCAGTTCGAGGACGGTGCCGCCCAGGGTGATGTCTTTTCGTTTTCCCGCCCAGCTTTGGTCGGGCACCATCATGTCAGGTCCGGTGTTCGCTTTCATCCATCGATAGGCTTCTTCATGGGCCATTACGGTGGCGCCGGCGTCGTGAAACACTTTGCCGCCACTTGCATGGTCCCAGTGGTTGTGGCTGTGCAGGAGATATCGAATGGGCTTGTCCGTGATCGCCTTGATGGCGCCGACCATGTCTTTCGCGTGGTTGGTGTTTACCGATTCAATGGCGATGACTCCTTCGTCCGTGACCACGAACATCGAGAAATAGGCATTCGCGGGGTTCCCGAAGCTATACACTCCCTTGCTGATCTCGGCTGTATGCGGGGGTAGTGTTTCGGCAAACGCGGCGCCGGCGCATACGATTGTCATCATCAGAATGCTCATCATCCTTTTCATGCTGCTGACTCCTTTCTTGTCGTTGGGTGTTACCGGGATCGTCATTTTTGATTGATGAAATTATAGCCGCTGTGGTGGCGGTGGGTAAAGGAGGAGGGGGAGGTTTTGCGGGGTTTCGGCCCCGCACGACGAGGTCCTTTTGTTTCGGCAAAAGGACCCAAAACCATTGGCGCCCGGGCGTGGCCCTCCGGGTGGCAGCGCCCCAGTCCCGATTTCTTGGGCTGCGGAACTCGCTTCGCTCAGACAGTCCTCGCCCCCAACTCGAATTCGGGACTGGGGCGCTGCCTCGCCCGCAGGCGCCTTGAGGTGGCGCCATGGGATGGCGGGGGTATGAAGATAAAGGCAACGACAAAAAACGAGATCCTTCGCGTTGCTCAGGATGACAGAGGGGGGAGGTTTTGCGGGGTTTCGGGACGGGTGGGAGCCGTAAGTAATAGGTTAATTTTTTCTAATCAAGCATACTTATACCAAAGTGGGGGATACTGAAAGTAGGAGGTTGATAGCCATTTATGAACACTTTGACCGATAGAATTCGAGCCGCCCGGGTAGAGGCGGGCTTGTCCCAAACTGATGTTGCCAAGGCGCTCCGCATCTCGGCTTCTGCGGTCAATCAGTGGGAACACGGCTTCACCAAAAACATTAAATTGGACCATTTCTTCGCCCTCGCCAAGTTGCTGGGACAAGACCCGCGATGGCTGGCCACCGGCAAGGCCCCCTCCCGCATGCGAGAGATCGCAGCGACGCCGCCGGCCCCGAATTTTCCCGCCCCCACCGGCGACGAACGCGCTTTGCTTCACTGTGTTCGCCAAATGCCCAACACCCTCCGAAAACTGGTGCTGCGGCTCCTGAGAGAGCTGAGCAACCTCTACATTTCGCTTAACAAAGCCAGCGACTGAGATTGGGGCGTACTTGGGGCAAGGGTCTTCTTGCGGGTTTCGGCCCCGGGGCGCAGCCACGCCCGCAGGCGCCGGGGGAGCAAAGAGGCCGGGCCGCATGAGATGCGGCCCCTACGACTACTACAAAGGCAAAGACCAAAGACGAGATCCTTCGCGTTGCTCAGGATGACAGAAGGGGGGAGGTTCTTGCGGGGGGGGCGCCATGAGATGGCGTGGAGGTGAAGGCAGGAAAAGACAAAGGCTCTGGATCCTCGTAGATTGCCTGGATCCCCGATTACCAACGTCGGGGACAAGCGTCGAGGATGACAGATTGGGGGGAGGGGAAGAGGAGGGCGGGGGGGTCTTAGTTGCCGGATGTTTTGAGGAGGTCTTGGGGTTTTTTGAGGATGGCCTCGGCGCGGAATTTTGGGATGACGTAGACCCATTCGGCGACTTTTTTATTCAGGGCTTGGATTTCGGCTTTGACTTCCGGTTCCGGTTTTATCCTGGGTTGCTCGGGTTTGGCGGGGTCTTCTTTGTCTTGCGCTTTTGGTTCGGTTTGCCCGTCGGCTTGGGGGGCTGGTTCTTCTTCTGGTTCGGGGGCTTCTTCGGGTTCGGGTTTCCAGATCAGGCCGGCCTTGAATGCCGCCGAGATTTGCACGTAATCCTTTTCGTCTTTTCGAAGCACTTTCACCGTCCCTTCGAGGCCGTCGAAGGTTTCGAACACGGCGGTCACGACCGGTTGCTGGTCGAACGGGATCTCGCTCCGCGGGTTGACGTCGTCCAACGACAGGGACGCGACGGTGGACACCACGTTGTTCACGGTGAATTGCGATTGCAGTTCCAGGCCTGCGGGTCGATTGACCATGTGATAGTCGAGATCCGCCGGCTTGGGTTTTTCCACTACCAGCCGGGTCCCATCCGGGTGGATTACGCGCATGCGCCGCACTCGTTTCGTTTCGATCCGGATGAGTTCCTTGTCCAACCATTCACCGGGATTCTTTTCGATCGAGAGTTTTCCCATCGCCAGCCAGGTCTGCGGGTTCCCGGGTTTGCGGATAAACATTTCCTTTTGCTCGCTGTTGCCTTTGGCCGGTCGATCATTGCCGATGATGACTTCGGCCAGGGTGTTTCCCGCCGCATCCTTGAGTGTCACGCCCGTGGACAACGATCCTTCCGCGTCCACGTCCTGTACCCCCAGCTTTTCGTAGTGTTCCGGTTTTCGGGTTTTCGGTTCGAGTATTTTGAGTTCCGCGAGACCGATGAGGGTTTCTCGTACTTTTCCCAGATCTGCCGGGTAATCGTGTTTCTCTTTGACGCGCCATGAATCGTCTTCCTGGTGAACCGTGATCGTTCCGCTTTGCGTCGATATGCGCATTTCAGCCACGTCGTTTATGGTCGTCTTCAAGACCGGGAAGACGGGTTGTCCTGTTTGTGGGGACGTGGCGTCTTTTCGTTGGGAGACGAATACCGTCACGGCAATCAGGATGGCCGCGATGACGGCCAGGGTGCTGAGGGTTTTGAGCGTCATGGTGTTGGGATGACTCCACTCATTCGTTGATGGTTTCCTCCCTCACCCCGTCCCCCCGATTAAAAATGTCGGGGGCTTCGCCTAATTTCAGACTAGGGGAGAGGGAGGAAACGGCGCCATGAGATGGCGCGGCTACGACTACAAAAAACAAAGGCAAAGACTCTGGATCCCCGATCGGAGTCGGGGATGACAGAGGGGGAAAAGCAGAGACTACGAGATCCTTCACTTCGTTCAGGATGACAATTATGGTGCGGGTAGGCGCTGATTCTGTCAACGAATGAGTGACCATCTACTTTCTCACTGGCCACGGAGACGGCGGCGCATGGTGTAGGCGCTGAATACCACGCCGCCGACGGCGATCACCAGGGGCATGAGTCCGATGTTGAGAAACTTCACGACGTTTTCGAGACTTTCGATGTTTTTCTGCAATTCATGTTGCACGTTGCGCAGTTCTTTTCTGGTCGCCACCAACTCCTGCCGGAACCCGTCGAGTGCGGCTTCCTGTTCGGTACTTAAGATGACCGTGGTCTGGTCTTCTTTCGTGCTCTGCAGTTCCTGAATCTTCCGTTCGGTTTCTTTCAGGCGTTGTTGCAGGGCCTGTTCTTTTTGACGGAACTGCATTTCCGCTTCCTGTTGAATGGCCCTGACTAACGTGAAGGGGCGAGAGAAACTTCCCCGGTTCCTGACGCTGATCAGGTCGTGACTGCCGGTCAGATTGTCCAGGGCATTGGTCACGAAGTCGTTATTCGCGGAGGTGGGAATCCCGATCCGCTGGCCCAGGAAGTTTTGGACTTGTACCCAAAACCGGTCCTGCAGCATGTCGGTATCCGCTACCACGATGACGTTGATGGGGTCCGCGGATTCGGCCAGGTGTGGGGGTTGTTTCGATGCTTTGTCGGCCTTGGGGTTTCCCGGGGGGTCCGCATCCGCGGCTTCCGGCCTGCCGTCCGGGAAGGCTGTTTTCACCTTGCCGGTCAGGCGTGCGGCCAACGTGAGGGGTTCGCCTTCCGGCCGATAGTCCCGCAGGAGGCCTTCGACGTCGGGCATCATCCGCAGGCGGGCGGCCTCGATTTGCATGGCCTGGTCGTCGGTTTCCACCAGGGGCGTCCATTCTGTCGCGCTGTCTTCTTTTTTGCGAAGCACCCCTGCCGAGGCCATGGTGAGGTTTGGGAGCTTGGCGGTCACGACGTCTTCGGCATTGAGTTGCCGGGGCGTCAGGTCGATCCACACGGGGTAGTCCGCGACCATCATGCGGGATTGTTTTTGGAAGTTCACTTTTTTGGCCAAAGGGAGATCGCCCACTACTTTTTCGTCGACCACTTCGATGCCCCAGGCGTCAAAGACCCGGCCGAGATCGGAGTTGCGTGGCGCTTGCATGCCCATGGGGTTTTGGGGATTTGGTAGCACGCGGTCGGCTTCACTGTGGGGGTCCACAAAGACCACGGCGCGGCCGCCTCGCAGCACGAATTGGTCGATGGCATAGAGGGTCGGGTCGCCGAGTTGCTTGGGATGCACGACCATGAGCACGTCCACGTCCTCGGGGATTTCCGTGACGGCTTTGTCCAGGACCTTGACTTCCATCAATTCCCGGATGCTGTCCATGATCATCCAGGGGGCGCTTCCGCCCGGGGCCTGGGCAAACGGCATTTGCGGGCCGCCGTCCAGAGGAAGGGTGCTCAACAGGCCTACGATTTTCTGTTTGGGATTGCCTAACCGGTACACCAGTTTGGTGAGATCATATTCGAGAAATTCTTCCCGGCTCTGCTGAAAAAAGGAAATGAGTTCCTGGTCATCCGTGGCGTTGGTGCCCACCAGTCCAAAATAGAATTGCGTGTTTCCCGCGTCCAGCGGTACGCCCCGGAGTCCATACCCCACTGCCCGATCTTCTTCTTCTGAAAAGGGCTCGGGGTCGATGACGTGCAGGATCAGGTTCCCGCCGGCGGCCTGCTCATATTCCTGCACCAGTTCCAGTACCCGGTTGGTATAGCCCTGAATGCCGGGCAGTTCCACGGCCAGTTTCTTCGACAGGTATACCCGCAGGGTCACCGGTTCATCGAGGCCCTGCAGAATGTTTCGGCTGCCCTCGGTGAGGGTATAGAGCTGTTGTTCCGTGAGATCGACGCGGGCCGATCGAAAGGCCACGTGACTCAGGACGTTTACCGTGAAAAACATCACTACCGCGACGGCCAATCCGCTTCCCGTCAACAGCCGGATATTCATGGGGTTCGATCCTTCATTCGGCTTTCTTCCATTCCAGCACGAGTGCCGTGGCAAATAACCACACGCCGATGAGCGAGAGGAAATAGACCAGGTCGCGCACGTCGATGACTCCGCGACTCAGGGCGTTGAAGTGTGTCAGGAAACTGAACGAGCTGATGAGTTCCAGGAAGAATGGCGGGGCCCACCCGCTGAACACGTCCAGCACCATGGGGTAGCCGCTGAGGACGAACCCCAACCCGACCACTACACTGATCACAAAGGCGATGACCTGGTTTTTGGTGAGGGCCGACACGCATGAGCCGATCGCCATAAAGCCGCCCGCCATGAAAAAGCTGCCGAGGTAGCTTGCGAGAATCACGCCGTTATCCGGCTCCCCCAGGATATTCACGGTCACCCACATGGGAAAGGTCAGCGCGAGCGCAATGCCCGTAAAGCACCACGCCGCCAGAAATTTGCCCACCACGGCTTCCCATAAGGTCACGGGCAGCGTGAACAGCAATTCGATGGTGCCTCCTCGCCGCTCTTCCGCCCAGAGCCGCATGGCCAGGGCCGGGATCAGGACCAGATAGAGCCACGGGTGAAAGTCGAAAAAGGGGATGAGGTCTGCCTGGCCACGGGCGAAAAAGTCACCCAGGTAGAAGGTGAAGGCTCCCGCCAGCATCAGGAAGATGATGATGAACACCGCCGCAATCGGCGTTGCAAAGTACCCGATCAGTTCCCGTTTGAATATGACGCCGATTCTGCTCATGGACTCTAGCCTTGCCTACGTGAGGGCCTGGGTGGGCATGGTCAACGAGCGAAACACTTCGTCCAGGTGACCCCGGTCCACGGACAATTCGACCACGTCCCAGTTCTGCCGGTGCGCGCACCGGCTGACCGCGCTGATGATCGGTTGCCCGTCTTTCGGCAGGATCCGATATGCCTGCTCCGCCTGGCCCTCGTCGATGACTTCGGCTCTCTTGACGCCGGGCACGCCTTCCAGCATCGCCTGCACGCCATCGGGGAGCGGCCCGCGCAGTCGAAGGAGTACCGCATTGTGCCAGCGGGACCGGGCTTCCAACTCGGCCGGCGTGCCATCGGTGATCACTTTGCCCTTGGCGATGATCATGGCGCGCGTACACACCGCGTGGACTTCTTCCAAGACGTGCGTGGACAGTATAATGGCCTTGTCCCGCGCCATGGTTTTGATGAGCCCGCGCACTTCATGTTTTTGGTTGGGGTCGAGCCCGTCGGTCGGTTCGTCGAGAATCAATACGGACGGATCATGCATTATGGCCTGGGCCAGGCCCACCCGCCGTTTGAATCCCTTGGAGAGGGTGTCAATGGGCTGATGCGCCACCCCCTCGAGATTTACCTTTTCCATGGTCTCCGCCACCCGGCGCTGCAATTCCGCTCCACGAAAGCCGCGCATTTCGCCGATGAACACCAGAAAATTCAGCGGTGTCATCTCCCCATAGGCCGGGGCTCCTTCCGGCAGATACCCCAGGCTTTTTTTGGCTTCGAGCGGCAGCTCCTGCACATCGAAGCCGTTGACCTTGACGGTGCCCCTGGTCGGGGTCAGAAACCCCGTAATCATTTTCATGGTCGTGGATTTTCCCGCGCCGTTGGGCCCTAAAAACCCCAGCACCTCGCCTTGGCCGACCGTAAACGATACGTCGTCCACCGCGACGATCGGCCCGAACGTTTTCCCAAGCCGTCGTAGTTCAACCATCGATTCCACTGTTTTCCCCGTTCATTCTTTTGCTTTCTCGATCCTGTTTCATCATATAAATACGGGTGCCTGAGTCAAGGGGAATCCCATGGATTTTTGGAAGGCGGGGGTCGTTAAATTTCCGAGGATTGCTCCGCATCCACGATGACCACCGTCCCACGCATGATCGGATGCAGCGTGCAGTGGTACGAATACAGACCGGGAGGAAGCCCCGCTATTTCAAACGTGCCATCGGGGCCGATGGAACCGGAATCGAAGGCGCACACGCCGGGTCCCAGGCATCCATCATGGGTGATGGTGTGATACGTGCCGGTGGGATTCTCCCAACGAATCGCGCTGCCGGCCGTCACGGTGGCGGCTGCCGGGGTGAAATACGGAGACCAGGATTCCATTTGAATCCTGAACGGTGCCGACGCGGCCAAGACCCCTGCGGCGGTCAGGATCGACACCCCCACAATCACTCCCCATGCGGATCGCTTCACGATTTCACTTCTTTTCTGAGTTGGTTGTCGGGTTACGCTACGCTAACCCGACCTACGGTTTCTTTTTCACATTCCACGGACGCCGGCTTTTCGACGTCACGTTGCCAGGCAGAACGGTTCCTCATCCCGACAGTATACACTCCGGCTTAACCAGCGCGCCAATCCCGTCCTTCCCTTCTCGTGTCGCTGCGCCATCCCGGGTCAAAGCCCGGGACATGCCTTATGGCGTCTCCTTCCAGGTCAGTAGGTCGGGTTAGCGCAGCGTAACCCGACAGATCTGTCCCTGTCATGCCCCCTCACCCTGCCCTCTCCCTCCAGGGGCGAGGGTTTTCTAAGGCGGCCCTATTCCCTTTTTTCAGTTGACGTAATTCGTAAAAGGTGCCTCGCCAGACGATGCCGCCCCGCCAGAGCGCCAGGGCCATCGAACGGCATTGGATATAGACCAACAGGCAAATGGTGACGGGAAGCAACAGGCCTTGCCAGAATTTCACCCCGAACGGGGCCATGGCGACACCAAAGCTGCCGACCATCATGACCACGGTCACGGCGTACCAGGCTTGGGGCCATCCCTCGGCAATCCACATTCCGATCCACGGCCAGATATGAATAAGCAGGGCGGCAAGCGTCGCCGCGATCACCAACGAGACGCGGTACTCCATTCCCGCAAACATATTTTTCATGAGGCCGTCGATGAGTTCCCCTACCGACCGGTACCATTCCACCGTGACCATCCCCCTCCCGTTCAGTACGTCCTGCCTGTAGCCGTGGTCCTTTACCAGCTTTCCGAATTTGAGATCGTCATCCGGCCGCAGGGCCACCGGTTGATGACCGCCCAGGGCCCGATAGACCGACGTTCGGATCAGATTAAACGCCCCGACGCCCATGTAGCACCGGCTCCTCGGATTTCGGGCTTTCCACGGTTTGAAGATGATAAACATGAAGATCCCAAAGGTGGCGGACAGCGTTCTCAGGAAAAACCCTGGCATGGTGTCTTGCGGAATCAACGTCACATGATCGAATCGGTGCGCCTGCACGTGGGCCATGGCTTTTCGGAGCGCGAACGGATGAAACACGATATCCGCATCGGTGAACAGGATGAATTCGCCTTGGGCGTGTTGCGCGCCCATGTGTAACGCGTACGGCTTTCCGATCCAGCCGGCCGGCAAGCTTGCTATCGGCACCACGGTGAGGCGCGGGTCCCGCTTCGCCATTTTTTCGAGAATCTCTCCCGTGCCGTCGGTCGACCGGTCATTGACCACGATGATCTCCAGGTCCGGATAGTCCAAGGCCAGGACCGATTCCAGGGCCTGTTCCAGGTTTCGTTCTTCGTTGCGAGCCGGGATGACGATCGAGACGGTGGGGAACGGGTGATCGTCTTGGACCGGTATGGATGCCAGCACCGTTAACGCGTGCCTGTTGAGCATGAGCCAGATGCCGGCCGGCACCCAAAACCCCGCGGCCAGCATCGCGAGATTTAAATGGATGGTGTACGTATCCATGCTTTCCGTTGCGGAAAATGCGTGAGTCCGAATGGGTTCAAGCCCCAAATGCCAATCTTTGCACAGAACGCTATAATGGTATATTTTCTATACTATGATTGCTTTTGAGTTCGACGAACGGAAAAGTCGGATTAATCTGAAAAAACATGGGATTGACTTCGGGCAAGCCCAAGCTCTGTGGAATGATCCCCGTGTCGTTGAAATCCAGGCAAAAACAGAGGATGAAACTAGGTTTTTGATCATAGGCCGCATCAAGGGCAAACACTGGTCAGCCATTGTCACGCCGAGAGGCAGCCGTATCCGAATTATTTCCGTTCGCCGATCTCGCGGAGAGGAGGTATTGATCTATGAAAGCCAAGAAATTTGATTCAGACTTTGATGAAGGCAAAGACGTCTCTCATGTGTTGGATGTATCAAAAGCCCGCAGACCCCTGCAAGAACAGAAAAGAGTCAACGTTGATTTTCCCGTTTGGATGATCGATTCTCTTGATAAGGAAGCCGGTCGACTCGGCGTGACGCGCCAATCCATTATTAAAGTTTGGCTGGCCGAGCGTCTTGAGCAATCAGCCTCCCACAGCACGCCGTAGCTTCAATGAGGCCGAGGCAATGATTGCCTTGGCGCAGATTCACCGAAAGGTGCGGAGGTCGGTACAGGGCACTAGAAATCAGCCAGACCAAGGATTGAAGACCTTGATGTTGGCCTTGCGAAAGTCCTTCTCGTTACGGGTACAAAGCGTCAGGGAATGCACTTGCGCGGTCGCGGCGATAAAGAGATCCGGTTGGCTGAACGTCACGGCCTTTTCTCTACCCCGCGCGACCATTCGGCGCCATTCCAGGATCACTTCCTCGTCCACGGGCAGGATACGCCCGGCAAACCAGGGTCTTAGCCGGTGAGCAAGCCAGGTTTCGAGTTCCTCGCGAAGCATGGGGTCTGTTTGGTGCTCGATCCCGAAACGGATCGCGGCAAGTGTGACGCTGCTGAGAAAGAAGCTATCCGCCGCTTGCGCATCGGACCACGTCTTCACTCGGCGGTTGGGCCGGGTCTTGCGCAACTCGGATACGACGTTGGTGTCGAGCAGCCAACCATTCACAACTCGACCTCACGGACCGGACTCTGCACACCCTCATCGCCGAACTCCAAGCGGTTCAGGGGGGATTGAGACAACAGATCATGCAGGCTGGCCGATGTTCCCCGCGCACGAAGACGTTCGAACTCTGACGCCTCAACGATGACGACCGTCTCCTTCCCGCGAACCGTCACACGTTGCGGCTGGCCAGAGGCAGCCAGACGGACGACATCGCTGAACTTCGCTTTGGCCTCTCCCAACTTCCAGCCGTGAAACAGCGTCGAACCGGTCTGCTTGGCTTGACGAGACCTACCCATAAGGTTTCCCTCCTTTATGACCAACTTGGTCAAGCTACACGGAAGGAAAAGCGTTTTCAAGGCAGTTGTCGGTTGTGACCTGTTCGGGACACCCCGGGGTCGGCCCCTACGGTAGTCGGTTTCTTATGATCACTTATCAAGCCACCTCGAACTGCCTGACCGTGATCTGATCGACGCGGTCGCGGGCCTGCCAGAGATCATAGGCCATCTGCATGCCAAGCCACGTCTCCGGGGTGGAGCCGAATGCCTTGGACAGACGAATGGCCATGTCGATGGACACTCCGGCGTTCTCATTGACGAGCTCGGAGAGGGTTTGACGCGTGACGCCGAGCCCTTCTGCAGCCCGTGTCACGGATAAGCCGAGCGGTTCGAGGCACTGTCGTCTTATGATGCCTCCCGGATGGGGGGGATTGTGCATGGCCATGGTTCTGTCCCTCCTCAGTTTTTGTGAGAGAATTTGTTTCTTTCACTCAACGCGGGACGAGGTATTTCACGAGTTTTTCCATGGTCAGGCCTTGGACCACGATGGAGAACACCACGACGACGTAGGTCATGGCCACGATGACGTCGCGGTCCGGTCCGGCCGCCAATGACAGGGCCAGGGCCACGCTGATGCCGCCCCGTAACCCGCCCCACGTCATCAGCCACACGGCCCCGGGCGTAAATGAGCGTACGCGGCTCAGCAGCGCGATCGGCAGCCCGATCGCCAGCAGGCGGGACAGGAGAATGAGCGGAATCATCAGCACGCTCGCGAGAAGATAGTGTTGGGTAAACGTGAGGACGAGCACTTCCAGACCGATCAGCACGAACAGGACCGCATTCAGGATTTCGTCGATCAGCTCCCAAAACGTGTCCAGGTGTTCACGGGTTTTGTCCGACATCGCCAGCACACGACCTTGATTGCCCACCATCAGGCCTGCCACCACGACGGCGATGGGACCGGAGAGGTGCAACGCGCCCGCCAGGGCATAGCCGCCGGTGACGAGCGCCAGGGTGATCAGGACTTCGATCTGATACTGGTCGATACTTTTCAGGAGCCAATAGGCGAGATAGCCCAGCCCCAGTCCAAAGACGACTCCGCCCACGGCTTCTTGCGCGAATAACCCTGCCACGTAGCCAATGGTGGGCTCATGCGTCCCGGCCGCCACTTCGGCCAGGACTAAAAAGACCACGACCGCCACGCCATCGTTAAAGAGCGATTCGCCCGTAATCTTCACTTCCAGGCTCTTGGGGGCGCCGGCGTTTTTCAATAGGCTCAGGACGGCGATGGGATCGGTCGGTGAGATCAGGGCCCCGAACACCAGACAGGTGAGGTAGGACAGCGGAATGCCGATCAGGGCCAGCACCCCATAGGTGAAGGTGCCCACCAAAACCGTGGAGAGCAGGATGCCGATTGTGGCTAAGGATCCAATGGCCCATTTCTGGTTGAACAGGTCGTTGAGATTGACGTGCAAGGCTCCGGCAAAGAGTAAAAAACTCAACATGCCGTGCAGCAGGGTCTTATTGAAGTCGATGGATTCAAGCCACCCGGCTGCCTGGGCCTCCACGTGATACCCCAGGAGATCGATCCCGTGCAGCAGGAGAGAAGCGACCAGGGCGATCACCATCACGCCGATGGTGACGGGTAAGCGAATGAACCGGTAGTTGAGATACGAGAAGCCGGCGGTCAGCGTGAGCACGATGGCGAGGATGTCAAATAAATCCATGGGGACAGGGAGCGCTCGGGTTAAGCCGGTTCAAATGAGCAATGGCCTCGGGCGGGTGAGGCACCCGCTAGGAGCCCTGAAAGAGTTCTCCAAAAAAGAGTTGCATGTGTTTCCAGGACCGCTCGTCGGCTTGTCGATCGTATTTCAAGGCGTCTATGCCGTGGGCATCCGCACCGGGGTTGGTGAAACTGTGCCGTGCCCCGGCGTATACCACCATGTGCCAATCGAGGTTCGCGGCATCCAACGCATGGCGAAATTTGCGAACGTGTTCTTCGTTGAGAAACGGATCGGCATTGCCGTGGGCAATGAGGATTTTCGCTTTGGCGCTTTGGGCTTGCAGACCGGCCGGCAACGGGAGTGCGCCGTGAAAGCTCACCACGCCCTTCACGTCGGCCCCGCTATAGGCTAATTGAAGCACCGTGGCCCCGCCGAAGCAGTAGCCGATCGCCGCAACGCGTTGCGGATCGACCATGTCCTGGCTCCGCAGCACGGCCAACCCTTTGAGGGCTCGAGCTTGCCATTGTTTCACGTCAGCCTGGACCTGCTTCATCCAGGTTCCTGCCTGGTCCGGATGGGTGGTGACTTGGCCTTTTCCATACATGTCCACGGCAAAGGCTACATATCCGAGTCCTGCGAGTTGCCGGGCCCGGTCGCGGGCGTACTCATTCAATCCCCACCATTCGTGCACTACCAGGACGCCCGGTCGTTTTCCCGTTCGGGCATCATCCCATGCCAAAAACCCTTCGAGTGGCAGGTCGCCGTGTTGATAGGGAATCGTCTTGGTTTGAATCTCGGCAAGACACAGGGAGGGGACCAGCAGAACCAGCATGAACACTCCGAGTCGGTGTACCATCGTCGTTCCTTTCACCATGGGAGTCGCATTTGCCAACGAGCCCGACGAGTAGGGACAACCCCCTGTGGTTGTCCTTCTTCTGGAAGTTATACCGAAAAACCGTCTTTCTCACAATGGACGGATTCGTTCGGGGCACGTCGGGTCGCGACCGGCTCCGAGTGGCGGCCTCGCAGTTTGCCGGGCCTCTACCCCGGATCAAGTCCGGGGCAAGCCTAAGGCCCCCTCACCCTGCCCTCTCCCGCGATGGGGGAGAGGGGAAAAACTACGAAAGACGAAGACCCTGGATTCCTGCTTTCGCAGGAATGACGGAAGGGGGAGCGGGTGGGTTCAGTGCAGTACCACGTGGACCAACATTAGGGACAGGGCGAGGGCGAGGGCACCGTATCCGATTGTGGGGCTGGCGGTTTGGACGAGATCCTTTATGCTGATCCGCCAACCGTTTTTCGCCACGGTGGGAGCCGCCACAAAGGCAAAGGTGAGCAAGATCGTATACAAGGCGCGGTTGAAGTACGCCAAACCGGGAAACGCAAATTGCAATCCCAGTGAAATCGCCATACTCAAGAAGAGCGCGTAGAACACGAGCCGGGGCGATGGCTTGATCAGGAACACCGCGGCACTGATGAGCACCACAAATCCGTTTTTAATATAGTACGACATGTCGTTGAACCAATGGGTGAGGGCAAAGCCGGGGTCCTGGTATTTGACATACAGTTGCAAGAACCCGAACAGGATTCCGGTGACCAGGCATACCAGGATGGCCACCTTGCCGACCCGCACGACCGTGTGATCGTCCGCCGCCGGGTTGAGATGCCGTTTGTACACGTCGATGGACCACAAGGTCGCCAGCGAATTGAACATGGAATCCACGGAACTCATGAGCGAGGCAAACAACCCCACAAGAATGATGCCCCTCAAGCCTGTCGGGAGGAGGGTATCGATCAGGACGATGTAACTCTGGTCGGGGTCCTGAAGCGGACGGTCGATCAACATGCCGGCCAGGGCCACCCCGGGGAGAATGATGATCGCGGCCATGACGTATTTGAGTACACCGCCCACCAGGAGCCCGATCTGGGCTTCTCGTAAATTTTTGGCGGCCAGGGCTCGCTGGAGGATGACCTGATTGCAGCCCCAGTAGTTGAGGTTGAGCAGCAGCATGCTGAAAATGGCCGTCCACGGCAACGTCGAATGATCCGCGGGAAGGTGGAGGTGCATCAAGTGCGGGGGTTTTTCGTACAGCTGTGTCCATCCTCCTACGGCATTCACCGAGAGAACAAGGAGTATGACCCCGCCCAGCAGCAACAGGATAAACTGGAACACGTCCGTGCGCACGACGGCCGTGAGCCCACCCAAGAGCGTGTAGGTCGCCGAGAACGTGCCTAACCCGACGAGCAACGCCGCCACCCGTATCATGGGGTCGTCGCTGATGAAGCGCAGTTGCTCCCCAAACACGGCATTGACCGCATAGGCCCCCCAAAACAGCGTAGACCCCACGTACAGGGTGGCAAAGAGCACCATGCTCAAGAGAGAGTACGTGAGCGCAACCCGGGGGCCGAATGTCCGTTCAAAAAACTGGGAGATAGTGATGACCTTGTATTTCAGATAGAGGGGGACGAACAGGAACGCGGCCACGAGAATGCCGAAAATCGCATTGATCTCTAAATTGGCTTGGGCGAGGCCGTACAGGTAGGCCGACCCCATCATGCCCAGGAAGTGACCGGCATGAATGTTCGTGCCGATGGTGGACATGGCGATGCTGGGCCAGCGCAGGCTGTTCGAGCTGAGGAAATACTCGTTGATGGAGACGTCCTTGGCCCTGCGCCGTGACCAAAGGCCAATTGCCAGAATGATGACGAAATAGCTGATGATGATGATTGCGTCGATCATGGCCCCGATCCTTACCAGCCAGACACCCAGCGCCGGAAGTCGCTGAAAAAATGCGTTCCCTTCCGCCTGAAGGAACAGCTTGAACGAAAGAAGATGTTCGAAGTGTAGACTTCCGTGGCTGTTCCTCTCAAAGAGGAACTATCGGCGGCTTTGAGATGCAGGGAATTGGAGGGAGAGAGCCTGCCCCGGACCCTGTCCTCGACGCTTGTCCCCGCAGGCTTTAGCGGGGATCTAATCGGGGATTGATCCGGGGACCGGGGTAAAAGAGGATGCCCCTACTTCTTTAGCTTGAGATCATCGACATCGTCAGGATCGGGAATCACCAGGAATTCGGGATACGCCTCGATGCCCAGTTCCGCCACGTCCTGGCCGAGTTCCTCCACACGCTGCGAGACCCGCGCCTTGATGGTCATGTCGATGACCATCCACAGGATCCAGGAGGTGCCAAACACGAACGCGCCCACCGCCAGGATCCCGATAAGTTGGACGCCCACATTGCCGCCCGCCATGATACACACGGCCAGCGTGCCCCAGATCCCGGCCATGAGGTGGGCCGGAATCGCCCCGACGACGTCGTCAACCTTCACGACTTCCAGGAGTTTGATTCCCGCCGTACACAGCACCCCGCCAACCGCCCCGATGATGATCGCCCAGTGATGCTCAACGATATCAGGCCCCGCGGTAATCGACACCAGCCCGGCAATCGCCCCGTTGAGCCCGGCAAACAGGTCATGTCTCCCCAAAATGGGTCTGGACACGGAGATTGCCGCCATCACACCGGCCGCCGCCGCCAGATTCGTATTCACCAGGATGATGCTGATGGCCACGGCATCGCTCACCCCGGCCAGCGCCAGTTGCGAGCCCCCGTTGAACCCGAACCAGCCCAGCCAGAGGATGAATATCCCGAGGGTCACCACGGGGACGTTCGACGGGGGGGTCGGCTTGACGGTCCCGTCTGCCCGGAACTTCCTGAGTCGTGGCCCGACCACAATAGCACCAGCCAGTGCCGCCCATCCGCCGGTGGAATGCACGATGGTCGAACCGGCAAAGTCCTTGAACCCCATCTGATTGAGCCAGCCGCCACCCCACGTCCAAGCGCCAACAATGGGATAAATGAACGCGGTGAGGAGCAACGTAAACAGGAAGAACGACCAGAGTTTGACCCGTTCGGCCAGGGCTCCCGACACGATGGAGGCCGTGGTCGCTACGAACACCATCTGAAAAAACCAATTCGACATGACGGCGTGGCCAGTCTCGGCTACCGCTTCTGCCATGGACGCATCGCCTTTGAGCAAGGCGATTTCCTGAGCGGAAGGACCGTAGAAAAATTTGAAGGAGCCGATCCAGGACCCGACGTCCACGTACATCAGGTTGTAGCCGACCGCGTAGTAGGCAAGGCCTGCAATCGCATACAAACCGATGTTTTTCAGACAGATGACGGACGCGTTCTTGGTGCGGACCGACCCGGACTCCAGCATGGTGAAGCCGGCGCACATCCACATCACCAGCACGCCCCAGATCAAGAACGAAAACGTGTTGAGGATGAAGTTCAGTTTTTCTCCCCTTTCTCCATGATCACCGTTATCATAGCAAACGGGGTTGTGGTGTCAATAAGCAGGAGGGGACGGTTCTGTCACACCGGCAGCGTCACGCCACAGATAGGCTTTTGAGCATACAGGCGTAGCATGATGCCGGCGAAATGCGGCGGCAAGCGAGAAAGATCAACGCTCTGCGGACTTTTGCGACACCCTGCCCGAGACAAGATCTATCAACGTCATTGTTCTCTGTATAATGGGTAATCCACCTCGGCCGGGACCTCGATCATGGCGATACGAAGAGGAACGGTTTGCGCCGCTTGAATGGAGATCGACTCGTTATTCCCGGTGTGAACGACCGCAAAATATCTTGGCTCGAGATCATGTTTTTCTGAATGAGCCTCAGCTATCAGGTTTCCTTTTCCATTGATGACCACCATGGCCAACGTGCGGTTTGCGGAAAGTTCGCGCTGGTAACGATGGCTTGGTGGAATGAGAATGTCCTGCATAGCCACTTCCGCCAAGATCGATACCGGTGCGCCGTTCCCAATGACGTGTTTAAGGGTCACCCCGTCACGAACCACAATGGGAAAGTCTTCATGGCGAAATTCAGCATACGTCGGTGTCTGGTGTACGGTTTTCTTCAGATTTGGCTCGAACCAGATTTGAAACAATTCGTTATGATCGCCGACCGTTTCCTCTTCATGAGAGACGCCGGAACCCGTCTGCATCACCTGCGCGCCGCCGGCTTTCACCCGGCTTCGATTGCCCATGGTATCGTAATGGCCGATCTCTCCTTCGAGGGCATAGCTCATGATTTCAAAAGCCCGATGAGGATGGAGTCCGATTTTCCCGTAACCCTTGGCCGTCGCCCAGGCCCAGTAAAACAGGGGGCCCGTATGGGGAACACCGGGACCTTCTCCCGGAAACCCCAGAGGCTTGATTTCGGTGATCCTCCCGCCATCGAATTCTCCAACTCCTTGGACTTCGGGAGGATAAATGGTGATGTCCAGGGATTTCTCTATCCGGTCCATTGGCGCTTTCCTTTCAATGAATGCCTCTGGCGCAGTTCTAACGTTTGATGACATCAAACAATTCGAACGCCAAAACATTCTCAATGCCTTAAAAAGCACGAACTGGAAAATTTTCGGAAATAATGGAGCCGCAGAGTTACTCGGTATCCCCCCAACAACCTTGACGACAAGAATACAAAGAATGGGCCTGAAAAAATCAATCCATTAGATAAGCGTCTGACTCCCTGCTCCAAAACGCCGAGTTCCAAAAACGGACGATCCGTTCGAGACCGACTTCTTTGTAAAAAAATGAAGCAACACCCGTAGGCAAAAACGCTTTTGCTTTCCGCTAAGAACGTCAACTGAAAACTTTTTCATTTTTTGCCTGTTCCATGATATGGGTTCAGCCGGAATGTTGAAATGTGCCTGGATTGACTGTTAAAAGAATGTATCTACTGATGTTTATACATTAACGGGAGTGATTGCTATGCAGATTACTGTGAAAAAATGGGGAAACAGCGCGGCGGTCCGCCTTCCTGCCAAGGTCATGCATGCAGCCCAGGTCGGTATTGAACAGCGTGTCGAAGTTCGTGTGGAAGGCCGGAAAATCGTGCTTGATCCTGCTATCGAAGCGGATAATCTTGATGCATTACTGGCGCAAATCACGCCGGAAAACGTCCACCATGAAATAGATTTTGGTTCACCTGTAGGAAATGAATTACTCTAATGTCATTACCATATGTGCCAGACACCGGCGATATTATCTGGTTGGATTTTGATCCATCAGCAGGACATGAGCAAGCAGGGCATCGACCGGCCCTCGTGCTGTCACCAAAGCTCTATAATAGTAAAACCAAGCTCCTGGTCTGTGTTCCGCTCACCAGTCGGGCCAAAGGCTTTCCTTTTGAGGTTGAACTTCAGCATAAAACCATACAAGGGGTTGCACTGGCCGACCAAGTCAAGAGTCTTGACTGGACGGTGCGTCATGCGCAGAAAAAGGGTAAGGCAAGTCATGACGTTGTGAACCAAATTCGTGCAAAGATTAAACTGTTATTAAAACTCACCTGAGAGTACCGGTTATCTATCTGAACCATAATACGTTATGGAAGCAGACGGTTATTTTTTCATGCAATACCAGGCAAGGAAGCGCCTGAGGTGATGACACAAGAAAACGATACCGTTCGCGTCTGTCATGACTGCATTGGCGATTCGTTCCTGGCCGATGAGGTTAAAGAAAAAGGCAATCGCGGACTGTGCGGTTACTGCGGCAAGAGGCATAAGTCACTGACGTTAAAGAAGCTGGCTGAGCGCATCCACGAGGTGCTGCAAGAACACTTTAGACTCACGCTCAATGAGACTCCATGGAGGCGGTCGAGTTATCCCGTAGTCGACTTGATCGCCAACATGGCTGGTCTGGATGAAGAAATTGCCGACGACGTGAGAGCGTTGCTATCCAAGCCCCATGAATATGAGGCCATGACGGACGGCGCGGAAAATCCTTACGACAGCGATGCCCATTATGAGGAGCACCGCCCCGATGAGTGGGGCTTTCTCGAAACCTGGGATGCGTTTCGTACTGAGATACGTTCCCGTTCGCGGTTCTTCAGCAACTCTGCAGAAAACGCACTGAGGAGCATATTCGGAGACCTGAGCACTCTTAAGACCTTTGACGAACAACCCGTCATTCGCGAGATTACTCCGGACGACGAAGGCCGCTTCCTCTGGCGGGCGCGTACGGCACAATCAACCAAGGAACTCAAGGCTATCCTCGGCGCACCGGTCCACGAAATTGGCCCGCCGACGTCGCGGCTTGCCAAGGGCGGGAGGATGAACGCCGCAGGCATTCCGGTTTTCTACGGCGCTCTGGATGAGGACACGTGCGTGGCCGAGGCTCGCGCTCCCGTAGGTAGTCATGTAGTGGTGGCTAAATTCGAGGTTCTACGACCGTTGCGGCTCCTGGACTTCGATTCCCTGACGAAAATCTACGTGGAAGGAAGCCTTTTCGATCCTGACTACGCCCGGTGCTTAGGGCGCGCGTCTTTCCTTGAGCGACTGGTCCGCGAGATGAGCCGACCCGTCATGCCAGGAGATGAAGCATTCGAATACCTCGTCACGCAAGCCGTGGCCGAGTACTTGGCCCACAAAGTGGAGCCACGGCTGGACGGGGTCGTCTTCCACTCATCGCAAACCGATGGTACCGGCCCAACGTGGTGCTGTTCAACCACGCTTGCGGTGTAGAACCATATGAGTTACCCAAGGAAGCCGACGTGACCTTTTTAGGTTTACCCAAGGAAACCAAGCTGACCTTCTTCAGTCACATCAGAGGCGAAGACCATGCAGACGGCGACATCACCGTTTTCGAGACCGTGCCGCCTGATCCACCCGAAAAGGTAGCACCAACTGAGACACTCGAGAACTCTCTTGACCTCAGACCCGTGGGTGTATTCCACTCAGCACTACCGTGGGATGAAGACGAGGAAGACATCGAGCCACCTACTTATCGCGACCCGACCCTGCGGCTGGATGTCGAAAGTGTCGTCGTCCTGGAGATCAAGGGCGTAAAGTATAACTCGAAGCGCCGCAACGTGCGCCGCCGCAGGATCAAAGGTGGAGAGTGGGAGTGACTTTATTGGGTCGAAGGTCTAACAATAAGACTCGATTTTTGAGCCAACAATAATGCTTTCGCTTTTCGATGTACGCTGCTCTCTTCATTAGGCCAATTGACAATATTGGCGTGACGGGGATGTGGAAAAAGATGTGGAACTATACGTAAATTCTGGCTGTATACCGTTTGTGCCAAGAGATCGCCTCTTGCAAGGACAAAACGTTTTTTTCCAGGATTTTCGACATGTTCAGCACCGATGGACCAAATCTCCGTTTCTTCACAATTTATAGTACGGTAAACGGAAGTTTGCCGTTCTGTCTGTTCCGGTTTAGGGTTGGTTGGCAGAAACGCATCAACCTTAACTTCGCCCTTTTCGGCCTTGATGTGCCTTCTATTTAGAATATACCGGGTAATGCGCTCCTCGGGAGCGACATCAGAAGGAAGTTCTTTCATTTCAAAAATACTCAGACAATATTCTGGTTATATTAGATGGTAATTTTTCTCGATATTCTTCCAAAGAAACTCTCCCATAATGCACATTTTGGGGACCCAATGCTGCCGCATAGATCAAGACTCTGTTCTCCGGAGTAACAGACAAAATTCGATTCATGAGTGACCGCCATTCAAAAGAGATCCACCCATCTGGAGATGGAACAAGGTCGGGTCGTGGCGCCCAGACCGGAATCAGGTCGATAAAGCTACTTGCATGGAAAAAGGAGTCTTTGGAAAGTGGCGCGGCATCATACCCATCCCAACCAGGCTCTGAACATTCGATATAAATTTCAAAAGCCTCGTCCGCGAGCAGCCGTTTCCAACCACCTGATGAAATCGGTTGAGTGGCATGAAGAGACACTTCTTTCTCAGTTTCCCACAACTGAGTTGAATCCACACCGACGCCTTTTCCCAAAGTGTTAGAAGTCGGCGCCCTTTCTAACAATATTCCAATACTCATCCGATTTTTTCCTCCGGTTCAAAAAGGTTTTTGGCTCTTGGATGTAAACTTGCCTCAAAGACAGTATTCTTCAACTCACGGAAGCGATCGAGGGTACTCCACAAATCAAAACTGTCTAGTGGCATGCGTTGTTCTCTTATAACATCAATATCAAGGGTAAAAGTTGGTTGATTTTGGTACTCTTGAGGTGCTGGGGCTTGTGTAATAATAATAAAGGCTTCCGGATCAGAATTGTTAATCTCTATACGACTAAAATAACGGTTTAGACGTTGGGGAAGTCCAACTGGAATTCTCGGTGGTTCAGTAAAATAATCAAGGAGTTCTATTTCACCTCCAGGAATAACAATCTGATTGATGTAACGAACTGCAAGACGTCTGATTTCAGCCGTATTCGTTACCATTATGTATTGATCCCATACCCTTCGAGCTTCATCCCGTAGAACATTCCAACCAGGCCATGCTGCCGCAGGATCCGGCTTGAGGAGATTGAAAGTAAAACCATTAAGTCTCAATTGAACGCATCTGTTTTCATCTGAGGAGTGGAAACTATAACCAAAAAGTTGCCGGTCTTGTTCCGATGTCACGTCAGTATCAGAAACCTTCATGGAGATCTTACCCAGATACTGAGTTTTTGTCTTAGGGTAGAGAGAGTCGAACTCAGTGCCACAGTCTTTTAGTTTTGGAAGCGACTCTTCAGGAAGCGCATCTATTTGAATATCAATGATGGCTTCTCGAACGGGGGGGTGGGAATAGGAAGGGGCTTTTGGCTGTGATGCCATTATAGGGCTTCAGGTCTGAAAGGTATCTTCTGCCTCATTGTAAAGAATCTACCAAATACTTTGCTGCCTATTCAATGAGTATCGAGTCAATTTATAAGTCGATTCTCGATTGTTCAGATCAAAGGGCAGGAGTTTACCGGCAGGAGACGGTTCCTCAGGGCCCGCTGCCAGCACTCGATCTCTCCTTGGTTTTCAAATGAACTGGCGCGCCCGGAGGGACTCGAACCCCCAACCCTCAGATCCGAAGTCTGATGCTCTATCCATTGAGCTACGGGCGCTTCCGACCGTCTTTTTCACCTATTTTCAATGGTCTGTCAACCCGGGACGCCACGAACGACGTTTGCCGAATAAAATTGATAGAATGAATACTGGATGATCTGAGAGAGGAAGGAATCGAACATGACGTCGTCACCTCAGGCTGGGATTTTTACCGAAGGCAATACGCATTTTTATTACCTGGAATACCAGCTTCAGCCTGATGCCCCGACGCAGGATATCCGACGCGCTGTCCAGTCGGCATTGGCTGTCAAAGGAGGGGAACCATCCGAGACGGTCGTCGCATTCGGCAAGGACGCTTGGGACCGGTTGAACCCCGCGTGGTGCCCCGAGGGGCTGCGAGCCTTTGCGGCTCTTTCAGGAGTGGATGGCTATTCCGTTCCTTCAACGCAACGGGATCTCCTGTTTTGGATCCAGAGCAATCGCCGTGACGTGAATATGCAGATTGTGCTGGCCATCCATTCGTTCATGCGAACGGTGGGAGCCCTCAGACTCGAATTGGCCGGGTTTCAATACCTGGATTCCCGAGACCTGATCGGATTCATTGACGGGACCGCGAACCCCAAAGAGGACAAGGCTCGTGAGGCGGCGCTGATCCCCGAAGGGCAGACGGGTGAAGGAGGGAGTTTTGTGTTGTCCCAGCAGTGGGTGCACAATCTCCCCACCTTCAATACCCTTTCCCGGTCCGAACAGGAGCAGGTCGTGGGCCGGACCAAGCCTGACAGCATTGAACTGGAAGGCGAGGCCATGCCGCCGACTTCACACGTGAGCCGGACCGATTACAAAGAAAACGGGAAGGCCTTGAAGATTGTCCGGCGGAGTGCGCCCTACGGAACGGTCGAAGAGCATGGCTTGTATTTCCTCGCCTTCGCCTGTGAGCTTTACCGGTTTCAGGTCCTGCTGGAGCGTATGTTCGGCGCGTCGGGCGACGGCGTTTCCGACCAGCTTATCCGCTATTCCAAACCGGTCACGAGTTCATACTGGTTTGCTCCATCACGGGAGAATTTGGAGAAGATCCTGCACCAAGAAGGGGGCTAAGGCTCCGGAAGACAGTGCCCGGACAAAGCCGCATGAGATGCGGCCGCTACTCTACCTCCCCTCACCCCTCCTTACAAAGGAGGGGAACTGAGGCACAGAAGGAGGCGGTGGAAATTGTCAACGAATTACTGAACACATACAGGAATGACAGCTTCGGGGTATCGTCGGCTATCTTCTTCTCAAGATTTGGAGAAGCTGCTGCGTGGAGTGGGTTAATAGGTCTCCGGGGTGGGAAGATCCACTTCCGGCTTGCTGGCTTCCGGGAGAATTTTTTCCAGGCGTTGTTGAAACTCGCGAATGCGATCCTGCTCTGTGGAACTGAAACAGACTTTTTCTTCTTTGTGCAGATCCACCAACTGCTCTATCGCCTGAAGCAGGGTCGGCACGGCATCGAAGATCCGCCCGGCTTCAAAGGCCTCGACCGAATCCATGAAAAAACGGTAGAGGACCCGAAACGGCAGCCCGGCTTGATCTCGAAACCGGTAGACGACCATTTCATATGTGTCGAGGGCTTCTTCGGTGGGGCGGATCCCTCCGGGAATCGCCA
Source organism: Nitrospirales bacterium (assembly GCA_965223955.1). Taxonomy (GTDB): domain Bacteria; phylum Nitrospirota; class Nitrospiria; order Nitrospirales; family UBA8639; genus Bin75. The sequence goes on from OZ245029.1 coordinate 611,640, forward strand.
TGAACGACGTTGCCGGCACTTTCGCGGCCAACGCGGCCACCGCCGCGATCAATTCTCCAAAGGTATCCAGCACTTGTGCGGTGTCCATTTCTTTTTTTGCGGTCATCGCCCTTGTTCCTCTCCCAAGTCCGTTGTGCCGCGCGCGCTCCTGCCTCGTAATTGGCTCACGATCTCTGCCATATCAGCCGGCAGGGGGGCGACAAAATTCATGGCCTGTTGCGAGATCGGGTGGAGAAATCCCAGCACTTTCGCGTGAAGCATGACGCGAGGAATGGCGACGTCGCGGACCGCATCCACCTTCTTTCCTCCATACGTCGGATCTCCCAGGATCGGACACCCGATCGCCGATAAATGCACGCGCAGTTGATGGGTCCGGCCGGTTTGCGGAAAGAGCTCCACGTGGGCCGCCAGTTTTTCAAACCGTTCCGTCACGCGGTATTTCGTTGCCGACGCCTTGGGACGGGCCGTCCGCGTGGAAAATTTTTTCCGGTCTTTGGTATCTCGCCCGATGGCCAAGTCAATCACCCCTTGGGCTTTTTTCGGGACCCCCCAGATCAACGCTTCATAGACCCTGTTAATGGTATGGCGCTTAAACTGGTTGACCAGGTACGCATGCGCCTGATCCTGTTTGGCCACGACCATGACGCCCGTGGTGTTTTTGTCCAACCGGTGCACCATCCCCGGCCGTTCCTTTCCTCCAATGGTGGAGAACGACCCCGTCTCGGTTTTGAAGTGGTGCAACAAGGCATTGACCAGGGTGCCCGACCAATTGCCTGGGGCCGGATGGACCACCAGTCCGGCTTGTTTATTCAAGACCAACAGTGCGTCATCTTCATAGAGAATTTCAAGGGGAATAGGCTCGGGCTCCATCATGAGAGGCTCGGCCCTGGGGACCCTGAGCACGATGACGTCGCCGGGTTTGATTTTGTGACTGGGCTTGGTGACCTGACCGTCGACGGTGATATGGCCGTCGAGGATCAATCGCTGGAGAGTCGTTCGAGAGAAATCGGGGTCGCGGTTGGCTAAAAAATGGTCCAGGCGTTTGGGGCTTTCGCCAGGGGAAACGACAATCTCGGTCCGCGTTTCAACGTGCGGCATGGACGCATACGGGAAGGGTGGGTTACGCGTGCACTTGCTTCTGGAGCCGTTCGGCCACTTTTTGTCGAAGTCGCGCTTTTTCCAAACTTACCCTGGCCTCTTCGACTTCCGACGGGAGCCCGCCGCGCTCAAGACGTTCTTCAGCCTGGGCCACGGAGGCCTGGGCTCGTTCGACGTCGATATCTTCCGCCTTCTCGGCGATCTCTGCAAGGATGGTGACCTTGTGGGGCGTCACGTCGGCGAATCCCCACAACACCGACATGTAATGCTCGGCTTCTCCAATACGATAGTGCAGTTCGCCGATCCGAAGGGTCGTCAGAAAATGACAATGGCCGGGCAACACCCCAAAGTCGCCTTCCGTTCCGGGCGCGGAGATCTGGTCCACGTATTCACTCACCAGGAGTTTATCCGGTGTCACCACTTCCAACAGGAGTTTTCCCGAGGGGACGGGTTTGCCTGTATCCGCCATTATCGTTTGTATCCCAGTTTCTCCGCCTTTTCGATGGCTTCTTCGATCGCTCCGACCATGTAAAACGCCTGTTCCGGCAAATCGTCATGCTTGCCGTCGACGATTTCCTTGAAGCTCCGGACGGTATCTTTGAGTTTCACGTATTTCCCCGGCGTGCCCGTGAAGGCTTCGGCCACGTGGAACGGCTGAGACAGGAAGCGTTGCAGCTTTCGCGCGCGCGTGACGGTCTGTTTGTCTTCTTCGGACAACTCATCCATACCGAGAATGGCAATGATATCCTGCAAGTCTTTGTACCGCTGCAAGGTCACTTGGACCTGTTGCACGACGTTATAGTGCTCTTCCCCGAGCACGTGGGGATCGAGAATCCTCGACGTGGAATCGAGCGGGTCCACCGCCGGGTAAATGCCCAGCTCCGCCAATTGCCGGGACAACACGGTCGTGGCATCCAGGTGGGCGAACGTGGTGGCGGGCGCAGGGTCCGTGAGATCGTCGGCCGGCACGTAAATCGCCTGGACCGAGGTGATCGACCCTTTCTTGGTCGACGTAATCCGCTCTTGCAGGGTCCCCATCTCCGTCCCCAGGGTCGGCTGATACCCCACGGCCGACGGCATGCGGCCCAACAAGGCCGACACTTCCGAGCCGGCTTGCGTGAACCGGAAAATGTTGTCGATAAACAGGAGCACGTCCTGGTTTTCTTCATCCCGAAAATATTCGGCAATGGTCAACCCGGTGAGCCCGACCCGGAGCCTCGCGCCAGGCGGTTCATTCATTTGTCCATACACCAGCGCCGCTTTCGACTTGGTGTAGTCGGTGGGATCGATGACTTTGGAATCCTGCATTTCATGCCACAGGTCATTCCCTTCACGCGTTCTCTCGCCGACCCCCGCAAACACGGAAAATCCACCATGATGCAGGGCGATGTTGTTGATCAGTTCCATGATAATCACGGTTTTGCCCACACCGGCGCCACCGAACAGGCCCACTTTGCCGCCTTTGGCATAGGGTTCCAACAGGTCAACCACTTTAATGCCGGTCTCCAACACTTCGGTCCTGGTTTCCTGCTCTTCGAGGGCTGGGGCTGACCGATGAATGGAATACGTTTTCTTGGCGGAAATCGGACCGAACCCATCGACAGGCTCGCCCAACACGTTGATGACCCGACCAAGCGTCTCACGGCCGACTGGAACCGAGATGGGCCCACCCGAATCACGGACTTCCAGCCCGCGCACGAATCCGTCCGTGGAGGACATCGCAACGGCACGCACCCGGTTTTCTCCCAAATGCTGGGCGACTTCCATGGTCAATTCCGCGGCACTCTGTCCGGTCTGGCTGTCGGCGTCACGCGTAATCTTGAGCGCGTTATAAATGTTGGGCAGATGCCCCGGGGGAAACTCCACGTCGACCACGGGCCCGATGACCTGAATGACTTTTCCTGTTTCGGTACTCACCTGATGACTCCCTTTCTCCAAGCTGTTGAAAAGCCCTGCCCTGAGGGAAACCTCTCGTTATTGAGAGAGAGATTCTTCTCTTCGCTCAGAATGACCGCTTGTTATCCTGAACGAGTCAATGGATCTCGCTGTTGTTCGGCTCTCTTCCCCCTCATGGCGTTCCTGCGTCGCGGTCACTTCAACGCCTCCGCTCCACCGACGATGTCCATCAACTCTTTTGTAATCGCGGCCTGCCGGGTTTTATTGTAAAACAACGTGACTTTCTGAATCAGTTCTCCCGCGTTCCTGGTCGCCCCATCCATCGCGGTCATCCGCGCGGCTTGTTCAGCCGCCGCCGATTCCAATAACACGCGAAATGCCTGCACTTGAAAATGTTTCGGCAGCAGGGTGTCGAGCAACTCGTGCTCGTCCGGCTCGAACAAATAGGCGCCCACGGCCCTGGCAGTTCCTTCGCTCCGCTCAGGACTAGCCCGGGAAGCGTCTTCATCCAATGATTCGATCGGCAACAGTTTCTCGACCACCACGCGTTGCTGCATCACGGATTTGAATTCGTTGTAGACCACGTACAGTTGATCAAACGTGCCGTCGTTGTAGTGTTGAATGATATCCTGCCCCATATCCAGGGCGTGCTCGAAACTCAAGCGATCGAAGATGCCCGGCCATTCCTGCCGGATCGTCCACGTGCGCCTTCGGAAAAAATCACAGCCTTTTCTCCCGGCCACGGACACGCTCACCTGTTCGCCCTGCTCCGCATGTTCCTTGAGGAACTCCGAGGCCTGCCGGAGAATATTGGTGTTAAAGGCCCCGCACAGCCCCCGGTCACTCGTGATCACGAGCAATTCGGTTTTGTGTCCCTCGCGTTTGTGCAACAGAGGATGCGAGATCCGGCTCGTCCGTTCCGCAAGATGACCCACGACGTCCCGAAGCTCATGCGCGTACGGGCGGGACGAGAGAATGCGGTCCTGGGCCCGCTTGAGCTTGGCCGCCGCGACCATTTTCATGGCTTTGGTGATTTTCTGGGTATTTTTTACGGAAGCGATCTTCCGTCTCAGGCTTTGTAAACTTGGCATAGAGAATTATCGCGATGATTCGATCAGAATTGTTTCGTCTTTTTATAGTCGGCAATGACCTGCTTCAGTTGCCCGCCGAATTCGTCGTCGATCTTCTTTTTGGCGACGATGTCTTCCCGCAGTTTCGGATGCCGTTCTTTGACGTACGCCAACAGGCCTTCTTCAAATTCACGCACCTTATTCACGGGCACGTCATCGACAAACCCATGGACCCCGGCAAAAATCGACAACACCTGATCCGCCACCGACATGGGTTTGTACTGTTCCTGTTTGAGCATTTCGACCATGCGCGCGCCTCGAGCCAACTGGGCCTGCGTGGCTTTATCCAATTCACTACCGAATTGCGCAAACGCGGCCATTTCCCGATATTGGGCCAAATCGAGTCGAAGGGTCCCGGCCACCTGTTTCATGGTTTTGATTTGGGCCGCCCCACCCACGCGGGACACCGACAACCCCACGTTGATGGCCGGACGAATTCCCGAATAAAACAAGTCACCGGCCAAATAAATTTGCCCGTCGGTAATGGAAATCACGTTGGTGGGAATATAAGCCGATACGTCGCCGGCTTGTGTTTCGATAATGGGCAGGGCGGTCAGACTCCCCGATCCCTTCTCTTTACTCAATTTGGCGGCACGCTCCAACAACCGGGAATGCACGAAGAACACATCACCCGGAAACGCCTCTCGACCCGGCGGCCGGCGGAGCAACAAGGATAATTGTCGATAGGCCACGGCGTGTTTGGACAGATCGTCATAGATAATGAGGGCATGTTTCCCGTTGTCACGGAAATATTCACCCATCGACACCCCGGCATAGGGGGCAAAGAACTGGAGCGGCGCCGCGTCACTGGCCGTGGCCGACACGACGGTGGTGAAGGCCATGGCACCATGGTCTTCGAGCGTCTTCACCACACGGGCCACCGTTGACCGCTTCTGGCCGATTGCGACGTAGATGCAAAAGACGTCGAGCCCCTTTTGGTTGATGATGGTATCCACGGCAATCGCCGTCTTGCCGGTTTGTCGATCGCCGATGATCAACTCCCGTTGCCCGCGGCCAATGGGAATCATGGCGTCGATCGCTTTCAAGCCGGTTTGCAACGGCTCATTGACGGATTGACGTTCCACCACGCCGGGGGCACGGACTTCAATCAACCGGGTCTCTGTCGTTTGAATCGGGCCTTTCCCGTCGATGGGTTGCCCCATCGCATCGACCACCCGTCCGACGAGCGCCTCGCCCACGGGCACTTCGGCAATCCGGCCCGTTCGTTTGACCGAGTCGCCTTCTTTAATGCCGGTGTCCGATCCCATCAGCACGGCCCCGACGCTGTCTTCTTCAAGATTCAGCGCCACCCCGAACACGTCCCCGGGAAACTCCAACAATTCCCCGGCCATGGCGCCTTCGAGTCCATAGACTTTGGCAATGCCGTCACCCACCTGAATGACGTAGCCGGTCTCCGTCACATCGACACGCTGATCGAAGCCCTTGATTTTATCCTGAATAATCGAACTGATTTCTTCCGCCTTGATCTGCATGCCTTACCCCTTTACCAATTGAGCCCGCATCTTGTGGAGTCGGCCCCTGACCGTACTGTCATAGACTTTACTCCCGATTTTTATTTGGACGCCTGACAGTAAGGAAGGGTCGAATTGAAAGTCCACCTCCACATCCCTCTTCGCCGTGGCGCCTAACTGCGCGAGAATATCCTGTTTCATGTTGTCGTCAACCGGTTGAGCCGAGACGACGACGATCTGTTGCTTGCCGCTTTGCCGGATCATTAATCCCCTGAAGGCCTCGGCAATTTCCGGCAAGAACCCTATCCGATTTTTTTTCAACAATTGCTCGCAGAATCGTCCCATCAGCGGCGGGCAGCCCGTCCGCTCACACAACGTGGTGAGGACTTGGAGCTTTTCGTCCAGGGTAAACACCGGCGAGGCCAGGACGTGCTTAAACGCAGCAGAGTCCCTCAACGCCTGAGACAGGGCCTGCAACCCGTCCTGAGCAGCCGCCAGGTCCTCATGGCGTAACAGGCGATAAAACGCCTGGGCATATCGCCGTGCTATGGCATTTTTCATCATGAATCAGTTGTGAAGAAAAAGACAAAATCCCGGTGCTTGCGCTGGTCGCGCAAAAAACCGACGAACGGTATCATGTGAGAATCCGGGTGTCAACCGACTGTATGGGTCCACCACATTTGGCACTCGGGTTGATGGTGAAGGAGGAATTGTACCGGAGATTGGCGGCCAAGGCTATGGTGGGGTAAGACGGTGTTATACGCGATCAACCAGTCGGCCAATTGTTGGTTGAACAGGGCCACGTCGTCGAACAGCAAGTCCTCATGATAGTCCACGAACTGTTCCTGAATGGTCCGGTTGAACCGTTCTACATGGGCATTCATTTTCGGGGAACGGGGATAGGTCCACCAGTGCGTGATGCCGCGCGCCTCCAACCGCTGCTGGAAGTGGCCCAGGAATTCCGAGCCGTTGTCGGAGAGCACGACCCGCGGGGGGCGTGGCAGCACCTGGCACAAGGCCTCCAGCGCGCGGGTCGCCTGGCGGCTGGACGCGGGGGGCGTGGCCACGGCGACCGCGAAGCGCGAGTGGGGATCGAGAAAGGGGAACAAGTAGCGGCGGAGGCCCGCCTGGAGCCGGACGACGGTATCACAGGCGAACACCTCGAGGGGCGGGGCGGAGTGGCCGCGGGGTTTCCGCGCTTTGCGCGGCCGCACGACGGGTTTAGGCTGGCCCCGCGCCGTCAAGCGGACGGGGGCGTGCCGCATCTTGTCGGGCGCACGGGCGATCAGGCGCCCAATGGTGGAGACACTGGGCAGGGCGAGGCCGTGGGCCTCACACCACGGGGCCAGCAGGACGTGGAGTTTGGCCTTCCCGAGGTTAGGGAAGGTGGTGCGCAGACGCCGGATCTCCTGGTTCAGTGCGGGCGGGCTGTGGGGCTGGCGCCGTCGGTGGGGGGCACGGGAGCGGGCGGCCAAGGCGGCGGGCTGACCGCCGGCCTGGGTCAACGTGTGTTTCCAGCGCGCGAGCGTCCGGCGGCTGACCGCATAGGCATCCTGGGTCGCCGCCGGGCCATGGGTGGCCCAGAACGTCAGAATCTTGAGTCGGTGGTGAGCTTCGTTGGGTATCATGTCCCAACGATAGCCCAGATTGGCTACTCGATAGAACCCCCGGATCCGGTAGCCGAGATGGTGGATGTGCATGGTGACTCCTCCTGGGTCAAGGAGTGCCATATGTTTCTGAACCTATACACCGACGGGGGTTCAGGCCATATGAAACAACTCAGGCAGCCTGGGCGAGTAGTTCACAGCGATTACGTGAAAAGAGATTTCAGAAGGGGCAATACCTCAGCAACGATAACCAGTCCAACCATCCATTTCAAAACCAGAAGATCAGCCTCGAGTTTAGCGAAGCGTGTATCAAAATCAGCAATAGCTTTGGCAGCCTCGGTGGCTTTTTCCTCACTCACGCCAGCTTCTCTGAAGGCATCTCTTTTTATAACTTACTGACTCGCCTCACTGAGGGGAAAAGAATTTCATGGCGGCCACCAAGCCCCCAAACAGGACCGTGGCCGTCGACACGATCATCAACCCTACTCGTTTGGTTAAGGTCAATTCCATGGCTGTCATCTGTTCCGTAATCCGAAGCTCAAGCTCTCGGATGTCACGCTTGGTGGCCAGCTCGGATTCGACCACGTCTTGAAGAATCCGGATTTGGGCCTTGGCCTGTTCATCCGTAAACCCGGCCTGCTCTAATTCTTCAACGTATTTCAGGGCGTTAAAGCTCATGGTTATGCGGAAAATATAGCAAAATGTCAGGAAAACACAAAGGGAAAAACGGCTTACTTGAAAAATCCTGCAATGGTTGTCGCTTGTAGCCGTCCCGTCAACGTCTGGCAACGGCAGGCGTTTTCACGTTGCCGAACAACTCGTAGTTTCGCTTGGCGGCGGCTGGATCTGGCGACGTTCGAATTGCTGGATGATCCCGCCGCCCAGCACGTGGTCGCCTTGATACAGGACCAGCGACTGGCCGGGACTCAGGGCTTGTTGCGGTTCCTGGAATTCTATGGAGAAAGTCCCCGCCGTGTGCTGCTGAACCCGGCCGGAGACTGCCGGCGAGGCGTACCGGTATTTGATGTCCACGTGATCCAGGGTCTCAGGCAAGGCGTCACCCAACCAATTTATATCATGAACCGTACACGTTTGCCGGGAAAGGTCTTCTGCCCGCCCCAAGACGACCGCGTTTGTTTCAGGGTTCACTTCTTTGACGTAGAGGCGTTCGCCGAGTGCAATCCCCAACCCCTTTCGTTGGCCGGGCGTATAAAAGGCAATGCCGCGATGCTCTCCGATTTTTCGGCCCTCCGGATCAAGAAAAGGGCCAGGCCGGAGCGCTTGCGGTGCTTCCGCGGTTAAAAACGTGCGATAGTCGCCCTGGGTGACAAAACAGATTTCCTGGCTTTCTTTCATTTCATCGGCCGGCAGGTCCAACTCTTCTGCTCGCTTCCACACCTCTGTTTTCTGAAGATGGCCTACGGGAAACAGGATCTGGGGAAGCCAGAAAGCAGAGAGCCTATACAAAAAATAGGATTGATCCTTTTTGCCATCCGCGCCTCGAAATAAGCCAACCCCCTCATCGACCGGTAACACCCGGGCATAATGACCCGTGGCCACAAAGTCGGCCCCCCGGGCTTTTGCCAGTTCGTATAACCTCCCGAACTTCACCCGTTCATTGCATCGCACACACGGATTGGGGGTGGTCCCACCCAAATAACCGGCAATAAAATCATCCACCACGTTTTTGCGAAAGGTCTCCCGGGTATCGACCACTTCATGTGGAATGCCTAATCGCTGCGCCACGTGCCGAGCCAGGCCGACTTTGCAGCAGCCACGTTCTTCCCATTTTTTCGTCACCGCCGTGTTTTCATCTTCATGTTCCCATACTTGCAGCGTCACCCCTTTCACGTCATAGCCCTGTTCCGTCAGCAGCAATGCTGCGACTGAGCTATCGACGCCTCCGCTCATCCCGAGAAGGACCGTTGGTTTGGACATCACGTAGTCGGCTTCTTGCGTGTTGACTTCAGCTGGCCGAGAGACCATGGTGGATCATTTCTACCTCGCCGGATTGCGAGGAGATATCTTCAAGCCCGCTGGCGCCCATATCGCACGTGCCATGGAACAGGACTCCCTCTTCCATGGAAAAAGAGGGAGTAAGAATACCGCCGATCAGCACGGCCGGTTTCAGCAATTGGACCTTTTGGGAGGCAATAACATTTCCTTCGATCTTGCCGCTGCAGATAATGCTTTCACAGGAGATCTCGCCCTTCACGGCCCCGCTTTCACCAATAATGAGAGTGTTTTCCGCAACAATGTGACCGTCAAAACGTCCGTCGATTCGGACAGTACCTTTGAAATTGGCGTTTCCTTTGAAGTATACGTCTTTTCCCATAAAGGTATATTGGTCTTCTTCAAAAATGGTTGCCCCTTTTTTATTGCCCTTATTGCCCCACATAAAAAACCTCTCCTTTTTTTAAAACCAAAAGGGCCTCTGTTTAGGAACTGTATGGTTTGTTGGCAGGACAGTATACGTTCTTTCCTCTATTCACCCAATAGTTAACGGGTTTTCTTTTCCCTTGTCTCAACCGTTCGGTTACCCAACTTTCAAGCGATCTCTTGAACGGCTTCTGAACTGCTCGCGCTTGCCTCCGCCTCAGAAAGCGATCTCTTGAAGGCTTCTGAACTGCTCGCGCTTGCCTCCGCCTCAGATTTTGAACTCATTACACACGTCCCATTAAATAACACGCCCTCTTCCATAGAGAGGGATGGAGTTTTCACTGAACCATCCAACACGGCCGGGGACATCAGCTGAATATTTTCACGGGCCACGATGTCGCCCACAAGCTTGCCTTGGCAGACAACGGTCCCGGCTTCGACTTTGGCCTCGACGACCGCACTTTGTCCGACAATTAAGGTTCCCTCGGTGTGGATTTCTCCTGTTAATCGACCGTCGATTCGAACTATTCCTTTGTAATTGATGGTTCCCTCGATTTCGACGTTTTCCCCAACAAACGCACTGACATCATTGAATTGAGCCATCCCTCTTTGTGTGTTTTGGGCAGGTTGAGAATTGGATTGATCATCACGAATTGAGGTTTGGTCGGTCCTATCAGAATCAGAATGGCTATTCCTTTCAAACATGACACGTCCCTCCTTTAAAGAATGCGAATGGCGTTTCAATCGTCAGTCTCTCCAGCAAATGGTCGCTGAACTAAAAAGACGGCTGACACACACTCAAATATGATACATCCTTCTATGCCAGCCCCTAAAATTTATTGCCGGGTTGTATCTTTACGTCTCGTTGCATAGTTGCAGCAACGGCTCGTACCTTTGACCACCCATCTCATTGACCATATGCCATTCAGCCTACTGAATTTTTACGATAACATCACGTCCGCAATTCGTGTCAAATCGACATCGGAATAATATCTGAGAATCAATTCCCCGCCTTGCTTTTTTGAGCGAATCGCGACTTTCGTTCCTAGACGTTTTCGGAGGCGATCTTCAAGGTCCGCATGGAGGGGTTTTCCAGCCGTTTGGCGAGAGCTCGCCTTCCTGGACCCTTTCTTGACCAATTGCTCGACCTGTCTGACGGAAAGCTGATCGCGAAGAATTCGTTTTGCCAGAGTCAATTGGTCTTCCGCATTTTTTATGCCTAGAATGACTTTTGCGTGCCCCAGTGTCAATTGCCCGGAGGCCACCATGCCCTGCACTTCAGTGGGCAAGGAGAGCATTCTACAGATATTGGCGACTGAAGCCCGGTCGCGTCCTACCCGTTCAGCCACGGCTTCCTGGGTCACCCCAAATTCGTCGATCAGTCGGCGATAGGCCTTCGCTTCTTCAACCGGATTCAGATTACTTCTTTGGATATTTTCAATTAGGGATAATACCGTAGATTCCTCGTCGCTTGATTTTCGGATCACCGCGGGGACAGCCGGCAGTTGCGCCAATGTCGCCGCGCGGAACCGCCGTTCCCCTGCAATGAGTTCATAGCGATCTTCACCCGTTCGCCGCACAAGGACGGGCTGAAGAATCCCGTGCTGCTTGATGGATTCCACCAATTCCCGGAGCTCTTCTTCGACAAACGTCTTTCTGGGCTGATACCGGTTCGGCTGAATTTGCGTCACGGGAATCATGTGAATCGTGTGCCCGGTCTCCTTCGCTTCGCTCTCCGGCAACAGGGCTGCGAGGCCTTTACCCAGGGCTTTCTTTTCCATTTGCCAAAAACTCCTTTGCAAAATCCATATAGGCTTTGGCGCCTATCGACGCCGAATTGTAGAGCAACCCGGGGCGTCCATAGCTTGGGGCTTCGGCCAATGCCACGTTTCTCGGTATGATCGATCGATACACTTTATCAGGGAAAAAATTTCTGACTTCCTCCGAGACTTGTCTGGAAAGGGTGAGCCGGGCATCACACATTGTCAAGAGTATTCCCTCGATCGATAAGGCCTGGTTGAAGCTGCCTCGCACCCTCTCGATCGTCGACATCAGCCTTCCCAAACCCTCCATGGCATAATATTCACATTGAACCGGGATCAGCACCGATTTCGCAGCGGTCAGCGCATTGACCGTCAGGAGCCCCAGGGCCGGCGGACAATCCAGAATGATGAAATGATACTGGTTGGTAATGGTCGAGAGAATACGCTTTAATCGTTCCTCCCGATGGGCGACCTCGGCCAATTCGATTTCCGCTCCGACAAGGTCCGGACCGGACGGTAAAAGGTCCAGCTGCGAGATTGAAGTGGCCATAATCGAATCGGCGGCCGGGATGCCTTTGAACAAACAATCATACAGCGTTCGTGCCGGCTGTTCGACGCCAACCCCACTTGTGGCATTGGCTTGCGGGTCAATATCGACCAGTAAGACCTTCTGTTCGCACAACGCCAGCGCAGCAGCCAGGTTTACGGAGGTGGTTGTCTTTCCGACCCCGCCTTTTTGATTCGCAATAGCGACGATTTTATCCATCATGGGCTTCAATGTTCCACGTGGAACAATTTTCTGGAGACCGGCTATGCAGGGCCTACAATGCTGAAGATCCTTTTTCCCAACCCGAACGGCAATTCGTAAGATATTTCATTGACCACGGAAAACCCTTTCAGCGCGAGGTCTGGGGGCAGGGGTTCGGCCCGGCAAAACACACATTTCCCGGACTCTGACAGTATCGGGGTAACATAGGCCAAACCAACGTCGAATCTCAATGCCTTCATGAACACCCAGTCAAATTTTTCCTGAAATTCAGGTTTCTTTGAAAACTGTTCGATCCGACACGGTTCCACGCGAATGTTTTTCAAGCCAAGGGAACCGATAATATGATGCAGAAACGCGACTTTCTTCAAATTTGGCTCAATCAGGGTGACGTCCTGTCGAGGGGAGACGATGCCTATGGGAATCCCGGGAAACCCGGCACCGGTTCCAATATCGAGAATCGAATAGGCCGTTTCCGGCAAAAAAACCATGGTGCAGGCCAGGGAGTCGATAAAAAGGTTCCCGATCATCTCCTGTTCATTTTTGTGGCCGGTGAGGTTCGTTTTCGTATTCCATTTCACAACCTCTTGTAAATAAAACAGAAATTTATCGATTGTGGCCTGGTCATGGGCCATCCCGATGGCTGTAAACCCTTTCCGAAAGAGTTCTGCGAGCTGTTCGGTTTTCATCATTGTTCCACGTGGAACATTCGGGAAGGAGCGACATTCCAACTTGAATGGGACTTTTCTATGCACGCTATTTGGTTGTTCATAAAATGACTCTGGATTCCCGATTAAAAATGTCGGGAATGACAGATGGGGACGTGCAGGAAACGGATTGACTATCTATGCGACGTTCGCCGACCGCTGGAATCGTTCCAATGCAACGAGCAATAACGAAATGGCTGCGGGGGTCATGCCGGAAATTCTCGAAGCCTGCCCTACTGTGGCTGGTCTGACTTTTGACAATTTTTCAGCCACCTCGTTTGAAAACCCGGTCACCTGGTCATACCGGAAGTTCGCGGGAATGGTTTTCCCTTCCAGCTTCTGAAATTTCTCAATCTGTTCGAGTTGCCGTTTGATATATCCAGCGTATTTTAGCGAAATTTCAACGGCTTCGCCGATTTCCGTGTTCGCCGGGTCCGCTTCACCGGCTATTTCCATTAATCGGGAGTAGTTCACTTCCGGGCGCTTGAGTAATTGCGCCAGCGTGTTGCCGGGATCGGGTAATTTGTGCTCTATCCGGCTCCACCGCTCTGCCTGTTCCGGCGTCCACGGGAGCCGGGTCTGCGACAGGCGATGCATTTCCTTATCCACAAGCCGTTGTTTTTCTTGGAATTTTGCATACAGATCGTCAGACACCAGGCCCAGCCGGTACCCTGTTTCCATCAGACGCTGATCGGCATTGTCTTCGCGCAACAAGAGCCGGTATTCCGCCCTCGAGGTAAACATCCTGTACGGCTCCCTGGCATCCTTCGTGATGAGATCGTCGATCAGTACGCCGATATAGGCCTGAGATCGATCCAGGATCAGCGGCGGTTCTTCCTTGACCTGTAGGGCCGCATTAATCCCGGCCATGATGCCCTGGGCCGCGGCCTCTTCATACCCGGAGGTCCCGTTGATCTGGCCGGCATGATACAACCCCTTCACGTTTTTGGTTTCCAGCGTCTGATGGAGCTGGTACGGGGGAAAGTAGTCGTATTCGATCGCATAGCCGGGCTTCAGCATGGTGGCTCGTTCAAGTCCGGGGATGGTCTTCAGCATGGCAGCCTGCACGTCCACCGGCAGGCTGGTCGAGATGCCATTGGGGTAAAAAGACGGGGAATCCAGTTCCTCGGGTTCCACAAAGATCTGATGTTGCGTTTTATCCTGAAACCGGACGACCTTATCCTCGATCGACGGGCAATACCGCGGCCCCGTGGAATCGATCACCCCCATGTACATCGGGGATCTGTCCAGGTTGTTGCTGATGATGTCATGCGTCCGTTCATTCGTATACGTGAGGTGGCAGGAAATTTGCGGGTTCGTGATGCGCGACGTCCGGAATGAAAACGGGCGCGGCGGGACGTCGCCGGGCTGCACACCCATGACGTCGAAATCAATCGTATCCCGATGCAATCGTGGAGGCGTACCCGTTTTTAAACGCCCGACTTCAAACCCGAAATCCCGCATGCAATCCGAAAGATGTTCCGCAGGAGCCTCTCCGCCTCGTCCGCCGGGCATATGGCTCATGCCGATATGAATCAACCCCTTTAAAAACGTGCCTGACGTAATAATGACCGCCTTTGAGTGGACGGTCTCCCCGGAATCAGTCACCACCCCGCGGATCGCGCCGCCTCTTGTCAAAAGGCTGTTGGCCGTACCCGAAACGATTTCAAGGTTGGGCTGGTGCGCCAGGGTGGCCTGCATGGCCTTTCGATACAAGGCCTTATCGCATTGCACGCGCGTGGCCCTGACAGCCGGCCCCTTCCTCGTATTCAGCATGCGAAATTGAATGCCCGCTTTATCCGTGTTGCGGCCGATCTCCCCGCCCAACGCATCGATTTCCTTGACCAGATGCCCCTTGCCGATGCCGCCCACTGCGGGATTACACGGCATGTGCGCGATCTTGTCCTGGTCGATGGTCAGCAAGAGGACCCGGCAGCCCATCCGGGCCGCGGCCAACGCGGCCTCGCACCCGGCGTGCCCGCCGCCGATGACGATGATGTCCTGTTGAATAGACATAGATATAATTACCTAGCCATTACTTTCCTATGCAAAAATCCTGAAATATCCGGTCCAGTATGTCCTCGGTACTGACCGCGCCGGTGATTTCACCTAACGCATCGAGAGCGGCTCGGATATCCAAGGCCACGCATTCTCCGGATTCTTTTCTTTCAAGCGAACGCATGGCCTCTTCGATGGAGCGGTGCGCTTCCTCCAGGCTCGCCTTATGTCGCAGCCGCGTCACCATGACTGACGGGGTCGCTTCCAGTCCTTCTTTAAGGCAGACACTTTGAATGACCGCTGTCAAATGATCAAGACCTTCGCCTGTTTTGGCCGATACTTTGACAAAGCCTGATCCTTCTTCCTTCCTCCTCACCCTGGCCCTCTCCCACCAAGGGGAGAGGGAAGCGGGACCCTCACCTAGGCCCACTCCCTCACCCTTTCCCTCTCCCGGGGAGAGAGAGGATTCTGGGAGGAGAGGGGAAAACGCTTGGGATTCGGGGAGGTCCATTTTATTCATCACGAGCAGATGTCTTCGGGAGCCATACGTTTCGAACACCGCGCGGTCTTCGTCGGTCACACCCATGGAGCCGTCGAGCACGAGCAGCAATACGTCGGCTTCTGCAATCGCGTCCTCGGTTCGACGAATGCCTTCCCCTTCGATCGCATCCTGCGTCGGCCGCAGTCCTGCCGTATCCAGTAAACGCAGGGGGATGCCCCGGACGTTCAACGACTCGTCGATGACGTCGCGGGTCGTCCCGGGTTGATCCGATACGATCGCGCGATCCAGTTTCAGCAGCGCGTTGAGCAGACTCGATTTGCCGACGTTGGGGCGGCCGATGATGGCGACTTTGATGCCTTCCCGAATGATGCGGCCTTCCTCATAGGACGCGATCAACCGCACCACTGCCCGTTGCGTGTCCGTTAAGGCTTGTTGCACTTCAGCCGCTTGGATAAAGGTAATATCCTCTTCGGCAAAATCCATCCCGGCTTCCACGTGCGCCAGCACCCGAATGAGTCGTTCCCGGAACGCGTCGATTTCTTTTGAGAGGGACCCGCGCAACAAGGATTGGGCGGCTTGCAGGCTCCGCGAGGTCGTGGCTTGAATCGTATCGAGCACCGCTTCTGCCTGGGTGAGATCCAACCGGCCGTTTAAAAACGCTCGCTTGGTAAACTCTCCGGGTTGCGCCAGTCTGGCCCCGTGCCGGATCAGGCCGTGGCAGGTGGCCTGCAGGATCCAGGCCCCGCCATGGGTCTGAATTTCCACTACGTCTTCGCCCGTATACGAACGCGGCTTGCGCATGACGACGACCAGGGCTTCGTCTATGGCCGAGCCTTGACCCTCAGCCTGACTTGGACTCGAACCCTCACCCTGGCCCTCTCCCGGGGGGAGAGGGGATTCCGGATACAGAACGTCGCTCAAATACAGGCGGTGACTTTCCAGTTGGTGCAGGGGTTGCCGGTTGCGGGGACGAACGACGTGAGCGGCTACTTCAACGGCGTGCGCGCCGCTGACCCGAACGATGCCGATTCCCCCTTCCCCGACGGGAGTGGCGATCGCACAAATGGTATCCTCAACCGAGCTTTCCATCAGAGAAAACCTTGCCCTGAGCGTAGTCGAAGGGTCGTGGGCTTATTCACTCGCTTGTTCTTGCGATTCTTTTGCTTTTCCCTTTTTCTTTTTGGACGGCTCTCCATTATCGGATTTGGTCGAGGAGTCGGCACCGGCCGGTGCCGGTGGGCTGACGGTCGGGGCTTTTAAAAAAAATCGATCCGTCACCACCTGCTGCCCGATCGTCAACACGTTATTGGTCAGCCAATAGATCACCAACCCGGCGGGAAAGTTCAAAAAGAGAAACGTCAGAAACACCGGCAACAACATCATCATTTTGGCTTGAGTGGGATCCATGGTGGTGGGCATCATTTTCTGCTGGAGCACCATCGACGCTCCCATCAAAATGGGAAACACGTAAAACGGATCCGGGATCGACAGATCCGTAATCCACAGCATGAACGGTGCTTTCCGAAGATCCACGGTCATGTACAAAATATTAAACAGCGAGATGAAGACGGGCATCTGTAACACCATCGGCAAACACCCGCCGACCGGATTGACCTTATGCTCTTTGTATAACTTGATCAGCTCCCGGTTGAGGCGTTCTCGATCGTCTTTGAACTTGGCCTGCACGGCCTTGATTTGGGGTTGAACTTTTTGCATGCCCTGCATGGATTTGTAGCTCTTGTATTGCAGGGGCACGAACAGCAGCTTGATGCCGCACGTTAAGAGAATAATCGCCACGCCATAATTCTGGGTGTACTCATACAGAAAGCGAAGCACGTAGAACAGCGGCTTGGCCACCGCTTTCACAACGCTCCAACTCCCATAGATAAACCAGCCGAAATCGATCGTATCCTCCAGGTCGTGGCCCAACGATCGCATGAGATCGAATTGTTTGGGGCCGGCATAGAGTTGAAACCGTAGCCGGCTGCCGTCCGCGTCAACCGGGAACTCCACGCCTGAGGTCACCACGCGTTCGGCTTCCGCTTTCGCAAAAACCCCTTGGGCACCCTGGGGAATCATGACGCTGATAAAATATTTATCCTGGAGGGCGGCCCAGCGAAGGTCTCCGGAACGCCGGATCTCAGGGTCCGGGGTTTCCTTTTCCAACGCGCCGTCAATCATCCACGCCGGCCCCAGGGCGCCGATGAACCCTTGCCCCCATTCCACCACTCCGAAATTGGTGCCCAACAAGACGTCGACGGTATCGTCAAGGCCTTCGACGCGAATGGACACGTCCACCAGATAGGAGTCATAGGTAAAGGTGAATTCCTTTTCCACCAGAAGGCCGTTTTCGTCGTTCCGATAGGAAAAGGTCAGGTGGCCCGTGGGATGGGCGTCATCGAGCGTCTCAAAGTCCCGGCTCACGTCAAACAGGCCGTTGTTGAGCAGGGCGTTGACGGCCGGATCTTCAACCTGCATGGACACCGGGCCGGCGAAATGGCCTTCCGGGTAAACGAACTCGATAGGTTGGGGGTCGTCTTCGTCCTGGGTCAGATACTGTTTCAGTTTCCAGCTTTGAACCTGCGCGCCCCGGTTCGTGAACGTGACCCGGTACAGCGGAGTCTCGACTTCTGCCAGGTGGGTCTCGATGGGTGCCGTTTCGCCGTCATGGGCACGAAGCTCGGACGAGGCGTCCTGCATACCGCCGGTGGGAGGCAGGGTCTGGTCTCCCATGGGAAAGGCCTCTTGCCCTTCCTCAACGGGTTGAGGTTCGGGCATCAGCCCCAGTTCTTTCAGAATAAAGTCGAAGCTGAAAATGATGGCGAACGAAAGAAGAAGGAAGATGAGGATCCGTTTTTCCATACAGCCTTTTGCGTCGTTTACTTAGTCCAGTGGAAGCCCTCACCCCCGGATCGCGTCCGGGGCAGGCTCTCTCATTCGTCGAAAGACCCTTTTGGGCAGCCGATCAGGGAACGGGGTCAATCCCGCCCGGATGGAAGGGATGGCACTTCAGAAGCCGGCACACCCCTAACAACACGCCTCGAAGCAGGCCATGACGGGTGATCGCTTCACTGGTATAGCATGAGCAGGTTGGTGCAAAGCGGCACTGAGGCCCCAAATACGGAGACACGATTTTCTGGTAGACGACGATGAGCCACAACGCTATTTTTCGCATCTATCTTACACCCCCCTGATAAGGGGGGCAGGGGGGTTAGGGGAAAACATGAGCCCCTGGCTCATAAGGGTCGTTATCCATGTTTCGTAGAGGCGTTGATGGTTGAGCGTCAGCGACGGCCGTTTGGGAAAGATCACAATGTCCTGGCCCTTCAAAAGACACTGGTACGTCTGCCTCACCAATTCCCGAAAAATGCGTTTCCCTCTGTTCCGCACAACCGCTTTGCCCAGCCGACGCCCCACCACAATTCCGACCCGGGTATTCCCGAGACAAGACCGGCAGGAGACCACGTTAAAGAATTGCGTCGTGATGCGCTGGCCTTCCCGTTTGACTCGCTCGAAGTCCTCTTTTTTTTTCAAGAATAACGGCGGGCACCGCGAGGGAACGTCACTCATCGGATACGGTAAGGCGTTGGCGGCCTTTTCGGCGACGGCGGGCAAGCACTTTTCTCCCGTTCTTGGTGCTCATTCGCTTTCGAAACCCATGGTCACGTTTTCTTTTGAGATTCGACGGCTGTCGATACGTCATGGACATGGTAAGTACCCTCTTTCCGACACAGGATTAAAGAAATGATTGTAATTTCCCGTGTCTTGCCTGTCAAATCAGGTTTTTTCGCCACGATTCCCCACGGCCGTTCATTCCGTTGACTCCCTGAAGGCCCCCTTCTATAGTCGACATGCCCTCATCCCTCTCATGAGCAAAGGAACCCTACGGTGATTCGAGGCATTAAAGGCATCAAGGATATTACCCCGGACCAAATGCCCAAGTGGAGCGTGGTGGAACAAACCGCGCATGCGTTGGCCCACGCGTTTGGCTTTCAGGAAATCCGGATTCCCGTTTTTGAAAAAACGGATCTCTATGTTCACAGCATCGGGGGCACTACCGATATTGTCGAAAAGGAAATGTATACCTTCCCCGACAAGGATGGAACTTCATTGACGCTTCGCCCCGAAGGAACCGCGGGTGTCGTCCGCGCGTTTATTGAACGGGGGCTGAAGACCTACCAGTCCTCGAGAAAACTCTATTACATCGGCCCGATGTTTCGCCACGAGCGACCGCAGGCCGGTCGTTTACGGCAATTTCACCAGTTCGGGGTAGAGTTTGTCGGCAGTGCCGAACCCTCGGCCGACGTCGAGGTTATTACGCTGCTCTGGAGATATTTTTCATCGCTCCAGTTACCCGGCCTTTCCTTGGAACTCAATTCCCTGGGCATTCTTACGGACCGCCAGGCATATAAAACGGAGTTGGTTGCCTTTCTTAAGACAAAGGTTGACCTGCTTTGTGAAAATTGCCGGAGACGACTGGATGCCAACGCTCTTCGAGCCTTGGATTGCAAAGTCCCTCACTGTCGTGAAGCCACGACAGATGCTCCGTACCTGACGGATTTTCTTTCCCCGTCCTCCAGGGATCACTTCGACCTGGTATTGCAGGGATTACAAACCTTAGCCGTTCCTTATTCCATCAATCCCCGGCTCGTAAGGGGGCTGGACTACTATTCCATGACGACCTTCGAGGTCTCATGCTCCGCGCTCGGGGCTCAAAATGCAATCGGCGCCGGAGGACGATACGATGGTTTGTTTGAAACGTTGGGGGGGGGTCCCACTCCCGCGGTAGGTTTTGCCATCGGCCTTGACCGGGTCATACTGGCCCTTCCTGAATCAACCCTGCCGGCACCGGACCCGTGGGTTTTTATTGCATCGTTCGGGGAAAAAGGGAGACCAGCCGGTTTATCCCTTTTGGATTCTCTTCGCTCAGATCAAGTTAAAGCGGATACGGATTATAATGCTTCCACCTTGAAGACCCTCCTTCGCTCCGCCGACCGGCTGGGGGCACCATATGTCGTCATCCTGGGAGACGACGAGGTGACGAATAACCAGGTTATCCTGAGAAATATGGCTACGAAAGAGCAGGAAATACATCCCCTGGATACCGCGTCTTCAGCCATTTTGGCACACCTCCGATTCCGGTAAACACGTAAAAACATCAATTGACTTTTTCCCCTGTTAGGAATACGATTTTTTCTTTGTTTTTCAATAAGTAATGCTGCTTAGACCATCATCGACTTTTGAAGCTTTTCCATCTTGATCATCAGGGTCCGTGCCTCGTACACGGTGAGGCGATCTTTAACAGTTTTAAGCGACCGAACCAAGGATTCTCGCTCGACATAGAGCGACAATCCTTTTGTCTTTTCGATTATGGCACTCTCCATACTCGTGTTGATTAAGAGTAACCCTCTGGAAACACATCGTCCGACCGAAGGCCTTCGTATAGCACTCGGTCTGTCAACCGGATCTTCATCGGTCACGGTTGTTCTTCTTGCACAAGCGAGAATGTTATTGACTGAAGAAACCAGTGACGTGGTGGACCTGGAAATTCTGGAAAGATATCTTCCCGTTATACAGGAACTGCAACTCCCTATCGTCGTTCCGGAGGGAAGCGCGACGGCTTTTCTTTTGGATCCGGAATTTGCCGTTCAAGAAGTCTCACAATCGGGAATAACGTCCTTGCTCTGCCAAGCCGACCGTGTTCTGGTGTTTTGAGTCATGAGAAACGTTCTCTTTCTTCTGGCTCCAGGAGCCGAATCATCCATGGAGGAATTGGTCGCGGCGTCCGATTTTTCAGACTGCTCGGTGCAGGGGGTGCTTCTTCAGGATAGTCTGGGATTTGAGAAAACGTTTCCTTTCCCATGCTATACGCTTGATTCTGGTAAAAAAAAGGAATCTTCGTCATATCCTCCTATTCAGTATCCTGATATGCTAAAAATGATTTTTGAGGCTGATACTATTATTTCCTGATTTCTTGAAAAGAGAAGAACAGGAGTAGTGGGAGTAAGAGTAGTAGGTGATGTGTATAAGAAGATATGAGTATATCTTGTTGATTTCATTGATGAATAAAAATAATAAGTCTATGGAGAACTGAAGGGATAAGGAGTAAACGTCTTGTGAATGGTATAGGAAAAAGTTGTTGGTTATCTGGATGAAATCGAGGCGAAACAGGAATATTTTCGAGAAAAGCCTAGTTATCAACAGGTGTTGATAAGCCTGTGAATAATTACAATGAAAAAGAGTGAATCGAAGACACCGGGTATTTGGGAAAAGGCCCTAGGTTTTATCCAGGCCCGAATGGGGGATGAAGTCATAGAAACCTGGTTTCAGCCGACAAAGTTGGGTGAACTGAATGGGACGAAAGCGACAGTTATCGTCCCCAATAAATTTTTTGGGGAATGGCTGGGCCGAAATTATCGTGAGGTTATTGGTGAAGCCTTGCAAGCGGTTCGGCCCGGTGGAGAAGGGAAGGTTGACGTAGAGTTTAGTGTAAGCGAACCTTCTTCTCCCGTGGGTGGAGAGGAGCCGGACAAACCACAGGCTGTTCGTCCGCAAACTCGAGTTCACCGGCAAATACCGAATCCGAAATATACGTTTGAGAATTTTGTGGTCGGGGCAAGTAACCAGTTTGCGCATGCGGCAAGCCTGGCCGTTGCCGAATCACCGGCGCGTTCCTATAACCCGTTCTTTATATACGGGGGCGTGGGCTTGGGCAAAACGCACCTCCTGAATTCCATTGGAAATTTCGTCATGCAAAAAGGGGATCTGCGGATTGCGTACGTGACGACGGAGCAATTCACCAATGAGGTGATCAACTCCATACGATACGATAAGATGATGGAACTCCGAAGTCGCTATCGAAACGTCGATATGCTCCTGATCGATGACATTCAATTCCTCGCGGGAAAAGAGCGGACACAGGAAGAATTTTTCCATACCTTTAACACGCTGTATGAGGCAAGAAAACAGATTGTCCTGTCCAGCGACCGGTTTCCCAAAGAAATGCCCTCGATGGAAGAACGATTACGGTCACGATTCGAGTGGGGCTTGATCGCCGATCTTCAACCGCCGGACGTCGAAACCCGTATCGCGATCCTGAGAAAAAAATCGGAGGAAGAAGGCATCGTCATAGGAGACGACGTGGTTCACCTTCTCGCCGAAGGGTTAAAAAGCAATATCCGCGAATTGGAAGGTGCGTTGATCCGTCTGGGAGCGTACTGCACGCTGACCGGCCAAGCCATTACCACGGATATGGCGAAAACCGTTCTTCGTGATCTGTTGGGGAGTAAAAAAAAGGTGATCACCTCGGAAGATGTGCAAGACGTGGTTGCCCGGCGGTTTCAGGTCAAAGTCTCCGAGTTGAAATCGAAGCGACGAACCAAAACCGTGGTCCATCCCCGGCAAATTGCCATGTACCTGTCCCGAGAAATGACGGACGCCTCTTTCCCGGAAATCGGACGCGAGTTCGGAGGAAAAGACCACACCACCATCATCCACGCCTGTCGCCAGATAGAAAAAGCCATGGAGAAAGACAGTTCCTTACGTACGAGGGTGGAAAGCCTGAAAGACGAAATCAGTAAGGCGTAACAGAAGGGAGCCTCTCTTATGCGAGTGACGGTGGAACGAGACGAACTATTGACAGCCCTCCATCGCGTCCAGGGGATCGTGGAAAAACGAAATACCATGCCGAGCTTGGCGAACGTCTTATTGGAAGCCAAACCCGAAGGACTGGATATTTCAGCGACGGATTTGGAACTCGGTATGCGCGGGCTCTACAAAGCCACGGTCGAAGAACCGGGATCGGTGACGTTCCCCGCAAGAAAACTCTATGAAATTCTCAAAGAAATCAAAGATCCGGAAATCGCCATCACGGTGACGGACGATTGCCTAGTCACTATCAAGGCCGGCCTCGGTGAATTCAAGGTCGTGGGACTCCCCAGCAAGGATTTTCCGCCGTTGCCCGCCATCGAGCGAGAAGGACTCATTCCCTTGCCCGGCGCGGGGTTGCTGCAACTCATTCGAAAGACCCTGTTTGCCGTAGGAGACAACGATACGCGCTACGTGCTCAATGGTTTGTTGATTGTCGTCACGACTACGGACGAGACGCCGATTATCCGGTTAGTGGGGACTGACGGGCATCGGTTGGCGATGGCGGATCAAAACCTCGTCCCCGCGGAAGCGGGGATCCAGAACCAAGAGGAAAAGGTCATCGTCCCGAAAAAAGCGGCAACTGAAATTCGGCGACTATTGGAAGAGGGCGGGGATGAGCCGATGATCGGCTTTACCAAAAACATGTTGATCTTCAGAAAAAGCGGGCTGGTCCTGACCTCTCGGCTGATGGAAGGAAATTACCCCAACTATCAGCAGGTCATTCCCAAGGCGAGCAACAAAAAGATCACGGTGAATCGGGATGATCTCGAAGGTGCCCTGCGACGGGTATCGGTCCTGGCCCAGAACAAATCCTATGCCGTCAAACTGACCTTTTCAAAGAAGGCCATCACGCTCTTTTCCAGTCATCCGGACACGGGGGAAGCGAAAGAAGAAATTCCCGCCGGTTTTAACGGCGAGGAATTTTCCGCCGGATTCAATGCGCGCTATCTTCTTGACGTGTTAGGCGTCATGGAAAGCGAGACGGTGGTTCTCAATATGGAGGCATCCCTCAGCCCGTGTTTGATACGAGAGCTCGACACCCCCATGTTTCAGGCCGTCGTGATGCCCGTCAAAGTGTAATGCACCCTGTTTAATGCACCCTGAAAAAGAATGCTTCACGAGGAAATGAACCCCCAACTTTTGCCAAACGATCCACCATCTGCCACACGTGTTGATCCTTCCAGTCTCCCCGAAGAACAAGTCGAACAGAGCGGGTATGGTGCGGAGCAGATCCGTGTACTTGAAGGCCTGGAGGCCGTTCAAAAACGACCGGCCATGTACATCGGCAGTACGGGCGCGGGCGGCCTTCACCATCTCGTGTATGAGGTCGTGGATAACAGTGTCGATGAACACATGGCGGGCTATGGGGAGACGATCGAGGTCTCTTTGGAAATCGATGGGAGTGTCGCGGTCACGGACAATGGCCGGGGCATTCCCACGGGGCTCCATCCCACGCAGAACAAGTCGGCGGCCGAGGTCGCCTTGACCGTCCTCCATGCAGGCGGGAAGTTTGAGCAGGGCGCCTATACCGTATCCGGTGGTCTTCATGGCGTGGGCATCTCCGTGGTCAACGCATTGTCGGAATGGCTGGAGTTGGAAATCTGGCAAGACGGGCACGTCTTCGAACAGGTCTACCACCGCGGAACCCCGGCCGCCCCGCTTCAAGTGACGGGTGTGACCAAAAAGCGGGGGACGAAAATTACGTTTAAACCGGACACGACCGTTTTCGAGACGGTCGAGTACAGTTTCGACGTACTCGCCCAACGCCTTCGGGAATTGGCCTTCCTCAATAAAGGGCTTTCGATCTCGCTCACCGATAAACGAAGCCAAAAAGAACAGGTCTTTTGTTACAAAGGCGGAATCGTTTCGTTCGTCGAACATTTGAATGAAGCCAAAACCCCGCTCCACAAACCGATTTTTATTTCCGTCGAAAAAGCGGACGCCATTCTGGAAGTCGCGCTCCAATACAACGACAGCTACGCCGAAAACCTCTTCTCCTTTGCCAACAACATCAATACGCGAGAAGGGGGCACCCATCTGATCGGGTTCAAGGCGGCCCTGACCAGGACGATCAATTCCTATGCCAGTTCGAACGACCTCTTGAAAAAAGACATGGACTCGCTCACGGGCGATGACGTGCGAGAGGGCCTCACGTCGGTGGTCAGCGTCAAAGTACGGGCCCCGCAATTCGAGGGACAAACCAAAGCCAAGTTGGGCAACAGCGAAGTCAAAGGGATCGTCGAAGTCGCCGTGAATGAAGGGCTCGGGACGTACTTCGAAGAAAATCCGGCCGTGGCCAAACGCATCATCGGCAAAGCGGCGGATGCGGCACGGGCACGCGAAGCCGCTCGGAAAGCCAAGGATCTCATCCGCCGGAAAAGTGCCCTGGACAGTGGATCGCTGCCCGGGAAACTCGCCGATTGCTCGGAAAAAGATCCGGCCCTGAGTGAGTTGTTTATTGTCGAAGGGGATTCAGCCGGCGGGTCGGCGAAGCAAGGGCGCGATCGAAAATTTCAAGCCATCCTTCCGCTGAAAGGCAAGATCCTCAACGTCGAAAAAGCGCGGTTCGACAAGATGCTGTCGAGCGAAGAGATTCGTACGCTCATTATGGCCCTGGGGACGGGGATCGGACGCAAGCGGGATGATGCGGAAAAAGGCAAGGATGACAAAGAAGCCTTTGATCTGACCCGCGCCCGGTACCACAAAATTATTTTGATGACGGATGCGGACGTCGATGGAAGCCACATTCGAACCCTCCTCCTCACGTTTCTGTTTCGCCAAATGCATGAACTGATTGATCACGGCTACGTGTACATCGCGCAGCCCCCGCTCTTTAAGGTGAAAAAAGGCAAATCCGAACACTATCTCAAAGATGAACAGGCCTTGAATGACTACCTCGCCGAGTTGGCGGGACAAGCCGTAGAAGTCTACATGGACAGTCATCACGCGTTTATCAGCGGGCAGACGCTCAATCCTGTCTTGAAGAAAATGATCGAGTTCGAAGGTCTGCTGGTGAGCCTGAGCCGGAAAAAACAGGGCTCCGGTCTGTTGCGCGCGTTCGTGGATGAGCCCACCATGGGGCGCGAACTCTTAAAAAACCAGCCAGCCGTCCGGGACCTGATCGAGCGGGTGAAGGAACGGTTGACCATGGCCTATCCGGAAGCCCCGGTCCACGTAGACCTGGTGGAGGATGAAGAACATCAATCCAACAAAATCGTCTGTCGGATGCCGACGAACGGCGTGGTGTTGACCCTCGAAGTGAACCATGAATTAGTGGGATCCGCCGATTTTCGGGAACTGCAGAAATTGGCGCCCAGCGCCATCGGGTTGGGTCGTCCCCGGTATCGCATGAAAGTGAATGATGTAGAAACCACCTTTGCCTCCACGGATGAACTCGTCCGAACGATCCTGGAGGTGGGGAAAAAGGGACTCAATCTTCAGCGCTATAAAGGTCTGGGGGAAATGAATCCCCTGCAACTGTGGGAAACCACCATGAACCCGGAGACTCGATCCCTGCTTCAAGTGAAACTCGAAGACATGACGGGAGTGGACGAAATTTTCACCATTCTCATGGGCGATGAAGTCGCGCCGCGACGGAATTTTATTCAGCAACACGCGTTGGAAGTTCGTCGTTTGGACGTCTAGGCAACCGGAAACCCAATCCTCCCACCCCTCTATGCCCACGGAAGAACGCTTCACTCAAGTCGCCATCGAAGACGAGATGCGCTTGTCGTACCTGGATTACGCCATGAGCGTGATCGTGGGTCGCGCCTTGCCGGATGTCCGTGATGGGCTGAAGCCCGTGCATCGGCGCATCTTGTACGGCATGAACCAAATGGGCTTGGCTCACAACAGAGCCTACCGCAAGTCAGCCAAGATCGTGGGCGAAATCATGGGGAATTATCATCCTCATGGCGATTCCGCCATTTACGATACGCTGGTGCGCATGGCGCAGGACTTCAACATGCGCTATGCCCTGGTAGACGGCCAGGGGAATTATGGGTCGGTGGACGGCGACCCACCGGCAGCCATGCGCTATACCGAAGCCCGGCTGACGAAGTTGGCCGGCGAAATGTTGGCGGATATCGATCGGGAAACGGTTGATTTCGGCCCCACGTATGATGAATCGGACGTGGAACCGCTGGTGTTACCGGCTAAAGTCCCCAACCTGTTAATCAATGGGGCCGGTGGGATCGCCGTTGGCTACGCCACCAACATTCCCACGCACAATCTCGGCGAAGTCGTCACCGCGTTACTCCACCTCATCGAGAACCCTGCCACGTCTATTGCGGAATTGATGGAGATGATCCCGGGCCCGGATTTTCCCACGGCCGGATTCATTTATGGCACCCAAGGCATCAGAGACGCCTATGAACACGGGCGCGGGCTGTTGACCGTCCGCGCGAAAACGCACGTGGAAACGGATGAGAAACGGGATCGGGCGAGTATCATCGTCACGGAAATTCCGTACCAGGTGAACAAAGCCAAGGTGCTCGAGAAAATTGCCGAGTTGGTGCAGGAGAAACGGGTGGAAGGCATCTCCGATATTCGGGACGAATCGGACCGGGACGGCATCCGCGTCGTGATCGAACTCAAAAAAGGCGTGCTCCCGCCCGTCATCCTGAATCAGTTATACAAACACACCCAACTCCAAAATACGTTCGGGGTCATCATGCTCGCGCTGGTGAATAACCGGCCTGAGATTTTGAACCTCAAACAAATCCTGGTTGCCTTTCTCGAACATCGGCGCGAAGTGGTCATTCGGCGAACCGCCTACGAGTTACGGAAAGCCCAGGCACGCGCCCATATTATCGAAGGCCTCAACGTCGCATTAGCGCATTTGGACGCAGTGATTGCGTTGATTCGTAGGGCCGCGTCGCCCGACGAAGCCAGGACCGGCCTCACGCAACAATTTCCGCTATCGGAGATTCAGGCACAAGCCATCCTGGACATGCGGCTCCAGCGGTTGACGCAACTTGAACAGCAGAAACTCTCTCAAGAGTATGAAGAACTCAAAGCCAGGATCGCGTCGCTTCAGGCCATCCTGGGTTCGGAGGAGTTAGTCAAGCAGGTCATCAAGGACGAGTTGAGTGAACTCAAAGCCACCTATCAGGATGAGCGCCGCACCCGGATCGTTCCGCAAGAGGCGGAGATCAACATTGAGGATTTGATCGCGGATGAAGAAATGGCGGTCAGCATTTCCCATGAAGGCTATATTAAACGCCATCCCGTTTCCGAATACCGGGCGCAACGTCGTGGGGGAAAAGGCAAGATCGGCATGGGGGTCAAGGAAGAAGATTTCGTCGAAAAGATTTTTACGGCCTCGACGCATGATTTCATCCTGTTCTTTACCGATGCGGGAAAAGTGTATTGGCTCAAACTGCATGAACTGCCCGAAGCCAGCCGGACCAGCAAAGGCAAGGCCATGGTCAACCTGTTGGCCTTGGGCCCGGAAGAACGAGTGACCACCACGCTCCCGGTTCGGGAATTCCCCGACGACTTATACGTCGTGATGGCGACCCGCAGGGGCCATATCAAGAAGACAACCTTATCCGCCTACGGCAACCCCCGGCAGGGCGGGATCATCGCCCTGACGCTGGACGAAGGCGACAAGCTCATTGGCGTTGAAATCACGGACGGCCAAAGCGACATCATGCTGGGCACCAGGGAAGGGCTGGTCATCCGGTTTCGGGAACAAGACGTCCGGCCCATGGGCCGGACCGCTCGAGGGGTCCGGGGCATTCGTTTGGACGAAACCAATCGCGTGATCGGGATGGTCATTATCCAGCCCCACGACGAAGCCTCGATCCTGACCGTGACCGAACGGGGGTTCGGGAAACGAACGGTGGCCACCGAATACCGGACGCAAGGCCGGGCGGGGCGCGGGTTGATCAGTATCAAAGTCAACGAGAGAAACGGCTCGGCCGTTTCCTTTCACCAGGTGAAGGAATCCGATGAAATCATGATCATAACTTCCGAAGGAAAGATCCTCAGGACCAAAGTCGAGGCTCTCCGGGATATCGGGCGCAATGCTCAAGGGGTGCGTCTCATCGACATGGAAGATACCGACCGGGTCGTGGACGTGGCGAAACTCGCCGAGAGTGCCGACGACGAAGAGAGCAACGGCGCCAACGGCACCGGCAATGCGGCGGAGACGAATGGGTTTTCTTGATTTCCCCCTCTGTCATCCCCGCCTTTCCTTCTGTCATTCCCGACATCTTTAATCGGGAATCCAGTGTTTTTGCCTTTCTTCCCCTCCTTTGCTTGTCCTGCCTGTCCTGAGCTTGTCGAAGGAAGCGTAGCCGAAGGATCGGGAGGGGTAAGGGGGCATTAGGCATGCCCCTGGCTTTGACCAGGGGTAGAGGCATTTGTAAGCCTTCCATCCCTTCTGTCATCTCCGCGGAAGCGGGGAACCAATCTATGCAGAAAAAGCCATTCGATCCCATCGTCAGAATAGGGCTGACCGTGTTACTGGGAGGCTTCACGCTGATTGCGGGGGGCATGTTCCTGTCCAGACCCGATCGCACGATTCCACCCTTTAGTATTGGAAGCCAGGAAGGCGCGGTGGTAGCCGTGCACGTGCCGTCGTGGACGAGCGATCCGGAAATTGAAACCCTGATCCGTCGATTCCGAAAGATCGGCGAGACCAATCACGATTTCCGATCCCTGAAAGTGCGGCCCACGACACCGGATGATCCGACCACGTTATACGGGGAAGTCGTCCTCTACGTGTTTTCCAATCCCCGTTGGACCAAACCGGAAACGCTGCATCGGTATCTGGCAACGCGTGTCCCCGCGGAAGCGGGGAACCGGTTAGACGTTGAGAAAGAGGCGTTTCGCCGCCAGTTCGAACGATCGGCCCGGGGAGGATTTATCTATAGCCAAGGCAACACCAAGGGTTGGCTCGGCCCTATTCCCGAACCATCAATCCCCGAGCAACGCCAGAACATGCAGGTCCTGTTTGATGACCTCGTCACGCCCTCGTCCTAGCCGTGTCCCTAACCATGCTGTCATTCCGAGCGAAGCGAGGAATCTGCTTTTCCCCTTCCGTCATCCCCGACTTGATCGGGGATCCAGTGTCTTTATCTTTGTAGTTTCGGCATCTCATGCCGCCCTTCCCTGCTGTATCATCTCCACGGAAGCGGGGAACCAGGCTCTACTTGCCCCTTCTCGGACGGCATGCCATCATTTTGCTATCACATGGGACGTCATCGAACGGATTAGTGAGAGAGACATGGCACAACTTCTGATTCGGCAACTGGATGACAACCTGGTAGAACGCTTAAAGAAACGGGCCAAAGAACATGGCCGGTCGTTGCAATCGGAAGTGAAGACCATTCTGGAAGAAGCGGTCCCCGACTATGAAGGCGCATGGAAACGGATTGTGAAATTGAAGAAAGCTCTCAAACAAGCAGGAAGGACCTTCAGTGACAGTACGCCCCTCATTCGAGAGGCTCGGGGTCGGTAACCCGCTACGTGGTGGATGCGAGTGTTGGAATCAAGTGATTTCTCCCTGCAATTCAGTCTTAAGGAAGCGCCGCCGCGACAAACCGTGCCAAGAAGTACGGAAACGCTGAAAGTCAACAATGGAGGATTCAAACATGAACCAAACTTATACGGCACTTATCCAACAACGTAAGGATTGGTGGATTGGCTGGATAGAAGAGATCCCTGGCGTGAATTGTCAAGAAAAGACGAGAGAAGAATTGCTTGGTGCCCTTCGCATCACGCTTATCGAAGCCTTGGAATTCAATCGGCAGCAAGCAATCAGCGTTGCTGAAAGTGGGTATCAGGAAGTTGCCATCCAGGTATGAAACGAAGAGCCTTGAATATCTGTATTCCACGTTGAGCCATGATAAAAGGTGCGAACATGAAAACCTTAACGCTGAGACTTGATGAAGCGCTCTATGCCAAAGTCTTGTCCATGTCCAAACGACGAAAAACGACCCGGTCGGAAGTCGTCAGGGAAGCGCTCAACACCTGCCTTGAAAAAGGCAGCGGCTCCTCAAAAGGGTCCGCGTTTGAGTTAGCGAATGATCTGGCAGGAACCGTGGCCGGGCCAAGGGACCTCTCAGCCAACAAAATCCATCTAAAAGGCTTTGGCCGGTAGGCTGATCAAGCGCTATGCGGATGTTCCCATGTCCCTGGCTGATGCGTGTTTGGTTCGGATGGCAGAACAACATACCCAGAGTAAAGTGTTAACCCTGGATCAGGATTTTCGCATCTATCGAAAAAACACCCGTCACGTCATTCCGGTTCTGATGCCAAATTGAGGAAATGAGTTGGCAGCGGCTCGGCCCCATTCCTCAAAGGGCAAAGCCCAAACAAGCCCAGAATATTTGTGGGAAGTAATCTGCCGGACTACTCATCGCGTGATGGGAGCTTGCGATAAAAACTTTCTTTCTGGCAACGTATGAGGCTGCACCTCGGGGTGCAGGCGGTCAAGATAGATCGGACCAAAGGCAAATTGATATGTTCGGCGAGGGAGACAGGCCATGAGTGCAGTGTGGAACTGGCCCGGATCACGCTGGTGGCGTGTCGATTTCCATACGCACTCTCCAGCATCGTATGATTTCGGGAGCGACGAAGATCGGACGAACCCCGATTGGACCCGATGGGTGAAGATGGGTGGTGCGGCGGGCCTTAATGCCGCCGCGATCACCGATCACAATACAGCTGTAGGCATCTCCGAGTTGAAACAAGCTGCCAACGGCCTACAAGACGCTCCTGTTCTCTTCCCCGGAGTTGAGGTCACCGCTAGCGATGGCGTCCACCTCCTCTTGCTGATGGACCCGACTTGCACACAGCAGCACGTTGAAGAGTTCCTCGCCAAAGTGAATATTCCCGTCGATGAACGTGGGCGTGATAGTGCCCGATCTCCGTTCAGTGTCGAGCAGATTCTGGACGAGTGTGGGAATGATAGCGTGATCGTTGGTGCCCACGTCAACGGACCAGCCGGGCTGCTCCAGCACGGCGGTCAGCAACGGCTCGCAGTGCTGCGGCATCGGAACTTGGCCGCGGTCGAGGTGGATCCGGGCAAAGAAATTGACGAAAGCTGGCTTGCCGGAAGGCTCCCCGAGATCGGGCGAAAAATCTCTCAGGTGTGGTCCTCCGATGGTCATAATCTTAACGAGTTGGGCCGGCGCTTCACCTGGGTGAAAATGACGCGCCCAAACCTGGAGGGGCTGCGCTTGGCGCTTCTTGATGGCCCTGCTTCCCTCAAGCCAGCTATCCGGGAGAATCCTGACAATCCGAATATCCACGCTTCTTTGGCTATCGAGAGCGTCACCGTTCACAAGGGCAAATTCATCGGCCGATCGTCCC
Source organism: Nitrospirales bacterium (assembly GCA_965223955.1). GTDB lineage: Bacteria > Nitrospirota > Nitrospiria > Nitrospirales > UBA8639 > Bin75. Next base: position 643,932 of record OZ245029.1, read on the forward strand.
CGACCACGATTGCGTTCAACCCCTGGCTGAATGCGATCATCGGCGGACGCGGCACCGGCAAATCCACACTCATCGACTTCTTCCGCAAGACGCTCCGCCGGGAAGCGGAACTCGACGGTAGCGACCGAGGTGATGAAGGCTCGCTACGAAATCTTTTCGCGCGGCGCATGCGCGTCCCCCCGTCGCGCCAGGAGGAAGGACTGCTGACGAATGAGACTCTCATCAAAGTCGTGTATCGCAAAGACAGTGAACGCTTCGTTCTCTCCTGGAGCCAGAACGGCTCGGCGCTTCCGATCGGTCGCTTGGATGGAGACCACCAAATTCCCGAAGAAGGCGATATCCGCGAGCGTTTCCCTGTGCGTATCTACAGCCAGAAACAGCTCTTTGCGCTTGCCCAAGATCCCGACGCTTTGCTCGCCGTCATCGACGATAGCCAAGCTGTCCGCGGAGCGGAATTGCGTCGCCAGATCGAGCAGATAGGAGATCGCTACCTCTCTTTGCGTGCTCAGGCTCGTGCGGCGTCTACTCAGGCAAGCGAGTTGCCGGCCCGTAAAGCGTTGCTCGCGGACGTTCGACGCAAGCTGGAAGTTCTCGAAAAAGGTGGACAGGCACAGGTACTCAACAAGCACCGGAAGCAACGTCAGCAGGACGACACTTGGCGGGCGATCCTGGAAGCGGCGTCACAAGCGGTGGAGGCTGTGGGACACAGTTCACAAGAACTTTCGGTCGCCGATCTTGACTCCGGTGCCGCGGTTGAGGATTCCTCGGCCCTAGCGAGCCTCAGGCGTGCCCACGAAGCCCTGAGGCGGTCGGTCGAAGACCTTCGACAGGATGTGGGCGAGAAGGTCCAGAACGCACGTCGAAGTATCGGAGAAATAGAGAGGAGAACGGATGTCGGCCAATGGCGTGCGGCAGTGGACGCCGGAAGGCGCGAATTTGAGGAAGCATCAGCGCAACTAGCCAAAGCAGGTATTTCCGATCCAAACGAGTACGGCAATCTGCTGGAACAGTCTGCGCGGCTCGGGCGAGAAATCGATGCAATGGAAAAAGGGCGAGAGAAAGCGGAGGCACTGGACAGAGAGGCCGCAGAGATTCTTGCCCAATACCGCAAGCAGCGCCATGAACTAAGCATAAGACGCAAGAGCTTTGCGGCTGAGACGTCAAGCGAAAGTATCCGCGTTGAAGTAGATGAATATGCGAACTGCAAGAATTTCCTTGACGCGGTGAGCGAGATTCTCGCCCTCGGGCGCTTCGAGGGCGACCGTGAGGCACTCGGGAAGAGGATTCAGCCTGAAGAGGCGCCATGGAACTCAAAGAAACTTGATCATGTGATTGCAAAGATACGCCAGTTTATTTCGGGAGCGGGGCCTCTCTGGCCGGTGAAGGATCACCGCTTCGAGACTGCACTGAAAAAAGTACAGCCCGAGAGGCTTGATCGACTGGCTCTGTACCTTCCGGAAGACGCTGTTAAAGTGAGTTTCAAAGACCGTTCAGCCAGTGACTGGAATCCTCTCACTCAAGGGTCTCCAGGGCAGCAGACCGCTGCGCTCCTGGCATTCGTTCTTGGATATGGTTCCGAGCCGATCATCCTGGACCAGCCTGAGGACGACTTGGATAACACTCTCATCTACGAACTATTGGTCAACCAGCTTAGGGAAACAAAGACCAAGCGTCAGGTGATTGTCGTCACCCATAATCCAAATATCGTCGTCCACGGTGACGCCGAATGCGTACTCTCGCTCGAAGCCGTCGCGAGTCAGAGTCGCATCGCCTGTCAAGGCGGCCTTCAGGAACAAAAGGTTCGAGACGAAATTTGTCGCGTAATGGAGGGCGGCCGTGAGGCATTCAAGAGTCGCTACCAGCGTATCATGTCACCGGAGAGACCGGGAGCATGACGGACCACGATGAATTGGCCCGCCGCATCCGCCTAGGCGAAGATTCGGCTCTGGAACTCAAGCAGGTTCTTCTGGCCGGAGATAGAGTTACAGAACGAAAGGAAGAGAGAAACAGGGTCGCTAACGAACTGGCCGGTATGGCCAACGGCAGAGGGGGAACGATGGTGTTCGGCGTCGACGACAAGAGCCATGAAATCCTGGGGATACCAGTCGACGGGCTGGATGCGGTCGAAGGGTGGGTTCGGGAAATCTGCAACGACTCCGTGAAGCCTCCGCTCGACGCGGTGATCCGAAAGGTCGAACTGCCTGGCACCGATGGTAGCCTCGTTGCGGTGCTTCACGTCGAAATCGTGCGCAGCCTGTTTGTTCACAAGAGTCTAGGTGGTTATTTCCGAAGGATCGGCAGTTCGAATCGCGAGATGTCTCCAGAAGTACTCGCCCGGCTGTTCCAAGAGCGCAGCCAGAGCCGCGTCATTCGGTTCGACGAGTCGCCGGTACCTGGCACTTCACCGGAAAACCTGGATGAAGAATTGGCTCGCCGGTTCTTGCGGGAGGATGGTGCCCTGACCGAGAACGTGCTACGCAAACTTCGGATCGTTGCTAACGACGAAGACGGCACCGCGCGGATCACGATCGCCGGTGTGCTGTTGTGCACCCGGGAACCGGGACAGTGGCTGCCACATGCACAGATTCAGGCGGTGAGCTACGTGGGCGAGCGGCAAGACATCAATTACCAGAGCGATGCTCGAGACTTTGGCGGACCGCTTGATGACCAAGTTTTTGAGGCGTTGCACTTTGTGCGCCGGAATATGCGTGTGGCAGCTACGAAAACGATGACTCGTGTGGAGCGCCCTCAATTCAGCGAGCGAGCAGTATTTGAGGCGCTCGTCAATGCGGTCGCCCACCGTGACTACTCGATGGCAGGTGCACGAGTGCGTCTGCACATGTTCGGGAACCGTATTGAGCTTTGCGTTCCCGGCGACCTCGCGAACACGCTCACACCGGACAGCATGGACTTGCGGCAGTACAGCCGGAACGAACTGATCGTCTCGCTCCTGACGCGATGTCGCGTAAGAGTTGAAGAGGATCGTTTCAATAGATCGCACATGATGGAACGACGTGGGGACGGAGTACCGATCATTCTCAACGACAGCCGTGAGTTGTCTGGACGAACCCCTGAGTACAGCGTGCTTGATGACAGCGAGTTACGCCTGGTGATCTGGGGAGCCGGCAGTGAACCTGAGCAAGACGTCAACAAGGAAGCCGAATGAGGCAAAGCAGGACAATGGCGGTGACAAAACCACGAACAAGTCGACAAGTTGCTTGATCTGCTGAGTGCTTGATGAGGCCATTCATCGATCATGAAGTGTAGGCAGCGAATTTTGATGACTTAACCCCGTGGGTCTCTCATACCCGCCTTACCGGCTTTTTCTCATAGTAGCACGTTGTTCTAAAACGCCTTGGTGGGGTCTTGTCGGCCCAACACCCGTACGATTTCCACGCTCTCCTGGTCAATCCTGTAGTAAATAGAATGGACACCGCATATGCTACGTCTGTACCCTTTGCGGACGTGCTCGACCAGTGGGTAAAGCTCCGGCTGTTCTGCCAGCTTGTCAAAATGCTGTTTTAGCTTGTTGTAGTACTGGCGGGATCGTTCAACCCCGAATTGTTCAATGCCATACGATGCGATGTTCAGCAGGTCATGTTCAGCTTTTTGAGTCAGCCGATACTTAGGCATTTTGGGATCTATGGCGTTGCTGCGCTTCTTCCCAAATTTCGTCAACGGTCTTATGACTGACGCCACTTTGTTCACCGTCAATGAGTGCGGCACGGATATCCGTAATTTCAGTGTCGCGCCTGATACGGTCGCGAATCAGGTCGCGAAATACTTCGCTTTCGTTACCGTAGTTTCCGGTTTCAATCTGCGCCTTGATCCAGCCGGCTTGCTGGTCTGTTACTGATATGCTTTTTTTAACCATTCCCATGATCTGTTCTCCAAAGGGCAGCTATTTTGGATTTTGCGCAGACGAAAGCGCCTTGGCAACGACTCTTGCGAGCGAATCTCGTAATTCGTCGTCATTGACGGATCGCGTATATTCAAGGGCAGTCATACGTGCGGCGGGGGAAATAGGGACTTGGTCGGCGTGCACGTCGGAGTCGTCCTCGCGGGATTCCGGTATTTCACCAATCCAGAAAATAATATCTTCTAAGTGGAGGTCCTCCATCCGCGCTTGAATGTTCTCCATTAACGTGGTTTTGAGATACATGAGCTGGTGAAGCCACACGGAATTGTCCACGGCTACGTGCAGCTTTCGAAATTTGATTCTGGCAGGCCAGGTATGGGAAGCCACGACTTCGCCCACGAGCGCTTTCCACTGCTTTTGGAGACGATACTCGTAGAGGCGTCCCGCAAACCCATGGCTTTGAGAAATGTCCCTGATGAGTGATCGGGAGGAGGAAAAGGCGTGCATGGCATGGTATTCTAGGCTTTAAAAAGAGTAGGGTCAATTGACTGTATGGGTCCACCACATTTGGCACTCGGGTTGATGGTGAAGGAGGAATTGTACCGGAGATTGGCGGCCAAGGCTATGGTGGGGTAAGACGGTGTTATACGCGATCAACCAGTCGGCCAATTGTTGGTTGAACAGGGCCACGTCGTCGAACAGCAAGTCCTCATGATAGTCCACGAACTGTTCCTGAATGGTCCGGTTGAACCGTTCTACATGGGCATTCATTTTCGGGGAACGGGGATAGGTCCACCAGTGCGTGATGCCGCGCGCCTCCAACCGCTGCTGGAAGTGGCCCAGGAATTCCGAGCCGTTGTCGGAGAGCACGACCCGCGGGGGGCGTGGCAGCACCTGGCACAAGGCCTCCAGCGCGCGGGTCGCCTGGCGGCTGGACGCGGGGGGCGTGGCCACGGCGACCGCGAAGCGCGAGTGGGGATCGAGAAAGGGGAACAAGTAGCGGCGGAGGCCCGCCTGGAGCCGGACGACGGTATCACAGGCGAACACCTCGAGGGGCGGGGCGGAGTGGCCGCGGGGTTTCCGCGCTTTGCGCGGCCGCACGACGGGTTTAGGCTGGCCCCGCGCCGTCAAGCGGACGGGGGCGTGCCGCATCTTGTCGGGCGCACGGGCGATCAGGCGCCCAATGGTGGAGACACTGGGCAGGGCGAGGCCGTGGGCCTCACACCACGGGGCCAGCAGGACGTGGAGTTTGGCCTTCCCGAGGTTAGGGAAGGTGGTGCGCAGACGCCGGATCTCCTGGTTCAGTGCGGGCGGGCTGTGGGGCTGGCGCCGTCGGTGGGGGGCACGGGAGCGGGCGGCCAAGGCGGCGGGCTGACCGCCGGCCTGGGTTAACGTGTGTTTCCAGCGCGCGAGCGTCCGGCGGCTGACCGCATAGGCATCCTGGGTCGCCGCCGGGCCATGGGTGGCCCAGAACGTCAGAATCTTGAGTCGGTGGTGAGCTTCGTTGGGTATCATGTCCCAACGATAGCCCAGATTGGCTACTCGATAGAACCCCCGGATCCGGTAGCCGAGATGGTGGATGTGCATGGTGACTCCTCCTGGGTCAAGGAGTGCCATATGTTTCTGAACCTATACATTGACGACGGGCCGGCGAAACTCCGTGCTCCATGGACGGTTGGCTCTACCCCACCTGGCCTCCCCTTACAAAGGGGAGGGACCGAGAACAGAAAGCCCGCGCAAGGTCGGCCTCTATTCTCTGGCATTCTGGCAACGAATGAGTGAACATTTACAGTCCTCTTTCTCAATAAAGACGGTAGAACCTCATGTCTCAGGATCCAACGACAAAACTGATCGGGAGCAATCGCAAGGCGTTTCACGACTATGCGATTGAAGAAAAAATCGAGGCGGGCCTGATCCTGCAAGGAACCGAAGTGAAGTCGCTCCGGGAAGGCCGGGTCAATTTGCGTGAAGCCTATGCCACGGTGGCTGAGGGGAAAGCGGTTCTGCATAACTGTCACATCGGCGAATACAGTCATGGGAACATCATGAATCATGAACCCTTGCGGCCACGAGGGCTCTTGTTGCATAAAAAAGAAATCCGGACATTAACGGGGCAAGTTCAGCAAAAAGGCCTGACGTTGGTGCCGCTCCGCATGTATTTTAATCAGCGCGGGGTTGTGAAAGTCGAATTGGGGCTCGCGCGTGGGAAAAAGCACTATGACCGGCGGGAGACCGTGAAAAAACGCGAGGCCGGTCGTGAAATGGAACGAGCCATGAAACGGGAATCAAGGAAACCGTGACTCCTGTTTCGTCATCGTTATTCTCAACATGAAGATTCTGTCAGCGGATTTTGTGAAGAGTTGCATGAAGCCGGATCACTATCCTGGTGAGCGTCTTCCCGAGGTGGCCTTCGTGGGGCGCTCCAACGTGGGCAAATCGTCGGCGATTAATTCCTTGTTGAATCGCAAGGCTATCGCCAAGGTCAGTACGACTCCGGGAAAAACGCAAATGCTCAATTTTTTTCGTGTGGTCACGAGCGACAAGGCGTTACCCAACATTTTTTTCGTCGATTTGCCCGGCTACGGCTATGCCAAAGCCTCCAAGTCGGTTCGTGAACAATGGGGTCCGATGATCGAGCGCTATTTGACGCAACGGGCTCAATTATGTGCCGTGGTCCAATTGGTCGATGCACGAGGGGTCGAAGCTCATGACGTGACCACGCTTGAATGGCTGACCCATCTCGGGTATCGCCCCATCGTCGTGGTGACGAAGATCGACAAACTGTCTCGTGGCCGGCGCCGGCCGTGCCTGTTGCAGGTTTGTCAGACCCTGGGAGTGGAAAATCACGAAGAGGTGCTGGGGTACTCCTCAAAGACGAACGAGGGCCGCCAGGAACTCTGGAACGCATTGAGAGACCATTATGAATCGTGGAAAAATCCCGGCTGAAAGCGGAGTCACGTTGAGACATGCAGGATGCTGGGGGTTGCAGTTTGGAATCGCCGTTGCGCTCGTGTTGTTGACCGCCTGTCAGCCACAGGGTCAAAACGGTGATGAACGCGCCGCTGCCGCCCAACGCGGGCCGGTGGTGGATCGACAAGCGGTCGGGACGCTTGATCGCCTGACAGGGGAATATCGTGGAACGTCCCAAGGAGACGCGTTTGTCGTCTGGGTTGATGCGTTACCCGCAGTCGAGGCGGGCCAACAGGCTGCCCTGCTTATTTTTAGAGAGCAGGACAGGCCGCGTTTGGAGACCTACATGAAACGGATCGTCGACGATCCCGCCAGCTATTACCGCAAGATCTGCGAAGGGGCCGAGTTTACCGAATATGGGTATCACTTCCCTGACTTTTATAAGGTTTGGAATACGCAGGGTGGGCTGATTTTATTGCAGGACGGTTTTCGAGGCGGTCGCTTGTCTCCCGATTGGGAGGAGATCGAAGGTCGGGATTCCCCCGCTCATCTCCGCAATGAGGAGTATATTGTTTGGCGTGAGCGGGAATACGCGATCAGGAGAATCCGCCGTTCCGCCAGGACAGGGGCCTTGGCAAGCGTGCAGTTGACTCAAACCGGCTTCATTCAGAATTTCTTCGATAATCCGATGATCAGCGTGACGCGAGTGGAGAACGCCCGGTCGGCATTCAAGTTGCTGGGATCGTATCTGGACAGTAAATTTAATGCCCAGCAGGAACTGGGCCGGCGTGGTACGACCTTGCCTTCCCATCTTCCGGAGGCCTGTAAACCCCTCATGTCAAATGACTCGATTTCGCATCCTGAGTGATACAATAGTATGCCAAAATGCCCCAAAAGTAGACCAAAAGTACTCTAAAGTGCGCCAAAAGTATGCTAATTGTACACCAAAAAGCACCAAAACTGCGCCTCATCTGTCATCCCTGTATGTGTTCAGTCATTCGTTGACAATTTCTGCCCCGTCTTTCCCCTCCTTTGTAAGACAACCCCCTCAATCCCCCTTATCAGGGGGACGGCTTAGAGCCCCCCTGATAAGGGGGGCCAGGGGGGTTCATCGCTGACGACACCCCCCCCGACCGACCGCGTCGCCAGAGACGAAGCCACGAGAAGAAGAGGCGCAGGCAGTCCTCAGGAACAAGCTGGCCCTTCTTTCCGAGTTCCCCTCTTGGAGTCACCCTTCATGCTGTCAACGAATGACTGAACATTGACAATCCCCGACTCCGATCGGGGAGCCAGGGTTTTGCTTTGGTTTTCAGTTGTAGGGGCCGCATCTCATGCGGCCCGGCCTCTCCGCAGTCGTAGCCGCGGCATCTTATGCCGCCTGAAGGGGCCGCCAAGAAACGGACAGCGCCATGAGGCATGTCCCGGGCTTTGACCCGGGATGGCGCCGCTACAGAAGAGGGGGAAGATAGTCAGCCCATCATGCTGTCAACGAATGACTGAACAGTTACAATTCTACGTGACGCGCGCTAGCTGGAATCGGCGGGAGTGCGGGGACTAGGAGGGAAGTGAAAACCGGATTTCGATGTAGGCCTTATTTTTTAACGATGACATCCACGCGTCATGGGATTGTTGAATTTTCTCTTGATACAACCGGTTCCCAATCGCGTCTTTCACTTCATCATACGGTTGCGTGGTTCCTTCCTGGTCCTCCTCAAGCCGGAGGATATGAATCCCGTTTTCCGTTTCAATCAACGGGCTGACTTCCCCCGGGCCGAGCTTCTTCAAGGCTTCGCCCAACGGCGCCAATAATTCATCTTTCGTCACGAACCCCAGATCGCCCTTCATGACGCTTGCGGGCCCATCGGAAAAGAGTTCGGCCAATTTCTCGAAGCTCGTGTCTTCGTCGAGTTGACTCATGAGGACTTCAGCCCGTGTTTTCAGCGTCTCTATATTTTCACCCAGCTTCGGGAGCAGGAGAATCTGCCGGATGTGGTGTTTGCCGGGAGACGTAAAGAGCCGTTGCTGCTCTTTATAGTAGGCGCGGATTTCTTCGGGAGCGACGACGATGCCTCGGCGAATTTCAATATCCCTGACGCGGTTTACCATCATTTCCTCGCGAAGGACAGCCTTGGATTGAGAGGCCGCCGGCGGGAACCCGGCGGGGTTTTTGCGCAATTGTTCCCAGGCTTTTTCCACTTCTTCATCGCTGATCGAAATTTGCTTGGCTTTGGCTTCCTGGAGTTGGAGTTTCCGTTCGATCATCCGATTCAAGATTTCATATCGTTTCTGAAGGAGACGCTCCGTGAGTTCATTCCCTTCATGCCGGGCTTTCAAGCGAAACGTTTCATCTGCCATTTCCGCTTGGACTTCGGAAACCGTAATAAGCTCTGTATTGACGATGGCGGCGATACCATCCGTTAACAGCTTGCCCTCGACGCTTGTCCCCGACCCGATCGGGGATCTAGTCGGGGTTTGAGCAGGCACGACGGGGGCAAGAAACGCGCCCACGCACAGTGCGATCGGCAACATGGCCGTCGTCCTGAACACGTGTCGGGAGTGTCGACAGGGGTGGGATGAAGAACGGTGCCGGCGAAGTGGATGATTCATGAGAGGGAGGGGGTCATGGTTTCCGGTGAAACATTCAACAGGCCATTCAACATCGTCGTCAAGACGGACACCACGCTCGGCCAATCATCGAGGTCCGTGGCAATGGTAAAGGAGACCGGCGAGAGGAATTGGAGGCGGCCTTCCGAATAGTGCATTAACCAATCGAGGCTCTCTTGAGAAATCGTGGCGTTGGGAGTAAAGGTCACGGTCACGGTGTCATTCGCGGCTTCCAGCGATTCCACTTTCAGCTTCTTGGCGAGCAGGCGAATTTGCATCACTTCAAACAACTGCTCCACCGGTTCGGGCGGTGTCCCATACCGGTCCTGCGTCTCCTCATGCAGAAGCGCGAGATCGCCAACCTTCTGACTGGCTGAGAGCCGTTTATACAAGGACAAGCGTTGATGGCCGTCCTCGACGTAGTCGTCGGGGACAAAGGCCGACACGGGAACGTGCAACGTCGGCTCGATCTCTTCTTCAACGGGTTCACCCTTCCGCTGTTGCACGGCTTCTTCAACCATCTGCATATACAGATCAAATCCCACCGCTGCAATGTTGCCGGATTGTTGTTTGCCCAGGAGGTTGCCGGCGCCTCGAATTTCAAGGTCGGCGGCGGCAATGCGAAACCCCGAGCCCAAGTCCGCAAATTCCTGAATGGCCAGGAGCCGTCGTTGGGCATCGGTACTCAAGATCTCTTCATTGGGGAAAAAGAAATACGCATAGGCTTGGTCGCCGGCGCGACCCACCCGTCCCCGCAGTTGATAGAGTTGTGCCAGTCCGAACATATCGGCCCGATCCACCAGGATGGTATTGGCGCGTGGAACGTCCAACCCTGATTGAATGATCGAGGTCGAAAGCAGGATATCCACCTCGCCATGAAAGAACTTTAACATGACGCCTTCGAGGACGTGCTCGTTCATCTGCCCGTGAGCCATGACGAGCCGGGCTTCGGGCACGAGTTCCCGGAGCCAGCCGGCCGTCCGCTCGATGGTTTCGATCCGGTTATGGACGTAAAACACCTGCCCCTGCCTCGCCAACTCCCGGTGGATGGCTTCGCGGATCAGATGGGGATTGAACCGGACGACCTGGGTGCGGATAGCCAGGCGCCCGGGTGGGGGCGTGTCGATGATCGACAGGTCCCGGACTCCGGAAAAGGCCATTTGCAGCGTGCGCGGGATGGGGGTCGCCGTGAGCGTCAACACGTCGACTTGCGTGCGAAGTTGTTTCAGCCGTTCTTTATGACGAACGCCGAACCATTGCTCTTCGTCGATAATGACCAGTCCCAGGTTTTTGAACTGCACGTTTTTCTGAAGGAGCCGGTGGGTGCCGATGACGATATCCACGACGCCCGATGCGAGGTCAGGCAACAGCGCTTTGACCTCTTTGGGATTTTGAAACCGCGAGAGCGTCCCCACCTGGATGGGAAACGGCGCGAAACGGCGCGTAAACGTTTCCGAATGTTGTTGCGCCAGAAGAGTGGTGGGCACGAGCACCGCCACTTGCCGGTTATCCTGGACGGCTTGGAACGCCGCCCGCATCGCCACTTCGGTTTTTCCATACCCGACGTCCCCACACACCAGCCGATCCATGGGTTTGGGCAGCAGGAGGTCCCGTTGAATATCGTCGATGGCTTTGAGTTGGTCGGGGGTTTCTTCATAATCGAACGCCGCCTCGAATTCGTGGGATAACGAGCTGTCCTGCTGATACGGGTGGCGAGTGACGACTTCGCGGTCGGCATACAACTCGACGAGTTCGTCGGTCATGTCTTCAATGGCTTTTTTGACGCGCGCCTTGGTCTTGGCCCAAGCGGTGCCCCCTAATTTGTCGAGGGTCAGGGTCAGGTGATCGCTGCCCCGGTATTTTTGGACCTGGTTCAACCGGTCGAGCGGGACATAGAGGGTGTCTCGTCCTGAAAATTCCAGAATGAGATAATCGCTTTCAAAGCCTTGCACGGCCAAGCGCCGAAGCCCTTTGTACCGGCTGATCCCATGTTGCACGTGGACCACGTAGTCTCCGGCGTTCAAATCATCCAACGAGGACAGAAAGGTCGCGGTCTTGCTTTTGGGTTGGGGCCGATGCCGGGAAATTTTGGCGAAGATATCTTCTTCGGTGACCACCGTGAACGGAAACGACGGCACCGCAAACCCTGACGAAAGAAACCCTTGCAGAATATAAAACGGCATTCGTGTCGAAGGATGGAGCGCTTGAAGGAAGGGGTTCCGTTCCGTCGCAGGGGCGTGGTGTTCGGCGAACAACCCCGACAAGCGCCCGACCTGTCCGGAGGATCGAACCACGACCATAATCGGCCCTTCACCGCGAAGCCGTTCCAGGATCGCAAGAGTATCGGTAAACGACGTTCCGCGGAGCCCCAACCCCACGCTCTTGGCCGACTGGAGAGGAAGGGTGACGACCGGGTTCCAGGAGTCTTCAACGGGCGCGACCACGTCGAAAGCCAGAGACGGACCATCGCAAAGCAACGTCAGGAACTCATCCCAGCCGGCGGACTGTTGAGAGGGACCGGGATACGGAACCCCGGTACCCGCCGCGTCGTGTTCCTCCCATGCCGCCCGCAGCCTTTCCTCCCACTCCCGTGCATGTGCAGCCAGGGTGAAGGGACGATCCATGACCACGAAAGGCGACGTTGGAAAATAATCGAGGAGGGTGGCCATGGACGGATACATGTCCGGCAATCGCCATTCGGCGTCCGGCGGGATTTCGGAAAGCGAGTCGTGGGGTTCGTCGGGTGGAAGCAGGTATTCCCGGGCAGGCAGGAGCACCGCGGAGAGAACGGATTCGGTGGATTCTTGCGTGCCCGGATCGAACCGGCGGGTGGACTCGACGGTATCGCCCAAAAACTCTATCCGGTAGGGTTCGGTCGCATCGGTGGAAAAGATATCAATGATGCCGCCTCGAACACTGAATTCTCCAGGAATTTCCACCACGGAAACTCGTCGATAGCCGGTTCGCAGCAAATGGCGGAGCAACGATTCCCGTTCGATCACGCTGCCCACTTTGACGGTTACACACGATTGCGCGAAAACGGACTGGGGGACCAGGTACTGTAAGGCGGCGTGCGGCGTCGTAATGACCACTGTGGGGCGATGGCTTTGAAGATGAAACAAGGTCTGCATGCGTTGCGTGACGAGATCGATGGACGGAGATTCGGTTTCATACGGGGCTTGACCCCGGTCCGGGAAAAACGCCAGGGAGTCGGCGGGGAGGTTGAAGAAGGCAAAGAAAAACGCCACGTCCTGGCATAACGATTCCGCCTCTTCCTGGGTCGGCGTCAGAATAAGCCAGTTGTGGGGGATCACTCCCTGGAACGGTCGCTCGGAAGCTGGCGCCTCGTCACGCTGCTCCGTCGTTCTCAACAGGCTGAGGATGAACGCGAGGCTCGGGCCATGTGGCCCAAGGACCAAAGGTTGGGCCCCAGGGGTGGTCAAGGCCTCAAACATGGGCGTCAGAATCTGGTCGCAGGATGATTGAAACGGGTTGTTCATTCTGAAAGCACTCACGATAACGGGTCGTTGCCCCTACGTCATTGATACGAGAAGAGCCATAGACACCCCAAAGCTGTCATTCCCGATCCCCAATCAGGTCGGGGATAAGCGTCGGGGATAGGTTTTTCTCTTCCCCTCCTTTGTTGTACTGTCCCGTGTGATTCCCTAGACTCTTCTGCTATCATGCGTGGCATCGACTATGTCCACCAACGGAGGACCCATGGACATTAAATTACATAAGTTAGCTCGCACCACCCCCGCCACCCGTCGCTACATCCAGACCGCCCCCAAAAGCGCCGCGACCTTGGCCCGGGAACTCGGGGTCGCTGTGACCACCATCTATAAATGGAAGCGCGCCGGCCGGGTCCACGATGGCTCCCATGTCCGGCACCAGCTCCATGCCAGTACCTCCCCCGAGCAGGAAGCCCTTATCGCCGAATTGCGCACCCAATTGCGGTTGTCCCTCGACGATGTCACGGAAGTCCTGAACCGCTGCAGTGCGACGCCCTTGAGTCGGAGCGCGATCCATCGCTGCTTGGTGCGGCTGGGCGTCGCGCGGTTGCCCCCCGCCTCCCCCGACGCGCCGCCGGTGGGGCGGTTCGCGGCCACCCCCTGCGGCTACATTCATCTGGATCTGAAAGTGTTAAGCAAATGACAGAAGCAACCCAGTTATGTGTTCGTGGCCATTGACCGCGCCACCCGCTATGTCTGGGTCAAGGTGCTGGCCCGGCGGACGGCCGCCACGGTGACGCAGGCCGTCGAAGAATTCCTGGCCGCGTTTCCGCACAAAGTGCACACCATCTTGACCGATAATGATGGCGCGTTTACCGATCGGTTTGCCGTGCACAAGCAAGGCAAACCGGCGGGCCAGCCGAGCGGCACGCATCGCCTGGCTCACGTGTGCCGGGCGCATGGGATCACTCATCGCCTGATCCGGCCCTATCATCCGCAGACCAATGGCATGGTGGAACGCTTTAACCGGCGGCTGAGTGACGCGTTACAGAGCCAGCCCCCGCTCCGGGCCCATTGCAGCAATCGGTTTCGGAGTCACGCCGAGCGGAACGCCTTTATCACCCGGGTGGTGGACAATTACAATCGCACCCGGTTAAGGTGCCTCAACTATCAGGCCCCTTTGCACTTGTTACAGAATCTCACGGGACACAACACTTTGTAAGGAGGGGCGAAGGGGAGGTAGAGGCTATGAGCAGGACGGCGAACCCACATGCTTCATGGACGGTTGGCTCTACCCCACCTGACCTCCCCTTACAAAGGGGAGGAAACAGACGGCTCATCATTCTGTCAACGAATGAGAGAACATTTACAATTCCCGCACGCTCAACCAGGCTTCTTTCGCTCAGCCCAGCTTCCTGATGCGTTCAATAATACGACTCGTCGAGATCTCAGGCACAATCGGGATACTGACGACGGTGCCCCCTCGGGCTTCCACACAGGATCGGCCGACAATGTGATCGATCGGCATAACGGGCCGCCCAGGCCCCTTTTGAAGGAGTTGGACCGAGGCATCACTGTTGACGCCCACGACCAACACGTCCCCTAACGCCCGTGCAGATTGGAGATACCGGATATGCCCGACGTGAAGCAAGTCGAAGCAGCCGTTCGTAAATACCACGCGCTCGCCTTGTGCTCTTCGTCGAGTCAGGAGAGGAATGAGTTCTTGGACGGTAACGATGTGCGTACCCAAAATCAACAAGACCGTTCGTTTGGCTGAGCCAGTCTATGATACCCCGTCTCCTACCGAAATCTCTAGCCCAGCCTCCCCTGTCTGCCCCGTGCCCTTCCAATGTCATCCTTGAGCCATTCCGAGCGAAGCGCCTGTCCTGAGTACGCCCTGAGTTTTGCGAAGGGTCTGTCGAAGGAAGGAATCTGCTTCTTCCCTCTGTCATCCCTGTATGTGTTCAGTCATTCGTTGACAGAATAAAGGAGCCAGCCACACCATGGTTGTCATTCTGAACGAAGTGAAGAATCTCTCGTTCAAACACCGAACGCCAGGAAAAGCAGATCCTTCGCTTCGCTCAGGATGACAAATGAGGCGTGTTTGCGCAGAATGATAGCTCTCCCTCATGCAGGCGGAAACTGTCAACGAATGAATGAACATTTACAATCCCCGCCCCCTGTCCCCAACCCGATCGGGGATCTCATCGGGAAATGGCGGCCCCATACAGTGCATTGTACAAGCTGAACGCAACATATAAAATTGTGCGCTTATGAACAAGAAAAGCCTGAGCGAGCGCGACATCTGCACCAAGTTCATCACCCCGGCCCTGCGCAAGGCAGGGTGGGACGAGATAACGCAAATCCGCGAGGAGGTCGGCTTCACCAAAGGCCGCATCATCGTGCGCGGCAAGCTGGTCAGCCGAGGCAAGGCTAAGCGAGCCGACTACATCCTCTATTACAAGCCCAACATCCCCATTGCGCTGATCGAGGCCAAGGATAATACTCATGCCATCGGCGACGGCATGCAGCAGGCCCTCGACTACGCCGAAACGTTGCAGGTTCCCTTCGTCTTCTCCTCCAACGGTGACGGGTTCGTCTTCCATGACCGGACCGGCGCCGGCGTTGAAAAAGAAACCACGTTCGACAACGACGCCTTCCCGTCGCCAGAAGACTTGTGGGCACGCTATTGCGCGTGGAAAGGCCTGACTTCCGAGGTGGAGGCAATCGTCCTTCAAGACTATTTTGACGATGGCAG
Source organism: Nitrospirales bacterium (assembly GCA_965223955.1). Lineage (GTDB taxonomy): Bacteria > Nitrospirota > Nitrospiria > Nitrospirales > UBA8639 > Bin75. The sequence goes on from OZ245029.1 coordinate 659,515, forward strand.
CGGCAAGACACCGCGCTACTACCAGGTCAACGCCATCAACGCCGCCATCGAAGCCATCGCCAAAGGCCGCGACCGCATTCTGCTCGTCATGGCCACGGGAACCGGCAAAACCTATACGGCGTTCCAGATCATCTGGCGGCTGTGGAAGGCAGGACGCAAGAAACGTATCCTGTTCCTGGCTGACCGCAACGTGCTGGTGGACCAAACGATGGTCAACGACTTCCGGCCCTTTGGTCCGGCTATGGCCAAGCTCTCGACCAAAGCGAAGACCATCGAACGCGACGACGGCTTGTCAGAAGACCTGACCACCGCCGTTGATAGAAAGCGGCGTATCGACACCGCGTACGAGGTCTATCTCGGCCTGTATCAGGCGATCACCGGACCGGAAGAACATCAGAAAATATTCCGCGAATTTTCACCCACCTTCTTCGACCTGATCGTGGTCGACGAGTGCCACCGCGGCAGTGCCGCCGAGGATTCGGCCTGGCGGGAAATCCTGGAATACTTCACCACGGCCACGCAGATCGGTCTCACCGCCACGCCCAAGGAAACTCGCTACGTTTCCAACATCCATTACTTCGGTGAGCCGATCTACTCCTACTCCCTGAAACAGGGCATCAGCGACGGCTTCCTCGCCCCTTATAAGGTCGTGAAGGTCCATATCGACCGGGACGTAGAAGGCTACCGACCGGAAAAAGACCAACTCGACCGAAGCGGCAAAGAAATCGAAGACCGCATCTACAACACCAAGGACTTCGACCGTAACCTGGTGCTGGATGGCCGGACCAACGTCGTCGCCCGAAAGGTGACGGAATTCCTGAAAGAAAGCGGCGATCGCTTCCAGAAGACGATCATCTTCTGCGTCGACCAGGAGCACGCCACGCGCATGCGCCAGGCGCTCATCAACGAGAACGCCGACTTGGTGAACCACAACCACCGCTACGTGATGCGCATCACCGGCGACGACGCCGAAGGGCAGGCGGAGTTGGGCAACTTCATCGACCCGGAATCCGGATACCCCGTGCTGGTCACCACCTCGCGGTTACTCTCCACCGGTGTCGATGCCCAGACTTGCCGGCTGATCGTGCTCGACCGTGAGGTCGGCTCCATGACCGAGTTCAAGCAGATACTCGGGCGCGGTACCCGCGTGCACGACGACACACGCAAATTCTACTTCACCCTGATGGATTTTCGGGGTGCGACCAATCACTTCGCCGACCCGGATTTCGACGGTGAGCCAGTCCAGATTTACGAACCGGGCGAAGGCGATCCCATCACGCCGCCTGAAGACGTGCCACCCCGGGACGATGCCGACGACCCCATCCCCCCGGAACCTGGCGAGGATGAGACTATTATCTATGTCCCTCCCTCGCCGTATCCCCTCGATAGCCCGCGCAAAGTGTACGTGGACGGGATCGACGCCACAGTGATCGCCGAGCGGGTGGAATACCTGGACGAATACGGCAAGTTGGTCACCGAATCCTTGCGCGACTTCACCAGGAAAGCCTTGAAAAAACGCTTTGCCAGCCTCGACGACTTCCTCCGGCGCTGGAAGGCGGCAGAGCGCAAGCAGGCGATTGTCGAAGAATTGGAGGCCGAGGGCTTGGTGCTCGACGCCATCGCCGAGGAACTGGGCAAGGAACTCGATCCCTTCGATCTCATCTGCCACGTCGCCTTTGACGCCAAGCCGTTGACCCGCCGTGAGCGTGCCGCGAACGTCAAAAAGCGCGACGTGTTCAACAAATACGGAGAACAGGCCCGCGCCGTGCTCGACGCCCTGCTTGTCAAATACGCCGACCAAGGGGTGTTCAACCTGGATGACGTCAGCGTGCTGCGCATCCCGCCGTTGACCGAACTCGGCACCCCGGTGCAGTTGATCAACGCCTTCGGTGGCAAGGATGAATTCGTTGCAGCGGTCCACGACCTGCAAGCCGCACTCTACCAGGAGACCGCGTAGCCCATGTCCGTCCGCACGCTCGTCAAATCCATTCAGGATATCATGCGCCAGGACTCCGGCGTGGACGGTGACGCCCAGCGCATCAGCCAGTTGTGCTGGATGTTCTTCCTCAAGATCATCGACGATCAGGACCAGGAACTGGAGTTGATGCAGGCGGGCTATAAATCCCCGATCCCGAAGCGGTTCCGGTGGCGCGTCTGGGCAGCCGACCCCGAGGGTATCACCGGCGACGCCTTACTCGCCTTCATCAACAACGACCTGTTCCCGGCCCTGAAGAATCTCCGGACGACCGGCCAACCTGGTGACCGCGGCCGCGTGGTACGAGACGTGTTCGAGGACGCCTTCAACTACATGAAGTCCGGCCAACTCATGCGCCAAGTGGTCAACAAGATCAACGGCGTCGACTTCAACAACCTGACCGAGCGCCAGCACTTCGGCGACATCTACGAACAAATCCTCAACGACCTGCAATCAGCAGGAAACGCAGGCGAATACTATACACCGCGAGCCGTCACCGCCTTCATGGCCGACCGCATCGACCCCAAGCCCGGCGAGACCCTGTTCGACCCTGCCTGCGGCACAGGCGGATTCCTGACCTGTTCGCTACGCCATATGCGCGACCGCTACGTCAAGCGGCCAAAGGACGAACGGAAAATGCAAGCCGCACTGCGCGCCGTCGAGAAAAAGCAACTGCCGCATATGCTGTGCGTCACCAACATGCTGCTGCACGGCATCGAGGACCCCGGCTTTGTGCGCCACGACAACACCCTGGCGCGACCCTACATCGGCTGGGAGAAGAAGGACCGGGTGGACGTCGTGCTGACCAACCCGCCCTTTGGCGGCAAGGAAGAAGACGGCATCGAGAGCAACTTCCCCCAGCATTTCCGAACCAGGGAAACCGCAGACCTGTTTCTTGCGCTGATCGTCCGGCTGTTGAAACCGGGCGGACGCGCCGCGGTCGTCCTGCCCGACGGCTCGCTATTCGGTGAAGGCATCAAGACGCGGCTCAAGGAACACCTGATGGAAGAGTGCAACCTGCACACCATCGTCCGCCTGCCCAACTCCGTGTTCAGACCCTACGCCTCCATCGGCACCAACCTGCTCTTCTTCGAAAAAGGCGAGCCGACCAAAGATATCTGGTTCTACGAACACCGCGTCCCCGAAGGCCAGAAAGCCTATTCCATGACCAGACCCATCAAACTGGAACACCTGCAACCCTGCATCGCCTGGTGGGGCGGCACGACGCGCAAGGGCCGAAAGGAAACGGAACGCGCATGGAAGGTGACTGCTGAAGAGATCAAGGCACGCGGTTACAACCTCGACATCAAGAACCCGCACACCACCGAGGACGACCACGGCGACCCCGAGGAACTGCTGGCGAAATTGGCTGCCACGGAGGCCGAAACAGCGTCGCTACGTGACCAATTGAAAGCGATTCTGGCGGAGGCTCTATTGCGATAGAGGTGCAGGTGACGTTCAGCCAGCCAGAGCTTGCGGTGCGTGAGACGCTCCGGTTGATTTTTCCTTCATTCCTCCGTATATTGAGCCATGGAGGATTTATCGATGCCACTGAATATCAAAGACGCCGACACGCAAGCCTTGACAAAACGGCTCGCAAGCCTGACCGGAGAATCGTTGACCCAAGCCGTCAAACAAGCCGTCCAGGAAAGACTGGCGCAGGTGGAAAAAACCCGGCGTGCCATCCGGCTTGCCGATGAACTGGATCACATTGCTCTGCATTGCGCTAATCTGCCTCGCCACGACAGGCGGAGTGCGGAACAGATCATCGGTTATGACAAACGAGGCCTTCCGGTCTGATGGTGGTCGACACATCGGCACTCATCGCCATCATGCAAAACGAACCGGAACGCCGCCGTTTCAATGGATGGATCGAAGCGGCGACGGCCACCTATGTCAGTGCCGCCAGCCTGCTCGAGACCCGGATGGTTCTGTTTGCCCGATCCGGCGACAGCGCAGTCCTGGCGTTGGATGCCTTCCTTCTCAAGAGCCGCATGATCGTCATGGAGGTCTCTCCTCATATCGCTGACATCGCCTTCGATGCCTACCGGAGATACGGGAAGGTCAGCGGTCATGGAGCGGCGCTGAACTATGGCGACTGCTTTTCTTACGCCTTGGCCAAGCATCTGGCCGTCCCACTTCTGTTCAAAGGCGGTAACTTTTCGAAAACGGACATCCGGTCGGCCGCAGACGAGCGCACGGAGCATCATCGACCTGCGGACACGTAGCGGCGACTCCGAGCCCTCCGGCGACACGGATATCTGATCCCGATCGAGGCTGGTCGGGCCGCGCTCCAGCGCGTGGCGCTGCCGGCTTGGTCAGGGACAGAGAAAATGTCTGCGGCCGCCGAAGGGAGTGAATCCCTTGCCTTGGACGATTGAGGACACCGAAACCGCCCGGACCCGACTTCGCAAGCTCGACAAACAGACCGCACGCCGCATCGTCGATTCTATGAGGAAGATAATGCACGAACTGCCGAAGCGGAAGTGGCTATTCTGGGGATAAAAGAACACCGAAAAGACAGGAACGATATCCAACTCGTCAAGGATGGAAGATGTATCTGTCATTAAGAAGGCCGCGGAGATGAACGCCGAACACCTGCTCACGCACTTCGACCGTATCGCCGACGCCCCCGACGCCATCCCGCGCCTACGTCGATTCATTCTCGACCTCGCCGTCCGCGGCAAGCTCGTCCCACAAAACCCGAACGACGAACCCGCGTCGGAACTGCTGAAGCGGATTGCAGCGGAAAAAGCACGGCTGGTGAAGGCGGGGAAAATAAAAAAGACGAAGCCACAGCTTCCGTTTTTTGATGATACTCCCTTTAAACTTCCAGATGGTTGGGCATGGAGCACTGTCGGCGAGATATGTTCAAAAACCGGCTCAGGCAGTACGCCACGGGGAGGCAAAAATACATATAGAGAAGAAGGAATTGTCTTTTTACGGTCCCAGAATGTGTATGATGATGGATTACGTCTCCACGACGTTGCCTATATTGACGCAGCTACACACGCAAAAATGTCTGGAACTGTGGTCCATCCCGCCGATTTGCTTCTAAACATCACTGGTGGATCAATAGGACGATGCTGTCGAGTGCCCGATGACTTCGATGAGGCAAATATCAGCCAGCATGTTGCGCTAATTCGGATCGCAGTCCATGGTCTCCAGGATTATGTCCATCGGCTCATACTGTCTCCTTACTTTCAGGCATTCATTTTTGGCGAACAGACAGGGGCTGGACGTGGTGGCCTACCCAAGAACAAGATGGACCTCATACCATTGGCCCTCCCGCCCCTCGCCGAACAACACCGCATCGTCGCCAAGGTCGATGAACTGATGACCCTCTGCGACCGCCTAGAGGCGGCGCGAATGGAACGAGAGGCGACGCGCGACCGGATGGCGACAGCGAGCCTCGCCCGCCTCAACACACCCGACCCGGACCCGGCGACATTTCCGAATCACGCTACCTTCACCCTCAACAACCTCACCCCGCTCACCACCCGCCCCGACCAAATCAAAGCCCTCCGCCAAACCATCCTCAACCTCGCCGTCCGTGGCAAGCTCGTCCCACAAGACCCAAACGACGAACCGGCATCGGCGTTGTTAAAGCATAGAAAGATCGCAGTCCCAGACGTAGGACCATTCGATCTACCCGAATCGTGGGCTTGGGTGAACGTGGGCGCGGTAGCTGACTCCCGCCTGGGTAAGATGCTCGACAAGGCCAAGAACAAGGGAACGCCTCGTAAATACCTCCGCAACATCAATGTAAGATGGTTCGACTTCGATCTATCCGACCTGCTGGAAATGCGGTTTGAGGATTCGGAGCTTCCAGAATTCACTCTCCGAGGTGGCGACGTGTTGATATGCGAAGGGGGCGAGCCCGGTCGAGCGGCGGTGTGGGACAACCGCAAGACCGACATCTACTTTCAGAAGGCAATTCATCGCGTTCGCTTCTTGGACTTTGTAGATAGCCGATTTTTTGTGAAGACACTTCGGGCGAGTGCCGATGACGGGCGGTTGGTCGAGTATTTCACCGGAACCGGTATCAAGCATTTCACGGGCAAGGGCCTTGCTGCTTATTTGTTTCCCCTCCCACCGCTCGCTGAACAACACTGCATCGTTGCCAAGGTCGATGAACTGATAGCCCTCTGCGACCAATTGGAAACGAGTCTCACCACGGGCAACGACACCCGCCGACGCCTGCTTGACGCCCTGCTGCACGAGGCGTTGGAACATCTTTGAAGAAACGCAAGGAGATATGGATATTAGCTTATTATTTTACGCGGGACAGGCAGGACAGATAAATGTGGCTGTTCGTCGTTTCCTTACCGGTGGGAGAGGCCTTGGTTGACGACCTTGAACCCAATTTCTTATTTGAGCGTCAAAATCATTCTGGTCGATAGCGTACATAGCCCCACGGGCACCCTCGAATCCACAGTTCCAGGCCGCGAGTGCCTGCCCGTACTGAAGGGCTTGGTGAATGGCTTCCGCTCCATTGTTTCTGAACGTGTCCTGCCCACATGATGTAGCTTTGGCAAGCAACCCGGCTGTACACCAGTCACCAGCGCCACAGCTATCCATTAAGCAAGGCACAGTCACAGCTTCCATGTTGATCCAGCGGGATACTCGACGGTCAAACCGGTGGCGATATCTCAGTCCCTTGGCTCCCAGTGTCTGGATCTCGACGAGCGTCGTGCTTCCGCGCTCCATAGCGGGTCTGGCTTCTCTTATCCTTTCATTCGAGTATTTGACAATATGAGCTAGGCCAAGGGCCTTGGTATAAAGCTTTGGGTCTACTTTATTAGAAAGCTCAAACATGATTACGGCCCCTTCAGATGACGCCCGAGCCGCCAACTTCAACGCAGCAGGAGAAAGCCGATCCATGAAGAACACCGCTGCGCCGGCCAGGTTCGAAGCGACGCGCTCGACGGCACCGAGCGTCAGCGCCCTGAAACCTGGCAACCACTTCCCGCATCGGGGACAGACCCAGGAAAAACGGTGTGTCGGTGCGCCGTCTGGGCCGGGCCGGATTTCCTGGACGATCATCGGGGTGTGGCTCGTGGGACTGCACCCCGCGAAGTCCAATCGTACACCCCAGCGTTTCATATCGGCCTTGACTCGTCGTGAAGCCAGATCATCATTCATTCGGGCGATAGGAAATGCCTCCCACCCCAGATAGGTAAGGATCGTCAGAACGTTACCACAGGTGCCTCCTGCCCGTGACTGCACCGATGATTCAGCGTTAGGACTTATAATCAGGTCAAGGGTGACAAGACCTGTCCCGAAAATTTTCGGCTTTTCACCCACGGCCTTCATGTCATGTTTCTTTCTTACTATACAGAGGTGGACGGGGTTGTGGATAGACATCCCCTTCCAGCCAGATGTGCAGAAGATTCGGCTCTGTGCTTATTGTCGGCATGGAATCGTCAAGCTCGTAACCTATAGACTCCAGATAGGCAACGGGTAAGTCGCGTTCCAACGAAGCCATCAATGCCCCGATCGCCATGGTTTTGCTACCAAGCGGTGAGAGAACGAGAAGCGAACGACCACTCTGCTCAAATACCGGCTTCCGCCGATCGTCAAGTCTCAAGATCGTCCGGTAGAGGTCTATCGGGTCTGCTTCATCGGCATAGACAATGTCACGCGCGTCGACGGACCAACCGCTTTCAAATTCCTCCAGATACTCTTCTGTGAGTCTATCTCCTGTCCTCGGGTCGATAGCTGGAAATGGAAGAATAGGGCATATATCGTCAGGAGCTACATGGGTGCGAATTTTGTTTAGCGCAGCGCGGCGGCCGGCTGCCAACTGGGGTAACCATAGTTTAGCGGCGTCTGTAAAATCTTCTAGCTTCGATTTGTCGTTGAAGCCGTGAATGTAACTAGGTGAGTCGCTTGATATGGACTGAATCGCTGCATCCAGTTCTGGATCGTGGACAACAAACAAATGCAGGTTGAATTGCACATCGCCTTACTCAATACACTGCACAAGGTAACGGATGATCGGAAAGCTTGTGCCTACCGATAGCGCGCTGACGTCGACGATGACATCACTTATCTCGTCTAAGACGAGATCACGAAGCGCGCCAACAGCCCTTCGTCCACCTACAACGACTTCGTTCGTTCCAAAGATTTCCACTCTCTTAACGATGTGATTTGGGATCGCGTTTTTGAGCATTTTAGTGTTCGACTCAGCCCGTTCGACGAGATTTTCCGTCGACGACCGCCTATCCTCCTTGATGAAAACCGCTCGCACTGATGCGTGGACGCGTGCGAGATGTGTCGCCAATGCTGTTGAACGCGGGTCGAACCCGAATCCTGCGATGAACAACACTTTCCGTTCGGACTTGTCGAAATACTCAGTGATAAAGGTATTGGCTTCTATGCCTCGGTGGGCGATACATGGATCCCAACGGTATTGTCTACGAACCATTATCAGTCACCGCGTAGCAACCGAACGAGATCCTTAGTCTGGCGTTCCAGGAACCCTCCGCGTTTCAGCGTTAGGCCGTGTTGAACCAGCAATACACCGCCGAGTTCGATTAAGCACCATAGCCGCTTTTTCGTGCTGTAGTTGTGAACCACCAAAAAAACGTTATAAGCGATCCCGAACTTCAACACGCGCGCCAACTTGGGCTGGGTCTCTGGAATCTTATCATATTCCTCTTGAAGAATACCGATCGCATTCGCCCCGCCCCCTAATGACGCATTCCCCTCAAGGCTTTTAGCGAGACACTCTGCGGCCATCCCTTTCGCCAAGTGACGGACAAGTTGATGCTCCGGAAAATCCCATTCCTGCACCATCTCCGAAGCGCGTTCGCGCAGCAGCTTGTGTTGCAGGCTACTCGACAATGCGGCCGATTTTTTTCGAATTAGTCGAGTTTCCGATTGTGAAACCAAGCGGGCCGCTAAATGGAGAAACTGCTCAGCATTCTCCGAACTCGCATCGCACAGTGTCTCTATCCCAAAATAGCAAGGCCGTTCGAACTTGTGCAAAAGATGTATCCGGGCTCCCTCAGCGACCGACGCATCAGCGGTCAGCGGCCGATTTGGCTCAACATCCACTGAATTTTCTTCAAAAAGGCTGTGCTGATGAATACGCTTGGCATATCGCTCTGAAAGAATCGACAACATCGCAAGCCGCAGATCACGGCTGTCCTCACTGCCGTATGGTAAGTAATTGTCGATTTTCGTTTCTAATTCGATGCGACGCTCGGATGAGATGCCATAGTGGTCTTGAAGCGCATCGACTTGCTGTGTGAGCTTCTTTCGCTTGCCGGGTGGTAGTGCATCCACTGTATTAGAAAGCAGGTCGCCAAGGCTGAGGAGGTGTCGCCGATTGAATGCGTCCATCTGGCGAAGGTATCGACTGGACATATCCTGCGCCATCTTACGGAACGCCTGCCGTCTTCTAAGACGGTCCCTCCCCCTCCCGCTTTGCATCCATATGTCGGTAATTTCTCGTGTCCGTTTCAATCCTGGCTCCTCCGAACCACCTTGATTCGCGGATTCCAGCAGCACATCGGACGGAGTTAACGCGTCCAGTCTCGTGAGGACCCAACGGGCGACTTTCAACTCGCGACGCGCCAGCCATCGTTGTAGTGCGGCGAGCTGTTGCGGGTGCAGATTGTGCGCGTCATCAAAGATCATGAGCGGTTGCAACAAGAGGTCGCCTTCGCCACCACCGATCCGAAAGGATTCGATAATGTCGAACGGTCGGTAGGCAGTCGTAGCTTGTTTTGTCGATATCCTTGATGTCTGGCGGTAGGAGCGCCGTAGAGACTTTGTAAACAGCAAGTTCGACTGCCCGCGCTCGCTCCCATAACACCCTTCCGGATGTGCCGCCAATGGCGGTGAGGGCCGCCTCGGCATCGGCTTGCGGCACGATCTCAATCTCGTCGAGTGATACGCCTGTAGCCTTAGCATTTCGCAGCCAAACTAGAACCGCGCGAGCCTGTAGCAAGGCGATCATGAGTCGGGTTTTGAATTCATCAGGGTATGGAAACTCCCAAAACTCGCTGTACTCAGCGCCCAGCTGCAGACGGCCTCCAAGCAGTGCTGGACGCAAGTCAATGATTGCGCCGCAAGAGGTAAGGGCGTCGATAAGCGGTCTGTATGTGCTGATGTCGCTGTTTCGCAGTAATGTGCGGATAGTCGAAAACTGGAACAAACGGGCAAGTGTGGTTTTTCCGCTCCCAGGGGTGCCGACTATCATCGTCAACCGGTCGTACAACCGGTTATTCTGTGCAGGTTCCTGAAAAAAAGTGACAAGCGGCTCCGGTGTGACCATCGCAAGAAATGCCTCATCATCCCGAATATATTCCGTTGCGCGTTGTTCAAAAGGGTTGATCATGGTATCCCTTTAGCTATGTCGTTGGCGCCGCCGGAACAAAGGCCGCATTGCAGGCGCCATCTTTCCGTCGCGATCCCCACCATCCGTTTCCGCCCATAACAAAGCTACCGAATTATTCGGTGTGTTATGCTCGATTACGAGCGGCAACGCGCAGCCACCGAAACCAAGTCCGAGATGCTCCATACCGCCGAGGTCGGTATGCTTCGTTCGTATAACCGGATCATAGTAGGTGCGCGTCAGCTCCTGGAACGCCTCATCGCGGCCCGGAGCGTAGCCAAGAGGAAGGTCAACGGGTAGCACGGTGCCGAAGGAAACATGAGTCACTTTGGCCCAACCATCGGTCGCCAAGAAGTCCCGCCCTTTCTCCAACCGCTTAGCAATGTCACGTCTTGCCTGGTCTGAGGCAATATAGTAGTGAATGCACAGTTCCCAATTTGGCTCGAAGATGCCACCATCCACGATTGCCTCGAAAGCTGCTTCGATTGATTCGCGAAAGTGGATTAATTTTCCCTTCCATGTTCTCTTTGTCTCATCATAACGAAAGAATGATGTACCTGATCCTGCAAAATCATCAATCAGGTAAACGAGGCGAAAGCGTGCTTTCGAATCTCCGAGGTCTCTGCGAAGATTGTCCAGAAGATCTTGCCACTTCTCTTTATCAACCTGAGTGGCAACGACAAACTGCTCGTTACTCAATCGCCCTACATTACTCTGCCGCAAAATATCAATTCGCGCACCGTCGCTCAATCCCATGAACAAAGTTTGTCGACGGAGTTGATCAATCGCGGCGTGGGTGTTCTCATCAGCTAGCATCAGATAGGTTGGAATGTCGTGCCCTGCGGCAACAATTCGGATCAAGCGATCATGCACCGTACGGGGATAGAATTGTTCGACGAGCCTCTGCATTTCGCTTGGTCCTATGTATACCATGGTCTGTCGAACAAAATCGTAGGCCGTTTTACGTTCTTCCTGTGAGTTGAATTGCTGCAACCACGTTGCGAGGCTTTCGATGAAGCGCATGCCCGCCTGGAAATCGCGGTAACCATCGTATTTCAGTCGCGCCATCAGTCGGAGCCATCTAAACTCTTGACGGGCGCGTTCATCGTCCCAGGCCATGATCTGGCCGAGAATTCTGAGACCGAGATCCTGGTTCATTGCAAAGCTTTCCGCTGAAACCTAAGTTTGCCGCTACTTGCTTGGAGAGCCGTCAAATAATTCAGCGTGACCACTTCTCCACGTTGGCCGCGCGGTCCAAGATTCCAGCAGGTTTCGGGGTCAGCATTCGTTTGGTCAACGCTCAAAGCGAATTTGTCCTGAAGCAATTCATAGTCATTTCCAGGCCAACGGCCTTGATCTCCGATTCTTAACACTTTTTTATCTCCGATACGCTTGTACATCTGGGTTAAAACGTTCAGTTTCGAAACCCCTGGGGCTACGATGTCGATGGAGTGGTCGGACCGAGTAACCATCACGTTGCTACATCCGCTCAACAAAACGGCTTGATGTGTCAAATCCCAGAGCCGATTGCTCCTTACCGTCCGCTTCGCCTGAAGGGTGATCTGAAAACGGCGTTCCGTTTGCTCAGCGACCTCCGCAATTTCCGGTTGGACCCGCAAAGCACGTGCCAGCGGTACGAGACCTTCGCAGGGCTCGCTTGCTCCATCTGGTGCACTGTCATCACAAAGCGCGGCCACTTCCGCTCCGTTGTAATAGCCTACGAATACGAGTGGCCATAGCGTTTCTGGAAGACACGCCTGCAGAGCCTCGCGGACCGACTTGCCGCGTCCCGTAGCAATGCCAAGATGAATGCCGACATCCAACAAGCGAATGAGTTCACTCGTCATGTCGTCATGGGGCGGCTCATAACGATGGCGCGTGTCCACTATAGTCCCGTCGTAGTCCAACACTATGCCAGCGAATGTCGTTTTGCGTATTTCATCACGAAAGAGGTTTAGCGCACTGTGCCAGTATTCGAGGTTTTCCAAATCATTGAGACGCGAGAGTGGCAATCCCGTCTTCCGTGTGATTGCAGCGGCATCACACTCAGACAGATTGCGGGCCGCCGAAGTTCGTTTTTGCGGAGAAAGGGGCAGGTGGTAGAGCTTTCGTCCAAATTCTGGCACGCCCGGTCGCCCCGGATCGATGCCGCGTACATGCCCGGCCCAGTCTGTGATCTTTAGTGCGGCAACTAACGATCCTAGCGCCAGCGCAGCAGAGGATCCTTCGAACTCAATGCGAGATGTCGGAATTTCAGGTGGAATCAGAGCCAGTGTCCGGTCCGCTAATGCGCGATCGTCAGTTGAAACGAAGGCGAGCACTGCGCTATCGTGCCCTCGCTTTGCTAGCCAATGATGTCGCCCGTGCGCGAAGTTACGATAGTCGGTGAACTGCAGATTGCCTAAAGCTGCCTCGGTAAAATTTGATTCGAGATGGATGGCACCGATACGTGTCGCCGGCCCGTGCAGAACAAGAGTAGTCGGGCGTTCCCACAACTGTGCTGTCACTTGGTGCCATTCCGCCACGGTTCCAGATGTGTTTTGTAGCAAAGGCTCCACCTTTTCAAGCACGTCATTCCATTCGGCACCGCTATCATATTCTTCCGAGAAAGCTCGGGCCAACAAAGCCGTAAAGCCAAGGACCGAATTTGTAGCCAGGAATCCATCTTTCCCCGCAGGTGGTGGATAAACCAATCGATCGACAAAAGGGTGTTGTCTGCAGAGGCGGGAAAGCCGGCTGTTTTCACGACCGCAAAGGACTGTAACTTGATGTGGTTCGCATGCAATGAGCGCCTTTGCAGCCGCGAGTATATCCCCATTGTTCCCACCAGCACTGATCAGCCATGCAGCGGCGTCACTCTTGAGTGGCTCCGAAATAGCTTCAAGCGATGTGGCAATCGTGGAAATTCTCCCAGTCAAGCGCTGGTGAAAGCCGACGAGAGCATGGGCGGCTGTCAGTGAACCACCGGAGCCAACAGCGAGAATTGACGAATGGGCAGCAGTCCGAACTGCTTGACGCAGCAGAGCAATGTCGACGGTCCTGGTCCATGCGAACGTGTCAGCCAACTTGGCAATTTCAGATTTATATGGTTTGGCCATTGTTCTGAATCAGTCTCTCATGGCGTATTTTGCCAGCAATGCCAGGATTGATGCCTGGATTTCGAGGTCCCGTTTGATGCATCCATGCCCGTCACCACGCGTATATTCTTTCAGATAGTGCTCCATGTACAAGTGCTTGCCTTTCTCCCGAACTGCTGTGGCATACCTCAAGGACTACTTCTCCCGGCACCCGTATTCTAGCAGAGAAGATTTTTACAATCGACATCACCACTCGACAGCTGCAATTTTCTGCAGAGCACTCTAGATTTCAACATTTCTACTTTACAAAACTAACAAAAAACAATATTTTTGTAAATCTAATGGATATGGAAAAAGTCATTATAAGACAAAGGCTTAAGCTTTCCCGTTCTGCCGCTGGTCTTTCGCTTAGAGCTTTAGAGAAGAAAATTGGAAACCGTGTGACGGCTCAGGCAATTGGAAAGTATGAGCGCAACGAATCGATGCCTGGTTCGGGTGTCCTGATCGCGCTCGCCGACGCGCTTGGCGTCTCGGTGGACTATCTGGTCGGCGACCAGGAAATGATCCTCGAAGCAGTGGAGTTCAGGAAGAAGACGATCACGAGCAGACGGGAAGAATCCCAAGTCGAAGCCAAGGTCCTGTACTTTCTGGAGCGGTATCTCATGGTCGAGGAGTTGCTCAACCTTCCGAGTGTCGAATGGCATAGTCCGCGTGAGGCTCCCTACCCCGTCATACGTGACGTTTCAGAAGCCGACCGCGCCGCCCAAAGCCTGCGCGATCATTGGGGCCTAGGCAATGACCCGATCCCGAACCTCGTCGAGTTGCTGGAAGAGCAGGGGATCAAAGTTCTTTCCGTCGATCTGACGAATATCGACGGCCTGACGGCACGTGTCCGTCGCCCAGAGAAAGGCGCTGTGCCCGTCATTGTGGTGAACCGCAAGGAATGGGGGGAGCGTCAGCGCTTCACGTTGGCCCATGAGCTTGGGCACATGGTCATGGACGTGGCGGCCAAGTTGGACGAGGAGAAAGCTGCGCACCGCTTCGCCGGCGCCTTCCTGATGCCTGCCGACGCCCTGTGGGCAAAGATCGGAAAGCACCGCACGGCGATCGGTTGGGGAGAACTTTTCGAGCTGAAGCAACTCTTTGGCGCGAGCGTTCAGGCGATCACGTATCGCTGCAAAGACCTTGGCATTTTTAGCGAGGCCACGTTTCGAAGGCTGTTCAACGATTTCACCAGGTTCGGGTGGCGCAGGCCGCCATACGAAGAACCGCTCGCGAGGCAGGAAGGCGAGGAGCCGAAGCGTTTCAAGCGCCTCACGTTCCGTGCTCTTGCCGAGGGAGCCATCTCCGAAGCCAAGGCGGCGGAGTTGCTCAGCATGTCGGTGCAGGATCTGAACCAGCGGATGGAGGAGCCTCCGGCTGATGAACAGAAGACGGCTGGGGCCTGAGGCTATGCAGCAGGTGCTGGTCTCCGATACCTCCGTTCTGATTGATCTTAAACGCGGGTCCCTGCTGGAGGCCAGCTTCCGCTTGGCGTTCCGGTTCGTCGTTCCCGATTTGCTCTACGAGCGAGAGCTAAAGAAGATCCGGTCAATTCTCTTTCGAGGACAAAAACGTATCCACGAAATGACGAGGGGGATGTCACACAGATACCGCTTGGAGGGTTATCAAGAAGGAGCTGGTCACCCGTGACGAGTTGTCCCTGCGGGTGACTGGTGAGTAACGTCCATAAGTGATCGTCGCCGGTGTCGGGAGCATTGCCGCTGGCGATAGGCTCACGCCACATGGCGTTGGCGACCAGGTCGCTGAGGAGACGGTCAATCTCATCGTCTGTCCGTCCGTGCAGACGAACGAGACGCGGGCGACGTAACACGGATGAGTACTCGTTGAGAAGATCCTCTGACATGAGGTAAAGGAGGTCACCATCAAGCATGGCGTCCAGAATTCGCGCCGGGGGACTGTTCGAGTCCGCGCCGATCAAGCCCGAGACGATGACGTTGGTGTCAACAATACAAGCCTTTGGCGTCATCGGCTCTCTCCCGCGTCTTCGGAAGTTGGCTGCTGGCGCCGATCAGCACTATTACCCGCCGCGAAAACGTCTTGTTTCCTTGACCGCGAGGACCATCGCGTCGTCAGCGTTCAAACCGGACTTCGCCCGTGCCTTGGCAACGACCTCCTTGGCAGTGTCGCAGGGTCGGATACCTCTCAGTTCCAGGCTCTCCTCGATAATTGAACCCATGGAACGATTCTGCCGGGCCGCAGCTTCCTTCAGGGCCCGGTGTGTCCGATCAGCCAAACTGATAGTCAGGCGAGACATGATATACACTCAGATTCGTAAGTGCCGATTCACTGATTTTTGCATCATAACACCAACATACCACACCGACAAGACATTGTCCTTCAGCGTTAGGGCCCCCTTTGTCATCGCCCCTCCTCTCATGGTGAAAAGGGGACATTACAATATTGCGCTAACACCGTCTGGAAGCGAGCCTCACTCCAGGTGATGAAATCCGTGGACAGTTGGTTGAGGCGTTGTTGTATGAGGCGTTCGCGGTGGCCATGAGATGACTGATGAATAGCGCAGGATGTGACCTCCGCAGCTTGGATGCTTGACCCGATATCGACAAAAGATTAACTTGAGTTAAACTTCAGGAGGTGACCCGATGCCAGAGATGATCAGTGCGAAACAACTCCGAGAACGGTTGCGTGACGTCGTCGAAAAAGTGCGGCATGGGGAACGGTTTACCGTTCTGTATAGAAGTCGCCCGGCTTTTGACATTGTCCCGGTTGACAGTCCTCCGCTCGACAGTATCCCGCTGGAATCGGATACGCTGTACCAGGCCCCGGCTGTTGGTGCGTCCGAATCGGGGGACGCTGCTGCGCGGCATGACGAGGTGCTGTACCGGTGAGGCACCTGTTCGTCGATACGGCCGCATGGGTCGCGGTTGCGGATCGCAGCGACAAGGCGGGGTCGGCCGTGCGGGAAGCTCGGGATGAATGGTTGTCGGCCGGCGGCATGCTGACGACAACGGACTATGTGATCGATGAGACATTGACCACGATCCGGTTCCGCCTCGGGCTCGACGCCGCTGAAGCGTGGTGGCTGCAAATCGACGGCTCGGCTCGACTACGGATCGAGTCCATTGACGAACCGCGAAGAGACCGGGCGCGAGCGCTCTTCTTCCGCTATCGGGACAAGGACTTCTCCTTTACCGATTGTTGCAGTTTCGTCGTGATGCGAGAGTTACACATTCGTCGGGCATTGACGCTGGGCTCCCTTTTCCGGCAAATGCGCTTTGCAGTCGTCCCATAAATTCATTCCCCGCTCGCGTCTTTCGATTTCCGTACCTGCGAAGCGATGGGCTACCAGCAGGGCGACATCCGCGAAGATATCCGACTTGCCTCACGCTCCTTATGCGTGATTGGTCCGGACAAGCTCAATGGTCGCCCGATGGCCGGATGTGGCGGCCAACCGGCCGTCACAGGTGATCAACGGGGCCGCAAGCGACTCTGCGAGAGCCAGATAAGCAGCATCATAGGCGGTGGCATTGTGACGAAGTGCCCAAATGCGTGAGAGAAAGAGGTCATGCGGGTAACGAAGAATCGGAAAATCGGCTAAGTCGGTCAGGGCTTGCTTTCCTCGTTGCGGGGTCAGTTCACCAACCAACACGTACCGTCGCAGGACTTGCGCTATCTCAAGATCAAGCAGATGAGGCGCATGCAGAGACTCTCCGCTTTCAAACAGGCGCCGCTGAATATCCAACGCGGCGGCCGTTCCCAAGAGCAACTCAAGGACCGCCGAAGCGTCCGCAACAATCACCGGCTATCCCGTTCTTCCCGGATCATTTGGGCCGGCGGAACGGTTGGGCGGACTTGGGTTCGAGCCTGGAGTCGCCGGCGTAACTCTTCGACGGTCGGATACTCCGTCTGCCGTTGAATCTCCGTAATCAGGTAATCAGACAGAGACTTCCCGGCCAAAGCAGCCCTGGACTTGAGAACCTTATGAAGGTCATCGGGGACATTCCGCAACTGAATCATTTTCGACATGTGATAAACCTACTTGCATGTCTGCCACATGTCAAGCTGTGGGTAAACAGTCAGAGAGAGGGGTGCTGCATGGACAGCGTGCCAACATAGTTTTTCCTCAACTTGCTATGGTACAGTGCCCGTCAGTCAAGGCTATCAGGCAGGGCTTGTCTCTCACGAGAACTCTTTGAACCGATCACATCAACGCTATCCGGGCTCATCCTGAAACAGGGGCTCGGAGTCGCTTCGGCAGTCGCATCGGCATGAAGACCGCAAACCGGCATGCTTGGGGAATGAGGCAACGAGTCGGCCTGTATGCGGCGCCCGGGCTGGCGCTCCTGGTGTATCTCAACCCGTTTTCCAGTCTACCTCCTTCGGCGCATATTCTCTCGGCCATTTTGGTGTGGGTCGTGGTGAGTTGGGCCACGGAAGCCATTCCTCTGGCCGTGACCTCACTGGTCGGGGCGGCGTTGTGTATTGCCATGGGGTTGGGGTCGGCCAAGGAAGTGCTGGCAACGTTTGCCCATCCGATCATCTTCCTCTTTATCGGCAGCTTCTTTTTGGCCGAAGCCTTTGTGGTTCACGGGCTGGACCGGCGGTTTGCCGTTTGGCTGTTGTCTCGAAAAGGGCTCACGGCCAGCCCGATTGGGGTTTTCGGGGCCATGGGATTCGCCACCGCCGTCCTGTCCATGTGGATCAGTAACACGGCGGCCGTGGCTATTATGGTGCCGATTGCGCTTGGCCTTCTCTCGACGATTCGTGGGTCCCGGGAAGAGGCCGGGTCCCATGAGCCCGGGGTCCTTCTTTTATTGGCCTATGGGTCGGCGGCCGGGGGGATTACGACGATGATCGGCACGCCGCCTAATATCATCGGCGTGGGATTGCTTTCCCAACAAGCAGGCATTTCCATCTCGTTTTTCGATTGGATGGCCATCGGGCTTCCGCTCGCAGGTGCGCTCGGGTTGGGCATTGCCGCGGTGCTCTTTTGGCTTCACCCGCTGCCCAAAACGTTCCCGGACCTGGGCGATCATCTTCAGCATCTTCGCCACCAGCAGGAAGGCTGGACACGCGGCCAAAGGAATACCTGTCTCGCGTTGCTCCTGGCCATCGGGTGTTGGATCGGACCAGGGGTGTTGGGGATCGTGTTGGGACGGGATTCCGATCTGGTGACGTTCCTCAATGCCCGGCTTCCCAAGGAAATGGTCCCGATTTTCGCGGCGGGGCTGCTTTTTGTGTTGCCCGTCGATTTCAAGGCCGGCGAATTTACGTTGAAGTGGACCCAGGCGGCGAACATTAATTGGGGCACGATCCTGTTATTCGGCGGCGGCTTGACGTTTGGGTATTTGATGGTGCAAACCCATCTGGCCGAGATCATCGGAGAAAGTCTGGTGGCGTTCTTTGGGAGCAATACGTTGTGGACCTTGACGGCCGTCGCCATTGGCACGGCGTTGGTGATCACGGAGATTGCCTCGAATACCGCATCGACGAGCATGCTCGTTCCCGTGGTGATCTCCATTGCGACCGCGGCCGGGATCTCCCCCATTCCACCAACCCTGGGGGTTTGTTTAGGGGCGAGCCTCGCGTTTATGATGCCGGTTTCGACCCCGCCGAATGCGATTGTCTACGGCACCGGATTCGTCCCACTGCCGAACATGCTGAGAGCCGGGGTGTTCTTGAATATCATTGGGGCCGTGCTCGTATGGCTGACCCTCCGGCTCCTGTGTCCGCTGATGGGGTTCGCATGAAAGATAAACCGGTACGCAGCATCTTCGAGGGGTCAGGATTGTGGCGCAAGTGAGGCATATCGTCGTCGTGGGCGATCCGGCAGAGGAGTCTTTGCAGCCTCTGCAGGATGAGGCGGGCGTTCGCGTGGTGGTGGTGGAGAATCTCCAGCAGGTCAAACAGGAGGCGCAAAAGGCACCGATCGACGGGCTGGTGCTTTCTGAAAAGGCGGCGAGGGAGGGACTCAGGGAGTTACCTCACGTAATTGACGTATCAAAGACGTTGATCATCTCAGGGCCACCTTCCGTTCCGGCGGCTTTGGAAACCATGAAATGGCTTCTTGGTAAGGGTGATGGGACAGAAGCCAATCGCGGGTTGCTGGCATTCCGGGATTTGACGCTCCAAGATTACGTCGAGTTGAAGTTCGGTGAGTTTGTTCGCGCCATGAAGGCAAGTTCCACCAGGAGGTTGCACGTGACCCTCATCCAGGCGGTGGAACGGCCATTGATCCAACATGCTCTTCGTGAAACGAATGGCAATCAGGTGCAAGCCGCGCAGCTTCTGGGCATGAATCGAAATACCCTGCGCAAGAAAATCGTGGGATACCACATCCCCGTGCCTCGTCGCTCTCGCCAACACGGTGAATCTTCCTGACCATTTTGGGCTGGGCTCTCACGTCAGATGCCTGGGGTGCTCTGTGCCTGTACGCAACCTTTTCCTCTGGTGCGTGCGCGACTATCCGCTGTCAACAGTGCCAATTCGATCTATCCACTTGACAATATTTGCCCTCATGCTACAGTCGCGTTTATAGAAAATAAAAGGAATTTAAGGGATGATACAGGAAGATACAGGAACATCTGAGATCCTTACTCGCGCCGAGGCCGCAGCATTTATTCGCGTAAGTGAAAAGACGCTTGGGGAGATGGCTCGGGCCCGACGGATTCCATCACAGAAGGTAGGGAGGGAGTGGCGCTTTTTACGTAGCGCACTCGAAACTTGGCTGGTTGGAAAAGGAATTCGTGATGACAATAGACGGACGGAAGCTGTCGCCCACGAGCAACCGGCCGTCGCCGAAGCGTTCGTGCAATACGCACTACCGATCTCGGACTTTCGCGATACGGCTTTTTCCGAGAATCACGACCGGACCCTGCATCGCTGGACCCCCTGGATCGCTGGATTTTCTGGATCGTTTGTCGCCGGGGTGCTCGAAGGCGTGAGACGTGAGCGCCACAAGTTGAAGGTTTTGGATCCGTTTGCCGGCGTCGGCACGACGTTGATCGAAGCCCTCAAGTATGAATGCGATGCGACCGGATTTGAGATCAATCCGTACGCGGCGTTGGCATGTAAGGCAAAGGCCCAAGCTGCTCACTACGATGCAGACATACTGGCAGCGACGCTCGACCGCTTTGAAGAATACGGCGAGGAAAAACTGTCGTTTGACGAAAGGGCTGTGTCTCTTCCTCCCGAGGGTTTTTCAAGCCGGGTCCCGTTTTTCAGCCCGGAGGTGGAGCGGCAAGTCCTGGTGTGTCAGGATTTTATTGCGCAAGAAACGACGGATTGGGTCACGGACTTGTTTCAGGTGGCTTTCGGAGCCGTTATGGTGAGTTTCTCGAACTACTCGTACGAACCGAGCCTTGGAACGCGGGCTGGTGCCGGAAAGCCCAACATCGCCCATGCCGATGTGTTCAGTATTGTGAAGCGTAAGCTACGCGAAATGCACGAGGATATCGTCATTTTCCAAGGGTGGATGAGCAAACACAAGCGGACGCCGCAAGTAACGGTGTATCCCCTGTCGTATTTGGACCATGCCCAGCGGGTCAGACCGAACAGTATCGACGTGCTCATTACCTCGCCTCCGTATCTCAACAACTACCATTATGTTCGCAACACGAGGCCGCATCTGTTCTGGCTCGGGATGGTGCACACGACATCCGATCTGAAGACCATTGAACACAAGAGCTTCGGTCAATTTTGGCAGACGGTTCGGTCCGGACCGGAGATTGCATTACGGCCACACCTGCCCCATTTAGCCGAACAACTCCAAGACCTCAGGGCGCGTCACGCGGAGAAAGGTGTCTATGGTGGGCGCGGGTGGGCGAACTACGCCGCGACCTACTTTAACGATTGTCAGCTCTTTTGCGCTCTCACGCGAACCCGTATGAAGCCCGGAGGGAAGGTCGTCGTTGTCATTGGCAACAACATTCTGCAAGGCATAGAGTTTCAGACGGACAAGCTGTTTGCCGAGATTGCGGAACAAGAGGGTTTTGAGATCGTTGCTCTGCATGAAGTGCGCAAGAAGCGCACGGGTAACAGCATCGTGAACTCATCGGTCAGGATGGGGACGGTGACACAGCAAACGCGATTATACGAAACCGCTGTTGAGCTTCGAGTGCCTTGAGTTATCGCGCCTGTGCACCAATAAGTCGAACTACTTCCTCTCCCGTCTCAGCGGCTTGGAGTTTCGCCGCCCAGTGACGTCCCGGATGGACGATATCCCAGCGGGGACGTCGCATATCACGGCGGCCGCTCCCGGGAGGGTGATTGCCGAAGCCGTCAATCACGGTGTTCCACACCGGTCGGAAATGATCGATGAGAAATCGTTCCGCTAACGTGATCCATACCGGCATCACCACTAAATAGCGAACCTGAAACTCCACTAAGTCGAGATTCTCGGCCTGTTCGATGGATTTGGCGTGATCATGCAAGCGTCGATAGAGCTCGGCACTCGATTCGGAATCCAGCCGACGGCTGCTTTTTCTCGTGCCGGTTGGGACGGCTTTGCCCACATAGATCGGTTTATGCAAATCCGATGAAGAAATGTCTGAATAGAAAGGCAGAGTGCCCGTGTAATAGAGTGCATGCACGCCGGAACCAGAAAATTTCTCGGTGGGCGGGAGAGCGGTAGAGGCCGATTCCAGAAGGGCGGTTACGACACTGCGGGCCAGGTTTTCATAATTGAGCGGGTCGTACGCTTTCGCCATTGTCGTTCTGATACGAAGGGGTTGGAATTGCGTGAAAGACAAGGTGGATCTGACAAAAACGGTATCCAGTGTTCGTAAGACTGTCAAACAATGCTCGGCATACCGCAGAACCATAACGACAGAAGTTTTTTCTCCAACCTGTGGAACATACCCGGATGAATAGCTGTGTTGCCGCGCTGATCGGCGTGCGGCTCTTCCACTAGCTTTCTGTCGCGGTATTAGGGAATAGCGAATTTCTTGACAGGATATCAGCCGCTCCTCTAGCATACTCCGTTTATGATAGGCGCGTAGCTCAGGGGGAGAGCGCTACCTTGACACGGTAGAGGTCGGCGGTTCAATACCGCCCGCGCCTACCACTCTCTTCTTCTGGGAGAGGGCAGGGTGAAGGCCGGTTGTTGCAGGCGATGGTGGGAGATGCAGGGTTATGTCAGTTTCTATTGAAGCCGAAAAAGTCCAGGGCGAACGGATCGAAATATCGTTGCCGGGGACCGGCACGAAAACCTTTCGGTCCGGGGTCACGGCGCGTGAGGCGTTGACGGAGATGACGGGGTCTCTTCCACCTGAGGTGTTCGCCGTGAGGATTGACGGGCAACCCGGTGACTTGAGTGCATCCCTGACAAAGAGCGCCACACTGGAACCCGTGACCTTTACGTCGGATGACGGGAAGGAAATTTATCGACACAGCAGCACCCATATTATGGCCCAGGCCGTGAAAGACGTGTTTCCTTCTGTCAATCTCACGATCGGCCCGGCCATTCACGAAGGCTTTTATTACGACTTTTCGTTTGAACGGCCGTTCACGCCGGAGGATCTGGAGAAAATAGAGACACGGGCGCACGAGATTATTCAAAAGAATTATCCCGTGCAACGCCTTGAGATGTCCAAGGAAGACGCGATCGAACTGTTTCGCGAAAAAGGGGAAACCTTCAAGGTCGAGATTATTCAGCAGATCGAGGATGACACCGTCTCTCTCTACCAGCAGGGCAATTTCATCGACTTGTGTCGGGGCCCGCACGTGGGCGCCACCGGTCAAGTGAAAGCCTTCAAGTTGTTGAACGCCGCCGGCGCGTATTGGCGTGGGGATGAACGAAATCCCATGCTTCAGCGAATTTATGGGACGTCGTTTCCTTCCCAGGCGGAACTGGACGCCCATCTTCTGAAACTTGAAGAAATTAAACGCCGCGATCACCGGAAACTCGGCAAGGAACTGGATCTCTTCAGCAGTCACGAGGACACGGGGCCGGGGTTGATCCTGTGGCATCCCAAGGGGGCGCTGGTTCGGTTATTGATAGAAAATTTTTGGCGCGACAGCCACGTGAAGCACGGCTATGAACTGGTCTATTCTCCACACGTGGCCCGGTTGGAATTGTGGAAGACCAGCGGGCACGTGGACTATTACAAAGAGAACATGTTCGCTCCCATGACCGTCGAGTCCGGTGAGTACCAATTAAAGCCCATGAATTGTCCGTTCCACATCATGGTGTACAAGTCTCACTTACGCAGCTACCGGGAGCTTCCCATTCGCTATGGTGAATTGGGAACGGTCTATCGATACGAGCGGTCAGGGGTGCTGCATGGACTCATGCGGGTTCGGGGATTCACACAGGATGATGCGCATATCTTCTGCCGCCCGGACCAGATCGAATCCGAAGTCGGAAAGGTCCTTGATTTCACGATGTTCGTCCTCCGGCACTTTGGCTTTACGGAGTTCGCGTTGTATCTTTCGACGCGACCGGAAAAAGCCGTCGGCGCCGTGGAAAAGTGGGACCAGGCCACTGAAGCCCTCGAAGCCGCGCTGAAAGGGGGCGGGTTTCCCTATGAAATTGACCCCGGCGAAGGGGTGTTTTACGGGCCGAAAATCGATCTGAAAATCCATGACGCGTTGGGGAGAGCCTGGCAATGTTCGACGGTGCAAATTGACTTCAATAATCCCGAACGGTTCGGGTTGTCCTACATCGGGGAAGATGGCGCGGCGCACCAGCCGATCATGATTCATCGGGCGCTGCTGGGATCCATCGAACGGTTTTTCGGCATTCTGGTTGAACACTATGCCGGGGCCTTTCCAACGTGGCTCGCACCCGTCCAAGCCATCGTGCTTCCCATTACGGACAAACAGGCGGAGTATGCGTCACACGTCCGGGACCGATTGGCGGACGCCGGGCTGCGTGTCTCGATAGACTTGCGAAAAGAAAAGGTTGGGCTCAAAATCCGCGAAGCCGAAAAAGCCAAAATTCCCTACATGCTCGTCGTTGGGGATCGGGAGCGGGAAGCTCAATCGGTCTCGGTCCGAAAACGTAGTGGGACCAACGTCGGGACGCTGTCTATTACGGAGGTGCTTGATCTGATTCGACAAGATATGCCAACAGAACCATTGACCGGTTCATCTATTCACTCATGAGTAGAATGATGAGTAGAATGAATCGAACGGTCACGGCCAAGTATCGTGTGAATCACTTGATTCGGGAACCCGAAGTCCGGGTGATTGGACCGGAAGGTGAGCAACTGGGGATCCTCAAGACCTCTGAGGCGCTCAAGCAGGCCAATGAGGGGGGGTATGATTTGGTGGAAGTCGCGCCCACCAGTACGCCGCCGGTGTGCCGGATTATGGATTATGGAAAATTCAAGTACGAACAGAGCAAGAAAGAACATAAAACGCGCCAGCATCAAAAGTCGACGCAGATAAAGGAAATCAAACTTCGTCCGCGAACGGACAAGCATGACCTCGAAACCAAAGTTCGCCAGATATTGGAGTTTTTGGCAGAGGGGACCAAAACCAAGGTGACGGTCATGTTTCGAGGCCGGGAAATGGCGAACCAGACGTTGGGTCGGACGGCCATGGGAAAGATTCGGGAAGAGATTCAGGAAGCGGGAACGATTGAAATGGAGCCCAGGATGGAAGGGCGCAACCTGTATATGATTGTGGCGCCCAAGAATTAAGAGGATGAAGCACATGGCACGCATGAAGTTAAAAAGTCATTCGGGCGCAGCTAAACGGTTTAAGCGCACGGGGACCGGAAAATTTATGAGGCGAAAGGCAGGCTTGCGACATATCCTGACCACGAAAAACGCCAAACGGAAAAGTCGTCTGGGCGATACGGTGGTTGTCGCGAAACCGGATCAGGCCTCGCTGGCCAGACTCTTACCCTATTCCTGATTTCTTGAACACCCGGCACCGGGTGGAACGCCATTTCTCCAGGACAGGGCGGTACAACATGGCCGCCAAGCAAGTCCTGAGAGAGGGAGACATGTTCACTATCCTGAAAACGAAGGAGTTGTAAGTCATGCCACGTGTCAAAGGAGGCCCTCAAACTCGCCGCCGTAGAAAGAAACGGCTGAAGTTAGCCAAGGGGCAGTATGGGGCCAGAAGCAAACTATTTCGGACGGCAACGGAATCAGTCGATAAAGGCCAGGTCTACGCGTACATCGGCCGGCGGCATCGCAAAAGAGATTTTCGGCGACTGTGGATTGCCAGGATCTCGGCAGCGGTCAAAGCACACGGGTTATCGTACAGCCGGTTTATCCATGAGATGATCAAAGCCAACGTGCTCTTGAATCGAAAGATGTTGTCGGAGATGGCCATTCACGATCCGGCAGGATTTAAATCCCTGACGGACATGGCCAAAGCCTCGGCCTAAACCCGTCAAAATCTCATAGCGGTGATGAGGACATCCAGTTGCTTCCTTGTCACCCGTGTTGATCCTGTCACGTTATCATTTCCAGATGCCGGCGGAACCAATCGGCGAGCGTGGCCTCGTTGATCCGACCGCTGGCGACACCTTCCATGGCCTGAATCGCATCCAAGGGGTCGAAGCTGAGACGCTCACTTGGCTCGTGCCCGCAACACCTCGCGGTCGTCATGCATAATCTCTTCGGCAAACGCTAACTGACGCGCAAAGTCGGGATCATAGGGCGTGAGCCGATACCCGCCGTCAGGCGCCTCGGTCAAATAGAGCGCGTAACATTTAATCCCAAAGGCTTTAGGCAGAGAAGTCGGCAACTATCCTCGCACGGGACAATCCGTGTGGGATGCCCCTCACGGCTGTTCCGGCAATTCCGGGTGGTCTTCCGAACTCGTCAGGGAAATATTTTCGATCTTGTCGAGAGGCCGCTCTAGGCTGCGGGTTCGAGTGGTGACCAGCTCGTGAAAGTCGACGCTCAGACCGTCGATTCGGCGGCCCAGTTTGTCCATTTGCTCGACGTATTTTTTCCATTGGTTTCTGAATTGACTCACCAAATTCATCACCTCCGAGGCTCGCTCGTTCATGATGAAATTGCGCGTGGCTTGGTGGATCAGCGACAGCACCGCGTACAGGGTCAAAGGTGAACACAACAGAACGCGGTTTTCCAGGGCAAAATCGATAAGTTCGCTGTCCTCGCGGTTGATAAACCCGTAAATGGATTCATTGGGAATGAACAGCATCACATACTCCAGCGTCCCTTCGGCCGGGTTGATGTATTCGCGTCCGCTGACGGTCTTGACATGGTTTCGGAGTTGCTGCAAAAAATTCTTTTTCGCTTGGGTGCGGGCTTCTTCGTCTTGCACGGACAGGTAGCGTTCATAGTGGTCCAGGGGAAACTTCACATCCATGTTCAACTTCTTTTCCTGGGGAAGAAGGAAGGTATAATCGGGGCGCTGGCCGGATTCGACTTGGACCTGCTTGGTGTAATTCACTTTTTCCATGAGGCCGACAAAGCGCAGGATGTCCTCGACCATGCGTTCGCCCCATTGGCCGCGTTTTTGCGAGGAAGACAGAATTTCCCGCAGGCGGGCGGTATGTTCGCTGAGGGCTTCGGTGGTTTTCTGGCTGGTGTCGATGCTGGATTTCAGTTCCGTCGATTGCTTGTGAATGAATTCCAGTTTTTCATTCATCCCGGACAGGCTTCTATCGATGAGTTTTTTCTTTTCATCCAGATCCTTTTCCGAGCTTTCCTTGAGAGACTTGAACTGCTCGCCGGCCTGCTGGAGAAACGCCTTGGAATTGTCCAGGGCGATATCGGCGGCCATGGCCTTGAAGGAATTCTCCATGGCGGCGCGAATTTCCTCCAGGCGTTTCTTTTCCGCCTCAAACTGGGTTTGCAGATGCTGCACAGTGGTGCGCGCTGCCACTTCAGATGCCCTCGCCTCCTGCAACTCCGCCTCCAGGTGGGCGACTTTTTCAGAGTTCTCACCGGGTGACGATTTTGACCGGCCCCACCAGCCGATGATGACGCCGATAACAAGGCTGATGATGGCAATGCCGGCTTCCAGCATAAAACCTCCCGCAGGTGATTGTGGAGAAAAATGAACGGTGTGACGACGAACCGCAGTGGTGCAAATTGTAGCGGCGGGATGCTGCGGAAAACAACCGCCTGTACACCCGAAATGCTGGACAACGCCGCCTTAAATCCTTGTCTTCGGTGACGAGCACACGCTGCTGTTCATACGCGAGCGCTAGGAGTTTTTCGTCGGTGGCGTGTGATAACCCATCCCGGGCAGAAACGACATCGTGGTCAAGATCAACCAATAGCGTGTGCAAGCTACGGGATGCAGCACACACGTCGATCAAAAACTTCACGAGGTTTTTCTTATAGAAACGCGCTCATACACATGCTCACCCGAGAGCGAACGGTGGGCGAACAGCAGGCACGCCTGGATGTCCTCGTCGGTCAGATCTGGATACTCATGGAGTATTGTCGCTGCGGTATCTCCCGCCGCCAGCATTCCCAAGACGTGCTCCACCGCGATCCGCATGTCGCGAATGATGGGTTTGCCGCCGAAGACATCGGGGCGCACGGTGATGCGTGAAAGCAGTTCAGTGTTAGGCATCTTCTTGTCCTCCATTCAGCAGTCGTTTTCGGTTGGTCGATTTTGATGGGAATTGTCCACCGTTCCAACGCCAACTGTGGTTAGAGTGACGCCTGTTTAGCTTTTCCTTCCGATGCCGTCACTTCTCGGTACCGCCAAGAGCATGGCGTCGAGCAGGCGTTTCTCGTTGCAGCTTTGAGGATAGAGAGCCGATAGCGCGTTGGCAAGCCGCAGGAAGTCCGGGCCGCGCTCCTGCTCGGCCTTCACCAGCACCCGTAGCGCATTGGTGGGCCGACGGCCTGCGGCCCCCAAATCACTGCGTCAAATCCGCCGCCAATCTCTCAAGTTCTTTCCTGATTACGAACCGTCGCTACACAGCCAGTCCACGTCGAGCTCGCACACCGAGATGGGCACGGAGATTCCCCAGTTCTCCAGGACTTCCGGATGGAGTTCGCCAATCAACCCTCTGGATTGTCCCTGGCAGAGAATGGTTCCCGCTCGTCCGTCGAGGAAGGATCCGTGACTCAGGGGCTCGAGTTCATAGTCCTTCACCAAATAAAACATCAGCACGTCCAGGCAGGTGTGCACTTCGGAAAAGTTCGCATGGGGATGGGCGATGACGATCCCAAGTCGAATTTCGGTTCGTGACCCGAGTTCCCGGCTCAAGTCAGGAATCGCGACTTCACCGATTTCGAAAAGCCGATGAGGGTAAAACGCGCGAGGCGAAGCCGTCTCCACGCGCAACAGGGAAGGCACAATCCAGGAGCGCAGGCATGAAAAACTTTGTGACATGACGTTGTCCACTTCCACGACCTGGTCTGAAGCGGGCAATCTCATCCGTTCAACAAGCTCTTCATGGGACAGCAGAATATTGGAAAAGATTTCCTGGAACCCCTGTCCGATCATGTGATCGCGGATATAATCGGACATCATTTCCAGAGACGATAACGAGCCCACGGTAAATTGGGCCGGCATCGCCGGGACAAAAGAGTCATACCCGCGACTGATCGCCACGTCTTCCGCCACGTCCACCGGATGCATGAGATCGCTTCGATAGTGCGGTAACCGCACCGCGAGTGTATGGCGACTCGCTTTGACTTCATACCCATAGGCCCGCAAGGTTTGTTGAACGAGTTCAGCGTCGAAGGGGAGCCCGAGGGCGGAGTCAATAGCTTTCAAAGGAATTTTCTGCACGTCGCTGATGTCGCAGGGGGTTCTGATCGACTTGCCCCACCCCGTGTCATACGGATATTGAATGTCGATAGGGTCGATGGCGGCCCCCCGGTCGGCTAAATTCGTGGCAAAAATGTTGAGGGTCAGGAGGACCATTCTCATATCCGTGCCCGTCACTTCCACCAACAGGGCTGAATCGCCGGCGTGAACCTGTCCGATGTCCTGGCTGTTGATGATGGGGGGAAAGGATAAGATTTGGCCTTCCGTATCCCACAGTAAGGGCAGCAGCGGCTGATCAGCCATAATGGAGCCGTACTCGATGCCTTTGGGATGAACCGTCAGGATATCCTGAAGGGTCAGTTTTTCGGAAAAGCCAAGGGGCGTGAATCGGGCTTCAGTGGGTTTCACCAAGCCATAGGTCACGGGGAACTGGATACGGGAAAGGCGATACAACCCCACCGATACGGTTTTTCGTTTATGCCCGTACAGATCGGCAAGTTTCTCCTGCACCTGAATGAGTTGCGTCAGGCTTTCCTCGGTGACGGTGTACCCTGTGGCCGCGCAAGCTGCCACGTACGGTCGAACCCGTTCGAGTCCCTCGGCCACCAGAATGCGTCGTTTGGGCTTGGTCTTGGTGTCAAGAAAAGGATAGGCAAGCGGCGAGCCTTGTAACTTGATCCGAATCTGCCGGGCAATTCCTTCCACGCTCCACAGATCCGGCCGGTTGCTGTCCTGAAGCTCGACCCGGATTTCGCCGGTGGCCTGGGTGAAATCTTTTAATTCCCCTTTGACCAACGGCAACCACGACTCCAGTTGCGCAAGCGAAGCCGATTGACCGAGAAGCTGTTCAAAGTCTTTCTGAAAAAAGGAAATAGTAGGCATAAGAGCATTTTCAATTGTGGATTGTGGATTTGAAAATCAGAAATCAGCAATCCACAATCAGCAATGTTTTACGCAAACCGCCCGCGCAAGGTTCGAATTTTTTCAAGGTCAACGGAAAAGAGCTCGCGAATATCATGAACCCCCAGAGCCACCATAGCCATTCGATCCAGACCCAATCCCCACGCCACCACCGGTACCGTGACCCCTAGGGGTTGGGTGACTTCCGGCCGAAACAAGCCTGCGCCCCCTAATTCCATCCATCCGAGTTTCGGATGACGGACGTGCAGTTCCACGGACGGTTCCGTAAAAGGAAAATAGGCCGGGAAAAACTTGCTCTCCTCGGCCTGCGCCATTTCTTTGGCAAAGATGGTGAGCAGGCCCAGCAGCGTTCGAAAATTGATATCGTCGCCCAGCACGATCCCTTCGATCTGAAAGAAATCCGTGGCATGTGTCGCATCGACCTGGTCATAGCGAAAACACCGGGCCATGGAAAAATATTTGCCGGGGGCCAGGGGATTCGACGCCAGGGTTCTGGCCGAAACGGCCGTGCCCTGACTTCGCAAAATCAAGCGACGGGCCCGCTCTTTATCATAGCGATAACCCCACCCGCTTGACCCGGTCGGCCCGCCGTACTCATGGGCGGCTGCCACTTGAGAGAGAAACGGTTCAGCGATCGTATCCGCATGGGTCGGGGTTTTCACGAAGTAGACGTCGTGAATGGCTCGCGCCGGATGGAATTGGGGCATATACAGGGCATCCATGTTCCAAAATTCGGTCTCGACCAGGGGGCCTCGCATTTCCTGAAATCCCATGGCCACCAATTTGTGTTTGACCAAGTCGAGAAATTCTCTATACGGATGCCTCCGTCCGGGAGCGACCCGCGGGGGTCTCAGCGTAATGGTGTATTTTCGGAAACGCTTGCTGCGCCATGAGCCATCCTTGAGCATATCCGTCGTCAGTTGGGAGACTTCTTCCACGGCGCCGGCATGACAGCGTTTCGCTACCGCCTTTCCTGTTTTGGTCGGGGTATATTCGCGTTGAATCCGTTCCTCGATACGAAACGGCTCCTGGGCACTTCCCCGTTTCACCGAATACTGGCGTAAAAGGGCTTGTTGGTCCGGTGAAAACAAGAGAAGCTCTTGACGCCTTTCCTTCAACTGCTGAAGGAGCGCTTGGAGCTTCTCAACAGTCGGACTCGGCGTCTCGGTGGGTTCAATGTGACCGCCGGCCCCCAAGGCGATGGCGCCTTCTTTTTTGAGCAGACCAATGGCTCGACTGAGTTCCGTGGGGGGGAACGTGTTCAGGCTCTGTAACTCTTTCACGGCGAACGATCGCCCCTCCTCAGCCCCTTGCCGGCACGTCTTGACGATCCACTCGGGGGGAGAGCCGATTTCCAGGTATCGATGCCCGACCTCCGTCAATCCCACCCAGGCCGTGATGACTTCAGAATGGATGCGGACCAGCTTTTTTGCTTGAAGCCACCCCAGCGCCATGCTGACTTGAGACGGCTCTAATTGGGAGATCTCGTGTAATGACGAATCGGAGAGCGGCTTGTCTGCGGATTGACTGAAAGCCGCCAGCAGGTTGATTTCGAGAGGATGCAAACTGTCATACACAGCCGTGGTCTGCATGGACTTAGTGCGGTTGGAGTTCGTGGGCAACGGTGCGGAACGCGGCAATCGTGTCGGCATAATTCGGGCTGCCAAAAATCGCCGACCCCGCGACCAAAACGTCGGCCCCGGCTTTGAGTACCGCGGCGGCGTTCTCGACTTTGATGCCGCCATCCACTTCAAGCAGGGCTTGGCTGCCGGTACGCTCGATGAGCTGTCTGGCTCGACGTATTTTGTCCAAACAGGCAGGGATAAAGGTCTGTCCCCCGAATCCGGGATTGACCGACATGATCAGCACCAGGTCAACGTCCGCGACGACTTCTTCGAGGGCGCTCAAGGAGGTCGCAGGGTTGAGCGTGACCCCGGCCTTGACCCCATGTTCTTTGATATATTGAATGGTGCGGTGCAAATGGGGACAGGTTTCCGTATGCACCGTGAGATAGTTGGCCCCGGCCTTGGCAAAGTCGGCGATGACGGAATCCGGATTCGTGACCATGAGATGAACGTCGAGGGGGAGGGCGGTCACTTTTCGCAGCGATTCGACAATGGGAGGGCCGACCGTCAGGTTCGGAACGAAATGCCCGTCCATCACGTCCACGTGCAGAAAATCGGCTCCCGCGGCTTCCACCGCGGCGATTTCGTCGGCCAGGTGCGCAAAGTCGGCAGAGAGAATCGAAGGGGCAATGTGTACGGTCGTGGAACTCATACTCTACGTTCGTCGAAGTCGTGCGGCAAAAAATCCGTCCATATTGTAACGGAAACCGGACGTGAGGAAATCTCCGTCCGGGTTCGTCAGGGAATGCGCATGTGGAGGAAGCCAACCTGCCGACGATTCATGGCAAAATTCCGGGTGGTCTTGGCAAAAACGAGAAACGACCTGTGTGGTTTCCTCAGGCTCCGTTGAGCACGCACTATAGACCAAGACTCCGCCCGGTCTCAAGTAAGGAGATACCTGTTCCAGGATGCCTGATTGGCGTTCCCCGTGCCGATCGAGTTCCAGGGAACTTTTCTGCCATTTCGCTTCGGGATGGCGACGGAGTACCCCTAACCCTGAACAGGGCGCATCAACCAGAATCCGATCAAACCCCTCCTGAACCCAGGTGTTACGAAACGATGAGGAGGCATGGTTTGCCTCGTGGGAAATATTGACGGTTTTCACGCACGTGATCCCCAGGGTATGCAGATTCGATTCCAGGCGTGTCAGTCGACGGGGTTCCGGATCGGTTGCCACGATCTCCCCCTGGTTCTGCATCAACGCCGCGATATGTGAGCATTTGCCTCCGGGGGCCGCACATGCGTCCAGGACACGATGCCCGGGCTTGACATCCAGCAGCAGGGGAACCAACTGGGCGGCCTCATCCTCCACGTAACACCAGCCCTCCTGTAACACGGGCAAGGCCTGTAACGACCCGCATTTATCCAGGATGAGTCCCTGGGGGCCGACGGACGTCCGGGACACCGTATACCCTTCTTCACAAAGCCTGGCTTCGAGTTGCTCGCGAGAACAGCGAAGCGTGTTGGTTCGCAACGTCAGGGGCGGGATGGTGACGGTGTGCCGGCACATCGCTTCCGCCACCTCGAGCCCCCATCGGTCGATCCAGCGTCGAGTCAACCAGTTCGGGCAGGAATACGTGATGGACAGCCCGTTCACGGGGTCGTGAGCCATATCCGGCCATTCGATTTCCGTCCTGTCCAAATTCCGAAGAATGCCGTTCACCACGCCACGCCAATCCCGGCCTTTGACGCCTTTGGCGAGTTTGACGGATTCGTTCACGGCGGCGGAAACCGGGATTCGATCCAAATACCGCATTTGATAAGCGCCGAGACGGAGGATGGCCGCCACGACTGCCGGTAGCCGGTGCATGGGACGACTCGCGAGAGCGTTCAATTGCCAATCCAGCGTCGCCCGGTGGCGGAGTACCCCGTACACGAGTTCAAAAGCCAGGGCCTGGTCTTCGTGCGACAGCTTTGCGCGCGCGGCGAACGTGGCAAACGCATCATCGGCAAAGCAATTTTGTCGTTCGACGGCCAGGAGGGTTTGAAGGGCCAGCAGCCGGCTGGGCGCCGTGTGCCGAGCAGAAGAAGGTCGGAGGGAAGTCATGAATACGCTTCACTTTCCCATAGTCTTATCGAGGACGGGAATACGTGATCACGGCTGCTTCTCGTTCCCAAAACAGGAACAGGCGTTTCTTTTCAATGACTATGAAGGTCACTTCCCATCCCTGTCGGCCGAGTTCGTTCATCTGTTCTTCCATCTTTTCAACCGGGAGTTTGCTGGCTCCGAACAACAGGCTCCCGATTACGCCTTCGACGACAACCTCGACTCTATATTCACGTGCCATGGTCCTTCCTCCATTTCAGTCTTTTTTTGTGAGGTATTATGGTTAGACGTAAGAGCCGCTGAAATTAAGAAATGTTCCGCACCCGTTCCCTGGTGGCGGTCAGTTGACTCGCCAGCTTGATGGCTTCCACAAGGCTTTGGGAATCGGCTTTTCCTTTTCCGACGATGTCATAGGCCGTGCCGTGATCGACCGAGGTGCGAATGATCGGCAACCCGACCGTGAGGTTCACGCAGCGACCGAACGCCACGGTTTTGAGAGGGATCAGTCCTTGATCGTGATACATGGCCACCACCACGTCATACGTTCCGCGAACCGCGGCGCCGAACAGGGTATCGGCCGGAAGGGGGAGCGTAGCTTGAATCTTGGCGCGCCTGGCCAGACGAACGGCCGGTGCGATGCAATCCTGCTCTTCGTTGCCGAACAACCCGTGTTCGCCCGCGTGAGGATTGAGAGCCGCCACGCCGATACGAGGCTTCGGGACCTTGAAATAGTCTTTCATGGCGCGATGAGCGAGTCGAATGGCCTGAAACACGCGTTGGGTCGTCAGGGTGTCGGGAACGTCTCTGAGGGCCAGGTGCGTCGTCACAAACAGAATTTTCAATGGCCCGCCCATTAACATCATCCCGAACTGTTTCGTGCCCGTCAGATCGGCGAGGAGTTCCGTGTGCCCGGGGTAGGGATACCCGGCAAGGTGAAGGGACTCTTTATTGATGGGAGCCGTGACCATCCCCGAGACACGGCCGGTCATGGCCAACTGCACGGCCGTTTGAATGAACTCGACGGAAGCCGCTCCTGGGCCACGGGCGGGTTGGCCTGCTCGAACGCGACCCAACGGGGTTTTCAAAGGATCAAACACCGGAATCCGGCCTCTGCGAATGACCGGTTCCCATCCGTGATCGCCCTGCAAGGGGGCAACCGTGAGGGAAGAGGACAGACGGCGGGTTTCCCGTTGTAATACCGGAACCGATCCGATCACGATGGGACGACACGCGCGCCACACAACGGGAGAAGCCAGCGCTTTGACAATCACCTCAGGACCGATCCCGGCCGCGTCACCCATGGTCACGGCGAGAAAGGGCTTTTGTCGTGTTGGAGTATTCGACATGGGTTAAGACCGGCGGCCACTGCGCCGGACCGATTGCATCGCCTGTTCGATAACCTCTTGAACCGGGATGCCGGTTTTTTGGGCGATGGCCTGACAGTCTTGATATTCGGGCCGGTATTTGACGGTGTCGCCCACGTGAACGGTTTTCACCCGGACGCGGCCCTGTGGCAGGCGGATCGTTTGCATCGAACGGGAAAGTGTGGTCCGGCTGACGAGTCGGCTCCGCACGCCGAGGGTCGTCGTTTCCCGAAAAAGGAGTTGCGTCAGCATCCCGGCATGCTCGGGGTGGGCCAGGACCGTGAGGATGATCCCCGGCCGGTTTCGCTTCATGATGGTCGGGGTCAGGCTGACGTCAAGGGCGCCGTTCTCGAACAGGCGTTCCATGACCGCTTCGTACAGTTGAGGGTTCATGTCGTCGATGTTGGTTTCCAACTGGATGACCTGGTCGGCTTCGAGACCCTCGCCTTCCGGGAGAGCGGAAGGGGTGAGGGCAGGAGTGGCAAGAAACACGCGCAACACGTTCGGCCAGTCCGCTGGATTGGCCGTGCCGGCCCCGTACCCGACGGAACCGGGCACAACAAGCGGAAGCCGGCCAAAGGTTTGAGTCAGGGTGGTCAGCAAGGCCATCCCGGTAGGAGTGGTCAATTCCATGGCAGGGCCTTGGGAATAAATGGGGTGTCCTTTTGCCAATTCGGCAACCGCAGGCCCGGGAACCGGCAAAACGCCATGGGCACTGTCGATCGTTCCGGAGCCGACGTTGACGGGAGTCGCACTGAAGGTCTTTACTCCCAGCTCATGACATCCGAGAAGCCCGCCCACGATATCGACCAGGGCATCGATCGCTCCCACTTCATGAAACGAGACGGTGGCGGGATCCTGCCCATGCACGTTTCCTTCTGCCGTAGCGATGCGTTCGAAGACCGAAAGAGCCTGTTTCTTGACGTGGGGAGGCAACCGGCTCGTGGAAAGGAGCCGTCGGATTTGCGGCCAGGAGCGACGCTTTTCCGCGACTTTGGGGATGACGACGTCCACTTTCGTCGCGTGGATCGCCCCGCGGTGGACTTTTGAGACCTTGAGACGGTATCCGGAAAGAGGCAGCGCCTTGAGGCCTTGTCGAAGAGCTCTCGGCGAAAGCCCGACGTCCACGAGGGCCCCTAACGTCATGTCTCCGCTGATGCCGGAAAAACAATCAAAGTGAAGATGCATGGCGACCCTTCATGCCACGTTCGGGTTAAAAGACGCTTGACGCGATACCCGCGTCACGGTATGTAAGCACTTGGCGGATTGTGGATTGTGAATTGCGGATTGTCAATTCACACTCCGAAATCAGCAATCCGAAATCAAGAATCCACAACCCAAAATCAAAAATCCGCAATCCCAATGATCCCCTCTCGTCTGACCTTCATCACCCTGGTAACGCTTCTGGCTTTTGGGCTGGCGCCGGCGGCACTTGATGCCAAACGGAAAAAGCCGACCTATCAGCCCCCACTCAAAATCGTGGACATCACGACCTCGCCCGTGCCTTTTGCTCCGGGACATGGGCCCATGGCTCTCACCGTGACCGTGGAGTTGCCCGAGAATGCAGATGAGTTCGATTTGCTCGAGGTCTCCTCCCTCATCAGTGTTCCTACGCGGCGCTCCATTCGATTCCTGGCGAGCCGGCAACCCCTGAATACGGTCGTCATCGAAGACGGCAAGCCCCACGTGAAAACCATCCTGCTCTGGGACGGAAAAGACCAAACCCGGCAACACGTGCCTCAAGGAACGTATACCTATGAAGCCCGGGCCAAGTTGATGGCCCATGAGAAAGGGTTTACCAAGGCCAAAATCGTCTCGCCCTTTGCGAGAGGAACGCTCGACGTGTCTTCTCCTCAAGCACTCGCCAAGCAACCCCCGCATTCGGAACATATGCCGTTCGTTTCCGATGAAACGGGTTCCGACCTTTTGCAAGAGGAAGGCGAAAATCCAGGTGTGGAAGATCAACCCGAAGATGCCGGGGACGCCGAGAAAGTGGAGTCGTAAGTACGACCGGCCGGCGACTATGGCCGATCGACCAGAGTATTGATTCGATGCGCTAAATGCCCGGCTCCGAACCCGTTGTCGATATTCACCACGCCGATTCCACCGGAACACGTATTCAACATCGTGAGTAAAGGGGCAAGCCCCCCGAAGTGCGCGCCGTAGCCCCTGCTGGTGGGCACGGCAATGAGCGGGGTTTGTATCAGACCGGCCACCACGCTGGGCAGGACGCCATCCATGCCCGCCACGACAATCACCACACGAGCGCGTTGGAGACGATCAACCTGATCGAACAACCGGTGGACCCCGGCCACCCCCACGTCAAAAATCGTGTGCACGGCGCTCCCCATAGTCATGGCGGTCACTTTGGCTTCTTCCGCAACCGGGATATCCGCGGTGCCGGCGGTCACGATCACGATGTCGCCCTGAAGGGGGTTGGGAGTGGACGGCTGAATCACCACAACTCGTGCGATTTGATGATACACCGCTTTCCGGCTCACTCGTTTGAGCGCACGCGCGACGGTGGCATCGGCGCGTGTCGCGAGCACGGGATTTTTATGTTTGAGCAAGCCCCGGGTAAGCGTGACGATCTGCTTCTCGGTCTTCCCTTCGCACAGAATCACCTCCGGTGAGCCGTGACGCAACGTGCGGTGGTGATCCAGCTTGGCAAATCCCAGGTCTTCATAGGGAAGGGTGCGCAGTTGGTCGAGCGCGTTCGCAATCGACGTGGATCCGGCTTGAACCGACCGCAGCAGAGACTCGATAGCCGAAGGGTTCATGGTAGGGTCAGCCGGAGCGGCCGGAACTCGCGAAAGGGGTTTCTTCTTTGGCTGATCGTGCCATCAGATCAGCGACGATCTGCTTGGGCGGTTTGTTCTCGAACAACATGGCATGGACGCCTTGCACAATCGGCATCTCCACCTGAAACCGTCGAGCCAACGCGGTGGCGGCTTTGGTGGTCCGAACGCCTTCGGCCACCGTAACCGTTTCGTTCAGAATATCCTCCAACCGCCGGCCTTGGCCCAATTGCAGGCCCACGGCATGATTGCGACTCAAGGAGCCCGTACACGTTAACACCAAATCCCCCAAGCCTGAAAGGCCGTAGAACGTATGCACGTCGGCCCCGAGCGCGACGCCCAGTCGAATCACCTCGGCCAATCCTCGGGTGATCAACGCGGCTCGTGCATTCAGACCCAATTCCAGGCCATCCACCACGCCGGCCGCAATGGCCATGACGTTTTTGAGCGCCCCTCCCAGTTGAGCCCCGATAAGATCCGTTCCGGTATATACGCGGAAAGATGCGGACATGAACACCATTTGCAGGTGAGCCGTGAGGGCGGCATCCTGACCGGCCAACAGAATGGTCGTGGGTTTCTCCCGACTCACTTCAGCGGCAAAGCTGGGCCCCGTGAGGACGGTGATTTTTCTGGCCCAGTCGGGAGGCAGCAGTTCGTCGAGCACCTGGGACATCAACTGATGCGACTCTTCTTCAATCCCTTTTGACGCCACGACAATCGGAAGAGGTTCGGAAAGAGAGGGTGTCAATTCCCGGATCACCGATCGCATGGCGTGAGAAGGGACGGCCAGCACGATCAAGCCGGTGCCGGCAACCGCGTCTTGAAGGGAGTGCGTGGCCGAGAGCGCCTTGGGAAGGGTGATGCCCGGCAAAAACAAGGAATTTTCCCGTTTGAGATTGATGCTCTCGACCACTTCGTTCTCATAGGCCCAAAGCTTGACCGTAAGCCCCTGGTTCACCAAATGGCGAGCAAGCGTGGTGCCCCAGGCTCCGGCTCCGATAACCGACACGGTGTGAATGGCAGGGTGAGAAATCATCTTCACGTTCGTTATTGCAAGGTGGAAACCAATACGCGCTTCGACCTATTTCCCGTCATAGGTAGTCCCAAGCTTCTTCATCAGCCATTCCATGGCTGGGTTTGGGTGTCTTTCTTCATGTCCCTTACCTTCCATTCGGTCTGCTGGATTGAACGTCAATTCAAAAAATGTTGTTACTGCTATAGCGTCCTTAAAAGGCTCAGCCTGCTTCTTAAATCCGTCTACCGACGAGGCCACTGAATATTTATAAGCATAGTTCTCCTTTAAACGAAACAACACCGCATGACGGGTCGCCGCAAACTTTGCGAACCATCCGGCTGGAAGTAAAAGCAAAGCACGGACAATAATCTGTCCAAAAATTTCATGGGATCCGCTTCTCCATTTGTTGCGGACATCGAACCAGACCAAGGGAAAACGTAGATAAGAAGAGGAAGCATTGACAAAAACAACAGAAAAACAGCTATGTAAAAAGTTCGTCTGGCTCCTTCAACTTCTTTACCAAGCTTATCTCTTAATTCACCAAAGGACCCTGCTAGTCCTGCGACCGTAGAACCAGTCAGCATACCTTCGGCATTTTTTGTAAGCTCTTTAGTGTCCTCTTTGATCCGGTTAAGTTCTTCAATAAGCTTTTCTTGTTGTTCCTTCCCTGTTTTGAAAGTCGTTTCTCGCTTTTTCAATTCATTTTGAAAAACATCGAAAGTGGATTGATAATTCTGAATGGCGGCCTGCAGTTGTTCGGCCTGCTCGTTAGTTGTACGGATGGCCGTTACTTTTTGGGTACTCTCCTCGGTGTATTCTGTTATGGTTTTCCTGTCCTTCTCTCCTTCTGTCTTAAGACGGTCTAATTCTTCTTTAAGAACATCTGCCTGTTTCTGGAGAGATTGAACTTGCTTTTGGGCCTTTTCTTGGCCCGCAACCAATTGAGATGAATTTGCTTGAGTTTTCTGGACTTCAGAAAATTGTCTGGAGAATTCACGAAAGGCTGCTGAGAAATCAGAAAATGTCGGTCCGTTTAAAATAGTTGCTAGCCGATAATAGGAGATCAAAGCACTTTCGACTGAGTCCTGTATTTGCTGGAAAAAGTCTCGAAGCTGGAGGTTTATTTGTCCATTGTGGCTTTGGACAGAAAAACTATTTTGATCGAGGTTCCCAACGCCTCCATAATTGTCGAGCGCATCCAAATGGGTTTTAAGATCCTGATAACGTTGGGTTACCTGAGATAAATGAGAATCGAAACCTGATGCCAATTTATGAGGAACGAGGGTTAAATCCACTTCGCTGTTCATTCCTGTTACCAAGCCGATTAACCCTAAAACCCTCGCATCTATGTCTCCCATGCTTTGTTCAATCCCGGGAATGGGCGTTGTAAAATCGAACTTCTCCCTGTTTCCACCTTCAAGAGATTGCAGCCGTTCGGTACAACTGGCACGTACCTGTTCCAATTCCCCCGCTTCCTCGTTAATAGCTTCCAGAATGTTCTTACTCATCTTAATGTCTTCTTTCGTACGGAATGACCGCTATTTCTGTTTCACAGTTGATGCCAAACTCATTCTTGTCAAGCTTCCAGCCTGGTCGCAATTTCTCTGAAACTATTCAGCCCGGCTTCGACGTTCTCAATAATGGCTTCTGCCAGATCGTCGGGTTCCGGCAGGTTGTCCAAATCGGTGAGACTCTTGTCCTTGAGCCAGAAAATGTCGAGGCTGGTTTTGTCGCGTGTGACAATTTCGTCATAGGTGAATTTTCGCCATCGGCCCTCAGGCTGTTCTCCCGACCATGTTTCCTTACGATCATGGCGGTTCTGAGGATTATAGCATCCAACGAAATCCTTCAAGTCATCAAGCCGCAAGGGTTTTTTCTTCAGGGTATGATGGACGTTGGTACGGTAATCGTAGTACCAGACCACTTTTGTCCAGGGATTGGGGCTTGCGGATTTGTTATCAAAAAAAAGCACATTCGCCTTGACGCCCTGAGCGTAGAAGATACCGGTTGGCAACCGCAGAATGGTGTGCAAATCGGTATTTTGCAGGAGTTTCTTGCGAACCGTCTCTCCCGCTCCTCCCTCGAACAACACGTTATCGGGAACCACAACCGCGGCTTGGCCCGTGGTCTTCAGCATGGTGCGAATGTGTTGGACAAAGTTGAGCTGCTTATTGGACGTAGTGGCCCAAAAGTCTTGCCGGTTATAGGTAAAATCTTCCTTTTCCAGTTCGCCTTCTTCATTGGTGGCCGTCATGCTGCTTTTCTTTCCGAAGGGTGGATTGGCCAGCACATA
Organism: Nitrospirales bacterium; assembly: GCA_965223955.1. Classification (GTDB taxonomy): domain Bacteria; phylum Nitrospirota; class Nitrospiria; order Nitrospirales; family UBA8639; genus Bin75. The sequence continues at coordinate 700,664 of OZ245029.1, forward strand.
GTCATAACGGTCCCCGCTATCGGCAATCAGGGAGTCGGTTGGTGACACGGTCGAGACACCATCAATCTCACCGATGTTGTGCAGGAACATATTCATGAGACAAAGGCGCCGGGTATTGGCGACAATTTCATTGCCGTGGAATGTCCGATGCTTGAGAAAGGTTTTTTGTGCCTTGTCCAGTTTGTGGTTTTCCACCAAATAATCATAGCTGGCGAGAAAGAATCCACCTGTCCCACAACCAGGATCGGCAATGGTTTTAACTGGCTCCGGACGTACGCAAGCGACCATGGCTTTAATCAGAGCGCGGGGGGTGAAGTATTGACCTGCCCCGCTCTTGGTATCCTCGGCGTTTTTCTCCAGGAGGCCTTCGTAGATATCGCCTTTGATATCCGCGCCCATCATGACCCAGGATTCCGTATCAATCATGTCGATAACCCGGAAAAGCATTGCCGGATCCTGAACCTTGTTTTGGGCCTTGGTGAAGATTTGCCCCAGCATCCCTTTCTTCTTACCTAGTTCTTGCAGCAACTTGATATAGAACGCTTCCAGTTCGGCACCTTTCTTGGCTTTCAACGTAGGCCAATCGTATTCAAGTGGAATGCCAACATCGCGGTTATAAGGCGGCTTGCTGTATTCATCGGCCATCTTGAGGAAAATCAGGTAGGTCAATTGTTCCAGATAATCGCCGTAACTGACCCCCGCATCCCGAAGAACGTCACAAAAGCTCCAGACTTTGGAGACAATGGATTGGGTATTCATACGGCTACTTTCTTCTCTTTCCGGGCTTTCTTTTTCCGCTTGATCTTCTCCGCCTTGACCCGCTCCAGCAAAATACTCGCAGGCTCATCATTGGGGTCTTGCGGCACGAGTTTGCCCTGAAAGGCTTTTTTCAAAAGGCTTTGCCGCAGGGCTTCAGCCTGTTTCAGCCCATCCTCAATATCTCTTTCCAGTTTTTCGGTAATGGAAAAGCGGGATTCAATTTCCCTAACAACTTCTTCCTGTTCATGCAGCGAGCAATAAGGAAATGGGTAATGTATTAATTTGTTCCCATTAATATTTGATTGGTTTACTCCATCTGTTTTGACTTTATTGCCCTGGTTTTTAGCAACGCAAGAATTCAGAAAATAGTTTAGAAATTTCGCACTTGCGATGTTCGGTATTTGATTAACTCTAATTAAATATCCTGCAAAATGGCCTCTTGTTCTCCCTGGTAAATGGCGGTTTTCCCAACTAGCTCAGGACTATTTGTTCTGTTAAAAAGAACATTTCCCTTTTTCAAGCGGTATTTGTCGATTTCGTCTTCGTCATCTGAGAATACAAGATCGCTCCAATCAAAACTAGATTTTTGAATATTACCCATCCTCAATACTGGAACCTTCCCCACTTTCTGAGATTTTGCAGAAGTCCCGTATTCAACTCCCAGGGTCATCCAAGACAATTTTTCCCATATCCAATTCTCAGGCAGCTTCGATAGCTCTGCCATTTTTTCTTCTGTGAGCGGTGGGAGTTCCTTGGGCTTTCCGGGTTTCGTGGGTTTCTTGCTCTCCTTGCCACCGGCCTCCCAGGCTTTGACCGCGCGCTTCCAGTCGTCCAGTTGTTGCCGGTAGCGTTGTTCGCGCTCGGCTTTGTTTTTCTCTAGCAGCGTTTCAGCAGACTCCAGTTCACCGGCGTGTTTCTTGCGCCATTCTTCGGTCAGCTTGCCTTCAAAAGCGTGTTTCAGAACCGCCTGACGATAGACCATTAATTGCTTGCGGGCCGTTTTGAAGGATTCAATGCCTTTGTCCAACTCGGACAACAGTTCTTCGAGTTTGGAAACGATGCGCTTTTGTTCGGTGAAAGAAGGAAGAGGAAATCTAACCTCCTTGAGTTGTTTTTTCGTAAGCCCAGAAATCGTTGTTCCTCTACCTTCAAATTTAAGTTTTTGGAGTTCATAACTCAGAAAGTATAAAGCAAACGCTGGCCATACCAGTTCTGGAGAAACGACTAAGCCTTGTAAATCTTGGCTGAAACATATGTCTTTTTCTGTGATAGCTACCTTTCCCAGACCAACTCGCGTTACCACTAGCAAGGTTTTAGGAGGGGCTTGATTCGTCACGCTATTCGCAATCCCTTTCTTAGAAACAAAACGCGAAACGCTTATTTCTCGAACCCCATGTATGTCCGCACTCGTAATCCAAGGCACATTCCCGTTCCAGTATTCTTTAATCTTAGTTGACGGCGTTCCCCCTCCTATAACATCGTAAATTTCACCAATACCTGTTACTGCCCAAGTCGAAGGAATATTCTCATTCATCACGCCGCCAATACCTCGTTCATCTCTTCAATCACCTGATCCATCTCATCACCGAATAGCTGTGCCATGCGCCCCAAGCCACCCTGGGCGTCAAATGGGGCATAGTCGAGATCCTCTTGATCCAGATGGAAAGACCCGGCAATGTGGTCGCGGATCATGCGCAACCATTGCATCTGTTCCTCATTGAATTTCTTACCTGCACCACTATGGTGTTTCATGATCCAGTTCTGGAAGTTTCGGCGAACGGTTTCCGAATATGGTGAAAGGTTTTCATCAATGCCGCAGGCACGCCGGATCAGTGCCACGAGTGCCGTCAGTTCACTTAGCGGCTCTTGGCCTTTATAGTCGTCCAATTGTTTATACGCCTGCCAGACCCGTAGCGGTGCGAGGTTGGGTTTCGCCTGCTTCAGCCGTTCCAGAACATCTTTGATCATCTGATACGTCAATTCTCGTCGGCGATAGGGCTGGCTATAGAAGATGCGTAGCGCCGTGATTTCATCCTTGTGGGCTTCGAGGTAAGACGCGAAATCCTGTATGAGTGCCTGGGCTTTCTCTTTGGCCTCTTTATCCCAGCCGGCAAATTCCACCGTGTCTATATTCACCGTATCAATAATCTGTTCATGGTTTCGGCGGATATTCTCAATCAACGTATTCAGTTCACTGGTAAAAACGCCGGTTGCCTCTTTCACCAGTTCTTCCTTTGCTGTTTTGAGCTGTCCGTCCGAAGGGACTTGGTTGGAAGAAAGCTCATTAACTTCACGGGCCTTTTTCTCCTGTGTGTCAGGATTAAGGGCATCGAGTAAGCCATGAACGACTTGATTGATGGTCTTGCCCGCGGTCTTTTCTGCAATCTGTTTGTGTTCGTCGTCACTCAGTTGTTTGGAAAGCCGGGCCAGCCGGTTAGCCAGGGAAGAAACGGTCTCTTCATCCCGTGCGCCCATCATGACGGTATAGAGAAGGTCTTTCAGAGAAACGGTTGGTTTTTTCTCCAGTGGCCGGCTATCCGTTTTCAGGGATTTCGTCACGCCAACAGCATCCACAATCACAAAGTGCGTCTTGGCACTGTGCGTGGAGGGTGTAACCTTTTTCAGATCGTCATAATCTAGTGTACGAGTTCCCCGTCCCTTCATTTGTTCGAAGTAGTTGCGGTTTTTGACATCACGCATGAAGAGCAGACATTCCAGTGGTTTGACATCGGTCCCTGTCGCGATCATGTCTACGGTCACGGCAATACGGGGATGGAAATCATTCCGAAATTGAGCCAAAACGCATTTTGGATCTTCTTCCGTCTGGTACGTCACCTTTTTGCAGAATTCATTGCCTTCTCCAAACTCCTCCCGAACGATCTGGATAATATCGTCGGCATGGCTATTGGTCTTGGCAAAAATCAAGGTTTTGGGGATCTCTTTCCGTCCTGGGAAAATTTCAGGAAGTTTGTCACGGAACGTCCGAATGATGTTTCGTATCTGGCTGGGATTGACCACATCCCTGTCTAATTGCTTGGGAAGATACTCGATATCTTCGTCTAATTGGGTCCATCGTTTCTCTCGGGTCAGACGGTCCCGCTTGTCCACATATTCCTGGGCCGTAATATTTGCGCCTTTTTTGGTAATTTCCGTTTCGATAGTGTAAACGTCGTAACCCACATTCACGCCATCGGCCACAGCCTCTTCATGGCCGTATTCGCTGACTATATTTTCATTGAAGAACCCAAAGGTGCGCTTGTCCGGGGTCGCAGTTAAACCGATAAGGAAAGTATCGTAGTAGTCCAGCACCTGCTTCCAGAGGTTATAGATCGACCGATGGCATTCATCAATGACGATGAAATCAAAGAACTCAACAGGAATTTTCCCGTTATAAATCACGGGCATGGGGGTTTTAGATTCAGAACGTTCAGCGGGGTTTTCCAGTTCAGCGGTTTCATCTAAAGGCTCCCCTTTCAGGATAGAGTAAAGCCGCTGAATGGTGCTGATACAAACCTGGATATCTGAAGCTATATAACTGGATTTAAGGCGCTGCACGTTATACAACTCGGTGAATTTGCGGTTGTCATCATTGGGCGCATAGGCCATGAACTCCTGTTCTGCCTGCTCACCCAGGTTTTTGGTATCGACCAGAAACAAGACTCGTTTCGCATCGGCAAATTTGAGCAATCTGTAGATGAACGTGATGGCCGTAAAGGTCTTCCCCGAGCCGGTAGCCATCTGGATCAGGGCACGTGGATGGTTCTCTTTGAATGATTTCTCAAGATTGTTGATAGCCCTGATCTGGCAGTCCCGCAATCGTTCGGTATTGAGAACGGGAAGATCCAATAAGCGGGAACGCAGAGTTTTAGGCTGTGAGATCCATGCTTTGAATGTTTCGGGGCGGTGGAATGAAAATACTGGCTGGGATCGTGGTTTCGGATCACGCTCGTCGCGAAACCGTGTCAGGACGCCAGTACTTTCATAGATGAAGGGAAGAGGCTTGCTTTCGGCAATCCATTTTAATTTTGCTTTGGCGTAATCCTTAGCCTGTGTTTCCGCCTGGGTGAGGGCGTGCCCTTCTTCTTCTTTCTTGGCCTCAATAATCCCTACAGGTTGACGATCCACAAACAGCACATAATCCGCCGGACCAATATCTGTCTGGTATTCCGTGACGGCCACCCCTGGTCCGGCATTAAAGTTGATGTGCTTTTTGTCTTGTACGACCCAGCCTGCGGCACGCAACATCCTATCAATGTTATCCCGGGCTTTTTGTTCCGGATTTTGATTCACATGGTCCATGATGGGGTCTTATTGGCTACACTTGAAAGGCTAGCTGAGAAGAAACTAAGGCTCTGCCAGAAGATGTTTTCCCTTATACCCGCACTTCTTCGAGCGGCCCGGATGCGGTGATCTCGAAGGAGTATTGGGCATTGTGTCAGACCGTCTTGAAATCAGGCATTTGATCCCACGTTTTGTTATCAAGCACGCGACCTGTCTGTTTTTTGAACACGCCGCCCCATTGCTTGAAGAAAAACGGGACGCCGCTTCGTATGCAATTGTCGCGTATTTCCCTCACCCAATCGGCCTTCATGGGCCGGGCACCGGGTCCTGATTCTCCGCCTACGATCACCCAATCGATTCCTGCCAAGTCCAAGCCGGGCAACGGCCCCAGTAACGGTTCGAGAGACAGGAATTTCGTGTGGGAGTTGGCTTCTTTCAACCTCGCCAATCGGTTGAGCCATTCTTTGGATTCGATGCTCGTGCCCATCCAGATATTCGGTGTCCAAGTCAGGCCGTGGTCGAGTTCCATGACGCGAGCCGGTCGCTTCGTGAGCACCTGAAACGTATGCTGGGATGCCCGATTCATGACGCGAAATACCGACTCGATGAATGCGGCGGGGACGGCTTCGTGGAACAGGTCGCTCATCGAGTTCACGAACACGAGCCGAGGTTTTTTCCATCTGAGTGGCTCTTCCAGTACAGACTCGTGAATGGTGAGGTCGAACCCGTTCCGGTATTTTCCAACGCCCATCGCTTGGAGCCGTGTCGCCATGCGCTCGGCGTAGCAATGCTTGCAGCCGTCGCTGATCTTCGTGCAGCCCGTCACCGGGTTCCAGGTGGTCTCGGTCCATTCGATGCTCGACTGTGTTGACATGTCTACATATGCTTCAGGATCTGGTTTGCGATTTGGATATTCGCCTAATCGCTTCCCAGGATTGTATCGCAATCTTACCTTGCCGAACGCCTCTTTTGAAACCGTTTCCCGACAGGCACCGACCCCGTGCGTTGGTTCTCACTTTTCCACACTGGTAATTTTTCTCCTCATGGTTATAATCTGACGTGATGAATGGTCAAAAGACGTGTCAGGCTTGCGGGCATGAGTTGCCTTCGGAGGCCCGTTTTTGCACCGGGTGCGGGAAGCGGTTTTTTCAGGAGCCGCAATCTGACGCTCGGTCCAAGGAAATCCTCAATCTTCGAATCTTGTACGTCATGGCGGGATTGTTGGTGTTGGCTGTTCTGTTCCCGCCGTGGGAGTCACCGCCCGGTGACCCTCCGGCCTACCTGGGCATGCATTTTATTCTGTCGCCCCCGGAGCCCGAGGCCGTGGTGAGTCGCATCCTCCAGACCGTGGAGTTAGTGACGCTGGCTATCGGCGGCATGTATTTGGCCTGGCTGTTTCGGGAAAAGCCATAAAAAAGCCTTAACGAACTCCTCGCGGTTCCTCTGTAAATGTTCACGAATTCGCTTGCAGAATCAGGGAGTGACCAGGGAATCCGGAAAGAAGGGCAGTTCGTTCCTCCCCTTTGTAAGGGGAGGCTAGGTGGGGTAGAGTCGCATACTCAGGGGCCCCGGCACTGACCACCACACGCAGCCTGCCCACTCCGGCTTAGGCTCTACCTCCCCTCACCCCTCCTTACAAAGGAGGGGAAGGAAAAGGTGGACGTTGCGAATGAATTACTGAACACATACATCCCCCGCCGTTCGGAAGCCGGTTACTGAAACATCGACAGCAACTGGGGTGGTCTCTTGATGACTTTTCCCTTGGCGTCGACCGTGACGAGGGTGGCTGATCCTTCGACGATCAGGCGTTGGCTGGTTGCTTCTCGAATCGTGTGGGAGAAGGTGACGGCGGTTTTTCGTGATGCCGAGGCGACCGTGTCGACGTGGAGAGTCTCTCCATAATGCGCTGCCGAGCGGTAAAAGACTTCCGCATGGGTGACTAAGAAGTAGATACCTTGCTGCTGAAGCTCCGCGACCGAGATCCCGTGTGAGAGTAGGTATTCGGTCCTCGCCCGTTCAAAATATTTGAGATAGTTGGCGTAATACACCACGCCGCCACAGTCGGTATCCTCATAATAAATTTTGACGTTCACGGAAGTTACAGCGTCATCTTCGGGAAGGCCGGCAAGTTGGGTTCTGTGACGTTGGTCAGTTTAACGGCCACGGCATAGAACTGATGAAAGCGGTCGGCTTTCGTCGTTTGAAATCCATGGCCCAGGACGCTCTGATGGGCCGCATCCCACAAGGTTTTGATCTTGGTCCACTCGTTCACGAAGGTTTGCCCCATGGGATGTCCCAGCCCGGCCAAGGCGCGAAATTGGGCCTCAAGCGGCAGGTGAAACTTGCCGTCCACGTCGCTGGCATAGCAGGTGCGACAGGGTTCCTGTAGATCCTGCGGTAATTGGTCAACCTGCACGTCCCAGCTTTTGATTCCATACTGCTTCCACAAGTGGTACTGGGCATAGGCTTCCAGGGCTCGCAGTAACAATTGGAGGGCCGATTCGATTTGCTGATCCCGTTCCCCGCGTCGTTTGGCATGGGCGAGTAAATCATGAGCCACGGGGAGTTTGACGTCATTGGGATCCATGACGATGCTTTCCAAAAACTTCAGGTTTTGTTTGACCCCGGCCAGTAAGGAGGATATGCCGGGCGGCCCGCCCCAGACCGAGGCCAATTCCAAGGCCTTGAGCGCGGTTTTGAGTTTGTCCCAGGCATCCCGGTACTTGAAGCCTTCCCAGGCGGCATAGCCATCGGCCAAATTCGCCAGGGCGTGGTATAGCGGTTTGAGGCTTCCTCCGACCAACGTTTCAATGCGTCGAAACCGTTTGGCCGCCGGTGAAAACGCCCCTTGATTGAATAACAGGGCCGCCTCCTGCCGGGCCGGCACGGCTTCTTCGTTCCAGGGATTCCCTTCTTGCCAGCCGAAAGTCCGGTCTCCGAGCGTCACTACGTCACTCCCCTTCGACAAGCTCAGGGCTACGCTCAGGGCAGGCTTGCCCGTGTCGCTCTCCGGCGTGGTCAAGCCAACGACTTGCGACGTCCACGGCCGGCTGGCGAGCGCCATTGCCGCGGCGATGGTTGGAGTGGCCCTGCTGAAGTCCACGGTGAGTTCGCCGGGTTGCAGACCCCAGGTTTTCAACATGTCGGGAAGGCTTTTGGTTAACATTTGATGGACTGCGGTAAAACTTGCAGACTCTTCCGCGAGAATCCAATCCCATCGCTGCGGCATGGTGGTGATGGCCGGTTGAATGTCGGCTTCGATGGAGGCTTTCCGGGATTCGGATACCACGAAACAGAGAAACTCCGGGACAAGCCGGTTGATGCAGGCCTGCACCGGGACAGGGTCCCCGGAAACCGCGATGAGTAACGCTTTGGTCCGATAATTCCCGCTCATAATTCTTCTTCTGTTGTAGCGGCGCCATCCCGGGTCAAAGCCCGGGACATGCCTCATGGCGCTTTCCGGCGAGACTATAGCATCGCCCTCCGGCAAACTCCAAGCGTTGGAGGAGAGTCATGTCTGCCTCCGGGTCAATCTGGTGCGGCGGCACTCGTTATTAAACCAATCGTTATAAAATCTGTTGAGATTTCCGGGGGGTGGGCCTAGAATCGCTTCCATGACGACGGACCAGATTGCACGGCGGTGTCAGGTAAAGTCCGGGTCTCCGACTTTTCCATTCCTTGGGAAAAGGGGCGATCGTTTTCCTCGTTCCTGTCGTCGTTGCCGACGTGCTGGCGGGCAGGGACGAAACACGGGCGGGTCGAGCAAAGGCCTCGTTTCCTCATAGGTGTTCTTATCAGAACAACGATCGTTGTTCCCACCGGTTGCCCATGCAGAAAAAAATTCTCGTGGTCGATGATGATCCCGACATCGTTTTGATGTTGACGGATCGTTTGGAGGCGTTGGGCTATACCACGCTGGCTGCCGGTGACGGGCAGCGCGCGCTCGAACTCCTGGAATCCGAGGACCCCGGACTCGTGTTGCTTGATTTGCAAATGCCCCGGATGACGGGATTGGACGTGCTGGAACAATTGGCCCGGCAAGAGCAGGCGATCCTGGCGAATCGACCCCCGATCATCGTGATGACGGCCCATGGGACGATTCAGTCAGCCGTGGAAGCCATGCAGTATGGAGCCGCCGATTTTCTCACGAAACCCTTGGATATGGATCACCTGACCTTGGTGATGCAAAAGACCCTGGAACGCGAGGGCCTGAAACGGCACGTCGCCGTGTTGCGCGAAGAAGTCGAATCCCGGTACGGCACCATCGTGGCGGACACGCCGGCCATGGTGGCATTGATTGAGTTGACCAAACGGGTAGCTGATTCTGAGGCCACCGTGCTGTTGCTGGGAGAAAGCGGCACGGGCAAGGAACTCTTTGCCAGGTCCATCCATCAATGGAGCAAGCGGGTCGATAAGCCCTTTGTCGTGATCAATTGTGTGGCCTTAACCGAAACCCTGCTCGAAAACGAATTGTTCGGCCATGAAAAAGGCGCCTTCACGGGAGCGACGACGCAACAAAAAGGAAAAGTCGAGATGGCCGATGAAGGCACCCTCTTCCTGGACGAGATCGGAGACATGGTCCCGGACCTGCAAGCCAAATTGTTGCGCCTTCTGCAGGACCGGGAATTTCATCGCGTGGGTGGGACGCGCTTGGTTCGGGTCAACATCCGGGTGATCGCCGCGACGAATCGCGACCTGTCAACGGCCGTGAAAGAAGGCGCGTTTCGTGAAGATTTATTTCATCGGTTAAACGTGATTAGCGTGTCCATCCCCCCGTTACGCGAACGACCCGATGAAATTCCTCATTTGGCCGAACTCTTTCTTCAACGCTATACGAAGGAGATGGGAAAGCCCGGCATGCACCTGACGTTGGCTGCCCTCCGGACCATGCGAACCTATCCGTGGCCCGGCAACGTGCGGGAGTTGGAGAACGCCGTGGCCCGAGCCGTGGTCTTGTGTGTCGGCCGCGAGATTGGCCCCGAGCATTTACGCCTCCCTTCCGACTATGAAGAAGAGCCCCAAGTTCGGGAGGCGAGCGATTTGTCCTACCATGAGTCGATGGAACACCACCGACATTTTCTGATCGAGCAGGCGCTGAAACGCGCCCATGGCAATCAGACCAAAGCCGCGGAAGCGCTGGGGCTCCAGCGCTCGTACCTCGCGCGCGTGCTCAAACAAAAACAGACAGAAGGGCGGAAGGACGCGAAGTAGGCTGCTTCCTGAGTCAACGGGTGGGAAGCGTAAAATAGAATCGGCTCCCGCTGCCCACTGTGCTTTCCACCCAAATCCGTCCTTGATGCAGGTCCACCAGACTTTTCGTAATCGCTAATCCCAAGCCCGCTCCCCGCGTCTCCACATTGTCGCTCCGATAAAAGCGATCGAACACGTTGGGCATTTCTTCTGCAGCAATGCCGCACCCCGTGTCGGCGACGCATACCTGGATCGCGGAATCTTCCAGTGGTGTCAGCGAGATCGAAATCCGTCCGGATGGAGGCGTAAATTTAATGGCGTTGTGAACGAGATTCGTCAAAATCTGAAGAAGTTTGTCCCGGTCTCCACGTACAGGAGCAAGCGGCGAAGGGGCCATGGTCTCCAGCATGAGGGATTTCTCCTCCGCCTGGAGGCGTAAAGTCTCAAGGATTTCCCCGGTCACTTCGGCCAGCGACACATCAGTCAATCGTAATTCCACGTGGCCGGCTTCGATACGGGACAGGTCCAGCAGGTCGTTCAGCGTTCGCGTCAATCGTTCGATATTATATTTGACCCGCGTGAGATACAGGAACTGCCGCTCGCGTAAGTCTCCAGTCACTCCATCCAGCATGTTTTCCACGAACCCTTTCATGACGGTCAGGGGTGTGCGTATTTCGTGCGACGCAATGGAGACGAAGGCGGATTTGCGTTCATCAAGTTCGCGAAGTTTTTCATTGGCGACTTGGAGGGAGCGCGTTCGTTCTTGGATCAAACTCTCCTGCTCAAGATAGGCCTCTCGAAGTTCTTCATGGCGGGCATCCACAGAAGCCACTTGTTCCTTGAGCAAGGTTTCCCGCTCTTCCGCCTTCTTCTTGAGACGATACCAATTCCAGGCGAACCAAGCGGCCATGCCCGGGCTGATCGTCCAGAAAAGAGTCTCTGTCCGGGAAAGCTCCGGGTGTACCCATCGGACGTAGACGAAGACCAGGATACTCACGCATACTGCGGCCCCGATCACGGCCCATCCACGGTTTTCAGAAAGCGGCTGGGCGGGCCAATGGAATTCCCATTCACAGGACTCGTCCCCATCCGCCATACATTGGAGATCGCGGACGCTGGCAAATCCCAGGTGGTGAACGTGTTGCGGCACGGCCAGGAGGCCGGCCTTCGATGCCTGGCAGATGATGTAGGCGCACCGGTTGCGGTAAGGGCCGAATTGTCGAGCAACGTGTTCGGTCAATGTCATTCCCAGAACGGCTGAGCCATTGGTCACGTTGCACACGCTGAACCGTAAGGAGTCTTTGGCGAACTTTTCTCCGAAGCGTGGGAACAGTTCGAAGATTTGCGAAACGGAAAACGGGCGTCCCAGGGTTTGAATGATGGGAGAAATAAATTTGTGTTTGCCCATTTCAAATTGAAAGTTCGGATCCTCGGAGATCAGGATGCAGAACTCACCGAGGCAACACACGAATTCATAGGAATAACTGTGCCAGATATTTTGTAAAAATTCGGGGGTGACGTGATAAGAGGGATCGTTGATCCGGGCGTTCAGCGAATCGCAGAGTTGGTCAATGGCTTGACGCCCGGCGTCGCCCCCGTTTTTCTTGCTGATGACTTCTTCCAGGTATTCGACGTTCGCCTTAACCGTAATCCCACTCACGTCGCGAATTTTTTCACCGTTCGGGGCGACACCGAACGGGCGAAAAAGCATGAAGGGTCTTTCAAGAATGGAATGATCTTTCGAAAGCAACTCCATTGAGCCACTCGCCCGGGTGCCGGATGTGGGTTCTCCGTTTGCTGGAAATTCGAGCGCAGCCATGGGACGCATCAAGGACAGGTGATCGTATACAGTTTCCTGTCCTCCAGTCGAAGACAGGCCAACTCGTTTCCCCAGACGCACCCGCCGTCCAACGCAATAACCCCTTTGTCCATGTACACCCCTAAAGCCGACCAGTGCCCGCAAATTACTGTTTCGGTTCGTGGGGTGTGAGGGGGCAGGTGAAACCATGGGGAAAGACCGGCGGGGGCCTGCTCCGGCGGGCCCTTGAACGAAAGGTCGATGAGACCTTTCCGGGAACACATCCGCATTCTGGTCAAGACGTTTGTGATCAGACCGAGCCGGGCCGGAGACGGGATGGTGTCGGACCAACGGGTCTCCTCACTCCGGTAAATGAACGGTAAGAGCCTGTGATAGTGTTCGGATCTGAGTGCGTCCTCCACTTCCCCGGCCAATCTCATCGCCTGTTCGACGGACCATTGGGGAAGGACGCCGGCGTGGACGAGCAGATACTCGCCTTCCTGATGGAGCATGGATTGACGGCGAAGCCAGTCCAGCAACTCCTCGGCATCAGGCGCATCGAGGACCGGTTGAAGCGTATCATGTTTACGGAGCCGCGCGACTCCGCACTGGACCGCCAATAGATGCAGATCATGGTTGCCGAGCACGACCACGCAACGGCTTTCGAGACTTTTAATGAAGCGCAACACTTCCAAGGAATGGGGGCCGCGGTTGACTAAATCGCCGACAAACCACAGCCGGTCCGAGGACGGATCGAATCGAATGCGATCCAACAGTTTTTGGAGGGGGGTCAGGCACCCCTGAATATCGCCGAGTGCATACGTGGCCATACGGGTTTCCTACAACAGCAGCATTCATCAGACCTTAGCCAGAACCCGGGGATGGTGCAAGAGGAATTTGTCCTCCACCTTGAATCCCACCGGCGGGGCTAGGTACGATCACGCGACCGGTGTTGACGGACAGAGGGCCGTGGAAAGGAAGGGGAGATATGGAACGGATTCTTGAACCGGAAGTCATGGATGGGGAAGAGCAGGTCCGGGTCTATGCGAACGCCGATTTCGCCGAAGAAAATCAGGGGTTCGTCGATCAATTCTTGGCATTGTACCCCGAAGTCCGGGAGGAAATCGTGCTGGATTTGGGATGTGGCCCTGCGGATATTCCGATCCGGCTTCTCCGGAGTCGTCCCACCCTTCGCGTCACCGGAGTGGATGCGTCCGGCCCCATGATACATTGGGCGGAAGAAGCCGTTCGCCAAGCAGGGTTTTCTGATCGGATCCAACTCATCTGCGGGCGATTCCAGGATCTGCAGTTGGATCAGCTGGCTGATGCCGTGATCTCCAATAGCCTGGTGCATCATGTGCCCAACGCGTTTCAGTTTTGGTATGCGGTGAAAACCTTTGTCAAGCCTGGGGCTCCGGTGCTCATCATGGATTTGTTGCGACCTGACACACCGGAGGAGGCTCAGGCCCTGGTCGATCAATACGCGGCTGATGAGCCCGAACAACTGCGCCACGATTTTTATCACTCCTTATTGAGCGCCTTCACCGAAGACGAAATCGCGGCCCAGATGGCGGAAATGAATTTAAGCCGCCTTCTGATCGACGTGCCCGACGACCGGCATTGGCTCGTGTCCGGTCGCGTGTTTTAGCGGCACGTATCACCCTTTCCTCCGCTGGTTGCCGATCATTCCGTCACCACAATGACGGGCCGTTCATTGTCAGCAATCTTTAGAGTGTGTATTACACACATGATGAGAAGCGCGGACCTGATTCGGAAATTGAAGCAAGATGGCTGGGTGCTGCGGAATACGCGGGAAGGTCACTATCAATTCACGCACCCAACAAGTCGGGATGGGTGACGGTCAAGCATCCGGCCAAAGATATTCCGAGGGGAACGCTGCGCAACATCAATCGACAAGCACAATGGAAGTGGAACGACCGCTGATGCGATACCCGATTGTGATCTACAAAGATAAAAAGAGTGGATACGGAGTCACGGTACCTGATCTGCCAGGCTGCTTTTCGGCTGGGGATACACTCGAGGACGCCATTGACTCGGTGCATGAAGCCATTGCGTGCCACCTTGAGGGACTGCTTATAGACGGTGAGCCGATCCCTGCACAGAAACCGCTTGAAGTCCACTAGGCCAACAAGGACTATCGCAACGGGATCTGGGCGCTCGCCGACTTCGACTTCTCGAAGCTGTCGAGTAAGGCCAAGCGGGTCAACATCACGGTGCCCGCATGGGTCCTGGCGATTGTGGATCAGGTCGCGGTCCAGGAAGGGAACACGCGGTCGGGCTTGCTGGTCCGCGCGGCGTTGAGCTACGTGGAGCGGCGGTCAATAGAAGATCGATAGCGCCGTTCGGGAGGCTGGTGCTGTTAACGTTTATTTCTTCTAAAGATGGCAGCATTTCAATACCCCCAAAGGGTAGCTAAAACTATTAAACAAACTCCATGGTTCGCAGGATAAATTGTCCAAACATGGGAACGGCAAAGCAATATTTTCCATGTCTATTTTTGAAAACCAAGCTAGCATGACTCAAAGAAGAGAGCATTTGATTGACCTGACTTTTGCTTATTGGTTTTTCGAGCAACCTTTCTGAAGCCTCAGTTATTTCATTTCCAGTGAATTCGGCTTCGCCTGTTGTAATCTTGGCAATGACCCAAAGTAATTGTTTCTGTCGTTCTGTGACTCTTGCCCACCTCCCAGCATAAAAGTCTGAATCTAATTTAGAAGTGATCTCTTCTGCCGGTACAATAGTATCCTCGCCAGCTTCAATTTGCTGTAACCATGTATCATAAACTTCCTTGCAGATGAACTGAACAAAATAGGGGTATCCACCTGACATCTTCACAATAACATCTACCGAATCATCATTAAAACTGATGGGGCATCCTGCTTGTTGGATTGGCGTTAGAATGGCATCTTTTGTGTCTTCTTTCGGCAATCTCCTTAAAAATAAAACGTGAAACATTCTTTCGGAATAGGTTCGAGACTCCACGAGTTTAGGAAATAATGTCGGTAAGCCCGTCAGAACCAATATAAAGCGTATATTCTTTCGCTGTAAGGACTGAAAAACATCCAAGATTAACGATAGGGGATATTGTTCTTTCTTGGCCTGATCAGACATGTTTTGCGCTTCATCGTAGGCAAAAATAATCCCCTTTTTATTAAGTGGGGGAATGAACGACCAAATATATTCAAGAACATCTTTGAGCTTGTCTGATGCAAGCCCGGGAGTTTCATCATAACGTTTGCGCAAGAATGAATAGTTGAGTGTTACTTTCCGTGTAGATTCCATATAGCCAGCCGATTTGGTTTCTGGCGTCGTGACCGTAATCCTTGAAGTCAGTATTGAAATGTCGGTAAGGATTCGCGTTGCCAGGCTGTCCTCAGTGATGCTGGCTGATTCTGAGAGGTCAGTCCCCACCCATAACCATCCCTCTTGAACGGCTGTTGGCTTTAGAGATTCTAACAGCACTGTTTTTCCCACGCCTCGGAGACCAGTAATGACCAGATTCTCTAGAATAGTCGTTTGCCTCAAAAGTCTCTTAAATTCAAACTCTTCGTGCTTCCGACCGGCCAGATAAGGAGGCATATGACCTGCACCAGGCTTAAAAGGGTTAGTAAATGATGGATTGGCTATTTCCATATGCGATTACCTCACATTATAAATTTATAATTTATAGTAAATTTATATAATATAATAAATTTATAGTCAACAATAAACATATATAAATTTTCTAAAAATTATGAATAAATTCAGTAGGTGAGGCTGCAGCCTTAATTATTCTATTTTCCCAATACTGGTGAGGTGTTTGAACACTGCTACGGAGTGCTGTCAACCAAAATGGTGTGAGAAAACCAAGACTATATATAACTACAAAAAACTTGAGTTCTATTAAATAGTAGTTACAATAAATAAAGGGTGACAGCGATTTACGAATTGGATGAAGGCAAGCGAAAGTCCAACGTTGCAAGGCATAGCGTAGATTTCACAGCCATTGAACTTTTCGATGGGGAAACCGCGTTGATCGTCCCAGACAATCGCCAGGCTGAGCCCCGCTTCGTTGCCATTGGCTATCTCGGCCAACGCCTGCACGGCGCCGTTTATACCAAGCGTGGCTCCAAGAGACGAATCATCAGCCTGCGCAAGGCCAATCGGCGAGAGGAGAAACACTATGGCCAAAAACACGAACGACAATGATGTCACCAAGATGACGTTCGACGAGATTGCCGCCAAGGACGGCGAAGAGGCT
Source organism: Nitrospirales bacterium (assembly GCA_965223955.1). Classification (GTDB taxonomy): domain Bacteria; phylum Nitrospirota; class Nitrospiria; order Nitrospirales; family UBA8639; genus Bin75. Next base: position 716,953 of record OZ245029.1, read on the forward strand.
GCAATCAATGCCGGAATCGCCGCTGACCCCGACACGTTCGAGTTGGACGAGGAGTGGTTTAAGCGAGCGCGGCCTGCTGGTGAAATTGCACCGCACATCGTTGAAGCGTATCGCCGAACGCGGGGTAAGCAGAAAGCACCGACAAAGGAGCAGATAACCATTCGGCTTGATGCCGACATCACGGCGCACTTGCGCAAGCAGGGGCCGGGCTGGCAGACGCACCTGAACGACACGCTACGCCAAGCCATTTTCGGGTCCACCGACACCAAGTAAGCCATTCCCACTTCTTCATTGGTGACAACAGGTACGAGAATTGGATTGTCGCGTGTTGTAGCGGCGCACCCACCCGTCAAGGGTCTGTATAGGTTCAGAAACATATGGCACTCCTTGACCCAGGAGGAGTCACCATGCACATCCACCATCTCGGCTACCGGATCCGGGGGTTCTATCGAGTAGCCAATCTGGGCTATCGTTGGGACATGATACCCAACGAAGCTCACCACCGACTCAAGATTCTGACGTTCTGGGCCACCCATGGCCCGGCGGCGACCCAGGATGCCTATGCGGTCAGCCGCCGGACGCTCGCGCGCTGGAAACACACGTTGACCCAGGCCGGCGGTCAGCCCGCCGCCTTGGCCGCCCGCTCCCGTGCCCCCCACCGACGGCGCCAGCCCCACAGCCCGCCCGCACTGAACCAGGAGATCCGGCGTCTGCGCACCACCTTCCCTAACCTCGGGAAGGCCAAACTCCACGTCCTGCTGGCCCCGTGGTGTGAGGCCCACGGCCTCGCCCTGCCCAGTGTCTCCACCATTGGGCGCCTGATCGCCCGTGCGCCCGACAAGATGCGGCACGCCCCCGTCCGCTTGACGGCGCGGGGCCAGCCTAAACCCGTCGTGCGGCCGCGCAAAGCGCGGAAACCCCGCGGCCACTCCGCCCCGCCCCTCGAGGTGTTCGCCTGTGATACCGTCGTCCGGCTCCAGGCGGGCCTCCGCCGCTACTTGTTCCCCTTTCTCGATCCCCACTCGCGCTTCGCGGTCGCCGTGGCCACGCCCCCCGCGTCCAGCCGCCAGGCGACCCGCGCGCTGGAGGCCTTGTGCCAGGTGCTGCCACGCCCCCCGCGGGTCGTGCTCTCCGACAACGGCTCGGAATTCCTGGGCCACTTCCAGCAGCGGTTGGAGGCGCGCGGCATCACGCACTGGTGGACCTATCCCCGTTCCCCGAAAATGAATGCCCATGTAGAACGGTTCAACCGGACCATTCAGGAACAGTTCGTGGACTATCATGAGGACTTGCTGTTCGACGACGTGGCCCTGTTCAACCAACAATTGGCCGACTGGTTGATCGCGTATAACACCGTCTTACCCCACCATAGCCTTGGCCGCCAATCTCCGGTACAATTCCTCCTTCACCATCAACCCGAGTGCCAAATGTGGTGGACCCATACAGGGTCTTGACTGAATGAGAATAGGCTCGGTAAGGTGAGATGCCTTGGTTTGGGGGATCGTCTAGGGGCAAGACAACAGATTTTGGATCTGTGAACCCAGGTTCGATTCCTGGTCCCCCAGCCACTTTCTTGTCCACTGTTCGTTACTTCGTTCCAATAATCGTGCTGCGCTTCGCCGCGTCTTTCGAATTCCCATTGCAGGTCGTGATACTCGTCGTGCCCACTGGTGCGGTGGTACAGATGGTGCCGTCACTATAACTGTCCACTTGCACGTTCCCGGCGCGCTGGTGGACGCCGGTCACGCCATCATTCCATTGGGAAACCCCCGTATCCTTCGTGATGGATTGGCTGGTCCCACGCAGATTCGGCTGATTGCTGTTTGAAAAGCTGGTACTGCCGAACGAGTTCGTCACGCTTGTGCTTCCATCACTAAATTGGTGAAAGCTGTTCTGGCCCGACTGGACACCGAAACCGGAAACACCATTGCTGCAATTGGTGAAAGACTGGTTCCCAATTTTCGCGGTCGTGCAGGTCGCCTCAACCTGCGGGATGGTCACACACATCGAGAAGAGGATGATCGGGACGGCCAGTACTCTGATCATGGAAGTTCTCCTTTCGGGTAGCCCGGTGCAAACAAAACTGCCCCTCAAGCGTGTTTCCCCACTCAAAGGGCAATGCCTCATGTACCCGTGCTTACCTGGAAACAAGGTGGCTGTTTCAGCGGTGACCCCATTTGCTTCCCTCTCTATTGGAAAGTATAAGCTTGAGGATCTCAAGTTTCAACCTGGTACAGATGCCATGCAATCTCTGCAAGGTGGCCTGTGAGGCCGCTTTCGCCTGACTGGAAATAGGGAGAACCTCATGAATAGGCTTACGACCAACAATAGCCTATAATCCTTAATAGTTTACATTTTGTAAGGCAATATGATAAAAGTAAGGAACTTTAAGGTCTCACCATGATTGAATCTGCAATTACCAAAAAAGGACAGACGACACTGCCTAAGCCTGTGCGGGAAGTGCTTGGGGTACAAGTCGGGGACCGGGTGCGCTACGTGATTTTCAAAGGCGAGGTGCGGATTCTGCCCGTACGCCCGATCAACCGGCTGTTCGGCGTGTTGCAGCATGGCACTGCCGTCACATTGGAGGAAATGGAGCAGGCCATAGCCGACGGGGCGTGTGAAGAGTGATCGCACTCGATACCAACGTTCTCGTCCGCTATCTGGTGCGGGACGAAGCGGAACAGGCGGAGGCTGCCCGGTCGCTACTGGAGTCGCTCACGGCAGAACGTCCCGGCTTCGTCTGTCGTGAGGTCATTGTCGAACTCGCCTGGGTGCTGGAACGGGCCTATGGCTATTCTCGTACCCAGATTGCCACCGTTCTGGAACAACTGGTGGTGACGGAGAGTCTCATCATCGAGGCAGCCGACGACATGGCCCGTGCGGCCTTCCGCTACCGGCCGGGCAGTGTGGGTTTTGCAGACCTGATGATCCTGGCCGCTGCCGAACGATCGGGGGCTCGTCCCTTCTACACCTTCGATCAGAAGGCAGCGCAACTTGAAGGAGTCGCGCTGTTACAAGATAGTATGGGCTAAACAGGGAGCGATAACACCATTGAAAAGTTTAGGCTCGATAGCTGAGGGAAGGTCTGGAAAATGAGCCGTTCACCTGGCATGACCTATCAAGGGTCCGGGGTCGATACCGACCATGTCGTGCAATCCCTTGCCGATATTACCAAGCAGTTCAGGCAGACGTGGAACGTCCCCAAGGGACAAACCGGCAGCGTCCGTCTGGACTTCGGGTTGTTCGCCAACGTGATCGAGATCGGCAACAACAAGGGCATCGCCATGACCACGGACGGCGTGGGGTCCAAGGTCCTGGTTGCCCAGCGGATGGGGAAATACGACACCATCGGCATCGATTGCATCGCCATGAACGTGAATGATCTGCTCTGCGTCGGAGCGACCCCGCTGGCCATGGTGGACTATATTGCAGTGCAGACGCTCGATCCGGTCTGCCTGGGGGAACTGGCAAAGGGATTGACCGAGGGAGCCCTTCGTGCCGGCATCTCCATCCCCGGCGGGGAAATTGCTCAAGTCAAGGACGTCATCAAGAGTGAAGCGGGCAAAGAAGGAGAAGGGTTCGATTTGGCGGGGTCGGCCATCGGGATCGTGGATTTGGACAGGATCATCGTGGGGGAACGTGTTCGCGCGGGCGACGTGATCATCGGCATTGAAAGCAACGGGGTGCACAGCAACGGTCTCACCCTGGCCCGAAAGGCGATCGGACAGGACGGGGCCTTGTATGAAAAACAGTTTCCCGAACTCGGCCGGTCCCTGGGCGAAGCATTACTCCAGCCGACGCATATCTACACGCAGGAAGTCCTGCCTCTCCTCGAAGCGGAACAGGACATTGACGTCAAGGCCCTGGCGCACATTACCGGCGACGGGTTACTGAACCTGAGCCGCGTCCCTTCCCGTGTCAGTTTCGTGATCGATACGTTTCCCTCGCCTCCTCCGATCTTCTCCATTCTTCAAAAACTTGGCGGAATCGCCGACCCGGAAATGTTCGAGGTGTTCAACATGGGAATCGGCTTCTGTCTGGTGGTCCCGGAAAACCAAGCCGACAGGACGCTTGACCTGGTCACCAGATTCGGGAAAAAAGCCTACAGGCTCGGGCATGTGACCGACAGGGACCGTGAGGATTGGGAAGTCGTGATCCAAACCCATGACCTGCGACTCCGCGGGAAAGGGAAAACCTTCTCTTCATTTTAAAGGAAGGCTCAAAACCGCCCGGTCCTCAACCGCCAATAGACGTCGGAGCCCCTGAGCGCCTCGTTTTTCTCGGCGTAATCAGAGGGGACATGACCCTTCTCATCCTGTGCTGCCGTGTCGGCACCCGCGTTCAGGAGTGCCGTGGTGACGGCGGGATGTTGGTTGAACCCGGCCGCCCAATGCAGGGGGGTCGCGCCGGATTTGTCCCGCGCATTCGGGTTGGCCCCTGCGTCCAGCAGCGTGGTGATGACAGCGGGATTGTTATTGTGCCCGGCCGCCTGATGCAGGGGAGGCGCGCCGAAGAATTCATCCCGCGCCTTGGGGTCGGCGCCCGCGTCCAGCAACGCGGTGATGACAGCGGGATTTTCGTTGAACCTGGCCGCCCAATGCAGGGGGGTGCCGCCGACTGCCTCATCTCGCGCCTTGGGGTCGGCCCCAGCTTGCAGGCAATCAGTCACGGCCTTCGGCGTGGCGGTCTCGAAAAATTCCTTGGTGTTCCAGTTGTCACAGCCCGCGCCGCTGGCCGGCCAGGCCGCAAGCAGGAGGCACAAGCTACAGATCGCTACGATGGGTTTCATGTGTTCTCTCCTATACGTGGGTTCGCTCCTCGCTCTCAATCGGGCCCATGATACTTCACGATAGACCCATCCAACAATGGCATGGTTCGCCACAGGCATGCTCACAACCGGTTCATAAGCAGTTGAGAAGTTTCTTGTTGTTTCTTTACGGTGTGGTCTCAAGAGAGAAAAGCTCCGACCTCGCTTGCCCGGGCATCGGCAGGCACACATGATCCTCCCGCAATGACGTCGCCTTCAACGACTCGATCCATCAGCAGTTCGCAGAATGCCCACGTGAAGCGATGGGTGGCGTTACAGGATGCCCGCGGGATCGAACGGTTTCAGCAATGCCTCGTCCCGGGGAAAAAAGTCGTTCGGGAAACCCTGGTGCAGCATCCCGCGCAGTGTCTCGAACTCATCCACCACGCCGGGACACCTGTGCCTTTCCCGGTTCCGGCCCACGTCACAACCTATGCCCTGCCCACACCGCTCTTCGAGAAGATCGATCTCTTTGGCACGGGGGCGCCGCTCTTGATCTGCCAGGTCCCTCCCTTTCCCTCTGCAGACCTCGAGGCTCGACCGCGGGGCCTTGAAATCCTGTGCCCTTTCGGAGATCCGGCGAACGTGGGGGCCCTGATTCGGACGGCGGTGGCCATGGGCGTCGAACGGGTCATCCTGCTCAAAGAATCGGCCCATCCCTATCACCCCAAAGCGAGCCGGGCGGCCAGCGGAACGATGTTCAAGGTGTCCCTGGTGCAGGGTCCTTCGATCGGGGATCTGCCTGAACCTGCCACGTGGGTGACCCTCGATGTGCAGGGTGAGAGTTTGCCCGCGTTTCAATGGCCGAAAGACATTCGACTCTTGGTTGGAGAAGAAGGGCCTGGTCTGCCGCCCCTCGCCTCCGGCACACGGCTCGCCGTCCCCATGACGGACTCGGTCGAATCCCTCAATGCCGTCGTCGCCGTGGGCATGGCACTTTATGCCTATCGGGTGCAGTACCCCTTGCACCCCAAGTCGGGCACTGAATTTGCAGAGCAAGGAAGAGGAAAATCGTCCTCACCGCCTTAACGCAGAAGACGTGATAAAATTCTGGAAATTGCTAAAACCCATTGGAATCATAGGGACGGGTAAAGTAGAGTATGATCTGTATGAACTGAAGAGATAAACCTCGTCGCGGGGGGATGTCATGATAAACCACGCTAGAGATCTACCTATGGAGTCAATCAAGACGTTATGCCGGCGGTATCAGGTACGAGAGCTTGCGCTTTTCGGATCGGCTCTCGGGGATAATTTTCGTTCAGACAGTGATCTCGATTTTCTGGTGGAATTTGAACCAGAAGCGCAGGTAGGTTTTATGAAGCTGGCCAGAATGCAGAGAGAATTTTCGGCTATGTGTAATCGCAAGGTGGATTTAGTGCCTCAAGGGGGACTGAAGCCGAAAATCCGCCAAGCAGTACTTTCCAGTGCAAAAGTACTCTATGCGTCGTGAGGAACTCTATCTTACCGACATCGTAGAGGCTGCGGATGCCATCCGTCAATTCCTCGTTGGGGTCGAACAAGATTCCTTTTTACCGAACGATCTCTTGCGCAGTGCCGTCCTGCAAAAGTTAATAATCATTGGTGAAGGAGCTGCACGATTACCCAAGGAGTTTCGGGAACGTCATACTGAAATCGAATGGGAAGACATTGTCGCATTTCGCAACCTCGCCGTTCACGTCTATTTTGCCGTAGAGTGGCCTATGGTCTGGGTAACGGCAACTCAAGATGCTCCAGAACTGAGGAGTAAAATTGCCCGTATTCTTGCTGAAGAATACCCCGATGAAGAAACATCAAATCCTGGGTAGTGTCTGAGAAATCATTACGTTTGGTGGCATATTTTTGACTTGGCCGACGACGTAGTGGATAACAAGGAGGAATCGCATGCCAGTCAACGTGCTTCGTAAAGATATCCCCAAAGGGGAGAAACCGCCCGGATGGGTCTCTGGTGAGCAGGAAGCCACGCTTAGTCCGGAAGCCAAACAAAAAGAATCCGACCTGGCTGTACTAGAAAAGCAAGCAATGTGGGAATCGGAAGAAATCGGCATTGTGCGCTGGTCCGGAGAAGAAGGAACGCGCTTCAGCGATCCCAATTAACGGTGTGATGCAGAGAGTCAGGGAAAGGTGACCACGGTGAAGAGCGCCACGTCGAAAACATTATTTGCCCGCTCGCAAAAATATATTCCCGGCGGGGTGAACAGCCCGGTCCGCGCGTTTCGGTCGGTCGGCGGGCATCCGTTGTTCATCAAACGCGCACAGGGGGCCACGGTGACCGACGTGGACAACAACACGTATCTGGATTACGTGGCCTCGTGGGGGCCCATGATCTTGGGACATGCCCATCCGGGAGTGGTGCGGGCCATTCAGCGGGCTGCCGGTGCGGGAACCAGCTACGGCGCGCCGACGCCACAGGAACTGGAGTTGGCTCAAATGCTTTGCGAGGCGTTCCCATCCGTGGAAAAGGTTCGACTCGTGAGTTCCGGCACGGAAGCCGTGATGAGTGCCATTCGGGTAGCGCGGGGTTTCACCAAACGGGACGCCATCCTCAAATTCGAAGGGTGCTACCACGGCCATGCCGATCATCTGCTGGTGAAGGCGGGGTCCGGGGCCGCGACGCTGGGTCTTCCCGATAGCCCGGGCGTGCCCAAGGCCGCGGCGAGTCAGACGCTCACCGCTCCCTATAATGACATCGAGTCGGTGAAGCGCCTGGTACGTAAACATTGGCGGAACCTGGCCTGCATCATTGTCGAGCCGATCGCAGGCAACATGGGCGTCGTGTTGCCTCAACAAGACTTTCTCCATCAACTGCGCACCCTGACCAGAAAACACGGCATCCTCCTGATTTTCGACGAAGTGATTTCCGGATTTCGCGTGGCCTATGGCGGCGCACAAACCCTGTATGGCATCGACCCCGATCTCACGTGCCTGGGAAAAATCATCGGCGGCGGACTACCGGTTGGAGCCTACGGCGGGTCGAACGAGATCATGGAGATGGTGGCTCCGGCAGGTCCCGTGTACCAGGCCGGGACCCTGTCCGGGAACCCGTTGGCCGTGACCGCCGGAATCGAAACGCTGAAAAAACTCAAGGCTTCAGGCGTGTACGAAAAATTGGAGCGACGAGGAAACCAGTTGGCGCAGGGCATGGCGCAAGCCGCCCGGCGAGCCAACGTCCCGTTTTACCAAACGCGGGTCGGTTCCCTCTTGGGTGGATTTTTTACGGAAGGCCCGGTGGTGGATTACCAGTCGGCCAAGAAATCCGATACGGCCCGATACGCCAAGTTCTTCCACAACACGTTGAAACGCGGGTCCTACTTCGCCCCCTCCCAATTCGAAGCCGCCTTCGTCTCCACCGCGCACACGGTGGCAGATATTGAACAGACCATAAAAGCCGTTTACGAGGCGTTTAAGCGATTCTAGGTATTTCCGGTTTGCCGATGGCTACTCGTTTACGGGGGATTGATGGATGAATGATGCCGGCGACTGTTATTACGCAGTGATTTTTACTGCTGAAATGGCCGACGACGTCGCTGGTTACGCAGACATGGCACACAGAATGAATGTGCTGGTTGAAAAACAACCCGGTTACATGGGCAGATCTGACCGTACAGAAGGGAAACGGGAAATCACGATTTCTTACTGGCAGGACCTCGACTCCATCGAGGCGTGGAAACAACACCCGGAACACCAGGCCGCTCAGGCACTGGGGCGATCAACGTGGTATAAAAACTATGCAGTTGAAATAGTGAAAATGCAGCGTGGTTCAGCCGTCCAGCCGGAATCTGGAAACCCATGGCCTGAGGAAGGAGATGGCACCGCCCCGTCGTCCTTATAGGCCCGTACATGCCCGTTTATGGGTCCATAAACGTCGCTTTATAGTGCAGCCGCATTCCACTTGCCTTCGTAGCCGCACCATTCCTGGTCAAAGCCAGGGACATGCCGCATAGCGCTTCCTTCTCTCTGTCATCCCCGATCCCCGATCGAGCCGAGGACAGGCTCTGATCGGGGATCCAGCGTCGTTACAGGCCCATAAACGGCTATTTATACGCCCGTAAATGGAGAATAAATGTCCATTTATCGGGGCACCTTCAATGTGCCCAAAAAAATCTCGCCCGACCTGGACCTAAATTGGAGGGAAGGTCAATCTCATGATTGTTATCGAGCACATGGACATGCCCGTGGTCACCGATTGTCTTGTGATTATCTGAGGCTTCCTGGAAAGCCTGAGCCTGTGGGAACAACTTTGACCACCAACAAAACTTAATGCACCAATGTGGCAAACACGGTGAGATGCAAATTTCTTACCCCTATCTTTTAGCAAAGGAAAATGTACGATGAGAAAAATTGAAGATGTCCGTTCACGTAGAACTTTTCTGAAAAACAGCGTGGGAGTGGTTGGGGCCATGACGGGAATGTTCATCGGGCTTCCTGCTCTTTCGCAGACCTTACAAGATCAAACTCGCAACGGCGAAGCCGATACAAGAAGAGGAACTCCACGACAAACCCTAGGACCGTTCTTCCCGGATGACGGAGATCCAGAGAAAGAAATCCGTGAAAACCTAGACTTCCGACTTCCTATCAGTGAGGCGAATGACAATGATCTCACGTCAATTCAGGGAAACAACGGAAAGGCGAAAGGACAGGTCGTGTATATACGAGGAAAGGTTCGCTCCTCTCAAAGGGGGCATGTCACCCCTGTCCCAGGGGCCGTTCTTATCGAGTGGAACGCGTCAGCATCTGGACGATATAACCACCGAGGAGATCAAGACAATACTCGCTTCAAACATCCTGTTTCAGGAGATTGGGTGGAGCGAACTCACGATGACAATTTTCAATACTGGGGACGCTGTATTACGGATGCCGACGGAAAATATCAGTTTAAAACCATTATTCCTGGATTTTACCCCGTCATGTTAGGGGAAAAACCACAGTGGTATCGACCACCTCATTTGCATTTCATGATTATGGCCCCTGGGGTCCCTCAATTGGTGACGCAATTGTATTTCAAAGGGGATCAAATTACAGATAATGATTTTATTCAACAGCTGAATGCCAGAGACGGCATACTTCGAAGCAAGCGAATGTCCCGAAAAGAACAGGAAAGCGTCATCATCGAATATAAAAAAGATCCATCGGGATTGCTCACAGACGGCCTTGTAGGACAGTATGATTTTGTTTTGACATCATAGCTGATTTTCGGCTTTTTGAGAGGGCCTGAAACGCAAGGCCTCTTTGGTCTGACGCGGTGACGGCATGTGAGAGGTGGCTGGGGGGGGTATTCTTGCGGGGTTTCGGGACCGTGCGACGAGGGAAAGAATGCGGGGTGGCGCCCCCGCACGACGCGGTCCTTTTGTTTCGGCAAAAGGACCCAAACCATTGGCGCCCGGGCGTGGCCCTCCGGGTGCCTTTGCCCCAGTCCCGATTACTTGGGCTGCGGAACTCGCTTCGCTCAGACAGTCCTCGCCTTACAATCAGATTCTGGACTGGGGCGCAGCCACGCCCGCAGGCGCCGGGCTTGGACAGGCACGGGGGCCTGTCCCTACAAAAAAACAAAGGCTCTGGATCCTCGATTACTAATGTCGAGGATGACAGAAGGGGGAAGGCGGGGATGACGGAAGGGGGAAAGCGTCATGAGATGACGCGGCTACGAAGGTCTCTACCCCGGATCGAGTCCGGGGCAGGCGCTCTTCCAGAAGAGGGAGAGGGTTTTCTTGTGTGGCATCGTTGCAGAGGGGCTTCAACTCGTCCACGGACGAGAACCGCGCCCTCAGGTTTTAATCGTCATCATCGTCGTCATCGTCTTCTTCTGCGGCTTCAATCGCGGCTTGCCGCTGCTGCTCTTCCATGGCGTTGTGAATCAACAGCCGAAAGAACATCGAAATCACGGAACCTTTTTCCAGTGTGCCGCCGGGTGGGACCGCGATCCGGCCTTCTTCCACCATTTTTTCCAACCATCTTTTTTGGTCAGGGGTTACGTGGACCGGAATTTCAATGAGTGGAATTTTTCCAAACATATCCATGACAGAAACCTCCTTATTCAAGAACAACTATTCGTGTCTGCGTTACCGAGATAATCCGAGCACGTCGGCCATGCCGTACAGGCCCGGGGGCTGATGGACGACCCATTCTGCGGCGCGCAGGGCCCCGTGCGCAAATGGGTCGCGATTGTGGGCGCGGTGGGTGATTTCGATGCGTTCTCCGGGCCCGGCATAGAGCACGGTATGATCGCCCACGATATCACCGGCTCTCACGCTTTGGATGCCGATTTCGTTTTTCGTGCGTTCTCCGACGAGGCCGTGACGCGCGTAGACCGCCGCTTCTTCCAGGTCCCCGCCTTTGGCCGCGGCCAGGACGTCGGCGAGTTTCAGTGCGGTGCCGCTCGGCGCGTCTTTCTTCTTGTTATGGTGCGCATCGATGATTTCGAGGTCATAGTCATCGCCGAGCGCTTGGGCGACCTTTCCGATCATCTGCAGCAGTACCGTAATCCCCACGCTCATGTTGGGCGCTTGAACGCAGGGGATGGACTCCGCGTGTTGGCGGAGTTGGTTCATCTCATCGAGGGACAATCCCGTGGTGCCGATGACCATGGCACGCTTGTGCCGGACGGCTTGAGACAGATGGTTCAACGCGGCGGCCGGTGAGGTGAAATCGATGACCACGTCGCTCAGGGGCAGGGCTTGCGCCAGATCGTCCGTCAACGAGACACCGAGTGGTCCGCAGCCGGCCACGTCTCCGGCGTCTTTGCCAAGGGCCGGGTGTCCTTTGGCTTCCGTGGCTCCGGCCAGTTGCAGGCGCGATGATTCATTGACGAGGGAAACCAGGCGTTTTCCCATTCGTCCGGCGGCGCCGGTGATTGTGACGTGTATCGGGGAATTCATAACGTGATTGGGTAATGGGGTTTGGGGAACCTGCCGGCTCCGGTTGTGCCCGGGACACTACGAGATCCTTCCCTTCGAGGCTCAGGGCAGGCGCTTCGCTCAGGATGACCACCCTCGGGCAACCTGCTCGCGCCGGTGGTGTGCAGGACGCTGACGTTGGCGATACATGTGGAAAACCGGGAAGCCGTCATGGTGTCAGATCAACCCGGTATCTTTCATGACTTGCCGTAGCCGTTCACGGTTGTCCGACGACAGAGGCGTGAGCGGGAGCCGGAATTCCGGTTCGATTTTGTTCATCATGGCCAGGGCTTCTTTGACCGGAATGGGGTTGGTCTCATAGAACAGGGCACTGAACAACGACGCGAGTTTAAAGTGAGAGGCGCGCGCTTCGGCAAAGTTCCCGGCCAGGGCGGCAGTCACCAGGGCGGCCATGTCTTTCGGCGCCACGTTGGCAGTCACCGTAATCACGCCCTTGGCTCCCAGCGCCATCATCGGCAGGGTCAGGGAATCGTCACCGGACAGTACGGTGAAATCGTCGTCGCATTGGTGAATGATGTCGGAGACCTGCCCCAACGACCCGCTGCCTTCTTTGATCCCCACCACGTTGCCGAGTTTGGCGATACGCGCAATGGTGGCCGGGGTCATGTTCACGCTGGTGCGGCCCGGAATGTTGTAGAGGATCAGGGGCAGATCCACGGCTTGGGCCACGGCCGCATAATGTTGATACAGGCCTTCCTGTGTGGGCTTGTTGTAATAGGGCGTAATGAGGAGCGCGCCATCCGCGCCGGCTCGTTTGGCATGGGCGGTAAAGGCAATCGCCTCGTCCGTGGCATTCGAGCCGGTGCCGGCAATCACCGGGACCCGCCGGTTCACGACTTCCACGGTAAACGCGACCACGCGCTCGTGTTCTTCGTGCGAGAGCGTGGCGGATTCCCCCGTGGTCCCGCAGGGAACGATGCCCTGCGTGCCGTTGGCGATCTGAAACTCGATCAACTCACGATAGGCCGTTTCGTCGAATGCCCCGTTCTTGAACGGCGTGACGATAGCGACAAGGGATCCTGAAAACATGGTACGACCTTTAGTGAAAAATCAGTGTGACGAACGGATTGCCGCCGGCTACATCCGTGCCGACGCCTCTGCCTCAAGAAACGCGGGGATCCGTTCCCCGCGAACGAGATCATCGAACGTCTCGCGTTCACGGATCACGAAACTTTCCCCGCCCTTCACCAGAATTTCCGGAACCCGGGGTCTCGAATTATAATTGGACGCCATGGTGAAACCATACGCCCCCGCGGACATCACCGCCAGGAGATCGCCGGCCTTCATCGCGGGCAGGGTCCGGTTTTGGGCGAGAAAATCTCCGGATTCGCAAATGGGCCCCACCACGTCGAACACCGCTTCCGATGCGTTCGGAACCTGGCGAACCGGCAGGATGTCGTGATGGGCCTGGTACAGGCTGGGCCGCAGCAAATCGTTCATGGCCGCGTCCACGATGGTGAATGTCTTGGCCCCGGTCTCTTTGATGTAGAGGACGCGCGTCAACAACACGCCGGCGTTCCCCACGATCACGCGGCCGGGCTCCAAGATGATTTCACATTGCGCTTCCTGCAGCAGCGGCGTGATGGCATCGGCGTACTCCGTGGGATGCGGCGGCGTTTCGTCCGAATAGGTAATGCCGAGCCCCCCTCCTATGTTGAGATACCGGATCGGAATGCCCCGGGTTTTCAACGTCTCGATCAGCCCCACCACTTTTTTCAGGGATTCAACAAAGGGACTGACTTGCGTCAGTTGAGAGCCGATGTGCGCATGCACCCCGATGACCTCGATGTTGGGGAGTGACGCCGCGGTTGTGAATTCTTCCAATGCCCGGTCCGCGCCGATCCCGAATTTACTCTTTTTCAACCCCGTCGTGATATAGGGATGGGTCTTGGGGTCGATGTCCGGATTGACCCGGAGCGCCACGCGCGCCCGTGTGCCTTTTCCCCTCGCCACTTCATTGATGGCCTGCAGTTCCGCGGCCGATTCCACATTGAACAACAGGATATCGGCGTCGAGGGCATAGGCAATTTCCTCACAACTTTTTCCGACGCCGGCAAACACGATCTTGCCGGGGGAGATTCCGGCTTGCAACGCGCGAAACAATTCGCCTCCCGACACGATGTCGGCCCCGCTGCCTTGCGACGCCATGAGCCGGAGAATGGCCAGGTTCGAATTGGCCTTCATGGCAAACGCGATGAGGTGGGGAACCGGAGCGAAAGCCTGGTCGAAGGCCTGGAAGTGCCGGGTCAGCGTCGCGTGACTGTAGAGGTAAGAGGGTGTGCCCTGTTCCTTGGCCAGGCGTTCGAGCGGAATGTCTTCACAGAAGAGCGAATCATTATGATAGCGAAAATCATGCATCTTGCGGCAGCTCTTCAAACAGTTCGGGGTCGAACAGCGTTAACCCTTCAAACGCCGATTGAAAGGCATCTTTCAATTTACGATAGCGCAGCTTCGCATAGGGGGTCACCGTGTTGAGCATGTCCTGATCCAGGAGCATCTGAATCGCCTTGGGGGTGGCCTGCCGGAGATGCTCGAAGTTGACGACAATGTCCATCCTGGCTTTTTGCGCGGCGTCCTTGATGCGGTTCAGGAGTTCCTGGGCATTCAAATGATCCAGCGTTCCCTCCAGGTCGATAAATAACGATACGGACGCATCGTGGCGCCGGCCCTTGATATTGAGGAACAAATCGTGCGTGTTCGTGGAGCCCTTGATCTTGTGCAGGGCGTTGGGAATGAGCACGCCGGTGTCCATCGTGGGGAGTTTCGCCTGCAGATTCTTGAGCACGGCCGCAATGGGAGAGAGTTTCCCCTGGGGACAGGATCGCTTGACCAGCTTTCGAAATTCGTAATTCATTTCGATGCGGGGGACCAGGCGTTGGCCGGTATGCCGGAGTCGATGCCAAATGGATCCCAACGAATAGAACTGATGGTTGGCCCAGTAGAATCCTTCCTGCAGTTGTTCCGGGGTCATCCGTTTGGGGTGGAACACCACGTGTTTCCCGTCGTATTTCGCCCAGTCCCGATCGAAGATCCGGCCTTCGCGGGTATACCGTTCATACAGAGCGGTGCCCGGCAGGGGCGTCAGGATGTTGAAATACGCCAACTCCACGCGATTGTGGACGAGAAAATTCAGCGTCGATTCGAACACGGATTCGTCGTCGTTATCGAACCCGAACACCATGCCCGGGTTCACCATGATGCCGTGGTCGTGAAACATTTTGATCTGGTCTTCGAATTTTCTGACCTGGTTGAAGCCCTTGTTGGTTTCGACCAGGGAATGGTCGGAGATCGACTCCATTCCCACGAAGACCGAGATGCAACCACTGTCGGCCGCTAATTTGACCATCTCCTGATCATCCCCTAAAAACAGGGTGGATTGGCATCCCCATTTGATGTTGAGGGCTTTCAAGGCCTGCCACAACTCCCGGCAATACGCCCGGTGACTGTTGTGCAGGTCGTCCACGAATGCCACGATCGACCCTTCTTCGAGGCCCACCCAAATTTTTGACGCGATGGTCAGGGCTTCCCACAACGATCCCTTCGTCATGCGCTCGACCACCTCGGCCCGTATCCATTCCTTGACGCGCGTGATTTCTTCGATGACTTCCGGCACGGGACGCCGTCTGGTGGTTTTCCCGTTGAAGGGCGACACGCTGCAAAACTCACAATCGAAGTGGCAGCCGCGCGTCGTGAACGTACAATGCCGGGTCATGTAGGAATCCGGGCTGAGGAGTTGGATCTTCGGAGCACGATAATGATCCAGCAAGGGGAATTGCTCCATCCGGTAGATGCGTTTCATGTGCCCGGCCTCGAAGTCCGCCATGGCTTGCGGCCACAGGTCTTCGGCCTCCCCGCACACGATGGTGTCGCAATATTGCAGGGCTTCCTCGGGACAATAGCTGGGGTGGACGCCGCCGAGCACGACGGTTTTGCCGCGTTTGCGAAATTCCGTGGCGAGCTCATAGGCCCGTGGTGCGTAGCAGGTCATCACGGAGATGCCGACCATGTCGCAGGGCTCGTCAAAGTCGATGGTCTGGACCGCCTCATCGACCAGCTTCACGTCCCAGGTGGGCGGCGTGTACGCGGCGATCACGGGCAGACTGAGTTTGGGAAACCAAATGGAGCGCCGCTCGCTCGCGGTCATACGATACGGATTGTTCCTGGGGTAGGGATCAAGGAGAAGTAACGTCCTGGTTTTATCGTGTCCTGCGGTTGCGTCCATGGAACAGTCTCCCTTGCGTCGTCGGGTTCAATACTCTTTCAATTTATCCGAATCACGTCGCTTCGCTCAAGGCCCGCTATTGGGTCCCGACGGGTTGAAGAGGGGGCAGCACGACTTCCGGTTCCTCAGGGGAGACCGGCCGGCCCTCCGGAGTCGAGCGTTGTTCTTCGGCTTGTCGTTGAGCCCGGACCTTGGCTTCAATCCCGATGTCTTCCGGGGCGATGGGAGCACCCACCACTCCGCACCCCGCGGCACACGAAACCAGCACCGTCACCATCAGGGTCCATCGAAGATCAAGGCGCCGGGTCGGAGCATCGTGCAACATTCTTCAGGCTTTCCTGGCGAGCCGCGCGTCCCATGCGTTCATCTGCCGGGTCACTTGTTTTCGGGACGTGCCCCCGGTTTGAGCTTTCCGGTCAACGGCCCCTTCGAGGGTCAGGAACAACAGCGCGTCCCTGGAAAAATGCGGGGACGCGGTCTTGAGATCGGCCAACGAAAGATTATGCCATTCCATCCGGTGCTCCAGGCAATACCGGACCAATTGGCCGACGATGCCATGGGCTTCCCGAAAGGGGACACCTTTCTTCACCAGGTAGTCGGCCAACTCCGTAGCCAGGAGAAAGCCGGATCCCAGGGTTCCCGAGAGCACGTCCCGGCGGATACGAAGACGCCGGATCAGCTCGGCATAGACCGTGAGACACTCTATCACAGTTCCCATGGCGTCAAAAAGAGGCTCTTTATCCTCTTGCATATCTCGATTGTAACTCAGGGGAAGACCCTTGAGGGTCGTCATGATCGAAAGAAAATGCCCGTAGACCCGACCGGTTTTGCCGCGGACCAGTTCGGGCACGTCGGGGTTTTTTTTCTGGGGCAGCATGCTGCTGCCGGTACAAAAGCCGTCCGGAAGGTCCACAAAGGAAAATTCATGCGACGCCCACAGGACGAGCTCCTCGCTCAACCGGGACAGGTGCATCATGATAATGGACAGCATCCCGAGCGTTTCCGCCACGTAATCCCGGTCCGAGACCCCGTCCAGACTGTTTCGGGTCAGCGAGGGAAACTCCAGCAGCTTCGCGGTGAATGCCCGGTCGATCGGATAATTGTTGCCGGCCAGGGCGCCTGAACCAAGCGGCATCACGTTCACGCGTTTGAACGCGTCCTGCGCGCGCGCGTTGTCGCGCTCCAACATTTCCACGTACGCCAGAAAGTGATGGGCCAGCGAGACGGGTTGGGCACGCTGCAGGTGAGTATACCCGGGAATAATCACGTCGAGGTGCTCACGGGCCTGTCCGAGGAACGCCCGTTGCAAATCCTGGAGGCGCGCCTGCAACGTCCGGAGGTGATCTCGCAGGTACAACCGGAGATCGAGCGTAACCTGATCGTTCCGGCTCCGGCCGGTATGGAGCTTTCCCCCCACCGGGCCCACGAGTTCCGTCAACCGGCGTTCCACCGCCATATGAATGTCTTCATCCGAATCCGCAAACGGGAAACGGTTTTCACGAAGCTCGTCTCGCACCTGTTCGAGCCCGCGCACCAGGGCGCGACGTTCCGTACGGGTCAGGATTTTGGCTTTTTCCAGAGCCTGGCAATGGGCGAGACTGCCCAGGACGTCGTATTCGAACAAGTGTCGATCGAAGGGCAGGGAGGACGTAAAGCGTTCGACCAATTCATTCGTCGGTTCGGTGAAGCGACCCGTCCAGGCTTTTGAGGGACTGCTCTTTTTTGCCGGGGGCCGGCGGTTGGAACTCGTAGGGACAACCCCCTGTGGTTGTCCGTCGGCCGGCGGGCGAGAGCGACGCTGTACACGCTTGCCGGATTTCATTTCGATCGAGGGGCCTTTCGACGGGAAGTGTTCCGGGAACGCGAAGTCCCTTGGGATTTGTTGATCGCCAGGCGCAAGGCATTGAGCCGGATAAACCCTTCGGCATCCTGTTGGCGATACCCTTGATCCTCTTCGAAAGTCGCGAGATCTTCCCGGTAGAGCGACCAATCGGATCGCCGGCCCGTGACCGTGCAGTTCCCCTTGTATAATTTGAGCCGGACCGTGCCGTTCACCCTGTGCTGGGCTTCATCCATGACCTTTTGCAGCAGCACGCGTTCGGGGGCGAACCAATAGCCATAATACACGAGTTCCGCATACCGTGAAATCAGGCTGTCGCGCAGGTGGAGAACTTCCCGGTCCATGGTCAGGGACTCGATGCCGCGGTGCGCCGCGTGCAGGATCGTGCCCCCGGGCGTTTCATAGACCCCGCGCGATTTGATGCCTACGTAGCGGTTTTCCACCAGGTCCACCCGTCCGATGCCGTGTTGCCCCCCGAGCCGGTTGAGGAGGCTGAGGAGATTGGCCGGGGACAGGCGCCGGCCGTTCACCGCGACCGGGTCGCCGCGCTCAAAAGCGATTTCAATCTGTTGCGGCTTGTTCGGCGCGCGCTCCGGTGAGACCGTCATCTGAAAGATGGATTCGGGCGGGGCTTTCCAGGGGTCTTCGAGAATCCCGCCTTCGTAACTGACGTGAAACAGGTTCAGGTCCATGCTGTAGGGTTTGGCCTTGGTGGCGGTCACGGGAATCCCGTGTTTTCGGGCGTACCGGATCAACTCGCCGCGGGATTGAAACGACCATTCCCGCCACGGGGCGATGATGGCGATATCGGGGTTCATGGCCGTATACGTGAGCTCGAACCGGACCTGGTCGTTTCCCTTTCCGGTGGAGCCATGACTCACCGCCTGGGCTTTTTCTTTTTGCGCGATCTCGATCTGTCGCCGGGCGATCAGCGGGCGCGCGATCGAAGTGCCCAATAAATAAGAGCCCTCGTACACGGCATTGGCCCGGAGCATGGGAAAGACGTAGTCCTTGACGAACGTTTCCCGGAGATCCTCCACGTAGACTTTCGCAGCTCCCACGGCCACGGCCTTGTTCTTGATGGCGTGGAGGTCTTCGCCTTGGCCGAGGTCCGCGCAAAAGGCGATGACGTCGGCGTTATATTCCGTTCGGAGCCATTGCAGGATTACCGACGTATCGAGGCCGCCGGAATAGGCCAGCACGATTTTCCTGATCGTATGTGGTGAGCGTGTCGGCATCGTGGTGCAGGGCGTCGGGTGTGAGGCCTCAGGGCCAGGGTCGCCCGAGCCACTCCGTTAAGATCGCTTTTTGAACGTGAAGACGGTTTTCCGCTTGCTGGAGGACCACGGATTGCGGACCGTCCAACACCGCCGCGGTAATTTCCTCGCCCCGGTGGGCCGGCAGGCAATGCAGCACCATTGCCGACGGTTTGGCCCGGTGGAGCAGTCCTTCATTTAACTGGTAGGGGGCCAGGACTTTCAAGCGTTCGGTTTGTTCGTGTTCCTGTCCCATGCTCGTCCAGACGTCCGTATAGAGCGCATCGGCATTCTCCGCGGCGACGGCGGGATCATGGACAATCTCGATGGTCGCGCCCGTTCGGCCGGCTTCTTCGCGGCTTCGTTCGACGATGCCGGGATCGGGTTGGTATTGAGGCGGGCATCCGATGGCGATATGCATCCCCACTTTCGCCCCGGCTTCGATCAACGAATTCGCAATATTGTTCCCGTCTCCCACGTACGCGAGTTTGAGCCCTTCGAAAGAGTTCTCGGCAAAAAACCCGTTGACTTCCATCAGGGTGAAAAGGTCGGCCAGGATCTGACAGGGATGACACAGGTCCGTCAATCCGTTGATGACCGGGATGGTGGCATGGCGAGCCCATTCTTCCAACGTGGATTGCTCGAACGTGCGGATCACGAGCCCGTCGAGATACCGCGAAAGCACCAGGGCGGTATCACCGAGACTTTCCCCCCGGCTGAGTTGGATGGTATCCGATGGAAGGAACAAGGCTTGTCCCCCCAATTGATTCATGCCCGCTTCAAAGGAAACCCGTGTGCGGGTCGAGGGTTTCTCGAAAAGCAGGCCCAAGGTCAATCCCGACAGCCATTGAGATGCCGGACCGGGCCGCGGAGTGGCCTTGAGTTCGCGGGCAATGCGGAACAGGCGGAAGATCCGGCTGCCGGAAATATCGGATACGGCCAGCAAGTCTTTCGTGCCGCCCGCCGGCGTCGCAGGAGGGACGGCACGCGGGCCGTCCCCTACAATGCCGGGGTCGGGAATGGAACGTCCCAACAGGGTCATGTCGGGGACGCCTCCCGTGCCGTCCATGGTCCGTATCGTTTTGCGTGAAACATCAGCCCTGCCTGCCTTCATGAATGAGGAAGCGACTCGAGTCGTTTAGTCAACACACCGGATAACACGTCCAGCAAGCGATCGATCTCTCCGTTGGTCACAATCAGCGGAGGCACGAAGCGGAGCACGTTTCCCATCGCGCAGTTGATCAACATGCGCCGGGCCAGACAGTCCCGGACGATCGATTGCCCGTCTATGGAGAGTTCCATGCCTTGCAGGAGCCCCAGGCCGCGAACCGCCGTGACCACGGAAAACCGGTTCCGCAAAGATTGGAGCCCCTTGTGCAGGTAGGCCCCAGCGGCTTGGCTGCGTTCGAGTAGACGGTCGTCCAACAAGGCGTTGAGCGTGGCGAGGGCGCCGGCGCAGGACAGGGGATTCCCGCCGAACGTGGACGCATGGGAGCCCGGCCCGAACGCCTGAGCCACGTCGTCGGTGGCGAGACAGGCCCCGATGGGGAGTCCGCCGCCCAAGCCCTTGGCCAGGGTCATGATATCCGGCCGGACATTGTAGTGTTCATACGCAAAGAGGGTGCCGGTTCTTCCCACGCCGGTCTGCACCTCGTCGAAAATCAGCAGCACGTCACGGTCGCGACAGAGCGCGTGCAGTTGTTCCAGAAACGCTTCCTCGGCCACCACCACGCCCCCCTCGCCCTGTATGGGTTCAAGCATCACCGCGGCGGTGTGTTGATCCATCTGGCGTTCGATCGAGGCGACGTCATTGAAGTCGGCGTATTTAAAACCTTGCGGGAGCGGCGCGAATCCCTGCTGCACTTTGGCCTGTCCCGTTGCGGTGATGGTTGCCAGGGTCCGGCCATGAAACGAGTTTTTCATGGTGATGATCTCGTAACGGTCCGGGCCGTATTTTTCAACGGAATATTTGCGGGCGAGTTTGATGGCGGCTTCGTTAGCCTCCGCCCCGCTGTTGCAGAAGAACACTTTGTGGGCAAAGGAATGCGCCACCAATCGCTCGGCGAGCAGCACCTGCGGTTCGGAATAATACAGGTTCGACGTATGCAGGAGGTGCCGTGCCTGTCGCTCGATGGCCGTGACCAGATCGGGATGGCCGTGACCCAGCGCATTGACCGCGATGCCCGCGACAAAGTCCAGGTATTCCCGGTCCTCGGCATCATAGACCTTACACCCTTTCCCCCGAACCAGACTGATGGGGAACCGGGCATAGGTGTTCATGATCGTCCGGGCAGAACGTTCTTGCAGGTCTTCAGTCAACATTACGGCGAAACCTCGCGTGGAGAGAGGCGAATCTAGCATAGGGCTTCTCAGTGGTGCAACGGAACGGGGTCCATCTCCTCTCGCGTTGACAAGGCGTACACCCGCAGCCTTCGCAGGCGACTTGCACAACGCGCCTTCCTTAGTCCCCCTCTTTTGTAAGGAGGGGCGAGGGGAGGTAGAGGCATTCGTAGCCGCGCCATCTCATGGCGCATTCCTCCCTCTCCCCAAGGCGGGAGAGGGTTGGGGTGAGGGGGGCGGATGAGTGAACGTTTACGAAGACGCCGGAATAAATCTCCCCTTCGAAGCCAACTCGATAGCCTTTTCATAAGGGAGAACGGTGACGTCACCGACCTTCAGAACCCGTTCGCCCCGATACACCCCAAACGCCTGCCGGATATCGCCGGACTGCAGCAGGACGTTCAGCCCTCTATTGAATCGTGCTTTCCAGGTACCGGAAGATTTTATTTCAAAACCCACCGCCTGCCTGCCCCTCTTCCAAATCAGGTCCACTTCGTTGCCGGATTCCGTGCGCCAGTAGAAAAACTGCGCCCCGTGCGAGCGCCACGAATTGAGCGCCCTGAACTCATTGAGAATAAAGGTTTCAAACAGGACGCCCGTTTCGGTTGCCGAGGGCTTGTCCCGGTGCAGACCCGCCAAGGCACGCTGCACCCCGCAATCGAAAAGATAGAATTTGGCATGGGCGACCTCCTTAACCTTGGCTTTGTTGCGGTAGGCAGGCAAATACCAGCCCAGCAGCGTGTCTTCCAGGATACTGAAATACCCCTGGACCGTAGACCGGGCGACGCCCACGTCCCTGGCGACGTTGGTGATGTTCAATATCTGCCCGTTCATCAGGGCGGTGACGGACAAAAACCGGTAGAAACTGTCAAGGTTTCTGACGAGGGCTTCCTGTTGAATTTTTTCTTTCAGGTAGGTCTCGACGTAAGCATCCAGAAATTCGATTTTCTCCATGCTGGCGGCCGATGTCACGCTCAAGGGCAATTGCCCGTAGCGCAAGACGTCCTGCAACCTGAAGTCCTCGCCGATCTCGAGCATGCTCAGCGGAAACATCTTTTTTGACAAGGCCCGGCCCGCCAGCATATTGGCATGGGACCTCTTGAGTTTCCGGGCGCTCGAACCGGACAGGGCAAACCGGTAGTCGTGCCGGCTCTCGAATAACAGGGCATGCACCTCATCCAATAATTCAGGGAGTTTCTGTACCTCGTCGATAATGATCCAGGCTTTCCTGTTTCTCAGTGCCGCCACTTCTTGAGCGAGCAGGGACGGGTCCCGTTTATATCGAAGATATTCACCGGACTTCAGCAGGTTGAGACTCAAGGCCGCATGGCCGAGACGTTGATCCAGCCACACGGATTTCCCCGTGCCCCGCGGGCCGAACAGGAAAAAACTTTTTTCGGGTAGCGTAAGTATTCGAGAGTACATGTCGTTGATTCCGTTAAATTTACCGTAAAAATAACGAAACGACCGACTTCTGTCAATCACTCAGACAGTGGCTTTCCAGTTCTTGGCCCATCAGAAATCGAGTGGCGTCCCCTTGCTCCAGGCAAGCCCCGCCTGCCGTCCGGACAACGCGCCTTCCTTATTCCCCCTCCTTTGTAAGGAAGGGCGAGGGGAGGTAGAGGCATTCGCATCCCCGCCCGGTGGCCTTCCGGAACATGCGCATGGTATAACCTGAACAATGAGAGCTTGCGATGCCTGTCAACAACAGAACCCCGATGATGCCCAATTTTGCCTGCGATGCGGGAAGGAGTTTCTCCCGGAAGCGGCGCCTGAGGATCCCCCCGAGACGGATCAGGAGGAGCAGTATTGGCGCACGTTGATCGGTCCCGGGAAATGTGTCCAATTCACGTTGACGGGAGGCTGGTCGTGGAAACCCGCTTGGGACTATTACCGGCGCATGTTTCAACGATTTCACTCCGCGCAAGGACCCCGCTTTTCGCTCACGTGGAACTGGGCCCCGTTTTTTGTCGAGCCCTTTCTCTGGTTTCTGTATCGCAAAATGTACCTGTTTGCGTTCGTGTATTTTATCGGCCCCATCGGTTCCGTCTTTGTCACCAACGACATCTCGGTGCCGATCGTGTGGTCGATCATTGCGAGCGCGAGCGCCAATTACGTGTATTACTGGCACTTGAGGGACCTGGTGCTGAAAGTGAAAGCCAGGGTCGGCCTGGACCACGTGGCCCGCATGCGGCAGCTCACGGATGGAGGCGGCGTCCAACCCTACGTGTTCTGGCTGGTGGCGGCGTCGCTCTTGTTGAAAGCCGGAGTCTTTTTTGCCGTGCTCGGTGAACCCCCGCTCGACGAAGAGCTTCCATTGCCTGACGGGGAACCGGGCGAAGAAGAGATGGAGGGCCGCCGGATGATCCTGTAACGGGCGGTCCCGTGAACGAGCCGGGGATCAGCGACCGGGGCCGGCCGGTTGCGACAGTTCCCACATGAACCATGATTGAAACCATTCATAGTCGCTTTGGTAGGCCGTGTGCACGGTGGGCAGCCCGTCGTCGCTTTTTTCCTTCAACAGGGTGTAGGTCCGGGGCCAGTTCTTGGTCCACCAGGATTTGAGTTCGCCCGCCGTAAACGGATGGTCATTGGGTTGACGAATACCGGCAGCGGTAATCACGTCCGTGAGAAGCGGCCAATAGCGGTCTTTGCCCAGATTCAGGGTGCGAAAATGCTCGCGGAGCAAAAACACGACCCACAACTCGGCGCTGTGTTTTTTGTTGTGTTTAAAGGGTTGTGTTTGTCGCAGGGGAATGGGGTCGAAGTTTTTGATGATCGACGTATAGTCCGCCCCGCCGTAACTGCCGGCCACTGTGGCGATGTCCTGCAACATGTTGGCCAACTCGACCTCGACGATCGGGGAAGCCGAAGGCGCCGGCTTGGGCCCCAGGGGGTTGACCGTCGTCAGGAGGTCGATCAGGGGTTTTAATTCACGCAGGCGCGTGACCGCGGCATTGAGGATCTGCGCCGATTCCAACCAGTAATCCGGATCATGCTTGGCAATGCGTTCACGTCCCGGTGGAGGCAGGACGATGGGGATCCAATGGCGCACCAGGACAAACAGGATATACTGCATGTCTCCATCGATCTCAGCCACGCGGTCCAGCACGTTGTGGGGCGTGGTTGCGTGGTGAAAAAACTGCTCGACTTTGTCTTCGATGTTCAGGCGTTGCGCCAGGGTGATCCACCACTGGGCATCGGGTTGAGGGAGATCGGGTTGAGCCATACGCGCCATGACGGGACACGAGACCGTGAAGACTGAGGAACGTGGCTGGCATGGTACGGGGTGCGGGTGAGCAAAGCAAGAGGAGAGAACCGGACGGCCCTGGGCGAAGCGAGGGTTCGGACATGAGGAGGCAGCATGAAACACATCGTCCTGATTCGCCACGGTGAATCGCAATGGAATCTTGAAAACCGGTTTACCGGGTGGGTGGACGTCCCTCTAAGCCCCAAGGGTGAACAGGAAGCACGGGAAGCAGGGGAGAAACTCCGGGCCTTTCGGTTCGATCAAGCCTTTACTTCCGTGTTGACGCGGGCCATCAGGACCCTGGAGATCGTGTTGGACGTCATCGGCCAACCCGGGCTGCCGGTTGAACAAGACCAGGCGTTGAACGAACGCATGTATGGCGAATTACAGGGCCTCAACAAAACCGAAACCGCAGAAAAATACGGAGAGGCGCAGGTGAAATTGTGGCGGAGAAGTTACGACGTGCGGCCCCCGGGCGGAGAAAGTTTACAGGACACGGCCGACCGCGTGCTGCCCTATTACCGGGACCGGATGTGGCCGCGACTGGCCAAAGGCGAGACGCTGCTGGTGGTGGCACATGGGAACAGCCTGCGAGCCCTCGTCATGCACCTCGACCGGCTTTCCCGCGAAGAAGTGCTCGAACTGAATATCCCCACCGGCGCCCCGTTGCTGTATGAACTGGACGACCAGGGTCAAGCCGTCGCCCATCGCTATCTCTAACCCTTCCCTCCCTCGCCCCGCTTCTGTCATCCCCGATCCTCGATCACGTCAAGAACAGGCTCTGATCGGGGATCCAGTGTCGTTGCTCTTCCCCTCTTTTGTAAGGAGGGGATAGCCCCGTAGGTCAGGTTAGCGAAGCGTAACCTGACGTCCTCGCTGTTCAACGAGAATGGAACATGTCGGATTACGCGATGCTAATCCGACCTACTCGCTGGCCTCCCCTTCCCTCCTTCTGTCATCCTCGACATCTGTAATCGAGGATCCAGTGTCGTTTCTTTGTCTTTGTTTTGTGCAGTTGTAGCCGCGGCATCGTATGCCGCCCAGGGAAGCCGCCTGGAAGAAAGCACCATCAGGCTGTCCCCGCCTTCGAACAGGGATCACGTGGCTACAACCCTGCTCTCACACCGACCTGCCTCACCATTCCCTTCACCTGCATGCTCCGGCATACTCCCGCCTCATCAACCACCACGAGTGCCAAAGCCTGTCCCCGGCCTTTGTCCCCGCAGGCTTGGGGATTTATCGGGGAGTAGTGGACCCATACACTCCATTGTGGCTTGCCGGATGTGCTGTCTATCGTTAGACCTTGGATACAGGCCTGCTGGCGCCCCACTCCGAAGCAAAACAGGCACGACAACTGGAATAAGTGGTCTGTTTTCTACGTAGACATTCCAGAACGATTGATCTGTTTTTGGCTGGAACGAGCGTTCTGATTCATACGTATTGACAATTACCATGAAATAGTTATAGTGCGCACCGTTTGTGTCACCGCAAATGGGCTCCGGGGCTGGCATGGCTGAGAGGGAAGGCACCTGTTCGAGGTCGAAGTCCAAATAAACATACACCCTTCTCAGATTACACATACACCCTTCTCAGATAAGAACGGACCCTGAATTGCCGTCGAGCGTTTGTTCCGGCGATGGGAGAGGTTTTGTTGCATCTTCTCCCTGCTATTTTGTTTGCCGAAATATTTCAAACCGAACTGTTTGTTCTTCAAGGTTTTCGTTTCTCAGCTTTCAGCGAAAGGACGACCATGGCTTCGGAGTTCCTCGCAACGCATGCGGAGAGCAGTTTCACAATGAGGCCTCGTTCGAGTTATCCTGGCAGTCCGATAATCAGCCCGGCGCCGCCCGGCGGCCCGGGCAGGGTGACATCGTCAGCCGGGGTCAGCAGGTACCGCCGCGAACGCCGTATCCGCTCCCTGACGGCGGCCTCTTCGCGTCGGCGCGCGGCCAGGCGTCTGGCGAGCGCCGCCCGGCGCTTCCTCGTCCCAGCCTCCCTCGGTCTTCTCGCCATCCTGGGCCTGAACGACACCGCGTACACCTTCCAGGGACGGGCGATGCCCGCCGTCGCAAGCCCCCCTTCGAACGAAGCAAGTGCCACGCTGCCGCTTGGCATTTGCGACCGCACCAAGCAAGTACGTGACGCCATTGTTGCTAAAATCCCAGGTGTCAGGAACTGTACGAAGGTCACTGACGCTCAAATGGCCCAAATCAAGCGCCGTTTAAGACTGGAGAACACACAGATCGGCTCGCTGCAGGCTGGAGACTTCGCCGGTCTGCCGAATCTGGTGGAGATCCGTCTGGATGGAAACCAGTTGAGCCGCCTGCCGGACGGCGTGTTCGACGGACTGTCGTCGCTGACAAAACTTGATCTGAGCGATAACCAGTTGAGCACCTTGCCGTCGGATGTGTTTGACGGGCTGTCGTCGCTGCTGTTGCTCATGCTGATCGATAACCGGTTGAGCATCTTGCCATCGGATGTGTTTGACGGGCTGTCGTCGCTGGAATGGCTCATGCTGGGGGAGAATCGATTGAGCAGCCTGCCACCGGATGTATTTGACGGACTGTCGTCGCTGGTGTGGCTCATTCTGGAGGAAAATCAATTGAGCAGCCTGCCGTCGGATGTGTTTGACGAACTGTCATCGCTGAGAAAACTCGATCTGGAGGCAAACCGGTTGAGCAGCCTGCCGTCGGATGTATTTGACGGACTGTCGTCGCTGGAGTGGCTCCGTCTGAGGATAAACCGGTTGAGCAGCCTGCCGTCGGATGTATTTGACGGACTGTCGTCGCTGACAAAACTCGACTTAAGGGAAAACCGGTTGAGTAGCCTATCGTCGGATGTGTTTGACGGACTGTCGTTGCTGGAAGACCTTTTACTGGATCGAAACCAGTTGACATTGACCGGCCTTCCCTCGGATGTGTTCGAAGGACTGTCGTCGCTGGAGATGCTCAATCTGCAACACAACCGGTTGAGCAGCCTACCGGACGGAGTGTTCGAAGGACTGTCGTCGCTGGAGTGGCTTTTGCTGTATAAAAACCCCGTGGATCCCCTGCCCCTGACCGTTTCCCTGGAGGAAGTCGGGGACAGTGGATTCAAGGCCACAGTGCCTGCAGGTGCGCCGTTCACGATGACGTTTCCGGTCAGCGTCACGAACGGAAACATTGTCGGCGGGGCAACCACGCTCACGATTCCTGTTGGCGCGGTGGAAAGCGGCATCCTGTCGGTCACCCGCGCGGTTGGCACGACGGATGCCGTCACCGTGGACATTGGCGCCCCGTTGCCGAGGTTGCCGGAGAGTTACCATCAAGGCTACGCGCTCGCCAAGGCCACTGATTTGCCACGTGAAATACTGGCCGACGACGAGACGCCGCTGACGGCGGCGTTCGAGGGCCTGCCGGAGGCGCATGACGGGGAGGACGCGTTCCGCGTCCGGGTGGCGTTCAGCGAGGACATCGGGATTAGCTTCCGGTCGATGCGCGACGAGTCGTTCACGGTGGACGGGGGCGAGGTGACCGGGGCGCGCCGGGTGGACGGGCGCCACGACCTGTGGGAAATCACGGTCGCGCCCGACTCGGACGGAGACGTGACGATCGCGCTGCCGGCGGGGCGCGAGTGCACGGTCTCCGGGGCGATCTGCACCCGGGGCGGGGACCGCAGGCAGCTCGCCAACACGCCGACGGCGACGGTGGCCGGCCCGGTGGACGAGGCCGCGCCCGCGGCGCTGACGGCGAGTTTCGTGGAGGCGCGAGCATGACGGGGAGACGGCGTTCACGCTCCGGATCGCGTTCAGCGAGGGCATCTCGATCGGCTTCCGGACGTTCGGGGACCAGTCGGTGTCGGCGACGGGCGGGCGCGTGACCAAGGCGAAGCGGGTGGACCGGCGCAAGGACTTGTGGGAGGTGACGGTGGAGCCCGACACCAATGAGGCGGTGACGCTCACGCTCGCCGGGGGCCGCGCCTGCGGCACGGCCGGGGCGGTGTGCACCGGCGCCGGGCGGGCGCTGTCGGCGGGGATCTCGACGAGGGTGCTGGGACCGGCGGCGCTCACGGTGGCGGACGCGCGGGCCAAGGAAGGCACGGACGAGACCATCGACTTCACGGTGAGCCTGAGCCGGGCGACGCGGGCGGCGGTGACGGTGGCCTACGCGACCGCCGACGGCAGCGCGACGGCGGGGTCGGACTACACGGCGACGAGCGGGACGCTCACCTTTGCCGCGGGCGAGACCGAGCAGACGGTCTTGGTGCCGGTGCTGGACGACGCCCATGACGAGGGCGAGGAGACGCTGACGCTGCGGCTCTCGGCGGCGGTGATCGCGGACGGCGAGGCGACGGGCACCATCAAGAACACGGACCCGTTGCAGCGGGCGTGGCTGGCGCGGTTCGGGCGCACGGCGGCCACGCACGTGACGGACGCGGTGGGGGAGCGGCTACGGGCCGGCTCGGGCGCGTCCCATGTCACGGTGGGCGGCTACCGGCTCCCGCTGGGCCGGCGCGGGGCGGAGGACGGGCAGCCGGGGGCAGAGGCGGACACAGACTCCTCCTCGCTGGAGGCCCTGCTGACGGGGCTGGCGGGCGTACTGGGGCTGGGGTCGGGCCAAGCGGGCGGCCCGGGGACGGACCCGTGGGGCGACCGGCCGGCGGTGGACCCGCGGCTGGGGCAATCACCCGGCGGGACGCTCGACCTGCGGCGGCGGCTGCTGGGCAGTTCCTTCCGGCTGAACCTGGGGGCGGCGGCCACCGGGTCGGCGGGTCCACGCCTGACGGCCTGGGGCCGGGTCGCCGGCACCACGTTCGACGGGCGTGAGGGCAATATGACCCTGGAGGGCGACGTGCTCACGGGCACCGTGGGGGTGGATGGCGCCTGGGACCGGCTGCTCGCCGGGCTCGCGGTCGCCCACAGCCGGGGTGACGGGTCGTTTACCAAGCCCGGGGACCGACGATCGCGGCCGGGGCGAGTTGGAGACCACCTTGACGAGCATTCATCCCTACCTGCGCTATGCGGTGAACGACCGGCTGGCCGTGTGGGGCCTGTTCGGCTACGGGTGGGGCGAGTTGGATCTGGAGATGGACAACGGCATGACGATAGAGACGGACACCAATCTGGTGATGGGGGCCTTCGGGGGCCGGGGCATTCTGCTGCCGGCCGGCGAGACCGGGGGCTTCGAGCTGGCCACGCGGACGGATGCCATGCTCACGCGCACGTCTTCGGACGCGGTGGCGGGCATGGCCTCGGCGGACGCGGAGGCACACCGGTTGCGGCTGGTCCTGGAAGGCTCGCGGGGCTTTGCCTGGGCCGAAGGCCGGCGCCTGACGCCGACGATGGAAGTCGGGCTGCGGCATGACTGGGGCGATGCGGAGACGGGGTTCGGCCTGGAACTGGGCGACCGGGTGCACTACGCGGACCCGGCGTTGGGCCTGACCATTGACGCCGCGGTGCGGGGCCTGCTGGCGCATGAAGACGACGACTATCAGGAATGGGGCGCCAGCGGGTCGCTGCGGCTCGCCCCGGGGGCCAGGGGCCAGGGCTTGGCCCTGACCCTGGCCCCGACGTGGGGCGCGGCCTCCAGTGGCGTGAACGGCCTGTGGTCCCGGCAGACCCCGGCCGGTCAGCTGAACGCGGAAATCGGCTATGGTGTGGCTGCGCCCTTCGGCACCGGCCTCCTGACCCCCTATGCGGGCACGGTGCTCTCGGAGGGCGCGGCCCGCACCTACCGGGTGGGCGGGCGCCTGCAGATGCGCGGTGGCTGGGCCACGGGCCTGACGCTGAACCTGGAAGGCACCCGCCAGGACCCGGCGGGCCAACAGCCGGTCAACCAGGGCCTCCGCCTCCAGCTCACCTGGGGCTTCTGAATGAAGATGTCAGGTTACGCTTCGCTAACCTGACCTACGGGACTAAACCCTCTCCTCCCTGGTGGGAGAGGGTAGGGTGAGGGGGCGTTTTTTGTAGGGACAGGCCTGCGTGCCTGTCCTCTTGTTGTCATCCCCGACCCGATCGGGGATCCAGCGTCGTTTCTTTTCCCCCTCCTTCCGTCATCTCCGACGTTTGCAATCGGGGATCCAGCGTCGTTTCTTTGTTTTTGTTTTGTGTAGGGGCCGCATCTCATGCAGCCCGGCCTCTCTTTGACCAGGGATGGCGCCGCTACAGAATCAGGGAGTGACCACAAGAGAGGAATCCGGAAAGAAGGGCCGGTTTTTCCCTCCCTTTTGTAAGGGGAGGCTAGGTGGGGTAGAGGTATTCGGCCGCCTCTCATGCGGCCAACGGACAGCGCCATGAGATGGCGCCGCTACAGAAGAGGGGGAAGAGAGTAGGGACAGGCCTGCGTGCCTGTCCTCTTGCCGTCATCCCCGTATGTGTTCAGTCATTCGTTGACAATTTCCACCGCTTCCTCCCGTGCCCCGGTTCCCCTCCTTTGCTTGTCCTGCCTGTCCTGAGCTTGTCGAAGGAAGCGTAGCCGAAGGATCAGGAGGGGTGAGGGGGCATTAGGCATGCCCCTGGCTTTGACCAGGGGTAGAGGCTATGACCATGACGGCGAACCCCCGTGCTCTATGGACGGTTGGCTCTACCCCACCCCCGCTTTCGCGGGGGCATGCCTAGCTCACCCTCCCCTTACAAAGGGGAGGAAAACGACGGCCCTTCTTTCCGAGCCCCGTAGGTCAGGTTCGCGACGCGTAACCCGACAGCCTCGCTGTGCGACGAGAAGGGAACAGGTCGGATTACGCGCTGCTAATCCGACCTGCTCCCCTCACCCCTTCTCGTTCTTCGTGACAATTTGTACATATTGTTAATATGTTTATATTTCTTTCAATATTTTATTTTTTTAAACTTTGTAACATTCATGGTAAACTTTAAACTTATTAAACTATTTAACATTCACCACATTTTTTAAACTTTTAATATTTTGTCATTCAATGATAAATTTGTAACATTCGTGAAGATCGTCTCTCTGTAGTTTGTGTCGGCGCTTCCCTAATCCTTGCCCCCGGCGGGCGGTAGTTCATCCAGCAATGCCCGAGCGGCTTGGGACAACGCTTGGTTCCTTGTTCCGGCGCGTAACCAACCCTATCTCAAGGTTTCCTCGAGTTCGGCGATGAGTTCCCCCATCTCTTCGAATGGTACCAGGTCGAGAAGAACCGCCAGGATTTTTTGCCGGTCGTGGGAGGCAATCACGTTGTCGCCCTCGAGTTCCTGTGCGGCGTCACTCAAGATGGCAATGGGTTCTCCGCCTTGTTGGGTGATGTGCTCCCACGTCTGGTGCTTGCGTTCCATCACGGCATAAAACTGTTCGATGGGCACGTGAACCAGTCCGAACCGGCTGCCCCATTTTTCACGGACCTGCTCATGAATGGCTTCATGCATCTGGCTGCAGACGGGTTCCGGGATACTCACGCGAACGGCACAGGTCATCCAATACAGGGTCAGGGCCAGCAGTTCTTTGGTGATGGCTTGCGCCTGTTGGGTGGTCAGGGTCAGTCCGTATTCTTCGAGGAAATCGGGTGCGACGGACGGAGGGATGAGTTGAACGAGGTCCTTCGCCGCCTGTTGGGCTTGTTCGGTCATGGCGTGCTCGGGGCTGGTAAGAATGAAGACGGATGATCGCTTGGCAGCATACGCAGCAGGGCGCTGTTGAGGCAAGCGACTCGCTTGACACTGAAACCACGTGAATGCCAGGCTTGCCGTGGCGGTTTCTCTCATACCATCCTGATACAGAAAAGCCGGGGCGGTCAAAGCGATGTCCTATCTCCTGATGGCCATTGCGGGGTTATGGATGGCCGATGGGTTAGCCTTATTGGTGGCCCCCCTGTGGATCATCGGGCAGGTCAGACAGGCCCTCTCAACCTCCCCTTCACTCACGAAATGGTCGGGGGTCAGCCTGGTGGCGGGCCTGATCCTGCTCCTGCAAGCGTCTGATCTGACGTACCAGGGGTTATGGATGGTCACGGGGGTCGCCATGGTGGCGAAGGGGGGATTTTTTCTTTTGTCGAATGACGAGACGCGCCATTCCGTGTTGCAGTGGTGTTTGAGCCGGGAGGCGGTGGATTATCGGTTGTGGGGGCTGGGGTTGTGTCTGCTCTCGGTTTTGTTGATCCATGTGTGTGGGTGGCTGTAGGGGCGGACCTGTGTGTCCGCCCTATCAAGGAAAGGGGCTTGAAGGGTTGATCGCAGACATCTTCATGGGGTTGACGAGTTTGGCCTGGGGATTGGCGGGGTTGATGGTGGCCATTGTGCCCGCGATGGCGCCCGCCTGGGCCAGGCGGGTTCTCCTGGATCCCTGGTGGCGATTTTGGTTTGCGCACGTGATCCTGCTGATGGGGTTGCTGTTGATGATCGGCACGGCGGATCTCAAAGGAGTTTGGGTCTGGGTGGTGTGCGGAGGCCTGGCCGTGACCAAGGCCTGTCTGTTGCTTGGGGCCACGGCGTCGTGGCGGGAGCGGGTGCTGCAATGGCTTGGCACTTGGCCACCCTGGCTGTACCGGGTCGGCGGGACGGTTGACCTGGCCTTCGCGGTATGCCTGGCCGCGGATCTCATTCTCCATAGCTAAGGCATGAGCCATGACCCAAGGGAACAGCCAGGACCTGCCCCGGTTGTGGGAGATCCACCAGGCGGCGGCATGGCCGGTTGAGGTGGGCTCCCGTGAAGGCGAACTCATGACCCTGGATACGGTGGTCAGCGGGTGCGTCGCCTATTTTTTCGAAGAACACCATCTCGACCCGCAACGAGTGACGATCCTCGAAGATTGCCTGTCCGATCTGGAAGCCGTGCTGCCGGAATTGAGCGAAGAGCCCCTGGACTATTTCCAGCGGGTCAGGCACTTGGGCACGTTGCTGCTGGAAGCGGGTCGCCAACGATGAAATGAAACACCGGCTCGCAACGGTACTCGTCGGTGCGTGCCTTGCCCTCTCGACGGGGGCGGCGGCCGCGGAGTTCACGTTCGTGGCCTTGGGCGATATGCCCTATGGCCCGCGCGAGCAAGCCTACCCTGCGTTCAGGGCGTTGATCGCGGAGATCAACGACCGGGCTCCTGTCTTCACCATCCACCTCGGCGACACCAAGTCTGGCGTGGACCCCTGCTCCGACCGACTGCTGCTGGAGCAGCGGGATTTCATGGACAGCTTCGCGTCGGCCCTCGTCTACACCCCTGGAGACAACGAGTGGACCGATTGTCACCGCCTGCTGGCCGGAGGGTTTGACCCGCTCGACCGGCTGCGCTTCCTCCGAGAGCACTATTTCCCGACGGCTCGGAGTCTCGGCCGGCAACCGATCCGCCTTGAGCGCCAGGCGGACGTCATGCCCGGCTTCGAGCCCTTTGTGGAGAACAGCCGGTTCCACCGCGGTGACGTGTGGTTTGTGACCGCGCACGTGGTCGGCTCCAACAACAATCTCGACGCCGTCGAGGGTTCCGAGGCGGCCGAGGAATTCCTCGCGCGTGACGAGGCGGACCGGGTGTGGCTGGCGGACTCGTTCGACAAGGCCGCGGCAACGAACGCCAAGGCGATGGTGGTCGCCATTCACGCCGACATGTTCCGGGACGGGTTCGATCCAAAGCAGGAGACCTTTGCCCGTGCCTCCGGGTTCAAGGGATTCGCCGAAACCCTCATCACGAAGGCACAATCCTTTCGGAAACCGGTCCTGCTGCTTTTCGGGGACAGTCACGAGTTCCGGGTTTTTCAACCCTTTGCCCGCTCGGCCGGCAACCTGACCGCAGTGGAGGTGTACGGCGCGGAACACATGCACGCCGTCGAGGTTGCGGTCGATCCGGACACGGCAGCCGTGTTCACGTTCAAGTCCGTCCGGAATCCCGCCTTGCCCGAGGCGCCTGCGGCCCGACCGGAGGGCTTGTAACTGTTCACGCGTTTCCCACTCCTGAGCCTTCCTTTGCTCCTTGATTGACTGGTCAAAACCCCTATGCTACGGTTTCCGTTTACGCTCAATACGTTGGTAGACGAGGCCTCATGGAAAAAGATCTGAAAAGCATTCTGGGTAAATTGCAGTACACCGACGACGCCAAGGTCGTACAGCAGATCACCCACCAGACCCGGCAGGTCCAGGCACGCATGTCGGGGATCAAGCACAAGATCGTGGTGATGAGCGGCAAGGGTGGAGTCGGGAAGAGCATGACCACGGTCAATTTGGCCTTGGCCTTGGGACGACAAGGCCACAAGGTCGGGATCATCGACGTGGATCTCAATGGGCCCTGCGTTCCCCGCATGATGGGGATTCTGGGCAAGGGGCTTGAGGTGACGCCGGATGGGGCGCGGCCGCCGGAAGGGCCTTATGGCATCAAAGTGGCCTCCATGGATTTTTTGCTCGATGACGCCGCTCCCGTGCGGTGGAAAGGCCCGATGGATTTGAGCCCCGTGTGGTTGGGGCTCATGGAAATGAACGTGATCCGGGAGTTCCTCGCCGATATTCTTTGGGGGGATTTGGATTATTTGTTGGCCGATCTTCCCCCGGGCGCCGCTGCGGATAAACCGCCGGTTATCGCCGGCTTCCTTCCGGATCTTGCCGGCGCGGTAGTGGTCACGACGCCTTCGGAAGTGGCCTCGAACGTTGTGCAGAAGTCGATTGGCTATGCCAGGGAACTGGGGATCACCGTGTTGGGCGTCGTGGAAAACATGAGCCAATACCGGTGCCCGTCTTGCGGTGCCGAGCATGAACTGTTCGACGGCAACACCGAAGGCATGTGTGAAGCCCTCAACCTGCCGTTGCTCGGCCGCATTCCCTTTGACCGGAACTTTGCCAGGACGTTTGATAAAGGGATCCCGTTGCTGGATGAGGAGTATCCGACGATCCGGCGCTATACGGATATTGTCGTGCGCATTCAATCGATGTTGGATTACAAAAAAGTTCTGGCTGAAAAGCTGTAACGAACGATGGAACTTGTTTTTTTTACCTTCAACTCTCCCGTGTGAGGCCGTCATGAAATTTGTCTGCTTGAACTGTGAAACCTATATGAGTTTTGAAAAGGTGGAGAAACCCGCCGAAGGGTCGCTCGGGGTGTTTTTCGCCTGCCCTTCCTGTGACGCGAAGATTTCCATGGTGACGAATCCGGGCGAAACGCAAATGGTCAGTTCCCTGGGCGTCCAGCTTGGTGGGCGGACAGAGGCCGCTTCCCCATTGGAAATGACGAAGGGTACGTTACAAGAAGAAGTCGGGGCTCCGGCAACGTCGGGGTCCATGGCGGCCTATCTGAACGACAAAATCCACGCAGGACAGAACACAAGCCCCGCAGCCGGTGCCCCCGCGAAGGAAGGTGAGTCCGGCGGTTGTCCTTTTTCCGCGGTGGTCGCGCAAATGGGATTAACCACCGGCGAGTCCTCCACCGGCACGCAACCGGCCGCGCTTCAATGGAGCTCCGATGCGCAGGAACGGTTGGATAAATTGCCGTCGTTTGTGCAGCCGATGGTCAAGGGCAGCGTGGAAACGTATGCGCGGAAGAACGGCTATACGACCGTCACGCTGCAAGTCATGGATGATTCGAAGAATTCATCGAACGGTATGACCTGGTCGCCTGAAGCCGAGGAACGATTGAGCAACATTCCGGATTTTATTCAGCCCATGGCCCGCAAGGAAATCGAACGGTTGGCCAAAGAGCGTGGCGCGACCACGGTCTCCGCCGAACTGATGGACGAAGCCAAGGAAAAGTTCATGAAATTCATGTGACGCGGGATCAATCTACTGTCGCGTTACACGCTATAGTTCAAAGATGATCGGCCGTTTTAAGCATCGGGGGCTGAAGCGGTATTTTGAAGAAAACGATACCCGAAGGCTTCCCGCCGATCTGATAAGGCGGATACGGGCTATCCTGGCGCGGCTGGCGGCGGCGGAGAGGATAGAGGACATGGATGTCCATGAATATAAACTGCATGAGCTTAGGGGCGACAGAAAAGGGGTGTGGAGCGTCACGGTACGGGCGAATTGACGGATTACATTCCGTTTTGAAGATGGGTATGCCCTTGATGTGAATCTGGAGGATTATCACTAGGAAGGCATGGTGCGGTGAAGGCGGTAAAAATGAAAAATCCGCCCCATCCAGGCGTTCTGGTGAACGTGGATTGTCTGGAGCGGAGCGGTTTAACGGTGACCGAAGCGGCTAAACGCTTAAACGTGTCACGCTCTGCGTTGAGCAATCTCGTGAATGAAAAGGCGGATTTATCGTGGGAGATGGCCGTCCGGCTTTCGAAAACTTTCGGAGGAACGCCTGAAGGGTGGATGCGAGTACAGTTTCAATATGATGCTGCGCAGGTTGAAAAATGGGCCAAAGAAATCAGAGTAGGGCCACCTCTCAAACAAACGGTGCAAGGAATTCAAAAATCCACCTCACCTCACCGAGTAAGGGCCTGGGGTAGATAGACTCCGATCAATCGCGACGTTCACGAACTCTTTACGTAAACTCCTTCCAATTCGCGTAGGGCTTCACTTGGTAAAGCTCTTCTCAATGCAGAGCTTCAACCGAGGTGTCTATCGACAAAATTTCGAGGCGTTACGATCTGAATGTTTTCGTAGCCGGACACGGTAAGCAGGTCACTGTCGCCACTGATGATCATTTTTGTGTCGCTCGCTAAAGCGCAGGCAATGAACTTATCGTCATCCGAATCGTTTGAGGCGGGCCTGGGCAACGGTGAAGGGTCTACAACGTGACAGTTCTGGACAATCAGAATAAGAATTTGAGTCACATCGATATTTGGATATCGAAGGGAAAGTCGTTCACAGACTTCAAAGTATTCCTCCAGGATCTCGTGTGATACGACAAAGTGCAGTTCGCCGTGATACCACGCCTTCAGGATTCGTGCCGGCAGGCCGTCGAAGAAGATACCCGATATGAGAACGTTGGTATCTACGACGACTTTCACTTCCCGGAGCGTACTTCCGAGATAACGGACTTGACGTCGGCCTGCTTCAAGCCGGCCTTTCTCGCCTGCTTTCTGGCGGCTGCTATCAGGGTGTCAAATTCGTCCATTGAGGGTGGGGAGATGGCTTTCATGATGACCGTATCCTTATTGGCTATCACCACGAATTGAGTCCCGGCTTCAAGCCCAAGGCGTTTTCGAATTTCTTCAGGAATGACGACCTGTCCCTTCGAAGACATCTTCGTTGTAGTCAGTTCTGGCATGTGGATCCCCTCCTTGCTAAAATCTTACTGGTAAGATTAGTGTACTTGTCAATCCATCGGTCAAGCAACAATATTCTGTGCCGTTGAAAAACGATCGACGGTTTTACGTAAACTCCTTCCAATTCGCGTACGGCTTCAGCCGGTAAATCTCTTGAACGGACTTCGGGAGCACGACGCCCTGTTGCTCAAGCAGGTGGGCGGTCTGCCACAGGGGCAACCCGACAATGGTGGGATAATCCCCTTCGATCTTCTCAATGAACCGCGCCCCTTCTCCTTGAATGGAATAGGCGCCGGCCTTCCCTAAACTTTCTTCGGTCTCCAGATAGCGCCTGAGTTCATGGTCCGTGAATGGTGTCATCCTGACATGGGCGGTCTCGACCTGAACGAGGGTCACGTGTGCGGCCTGGTGAATGAGCGCGATGCCGGTGTGTACCTGGTGACTGCGTCCCCGGAGTTGCCGCAGCATGGTGTCGGCGTCGTGGAGATCTTGAGGTTTGCCCACGAGTGTTCCATCGATTTCAATCACCGTATCGCCGCCCAACACCAGGTCGTCCGGGTACCGGTGTGCAATGGAGAGTGCCTTGTCGAACGCAAATTGTTTCGCCTGGTCGGGAGGCAAAAGATCGGGGGAGCGGATTTCCTCAGCCGTGGGAGGAATGATGTCAAACGCGATGCCGAGCAGGGCCAGTAATTCACTACGGCGCGGAGAGGTGGAAGCCAGGATGATGGACACGGGTGCTTGATGGAGTTACGCCGGTGCGGCGGTGAGGGCTTCGACGTCGGGTGCGACGTGTCGGGAGACGTATTCATGGAGCAATTGCTCGACGTCCCGGGCGTTGTTGGTTTTGACCATGTGGGCACGCAGGGCGGCCGCATGCGGAAACCCGCTGCAATACCAACCCAGGTGTTTGCGCATGCGCGGGAAACGGGGAGCGTCGTGAAACCGTTCAAACGTGTGGGCGTGCTTCAGGATCATATCGAACCGCTCTTCTCGAGAAACCGCCGGTTCGGAGACCGGATACCGGGAGTGCGCTCTCACGGCTTCCCGGATCGATTCTTTGCCGTGAAAGATCCACGGGTTTCCCAAGGCCGCCCGGCCGATGAGAATGCCGTCCACCCCGCTGGCGTGGATGCGGGCAATGGATTCGTTCAAGGATCCGATGTCGCCGTTGCCCAACACGAGGATGCCTTGTTGGCGAATCTGAGCCGCGGCCTCGGCAATCGCTTCCCAATCCGCGTCGCCCCGATACATTTGTTGCAAGGTTCGACCATGGATGGAAATGACTTCCGGCCGGCCTTGGGCGAGACACGCGCTCCACTCCTTGATAATGACGGAGTCGTACCCCAGGCGCGTTTTCACTGAAAGCGGAAGGGCGGAACGTGGGGCCGGATGGTTTTGCGCGGCACGCACCATGCGCACTTTTTCGACGATGCCGGGTTTGAGCCCGGCTTCGGCCAAGGTTTGCCCTTCGGCCCAATCGTG
Organism: Nitrospirales bacterium; assembly: GCA_965223955.1. Classification (GTDB taxonomy): domain Bacteria; phylum Nitrospirota; class Nitrospiria; order Nitrospirales; family UBA8639; genus Bin75. Next base: position 756,178 of record OZ245029.1, read on the forward strand.
AAGTCCGCGTTCGGTCGCCGCCATGATGTCGAGCGCCAGTTCCGGCGTTTTGATGAGCCCGGCGCCGGACCCGGACGACGCCACGTTTTTTGACGGGCACCCCATGTTGATATCCAGGCCGTCGAACCCGAGTTCACTCACCACGTGAGCGGCCTGGTAAAACAGAAGAGGATCTTTGCCGTACAACTGAGCCACGATCGGGCGTTGTCCGGCGGTATACCGTAACGGCTCCCAGCCCATGACCCGACCATGACAAATATCATGGACGTTGGTGAATTCGGTAAAGAGCACGTCCGGCCGGCCATAGGTGGCGATGACGTGGCGGAACGCAATATCGGTGACTCCGTCCATGGGGGCCAACCCGATGATGGGCCGCGGAAGGTGATGCCAAAAACTCATGCGCGTTGAAGAGGACGACATAGAGTATAATAAAGATAGAAAGTTCAATATAAAATAGAGAGTTCAGTGGAGCATTGTCCAGCGCAATGTTCGGAAAGCCTGACAAGAGGTGATCGCCATGATGAACCGGAACGACTCGAACCATTTTCCACCGGATCCGCCGGAGTCGGGAGAGGGCCTGCTGTCCCACGAACTGTCGGACGAGCATGATGAAGTGCTGGCCAGACTTCAACGCGTCCTGTCGAGGTCATCCAAGGACCGGCGAAGCCACATGGCCGAGGGGATGTTGGCCAGCGTCGTCATGCCGCCGGCTGATCAGGAATCGGGAGCGAGCCTGCTGTCCCACGACCCGTCGGGCGAGCACGAAGCACTGCTGGCGAGACTTGAAAGGATCGTTGCGAATTCCTCCGACGACCTGCGAAGCACGTTGATCCGGGGAATGTTGGCCGGCATCGTCAGGATGGTCGAACAGCCGCCCGACCTGTTGGACGTGAAGATCATGAGCCGGGCGCTCAAGGAACTGCAACATGCGTTCCGGGTGTTTCAGCCCTATGAACACTGTCTGAAAGTGAGCATCTACGGGTCGGCCAGAACGTCTGCCGACGACCCCAATTTTCAATTGGCTGCCCGGTTGGGGCTGTTGTTGAGCCGGCGCAGGTTCATGGTGATTACCGGCGCGGGGCCGGGCATCATGGAAGCCGGTCACCAGGGAGCGGGCAAAGACATGAGTTTCGGCGTCAATATCATCCTGCCCTTCGAGCAATCCGCGAACCCCACCATTGCCGGCGACCCCAAGCTGGTTCACCTGAAGTACTTCTTTACCAGGAAACTCCTGTTCGTGCGGGAATCGCAGGCGGCCGCCTTTTTCCCCGGCGGGTTCGGCACCATGGATGAAGCGTTCGAACTGTTGACCCTGATTCAGACCGGCAAGGCGAACGTCGTGCCGATTGTGTGTCTTCAAGCCCCGGGTTCCGACTATTGGAACCGGTGGATGGATTTTGTGTCGCACCACTTGTTGCCCCGAGGCTTTATTTCGGAATCGGATTTGTCCCTGTTCAAAATTTTCGACAATGCCGAGGCTGCGGCCGAGGAAATTCAACACTTTTACCGAAACTATCACTCGTACCGTTTTGTGAAAGAATCCCTGGTCATCCGGATGCGACACCCCCTGACTCCTGAACAACTCAAAGAAGCCCGGACCCGATTCCACGATCTCACTCCCAATGGAGCCATCGTTCAAGGGAAAGCGTTAACGCTGGAACACGATGAGCCGGAAGTGGCATCCCTTCCCCGGTTGATCGTCCCCTATCATCGACAGGATGCGGGCCGGCTCAGGCAACTCATTGATTGGTTGAATGAGTTGCCGCAGGGTTGAGTTCAAGAGTCCCAGGTTATGGAAGAGGTCCGGGCGTAATCCGGACCGTGAGACACCGGGAAACATGAAGAGGGTTTGGCCTCCGTAGGGATTCGTGTTATGGTTTTGAACGATGAGCGATTCCCTAACCAAACCGTTTTCAGAACAGGATCCGACGGTCGTGCTGTATCATGCCGATTGCGCCGATGGGTTCGGTGCGGCGTGGGCCTTGTGGAAAAAGTATCCGGATGCGCACTATCTGCCGGTCGAACATGGGCAACGTCCTCCTTCGGGATTGGACAAGGCGCACGTGGTGATGGTGGACTTCAGTTATCCTCGTGAGGTCATCGAACGCTTGGCGGAGTCCACGGCCAGTTTCCGGATCCTGGATCACCACGTCACGGCGCAGGCTGCGTTGGCCGGTCTCCCGTATGCGTATTTCGACATGACAAAAAGCGGCGCGGTGTTGGCCTGGGAATGGGCGCACCCGGAGCCGGTCCCCTGGCTGCTCCAGTACATTCAAGACAAGGATTTATGGAAATGGCGGTTGCCCAACAGTCGTGAAATTAACGCCGCGTTGGCCTCGTATCCGTTTGATTTTCAGGTCTGGGACGGTCTGACGCAGGACACGTTGGAAGTCGAAGGCCGGGCGATTCTTCGACGGGAAGACGTCCTGATTACAAAAATTGTCGAGGAATCTATCCTGGTTGACTTTGAGGGTGAAACGGTGCCGGCGGTCTATAGTCCGGTGATGACCAGTCAAATCGGAGAACGCCTGTGCCAGGGCTTTCCGTTTTGCATCATTTGGCACCAACGGGACGGCCGGCGGTGTTTCAGCTTGCGTTCGAAATCGGGGACCGTTGACGTCTCCGCCATTGCCGCCCGACACGGGGGCGGTGGGCACGTCAATGCCGCGGGCTTTTCGATCCCTCTTGAATCGGCGGATATCCTGAATCCCATACCGGGGTAGCGTGGCGTTGCGGCCTTCTGAAGCCCCCCTGCGTTCATCCATAACAGCGTGGTTCCATGATTCCATTACGTGACGATAACCCGACGGAAATCAGACCTGTCGTGACCATCGGGTTTCTGGTTGCCTGCGTGGTGGTGTTCCTGAATCAGGTGATGCTGGTGCAGGAGAACGGGCAAGCTTTTGTGTATCAGTATGGGGCCATCCCCGCAGTCGTGTTCGGGTATGCCGAACTCCCGATTGAACTCGCGGCGGTGTCACCCTATGGAAGTTTGGTGACCAGCATGTTTCTTCACGGCGGCTGGATGCACCTTATCGGAAATATGCTGTATCTATGGATTTTCGGGAACAACATTGAAGACGTCATGGGGCATGGGAAGTTCATCATCTTTTATTTCCTGTGCGGGATCATCGCGGCGTTGAGTCATGCCGCCATTGACCCGGTTTCGACTATTCCGATGGTTGGGGCCAGTGGAGCCATATCGGGGATATTAGGCGCCTATTTATTGCTCTACCCACGTGCCCAGGTGTTGGTGCTCATCCCGCTGGGGTTTTTCAGCCAAATGATCTATGTCCCGGCCTCGATCGTGTTGGGCCTTTGGTTTGTGATGCAGGTCTTGAGCGGCGGCATGAGCCTCGGAACCGAAGGAGGAGGCGTGGCGTTTTTTGCGCATATCGGCGGGTTCCTGGCCGGGATCGTGTTGATTGGATTATTTAAACATCCACACGTGAAGTTTTTTAATCCTCCCCATACGCATACGCGGCGCCGGCAATAAGGGGATCGGGTGTCATGGAGCCGGTCTCCGCCGATTCAAGCCCCACGATATAAAAAAATGAACTTATGACGCGCATATGCAAAAAATCTCTTGACATCCTTTAGGCGCTTCCGTATCATGCCCAACTTCCCTGTACGATAGTTCTTTGACAATTGCATAGCCGATAAAAACGGCAAAGAAGAAGTGTGTTGAAGTGGTGGCCCTTGTGAAAAGTAGTAAAATTTTGAGAGTTTGATCCTGGCTCAGAACGAACGCTGGCGGCGCGCCTAACACATGCAAGTCGAACGAGAGGCTCTTCGGAGTAGTAAAGTGGCGAACGGGTGAGTA
>OZ245029.1:762500-2730038 GCA_965223955.1 Nitrospirales bacterium
CGCAAGGGGAATGCCTGATCGCGTGCCTTTTGCTTAATGAGCCGGCGAGTTATTCTGCGTAGCAAGGTTAAGTTGACAAGACGGAGCCGTAGCGAAAGCGAGTCCGAATAGGGCGTTTAGTTGCGTAGAATAGACCCGAAGCGAGGTGATCTACCCATGGCCAGGGTGAATCTGTCGTAACAGATGGAGGAGGCCCGAACCGTTGTTTGTTGCAAAAAGCTCGGATGAGCTGTGGGTAGGAGTGAAAGGCTAATCAAACCTCGTAATAGCTGGTTCTCCCCGAAATAGCTTTAGGGCTAGCCTCGGAGTAACCGTGGCGGAGGTAGAGCACTGGATGAGCTAGGGGCGTTACCGCGCTACTGAACTCAACCAAACTCCGAATGCCGCTACTGGATCTCCGGGAGTCAGACTACGGGCGCTAAGGTCCGTGGTCGAAAGGGAAACAGCCCAGACCGCCAGCTAAGGTCCCTAATTGTAAACTAAGTGGGAAAGGTTGTGGGTGTGCTCAGACAGCCAGGAGGTTGGCTTAGAAGCAGCCATCCTTGAAAGAGTGCGTAATAGCTCACTGGTCGAGTGTGCCTGCGCCGAAAATGTAACGGGGCTCAAGTTTACAACCGAAGCTGCGGGCTTGTACCTCACGGTATGAGCGGTAGGGGAGCATTCTCTGTGAGGTGAAGGTTGACCGACAAGGACAGCTGGATCGCAGAGAAGAGATTATGCCGGCATAAGTAGCGATAAACGATGTGAGAATCATCGTCCCCGTAAGCCTAAGGTTTCCTGGCCAATGTTCGTCAGGTCAGGGTTAGTCGGTCCCTAAGGCGAGGCCGAAAGGCGTAGTCAATGGGAAACAGGTCAACATTCCTGTACCATCATGTTCGCGTTATCAACGAAGGGGGGACGCAGGAGGGTAGGCACCGCCGGGTCCCTGGAATACCCGGTCCAAGCGTGTAGGCGGGATTCGTAGGCAAATCCGCGAATCCGTTAACGCCGAGGCGTGATGGGGAGGCCGCAAGGCCATAAACGGGCTGATCCCACACTGCCGAGAAAAGCCTCGTAGTGAGTGAGCATGGTGACCGTACCGCAAACCGACACAGGTAGGCAAGTGGAATACACTAAGGGGCGTGAGAGAACACTCCCTAAGGAACTCTGCAAACTAGCCCCGTAACTTCGGGAGAAGGGGTGCCTCGCGTACGTGAGAGGACTTGCTCCTTGAGCGGAACGAGGTCGCAGTGAACTGGCTCTGGCGACTGTTTACCAAAAACACAGGACTCTGCTAACTCGTAAGAGGATGTATAGGGTCTGATGCCTGCCCGGTGCTGGAAGGTTAACTGGAGATGTCAGCCGTAAGGCGAAGCTTCGAAGGGAAGCCCCAGTAAACGGCGGCCGTAACTATAACGGTCCTAAGGTAGCGAAATTCCTTGTCGGGTAAGTTCCGACCTGCATGAATGGCATAACGATCAGAGCGCTGTCTCGGGGAGTGACTCAGCGAACTTGTGGTTCCGGTGAAGACGCCGGGTGCCCGCAACTAGACGGAAAGACCCTGTGCACCTTTACTACAACTTGACATTGGGTGTTGGGCGACTATGTGTAGGATAGGTGGGAGACTGCGAAGCGGGGGCGCTAGTTCCCGTGGAGTCATCCTTGAAATACCACCCTTATTTTTCCGACATTCTAACCTGGCTCTGTAATCCAGGGCAGGAACAGTGTCTGGTGGGTAGTTTGACTGGGGCGGTCGCCTCCTAAAGAGTAACGGAGGCGCCCAAAGGTTCCCTCAGGCTGGTCGGCAATCAGCCGTCGAGTGTAAAGACAAAAGGGAGCTTGACTGCGAGACGGACACGTCGAGCAGGGACGAAAGTCGGGCTTAGTGATCCGGTGGTCCTGGGTGGAAGGGCCATCGCTCAACGGATAAAAGGTACGCCGGGGATAACAGGCTGATTTCCCCCAAGAGTTCACATCGACGGGGAAGTTTGGCACCTCGATGTCGACTCATCGCATCCTGGGGCTGAAGCGGGTCCCAAGGGTCGGGCTGTTCGCCCGTTAAAGCGGTACGAGAGTTGGGTTCAGAACGTCGTGAGACAGTTCGGTCCCTATCTGTTGTGGGCGTAGGAGATTTGAGAGGGTCTGTCTCTAGTACGAGAGGATTGAGATGGACGGACCTCTAGTGTGCCGGTTGTCGCGCCAGCGGCAGCGCCGGGTAGCTATGTCCGGTTTGGATAACCGCTGAAAGCATCTAAGCGGGAAGCCAGCCTCAAGACAAGATCTCCCGGAGGGTAACCTCCCTAAAGGCCACTCGTAGACTACGAGTTTGATAGGCTGGGTGTGGAAGAGCTGTAAAGCTTGAAGCTAACCAGTACTAATCGGCCGTGCGACTTAACATCATTTTACTTCTGATAGACATGACCTCCCGATAGCGGGAAGTAGACCACGGAAAACATGAGGGATGCAGACAAGGGCAGCGTTTTTCCTCCCATCATGGATTTCCGAAATGGCAGCGATTACCAAATTCCCGGTGACCATGCCGGAGGGGCCACACCCGTTCCCATCCCGAACACGGAAGTTAAGCCCTCCAGGGCCGATGATACTGCAGCCGCGAGGCTGTGGGAAAGTAGGGCGTTGCCGGGTTCTTCTGAAGCCCACGGATGTGCGAATCCGTGGGCTTTTTTTTAGCCCTGTCCACGACGGTGCTTCATCGGGGACAGGGCGCGCATCGCCCCGATGAAAAAGAGTGGCCTTCGAAAAGCAGGCTTGCTACCCTTGGAGAAATTTTCATTGATCGTCCGGCTCACGTGAGCAGGTAAGGCTGCATGAGACGCATTACCTTTGGGACTTCAGGGTGGCGAGCCGTTCTGGGGGAAGACTTTACGTTTCAGAACGTCCGAATGGTCTGTCAAGCCATCGTCCACGTCCTGAAACAGGAAAAGATCGGGCACCGAGGCCTGATCATCGGCTATGATTCCAGGTTTCTTGGTGAAAAATTTGCGAAGACCGCGGCTGAAGTGTTTGCGGGCCACGGCATGTCGGTGTTGCTGTGTGATCGGGAAACACCCACTCCGGCCATTTCGTACCACGTCCTCCAGCACAACCTGGCCGGCGGGGTGAATATTTCCGCCAGTCATAACCCTCCAGAATATAACGGCATCAAGTTTACACCGGAGTGGGGAGGCCCTGCGCTTCCTGAAACCACCCGAGCTATCGAACAACGGCTTCTTCACCTGCTGCACGGGGAGCACGTCAAATGGCTCCCGTGGGAGAAGGCGGAGCGAACGCAAATGGTGCAGCTGTTTGATCCGTGTCCCGATTATTTGGCAGCACTGGGGAAGCATATCGACGTGGATGTGATCCGCGAGGCCAACCTGCGTGTGGTCATGGATCCCCTTTACGGCACGTCGCGCGGCTATCTGGATAAGTTCCTCAGGAATGCCGGCGCGAAAATGGCGGTCCTTCATTATTGGCGCGACCCCTATTTCGGGGGAGTCCGCCCTGAGCCCACGCGAGAGACGACGGCGGAGTTGCAAGAAACGGTGAAACAAGGAAATGCCCATATCGGGTTGGCCACCGATGGAGATGCCGATCGATTCGGTGTCGTGGACCGGGACGGCAGCTTTATCGACGCGAATATCGTTTTGGCGTTACTGGTGGATTATCTGGCGACGACCAGACGTTGGACCGGAGACGTGGGACGATCCGTCGCCACCACGCACCTCATCGATCGCGTGGCACACAAGCACGGCTTGGGCGTCCGGGAAACCCCCGTGGGATTCAAATATCTCGCGGAACTCTTGGCCAAGGGAGAGATCTTGATGGGTGGAGAAGAAAGTGCGGGCATGTCGATCCAGGGGCACGTGCCGGAAAAGGACGGGATTCTGGCCTGCCTCCTGGTGACGGAAATGATTGCCCGAACCAAGAAGCCGCTCCGGGAACTCACGGAAGAGTTGTTTGCCGGGGTGGGCGCGGTCTTTTCGTCCCGCGACGACCAGACCCTCACGGAAACGATGCAAGAAAATTTGCTCAAAGTCCAAGCGTCGCCGCCTTCCGATCTCGCGGGGAAATCGATTCAGCAGGTCAACACCCTTGATGGATGCAAGCTCGTGTTGGAAGACGGAAGCTGGTTTCTTTTCCGTCCGTCCGGGACGGAACCACTGGTGCGCTGTTATGCGGAGGCGTCGACTCGTCAGGAATTGGAGGCGCTGATGGCAGCCGGCCAACAACTTCTGCAACGCAACCCCAAAAAGGCGAGTTGACGCGCCATGTCGGGCTTGCCCTGAACCCTCTGCGCGTGATCGTTCCCCGCCATTACCTGTCACAGCCACGTGGCCCAGTGGTTTCGAGCAAGCCTCGCCGATGTCTCGGTTCGTCCGATGCCTCGCTGTGCGTAGCCGTAGGGAACGACGATCGTTGGTCCCTCCATGGCAGGCCTCGGGCGGGAAATGACAACGGCAACAAAGGGAAGAAGAGAGAGAATGAATAAAGAATTGTCAGTGGCTGTGGCATTGGCTCGCCAAGCAGGCCAAGCCGTGATGGACGTGTATGCCACGGATTTTGCCGTGGCGTATAAAGGCAAAAACGATCCTGTGACCGAGGCCGACCGGCAAGGGAACGACCTGATTGTGAAAGGCCTGCAAGAGGCTTTCCCCCGGGATACCGTGGTGGCCGAGGAAAGTCCTTCCCCTGACGGGATCCCAACCTCCGGGCGCGTCTGGTACGTGGATCCGCTGGATGGCACAAAAGACTTTATCGCCAGGAACGGAGAGTTCTCCGTGATGATCGGGCTTGCCGTAAACGGGCGGGCGCAACTCGGTGTGGTTTATCGACCGGAGGGGGACGTGCTGTATGCCGGAGCCGTGGGAAATGAGGCGTGGATGGAACAAGGGGGTATCCGGTCGACCTTGGCGATCAACAAGGAAAGAGATTCCGGAAGACCGCTCACCTTGGCGGTCTCTCGATCGCATCGACATCCCATGGTCGAAAAGATTGGCCAGGCTCTCGGCGTCGGGAACGAAATTCCATCGGGAAGCGTTGGATTGAAAATCGGCCTCATTGCGAGGGGAGTAGCCGACGTGTACCTGGAGCCCGGTCCCTATACCAAACTCTGGGATTCCTGTGGCCCGGAAGCGATCCTGCGGGCGGCGGGTGGAGAATTTACCACGATTCTGGGGCAGCCCCTGGTCTATGGTGCGAGCCTGTCCCCGAAGGCCGTAGTCGGGGATCAACTCGCCAACACACATGGCCTGCTGGCGAGTAATGGGTGCTGTCATGAACGAGTGGTTCAAGCCCTGCGACCGGTCGTGGACGAGCTGGGGCTGAAGCCACGGGAATCATAAGCGTGACCGTCAGAGTTGCGCGCAGACGGCTTTCACTTCGGTGTAGAGATCAATAGCTTCATGGCCCATCTCCCGCCCCCATCCTGATTGTTTGTATCCACCGAAGGGAAGGGCGGCGTCCAAGATGTTATGGCAGTTGATCCAGACCGTTCCGGCTCTGAGCCGAGAGGCAATGCGATGGGCCTGACTCACGTCTTTGGTCCAAACGGCGGCAGCTAACCCGTACACGCTGTTATTGGCCTTTTCCAGCACTTCTTCAAGATCGGTAAACGGTTCCGCGCAGACCACGGGTCCGAAAATTTCCTCTTGAACGACCTTCATGTGTTGGGTGGTGTTTACGAGCACGGTCGGCTCAACAAAATATCCCTTGTCACCATATCGGTTGCCTCCGACGACCGCTTCGGCTCCCTCATTCATCCCGGACTCCACATATCCCAAGACGCGCTGTTGTTGTTCATCGGAAATCAGGGGCCCCATGTCGGTGGTCTCTTCCATGCCGGGTCCAAGTTTAATCTGTTTGGCCTGATCAGCCAGGCCCGCGAGCACGTGATCGAAGATCTTTTTTTCGACATAGAGTCGTGAGCCGGCACAGCAACATTGTCCATGGTTAAAGAAAATAGCATTGGACACACCGGGGATCGCCGAAGCCAGGTCGGCATCGGGCAACACCAGACTTGGAGATTTACCTCCCAAATCAAGAGTCACTTTTTTCAGGTTCCCGGCGGCGGCATGGACGATCGAACGGCCGACTTCAGTGGATCCCGTAAAGGCGATCTTGTCGACGTCGGGATGCGCGGCGAGCGCGGCTCCGGCCGTTTCCCCAAAGCCGGTGACGATATTCAGGACTCCATCCGGGAATCCGGCTTCACACGCCAACTCTCCTAACATGAGGGCGGTGAGGGGTGTTTGTTCGGCGGGCTTTAAGACGATGGTACACCCCGTCGCCAGGGCGGGGCCTACCTTCCACGCCGCCATTAACAATGGAAAGTTCCAGGGAATAATCTGTCCGACCACACCGATGGGTTCTCGCAGGGTGTAGGCATGGAACTGAGCCCCGGGCGCATACGGGACGGAAATGGGAATCGTGTTGCCCTCTATTTTCGTGGCCCAGCCCGCCATGTACCGGAAAAGATCAACCGCCAATGGGACGTCGGCGACCCGTGCCACGGCTATCGGTTTGCCATTGTCAAGAGACTCCAATTGCGCGAAGTCTTCCGTATGCTGCTCCATGAGATCGGCCAATCTCCACAGGAGCTTTCCCCGCTCGGACGGGGTCAGCGTTCGCCACGGTCCCTGCTCAAACGCGTGCCGTGCCGCCTTGACCGCGCGATCGATATCCTCTTTTTGACCAGCCGGCACCTGGCACAACACGTCACCCGTGGCCGGATTAAAGGTGGAAAACGTGTGTTCGGATAACGCATCGCCCCATTTTCCATCAATCAGCATTTTCCGCGGTGCAGACAAAAATCCTTGCGTCATGGGAGTGATCTCTGTAGTGGCGGCAATCATGGTCTTCCTCCAAGGTTTTCTGATTTTGAGATATTGAGATAAAGAGAAACATTCTTTCAGCGATGGAATCCGGCTGATCGGCTGAGTACACGCAACCTTCTTGCCATGTCTGCGAACAGTATGCTCCTAATGCTCCTCTTTTTTCCAGTTCGTCCACTCAAAAGATTCTTGGGAAGTTCCGGTTGCATAAAGGACCGTCGGCAGCGTTCCAAATTTCTCGTTCACGTTCCATCATGCCCTCCCTTGGATAACGCCTCTCTCCCGAATCGCTCGATGGCCTCCAGGGTCTCGCGCACGTCGTCCCAGGTCGTGGTGTGGTTGAGGATGCAGAGCCTGAGCGAAAATCTCTTCCGGAGCGACGTCGATGACATGAACGCGCGGTCTTCCCAAAAGACGCGGGCCAGCACGTTCCGGTTGATCTTTTCCAGGGCTTCTTCATCGAGGTCGGTGTCCTTGGGATTGACCCGGAAGCACACGATCCCCAGTGACGCGGGGTTCAACATCTCCAGGATCGGGCTCGCTCGGATGGACTCCTCGGCCCGGGCAGCCAATTCCATCCCGTTCGACACGGCCCGCCGGAACGCGGCCATCCCGAAAGTCTGGACCGACATCCAGACCTTCAAGGCCCGAAACGAACGGCTCAACTGCAGGCCGCGGTCTGAGAGATTCGGGTGGTTCGCGCTCCATATCGTGTCCTGGAGGACGTCGTGCCGCACGGCGAACGCGCTCTCAAGCGTGCGTACGTCCTTCACCAGCAGGCTGCCCGTCTCGTAAGGCTGGAAGAACCATTTGTGCGCGTCCAGCCCGATGGAATCGGCGCGCTCGATCCCGCGCAAAAGCTTTTTGCCTTTCTCGGTCACGACCGCGAAGCCGCCGTACGCGGCATCGACGTGTAGCCAGATGCCTTCCTCCTCGCAGTAGTCCGCCATCGCTTCAAGCGGATCGATGGCCCCCGTGCTGCTCGCTCCGGCGTTGGCGCACACCGCGATGGGGTTGAACCCGGCGGCGCGGTCATCGGTCACGGCGCGTGCGAGCGCCTCCACGTCCAGGCGAAAGCGTTCATCGCACGGAAGCAGCCGTATGCCCTCTGGCCGAATGCCGATGATCCTGGCTGCGCGGATGTGCGCACTATGGCTCTGGTCGCTCATGTACACGGTCGGCCGCTCGGGGTGGCCTGCGCTTTCCCGCGCCGCGACAAGGGCGTCGAGGCTGGCCGCCGAACCCCCGCTAGTGAAGAGCCCGCCTGCGCGCTCCGGATAGCCGATCCAGCGCCGGAACCAGTCGATGACGACCAACTCGAGTTGGGTCGGACCGCTCGCGATCAGCCAGGTGGCTAAGTTGACGTTGTACCCGGCGGCCATGAAGTCGGCCAGCACCCCGGGCCACGTGGCCTCCGTCGGGACGAACGAGAATTGACGGGGATGATCGTTCCGCGCCGCGCTTGGCAGGATCTCGCGTGCGGCCCTTTCCAGGACCTCCGCTGCCGGCTGGCCGCGCTCGGGAGGATCCTCCATGAGTTGGTCTGCAAGGATCTGCTGGAAATCGCCTTCCCAGGCATTTTCCTGGGGCAGGCCCTTGATCCGCCCCACCACCAACTCCGCCGCCTTGCGTGCGAGATCGAGCATCAATTCAGGCGCCATACTGAGGCCGTCGCGCGTTTCCTCGTGTCTGCCCGCACTCGGCTCCGGATCGCTTCGCTTCGAGGCATCCGGTGTTTCTCCTCTTTCACCTGAGTGTTCCGCCATGTCCTTCCTCTCGTGCTTTAACGTTTAACGCACAGGAATTGCCGGTGAAGTTCCTGTAGGTCGGATTAGCGTAGCGTAATCCGACATGGGGCTGTCGGTGAACCTTAGTAAGATGTATTCTCGCTTTCATGCCTAGCGGAAAGTCGCAAAATACTCCATCGTGTTGTATATGGCAATAAACAGACAAGTATGCCAGGCGTTCAAGAAATGCCGGAACCGAATTTCGTGAAAACGTGTGTCGACTCACTGCGTCTCCCTTGTTGGCTTCCCAAGGCATTTGGTCCATCAGGCCGTCTTTCTTGACGGGTTTTCCCTCCGATCCCTAGAATGCCTTTCTTCCGGTTTTTACAAGGAGAACGGGGGCGCATTCAAGGCGTTGCCCGCGACGTATTCCTCCTTATGGTTTTCCAGGGGCGATCCGTGAGCATTTGACTCATGATGAGAACCATTTTATACTCATGCGTATGAGTAAGCGACTGCAAGTGCTCCTGGACGAAAAGGAAATGCGTGACATTCAACGGACCGCCAAACGGCAGCAGATGACGGTGGCGGAATGGGTTCGGCAAGCATTGCGGGCCGCGCACCGGCAAGTGCCGCTGACCGACACCAAAAAAAAGCTTGGAGTGGTTCGCACGGCGACCCGGTATGATTTTCCGACTGGCGACGTCGATCAGATTCTTCGAGAGATCGACCAAGGGTATCAGGTCAAGATGCCTTCATGATTTTCATCGACTCCAACGTCCCGATGTACCTGATTGGAGCGGCCCATCCCAACAAGGCTCTCGCCCAACGGGTATTGGAAACCTGGATTGCTCATGATGAGCGGCTGGTCACGGACGTGGAGGTCTTACAAGAAATCCTTCATCGGTACGTAGCCATCGCTCGGCGTGAGGCCATTCTTCCGGCGTTTGAGGCCTTGACGGGCATTGTGGACGAAGTCTTTTCCGTCGATCGACGGGACGTGGAGCGTGCCAAAGACATTGTGCTTTCCACCGAACGATTATCTGCCCGAGACGCCCTCCATCTTGCCGTGATGGCACGTCATGGGATCAAACGAATCATCAGTTTTGATACAGGCTTTGATGGGGTTCCAGGCATTACTCGCTTAACCGAAAGCCCCCTTGGCTAATGCCGGCGTGGCGGGGTTTCTTTGAGATTCCCAAAGCATGTGGTCCGTCAGATGAGATGTTGCGGGATAACCTCAGTGGATCTATAATGGCTCCAAAATAGAACCACAAGGAGGCAAGGATGTCTAGCAATCTTTCCATCAAAAATGTTCCGAAAGAATGGGTGCAGCACCTGCGGCAACGTGCCAGTAAACACCATCGTTCGCTTCAGGGTGAATTACTTTCCATTTTGGAGGACAGCCTGAATCGGCAGGACAAGATTTCCCCACAAAGTCTGTTGGCAGAATTACGGCAACGGGGCTTACGCACTCCCAAGGAATCGGTGACGATCGTGAGGAAAGACCGAGATGGCCGTTAAGGTCATTGATACGTCAGCCTTGGCGGCGGTTGCGTTTGCCGAACCCGATGGCCAACGGATCGCGGCTCAATTGGAAGAGCATGACTTGATCGCTCCGCAACTGTTACCCTTTGAGTTGGCCAATGTCTGCCTCACCAAGATTCGAAGGCATCCGGTTAAGAGGGAGTTACTGTTGGCTGGTTATGAGATGGTCAGTCGCCTGCCCTTGACGTTCATGGCAGTCAACATGACAGAGGCCGTGACACTTGCTGAAGCCAAAAAGTTGACGGCGTATGACGCTTCCTTCTTATGGCTCGCCCAGCAGTTAGACGTTGAATTGGTCACGTTGGATAAGACGTTAGCGAAACAGGTGAGTCCCCGAAAGGCCAAGTAAATCTTCCATCCCGGGTTTTCCGTTCATTGATTTTATGCGGGGTTTCGCCCCCGCACGACGAGGCACTTTTGTTTCGGCAAAAGTGCCCAAAACCATTTCCGCCCTGGCGTGGCCCTCTGGGTCCCCTGCGATGCTCGCGGACTCCGGCGGCTGCGCAACTCGCTCCGAGGCAAACAACTACCTCTTCGCTCAAACAGTGCTCGCTGAATCTCCAGAGTCCGCTCCGCTTCTCGGCCACGCCAGAAGGCGGAAATTTCTTTGGTGAATGATGTTATACTTGTCGTATCCTATTCATGGTACCAAAACGTAAGCTTCCCCTTTTTCCTTGACACAATTTTTCCCTGCCCCCTAGTATTCCTTTCTTTACCGTTTTTATTGGAGAATCAACGAATGATGCGCGATGACGTGGTGGTCATAGGTGGGGGACTTGCGGGATCGGAAGCGGCGTGGCAGGCGGCGGAGCGCGGAGCGCGGGTCACGCTGTACGAGATGCGACCCAAGCAAGGGACCGCGGCACACAAGACCGATCAGTTAGCGGAAATCGTGTGTTCGAATTCGTTGGGGTCCGCGGATCCCATCAGCGCGCCGGGCATTTTGAAGGAAGAAATGCGGCTTCTGAATTCGCTGGTCATACGGGCGGCGGAATCAGCCCGCGTGCCCGCTGGGGCGGCACTGGCAGTGGATCGCGAGATCTTTGCGCGCGAAATCACCCGGACGCTGGAATCCCACCCGAACGTCCGGATCATTCGAGAAGAGATTCGAGAGATTCCGACGGACGCCCTGTGCATCGTGGCCACGGGTCCCTTGACGTCCGAGAGCCTGGCACAGGCCTTGACCGCGCTCACCAACAAGACGAATCTGGCGTTTTTTGATGCGATTTCCCCGATCATCGATGCCGAGTCCATTGACATGGACAAAGTATTCCGGGCGTCACGCTATGAGAAAGGCGGCGCGGATTATCTGAATTGTCCGATGGATGAAGAAACGTATTCGGCCTTTTACGAGGCACTCATGGCGGCGGACAAGGTGCAGGCAAAGGACTTCGAAAAGGTTCCCTACTTTGAAGGGTGCCTCCCCATTGAAGCGATGGCGGAACGTGGAAAGCAGACGTTAACCTTTGGTCCCATGAAACCCGTCGGGTTGGTTGATCCGCGCACCGGCGTCCAATCGCACGCGGTGCTCCAGTTACGTGCGGAAAATCGCTATGGTTCGTGTTATAACATGGTAGGATTTCAAACCAAGCTGACCTATCCGGAGCAAAAACGCGTGTTTCGGATGATTCCGGGTCTCGAACGTGCGGCGTTTCTCCGCTATGGCAGCGTGCATCGGAATACCTTTGTGAACTCCCCGGCCTTGTTGCGGAATACGTTGCAACTGAAGATGCGCGGGACCACGTGGTTGGCGGGCTGTCTCGTCGGCGTGGAAGGCTACGTCGAATCCGCCGCGACCGGCGGCTTGGCGGGCATCAACGCCGGTCGGGCGCTGGCCAACCTGCCGTTGGTGACGCCTCCCCTGGCCACGGCACATGGGGCATTGGTGCATTATATTACGACGAGCGACGCCCGGCATTTTCAGCCCATGAATACCAACTTTGGACTGTTTCCGCCTCTTCCCACGAAAATACGGGACAAAGAACAAAAACGTCGAATGATTCACCAACGGGCCATTGATGAGTGGCAAACATGGAAGCAGCAATTCTCACTTTCCTGACGTATCTCGACGTGGAGCGTGGCGCGTCGCGGGAAACGATTCGTAGTTATCAATCGGACCTGCGACAATTTGTGGCCTTTCTCAAAACCGTCACAGGCGACGTGGTTCCGGATCCAACCCGGATCGACGCGGCACTCGTTCGTCGGTTTCTGGTGTGGTTGGCTGGTCGGAAGGACAAGAAATCGTCGCAGGCGCGAAAGCTCGCGACGCTACGCAGCCTCTTCAAATTTTTACACCGGCGCGGGCAGGTGCCGAGCAATCCCGTCGCGCACGTTCGGAGCCCACGGATTGGACAACACTTGCCCCGTGTCCTCACGAAAGACGAAGCGGAACGGGTGATAGAATCTCCTGATTCCAATGAGGGGGCCTATGCCGCAAGGGATCAGGCTATTTTGGAAACCCTCTATTCGACGGGTGCGCGGGTAAGCGAGTTGGTGGGGGTGAATTGGAGCGATCTCAGTCTTGATGAAGGGATGGTGCGGTTGAGAGGCAAAGGCAAAAAAGAGCGCCTCGTCCCGATCGGCCACGTGGCGGTCGAGGCGATCCAGGACTATCTTGCGGTGACACCGGTGTGTGCGAGCCGGGCAACGGCCACGGCCTCGACCCTCACGGTGAAGCCGGCGGATGGCCCGGTGTTTCGAAACAATCGAGGCGGCCGGTTGTCGGCACGGAGCGTGGAGCGGATCGTCCGGCGGTACGCCGACCGGTTGCAGGTGGGGACCGTGACCCCGCATACCTTTCGGCATTCCTATGCCACCCATTTATTGGATGAGGGGGCCGACCTGCGGGTTATCCAGGAAATGCTCGGACACGCGTCGTTGGCCACTACCCAAAAATACACGCATTTGGCCACGGACCGGTTGATGGAAGTGTATGACCAGGCCCATCCACGGTCCGGAGACGTCAGGGCGGCAAAGCCCGAAACCCCGAGGAAACCGTCATGAAGATCCGGTCAACCACGATTCTGTCCGTGCGCCGGGATGGAGCGGTGGCCATGGGCTCCGACGGCCAGGTGACGGTCGGGACGACGGTGATGAAGGCCAACGCTCGCAAAGTCCGCCGTCTCCATCACGATCAGGTGATCGCGGGCTTTGCCGGAGCCACGGCGGATGCCTTTACCCTGTTTGAAAAATTCGAGGAGAAATTGGAAGAATATCGAGGCAATCTGACCAGGGCCGCGGTCGAGTTGGCGAAAGAATGGCGGACGGATCGCGTGCTGCGTCGCCTCGAAGCGCTGTTGGTCGTCGCGGACCTGGATCGGTCCTTTCTCATTTCCGGCACGGGGGACGTTGTGGAACCGGAAGACGGGATTCTCGCCATTGGGTCGGGCGGGCCGTATGCGCTGGCTGCGGCTCGAGCGCTGATAGACAATACCTCCCTGACCTCGGCGGACATTGTCGACAAGGCGATGCACATTGCGGGCAGCATCGATATCTACACGAATCACGAAATCGTGATTGAAGAACTGAAGGCATCGTCATGAATCACGACTCCCCAACGGGGAACCTCGACAGCTTGTCACCTCGCGAAATCGTCGAAGTGCTCGACCGATACGTGATCGGGCAACGTGACGCCAAACGGATGGTGGCGATCGCGTTGCGGAATCGATGGCGTCGTCAGCAACTCAGCCCGGAATTGCGCGAAGAAATTTTCCCGAAAAATATCATCATGATCGGGCCGACGGGCGTGGGCAAAACGGAAATTTCCAGGCGACTGGCGAAACTGGCCGACGCCCCGTTCATTAAAGTCGAGGCGTCAAAATTTACCGAAGTGGGGTACGTGGGTCGTGACGTGGAATCGATCATCCGCGACCTCACCGAACAGTCGATCAACCTGGTCAAAAGTTCGTCACTGAAGCGAGTCGAACGGAAGGCCGAAGACCTGGCCGAAGATCGCGTACTGGATTTGTTACTTCCTCCGAGTCCGTCTCGGGGAGTGCAGGAAGAGGAGCCGGGGCAACCGGCTTCGGGCGACAACACGCGACAAAAGCTTCGCAAGCAACTACGGGAAGGCCGGCTCGATAACCGGACGGTGGAAATCGAAATCAAGGAACGTGGGCTGCCGGTCGGGATTATCTCCAACGTCGGAGGGATGGAAGAACTCGAAAATCACCTGCGCGACATGCTGGGCGGGTTGATGCCCGGGAAGAAGAAAGACCGGGTCATGAAAATTCCCGATGCCCTGAAATATTTTGCGCAGGAGGAAGCGCAAAAACTGATTGACATGGACGAGGTGACGCGCGACGCCGTCGAACGGGTCGAGCAATCCGGTATCGTCTTTCTGGATGAAATCGATAAAATCGCCGGTCGTGAGAAGAACATGGGGCCCGACGTGTCCCGGGAAGGCGTGCAGCGGGATTTGCTTCCGATTGTCGAAGGATCGACCATCAATACCAAGTACGGCCCGGTGAAGACCGACCATATTCTGTTTATTGCCGCCGGGGCGTTTCACGTGGCCAAGCCGGCCGATCTGATTCCCGAGTTGCAGGGTCGGTTCCCCATTCGCGTGGAGTTGGAAGCCTTGACCAGGGGGGACCTGGTGCGCATCCTGACGGAACCCCGGAACGCCCTGGTGAAACAATATCAGGCCTTAATGGAAACCGAAGGCATTACGCTCGATTTTACCCGGGAAGGCATTGAAGCCATTGCGGCCATTGCCGTCGAGGTCAACGATCGAACGGAAAACATCGGCGCGCGCCGGCTCTTTACGATTGTGGAACGGTTGCTCGAGGAAGTCTCCTTCGAGGCGCAGGAACTGAAAGAGAAAAAAGTGGTGATCGACGCGTCCTACGTGAACGGGCATTTAAAGGAGATCGTCAAGGACCAGGATCTGAGCCGGTACATTCTGTAGAAACGCCGGTCGACGCCGGGACAAACCATGGAGAAACTGATCAAGAAAGCCGACGTCCTCGTCGAGGCGTTGCCCTACATTCGGACGTTTGCGGGGAAGACCGTCGTCATCAAATACGGTGGGAAGGCCATGAGTCAGGATGAACTGAAAGACGGCTTTGCCGAAGACGTGGTGCTGATGAAATACGTCGGGCTCAATCCCGTAATCGTTCATGGAGGCGGGCCGCAAATCGATCAAATGCTTACCCGGTTGGGCATGAAGCCGACCTTTAAACGAGGCGTTCGGGTCACGGATCAAGCCACCATGGACGTGGTCGAAATGGTCCTGGGTGGAAAGATCAACAAGGAAATCGTGACGTTGCTCAATCAACATGGAGGCAAAGCCATCGGGATCACCGGAAAGGACGCGCAGTTCATTTTGTGCAAACCGTTTTCCGCGAAAGCCTGGGCACAAGGGTTGAGCCATGAGACCCAAGGTCAGGCGGAGGAAGAGTATGGCTTTGTCGGAGAGGTCGATACAATCGAACCGCAGCTTATCACGAAACTGCAGCAGGAGAATCTGATTCCGGTCATCGCCCCTATCGGCGTCGATCGCAAAGGGAAACCGCATAACATCAATGCGGACCTCGTGGCAGGTGCCGTGGCTGGCGCGTTGAAAGCGGAAAAGCTGTTGATGCTCACCGACGTGCGAGGTATTCGTGGTGCCAACAACCGGCACGTGCCCACGGTATCCAGAAAAGACGTCGAACGAATGGTGAAGAAGGGCACGATCAGTGAAGGCATGCTGCCCAAAGTGCGGGCGTGTTTAATCGGAATCGAAGCAGGCGTGCACAAGGCCCATATTATTGATGGCCGGGTCGAACATGCCATTTTACTGGAGATTTTCACGGACAAAGGAATCGGCACGGAGATCGTGGCGTAAATCTACCCCCCCCTCTCCCCAACGAGGGAGAGGGCCGGGGTGAGGGGGGAATGTTCAACCCCCGATTAAAAATGTCGGGGGCAGGCTCACTGAACACAGACACGGATGACCCTGACTTCGACCACCTGAGACTCACGACATGAAACTCACGAAAGCGCAACCCGAGCGGAAGAATCGTGCCGCGGTTCCTCCACCGGACCGACAGACCGTGCTGCTGTTGGTTCATCTGCAGAATGACTTTTGTCCGGGGGGAGCCTTGCCGGTTCCGGAAGGGGATCGCGTCATCCCCGTTGCCAATGAATGGATTCGGGTGTTTGCCGCGCAGGGCTACGGCATTATCGCCACGCGGGATTGGCATCCATCGAACCACTGTTCATTTCAGGAACAGGGAGGACCGTGGCCGCCGCATTGCGTGCAAGGGTCATTGGGATCCCAATTCCATCCGGATTTGAAAATGCCGCCAGGCACGTTGATCGTGTCCGGGGCCACCAACCAGAAAAAGGAAGCCTATTCCGGTTTTGACGGGACGACGTTGGACGAGCGCCTTGAAGATTTGGGGGCGCAAACCGTGTACGTGATCGGGCTTGCCACGGACTATTGCGTGAAACAAACGGTCCTGGATGCCTGCCGGCTGGGCTTTCGAGTCGTGGTCCTCAGTGACGGCGTGCGTGGGATCGACGTGGAACCCGGAGATTCCGAGCGAGCATTGGAGGCCATGCAGGAAGCCGGCGCCATCGTCGCCAGTTCGGCAGACCTCGCCGGCCCGTGAAGGGCGTACCCTCCCTGTTACTTCTCCATCTGCAACTCACACCAGACGGGCGTATGATCGGACGGTTTCTCTTTCCCGCGAGGGCCTTTGTCCACCCCGGAATCGACGAGCCGGTCGGCCGCCTGCGGAGAGAGGAGCAAGTGGTCGATCCGTAACCCCTGGTCCTTATTCCAGCACCCGGCCTGGTAATCCCAAAACGTGTACGTGCCCACTTGCGGGTGCCGAACTCGAAGCGCATCGGTGAGTCCCATGTAGCACAAGGCCTGAAACCGGGCGCGGGTCTCGGGGTGACAGAGCGCGTCATTGGCAAAGCCCTCGGGGTCGTACACGTCGTCATCCGTGGGACAGACGTTATAATCGCCGCCCAACACCAACGGCTCCTCATAGGCCAGCAGGGTGCGAACGTGGGCAATCAGGCGATCCATCCACGCGAGCTTGTAGGAAAATTTTTCCGTATCGATCGGATTACCGTTCGGCAGATAGATCGACGCGATGCGGACGGATCCGATGACGGCTTCGATGTACCGGGCCTGCGTATCGGTCGAATCACCGGGCAGGGCCCGCTGTTCCACGTCAATGGGCTGTTTCGCGAGAATCCCCACGCCATTGAAGGTTTTCTGCCCGGCGAGAGCGACGTGATAACCCACGTCTTCAATTTCGGAGTGGGGGAACCGCTCGTCCGTCGATTTCAATTCCTGGAGCAGCAGGACGTCCGGGCTCACCTCTCTCAGATAAGCAGTGACGTGCGGCAGCCGGACGTTGATGGAGTTCACGTTCCACGTGGCAATCTTCATGCAAGGAGATTCTAAAGAGTTCGGTTGATTCGTGGCAAACGGAACGAAAAAAGATGCCCATGTCTGCTGTAGGGACAGCCCCCTGTGGCTGTCCGTGGGTCTGCCCGACCCATGCGGGCCGGCACGGGGGCCGGCCCCTACAAAAACCTTACACCCCTACGGGCCGGCCCCTGCTAATGCGCCTCGCCCCACGAATGGCCCTGTCCCACGTCCACCGTCAGTGGCACCGACAGATGAAGCGCGGGCAGGCACGCGGATTCCATGACGGTCTTCACCACTTCAGCCGTTTGCTCGACGACCGCGTCGTCGACTTCAAAGAGCAATTCATCGTGGACCGTCAACAGCATGTGGGCTCGTGTGTCGAGGCCATGCCGCGCCAACGCCGGGGGCACGCGAATCATGGCGCGTTTCAGCACGTCGGCGGCGGTGCCCTGGATCGGGGCGTTGATCGCCGCGCGTTCGGCAAAATTGCGTCGCGCGGCGTTTTTGTCGTGGATGCCCGGCACGTGACACCGGCGCCCGAAGAGCGTTTCCACGTATCCATGTTCGCGACAGAACTGCTTGGTCCGGTGCATATAGTCCTGGATGCCCGGGTATCGTTCGAAATAGGCTTTCATGTACGCCGCGGCTTCTTCGTTGGAAATGCCCAGTTGGCGACTGAGTCCGAATGCGCTGATCCCGTAGATGATGCCGAAATTAATGGCCTTGGCTCGACGCCGCATCGCCGGGTCCACTGTGCCGGCATCGACTCCGAACATTTCAGCGGCGGTCAGGGCATGAATGTCCCGACCTTCATGGAACGCGCGTTTCAACGCGTCGATAGCGGCCACGTGGGCGAGAATCCGGAGTTCGATTTGGGAGTAGTCCAGCGACAGCAGGATCCGGCCGGTTTCGGCCACGAACGCGTGGCGGATTTTTCGGCCGTCTTCGGTCCGGATGGGAATGTTTTGCAGGTTGGGGTTCGTCGAAGACAGACGGCCGGTGGACGCGGCGGCCATGGCAAAGGAGGTGTGCACGCGACCCGTTCGCGGGTTGATCTGTTCGACCAGGGCGTCGGTATACGTGCTCTTCAGTTTGTCGAGCTGTCGCCATTCCAACACCGTGGCCGGCAGTTCGTGTCCTTCGGCGGCCAGCGATTCCAGCACGTCGGCGCCGGTGGCATAGGCGCCGGATTTCCCCTTGTGCCCGCCCTCCAGGTGCTGTTCGTCGAACAGCACCTCACCCAGTTGTTTGGGGGAGCCCACGTTGAATTCGCGACCGGCGAGCCGGTAAATGTCTGTCTCCAATGCGCGTTGGCGTTCCGCGAATTCCCGGCTGAGCCGTTCCAGTGTCGCACGGTCCACGTGGATGCCTTCGGTTTCCACGTCGACCAGGACCGGCACGAGGGGCCGTTCCAGGGTCTCGTAGGGCGTCACCATGCGTTCGGCCGGCAGGCGGGGTTTGAGGAACCGGTGAAGCCGCAAGGTCACGTCCGCGTCTTCGGCGGCATAGGCCAGGGCTTGATCCAGCGGGACCAGGTCAAAGGTGATGTGTGATTTTCCCGTGCCGGTCACGTCCTTGAACGCGATCGTCCGATGGCCCAAATGGAGTGCGGCCAATTCATCCATGCCGTGGCCATGGCTGCCCCCGTCCAGGACGTAGGACATCAGCATGGTATCGTCCAACGGCGAGATGACGACGTGGTATCGTCGAAGCACCACCATGTCGTATTTCAGGTTATGGCCGATTTTGAGCACCGAGGGATCGGCCAAGAGTGGACGCAGCAGATCGAGCGCCGCGTCGAGTGGAATTTGGCTGAGTGGTTCCCGTTGGAGAGAAGGAGGATGCTCACCGGAGGATTGCGAAACATCCGGTTCGGGCACGGGCTCGGGAAGCCGGTGTGCGAGGGGGATGTAGCACGCGTGGCCGGGTTGCACGCATAGGGAAATGCCGACCAATTCCGCAAGGCTTTCATCCAACGACGTGGTTTCCGTATCGATCGCGACGGCGCCGGCATACCGCGACCGGGTCACCCAATCCTGCAGGACTTCCACGGATTGGACCAACTCATAGTGCGTGGCGGCCGGAGCCTTTTCGGTCTTGGTCACAGCTTCCCTGGACGCCAGCCGGTGTTGGATTTTGGCGATGAGCGACCTGAAGCCTTGTTCATCGAGGAACGCGATCAATTGTGCCGGGTCAGGGTCTTGGCGGAGTAACTGGGGCACGGTCACGTCCGTCGGCACGTCATTCCGTAAACGAACCAATTCTCGTGACAGCCTGGCTTGCTCGGCAAAATCGATGAGGCTTTGGCGTCGCTTCGGTTGTTTGATTTCGGACGCCCGCGCGAGCAGGGAATCCAGGTCGCCGTAGGCTTGAATGAGTTGGGCCGCGGTCTTCACGCCGATGCCGGGGACCCCGGGAACGTTGTCCGTGGAATCGCCGGCCAAGGCTTGCACGTCCACCACGCGTTCCGGGCCGACGCCGAATTTTTCTTTGACTTCGGCCGGGCCGATCCTTCGGTTTTTGAGGGCATCGAACATGTTCACCCGGTCGGACACCAATTGCATCATGTCCTTGTCCGAGGACACGATCATGACGTCCAATCCTTCCGCTTGGGCGTGTCGCGCATAGGTGGCGATCAGGTCATCCGCTTCGAACCCGGGCCGTTCGATACATGCCACATTGAAGGCTCGCGTGGCGTCGCGCACCAACGGAAACTGGGGGATCAACTCGTCGGGCGGGTCCGGACGATTGGCTTTATACTCGGGAAACATCTCGTTTCGAAAAGACTTCCGCGCCGAATCGAAAATCACGGCCACGTGCGTGGCCTGAAGGTCGTCCAACAGTTTGAGCAACATGTTGGTAAACCCGAGGACGGCGTTCACGGGCGTCCCGTCCGGTCGGGTCAGTAACGGGAGCGCGTGGAACGCCCGGAACAGGAAACCGGACCCGTCCACCAGACACAGGTGCCGGTCGGGAGCGTTTTGGTGTTGCGGCGTCATCATCATAGGCTGGCCTCTTGCCTCGTCCCTTCCCGGTTCACCACCTGGCTGTCATTCTGAACGAAGTGCCTGTCCTGAGTCTTTCGAAGGAAAGAATCTCTCCGTCAACAATGCGCCATTCTACCAATCAACTGACGGAGAATGCAGCTAAAACGCAAGGCACGGAGAGCATCTTTATTGACACGTTTGGGCAGATAGGCTTATCATTTATTAAGAGAAACATCTTTCAAGAAAGAGGTAGGTGATGGGGTAGTTTCCTGTACGGTGACTTCCCGCGGCAGAGAAGATTGAGACAAAGCCCTTTGGACCGTAAAGATCCAAAGGGCTTTTTTAATATTCATCCCTGATCACGAAACCGGATCCTGTCCGCACGTGAAAGGTCGAGGGACGTGCCCGGGGTGGAAGCCCGAACGCGCGCGATCTCTCAAGCATGGTCGCGGTGCGGGGAGAGTAAAGACATCATGGACTTTTTCATCAAAGGAGGGTCATCATGACAGAATCGAAAACTGCTGCAATGTTTGGTTCCAACAAATCGGGGTATGGCCGCGTGTTACTCGTGGAAGACGATCCCGGCATTCGCGAAGAGATGCGTGCCACCTTGGAAACGGCGGGGTTCGAGGTGTTGGAGGCCGATACGGAAGATCGGGCAATCGGTGTGGCCAACGAAGGTGAAAATCCGTTGTTGCTTGATGTCGTGGTCACGGATATCGACAAAAATTTGGGTGTCGGTTCCCTGAATTATTTTAAATCCCAATTTCCGCATATTTCCTTGATTGCCTTAACGGGCGTGCTCGAACAAAAGGGGTCCGATGCTTCGGAAATTCGGATCGGCATTGTGGGGGCCGGGAAAGGCGGGCGGGCGCTGCTCGATGTGTTGCTTCATCTCTCGGCTGCTCAGGTGGCGGGCATAACGGACAAGGATCCCGGGGCCACGGGCTTACAGTTCGCGCAAGAATTCCAGGTTCCGGTGGTGTCTGATCCGATGAATCTGATAAGCAGGGATGATTTGGATCTCATCATCGATGTGACCGGTGATCCCTCCATGGGAGCGCTGATAGCCGAGAAAAAACAGCCAGGTACCGAGGTGCTCGGCGGAGCGGCGTCAAAACTCTTATGGCTGCTGGTTCAACGAGAACGGGAGATGCAATCCCAACTGCTTCAGTCTGAAAAGTTAGCGGGGATGATTCGTGACGGGGTGAAAGATTTTCTCATAAAACCACTCAGGAAGGATCGTTTGGTGAAGGCGGTCTCATCGGCCGTGGAGCAACGCGAATTGAATCGATTGTAAGGAGATCCGACGTTCGACGATCATGGCCCCGGACCGTGGCATGGCCCGGCCGGGAATCGGGTCGGTTACAGAACCGTCCTGATGGTGTGCCCGGGCGTGAGGGTGTGGGCTTGGCCTTGAATGGAAACCTGAATCGAAGCCGCGCGACCCGGGCGTGATGCGAGTTGAAACGTGTCTTGGGTCACGGTCACGTCCAGGGAATGCCCGCGATACCTCAACCGGAGGTGGAGGGCTTCCACTGCCGCCGGGAGGCAGGGATTGAAAGAGAGCGTGCCGTCTCTGGTTTCCCACCCCGTATAGGCGCGTTGCATAAGATCCACCGTCCCGGACATGGCACCCAGATGAATGCCCTCCGCAGTGGTTCCGGGCTGCAGATCCGAGACGTCCACGCCCAAGGCATCCTTGAACAGTTCCCAGGCGAGTTCCGGGTCGGATCTCGTCATGACCCAGGCATGGACCACCCGGCTGAGGGAAGACCCGTGGGCCGTTCTCCTCGAGTAATACTCGACGTTCCGGGAAATGGTGTCAGTCCGGAACGGATAGCCCAGCCGGTCGAAGAGGGAGCGCAGTTCCTCCATCGGGAACAAATAAAAGAGCATCAGCACGTCGGCCTGTTTGGAGAGTTTGTAGCGATTCGTGGAGTCCCCTTCAGCTTCGAGAATACGGTCCAGCCGGTGAATGTCCCCGTATTGTTGCCGGTAGCGCTCCCACTCGAATTCCGCTAATGCCTCATAGCCTTCGAATTGACTGAGGATCCCCTCGTCGTGAAAAGGCACAAACATCTTGCGGCTGATGTCTTCCCACAAGGCGACCTCGGTGGGGCTGACGTGCAGGAGGTCCCGCACCTCGGTTCGGCTCGACTCCGCGAGCCGGTCCAGGAGTTCCAGGGCCCGGCACAGGATCCATACCACCGTGAGATTGGTATAGGCATTGTTGTTCAAGCCCGGGGCTTCGGTATCCGGATACTGATCGTGGTATTCATCGGGTCCCATCACCCGCAAAATCTCATAGCGTTCCTTGTCGGGATTGTATGAGGCGGCGCTGACCCAAAACCTGGCGATCTCCAGGAACATTTCCGCGCCATGGGTTGAGAGAAATTCCCAGTCGTCGGTGGCTTCGGCGTACTGCCAGATGTTATAGGCAATGGCCGCATTCACGTGTCGTTGGAGCGTACTGTGGTCCGGGATCCATCGCCCGGATTTGGGGTTCAAGTGCAGGATCTGACTTTCTTCACGGCCGTTGCTGCCGCTTTGCCAGGGATACAGCGCCCCACTGAACCCGGCCTGTCCGGCGTTTCGCCTGGCCTGTTCGAGGCGTCGATGCCGGTACAACAACAGCGCCTTGGTCAGGGCCGGGAAGCGCAGGTTCAACACCGGGAAAATATACAATTCATCCCAGAAAATATGACCCCGATACGCCTCGCCGTGCCACCCCCGTGCGGGGACGCCTGCGTCCAACTCGATCGTATGCGGCGAGACCGTTTGCAGCAGGTGAAAGAGGTGTAACCGGAGCGTGAGTTGGGAACCTTCGCCGCCCTGGAGGCCCAGGTCACACTGCTGCCACGTCTGCTCCCATTGTTGAGCATGCGACCGGAGCAAGTCCTCGAACCTGCCGGCGTGCATGAGGGCATCGCGGGCATCCTCTCCGCATTCCGAAATGCCGTGATCCCGGGAGGTATACAACGTCACGATTTTTTCAACGGTCAGGGGCTGCCCTTCCGTCATGGGAATCGTACAGTCCTGGCCGATAGAGTCCCGGTCCTGTACCAGGTTCCTGGGCAGGTGTGCCCAGGCGGCATCGGGAAAGAACCCCGTGCGCGCGGCTTGGGCAATGCGGACTTTCGATTGAGTGGTCTCCGTGCACAGGAAGATCCCGTCGTGGCCGAACGCGGAGGTCTCCAGAGCGGATAAGTGGGCGTTGTTCAGGGCCTGGTAGCGCGCCACGCCGGTGTTACGAACCCGGCCGTCGAGACCGGTGTGCATCTCCAACGGGCCGGACCAGTTGTCCGGGGTGATCACGACCTCCAGCCCGGCCAGGTGCGGCACGCCCAGGTGGACGAACCGGCGGCTGTTCACCGTGGTCTTTCGCCCCTGGCGATCCTGAAATTGATACGAACGATGCAGGACCCCGGCCTTCAGGTCGAGAGTCTGCCGGTACGAGAGCAACTCAACGGCTTGGAAATTGAACCAGGCGTCGCCAGGGTGGCGAAAGGTGAGGACCAACCAATTCGGCAGGTTCACGAGATCTTCATTCTCGATCGTCCGTCCTTCGATCCCGGTCTGCAACCGGTTATATCCGCCTGCCAGGTAGGTTCCGGGATAGTGCGTGGAATCGGCGTTCGCTTCGTGAGCCGCCCCTCGGGTGGCAAAGTATCCATTGCCCAGCGTACAGAGGGTTTCGCGCTGGCCTTCCCGGGCGGGATCGAATCCGTCGTAGATCAAGAACCAGTCGCTCATCGCGTGCGGCTTTCCAGGTGGCGACTCAATTGAAGGAGAAATTCTTTCACCTCCTGGGGGTCCTGTAATGAATAGGAGGCAGAGGAAAAACGGGAGCCGGGCTCCACCACGATCCCCATGCCACGATCGACCAACTCACGAAATGCATGTTCGTCCGTCAGATCGTCGCCGATATACACGGGATAGTAATGGTGCTCCTTCCATTGCATCCCTTCCAACAACCACAACAGGGCTTTGCCTTTGTCCCAGTCGAGCTGCGGTTGCATTTCAAAGACCTTCTTGCCTTCCGAGCGCCGGAGACCGGGGCAATCGGCCATGGCCCTGGTGACGGCCTCTTCAACCCGTGACACGTCGCCGGGATCGACCAGGCGATAGTGCACCGCGATGGAAAATTTTTTCCGTTCGATCAAGGCGCCGGCAATGGGTTGGAGGAGAGGTCGAAGCACGATCTCCGCTTGATCCAGCGTCGAAGAAAATTGCGTTCCGACTTCATGGGAAAGGGTAGTCAGGTGTTCCGGACCGGCAATATCAAACCCGTGACTGCCGGCATAGATCAGCGAGTTCAGGTTGACGAGGTCCGTGACGTCTTTTCGGTCTCGACCACTGATGATCCCGACCGGACAGTGACGACTCAACCCGTCCAGGGTTTCCCGCACGTCTTGAGACAGCACGGCCAACTCAGGCCGCTCCACAATCGGGGTCAGAGTGCCGTCGTAGTCGAGAAACACCACCACCGGTTGTTGACCAAAGCGTGCAAGAACGTCTTCAAACCGGTCGAGAGCGGACGGTAAGGCCGGGGTGCTGTGCCACGTGATCCCGGCTTCGTCCCGGACACCGAGTTCTTCCAAATCCGGGACGACCACGTCTCCGCCATGGGCGGAAAGAGCTTCTGCCTGCCCGACGCGATCAAGGCCAACGACCAGGCCGAAGCCTCCGGCTCGCCCGGCTTCCACACCGGCCAACGCATCTTCACACACGACGGTCCGTTCCGGGAGGACGTGCATACACTCGGCGGCTCTCACGAAGGTATCGGGGTGCGGTTTGCCTCGCAGGTGAAGGGCGCGGGCATCCCGGCCATCCACCATGACCTCGAAAAGATCCGTCACTCCCGCGGCTTGAACGATGGCTTGGCCGTTTTCACTGGCCGTGACCACCGCGGTTTTTTTGCCCAGTGACCTGAGAAGTCGCATGAGCGCGGTGGTCGAGGGAAACACCTCCACCCCGTTCTCGTGAAGGGTTTTCAGAAACTGAACGTTTTTACGATTCCCCAGCCCGCAAACGGTCTCGTGCTCCGGCGGGTCCGAGGGGTCTCCATGAGGCAGCGTGATGCCGCGGGAAGTCAAAAAACTGGACACGCCGTCATACCTGGGCTTGCCATCGACGTATTCGCAATAGTCTTTGATGGGGTCGAAGGCTTGAAACGGCTCTCCCGTTTGATCGGCTTGCTTTTGGAGATAATCATCAAACAGGTGTTTCCACGCGGCCGCATGAACGGCTGCGGTTTTGGTGATGACCCCGTCGAGGTCAAAAATCGCGGCATCGAAACCGCTCAACTCCAGGATCCGTTGATTCATCATGACGTGAAACCAATTCCTCTCCCGGCCATATCCTGAAAGTGTACAGGGATAGGGCTACAAAACAATGCTGGAAATGTGAACTCCGTGTGCCGTCAAACTCTTCTGTCATTGATACGAAAACAAACACAATTTGTCATTTTGAGCGAAGCGCCTGTCCTGAGTCTTTCGAAGGAAAGAATCGCTCCCTCAATAACCGAGCACTTCAACGACGAGATCCTTCACTTCGTTCAGGATGACAATTCCGGTGTGGTCAACCTCTTATTCTATGAACTGAATGAGTGAGCGCGGACAATGCACGCGCACGCCATGCACGACGCCGGACGTTCATCTCGTTTCACGTGAGACTAGCCTATTTCCCCGGCCATTTCCAGTTTTGAATTTCAGGCAGGTCTTCGCCCTTTTTTCCGATTCGTGCCTCGCGGTTGAGTCGACGTCAGCCTCCGTTTTCTTGCAAAGATGGGTGTGTCTGCGTATGCTCAATCGTACGTCACGGTTTCTCAGGTCACGCTATGTCGGAACAACAACAAATAGAAGAGTCCCGTAAGGAAATTGATCGGCTGGACGATGAGATCCTGCGGATCCTCAATGAGCGTTCTCGTCACGTCATCACGATCGGCGAGGCGAAGCGGAAAGCGGACCCTCATGCCCTGCTGCACACCGCCGGGCGGGAGGCCTTTGTTGTGGAACGTCTGATGCGTCACAACGACGGCCCCTTCCCCAACGAGGCGATTCGTCCGGTGTATCGGGAAATCATGTCCGCCTCCTTGTCGTTGGAAGGCGTGCAGACCGTGGCATATCTGGGCCCCCCTGCCACGTTTACGCATTTGGCGGCCCTGGGAAAATTCGGAGCGTCCGCCCAATACGTCCCGGTCAGCGGGATTAAAGAAGTGTTCGATGAAGTGGAACGCGGGCGCGCGATCTATGGGGTCGTGCCGATCGAAAACTCGACCGAAGGCGTGGTGAATTACACCCTCGATTTGTTTATCGACTCCAACCTGATGATCTACGGGGAAGTCATGCAGGAGATCTCCCATCATCTCATGTCGAAGAGTGAGCGAATCGAGGACGTTGAGAAGGTGTATTCACATTCTCACGCCCTGGCGCAGTGCCGGAATTGGTTGGAAACCAATATGTCCGCGGTGCCGTTGGTGGAAGCCCCCAGTACCTCGCATGCGGCCAACCGGTGTAAGGAGGAACCTCGTGCGGCGGCCATTGCCTCCGAACTTGCGGCTCAGATGTATGGCCTGCCCATTTTGAAATCGAGAATTGAGGATAACATTAACAACTTCACGAGATTCCTGGTGTTGTGCAAGCATGGTGCCGAGCCGACGGGAAAAGATAAGACGTCCGTCATGCTGTCGGTGAAGGATAAGGCCGGTGCACTCTATGATCTGCTGCGGCCCTTTGCCTCCAATGGCATCAGTATGACCAAAATCGAATCGAGGCCCTCGCGTCGCAAGGCCTGGGAATATCTCTTTTTTGTCGATATTGAGGGGCATCTGCGAGAAGACCGGATCCGCCGGACCCTTGAGGAACTGAAAGGCCGGTGTTTGTTTTTGAAAATTCTCGGTTCATATCCCATCCATTCCTGACACAAGGCGGGACGCCGATCGTCTCGTGTGAAGAAGACACGCGACGAGGACGAACGCGTGAGTTGCGAATGTCTATCCGAGTTCACCCCGATATAGCCAAACTCGTTCCGTATTCCCCCGGGAAACCCCTTGACGAATTGGAGCGGGAGTTGGGCATTCACGGAGCCGTGAAGCTCGCGTCCAATGAAAATCCTCTTGGCCCGTCCCCCAAGGCGCTTGCGGCGTTGGATGAAAGAAAGGAGACCGTGCATCTCTACCCGGACGGCGGGGCGCATGATCTCACCCGCGCGCTGGCCGACCGGTGGAAAGTGTCCGGCAAGCAAATCGTCGTGGGCAACGGGTCCGATGAAATCATCAGCCTGTTGGTCAAGACGTTCGTGTCCCCCGGCGAGGAAGCCGTCATGGCGGACCACACCTTCGTCATGTATAAGCTCGCCGTGACCGGCGGGCATGGGGTCTGCGTGGAAGTCCCCTTGAAAGACTGGCGTCACGATCTCCCGGCAATGGCGCGGGCCGTGACCGGTCGCACGCGGGTGGTGTTCGTCTGCAATCCCAACAATCCCACGGGCACCATGGTGACCCGCGACGAAGTCCGGGAGTTCATGGCCGCCGTCCCCGATGACGTGATCGTGGTGTTTGATGAAGCCTATTATGAATACGTCAGAGATCCGCACTATCCCGACACCCTCGACTACGTTCGACAAAACCGGCCGGTGGTGGTGTTGCGAACGTTTTCCAAGATTTACGGATTGGCGGGGTTACGTATCGGATACGGGATCACGACACCGGAAATCGTCGAGTATCTCCATCGTGTGCGAAACCCGTTCAACGCCAATACCCTGGCACAAGTCGCAGCCCGTGCGGCGTTGGGTGACGAACAGCACGTGGCCGCCAGTCGAGCGCTCAATGAAGCGGAAATGGCGTCGGTGGACAACGGGCTTCGCGCATTGGGGTTGGCGCCCCTTCCCAGTCAGGCCAACTTTCTCTTTTTCGATACGCACCGGAACGGCCGTGACGTGTTTGACCGCCTTCTTCGTGAAGGGATCATCGTTCGGCATCTTGGCGGGTCGATGCTTCGCGTGACGATTGGGCGGCCGGAGGAGAACCGTCGATTCCTCAAGGCCCTGAGCCACGCGATGGAGAACCTTCCTGCCGAGGGATAAGGATTCACGATGATTATCGTATTCAAGCCGACTGCCACGGAAGAGGACATTGATCACGTCACGGATCGACTCAGGGAACTGGGCCTGAAATCGCAAATGTCCCGTGGCGAGGAGCGCACCATCATCGGTGTGATCGGCGACGAACGTCTGTTGGAAAACCAACCGCTCACGGTGTTCTCCGGCGTGGAGAGCGTCACGCCCATTTTGGCGCCGTGGAGGCTGGTGAGCCGGGAATTTCAAGCCCAGGACTTGGCGATTGCGGTGGATCGCGTGACGGTGGGCGGCAAACGATTGGTCGTGATGGCCGGCCCCTGTGCCGTCGAAAAATTGGAAGTGACGGTCGGGATTGCGCATGAAGTCAAAGCCGCCGGGGGCGCGATCCTTCGGGGTGGCGCGTACAAACCGCGAACCTCTCCCTATTCGTTTCAAGGCTTGGGTCGTGAAGGGCTTGATTTTTTGGTTGAAGCGAAGAAGCAGACGGGGATGCCCGTGGTCAGTGAAATTTTGGATCCCCGCGACACGGACGTGTTCCTGGAAAAAGCCGACGTGATTCAGATCGGGGCGCGGAACATGCAGAACTTCGAATTGCTCAAGGAAGTCGGGGCCTATGATAAGCCGGTTCTCCTGAAACGAGGGCTGTCCGCCACGATCAAAGAATTTTTATTGTCGGCCGAATACATCGTCTCGCGTGGCAATCGAAACGTGATGTTGTGCGAACGCGGCATTCGCACCTTTGAAACCCAGTATCGCAATACGCTGGATCTGACGGCGGTGCCCACGTTGAAAGAACTGTCTCATTTGCCGGTGATCGTCGATCCCAGTCATGCGACGGGCAAATGGAACCTGGTGGCTCCCATGGCCAAGGCGGCCATTGCGGCGGGTGCCGACGGGCTCCTGATCGAGGTCCATTCGAATCCGGAATGCGCCCTCTGCGACGGAGAGGAATCGCTCAAGCCTTATCGGTTCAAGGCATTGATGAACGACCTGAAAATCCTTGCGCAAGCCGTCGGAAGAGAATTGTAACTCGCCGTTTCCCCTCCTTTGTAAGGAGGGGTGAAGGGGAGGTAGAGACGGCGGAGGTGAAACCCCGTGCCCCATGGTCGGCGGCTCTACCCCACCCGGCCTCCCCTTACAAAGGGGAGGGAATGAGACAACCATG
This sequence comes from Nitrospirales bacterium, assembly GCA_965223955.1. GTDB lineage: Bacteria > Nitrospirota > Nitrospiria > Nitrospirales > UBA8639 > Bin75. The sequence continues at coordinate 792,194 of OZ245029.1, forward strand.
ACCGTACATTTCAGACAAGTCACGATTGTTGGGGTCGGATTGATCGGGGGCTCCGTGGGGATGCTCATGAAGCGTCAGGGTCTGGCCGATCGCGTGGTCGGCGTGGGCCGGAGTTTGGGCAACCTGGAATTAGCCGTGCAACGTGGGGCCATCGATGCGTTTGAACGTGATCCCAAGGCGGCGATGAAGGGCACGGAGTTGGTCATTCTCGCCACGCCCGTGGAAAGTTACGCCACGCATCTCAAGGAGTGGGGAAGTGTCCTGGAACCCGGCACGATCGTGAGCGACGTGGGAAGCGTCAAGGGCTCCTTGGTGGAACAGGTGGAATCCCTGGTTCCGGCCGGTGTGCGTTTCGTGGGCGCGCATCCCATCGCCGGAAAGGAAACGTCGGGGGTTGTGGCGGGGTCCGTCGATTTGTTCACCGGGGCCCTGTGCATCATCACGCCGACGGCCGACACCGATCCTCAAGCCCTCCTCACCATGCAGCACGTATGGGAAGCCATGGGCACCGTCGTCCGGTCGGTCGATCCCTTTTTGCACGATTGGATATTGGGGGCGGTCAGTCACCTTCCTCACGTCGCAGCCTTCGCCCTCATGAATGCCTTGATGGATCTTCAACAGCGAACCGAAGGCGGGGCGGAGTTGCTGGAATATTCCGGCGGCGGCTTGCGGGATACCACGCGAATCGCTGCAGCCTCTCCGGAAATATGGCGCACGATTTTTCTCGGAAATCCTGAAAATCTTTTGATCATGATCGAAGCCCTGGAAAAACAATTGCAACGCTTCAAGGGCTTGATCCAAGCGAAGGATGGACCGGGCCTGGAGCATGAAATCGCCAGGGCGCGGGAAGCGCGGCAACGGCTGAAATGAGTGCGCTCACGATCACGCCGCAAGGCCCCTTGCGTGGGACGATTCGGATGCCCGGGGACAAATCCATCACCCATCGGGCCTTGCTTGCCGGCGCCCTGGCCGAAGGCTCCGCCACGATTACAGGATATTGTCGCGGAGAAGATTGCCTCAATACCCTCCGTGCCTTGCAAGCGTTGGGCGTGGCCATCGAAGTCGAAACGGACCAGGTCCGGATCTTGGGCAAGGGGTTGGGTGGATTGACCGAACCCGTTCGGCACGTGGATTGCGGCAATTCCGGGACGGGCCTTCGTCTGTTGGCCGGGGTGCTGGCCGGTCAACCGTTTTTTTCGATCCTGACGGGCGACGACTCGCTTCGCCGCCGCCCCATGGGGCGGATCGTGAACCCCCTGCGCCTGATGGGCGCGACCATCCAAGGCAGGAAAGGGGGCGAATTGGCGCCGTTGGCCATTCAGGGAGGTGCCTTACAGGGCATCGAATATCGCTCACCGGTGTCGAGTGCCCAGATCAAATCGGCGGTTCTCTTTGCGGGTCTCTTTGCCCAAGGGGAGACGCGGTTTTCCGAGCCCGTACAATCCCGGGATCACACCGAGCGGATGTTCCGGTATCTGGGCATTCCGCTTGAAACCGACGGGTGTCACGTCGTCCTGCCGGGCCGTCCCACCTATGCGGCCAAAGATTTCTTGGTGCCCGGCGACCTGTCTGCCGCAGCCTTCTTTATCGTCGGCGCCTCCCTGGTTCCCGGCTCTGAGGTACGGATCGTGAATATCGGCCTCAATCCGGCCAGGACGGGGATACTGGACATTCTTTGCGAAATGGGAGCCGATATCCGGATTGTCAACCAACGGGAACAAGCCGGGGAACCGGTGGGTGATCTGCTGGTTCGCACGACCCCGCTTCGCGGCGTGACCATCGAAGCCTCACACGTTCCCAAAATGATTGACGAATTTCCCATTTTTTGCGTGGCCGCGGCGCTGGCCGAAGGCCGGACCGTCGTGACGGGAGCCGAAGAGTTACGAGTCAAGGAAACCGACCGGATTCATACCATGGCCACGGAACTGGCCAAACTCAACGTCCCCATTCAGGAAACCCCGGACGGATTTATTCTGCACGGGGGCGCCGCCATCAAAGGCGGAACCTGCATGAGCCATGGCGACCATCGAGTGGCCATGGCATTGGCGATCGCCGCGTTGACCGGCGACGCGCCAACGACCATTCTCGACACCGACTGCATTGCGACCTCCTTCCCGGATTTCCATGACAACCTATTGGAATTATTGACAATTTCACGCTGAATTCTATAATAATGTCCTTTTCCGAGGACTGTGAAGACGTTTGCCCAAAGGCAAGGCTTACTCATCACGATTGACGGCCCTGCCGGGGCGGGGAAAAGTACGACGGCTCGGGCCTTGGCGTCGCGGTTGGGCTACGCCTATCTTGATACGGGCGCCCTCTACCGCGCGGTCGCATGGGTGGTGCGACAAAAGGGGATTGATTGTGCCGATGCCGGGGCCATGGAGGCGTTGTTGTCCTCGATCGATTTTCACGTGTCTCTAGAAGAAGGGGTGACGCGAACGTGTATCGACAACGAGGACATCACCGCGCAATTGCGTTCCCCGGAAATCAGCCGGTTGGCATCAACCGTCGCGGCGCTGCCGCACGTTCGAGACCGGCTGTTACCGATTCAGGCGCGATATCGCCGTGAGGGCGGGATCGTGACAGAAGGCCGTGACATGGGCACCAGGGTGTTTCCGGACGCGGACGTGAAATTTTTTCTTGAAGCGGATCTCGAGACGCGGACGACTCGCCGGTATCAGGAGGCGGTGCGGGGCGGGCATCCCGAAACACAGCGTGACATCCGGCGGGCCATTCAGGAACGGGATACCAACGATCGCTCGCGGGCAACCGCGCCGTTGAAACCGGCCGCCGATGCGGTGGTGATCGATTCCTCGTCCTTGACGGTTGACCAGGTGGTGGAAAACATGATGGAGTGGATTCCGGGTCACTCGTGAGCACCGTGGTGTATGGAATCCTGTGGATCCTCTCTCGCGTGGTCGGCCGCGTGTTCCTGCACTATCGTACGCGTGGCGTTGAACACGTCCCGGCAACGGGCGGGGTGTTGTTGGCGGCGAATCACGCGAGTTATGCGGATATTCCATTATTGGGATGCGGAGTCCGTCGCCGCCTCTTTTATCTCGGGCGGGCCACTTTGTTTCCCTATCCCCTGTTGGGTCGCATCCTTCGCTCGCTGGGGTGGATTCCGTTAAAGACCGAGCGATGGGATCGAAAAGCGTTCCAGTCCGCCGTGGAGTTGCTCAAGGCGGGAAAGGCCGTGGTCATTTTTCCGGAGGGGACGCGAACGCCTGATGGAATGCTGCAGCCGGGGAAACCGGGAATCGGGCGGCTTGTGGCCGAAGCCCAATGTCCCGTGGTGCCGGTCTATCTCAGGGGGACGTACCAGGTGCTTCCGATAGGTGCGTCATGGCTGAGGCGGCATCCGGTGGAAGTGTCGTTTGGCGAGTCCATGGATTTTCGTGAGGAATGTCGACAATACCAGGGAAAAGAATTGTACCAATATATCAGTCAGAAAATAATGGCTCGGATTGGCGAATTGCGCGGCGTGGATCATTCGTCAATGCCGACAACATGAACCTGAGAGATTGAGCCTCCACGTCGGTCACGGCTCGATTCCCGTCACAACGGTTGCTGGAAAGCGATCATACGTGAGGAATGAAGAATGAGCACTATGTCACACGTCATTGAAGAAATAGACCGGGAGGCCTTGGAGGCCCTATATGAAGAAACGTTCAAGAATTTTGAAGAAGGCACGATCACGGAAGGCCGGGTGGTGGTCATTCAAAAAGACAGAGTGATCGTGGACATCGGCTATAAATCCGAAGGCATCATCTCGGCGAACCAGTTTATGCCGGACGAACTGACCGGGTTGGCGGTCGGTGACCGCATCCAGGTGTACATCGAGCAGCGCGAAGACGCGGAAGGGAACTTGCTCCTCTCCAAGGAAAAAGCGGACAAGATGAAAGTTTGGGATGAGCTTGAGGTCGCGCATGAGGAGGAGAGGGAAGTCCATGGGAAAGTAGTGTCACGCATTAAAGGCGGGATGATGGTGGATATCGGGGTCAGGGCCTTTTTACCCGGCTCGCAAATCGATCTGACGCCCGTCCGCGACCTGGACTCCCTGGTCGGAAAAACCTTCCCGTTTAAAATCATTAAAATCAATCATCGGCGCGGCAACGTGGTGATTTCCCGTCGGGCCTTATTGGAAGAAACGCGCGACAAGCGGCGGCAAAACACGTTATCGACCCTCGCCGAAGGACAACTGCTCGAAGGGACCGTGAAAAATATCACCGACTACGGCGCGTTTTTGGATTTGGGCGGCATTGACGGCCTGCTGCACATCACCGACATTTCCTGGGGACGGGTCGGCCATCCCTCCGATATGTTTGCCGTGGGGGATCGGTTGGAGGTACTGGTGCTCAAGTACGACCGCGAGACCGGAAGAATTTCCTTGGGGCTCAAACAAAAGACGGCCGACCCCTGGATGAACATTGCCGCCAAATACCCTGAAGGGTCGCGAGTGGGCGGCAAGGTCGTCAGCCTGACCGATTATGGAGCATTCGTGGAACTGGAGCCGGGTGTTGAAGGGCTCGTCCACGTATCGGAGATGTCCTGGACGCATGAAGTGCGCCATCCTTCCCGGGTGGTCGCGGTGGGAGACGCCATCGACGCGCAAGTGCTGCACGTGGACCAGCAAGGTCGCAAGATTTCGCTTGGCATGAAACAGACCGCACCCAATCCGTGGGACGTCATTCAGGCCCGCTACCCGGTGGGCACGCAAATCGAGGGAAAAGTCAAAAGCGTCACGGACTTCGGGGCCTTCGTGGGGCTGGACGAAGGGATCGACGGGCTGATTCATATTTCGGACATGTCGTGGACCAGACACATCAAGCATCCATCGGAATTGTTCAAGAAGGGGCAACGGGTGGCCGCGATCATTTTGCGCATCGACAAAGAAAAAGAGCGGTTGTCGCTGGGCTACAAGCAGCTCACGGCGGACCCGTGGGAAGCGGACATTCCTTCACGGTACCACGTGGGGAGCGTGGCGACCGGGACGGTGTCCAAGATCGCGGATTTCGGAGTGTTCGTCGAACTGGACGGGGACGTGGAAGGGTTGATCCACGTCAGTGAAGTCGGGCCCGATGGGGCGAATAAGCTGGAAGAGAGTTTTGCGATAGGCCGGAACGTGACCGCGAAGATCGTCAAAGTCGATTGTGAAGAACGGAAAATTGCGTTGAGCGTGAAAGACTGTCCGCAGGAACCGGAGAGCCGGACAACCGAAGCGGTGAGCGATCCGGGCGACGCCGACCAGGAGCCCGGCGCAGGGGCGGACCTGAGTGTTCACCCTGACCAGGAGCAGGAAGTCGCGGACTCAGAGGAAACGGCGTAGAGCATCATCGCTGGGCAGACGTGTATGGACGACTCATCTTCAGGAAAAACCCGTTCCCAGTGGCGACGGGTCATCTGGATCGTGGTGGCCGCGGTGGCGTTGACCGTGGTGGGGAACGCGTTGTTACCGGAACTCGCCACGGTCGGCAAGGAGCGCATCGCGCTCGTCAGGATCGAAGGCCCCATTCTGGATTCCCGATTGACCGTGAACGAGTTGGAAGCGTATGCCCAGGACCCGCTCGTCAAGGCCATTGTCCTTCGGATCGATTCTCCGGGCGGCGGAGTCGCGGCTTCTCAGGAGATATATAATGCGGTCAAACGGGTGCGGGAAGAAAAGCAAAAAACGGTCGTGGTCTCCATGGGAACGGTGGCGGCTTCCGGCGGGTATTATATCGCGGTCGCCGCCGATCGAATCCTGGCCAACCCCGGAACCCTGACGGGCAGTATCGGCGTGATTATGCAGTTGGCCAATTTTGAAGAGCTCATGGACAAAATCGGCGTGAAGAACTTCGTGATAAAAAGCGGACGGTATAAAGACGTGGGGTCCCCGTTTCGCATGATGGGTGAAGAGGACCTGAACCTGTTGCAATCGGTCATGGATGATGCCCATCGTCAGTTTATCGAAGCCGTGGCCGAAGGGCGCGCGCTGGACGTCGCCGACGTCGAAGCCTTGGCGGACGGCCGGGTGTTGACCGGGCAACAAGCCAAAGACGTGCTCCTGATCGATGACCTGGGAGACCTGAAAGACGCCGTCAGAGTGGCGGCGGACATGACCGGGATAAAAGGTACTCCGCCGGTGATCGAAACGACCCCGGAATTTTCATTCCGGGATTGGTTGGTCGGATCCCTGTTTGGAGACACGCCCGCGTTACCGCTGCACACGGGAATGAACCTCATGTATCTCATGGCGTTGTAAAATACTCCCTCTCCCCTAATCTGAAATGAGGCGAAGCCCCCGACATTTTTAATCGGGGGGCTGGGGTGAGGGGATAGAGGGAGTAGGTCGGATTAGCGTAGCGTAATCCGACAATCCCAACCGGACACTTCGATCAAGGAGAGGAGTCATGACCAAGGCACACCTGATTGAGAAAATGGTGGAGAAAGCCAAGACCCTCAACCGCCGTGACGCGGAAAAGGTGGTGAACGGCATTTTCGATTCCATCCGTGGCGCCTTGAAGCGGGGAGAGAAAACGGAGATCCGCGGGTTTGGAAGTTTCCGGTTGCGCATCCGGCGCACCAAGGACGGGCGCAATCCCAAAACCGGAGAAACCGTGTCCGTGCCTGAAAAACTCATGCCGTTTTTTAAAGCGGGTAAAGAAATCAAGGAACTGCTGAATGTAGAAAGTGCGGCGCCACAGTCACGCGATCTGGCGGCGTCCCCGGGCAAAGAGATCAAGGAACTGCCGAATGCAGAAAGTGCGGCGCCACAGTCACGCGATCTGGCGGCGTCCCCGGACAAAGAGATCAAGGAACTGCCGAACGCAGAAAGGCCGACGCATGAACAATCCCGACCCCACGGTGACGGCACCGACCTGGACCCCCGAAGCCCTCACGCGGCTTGAGCGCGCCCCCGTCTTTTTGCGGGGAATGGTCAGACGCCTGGCGGAAAAGAAAGCCCGCGAATTGGGGGAAACCGAGATTACCGGGGAATTGTTGGACCAATTCAAGCGGCAAATGATGGGGAGCATGGGCGGAGAAGCCGGGATGGCCGAAGCGGCCGACCAAATGGCTCAAGGCAAATTACCCTGGACCGCGGAAGCGAGCAAACGGTTGGAAAGCGTGCCGGAGTTCATGCGAGCCATGATCAAGCAAATTACCGAAGAGGTGGCGCGGGAACGGGGCCATTTGGAAGTCAACGTGGAATTGTTTGAAAAAGTCGAAGCTATGGGGGACCAGGCTGAAGCCGCGGTGGCGCCGGTGGAATGGACCGAAGGGGCGAAGGCGATGTTGCAGGAAAAAGTCAAGGATTCTCCGCCCATTGCCCTGGAGTTCGTCACGGATATGCTGAAGCGGGACGCGGAAGATTTGGTGCGGGAATCAGGGGTGACCACGATTGATGAAGAGACGCTGTTGAAGGTATGGGAAGCGCCGCAGGAAAAAGTGGCGTGGACGGACGAAGCCTGGAAACGGTTGCTCACGTCCCCGGATTTCGTGCGCAGCGGGATTCGCAAGGCCGCGGAACGGCGGGCCAGAAAACTCGGGTTACGGGAAATCGATTCCGAACACCTGACCACGTTTCGGAACGAAGCCATGATGAAAGCCGTCAAACGGATCAGGAGTTTCGGGTATCAGGAATTGACCTTTGACGCCTTTGATGATGCGTTGGTGAAAGTCAAACGCCTGAAAGGGAATAGCCAGGCCGAACAACGCCTGGAAGAAATCCGGGAATTCATGACCAAAGAGAAACCGGAAGTCGGCGTGCTCGGCGAAGAACTCATGGACCGGTTTCGCAAGTACCTCAAAGGCGAAGGCAAGCTCTAGCCGTTTACCTTCTTTGCCCTATAAAACAAACCCTCGTCCCTGGAGGGTGAGGGGGCTCATTCCTTCCCCCTCTTTTGGCCGCCTCTCATATGCTTTTCCGAAGCTGCAAATTCGCAGGTTTCATTGCAGCCTTGTCGTTCGTCATGGCGTTGTCCGGTTGTGGCGGCGGCGGTGGTGGTAGCGGAAATGGACCCTCTGCTCAGCTCCCTGACACGGTTCCCGCCCCGCCGCCGGCCCCTGACCCGCCGCCGGCTCCACCCCCCGTCTCTATCCCGACCCCCGGACCGGCTCCGTCCCCGCAGCCTTCCTGCATTGCGACTTCCGTTCATGGATGTATCTCGATGAATGATTTTGAACGCCTGCGTGATGGATTCGCCGCTGAGCGTCTCGCGGACCCTGAATTTCAAGGGAGTTCGATGAACCCCAATCGTTATTTGGGCCAATGGGCGCTGGAAACGCTGAACGTGCATCAAGCCCATGCGGCCCTCGCCGTGATAGAGGGCGATGTGGATGGCAAAAATGTAAAACCGGGCGACGGAGTCACCGTCGGGGTGATGGATTCGGGTGTCGATCTCACCCATCATGAACTCGACGGTGCGAGTATCACGGAAACGTTTCTCCAGAACCTGCCGGATGAGACAAAAGCGGATTACGAGGCGAATGGCGGGTACTCGCATGGCACCGCGGTCACGAGCATTATGGCCGCGCAGCCCAACGACGCCGGTTTCCTCGGTATTGCCTGGGGCGCAGATTTCAAGGTGTTTACCGTGCCCATCGGCGATCACATTCCCGAGAATGACAGTCGGCGGAATGCATTCGACTGGGATGACGCCTATAGAGACGTGTTGGCGAGCGGCGTGGACATCGTGAACGCGAGTTACGCTTTTTCCGGCACATTCGTAGAAAACTACACGGTGGACCAACTGCGTGGTATCGACAGACTCGGTTCTGCCTTCGAGGTGATCGCGCAAGAGGGCGTGGCGGACCCGGCGATCTTCGTGTGGATCGCGGGCAACGATCATGGCGACCCTTGCGACGACGGCGATGAGAACTGCTTCGCGGATTCGACCAGCTCCACGGGATTCAGTTACCAAGCGACCTCGCCCGGCCCGGAGGCCGGGGCGGTCGCCAAGCTGCCGGAACTGCAAGGGCACAACGTGGTCACCGTGGCCGTGGATCGGGACGGCAGGATCGCCGATTTCTCAAACCGTTGCGGCATTGCCGGCCCGTGGTGCATCGCGGCGCCCGGTGTCGGCATGACGGGCGCCGAGTTCGGTTCCGACACACCCTCACCCGGCACCTTTAATGTCCTGCTCGATATCCAGGGCACCTCCGTTGCCGCGCCCATGGTGAGCGGCGGGCTCGCGCTGATGAAGCATTTCTTCCGCGGCCAACTCTCCAACAGGGAACTGCTCACGCGGCTCTTCGCGACCGCCAACAAGAATGGCGACTATGGCACCTCCTCCATCTATGGGCAGGGGTTGATGGACCTCGGCGCCGCGGTGTCGCCGGTGGACAACGCTCAGGTGATGACGAACAGCCGGGCCGGCGAGAACGGGCAAAACGGGCATAGCATCCAAACCACTCAACTCAGGCTGGGCCAAGCGTTTGGGAACAGTCTGTCCCGTTCGCTGGCGGGACGGGAAATTGCCGCGTTCGACGCGCTGGGCGCCCCGTTCTGGTTCGATCTGTCGGGCCTCGCCGGCGCCGCCTACCGGCCATCCTCCATGGTGCGGCTCCACAGTCTCATCGCCCCAGGCAGGAAAGCGGGCCGCCCGGCCGCGCGCGGCACGCGGATGACGCTCGCCCCCTACGCGCTCGCCGTGCATCGAGGCGCGTGGCGCGTCGGCCTGTACGAGTCGCCGGCGACTGCCGAAAGCAGCGTGCTCAACCTGGCCGGGAACGCCGCGACCGTGACCTTGAAGACGCAGAACGGGCTCGAAGCCACGGCGTTTACCACGGTGAACCAAGTCACATCGTTGACCACGGCCGGCCTGCCCCGGCAACAAACGTCGGACGTGGGCGCTTTGCTCGCCTGGCGACCGCCGGATACGCCCGTTGGCGTGCGCGTCGGGTGGCTCAAGGAAGGGAACTCCCTGTTGGGGTCCACGGCAACCGGCGCATTCGGTCGGCTCTCGGCCAACAACGTATTCACCGGGTTCGAAGCGGCCACCGAATTCGGGGGCTGGCGCCTGGCCTTCGATACCGAAATCGGCCTGGTCGCCCCGAACGTGGGGAGTGGGCTCATCGACGGCGTGTCGTGGTTGACCACCAGTGCGATGTCGCTCCGCGTCAACCGGCACCTGACCGCCCATGACGAAGTAACGGTCTCGGTGTCTCAACCGCCGCGGATAGAGAACGGGTCGGCGCAGTTCAGTCTGCCGGTCGGCCGTACCAGGGACGGCGTGATCCTGCGCGAGTCGTTCTCGGCCGGTCTCGTCCCATCGGCCAGGCAGATTGACGTGGCGGCCCGTTGGCGCCGCACGGGCGTCTTTGGCGGCGAGTTACAGGCCGAGGCGGCCGCGTCGCACAATCCGGGACACGTGGCCGCGAAGTCCATGGTCAGTCTGTTAGCGGGCTGGCGCGCCGAATTCTGAACCTGAGAAAACCCTCTCCCCAGTCTGAAATTAGGCGAAGCCCCCGACATTTTTAATCGGGGGGCAGGGTGAGGGGTAGGGGGCAGGGTGAGGGGTAGGGAACAACGATCGTTGTTCCCTACAAGGGCTACCTGCGCCTCTTCTTCTCGTGGCTTCGTCTTTGGCGAAGCGGTCGTTCGGCGGTCGGTTGTCGTAAAAGATAAAACCCCCCTGGCCCCCCTTATCAGGGGGGCGGATCTAAACAGTCCCCCTGATAAGGGGGATTAAGGGGGTTGTCTTGGAAGGAAGGAGCCCCGTCTTTCCCCTCCTTTGCTTGTCCTGAGCGTAGCCGAAGGATCAGGAGGGGTGAGGGGAGGTAGAGGTATTCGTAGGCCTGCATCTCATGCGGCCACGGATGTATGTCGAGGCGGGGTTTTCACGAATGGAGAACCCGATTCATGCTCAAGAACGAAAATCTTTCTCATGAACCGTTGTCGTTCGACGTATCTGAGGATATACTTTGGCTATACGTCTAGTCATGTGAGGAGATAGGCGATGGTGACCAAGGTTCAGAAATGGGGAAACAGTCAGGGGCTTCGGTTCACGAAGACGTTGCTGGACGAAGCCCGGATTAACGTGGGTGACGAAGTGAAGGTCTCTGTCCGGAAGGGGCGGATTATCGTTGAACCCGTGACCAAAGTGCGGGGGAGACATGATCTGAAGGTGTTGGTATCCAAAATGCCGAAAAGGCATCAGACTGAAGAACAGGACTGGGGACCACCTGTTGGAAAGGAAGTGTGGTAGATGCCCAAATACGTCCCGGAGAAAGGGGACTTCGTGAGCTTGACCTTCGATCCGCAGGCCGGACGTGAGCAAAGAGGGCGTCGCCCGGCATTGGTGGTCAGTAACACCCTGTTCAACCGCCATACGGGGCTTGTCATGGTGTGCCCCATCACCAGGACGTTCAGGAATATTCCCTTTCATGTGGCAATCCCCGAGGAGTCGTCCCTGCCGGGGTACATAATGGTCGAACAGATCAAGTCCGTTGATGGCGCAAGGCGACAGGTGAAGCTTGTTGAAAAAGCACCTGGAGTCGTGCTTGACGAGGTTCTGAGCATCCTGGATGCATGTCTCTATACCCCGCGTGATCAAGAATAAAATTTTCCTGGCCCTCGGCTTAATCAGCCTTGCTTCCTTTCCTTTGGAACGAACCATGCACCGAAAAGTCATGCTGATTGTGTTATCGGGAATGCTGCTCTGGACGTGCGCGACTCCGGGCATTCCCGAAAAGAACGTGGCCGAACCCGGCCCGGCCGGCGTGGAGATTGTGGAGAATCCCAAAGAGCCCACGTGTGCCGCCGCGCGACATCGGTCAATGGTCGGGCGACCCATAGATGAGATCGACACCGCCGCCCTGCCCAAGCCCCTGCGCGTGTATCCCGCTGGCAGCCGGATCACCATGGATCACCGGCCGAAGCGGATGAACGTCGTCGTCGGACCGGACGGGCGCGTGGTCAAGGTCAGGTGCGGGTAGGGTCATGGCCGTCGAGACAACGTGGCACGATCGCGGATGAACCCGGACGCTTACACGTCGACCGCCCAATGGTCGCTGGTCATCCATCGCGTCAGCCGGCATTCCATGGAAGTGTGGGTGGGCACGCTGTTTCCCGCCTTGAAAATGCCCGAACGCGCGCGCGTCCGGCTCTTCCGGGAGGACCGCGAAGTCAAAACACGAAGCATCCGCAAGCAGGACTGGCAGCGTCCTTTTCCGGGGATGCAGCAGCGCTTCTTCGCCGTCGTGACGTTTCGAGGACTCGAAGCCGGGAGCGACTATCGCCTGGCGTTCGAGCGTCGCATCGAGGCGGAGCCCCTGGCCGGAATCAAGCGTCGCTGGCAACGGCTTCGCTCCGGTACGTTTCGCACGCTGCCCTCGCGCGTACCCGAGAAGGGCAGGGATGCCTTCACGATCGGGCTCGGGAGTTGCTTCTACAACCATCGGGACGGCGGCCGGGCGGCGGCCTCCTACAAGGCGCTCTATGAGCGCGGGGGTAAAACCGTTCGCCCGGACGTGACCGTGCTGACGGGGGACCAGGTCTACCTGGATATCGGTTTCGATTCGCTGTCGCTACGCGGCAAAGAGATCCGCGAGCGCATCGCAGACGACTATGCCCTCCACTGGCAGGCGCTCGGCAGCATGTTGAGCAGGGGCGGCACGTGGATGTTACCCGACGATCACGAATACTGGAACGACTACCCCTTTACCGACTCCCTCCTCCCGACCCTGCTGGCCCTCAAACTGCCGTCCGTGCGCAAACACTGGACGAAAGCGGCGTCCGACGGCGTCAAGCACGTCCAGCGCTCTCCCGTGGTCGAATCGTTTACACTCGGAGATGACCTGTCCGTGTGCCTGGCCGACTTGCGCTCGTACCGGTCCGAGCAGAAATTCCTTCCGGAGGCCCCGTTCAAAACGTTACTCGATTGGGCGGGCCACCGGACCTGCCCGGGCGTGCTCGTCATCCCGCAGCCGTTGATCGTGCAGCAGAACAACGTCGAGCGGAACCTCCGCAGTTACGAAACCCAGTATGCCCGGTTGCTGGAAGCGCTGGGCTCCGTCTCCCACGACGTCGTGGTCCTCAGCGGCGACGTCCACTTCGGACGCATTGCCGGCGTCCCGATCGGAACCGGGGGCGCACGCCTCGTCGAGATCATCGCATCGCCCATGTCCAATTTAACCGGTCTCAACGGACTGGCCACCAGCGTGGCCACGGACAGGCCCGACCGGTTCCCGCACTCCGCGGCCGCCGAGGCCCTGGGGTGGCAGCCCCACAAGGTGAACTATTACAAGAACGGAGGAGCCAGGGGTCGCTTCTTCGTCGAATCTGAAAAGGGCCGGTGGTTGTCGGCGTACCCCAAAGCCCGGACGCGGGAACACGTGATGACGGTAAGCTTCTGCCGCCTTCCCGATGCCCGGGGCATCGAAATGACGGCCCATGCCTGGCTGCTGCGTCAGAGAACAAAGGTGGGAAACATGCCCGTCAGGAGCTTCACCAAACCCTTCAGGACCATCCTGACGTAAGGAACAACGCTCGTTGTTCACCCTCTCCCTCCGGGAGAGCTCTCAGCAGTCCCCCTGATAAGGGGGATGGAGGGGGTTGTCTGACAAAGGAGGGGAACTGGGGCACAGAAGAAAGCCGCAGAAACTGTCAACGAATTACTGAACACATACAAGGATGACAGAAGGAGCCCCGTAGGTCGGCTTAGCCGAAGGCGTCACCCGACAATCTCGGAAACGTCGCGATGGACAACGAAAAGCTTGAATGGGGAAGACGTAAATAACGGCGATGAATTTTAGAAATATTACAAAAGTAATAAAATGTTAAATACTTTAAACTTTGTCGCAAACTTTAAAATATTTACAAAGTTTAAACATTTTAAAAAAGTGCACAAACTTTAAAATATTGAAAGGGAAGGCAAGAACATCAACAAAATGTCTACACAGCTCACTGTCGGGTTACGCTACGCGAACCCGACCTGCCCGACTGCCGTGGTCCTCATGATTGCCGGTTGCCTCTCGTCTGTGCCGGGGTGGACCGGGCGGCTTCTCCCGCCAGTCGATCCACCAAGTCATTATACGGGTTGCCGGAGTGGGCCAGCACTTTGTGCCACGTGAGGGTCATCCCCAAGGCCCGGACCCGTTCCGCGTACGCGCGGGTAAAGGGCGTCCTGGTCTTCCACGTGCCTTCCACCCAACTGGCTAACCCCTGGTAGTCGAAAGAGATCGTGGCCGTGGCAATGTCATGTGCCCGGCACCACTCCAGCGCCTGCAGGACCGCCTGGATTTCTCCGGCCACGTTTCGATGCCGGCGCGCCTCGGCCGGCACATCATTCCCGCTCGCCCGGTGGAGTTCCCGTGCCCCGTCGAAGATCACGTAGGCCCAGCCGAAGTGCAGGTGGCCGTGGCTGGTCGGGAGACAGGATCCATCGACCCAAATGTGTATGCCATCGGTTGTCGGCGGGACGTCGGCCGGGGGAAGGGAGGTCAAAGGGGGAAGGATGGTCACATCGGGAAGGCATTCTCCCGCAAACGCCAGGGCTTGGGCTTTCGTGGGAAAGGCTTTGTAGATGGCTCCGGGAAACCCTTTGATTTGCTCTTCACACGCGGGCCAGGTTGTGTAGATCCCGGGTTGGCGCCCCTTGCGCACGGCGTAGAATTTCACCGCGTGTCGTCGCCTTTCAGCTTGTTCACGCGTTCCTGGACGAACCTGATGCGTTGGGCTTCCCTGGGGATCCCTTCGACCAGGGCGAGATAGGTTTCGTATTCTTCGATCGCCCGCCGGGTGTCGGTCCGTTCCAGACTTTGCGCCATATTGAACCGTGCTTCGGCATAGTTCGGGCGCAGGACGATCGCCCGTTCAAAGAGTTTAATGGCGCGCGCCTGCTGGTGTTGTTCGGCCAGGACCCGGCCGAGATTGTTGATGATCGCCGGCGCGTTGGGGCGAAGCGCAAGCGCCTGCTCCAGTTCGCGTTGCGCGTCGGCCGGTTGGCCTTGATCCCGAAGCGCCAGGCCCAGTCGATGGTGGGCTTCCGCTAAGCGCGCCTCGTCCTTGAGCCCATGTTGAATGGATTGCCGGTAGGCTTCGACGGCAATCGCCGGCTGGGCGGTTCCGCAAGACCCGAATAACGCGGCTTCTCCTCGTGCGAATTGCTGAAGACCCAGGAAATCGTCACTCGGGTCCTCGTCGGGTGAGGGCGCGGATTCTGTCGGCGTCGCGGATTGGCTGCGGTTGAGACCCGGCAGAAACGTTTCATGGTAACTCGACAGCAGTTGCTCGTACGGATCGATCGCAAAAGAGGCCACGAGTAACGTCGGGTCATCTTCACTCTCCAACACCAGGTATTGGGTCGTACTGGTGTAGTCCCCGGTCCGGTACAGCACGGCGGATTGCGCGCCCGCTTGAGAGAGGAGTTGGGTGGGGTCGATATAAAACGTGGACGACGGGATGAGTTCGGATAAGGTTTGCCGCAGCATGGGATACGGCTTTAAGGGGAGACCCTGGTTGTAGCGAAACACGGCCCCGACCAGGCGCTGCTCGTCATTGAAAAAGTAAAACGCGTCGTGGTCGGGTTGGCTGCTTTGCCCCAGGCGTTGCAGTTGTTCTCCCGCGCCCCAGGGCACCCGTTGATAGCGAATACCCTGCCAGCTCTTGACAATGGTTTCCTGGGCGTCGCAGAGGTGCGCCGCGCCCAACAGCGCGAGGTCGCTGGCCGACGGGGGGAGCATGGGATCGCGAGGCGGTGCTGATGGAGTCCCGCATGCCGTGAGGAGCCCCAGCCACAGGACAACAAGCCACTGTCCCACGTGGTTGGTCGCCACGAGCGGAGCACGCCACGGCCCTGGCGGTTTTACTGCTGAACGGGTGGGGAAAGACCTCAAGTTCGACCTGCGTCGTCCGGTGAAGAATGGTGAAATGGTGGGCGATACTGGTATCGAACCAGTGACTTCTTCCGTGTGAGGGAAGCGCTCTCCCACTGAGCTAATCGCCCACGAGACGAGTCTAGCACAGCCCGTTGATTCCTGACAATGAAACGGTTTTTTCCCCCTCACCCCATGAACCCTGTGCCGTCACCGACGGACAACCACGGGGGGTTGTCCCTACGTTATTGTAGGGGACGGCCCCCGTGCCGTCCCGAATAGACGGGTCCCCCTCACCCCAACCCTCTCCCGCGGTGGGGAGAGGGAAAGAGAGGTAGCGGGAGAGGGCAGGGTGAGGGGGCGATCATGAACGATCGTGGAAACGCCGGCCTTGTAAAAAGAGGTGGCCCTCGCTCTTGAAGATTTGCCACAATGCCGACTCGATGGATGATTTCGGGAAACAACGTACCGGGGACCCGCGTTCGGCGAACGACGTTCCTCCAAGCGGCATTCCGTCCTGGCTGAGGCTGGTTCAGGACGGGTTTCTCGTGTGGGTCGTACTCGGAGCCGCATGGGGCTGGTTCATGCCGGGTCCCGCCGCCTCCGGAAAAATCTGGATTCCCGAAGCGTTGGCCGCCGTGATGCTCGGGATGGGATTGACGCTGACGCATCGGGACGTGCTCGCCCTTCGCCATGGAGGCCGGACGTTGCTGCTGGGTGTGGCCTTGCAGTACGTGGTGATGCCGCTTGGTGCGTGGGGCATCGCGATGTTCCTGGGCCTGCCGAAATTGTTGGCGCTCGGCGTCATTCTCGTCGGGGCGTGCCCCGGGGGCACGGCGTCGAACGTGGTGGCCTACCTCGCGCGAGGCGACGTGGCGTTATCCGTGGGCATGACGACGGTCTCGACGTTGCTCAGTCCGCTTTTGACGCCCCTGTGGATTTGGATTCTAGCCTCCACGTGGTTGGCGATTGATCCGCTCCCGCTCTTCTGGACGGTCACGAAGATCGTGCTGTTACCGGTGGTGGTAGGCATTCTCCTGCGCCGCGTGTGGCAACCGAGCCCCTGGTTTTTTGAAGGCGTGCTGCCGCTCGTGTCGATGTTCATCATCGCGTGGATCGTCGGGGTGATCGTCGGCTTGAATCATGGTCAACGCCACGTGGCGGGTCTGGTCGTGCTGGCCGTGGTCGTCCATAACGCGTTGGGCTTGACGCTCGGGCATTGGGGGTCTCGACTGCGGAAGCTCCCGCTTCGCCGTTGCCGGACCGTGGCCCTCGAAGTCGGCATGCAGAATTCAGGGTTGGCCGTGGCTCTGGCCGTGGCCCATTTTGGCCCGGTGGCGGCCGTGCCCGGCGCGGTCTTCAGTGTGTGGCACAATGTGACCGGGCCCCTGTTGGCGAGTATCTGGCGCCGGTCAAACACGGATGATCGTCGCGATTCATTACCATAACGGTTCTTCCCGCCAATAAGAACTGGATCCTCGCTCACGACGACGGGGACAACTTCATTCTTCTGTCCAATCCCTCATCTTTAACAATACCTAGTGCCAAAAATGACTGATTCATACAGTATCTTGACTGAATCAGGGTAATTTGCTAAGTTCTTACGATTAGTCTTTTTAGCTGCTATGCGTTGCGTCGTCTGGTTCGCGCATGCGCAAACGCTTTCAGTCGTAGGGACCAACGATTGTTGGCCGCTGCTTCTCTTCTTCCAGTTGTTGTGGATTCCCTTTTCAGTCGGTGGAGAGACGTAAAAAAAGGACAATGTCGAGTTCGTTAATCAACTTTATGCCCATAAAGAGGTGCGATGAAAAAGGAGGTTTTTGTGTGAAAATGTCAAGGGCAAAGAAGGCAAAGGATTTTGCCACCCTTATTGGTGTTGGCACGTGTCTTCTTGTGACGTTATCAGCATGTGAGAATTCGAAACATGCTGAAATCATGAGTACGGAGGATTTACGTGCACAGGCTCACATGTCGGCTGATACCGATGCTGAGACAGGCACAGAGAGTACTCAAGGTCGCATTCCATTCGATGGGGAATCCGTCAGCCAGGAGCCACTGAGTTTGTCAGAAACATTCGCCTTTGCTCCGGAACCTCCTCCCAGTCCGGCATCGCCCCGCAGCGCTGCGGTTGTGAGCGAAGCCGGTCCTGAGGTTGCTTCTCCTGCTCCGGCACCGGTCCTTCCGGAAGGGTATTCGGAACCCCCACGGGTGCATCGTAGCCCTGCGTCGGACTATGTCCCCGACTCACCTCCTCAAGTTTTTCGTGCTGCCCGTATCAGGGCGTTTGGTGTGAGTTCCGTCGACGAGCCGGAGACACGGATCGCCCAGCTTAAGCCTTCCGATTTCGTTCCTGAAGAGCCGGACCAGGATGAAAGACGCGGTGATATGGTCGCGGAGAAGGATTCAGGATTGACCGACGTCTTTTTTGATTTTGATCAATATGCGATTCGTTCCGCTGCCGTACCCGTGCTGGAAAAGAATGCCGCGCTTCTCAAGCATACCTATAAAGAGTCCACTGTCCTGATCGGAGGATATTGTGACGAACGTGGGACGGTGGAATATAACCTGGAATTAGGGAAACGCCGGGCTCAAGCCGTGAAAGAGTATTTAGTTGATCTGGGAGTCGAAGAAGCCAGAATTCAGATTGTCAGCTACGGCAAAGAAAAACCGTTTTGCATGGAATCCACAGCGAATTGCTGGCAACAGAATCGACGCGGACATTTTGAGCAGCGTGTTCTCCTCTCATCTTCCTCGCAAAGGTGAGTGAACGCATAGAGTTGCGCAGGCCAAGCTTCCGGGGGACATGCTACACGAACGCCGGCTGCCCGAGCTTTTCTTTGAACGGGTGCTGCCCACGGGCTTTGCAACCTCTCACCTGGTCAGTTTCAATCCTTCGGCCGCAGCCTTGATCGACCTGGACCCTCATTTTGTCGACGGGAGAACCCGTGAGACGCGATGGTTACGGGGCATTGGCGAGGCGTCGGGTCAGCGCCAGGACGAAGCGTGCGGCAGTACTGAGCCTGTCGGGTTGGATGGTATCGTGGCTGTCGGAGGACTGATGAAAGTGAGGATGGGCTCCTGCCGTGACCACCGCCACCGTGGGAATGCCGGCTTCGGCAAACGGCACATGATCTCCCCCGGGAAAGAACCCATAGAGTTTGACGGCCTCGGATAGCCCGGCCTGCTTGGCTGCCGAGGCGGCAACGTCTTTAGACATGTTGGCGACCCCAACGGTGAGTTTGCCGTTGCCGAGGCCCACGTGATCCACGTTGATCATGGCGACGGTGTTCGCCAAGGGGCGCGTGGGATGCCGAACGTACCAGGTTGATCCCAGCAGGTTCTGTTCTTCCCCGCTGAACGATGCGAACAGGATCGTTCGCTTGGGCGACGGACCGTTTTTCAAAATGCGTGCGAGTTCCAACAACACGGCCGTCCCCGACGCGTTGTCGTCGGCACCGGGAAAGAGCAGGCCCGCCTGGTTGCCGAAGTGGTCGCGATGGGCTCCGAGAATCACGACGTCGTTTTTCAGGACAGGATCACGGCCTGGAATCACGCCCAGCACGTTCACCAGCGACTCCGCCTGACGCTGACTCGTCCATTGCATGTGTACCAGGCTCTTGAGCGCTTTCGATCGGACCACGCGATCGTTGTTCAAGGTGGTTTGGACGTCCGTGACGGATAACGCTTGCGCGTGGAAGATAGCCGCCCCGGTCTCGCCGCTGATCCAGACTCCGGGTAAGGGCCGGTCGTCCCCGGCATTGGTATAAAACGCCAAAGGCTGGTGTCCCATGCCGCGGCGCGCGGCGTATCGACTCAACATCGGCCCGGTGAACGTGACAAACCCCACGGCGCCTTTTTCCCGGGCGATTCGTTCTTTTTCCGCGTGCCGCACGTGGAGAGGATAATGCGGCGGTTTCCCTCGCAAGAACATGACCACGCGGTCGCGGACCGCCACGCCTTCGTATTCATCCCACGCACGCGCAGGGTCCGCGATGCCGTACCCCACGAAGACCAAAGGGGCCGTGAGATTGATGGAGGGCGAGTCGAGGACCGGAAGAAACTGCGAGCCCAATTGCGGGACGATGGCGCCGGGTGCCTGTGCATCGGGAAAAGAAAACGCCAGGGTTGCAGGGGCCTTGATCTGCGTGACCGTCACGGGGCCGGTTTGTTCCCATGCCGTCCGTTCAGTGCCCATGCGCCGGTGACCGGCAGGCGTCAGGCCTAAGTGCTCAAAGTGGTCGGCTACATATTCCGCTGAGCGACGTCCGCCCTCCGAGCCGCTTTGCCGTCCGGCAAAGTCGGGATGACTCAGGATCCGAATGTCCCGCATCATGCGAGGAAGGTCGGGCAGGGTGACACGATCGGAGGCGTCAACGGGAAGCGTGAGTGCAACGAGTCCGCTGATGAATGCAAGTGAAACGGCGGCGGGTGTCATCGGCCCTACTATCCCATATTGCGCGGTTGATTGATATGCCCTGAGCCAGCATGCACCATCTTGACGGAATCAAGGTCACTTGCTTAGTTTTAATGATTATTGTTGTCACGCAGTGCGTCGTCGTTTTCACGTATGCTCAAACGCTCTCAGCCGCAGTCACCAACGATCATCGGCCACTCCTTCTCTTCGGCACGTTGTTGTCAATCCCCTTTTTATTCACTGGAAAGACGTAAAGGAAGCACCGTTTCGAGGTCGTTGATCAACTGATGCCAGTCACGAAGCGCAATGAAAAAGGCAATTTTGGTATGGCAACAATAAAGGTCAAAGATGTGGCGACCTTTATTGCTGTTGGCACGTGGCTTCTGGTGACCTTATCGGCATGTGAGCATGCGAAACGTGCTGAAAGCGTGAGTGCGGAGGATTTGCGCGCACAGGCTCAACAATCGACTGATACCGAGGATGATCGAAGTGGCGGTCGCCCCGGTGCGATTGCGGAGGAGGAAATCGCGCAAGCTGAGGAGCCGGAGGTCGCCCGGCTTGAACCATTCGATTTCGTTCCTGAAATACCACCGCAGCCGGGAAAGCGCGATGATACGGTCGCGGCGGGCACGAAGCACGCCAAAAAATCAGGGTTGACCGATGTCTTTTTTGATTTTGACAAATTTGCGATTCGTTCCGGTTCCGTCCCCGTCCTGGAAAAGAATGCTGAACTCCTCAAGCATATGTACAAGAATTCCAGCGTGCTGATCGAAGGACATGGTGATGAACACGGGACCGTGGAGTACAACCTGGAATTGGGGAAACGCCGGGCTCAAGCCGTGAAGGAATATTTGGTAGATCTGGGAGTCGAAGAATCCAGAATTGACATTGTCAGCTACGGGAAAGAAAAACCGTTTTGCACGGAATCCACACCGCGTTGCTGGCAGCAAAATCGACGTGTACATTTTGTCTGGTAGTTTCTGCAGACATCCGGGTGAAGGAACGCTGACAGTTGCGCGGGCATGGCTTCCCGGAACATGATAAGAGACCATCGGCAGTCAGATCGACGACTTTGACGAAGAACATGGACAATCCGCCGGGGGCACGTCTGAAAAGAGTGGATGAGCGGGTCAAGGCGCTGATTGCCGAAAACATGTCCCTTCAAGAGCTGCGCACGTGCAAACACTCGAAACACTGAACTTTGACAACACCTACGCCCGGCTACCCGAGGTCTTCTCTGAACGGGTGATGCCCACGGGTTTTGAAACTTCGCACCTGGTCAGTTTCAATCCTTCGGCCGCGGCCTTGATCGACCTGGACCCGGATCAAGCCAAGCGCCCGGAGTTCCATGAGGCCATGGGCGGCAAACTGCTCCTGACGGGCAGTGAGCCCATTGCCATGCTGTATGCGGGCCACCAGTTTGGTCACTACGTATCGCCGCTTGGGGATGGGCGCGCGATTCTGTTGGGTGAAGTGCGCAATGGCCGCGGCGAGACATGGGACCTGCATCTGAAGGGTGCGGGGTTGACGCGCTTTTCCCGGGACGGTGATGGCCGGGCGGTGCTTCGTTCGACGATCCGGGAATACCTGTGTGGTGAGGCCATGCATGGATTGGGCATCCCGACGACCCGGTCCTTGTGCCTCATCGGCAGCGATGAAGCCGTGCTTCGGGAAAGCGTGGAGACCGGCGCGATGCTCGTGCGCATGGCCCCGAGTCACGTCCGGTTCGGGACCTTTGAAGTCTTCTTTTACCGCCGTCAACATGATCACCTCAAGACCCTGGCCGATTACGTGCTGGCCCGGCATTTTCCGCATCTCGTCGACGGCTCGAATGCCTACGCGCGATTCCTGCGTGAGGTGGCTGAACGAACGGGCCGGCTGATTGCCCAATGGCAGGCCGTGGGCTGGGCGCATGGGGTCATGAATACCGATAACATGTCGATCCTCGGGCTGACCCTCGACTATGGGCCGTATGGCTTCATGGATGATTTCAACCCGGGGTTTGTTCCCAATCATTCGGACCATCATGGCCGGTATTCGTTTGAGAACCAGCCCGATATCGGCTATTGGAACGTCCGTGCGATTGCACAGGCACTTTCCCCGTTAATCGAGGAAGCCGACGTCCTTGGGGCCCCCGAAATCTATGAAGCCACCATGCAGCAGACCTATACGGACTTGATGCAAGCCAAGCTGGGGCTGCAAGAAGCCCGCGAAGGCGATGACAAGCTCCGGCGTGATGTGCTCGCACTCATGCACAGTAACCACTTGGACTACACGAATTTTTTTCGAGCGCTCGGGTCCTTCAACCAGGATGACCCTTCGGCAAACGAGCCTCTACGGGATCAGTTCCTTGATCGTGAAGGATTCGACTGGTGGGCGGATCGGTATCGCGCGCGGCTCAAATCCGAGCACAGCCTGGACGTCGAACGCAAGACGCGCATGGATGCCTGCAATCCCAAATATGTCTTGAGGAATTATCTTGTCCAGGTCGCGATTGAACAGGCGGCCCGGCACCGGGATTATTCCGAGATCGACCGCCTGCGGGAACTGCTGTGCCACCCGTTCGATGACCAACCCGAGATGAACGAGTATGCCGCCCCGCCGCCGGATTGGGGAAAGCAGATCGTGGTGAGTTGCTCGTCGTAGCCGTGGGGTTTGCCCGTCTTCTGCCATTCTGAGCCGCAGGCGAAGAATCTCTCCCTCAACCATCGAGCGCCTGGAAAAGCAGGTTGCTCCCTACACTATGTAGGTTGGATTAGCGTAGCGTAATCCAACAATTCCGTTTCTGTCGGGTTACGCTTTCGCTAACCCGACCTACGATGCTCTATACGCGGTGGTGCCACCCACTAGAGAAATTGTTATCCTGGAGTGGTCCGAGAGGGCAGTGAATCACCATGATACGAGGCATTCTTCTGTTACTCCTGATCATGGCCGTGTTGCTTGGGCCGCAGTTGTGGACCAAATGGGTCTTCAAGAAATATCGCGGTCATCGTGAGGACTATTCGGGGACGGGCGGTGAACTGGCCAGGCATTTGCTCGATCGCTTCGAGATGTCGCACGTGCAGGTCGAGACGACGGAACTCGGCGATCACTATGACCCGCAGGCCAAAGTGGTCCGGTTGCTCCCGGATCACTATAACGGCAAATCGTTGACCGCGGTGACGGTCGCGGCGCATGAGGTGGGACACGCCATTCAGGATCGAACCGGGTACGGGCCGCTGCACGAACGCACAAAACTCATCCGGTTGGCGCAAGGGGCGGAAAAGGCCGGGTCCTTTGTCATGCTCGGGATTCCCATCGTCGCCGGGCTGACCCGTTCACCGGCCGGCGGCTTATTGGTGTTGCTGGCAGGGCTTGCCGTGATGTCCATGGGGGCGTTGGTGCATCTTGTGACCTTGCCCGTGGAATGGGATGCCAGCTTTCGCCGGGCCCTTCCGATCCTCGAACAAGGCCGGTATATTTCGCCGAACGATATGGACGGGGCTCGAAAGATTTTAACGGCTGCCGCACTGACGTACGTGGCGGCATCGCTGGGCGGGTTATTGAACATCTGGCGGTGGATCATGCTCATGCGGCGGTAGGGGTAAGTATAGAAGTTGAAGAAGCCTTGACCAACCTGCCTGTCTGATTGGTATGAAAATAACAGCAACCCTAGAAACTGTCATTCTGAACGAAGTGAAGAATCTCTCGCTCAACAACCGCACGCCTGGAAAAGCAGATCCTTCGCTTCGCTCAGGATGACAACCTGGGACATTTTCAGACCTTGGTGTGCAGGCGATAACCCTGCATGAGGGATTCCCATGGTCCTTAGAAAAAGAACATTATTGTTCGTAGGCGTGTTTCTCGCCTTGTGTTTGATTGCCGGTTGTGGCGGAGAGAGTCCGGAAAGCCTCTTCGAAACGGCGCAGTTTGAGGAACGGCAGACGAACGTTGCCCACGCCAGGGAATTGTATCAACGAATCATTCGCGAACATCCCGATTCGGAATGGGCAAAGAAAGCGAAGGAGCGGTTGGAGCAACCTGAGGCTTCGCAATAAACAAGAAACATGACGGCTGAGTGAATGAGTTAATTGCGAAGGAAAATTCAGGGGCATATACTGCGGAGCCCTAAACCTCTTCTGTGCAACATTCAACTTTATCATTCTTATGCTTAATTGGGTTACCTGAGGTTGCGGAGAAAAAATTATGATTTCTTCCTATTATTACAATGGAAGACAATTTGACGAGTGGGATTTTCAAGAAACTGAGTTGAATAATGTAAACCTGATTGTTGGTGCATCTGGATCTGGTAAAACCAGATACCTGAATACAATTTTTAATTTTTCGAGTTCTATTGTCCATGGTCAACCATTTAGATATGGATATTGGAAGCTAACTGTAAAAACTGAAGAATATGAATATGCTTGGGAATATGAGGGTGTAAAAATTGACGGTGAAAATCAAATCAAAAAGGAATTCGTCAAGCGTAGGCCAATAGATTCACAAGAGGCATTTGAAAATCTGATTGACCGATCGCCTGATAACTTTGTTTTCTGTGGAACTAAGCTGCCAAAACTCCAGCCCGATAAGGCAGGAATCACTCTTCTCAAAGAGGAAGAGAAAATAAGGCCGCTTTATGAAACATTCTCAAAAGTGCAAATAAGAAAATTCCATGATGAAGGCTTAAAAGTTGCTCGTGACTTTCAGAATGTGCCCACGGAATTGGTCAAACTTATCAAATCAAAAGATGGAATGTTTGAATTATGGAAACAAGACCTCTGCCTAAATGCCAAAATGTTTGTTCTAAAGGAAAACTTTCCCGAACAGTATAACTCGGTAATAGATGCATTTAGACAAATCTTTACTTCTATTAAAAAATGTGATGTTAGAGTTCTCGAAAAACCTCCCATCAATATTCCAGTTGCAGGCGTTGTTCCTCTATTTTTTATAAAAGAAAAGAATATTGCTAGAGAGATCCCGTTACCTGAACTCTCATCAGGGATGCAAAAAGTCTTATTACTTATTTCCGACATTATTACTTTGCCAAAAGGTTCAATCTATATAATCGATGAATATGAAAACTCCCTTGGAATAAACGCCATTGATTTTCTCCCGGAATTTTTAGATGAGTATGGGGCAGGCATTCAATTTCTTGTTACGACTCACCACCCTTACCTGATTAACAACATGCCCATGAAAGCGTGGAAAGTCTTTCACAGAAATGGCTCAAAAGTGTCTATCAAAGGTGGTGAGGAGCTTGAAGCGAAGTATGGTAAATCAAAGCAAAAAGCTTTTGTTCAATTGCTTAACGATCCATTTTATTCCGGCATCAATTAGGATGAATGTTTATTTGGTTGTAGAAGGTGATGGAGAGAAAAAAGTCTATGAGCATTGGGTTCCGCTGATTAATCCGAGTCTTAGTGTTGTTGAAAGTCTCAATGAAGTTCAACAAAATAACCTGTTAATTAATTCTGGAGGAGGCTATCCCAACTATTTCGAGGTGATTAAGAATGGGGTTGAAGACGTTGCTACGAATGAGCAGTTAGACAGGCTCGTCATAGCTATCGATTCGGAAGAAATGACGTATGAAGAAAAATGGCGGGAAATCGATGAATTCGTAAAAAAACGTGGGAAAAGCCTTGATTACAAAATAATCGTTCAACATTTTTGTCTCGAAACTTGGGCGCTTGGCAATAAGGCCATAGCTTCAAGAAACCCAAAGGATATTCAGCTCCGCCAATATAGAAACTATTTCGACGTAGTGACGGAAGATCCCCAACTCCTGCCTGATTATCCAGAAGATAACCTAAACCGTTCTCAATTTGCAGAACGGTACTTGAGAAAGCTGTTGAACGAAAAATACAGCGGTCTTACTTATAAAAAAGGAAATCCCAAGCCTCTCTTACATCACAAGTATTTCAATGGGGTCAAAATGAGATTGGAAAAAACAGGACACATTGCAAGTTTCAAAGATTTTTTAGCTGCTTTTGTTTAAAGCTACCTCCTCACACGACCATTCATTATGTTGCCAGTTTCCTAAGCACCGCCTCCGCTGGTGTTTCTAGTTTTTTCTTGCGGTTACATTCCAAACACGCCGGGACGGTGTTTCCCTTGGTCGATTTCCCGCCGCGGGCCAGGGGCACCACGTGGTCCATTGACAGTTGGTCCGGCTGAAACAGGTTGCCGCAGTAATGGCAGAGGCCTTTGTGGAGTTGCTGTTTCCACCAGGGCGTTCGTTTCAGTGCACGGGCTTTGTCCCGCTCTTTGCGAATCCGTTTGGCGGTTTCGGGGTCGGGGTCGATTTCGAAGTAGGGTTCGGGGGGCATGAATTCTACCTCCCCCTGCCCCTCCTTACCCTTCGACTTCGCTCAGGGCAGGCAAAGGAGGGGAGTCGGAACTCTACCATCAAGTGATAGGCATCTCTGATGTTTGTTTCTAACTTGTCCAAGGTTGCCCCTTGGCTGAATACGCCGGGAACTTCTTTGAGTTTTCCAATGTACCATTCGTCATCCATCCAGTATTCAAGTGTAAAGTGTCTTTCCATCTGCGCAACCTCTGTTTAACCTTGGGGGCAGGGATATGGCCTATGATATGAGTGTATAGAAGTTTCTTGAATTTTTCACGTGTCTTCTGCGCGTGCGCGGCTAGTCCAGAGCAAGCGTCAGGCATTTGGCGGAGCCGCCGGATTTGAGGAATTGGTCCAGGTCGAGGGGGTGGGGCGTGTAGCCGCGGTCTTTGAGCATGGCCGTGGTTTCCGGACATCCCGAAGGCAGCGCCACGTGACGTCCGACGCAGACGGCGTTGCATGCAAAGCGCGCGGCTTCGGCGTGGGGCACTACGATGCGTCGCCGCGCATCCACGCGGTCGGCGATCGCGGCCTGGGCATAGGTGTCGAACGCTGCCGGGTAGTACAGCAATTCGCCGCCGCTGAGCGGGCAGAAGCAGGTGTCCAGGTGATAGAACCGGCTCGTGACGAGTTCCAGCGGCAAAATTTCTTTGCCATAGACGTCGCTTAACACGCGATGGGCTTTGATGTCGCTGCGTTGCCGATACCCCCCGAACCAGGTATCGGGGAAGCCCAGCACGTCTCCCGCTCCTTCAAAATAACAATCTTCGTCCAGGAGGATCACGCGGTACCCGTGTTCTTTGAACCACCGCGCGAAGTGTTTCTCTTCTCCGCGTCGTTCCGGATGCCGGAACCGGCTGATGACGACTGTGCCGTCATGCAGCAGGCCGGCATTGGCGGTGAACACCAGGTCGGGCAGGCCTGCAACCGGTGTCATCCGTTCGAGTTGGACGCCGGCGTCTTCTTCCAGCACGCGGGTGAGGGTCCGCCATTGGGCGTGGCTCGTGTCCTTGTCCACGGCATTGGAGAGCCGCATCCATGGGTTGATTTCGTACTGAATCCCGAAATGATCCGGTGGGCAAACCAGGAGGCGTGCCACGGAGCCTGGTGAGAAATGCGGGCTACCCATGCCAGCCGAGTTCTTGCGCCAGTTGTCGAAGGAAGGATGCCGCATCCATCACGAGGCCGATGGATTGGAAGCTGCCGCGGTCGCTGAGTTTGGTCGGAACGGCCGGGTTGATATCCACGCACACGGTGGGAACCTTCGCCGGCAAACAGTTGCCGGTGGCGATGGCGTGCAGCGTCGTCGCCACCAGTACCGCGAGCCCGACTCCCGGGAGGGCGGCGCGCATGGCCGTTTGCGCGTGTCTCGTGTCCGTGATGACGTCGGGCAGTGGCCCGTCGTCGCGAATGCTTCCTGCCAACACCATGTCGACGTGTTTGTGGACGCAGGAGGCGATGACTCCGTCCCGGATCAGCCCGGATTCCACCGCGCGCGTGAGGCTGCCGGCGTTCCGGACGCGGTTGATGGTGCGCAGGTGATGTTCATGGCCATGGGGGACGGCGCACCCGGCGCGCAGGCCGTAGCCCAAGGACGTGCCGAACAGGCTGGCTTCCATGTCATGCGCGGCCAGGGCGTTTCCGCAAAACAGGACGTGAATGAAGCCGGCATCGATTAACCACGACAGGGCTTCCCGTCCTCCCGCATGGATGATGGCCGGGCCGCCGACGAACAGCACTTTGGTTCCAAGGTCGGGGTCGCAGGCGGTCTCGCCGTCCGTCCGTGCCGTTTGCCGGTTGTCACGAATCATCCGCATGCGCCTGGCCACGTCGGCGATCATCGGATGATGCGGCCGTTCCGAAGACACGTCGGCTGCCATGAAGGCGAACGCGTCCCGTTCTTTAGGCCGTTCCAGCGGGAAGACCCGCACGCCGGTTCGGCCCGTGACGATGAGGTCACCGGCTTTCACTTCGGCCATGGGGACGGTGCGAGCGATCGGGGGGTCCGGGGTCACGCGAATGGCGACGTCCATTTCGATCGCTTCCACGTCGAGCCAGTGGTTGTTGAGGCGGAGTTGCGTCTGGAGGTGCGAGGTCGCATAAAACGCATCCGGCAACACGCCGTCTTTCGGGGCGGGTTCCAGGGTGCAATCGGCGGCGTGTTCGACAACGGCCCCATGCGGTTGAATGGCGTGCAGGATGGCCGCAAGCCGTTGCGGGGAGTCGGCATGCACGGCGATCGTGGCCGAGGATGCGTCCTCTCGCGTGGCTCCGACGTGCATCTTGTTGATGGTGAAGGCGCCGCTTCTCTGGAGAATCGCGTCGAGCACCTTCGCCAGGATGAGCGAATCGATGATATGGCCTTCGAGTGTCACGGTTTCAGTCGCCATAGGTTTATTGTACACCCATGGGAGGCGCAGGCCGTTGCCTCTCTCCGTCGTGGTTCGGGCAAGGGCAAATTCTTCTGGTGACGGTTCAGGGTGGGTGGTATACTGACAGAATGTACCGGCTGGCATCACGGAAACGGGTACTCGGGTTCACGGGCCTGGTGGTGGCTCTTCTAATGGGCGGGGTGAGTTGGGCTGCGATCGGCAACGGCGTGTTCCAAGGATTCGTCCACCATATCGCCCAGCAGATTACCAGGGACAAAGTCGATTTTGTGGTCGCGGAATCTTGTACTTCGTGGTTTTATCAACAATTACGAAAGCCCTCTACGGTTCGCCCTGACGTTCAACGCCTTTCTTTTTCCGTTGCGGAAGAAGACCCGGAGTCCAACGCCTGTGCCAGTCGATACCCTGGAATCAACGAAGCGCGTCAGGCCTTTGCGCAAAGCCAATCCACTCTCTCGTTAAGCCTGACGTTTTATCAATTGGCCCTGGTGGCCGATCGGGATGATGATGAGCGCTATGATGCGAGCGAGCTACGGGATATGTTGGCATCCCTGAACGTGGCGCTGTTGCAGGGCGATCATCCCTTTCAGCTCCTTGCGAAGCTGACGGGAAAATTCGATGACGTTCGCGAGACCACCGAGTTCACGATCCTGACCGATAGCATGCAGGCGTTGTACAGCAAAGGGTACCGGTTCACCAATGCGGATCAGGCCGCGATGGGCCGGGTGACGGGCGCGTCCTGATTTTCCGTCAGCAAACCCAGGAATCCTTAACCTATTCTTTCAACTGCTTCTCTGGACCGGCTCCGCACGGTCTGATCCCAGTCTTCCTTCATCGTATATTCCAATTTGGCTTTGGCTTCCGTGGCGCGCATGCGTCCCAGGGCCAGCGCCGCACTGCTTCGAACGTACGCGTGATCGTCTTCCAACGCTTTGATCAACAGCGGGATACTTTCTCGATGTTGCACGACTCCCAGGTAACTGGCGGCCATGCCCCGGAAGCGGTGCTGTTTGTCACCAAGGGATCGTTTGAACGTATACAGAAACACCTCTGCCATGTCCGGGGCGACACTCTCCAGCCCTTCCAGTTGAAATTCATTGAGTTCAATGAGTTGGCCGGCGAGGTCAAACCGCTTTCGCGGCGCCTTTTCGCCGGAAAATTTTTGAAGGAGCATGGCTCGCCGTTTATTTTTGTTTTTCGTACGCTTGACCTTTCGCACGTTCACCCACGTGACGAGCGCGAACGCGACGGCCAGAAACAGGATGGGGACGACTTCATCGACGACAAAGTCCTGCGTGTCGAAGTCCAAATGGTTCCAAATCCAGATCCCGCCGACGAGCAGGATGACCAGGGCCAAGGCCATGGTCATATTGGCTTGTCCCCGTTGGTTGTCGAGATGAGATGAAGGTGCGTCGGTGGCCATGACGCCAATTGAACGTTTCAGCACGCTGCTAGTGAACGTGTGGGCGGTTTTCTCTGTTTTCAAGAGTGGTCAGCAGCCGGCGAAATCGCCGGCCGTGTGTCGCCTCTTGACGGGTTTCGTACACGGCAATGAGGTTGCGAAGCATGCGAGCGAGTATGTGGGCATGGGAGCAGGGTTCGAGATAGCGACGGTCGAACTCGACACCATAGTCCCGCAACAGTCGGGCGCAATCCTTTTCAGTGAGCAGCGCCCCTTGGTGAAAACAATCAATGAACACGGGTTCCGTCCGCAACCCGACGAGAAAATGGCCCGGCAGGCCGATCCCGGCCACCGGCACGTGGAGCCGTTGCCCCAGGAGTACATACAGAACCGACAAGCTGATCGGGATCCCGACGCGGTTATCCAGGACGCGGTGCAGAAAACTGTTGTTGGGGTCGTAATACTGTTGGGTGTTCCCTCGAAACTGCAGGGTGTGAAACAGGTACTCGTTCATGGTGCGCACGACTTGACGAGGAGTGCCTGACGAAAGGGGTTTGAGTTCGGCGGCCATGTCGTCCAGTCGTTGCCGATAGGGAGCCGTCTCCACTTGAGGGTCTCCCGCCCTGGCAATCAGGAATGCTCCGGTTTCCAGGTCAAGCTCCCGTTCCGAAGTCCCCATGAACTCGTCCCAGTGTCGTTCGACGTCCGCTTGGGCAATGTCCCCGATGACGGCGTGGATGCGTGTGGCCAGGGAAGGCTCGTCACAGTCCCTGAGGGCTTGGCTGAGAATGGGCATGGCCTCGCGGCCCACGTCGACGAGGTGTTGGTGAATTTGCCTGGCGATGCGAAGGTCGTGATCGGAGAGCAGGTGGAGCAGCGCTTCGATGTTCGTCGCTGGTCGTTCAGCGGAGGATGAAGGTGAGTTCTTCATCACGGGGTTCACGCAACCCTACCCGATTGCCCGACGGAAGGCCTTGGCCCCACCGTACAGGCACACGGCATCGAAGATTACCAGGATCACAAAGGCCAGGGCCACTTGGGGGATGGCCGCGTCCCATCCCGTGATAATGAGCGGGCGGACGGCATCGATGACCCAGGTCATCGGATTCACCAGGGCCACCACCTGCATCCATCCCGGCATGGCTGAAAGGGGTACGAGCGCCGAGCTGAGAAAAATCATGGGCAGGGAAAGAAAGCCCAGCAAGGAAAAGAAATCGCCGTGGCTTTTGACGGAAAACGCAATGCCCATCGAGATGGCGGTCAGCCCCACGCCGAACAACATCCCGATCGCCAGGATCACGGCGATGCCCGGCAGCCCCGTTTCGAGGCGCACGCCGAAGACGAACGCGATGCTCAGAATGACCAGAATCTGCATGCCGGTAATGGCCATCACGAAGAGGTAGCGACTGAGGATCACGGAGGACCGGTGAATGGGCGTGGACATCATGCGTTCCAGGAACCCGTTCTCTTTGTCAAACAGCAGGTCGACGCCGCCGGCCAGTCCGTTGTTGAGGACCGTCATGACGACCACCCCGCCTGCCAGGAAACTCATATAGTTCGGGGCGTCGAGGATTTGGATGTTGGCCGCGCGTTGAAAGAGGCTGCCGAAGAAGATCAGCCAGAACAGCATGGGTTGGACCAGGGTAAACAGCATGCTGAATTTTTCCCGGCTGAGCCGGCGGACCCACCGCATCGTCAAGGCGAGCACTTCCTGTTTGTAGTGTTGGATGGTCATGGTCTTTGGGAACCCGGGCTATTCCTCCGTTGCGTCCGGAGTGCCCCCCCGTAACCCACGTCCGGTATAGGTGACAAATACGTCATCGAGTCGGGGTCGATGATACTCAACCCCATCAAGGCTGCAATTAAGGCGTTGTGCGACCTCGATCACGGCGGGGAGGGATTTCTCGGGAGATTCCACGAGAATATCCAGCCCGGTCGGGTTGATGCGCACGTCACGGACAAGGGGTAAGGCCATGACCCCTTCACGCAGGCGAGGGAGTTTTTCCGTTTCGTGTTCCTTGATCGTCAACGAGAGGCTGTCGCCCCCCAATCCGGTCTTCAATTCCAGTGGCGAGCCGATAACCCGAATCGTTCCGCCGTCGATAATCGCGAGTCGATCGCACAGTTGGTCGGCTTCTTCCAGGTAATTGGTCGTCATGACGATGGTGATGCCGTTCTTACGAAGTTGCCGGATATAGTCCCATATCCGGAGACGGCTTTGGACGTCCAACCCCAGGGTCGGTTCGTCCAAAAACACGATTTTGGGATTCGGCAGCAACCCGCATGCAATATCCAGTTTGCGCTTCATACCCCCGGAATAGGTCTTCGCCACACGGTCCGCGTGCTCTTCGAGATTGACGAGCTTCAACAGTTCGTCAATTCGTGTTTTCGTTTCCGCCCGGGAAAGATGGTAAAGGCCCCCCAACAACTCGAGGTGTTCGCGACCGGTCAGAAACCGATCAACGGCGCGTTCTTGCGGCACGTAGCCGATCAGGCTCCTGACGGTATCCGCCTCCGTGACGACGTCGTGCCCCAGCACCGTTGCCGTTCCGGCGGAAGGGGGCAGCACGGTGATCAGAATCCGCAGGGTCGTGCTTTTCCCGGCGCCGTTGGGGCCCAGGAGCCCGAAGATTTCACCGGCATGCACCGTGAACGATACATCCTCGATGGCCGTCACCGAGCCAAAGGCTTTCCCTAACCGTGCGACGTCGATCACGATGGCGGGATTCATCATCCCCACCCTGACAGTTGCGTTTCACCGTCGAGTTTAAACTTCAAGAGGTCGATCAAGCGGCGAGTTTGTTGGTGCAGGTTTTCGGCTTCGAGCAGGAATTGTTTTTCCAACGGTGTAAAGTCCAGGCACGAGGAAAGACCGTTCACCAGCACGGGGTCCGTCATGGCGTCATTGGTCATAAGCTGGCAGAATTCATCGGCCTTTCGTGATTGCAGGTAGCGTATCGCCAACTCCGTCACGGTTGAACGCACGGAGTCTTCGGCAATCGTTTGAAACGGTTTACTCGGCCCCAACGTGATTTTGGCCTTGCGATACCGGGCATCAAACAATTCTTCTTCGATCGTATACCGATACAAGCCTTGCAGGATCAGGTTCGACCGGCCATCCTGTAGCGGCTCGACATGTGTCATTCGTCCCACGCATCCCAGAGAAAAGACGGACGGATTGCCATAATACCGGCTCTCCCATCCTTGCTTGAACAACGCCATGCCGATACAGGCGCCTTGCCGACCGGCATCGGCGACCATTTCCCGGTATCGAGGCTCGAAAATATGAAGAGGCAAATAGGTGTCCGGAAACAGCACCACGTTGGGAAGCGGAAAAATCGGGATGATCTCCGGGACGGGGAAGGTTTTCGAATGGGGAGTGTCATTTAATGCAGGCATGCGGTACGATAGCCGACGCTCAAAAGCCCTGTCAACGTGGTGATTCCGGGAAGGTCGGCCCGTCAATATTTTCTGGATGTGTCTGGTTCCGTCACGCGTGAATTGTCCGCGAACGAGTCAATATTCCCAAACGGGCACAACAGAAGGAGTGTGAAACACCATGCCGGGACGGCGTTATGGGGTGATCGGTCTTTTTTGTGCGCTGTCGATTCTGCTCGGCGGATCAACGTGTGCCGCACCGTCGGTGGACCTGGTCCCGGCCCGGCCCGGGTACGTCTATGCCTTCCCCCGCGATCACGGTTCACATGAGAACTACGGCCTGGAGTGGTGGTACTTCACCGGTCACGTCTATGACCGGTCGGCACGACGGTTCGGCTATGAAGTCACGTTTTTCCGCAAGGCCGTCGATGATTCGCGCGTCCGCGATCACCCGTCCCGCTGGGCGTTGCGGCAACTGTATTTCGCGCACTTGGCCGTAACCGACGTTGAGGGGGCCACCTTTCGATTTTCCGAAAAATTGAGTCGAGCGGCTTTTGGGAAAGCCGGAGCCGACCCCGATCGGATGAAGGTCTGGATCGACCGCTGGGCCCTGGAACCCGTGACCGGGGACCATCACCGGTTGCATCTCACGGCGCAGGATGACGGATTCGGCGTCGATCTGACGTTTACCCTGAAAAAACCGCCAGTGATCCACGGACGGGAAGGGGTCAGTCGCAAGGGCGCCGGTCCCGGCCAGGCGTCACATTATTATTCACTCACTCGCCTGGCGACTCAGGGAACCATCCGGGTTCGCGGCGAACCGTTCGAGATCACCGGCACCAGTTGGATGGATCATGAATTCGGATCCGGCGGATTAGGCGACGATCAGGTCGGGTGGGATTGGTTCAGCGTGCAATTGGACTCGAACGTCGAATTCATGCTCTATCTCTTGCGCAAGCAGGACGGGTCCCATGACCCGATGTCGAGCGGAACGTTGATCTTTCCGGATGGAACGAGTAGGCATCTGCAACGCGAGGACTTCGTGGTTCAAACGTGGGATCAGTGGACCAGCCCGTTCAGCCACGCGCAATACCCGGCGAAATGGACACTGGACGTTCCGTCGGTCCCGCTTCGCGTCACGGTGACGCCGGTGCTGTCCGATCAGGAACTGCGGACCGAACACAGTACCCGTGTGACGTATTGGGAAGGAGCGGTGGACGTGCGCGGCCACTACCGGAATGCTCCCGTGACCGGGAACGGGTACGTCGAACTTACCGGATATGCGAACCCCCTGGAATTGGACCGTGGTTCACGCAAGCACCACCTGAGCCGATGAAGACCGTCGTTCGACAGGCCGTCGTCTTTTTGATGATGGTGGGCATGCTGGGATGCAGCCAGCGAAGCGATCGAGTGGTCGCCGTCGTGATACATCCTGCCAAGCCGGAGTTGGTTTACGTGGCGACGGAAGAAGCCGTGTATAAAACCAGGGACGGGGGACGTGCGTGGAAGCGGTTTGCAGAAGGGTTGAGCCGCGTTCGGGTGATGAATCTGGCGATCGATCCGCAGCTTCCGGCCAATGTGTTTGCCGGCACGCTTACCGACGGGGTGTACAAAAGTCCCGATGGCGGGCGACGTTGGCTCCCGCGCAATGCCGGCATTCAGAAAGGGACGATCTCGGCCAACGTGAATCAACTGGTCTTCGATCCAGCCGATTCGCAAATCCTCTACGCGGCGACGACCGTCGGGGTGTTCCAAACGAAGGACGCCGGGCAGTCCTGGACCGAACGCATGCGAGGCATGACCGAAATCAGTTTTATCGTGGCCCTGGCCGTCGATCCGAGTCGCCCCCATATCCTCTACGCCGGGACGAGCGGTGGGGTCTATCGCAGTGTTGATGGAGCCGACCATTGGACAAAGGTCAATAACGGGCTTGTTCCCGACGACGCCAAAATGGCGTCCATGGCTCTGGGCGTGAATCGATTGCTGATCGATCCTGCCGAGCCGGACGTGGTCTACGCGGGGACCACCCAGGGTGTGTTCAAAACGCTCAATAAAGGTGAAGCATGGGCGAGACTTGCGACCGGCCTCGGAGAACTTTACGTGAGCAGTCTCGTGTTGGAACCGGGAAACGGGCAGCAACTCTATATGGGGACCAGCAAGGGAATCTTTCAAAGCCGGGATGGCGGGCAAACGTGGAGTGCCACCAATGACGGGTTGGATAACCGCAATATTCGAGCGATCGCCATGGATCCCCACGATTCACGGGTTCTGTACGTGGGAACGAACGGCAGTGGGCTCTTTCGCAGTCAGGATGGCGGCGAGTCCTGGACCCATATCCCGTTAACGCCGAAGATGTAAGAGTGTGTGGTGGTCATGAATTTGTTACCGGAAGGTAACAATTGTAGGGGAAGGCCCCCATGTCTTCCCGCTTCGATGTGCAGCACATCACTTCTGGGTTTTTGCTGTTCTTTGGCTCACCGAACCCCCAAAAATGTCCTATGTTGACCGCTCAAATTGCCATTATGTCAAATCATCATGGATTTTGTGGCACTATTGATGGCATGAATGGATCGCTATGTTACGAAAACTAAACATTTCACGAGCAATCCATTCTGAACGGTGTCTCGCATCAGAATCTAACATATTGTTTTTATTGATATAAAATTGAAAATTCAAGAAATATCGAGAAAATGTCTCCATTGCGTCTGAGATTCTGTCCTCATGGGTGTCATTCAGGCCCTTACTACATGCTACCAATTGGAAACGTGAGGGAATATCCCATATGATTTAGAAAGTTATTTTATCTTTACTTTCAACATGTTACAAAGATATGTCAAAAACGTTCATGATGGCGCGAAAATTGCTACAAATAGGGATGAGTAAAGGAACCAAACAGGTATTCATGGCGGATGATCAACAGGATGATGAAACAAAAGTCAGGGAAGGAGGTGGTTGGGCAGAAGTGTTCCCCATTAGGGGTTTTTCAATTAATCCAGTCCACGTTAGGCCGACCGGCCTTTACACGAGGAGGTATTTGCAATGTTTCTTTCTAGACGTCAATTTTTAAAAGTGACCACCGGGACAGTGGCGGCAGTGGCGTTGGCGGACAAAGCCTTGGCCTTGACTGCGCTGCAACCGGTTGTCGAAGTGGGCAATCCGCTGGGCGAGTATC
Source organism: Nitrospirales bacterium (assembly GCA_965223955.1). Taxonomy (GTDB): domain Bacteria; phylum Nitrospirota; class Nitrospiria; order Nitrospirales; family UBA8639; genus Bin75. The sequence continues at coordinate 829,076 of OZ245029.1, forward strand.
CTGATCGCGCCTGGGAGCGGGTGTACCACGATCAGTATCGGTATGATTCATCGTTTACGTGGGTCTGCTCCCCGAACGACACCCACGCCTGCCGCGTGCGCTCTTTTGTGCGTAACGGTGTGGTGATGCGGGTGGAGCAAAACTACGACCACCAAACCTATGAAGACCTCTACGGCAATCGCGGAACGTTTGCTCACAATCCGCGGATGTGCTTGAAGGGGTACACGATGCATCGTCGGGTGTATGGGCCCTATCGGTTGAAAGGCCCCTTGATGCGCCGTGGTTGGAAAGCCTGGATGGATGCCGGAAGCCCGGAATTCACTCCGGACGTCATGAATAAGTACAAATTCACTTCGCGGTACCTGGATGACATGTTGCGGGTAAGCTGGGATACGGCGTTTACGTACCTGGCCAAAGCCATGATGATTATCGCGGAGCGGTACAGCGGCGAAGCCGGTGCCCGTCGGTTGCGGGAACAAGGCTATCCGCCGGAAATGATCGAGATGACCAAGGGTTCCGGCGTGCGGACCATGAAGTTCCGCGCGGGCATGCCCATCCTGGGCGTGATCGGCAAGATGTCCGTCACCCGGATGAACGGTGGCTGCGGCGCGTTGCTCGACCACTACATCCGGAAAGTGAAGCCCAACCAGGCCCAAGGCGGCCGGTATTGGTCGAACTACACCTGGCACGGTGACCAAAACCCAGCGCATCCGTTCTGGTCCGGGGTGCAAACCTCTGACAACGACATGAGCGACATGCGGTTCGCGAAGTTGAACACAAGCTGGGGCAAGAACTTCGTCGAAAACAAGATGCCGGAAGCGCATTGGAAGCTCGAAAGTATCGAGCGTGGGGCGCGGGTGGTCGTGATCACGCCGGAGTACAACCCGACGGCGTATCGAGCCGACTACTGGATTCCGGTTCGCCCGGAGACGGACGCGGCATTGTTCCTGGGTGCCTGTAAGATCATGCTCGACGAGAATATGCATGACCATGATTTCTGCGCGGCCTATACGGACATGCCGATTCTGGTCCGTACGGATACGCTGCAATATCTTGATCCGCGCGATGTGATCAAGGGCTATTCATTGCCGGATTTCTCGAAGACCTATTCGGGGAAAGTGCAAACCCTGAATCCTGCGAAGATTGCGCGTCTCGGCGGGTTCATGGTGTGGGACACGAATAAGAACCAAGCCGTACCGATTCACCGTGAATTGGTGGGGTGGCATTACAAGAACAGCGGCATCGAGTCAGCCTTTACCGGAACCTACCGGGTGAAGTTGCTGAACGGCCGGGAAGTCGACGTGGCACCGGTCTTCCAGTTGTATCAAGTCCATTTGCAGGATTACGACTTGGATACGGTCCACCAGATCAACCGGTCCCCGAAGGACTTGATCGTCCGCTGGGCCAGAGATTCGGGTGCCATCAAACCGGCAACCATTCACAACGGGGAAGGTACGAACCACTACTTCCATCAAACCATCATTGGGCGTGGCGCGGCGATGGTGTTGATTCTCACCGGGAACGTCGGGAAGTTCGGGACCGGGCAGCATACCTGGGCCGGGAACTACAAAGCGGGGATCTGGAACGCCACCCCGTGGTCCGGCGGTGGATTGGGCACGCACACTGCGGAGAATCCGTTCAAGATTACGACGGATCCGAACGCACATGGTAAAGAAGTGCACGTGCGTGGCTACTACTATGGTGAAGAGGTGGCTTACTGGAACCATGGTGATACGGCGTTGATCGTGAACACGCCGAAGTATGGGCGCCGGGTGTTTACCGGAAAGACGCACATGCCGACCCCGACCAAGTTCCGGTGGGTGGCGAACGTGAACGTGTTGAACAACGCCAAACACCACTATGACATGGTCAAGAACGTGGATCCACATATTGAATGTATCGTCACCCAGGATATCGAGATGACCTCGGACGTGAACCATGCGGACGTGGCCATGGGTGTGAATACGTGGATGGAGTTTACCTATCCCGAGCATACGGCGACGGTGTCGAATCCGTGGTTCCAGGTGTGGAAAGGGGGCATCCGTCCCTTGTATGACACCAGAAACGACTTGGATACGACAGCCGGCGTAGCCGCCAAATTGACCAATATGACTGGCGATGGGCGGTTCCGGGATTACTTCAAATTCGTCTACGACAACCGGGTGGACGTGTACGTGCAGCGGTTGTTGGATGCCAGTTGTACGGGGTACGGGTATAGCGTCGACACCATGCTCAAGTCCGAGAAGGGCTGGATGGTGTTGTGCCGGACGTATCCACGGCAACCGTTCTGGGAAGAGACGAATGAAAGTAAGCCACAATGGACCCGGACTGGCCGGTATGAGAACTACCGGACGGAGCCGGAAGCCATTGAATACGGGGAAAACTTCATCTCGCACCGGGAAGGCACGGAAGCAACACCGTACTTGCCGAACGCGATTATGACGACGAACCCCTACGTGCGGCCTGATGACTATGGTATTCCCATCACGGCGCAGCACCATGATGACAAGACGGTACGTAACATTGCGTTGCCGTGGCAGGAAATCAAGCGGTACTCCAACCCACTGTGGGAGAAGGGGTATCAGTTCTATTGTGTGACGCCGAAGACGCGGCATCGTGTACACAGCCAATGGTCAGTGAACGACTGGGTGCAGATGTATGAGTCGAACTTCGGTGACGCGTATCGGATGGATAAACGGACACCGGGTGTGGGTGAGCATCAATTACACATGAACCCGCAAGCGGCGAAAGACCGGGGCATCAACGACGGTGACTACGTGTACGTTGACGGCAATCCGGTTGATCGTCCATACCGAGGATGGAAGCCGAGTGACCCGTACTACAAAGTGGCTCGGTTGATGATTCGGTCGAAGTACAACCCGGCGTTCCCGTACCACGTGACCATGGCGAAGCACGCTCCGTACGTGGCAACCGCGAAATCCGTGAAGGGCCATGAAACCCGACCGGATGGACGGGCCATCGCGATGGATACGGGTTATCAATCCAACTTCCGGTATGGGGCGCAACAGTCCTTTACCCGGGACTGGTTGATGCCGATGCACCAAACCGACTCACTGCCAGGAAAACATGCAGTGGGCTGGAAGTTTAAATTCGGGTATCAAGTGGACAACCATGCAGTCAACACCACTCCGAAAGAATGTCTGATGCGGATTACAAAAGCAGAGGACGGTGGTATCGGCGGCAGGGGTCCATGGGAGCCAGTCCGGACCGGGTTTACGCCTGGGCAGGAAAATGAGTTCATGATCAAGTGGCTCAAAGGCGACCACATTAAGATCAAGGTGTAACCATATAACCATGATCAAATGTGGAATTTTAGACATTGGACTAACTTTGGTTCAAAGAAACGGAGGAACTTATGCCAGAAGTATATAATTGGCAATTAGGCCGAAAGATGCTGTATCCGTATGAGGAACGGCATCCGAAGTGGCAATTCGCCTTTGTGTTTAACATCAATCGCTGCTTGGCCTGCCAAACCTGTTCCATGGCGGATAAATCCACATGGTTGTTCTCGAAAGGTCAGGAATACATGTGGTGGAACAATGTGGAGACGAAACCGTATGGTGGATATCCACAGTTCTACGATGTGAAAATCACGCAGTTGATCGAACAAGTCAACCCAGGTGGACAGGTGTGGAACGTGCGGGTCGGCCGCAAACACCATGCGCCGTATGGGGTGTTCGAAGGTATGACGATTTTTGATGCCGGGGCGAAAGTCGGCCAGGCAGCGATCGGGTACATACCGACGGACCAAGAATGGCGTTTTGTCAACATTTATGAAGACACGGCCACGTCAATGCGAGCCATTGTGGAAGGCATTGATAAGACCGGGTTTACCAAGGAAGAACCATGGCGCATGACCGGCAGCAGCTTGCCGGAACATGAAACCTACTTCTTCTATCTTCAACGTATTTGTAACCATTGCACCTATCCGGGTTGTTTGGCTGCATGTCCGCGGAAGGCCATTTATAAGAGGCCGGAAGACGGGATCGTGCTGATCGACCAGAACCGGTGCCGTGGATACAAGAAGTGCGTGGAGCAATGTCCATACAAAAAGCCAATGTATCGGGGTACGACTCGGGTGACCGAGAAGTGCATCGCCTGCTATCCGCGGGTCGAGGGGAAAGATCCTCTCACCGGTGGAGAGCCGATGGAAACCCGGTGCATGGCGGCCTGCGTGGGTAAAATTCGCTTACAGAACCTCGTCAAGATCGGTGAGGATGGACTGTGGGCGGAAGATCGGTGGAACCCCCTGTATTACACCATCCGGGTGGAACAGGTGGCGTTACCGCTGTACCCGCAATGGGGCACGGAGCCGAACGGGTTTTACATTCCCCCGCGGCAAGCGCCTCGTGGCTACATCCGGCAGATGTTCGGGCCGGGCGTGGACAATGCGATCGAGAAGTACTTGGTGCCGAGCCGGGAATTGTTAGCCGTCCTCCAACTCTGGAGAGCGAGCCAACAAATTATCTTCCGGTATGACATCATTCCTGGACCGAAAGTGTTTGAGACCCAAATACACGGGCGGAAGTTCGAGATGTACAACGACACCGTGTTAGGGTTCAACAAGTCCGGGAAGGAAGCCGTCCGGCAGCAAGTGGAAGAGCCGATTTACATTCGGCCAGCCGAACGCGCTACCTGGCTGTAAGAGCCGGTAGAGTGGTTTGTAAAAAAAGCCGGAGGTTTTCGGACCTCCGGCTTTTTTTTGTTGAAAAACCGTGTATGGAGAAGAGACCCCCAAAAAATTTGCTTAGATTCCTTCTCTAAATGGTGTATCCTAAAGAGATCTTTTTGCTCTCATCCAGACACCGTGACGAAAGACGCGATCCCGAGATATGGGAGAAACCGGAATAGAGCGCACACCCACAGTAGGAGACGGCCCCCGTGCCGTCCCTGTCTCTCCTCCTGATCCCGTTCCTTTTTCAGCCCGGGCCATTCCCTTTTGGGAACTCCTGGAAACCGGGAAGGTACCCGATGAGTATCTCAGGACGGAGTACGTGACTCAACAATTTGTCGAACGGTTGGTTCATTATGTGTTGAGCATCCCCTCGAAATCGATTTCCATCACCCAGCTTTCGGCCATTCTCGAGCAAATTGATGCCTGTCAGCAGATTTTCTTTTTTAAACGCTTAAAGGAAACCAGTCCCCACAGCTTGAAGGAGTTTGCTCCCCTGTATTACGGCTTTATGGCAGAATTTCATCCGTTATTGTTTACCTGACCCGTTGTCCGGAGTCCGGTTTTTCAGGAGGAATTTAGGAGGTACAATGAACTCAACGTTACATCGAGCGATGTCAAGTTTTTACAACCTGATCTATGAAGCACAGGCGTTTTCCACGATCATGGCTCGAATCGATTCGGCTGACCACGATCGGTATTTGGGGCGAGTGGAAGGGCTCAATTGGGTGCTTGATCGATGCCAGGAGTTTGAAGACGTGGACCAGAATCTCACGACAGCTTCCCTGCACAAATTATTAGGCGACGTCAAATCGGATCTCGATCATGAATTGTCCGTCCAACGACGAGAAAAGGGCAGGAGGGCTGATGGAAGGGAAGAAGCGCTGATCTTCGTGACCGATTACCTCACGAGTTTGATTACGGCCACGGAAATCGAATCGGCTAAAAGCCCGGTCTAACGGTGTCCAGTGTGCCGGCATTTCCGGGCGGCATGTCCCCCCCTCATATAGGGGACGGACCCCGTGCCGTCCTGACGGAGAGGACTTGATGTTTGCCGCTGACAGATTCAAGTCACGCTGGATAAGAGAGTGGATTATTTTCGCCGTCTGTCTTGGCTTGGGGGGGCATATCGCCTTGGCCCTCTTGCTGCACGCGCCGGAACAATGGCCAGCCAAGTCTCTGTGGCTGTATGCCTTATTACTCGCTCTCTCCGTCTACGTGTGTATCCAGTTGCTTCGCTCGGTGTGGTGGTTGTGGAGGGGTGAGCGAGCCTCCGATTCGCAGGAGCAAGCCTGACCGCGAGTGAGCCTGCTTGGGAAGTGACGTGAGAAGAAGTCTCCGGCTTACAGGATGCCGTCGATGGGGATCCCTTCCTCGATGAGCATGATCGGAATCGTCTCCCTGATCGGATAGGTGACTTTTTTATCGCTTCGGATCAATCCGCCATCGAGGGGCTCTTTCACCAGGTTCCCACCCGTATTCTGCAATTCCCCATTCGTAATTTTTCGGTTCAGGATTTCGAGGGAGGCGGCATCCAGGAGCGTCATCGCCTGCTTGGTCTCCGGGCAACATAAAATCTCCAGAAGCGTGGGGTCGAGAGGCATCGCCGGGGATGAATCGCCGTCAGGACTCATGAAATCCCTTTCCCGTTTGTGTAGTTGTTTTCCACTGCCGTCTTTCATACACTAGTTAATACGTCGATGGATTGCAAGGCGACTCAAGGGAGTCAGGGTGAACGGGCGTGTGTTCCGGTTGGACGTGACGAATGGATAAGCGCAGTCGACTTCATCAACTCAAACGATATTTCGTCGCGGGATTATTTGTCGTCGTCCCGGCTTGGGGAACCTTCCTGATTCTGTCCACCTTGTTCGTGACGTTGGATGGCCTGTGGGTGGATCTGCTGGGCCCCGTGATGACGTTTGAAATTCCGGGAGCGGGGATTGCGCTGTTACTCCTGGTCATTTTGGGGGCGGGGATGCTGGGAACCCGCCTCGTCGGGCAACGATTCGTGAAAAGGGTGGACGAACTGTTCGAACGGATACCCTTGGTGAGAAGTATCTATTACACACTCAAGGGGATGACCGACGTATTTCAATTCCGGGAACGATTCGGCCAAAGTACGGTGGTCGTGTTTCCGTTTCCCCGCACCGGCCTGTGGGCAATCGGATTTCTGATGGGCACCGCCCCCGGGATACTCCAAATTGCCAAAGACGATTCACTCATCATGGTGTTCGTGCCGACGGCCATTCACCCCTTTACGGGCTATTTGGCTTTCGTGGGGGAATCGAAGGTCCACCGCGTCAAGCTGCGTCCCGAAGAGGCCATGAAATTGGAATTCTCCGCGGGGCTGTATCGACCGCCTCGGGGGTGGCTGGCAGTCGAACCTCCCGTCCGACCGCTTCCCTAGGCTTGTCTCGGGAAAGGCATCTCCCTCTTCGACTTAGGAGGCAGGGCCACTTCTTCTGTTCCCTTCCTTTAGTAAGGAGGGGCGAAGGGGAGGTAGACACTGAGGCAGTACTGGACAAATTTCCATGGTCCGACCATGAACCATTCAGATTTCCATATCCGGTTGGCCGAACCCCGTGACCTTGAGTCGTTAGTCACGTTTAACATGGCTCTCGCATGGGAAACGGAGGGCAGACAATTGGAACGGACCCTCCTCCAGGCCGGCGTGGAATCGATATTGGCCGACTCCGCCAAGGGATTTTACGTGGTGATGGAGCACCGGCCCACCGGGCGGACGATCGGGCAGTTGCTGATCACCTTTGAATGGAGCGATTGGCGGAATGCGGTCTTCTGGTGGCTGCAAAGCGTGTACGTCCAAAAAGAATGGAGACGACACGGCGTGTTCAAAACGTTGTACGACTACGTATTACAGGAAGCAGAACGCCAGGGCAACGTCGCCGGCATTCGTTTATACGTGGAACAGGACAACGCCGTCGCCCAGGGAGTCTATGCGCGCGTAGGCTTGTCCGCGTCGCCGTACAAAGTGTTTGAGAACGATTTCATCTTACCTTCCAGACCGAGTGAAGAACCCTGAACCGGCTTGGCCTGGCGACAGTAGTCATTGATACGAAAAGAGCCTCCTTCCGTCATTCCCGACTACCTCTCCTGTCATCCTCGACGCTTGTCCTTGACATTCTTAATCAAGGATCTAATCGGGAATCCAGAGTCTTTGCCTTTGCTTTATCTGTCATTCTCGCGAACGCGGGAATCCAGGGTCTCTTTCTTTTCATCTCGTGGTGTGCAGGCGATGAAGGATTCCTGAGCAACGCGAAGAACCTCGCGAGGAATCTGCTTTTTTTGTTCTGTCATTCCCGACGTTTGTAATCGGGAATCCAGAATCTTTGTAGTCAGGGTAGGTCGGGTTAGCGCAGCGTAACCCGACAGCGAGGCTATTCGTTGTTGAAACATTACAATATGTAACAAAGTTTACAAAATGTACAAAACTTTACGAAATGTAAATATTGTACAATTTGTTGCAAACTTTAATAAAATAAAATTTTGCAAGAAACGTAAAAAAATAAACAATAATGCCAAACGTCAAGGATGGACAAATTCTTCTTTCCATCGACGAAGCATCAACGGAAGTTCTGTATGCCACCTTTTCATGATGAAGATACCTGAACGTGCGCGTCGATGATGGGTTCCGCCTCCTTGATGATACCCACAAGCTCTTGACCGATATCGTTGACACCCTCACCATTGTGCAGCTTGATAAGTATCTCCGTTGTATTCCAATTTCGGTAGGGAGCCAGATAGCACCACCACTCCCAATCCCTGGAACTCGACCCTGGCTTGAGCTTCTTATCTAAAGTTTCCTTGAGGCAATCAATTCGCACAGCAGACTCAGTCGGTTGCCTCCATACCCCAATTATGAGTTTATCCTCATAAGGCTGAAGTCCTACTCCATATCGCTCTCCCCATGATTTTTTCCCGAAGCTGAAGATGCACTGCTCTTTTAAGGGGGAGTGGCGGAGCGTCTCGTCGTTGACGTACCATCGCGACGAATCAGGAAGGCTGGCTAAGACAAAATTTTCGAGCTTCTTCAGAAAGCCAACGATTATTTCCTTGCGAAGATCATCAAACGCAAAGCCAACATCCAGCGCTGTCTCCAGATTTTTTTCTTCCAGAGCATGTGCGAGAATAATTTCTTGCTCCTTTTGACTTGCCATCGATTGCCCTCCATTTATGTGATCCATGAAGTCGCGCAGGAACCATCTGAATTTATCGGATTCGCATAGTCGGCAACATTCCTCCAGCCATTTCAGGATGTCGGGATTGTATGAAAGGAGGAGTAACTTGCGGTTCTGAATAAGCTTGGAACACTTGTCTTCCTCTATGGATTTGGACGTCGGCCGTAGTCTGTCCTTCTGGGTGAGGTAGATAAGGCAAAACTGGTCCTTATACGTATCCTCAAGATAAGCGTGGTAGTTACTCAATTGTGCATCCCCGTCATCAGCCCAAGGCTTGTTCTCGATGGCGATCACGAAAGCTTGAAAGTCAACAAGAACGTCGATATAACCTTCAGGATTTTCGATGCGGTATTCGGTAGCGACTTGACGTAGTTGTTTATCGCATAAATCATCCTTCTCGATCTGGCGAAGAAAGGCGTCGAGAAATTTACGTTTCTGCCCATGCGAACCTGATGGCTTGAGCAAGTCTGCAATGATGGCAGAACGGCGCTTTTCAAAGCGGCGAATTTGTTCTGGCAGGAGATCTTTGTTCTCGGGTTCAATCCACTTGAAGACGTTGAAATCAGTCGAATGGAAACGGTCCAGACGCCGTTTCGCATCCCTGTAGAATTTCAGCTTTGCCTTTAGGACCGAATAAAAGTTGAACAGATGTTGTTGGTACTCACTGGTTTTACTGGTTGGCATTGCTCCTCCAAGTTCTCGAAGATGTTCTTTTTCCGTTCACGGATTCCATGAGTCAATCGGCATGATGCGCCGCGAGGGACGCGCACATGTTGGCCAGGTGTTGGCGGAGCCTGGCGGGCTGCTCGATTGTGACGCCCTCTCCCCACGTGATCAGGTGCCAGCACATCTCGTTGATGCCCCCTGCCTTGAACCGCACGGTCAGCGATTTGTCTTTGTTCTTGACGGTGGTCTGGTCCGGATGGAAGAGGAACGTCTTTGCGTCCGGTGCTGCCCCGGCGTCGAAGAGCAGGACGACTTCCATGGGTTCTTCCTGGAAGACGCCGAACGAACGCTTGGCATACGTTCGGAGATCGAAATCCTGGTCGCGGGTGAACGTCTCATCGGTCATCTCCGGTTCGCTCATGTTCGAGAGACGCCAGAGTCGCATGTCATTGCCACGATCGGTTCGGCCTACCAGGAACGCGCGGTTCCCGTAGAGCAGGCCGTAGGGCTGGACGCGCCGAGGACTGCGTCGCCCAGTTGATTGTGCGCGATAACGGAACGTGACCACACGGCAGGCCTTGAGGGCCTCGCGCAGGATCGCCAGCAGGCCCTCGGCAAGTCGGGGTCTAGGTCCCGGGCGCATGGCCAAGCCCTCGGCCTCCATGAGCGCTTCCAAATCAGTCTCAAGCCGGCGTAGCGATTTGTCGGACAACGTGGCCCGAAACTTGGCGGCCAGATCACGCAACAGGGTTGCGCGTTCATCCAGGCCTGCGCGCTCCAATGTCTCGGCCGCGGATGAGAGTTCCGTCAATTCCTCGGCCGAGACGGAGACGAAATGCTGCAAGACGGGTGATTGCAACCGCCAATGCCGTTTCCTTTCATCCCTGTCCTCCACCGGGATCAGCGGTCCGAACGCCTCATCGACCGCGTCGCGCAGTCGCTCCGCCGTCCGCCGGCTGATGGAGAATTCGGTCCGGACGTCGTCGAGAGTCATGCCGCCCCTTGAGCCTTGCAGGCGCATGGCTAATCGCACGATGTCTTTTGCGCGTTCGTAGCGCATTCCGGTGTCTCCTCTTGCAGGTCCCCTTCGACTACGCTCAGGGCAGGCTTTAGCAGATGCACCAGGGGGATGCAACGCCATGGATGGGGCTGCCACATATTGCACTTCCTTGACTACCCCCCACCGGTTCGCCTGTGGGCTGCGCCCTTGGCTCACCGACTCCCCCTCAAGGGGGGAGTGATTGGGAAAAGGGTCGCGTCCGGTCAGGTTGGACGTTCACGTCAGAAAGCCGCTCTTTCTGGTCTGATCGGGTTTGGCCTCGCATTCGGTGCGCAACATATCGACGAGGGCCTGTGTATCTTGCAAAAGATCCAGCACCTCGACTGCCCTGCGGACGACGGCGTAATCGCCGGGAGTCAGGACCGAGAGAGCCGCGAGTTCCTTTGGGGGCGTACGGTTGAAGTAAGCGCGGAACATTTCCGCTGCCTGGTCGGTGGTGAGGTAGCCGAGTTTGATCTTGAACGTGAAGCGGCGCAACGTGGCCGGGTCGAGTTTCTCGACGAAGTTGGTCGTGCAGGCAAAAGGCAACGGGTAGCTTTCCATCCAGGTCAACATCTCGTTGACTTGGCTGATCTCCCAGCCCCTCTGGGCCATACGCCGGTCGGCGAGCAACGAGTCGGCTTCGTCAAACACGAGGAAAGCCTCCTGGCTGCGTGCCTCGGCAAAGGCCTTGGCAATGTTCTTTTCCGTTCCCCCGACCCACATGGAAAGCAGATCGGAGGCTCGTTTCTGCATGATCTCCATGCCCAGTCGTTCGGCAAGGTAGCGGACGAACGCACTTTTGCCCGTGCCCGGCGGTCCCTGCAAGCAGAGCGAGAATCGTCGCTCATCCTTTTTCACGAGCCGGTCGGCGAGCCGGATCAGATCTTGATCCGCTCGGATGAAGGTCGGGTCGAATTGTTCCGGCAATCGTTGTGACGGTTTCTCACACGAAAGGACCCGAGACAGGTTGCGCACGCCGTGGCGCACCGCGTCCAGACCTCCGCCTCCAAGTTTCGCAGCAGCCGTGGCTCCGGCCGCCACGCCTGGCGTCGCGTCGAACTCCGTTGCCAGGGCGAGCGCGTCTTTTGCGGACGCCTCGATGCCGTGACGAGATAGTTGTCTGGCCCAGATCCGCGCCCTGACCTTGGGCGGCGGCATGCGCAGTTCCATGGCGAACATCATGCGGCGCAGGATGCTTGGATCGATCTCGTCGGTGAGGTTGGTGGTCCACAGGGTAGGTGTGGCGTTCTGTTCGAGCAGCCGGTTCATGAACACTTTTGATTCGCCCTGCCGGTCCCCGTGGGAGAACCCCAAGAAGAACCCCACCCCGCCTGAGCGTGAACCCGAAAGCAAGTCATCCATCTCGTCAAAGAGGAGAATCGACTCCCGGTCTCGGCCAACCAGGCATTGGGCCAACTTCAATTCGTTCAGCCGCTCTTTCCGGCTCGGTTCTCTTTTGTCTTCGTCGGATTCACCAATGCTGTAGAGCGTTGCTTCAAGCCTGTTGACCAGCACCTTGCAGAACTCGGTTTTGCCTGTCCCGGGAGGCCCGTACAAAAGAATGTTGACGCCTGAGGCACCGCTCCGCAGTGCGCCTTTCAGCAACCCTTCGACGTGGTCTCGATCTCGTGCAAGGTGGTCGAAGTCCGACCACTCGAGTTCGCTCGGAGTGGTAGCACCCAGCAACAGACGAGTCGGGTCCAGGTCGGCGTCGCCTGAGGTGACGGCCAGCCGGTGCAACCGGTCCATGAGGTTGACGTCTCCGTCACTATCGATGGAGAGCAGTCCTGACCGAAGGAGTGGGCCGTCGGGCTTGAAGCGGCTAAGGATCGTATCGACTGACCTGTCGAGGAGATAACGGAGAAAGATACCCTTGACATTCAGCTTGGCCATTTTCCGCCGGCTCCTCATGTCGAACACTTCGTCGATCATCGACTCGATGAGCGGCTGTGTCTCGCAACGGAGCATGAAACTGAGGATATCCATGTCCATTGGAGAGAGTCCCGTCGTCTTGCCAAGTCTCTGGATTCGCCGTGCCGTCACATCTTCAGGTGCGTTTTTTGTCGTCGAGCGTTTGCCTTCGAGGATCTTGAGGAGAGCCTGCCACTCTTGTTTGGACGGACCCGCTTTGCGCTCGTCCCTGAACGACTGACGGCGTGGCGGTTGGACCATGCCATCGAGGTTCAGTTCGTCGGCGTTGTCGGCAACCCACTCGATGAGCTTCTCCGCTTCCTTACTGTGGTAAGGAAGACGTGAGGCGGCATTCGCGAGATAGCAGAACATGAGGTGTTGTTCGTAAGGGGTCGATGAGGGTATCAGCATGCCACTTCCTTTCTTTCGTGTTTTTCGTGAGATGCTGTCACCCTACCACGTGTCTACGTCAGATTCGGACGTATGAGAATACGATAGTCGGAGGGAACAACGATCGTTGTTCCCGACGATCCTGGCGTTTCCGGTGGACATTCGTGCGGACCCGCTGTTAGACTTCCGGAACCTCTGCTTTATTGCACTATCGGGCGCATGGCGGCGTTGTGTCCTCGCTCAACCCTCGCCTATCTCGTTTGATAAGCCTCGGGATTCGCTGCGGGACGCCTTGCCCTGCATCCCGCTATCACAAGAAATCAGAGGTTCCTTTTGATACGGTGAAATGCACCATGCAATTCCATGTAGCCATAGCCCGTGAATCGGGCGCAGGCCAGGCGGCTCAGGCCTTAATCACATCCGTCCGGGAGGCGTTCGGCCGGACTTCCCCTGATTTGATCTGCCTGTTTTTTTCACCGCATTATGCGGGCGCCTCACGTGAATTGGTCGAGACGCTCCACCGGCAGTTAACCCCACAAGTGATGGTCGGCTGTATGGGCGAAGGCGTGATCGGGCCGTCCGAGGAATACGAAAACAAGTCGGTGGTGATCTTGTGGGCGACACAGTTGCCCGCGGTACGGATAGTCCCTTTTCATTTGACGTTCCATGAAAAGGAAAAACAATCCTCCTATATCCATGAGGGGTGGCCGCAGGAATTGGAATCGCTGTCGGATCGGCCGACGTTTCTGGTGTTTGCCGATCCCTTTTCCACGCCCATCGAAGACGTGTTTGAGAAAATGGAGGAACGCTGCCCGGGTGCCCCTGCGATTGGGGGCATTGCGAGCGGAGGGATGGATCTGGGCGAAAATCGGTTGGTACTCAACGACAGGATCGTGGAGGAAGGCCTCGTTGGGGTGGCGCTGTGGGGACCGGTGTGGATTCGAACCCTGGTGTCTCAGGGGTGTCAGCCCATTGGGGAGCGGTACGTGGTCACCAAAGCCGAAAAAAATATTATCTATGAGTTGGGGGGGATGCCGACCCTGGAACGTCTCCAGGAGACGCTTCAAGGCTTGGGACCGGAACGGGGGAAGCAGGTCGCCATGGCGGTGCAGGTGGGCGTGGCGTTTGATGAGCAACGCGAACGATTCAACCGGGGCGATTTTCTTATTCGGGGGCTGCTGGGAGCTGATCAACGATCCGGAGGTGTGGCGATTTCCGATATCGTCAAGGAAGGGCAGACGATTCAATTTCACGTGAGGGATCCGCAGGCCGCCAGTGAAGATCTCAATTTATTGCTGGCTCAGGATCGCCTGGACTACCCGCATTCTCCTCTCAAGGGTGCCCTGTTGTTCAGTTGTAACGGCCGGGGCCGGCGATTTTTCGCCGAACCGAATCATGATATTGCGGCCCTCCAACGACAGGCCGAAGGGATTCCGGTCGCGGGGTTTTTTGCCGCCGGAGAAATCGGGCCGGTGGGCGGGAAAAATTTTATCCATGGGTATACCGCGAGTGCGGCGTTATTTGCCGAGCCGTTCCCCGAGAGAGATCTCCTCCCGGGTCAAGGTCCGGGACATAGCTGACGGCCTGTGGGGACAAGCCCTGTCCCCGACGGTCTCCATTGGGGATCTAACCGGGGAGCGGAGACAGGCTTCGACGGAGTGAGTCCATCAGCGAAACGAAAGGAACGAAAGGAAATGCCGTTCAAAAACATCAGAACATGGGTATGGGTCGTGATGATGAGTGGATCATTCTTTCTTCAAGGGCCGGGAACGGTTCTCGGAGCAGAACCTGAACCCCTCAAGACGTCCTCCGGACTGCAATACATCGATCTGGTGACGGGCGACGGCCGGGAGGCTCACGTGGGAGAAACCGCGATCGTCCATTATACGGGGTGGCTGGAAGATGGAACGAAGTTCGATAGTTCGGTGGACCGCGGGGACCCGTTTTCTTTTCGATTGGGTGCCGGTCGAGTCATTAAAGGCTGGGATGAAGGGGTCGTGGGCATGAAAATCGGAACGAAACGCAAGTTGCTCATTCCGTCCCATCTCGGATACGGCAGTCGTGGCGCGGGTCGAATCATTCCTCCGAACGCCACGTTGATTTTTGAAGTGGAACTCATGGATCTCCGGTAAGGAGTCGTTCTTTTCGCTTTTTCACGGGACGTACATGTTCACTCATTCGCTGACAATTCCCGCTCTTCCCTTCCCCTCCTTTATTGTACTGTCCCGTGTGATTCCCTAGACTCTTCTGCTATCATGCGTGGCATCGACTATGTCCACCAGAGGAGGACCCATGGACATCAAACTGCATAAGTTAGCTCGCACGACTCCCGCCACCCGCCGCTACATCCAGACCGCCCCCAAAAGCGCCGCGACCTTGGCCCGGGAACTCGGGGTCGCTGTGACCACCATCTATAAATGGAAGCGCGCCGGCCGGGTCCACGATGGCTCCCATGTCCGGCACCAGCTCCATGCCAGTACCTCCCCCGAGCAGGAAGCCCTTATCGCCGAATTGCGCACCCAATTGCGGTTGTCCCTCGACGATGTCACGGAGGTCCTGAACCGCTGCAGTGCGACGCCCTTGAGTCGGAGCGCGATCCATCGCTGCTTGGTGCGGCTGGGCGTCGCGCGGTTGCCCCCCGCCTCCCCCGACGCGCCGCCGGTGGGGCGGTTCGCGGCCACCCCCTGCGGCTACATTCATCTGGATCTGAAAGTGTTAAGCAAATGACAGAAGCAACCCAGTTATGTGTTCGTGGCCATTGACCGCGCCACCCGCTATGTCTGGGTCAAGGTGCTGGCCCGGCGGACGGCCGCCACGGTGACGCAGGCCGTCGAAGAATTCCTGGCCGCGTTTCCGCACAAAGTGCACACCATCTTGACCGATAATGATGGCGCGTTTACCGATCGGTTTGCCGTGCACAAGCAAGGCAAACCGGCGGGCCAGCCGAGCGGCACGCATCGCCTGGCTCACGTGTGCCGGGCGCATGGGATCACTCATCGCCTGATCCGGCCCTATCATCCGCAGACCAATGGCATGGTGGAACGCTTTAACCGGCGGCTGAGTGACGCGTTACAGAGCCAGCCCCCGCTCCGGGCCCATTGCAGCAATCGGTTTCGGAGTCACGCCGAGCGGAACGCCTTTATCACCCGGGTGGTGGACAATTACAATCGCACCCGGTTAAGGTGCCTCAACTATCAGGCCCCTTTGCACTTGTTACAGAATCTCACGGGACACAACACTTTGTAAGGAGGGATTAGGGGAGGTAGAGGGATTCGTCTGCCCGACTTCCGATTACTCTCGCACATGAAACAGACCTCCCTGCATGAGGCCCACGTGGCCCGGAAGGCCAGACTCGTGGATTTTGCCGGCTGGGCCATGCCCCTCCAGTATTCAGGCGTCCTCGATGAGTATCACACGGTCCGCACGACGGCAGGCTTGTTTGACGTGAGTCACATGGGGCGCCTTCACGTAGAGGGCCCCGGGGCGTTGCCGTTCCTTCAGCGAGTGACCACCAATGACGTGCAACGAGTCAAGCCGATGGGTTCCCAGTACTCGATGATTTGCAACTCTGACGGGGGCGTCAAAGACGATATTTTCCTGTATCGGTTGGGTGCGGAGGAGTTTCTGCTGTGTGTGAATGCGTCGAATCTCGACAAGATCAGACGTTGGCTTTTCCAACAGCAGAGTGAAGAACAGGGGCGTCTTCGCATCGTGGATCAATCGGAAGATCTGGCTCAACTGGCTCTGCAAGGGCCTGCCTCAAAGTCGCTGTTGCAGGCGCACGTGGAAGCATCACTCGATGGGCTGAAGCCGCGACAATGTCTGCGAGAGACGGTGGGTGGCGCCGATTGTCTGATTACGCGAACCGGCTATACCGGAGAGCTCGGGTATGAATTATACGTGCCGGCGACGCAGGTTCGTCTCGTGTGGGATCGACTGATGCAGTCCGGAGAGGCGTTCGGCCTGAAGCCCGCCGGGTTGGGCGCACGGGATCTGTTGCGGCTCGACATGGGATATTTGTTGTACGGCAATGACCTGACCGAGGCGATCACCCCTATCGAGGCCAACGCCAAATGGGTCGTGAGCTTTGCCAAGGGCGCCTTCATCGGCGAGACTGTCCTCAAACAACAAGTCGAACAAGGACTATCACAACGCCTGGTGGCATTCGAATTATTGGAAAAAGCCGTGCCCCGTCACGATATGAAATTGTTTGCTCAGGACAAACCGATCGGAACGGTGACCAGCGGGAACCTGTCTCCCATTCTGCAAAAAGGCATTGGCTTGGGGTACGTGGACCACGCCTATACCACGTCCGGCACGGCGTTCGACGTCGAGATTCGAGGCAAGCGAGTGCCCGCACGAGTGGTCGCCCTTCCCTTTTATAAAAAGCCCAAGCCGCCGGCATGAGTGAGAACCCCGTTCGTTCCATGAATGCAGGGTATGGTTCACGATGAAGAAGCTGATCTATAAAGGAAAAATCATCGATCTGTCCGTGGAGACGGTGACCCTGCCGAATGGGGCCACGGCCGACCTTGAGGTCATCACCCATCCCGGGGCCGCGGCCGTCGTGCCGATGAAAGACGACCGGACGGTGGTCATGGTCCGGCAATATCGTCATGCCGTCGGAAGCTTCATCTATGAAATCCCCGCGGGCAAGCTGCATCCCGGCGAAGACCCCAAGGATTGCGCGGCTCGGGAAGTGGAAGAAGAAACCGGCTACAAGGTCGGGCGGTTGGAGCCGATCCTGAGCTTCTTGACCACGCCGGGCTTTACCAATGAAATCATCCACATTTTTGTCGGGAGAGACCTCTCCCCGGGCACGCAAAACCTGGGAGCGGATGAAGTACTGGAGATCATCGAAATGCCGCTTGCCCAAGCCATGGATCGTATCAAGGACGGCACCATCAAAGATGCCAAGACCATCATCGGCCTCCAGGCGGTTTGTCTCAAGATGAAGAACGAAACAGCCTTCTCGTAAGCGCACGTAATCATCCATCGTTGACCCAAAAGAATGGCCCTTGTAAACTGAAAACCATGTCTTATCGCGAACGCATCACGATGGAACCTGGAAAACGAGGGGGGAAACCTTGTATTCGAGGCTTCCGGATCACCGTCTATGACATACTCGAATATCTTGCTGCCGGCATGACTGAGCAAGAAATTCTCGCCGATTTTCCTGATCTGGAGCCTGAAGATATCAAGGCCTGCCTGGCCTTTGCTGCCGACCGAGAACGGAAATTCGTGTCGGTGCCTCCCGAGTGAATCTCCTCTTTGACGAAAATCTCTCACCGCGTCTTGTCGGTCTCCTTGCGACCCTGTTTCCTGGATCCACTCATGTCCGGGAAATTGGTCTGGCGCAAGCTGACGATGACGCTGTCTGGTCCTATGCCAAAACCCATGGATTTGTCATTGTATCCAAAGATGCGGATTTCCACCAAATGAGTTTTGTATTAGGATCTCCCCCTAAAGTGATTTGGATTCAACGCGGGAATTGCACCACTATGGATGTCGTGGCCCTCCTTCAAAATCATCATTCTGAACTTCATGATTTCGAGAGCAATACGGAGGCAGCTTTTCTTGAATTAGGGTAAAGCCTACCTCGCATGCTTTGGCAAACCCGACCGTTGCTCATTGAGTGAACGCCTGTCCTGTGCAGTCAAGGTTTATCGCCTCTGACGCTCTGGAAATCCTAACCCAATAAAAACCCGTCTTTTAATGGGTCGTCCGGATCGATCATGAATTCGTGACGGCCCGTGAGGCAGGCGTGGCCTTCGACTTCCGGAATAATCGCCGGGTACGGGCCCAGTTGCGTCTCCTCCACGATTTTTCCTCCGAACAGCGTGCCCAAAATGCTTTCAAACCGCAGGGATTGTCCCACCCGCAGGGTCCCTTTGGCGTGGAGGAGTGCCAGGTGTGCGCTGACTCCGGTTCCCGTCGGAGATCGATCCAATGCGCCATTGGCAAAGATGGCCGTCTGCCGCAGGTCCCCTTCGGGCGTGCGAGAAGGGCCGACAAAGATCGTGCCATAGAGGTAGCCAAGTTCTGGCTCCGTGGGGTGGGAAATGGTGCGTTCGGCCATGATGGCCTGTTTGATGGCGAGGCCCAGGGCTTGGAGTCGTCCTGCATGTTTGGGCTCGAGGGTGAGGCCCAGCGCCTCCGCCCGGCAAAAGGCATAGAACGCCCCGCCAAAGGCGAGATCATAGTTAACCGAACCGATGCCCGGAACCCGGACCGTCTGCTCCACGGCAAGAACAAAGGAAGGCACGTTGAGAAACGCGACGTTTCGAACCTTGCCTGCATCGAGGGAGGCCTGTGCCGTCACCAAACCGCTGGGGGTGTCGAATCGGATTGTGGTGGTCGGGACGGAAGCAGGAAACAACCCCTGTTCCAGCATGACCGTCACGAGCCCGATGATCCCGTGCCCGCACATCGTGCTGTAGCCTTCATTATGAAAAAACAGCACCCCGGTATCAGCTTGCGGGTGTGTGGGGGTGACCAACAGGCACCCATACATCTCGTGATGGCCTCGAGGTTCCCACATGAGCGCCGTGCGAAGATGATCCAGGTGTGTCCGGCAATACTGGCGTTTTTCCAGGATGGTGGAACCGGAAGGTTCGGGGAATCCCGCCGTCACCACGCGAAGCGCTTCGCCGGCAACGTGACAGTCAAGAGTGGTGATGGCGTGCATCGGTGAGGCTGAGCAAAACGTGAGTCCCGAGCCCGCCGTGACGATGAGCAGGCCCCAGGGAAAAACGCGGCCCGCGTCAGGCGTACTGTTCAGTCATGAACCAACCGGCGATCGAAAGCCGTTTGTGGTCACCCGCCATCGCATCCACCCGGCACACGCGATGGAAGCGGGGCACGGCAAAGAGGGCGAGCGATCCCGGTTGCGGGGCGATGCATTGTGCCACTTCCAGGACGCGGTTCCCGCGCGGGTCCTTCTTGGCATGATAGATGATCAGTTCTCCGCCCCAATCGGTGTTCCATTCGGAATGGACGTAAGTCACCAGGGCCAGCCGCCTGAGGGGCGGTGGGCGGTGACGGTTGGCGGCGTAGGCTTCATCCGTGTCATCATGCGTCGGCAGACAGTCTCCGGCGCCATAGGAATAGTAATTAAAATTCACGTGCCGTTGCCTGATGTTGGGAAAGGATTCCATATACTCCGCGATGCAAGGCAGTGACAATTTGTCGAGAAAGAGTTGCCGCTCGCGAGAACCGATTTCAGCCTTCAGCCAATTGCCTGAATCGGGGAAGGCCCGGGACACCGCCGGCATGTTCAGCAGGCCCGTCCAGGTCGAATGCGTCATCGCCGCCCGAAAGGTTTCCATTTCCTTGTCGGTCCAAAAATTTTCCAGCACCAGCACCGGGTCTTTCCGAAAAGAGAATTTCTTGGCATTGAATTGATGGAGCTGCGCTTTCATGAACGGACCTCTCGTGTCGTGACGACCTTTCCCCCTCCTGTCATTCCCGACGCTGGTCCCCGACTTGATCGGGGATCCAGGCGATCTATAGGAATCCAGGTTTCTTCCGTCTGTTGTTTCATCAGGCACAAAACGCGTGGGGGATGGATTCCCGCGTTGCGAGAGCCACCCCACTTGATACCCGTGCAGCGAGAATGACAGAAGAGGAGGCATTCCAACCGTCGAGGAAAACCTTTCCCCTCTCCTGTCCCCTTCCCGCAGTCGTAATCGGGAATCCAGGGGTGTTCGTCAAAGAGTAAGGGAACGGGAGGGATAGGGTCAAGAACGCTCTGGGCTTTGCTGAGACAGGCGTTTGGCTAATCGACGTGCCACCCGGGTCATGGCGGTGGAGCGGTCCTTGGGGTCGAGGATCACGTTGAGGACGTGCAGGTGTTCGGAATCCGCCATGGCCGAATCCAGGACCTGCACAAAGGTCCCGAACGTCTCGACCCGGTGACCGATGCCGCCGCCGAGTAACGCGCAGATTTTGTCATACTGCCATTCGTGAACGTCGTTAAACGGACCTTCTAAAATTTCTCGTTCAGTCGCATAGCCGCGGTTGTTGAGAATGATGATAATGGGTGTTTGCCGGTGCCGGAGACAGGTCGAGAGTTCGGTTCCGGTCATCTGAAACGCGCCGTCGCCGACCAGGACCAGGGGTCTCAGGGACGGGTCGGCGAATCCTGCGCCAAGCGCGGCGGGGACGCTGAATCCCATGGACGTATAGTAGGCCGGAGAAAGAAATTCGGCGCCTTTCCGCACGTGCAGGTCCGCGGAGGCGAAGAGCGATTCACCCACGTCGGCAATCACCAATGTGCGCTCGTTCAGCAGCCCGTCCAGGTATCCGAACATGTTGTGAAGGGTGACGGGCACGTCCGGCGACGGGGCTTCAAATGTGTCGCGATCCCGAGTGGGGAGGGGGCGAGGCAGAAACGAGGGCAGCGGGGCCGTCGAAAGCGCCCGGATGAAGTCCTCGAATCGAACGCCTTCGTAGCAATGGTGCTTGATGGCAATCGAATCGGCCGTGGCATGGATCGTCCGTCCGGCGGCCAAGAGCGTGGGATGGACCGTGACGTCTTCAACGTCGGTCAGGAGCGAGCCCAACGTCAGCAGGCAATCGGCCTGGTCCACAAATTCCAGGATTTCGTCGCGACCCACGAGACCGCCGTACACGCCGATGTACAAGGGATGATCCTCCCGAATGACCGATTTGCCGAGCAACGTCGTGGCCACGGGGACGCCCATGCGTTCAACCAACGCCGTGAGTTCGTTCTGGAGTCCGAACCGGTAAATTTCCGCGCCGGCCAGAATCACCGGCCGTTCCGAGCCCGAAAGAATGCCACGCACTTCGGCGACGGCTTCCTTTAATGCGATGGGATCGCTTTCACCGGTCGTTGTAACAGGCGTGGGGGAAGAAACCCGGACGGGGGCGAAGACCATGTCCCGAGGAATTTCCAAATAGATCGGCCGTTTGTATTTCAGTAAAGCGGTCAGGGCGCGATCGATCTCCCGTTCGGCCGTGAGAGGATCGTCAAGGATCACGGATGCCACGGTGACTTTGTCGAAGACGTCGCGTTGGGTGAAAAAATCCCGAACCATGTGATGGAGAAAGGGCGTGGTCAGGCGTTCCTTCAGTCCCGGCGAACCCGACAGCAGCACGACCGGCGACCGCTCCGCATACGCGCACGCAATGGCATTGACGATATTCAGCCCGCCGACGCAATACGTGACGCAGGCCCCGCCTATGCCATGGATCCGCGCATAGGCATCCGCCGCAAACCCGGCGCAATCTTCGCGGGTGGTCCCGACGTGCTTGATGGGCGATTCCTCGATCAGTTGAAAAAGCGAGAGGACGTAGTCGCCCGGGATGCCGAAAATATGCTTCAGCCCAAGCCGGTGCAGGCGGTCCAGAACCAGGGATCCTATGGTGTGAGACGTGCTCATGGTCTGTTCTCTATTGATTATAGCATGGCAAATAAGTATGTTGAGCAAAACTTCGGCTCGCGTCATGAGTGAGGCATGCTTTATATATTTTCTTAAGCGAGGAGGAAATAGCGATGCGCACTGATACCTCATTTGTTGTCGTTTCCCACGAACCGGCCTTGCCGCCCGGTATGCGGCATTTTTCGAGGGCGACGAAAGGCGTGCTGGCCGCACTCGCGTTGATGCTCGTCTCTTTCGGCACGAGTGCCGTGGCTGGTGATGGGCCTTACGTGGGGATCGGGGGCAGCCTCAGTATCCTGAACGACTCCGCGGTCACGGCTCCCGAGCGAGGCGTTTATACCCCGCTCAACGCCAACGCGACCACCAAGAACGGGTTTGCCGTGAGAGGCATGGCCGGCTACGCCTTTCCAAGCGGTTTTCGCGTGGAGGCCGAGATCGACTACCGCAGGCACAATACCGACAAAATGGACGTCAAGAGCCCCGGCACTATTGTATTAACCGCTGCTGCGCCGCTATTCGGCATTGATCCTACTAAGCTTGGTCCAGGAAGTCCCGAACTTCAGCAAGTTGAGACAATTTATTCTGGTCTCACGCAGGAGCAACGAGAGGAATTCGAAGGTGGAGTTGTGGCTGCTTCACCCCATACAATAAACGGTAGTTTTTCGATGCTCGCCTTCATGGCCAACGTGGACTATGATTTTGATACCGGGTCCAGGTGGGTACCCTATGTCGGCGGCGGCCTCGGGGTTGCTAATATTTCGCTCGATACGGAGTCTGCAGGTGGCGTGTCGCTCGCCGACGACAGCGACACCGTCTTCGCGTATCAGGTGGGCGCGGGCCTCGGCTATGAGTTCCCCTTGGAGGAGGGCCGTTCAATCACCGTCAGCCTGGACTGGCGATACTTCGCGACCCAGGACCCGACCTTCAAAGGGGACGTGACGGGCGGCGAGTTCGACGTCGGAATCAGCGGACACGACATCGGCATCGGGATCATCTACGGGTTTTAAGGCTGCTTGCGGCACCGGGCGGCAGGTTCACCCACTGCCGTCTCTGGCCCTATTCTCCAACCTGTCGATCACGGCCGATCCCGCCGCGTCTCCCCAGACGTTGACCGTGGTGCGGCAGCGGTCCAGGAACCAGTCGATTACCAGAATGAGGGCAATGCCTTCGATGGGCAGGTTGACGGACTTGAGCACGATCACCATCGTGACGAGACCGGCTTCGGGGATGCCGGCTGCGCCGACCGCTGCCAAGGTCGCCGTCAGCACGATAATCACCGTCTGGGCGAACCCGAGTTCGATTCCATAGGACTGCGCAATGAACACGGCTGCCACCGCCTCGTAGAGGGCCGTGCCGTCCATGTTGATCGTGGCGCCCAGGGGCAGCACAAAGCGCGCGGTTCGCGGCGAAACTTTGTTTTCCTCGATGACGGCTTCCATGGTGAGCGGAAGCGTGGCCGCACTCGAACTGGTGGAGAAGGCCGTGGTCAGGGCGGTCCCGATGTTTCGTGCGTACGTGAGGACGTTCTGTTTCCCGACAAAGTGGAGGAGAAGGGGAATCACGATCAAGCCATGGATCAACAAGCCCAGAATGACGGTGCCGGCATAGGCGCCTAATTGCACCAATTGCGGCCAAAAGCCGCTGAACCCTCCCGCCTCGCCCAAACGGCCGGCAATCAGTGCGCCGATTCCGACCGGTGCAGCCCACATCAGCAAGTGGACCATGGCCATGATGGCTTCGTTCACGCCTTCAACGACTTGAATGACGAGCCTGCCCCGTTCTCCGACCGTCGTCAGGATCCCGCCGAACACCAAAGAAAAAATGATCAGCGGCAGGACGTCGGCGTTGGCCATGGCCGAAAACAGATTTTTCGGGATGAGTCCGGTCAGGATGGTCCGGAGAAGCTCGGGTACGCTGTCGGGTTTATCTACCAATCGTTCGGAGACGGTGGTCATGTCACTGGTAGCCGATTCAGCCGATCCCGGGGTCCCCGGCTGAATCAGTAAGACCAGGACCAGCCCGATGACGACCGCGATGCCCGTGGTCGTCATGAAGTACAGCACCGCGCGGCCTCCCAGCGGCCCGAGTCGCCGTACGTCGCCGAGGCTCGTGACGCCGACGATGATGGAACTCATGACCAGGGGGACCACCAGGACGAATAAGGCCTTGAGAAACAATTCTCCGAGAAACGCAACGGAATGTCCGGCTTCCGGCCAGTTTCCCCCGAGGATCGTTCCGAAAACAATTCCTGACAGGATGGCCCACAGCAGCGTGTTCGATGATTTCGTTTTCATGGTGCCTTCGGTTGAACCCTGCAATCAGGGTGTTCGGAGGTTATTGATATTGCTCGATCGGAGGACACGTGCAGACGACGTTGCGATCTCCATACGCACTGTCGATGCGTGAGACGGCGGGCCAGAATTTCAAGTCCCTGAGCCAGGGCAGGGGGAAGGCCGCCCGTTCGCGGCTGTAGGCATGATTCCAGTCCGGTCTCGTGACGTCTTCAATCGTATGCGGGGCATGTTTCAGGGGATTGTCGTCTCGCGGGAGGCGCCCTTCTTCAACATCCCTGATCTCTTGTCGAATCGTCAACAGCGCATCGCAATACTGATCGAGTTCCGATTTGGACTCGCTTTCCGTGGGTTCAATCATCATCGTACCGGCCACGGGCCATGAAATGGTCGGGGCGTGGAATCCAAAGTCCATGAGGCGTTTGGCGACGTCTTCCACTTCAACGCCGGCGGACTTCTTGAACGGTCGCAAATCCAGAATAAATTCATGGGCGCATAGGCCGCCCTTTCCGGTGTACAGGATGGAAAAATCCTTTTCCAGTCGCTTGGCCATGTAGTTGGCATTGAGAATGGCGACGCTGGTGGCCCGGGTCAAGCCCTTTGAACCCATGAGGGCAATAAAGGCCCAGGAAATCGGCAAGATACTCGGGCTCCCCTGGGGGGCCGCGGAGACCGGTCCGATGCCGTGTGCTCCACCCGTGTCGCGGATCGGATGTCCGGGCAAAAACGGAGCCAGGTGCGCGGCGGCGGCAATCGGCCCCATCCCGGGTCCGCCCCCGCCATGGGGAATACAAAAGGTCTTGTGCAGGTTGAGATGACAGACGTCGGCGCCGATGTCGGCCGGCCGGCACAGCCCGACCATCGCGTTCATGTTGGCGCCGTCCATATAGACCTGGCCGCCGTGCTCGTGCACGATTCGACAGATTTCCTGAATCGTTTCTTCAAAGACCCCATGCGTCGAAGGATAGGTCACCATGAGAGCGGCTAACGTATCGTGGTGGCGGCCGACCTTGGCGCGCAAATCGACAAGATCGATATTTCCGCGTTCGTCACAGGCCACGGGAACGACTTTCAGGCCGGCAATCGCCGCGCTCGCGGGATTGGTCCCGTGAGCCGACGCCGGGATCAGACACGTGTTCCGGTGCCCTTGGCCGAGGCTTTCGTGATACGCCCGAATAACCAGCAGCCCGGCATATTCCCCTTGGGAGCCGGCGTTGGGTTGGAGCGAGATTGCCGGATACCCCGTGATTTCCGAGAGCCAGGTCTCCAGTTCCTGGAACAATTGGGTGTACCCTTCCGTTTGTTTCGGAGGGGCAAACGGATGCATGCGACTGAATTCCGGCCACGTCACGGGGAGCATCTCCGTCGTCGCGTTGAGTTTCATGGTGCAGGAGCCCAGGGGAATCATGGAATGGACCAGCGAAAGGTCTCGCGACTGGAGACGATGCATGTAGCGGAGCAGCTCGTGTTCGGAATGATACCGGTGAAAGACTTCGTGAGTCAGAAAGGGGATTGTGCGGGCAAAAAGGGCCGGCAGGGAGACGGAGCGCGTTTCCGCCAGTTCTTTTGCCGTAAACCACACCTGCCCGTCTTTTGAAAACGTTTTCCAGAGTGTCTCCACGTCATCCAGGGTCGTGGTTTCATCCAATGCGATGCCGAAGGAACCGTCTGCAAATTCTCGAAGGTTGAGACGATGCTGCTCCGCCCGGTCGCGGATCCGGTCCGCCGGGAGCACGCCGGTGGACACCCGCAACGTATCGAAAAAGTGCTCGTCCGGAACGCGACACCCGAGACGGGTCAAGCCCTCGGCGAGGACAAGGGTCAAGCCGTGGACGCGCTCGGCAATGCGTTTCAGCCCGTCTGGGCCGTGATACACGGCATACATGCCGGCAATATTGGCCAACAGGACTTGAGCCGTACAGATGTTACTCGTGGCCCGGTCGCGACGAATATGTTGCTCCCGAGTCTGTAACGCCAGCCGGTACGCCGTTCGCCCCTGACTATCTTTGGACACGCCGACGATTCGTCCGGGAATTTGGCGCTTGTAGTCTTCGCGCGTGGCCAGGAACGCGGCATGCGGGCCTCCGAATCCCATAGGAACCCCGAAGCGCTGGCTGGATCCCACGGCGATATCCGCACCGAATTCTCCCGGTGGTTTGAAGAGGGTCAGCGCGAGCAGGTCCGTGGCCACGACGACCTGGGTGCCCGCGTCATGGGCTCGCCGGACCAGATCGTGGCAATTGCGAAACGTGCCGTCCGTGGTGGGATATTGCAGGAGGAGCCCGCCATACGACGCCTGTTCCCAGTCGATCTCATCGACCGTGCCGATATCCAAATGGAGACCGAGCGATGCGGCGCGAGTCCGGACCACGGCCAGCGTTTGCGGATGACACTCTTCCGAAGCGAAAAACGCCTGCCGGCCGGTGATGGCTTTGCACATGGCCATGGCTTCCGCTGCGGCGGTCCCTTCATCCAGAAGGGACGCATTGGCCAAAGGGAGGCCCGTGAGATCAGCCACCATCGTTTGAAAATTGAGAAGGGCTTCCAGGCGTCCTTGGGCAATTTCTGCCTGGTAGGGCGTGTACTGGGTGTACCATGCCGGATTTTCCAACATGTTCCGAAGAATGACCGGGGGCGTGTGACAATCGTAATACCCCATCCCGATAAACGAACGGAACACGTGATTCTTTTGGGCCAAGCGCCGGAGGTCGGCTATAACCTCCTGCTCGCTCCGTGGGGCCGGCAAGTCGAGCGACTCATGAAGGCGAATGTCCTCGGGGACCGTGGCATGGACCAACGTCTCCAACGATGGGAACCCGAGGACGTTCAGCATCTCCCGAATCTCGGCCTCTGTCGGCCCTACGTGTCGATCAAGAAACGTCTTCGCGGGCATCAACCAATTCTGTGAGGTGCGGTCAGTCATAAAGCGAGGAAAGAGCGAGGCTCAGTCTGGATGAAAA
Source organism: Nitrospirales bacterium (assembly GCA_965223955.1). Taxonomy (GTDB): domain Bacteria; phylum Nitrospirota; class Nitrospiria; order Nitrospirales; family UBA8639; genus Bin75. The sequence continues at coordinate 856,629 of OZ245029.1, forward strand.
CGGTTCATGATGGTCTGTTCAGCGCGAAGTCGGAAAAAGGCGTCGTGAGCCGGCAAATGCGATTGCATTCAACGAATATGAAGAGATTGATGCGGCGGTGGCTTGCGTTCGTGGCCGATCGCACACGTTATCGACGTCAATTATCAGCTTATCATGGTCTCCCGGACCCTGCCAAGTGATCTGCCGTCGTCGGGGATTCTTACTGTTGCACGTGGACGGTGACGAGCATGGCTTCTTGGGCGTCTCCAATCCGAATGCCGGATATGGGCGCGGCGTCTCTATAATCAAGACCCGTTGCCACGCGCACGTAGCGCTCATCCGGCGAAATCCCGTTTGACACGTCAAACCCGGTCCAGCCTATGCGCTCGATCCATGCTTCCGCCCAGGCATGGCTTGCGTCCTGTTCCACGTGGTTCTCCAGCATGAGATACCCGCTGACGTACCGGGCCGGAAAGCCAAGAAGCCGTGCCGCACTGAGAAACACATGCGTATGGTCCTGGCACACGCCGTGCCCTGCCCGTAGCGCGTCTTCCGCCGTGGTTTGGGAATGTGTCAGTCCTTTCTTATAGGATAGGGCCTTCGCAACAAGACCGGAGAGCGCGTGCAGTCGTGTCAGGTCATCCCGGGCGTCACCGACCAGAGATTTGACGAGATTATGAATCGGCTCACCCGGCTTGGTGAGTGCGGTCGACCGTTTGAAATACCACAACGGCGTGTAGCCATGCTGTTTGCCGGCAATCCCGTTTTGCTCGATCGTTTCGACCTCGCCTTTGCAATGGATGCTGATCTCCGACCGATCTTCATGAAGGCTGATCAGGGTCACGAGGTTACTGTGCTGATCAGTAAACTCGAGCTGTTTGCAACCGCCTTCAACCGTAATGCCCCACGTTAACACGTTCTGCGACGCCTGCGACTTCGGCGTCAGACGAACCTGTTGTAACGCGTAGTGGACGGGCTTGTCGTATTCGTATTTCGTGAGATGGGAAATGTTCAGTCTCATCCTGCTATCCGTAAAAGCGGTAATCCTTTTCAATCTGTCTTCCCAGAATACTGTTGTCCCGGATGAAGTTCTGGATAAATTCGTGCAACCCGGATTCGAAGATATCTTCGATTGAGCGGTCTGTCAGCCTGGTGAACACCGTTTCCGCCTGGTCGAAGCAGGGCTGGCGAACCTCGTAATTTTTGGCGAGATGCGTGAGATTACCCACGATCTTTGAATAGCAGAAGGCGAGAGAACGCGGCATTCGGAGATCGAGCATCAGGAAATTCGCGATCTCCCTTGGGCGAACGTCACCTTTATGGAGCCGGTGGTAGGAGCGTTGGGCCGACACCGACCTGAGAATGGTTTCCCACTGAATGTTATCCACTGAGCTGCCGACTAACGAGACGGACGGCAACAGCAAATAATACTTGACGTCGAGGATGCGCGCCGTGTTGTCCGCCCGTTCCAGGAACGTACCGAGACGGGCGAAATTGAATATGTCATTGCGCATCATGGTGCCGTGGAGCGTGCCACCGAGCAGGGCGTTTTGCCGCTGGATCGTGCTGAGGACAAAGGGCAACTCCCGTTCTCGCACGGGATGGACGAGTAATTCCTTGAGGGTCAGCCAGCATTCATTGGTGGCCGACCAGAGCTCACGCGTCAGTGCGGTGCGCAGGAGCCGGGCATTGTCGCGTGCGGACTGAATCATCGACATGACGCTGGAAGGATTGGATGGGTCGCGTAACAGGAAATCGATGACGTGGTCCGTATCCATCCGTTCGTATTTTTCCATGAAAGGCTGCTTGACGCCGATCGTGGTGATGACGGACGCCCACTCGTTCTCCGCGGCGGCGGCGCGAGTCAGGGCAATGCGAAAACCGGCGTCGAGCAGGCGTGCGGTATTTTCGTTTCGTTCAAGGTAACGAAACATCCAGAACAGGCCGTCGGCGGTTTTCCCGAGCATCGCGGTTATTCCTCCAGGACCCAGGTGTCCTTGGTGCCGCCGCCCTGGCTGGAATTGACGACAAGCGACCCCTTGTTCAACGCCACGCGGGTCAGCCCGCCCGGAGTCATATGAATCCCGTCCGGCGACACCAGGACAAAGACACGCAGGTCCACGTGGCGCGGGTCCAGGCCATTCTTGGTAAGAATCGGCGTCGTTGAAAGTGAAAGGGTGGGCTGGGCAATATACTTGCCTGGTCTTGCTTCCAACTTGTTCCGGAACGCGACAAGTTCTTCCTTGCTCGCGGCAGGCCCTACCAGCATTCCATACCCGCCGGAACCATGCACCTCCTTGACGACCAACTCGGACAGGTGGTCCAGCACGTAGCGCAACGCATCAGGCTCGGAGCAACGCCAGGTCGGCACGTTTTTCAGCAGCGCCTTGTCGCCCGTATAGAACTCGATGATGTCCGGCATATACGAATAGACGGCCTTATCATCGGCAATGCCCGTGCCGGGGGCGTTGGCGATGGTGACCCCGCCGGCCCTGTAGACGTCGAAAATGCCCGGCACCCCCAGGAGTGACTGCGGATTGAAGTTGAGCGGGTCAAGGTAGTCGTCGTCCACGCGTCGGTAAATGACGTCAATGGGTGCATACCCTTGGGTGGTACGCATGGCGATGCGTCCATCGACCACGCGCAGATCATGACCTTCGACCAACTCCGCGCCCATCTGGGCGGCAAGGAACGCGTGCTCAAAATAGGCCGAATTGTAGATGCCGGGGGTCAGCACCGCGAGGACCGGCGTCCCCTCGCACGAACGTGGTGCGCAGTTGCCGAGCGAGCGTCGCAGGTTTTTGGGATAGTCGCCGACGGCCTGCACGTTGATCTGCGCAAACAGTTCCGGAAACATCTGGAGCATGATTTCCCGGTTCTCCAGCATGTAGGACACTCCGGACGGAGTGCGAGCATTGTCCTCCAGGACGTAGAATTCGTTTTCGCCGGTGCGGACGATATCGACGCCGACGATGTGGGTATAGACGTTACCCGGTGGCGAGACGCCGATCATCTGTTGAAGAAACGCATCATTTTCAGCGATCAACTCTACCGGAATGCGACCCGCCCGAAAGATTTCCTGCCGGTGATACACGTCGTGCAAAAAGGCATTCATCGCCTGGACCCGCTGCCGAATCCCGCGAACGAGCCGTGACCATTCACGACTGGAAATGATGCGCGGCACGACGTCGAACGGGATCAGTCGTTCACTGGCTTCCTCCTCTCCATACACACTGAAGGTGATCCCGATCCTGCGAAAAACGGTCTCGGCTTCATCTGATTTACGATGCAGCCACGCCGCGTCCTGGGACTCAAGCCATTGGTGATAGTCACGATAGGACTCGCGACGCTGTTCGCCCGTCCCGAACATTTCGTCGAAATTCATAAAATCAGCCATAAGATCAGAAATTTCCACACTGGGTGACGGCCGCTATGGGCACAATGCCAAATCGTTCCATTCCTCTTTCGATGTTCTCACGGAGCATGACGCTGTTTGCCTCGTAGCGAGGGGAAATGGCCACGAAAACAGGAAGGAATCCAACTTCCATTATCCAGATATTTCAGCATTTTTCAATCAGGAAAGACGGCATTCGGCATCAAAAGGCCGTACTCATAGAGAACGCCAGGCGTCCTGGCCAACCGTGGTCGCGCCGCGCCGTTCCGCAATCCGACGGACCCTCATTCTGCACGTTGCCGAAAACCCTCATGTTCGTGGCTTGAGAAATTTTCGAGGTTCCGGTACACAAGAAAATTCACGACTTCCACGCAGGGTGACACGATGATCATTTTCTCCAACATCAAGAAATTGTATGACGGAACCTCAGGCACCGGTGCGGCGGTTCATGAAGGAGTCGACGTGTGGGTTGAAGGGGGCAAAATCGAAGCGGTCAAACCGCATCAGGCCCGGCACGGTCACGACGTTCGCCACGTTGATTGTTCTTCACTCACCGCGACCCCGGGGCTCGTCGACTGCCATGGGCACGTCACCGTGTTGGGCATCCGCGACGAAGACCTGGCTGCCATGAGCGGGCCAGCCGGTCTGCTCTATACCGAGCGGATTCTCTATGCCACGTTGGTTCATGGCGGCGTGACGACCGTTCGTGACGTGGGAGGGGCCACACACGTGGTGAAACGATTGGTGGAGGAAGGGCTCCTCATTGGGCCTCGTTTGAAAATTGCCATTTGCATGCTGTCCACGACCGGCGGTCATGCGGATTTTCGCGGCACGGACCGGTGCCATGACACGGTCTCCCGGTTATGGCCTGCGGGCCCCGGTCGTCCATCGAGTATTGTGGACGGGCCCTGGGAATGTCGAAAACGCGTGCGTGAAATCGCCGCGTGTGGCGGGGACCTGGTGAAAATTTGTGCGAGTCCCGGGGTCGTGTCTCCCTCGGATAAATTGGAGCATCGGGATTTCACGCAAGCGGAAATCGAAGCGATTTGTGACGAAGCCGCCGGTCGCGGCATGATGGTCGCGGCCCATGCCCATAGCCGGCACGGGATCGAATTGGCCATTGATTGCGGAGTGCATGATATTCAGCATATCTCGTTTCTGAATGAACCCTTGGCGGAAAAAGCCTATGCCAAAGGGTGTACGGTGACCCCCACGTCATGGATCAATTATGAGTTGCCCAAGGTGGAGGACCTCTCTCCTTTTGTCGCCGAGAAAATGCGACAAGTGACTCAGGCCCATGCCGAAGCGGTCAGAATCGCGCAGGCGAGCGGGCTCACGATGATCACGGGGACCGACCCCATCCTTCCCCATATGCACGGCCGGAATTATATGGAGATGGTCTCCCTGATCAAGGATGGCTTGCCTCCCCTGGCAGCGTGGCACAGCGGGACGGGGCTCGCTGCCGAGCGCATTGGACAAGACGATGCCGGTCAATTGGTGCCGGGGTATCGGGCCGACATTCTGTTCAGCCGGGGTGACGTCATTGCCGAACCGCACCTGTTCGACCAAGGGACGTTGGCGGAAGTGGTCAAAGACGGTATCGGCTATCGCGGCTATCTGAACGGAGTTCCTCAGAAAACCTTTCGTTCAGTGGTGGACGACCTGCTCGCGGGTCCTTTTTCCCAATAGCCAAATAGAGGTAAAGAGTCAGGACGGCTGGATTTCCGGTTTGGAGAAGTCGTGCTGTGCGGGGTCATTCTGCAAGTCCACGACGAGTTCCCCTTTCGGCGAGAAAAAACCCTGCCCGTCGATTTGGACAACCCCGTTACAGTTGTCCTGGAAGAATTCCAGGATCCACCCGTTGAAATCGTAGCCCTCCTCGGTGATGTCGTTTTTGAGGATCCGAGTCGCAAGAATAAAGTGGGCTCGCACGACGAATTCTCTCGCCAGATCGGCCTCCACGTCACCAAAGGCGGACAGTTGCGCGGAAAACCCCGTCTGTTCTTGTTCAAAGACGTCCTGATAGGTGCCTTCGTTACGAATGCAAAACAGTTGAAGCGGTTTCTTCTCACGGTGATATCCGAACGCCACTTGGATCCATGAATACTCATCAAGCACTTCAGGATCCATTTTGGGTATGAGGGGCACTTGGTTTTTCGATTTTAAAAAATCCAATAACAGGCGGAGCGGGGGAGGGTCCTTGCGTTGGCAAAAAACCCGGGAATAGAGAAACTCGTTTCCCGCGTCATCGGATTTTGTCAGTGAAATGACGGATAATTCTTTTCCCATGGCAGTTCCCCTCCAATTGAATCACTCAGATAACGCACACTGTACCGTGGTCGAAGCCTAGGCTTCAAGGAAACCGATCGGTTGTTTATGGAAAAACTCGGCGAAGTCTCGCATCAGACAAGGGTTTTGTGGTTGACAGTGTATCACGCTTTCGGTAGACTCGCTCCCATCTTCTATGGTGGTTTTTGTGGTGTTCAGGGGCCATTAATCGTTTCAAGATATCTTCCAGCAAGCTTATTCTACACGCGTTCTATCCTACTGACATGCTCCCTTTTGAAGATAGAGGAGGTTCAACATGGCCAAAGCTATGACAAAATCCCAGATCGTTGATCAGTTGGCGACAAAGTCCGGAGTGACAAAAAAGATTACGAGTGAAGTTCTCGATAACCTGGCTGCTTTGGCTTACAAAGAAGCGAAAAACTCTTTTACCGTGCCCGGACTTGGCAAGATAGTGCTGTCTCATCGGAAAGCTCGAACCGGAAGAAATCCCCAAACCGGTGAACCGATCAAGATTCCGGCCAAGAAAGTGGTGAAGTTTCGGGTAGCCAAAGTCGCGAAAGATTCCATCTTAGGCAAAAAGTAAATTTTCAGGTGCGGAAAAGTTTTGACGGTGAGAAGGGCGAATCGCCCTTTTTGCGAACAGGGATAACGAATTAACAGGTTTTTCAGAAGAAGCAAAAAGAGTCGCTTGTCAAGCCGCCTCGCCGCTTGGAAGTCTTCTGCTCGGAAACGGGCAGCACCAAGGTTTTGTTTTAATAAAACGAAGCCCCCAACCCTGTCGTACTCATTCCATCATGAGCCACGAGGCTGATTTCGTCTCCATCGTGCACGGGTGTATCTTCGCTCGCCACTCGTCGATTGATCGTCACCATCACCTTGTTTTCTCGTAAAAGTCTGGTCACCTGTCGAAGTTTGCGCCCCTGCTGTTTAATCAGTTGTTTCAACGAAAGGGGATCTTCCAGTTCACAGGACAAACTTCGTTCGCCGTCAGATGTTTCTAAATCTCCCATAAGGGTTATGCTGACCATCAACAACCTCTCTTTTTTTCAACAAGGTGACGTGGTGAATCCCGATCAGGAGGTTCAGCCGGAACGAACTGAGCCTTGTGCGTTTACCGAAGGCATGGGTTGCGAGGGTTTCATCAGGAACACTCGAGGGCGGCAACGCAGGGTTGATTCCATGCGCAATCCTATCAGGATGAACATCCATCCGGCAATCGGGCCTGGAAGGGTCGGCGGCCAGGATGAGCCGGTCCGGGGCATTGGCCAAGGGAAAAGAAATCAGTATACTGGGTCATCCCATAGCGGCAACCACCGATAGACTGTGTGGCAAACATGTGGCGCATCATTTTCATTTTAGTTCTTCTGATTGTTTTATTTTTGATGATCCGGAAATCCATTCGCGATTTTCGAAGCCCCAAATCCGCCGATCCCTCCTTGCCCTCGAAGGATATGATGGTTCAAGACCCCGTCTGCAAAATGTATATCACGGCGGGTGCTGCGGTGGTTGAAAAAATCGGAGGCCAGCATTACCACTTTTGCAGCAACGAATGTGCCCATAAATTCAAAAGCTATATGTCCGGATAGGTCGGGGAAGCAGGTCCCCGGAGAGCGGCAAGAGTGGAAGGTATCAGGCAATCGCCCCACCGCAGGATGATCCCGCACCGGCCGTGCACCCATAACAATGTTGACCGATGATAATCGAGCGCCGGGCCAAAGCCTCGAAATCAAACTCCGCTATCGTTTGCGGCAGGTCGCGGCCCACGGGTAAATCGAGCATCTGATTAAAATCGCAATCGTACAGTCGTCCGTCCCATCCCACGCTGAGCAAGCTTCGGCACATCAGGTTTTCGACCGAGTGCGGGTTGAAACTCTCGATAAGAAGGCTCATGTATGCTTCATAGTTGCCTTGGGCGTACAGGTCGTTCAGGAAACGGTTAATGGGCATATTGGTGATGGTATACAGTTGATTGAACCTGATACCGAAACGCGAGAAAAATTGATCCTTATAGGCTTCCTCCAATTCCCGTTGATCGGGAGGCAGGTTCGGTCCCAACGGGTTGTAGACGAGATTCAACACCAGGCCCGTGTTCTCGCTTCCATAGCCCAACGCGTTCAATTGTCGTAAGGCAGCCAGACTCCGTGCAAAAACCCCCTTTCCCCGTTGCTGATCCACGTTCTCCTCAAGATAGCAGGGTAAGGAGGCGATGATCTCAACCTGGTGATCGGCCAGAAATCGGGGAAGGTGGGATTTCCCTTTGACGGAAAAGACCGTCAAATTGCAGCGGTCGAGCACCGTTCTCCCGAGGGCACGAGATTCTGAAACGAGACATTCAAAGTGCGGATTCATTTCCGGGGCCCCTCCGGTCACGTCCACGGTGGTGATCTCAGGATGGCGTCGCAGGACCGTGAGAACGATCTCCATCGTCTCCCGGCTCATAATTTCCGTCCGGGAGGGTCCGGCGTCGACGTGACAATGATGACAGGTTTGGTTGCAGAGTTTCCCGACGTTCACCTGCAACGTGTGAATAGTCTTGGCGCGGAGGGGGAGCACCCCGTGTTCCGTCAGGGTTCGCGAGAAGGGACTGGGTAGTACGGGAATACGCGGCATCGTACGTTCTCTCATCGGTTAATGGGTTCCGGGCGGAAGACCCGTGATTGTCTCCAATTCGTTAGCAGCATTGGCCTGACGGTTGGTCGTGACGTGATTCAACGGAGACGTCCTCTCCTGCTCGATTGAATATTCCGAAGTACGGTGCGTAGAACTCATGTTCAAGTACCTTCCGGGTTTTTGAGCAAATTTCCATTGGTACACCGCATACAAAGGTATGCCCATCGTCGTCCTGCACTTCAAGAAACGGTCCGGTGAGTATGGCAAAATCCCCGTTCCACACACACGGAGCTTCTTCAGGGAACACCGCCGACCATTGCGGATCAGCTTGAGTCAAGCCTACGGGAGTATCGGTAAAGTTGAAGAGTCTCTCACAGAACGGCATGTGTAGCAAGGCTGAAGTTTTGTGATCGAGAGGCTCAGGTATCCCTCGTCGGTATGTCTGCTCCAGTTCGTCCTTCACCTGCTGGAACGGCCCTTTCAGTGTGGCGAATGAAAAGGAATCCTGGGGCACAGGTGTCATTTTAAATCCGGACAACGTGACTGAAAACAAATGGATGCCGTCAATCACACGCCACGGAAGGATCGAGACTTGGTGAATATCCCGGAAGCCGGCGCGACGCAGGCCATTCCAGTATTCATGGAGTGGAAGAGCCCCTGAGAGACAGTCACCCCATTTCTCCCTGTCATGCATTAAATAGTGAGGCAGGGGTTGGTCGGCCACGATATCCGAAATAGAAAATCGGCCTCCAGGCTTTAACACGCGAAACATTTCGCGGAAGACGCTGGATTTATCCGGTGAGAGATTAATGACACAATTGGAAACAATCAGATCGACGCTTTCATCCTCGACCGGCATCGTTTCAGCCTGCCCCTTGAGAAATTCCACGTTGGATTCCCTGTATCCCAGGTTCCTGGCGACTGTCGGGGCGTGGGAGTTTGCCAGGGCCAGCATTTCATCGGTCATATCAATCCCAATCACTCGACCAGTCTCCCCTACTCGACGAGAGGCTTCGAAGCAGTCGATTCCACCGCCCGATCCGATGTCGAGCACGGTTTCACCCGGCTGAACGGTCGTAAGGCCGACCGGCGTGCCACACCCGTAAGAGACTTTGAGAATCGGTTCAGGAATAAACGTCCGTAACTCATCATGATTGTATCCAGTGGGACAGCACATTTTTTCTCCCGTGGTTACGGCATGGGCATATCGTTCGGTGACGGATTGAGTAATGAAATGAGATTCCATCATGACCTCACATTCAGATTAGAGCCCAAGGGTACGCTTCATCAGACAACGCTCTACTGACAACATACAACGAACCGTATGGCTAAGAGAAGGCCGAACGTCCGCCTATTGCAGGAAGGTCAGTGCGCCGGCGGCCTCCTGGTCCACGAACCACGTCAGAGTCCCGGCCCGTGGCCCAATGACTTGAGCAGGGAGAGTGTCAGGTTGAAAAGGTCCTTCAAGCACGGCGTGGAGCGTTTCGGCTTTTGCGTGGCCACAGATGAGAAACGTGACTTGCCGGGCGTGATTGAGAAGAACCGGGGTGAAGGTGATCCGGGAGGTCTGCAACCTTTCTACCCATGGGGCGGCAACGAGCCGGTTCGTTTCATGAACGGCCTGGGTGCCCGGGAACAGGGAAGCGGTATGACCGTCCGGTCCCATGCCCAACAGGATGAAATCGAAACGCGGGATTTCCGGTTCGGAGATTTCGAATTGCTTGCGCAGCACGGCTTCATACTGGTCGGCAACGGTTTGGGCATCAGGGAGTTCGCTCGGCACGCGATGAACGTGCGTCATGGAAATGGGCACCCGGCTGAGGAGCGCTTCATGGGCCATTCGATAATTACTGTCCGCATGATCCGGTGGGACGTGACGTTCATCTCCCCAAAAAAACCGGATTTTCGTCCAATCGAGTTGACTCCGGAACGGTGGGGCGGCAAGCATCGCATAGAGGCCTTTCGGGGTTGAGCCTCCGGCAAGGGCGATGGTAAACGAGTTTCGTGTCTCGATGGCCTGCCGCGCATGGTCAAGAAGGTGTTGTGCCGCGGCTTCCAGCAAAGCTTGGGAAGTGGGGTAGACGTGTATGTCCCGTTGAGAATAAGGCATGCGAGGAGTCAGGAAGGTGAACCCATGGCCATGCGTTCAGCAGCCGGAATAGCCTGAATGTTCGAGTTTGCCTTCTTTATCGAAGTCTAAACGAATTTGGCATTCGGCGGAGGCCATATTGGAAAACGGGAAAGATGATTTGCCGCCGGTGAGGCGAAAATATACCCAGGTCTCGCCTCCAAAGAACCGCTTTGATTTGGCACCGGGCTTGCCCCAATGTTCTTGAAACCACGCTTGCGCTTGCCCGTTGATCCCGGCAGAGGCAGATGGGGTCTCCTGATAAGGAGGCGTGCCGCAGCCACCTGCAACCAACGTCCCGAGAAGCAGAAAGCAAAGGAGCGACGTCCGGGCCTTCATGGTGAGGGTTTCGAGGGGCATCTTCGCTGAACGCTTCATCATAAGAAAGGCGAGAGGAAAGGGCCGGAGAACCTTGACTCGGTGATTTCCCTGAAACGCCTGGCAAAATCGTAACCCTGGCGCGGTGTCCAGTCAAATGAAGAAATGGGGGCCACTTCTGAAACCACGCAAGGTGTTTCCGATTGTCAATGTTCTACAGGCTCAATTACAATACGCGCGTTGAAGACGGTTTGGAATGGTGAGCATTGTGCCATGCTATACCCATGTGAACGAGAAAAGCTCCACCAACGTGATGAGGGAGGAAGACGATGAAAATCTACTTGGATACCGGTAACGTCAAAGAAATTGCCGAAGCCGCTCGTATGGGGATTCTGGACGGGGTCACCACCAACCCCTCATTGGTCTCCAAAGAGGGGCGGGACTTCAAGGACTTGATCCTGGAAATTTGTCAACTCGTCGATGGCCCGGTCAGTGCGGAGGTTGTGAGCGTTGAGGCTGAGGCCATGGTCAAGGAAGGTCGGGAATTGGCCCGCATTCACCCCAACGTCGTGGTCAAGTGCCCCTTGATTCCGGAAGGACTGGCGGCAACCAAACGCTTGTCCGGCGAAGGCATTCGGGTGAACGTCACGTTGTGTTTTTCGCCGACTCAAGCCCTGCTGGCCGCGAAAGCCGGCGCGTGGTGCGTGTCGCCTTTCATCGGCCGGTTGGATGACGTCAGCAGTGACGGCATGGAACTCATTGGGCAAATCGTGACCATTTTTCACAATTACGATTTTCCCACCCTGGTGCTTGTGGCAAGCATCAGACATCCACAGCACGTGGTGGAAGCCGCGTTGATAGGCGCCGACATTTGCACCATGCCCTATGGCGTCTTTCAACAATTGGCCAAGCATCCGCTCACGGACATCGGACTCAAGAAATTCCTGGCCGATTGGGAAGCCCGAAACGCGGCGAAAGGGTAACCCCGTCAGGGCCGTCCGTCCACCAACTGCCGAGCGCGCCGAAACACGCGATGAAACATGGGACGGGTGAGTTTTCCGGTAAAGGTATTTTGTTGGCTGGGGTGGTAAGACCCTAACAGGGTGACGCCCCAGGCCGTGGCATAGCTGGTTCCGTGCCCGAACTTGGGTTTGCCGATGACGCGTCCCGGCGATCCGGCGGCCGTCACATATTCATCGAAGGCGATTTTCCCCAAGGCCACGACCACGGCGATTCGTTTCAACAAACGGAGTTCTTCGAGGACGTAAGGCCGGCATGTTTCAAATTCTTCTCTCGAGGGTTTGTTGTCCGGTGGAGCGCAGCGCACGGCCGCGCCCACGTAACAATCCGTCAACCGCAGCCCGTCGTCCCGATGGGTGGATTCGGCCTGATTGGCGAATCCGAATCGAAACAGGGCCTCATAGAGCCAATCTCCGCTTCGGTCGCCGGTGAACACTCGTCCGGTCCGATTCCCGCCATGAGCTGCCGGAGCCAACCCAATGACGTAGAGTCTCGCACGGGGATCTCCAAACCCGGGAACGGGCCGCCCCCAATACTCCCACTCCTGAAACCGCTTCACCTTCGTGGCGGCGACTTCTCGACGGTAGGCGGTCAAGCGTGGACAACGCGTGCAATCGGCGATGGTCTGATGTAAAACGTTGAGACTGCGCATCATGGAAATCGTATCATAACGAACGAGCCGGGAAACACATGCAAATCCGCATCGATTGCCCCGATACACACATCCGAACGATTCTCAAGCAACTGCTTCTCACGGGGTTGGATGCCGCCGATCCCGAGAGGGCGATTCAGCGTGCCGTCCGGATCAAGAACAACAGCCTCAGGGTGGGCACGCGGGAGTACGATCTCACCGGATTTTCGCGCATCGTGTGCATCGGGGCAGGGAAAGCCTCGGGTGCCATGGCGGCTGCGGTGGAACGACAATTCGGGTCGCGGTTGGAAGGCGGCCTGGTGGTGGTCAACGATGGCTATGCAGGGAAAACGAAAAGGATACGATTGCTCGAGGCGCGGCATCCGGTTCCCGATCATCGAAGTGAAAAAGCCGCGCGAAGGATGGTGCGGCTTCTTGAATCATTGACGGACCGAGATCTGGTCTTGATGGTGCTGTCCGGCGGAGCGTCGAGTCTTTTGGCAGCCCCGGCCGCCGGCCTGACCTTGAAGGAGAAACAACTCACCACCCGGTTACTGCTCCGAAGCGGAGCCACCATTCAAGAGATCAACACGGTGCGCAAGCACCTATCCGGGATCAAGGGCGGGCGCCTGGCGGGTGCCACGGCGGCCACGGTCATGACGCTCGTCCTTTCGGACGTGCCGGGCGATGATCTGGCGACGATCGGTTCGGGCCCCATGGCCCCGGATCCCTCGACGTTTTCAGATGCGAAAAGGGTACTCGACACGTTCGACATCCGGAACCGGATTCCCTTGGCCGTTCGACGACATGTGGACCGCGGAGCACAAGGACGCATACCCGAGACACCCAAACCCGGTGAGGCGCTGTTTTCCCGGATCCAGCATCACGTGATCGGCAATAACCACACTGCAATCGAACGTATGGCCAAACGAGCCAAGGCGTTGGGGCTCCGTCCCCTGATCCTGACGACGACCCTCTCCGGGGAAGCGCGTGCTATCGGGAAACTCTTTGGGGATCTGGCCAAAGAAATTCACGTTTCAGGAAACCCTATCCGGCCTCCGGCATGTCTTCTCGCCGGTGGAGAACTCACCGTGACCGTGCAAGGGAAGGGACTGGGGGGACGCGCCCAGGAATTTGCCTTGGCTGCCGCTCCCGCACTCGAAGGGTCGCCTCAGGTTTTCGTGGCCGGTGTCGGCACCGATGGGACGGATGGTCCGACGGCGGCGGCGGGGGCCATCGTGGATGGGGGAACCATCAGCCGGGCCAAGGAGAAAGGGATGAGCCACGAAGCGGCGCTTCGGGAGAATGACAGCTATCGTTTTTTTCAACGGGCGGGCGGACACGTCGTCACCGGACCGACCGATACGAACGTGAACGACGTCTATATGATTCTGGCCTTGTAACCAAGGCTTGACCGAAAGGATGGGGAATGTACGAAGCGCAAAAAATGGTTCGGGAGTTCCACAAGGAGTTCGACATCCACATCGCGGAGAGCCCCAGTGTGCCGGATACGAAGACCACGGCCTTGCGCGAGCGGCTCATTCAGGAAGAGTTTGACGAATTGAAGGAGGCCATGAAAGCAAGGGATCTTCCTTGCATTGCAAAAGAACTCGCCGATCTTCTCTACGTCGTGTACGGCACGGCCGTCTCCTATGGGATCGACGTGGCCCCGGTGTTCCGGGAAGTGCAGCGTTCAAACATGAGCAAGGTGGGCGGGCATAAACGAGACGACGGCAAGTGGGTCAAACCGCCGACCTATTCACCGGCCAGGATTGAGCCTATTCTCGAAAGGCAACAAGGGCGGAGACGATCATCCTCGAACCGGGCGGGAAATCGTCCCTAACCCGTCATGACGAACGCGGTCGATGCCCGGGCCCCAGGCCCTAGGGATGGTGACTGCTCTCGTGAGCCAGTAAGGCTTCTTTAATGGAGAGTCCGCCGCCATAGCCGACAAGTTTCCCATTGCTTCCGATGACTCGGTGACAGGGGACGATAATCGAAACGGGGTTCTGCCCGTTTGCCGCTCCGACGGCGCGGGCGGCCTTGGGCTTGCCAATGGCTTTTGCAATCTGTCCGTATGACAGCGTTCGTCCATAGGGGATGGACTGAAGAGCCTGCCAGACTCGTTGTTGAAACGGGGTCCCCTGCGGGGCAAGTGTGATCGTGAACGTTTTCCGTTTCCCGGAAAAATATTCTGTGAGTTGCCGCATAGGGTGTTGAAACGACTTTTCGGAATAGGTCCACCGGGGATCCGGGTTGGTCGGATGCCGGCCATCCTGAAACGAGAGGTGCGTCAATGCACGGGCATTTCCTGCCAGGAGGATCCTGCCGACGGGACTCTGCATGACACAATAGGAAACGGCATCGCGTTGGACGCGGCTTTTGGCAGGGGACGCGTTTTGACGGGGGATGGCTGAAGACATGTTGCACACATTCCCGAAGTTGTCATCCTGAGCGTAGCGAAAGGATCTGTTTTTAAAGCCTCGCGATTCTAAACTACGAGATTCTTTCGCCTCCGGCTCAGAATGACAGAACGGTTAGGCTGGGAAAATTGTAGCATAGGCGCGTCAACTCACCAAATTGCCGACAGGGGAATAGTGAGAGAAGGAAAATTGGATCTCATTTCTCACGTTGAATAAATTGGGGATGAGGAGAAGGAATTGTTCGGTTAACTCCGGGTCGAATCGTAGGCCGGAGCCCCCCGTGAGGACCTGGATGGCTTTTTCAAAGGGTTGTCCTTCTCCGTGAGGACAGGGAGAAGTCAATTTATCAAACGCGTCGGCAATACTCAGGATTCGGGATCCAAGCGGGATTAACGTTCCCCGAAGTCCATAGGGATATCCATAGCCGTCCCATCGTTCATGATGGTGAGCAATCAGGACGGACGCGGTATTGAGGCTGGGCCATTGTTGAAGAATGGCGGCACCGACCCGAGGGTGGCATTGATGTTTCATCTCTTCGTCCGGCGATAAATCGGTGCCGGTTCGAACGCGAGGCGGGAGAGAAAATTTCCCGAGATCGTGTAACAGGGCGGCATAATGAAGCTGGAGAAGTTCCTGGTCCGCTAACTCGATGGCATGTCCAAGGGCCAAGGCAAACTGGGCCGTCCGTTCGCAATGGTCGACAATAAGCGGGTCCTGGCTTTCCATGAGTTGCAGAAATCCTCGCACAAGACAAAACGGATTTTCTTTATTGGGAACGGGGGAAGCCGGTTGTCGAAGCGTCAGGGTATAGGAACCTTTCATCGGTGAGTTCTCCTTTGTTCTTTTCGGATAACGCGCGGGCTTTCTCGAACGACGGAACCTCGTCGCGTTCCCTTGTCTTTTAATAACATTGACTATGATAATCATTACTATAAAAATGTTGCTCTGTCAAGGGGTCTCGAAAGAAACACGTGAAATTTTCTTTGAAAGGAGTCGTCTTAACGGGAGATCCCGACTCGACTGTCTCATATATGCTGAACGAGTACTCTTCCATGGTTGCATAAACCACGGGGATCTTTAATATGAAACGGTCGATCTTTTTGAGGGCGCTTCCATGAGGGAGAGAAACGTGTTATCGGCCAATTCGCGCACATTGAATCAGGTTCTGAAGTTTGCAGGTCTGACCCTCCTTGGGGTGGCGTTGACGGGCTTCGCGTCCAAGCACCCGTCCCCGCTTTCCATGATGAATGGTCAGGGAACGTGGGAAGTGCTTGCTCTGTTGACGATCGGAGACCATTTGCCTTCCCGGGACTCTCGTTTCACGGATCGGGCGTATCAACCCGTGGGTGCGCTGGACGGCCTCGGGGCCTATCGGTTGGATGAAGGTACCGTCCGGGTGCTGGTGAATCATGAGTTGGATGGCAAGGCAGGATATCCGTACCGACTCGATAGCGGCGCGACGTTGACAGGGGCTCGCATCAGCTTTCTGGATATCGATCGCCGGAACTTACGGGTTCTCAATAGTGGAATTGCGTATCGGAGCATTCGTGATCGGCAAGGCCGGATCGTCGAAACGGGATTTCAGGTCAATGAGGTCTCCCATACCGAACAGGGCTTGTCACGCCTGTGTTCGAGCCAATTGCTTGGAAAGGGCACGTTCAATTTTGTCGATACCATTTACTTGACCCAGGAAGAATTCTCGGATCCCCTGGGCCATCCGTATGGAGGAACGGTCTGGGCCTTGGACGTGGAACGCCGGACCCTTCACGCGGTGCCGGCGATGGGGCGGATGGCGGGAGAAAATACGACGCCGTTGTCCGGCCCGCACGATTCGGTGGCCCTCTTGATCGGAGACGATACGATTCCGCAAACCGACGAGGGAGAGTCCTTTGGACAAAAAGCCGACCTTCACACGTCTCCCGACCATCTTGTCACGGCGCCTCTCTGGTTATACGTGGGTCAAAAAAATGCCTCGACGGTTGAAAAGGCGCTTCCTCCCGGCGTTGACCCGGCAAACGCGATGTTCCTGAACCGGAACGGGTTACTCGTGGGGCAATTGCATTACTTCGTTGCGGAGCATGGAGTGCGCACGGTGGCGCAATTCAACGGGACAAGCTCCACCCTCACCGGCGTCTGGAAAAAGATTGAGGTGTTGGAC
This sequence comes from Nitrospirales bacterium, assembly GCA_965223955.1. Lineage (GTDB taxonomy): Bacteria > Nitrospirota > Nitrospiria > Nitrospirales > UBA8639 > Bin75. The sequence goes on from OZ245029.1 coordinate 873,579, forward strand.
AAGGCGAAGGCCGGAGAAAAAGGATATGACCCATTGGGCTATAAAACGGGATTGACGCTTCGGCAGGAGGCGAAAACCGGGGGAGCCTTTCAATTTTCCCGGCCGGAAGACGTGAGCACGCATCCGTCTATCGGCACGAGAGCGGTCCTGGCCTCAACGGGACGGGATACGGTATTTCCCGGTCATGATGCGTGGGGGACCATTTACCAGATTGACGTCGATATGAAGGGGATGAAGGCCACGCTCAAAATTTTATACGACGGCGATGATGCCGGCGGCGGGCGGTTTTCACACCCCGACGAGGGGATTCGCAGCCCGGATAACCTGGATTGGGCGGAGGATGGATTCATCTACATCCAGGAAGACAATGCGAAACAACGAGAGCCGTTTTTTGGAAGTCATTCCGGGCAGGAGGCCTCGCTTTGGCGTTTGGACCCTCTCACGGGCGAGGTACAACGGATTGCCCGGATCGATCGATCCGTCGTGTTGCCGGAAGGCAGCACCGATGAAAGGCCCGGTGTGATTGGAGAATGGGAGTCGTCCGGGATTCTCGACGTCACGCATCTCTTCGATTCCCGCGTTGGAGAACGGGTGTTGCTTGCCACGGTCCAGGCGCACACGATACGCGACGTCATGATCGCAACGCGCAAGTTGGTCGAAGGCGGCCAACTCATCCTGCTCAGGAGACCCCTGACGGGATTTTCCGAACGGGTCGGCAAGTGAGCGAGCGGATCGCTCCATCGACCGGGGCTTCCTCCCGGACCATCTCGCCATACTTGAGGGTTGTGACGGTTTTCCTGATCTGCTGTGTCGCAGGCTTGGAAAGCGCTGCTAAGGAAAACAACGATCCGGCTCCGCCGCCGGAGTTGGAGCCCCATCTGACGGCGATCGCCGGGTTATCTCAACCGTCTCCGATGGTGAAGATTCCTGCAGGATGGTTCCTCATGGGGACCGTGCGTAAAGATGATGATCCGTTCGGGTTGGAAACGCAGTATGACAACACGGAGTTTCCACAACGACGGATCTGGCTGGATGCGTATTCACTCGATCGCGATGAAGTGAGTCTGGCCGAGTACATGGCGTTTCTGCACCGGCAAGGGTTGCCGGTTCCGCTCAAGCTGCGTCATCTGATCTGGCATCTGATCGACGTCCATGTTCTCCCGGACTACGTGATGGCGCGGTGGCCGGCCTTATACGTGACGTGGGACGAAGCGGATCACTTTTGTCGAACGCACGGCAAACGGTTATCCACCGAGGCCGAATGGGAAAAGGCCGCCCGTGGAACCGAAGGCCGGGTGTTTCCCTGGGGCGCCGACCCGCCCACTCCGGACTTGGCGGTGTTCGGGTTGTATCACGTTCACCAGATCCCATTGGTTGCGGCCGTGGATAGTTTTGAAGAGGGCCGGAGCCCGTACGGGCTCCATCACATGGCCGGCAACGTGCGGGAATGGGTGCACGATTGGTTTGGTCCGGACTCCTATCCCCTGATGTCCGAACGGAATCCCCGGGGTTCCGAGGCCGGGCGGTATAAAAGCGTGCGCGGCGGGTCGTGGCGAAGCCGCCCGCAACTCTTGCGAACGGCCACCCGCAATGGAGCGACGCCTGCCACGCGTTCGCCCAATATCGGGTTCCGGTGTGCCCGGGGACAAACGACTTTATCGTCGAATCCGGACGATGAGATTATCGATGAAGCGAACCCCTCCGATCCTGATCGCGCCGAGTAGGACGACGGTTCCCCGAAGACGTGAAAGCGGTTCAAGCGTGCGGGCATCGCAACACGCCAGGTAGTCGATGGCGAGTCCGTGCCCTGCGTCGAGGACTTTCGCCATGTTCTTTTCGACCAGGTCTGCGCGGCGCATCCCTCCTGCGATCGCGGCCTTTCCGGCTGACAGGGCCTGATAGAGGGCCAGGGCCCGCTGGCGTTGCGATTGCGTCACATAGTCATTGCGTGAACTCAGGGCGAACCCGTCGGACTCGCGAATGGTCGGGCACAGGATGATCCGTGTGTCGAGGTCGAGGTCCTGCACCAATTGCCGGATCACGCAACATTGCTGGTAGTCTTTTTGACCGAAGAACGTACGAGTCGGACGGACAAGGTTCAACAGTTTGGTCACGACCGTGGTCACGCCCTGAAAATGCGTCGGTCGCTGTTCTCCCTCCCATCGCCGGGAAAGCGTCCTGACGGCGACGGTCGTTTGAAAATCTTGAGGGTACAGGGTTTCCAATTTCGGAATAAAGACGAGATCGACGTTCTCTTCACGACAGCGCGCGAGATCCTGCGACAAGTCTCTCGGATAGCGACGGTAATCCTCGGCCGGGCCGAACTGGAGCGGGTTCACGAAAATGCTGACCACGACCGTGCCGCACGTTCGCCGCGCGCGTTGTATCAACGACCGATGGCCGGCGTGTAACGCCCCCATGGTCGGAACCAACCCGATCGAAGTCCGGAGCAGATCGTGCCGGCGTCGCCAGGTTCGCAGGGACTGAGTCGTTTGGATGATGCGCATTTAGTCAGCGGGAGGCAGCGCGCACGATGGTCGGGTGGCGAAATGAGAACCGGGAACGACGTCGAGCTTTCGCACGTGGTGGGAATCCGTCAGCCGGTCGAGCAAGGCTTGCACCGTTTGCTCGTATTGAGGATGGATCCAGTCCGGATCGAGTTCGGCCATCGGCACCAGGACGAATCGCCGTTGATGGAGACGGGGATGCGGAATGGCGAGCGGCGGGGTCTCGATGATCCGTTGTCCATAGAACAACATATCCAAATCAATGGGGCGGGACACGTTTCGAAGCGCGGAGTCACGACCGAGGCCTCGTTCCGTTTCCTGGCAAATGGCCAACAGGTGTTCCGGCTGGAGTTGCGTCTCAAGACGAACGACCCCGTTATAAAACCACGTGTCGTCGTGCCCGTGAGCCATGTCGATGGGTTCGGTCTCGTAATACGAAGAGATGCCCGTCAGCGTGGAATGAGGAAGAAGCCCCATCAAGGCCACGGCCCGGTCACAAAAGTCCCGCCGGTTTCCCTGGTTCGATCCAAAGGCGATAAAGACGGTTTCGACGCTCACCTTTTCACCGAATTCACGTCCCCGCTTTCCGTCGTCGTGGCGTCACGCGCGATGAGGGAGGAGTTGTTACCACCCGATTTGTTTGAGCCGATCCACGGCTTCGGCTAACCGCTCTTTCGTCGTGGTGAGGGCCATGCGAATGTAGCCTTCGCCCGGAGCCCCGAACCCGTTTCCCGGCGTGGTCACGATCCCGGCCTTTTCCAACAGGTGTGCCGTAAAGGACGCAGAGGTATAGCCTTGGGGCACCTCGATCCAGACGTAGAACGTCGCCGAGGGCGTCTCAAACTCGAGCCCCAGATTTCTCAAGCCCGCGACCAACACGTCACGGCGTTCCTGGTAGATGGCCCGGAGCCCGGCGGTGAGTCGATCGTCGGATTCCAATGCCGTGATCCCGGCTTCTTGAACGGCTTGAAATTGTCCCGAATCCAAATTGCTTTTGATCTGGCTCAACCCTGCAATCACTTCGGCACGGCCCACGGCAAACCCGAGCCGCCATCCCGTCATGTTGAACGTCTTGGACAACGAGTGAAATTCGATCCCCACGTCCATGGCGCCTTCCGCCTCCAGAAAACTCGACGGCCGGTGGCCGTCATAGAAAATTTCCGAATACGCCGCATCGTGGCACACGATGACGTGATGCTCTTTCGCAAACGCAATCACGCGAGAGAAAAATGCCGTGTCCGCAATGACCGACGTGGGATTGTTCGGCGAATTCAAAAACATCAGTTTGGCTTTTCGGGCCACGTCCGGGGGAATCGCATCCAGGTCGGGAAGGAACCCGTTCCGTTTCAACAAAGGCATCTCATGGGCGGTGCCACCGGCAAAGCTGGTAGCCACCGGATACACGGGATACCCTGGGCTTGGGACGAGGACGACGTCGCCCGGGTCGATAAAGGCCAAGGGGACGTGGCCGATGCCCTCCTTTGACCCGATTAAAGTGACCACCTCGGATTTGGGGTCCACGGTCACGTTGAAGCGTCGCTTGTACCAGCCGGCGACCGCGGTGCGAAACGACAACATCCCGCTCGAAGAAGGATATTGATGATGCTGCGGATCGGTCACCACCTTTTGCATGCGTTGCAGGATAGGCTCGGGTGTGGGCAGGTCGGGATCGCCGATTCCCAGGTTGATGATATTGACCCCGCGAGCGATGGCCTCTTGCTTCATCTCGTCAATGGCCGCAAAGAGATACGGGGGTAACGTCTTGATGCGTTCAGCATAGGTGATGGGCACACCACTCATTCCTGCCACTCCTTCTTCAATGATCGAACAAGTTTTCAGAGTTTCGTTTTCAAAAACACGGAGGGTTCACGTTACTGTACCGGCAGGACGATAATCAAGGAACGGCTTGCGACGGTCGGCTGTGACGGGTGGTTGCTCAGTTCCTATAGAGCAGGAATTTGGGAGAGGCATTTTTCGTTGAATGTGAAGCCGTGCATTTATGTTATTCGCTATCCAAAGACTTTGGATTTTGCAACTCCCTTTTCTCATCGGACTGTAACTTCCTCTCCACTTTTTTTACATCTTCATTGGGCGACAAATTTTCCGGTCTGATGCCTCTTTCAATTAACGTGTTCCTGACGCTTTCGTTATTGGTAATATGTTCGCCGGAGATTTTCTGCTCCGTTTGCATTTGATTGGCTTTTGCGTTGAAGATGGTAATTTCAGTGGCGAAATCCTTGGCTTTCAAAACGATGGTCGGTGCAAAATCCGCCAAAGCCCTGCTTTTCGGCACGTTCCATTTGTTTTTCATTTGTTCGGTGGTATAGCCGAACAAGGCTTTATCGCCTTTGGATCGAATCATGCCGAAATTTCTGTCGCTGCCGGTTTGTTCGTATATCACGCCGGATAGCTCTTTCTCAGTGCCGGCAAGTTTCCTGCGGGCTGATATTCGCTCTGTTTCGAGAATTCTCTGTTGGATGATTTCAAGTTTTCGGGTTTGAACGGCAAAATAGGTTTGGGCAAAGGCAATTTCCTCTTTGCGCGGGTCGCCGTTCTGAGCGATGAGGTAGCAGGCGTAGCGGGTGAGCATTATATCGGGCACCTCCCGCTGGCTACCGGAGCCGAGGGAGACCATTTTCCCGGCATCGGCAAAATGGTCGAGAACTGTATGCCCCGCCACTTCGCAGGCGGTTCTTGCCTTGGAAACAACGGATTTGAAGTTATCCCATTTTCCATAGCCAAGCAGGCATTGAAGGTCGCGAGCCAGCCAGAACTCAACGCCGTTTTCTGTTTTCTTGGCGTAGGATTCAAAGTCGTTGGTGAGGGATTGGATGATTTCGGTTTTCATGTATTTGTTCCTGTTTTAGCAGCAGATGGGCGCAGATAAATCCATTGCTAGATGCGGTGTGGTTTTCCTCAGGCAAGGGTTGGAAAGAGAGTCATTGGAAATGAAAGGCAAGGATTTTGTGAGTTGGGGAGTGTCAGTTTTGTTCGCTTTTGCTTTCAGTTTTCTTCTTCCTTTTCCAAGAATCTAAAAAAGTCTCAGATGGATCTAATCTTTCAGCAGGGCTTTTCCCAAAAAAGACGGTTCACGTTACTGCACCGGCAGGGCGATAATCAAGGAACGGCCCGCGAGGGTCGAGTTGACGATTTCATTTTTTTCACATTTTCACTGGGCGTCAAATTTTCCGGTCTGATGCCTCTTTCAATTACAGTGTCCCTGACGCTTTCGCTATTGGTGATATTACGCGGGTCGCCGTTCTGGGCGATGAAGTAGCAGAGACGTAGCGGGTGAGCATCATAGCGGGTACCTCCCGCTGGCTACCGGCGCCGAGGGAGACCATTTCGCTGACGCCAACAAAATGGTCCGTTTGTGTTGCCACCCGCATTCGCACACGATTCTTTTTCTGGATCAGCCTCAGGGTTTTGTCCTCAAGGCGCACTTATCTTCTTTGTAACAACAACAGAATTAAACCAATGATCTTTTCTTTGTCTTTCGCATTGCTCTCCGCCACCAATAACGTCAAAGCCGTCAGAGCCTCCGGGGTGAGGCTTGCCCGCAGGAGCCCTGCTTTGCGCAAAAACCAGACGAATGCAAACGCACCGCTTCGTTTGTTGCCGTCCACAAAAGGATGATTTTTCACCACGAAGTAGAGAAGGTGTGAGGCTTTTTCTTCGACCGTCGGATACACGTCTTGATTGCCAAAGGATTGAAACACGTTGCCGACGATCCCATGTACGGCATCTTTGCTCCTTTCCTGACCGAAAAGACCCGTTGCTTGTTTGCGCACAAGCAGTTCCTGCTTTAACTCGTGTAAGGCCTGCTTTAGTTCATCCGCCGTAAACGAGACTTCTTTTTTTGTCGCCCCGCTTTTGGGGAAGTTTTGAGTATCATAGGCATCCAGAGAAAACCATGTGCCGGCAAAAGCCTCTACAAGCTCCAGAACGTCTTGAGCCTTTACCGCATTGCCTGTGAGCAGCAGTGCTTTGACGTCAGATACAGCCTGCAAAAATTTCCCATGATTTTCCGCAATACGTTTTCTATTGATGGTGTAGCCTTCAAGCAGGTGTCGCCTGAGTGTCCTGGTAGCCCAAATGCGGAATTGTGTGGCCTGTTTAGAGTTTACGCGATAGCCGACCGAGAGAATCACGTCTAAATTGTAGTACTCTATTCTTCTGCTTACTTTTCTTGTTCCTTCCATTTGAACTGTTTCCAAAATGGAAACGGTTGCCTTCTTATCCAGTTCCTTATCATTAAAAATATTTTTCATATGCTTTGATACCGCCGCTTTTTGAACCCCGAATAATTCTCCAATCTGATTGATGCTGCCCCATATCGTGTTGCGTTCAAAATCCCCGCGGAATTCAATTTGTCCGTTTTTGGCCTGGTAAATGACCACATTCGTTTTATTTCTTCTCTTTCTCTTCATGCCTTTTTCTCCAACAGACAATTTTGGGGTAATGGCAACGACTGGTGTTTTTCGAGCCACCGCCGGCAACATCTGATTAGCTAGCCAGGTGGGCGATGAGGCGGTCGGCGAGTCGATGGCATTCAGGAAGAACGTTCCTTGCTGATTCCAACAAGGCTTCTGTCGTGGTTTGTGCCCGTTGCACGTCGGTGGCACATTCGCGGCAGAGGGCTTCGACGCCTTCGACTTCCAATTCCAAATGAAACAGGAGCCCGTAGGCGCGGTCTCCATATCGAAAGGCTTGAACCGGATAGGATTCGGACGAGGCGAGGACACACGCCCCCGGTGGCAGGGTGAGCCCTTCGCCGTGCCATTCAAACACCGTGAACTGGCGGGGAAACGTTCCAAAAACGGCATCAGCGTCTTCTTCGACGGTGCGTGTGACCAAGGTAGGCCCGATTTCCAGTCGAGGGCCGGGACGGACCTGTCCGCCCAAGGCCTTTGCCATGAATTGAGAGCCCAGGCATACGCCTAACACCGGAATGCCCGCCTCGATCGCGTGTCGAATGAACTGCTGTTCTTTTTCAATCCAGGGATCGGAATCATTCACGGACATGGGCCCTCCCATGACCAAGAGGAAATCCGGAGGCGTGGCGGGGAGTTCCCGTTGAGGGACCAGCAGCGTGTCGAGTTGATACTGCCGTTTCTCTAATGCCTGCCGAAGCGCGCCGGGGCCTTCAAAGGGAACGTGTTGGAGGCACAGGGCCTGCTTCATGGTGACGGCGGATTGAGGAAAGGGTTACAAAAAGGAAGTCGCGACTACGAGTGAGGATGCCCGTTTTTCGCGTTCATGCATTCCACCAGGTACCAATACTGGAAAGGATCCATCTTTTCTTGTTTCGTGACCTGGAGGGTCGTGCCTTCGAGCACGTGATCCAAGGACAAATCCGTGCGGAACCCTATCCGCTGGCAGATGGGCGAAATCAGTTTCTCGACGGCGGCGATGAATTTATTGCCGTTGCTGAAGTGGTTCAACATGACAATGCAACCGCCGGGGCGGCAGACGCGAATCATTTCCGACACGACCTGCCGATAATCCGGGACAGCGGTCACGACGTAGGCGGCCATGACCACATTGAAGGTATCGTCCGGGAAAGACATTTGGCCCGCATCCATACGCTGGAGCGTGACGTGCTCGAGGCCATGCTTGGCAATGCGCTCCTCGGCCTTTTTCAGCATGCCTTCCGAGAGGTCGATACCCACGATTTGACAGTGGGTTGGATACAGGGGCAAGGCCATGCCCGTGCCGACGCCGACTTCCAGCACGTGATCATCAGGAGCGATGTGAAGGCCTTTCACCGCCGATTTACGCGATTGATCAAAGGCCTTCCCGAAGGTTTGGTCATAGACCGAAGAGTAATTCGTATAGACCCGCTCGAGATTTTCGAGGTTCATGGCCTGTTCCTGTTGGTTTATCCCATTTCCCATGCCATCCCCTTGCTTGTTTGAGCGACCGGTTCACTTGCGGCTACAATAACGTGAATTCGGGAGAGCGTGATACGGGAGCGTTCCCGTTGTGCCCAGCAACCGTTGGAAGGCCCACTTGGAGTAGGCACGATAAGCGCCGAAATTTAACACTACGGCCCCCGATGAGTCAACCATTTGCTTGCCCGTCGTTTCTCGGCCGATCGGACAACCGGGGGCTATTAGGCGTTGAAAAGAGGTAGGGAGGTTTCTTACAATTCAGCTTGGCAATCTGGTCTGTATTGAACCCGCGTGATCCATGCCAATTCCAATCTAACCGAAGAAGGAGAGACCGCATGAGCTCAGATGGACGATACAACCACCGGAAAAATGGACTCGGGCTCATGCTGCTGTTCGTGCTGGGAGGAATGACTTCACCGGCGTTGGCAATCGACGTCGAGTTAACCCCGGAGCAAGCCACGCAGATCATGGCCTCAGCCCGGGGCCCCATGGAGCAGGCGGCTTCCAATGATGAAATGTTCGGCATCATCAAAGCAGCGGACAAAACCACCCGCATCGGGGACGATCCGGCAACCAAACCTTGTGGAAGCAGCGCGATTTTACGAACGAAGACCTATTGGTTCGAATATTTCGGACGCGAAGAAGGCCGGCGGTCCAAGGTCGCGCAACAGGAAGTCCGGATGCCGGAATCCAAAATCAATGAAATTCTGAATATGCCCAATCTTGAAATGGAGATCGGGCTGTGCGGGCAAGAAGAGTTTTTTGCCGAAGGTGCCGACGTGGCGCTTCAACAAGGATCGACGAATATCATGGCCGTGGATAAAGGCAAACCCAGCCGCGGCCGGAAAATTCCCGGATCCGAGATGGAGTACGTGTCCCGGTTTTCCGCCCGATTTGCCTATCAGGATTTTGACCCGCAGGCCATGACGAAGATTGTCGTGTTTTTCCCCGATGGGAAATTGGTGACGATTGAGGCGGACTTTTCCAAGATCAAGTAAGTGCGGCGGGCAGGCACCCTGACCTCTTTCATTGTGGAACGTTGGGAGTCAAGGGGTCCGTTTCCCATTCCACCATCCGAAGCGTATACAGGTGGCGATACAGGCCGTCCCGTTGCATCAATGCCGTATGCGTGCCTTCCTCGACGATCCTGCCCTTGCTAAGAACAAAAATCCGGTCGGCTTCCTGAATGGTCGTGAGGCGATGTGCGATGACCACGGTCGTCCGTCCCGCCATGAGTCGTTGTAACGCACGTTGGACCAGCATTTCGGATTCGGAATCCAGCGCCGAGGTCGCTTCATCCAGAATTAAGAGCCGGGGATTTTTGAGGATGGCCCGGGCAATCGCAATGCGTTGCCGTTGACCACCCGAAAGATTGACGCCTTTTTCCCCGACCAGCGTGGTGTACCCATCAGGCAGCGCCGAAATGAAGTCATGGGCATGAGCCGACCGGCTCGCTGCCATAATGTCCTCTTCCGATGCGTTTTCTCGTCCGTATCGAATGTTTTCCAGGATCGTGTCTCCGAACAGGACGGTTTCTTGAGGCACGATGGCAAGCTGTTGATACAAGCCGGCCAATTGCACGTCCCGCAGGTCCTGGTGGTCAATCGTGACGGACCCTTCCGTCGGATCATAAAACCGGTGCAACAGGTTCGCGATCGTACTCTTCCCCGAACCGGTCGGACCCACCAACGCCACGAGTTCGCCCGGACGCACTTCGAAGGAGAGATCGGTGAGCACCGGGTGACGCGGGTCATACGCAAAACTTACGCGCGAAAATGTGATGTGGCCTTGGACGTCGTGCAACGCGTGGGCTTGCGGAGCGTCCGTCACTTCCGGCGCGGTGTCGAGCAACTCGAAGACGCGTTCCAGGGCACCCTGTCCTTCCTTCATTTGGGAAAAGATTCGTGCCGCGGCTCCGAACGGACCGATTAAAATTCCTGCAAACAACACGAAGGCCAGGAGGTCCCCGGGTGTCATGGCCCCGTCGATGACTTGCTTGCCGCCGTACCACAGGACCATCCCGGCCATCATGAACGTCAGGAGGGTGATGACGGGGATAAACACGGAAAGGATTTTGGCGCGGCGGAGTGTCCCGGCAACCAACGAGTCGACCGCGACGCCGAATCGTCCTTCCTCCCGGTCCGTCCGGACAAAGGATTTCACGACTCGAATACCCGAAATCACTTCTTCGATGAGCGTGGAAAGAGCGGCGGTGTGATCCTGTATTTGCGTGGAGAGAGATTTCAACCGCTTTCCGAACAACCGCGCCACCAGGACCAGGAGGGGGAGCAACAAGACGATCAGCAGGCAGAGTTTCCAATTCATGAACAACAGGAACGCAAGGCCGCCAATCAGCGTCACCAGTTGTTTGGCGGAATCAATGGGGGTTTCGGTCACCAGGTTCTGGATCACGCCCACGTCGTTCATGAGCCGTGAGAGAATTTCCCCCGTACGCCGTTTGGCAAAAAAGCTGAGAGACAGGGTTTGCAGATGACGAAACAGGTGGGTGCGGAAATCCGCGATGACCAACTGCGACAGGCGGGTGGTCAGGTAGCTCTGGCCCATGGTCAAGGTGCTTTGGATGATGGCGATCACCAGAAACAGCAGGATCGTTTGCGTCATGCGTTCAACGTCACGTTGAACCGTGATGAGGTCCCACAGCGTGCCGCCGAGTTTCAGCAGCGTCAGGTTGAGGGCCGCCACGCCCATGATCAGGACACCGGCCAATGCCATTTGAGAAAGATAAGGACGGACAAACGGGAACAGGCGAGAGAATTGACTCATGGCAAGGGCTATTCGTCAGGCGCGGCAGGAAACGAGTGCGGAAAAACAGGAAACCATGGACCGTCGCAGGCTCGAAAACAAAAGGAAGGACTATGCCGGTGCATTCACCGGCTTACCCTTCGTGGTGCGAGATGCCCCCAAGCCGGTGCGGTCGTTTCGTCCAAGGGATAGTATTGGTGCCGGCCCACCTGGTGCTGGAATGGCGAATTTCAGTTCCGCCGCCGGGCGAATTTCATGCGTCGGCGAAGTTTTTTATGCTTATGCTTCCGCATTTTTTTTCGCCGTTTTTTGACTACACTCGCCATTCACACTCCTTCATTTCTTCCTTGGGCGGAAGCTGGTTTTTCTCCTGGGGTCTTCTTGCAAACAAAGAGAGGGATGACCCAAGGTGCGAAGATTTTCAGAGGTATCACAGCACTTGAGGAGGTGTCAAGAAAACGGATTGCACAGGAAAGCCATTCCCACAGTTGTGAGCCTTGTCCTCAAGGCGTATCCCCGACGTTTGTCATCGGGGATCCAGCTTAATCGGGGAGGGAATCCAAGGTCTTCATCCCTTCTTTCTCAGGTCGGCATTTCATACGATGGGGAAGGATACATCGTTCTCTCAATATCTTTTAGTTGTAGTCACACTGTAGTCTTGACCGTAGATACGGAAGGAGTCATACTGTGGTCAATGTGAACCATCAGGAGGTCTTTCATGGAATTTGCACTGCGGCAGGCAAAAGCCCGCCTTTCCGAACTTGTCGCCGCCGCCCAAGGCGGTGAGCGCATTGTCATCACGAAACATGGAGCGCCGGCGGTCGAACTCGTGCGCTTCCGCAAACCCGGCGGGATTGACTTCGACAAACTGAACGAGGCGCGTCATCGTCTCGGGATTAAAGACGACGCCAGGGAGTGGCCCGAGCAATTTGATGATCCGGCGTTCAGCCGCAAGGTGCTCGGGCTCGAATAGACAAGACCATGCGGATTCTGCTTGACACTTCATATCTCTATCGATTGACGACGCAGCCCGCGCGTTTATCCGATGCTGAGCGGTTAATCCTCACAAATCAGGCGATACAGCTCTATGTGAGCGCCGTGTCGATCTGGGAGATGAGGCTGAAATTCCAGATCCGGGACCGATCAGGCAAGCGCAAGAATGTCTTCGACCCAAACGTGGTGATCAACATGCTTGAAGACCAGGACGTCATCTTCCTGCCGATGACCACGAGTCACGCAGCCCGGTCGCTGGAGATTCCCATTGCCCATAAAGATCCGTTTGACGAGATCCTGCTCGTTCAGGCCCAGGAAGAGGGGCTCAAGCTCCTGACCGTTGATCGTCAGCTCATCGGGCATCCGCTGGCAGTCAGGGCATAGCAAAGGACAGTAACAGATTTTCGATCTTTTCCTAGGAGCCAACCTTGTTGGTTCCTTACCATACTCAAACCGGACGTGACTGACCGACACCGGAACTTCTCTCACGGTTAACCGGTTTTGTGGTTTTGTCACGCTCTCGCTATAATGGGCGCATGTCTCGATACCATCTCTCTTTTTTCAGCCTGTTCCTGATCCTCGTCGTGGTGATGACGGGGTGCCAGTTTTTCTCCGATGACAAAAAAGTTTCCGCAGACCATGCACGATTTGAGCGAATCGTGCAGGCGGTGGAAACCTTACGCGCGGCGTATGAAAAACAGAATCTCGACGCGGTTCGGAAATTGATGTTGCCGTTAAAAGGATTTCAGCGGCTCGAAGGTCAGATCCAACGGGACTTCGACACGTATTCAACGATTTCCTTGAACATCACGATTGAGCGAATCTACATTCAAGGAGAACGCATCAAGGTCAACGTGCGATGGGAGGGAGCATGGCAACGCTCCCCCGAAGAAACGCCGGTGACGGACCATGGACACGGGATCTGGGTTTTGAGTGGCACAAAGAATATGTTGTTGGCAGGCGTGGAAGGAGCGATGCCGTTCGGAAAAGCCGGCCGTTAAGCCCCGTTGCCTGTTCTTGATGCGGCCGCAATGAAGCCGCGGATCACGCCCCATTGTTGATGATCCCGGTTCTGCCGGGTGGCCTCAACACCACGACATCTTTATTTCCATGAAAAAAGTCACGACGAAGTATCGTTGGGGGCCGGAGGCTGACTTCCTGGTGATCGGGAGCGGGATCGCAGGGTTGCGTGCCGCGATTGAGTTGTGTCGCCACGGACGGGTGCTGATCGTGACAAAAGGCAGCCGCCTGGAAAGCAATTCGATATACGCCCAGGGCGGAGTCGCCGTCGCCCTGAATGCCGAAGACGACGTGAACCTGCATTTCTCCGATACGATCCGGGCCGGGCATCAGCTTGGTCGAGAAGAGGCGGCTCGGGTCCTGGTGGAGGAAGGGCCGACTCGGATCCAGGAACTCATCACCTGGGGCACGCAGTTCGATAAGATCGGCGGGAAATTCGCCTTTACCAAGGAAGGGGCTCACAGCCGGAACCGGGTGCTGCGGGCCAAGGGTGACGCGACGGGCAATGAAATGATTCGGGTCTTGCTGGAACGGGCCAGGCAGCATCCGGACATTCAATGGTTTGATCGTCATTTCACCAAGGACCTGTTGGTCGTGGATGGCCGGTGCTGCGGCGCGGTGGCGGTGAGTGAAACCACGGGGGACGTCAAACTCCTCCCGGCCGCCGCCGTGATTCTGACCACCGGCGGCGCAGGCCAAATGTACGCCAGGACCACCAATACGGGAAATGCCACGGGTGACGGCATGGCCATGGCCTACCGGTCGGGTGTCGTGTTGGAAGACATGGAGTTTGTCCAATTTCATCCCACGGCGTTATACCTTCCCTCCAGCCCCCCGTTTCTGTTGTCCGAAGCCATGCGGGGTGAAGGCGGGGTGCTCCGGAATCGGAAGGGCGAGGTGTTCATGTTACGGTATCATCCGGCCGCGGAGTTGGCCTCCCGCGATATCGTCGCACGGGCGATCTGGTCGGAAATGGCCGCTTCCCGGTCGCGCCACGCGTACTTGGACGTGACCCATTTGGGGAAAGGCTTCATCAAAAAACGCTTCCCGACGATTTACCAGACCTGTCTGCGGTTCGACATCGATATCACGGAAGAATGGATCCCGGTTGCTCCAAGCGCCCATTATTTCATGGGCGGCCTGAAAGCGGGGATCGATGGAGAGACCACCTTACCCGGCCTGTTTGCCGCCGGGGAAACGGCCTGCAACGGAGTACACGGAGCGAATCGTTTGGCGAGCAATTCGCTGTTGGAAGGGCTGGTCTTCGGATACCGTGCCGCCAAGTCGGCAGCGTCCCTTCCCGCCGGGCCCAAGCGGGCGCATATGAAAGGTCTGGCCGCACGGTTTGCCGCGGAACCGGCCGGCGCGTTGGAAGACAGCGAAAAACTGAGGAACTCCTTACGCCGGCTGATGTGGACCAAGGTCGGGTTGGTCAGGACCGGCGATTCCTTGATCCAGGCGCTGACGCAGCTTTCCCGGTGGGACCCGCAAATCGAGGCGTCGCTACGAACGCGATCCGACCTTGAAGTCAAGAACATGATCCAGGTGGCGCGGTGTGTGACTGAAGCGGCCTTGTGGAGGGAGAACAGCTTGGGGACGCATTACCGGGAGGACTTCCCGACTTGCCGGGGTTCGGCGTGGAAGACGCACAGCCAGGTTCTGCTGGAGTCTATCGGTTCGTCTCCGGGTTTGGGTCGCCTGCGTCGCGCAACCTGATAACCGAGGAATCCCGAAGAATCCCGAAGAATCGTGATCGTTTCGCGAGAAACAATGAGAATTTCGCGATTGCGACCTTCTTTCTTATCGACTTTGGGCTCTCAACAGGTGCTCGTACCGGGTTTGCAGGACAGCCACCCAGGAACGGGCCGTTTGCTTGGGAAAGGGCCGCCCGTCGATTGTTTCAACCGGTAGAATGCCGACCCCGCTGCTGGTCAGAAAACATTCATCCGCTTCGTACAGGGATTCAGGACGATAGCGGCCCTCCCGGGGTTGAAGGCCCAGGGTCGGGGCCACTTCCAGCACGACCTCCCGGGTGATGCCGGGCAAGACGCCGCATGCCAATGAAGGCGTGTACAGTATCCTGTCCTTGATAAAGAACACGTTGCTCATCGAGCATTCGGCCAGGTGCCCGCCCGTGGACAACATCAACCCTTCGAAAGCATCCCGTTCCACAGCCTCCTGTTTGGCCAACAAATTGTTCAGATAGTTCAGGGTTTTGGCTTGAGCCGGATGCGAAAGCGGTGACGGCCTGCGAATCGTGGCGATCGTGAGCGTCACCCCCTTGCGCCGTTGGGCGGGCGTCACGTGCGGGAGTGGCCGCGGAAACAGCACAATCGTGGTGGTGCTCTGGAGCCTGTCCTGAGCGGAGCGAAGGATCGGCCCGGCGCCGGCGTCCGGGGTTGCGGATTCCCGGCCTTGGCCACCTCGGGAGAGTGTCAGGCGAATCACCGCGTGATCCACACGATTCTTGTCAATGACCTTCTGAAAGATCGCCGGCCACTGTTTTTCGGGTAACGGCAGATGGATCTGCCGGCAGGAGCGGGCGAGCCGTGCGAGATGACGGTCCAGCCACACCGGGCGCCCGTCATAGATCCGGACGGTTTCGAAGACGCCGTCTCCATACAAAAACCCGCGATCGAAGACGGAGATCCGCGCCCGTTCTTCCTGCACGATCCGGTCATTCAGATAAATCCACATGGAAGGAACCGTGGCGTCTTATTGCAACGCTTCAAACAGGGCTTGGGCTTTGTACAGGGTTTCCTGGTATTCGCGATGAGGATCGGAGTCCGCGACGATGCCGGCGCCCACTTGCAGGTAGGCGCGTTGCTGCGTCAACACCATGGTGCGAATGAGAATGTTGAAGTCCACGTCTCCGGTCCAACTCAGGTACCCCAGGGATCCGGTATAGGGCCCGCGCCGCACGGGTTCCAGTTCTTCGATGATCTCCATACAGCGGATCTTGGGGGCCCCGGTGATCGTGCCGCCGGGGAACACGGATCGAATGAGGTCCGGCGTCGAACACGCGGGCTTCAGCGTGCCCCCGACCTCGGACACCAAATGCGCCACGTGCGAATACTGTTCAATCGTCATGAATTCGTCTACGTGGACCGACCCGTATTCGCAGACCCGGCCCAGGTCATTGCGGGCCAGATCGACCAACATGACGTGTTCCGCTCGTTCTTTCGCGTCGAGCCGAAGGTTGTCCATGAGTTCGTGATCTTCACCCGCGGTGCGGCCTCGCGGCCGGGTGCCGGCAATGGGACGGGCGGTCACCCGGTTGCCGGTGACCTGGACGAGTCGTTCGGGCGAGGACGAAACCAACGCGAGGTTCCCGGTCACGAATAACCCGGAAAACGGCGAAGGGTTCACCGTGCGCAGGCGGTGATACAAGTTTTGACCGACCGTGTGCAGCGAATCATCCTTCGCTGGATTGAAGGCCACGGAAAAGCGTTGGGCGAGATTGGCCTGATAAATGTCGCCGGCCCCGATGAACGCCTGGCATTGTTGCACGCGCTCGACGTACTCCCGTTCGGAATGGGTGCCCTCCATGGTTGACGCCACGATCGGAGACTCCGACGGGCCGGTCTTCACCAACGGGGCACACAAGAGGCTGTCCAGTTCGGCCATCCGAGCGGTTCCTTCACGAGACAAGGCCTCATGAGATTCGGACAGCAGCCGGTCGGGAGCCGGGGTAAACATCATCTGCAGCGTCCGGGTCTGGTGATCGATCACCACCACCAGATCGAAAAACAGAAACTCCAGATCGGGCAGGGGGAGGTCCCTGCGGGCCAGCGACGGGAGCACTTCGTAGTGCCGAACGGCATCATAACTCAGATACCCGACGGCTCCACCGATAAACGGCGGCAGGGAATCGGAACGAGGAACCAGGCACGGGCCGAGGAGCCTGAATAATGCGGGCAGCGGATCCCCTCGATGCTGCGTCTTGCCGTGTGCCGTTTCCAGGGTATAGTGGCCCGGGCCCCCGGAAAAGATCAGGTACGGGTCGGCGGCCACAAATGAATAGCGGGGCTGGCCGGAGGATTGTTTCCCGCTTTCCAGCAGGACCGACGGCCGGTGCGGAACGGCCATCCGTTGGTAGACGTCCCAGGGACTGTCTTCATGAAAGGGCCTGGTCCGGACCAGCGGAAATCGCCCGGTGCCGGGACGCGTGGAAGAACTTGAAGAAAGAACGGGCTGGCTCATGGTTCGGAACGAGATCAGAAGAGTGTGTGCGTATCATACGGGAGTGAGCAGGGGAGAGAAAGCCCCTCCGTGAAAAACGTGCAGAAAGCGAGCCAGCCTTTCCCTTGCGTCATTCTCGCTGAAACCGGAATCCAGAGTATTTAGAGGGCGGCGGTCAGGGTCATGGCCGGGGACAGGTTTTATGTGGCTTGGAGAAGAGGGCGGGGATAAAAGAAGATTCCTTGCTTCGCTCGGACTTGTAAATGTTCGGTAATTCGCTGACAGAAGGAAGACAGCGGCATGGGATGACGCGGCTACGAAGACAGAACCTCAGCCGCCGGATTTATCAGGTGAAACAGAGGCGTCGCCCAGCGCTCTCAGGAACTTCAGCAGCGTTTTCCGTAACGTGTCGGGCAGCCGGCGAATCTGGTGAAGGAGCGATTTTTCCTCGCTGGTGAGGGAAGGAGAGTCCGGTGCCGGCGACAGCACGGATGGCTCTCGCGATCGGGGGAACACTTGGCCGGTGGCCAGCCATTGCGGGTCTTGCCGCAGCAACCTGGCGAGCGTGAAAAAGTGACTCAGTCTGATATTTTTGCTCAAGCCCTGCTCCCACTGATTGACTGCAGAACGCGAGAGATGTAACGCCTTGGCGACGTCCGCTTGGGATAGGCCCGCCTCTTCCCGGGCGGCTCGAATTCTCTCGGCCAACTTGTTCATGGCAGCAATGCTTTCCTACTTCAAATAGTATGCTTCATTTGTTGATAAACATGACTCATTTAATACATTCAGCATGCTATCCATAAGGCTATGGTTAGTGCTGAAGGAGGCCTGGGTCTCTCGCAGAGCTTCTCCTTCCACCGGAGAATGGAAGCCGCCGCCGGAAAAATGCGATATTCCAGGCACAGGAACCCGGGCCGTATTCTCGCCGCGCCAGCGGCGACCCTCCGCTTCCTTTTCCCTGTCTTTGTCGCGGTATCCGCCGGGCGCGTGCCGGCACAATCCGTGCCTGCACAAAGCCTGGGAATATGCCTGGGCGGGGTGGGTGCGTGATATGGGGAAACAGGGTGCCACCCAAAAGCAACGCAAGAAAGCGCGGCAGTTTTTTCAGCATGCCCTGCGTGTAGCGCCCTTTTCACCAAAAACGTGGCTGCGGCATCTACGGTCTTTTTTACCGTAAGGCCTTTTTGAATGGGAGCGCGGTTTGTCAGGCTCACATTGTAACAACGAGACCCTTCACGTCGTTCAGGGTGACCATATTGGTGTATTGCTCGGACGGCAGTGGGATACCCCTCACCCTGCCCCCCGATTAAAAATGTCGGGGGCTTCGCCTCATTTCGGACTAGGGAAGAGGGAGAACAGCGCCATGAGATGGGGCGGCTACGAATGCAAGGGTATGGGATGGGGTCGCGCTATAAACAGACATTGACGAGCCGACAACGACGACGAGATCGTTCCTTCGCGACGCGCAGGAGGGGTGCGGGAAGGTAGATCGCCTTGCTCGGAGGAAGCGACAAGAGGGAGCGTGCACGGTGCCCTCTCTGCCATCCTGCCAACGAACGAGCGAACACCTACCAGAACGACGGTTCTGCTTTGGCTAAAACGCTTATTATAAGTACTTAAGTAGCTTTACGCACTTTTTTTATTGACAAAAAAATTTCCCTGCCTATAATCCGCCTCATTTTCTTGTTCATGTAGCCATCACGCCACCCCCGAAGCTTGCCTGGCTGGCAGAACACTTTTTATCTGACTCATTCAATTTATAGAAGTTTGAAAGGAACACAATTGTGGCACGATCCGTGAAGAGAGAAAGAGAACGCTCCCGCCTCTCTGCCTGCCAGGGAAGGACCGGACTTCCTCATCGGCCGTAGTCCGTAACACATTCAGCCAGCCCCACGGTTTCGACTGGGGTTTCAATCGTTGTTTCAGCGTAGTCGCAGGGTCGTCCTGCGTGACGACTGCAAGCAACTGCGAAAAAACAAACACTGCCAACGGGAGACGCCTGAAATGAGGAACCATAACAATCATTCGATGGAAACGACCGCTACGAACGATCATGATGCTCGTCCCGCGAGGCGCGAGCCGGGCACAGGCACCTGCCTCCGCGTCCTCGCCGCCTTCGTCCTGGCGGGTGCCGCGCTGCTCGCCTTCGGCACGAACGCGCCGGCCCAAACCGTCCCGGGCATACCGACGAATCTCATGGCCACGACGAACAGCGAGACGCAGATCAGCCTCTCCTGGATGGCGCCGACGGACACCGGCGGCACCGGCACTTCGATTGCCGGCTACAAGATCGAATATTCCGCCCCGGACTACCCGATATACGACGTGAGGTGGGAGGTCCTGGAAGAGAACACCGGATTGACGGCAGCAAGCTACAACCACGATCACGGGCTGGCGCCCGGCCTCAGACTGCAATACCGCGTCTCGGCGATCAACGTTGTCGGTACGGGCGATCCCTCGACCGTTGCCGAAGCCACCACGCAGGCCGCTCCCGATACGGCCGGCAACGGGGCGCCGGAGCGCACGGGTGTTACCGTAAATCACAGGCAGATCGTGATCACGTTCGACGAGAATTTGGATGCCAACTCGGTACCAAACAACGCTCAGTTTCAGATCACGATCAGTGGGGTTTCCCGTCTTCAAAGGCCGGAGAAGGTGGACGTGACGGGCGCCACGGTCGTGCTGACGTTGCACGCGGAGCATGCGGTGGATGCGTCTGACACGGTGCGCATTCGCTACACCGCGCCGGGACAGTTCATCGGGGATGCAAGAGTTCCGATCACGAGGAAGGCGTTGCAGGATTCGGAGGGCAACCTGGTCGAGAAGTGGAATGGTGTATCTGCAACCAACGAGACACCGCTCCGGGTCGAGCTGGAGTTGGACCTGGACACGATCGCAGAGAACGGCGGGGTCAGTATGGTGACGGCGACGATGGTGCCTTCCACCTCGCCCGCGCCGGCGGAGTTGACGGTGACGGTGACCGCCGAGGCGGTATCGCCGGCGGTCGCCGCCGACTTCGAACTGATCGGAACCACCCTGACGATTGCGAGCGGTGCGACGACCAGCACCGGAACGGTGACGATCACAGCCGTGGATAACGACGTGGTTGCAGCGGACAAGATGGTGACGGTGTCGGGAACGGTGAGCGGCAGTCCGGGCGTGTCGGCCACCGCGTCCCCCGTGACGCTGACGATCCAGAATGACGACGACCCGGCCCCGGTCCAGACGCCCCCGAAGTTGGCCCGGGTAACCACCAAGCCGCCGTATGCGCCCCGGAGCCTGACGGCGACCGCCGAAGACGGGCAAGTGGTCTTGATGTGGCAGGCGCCGGCAAACAACGGCGGCTCCGCGATTCTTCGGTATGAGTACCGGTTGCAGGCCGGAGATGGGGACTTCGGCGAGTGGACGGCCATTCTGGACAGTGCCCCGGGCGGAGCGAACGCGATGCGCTACCGGATCACGGGCCTGACCAACGGCGAGACCTGCATTGTCGAGGTGCGGGCGGTCACCTCCGTGGGTGAGGGCAATGTCGCGCGCGTGACCGTCACACCTGCCACGCCGCCGGATGCACCAGGAAGCCTGGCGGCGACTCCGGGCGATGAAGAAGTGGTGTTGACGTGGCAGGCGCCGTCGGACAACGGCGGCTCCGCGATTCTTCGGTATGAGTACCGATTGCAGGCCGGGGCCGGGACCTTCGGTGAGTGGACGGCCATTCCGGACAGCGCCACGGGCGGGGCGAACGCGGTGCGGTACCGGGTCACGGGCCTGACCAACCGCACGGCCTACATTGTCGAGGTGCGGGCGGTCAACGCCGCAGGGGCGAGCGCCGCGGTGCGCGTGACCGTCACCCCGCGATCCACCGCAAGTGAGCGGTTCTCGCGCCTCAACGAGGAGATTCTCACCTTGCAGGCCTTGAGTCTCAGCGACCAGACCAGCCGGGCGCTGACCCAACGGCTCGCCACGCTCACCCCCGGCCAGCCGGAGCGCGCGCAATATCAACTGGGCGGGCGGCGCAGCCTGGCCCAGACCCTCCTCACGACGTCGGGCACGGACTCCGGTCCCGGTTTGCCCGGCCCCCGCGTGGATCTCAAGGACCTGCTGGGCAGCTCGTCTTTTGTGCTGCCGTTGCGCCTCCGGGACACCGGCCTGGGGCTGGACCGGATGACGCTCTGGGGGCAGGGCCGGTACACGCGCCTCGCGCGCGCCCACGACGCGAACCTGGACTGGGATGGGGACACGCTCAGTGCCCAGGTGGGCGCGGACGTCCACGTGCGGCCGGACCTGCTGGTCGGCTTGGCCGTGACGTGGGCCGACAGTGGGGTGGACTATCAGGATCGGTCCAGACCGGGAAGCGCCGTAGGCGGGACGCACGAGAACTGGTTGGTGAACGTGCAACCGTATGTGGGCTGGCGGTCGGATATCGGCCTGGGGCTGTGGGCCACGGTGGGTCATGGCTGGGGCGAGTTGACCATTGCCGACGAGCAGGTCGGCAGGCAGGAGAGCAAGGTGAGGGTGGAGACGGCGGCCGTGGGGTTGAGGGGGCCGCTGCTGAGCCAGACCGGGGTCCTGGGACCCGAGGCCACGACGCTGACGCTCAGGAGCGACGCCGCGTGGACGAGGGTGGACGTGATCGGGAACCAGGAGGACCTGGCCGGGCGGACGGTGAGCGCGGGCCGGGTGCGACTCCTGCTGGAAGGGCAACACACGCACGTGACGCCGACCGGGGAGCGGCTGGCGCCCTTCGTGGAGTTGGGGGTCCGCTTTGACATGGGTGAGGGGCTGACCGGCAAAGGGGTCGAAGTCGGCGGTGGTCTGCGCTATGCCGTGCCGCGGCTGGGGCTGACGCTGGAAGGCCGGGGCCGGGGCATGGTAGGGCACCGGGGCTACACGGAATGGGGCGCGAGCGGGCTGGTGCGCGTGGATCCCGGCGTGTCGGGTGAGGGACTGGCTGTGCATGTGGCGCCGACGTATGGCCCGTCGGCCAGCCAGGTGCAGCAAGTCTGGACACAGGCGCCCGGCCAACCGTTCGGGGAGTCCGCCACCGGCGTGGGCCAGCCCCCGCAGGCGGGGGTGGATGCCGAGGTGGGCTATGGGCTGGCGAATGTCGCCGGGGCACGAGTTTTCACGCCGTATGGTGCGGTGACGCTGGGGCAAGGCGGGGGAGCGCAGTACCGGCTGGGCGGGCGCTGGACCGGGGTGACGGGGTTGATGCTCAGCGTGGAAGGAGTGCGGCAGGAACCGGCGGGGCAACAGCCCCTGAATCAGGGCCTCCGATTGCGGGCGACCTGGGGTTTCTGAGGATGCCGGGGCTACAAAAACTGCGAGATTCCTCGCTTCGCCCGGAATGACAAATTGGGGAAAAGGCGCCATGAGGCATGTCCCGGGCTTTGACCGGGATGGCGCGGCTACGAATAGTTCAACGAATGCAATTGCTTGACAGTCGAATCGGGATTTTGGTTGAATGGCCTGCCCGGAATCGAGAGGGCGGGCCTATGCCTTCGTCACCAGATCCATTATTTGCGGGGTTAGGGCAAGCCGTGCGCATCGGCACGAATTTGCTTGCGACGCTGATAGTGGGCGGAGGATTGGGGTGGATCATCGACTCCTACGTGTTGCCCACTGAACCATGGGGCTTGGTGGCAGGTCTGATCCTCGGGGTGATTGCCGGTATTCGAAACGCCTACCGTACTGCCCAGCGCTGGGATCAATCGTAGCGTTTCCCCAAAACGTTTTTTCTAACACGAAGACGAGATTCCATTGGACGATCCACTTCATTCTTTTGAGCTTCATACGATTATCCCGTTGTCCCTGTTCGGTCTCGACGTGTCCATCAACAAGGCCGTGATCATGATGTTTCTCGTGGTGGGCCTGGTCACCCTGTTGCTGACGAAGGCGCGGTCCTCGGGCTCCCTGATCCCCACGAAATTGCAGAGCGTGGCCGAACTGCTGGTGGAGTTTATTCGCGGGATGATACACGAGACCATGGGCCCGGACGGGATGCGCTTTTTCCCCCTGATCGCCACCCTGTTTTTATTTATCTTATTCAGTAACCTGCTGGGGCTCATGCCCGGGGCATATACCGTCACCAGTCAACTCGTGGTCACGGGCGCGTTTGCCCTCGGGGTCTATATGCTCAGTCTCCTGGTGGGATTCAAAATCCACGGGGTGAAGTTTCTGGGGATCCTCGTCCCGTCGGGGACGCCGGCTTGGCTGTTGCCGCTCATGATTCCCATTGAAATCATCAGTCAACTGGCCCGCCCGGTGTCCTTGTCCGTGCGATTGTTTGCCAACATGACCGCCGGGCACGTCATTCTCGGGGTGCTGTTCGGTTTGACGATCAGCGGCGGGTGGTTGATCGGATGGCTGCCGTTTTCCTTTACGGTGGCGCTCTACGGATTGGAAGTCGGCATCGCCTTTATACAAGCCTACATCTTTACGATCTTGACGTGTGTCTATATGGGAGATGCCTATCATCTCCATTAAGCCGAAACATCTGTTCGACGTACTGTTATTAACGATCTCACCAGGGAGAACACAACATCATGGATTCTGCAGCGTCAGCGTTATTGGGCATGGGGCTTGCGGCCGCGGGGTTTGCCGGCGCCGGTGTGGGGATTGGGTATATTTTCGGAAAAATGATCGAGGCCGTGGCCCGTCAACCGGAGGCGGAGGCACGGGTCGGCAAGTATATGTGGATCGGCTTCGCGTTGGTCGAAGCGATCGCCCTCTATGGGTTGGTGATCGCCTTTATCATTATGGGCTTGAGGAAATAGGACGCAACCACCATGCCTCAATTTGACGTCCATTTTTTTTCGTCCCTGATTTTTTGGGAACTCATCTCGTTCGGCATCCTGTTCTGGGTCCTGTACAAATTTGCGTTTCCGCCGGTTTTGGAAGCCCTCGAAACGCGTGAACGAAAAATCCGCGACAGTATCGAGCAGGCGGAGCAGAGCCGGACGACGGCCGAACAACGCCTGGCGGACTACGAGGCGAAACTGAGCGGCGCGGCGCAGGAAGCCGAGGCGATCATGGCGGAAGCCAAAGCCAAGGCACAACGGTTGCTGGAAGAGAACGAGCAGCGGCTGCGCACCGATTCGGCGCGGATCCAGGCAGAGACGGTGCGGGAAATCGAACGGGAGCGACAGAAAGCCCTTCAAGCCCTTCGAATCGAAGCTGCGGATTTGGCGTTGACGGTGGCGGAAAAAGTCCTGGAGCGGAGCCTGTCGGATGACGATCATCGTCGCCTCGCCCAGCAAGCCCTGCAATCCGTGGCCGCCGGTGAAGCTCAGAAGTAAGCCTGTACCTCACGCTTCCTTCCGTGCCGCACGGTGCCGTCTGACCGAAACCATATACTAGGAAGCCAGCGAATGGTGATCGTTGGAACATGAGGAACGCCGCAATGAGCAGCAGTGTCACCAAGATTGCGCCCGCGTCTTCGATGGTGGCAGAGGCGCACTTTTCCAAGCGCCTGACCTTCGAGACGGATTGCTGGGACGTGCACCATGCGTTGACGAATGGAGCGACCGATTTCGTGGTGCTCGACGTACGCGGTCGCAACGCCTATACAGCGGGCCATGTGCCAGGCGCGGTTTCCATGCCGCACGCGGAGATCGATGCCGATCGCATGAGTGCCTACCCGGCCGATACGGTCTTCGTGGTGTATTGCGCGGGTCCCCACTGCAACGGCGCCAACAAGGCCGCCCTGCGGCTCGCCCGTCTCGGGCGTCCGGTCAAGGAGATGATCGGCGGTGTCACCGGATGGACGGATGAGGGGTTTCCCTTCGCGACCGGTGCCCAGCCGGGTAGCCTCAGCACCGGTCGATGATGCGTTTGGCTTTGCCCTCGGAGCGCGGAATGCCTCCGGCGTCATGCACCCTGATCTCTGCCGAGACGGCGTGAGAAACGAGCGGGAGCGACGCAAAGCCCTTCAAGACCTTCGAATCGAAGCTGCGGATTTGGCGGTGACGGTGGCGGAAAAGGTCCTGGAGCGGAGCCTGTCGGATGACGATCATCGTCGCCTCGCCCGGGAAGCCGTGCAAGCTGTCTCCGCCGGCGAATCCCAGAAGTAACCTTCAATCGTTGTCTCACAGACCCCGCGTGTTGAAGCTCCCGCTCCGGGTGGCTGATTTGCGTACTTGCGCGACGCACAGTTGTCGGTGATATTGGAGTTGATGACGGGAGTAAACGCGAAACTTGCGGCGACGGTTTCGAGGTCTCCAGGAGTCTATTGATGGAATCCGAACAGACTGCCCTTGTCGTTGCAATTTTAATCCTTGGGTTGCCAATTCTCCTTCTCGTGCTTCTCATTAGGACAAGAAGGCGTGCGGCCCGAGCTGAGCGTGAGCGCGAAAAACTTCAGGCCAGGTTTGCACCAGTCCTCAACATTGAAGATGAAACCGCCAAGGCCGTTGTCGAACGCGATGCCATTCTCCAGAACTTAGCGGATCTGCGGAAAAATTATGCTGAGAAGCGTGAGATCTATGATCGTCTCAGGAATGAAGTCGCGATATTCGACGAAAAGATCGCATTTGCCGAGTTGGGGGTCTATGAGCCGCATTTCGATTTCGGGGACAGTGAAACCTTCAAAAATACAATCAGTGAGGTTCGTGAGAAACAGAAGGACATGGTCAAGGCCAAGACTGCGGTGGCCTGCGGAACCCAGTGGACTGTGGAGGGAAGTGTGTCCAAGGGCCGGACCATGACCGATCGCCAAATCCGTCTGACACTCCGCGCTTTCAACAATGAATGTGATGCGGCAATCGCCAACGCGCGATGGAATAACGTGAATGCGATGGAGAAGCGGATCCAAAATGCTGCCACCCAGATCGACAAACTCAACGCTTCGAGCAGTGTCATTATAGAAGAAGCCTATCTGTCTCTGAAACTTAAGGAGCTTTTCCTAACCCATGAATACCGCGAAGCGCTGAAGCGCGAGCGTGACGAGCGAGCAGAGGCCGTACGTCTTGCTCGGGAAGAGCAAAAGGTGATTAAGCAAGCCGAGGCCGCGGAAGAAGAGGAAGAAAAGTATCGCCAGATGCTTGAGAAAGCCCGAGCCGAGGCCGCGGGAAAAACGGGGCAGGATGTTGACCGAATGCAAGAGCGTATCGCCGCACTCGAAGCGAGCCTCGCTGAAGCGCATGAACTGAGTGAACGGGCGCATTCAATGGCAGAGATGACGCGTTCGGGCTATGTCTATATTATCTCCAATATTGGCTCCTTTGGAGAGCAGGTCGTGAAGATCGGACTGACCCGCAGGCTGGACCCGGATGACCGGGTGCGTGAACTGGGCGATGCAAGTGTGCCGTTCTCTTTCGACACTCACGCCATAATTTACAGCGATGATGCACCCGCTTTGGAGAGCGCTCTGCACGCTGAGTTCAACGACAGGAGAGTGAATGCGGCCAATCTACGGAAGGAGTTCTTCAGGGTTCAGATAGATGAGGTTGAGCGCGCGGTCCAGCGCCTGGCGCCTACGGCATCGTTTTTCAAAGATCGCGAGGCGCAAGACTATCATGAAACAATCGCGCGCCGCCGGGCGGAAGCCGAGAAGGTCCTAAGTGAAGGGGAAGACAACCTGCCTTTATCTATCTAACAGGATAGAGTCATATTTCTGCGCTCCATGATGAAGCCTGTCTCTTAGCCCAAGCGTGTCGGTTGCTCGGGTCCATGTTGTGCCGTAGGGGTGAAAACCGTTCGCCGAATTGACCTTCCCCCGACCTACACCTTCTGATTGCCCGGGATCATTTCTAACGACTCGACATCTCTGGTGTTCAAATAGACACCGCCCTGTTTCAAATTTCGCTTGATGTTAAGATCATCGTCCACGAGATAAGCTGGACAGAGAACGAACTCATGATCGTCAGCTGACGGGTCGAAGGAGTATTGCTCGAGCCAACCCAGATAGAGTGCGCCTTGCTTGGTGCGAACGAGCATCCAGAGCTCTTTCTTGGGCGCGCGGGTGGCAATGACGGGCCAAATGGCCTGAGGCTCAGGGCTTGGCAAGAATGAAATGATGGTAAGGAATCGATGATACCCGATGAGAATGCCACCCCAAACGAACCCTCCGATAAGCAAGACCAAGATCGTCTTGGGTTGGACGAGGGGATTCTGGCTTGGTTTTAGGATATCGAGGTTGCCAGAATCAAACACCCACGCAATGCCTGTAAGACCTAGAAGAATTATGAGGCTGTGGATGATGCTCCAGACAACGCCCTCAAACTGAGACAGCCGCTTGGCGGGGTAGTGTGCCCGATAGAGCTGCCTGGCGAGGAAGCCTGGCACCAAATATAGCAAGAGGCTGATGGCTTCGCCGAATGGAACGTTTGCAGCTTCAGCGGTTCCGGCAAGATCCAGCATCTAGCTGTTGTTACTCATGGAGGAGTTGCCGTCGCTATTCGATTCCCCACTTTCACTCGATTGCTGATTGGTCGGTGGCTCAGGATTGGTTGGTGGCTCAGTGCGGGGTGGTGGGTTGGTATGCGTGAACGACTTCTCTAGCCTCTCCACGTCCATGTCCCGGTTGCGGTATTCGTTGTCGCTGGGCATATTGACCTCCAAGTAAGTACGGCCTTTGGCGTATGCTTCAACCACCCTGATTCAACCACGACTCAAGCCATCGATGCAAGAGCACACGTCTGTACCAAGCTCTTGGCGGCTGGGGGCTTTATCAGGAAGGCCGGAAGCTTTCTGATGTTTAAAGTTTAAAACATTCGACTTTGCACGAACATATCAAATTTGCTATATTCTTGATTTGCATGCTGCATGAACTGGACCGTAGAGACCCTGAATGCGACCGTCGACAAGGAGCTTTCCTCAAGAGATTCACCTGGCGCTGCAACGAGCCAGAGAGGTGCTGAAATGAGCAAAGTCAGTGACTTGCATAAGAAATGGAGTCGGGATTCAGACTATCGGAAGGCCTTCGATGAGCTTAAGCCCGAATTCGATCTGGCCCGCTCACTGATCGAGGCCCGTATCGGTGCCGGACTGACTCAAGCCCAACTGGCAAAGCGCATGAAGACTTCGCAATCCGTCGTGGCCCGGCTTGAGGGCGGGAGCATCCACCCCTCCACGAGAACATTGGGGAAGGTCGCACAGGCCACCGGTACCCGGCTCAGGATCCGCTTCGAGTCCGCCGGAGATACAGTCTGACTGAAACAGTATGCGTACGCAGGGCATGCCGGTGAATTCCCAACTCGCCCCGTCTAAGCAGCGCTACGCAGGACAAGCGCTTCGCTCAAAATGATAATTTAAAAGACAGCGGCATAAGATAGCGCGGCTACAAAATGGCTACCGTGAGGATCAGGTGGCAAGCGGGCGTAAAAGAATGACCATGATCGCCAAA
The DNA here is from genome assembly GCA_965223955.1 of Nitrospirales bacterium. GTDB lineage: Bacteria > Nitrospirota > Nitrospiria > Nitrospirales > UBA8639 > Bin75. Next base: position 902,279 of record OZ245029.1, read on the forward strand.
GAGAACGCCAGGTTGACTCCAAGCATCCACTTCACGAGCTTGAGTTCGCCTCGGGCATCTGCAAACTCGGTACGCATTTCCGTGCGCAGGTCTGTGGTGTCGCGCTGTTGACCTGCAATCTCTTCGGCTGCCTCGCGCGCCGTGTCGTCGGGTGCACCCGCCGCCTTTAATGCTTCGTACGTTTTGGAGAGCATCATCGCCATGCAGACAGAATACTCATCATGAGTCACCAATGCAAGACAAACGTGCTTGCATGACTGTCAGCGCCATTTGAGTGCCCAGGGCCATATCTCCGGCATCCCTCAATCGGGGTCGAAGGCAGACCTGAGAATGGAGCCTGCCGGAGGTCAAGCACGTCGAATTGGATGGATGCTTCAATTATTACCTCACCCCTCCCGGGCGGTAGCCTTCCAGGTCCAGCGTGACGAATTGAAACCCGAGGGCTTTCAATCCTCGGGTGATGCGGTCGCGTCGAACGGGCTCGAGAAAATCGGGGAGTTCGTTCGGATCCACCTCGATACGCGCGATGCCTTCATGATCGCGGACGCGAACCTGCCTGAACCCTTCGTCCTTCAACAATCGCTCGGCTTGTCCCACGCGCTGTAATTTCTGTTCGGTAATCCTCGTGCCTCGCGGAATACGAGAGGACAGGCAGGCGGCCGCGGGCTTGTCCCAGTTGGATAGGCCCAGGGCTTTGGCCAGGGCGCGAACGTCGGCCTTACCAAATCCCGCTTCAACCAATGGGCTGCGAACGCCGAACTCCCGGGCCGCTTGCAGACCCGGCCGGTCATCGCCCAGGTCGTCCACGTGGGCGCCGTCCACGACCGTGGCAATGCCCATGTCCTGTTTGATGGGAGCGATGAGTTGATACAGATCGCTCTTGCAATGATAGCAGCGCATGGAGTCGTTCCGAACGAACGCCTCGCTGTCCAGTTGATTCGTGGAGGCCACGATCAACCGTGCCCCGATTTCTTCACTCAGTTGCCGGACGGCCGCCAATTCCTCGTGCGGCAGGGTGGGCGACGCCGCGGTGACGGCGGTTGTCCGAGAGCCTAACACCTCCGAGGCGATTTTGAGCACGAGGGTGCTGTCAACGCCGCCGGAAAATGCGACCAGCACGCCATCCAGCCCTTGAAAGACGTCAAGCAGCATCGCCGTTTTGCTCTGAAGGTCCTGGGGAATGGGAAGACGGTGCAGCGCGTGCATCAGGTTCCTATCGACAGAGACAAACAATCACGAATCGCCTCTATTCATACTGGTTCAGTTCATGGGCCGTACTATAAACCCACGATTTTCCCCACTAACTATCTTTGTCAAGGATTCCCTTGACAAAGAATAACGAATTGACTATATGATCCGCCATAATGACACAACATATAGTAGTAAAATATATAACAAGTAGTGGTTAAATAGACGGTTTTCTATAGGGATGGTAAATTTATGATTATGAGTGCTTCGCTTAGACTGGATAACTTGGATACAAGAGTTATAGGTATTACAAGAGACGCTAGCAAGTTGAAGCAGAAAGAAAACCACTACTGGATGCTTCGCATTCAGTTATTCTATGAAGTTTGGCACGGGCGTAGGTCCATTGCATCACTTAGTCGCAAATTAGGGACTTTTGACATTCAATCCGATCAAGACTTTCAAAAAATGGAAGAAATTGCGATTGACCTTGATAGAATGGCCAAAAGATTATCTGAGGCATTGGAGCTATATGAGAACGTCTTAAATAACAGTTTTCTTTATCGGGTCACTAAGCAACAAATGGAAGAGCTCCTCTGCCAAGTAGAAGATGTTGCTGAAACCGCTGCTCTAGCTTCAAAAAAGGAGTTCCACGAGGTTACTACAAAGATCATTGATTCTCATCTCAAAGTCTAACAAATGGAGATGAGAAGAATCGAGCGTGCCTCGACCTTTGATAAATCACTCAAGAAATTATCTCGAAAACACCCTGATTTACCAAAGACTATCGAAGAAGCATTAGTTGGGTTCGCATCTGCCCGTAAGCCAATCGGCAATAAGATCCCCCTCTTAGATGGACAACCTGTCTTTAAAGTACGTCTCCCCCTTGGCAATCGTGGGAAATTTTCAGGTGCGCGTTTCATCTATTATTGTGATGACGACCGCATTTTGGCGTTGTTTCTCTACGCCAAAAGCGATCAATCTGATGTCCCGCTGAAAGAAATCATGGAAGTACTTGCCGAAGAACACTCAAGACCCGATACATAATTCCATTACTTGCGGTCTCCTATCGACAGAGGCGCCGGAGCCGTGCGCGCGGGCAGGGTGCCAAGTTGCCCGCAGGCCCCCAACACGTCACGCCCGCGATTTTGTCTGAGGAACACATCATACCCCTTTTGCCGGAGGATCGTCTGGAACGCCGCAATGGCGGTATCCGCAGGCCGGCGGAACGGGCTGTTCGGAAATTCATTGAACGGAATGAGATTGATTTTACAACGGATGCCTCGAAGCAGCCGGCTGAGGCGGACGGCGTCGTCCGTTGAATCGTTTTCCCCTTGTAACAACACGTACTCGAACGTCAAGTAACGGTTCGCCGGTACGGGATACGCACGGCACGCCGCGAGGAGGTCGGGCAAGGAGTGTAAGCGGTTCATCATCGGCATGAGCCGGTCCCGCTGCTTGGCAGTCGAAGCGTTCAACGAAACCGCCAGGTTCACTCCGAGCTCGGCGACGTCGTGGAGTCGTTGCGAAAAGCCCGCCGTTGAAATCGTAATGCGTCGTTTGGGAAAGCCCACTCCCCAATCGGTATTGGTCAACCGGGTGAGGGCATCCGACAGTTCATCGAAATTGGCCAGGGGTTCGCCCATGCCCATGAATACCAGGGACGTGATCCGGTCTCCGGGTTGAAGTCGGTCCTGGGCCGTCAAAATTTGATCGACGATTTCATGCGCCTTCAGGTTTCGCTTGAGTCCCATTTGTCCCGTGACGCAAAACCCGCAGTCCAGGGTACACCCGACCTGGGTTGACACGCAGTGAGTCAACCGCTCCCCATCCGGGATGAGCACGCTTTCGACAGCCAGGCCGTCTTTCAGGGAATGCAGGAATTTTTGGGTCCCGTCCACGCTTTGGAAATGCGTGGGAGACTCGAATCGTTCAATGACGGCCTCATGCCCAAGCGTCTCCCGGTCTTTCAGCGAAAGGCTGCTCATCCCGGCGATGTCCCGAATCCGGTGCTGGTAAATCCACTGGAGGATTTGCCGGGTTCGATAGGCGGGCCAACCCAACCGTGCCACCAGGGCAGCCATGTGCTCAAAATCGAGAGTCACGAGATTGGTCGGTGTGGGTAAGGTCATGGCAAGGCTAGGTTTAAGATCGAAAAACCCTATCATAGGCGAGAAATGCACGACAACAGGGAATGCTGGCGGGGTTTCGGCCCCGCACGCCGAGGTTCCTTCGCTCTGCTCAGGACAGGCTCTTTTGTTTCGGCAAAAGGACCCAAAACCATGGGCGCCCGGGCGTGGCCCCATAAGATGGCGCTCAGTTGTCATTCCGAGCTTGTCCTGAGCAGAGCGAAGGATCTCGCGCCTGTCCTGAGTACGCCCTGAGTGTTGCGAAGGGTCTGTCGAAGGAAGGAATCTGCTTTTCCAGGCGGTCGGTTGTTGATTGAGAGTTCCTTCGCGTTGCTTAGGACAAGCGCTTCGCTCGGACAGTCCTCGCCTCCAAACAGAATTCGGGACCGGGGCGCAGCCGCGCCCGCAGGCGCCCTGAGGTGGCGCCATGGGATGGCGCGGGGTATGAAGACTCACTACAAAGACCAATTATAACGACACTGGATTCCCGATTACGACTGCGGGAAGGGGGACAGGAGGGGGGAAAGGTTTTTCCTCGACGGTTGGAATGCCTCCTCTTCTGTCATTCTCGCGGCACGGGTATCAAGTGGGGGTGGCTCTCGCAACGCGGGAATCCATCCCCCACGCGTTTTGTGCCTGATGAAACAACAAACGGAAGAAACCTGGATTCCTATAGATTGACTGGATCCCCGATCAGGTCGGGGACAAGCGTCGGGAATGACAGATAAGAGAGAAGTGCCATGGGAGGGAGCGGCTACAAATTCAAAGACACTGGATTTTGTCGATATTTTTGAAAACATACCAAATATAGGCTTAGAAATATTGTGTGACAGCAAGTCATTGTATTGAAAAGTTAATGAAAACTAAAAAGTATTGAATTGCCTTAAAATGTTATTTATGTAAATCGATATTAAAGCATAACAATTTATTATTGACTTGCTTTAGAATTGATGATAAAAGCAAGTATCTTTAAAGATTACTTATTGACATGGAAGCAATCATAGATGAACTCAGAGATATTCTTGTCGGTTTGGAGCAACGCATTACTGCGTATGAAACCAAGCTTAAGGACTTCAAGAAAAAGAGGGAGAAGCTCAATGAAGAAATTGCGACCATTGAGAAATACTTGGAGTTGGCAAAGACGTTATATCGAGTTGAAGCGGACAAAGCGAAATTGGCCAGTCTCTCCAGCCAAATCATTTCGAATGAAACAGGCGCGCCACCATTACCGGACACGGATGTCACGGATCAATCCAAGGAAATCCTTCTGGGGCGCAGCAAGTACGTGGGGATGAGCGTCCCGAATGCCGCGTCCGTCGTTTTCCGGGAAACGCAGGAGCCGATGCATGCCAAAGAATTGTGCCGGCGTCTCATCGAGGGAGGAATGCAGATCAGAGGCAAAACGCCAATCACGTCGATTGCCACCTCCCTCAAACGTGACCCTCGTTTCAAAAAAGTCGGACCGAATACATTTGCGCACGTTGAGTCAATTGATAAGACCATGAACGCGTCCGGATAACGATGAAACGTCCGGGCAGGAGTGAGTCGATGAATAAACGCGTTGTCAATACGTATTGCCACAACGCTGGAAGGAGGTGAGACTTTTGGCAACAGCAAAGAAGAAGGCGCCGGCTAAGAAGGCTGCCACAAAGAAAGCTCCCGCCAAGAAGGTTGCAAAGAAGAAGGCACCAGCTAAGAAGGCACCGGCTAAGAAGGCTGCCAAGAAGAAAGCTCCAGCCAAGAAGAGGTGAACACGCTCCCGTCACGACACTGCTGGGAGTAGACATCTCTACTCCCAGCCAGCCTTCCCGCTCATGGTATCAAAACAGACAACCCTACGTTCTTTCTCGTGATACGCAACGAGTGTTTGTCATGAACAAAAAAAGATTGAAACTTGTTGTTCAGGAGCGTAAGAAGCACTCAGGGTTTACGCTTCGCTGTGACGAGTGAGAAAGACGTAGTCTCTGAGAAGACCTGAAAGGAGGTGAGACTATTGGCAACAGCAAAGAAGAAAGCCCCGGCTAAGAAGGCCTCGGCCAAGAAAGCCCCGGCTAAGAAAGCCCCGGCTAAGAAAGCCCCGGCTAAGAAAGCCCCGGCTAAGAAAGCCCCGGCTAAAAAGGCTGCCACAAAGAAAGCCCCGGCCAAGAAAAAGAAATAGATCCTCTCTCATTTTTGAACACGCGGCGGAAGAAGGAAACCTTCTTCCGCCGTTGTTGTCTGAAGGCGTTTTTGCGTCCCGGAGCGGAGCGGGCGTAAGATTGTCAATTAATGGAGACTTCCTCGTTGCTGACGTTACCGCACCGGCCGTGTTCCCGTCCGGGGCGCCCGGGTGTGGTGCTCTCGATCCCGCTGATGGAATACGAAGCGGCCCGTCAACTCCAATGGCGTCTTCACGATGAACGGCGTGAAAATGTTCGACCGGATACGTTGGTGCTGTTGGAACACGAGCCGGTGATGACGCTTGGCCGGACAACGAAAGACGTACATTGGAACCGGGTGCATGCGGTGTCCGGGGAGCGAGGTCTTCGGGTGATTGAAAGTGAGCGCGGCGGGTCCGTGACCTATCACGGACCCGGACAGGTCGTGGGGTATCCGATCGTGAGGCTCCGGCAGTTTTGTGCCGGTCCGAAGGCGTACGTGCGAATGTTGGAAGAGGTGCTCATTCGCGTGTTGTCGGCATGGGGGATCGAAGGCTACCGCGCGGAACAGTTCGCCGGAGTATGGGTGACCGATCCCACCGATCCCGCAGGACCATCAGCCAAAATCGCGGCGATGGGCGTGAAGATCGCTCGTGGGGTGACCTTGCATGGCTTTGCGTTGAACGTCACGGTCGCGCTTGCGCCGTTTGCCGGTATCGTGCCGTGCGGCATTGACGGCTGCCGCGTCACGTCGATGGCGGACGTGTTGCGCGGGGAGGTCGAGCTTCACGAAGTCCGTCACCGGATCGCGCGATGTTTCGGGGACGTGTTCGGGCTGGAATGGCAGGACTCCCCGTTACAGGCCCCACCCGCCGCTGACGTGAATAGTCGTGCCCGTCACGTACCGGGCCTCGTCGGATAACAAATACGTCACGGCCGAGACGGTATCCTTCACGTCGCCGATATACCCGGCCGGAACTTTTTTCGCCATCCCATCCAGCTCTCCCGCCGGAGCACTCCCCGAATCGATAAAGCCCGGCGAAATCGCATTGACCGTAATCCCGTGCGGGGCCAACAGTTTCGCCAGGGTCCGCGTCAGGATCAGGATGCCCGCCTTGGCGATATAATGCGCCGTGACCATGGGCTGGGCCTCCATCTTGTCCGCGTTGGCCATGCTGAACGAAATGATGCGGCCGTACGCCCGCGCTTTCATGCCGGGCGCAACCGCCTGGGCCAAATAAAAAATCGGGTGCAGGTTATTGGTGAACATGTCCGCCCAGCCTTCCGGTGTTTCATCGAACAGATTGACCCGGTGATACGGTCCCGCCCCGTTTACCAGGACGTCGATCTTTCCCCAGTGCCCTTCGACCTGCCCGACCAGATCCCGGCAGGCCGCGGGATCGGACACGTCGCAGCGAACGGCGAGCCCTTGGCCTCCTCGTTCGACGATGGCCCGGGTCGTGTCGGCCGCCTCCTGTTCGCTGGTTCGATAGCAAATGGCAACGGACCATCCGCGTGTTGCCAGATCGAGGGCAATCCCTTTTCCGATGCCGCGTGCGCCACCGGTGATCAATGCGACGTTCGGTTCCATCGACGTTCCCCCTTCAATGACAATGATAGACGTTGCCGCGAAAAATGGGAACTAGTCATTCGTGTATGAGTTCACCAATTTACCAAAGGTCATCCTGAGCGAAGCGAAGGATCTGCTTTTCCTAGCGTTCGGTGATTGAGCGAGAGATTCTTCGCCTGCGGCTCAGAATGACAACCATGGTCACGGCACCGGCCTGTCGTCCGTTACGCGGGCGACGAGTTCCCATGCCGTTGCATCAACGTGTGCAACACGTTATCCGTTCGAGAGGACAACGTGTTTGTGCCGGATCCGGTGTCTTCGTGCAAAAAGGTTCGCACGTCGTCGAAGGTATCGAGATCGCGTTCGGGATCCAATAGCCCGACAACAAGCCCCGCTTGTTCGGCACGGGCCCGGCTTTGAGCGAGGACGCTGCCGGTCGACCAGGGAATATCGGCAAAGAGGGCAGGCACGGGGTGTTTCGCTCCCACCAGATAATAGCCGCCGTCTTCCGTGGGCCCCAACACCACGTCCGTGGTCTGCAAGAGTGCTTTCGCGCGCTGATAGTGGAGCGCGGAAAGATTGGGAATGTCCGTGCCGACCAGCAAGGCGTACGCGTATCCGCGGGTGAACGCGGCGGTGAGGGCGTGATCCATGCGCTGTCCGAGATCCTCACCCGCCTGGTCGCACAAGTGGATGCGAGACCGGGCCGCCAGCGTTTGAAAAAACGGATGGTCCATGCTTGGCGTGCAGGCCAGGAAAATATCGAACCCCCGAAGCGACCGGGTCCGTTCCACGGCATCCATGACCAGACTCCCGTGCAGGCTCGCCGCCTCATCGGGGGCCAGGGGCGGGCACATGCGGGTCTTCACGGTTCCGGGCACCGGCGCCTTGGCAAAAATAATGATCGCGCCTTCGGCGGGCCCTGAAGACGAACCGCCTCTCCCTGTGCGGCGGTCTCGATGAGATGAGGGGGCGTTACCTGATCGGGCCATACAATTGGTGCAGGATTTTTGGGGATATGCCGATCCCGTACAAAAAGCGGAGGAGCCACATATGCAGAATGGTACGGAGAGTACCCTGTTGCTCCCATCGTCGAAACGACGTGGTCACCTTGGTGTGCAAGGCGGCAAGGGACCCCGCGCGTTTGAGGCGTTGCGTCAACTCGATATCCTCCATCAGGGGCACGTCGGCAAACCCGCCCAGGTCGTCGAACACGGAACGACGGATGAAAATCGCCTGATCGCCGGTGGCGATGCCCGACCAGCGCGAGCGCGAATTCATCAGGCGACTGATGAGCCAGGCCCACCCGCGATCGTCCTCGAACCGGACGTCGAACCGGCCACCCGCGTACCTGGGATTCTGCAGGACCCGCTCGATCTCGTTGCGCGACTCCGGCGGAAGAAGCGTATCGGCATGCAGGAACAACAGGACGTCGGATCGCGTGGCCCGGGCGCCGGCATTCATTTGTGGAGCGCGCCCCTGCTCCGAGACCATCACTTTCGCGGGTTGCAGGCTGAGCCCCTGCAACTGGCCCTGCGCAATGGACACCGTCTGGTCCCGGCTCCCGCCGTCCACCAGCACGACTTCATCGAAGCGAAGCTGTCGTAGCGTGAGGAGCGTCCGTGACAGGATTCGTTCTTCATCCAAGGTTGGAATAATGACGGCGATCGAGGTGGACATGTCGAATTGGGTGATTTTTTCTGTCATCCCCGCTCGGAAGCGGGGAGACGCTCTTTCCTTTGTGTCATTCCCGACATTTTTAATCGGGAATCCATCCTTCTGTTACCTTTGCTCTTTTGTATTTGTAGCCGCATCATCTTAGGCCGCCTTCCGTAGGCCTATCTCCCCCTCTTCCGTAGTAGCCGCATCATGTCAGCTTACCGCGGTACGATTTCCCACTCCACATGTACGATGCAAGCGGCAAGCTTGATCTGTTTGACCGTAATTTTCGCATCAGACCGGTCCAGGGACACACGAGCCGCGACAGCATGCCCGCCATAGGAACAGTCAATGGTCGGCCCGTCAGCATTGAACGACGCCAGAGGAGCATTCTGCAAAGACTGGAATATTTCGCTCGGTATTTCGACAAGCTGGTACTCGGATGGGGTGTCCTGTCCCTTGCGGAATGCCCGCAGCATCATAATGGAGTCCACCGCATTCATGTACTCCCGGAACAGGGCAAGAGTCCGTTCCCGGCGTTGTTTCGCCGTGCGCATGTCCTGAATCCAGGCGGCCTCGGTCAGTTTCGAGATATGTACTGAGGTGCGGGAAAGCCGCTGTGCTGCCGTCGATTTCAACGACAGCTTCAGTCTAGAAAGACGACCACGCTTGACGTTCAGGTCCAGAAACCTTTGGGTTTCCGAAACAGGATTCTCCACCACCCAGCCGACGGATTCGCATGCGTTGCGGAAGACCGTTTCGAACCCCTTTTGCTCAAGCGGTTGCGTTGTCGTTCCGTGGTGTACAGAAAGTGCGAGGCCAAAATACTCGATCCAGTCGCCGGGCAGCCATGTCTTCTGCTCGTTGACTCTCGCCTGCGGAGGCGCAGACAGCGACTCCACCATTCGGGCGACAAACCGGATTCCTGTCGGTGAAAGCGTATCCAGCCGCTCTTTCAGTTTGGCGAGCGTCACCAATTCTCAAGCCTGCGTTGCATCAGATCGATGAAAGCTGGCTTCAATTCAATGCCGACCCATCGCCTTCCCAGGCACTGCGCTGCCAACAGTGTCGTGCCTGAGCCAGCATAGGGATCCAGGACGAAATCACCGGGCTTGCTTGTCATTCTCACGCAGCGCTGTGCAAGCGTCGCCGGCATGACGGCCGGATGATCGTCCAATACACCATTGCTCTGTTTCCGGGGTTCCGTCGGAATCTCCCAGGTCGTCCGAAGACGTCGTCTATTCGGTCCGCGGACGGCAGCGACATCGTAATAATAATCCTGGTTTTTCGACAGGAGAAACACCGTTTCGTGCGCCTTGGTCGGACGATCCCGAACGGATTCGGGATGGGCATTCGGTTTGCTCCAGATGATTTCGGATCGGAGCCACCACCCGGCGTTCTGTAGTGCAAACGCCAGCCTCCAGGGAAGTCCGATCAGATCCTTTGGCTTGAGTCCGTCCGGCGTAAGGGGACGCATAGACATCGCGCGCGCGCGATTCTTCTTGTCCGGCGCACGATACCGGCGGTTTCCCGAGGTGTAGGCGTCGCCCACATTCAACCAGATAGTGCCGTCCGCTCTAAGAACCCGCCGCACTTTGTCGAAGGTCTTCACGATTTCGGCAAGGTAGTCTGCAAGGGCTTCGTCGCATCCGATCTGCTGGTCGACGGCGTAATCCCTCAGGGACCAGTAGGGTGGAGACGTCACCACTGTCTGAATGCTGTTTTCGGGCAGGAGGTCCAGTGCATCGAGTGCATGTCCCTGAATGAGCACGGATTGCACAAGCGAATCGACCGGTTTGTCGTTTACCGTAATCGAAAGAAAACCGTTTGAGGACGAAGAGGCCGTTCGACGGTCACGATGGAGCCGCACATTTGCGCTATCGTTGTTGAACACTGAGAGTTGTTCTATGGGAGAAACGGCCATTACACGAAACTCCTACTAACTCAAGCAATGACGCAAGCCATCAGCCAACTCAAGAGCTTGCACCGCACATTATCGGCAAAATGTGCCGAAACCGCAATCTTGTTACCGCTCGGCAGAGGATGCCCAACCCCGGCCGAATCGACTCGTCATGCCGAAGGAGCTTGCCAACATCAGCCATTCCCCACGGCTGCCGCCGTCCACCAGGACCACTTCATCGAAGCGAAGCTGTCGCAGCGTGAGGAGCGTCCGTGACAGGGCGCGTTCCTCGTTCAAGGTTGGAATCACGACGGCGATCGAAGCGGGCATGTCGGGTTGGATGATTTTTTTCTGTCATCCCTGTATGTGTTCAGTCATTTGTTGACAATTCTCGCCCCGTCTTTCCCCTCCTTTGTAAGACAACCCCCTCAATCCCCCATATCAGGGGGACGGCTTAGAGCCCCCCTGATATGGGGGGCCAGGGGGGTTCATCGCTGACGACACCCACCCGCCGACCGACCGCGTCGCCAGAGACGAAGCCACGAGAAGAAGAGGCGCAGGCAGTCCTCAGGAACAAGCTGGCCCTTCTTTCCGAGTTCCCCTCTTGGAGTCACCCTTCATTCTGTCAACGAATGACTGAACCTTTACAATCCCGACTTGATCGGGGATCCAGGGGTTTTGGTCTTTTCCCTCTCACCCGCCACAACAACCAACGTGGTCATCCTGAGCAACGCGAAGGATCAAGGAGCCTGCCCTGAGCGAAGCGAACGGGTAGTTGAGGCGATCGGTAGTTGAGGCGATCGGTTATTGAGGCGAGATTCTTCACTTCGTTCAGAATGACAGATTCGGGGTGCGGTTGGTTCTGTCCATACCAATGACATAAACACTTCATTGGTCCAAAACCGCTACGACGGTTTCTTGGGTTTCTTGGGGTTCTCAAACATGAAATAGACCACCATGGCAATGGTGCCCCAGTAAATGACGTATTTATGCCAGAAGAGCACTTCGCCGAGGCTGAGGAAGGCCAGGATGCAGAAGAGGGAAAAGGCGATCACCCCGTACCGGACGGCGGGGATCTTGACGGACGAATGTGCCCACAGGGCCAGGCCCGAAAAATACAGGATCATGGGAAAGATGGAAATCTCCGCGCCGGTGCTGGCGGACATGAAGACCTGAATGAACCCGATGAAGACCATGGCGGAACCCACCATCTTCATGGCCACTTTCATTTGCAAGGCTTCGTGCGCTTCCCCGTCCACGTCGACATTCTGACTTGGCGGTCCCACGTGAACCCCGGGCACCTGCCGTCTGGGCGGTTCGGGCTGCTCGGGAACTTGGGAAGGGTCAGGCGGTTTTGTCTCGGGTTCCATGCGTTACCACTTGAAATGTTTACTGAGCGTGAGTCCCTGTTGATGATAGCTGGACCCGATGGACGCCCCATACAGGTGTTCCGGCAGGTCCAACATGTGCTCGTACACGACCTTGAAAAACGTCTGGCCGTCGCGAATCAAAAACGGCACGTCATGCGGTCTGACTTCCAGCACGACCTGTGTGCCTTTTCGCGGCCCGTCACCGGCGCCGAAGCCCGGGTCGAAGAACCCGGCGTAGTGGGTGCGCAATTCACCGAAGGCCGCTTCATAGGCCACCATTTCGGCCGCGTACCCGGCGGGCACTTTGATGCGCTCATGAGACGCCAGGATATAAAACTCTTCGGGTTCAAGCAACAACGTATTGTTGGGCTGCCGGTAGATGGGTTCCCAGAAGTCGAGCGCCGAATAATGGCCGACTTTCGACAGATCGACCACGTGACTGTTCTTTTTCGCCCGATACCCCACGATCTCGCGGCCCGCGCCGGAACCCCGCAAGTCGATCCCCAGAAAGAGGCCGTGATCCACCCGGATATCTTGAGTCGCGAGGGGACGGGCTTCCGCCACGTCCTCATCATTGTGATAGAGCAGTTTGGCCGACCGGTGCAAGGCACGCAGTTGCGGATCGGAGACCGTGGGCCGCCCGGTCAGGAGCCGGAGTTGGTTTAACGCCAACCCGGTCTGCACGCGAATGGTAAACGACCGGGGGACGATCTCCAGGTAGAGCGGGCCCCGGTACCCCAGCGGGATCTCATCGAATCCCGCATTCAGGTCCGTGATGAGCCGCGTGAAAATATCCAGGCGACCCGTGGAGCTTTTAGGGTTGGCCCGCCCGCGGACGTGTGAGGGCAGCGCGACGTGTTCCAATAACGGCACCAGATAGACGTGCCCTTTTTCCAGGATGGCGCCTTGGGTGAGGTCGATGTCATACATGACCAACTCGGACTGGTACAGGTCCAGCACGTTCAAGTGCTCGCTGGTCCCGGAGCGTTCCGGGAGGAAGCTGCTGATCAGCCGGTAGGCTTTCGTGCCGAGCCGGAGATCTACGCTGGCCGGTTGGATCTGGCTTTCGGTGATGGCGGGAGCCGCGTCAATCACGTGTTCCCGAATCAATGTTTTCAGGTGGGTATCAGGCAGAATACCGTGCTTGCGAGCAGCGCCCATCGTTACTCGTCCATGGCGCCCAGGCTACAGAGTCCCCCGGCGGCGGAGGTGCCGACCATGGGCAGTTCCCGCATGCGACCCGCGTTGGGCTGGGGGTCGGGCTGCGGATAATGGTACGTCTTGTTTTCGTAATTTTTCAGCACCGCGCCGTTTTCATCCAGGTTCAGCAGATAGTCGGGGGGCAAGAGCGGGATTTTCCCGCCGCCGCCCGGGGCATCGATCACGAAATGAGGAACGGCCATGCCGCTGGTATGGCCCTGGAGCGCCTGGATGATTTGCAGGCCCGTCTCCACGGTCGTGCGGAAATGGTTGGTCCCTTTGGTCAGGTCGGCCTGGTACAGATAATACGGCTTCACGCGGGCCAGCAGGAGTTGCTGCATGAGCTGCTTCATGATGTCCGGATCATCGTTCACGCCCTTCAGCAACACCGTTTGCGCGCCCAGCGGCACACCGGCGTCGGCCAGGCGCCCGCAGGCCTCTTTGACTTCCGGGGTGAGTTCATCGGGATGATTGAAATGCAGATTCATATAGATCGGATGATACTGTTTGACGATCTCGCACAGTTCCGGGGTAATGCGCTGGGGCAGCGTCCCGGGCACACGGGTACCGAACCGGATGAGTTCGAGATGCGGGATGGTCCGGAGCGCCTTCAAAATGCGTTCGATCAGGTAATCGGTTAACAACAGGGGATCGCCGCCCGAGAGGATCACGTCACGGACTTCCGTATGCTCGCGGAGATACGCGATGGCCTGATCCAATTCGCCCTTCTTCAGGAACCCGGGTTTGCCGACCAACCGCTTACGCGTACAGAACCGGCAATAGATCGGGCATTGATTCGTGACCATCAACAGTGCGCGGTCCGGATAGCGATGGACCAGGTGCGGCACGGGACTATCGGTATCTTCTTCCAGGGGATCGTCGGGCGCGTCGAAGTCCTCCATCTCGATGGAGTCCGGCACCACCTGTTTCCAAATGGCGTCGCCTTTTGCTTTGATCGTGGCAAGCACCGTGGGCGTGATCCGCATGGGATACGGGCCCACGACCTGCTCCACTTCTTTGGGATCCACGCCGAGATGTTTCGCCAAATCCTTGGGCTTGGTGATGCTCTCGGCCAGGACACGTTTCCAATCATCCATCGGCATGCCTCGTCACTAGGGGTGAAAACCTTTCGCTTCGCTCCTTTGCCAGACCCTTCGCTTCGCTCAGGGTAAACTCAGGGCAGGCTCTCATGTACCGGGTTCTCAACGGGTTGCTGCTCCTCCGGGGTGGCCTCACTCGCGGTGGACGCCAAGGCGTCAAGGTGGTCCAGAATGTCCGGCGTTTCCGTCAGGACGGTGTCTCCATCAACCAGGACGGGGACGTAATATTGTCCCGAGACCTCGAACACCTGTTTTCTCAACGGGAGGACCGTGGGAACAATAACACTTTTATACTCGATCTCCAACTCATCCAACAGGCTGCGCACCAGGACGCATTCCGGGCACCATTCAGTATGATACAACGTAATCGAGTGCATGGCTCCTTCTTTCCAACGACTATGTGGTCATTGGTATGAACATACCCCAATCTGTCATTCCTGCGAAAGCAGGAATCCAGAGTCGTTATTGCTTTTTCTGTCATCCTCGACATTTTCAATCGAGGATCCAGGGTCTTTGTTTTTGTATTTGTAGCTGCGCCATCTCATGGCGCTGTTTTGTTTCTTTGTCTGTCATCCCCGACCCCGATCGGGGATCCAGAGGTTTTATCTTTTTCCTCCGTTGGCGAGGAAAACGACTCTGGATTCCCGCGTGCGCGGGAATGACAGAAGGACGTCAGGCCGCCTTACCCGGCCGGCAGCGCGCAGGGCGCCAGGATGGCATCGCGCATGCCGTGCAACACTTTTTTATCCTTGGGGCAGACCGTCGCCAAAATCCCGCCAAGGGTCACCTCGTCTCCGGACACGAAATAATACGGGGACAATCGAGCCCGTCCTTCCATGGATTCCAGTTGCCCCGTGCGCTCGTCGAAATACGTCATCTCGTACTGCCGGCCCTTGTGAAACGCCTGGAAGACATAGGGCGTCGAGGTGAAGGAATCCAGCGCATGCTCCAATTTCGCCGCCCAGGCGGACTGCGGGATATCATGTCCCACGACCACCCCGCGGCTGCCCCAGGCCAGTTCCGAAAACCCCGAAGGCTTCAACACGCACTGTCGCTGTTTCTGCGTGGCACGGGCCAACTGCCGCCAATCGGACACGGCCTTCCCGTCGAGCGTGAGGTCCGGGATAATCGCGGACGGAGGCAGAGGACGAGAGTCCACGACCCAGGTTTTGGGCATGATCTGCCCGAGATGCTGAAACACGTCCGGCCCCAGCGCGTCGGACCAGAACCCTTCCAGCATGGGGTGATGCAATAGCGCGAAGGCCAGCTTCTCTTCCATCCAGGGCTTATACGGCGGCGTCACGCTCACCCGGCCCTTTTTGGCGCTGTACATCAGCAATTCGGACTTTGGAACGTTGTCCAGGTCGAAGAGTTCAAAAAACCGATAGACGTGCGAAACGGGCCGTTCCCCGGACGGCGTGACCAGTGTGACCTGGAGCCCCGCCGGAGACTGCGAGGACAGGCTCGGTTCGGTAAACCGGAGATCGCGGGGATGCACACAATAGGCGTCCACCCCGGCGGCTCGGAGCCGGCAAGCCACCCAGTCCATTTCATTCCGGTAATCCTCGGCCTCATCGGACACCACGATGGCGAGACAGCCCGCGTCCTCCCCGGACCGGTCACGGAACAGCGAGGCAAACCCGTCGATCATGCCGTCGGGCCCGCCGACGAGCGCATCACCCAGCGCGCCGTAGGCGGAGGACAACGTGCCGGTCATCCCGATGCCGCCGGGCACGGAATCCAACTCCGTGATCGTCATGCCCGTCTCGGTCGGAATCACGTCGGGCCGGATCACGTGCGGGACCGCCTCCCGAAACCGTTTCATGCGAGCATACTCCAGCAAGGCCGGAGGCTTGCCCTGGTCGAGATACTGGTGCACCCAGAAAGGTTGCCTGCCCTTGACGCTGTCCAGATACAGCCGGTTGAGCGCTTTGGAGAACGACCAGAGCTGGGGGCCGAGGTTCTCGAAGAACGACACGTCCTGTGCGGTCAACTGGAACGGAACGGGCGAGACGCGCCACGCGGGCGTTGACTCGAACAGCCCCGCCGCTTGCAGCGCATGGTGCACGGACAGGCAGCGCCGGCTCTCTTCACAAAGGGGAGCCGTGGGAGCGGGAGAGAAAACAGAAGGGGCCGTTGTGTCCGAACACCGCTGAATCATGGGACCTGCCGCCGGGACGTGGGCCATGAGAACGTTATATTCCAATGGATCGTAATAATGATGAAGTGACGAAGAATGGATCTTGGTGGAATTCGCAGGGTTGCAACAGAATACCCGACAAGGTGTCATGATACCACGACCCCTTTAGGCTAGACAAGCAACTGTATGGGTCCACCACATTTGGCACTCGGGTTGATGGTGAAGGAGGAATTGTACCGGAGATTGGCGGCCAAGGCTATGGTGGGGTAAGACGGTGTTATACGCGATCAACCAGTCGGCCAATTGTTGGTTGAACAGGGCCACGTCGTCGAACAGCAAGTCCTCATGATAGTCCACGAACTGTTCCTGAATGGTCCGGTTGAACCGTTCTACATGGGCATTCATTTTCGGGGAACGGGGATAGGTCCACCAGTGCGTGATGCCGCGCGCCTCCAACCGCTGCTGGAAGTGGCCCAGGAATTCCGAGCCGTTGTCGGAGAGCACGACCCGCGGGGGGCGTGGCAGCACCTGGCACAAGGCCTCCAGCGCGCGGGTCGCCTGGCGGCTGGACGCGGGGGGCGTGGCCACGGCGACCGCGAAGCGCGAGTGGGGATCGAGAAAGGGGAACAAGTAGCGGCGGAGGCCCGCCTGGAGCCGGACGACGGTATCACAGGCGAACACCTCGAGGGGCGGGGCGGAGTGGCCGCGGGGTTTCCGCGCTTTGCGCGGCCGCACGACGGGTTTAGGCTGGCCCCGCGCCGTCAAGCGGACGGGGGCGTGCCGCATCTTGTCGGGCGCACGGGCGATCAGGCGCCCAATGGTGGAGACACTGGGCAGGGCGAGGCCGTGGGCCTCACACCACGGGGCCAGCAGGACGTGGAGTTTGGCCTTCCCGAGGTTAGGGAAGGTGGTGCGCAGACGCCGGATCTCCTGGTTCAGTGCGGGCGGGCTGTGGGGCTGGCGCCGTCGGTGGGGGGCACGGGAGCGGGCGGCCAAGGCGGCGGGCTGACCGCCGGCCTGGGTCAACGTGTGTTTCCAGCGCGCGAGCGTCCGGCGGCTGACCGCATAGGCATCCTGGGTCGCCGCCGGGCCATGGGTGGCCCAGAACGTCAGAATCTTGAGTCGGTGGTGAGCTTCGTTGGGTATCATGTCCCAACGATAGCCCAGATTGGCTACTCGATAGAACCCCCGGATCCGGTAGCCGAGATGGTGGATGTGCATGGTGACTCCTCCTGGGTCAAGGAGTGCCATATGTTTCTGAACCTATACAGCAACCCCCCCCCTCCTCTGTAGTGGCGGCATCTCATGCCGCCTTCCGTAGCTCCCCCTCCTCTGTAGCCGCCGCATCATTTTCTTTCTGTCATCCTTGTTTTCTTTCTGTCATCCTTGCGAACGCGAGGATCCAGAGTCGTTATTTTTACGAACGCAGGAAAAAGAAAAACCCTGGATCCCCGATCGGGGTCGGGGATGACAGCAGGGCGAGAAGTGCTTGCGGGGTGTCGCCCCCGCGCGACGAGGTTCCTTCGCTCTGCTCAGGACAGGCTCTTTTGTGTCGGCAAAAGGACCCAAAACCATTGGCGCCGGGAGGCTATTGACAAATTTCCAGAAATTGATTGCATTTCTCGACAAATGATCTTATTTTCTGGTTCAGATTTTTCGTTATCAATTGTCTAAGGAGACAGAAATCCATGATGATGTACACAGTCCTGATAATGTTCTCTGTCTTGCTCACAAGTTGTGCAACCCATGACCAACGAGAAGTCGTACAATCTCTTCCCGAACCCCAAAACTCCGCTAGCCAACTTCCTGCGATTGACAGTCCCGTACAAGCAACCAAACCTGCTCAACGGGTATTAAAGCGAAAGATAGCCCTGGCGCGCTTTACGAATGAAACAAAATATGGCTCCGGACTGTTTGTCGACAAAAATTATGACCGCATTGGTAAACAAGCCTCCGATATTTTGGCTTCTGAATTAACAAAGTCAGGAAAGTTTATTGTTCTGGAGCGAACCGACCTCAAGAAGCTTGAAGCGGAGAGTGAATTGTTAGGCTTCACGCCGGAAGAATTCAAAAAAAATCTGGTGGGGGTCGATGCCCTGCTCTTGGGGTCCATTGTGGAATTCGGGCGAAAAGATACGGGAGAAGTCGTGCTCTTTTCCCGCTCGAGAAAACAAGTGGCCCATGCCAAAGTGAATATTCGATTGGTGGACCCGCGAACCGGCCACGTATTCTTCAGTGAAGATGGTGGAGGAGAAGCGTCTTTGGATTCGACGACAGTTTTAGGATTGGGAGATCGAGCGACGTTTGACTCGACCCTGAATGACAAGGCATTATCTGCCGCCGTGGCGAACTTATTGGACAAGTTGGTCAGTCAACTGTCCGACAAGCCCTGGTCAAGTGGAATTCTTTCCATAGACGACAAGAACGTTTTAATATCGGGAGGGAAACGGCAAGGCCTGAAAATCGGTGACCGGCTGCTGGTCATGGCACCGGGGAAAGTGGTCAAAAGTCCGCAAACCGGATTTAATCTTCAGCTTCCCCATAAACAAGTCGGCGAACTGGAGATTGAAGGATTTTTTGGAGATTCAGAAACGAATGAGGGATCAATATGCCGCGTGGTAGAAGGCGGCAGTCCCGACACGGGTCATATCATTCAATTTAAATAAGGAATGGCTATGTCGAGCAGGATTCTTTTTTTGGCATGCATCGCGTTGGTGGTTGTGATCCTTGTGACGGGATGCGGGTTGATGGCCCCGATCGTGGGTCCGGTGTATCAATCGTCGACGAGCAACGTGGACCAGGGAAAGGCGGAGGGCTATATCCGCTTCGTCAATGCGACGAGCGAACATGCGATCTTCATTGACGGAACGTCGATCGGGTCCGGCGAAGCGTATGATGCCGGGGGGACGTCGACGCAAGGCGTGCTGGCCGTGTCTCCGGGGACGCATCTGGTAGAGGTCATGAAGGGCAGCCAGGTGCTGTACCAGAGAAAAGTGTTTCTCGGTACGGGTATCACAAGGAGCATCACTATTCCATGACGACGCAACTTTACAAAGGGATGATTCTGCTGGTTTTCTGTGTCTTACCGGCCTGCGGGCAGCCCGCGCTGTATCATTGGGGTGAGTACGAAGAAAATCTGTACCTTCGGGCAACGGATACCAGCGAGAAAGCGCAGGCGGAAGCCGTACGCATGCTCGAGTCGACAATCAACGAAGCCGAGCAAAACAACGCAAGACTGGCCCCGGGCGTCTATGCGGACTATGGGTACCTGTTGTTTAAACAAGGGCGCATGCAAGAAGCCCTGGCGAATTTCAAAAAAGAAGCGGGGCTGTATCCCGAGTCGAAGTATTTCATGGATTCCGTCATCTCTCGAATCCAGGATAAGGAAAAATCGTGAGACTGCTGTGGCTTATTCTTGGCGGAACAGTGTTCCTGTTACAGGGGTGTGTCGCGCAATCCGACTACCACTATGCAAAATTTTTTGAAAACCACCCCAGGTCGGTCCTGGTGCTCCCGCCCTTCAACGAAAGCACAGCCGTGGATGCCCCCATCCTGTTCAATACGACGGTAAGCCAGCCATTTGGCGAAAAGGGGTACTACGTGTTCCCCGTCTTTTTAACGAAGGACGTCTTGCTCGACATGGGTCTGAGTGATGAAGGGTTGCTGAAGGAGACCCCCCTTCAAACGTTCAAAGACGTGTTCGGGGCCGACGCGGTACTCTATATTACCGTGAAAGAGTGGGTAACCACCTATCTGGCTATTGTATCATCGGTCACCGTGAAAGCCAGTTACAAGCTGGTTGATACGACGACGGAAGAAGTCCTGTGGGACAGAACGGAGCGTATCACCAAGGAAAGTGGTGGTTCAGGTCTCGGGGCACTCGTCAGTGCCGCCTTGAATGCCATGTTGACGGACTACCGGCCACTCGCGAGGCAAATCAACCTGCAAGTCGTATCAAAACCGAGTGCGGGTCTTCCCGCAGGCCCCTATCACCAAGGTTACAAAAAAGACTACAACAGCTTTACGCCGTAGGCTCGTCTCTCTGTCGACGGACTCTTCCACGCACCCAACCCGTCATTCTGGCTGTTTCCCCGTCATATTTATCTCCCCCTCCTCTGTAGTGGCCGCATCTAATGCCGCCTTCCGTCGCTTCTGTAGCGCCATCCCCTGGCGCCACCTCAGGGCGCCTGCGGGCGCGGCTGCGCCCCGGTCCCGAATCCAATTTGGGGGCGAGGACTGTTTGAGCGAAGCGAGTTCCGCAGCCCTAACCATTCGGGACCGGGGCAAAGGCACCCGAAGGGCCGCGCCCGGGCGCCCCTGGTTTTGGGTCCTTTTGCCGAAACAAAAGGACCTCGCCGTGCGGGGCCGAAACCCCGCAAGAATCCTCCTCCCCGCAGTTGACGACGCCACGGAAGGGAATTATCCTGCACGCTCGGAGTGAATGACGGCGCCTTGTCGTGTAAAAAACCAACCATCAAACCGGAGGAAAGCATCTGATGCAACGATCTGTCATGGCGGTGGTGGGCTTCTTTGCGATGGTCCTGAGCGGCTGCTTCGGGGCTAATCCTCTGCCGACGACGATGGAGCCGCCGCCGACGTTCGAAACGGCACGGTCTGAGTTGAGAGCGATAAGTGCGGCCGCCAATTCGTTACTGGTCAGCGACGTCGTGGTCTCGCTCTCCGGGAGTGACAGGGCAGGCTGGCGCCGTGCCCCGACGTCCTGTGGCCGGAGGGAGTGTCTCGCCACCTTACACGGCTACCCGTTTCTCCGGGTCAGACTGGGCGATGACTCCTCGGATGACGACGTCGAGTTTATTGGGGACACGGAACTGGTGTACCCGCTGGAACGCGGGGCGTGACCCTGGGCGGGTTTCGCAGGAAACTCGAGCAGCGGAGTCACTACGGTCACGTGGACGCGAATGTGCTGTCGCTTGACGGCTGGATGCAGTACAGTACCTTTTCCCTGGACTACAGTGTCATCCAGTTCGGCCTCTTCGATGATGGGACGGACCTGAGAAACGTGCAGTATTACTTTGGCTCCTCCACCGGGATGGCGACGAACACGAATCCGGTCTCCGGCAGCGCCACGTGGAGAGGCCTCATGGTGGGCGGGCAAGTCGGCCCGGACTCCGCCGTCGGGGACGTGGTGCGGGGCGATGCCACCCTGATCTTTGATTTCACGAATGTGGACATGGACGTATTCTTTACCAATATCCGCGATCTCAACAACCGGGAGGCATCACCGGTCTATGCGAATATGACGTGGGAGAACTTGCCGGTCAGCAACGGCAGGTTTGGGGAGAACCTCGCCGACCCCTCGATCGAAGGCCGGTTCTACGGGCCCAACCATGAAGAAGTCGGCGGCGTCTTTGAACGCAACCAAATCATCGGGGCCTTTGGCGCGACGCGCTAGGAACGCCCGGAGAATGGGGACATCGGAGAGGAAGGAAACAGGCGACGCGTGAAAGGACACGAAATCGACATTGAACAATACCGGATCACCGAAGAGCCGTTTTACGAAGAGATCAACGGCGAAATCGGGCTCGTCGACATTGCAGCGCAACAGCAGTTGCCGGTGATGCTGAAAGGCCCGACGGGCTGCGGCAAGACCCGGTTCGTGCAACACCTGGCGTACAGGTTGAAGCGCCCGCTCATTACGGTGGCCTGCCACGAGGATCTCACCGCGTCGGACCTCGTGGGCCGGTATCTCCTCAAAGGCGAAGAAACCGTGTGGATGGACGGCCCCCTGACCCTCGGGGTGAAACACGGGGCCATCGTCTATCTGGATGAAATCGTCGAAGCCAGAAAAGACACCACGGTAGTCGTGCATCCGCTCAGTGACGACCGCCGGTTCCTGCCCATCGAAAAACGCGGGCAGGTGATCGAAGCGGTCGATGACTTCATGCTTGTGATTTCCTACAACCCCGGCTACCAGAGCGTGCTCAAAGAACTCAAACAAAGCACCAAACAGCGCTTCATGGCGATCGAATTCACGTATCCTCCCGCGGAGATCGAAACGACCATCATCGAGCATGAAGCCGGCATCGCCAAAGACGTGGCCCACCGGCTCGTCAAACTGGGCGGCAAGGTGAGGAATTTGCGCAACCATGGGCTGGAGGAAGGCGTCAGCACGCGACTGCTCATTTACGCCGGCACCCTGATGAAGCAAGGCGTCGCCCCGGAGCGCGCATGTGAGGTCGCGGTCATCCAGCCCATCACGGACGACGTGGACATGCACCGCAGCATCCAGGAACTGGTGAAAGCGATCTTTTAGGAATCGTCCCCGGTTCCCGCTTGCCCCTGTGTCATTCCCGCGAACGCGGGAATCCAGGGTTGTTCTTGCTTTTTCTGTCATCCTTGCGAACGCGAGGATCCAGTGTCGTTTTCTTCGCCAACGGATGAACAAGCAAAAACCCTGGATTCCCGATGAAAAATGTCGGGAATGACAAAAGGAAGGTCGGGAATGACAGAAGGAAAAGGCATGTCCGAACCACACAACATCATCGCCGTCGTCTACGACTTCGATCACACCCTGAGCCCGCAGTACATGCAGGACCAGACGATCCTGCGTCACGCCGGGATCGAGCCGCAGGAGTTCTGGCAAAGCTGCACCGCGCTCATCAAAGAAAAAGGCTACGACCAGGAACTCGCCTATATGAAGCGCATGCTGGAATATGAAGCGATCCGGTCCCTGTCGAACCAGGACCTGCAACGCATGGGTGCGCAGCTCACGTTCTTCCCCGGAGTGCCGGACTGTTTCGGCGAATTGAACGCCATCGTCCAACACCCCAAATACCAGGAGTGGGACATTCATCTGGAGCATTACGTGGTCAGCGCGGGGCTGGAGGCGATATTGGCGGGCAGCGAGATCGCCAAGTGGACCAAAGCCACGTGGGGGTGCCAGTTCGACGAAGAGGACGGGCACATCAGTTTCCCGAAGCGCACCATCAGTCACACGCAAAAAACGCAATACCTCTTCCGGGTCAACAAAAACCTCCTGGCCGCGGACGAGGACGTGAACGACCACATGCCCGAAGAAGCCAGGCGCGTGCCGTTCCGGCATATGATCTACGTGGGCGACGGCCCGACCGACGTGCCGTGTTTCACCGTCATCAAAAAGAACGGCGGCTTGGCCGTGGCCGTGTACAATCCGGACGATCCCACGCGACGGTCATTCAAAAAATGTTACGACCTGAAGCAGCACGCCGACCGCGTGCATTTCATGGCCCCGGCCGACTATCGAAGCGGGAGCCAACTCCGCCTGATTCTCGAACAGCGCCTGACCGAAATCGCCGACGGCATAGTCGAACGCCGCCGCCAAGCCATCGCCGCCACCCGAGTCGCCGCCCCCCCGCCGTAACGGCAGATATGTGGCGGGCCGCATCCCAGGCTGCCTGGCGGCCTCTCCGTAGTTGTCATCCTGCGCAGCTCGCTGTTGTCATTCTGAACGAAGTGAAGAATCTCTCCTTCAATAACTGAACGAAGTGAAGAATCTCTCCTTCAATAACCGCACGCCTCAACGACGAGATCCTTCGCTTCGCTCAGGATGACAATTTGGTGTTTTGTGCAAGCAGATCCTTCGCCAGATCCTTCGCTTCGCTCAGGATGACAATTTGGTGTTTTGCTCAGGATGACAGATGATGTGCTTCGTGCAAGGTGCAAAGCAGGACAATTGAAATAACAGAAGCAAAGCAACAATGAAACACTACTATGTCTACATCATGAGCAGCCGGTCGAAAACGTTGTATACAGGTGTCACCAATAATCTCATTCGCCGGGTCTTTGAACATAAGCAAGGAGTGGGTAGCCAATTCACCCGGAAATATCGCATTACGCGCTTGGTCCATTTTGAAGAAACCCGGGATGTCTGGGCGGCGCTGACCCGAGAAAAACAGATCAAAAGCTGGATCCGTGCCAAAAAACTTCAACTCATAGACGCAGACAATCCCAGGTGGAAGGATTTGTCAGAGGACTGGGAAGCTCCTGTATGATGACCATGCCCGTGACGTGTGATGCGGGCGCTGCAAAACCGAAAGTTGTCATCCTGCGCTGCTCGCTGTTGTCATTCTGAACGAAGTGCCTGTCCTGAGTCTTTCGAAGGAAAGAATCTCTCCTTCAATAACCGCACGCCTTAACGACGAGATCCTTCGCTTCGCTCAGGATGACAATTTGGTGTTTTGCTCAGGATGACCATTCTGGTGCGTTGTTCAGAATATCCATTCCGACAACCCATTGCGAAACCGCCGTGCGAGGGGTACAGTGCAGACAGGAACAGTTCCAGGCCAAGGGCGGTATATCATGACAACACAATCATCTTCCCCGGATCGGGCGGACGCGCATCGGACCACCCGGTCCCTCGGCATGCTCAGCCTCTCCATCCTCCTGCTCGTCCTCGTGATCCCCGCGCTCGTCTGGGGGGAAGAAAAAGGGTTTAGCGCCACCTCGGCCACAAACGAGAGCGAGGGGAGCGTGACCACGCAGACCGAACTGATAGCGCTGGACCAGGAACATTGGAAGCGCCCGCAATCCGCCTTCAAATGGATTGCCATGGCCCGGGGCATCAACATTCCCTGGGACACGTTCGGGCGACAAGGGTGGATGACGGATGACGCCTACGTGGATCCGGTGGATCCCGGCGTGTCCGAATTTTCGGCGGATACGGAAATATTCTATCTCGTCTTCGCGATATCGGCCCTCGATGCGCCCTCGCAATATCGAGCGGCGTGGTTTCACATGCCGGACGGACACACCCCGTCAACAGAGCTCACGGGAACCGATGCCCTGTTTCTGGAAATGAACGAAAAAGCAGGGTACCTGGAAATCTTCCGACCCGACGGCGGCTGGAAAAAGGGAAAGTATCTCGTCAAGCTCTACTTCGAAAGTCCCGGCCAGGAACTGTACGAACCCAACGTCATCGGCACCATGGCGTTCACGATCACGGACTGACCCCCGCGGTGCTCCCCCCCGCGACAACGACCAACGACAACGACCCTGGATCCCTCCCCGCAGAACCCTCTCCTGTCATTCCCGTTTTTTCCTCTCTGTCATCCCCGACGTTTGTAATCGGGGATCCAGGGTTATCGGGAATCCAGGGTTCTGTTCCAGGCGGACCCGCACGCATGGAGGAGCAGACGAAAAAAACCTGGATCCCCTAAATTCACAAACGAAGTGCAACACCTTGTTAAGGTGTTGCCATGGGACGCTACTACACACAACTCACCCTTGAAGACCGCTGTGAAATGGCCCGCTTACACACCACGGGACACTCGATCCGCCAAATTGCGGCAACTCTGGATCGCGCGCCATCGACTGTGGCTCGGGAGCTGAACCGCAATGGGTCCACCACCCAGGGCTACCGCCCAGGCTATGCCGACCAACAAGCCCGGGCGCGCCGCTGGCAGGGCTCCAAGCTCGACCGCGACAGCACGCTCCGCGCCACGGTCCTGGCGCAGCTTCAACACGGCTGGTCCCCCCAACAGGTGGCCGGCCGCCTCGCTCGGGAGCAGCACCGACCGGTCATCTCCCACGAGACCATCTACCGCTTCATCTATGCGCAGATGGCCCGCAAAACAGAGTACGCCTGGCGCCACTATCTGCCGCAGGCCAAAGCCAAACGCGGGCGCCGTTGCTACAAGGGGCGCAGCCCGGCGTCCTTTATCGCTCTGCGCCGCCCGCTGGCGGAGCGGCCGGCGGCGGTCGCGGATCGCCGTACCCCGGGCCATTGGGAGGCCGATCTGATGTTGTTCCGGATCTACGGCCAAGCCATCTTGACCCTCCATGAGCGCCACTCCCGCCTGCTGATCGCCGCGCGCCCCCCCGGCAAAGCCGCCGCGCCGATCGCCCACGCCATCGCCACCCTCCTCGCGCCCTTGCCCCCCACGTGGCGCCAAACAATCACCTTCGATAACGGGACGGAGTTTGCGCGGCATTATGCCCTCCATACGCTCGGCCTCGAAACCTTCTTCTGTGAGACCCACTCGCCCTGGCAAAAGGGCGGCGTCGAAAACGCCATCGGCCGCTTGCGCCGGACCCTGCCCCGCAAGACCGACTTGGTGGCTCTCTCCGATGAACACTTTACGCATCTGGTTCAGGTATACAATAATACCCCGCGGAAATGTCTCGGCTATCAGACGCCCGCCGAGGTTTTTAGAAACCACCTGTTGCACTTCAAATGTGAATCCACCTCCCCGCGTGCGCGAGGATGACAGAAGGAAAAGCGAGGATGACAGAAGGAAAAGCGAGGATTGTAAAGGTTCAGTCATTCGTTGACAGAATGAAGGGTGACTCCAAGAGGGGAACTCGGAAAGAAGGGCCAGCTTGTTCCTGAGGACTGCCTGCGCCTCTTCTTCTCGTGGCTTCGTCTCTGGCGACGCGGTCGGTCGGCGGGTGGGTGTCGTCAGCGATGAACCCCCCTGGCCCCCCTTATCAGGGGGGCTCTAAGCCGTCCCCCTGATAAGGGGGATTGAGGGGGTTGTCTTACAAAGGAGGGGAAAGACGGGGCGAGAATTGTCAACGAATGACTGAACACATACAAGAATGACAGAAGGAAAAGAAGGAAAGACAGGAGAGGAACGCCTTACGACGTGCGGCGTTGTGCCGCCGGGCGTGACCGCAGGATTTTTTCCAGTGTCAGCAGGGCCTCCCGGCCGGAGTTGGCTTCGAGGCCGTTGGAGAGACTTTGGTCGGCGTAGGTGTGGCCGTGGTCCTGCGTGGCGCTTTGGCTGAGACTGCCGGACCAGGGCCGCGGGTCGCGGCTCCCGCGTTTCTTGTCCCAGGCCGTCAGACACGCCTTCGCAATGAGCTTGTTCAGCGGAGCGGGATTGTAGAGCAATTTCTTGATGTTCCACGGCGTGAGGCTGAGCGGGTTATAGCCAGCCGACAGGTAGCCGTCCGACAACAACCGCTGCTCCAGGTCCGTATTCGGCTGAACGCCCAAAAAGAACATCAGGGGGAACACGCGGTCTTCCCCGAGAATCGACGCCACCACCTTATACGACTCGATACTTTGCAAGAGCGTCTCCTCGGTTTCCTCCGGCGAGTTGAGCGAATAATTCAGGATCACGCGTCCCGCAAACCCCGCCTCCTTCAAATACCGGCAGCCGTCATACAAGTGTTCCAGCTTGAAGCCCATGTGCAAGCTGTTCAGCACCTGCTGTGAGCCCGCGGTAATCGCCACTTCCAGGTCGCCCACCCCGGACCGCACCATCAGTTTCGCCAGGTCCGCGGAAATGAGCGACGTGCGCACGTACCCCGACCATTCGATTTCCAGGCCGTCGCGAATGATCCGTTCCAGAATCTCCGTGCATTGCGGGTACGCGTCCTTCCCTGTAATGAACTGCGCATCCGTAAACCAGAAGCGCCGCGCGCCCCATTGATGATAATACTGCGCAATATCGTGCACCACGTTGGCGGCCGGCCGATAGCGCACGCGCTTCCCCTCGATATACGGATACAGACAAAACGCGCAGTCATACGGACACCCCCGTTTCGACTGCACGCCGATACACTCGCCCACGTACTCCTCGTACTGCGGAAAAATCGACGTCAGGTAGGGGAGATCCACCGTCAACGAATCCAGCATGGCCGGCGTATGCTTCGTGCCTTTGGTCACGCGCCCGTCCGTTTTCACGATGAACCGTTCATCCGCCAAGGGCTCGTCGTTCAACACCTTGAGGATCGCATCCTCGCCCTCGCCCAAAATCCCGAGCGTGTTGTCCGGCAGTTGCTCAATCAACTGATCCGCGAACGCGGTGAACGCCCCCCCGCCGATCATCAGCCGCGCGTCCGAAAACTCCCGGTGCACGAGCCACGGGTACGACAGGTTCCGGCGGATATCCTGATAATACCGGTACAGGTTCCGGACCCCCTGGAACGACGCCACCACGCGCTTCAAGGGATTGCCCGCGTAATAAAAATTGAACGCCTGCTCCAGCGACGCGTCGCCTTCATGCGGCGAAAAAATCTGAATGTCGCGCCACGAAAAACACACGAGCTCAGGC
The DNA here is from genome assembly GCA_965223955.1 of Nitrospirales bacterium. GTDB lineage: Bacteria > Nitrospirota > Nitrospiria > Nitrospirales > UBA8639 > Bin75. The sequence goes on from OZ245029.1 coordinate 930,669, forward strand.
TTGAACCGGCGCACCGTGTCCCGCAACGCGCGAGACCGTTCCGCAACCGGAAACAGCGACAAATCCAGAATTTGCTGGCGGACCTCCGGCCGGCGCCGGTGAATGAAATCGGCCAGGTAGGTAATGCCGGTCGGATAGACCTTCTTACACGGCAGGAAGACGTAGAGGAGGGAATCCATCACGCGTCATCCTTCGCGTTGGCTCAGGACAGGCCCTTCGACTCTGCTCAGGACAGGCTTTACGGCCACGTGAATAGCCACGATCCCGCCGTTGAGATTGTGATAATCCACGCGGGCGAACCCGGCCTCCCGCAGCAGGGCGGCCAACTGTTCCTGATCGGGAAACGCGCGAATGGATTCGGGCAGGTAGCGGTACACGTCCGTGTGATCTCCGGCGACCCAGGTGCCGATAGCGGGCAGGAGCCGAAACGAATACCAGTCATACACGCGCCGGAGCCAGGTACACCCCGGCCGGGAAAATTCCAGACACACGAAGCGGCCACCCGGTTTCAGCACGCGATGAATCTCACGAAAAGCTTGAGGCCGGTCCCCCACGTTGCGAATGCAAAACCCCGTCGTCACCGCGTCGAACGTGTCGTCGCGAAACCCGATGCGTTCCGCGTTCCCGCGAAAACAAGCGATGCGCGAAGCCAGGCCGCGCCGGCCGATCTTCTCGACGCCGATCCGCAGCATGGCGAAATTCAAATCCATCGCCGCCACCCGGCCCTGCGGCCCCATCCGGCCATCCAGCAACAAGGCCAGATCCCCGGTACCCGCGCCCAGGTCCAGCGCGCGCCCGTGCGTGTGGACCGGGATATGGCTCGCGGCCAACGCCTTCCAGCGACGATGAAGCCCGAAACTGAGCAGGGAATTATTGAGATCGTACCGTGCGGCAATCGCGGTAAACATGCGCTGCACAGCCTGTTCCCGCGACGCGCCCGACCATTGCGACACGGTCTTACCCGTGGCCGCGTCGGCAGTGTGGTCCATGGATGGCATCATGCACGCAGTTAAAACCCCCCCGCCGAATTTGTCAAGACAACCCCCCCGCAGTGCACCTGCCGCCGAGCGCAGAATCGTGCGGCATCACCGCTGCGGTCGTGCCCGCAACGTCCCCTTCGGTCATTCCTGCTTTCCCCTTCTGTCATTCCTGTATGTGTTCAGTAATTCGTTGACAATTCTCGCCCCGTCTTTCCCCTCCTTTGTAAGGAGGGGTGAGGGGAGGTAGAGGCTATGACCAGGACGGCGGACCCCCGTGCTCCATGGACGGTTGGCTCTACCCCACCTACCCTCCCCTTACAAAGGGGAGGAAACAGACGCCCCTTCTTTCAGGGTGCTCCCTCTTGTTGGCAGTCCTTTCTTTTGTCAACGAATGACTGAACATTTACAATCCCTGCCTTTCCCTTCTGTCATCCTTGCGAACGCGAGGAGGTGGATTCACATTTGAAGTGCAACAGGTGGTTTCTAAAAACCTCGGCGGGCGTCTGATAGCCGAGACATTTCCGCGGGGTATTATTGTATACCTGAACCAGATGCGTAAAGTGTTCATCGGAGAGAGCCACCAAGTCGGTCTTGCGGGGCAGGGTCCGGCGCAAGCGGCCGATGGCGTTTTCGACGCCGCCCTTTTGCCAGGGCGAGTGGGTCTCACAGAAGAAGGTTTCGAGGCCGAGCGTATGGAGGGCATAATGCCGCGCAAACTCCGTCCCGTTATCGAAGGTGATTGTTTGGCGCCACGTGGAGGGCAAGGGCGCGAGGAGGGTGGCGATGGCGTGGGCGATCGGCGCGGCGGCTTTGCCGGGGGGGCGCGCGGCGATCAGCAGGCGGGAGTGGCGCTCATGGAGGGTCAAGATGGCTTGGCCGTAGATCCGGAACAACATCAGATCGGCCTCCCAATGGCCCGGGGTACGGCGATCCGCGACCGCCGCCGGCCGCTCCGCCAGCGGGCGGCGCAGAGCGATAAAGGACGCCGGGCTGCGCCCCTTGTAGCAACGGCGCCCGCGTTTGGCTTTGGCCTGCGGCAGATAGTGGCGCCAGGCGTACTCTGTTTTGCGGGCCATCTGCGCATAGATGAAGCGGTAGATGGTCTCGTGGGAGATGACCGGTCGGTGCTGCTCCCGAGCGAGGCGGCCGGCCACCTGTTGGGGGGACCAGCCGTGTTGAAGCTGCGCCAGGACCGTGGCGCGGAGCGTGCTGTCGCGGTCGAGCTTGGAGCCCTGCCAGCGGCGCGCCCGGGCTTGTTGGTCGGCATAGCCTGGGCGGTAGCCCTGGGTGGTGGACCCATTGCGGTTCAGCTCCCGAGCCACAGTCGATGGCGCGCGATCCAGAGTTGCCGCAATTTGGCGGATCGAGTGTCCCGTGGTGTGTAAGCGGGCCATTTCACAGCGGTCTTCAAGGGTGAGTTGTGTGTAGTAGCGTCCCATGGCAACACCTTAACAAGGTGTTGCACTTCGTTTGTGAATTTAGGGGATCCAGAGCCTTTCTCTTCGCAAAGCAGAGGAAAAGGCAAGAACCCTGGATCCCCGATCGGGGTCGGGGATGACAGACAAAACGACAAAAACAAAAAGCCCTGGATCCTTTACTTGACTGGATCCCTTCCTTGCCTGGATCCCCGATCAGGTCGGGGACAAGCGTCGGGGACAAGCGTCAAGGATGACAGAAGGAGAAAGCGGGAATGACAGCACCAGAATTGTCATCCTGAGCGAAGCGAAGGATCTCGTAGTTAACGCGCTCGGTTATTGATGAGAGATTCCTTCCTTCGAAAGACTCAGGACAGGCGCTACGCTCGGAATGACAGACGGGGGGTCGGGAATGACAGACAAAGACAAGAGAAAAAGGGAAACGACAGGCGCGAGGCATGCGCGAATACGAAACTGTCAGCGATCGGTGGGTTTTGACGCGTGGTCCCGGGCAATTTTGACCAGTGTTCTGAGCGCAGAGTTGACCGTGGCGGAATCCTTGAAAACTTCGGCGACATCAGGTTCCAACAGAACCAAATTCGTTCCTTGGCGATAGGCGTCGTGGTGCTTCCCGCGAACGCCACTCGAAAAATCGTATTCTGCACGCATCACGTCCTGTTCACCGTCCTGACTCATAGTGCCTCCGCTCCTTTGGTGCCGCGACCCGAGCACTGACAATGCGGATGCGCTCCTCACGCTCAGTATATGACACAACAAGAAGACGGTTGAGCGAGGAGAAGCCCATGCTCAGAAAGCGGAATTCTCCCACAGAATGATCCGGGTCCGCAATGGTCAGCTCCAGTGGGTCGCCGAAGACGGTCGCGGCTTCCGTAAAATCGATACCATGCCTTTCGACATTCGATTGCTCTTTACCAGGATTCCACTCGAATTCCACCACGACGCCAACGTACCTAAGTTATGGTCCGCAAACACAGCAAATCATTGCAAAATTCCAACTGCGGCATTGTAGCCATTGGGTCGTCCTAAAGCTAGACACTTCGATTCAACGATAGGGCTTAGACCCGGGATGGCGCAGCTACAAATATCTGCACCTCCCCCTCTTCTGTAGTGGCGGCATCTAATGCCGCCTTCCGTTGCCGCCTCCACCTCCCTCCCGTCGTCCGGAATGACAGATTCGGGGTGTCGTCGGGTATGTTCATGCCAATGACAAATCAGAAAAAACTCCGTATAATTACGGCTTACCCGAAAGCAATAAGTCATGAATAAAAACACACCTGAAAAAACATCCCCCGAGGGAGGCCAATCATGCAGAAGAAACAGGCCCATTTGAATAGAGCAATGAAATGTCTCGCGGTCTTGCCGTTGATGATCGTGCTGGGTTCGGTGGATGCCTCCGCACAGGGTCAAGCCGATACGCCGAAGAGCTCGAGTCTGTCGGATATCCATAAATTGGAAGAAATCGTGGTCACCGCCACCAGGCGGACCGAATCGATCATGGACGTACCCTTTTCCGTCAACGTGCAGGACGAAGCCGACATCCAACGCCTCAACACCTTTAGCCTGGAAGGGCTGTCCCGAAACGTCGCCGGCCTGTCCATCCAGAACCTCGGGCCCGGCCAGAGCGTGATAACCATCCGCGGCATTTCATCGGGCCAGATCGTCCGCGACCAGCCCGGCGTCAAGGAGCAGGTGGGTGTCTATCTGGACGACACGCCGATTTCCCTGTCGCTGTTCACTCCGGACCTGGATCTCTACGACGTCCAACGCGTGGAAACCCTGCGGGGTCCGCAAGGCACACTGTTCGGCTCCGGGTCCATCGGCGGCACCGTGCGGTACGTCACCAACAAACCCCAACTCGGCGTCAAAGAGGTGAGAACGCAATTCGACCTGAACACCATCGACAGCGGCTCGGCCGGCGGGCACGTCAAAGCGGCCGTCAACGCGCCCCTGGGCGACAACGCGGCCGTGCGCGTGGTGAGTTACGGGACGAGATACGGGGGGTTCATCGACGCCCTGCGGGAAACGGGCGAAACGGACGACAACATCAATGACGGCGGCCGCTTCGGGGGTCGCGTGTCCGTATTGTGGAAGCCCACCGAGAAGGTGACCATCACCCCCCGTCTGGTGTATCAGAACATCGAGATGGACGGGTTCAACCGCGAGGAGGCGTTCAACCTGTTTGCCAACCCGTATACCACGACACGGACGCCCGTGCAGCTTGGCGAGCGCCAGCAATTCCTGCTGCTGGACGAAGTCTTTGAAGACGAAACCCTGATCCTTGACAACGTCATCAAATGGAACATGAACAACCGCGTCGAGGCGACCTATGTCGCCAGCTATGCCAAGCGCGACGTGCTGGTCAGCCGGGATAACAGCACGAACCTGGGCAGTGCGAGTGTAGATTTTAGTCCAGCAGAAGGTGGTCACTCCAGCCTCAACACGTTTCCGCTGGATGAGGTGCTCCGTCCCTCCAATCTACGCGACACCACCGAAGTGGAGCAGATGACCCATGAGGTGCGTTTCAGTTCCAACGACGACAGCGCATTCCAATGGCTGGCCGGCGCCTTTTATGCCAAGACAAACCGCGACTATGCCCAGCGCCTTCCCACCCCGGGGTACGATGCCCTCCTTGATCCGGTGTTTGAGGCAGCCTTCGGCATTCCAAAGGCGTCAGAGCTGTTCAGCAATGGGTTCCCGGACAGAAACGCACCGTACGTCTCCGAGTTGACATACGATCTCAGGCAGGTGGCGGTATTCGGCGAGGCGACTTACACGTTCTTTGATCGCCTCGGCGTGACGGCCGGGTTGCGTTGGTACGACTGGGAGGAAGACAAAACCTTCAAATCGGGTGGGTCGCTGTCAAATGACACGGCTCAAAACCAGAACCTGACGGTGTCCTCCGACGGCTTCGCGCCCCGGTTCATGATCGACTACGACGTGACGGACCAGGTGGCCGTGAACGCACAGGCGTCACGGGGGTTTCGTCTGGGCGGCGTGAACGACCCGTTGAACAAACCGCTGTGCGGTGATGCCTATGATACCTACAGCGGGTACCAGCGGTTTGAGGACGAGACGCTGTGGAACTACGAGGTCGGCGTCAAATCCTCGTTCGAAAGGATGACGCTGAACGGGTCGTTGTTCTATGCCGACATCGATAATCTGGGGGTGAACGTGGATGCCGGTCCATGTTCATCGCGTGTGGTCATCAGCGTGCCCGAAGCGCATACCATGGGCGGAGAACTGGAGTTGGCCGTTCACCCCACGGATGCCCTGCTGCTGACGTTTGCTGGCAGCTACGTGGAGGCGGAACTCGATTCCACGGTGACCGACGCGGCTGATGGGTCCGTGGTGGCGGGCATCAAGGACGGCAACCGCATCCCGTCCGTGCCCAACTGGCAGCTCTCCGCGGTGGCGACGTACACGTTCCCGGGTCTCTGGCAGTCAAAGGAAAGTTACGTTACTGCCTCCTGGCAATTCGTCGGCGATCAGATCACCCAATCCGGCGACCAGGCGCCCGGCGCCGGGCGCTTTGCGCATAAGCTTGCCTATGAAGGGATGCCGCTTGATCAGGTGACCAACCTGGATCTCGTGCTGGATCCATACCACCTGTTCAACCTGAACGCGGGAATGGTCTATGACAGTTGGGAAGTCATGCTCTACATCAAGAACATCGGAGACGAAAACCCGCAACTCTCCTTCGACCGTGAACGCGGCGGCCGCGCCCGCCTCGCCTATCGCGTAGGCCAGCCCCGCACGTTCGGCATACTCAGCCGCTTCTACTTCTAAAACCGGTGCGCACGTTCCTCATGGCGTAAGCCTCTCCCCGCAAAACCCTCTCCCCACCGTGGGAGAGGGCAGGGGTGAGGGGGCATTTGTTCCTTCCGTCATCCTTGTCTCTCTTTCTGTCATCCTTGCGCACGCGAGGAGGTGGATTCACATTTGAAGTGCAACAGGTGGTTTCTAAAAACCTCGGCGGGCGTCTGATAGCCGAGACATTTCCGCGGGGTATTATTGTATACCTGAACCAGATGCGTAAAGTGTTCATCGGAGAGAGCCACCAAGTCGGTCTTGCGGGGCAGGGTCCGGCGCAAGCGGCCGATGGCGTTTTCGACGCCGCCCTTTTGCCAGGGCGAGTGGGTCTCACAGAAGAAGGTTTCGAGGCCGAGCGTATGGAGGGCATAATGCCGCGCAAACTCCGTCCCGTTATCGAAGGTGATTGTTTGGCGCCACGTGGGGGGCAAGGGCGCGAGGAGGGTGGCGATGGCGTGGGCGATCGGCGCGGCGGCTTTGCCGGGGGGGCGCGCGGCGATCAGCAGGCGGGAGTGGCGCTCATGGAGGGTCAAGATGGCTTGGCCGTAGATCCGGAACAACATCAGATCGGCCTCCCAATGGCCCGGGGTACGGCGATCCGCGACCGCCGCCGGCCGCTCCGCCAGCGGGCGGCGCAGAGCGATAAAGGACGCCGGGCTGCGCCCCTTGTAGCAACGGCGCCCGCGTTTGGCTTTGGCCTGCGGCAGATAGTGGCGCCAGGCGTACTCTGTTTTGCGGGCCATCTGCGCATAGATGAAGCGGTAGATGGTCTCGTGGGAGATGACCGGTCGGTGCTGCTCCCGAGCGAGGCGGCCGGCCACCTGTTGGGGGGACCAGCCGTGTTGAAGCTGCGCCAGGACCGTGGCGCGGAGCGTGCTGTCGCGGTCGAGCTTGGAGCCCTGCCAGCGGTGCGCCCGGGCTTGTTGGTCGGCATAGCCTGGGCGGTAGCCCTGGGTGGTGGACCCATTGCGGTTCAGCTCCCGAGCCACAGTCGATGGCGCGCGATCCAGAGTTGCCGCAATTTGGCGGATCGAGTGTCCCGTGGTGTGTAAGCGGGCCATTTCACAGCGGTCTTCAAGGGTGAGTTGTGTGTAGTAGCGTCCCATGGCAACACCTTAACAAGGTGTTGCACTTCGTTTGTGAATTTAGGGGATCCAGTGTCGTTCTCTTCACGAATGAAAAAAGGCACAACCCTGGATTCCCGATTACTAACGTCGGGAATGACAGATGGGAGAGCAAAGCGCCATGAGGCATGCCCCTGGCTGTGAGCAGGGATGACGCGGCTACGAAGACCAACTACAAAGACTCTGGATCCCCGATTACAAACGTCGGGGACAAGCGTCGGGGATGACAGAGGGGGAAAAGCGGGGATGACAGGAGTGGGTCCCGCAGGGAGAACAAGAACCGGAGTCGGGAGCGTGTAACGAATCCCCGGCACTTGCGGCGCGACCATCCCTTGAGAGAAGATGGACTGAAGGGGACGGCCTGCACCTGCCCTGCCTGTCCTGAGCCATGCGAAGGAAGCGAAGCCGAAGGGTGCCGTCCCGGAACAGCGCATGCGGAGCCGCCATGGTACAGGATCCGATCCTCCAGGAGTTTCTCGAAAAGATCACCCCGCTACGGAAGCACATCACGCGGGTGATCGTGTTTGGGTCACGCGCACGGGGCGACCACCGCACGGACTCGGATTACGACCTGCTCATCGTAGTGCCCCGGAAAGACGACCAGCTCCTCGACGGCTTATACGATAGCGTGATGGACGTGTTGCTCGCCCATGGCCGGCTGATCTCCCTGAAAATTTTTCCCGAAGCGGAGTTTGAGCGGTTGCAGACGCCCTTCATGCAACGGGTCAAGGCCGAAGGAGTGCCGCTTGGATAAGGTGCAGCAAGAACTCATCGCCGGGTATCTGGCAAAGGCGCGCTGTTGGCGGAAGGGCACCAGGCGGAGACCCACCGGGGCCCGTCCTCTTTGCTTTTGCATGTGTCCCCCCGCCATCACATAACGCCGCCACAAAAGAAGGAAAAAACCAACAAAAGACAGCGCCACCAACGGGTATTCCGGGCAACGTCCTGGAATAATCATTCCGAAAAAAGCGAAAATATGACAAACCACCGCGTGGGAGCGGGTGCCGAAAGGAGAAAGCGAAATACCGTAGTATGCCTTATTGCCCTTGAGGACGTTCTTCAGTACAGTAGTGCATCCCAAGTTCAGGCAGTGCATCCCAAGCTCAGGGAACAATCCTTCACCCAAATCGCTTCCATGACCCCCTCTCATGACAGATGGACAATAGTGCTGTTTCGGGGCACGGCCGGGAACCCGCTCGGAAGCACCGGGACCCCGCTCCGGATCAGTGTGCGCAAGAAGACGGTCAAGCGCGTGGTGCTGGCGGTCGTGGTGCTGGCGGTCGTGCAAGTGGGGGTGCTGGCGCAGTACGTGTCTCAGACGACCCAGGTGACGACCCAGGGTGCCGAACTCGAAGGGTTGAAGACAGAACTCAGCCAGTCCAGAGGACAAGCGGTTGGGTTTTCCGAAGCCATCGATAGCATGCAACAGCGTGTCCTGACGATCCAAACGATAAACGAAAAATTGCAAGTGATGTTCGGACTCGAACCCGAGAAAGCAAAAGAAACGGACGCCGAGGGACAAGGCGGCGAAGAAGTGCCGTATGCGGCGGTCCTTGACGGTGCGACAGGGGTGCGGGACATCGACGGCACGCATCCCGGCAACCCCGGGGCCAGGATGGCGGCGGACATCAAAGGCAGGCTGGCCTGGCTCGATCGACACACCGCGCGCCAACTCCACACGCTGGCCCGGTTGGAAAAAACAGCGGGAGAACGGGTCGGCCTGTGGGCCGCGACCCCGTCCATCTGGCCCGTCAAAGGCCCCGTGTCCTCAAGGTTCGGACCACGCATTTCACCCTTTACCGGCAAAAGGGCATTCCATGCGGGCCTGGATATCAGTGGCCCACGAGGGAAAACCGTGCGAGCCCCTGCCAAAGGCAAAGTGGTGGAGGCCGCCTATGATTGGAAGATAGGAAATTTCATTCGGATCAATCATCGCTATGGCGTCGAGACCACCTACGGCCATCTCTCCAAACTACTCGTGCGATCCGGCCAGGAAGTAAAACGAGGCGACGTCCTGGGCCAGATCGGCAGCACCGGCCGATACTCAACCGGCCCCCACCTCCACTACCAGATAGCCGTAAACGACAAAGCCGTCGACCCCATCCAATATATACTCGATTAGCGCCCCCGCCTTTTCCTGCTGTCAATCCCGCTTTTTCCTGCTGTTATTCCCGTTTTTTCCTTCTGTCATCCTCGCCTTCTCCCCCTCTGTCATCCTCGACATTAGTAATCGAGGATCCAGGGTTTTTTCTTTAGTCTTTTTGTTTTTGTCTGTCATCCCCGCTTGTCCCCCTCGGTCATCCCGAGCAACGCGAAGGATCTGCTTTTCCCCTTCTGTCATCCTTGCGAACGCGAGGATCCAGAGACTTTCCTTCTTGCTAACAAAGAAAAGACAAAAACTCTGGATCCCCGATCAGGTCGGGGATGACAGAGAGGTAGTTGGAGCGGCGGCATCGCCTCCTTCTGTCATCCTTGCCTTTCCCTTCTGTCATCCTTGCCTTTCCCTTCTGTCATCCTTGCCTTTCCCTTCTGTCATCCCTGCTTTTCCCCTTCTGTCATCCTTGCGAACGCGAGGATCCAGAGACTGTTATCTTCATGAACGCAGAAAAAAAGACAAAAACCCTGGATCCCGGATCAAGTCCGGGATGACAGAAGGGAAAAAGCAGGGATGACAGATAAAGACGATATTTGACTCACAGGTCGAAAATTGGCATAGTCGCACGCCCGCGCCACTCGGCGTGGGTCAGGTCCCTATGCGAAAACCCTCCCACCCACACCAGAATTGTCATCCTGAACGAAGTGAAGGATCTCGTAGTTTCCGCCGCCGCACAACCTCCCACCTGTTGCTCGCTGTGCTGGTCGCCGTCTCGGTCGGGGCGGCGGGCTGCCAATCGATCCCCACGGATCGGCAGGTCAGCACCTTCGCCACGGCCACGATCATGGTGGCCACGGTAGCCAGAGACACCCTCTCGGCGTCCAACAACGCCGTGGTCACGCGTAAACTGCGCGAACGGGCTGCACTCGGGGGTGGGGTGGACGACGCGCTCTTCACGCCGTTGGTCGCGGACGACGCGTACGCCGCGCGCATCGAGTTCCTGGACGCGTTGGAGCGGTACGCCACGGCGTTGGAAGAACTCGCGTCCGCCGATCGCACCAAAGCCATGGACAAAGCCCTCACCAAACTGGCGGGGGCGCTGGACGCGCTGGGAAAGCACTATGAAAGCATCACCGGAAAGAAAGAACCGTCCGTGCGCGGCGGGGCCATCAAACAACTCGTCAACGTGATCGGCGGGGAAATCACGCAAGCCCAGCGTCGCGAAGGCATCCACCGCGCCGTGGCAATCCAGCATACCGTCATGACGGACATGCTGCCGGTCCTCCGCGATGAGGTGGGCCCCGCGGGCATCTTCGGGATCGCGCACCTCAATCAGGCGGACGGCGAAAAGGCGACCCTGATGAGCCGCTACAACACGGACCACGAGCAGGAGCGCTTACACAAAAACCCCGACACGCGGCTGAAGCAACTGCACCGCATCCGTGAGGCGTGGGCCAGAGCGGCGATGGTCAAAAGGCTGTACGGGCACCTGCAGGAAGCAGTCGAACAACTCATCATTGCGGAACAGGCGCTCTACGACGCGACAACGGGGGCCATGAACCACGAGCACCTCTACGAGGCGGTGGGGCGCGTGGCCGACACAGCGCAGGCCGTGAGCCGCATCCGCAAACAACTCAAGGAGTAGAGCCATGAACCTCCGGTCCCGGCTGGTCGAACTGATCAATGCGCTGGACGAACTCCTGCGCAACGTGGCGATGAACGACGAACAACGGGAGAAGGGCCTGCGCCGGCGGGCCCTGCTCTCCGCCCTGCTCGACGAGGTGCTGCGCCAGAAGATCGACAAGAACACCGGCAAGTACACAGCCGCGGTCGAACAAACCAACCAGGCGGTCAAGGTGGCCAAACGCGCGCTCCGCGAGACGGAAGAACAAGAGGCCGTCATCCTGGAAATCACCAAAGCCGCCAAAGCCATCGACGCGGTCATCAAATTCACCGTATAGCGCGTGCTGTCCTCCGGCCCCCCTTCTGTCATTCTGAGCGAAGCGAAGAATCTCTCGTTCAACAACCGCCCGCCTGCAAAAAGCAGATTCCTTCCTTCGACAGACCCTTCGCAAAACTCAGGGCGTACTCAGGACAGGCGCTATGCTCGGAATGACAACGTCCGATTTTGCAGCGGCGCCTGCGGGCGTGGCTGCCCCCATCTGTCATTCCTGTATGTGTTCAGTCATTCGTTGACAATTTTTGCCTTTCCCTTCCCCTCCCCTCCTTTGCTTGTCCTGCCTGTCCTGAGCTTGTCGAAGGAAGCGTAGCCGAAGGATCAGGAGGGGTGAGGGGAGGTAGAGCCTGAGTCGCAGTAGACAGGCCGCGTGTAGGGGTCGGCACCGGTGCCTCTGGGCATGCGACTCTACCCCACCTAGCCTCCCCTTACAAAGGGGAGGGAAAGACCCCGGTCGCCTCCGCTCAAGCTAACCATTCTGTCAACGAATCACTGAACCTTTACAATCCTGCCCCCCCTCTGTCATTCCTGCGAAAGCAGGAATCCAGGGTCGTGCTTGTATTTTCAGTTGTAGGGGCGGCATCTCATGCCGCCCGAAGAGGCCGCCAAGAAACGGAAAGACGGAAGGCCGCATGAGATGCGGCCACTACAGAGGAGGGGTCCCAGGCGGCATGAGCATGTTTGTAGCAGGAATCCAGCGTCGTTCTCTTTGTCTTTCCTCTTTCTGTCATCCTTGCGAACGCGAGGAGGTGGATTCACATTTGAAGTGCAACAGGTGGTTTCTAAAAACCTCGGCGGGCGTCTGATAGCCGAGACATTTCCGCGGGGTATTATTGTATACCTGAACCAGATGCGTAAAGTGTTCATCGGAGAGAGCCACCAAGTCGGTCTTGCGGGGCAGGGTCCGGCGCAAGCGGCCGATGGCGTTTTCGACGCCGCCCTTTTGCCAGGGCGAGTGGGTCTCACAGAAGAAGGTTTCGAGGCCGAGCGTATGGAGGGCATAATGCCGCGCAAACTCCGTCCCGTTATCGAAGGTGATTGTTTGGCGCCACGTGGAGGGCAAGGGCGCGAGGAGGGTGGCGATGGCGTGGGCGATCGGCGCGGCGGCTTTGCCGGGGGGGCGCGCGGCGATCAGCAGGCGGGAGTGGCGCTCATGGAGGGTCAAGATGGCTTGGCCGTAGATCCGGAACAACATCAGATCGGCCTCCCAATGGCCCGGGGTACGGCGATCCGCGACCGCCGCCGGCCGCTCCGCCAGCGGGCGGCGCAGAGCGATAAAGGACGCCGGGCTGCGCCCCTTGTAGCAACGGCGCCCGCGTTTGGCTTTGGCCTGCGGCAGATAGTGGCGCCAGGCGTACTCTGTTTTGCGGGCCATCTGCGCATAGATGAAGCGGTAGATGGTCTCGTGGGAGATGACCGGTCGGTGCTGCTCCCGAGCGAGGCGGCCGGCCACCTGTTGGGGGGACCAGCCGTGTTGAAGCTGCGCCAGGACCGTGGCGCGGAGCGTGCTGTCGCGGTCGAGCTTGGAGCCCTGCCAGCGGTGCGCCCGGGCTTGTTGGTCGGCATAGCCTGGGCGGTAGCCCTGGGTGGTGGACCCATTGCGGTTCAGCTCCCGAGCCACAGTCGATGGCGCGCGATCCAGAGTTGCCGCAATTTGGCGGATCGAGTGTCCCGTGGTGTGTAAGCGGGCCATTTCACAGCGGTCTTCAAGGGTGAGTTGTGTGTAGTAGCGTCCCATGGCAACACCTTAACAAGGTGTTGCACTTCGTTTGTGAATTTAGGGGATCCAGTGTCGTTCTCTTCGCAAAGACAGGAAAAAGCAAAGACCCTGGATCCCCGATCGAGTCGGGGATGACAGAAGGGAGAAAACAGCGCCATCCCCTGGCGCCACCCCAGGGCGCCTGCAGGCGCGGCTGCGCCCCTCCGTCATTTCTTTTTCTGTCATCCTTGCTCCTCTTTCTGTCATCCTTGCGCACGCGAGGATCCAGTGTCGTTGTCTTTGTCTTTCCTCTTTCTGTCATCCTTGCGCACGCGAGGATCCAGTGTCGTTGTCTTTCCTCCTTCTGTCATCCTTGCGCACGCGAGGATCCAGTGTCGTTCTCTTCGCAAAGACAGGAAGAAGCAAAGACCCTGGATCCCCGATCGAGCCGGGGATGACAGGAAATGCAAATGCCACCTCCCGGCGCGTTTTATTCCCCTCCTTTGTTGTACTGTCCCGTGTGATTCCCTAGACTCTTCTGCTATCATGCGTGGCATCGACTATGTCCACCAGAGGAGGACCCATGGACATCAAACTGCATAAGTTAGCTCGCACGACTCCCGCCACCCGCCGCTACATCCAGACCGCCCCCAAAAGCGCCGCGACCTTGGCCCGGGAACTCGGGGTCGCTGTGACCACCATCTATAAATGGAAGCGCGCCGGCCGGGTCCACGATGGCTCCCATGTCCGGCACCAGCTCCATGCCAGTACCTCCCCCGAGCAGGAAGCCCTTATCGCCGAATTGCGCACCCAATTGCGGTTGTCCCTCGACGATGTCACGGAGGTCCTGAACCGCTGCAGTGCGACGCCCTTGAGTCGGAGCGCGATCCATCGCTGCTTGGTGCGGCTGGGCGTCGCGCGGTTGCCCCCCGCCTCCCCCGACGCGCCGCCGGTGGGGCGGTTCGCGGCCACCCCCTGCGGCTACATTCATCTGGATCTGAAAGTGTTAAGCAAATGACAGAAGCAACCCAGTTATGTGTTCGTGGCCATTGACCGCGCCACCCGCTATGTCTGGGTCAAGGTGCTGGCCCGGCGGACGGCCGCCACGGTGACGCAGGCCGTCGAAGAATTCCTGGCCGCGTTTCCGCACAAAGTGCACACCATCTTGACCGATAATGATGGCGCGTTTACCGATCGGTTTGCCGTGCACAAGCAAGGCAAACCGGCGGGCCAGCCGAGCGGCACGCATCGCCTGGCTCACGTGTGCCGGGCGCATGGGATCACTCATCGCCTGATCCGGCCCTATCATCCGCAGACCAATGGCATGGTGGAACGCTTTAACCGGCGGCTGAGTGACGCGTTACAGAGCCAGCCCCCGCTCCGGGCCCATTGCAGCAATCGGTTTCGGAGTCACGCCGAGCGGAACGCCTTTATCACACGGGTGGTGGACAATTACAATCGCACCCGGTTAAGGTGCCTCAACTATCAGGCCCCTTTGCACTTGTTACAGAATCTCACGGGACACAACACCTGATAAGGGGGGCCAGGGGGGTTTCATCTCTTACGACAACCCACCGCCGAACGACCGCTTCGCCAGATACGAAGCCACGAGAAGAAGAGGCGCAGGCAGTCATCAGGAACAAGCTGGCCCTTCTTTCTTGGTTCCCCTCCTGTCATCCCTGTAGATGTTCACTGATTCGTTGACAGCATGAAGGGACTGACCACAAGAAGGGCCGTCTTGTTCCTCCCCTTTGTAAGGGGAGGGTGAGCTAGGCATGCCCCCGCGAAAGCGGGGGTGGGGTAGAGTCGCATACCCAAGGGGCAACAACACCGACCAGTACACGCGGACTGCTCACCCCGACCCAGGCTCTACCTCCCCTCACCCCTCCTTACAAAGGAGGGGAAGGAAAAGACAGAAATTGTCAACGAATGACTGAACACATACAATCCCCGACCCCCTCCTGCTGTCATCCCCGACGCTTGTCCCCGACCTGATCGGGGATCCAGTCAAGTAAAGGATCCAGCGTCGTTCTTTTCCCCCTCCTTCCGTCATCCCCGACCCGATCGGGGATCCAGTGTCTTGCTTTTATTTTCAGTTGTAGGGGCCGCATCTCATGCGGCCCGACCTCTCCGCAGATCCCGTAGGTCGGGTTAGCGCAGCGTAACCCGACAGCCCCCGCAACCACCCCCGCCGTTGCCCAAATTTAATGAGCCCTGAGCCCAAATATTTAGAGTTTTACAAACCCCTGCGACTTGCATATTCTATTGCCTATTTTAGATTCATTGTTCTGGAAGTGAGCAAAGACTTGGCGTGGGCCCGTGGGGATTGCATGGGGCGCGGCACAGGCAACGAACGGAATGGGCGAACGAAGACGAGGGCCGAGGCTGCCGCCTCCCTCTGTCATCCCCGACGCCTGTCCCCGACCTGATCGGGGATCCAGTCAAAGAATGGATCCAGGCAGCGAAGGGATCCAGCGTCGTTACAGTGGGTAGTCGTACCCGCGCCCTCTCATGCTAGGGGCCGGTCAAAAGGAGTCGAGACGAACCTGTCGAGATTGGGGAGAAAACCATGTTGGCACGATTAGTGAAGAGAGAGAGAAAGAGAGAGAGAGAGAGACCTCCGGCTTCCGGCCAGATTCCGGCCCGAGTGTGGAGGCCATGATCGCGCCTCGGCTGCGGGAGCACCGCCGCCCGCCATCCCCGCCTGACCGCCTGCCGCCCCGCCGGGACGGCCATCACCCCAAGAAGATCTATTCAGTCGCCGCCCGGCCACCGGGTTTCGCGCGCCTCGCCGGTACGCGCCGCGGGTTCCTCCTCTCCGCCCGCGCGCTCGCCGCCGCGGCATGCCTCTCCCTCCTCGGCGCCCTCGCCCTGCCGGAGCCGGCGGCGGCCCAGATGGAGCCCACTACCCTGGTCAGTAACATCGGGCGGGACGTCGAAACCTTCAGCGAGCTCGCGAGGTCGAAAGTATCGCAAAGATTCACCACCGGTTCGAACGAGTTTGGGTACACCCTGAGCGAGGTCAACATCGTCACTGCCACCAGCTCCCCTTTCATGGTGGAAATGTGCGAGACCGCCAGCAACGGGGATCCCACATTGTCGTGTACGCCGCTCACGGGTCCGTCGGGTATGGAGGATTACGCCGAAGGAGAGAAATCCTTTACCGCCCCGATGAATACCCCGCTCAGGAGAGACACGACCTACGCGGTGGTGGTGAATCCTACCGGCATTCATCGCTACCAGGGCACGTACTCGGACAACGAGGATATGGGACACGCAGTCGGGTGGAGTATCGAGGACAGCTACGACTCCAATGATGGTGGCCAGTGGGAAGCAGATGACGCCGGCCGATCGCTTCGCATCGCCATCAAGGGCACCCCTGGGGCGGCGGTCATCCTGACGCTGGACTCCGCGCTCCCCCTGCCGGTGAGCCTGTCTGCGGAGCCCAGACTGCCCGGAGAGATTCGCTTCAGCTGGTGGAGAGACCCCGACAACGCATCGAAGGACCTGGTCACCAGCCACCAATACCGGTACGGCGTCCGCGGCGCGAACACCTTGACGGACTGGATCACCGTGCCTCAGACGATGTTTACTCTTCCCGGGATGGAAGAACAGATCAGAAACTACAACTCAGTCCTGCTGAAGGGTTTGACCCCGGGGACGGAGTACCAGTTCTGGGTGCGCTCGGCGGGCTCCGGCGGCTACAGCCAGGCCGTCACGACCTTGGGGACGGAGATCGATCGGCAGACGGTCTGGATCACCGGGCCCTCCAGCTCGGTGGAGGAAGGAAAACCGCTGCGCTTCACGCTGACGCGCGACGAGTTCCGCGGAAGTCTGGACGTCATTCTGCGGACCAGCGAGACCGGCGACATGCTCCCGCAGGAAGAGAAGGTAGGCGACACGGGTTTTCAGTTCCAGCAGGTCAGTTTCGAGGACGGGAAGAGGACGATGCCCGTGGTAGTGGAAACGGTGAACGACCGCCACGGGCCCGAGCCGAACAGCGATGTCACCGTCGAGGTGATGTCGTATCCCCTGTATCCGGACAATCCGGACAATGAACACCTGTACAAGATCCTGCCGGGCCTGAGCGAGGCGACGCGCACGGTCACCGCCGCGGTGGCGCCGACCTGCACGCCGGACCCCCGCGACATCTGGTGCGGCGTGGTCACGGTGGGGGAGCTGCCGGGCGCATACGGATACAACAAGGGCCAAGGCGTCGGCCACCTGTCCGACACCGATTTCGATGTCGGGACGAACTCGTACACGATTGCTGTACTTTCCGTAACTAAGCAAGGGCTCCCGGAAGGCTCCGGCTCCGGTTCTCTCACCTTCTCAATAAACCCGCGCCCAGGCGCCGCAGAGCACGCAGAGATACTGGGGATGGAACTGCATGTCAACAGTGACAGGTTCAATTTCAGCGACGCGGTGGCAGGAACCCGCGGGTACTACTACTGGATAGGGTCAGTCGCCAACCTGGACTGGTCCGGGGAGGACTACATCATCGCGAGGCTGCGGGAGGCGTCGTCACCCGGCCAAGTGGCGGAGCCGCTGACGGCGGAGTTCCAGGGTCTGCCGGAGGCGCACGACGGCGAGACCCCATTCACCTTCCGCATCGTGTACAGCGAGGCGGTCGCGGTCACACCCGAGGCCATGCGTACGCGCGTCCTGACCGTGGCGGGCGGCGCCGTATCCGGCGCGGCCCGCGTCGACGGGGAGAGCGGCGTGTGGGAGATCACGGTCACGCCGGACACCCGCGAGGCGCTGTCGATCTCTCTGCCCCCGGCGGCGGATTGCGCGGCGGACGGCGCGGTCTGCACATCGGACGGCCGAGCCCTGTCGAACGGGGCGGCGCACATCGTGGGCGGCCCGGGTCCCGACACGCTGACGGCGACGTTCCCGGCGAGCGTCTGCGCGTCGGCACAGCACACGGGACCCAGCGACCACCCGCAGATAGTGGTGGCGTTCAGCGCGCCGGTGGCAGCGTTCGGGGCGGACACGCCATCGGTGTCGGCGACCGGCGCGTCGGTGGATAGCGTGCAGCGGCTCGACAAGGAGGGGCTGGAGAACGCGTACGTGTTCTTCCTCACCCCCGAGGACCACAAGGCGATCGCCTTGTGGCTTCATGCGAACCGGGCCTGTACCGACGGTGGCATCTGCACGGCGGACCGACGGCGGCTGAGCAACAGCCCGTCGGTGACGGTCGCCGGCCCGGAGACGGGTCCGCCGCCGCTGACGGCGGCGTTCGAGGGGCTGCCGGAGGCGCACGACGGGGAGGACGCGTTCCGCGTCCGGGTGGCGTTCAGCGAGGAGATCGGGATCGGCTTCCGGTCGATGCGCGACGATGCGTTCACGGTGGACGGGGGCGAGGTGACCGGGGCGCGCCGGGTGGACGGGCGCCACGACCTGTGGGAAATCACGGTCGAGCCCGACTCGAACGAGGCCATGACGATCACGCTGCTGGCGGGGCGCGCGTGCGCGGTCTCCGGGGCGATCTGTACCCGGGGCGAGAACCGCAGACAGCTTGCCAACACGCCGACGGCCACGGTGGCCGGCCCCCCGGTCGTGCCCCTGACGGCGGACTTCGTGCAGAAGCCCTATGAGCATGACGGGGAGACGGCGTTCACGCTCCGGATCGCGTTCAGCGAGGGCATCGCGATCGGCTACCGGAGGTTCCGCGACCAGGCGGTGTCGGCGACCGGCGGGCGCGTGACCAAGGCGAAGCGGGTGGACCGGCGCAAGGACTTGTGGGAGGTGACGGTGGAGCCCGACACCAATGAGGCGGTGACGCTCACGCTCGCCGGGGGCCGTACCTGCGGCACGGCGGGGGCGGTGTGCACCGGCGACGGGCGGGCGCTGTCGGCGGGGATCTCGACGACGGTCCTGGGTCCGCCGGGTCTCTCGGTGGCGGACGCGCGGGTCGACGAGGCGGCGGACGCGGTGCTGGACTTCGCGGTGAGCTTGAGCCGGGCGACGTCGGGCACGGTGGCGGTGGCCTATGCGACGGCCGACGGCAGTGCGACGGCGGGCTCGGACTACACGGCCACGGCTGGCACGCTGACGTTCGCGCCGGGCGAGACGGCGAAGACGGTGACGGTGCCGGTGCTGGACGACGCGCATGACGAGGGCGAGGAGACGCTGACGTTGCGGCTCACGACCGCCACGGGGGCGGTGATCGCGGACGGCGAGGCGACGGGCACCATCAAGAACACGGATACCTTACAGCGGGCGTGGCTGGCGCGGTTCGGGCGCACGGCGGCCACGCACGTGACGGACGCGGTGGGGGACCGGCTGCGGGCCGGCTCGGGCGCGTCCCATGTCACGGTGGGCGGCTACCGGCTGCCGTTGGGCCAGCGCGGGGCGATGGACGGCGCGGATGACGGCGTGTCGGGGGTGGAGCGGCTGGTCCTGGCGTTGGGACAGCGGCTGGGCTTGGGAACGGGAACGGCTCCAGCAGGAGCCGGCGGCGTGGCGGGTGCGGGGGGCTGGCCTGACGCGCCGGTCGCCACGGACCCGCGGCTGGGCCAAAGCCGGACACTCGATGTCGGGAATGCCGTGAATCTGCGGCAGGTCTTGTTGGGCAGTTCCTTCCGGCTGAGCTTGGGGGCGGCGGCCACCGGGTCGGCGGGCCCACGCCTGACGGCCTGGGGCCGGGTGGCCGGCACCACGTTCGACGGGCGGGAGGGCGACCTGTCTCTGAATGGCGACGTGCTCACGGGCACCGTGGGCGTGGATGGGGAATGGGACCGGCTGCTCGCCGGGCTCGCGGTCGCCCACAGCCGGGGTGACGGGTCGTTTACCAAGCCCGGGACCGACGATCGCGGCCGGGGCGAGTTGGAGACCACCCTGACGAGCATTCATCCCTACCTGCGCTATGCCGTGAACGACCGGCTGGCCATGTGGGGCGTGCTGGGGTACGGGCGGGGCCACATGGAGATGGAGCTGGACACCGGCGAGACCCGGGAGACGGACATGGCTCTGGTGATGGGGGCCTTCGGGGGCCGGGGCATTCTGTTGCCGGCCGGCGAGACCGGGGGCTTCGAGCTGGCCACGCGGACGGATGCCATGCTCACGCGCACGTCTTCGGACGCGGTGGCGGGCATGGCCTCAGCGGACGCGGAGGCACACCGGCTGCGGCTGGTCCTGGAAGGCTCGCGGGGGTTTGCGTGGCCCGAAGGCCGGCGCCTGACGCCGACGATGGAAGTCGGGCTGCGGCATGACTGGGGCGATGCGGAGACGGGGTTCGGCCTGGAACTGGGCGGCCGGGTGCACTACGCGGACCCGGCGTTGGGCCTGACCATTGACGCCGCGGTGCGGGGCCTGCTGGCGCATGAAGACGACGACTATCAGGAATGGGGCGCCAGCGGATCGCTGCGTCTCGCCCCGGGGGCCGGGGGCCAGGGCTTGGCCCTGACCCTGGCGCCGACGTGGGGCGCGGCCTCGAGTGGCGTGAACGGCCTGTGGTCCCGGCAGACCCCGGCGGGCCTGGCGCCCGAGGGTACCCGGCAGACCCCGGCCGGTCGGCTGAACGCGGAAATCGGCTATGGTGTGGCTGCGCCCTTCGGCACCGGCCTCCTGACCCCCTATGCGGGCACGGTGCTCTCGGAGGGCGCGGCCCGCACCTACCGGGTGGGCGGGCGCCTGCAGATGCGCGGTGGCTGGGCCACGGGCCTGGAACTGAACCTGGAAGGCACCCGCCAGGACCCGGCGGGCCAACAGCCGGTCAACCAGGGCCTCCGCCTCCAACTCACCTGGGGCTTCTGAATGAAGATGTCAGGTTACGCTTCGCTAACCTGACCTACGGGACTAAACCCTCTCCTCCCTGGTGGGAGAGGGTAGGGTGAGGGGGCGTTTTTTGTAGGGACAGGCCTGCGTGCCTGTCCTCTTGTTGTCATCCCCAACCTCGATCGGGGATCCAGCGTCGTTTCTTTGTCTTTGTTTTGTGTAGTCATGGTAGGTCGGGTTAGCCGAAGGCGTAACCCGACAATCAACCCGTGCAACGGTCGATGCTCTAACCCAACCTACGGGGCTCTGCGGGGAGGAATCCAGTGTCGTTGTCTTTTGTATTTCTCCCTCTCCCTCTGGGAGAGGGCCGGGGTGAGGGGACCGTAACCAGGCATTCCCCTACGACCTGCCGTGCTCGTGCTCCGTCTGTTGAATAAACTCAATAACTCGATTTTCTGCCCAATGTGCGTCTTCGCTCTCACGCGCTCGTTGGAGAAAGCCACAGTGTCCACCCTTCGCGGGGGTGATGAGTTGAATGCAGGGATTGGTGCGGATGCGTGGAAGATCGAACGAGGCAAGAGGAATAAAGGGGTCGTCCTGGGCCATGATGAGCAAGGTTGGGACTCGAATGTCTTCGAGCATGTGACGGGATCCCGATCGTTCATAATAGTCGGCCGCATTGCGGTAGCCCCCATCGGGAGCCGTGTAGGCATCATCGAATTGAGACAGGGTCCGGACGTTTTGCAAAAGAGACAGGTCCCATTTCCCCGGAAAGAGTTTCGCTTTGCGTTCGAGTCGCGCCTTGAGCTTGCGCACAAAGTGTTGCTGGTAGATCCAGTTACGCCGTTGCTCTAACGCCGCCACGCACGCCGCTGGATGGACGTTGGGACACACGGCGGCCACGCCTCGCAGACCGGGACAGGTCTCCCCGGCCTCTCCTGCCATTTTCAACACCAGGTTTCCACCCATCGAATACCCCGCGACCCAGAGAGCCTGGATGCCGTCTTTTCCGACCAACTCGTCCGCCACGGCCCGAACGTCCTGGCTCAATCCCGTGTTGTACAGAGTGGGGGTAAGGTGCTCGGTCCCCGCGCAATTCCGTTGATTCAAGCGGATGACGTGCAATCCGGCGTGCCAGGCCTTGTGGGCGATGCCTCGCATATAATGCGAATCATGGCACCCCTCCAACCCATGAACGAGGACGAGTGCGGGGGCCTGACGGTCCGGTTGCCAACTGCACACGCCTTTGATCTGCGATTGAGGATCGACCTGGAACAGGCGGTCCTCCATCGGCACGGTGGCGAGGAGATGGGGCCGGCGTCGATACCGGGACACCAGGGTTTGGAGATGAGGATTCGCCAGCCACGGATGAGGCGTAAACGGGAGACAATGATGGTCCGGTCGCATGGAAAATCGCATGGCTGGTCTTCAGCCTACCAAAAACACGCGTCACCATGCTTCCCCCGTTGGTGAGAACCGCTCGCTTGTGCTAGAAATACGCGGGCGTCGTTTCGACTCCGGCCGACCGGGAGGGTACGTGACTGCGAACAAGAAACCGTTTCAGTGGAATAAAGAGACGATCATCATCATGGGGCTGATGTGTGTGGTGTTCTTTTGGACGATCAACCGCATTCAACCGGAGAACGGGCCCCAGGAGGAAAAGATTGAACAACTCAAGAACGAGGCAACGCCGGTGGTGGACAAGACCATGGTGCCCCTGGCCACGGGAAAAGAGCCCATCGACAAAATTTTTGTCCAGTCCGGGTGTGCCGCCTGTCACATGATTCCGGGCATTCGCGTTGCAAAAGGCCGGGAAGGCCCGAAGTTGGAATTGGGCACGAATGCCCGCCGGCGCCTGGTCGATCCGAACTATCACGGGAAAGCCAAAACCGAGTGGGAATACGTACAGGAATCCATTCTGGATCCGGGCGCCTATATTGTCCAGGGGTATCCCGACCGCGTCATGCCGCGGTGGTACGGCCAAAAACTCACCGCCGGCGCCCTGGACAAGATCATTACCTATCTCCTGAAGATCGAAGAAGTGCCGTAACCCGGCACCCTAGTCTGTGTTCACTCATTCGTTGACTATCCCGCCCGTTCGCTCCTTGGGTCATTCCCGACGCTTGTCCCCGACGTTCTTAATCGGGGATCCAGTCAAGTAAAGGAATCCAGTGCCATTCTCTACCTTTTCAGCTCTTGGTGCGTAGGTCGGATTAGCGGAGCGTAATCCGACATTGCCGCTGAACATTGACCATTCGCACATTATTATAAATTTCAAGAAACTTTAAACTTTTAACGATTTTTTAAAATATTTATATTTATTGTGTTTTTTTATTTTTTTAAAGTTTCATCGAAATTTATAGATTTTAAACTTTTGTTTCTTGATTATTTCTCCCGATTAATCGGGGTAGGTCGGATTAGCGAAGCGTAATCCGACAGAAACCTGGAAGCCTGCAAGGGGGATTTCCGCAGGTTTTAGTTATGGCCCGGACTTTAACCCGAGAGGGGATCATCAGGGGAGGAAATCCATCATCAGGCCGCGCGCAACCAGTTCTCGCAGGAAAGTTCGTCAATCCTGGCGAACTCGCGTTCGTTGTCGGTGACGAGCGTATAGCCGAGGGCAACGGTCTGAGCGGCGATGAGCAGGTCGTTGCCGCCGATCGATTGGCCGGCCCATTCGAGACGGGCGCGGAGCAGGCCATAGGTTTCATCGGCGGGTGTGTCGAAGGGCAAGATCTCAAGGGTGCCGAGCACGGCTTCAATCTGCGCCGTCAGCCGGGGCGATCCCTTCTTGGCAGCCCCATAGCGGAGTTCTGCCGCGACAATGACGCTGGTACAGACCTGCGCTTCACCAACTTCGCGAGTGCGTTGCGTCACCCGTCCCTGCGGATTGCGGACGAGGTCCGAAACGACGTTGGTGTCGAGCAGGTAGCGCATCAAAGTTCGACGGAATCGACGGGCAACTCGGGGATCGGTGGGAACTCCTCATCGAGTGGCCGTAGCATTGCCAGTAGCGCCAGAAGGGATTTCGGTCGGGCAGGTTCGATGATCAGCCGGTCGCCTTCCTTGCGCATGAGGGCATCCTCACCGGGAAGCTCGAATTCGCGAGGAATCCGCACTGCCTGGTTCCGTCCGTTCTTGAACAGCTTGACGTGTCGTTCAGGGATCACAATTACCTCCTTGGCATATGCCAAAACATATGCCGAATTGAAAAAGCTGTCAACACGTGTCTCAAGCCATTCGGATCCTTTGCATATCGGCTTACCCTGCCCTGATTTTGGCGCTTGCGAAACCTGCATTGAGTTAATTTACTCAAGAGTCGGAGTAGGTCGGATTAGCGGAGCGTAATCCGACATTGCCGCTGAACATTGACCATTCGCACATTATTATAAATTTCAAAAAACTTTAAACTTTTAACTATTTTTTAAAATATTTATATTTATTGTGTTTTTTTATTTTTTTAAAGTTTCATCGAAATTTATAAATTTTAAACTTTCTGTCTCTTGATTATTTCTCCCGATTAGTCGGGGTAGGTCGGGTTAGCGCAGCGTAACCCGACAGTAACCTGAAAGCCTGCACTGGGGATTCTCGATTGGTTATAAAGGCTTGGAGACGTCGATCACGCAGATCGATATTTTGAACTTTTCATCCGCCGAGAGGGTGTCCAGCAGACGCTCTCGCAGTTCGTGCGCGCTTGTGGGGCGTTTGCCGGATGGCGGCATTTGACAACCCTCCGTACCAAACCAGAACACCAGATAGATCCCATAACCATCCGCGCCCGGATCACGGGTGTATTTTGTAATCAATTGTGTCTTGATCGCGCTCCACAAGTCAGGGTGTTTGTTCTTTTTGATCTCCACCGGCACGTTGAAGTCGCAGTAGGAAACGCGAATGTCCGACCTTTTGTTATCGGCGTAATGACCCTCCGGCTGGGCGTCGATACCCAATGGCGCCAGCTTGAGTCGTAAATCCGACAGCAGCGCGTCCCTGCAAAAATCTTCATGCTCAGGCGTCACAGGTTTCTTACTTGGGGTCCAGTACTGACGCCAGTCCGACGTGTTCCCGTCACGGATCCGTTTGGCCATATCGGCCAGGATATCCATCGTCAGGGCCGCCAAATCGGCAGCGTTCGCGGGTTTCAGATTGTCAAGCACCTGCAGGACTTGATCGACATCCTTATGCCGGAAATTCGCTTCGCGTCGTGTGATGTTCTGTTGATATGCTGCGTCGATGAGACGGTATCGCCAAGGATACAGAGCGTTATCGGATTGTAGCGATTCGAGCGCCCGTGTCGCATCCCGTGAGGGGAGGGACGCAAGCCGGTTGATGAGTCCGGTTACAAGGGCTGAAGTATTCCACCGAGCAGAATCGGTTGAGAATTCTCTCGAAGGTGAGTAATCGGAATAGGGTCTGTAGGAACCCCCGGTCAGTTGGATCAGCAATTTCAAGTCCTGAACATTGAGGTGTCCAAGCAAAGCTGCCGGAGGTGTGGTCAAAAATTGAGCCAGATGACGGATTCGTTGCTCGTGGCCGGATACCGACGTCTTGAGTCTTTCGCGGTACGAGGCGGGTGAAGCAAAAAATCCGGCGACCAGCCAGTACACGCGCTGGGCCACGTTCATGCTTTGGAGAGAGAGTTTATGTTCGATCAGTTTCTCGAAAGCCTCTTTTTCACAATAAATCAGCGCGGCTCTGAGCAGAACGTTCAGCAATCCAAGTTGTGCTGACGTACAACGCACGGGGAAAAGCTCTAATAAGGCCAGAGACGCCAGGCGGGCGACCACCTGGTGTTCTTTCGATGAAGCGAGTTCACGGGCTTCAGCAAATCGTTCCTTCCCGCTACGGAGTTGAGAACGAACGAACTTGATGAGCACGTCGGAAACCACGTCCGGACGGCGGGCCAGCAACCATCGATACCAATGCGGTTTCTCACCTCTATAATAGGGGAGTGCCCCACTATTGTAATAAAAGGCAATGCACTGCCTCATCTGCCTTTCGTTGAGCGGCGGTTCTCTTTCAGGTTCGGAAAGTTCTTCCAGGCCGGCCAGGAAGGGAAGCTCAAGGAAATGTCTCCGGTTTCCGGCACTCAGGCGTATGATTTCGGCATCGGTCGGAACGTCATTTCGACTTATTGATCCCCGAAGACCCACCAGGACCATTTCAATCAAGCCCGTGTCGTCTCCAAGTAGGTTGTATAGCCGCTCCTTGGGGTTTTTGACCGCAACGTTGGTCAATTCACCGAAATACGCTCCAGCCAATTGGTGAAGCAGTGACGGCGGACATCGATTTTCACTCAGGGCCTCCACGTGTTCCTTCACGTATTCACGAAATTTCTTCAGTTCCTTCTTTTTCTGCTTTTCGTGCTCTTCTCTGAACGTATTTTCGGTGGCATTGCATTCTTCGCGCTCGGACAGGCGTTCCATGAAAGCCTTCTCGAGAGACGGGTGGGTTGCAAGGCGCTCGTCCACGATTTCCCGGGTCAGCCCTTCGTCATGTTGGTGGTTATACAAGGCACCAGCGGCTTGGATGATGTACCAGATAGCAGCATTATCATCGGTTGCGCGTATTGCCTGTTCGAGGCACCAGAATCCGAAATCAGATGGCGGTGTGGCGCCGAACAACCTGCGGCGCTTCATATAAACGCAGGAATCGAACTGTTGGCCTCCGCGACAGTGCTCGACGCACATAGCGATTATCGTTTTTTGTATCTTGGGGTGCTCGCTCAGCCAGACACCAATATCGTGTGGAGCAGTACCTGTAGGTTCGTATAGCCCAGACGGGTCAAAATCCTCAAAATCCAATGCGGCGACGCCCAACCAATCGAAGAGCCGGTCGGGAGTGATATCTTCGCGCAACGTGTTCAGAAAACGAGCCAACAAAAGCGACGGCAGACGGCATGCCGGATTTCCCGGCCCGGGGTCTACCTGAATTTTCTTCCACAATTCGTGGTGTCGCTCGACGAGGATATCCAGGAGTTCTGCACGCTGCGCATTTGTCGAGTTTATCGCCATATCGTACCAAAAAAGCCTATACACGCCGGACAGGTTTTTATTTTTAGGTGTCCGCAAGCATTGAAGGATTTCCGCAGCGGACAGCCTTGAGGGATAGAGCCCATTCAGGAGACGGCCCAGCAATTCATCCTCCGGGTCAGGCACCGAGCCGTCATTCACGTCCGCCAGAAACGCCATAAGCGCGGCGTCGGTCTGTTTGTCGTTTCTCCCTTTATGGATAACCGTATCAAGGGCACGATGCCTGATCCTTGGCCACCAGTTATCGTCCCTGAATATGCCCAGCAAAACATCCGTAAGTTTAGGAATGGCCGGCCCGTGCCGAAGCGCTTCGACCAGAACCACGACGAGTCCCTGGTGGGTGTCGTCC
This sequence comes from Nitrospirales bacterium, assembly GCA_965223955.1. Classification (GTDB taxonomy): domain Bacteria; phylum Nitrospirota; class Nitrospiria; order Nitrospirales; family UBA8639; genus Bin75. Next base: position 957,870 of record OZ245029.1, read on the forward strand.
CGCGTCGGACTCGTCAAGACCTTTCTGAAAGCGGACTCCATATCGGGTGTCGCAAGTTCACCAAAGCGGGAATCCATCATCTCCAACGACCCGAAAAACCAGGGATTTCTCTGCGATTCACGAGACAGACCGTTTATCAAACTGCGCTTCTCATCGACGGAGAAGTCTCTGACGTCGCCGTAGAGAACGATTCCAATCGGGTCATGCTCGATGATTTCCATCCGGCTTTTTGTGCTGTGCGTTGCGAGCCATGCCGAGAGGCCACGCAGCTCCGACACGACACCGCCTCCGTCAACCGTCATCAAGGCGAGAATACGTCCGACCGGCAATCCTTTTTCGATCAAGCTGGCAAGGTATCGGCCGCCCAGGAACTCGGCGACGTGCCGGTGAACCGGAGTTCTGCGGCCCTCAGAGGGAGTTTCGAAGAGCTTGGTGCTCAGCACATAGCGAAGAATTTCCTGGTCCTCACCAGATATCTGTTCCAAACCCGGGCATTCGCGGTCGCTCTCGGTGCCGGGCAGCGTGTACCCTGCGACGCCGGTCAGGAGTTGCACGGCGCAAAGCCGCCCCGCTACGTCCAGCAGACCGGAGATGGCAACGCTATGCGGCTTCGCTACTTGATGCCCTTGGCTGTGTTCGCGAAGAAGTGTCCGGCAGGCCATGTCGAACGTTTGCATCCGGGCCTCCGGCCAATCACCGCCTGCGCCTGCGACCGAGTTTGCCAGCATCAACAGGCTTTGCGGGTTCGCGAGTAGGGTCTCCAACATTTGCTCGTGGGCCTTATTGATGAACCTTTCCGGGTCATCGACTTTCAGATTGTCGCGCAAGATCTTGTGAACGTCCTCATCGGTGAGCGGATCGAGGCGCAAGACCGTAACCTGTCCGTTGCGCGATACGGCCTTCAAACTCTCTCTGTCATTGGCACCGAACCAGTCGGCCTCGCGGCAGGAAAGCCGGAACCCGGGGCGATCCAGTTGTTCGAGCTTCCCGCGTATCTCGTCCAACGGTGTGCGTCCGTCCGGCGATCCCGCCCGCCTTTCGTCGAGGCCGTCAATAAATAGCGTCGTGTTGTGCCATTCCGGTCGATCATCGAACGTGATGAAGTCCCGGGCGGTGACATGACACGCCTTCGAGCAGCAAGCGGCCTCTTGTTTGAACACCGTGGTCTTGCCGGCACCGGGCGCGCCTAGCAGCACGTAAGCGTCGGTACCCCAAAACTCTTCGAGAGACAGACAGGTGCGTTCGCTTCCATCGGGGTTTTTCCTGACTTGGCCGTCTTCCCCGATTTCCGTGCACGTGCGTGGAACAAAAGCAGTCATGATTGCTTGAACCAATCCATGGCGGGGGTCGATAGAAATTTCGCAATCGGAATGCCGCCCTCACCCACGAGTAAGGAACGTTGGGGTGAGAAGCGCGTTGTGAATTCCTCCAGCCCGGCCGTATTCCCTCTATGCGATCCGCTTTTGACTTCCACCGCAACGAGCTTCCGGCCGTGCTCCAGGACGAAATCCACTTCAAGGGAGCGTTCCCGCCAATAATGAAGCCGCACATCCGGCGCTCCCGTATTGAAGAGGTGTGCGCCAACGGCGCTTTCGACCAATCGTCCCCAGAAGCTTCGATCCGCTTTCGCTTCTTCGAACGTGTAACCGGAATAGACCGACATGAACGCGGTATTGAGCACGTTGAGTTTGGGACTGGAAGCCCTGCGGCGGTACGCCCCCCCGGCGTATTTGCCAAAGCCTGTCAGCAGCCCGGCTTTCGACAACAAATCCAGATAGCGCGCCAAGGTCGTGGTGTTTCCGGCATCCTGAATCTGCCCGAGCATCTTGTCGTATGCCAGGATCTGTCCGGACATTTCGGTACCGAACTCGAACAGCCTTTTGAGGAGCGCTGGTTTGTCCACCCGCTCCATGGCGAGGATGTCCCGCTCGATATTCGGTTCGATAATGGACCCCAGAATGTATTCGCGCCAGCGCCGTTGTTCCCGGACCAGTGATGCCGCCCCAGGATACCCGCCGAAGTAGATGTAGTGGTCGAGGTCGAACCCGAATGCCTCGGACATCTCGGCGAACGACCAGTGCGGAAGACTGATGGTTTCAAAGCGACCGAGCATGCTTTCGCTCAACCCTCTCTGCATGAGAAGTGGCGCGGACCCCAACACGACCACGTGCAGAGGGAGGCCTTCATGTCGGTCAGCGTCCCACAAGCCTTTCACGGTCTCCGACCAATTTGGAATTTTCTGGATTTCGTCGAAAACGAGTACGAAACCTTCTTTCGACTGGCTGGCATCTTCTCTGGCTCGCTCCCACTTGTGAATAAGCCCCGCCGTATCTTTCACGTCCGAGATGGGGACAGCATCTTCCTGGTTGTCCTGGGGCAGAGCAGCACGTAATGAAAGCGCGCTCGGCTCGGGCTGGTCGACGGAGAGATATCTGCTCGGGAGGTCGAGCTGTTCCAAGGCTTGCCCCACGAGCGTGGTTTTGCCGGTCTGACGCGGGCCGACGACGACGATCAGCCATTTTGGAGGCTCGCGCAGCCGGCTCAAAAGCGTCGATAGTTGTGCACGCTGGAAACTGCTCATTTCGTCACATTACGCTACTGAGTAAATTAACTCAATAGCGTAACTGATTGCTTGCATATCGGCTTACCCTGCCCTGCTTTTGGCGCTTGCGAAACCTGCATTGAGTTAATTTACTCAAGAGCGTAATTGGTGTTTACGGAGTCGCTTCCCAATTGTTCGGCGCCTACGGTGCAAGGGACAATTCGGATTATCAACGACGCTGAAAATCTGGTACTCTGGAGCCTTGTTTGAAGAAAGGAGGAATGTCATGTCGGTGATGGAAATCGGGAAGGAATTGGTGGCGCTGTGTCAGCAAGGGAAAAACCTGGAAGCCATTGAAAAATGGTATCACCCTGACGTGGTGAGCGTGGAAGCCTGTGCCATGCCCGAAATGGAACAGACCCAACGCGGCATTGAAGCGATCAAGAAGAAGAACATGTGGTGGTTTGCTAATTATGAAGTCCACGGCGGGGAACTCCTCGGCCCCTTTCCCCACGGCGACCGCTTCGCACTCTGGTTCAAAACCGACGTCACCTGCAAACAGTCCAGGCAGCGTATGACGCTTGAACAAGTCGCCCTCTATACCGTCGAGAACGACAAGATTACAAAAGAAGAATTTTTTTACAGCATGGAAGGCTAGACGCCCGTGTCCTCACCTCTCTTACGAAGCTTGAGAATCCACCACATTGGGTTGCAAGGCATGGTCGCCTCAGCGCTGCTGGCACTTATCTTGCTCGGCGCACCGGCCTCGGGGGCGCAGACGTTTGATGAAGCCTCGGCTGCGTATATGCGTGGCGACTATGCCGTTGCCTTCGAGTCGTTTAGCATTCTTGCCGAGCAGGGTGTTGCCCGTGCACAGGTCAATCTCGGGTTCATGTACGCCGATGGGAAAGGTGTGCCGCAGGACGACGCCGAGGCCGTGCGCTGGTATCGTCGGGCCGCGGAGCAGGGCGATGCCCGTGCCCAGGTCAGTCTCGGGTACATGTACGTCCAGGGAAGGGGTGTGTCGCAGGACTACACCGAGGCGCTGCGTTGGTTTCGTCAGGCGGCCGAGCAGGGTGATGCCCGCGCTCAGATCAAGCTTGGGGCCATGCACGCCCTGGGCCAGGGCGTGCCGCAGGACCATGTTCAAGCGCATAAATGGTTCAATCTTGCGGCTTCTCGGTTTTCTAGTTCTGAGCAGGAATTGCGAGACAAGGCCGTGCAAGCCCGCAACGGAGTCGCGTCGCTGATGACGCCGGCGCAGATTGCCGAGGCGCAACGGCTGATGCGCGAGTGGCAACCCGGACAGAGATAAGACTTCCGGCCTCAAGTGCTTCAATTGTTGTTGCATATGGGTAGGACGAAATCGGCACAACGCGTTGGACAATCGACGAAGTCATCAACAGGCGGCTCCTAAAACTATTAACGGAAGATGCTTATGACGGATTGGCAGGACATTCAAGAATCGATTCGGAACTGCCGCATGTGTCAGAGTGTTGCAGGTCGAGTGTTTACTCCTTTCAAAGGAGATTGGCCGACGCTTCCTGAACCTCGCCGAAAGGCCATCCTCTTTATTTCCGAAGCCCCTCCGCCGGATGGCGGCTTCTGGACTCTTCAACCTCGGAATGCGAAACAGGATGACTTGCGGGAGAAACTCCTTCCACTTCTCAATCTCTCCAAACTCTCGCTTTCCGGATCAGATGGTGAACTCAAGGCATTTTGCGATTCGGGCTACTATCTGCTTCAGTCCTTTCCGCGTCCGCTCAAAGACAACCGACGTAACGTCATCAAGACTTGGTTGCCTCATCAAGTCGAGACTCATCTTCGGGACCAAATCACATTTTTCCAGCCTTCCGCGATTCTGGCTCTTGGTTGGCCTGCATCCACGGCGGTCTCCATGCTTTGGCCCCGTTCAACGTTTGCACGTTCATTTCAAAGAGGAGGCTGGAAGCTTCAAAATGTGCGTGGCAAGATATTTGAAGAATCCTCTCTCCCAATCCTTGCTGCCACGTACCTTCCGTCAGGATACGGATGGTACTGGCAAAATTGGAAACAGGATATCCCTCTTTTTATCGAAAAGGTTCGTTCCCGGACATGAATAAAAGAGCTTGCCAAGCGGGGCACTCCTGAAGAGCGGGAACTCTCTCAAAAATTGGAAGAGTTGTCGAATCTTCAGACTTTGCTTGCTCAACGGGAGTTGGACCTGACCACGCTTCAGGCTGAATTGCATGCCTTTGGGCGGCACTATTTCCGGGTTGTCGGCGTCCGCTATGCCGAACTCGACGAAGTTGAGGCTACGCAAAAGCCCTGGATGATCCTCTAGTAGCGTTTTTATCAAAGCTCGAACGAGCGGCTGGAGCTTCCCTCCCTTCGGCGTTGGCGGCAGGGTCGCCCCCGAGTCGGAGCAGTTAATCGTCGCCCTCCCTCGACAGCTCCAACAACTTCGCCGCCCTCGCAAAGAGTTCCGATGTGTCCGCCACCGTCCTTGTCTTCTCCAACGTAGGGCAAACGACGTCCTTGGTAAAGTCGTCGTTTATCAATAAGTGCCACGTGATTTTCGGGTAGCCTTTCTTCAACTTCGCAAAGGCCTCCTTCAACGACCACTGCACTTTCTCGTGAACCTTCGGCGAAGCAAAGTAGAGATGCAACTCTTTCTTTGTCGGGTAGTACACTTTCAGAATCAGCACCGCCCGCAGCAGCTTCTTCAGCACTCTCCGTGTCGTGTCCTCCACGCCGCCGCCGTAATGCAACCCGGCTTCATGGAACGCTATCTCCATCGCATGGACATTCCCGTCCTGATCCACCCCTACGACATCGATTTCTCCTTGCTTCAAAAACTGTCTGGCGTCCGTGGTCTGCTTGAACACCCTTCCATCTGGATCAAACCGCTTCCGCATCGACTCGAACAAGGACTGCAAGTTCGAAGGGGACTTCTTCTTCCAATGTTCCGAGGTCTTCCAATTCGCCTGCACCAGCCAGCACCGCTTGACGTGTCGCAGGTACGAGTAGCAAAGCGATTCCCCAATCTCAATCTTCATGGATTCCCTGATCCGTGCCCCTGTGCGCGGCCTGTCGTTTGCCCTGAGCCTAGCCGCGCCGCCGCGGGGTGTCAACGCGCACTCGTCCTCAAGGCCGCCGGTTGTCCCCTTGGGCGGGGTGGCGTAGAATGGCGCGGAAAGCCCGACTCTATGAGCACGGTATCGACACAGGACCGGTTTCGGGGTTGCCTGCTGGGGCTGGCGGCAGGCGACGCGCTCGGCACGACGCTGGAGTTCAAGCGGCCCGGCTCATTCAAGCCGGTCAGCGACATGGCGGGCGGCGGCCCTTTCCAGCTACAAGCAGGACAGTGGACCGACGACACGTCCATGGCCCTGTGCCTGGCCACCAGCTTGGTCGAATGCGGCGGCTTCGACGCCCTCGACCAGATGCGGCGTTACGCGCGGTGGCTCCGCGAGGGCTATCTCTCATCAATCGGCGTGTGCTTCGATATCGGGAATACGACGAGAAGCGCTCTGTCGCGCTTCGAGGAGGCCGGCGACCCCTACGCCGGTTCCTCCGACCTCGGGACCGCGGGTAACGGTTCGCTGATGCGCCTCGCTCCCGTCCCTATGTTTTACGCTGGAGACGTCGTTGAGGCCATCGAGCGAAGCGTCGCGAGTTCGAAGACCACGCACGGCGCGGTCCAAGCCGTCGACGCATGCCGCTACTACGCCAGCCTCATCGTCGGTTTGCTACGAGGCGTGGACAAGGAGACACTGCTCTCCGAGGGCTACTGGGAGTGGGGTCCGCTGGAAGCGGAAATCGACGAGGTCGCCCGTGGGTCGTACAAGCATAAGGAGCCACCGGCGATTGACGGCGCTGGCTACGTCGTTTTGGCTCTGGAGGCGGCCCTGTGGGCCTTCCACAAGTCCACCGACTTTCGGAGCGGTGCACTGCTCGCCGTCAACCTTGGCAACGACGCCGACACCACCGGCGCCATCTATGGGCAGCTCGCGGGCGCGCACTACGGCGTCGAATCAATCCCTGCCGAATGGCGGGAACGCCTGGCGATGCTAAAAGATATCGAGTCCCTGGCCGACCGGCTCTACGACTATGCGGCTCCCACTTGCCCTGAAGGCGTGTCCTGACCGCCCTCAAGAGCGGCGACAGTGCGAGTCCCGTAGGTCAGGTTGGCGAAGCGTAACCTGACGGCTTCGCTTGCCCTCACCCCAACCCCCGGATCAAGTCCGGGGCAGGCTCTCTCTCATTGGGAGAGGGAGGAAAGAGGTCAAAAGGCGTTTTATGCGGTGCACTTTTCACGAACCCCACGGACATCCACCCAAAGAGGTGACCTATTCAAAGGACAACCCACAAGCCAAGCTGTACCATTGCCCTGATATAGAATGCGGCAATAAGAAGAAATCTATAACGAGAGCACCAACTCCTCAATATGAATGGGTGACGACAAGCGTAAAAGAGGCAGCAGACTATCAGTTCGAGCCATGCCCGATTTGCTTTTCACAAGAAGCTGGCGCGTCGGACGAGAAAGCGCGCGATGCTGCGGAAGAAATCGCTGCATTCGAGAACCGCTTAGCGAGCATTGAGAACCGACTCATCCGCCTCGAAGTCCTGATCACCATTGTCCTGACCGGCGTGGTCAGCCTCGTCGTTAAAACCTTCTTCACCTGAAAGACGCTGTAATCGCCGGGTTTAAGACCGGCTGGCCACCACGCCTACCCTGAAGCGGACGTCGACTTCATCGAAAACGCTTCCTGGGCCTTCCGAAACGCAGTCACCACGTACTCCAACTGCTCTTGCGTATGTTCCGAACTAACGGTCCGGCAATCGCTTTTGCCTTGTATGGGTGACTCCTGATGAGTATCCTGTTCACATGGCGATGGTGCTCTCCAAAACGTACGAAGCATTCAGGGCGGCGGGTGCGCCCGATGACAAGGCGCGCGAGGCGGCCGAAGAGATTGCCGGGTTCGAGAACCGGTTGGCCGCCATCGAAGCCGACATGAAGCTGCTCAAGTGGATGCTGGGGGTCAACTTGGCGTTCTCCTTGGCGATCCTGGTCATTCTTCTACGGCCGCTCTCGGCTTGATTCTTGATGCGGAGGCTTCTCCAAAGGCAATCCGGCTCACCAGCATTGATCATCGGCTCTCCTTTCGACTAGACGCTCAAGACAGGCTTGGTTAAAAGCCCCGTTTGCCATGTTACCCTGAAGCGGACGTCGACTTCATCGAAAACGCTTCCTGGGCCTTCCGAAACGCAGTCACCACGTTCTCCAATTGCTCTTGCGTATGTTCTGAACTCACGGTGAGTCGTAGCCGGCTGCTGTGTTTGGGAACGGTCGGTGGGCGGATGGCGGGAACGTACACGCTGGCTTCGTACAAGGCTTGCGACATCTCCACCGCCCGTTCCGGCGACTTTACGATGATCGGCAGGATCGGGCTCTGCGAGTCGGCGAGTTGAAAGCCCATGCCCGTCAGGGCTGTATGGAGAGCGTCTCGGTTGGTCCGCAGGCGTTTCCGGCGAGCGGGTTCGTGTTGGATGATCCGAATGGCCGCGGATGCTGCGGCGGCGATGGCCGGTGGCTGGGCGGTCGTGTAGATGAATGCCTTTGCCGTATTGATCAGATAGTCTTTGAGGGAAGCCGGTCCCGCGACGTAGCCGCCGCTGGTTCCGATCGCCTTGCTGAGTGTTCCCATCTGAATCACGTCTTGTGGGTCCACGCCGAAGTGTTCGATTGTTCCTCGACCGTTTTTTCCCATGACGCCCGTGCCGTGGGCATCGTCGATGACCAGCGTGGCCTCATAGTGTCGGCAGAGCTTCAGTAAATCCGGAAGTGGTGCGAGGTCGCCATCCATGCTGAAGACCCCTTCGGTGACGACCAGGGTCGGCCAGGCTTTTTCCCGTTTCTTGAGCAGTGTTTCCAGGTGCTCGACGTCGTTGTGGTGAAACACGCGTAGCCGAGCCCTCGACAACCGGCAGGCTTCTATCAGGCTGGCGTGACAGTTGCGGTCGGCGAGGATGAGTCCATCCCTGTCGATGAGTGACGGGATAAGGCCCAGGTTCGTGGTGTATCCCGTGCCGAAGGTCAGGGCGGCTTCGACTTGTTTGAATTGGGCCAGGTCCTGTTCCAGTTGGTGGTGGGGCGTCATGGTGCCGGAAATGAGACGCGCCGCGCCGGCTCCGACTCCCCATTGTTCAATCGCTTCGATGGCCGCCCGGTTGACGGCGGGATGATTGGCCAACCCGAGATAATTGTTCGAGGCCATGGATATGAATTGGCGGCCTTCGATGGTGATGGTGGTATCCGAAGGCGACTCCATGATCCGTAGCTGCCGGCGCAGGTGTCGAGTTTCTAAATTTGTTATCTCTTGTTTAAAGTCGCGTAACATGAGGCCGGGTTCGGGTGCGTAAGATTGTGTGTGTTCGGTTACATTGTCGGGTTACGCTACGCTAACCCGACCTACGGTGCTTCTACCCCCTCACCCGAGCCCTCTCCCGCCAGGGGAGAGGGTGTTAGGGGCGTGGGATAATTACAAGAGGACAACCACGGGGGGGTTGTCCTTACACGGTGCGTCGTCATTGGCATTGTAGGGGACGGCCTGCGTGCCGTCCCTTGACTTGTGGATAACGCAGGTTTATCATCACTCGTTTAGGGGTACAACCCCTGGAAACCATTGCGTTTCTTGGTCGACAGGAAACGTAAGGCGGCAACACATATTTTTAACTGAACCGATCATGTATTGTTCATCATGGACGGTTCAAACAGGTGAGGGAGATCATGGCACAGCTTACAGGAGCCGAAATTTTTGTGGAAGCCTTGAAGCGAGAAGGCGTGAAAACAATTTTTGCTCTTCCCGGTGGGGTGGTCCTGAAAATTTTCGACGTCCTGCACCAACAAAAAGACATTGAAGTCATCTTAACCCGACATGAGCAAGCGGCCGGCCACATGGCGGAAGGCTATGCGAAAGCCACGGGGAAACCCGGAGTGGCCTTGATTACGTCGGGTCCCGGCATGACCAACGTGATCACCGCTTTAGCCGATGCCTACATGGATTCCGTGCCCATGGTGTGCTTTTCCGGTCAGGTCCCCACGCCGCTTATCGGGAACGATGCCTTTCAGGAAGCCGACAATATCGGGCTCAGCCGACCCTGCACGAAATATAATTTTTTGGTGAAGGACGTGAACGACCTGGCGCAGAACATCAAGGAAGCGTTCTACATCGCGTCCACCGGCAGACCCGGTCCCGTGCTGGTGGATATTCCCAAAGATATTTCCATGGACAAGACCGAATTTAAATATCCGGACTCCGTCTCGATTCGCGGCTACAATCCGACCTATGAAGGCAGCAAGTGGAAAATCAAGCAAGCCGCCGATGCCATCATGAAGGCTCGCCGGCCTATCTTGTACATTGGCGGGGGAGTTCAGTTGTCCGGCGCTTCCGCAGAGGTTCGCGAATTGGCCGAAATGACTCAGATCCCCGTGAATCAAACCTTAATGGCCTTGGGGGCATTTCCCGGTCAACATCCGTTATCCTTGGGGATGCTCGGCATGCATGGCACCTACGTGGCCAATATGGCTATCCATTATTCCGATCTTGTCATTGCGGTAGGCGCCCGGTTCGATGATCGCGTGACCGGGAAGGTGTCCGAGTTTTGTCCGAATGCCAAGATTATCCATATCGACATTGATCCGACGTCGATTCGCAAGAACATTCACGTGGACGTTCCCATCGTGGGTGATTGTAAATGCGTGCTCCAGGAATTGAACAACGTGTTGCGCGCGACGGTGAACGGTGACCAGAAAGAATTGCGCAAGCCGTGGTGGGATCAACTGAATGAGTGGAAGACCGCTCACCCCCTGAGCTACCAGCAGGATGCCGACAAGTTGATCAAGCCGCAGTATCTGATCGATCGGATCTATCAACTGACGAAGGACCGCGACCCGATCGTTTCGACCGACGTGGGACAGCATCAGATGTGGGCGGCGCAATACTTTCATCTCGCCAAACCGAATACGTGGCTCACGTCCGGCGGGTTGGGGACGATGGGCTTTGGCTTCCCCGCGGCCTTGGGGGCACAGGCGGCCTTTCGGAATCGACTCGTGTTGTGCATTGCGGGTGACGGGAGCGTCCAGATGAACACCCAGGAACTAGCGACGGCCGTGATCGAAAAACTGCCGGTCAAAGTGTTTGTCATCAACAACCGATTCCATGGCATGGTGCGACAGTGGCAGGATCTGTTCTATGAAGGCCGCTACGCGTGCAGCTATTTGGGCCAATCTCCGGATTTTCTCAAACTCGCGGAAGCCTACGGCGCGGCCGGCCTTCGCATTCAAAACGTCGGTGAAGTGGATGACGGGATTCGAGAGGCGATGGCCATTGATAAACCGGTCTTCATTGACGTGCCGGTGAACCAATTCGAGAATTGTTATCCCATGATTCCGGCCGGTGGCTGCAACCACGAAATGATTCTGGAAGATCCTCCCGAGTTGCAGAAGCGACAGACATCGGAGGCGGCGGGAAAAGGGGAGAGCAAGGACACCATTTTGACGGCGTAGGGAGCCGGAACGAATCCCCCTCACCCCAGCCCTCTCCCTCCAGGAGAGGGCGTTGTAGGGCGGGAGAGACCAAGCGAAGTTTTTTGCACGGCGTAAACGGGAAAAGGGTGGAGTATTCGTGGAACACATTATTGCAGTGACGTTGGAAAATAAATCCGGGGCCTTGTCCCGGGTCGCGGGCCTGTTCAGCGGGCGGGGGTTTAACATCGAAAGTTTGTCGGTGGCGCCTACGCTCGACCCGACCGTGTCGATGATGACCGTTGTCACGAACGGGGATGAGCGCATCATTGAACAAATCCTCAAGCAATTGAATAAAATCATCGACGTCATCAAAGTGGTTGACCTCAATGAGAGCGACGCCGTCAGCCGGGAGAGCGCCTTGATTAAGGTGCACGCCCGATCGGAGGATCGAGCCGAGGCCCTGCGGATTGCCGATATCTTTCGAGCGAACGTGATTGATTCATCCCCAACGTCATATACGATTGAAGTCACAGGTGACGTGCAGAAAATTCACGCCATTATCCAGTTGCTCCAACCCCTGGGCATCAAGGAAATCGTCAGGTCCGGCCGGATTGCCATTGCACGAGAACCCGTTCGCGCGATGGCGAATCAGTCGCGTCCGCTTGCCAAAGTCAACTAGAAGCTATCTCATACGATGCGGAGCGCGAGGTTGTCGGGCGTGGGGCTCTACCCCACCCCCGCTTTCGCGGGGGCGAGCCTGGCTCGACCTCCCCTTACAAAGGGGAGGAAAAAGACTGGCATTCCTTCCTTCCCCTCTTTTGTAAGGAGGGGTGAGGGGAGCATGAGGTCTGCCCCGGGTTTGACCCGAGGTAGAGGCATTCCTTATGCCGCCAACGAAAGCGCCATGAGGCATGTCCCTGGCTTTGACCAGGGATGGCGCTGCTACAAAGAGGAGAAGAAAATCAGCTTGCCCCTTCATTTCCCAAGGAGTTGTCCATGAAAATCTTGTATGACAATGATGCGGATTTACAGAAGATTTTGAAAAAGAAAGTGGCGATTATCGGATTCGGTAGTCAGGGCCACGCCCATGCCCTCAATCTGTCGGATAGCGGCGTCGTCGTCGTCGTCGGTCTGCGTGAGGGTGCGTCCTGGAAAAAGGCCGAAGCCACGGGTCTCAAGGTGATGCCGGTGGCCGACGCCGTGAAACAGTCGGACGTGGTCATGATCCTGGCCCCGGACGAAGTGCAGCCGGCCATTTATCAGAATGAGATTGCCCCGCATCTGAAAGATGGCGCGTTTCTCGCGTTCGGTCACGGGTTTAACATTCACTTCGGACAAATCCAGCCGCCGGCCGCGATCAACGTGTTTATGGTGGCGCCCAAGGGACCCGGTCATTTGGTCCGTTCGGAATACACGAAGAGAAGCGGGGTGCCGTGTTTGTTGGCCGTCCATCAGGATCCCAGCGGAGAGACCGTGCAAGTCGGGTTGGCGTATGCCTCGGCCATTGGCGGCGGGCGCGCCGGCGTCATCGAGACGAATTTCCGGGAAGAGACCGAGACCGATCTCTTTGGGGAGCAGGTCGTCTTGTGTGGGGGCCTGACTTCTTTGATTCAAGCGGGGTATGAGACCCTGGTCGAAGCGGGCTATTCCCCGGAAATGGCGTATTTTGAATGCTTGCACGAGGTGAAGCTGATCGTCGACTTGATCTATCAGGGCGGGATCGCCAACATGCGATACTCCATCAGCACGACTGCCAAATACGGCGACGTCACCCGCGGCCCGCGCATCATTACGAACGAAACCAAACAGACCATGAAGAAAATTCTCCGGGAAATCCAAAGTGGCCGGTTTGCCCGGGAATGGGTCCTGGAAAATCAGGCGAATCGCCCCGTGTACAATGCACTGCTCAAACGAGGCAAGGAGCATCCCATCGAAGAAGTCGGGGAACAATTGCGCGGGATGATGCCCTGGTTGCACAAGGACAAACTCGTGGACCAGAAAAAGAATTGAACTGGGCGAGCTGGGGAAACGGGTCGGAATGACTGATCGTGCAAAAGGTCTCCCGATTGCTCCGGAAGGGGTGCCCTTTGTCGTGGGAGCAGCGGCACCGGCGGCAGTGGCCCGGTTGTTGGGTTGGCGAAAAACCGCCATGGCCTTTGGTGCCTTTGCATGTTTTGCAGGCTGGTTTTTTCGAAATCCTCCTCGGACGTCCCCGCGGGGCGATGACCTGATTCTGGCTTCCGGCGACGGGGAAGTGATCGCGATTCAAAAGGAATTTGAACCAAGATATTTGAAAGAGCAAAGTATCCGGGTCAGTATCTTTCTCAATATTTTTGACGTGCACATCAATCGGATGCCGTGTGCGGGCACCGTGGTGGATATGGCCTACCAGCCTGGCCGGTTCCTCGACGCGAGCGATCAGGACGCGACGGTGCATAATGAACAGAATGCGTTGATGATTGAAACCCCGTCGAAGAAGAAGGTGCTTTGTGTCCAGGTCGCGGGGCTTGTTGCCCGTCGGATCGTGTGCTGGGTCCAGCCGGGCGATGCCGCCGTAGCGGGTGAACGCTTTGGCCTCATCCGGTTCGGCTCCAGGATGGATACGTATGTTGACGTCGAAAGCCTGGTCCGCGTCAAGGTCGGAGACCGCGTCAAGGGTGGCGAATCCATACTCGCGGAGTTCAGATGAAAGGCCAGATTTTTAAAAATAAAGAAGGGCAACGCCGCCGGGGAGTCCAGCTGATCCCCAATATCCTCACCACCGGTAATCTGTTCAGCGGATTGGCCGCGGTGGTGTTGGTGTTCCATGGTCGATTGGAAACGGCGGCGATTGCGATCCTGATTGCGATGGTGTTCGACGTCCTGGACGGCACGTCCGCCCGGTTGACCGACAGTACAAGCGAGTTTGGCGTGGAATACGATTCGTTATCGGATCTCATCTCATTCGGGCTGGCCCCGGCTTTTTTGATTTATGCGTGGGTGTTGAAGTCGCCGGGGATGTTGGGGGCGGCCATCATGTTCGCGTACGTGGCCTGTGGCGCACTGCGCCTGGCCCGGTTTAACGTCATGGTGAGCAGTGGGGACGGTCGATTTTTTACGGGGTTGCCCATTCCGGCGGCGGCCGGGTTTATCTCGACGTTTTATATTTTCAACACGCACATCGGCCATCTGCCGGAAAGTGTCCTGCCCTCGGTGGTGATTGCCATGAGTTTGTTGATGGGGTTTCTCATGGTGAGTACGGTGAAGTACCGTGGTGTGAAACAGTTGAAGTTTGCAGGCCACAATCATTTTATGTATTTGGTCTGGGCCGTCTTGATTCTGGTGTCCGTGATGGCCTATCCTCAACTGATGTTGTTTGTGATTTGTTTGGGATACGTGGCTTCCGGGTTGGTGGAAAAAGGCTGGAGTGCCGTCACCGTCGCAACAACGCGAGACACGCAGGTTCGGGCGCCCGTGTCGTCGGATTCAAAGGACTGACCGCATGGATCAATGGCAAGGAAAAGGAAGGGGCACCCTTCGCGTAAGTGACGCGGTGCTGACAGTGTCAGGTCTTCTGAACCTATCAGTGACCCCCTGATGACCCCGAAACAGGTAGAAAGCCTTCACCTCATCGGGGTGAAGGCTTTTTTATTGTCGGAACCGGTGATGATTGGGTTATGATTGAAAAGGGCCGGAAGCAGGGCTGCTTGAGCGTCGAACCGGGCGTGGCCTTGTCGGAAGGCGGTGGATCCCCTTGTGAGGAGCATGGGTCATGAGACGACACATCAGAATTTTCGATACCACCCTGCGGGACGGCGAGCAGTCTCCGGGAGCCAGCATGAACGTGGAAGAAAAAATGTTGGTCGCCAAACAACTGGCTCGCTTGAACGTGGATATTATTGAAGCCGGGTTTGCCTTCAGTTCCCCCGGTGATTTCGAAGCGGTGCAGCGCATTGGCCAGGAGGTTGAAGGCCCGATGGTCTGTAGTCTGGCACGAGCCAAACCCGAGGATATTGACTCGGCGTGGAAGGCGTTGAAAGGGACGCCCAAACCGCGGATTCACACCTTTTTATCCACGTCGGACATTCACCTGAAACACCAGTTTCGCATGACGAGAGCGCAAGCCCTCCAGCGTGCGGTCGAGATGGTCCAACATGCGCGAACCTACGTTGAGGACGTCGAATTTTCCCCCATGGACGCGACGCGGTCGGACGTGTCCTACCTGTGCGAGGTAGTGGAAGCGGTCATTGACGCCGGCGCGGGGACGGTGAATATTCCCGATACGGTGGGGTACACGACCCCCAAGGAATTTGAAGAAATTATTCGGACGCTTCGGACGCGGGTGCGTGACTGCGACCGCGCGGTCATCTCCGTCCATTGCCACAATGATTTGGGGTTGGCGGTCGCCAATTCCATGGCCGCCATCCACGCGGGGGCCGGACAAGTGGAATGTACCGTCAACGGAATCGGCGAACGGGCCGGCAATGCGTCATTGGAGGAAATCGTGATGGGGCTGCGGACCCGCAAGGATTTTTATGATGCCGGGACGCAGATTCGCACCGAAGAAATTTCCAAGTCCAGTCGCCTCGTCAGCAAGATCACGGGGATGGTCGTCCAACCCAACAAAGCCATCGTCGGGGCGAACGCGTTCGCGCATACCTCCGGGATCCATCAGGACGGGTTGCTCAAGGATAAAAACACGTATGAAATCATGCGGCCGGATTCCATCGGGCTGACGCAAAGCCGCCTGGTGATGGGGAAACTGTCCGGTCGTCACGCGTTTCGGGCGGAATTGGCGAAGTTGGGCTATTCGCTCACCGACGAAGAAACGAATGCCGCGTTCGATCGATTCAAACGGCTCGCGGACCAGAAAAAGGAATTGTTCGAGGAGGATTTGGAATCGATCGTGTCCGAAGCCGTCACCAAGGTGACCGAACGGTATTCGTTAAAAGCCCTGAGCACGCAAAGCGGGATGAACCAGGTGCCGACGGCGACCGTGGAGTTGGAAGTGGACGGGCACGTCATGAAAGAGACGGGGACCGGTGATGGTCCGGTCGATGCGGTGTTTCGAGCGGTTGCCCGGATCACGCAAACCAAGAGCAAATTGTTGGCCTACGTGGTCAAAGCCATTACCGGTGGAACGGATGCGCAAGGAGAGGTGTCGGTGCGGATCGAACAGGACGGCGAAATCGTCACCGGGAACGGGGCGAATACCGATATCATCGTGGCCTCGGCCCAAGCCTATTTGAATGCCCTGAATAAACTGGTGTCGCAATTGGAGCGTCGCGCCAACCAGGGCGATAAAATCGGGCTCTGTTGATCCGTAATCCCCTCTCCCTTGATGGGAGAGGGTTAGGGTGAGGGTGAAGGGAAGCGTATGAACAAGAAGATCGCAGTGTTGGCTGGGGATGAGAGAGGAAGTCATCGAAGACCTCGGTGAATATCCAAAAAGCATGGTTGTTGCTCTGAGTCGACGTTCAGATGAAAATGCGATTGCCGATTTTGTTGCCTGGAGATGGCCGGATCATGAGCCGACGAGGTCTTTCCTTCTTGCCACTTGGAAATCTTTCAATCACGAGGGACTAGCAAAGGGTAATTTTGTCTCTGATCTCATAAGTGAAAACGAGTCAAAGTTATTTCAACGCCTTTGGGAGATGGTTCTTGCTCTGCATTTGATAGAACAAGGTTTCGAAATTCAATCACATGAATTTGGCCCTGATTTTTCATTTGAGATCGATGGAAAAAAAGTTTGGGTCGAGGCGACAGCCCCAGAACCGTGTGACGCTATTAGAGAAAGGCTTAGTAGACAAGGAGGGCCCGTCCTCTACGAGCAGATTCTCCTCCGATGGACGAGTGCCCTAGCTAGCAAGAACAGGAAGTTCTTAGGGTATCGAAAAGAGGGCATCGTCAAAAACAACGATGTCTGCATAATCGCTATCAATGGCCATCTGTTAGGTGAAGGACGGGGAATATCGAGACTGCCATATGCGGTTGAAGCAGTATTCCCGATTGGCCCACTTGCCGTGGGTATAACAAACAAACCCTGGAACACAGTGATTTATATAATTCTGAACGTCGGTCTGTACGAAAACCGAGCGGAGCCAATGTGCCGACAGACTCCTTTCTCAATCAGGAAAATTGGCATATCAGCGCTATCGTGGGGTGTTCTAATTGTTGGACCCCTTTGCCCGAATATCATGAAATGTCGATCGTTCACAATCCGTTTGCAGATAACCGATTTCCCGATAAACGATTTGGGGCCAAGTTTGAATACGTATATGAATTTGGTCAGGATGAGGATTCCATAAGACGTATCTGAAACGACTCGTCAAGAGAATCGACCACGCTGGCCTCGCGATGCCAACAAACCTGCCAACCGCACATGCCTACTTGACTCTCCGCCCTCAACAGCGTCTAATTTATTTTGTTCACTTGAGGGCTAGGTGGTCCTTTATGTTCCGTGAGCGCAGGTGGTCTTCACCTCGTCACGGAGAGTAAGAGTGAGGCTGTGCTCGCCAAGATTTATTGTAGCAGCATTGGCAGGAATCGGAAGAGAAATACTGTCAGTGTGGTGCCATACTTAGTGAAGAGATGAACATGGTCCGCAAACCCGATCCCGTTTGCATTTCGGTGATTAATATGAAGGGTGGCGTCGGCAAGACGACAATTGCCGCTCTCTTGGTTCGGTATGCTTCGCTGATACTCAAGCGCACCGTTCTTGCGATAGACTTGGACCCGCAGGCTAATTTGTCTCAAGTTTTAATGGGAGAGCATCGTTATAGGCAGTTTATAAACGACAAGTCTCCGTCAATTGTTGAGATATTCAATGGATATAATCCACCAACTATCACTAAGGCATCATCAAGCCCACTTGATATTGGTGACGTCGTTATCGGCCATACTTCTTGGGGTGGTGCAAATCTACAGATCATTCCTTCAAGGTTCGATTTTTCCGATAACTTGATTAGCTCAATTGGAACTAACCCACGAGTTTTGGCAAATCTTATAGCCGATAATTTTCAGGACAAAGACCTTATCATCATAGATTGTGCTCCGACCGAATCGATATTCACCCAAGTCGCATACCACGCATCTCGGTATGTCCTTGTCCCCGTCAAACCAGAATACTTCGCAACCATTGGCTTCCCATTGCTGAACGACTCCCTTACTGCATTCAGGGGCAGGAATAGAGGTCACTTGATTGATGTCATCGGTGTGGTCATTAACAATTCATCTTATCATTACAGCGGAAACCAGGGAGGTCCTGAAAGACAGACAGCCACGAGAGAAATAAACGAGGAAGCAGAAAAGAATGGATGGTACATATTCGAGAAACAGATACCCCTCTCCCGCGGATTCCCCAAAATGATGCGAGGCGATTTTAGCCATCTTGGAGACGCTCCACGGTATCGTCATTTTGCGAGCGAATTCTTCAAGAGACTTGGACTTGAGAAGGAGTCCTAACTTATGCCTGACCCTAAACTCACAGCCGAACTTCGCTTAATGATTAACCAATATGGATTTGAGCAGGTTGACCAGTCTCTGCGTGAGCTTCGCCTCTCTGGCCGCCAACTTGGAGCCTCCAAGCGGCCTAAGGCATCGTCTAGCGCCGATATTACGAGGAAGCCCAGAAAGAGACAGGCAAAAGTCACTGCACAGGGATATGTCGCTAAAATGGAGCTTCCTTCGGAGAAAAAACCAGTGATGATTGAGCTTGCTAAAAGGTTTCAGGAGAAGTCTTTTCTGCCTGCGTTTGGTGATATTAGAAACTTTTGCCAGATTTACGGCATTGACGAACCGTCGTCAAAGTCTCGCGCGAGCGCTATCCCGAGGGTTTTCAAGTTCATAGTGGCAATGGAGACCAACGAGGTTCAGAGAATACTGGACAATGGGATGTTTTCCGGGCCGTCACGACTGGGTCCTATAGCGGACGCAATCCGGCGCAACGGCAGGGTTGCCGCTCAAACACCCGCACGCGCAGGAGATTTTTTCAGTAGTAGCAGTGAGGTTCGGAGTTTGGCATCTGAGAAGCGGGCCTAGGAACCGCCACTCAAGATGGAGCAGAAAATCCGTCGCGTGTGTCAGATCTGCTCTGCGTGCCAGCACGACATGACGCCTTCTTCGGGGCAGCATAAGATGCCGCCGCTACAGATTACGTAAGACACAACCGCTATAAATTTAAAGTAATTTTCTCAAGCAGAGAGAAGGTAATGAAGCCCAACTTCCTAAAGATCCACAAAATCAATTAGAGCCTAGGCTATGAACAGATCGAAGAAAGCAATTACAGTCATCATGCTTCTGGTTACAGTACTGTTCAGGATTGAACCTGTGTTTGCTGAAGATAAACAGATGTTTTCTCAAGAAAGGCTACAACAATTTAAATTATTTGCGAATTGTCAGCCTGTGTATTTGGCTGTTGAAGGTCTCCATAACATGCCACATGCGGAAAAGATAGGGTTGACCAGGACAGCCATTATTAATGCGGCTGAATCCCGTTTAAGGTCTGCTCGTATCTATACAGATAACCCCGCAAATCCGTATTCGTTGTATATTAATGTAAACGTTTTGAGATCGGCATTTAATGTTTACATTGCATTGAACAAAATGCTCTATGATTATCGTACCCGATTAGATGGTCTCGCAACCACATGGGACAACGGTACCACGGGGATTCATGGCCAAGATAGTGGGTATATTTTGTCTTCGATTTCTAGCCCCATAGATCAATTCCTTGTTGAATATTTCCGTGTGAATGAAAAAGCCTGTGAAAAAAATAGGGAACTTTAAGATATAGGTTCCTAACCTGAATTGGTGGAATTAAATACATAATTCTCCAAAATTAGACCGATCACAAGGTGGCGGCAAATAATCCCCTCTCCCTTGATGGGAGAGGGTTAGGGTGAGGGTGATAGGGTGAGAGTAAAGGTAAGGTTATGAACAAGAAGATCGCAGTGTTGGCGGGGGATGGCATTGGCCCGGAGATCGTCCCGGCGGCCATGGCAGTGTTGGAGGCAATCGGGAAACCCCGTGGCCATGCGTTTGAGTTTGTTCCCGCCGTGGTCGGCGGCAAGGCCATTGATGACACGGGCTGGCCACTTCCGGATGAAACTTTCCATTTGGCTAAAACCAGTGACGCGGTCCTGTTGGGGGCGGTGGGCGGGCCCAAATGGGAAGGGCTTGAATATGAGCGGCGGCCGGAACGGGCGTTGCTGGGCCTGCGGGAACGACTCGGGCTGTTTGCGAATCTCCGGCCTGCCAAACTGTATTCGGAATTGGCCGATGCCTCGACCCTCAAGCGCGAGGTCATCGAGGGCATTGACGTGTTGGTGGTGCGTGAGCTGACGGGTGGCATTTATTTCGGGACGCCCAAGGGCGTGGAGGCGACGCCGGGCGGCCATCGCGGATTTAATACCGAAGTCTACACCACGGAAGAAATTACGCGGATTGCCAAAGTCGCCTTCGACGTGGCGCGCAAGCGCCGGGGTCTCGTCACCTCCGTCGATAAGGCGAACGTGCTGGAATCCTCGGAGTTGTGGAGGAAGGTCGTCATCGAGGTCCACAAGGAGTATCAGGACGTGGAGCTGCGACACATGTACGTGGACAATTGCGCGATGCAGTTGATTCGGAACCCCCGGCAGTTCGACGTGATTCTGACCACGAATCTGTTCGGTGATATCTTGAGTGACGAAGCCGCCATGTTGACCGGATCGATCGGGATGTTGCCGTCGGCCAGCGTCGGCGCGTCCGTCGGCATGTATGAACCCATTCACGGCAGTGCCCCGGATATTGCGGGAAAGGATGCGGCCAACCCCATCGGCATGATTGCCTCGGGTGCGATGATGCTGCGGTATTCGTTCGACTTGGGGGAAGAAGCGGATCTGATCGAAAACGCCATCCAGACCGTGTTGAGCCAGGGGTATCGAACCGGAGACATCGCGGCGCCGGGGACCACCCTCGTCGGCACCAAAGAGATGGGCGACCGTATTCTTCAGAATATCGGTGCGGGCTAGGCGGAAGAAAGGGGAAGGGGAAAGATGTTGGAAGCCATGCAAGCCGGTGCGATCGGCACCATCGCCGGGACCGGGGAGCCGGGTTGGGAGGGGGATGCCGGTCCGGCCACCGCGGCCCTGTTGAACGAACCGAAAATGATTGCCCTCGACGCTGCAGGCAATCTCTACATCGCCGATTCGGAAAATCACCTGGTGCGAAAGGTTGAGGCACGGACCGGGATCATTACGACGATAGCCGGAACCTGCGTGCGCGATGCTCCCGCTTCGATGCCGGCTCAGCCGTTGCCCGAACATCCGGAAGACGACGAAGATCCGTTGGCGGATCCCGTGAGCGAACCGGGTGACGCCTACACGCAACAACCCGACTTGAGTGGAATGGTCCGCTACGTGACCGGGACGCAATCGAAGGACCAGCGGTTTTCAGGGGACGACGGCCAGGCGATCGTCGCCGCCCTCAATTTCCCCTCGGCCGTGGCCGTGGCTGAAGACGGGACCGTGTACATTGCCGATACCTGGAACCATCGTATTCGCCGGGTGGATCCCGGCACCGGGATCATCTCCACCATCGCGGGAACGGGTCAGGCGAAAGGGTACGGCGACCAGGGTCCTGCCGTAAAAGCGGCACTGAATGAACCCGTGGCCCTGGCCCTCGATGGGCCTGACCTGTTGTATATCGCCGATCAAAGCAACAACCGGATCCGAAAGCTCGATCTGACTTCCGGCGTGATCACGACGGTCGCCGGGACCGGGGAGTCGGGGTACAACGGCGATGGGGCGCCGGGTCCTGAAACCGCGTTGGCCGGTCCCAGTGGGCTCGCCGTGGATCACGAGGGGAACCTGTACATTGCCGACACGTTCAGTGGTCGGATTCGGAAGTGGGATCGACACACAGGAACGGTTGAGACGGTGGCGGGAGGAACGGGCCCGTTTCAATTCACGCCGGGCGAAAACGAATCCTCTCCCAACCTGTCTCGACCGTATGCCATTGCCCTGCATTCCGATGGCCGCCTGTTCATTACGGACAGCGATAACCACTTGATCCGGGTGTGGGATCTTCAGAAACGGGAAATGTCGCTTCTGGCCGGGAACGGGAAGGCGG
Source organism: Nitrospirales bacterium (assembly GCA_965223955.1). Lineage (GTDB taxonomy): Bacteria > Nitrospirota > Nitrospiria > Nitrospirales > UBA8639 > Bin75. The sequence continues at coordinate 980,012 of OZ245029.1, forward strand.
AGTTTTCCGGCGATGGGAAGGATCCCCTGCACAGCAGCCTGAACTACCCGTTCGGTGTGGCCCTTGACGCCCGGGGTCATGTGTACATCGCGGATACCTTCAGCCACCGTATCCGGGTCGTGGTGAATGAAAACCCGTGAGACAACCGCTCCGCAGAAGATGAAAAAGAAAGCAGCCTATACCGTCGCCGTCGTCGGGGCCACCGGTGCCGTGGGCACGGAAATGCTCTCGATCCTGGAAGAACGAAAGTTTCCCGTGGAAGAAGTGCGCCCGTTGGCCTCGTCCAGGTCGGCAGGCGAAGCCGTGTCGTTCCGGGGTGGTGACGTCACAGTGAAATTACTCACCCGGGACTCGTTCCGGGGGGTCGATATCGCGTTGTTCTCCGCCGGTGCCGAAGTGAGTAAGGAGTACGCGCCGGTTGCCGTCGAAGCCGGGGCGGTGGTGATAGACAACAGTTCAGCGTGGCGAATGGATCCGCAGGTCCCGTTGGTCGTCCCCGAAGTGAACCCCCACGATCTTGAAAAACACCAGGGTATTGTGGCCAACCCGAATTGCTCCACCATTCAAATGGTGGTGGTACTCAAACCGATACATGACCACGCCGGGCTCACCCGTGTCGTCGTCTCGACCTATCAATCCGTTTCCGGCACCGGGAAAGAGGCCATGGATGAATTGGCGGAACAGTGCCGGCAGTTGTTGGGCTTCAGTGACGTGACCTCAAAAGTGTATCCGCACCAGATCGCGTTTAACTGCTTGCCGCACATCGACGACTTTGTGTCGTCGGGGTACACCCGTGAAGAAATGAAGATGGTCAACGAAACCCGGAAAATTCTGGGTGACCAATCGATCGGAATCTCCGCGACCACGGTGCGCGTGCCCGTGTTCGTCGGTCACGCGGAATCCATCAACGTCGAAACGAAAAAAAAGTTGTCGGTGGCGGAAACCCGGGCCATGCTCTCGTCCGCCCCGGGCGTGCAACTGTATGACGATCCCTCGAGGGAATTGTATCCCCTGCAGGTCCATTCGGTAGGAACGGATGCGGTGTTCGTGGGACGGATTCGCGAGGATGAATCCATTCCCAATGGCCTCAACCTGTGGGTGGTGGCGGATAATCTGCGCAAAGGGGCCGCCCTCAACGCCGTCCAGATTGCCGAGGAATTGGTGAAGTGAGTCATGCCGGAGTTCATCGGGAAAACGCTCATCGTGCTGGGCTTGGGGATTGTCGCCCTCGGCATCGTCGTCTCGTGGCTCGGCAAGTGGCCGGGTGCGGGGACCGGGCTCGGCTGGCTGGGAAAGCTGCCGGGCGATCTGTTCATCAAACGGGATAATGTCACCGTTTACTTTCCCCTGAGTACCAGTATCATCATCAGCATTGTGGGGAGTCTCCTCCTCTATTTCCTCCTGAAACGCTGACTATGTTCACCTCTGCTCCGGTCGGAATCCTGCTGCTGATCATCGGTATGGGGCTGGGTTCTTTTCCCGCCTCGGTTCACGCATCCGATCGCATTCGAGTCGCTCTCGCCGAACGGGCCGGCCACGTCACGGTCGCGTCCGCCGGAGACCTTCGTCTCGAACTGCCTTCGGGCGATCAGGTCGAGGTCGCGTCCGGGGTGACGATTATTCCGAAGGGGCATGAGTTGCAGGTCGACGACCGCCTGGTGCGAGGCAACCGCCTTACGATTCAAGGTACACACGAGGGACTACAGGTGACGATACAAAGACCGTCCCCTGATGCGGCGAGTCAACAGTGGATGGTGTATGGAGGTCTCGATATCACGGTCAGGGACGGACACCTGCTGGTCGTAAACCTGGTTGATCTCGAAGACTACGTGGCAGGGGTCGTGAGCTCGGAAGTCAACCCGGGTTGGCACAAAGAACTCCTGCGGACGCAGGCCGTGGCGGCACGGACCTACGTGTTGCACAAGAAACTGGAAAATACCGGGCGACCGTTTGACGTGTACGCGGGCGTCCAGGACCAGGTGTATACGGGCCGTCAAAACGTCAATCGTGCGGTACTCGATGCCGTGCGCCACACGCGTGGCCGGGTCGTCACCTATAAAGGCCGCCCCATTTTTGCCGCCTATTCATCCACGACGGCCGGGCGCACGGAAGACGCCATGAACGTGTGGTCCAAAGACTTGCCCTATCTGAAAGGAGTGGATTGTCCATTCGATCAGAAGTCCCCCCGGTATGAATGGCACGTGACCATCCCGTTTGACGAGATCCAGACCCGGCTCAGGGATGAAGGGTATCCCATTGGCTGGCTCTCGACGCTCACGCCCTCTCGCATGACCGCCGCCGGTCGGGTCAAGGACCTGAGGATCCTGCATTCCCGAGGAGAACTCATTATCACGGGCCAGGAGTTTCGACGGATCCTCGGGTATGCCAAAGTACGCAGCACCCGGTTCTCCATTGAACGGATTCACAGACACGTGGTATTTGCGGGAAAAGGGGCGGGGCATGGGGTGGGCCTGTGTCAATGGGGCGCCAAAGAAATGGCTGAGCTGGGGTACCCCTATCAATCCATCCTGCGCTACTACTATCCGGGAACAGAGATCCTGCCACGCGACCAGGTGGTCATGACCCTGCCTGCTTCCGCCACTCCCGCGAACGCGGGAATCCAGACTCCAAAGTAGGCCTTTCCTTTTCTGTCATCCCCGCCCTGCTCGGGGCTTCGGGACAGTTCCTTCGTTGTCGCTCAAGACAAGTGTTGTCGACGTGGGTATTTGCTATGCGACTTTCCGAGTTCAACTTTCCTTTTGATGAATCGCTGATTGCCGATCACCCGGTTTCTCCGAGAGATCATGCTGGACTCTTGGTCGTGCCGCGCAAGGGGGAACCCGCGTTTCAACATGCCCGAGTGAAAGATCTGCCGGACCTCTTGCGGTCCGACGACGTGATGGTGTTGAACGACACGAAGGTGATGCCCGCCAGGCTCCACGGCACCAAACAGTCGAGCGGCGGAAAGGTGGAAGTGTTGTTGGTGCGGCCTTTGGAGGCAGCTAGCTGGGAAGTCCTGTTGAAAGGCCACGTCGCCGTTGGTCAGGTCCTGCAATTTCAGGATGAGGCGACTGCCGAGGTCCTGGAACGGACTCCGGAACGCACGGTCCTTCGGATCGATACCCAAGAGTCCATCAAAGACCTTCTGGAGAAGATAGGCGAAGTCCCGCTTCCGCCCTATATCAAGCGCCCGGCGACTGAGCTGGACAAAGAGGCCTATCAAACGGTCTTCGCGCGCTCGGAAGGGGCCGTTGCCGCGCCGACCGCGGGGTTGCATTTCACGGAACAATTATTCGTTGCCCTCAAGCAAAAAGGCATTCAACTCGCGACCGTCACGCTGCACGTGGGCCCTGGGACGTTTCGTCCCGTCACCGTGGACCATATCGAAGACCATCACATGGCTGCCGAGTGGTTTGAAATTTCCGAGGAAACGGCGAAGCTTCTCAATGCGGCAAAGGCTGAAGGTCGGCGAGTCGTGGCGATCGGCACGACCTCGGTGCGCACGTTGGAATCAGCGGTCAACGAAGCCGGGGACATCCAGCCGGGTTCGGGTGAGACACGTCTGTTCATTACGCCCGGGTTTCGCTTCGCGATGGTCGATGCCCTGCTGACCAATTTTCACCTGCCGCGCACCACGTTGCTCATGCTCGTCTCCGCCTTCGCCGGCCTCGACCACCTGCGAGCCGCCTACGCGGAAGCCATCACCGCACGGTACCGGTTTTACAGCTACGGCGATGCCATGTTGATTCAATAGCCGAGGAAGGCTAGGCTACAACCCAAGAGATGTGATTCGAATCATCGGTGCAGGATACTGGAGGAAGGGCAAAAGGATTTATGAAGAACAAAATCGAATATACGGATGAACCTCTTGGCAAATTGAGCGTGATTGAAGATTTTCTTCCACCGCCGGACGAGTTGGTGCTTCGCCGTGACCATGTCAAGGTCACGATCTCTTTGAGCAAATCGAGTGTGGATTTCTTTAAGAAAGAGGCCGGAAAGCGTCGGACGTCGTATCAGGCGATGATCCGCAGGCTCATTGATCTGTACGCCGCCCAATATGAAAAGCGCCTCAAACGCCGCTCTTCATAGCGACTCTCTGACACACAGGCACGTATGGAATTTGAGGGGAAACTTTAGAGGAAGTCCTGCAGGATCTCGACGCCGGACGAGGCCCGCATGGCCTGTTGGAAGGCTTCGAGTGAACGCTGTTTCTTCTGGATCAGGAGTTGAAGCCGGATGCGGGCGTTGATCTTTTCGATCTCTTTTTCGTCTTCCAGGCCCGTGGTTTGCCGCGCGGCGAGTTCCTTGACTTCTTCCTCCTCCACCGGATTGAGGGTCGCCACGTCCTGAGCAAGGATCTGAATTTTTTGCCTGCGAAGGTCTTCGGTCAGGCTCTCTTCAAACTGCGCCGGAGCAATCTGGTTGAGCTCCAGGAGACGGTGGTAGGCCACCGGGTCAAAGGCCCCGTCCTTTTGAAACTCTTCGCGCTTCATGATGGTGTCTCGCAGTTCGTCCGGATGCACCTCCAGGTTGAGATCATCGGCAGCCACAAGCCACAGTTTCTGCTCGACCAGGGAGTTCATGACGGTCTGCTTGAGTTCTTTGGGGTCGGGGGCTTCCTGCCCGAGTTCATTTCTTCTATAGAAGGCATCGATTCTGTTATACGCCTTGCGGAATTCATCCAGTTCCACCTGGTACGACCCGACCACGGCCACCACGTTGGGCTGTTGCGAGGTTTCAAACCCGAACCACCCCATCCCGATGGTAAAGGTGACCGCGATCACCAACACGACGAACTTCAGTATCCAAGGGTATTTCGTCGAGCCTTCGCGAATCAGCCTAATCATTGGACCAGCGCCTTTGTTGAGACATGAATGAAAACTTGCAACCTGAAACTTGTAACACGTGGAATGTCACTTTTTCAAATCGCCCGCCCTGTCTCGTGCAGACTCATTCTTCCCCCCCTCTGTCATTCTTGTATGTGTTCAGTAATTCGTTGGCAATTCCCAATGTCTCCTTCTGTCATTCCCGTTTTTCCCCCTCTGTCATTCCCGACAGCTTTAATCGGGAATCCAGGGTTCTGTTCCAGGCGGACCCGCACGCATGAAAGAGCAGAAGAGAAAAACCTGGATCCCTGCCAAAAACCGTGGAGATGACAGGAGTGGGTACATTTGTGCGAGTTTCAGAGACTTTGTTAGACTGGATACGTACTTCATGAGGGGTCATAAGGAGAAAACACGATCAGACTGATGAAGAGAGTCAAGCGAGCCGGTGTTCTTGTGGCTTTGGTGTGTGGAGTGTGGAGCCCGGGCATCGGTTTTGGTGAGTCCGTGCCCGCCGGGACGCTGGATCAGGAAGATATCGCCGTTACGGTTCGCATCGAGAGTCGTCGGTTTATTCCCCACGTGGTAAACCTTCGCACCGGGCAACAGGTTCGTCTTATCCTGAAGAACGAAGACGTTGAACTCCATGCGTTTGTTCCTGTGAATCTCCTGGTTCGGACGAACGTCCAAGTGAGTGGGAACGGGGCGCCACAGTTCGGCAAAGACGGGTTCCGCCGTGTGTTGATTCCTTCAGGCGGTCAAGTCGAGTTGGTGTTCACGTCGAAGGAAGCAGGCTCCTTCCCTTTTTTTGTGATTTGCCAGGGCATATCATGAACGGAACGATCGTGGTTGACGGTGAGATGGATATGCTGGAATGAGATTTATTGTGGTGATGATTTTGAAGAGGAGAAGTGCTCATGACGTTGGTTAATTTTTTATGCGGTAGACGGACCCGCGCAGGTCGCCGCAAGCAATCCCGGGTTTTCAAAATGCGTGGTCTCGGCCTTGGGGTTCTTATGGTCGGGCTGGTCGGGTTAGGGGCGGGCAATCTTTCACGTGCCGCGGAGCCTGTTCCGGCTGGACAGAGTCAGGCGGTAGTGCAGGCAGTCCAGAATTACGTTCACGCGGTGGCCGGCCGGGATTCCGCTCGGGTAGCCCAAAACGATTTTGTCTGTCTGCTGAAGATGGTGGAAGCCGGTGCCACGGGGAAAGGGCAGTTTTTGCCTGAATCGGACCCTGTGTATTCCTGGTGTTGGGACCGGCTGGCTCAAGCGCACGCGGAAGTGATCGAGAGCCGCGACCGGGCATTGGATGAGTTATGGCCGGGTGTTGGGAAGTTGGTGAATTTCCTGGACTTTAAACGGTTCGAGATCGCGGAAACCCGCGCCTATCAGCGAGCCCCTTCCTTTTTTGTGATGCCCGAGATCGGTGACATGTCCGAGGTACCGGGGTTCACACTGGACGTGCTCAATACGGCACCGCTCCCCCATGCGTCCTTTCAGGTGCCTGGATCGGATCATGTGGTGGCCGTGCCGACGACGTTGGTCCGGGTACGGATCGCGTATCCTGATCCGATGACCTCGCCGGCGGCCCATGGCTCAGGTCAACAGGATTGGGTCACGCCGTATAAAAAACCGATGCACCCGGTCAAGGCCGTGACCGTGAAATGGGTCGTGTTGTCGGATCTGTTGCAGCATGGGTTTCCCGTGGATACGGCCGCGCTCAATATTCCGTTGACGTCTTCCATGGGGACACCGATTCCGTTCGTCGTCGACCCCGGCGGGTTTGAGCAGAAATCCACGGAGTTTTGGAGTCCGAAGGAAGCCCAAGCGGCAGTGACGGCCGGGCTGGCGCGGGCGAAAACGTTGCCGACGCGCCGGGAACGGATCTCCATGCTCAACCGGGTTCTGGTGGTGGACCCCTTGCACGTGGAGGGGTTGCAAGCCATTGCCGCCGAACTGTACGACGGGCTGTTGGATTTCGGAGCACGGACGCATGGCGTTCAGGTGGAGAGCGGTCCGCTGTATCAGGAATTCAACGCACTCTATTGGACCATCCAATCGCAAACCGACCGGATGGATATTTCCCTTGAAATGGAAATGGGCGGGAAACTCGAACCGACCCCGGCCGATTATCTGTACCGCTTGATTCCCGCCATGGAAACCCTGGTTGATTTACAACCCGGGGATTTTAAAACGCGATTGAAACTGACGAATGCCTACCGGTGGACGAACGACCCGCTCACGTCCATCATGGCTCCCCAGCAATTGCTCTCGGAATTGCCGACGGATCAACCCAATATGCGTGCCAGGGTGTTGATGGCCCTGGCCTGGTCACGCATCAGTAAGGTCGCGTGGAGTCGTTTTTTTGATGATCCCGATATTATTCAGGGCTACCAGGAAGCCGATGAGGCCTTTACGTTGTCCTCTGATCCCATGGTCAAATTCTCCGCAGCCTACGCCAAGGCGTACAGTCTGGCCTTTCGCCCCAAACGGGATAATCAGGCGATGTTCGAACTCTTGAAGGAAGCACGACGCTGGTATCGGCAGATTCCGGGAGCCACGACCCGGTCCTGGGTCTTTCTCCTGCAAAATGATACATTGAAAGGGTTGGTGGAAACGGACCCGACGTTTCACGCGTTGATGACGGCGAATTCTTAGACCCGACGTGTTCCCCTCATTCGGTGGGAAACGGTGGGGAAGATTTATTCATACAACAACAAGGAGGTAGTCAATGTTGCGTTCAATGAGTTTCATCGTGCTTGTCAGTGTCTTCTTTATTGGATTGATGATCACTCCGGCCATGAGCGAGGGCAATGGCCCGGCGGATGGCTTCGGTCTGCACGTCCAGGCTCCGCACATGATGACTGACGGACAGGTCGGTGGTCCCTTCCATCATTATTGCAAAGGCATTTCCAATGAAATCATCCAATGCCTTCTCTTTCCGTCCACCGACCCCAAGGCCCCATTGATCGGAGTGGAATACTTCGTGGCCAAGGACCTGGCCCGCAAGGAAATCCCGCTCATCACATGGAACAGAAATTTCCACGACCATGAAGTGGAAATCGCCACCGGTCGCGTGCTCATTCTGGACATTGAGGATGAAAACAAGGTGAAGGAAATTGCCGTCGCCGCCGCGAAGACCGACGGAATCATTTATCAACTCTGGCAACCTGGCCAAAAAGTGCCTGATGGAACGGTCACGATTCCGAATGCGCTTGGTCACAAGTTCCGAACCGAGTAACGTATCGACGGTGCGGGAACGCATCACGTCCCGCACCGTTCCTCTCCCACCGTTGTCTCTTCACAAGAAGGAAGCGTCTGATGCCATTAACCGGCAAACAAGTGGCCAGCCACGTCCTGGCTCTGTTCTTGATGGGAGGGTCGGTTGCCCTGGCGGGTGATCCTGCGGTTCTCAAACCGCGCGTACCGCCTGACCGGATCGAAGAAGCCAAAACGTGGCAGAACCCTTATCCCACTACTCCCGAACGTCTTGAACGAGGCAAAAAACTTTTTCATGGCAAAGGGTTTTGCGTGACGTGTCATGGAAAGGAGGGCAAAGGGCTGGGCAAGATTCCGGGACTGCGAGGAAAGCTCCCGAGAAATTTCACGGATAAAGCGTGGCAGGCCGCGCGGACCGATGGCGAACTGTTTTGGATTTTGAAAAACGGCAGCCCGGGCACGGCTATGGCCTCGTTCATTCCGCTCGTGTTGACGGAAGAAGAGGCTTGGCACGTTCTCCTGTACGTGCGTGCCTTTGGCGGAACGTAACGCGTAATGAACCTATAACAGAGGAGCATCAATCATGAAAGACAAGAAGCACAACTGTATGGCTATGAAGGCAGGTATGAGGAAGCATTGGAAATCGATGTCTCTCCTCATGGGAATCCTTGGCGTCTGTGCCTCGACATTGGTGGTCGTACCATCCGTTGTTCGTGCCGACGCTTCGCAGAATGACATCAAGGAAGCATTTGCACCTGTGTTGAAGTTAGAAGGAAAAGCCCGTAAGGAGATTAACGCGATTGCGAACATGATTGCTCCCGGCTCGAAGATGGTCCCTATTGATGCCACCAAGGCCAGTGGGGAAATGTGTATGCTGGAGACGGTGACCAAACACAATATGATCCACTTTTCGCAAACCCCCGAACAAACCCATGAGGATGTGGTGTATTTCATCAATCCTGCCAAGTTTATCGAAAATGGCCTGGATATCAAGAAACTTCCTCGTCACCCCAGTGAATTGGGGAAGATGGAGCCACTCCAATGGTATTACTATGATGGGACCTATGTGGAACCTCATCAGGGCAGCCAACTGAATAAGGAATTCGTCATTATGAGCGTGGATGTGAAATAGCTCGGAATTCCTAAGGATCAAGACAGTAAAAATTGAAGGAAATGAGGCAGGAGGCCTGGATGTCCCTGATTCATGGGGCACGTCCAGGCACCCCTCAACGTACGCTCTGGATCAATTCATGATAAAAAACCAAAAACGGAGGCGCTCACTGAGCCTTGACTCTCTTCCTGCCTTTCATCCAGGAGTTTCTAAATCGTCCCTCAAAACGGTATGTTCCCCCACCATGTTGTTTCGGCAAACGGACCCAAAACCGTTGTAGCGATGTGACGACCGACTGATGGTACAATGAGGGGGCATGAATTCTTTTCCGCATGTTCCCACTGCCGATCCCCTGGCCTTGCCCGGTCCGGAGCCCATCTTGCATGGATTCCTGTTGATCGGGTTTTTCCTGCATGCCCTATTCATGAATCTCGTTCTCGGCGGCGCCCCCATTATGGTGGTGACTGATTGGCTGGGGCATGGGACCGGTCGCGAACGCTACCGGCGGTTAGGGACGGCGTTGGCCAATATGTTGCCTTCGTTTCTGGTTTTCGCCGTGGTCTTAGGCGTGGCATCCTTCCTGTTTGTCCAAGCGGTCTACGGCCCCGTGTTGTATCCCGCCATGCTCCTTGTCGGCAAGATGTGGATCGCGGTCCTTGGTGCCGTCATTCTTGGGTATTATGGATTGTCTGCCTATAAATATTGGAGAATGTGGTTAGGTGGCCGTCCTGGCCTTCAACTCGCGCTTGGAAGTGTCAATGTCGTTCTGTTTTGGGGCGTGGCATGGATCTTTGTGATGGTCGGCATCTTGATGCTGAATCCGGAGCACTGGCAAGACATTCAAGGTAGCGGGTTGCGTGGAATGCTTTCTCTTCCTTCCCTGTTCCCACGGTATGGGCATATGGTCCTGGCAGCCGTGGCAGGGATGGGAATCTTTTTGATGTGCTATGGGTTGTACCTGGGTTCGGGCTCTAGACGTCCGGATTCTCCGGGAGATGAACCGACAGAAGACGATGCGACCTGGGTGACCAAGTATGGGGTGGCATGGGCCTTGGCCGGCACGTTGCCTCAAATTGTGGTTGGACCGTGGCTCTTGTTGTCTCTACCGGACGGGGTTCTGGCCGAACTCATAAGCGGCCGGAGCCTGGGTTCTCTTGCGTTTTTCGTAGGACTCACCTTTGGATTACTCAGCCTGGTGTTATTAAATGCGGCATTGATGATTCCACACGTGCGGGGAATGGCTTTGGCCGGTATTGTGAGTTTACTGGTCACCGTGTGCCTGATGGTCGTGGTCCGGGACGCGGTTCGCCAATCCTGGTTAGCGAAGCACTCTGTCGCGACGCAACTGAGCCCTGACTGGGGTGCCATAGCAATGGGAGGCGTCGTCCTTGTCATGGGCCTTGGCCTCATTGGGTACGTCGTGCATGCCTATTGGAACGCTCATCCTTCACGCCGTCGTTCTTAACGAAATCTCCAATTCAGCAGAATAGTTGTTGCAAGCCTTTATGCCGGCGGTCCTCTCATGGTTTGGCCGCTTGCGCGGACTCATTCCGTGGTGCCCCGTCCCGTCCTATCCGACACCCGTTGCACACCGGTCTGATGCGGTAGCAGTAGACGGGTTGACAAACAGGTAAAATTAGGAGTGTATTTGATTGAAAGGTCAAATTATGGGTTGTATTAGTGCATAACCCCAGGGCAAAGAGCCTGTCAGGATTTCAGGAATCGTGAAAGTTCCAGCCAGCCACGTACCGATGAGAGCGCTCCACGACCCTTGTGACCGGGAACGAGATGAGATACGGCGACCGGGGATCGTCGTGTTGAGTGTTCTCCTGGCCTTCATGGCGGCAAGTTGCACGGCCATTCCCACCAAGCCAACCAGACAACTTCAGAGTGAATTCCCTAAGCCACAGGCTCTTCAGTCTGAGTCTCGTTCGACGGAAGTCGCCGTCCGGGAAAGTCCCACGTCAAAAGTGGACCCTCCGTTTTCTCTCGAAGATCGGATGTCGTTTGGAATCCCCTCGGGCCTCCCCCTCACCGACGGCAAGCCCGCCCGGGTGTTCAGTTTTCGGGCACGGGAAATGCCGTTGGTCGATGCCTTACGTCTGTTCTCGCGTGCGAATACGCTCAATATTGTCGTGGAGCCGGGGGTCGAAGGCGTGGTGACGGTCGACTTTCAAGGCCTTGCTCTCGAAAAAGCCATGACCGCGCTGTTGGATACGCAGGGGTACTATTGGGAAAACGATGGGGAACTGATCGTCGTACGCCGGCTGAAAACGCGCATCTTCACAATGGATTACATTCGCCTGGAACGTTCCGGGGAAGGACGCAATAAAGCGCAAGTCACGTCCGGGTCCGGGAGAAGCGGTGGGCAGGACGCGGGCGAAGTGATCTTGAGCCAACAGGATGACATCAAGTTTTGGGAAGAAATTGAAACGCAGATCGGCGCGCTCCTTTCGCCCGAAGGGCGCTTCGTGGTGAATCGGTTGTCCGGCACCATTCAAGTCACGGATTTGCACCGGCGGGTCGAAGAGGTGGCGACGTTTCTGGTCAACGTCCGCAACTCACTCTATCGACAGGTTGAGATCCAAGCCAGGATTTATGAAATCGCGCTCCGGGACGATTACAGCCTGGGAGTGGATTGGAGCCGGATCGATCTCAGCACCCCCAAGGGCAGTTTCAAGCTGGCCAACATCATCACGGCGCCGGCCGGTGGCTTTATCGCGCGAGCGGCGACCGCGGCCTTCAGTTTTAGTGACGGTGATTTCGAAGGCGTGATCGAAGCCTTACAGGAGCAGGGTGACGTGCAGGTGGTGTCCCAGCCTCGGATTCTGACGCTGAATAACCAACCGGCGCTGATCAAGGTCGGAACGGATCAATCCTTTTTTACCTCAACGACCACGCAGGGGACGGCAGGGACCGGGAACATTATTACGGAGCAAGTGCGGACCGTGACCTCGGGACTCGTCCTTTCGGTGACTCCGCAGATTTCCCAGGACGGGTGGATCATGATGGACGTGTCGCCCATTATCACCCGGTTGACCGATATCGTGGAGTCACAGAATGGGTCCACCGCGCCTGTGTTGGAGGTGAAACAGTCCGGAGGGCTGGTCCGCGTCCGTGATGGACAGTTGGTGATTATCGGCGGGCTGATCCAGGAGCAACTCACGAATACCGAACGGAAGGTGCCGTTGCTGGGAGACATTCCCGTGCTTGGTTCGTTCTTCAGCGGTACCTATCAGGCCGAGAGAAACACCGAACTCATCATTTTCCTCATGCCTCGTATCTTGAGGGTGACGTGATGGACAGACTCGATCTGAACGTGTGCTACGAACAACTGGGCTTCACCGAAGCCCCATTTCAGATGACGCCGGATACCGACTATTTTTTCCGCACGCAGCAGCACCTGCAAGCCTTGGAGCATTTGCAATTCGGGATCGCCAGTGGTGAGTTGACGATGTTGACCGGTGAAGTCGGGGTAGGGAAAACGCTGGTGTGCCGGTACCTGTTGCGGCATCCTCCGAAAGGCGTACGCTTTGCCTACCTCTTGAACCCCGACCAATCGTACGTGGATCTTTTGCGTTCAATCTACCGGGACCTCACCGGGCAGGTCCCCGAAGATCGCAGCATCGGGGCGCTGCAACGGACGTTGTCCCACGTGTTACTGCAATTGGCCGGGCAGGGTGAACGCGTGGCCGTCCTGGTTGACGAGGCGCATCGGTTGAGCGGGAAAGTGTTGGAAGGACTCAGGTTGTTGTCGAACCTGGATACCGAAAAAGAAAAACTCATGTGCCTGTTGTTTGTGGGACAACCCGAACTCGAGCGTACGTTGTCTCATCGAGTGCTTCGCCCTCTGTCGCAACGCATCAGCATTCGATTCAGATTGAAGCCGTTCGATTGCCGGGAAACCATGGAGTACATCCGGCATCGCCTGCGGGTCGCGGGCCCGCGGACCCGGTTCCAATTTCCTCCCGGCGTCATGATGCTCACGCATTACCTGAGTGGAGGCGTGCCTCGCCGGATTAACCAGATTTGTCATCGTTCCCTTCTTGCGGCCTATGCCAGTCGCCGGTTCGAGGTCAGCCTTCGCATGGTCCTGCGTGCGAGACGCGAAATCACCGGCTTGGCCTAAGGCGTAAAGACCATTCCCCGAAAAGAGAACGACGACGGGGAAGAAAAGCCAACAACCAGAGACAATCAATGAGTATTATTACGGATTCGCTGAACCGGTTACAGGCTGAGCGGGCTTGGCGCTCGGGGCAGCCCCGGGCTTCGGCGACACCGGAGAGTGCGGAAGCCGCCGATTTCCGGGACCCCATTTTTTCTCCTCCTCATTCCCCGGCCAGGGCTCTTCGAAATCGTCTGTCATTGGTCGTGCTGGGTAGTGTTGGGATTGCGGCCTACCTGTGGGGATTACCCCTTATTGCAGCTCCGGACAAGGTGCCCCCGGCGCAGGAAACGGTGAAGGAGTTGAATCCCGTGCAACACGTTCCGTCTCGGATCGTCGAGGCGATTCCTGAACAACGGGAAGAATCTTTCACCGCGACAATGGTCGAGGCGAGCGAAGACTCGACGCCGACGGAGGCAGCTTCAGCCACAGTAACCGATCCATCGGCAAAGACGACGGTTGCCAAGGACACACCGGCTCGAAGCACGCGTTCCTCTCCCGGTGTTCGGTCAACGGCGAAACCGCCACCGGCACTCAACGCCGATTCGGCATCATCCAATCAATCGAAAAACCGGGTTTCCTCATTTCTTCGGAATGCCACTCCCCTTCAAGTCAAACTGGCCCGCGTGCAATATTTCATTAAGAAACGCCGATACGCACGGGCCGTGACTGTCCTGGAACCCCTGTTTGTGCAGCCTCCTGAACATTGGGAACCCTGGTTTTGGTTGGGCACGGCGCAATTGGGGTTAAGCCAATGGGAGAAGGCCAGGGCGTCGTTGGTGGAAGGGCTCGCTCGTGATGCCACGGTGCCTCAATTGTGGGTGCAACGTGCCTTGGTGAGTCAGCAGCAGGGGCGATTCGGCGAAGCGTTGAATGCCCTCCGGCAAGCGGAGTTGTTGGCTCCGAAGCTTCCCGAGGTGCAACTGAATTTGGCGTATTCTCTCGACATGGAGGGAAACCGGCTCGTTGCCGTCAAGCATTACCGGACGTTTCTGAGTTTGACCGAAGGCCAAAAAGCCTATCACGCGACCCGCAAGAAGGTGTTGGATCGCATCAGTCGCTTAAGCAAAACCTGAGCCTTGTCCTCCTGCACGCAGCACCAGCAGTCTGCGTAGCGTGTCTAGCCCAGACGGAACGTGCTTCGGATTGCCTGCAACAGTCGAGTCAGTATTCCTTTGGGCTCAGGGTCGAGATGTTCCTCCCACAATTCCTGATTGCCCAAATAAGCCTCTCCTTGAAATTGGAGGCGGCTGCGAAGTTGGGTGTAGCCTTGGTCCTGCAGTTGGTTGACGAGCATGGCGACTGCGGCTTGTTCAGTGGCTTGCGGCTCAGTTTCGAGAAGGAAGCGCTCATACCGGAAGCTGGCATGAAACGTTCCACTCAGGACTTTCATTTCGACCTGTCGATTAAAGCCTCGGCCCAAGTCATCGAGTCCGGAAATTTGATAGGTGTTGGTCGGGGATTCCATGTGATCGACCGGGGCGGGGTGACACGGTTAGGTTTTTGCCGGACCGGCTATTCCGACTCATCAGAAATCTTTTTCAAGCGCCGGTCCAGCGCAAACCGGGTGAGGCCTAATTTCTGAGCGGCTAAACTTTTATTCTGTCCACAGAGTTTCATCACTTCCTCGATGATCGCGAATTCCGTTTCCGCCAGTGTTTGCCGTCCTAACGCCATCTCCACCTTGAGAATCGCTTCGTCGGCTTGCGTTGTGGATGAAATGACTTTTTTGGTTTCTCATGGAGTTCCCTGGGCAAGTCTCCAGGGGTTAACGTTTTCCCATGACAAAAGATCACGGCTCGTTCGATGATATTTTCCAGTTCGCGAATGTTCCCCGGGTACGCGTAGCGCTCAAGCAGTTCTCGGGCGCCCGGGTCGATCTCGCCGATGTCTTTATTGATATCCCGGCTATGGTGCAACAAGCAGTGAAGGCTCAGGGGATAAATATCCTCAACGCGTTGTCGCAGGGTCGGGAGTTCCAACGACACGACGTTGAGCCGAAAAAATAAATCCTCCCGAAACGTCCCTTGGCTCACTTCCTTCTTCAACTCTCGATTCGTCGCGGCAATCAGCCTGAAATCCACCGTAATATCTTCTTGGCCGCCTAACCGTTTGAATGAGCGTTCCTGCAGGACGCGAAGCAGTTTGGCCTGCATTGAAAGATTCAGATCACCAATTTCATCTAAAAACAGCGTGCCCCCTTCAGCTTGTTCACAGAGCCCGGGTTTTCGCTGGTTGGCTCCGGTAAACGCACCTCGTTCGTAGCCGAACAGTTCGCTTTCAAAGAGTTCCTGTGGAATGGCCGTGCAATTCACGCCGACAAAGGGCGCATCCTGTCGTGGCCCATTGTGATGCAGGACGCGGGCGATGAATTCCTTGCCTGTTCCGGTTTCACCCTGGAGCAGAACGGTGGTTTTTGCGTTTTGGCTCAATTCTTGAATCTGAGCGACCAGTCCTCGCATGCAGGGGCTATTGACGATGAGATCCTTGAGTGCGTATCGACCGGCACGGTTTTGGCTTTCAAAACTGACCCGGCGACGGAGGGTCAAGTAGTCAATCGCTCGTTCGACAACCGGACCGACGCCGGACAGATCAACGCTTTTGATCAAAAAGTCATACGCCCCTAATCGCATGGCTTCGACGGCATCTTCAATGGTCCCGTAGGCGGTCAAAAGGATGACAAGCGTTTGCGGGGCTTTGGGCCGGATATGTTTGAGTGTCTCAATGCCGGTCATGCCCGACATTTTCAGATCGAGAAGGATGATGTCGGGGATATCGTGGTCCAATTCCTCAAGAAGCGCTTCTCCGGAATCGAAACTTCGTACGTCGTGCCGGCCACGAGTTAAGCGGCGGGTGATCGACGAGCGAACGACTTCATCATCATCTGTGACGAAAATTGATGCGCGCATGTCAGGTCACGGTTGTAGGCTGTTGTTGAAGGGTGAACGGAAGCCAGATGGCCATGACGGTTCCAACCCCCACTTGACTGTCGGCCCGGATGCTGCCCCCATGCGCCTCGATGATATTCCGGCAGATGGCTAATCCCAGGCCGGTCCCTCGTCTTTTCCCCATCGCAAAAAAGGGATCAAAAATTCTGGGGAGATCCTCGGGACTGATGCCTTTTCCATTGTCGTGAATGGTGGTGAGCAGCCCCTTGTACCCGTCCCGTAATTCCTCTTGCGCTTCTACGCGAATTTCTCCGTTCTCTTCTAACGCCTCGACGGAATTTTGAATCGCGTTGAGCACCACTTGCTTGACCTGATCACGATCGGCTTCGAGCGCGGGCAGTTCCGGGGGGAAGGTCGTGGTCACGTTGATGTGTTTCTGAGCGACAGCATGACTCAAAAGCTCCAAGGTTTCTTCAACAAGTGCGGGCATCTCAAAGGACCCCGGGACGATGTCCCGAGGTCTGGCGTATTCGACAATCTGAGTCACGATCCGGTCCAAACGGCGGGTTTCTTTGAGGATCGTGTGCAGGTCCTGTCGTTTGGTGTCTTCGGACGGAAAGTCTTCCATGAGCAACGAAGTCGTTGAGCCGATGCCCACCAGGGGATTGCGAATTTCATGAGCGATGCCTGCCGCCACCTGTCCCAGGGTGGCGAGCCGTTCCGTCCGGCTGAGTGTTTCCTTCATTTGTTCAAAAGCGGTGATGTCAACGTTAAAGCCTTGATACAGCGAACCGCCCCCTTGTCCATCGTAAATGGGGACCGCACGGCTCAGGACCTTATGCGTGGTTCCATCAGGATGAACGAAACGAAAGACGTTTTCAAAGGGAATTTGTTGCGCCGTCGCCTTCGAGAACGCCTCATACACTTGGGTGCGGTCACCGGGGTGAACGGCGTTCCAGATATTTTCCGGGTCCAGGGGATTGTCCGGATCGTGTCCGGCAAGCCTCCAATTATGGCGATTGCAAAAAATGATTCGACCGTCCCTGGCGGTAAAAATACCAAACGGGGCGTGGTCCACAATGCCACGATATTTGGATTCGGAATTCGACAGGTCAATGTTCAGGTTGCGCAACGCGGATTCCGATGTTTGGATTTGGCCGATGAATTCCCGAATTTGTTGACCCATTTCGTGCATGACCCTGGTCAAGTCGCCGATTTCGTCGCCCCGGTCCAGGACCTGGACGTCCGGGACCGTTCCACCAGGCCGGTTTTCAACGGATTTGGCCAGGGAAACCAAGGGGCCGGCAATCGACTGCGCCAACAGACGGAGCACGAACACCATGGGGATGAGCGCCAACGATCCTCCACCCACGATCACACTCAACAGAAAGCCGCGATCATTCGACGTGCGTTCCAGGGTCTGCCGCAGGACCTCGCCTTCCCGCTTGTCGAAACGGGCAATCTCTTCACGAATACTCAACATCAGCCTCCGTCCCGCCCCGGATTCGATGTACTGGAGCGCTTGATCCGAAGGGCCCAACTTGGCTTGTTCAATCAAACGATCCTTATCTTCCATTAACGTTTGAACCAGGGCTTGGGCCTTCAGGATTTCAGCATGTTGTTCCTTATCATGTTCCACCATCTGGGCGAGGGTCCGTCCTACCTGCAACACGCGCTGTTTGGCGGCATGATAGGGATTCAGAAATTTCGGTTGGAGGGTCAGGACGAACCCGCGGAAGCCCGTCTCCAAATCGACAATCAGTCGCAAGTAGTCGGCGGCCGTGGTTTGAACGTGATAGACTTGGTTGAGCCGATCCTCATCCCGGGAAAAGGTCTGAACGCTATTAAAGGTGACGATGCTGAGGACGGCGAGCGTGAGAATAGGAATAACCGAGACGAGAAGGAGCTTTTTTTCAATCGGAAGGTTGTTGAATCGTCGAAAAATTCGCATCGTGAAGCTCTGGCCGTATCTTAGGGTTGCCTCGTGGAGGTGTCAAACCGGGGAGGGAAATCGTCTCACGATGGATGCGCTTGGGTTGTGAGGTGCCCGTGAGCGCCCTCTGGTGAGTCGAACACGGTTTCAGGTATGATGGCCCTTCAGCTCAGTCGTATCCGGGACAAAGCCGGTGAAACGATAGAGGTGTCGTGAAAACATGAAGAGACGAACAGTCTGGTTGTGTGTAGTTCTCTTTTTGCTGGGGCTGGTGGCGGGATGGACCCTCAATACTCAACGGCTGCCCGTTCAGGGCATTCCCGCACGAACCGTGGCAGATTACCTTCACGGGGTGATCGAGGCCGACCGGACGTTTTATACGCAGCACGTTGTCGAGCGTATGGAAGCGATGCTGATTGTGAACGCGTCGGAAGACTGGATCAACGAGAAAACCCTGCCGCTGCCCGCCCAGTTTCTGCGTGAATCGTCTCGCAGTCTTCGTTTGCGCGATGCGCCGTTTCGCTATCGGTTAGTCAGCCTCTGGCCGCTGAATCCCCAAAACGCGCCCGCCTCGGACCACGAACGGCAGATGCTGGAACAGGTCGTCGAATTCGGGGAGGTCACGGAGGGAGAAGTCACGCTGCACGATAAACGCTACTTTCAGGCGATCTATCCGGACCGGGCCGTGAGTCGAGCCTGCGTGTCCTGTCACAATGCGCACGTCGAGTCTCCGAAGCGCGATTTCAAACTCAATGACGTAATGGGGGGGCTGGTCATCGAAGTGCCTTTGGAGTAGGTTAAATCTGTGTAAAAATACGCGTCTTTTCCTGCGCACGCCCGGGTTCTTTCCATTTTTTTTCCAAGATTATTGAAGAGTTGTTCCGGCCTTTGCTATTGTCCCCACCAATTGGTCAACGGCAAACGGATCATGATGAAGACTTGCTCAATAACAATGTTGTCCTTCAGCGTCGTCGCGCTGCTGCTCGGTGTTCCCGAACTCGGCTGGGGGGCAGAGGGTTCAGCCATGCCCATCGATATGACCGGTTCAGCCGTCGGGTATTTCGCGCTGGGCATCTTCGTCCTGGCCTATGCGTTGGTCATGGCCGAGGAGTTTACCCATCTCCGGAAATCCAAACCCGTCATGTTGGCCGCGGGAATCATTTGGGCGCTGGTGGCGTGGTCGTATCCCGGCAATGACCCTCATGTCGTTGCGCAGGCGCTCCGCCACAATATTCTCGAATATGCGGAATTGATGCTGTTTCTACTCGCCGCCATGACGTACGTCAACGCCATGGAAGAGCGGCTGGTCTTCGAAAGCCTGCGGTCGTGGTTGGTGCGCAAGGGATTTACCTATCGCCAACTGTTCTGGCTTACGGGCACCCTGGCGTTCTTCATTTCGCCGGTGGCGGATAACCTGACGACGGCCTTGCTGATGTGCGCCGTGGTCCTGGCGGTTGGGGCGGACAATCCACGGTTCGTCAGTTTAGCCTGTATCAATATCGTGGTCGCGGCCAACGCGGGCGGGGCCTTCAGTCCCTTCGGCGACATCACGACGTTGATGGTGTGGCAAAAAGGGATTGTGGACTTCTTCACGTTCTTCCTCCTGTTCGTGCCCTCGGTGGTCAACTACGTGGTGCCGGCCGCGTTCATGCACTTTGCCGTGCCCAAGGTGTCCCCGGCGCCGTCGGACGAAGTCGTGCACATGAGGCGGGGCGCCCACGTGATCATGCTCCTGTTCTTTTTCACGATTTGCACCGCCGTGAGTTTTCATAACTTCCTGCACCTTCCGCCCATGGTGGGCATGATGACCGGCCTGGCCTACCTGAAATTTTTCGGGTATTACCTGAAGAAGACGCACACTACATACGTGGAGCCGGGACCAGCGAGTGAGGACAAAGCTCAGGGCACCCACGGCGACGTGGTCCCGTTCGATATCTTTCAAAAAGTGGCCAGGGCGGAATGGGATACCCTGCTGTTTTTCTACGGGGTCATCCTGTGTGTGGGAGGGTTGGGCTTTCTCGGCTACCTCACGGTGGTGGCGCAGGTGATGTATATCGACTGGGGCCCGACGGCTGCGAATACCATGGTCGGCATCCTGTCCGCCATCGTCGATAACATTCCCGTGATGTTTGCGGTGCTGACGATGAATCCCGACATGTCCCAGGGGCAATGGCTGTTGGTGACCTTAACGGCCGGGGTTGGCGGGAGTATGCTCTCGATCGGGTCGGCCGCCGGCGTGGCGTTGATGGGGCAGGCCCGAGGCAAATATACGTTTTTCAGTCATCTCAAGTGGACGCCGGTGATCGCGCTCGGGTATGCCGCGAGTATCCTGGTCCATCTGTGGATTAATTCGAGTCAATTTTGATGCACGTACCCGCGGGCCGTCCTTTGGCGGAACGAAAACCCATTGCTCCCCGGACGCATGCGGGCTACAATTTGGCGAATAACAACGCCGGGTAGGCAATCCGGATCTTTAAATAATCCGAGTGGCTGTTGAGAGAGGCCTGTCTGCACAGAGCCCTTAGCTTGTCACCCTGAGCAACGCGCCGAAGTTGTCATCCTGAACGAAGTGAAGGATCTGCTTTTACAGGCGTTTGGTTGTTCAGCGAGAGATTCTTCGCTTTGCTCAGAATGACAGAAGAGAGGCTCAGGGTAGGCAGGAGGCTCTTTTAACGGACGTATCAGGCATGTAGGGTAGCTGGCTGTCGGCTGTCTGAGGCCGGCCACAGTACAAGCCGGCTGAACATTCAGGAGCGTGATCTCTGAATGGCAACCGGCTTTTTGTGTCGCAGACGCACAATGAGGTGAGAGCATGAACGCTGAGAAAGCAGACATGCCGAGAGGAACGCTCGCCGGGCTTCGGCAAACCTGGAAAGCCGACCTGGTTTCCGGATTCCTGGTTTTTCTGATAGCGCTACCGTTGTGCCTCGGCATTGCCCTGGCCTGTGGGTATCCCGCCATTGCCGGCATCTTTACCGCGATTATCGGCGGCATCATGGCCACGTTTTTCAGTAATTCGGAACTCACGATCAAAGGCCCGGCCGCGGGGCTCATCGTCATCGCCATCGGCTGCGTGACGGAATTCGGGTTTACCGGCGGGAAAGACCCCGCCGCCGACTTTCAGGCCTACCGGCTGGCGCTCGGCGTCGGAGTGGCCGCAGGCGTCATTCAAATCCTGTTCGGGTTCTTCCGTGCCGGCATCCTCGGGGAATTTTTCCCGACGACGGCGATCCACGGGTTATTGGCATCCATCGGGGTCATTATCATCGCCAAGCAATTCCCGGTAGTCATGGGGCTCAGCCCCGAAGGAACACCCCTGCAACTGCTGGCCAACATTCCCACGTTTATCATGGAGATGAACCCCAAAATCGGCCTGATCGGGATCGTGAGTCTCCTCATCATGTTCGGGTATCCGCTCATCAAAAGTCAAAAACTGAAAGTCGTCCCGGCGCCGATGATCGTGTTGTTCGTCGCGGTGCCGATGGGCCTGTATTTCAACATCGGGCAAGAAGGCACCTACACCTTGAACGAACAGACCTATGCGTTGGGAACGAAGTTTCTGGTGGACGTGCCGGCGAACATGTTCAGCGCGCTCACGTTTCCGGATTTCTCAGGGTTAACGACCTTCATCGGCATCAAGTACGTGATCATGTTCGCCCTGATCGGGAGCCTGGAGTCGTTACTCAGCGCCAAGGCTATTGACCAGATCGACCCGTGGCAACGCAAGACGGATCAGGATCGGGACATGCTAGCCGTCGGGGTCGGCAATACCGTTGCAGCCTTCGTGGGCGGGCTGCCGATGATTTCGGAAATCGTGCGTAGCAAAGCGAACATCGACAACGGGGCCAGGACACGGTTCGCCAACATGTTTCACGGCACGTTCCTGCTCGTCTGCGTCGCCCTGATTCCGGCCCTGATCAATCAGATCCCGCTGGCGGCCCTGGGCGCATTGCTGGTCTTTACGGGGTTCCGTCTGGCGTCCCCCCACGAGGTCCTCCATATGTACCATTTGGGCAAAGACCAGTTCATCGTGTTCGTGTCCACCATCATCGGCGTGCTGGCCACGGACCTGTTGATGGGCATTGGGATCGGGATCGGAGTCAAGGTCGTCATTCACCTCATCAACGGAGCCCCGATCCCTTCGTTTTTCAAACTGAATGCCGAGATCACGCAGGAAGACGACACCTCGGCGACCATCGTGGTACGGGAATCCGCCGTCTTCAGCACCTGGATCCCCTTGCGCAAACACCTGAACCGGTTGCTCCAGGAAGAGAAAACCGTCACCCTGAACCTGGCCGAAACGCGACTCGTGGACCACACCGTGATGTCGAAACTCTACGAATGGGTCGGTGAATTCGAAGAAAAAGAGTGTGACCTGTTCATACGGGGGTTGGCCCAGCACCGACCGATGTCCGATTCCATGGTGGCGGCTCACGTCAAGCCCAAGGAGTAGAGAAGAGCCGTCTCGCCTCATTGATACAGAAATAGCCTGCTAGAACCCTCTCCCCACCGTGGGAGAGGGCAGGGTGAGGGTGACAGTCGGGGATTATCGGGTTAGCGTCGCGTAACCCGATAATCCCAACTCAAAATTTCTCCCCATCACGGGTTTCGGTGCGATTTCGCTCGCCCGAGCATGTGCGTTTTTGCTTGTTGTCCCCACCTTGTCGGCCGATCCGGCAACTTCCATTCCTAACAGGTTGTTTTTTTGATGGTTTCGCGTAAGACGTCCATCCGTACAATCTGGCACATCCTTTGCCTAATACAGGATAGTTCTTGCTCAAACCTTTGGAGGGGCCATCATGAGTGAATTCAGCATCCTGTACAGAAGTCTTCATTGTGAGC
Source organism: Nitrospirales bacterium (assembly GCA_965223955.1). Classification (GTDB taxonomy): domain Bacteria; phylum Nitrospirota; class Nitrospiria; order Nitrospirales; family UBA8639; genus Bin75. Next base: position 1,002,995 of record OZ245029.1, read on the forward strand.
AGAAAGCAGCGAAGAAAGCCGATGAAACCGAGTCGTCCTCCCAAGTGAAGAGCGAGACTCAAACCGGATCGACCGTCAACCCGCTTCGTGCGTTGATAGCCAAGATTTTCTGAACCGGTCGTTTCTCTCCGAAAGCCGAAAGCATTCTCAGGCCCTTCCCTTTGGGAAGGGCTGTCGTTTTATCCCTTCCCCATCGTTCCAAGTCCAGAAGCTTTTTCATCCTCCAGGGCCAGTAGTCAGAGCAAAATACCAATAGACAGTCCGGCATAGGCTTGACTTGGCTCTCATATAACTAGACAATGAACTGGTTTGTTATTTATGGAGGAAATGATGAGAGAAGTCGGCATGTTCGAGGCGAAAACCCACCTTTCCGCACTTGTGGAGGAGGTCGCACGGGGAGAGACAGTCATCATCACCAAGCGCGGTCACCCGGTGGCCCGGCTGACGCCACCGGAAGCACCTGACCGTGGAGCCGCTGTTGCCGCAGTCAAAGCCCTCCGCGACCTGCGCAAGCGCGTTGGGCGGGCGACGACCGAGGAAATTCTCCAAATGCGCAACGAAGGTCGGCGTTGAAGGCCCCCGTCCTGGATAGTTCCGTCACCGTGGCATGGGTACTCGGGGATGAATCATCGGCGCGCGCCGACGCTACCCTCCAAGAGGTGACCGAAATGGGCGGCGTCGCTCCGGCACTGTGGTGGGTGGAAGTCCGTAACGCATTGGTCATCGCCGAGCGAAAAGGACGGTTGACACAAGAAGACACTGCGGCAGCGGTGCAGGCGATTGATGCGCTGGGCGTCCACTTGGACCAAGCACCTGACAACGACTCCCTCCTCCGGCTGGCCAGGACACACGGATTGACCGCGTATGATGCGATGTACCTGGAACTATCGATCCGGCAACAGCGTCCACTTGCCACCCTTGACCGCAAACTCAGCGCGGCGGCACAAGCTGAAGGCATAACGCTAACGGCATGAGGGTCGGCCTCTCGTAGGTCGGGTTACGCTTCACTGACCTGATCTACGGGGCTACGAGATCTAGCGGAAGGTGTTGTCGAGGTCGTTTTCGAGAGTGAAGACGATCATCCGTTCGCCGCTGTGCGTTTCGATGTCGGTGAACAGGCCCGTGACTTCTGTCCCGGTGATGGTTGAAATCTGGCTGCAGAGCCGTTCCCGTCCTTGTGCGATGAGGTTCTGCCTCATGCGTTTGACCATATCCACGCCTTCGGTATTTTTCGCGAGTTGGCGTTCGGCCGGAGTCAGGACGCCTTTGAGTCTCACCAGGACCATGTCACGAAGGATGAATGCCTTGACCTCCGTGGGCCCGCGCCCCATGAATTCCTGTTCGAATTTGATGACGGCATTGCGGATGGCCGTCTCAGATTCGCCTTTGGTTGGTCCATTATTCATGGGAGAAAGAGCTTTCCACTAGGCAAAAATTTTGTGAACTCCCGTACCGGCCCCATAAGCCCGCCATGGTATAAGCAATTCCGTTGGAGAGGTCAAGGAGCGTCGCCTGCCTCACTTTCTGCCGGTTGCGGATTTCCCTCATAAAGAGAGAAGGAGACCAGGACGTGGTCCCGGTCTCCCTCCCATGCCTGCCAGCCGAACGTTCTGCTATGACGTCGCTTGGCCTCTATCGGCCACTCGCTTTTTTCACGTTCTCAGCAGAGCAATTTGTTCTTCATGCCAGACAATGTGTTCCCGAACGTCCTTCAATTCCTCGCGCCATGTCCCAAGCAGTCTTTTCCAACTTGCGCGTTGAAATCCTTTGGGATCCCGGTACGAGTTCTTGAGCATGTCCAGTCGCTGTTCCAATTTTTGGATTTTTTGTTCAAGCACGGCTGCTTTGTCCTGGTGTTGCTGAATGGCTGCCTCGTGCAAATCGACGGATTGTACCGCAGCCTCTCCTGCGATGGGTCCGTTGGTAACGGTTCCATTCGCGGCACATCCGCTGAGAGTGAGTCCCACACAAAGCACGACACTTGGAATCACAGCGGTTAAGGTTTTCATGTCGGCCTCCTTTCTTGTTCTTTGTTCATCAACTGTTACTTCATTAAATATTAAATAACCATAATGAGTCATAAGACAAATAAATAATTCAAGCCAGATAGATCTATTTTTTAAATGATTGGCTGAGGCCTGCTGAAAAGCAGCATGAGGGTGTCGGAAGCGTTACACGTCGACATTCAAGTAGATGTTGTTCTGCCAGGAGGGAAGAGAATGAAGCGCCTGAAAGAAACCGGGTCTTTCAAGAATAACGAAAAGAGTTGCCTGCCCGGTTAGGTTCCCGTGAAAGAGGCATCCTTCGGCAAGAAGGACAGCTTGTGATAGCAATCGAGTGCTGCGACTTTGGAATATTCGGCTGGATCAAGTTCATTGATCTAAAATGAAATGTATTGACTGGGGCAACTTCCATTATCTGATCATTGCTGGGTGCTCGCCCAAAATATTCCATGAGACCAGCCCCGCACATCGCTGGCGGTGTTGCGGCCTGTGTCCGGCTTTGCGGGTTGGAATATGCCGGCGGAAGAGAAACGCTAAAATATCGGAAAAGCCGTCTTCAGCTCTGTCGAGAAAAAATTTCCACTCTGCCCAGATTCAGCCAACGCGTTGAGAAGGCGTGAATTTTACACCCCATTCCCCCCCCTGGCGCTCGCATTGCGGAAATTGTACCGGCACTCTTGCCCGGCTTTAGGATTCTCCTGATTCAAAATGGTCTCTTCTGAGAACCCCGACGTCCAACACGAACAGGCTTCCGGAATGACGTTCCAGGAACGGTCTGAGTCCTGAAAGGATTGGTTCGACCTTGTCTTCGGGAACGACCGTCAGGACCATTTGCAGGCTGCTCTCATCATTGAACATGAGGTGCCCTTCGTGGAAACCACTGTGACCCTTGCCCGATAGATTGTTGAAGATGGTATAGCCACTGGCTTTTATCCGGTCAAGCACTTCCGTCACGAAGCTCAGGTCCTCGCCGTTAATGATAATCTTGATTTCCTTCATCGGGTGAAGCGTAATGGTGCTCATGGTCTTCTGTTCCTCCTCAACCTGATGGATTACTGAATGTGTTGCCAATTTCCCAAAGAATGCTGGTGAAAAAATTCCATTGTCACCGGATCCAATGCTACAAGATTGATCCATTGATTGCCGACGAGTCGTTTTAGAACGTCATGTCGGGTAATAATCGCGCTGATTCTTTCCATAGGGGCTTCAATAATTACAAAGAGTCGCATGGGTTCGTGATAGGGCGTTTCAACGTCCAGAACCGTTTGAACCGGCAGCCCGATACAGAGATCGCTTTGGGACCCATACATGACTCCCACGCGTCCCACCACGTTGTGATAGACCTTGCTCCCGCTGCCGTACACAAGGGGATCCACCGTGGAAAAATAATGTTCCATGTTGATCCAATTCGCGACGATCATGGGGGCGGTCATGATAATTTCCAGATATTTTCCCGTCGGATCCTGCCGGTGATCATACGAGTGTAAAAATGTTCGCCCCTCAAGATTGAGATCCTTTGTCAGGGAACGCCGGCCGACGATAAAAGCTGTATGCCGCGACAGTCCCCATTCCGGTCGGACTTGTGACCAATCCAGGCTGCGCTGTTTCGTTCGCGCTGTCGCATGATCCAACGATTGAACCCTGGTTTCCTCGGGGAAGCGACTTAACCGTTCAAGGCTGTTGCGCCTGCCGGCTTCGTCCAGGTCATGGATCAGTCTGCTCAAATCTTTCCGGTGCGTCGCGGGAACGTCTTCCAGGTCAAACAGTTGAACGTGGTCCGTCGTAGTATCGTGTTGACCGGGGAGAAAATGCGTATCGGGAGGAATGGCAATCCCTTTTTGGGCCAGCAACTGCCGAACGTGGCCCTTGTTGGCCATGGCGGCAAAGGCCCGGGCGTTGGAGACGCCGTGGTTTCCTCCGCAGGCCCCACAGTCCAGGGCGGATTCATAGGGATTGTTGTCCGAGGTGCTGCCATGACCGCAAATGAGCACCAACCTGGAAAACGTTTTCGTGAATCCTAAAATCCGAAGCGCCGTTTCGACAAAATGTGCTTGTTCGGTTGTCGTAAATCCGGTCTGTGTGATCCGGTGCATCCGATGCGTCACGGTGCGTTTATGGATTCCATAATCCCGCATGAGATGTTGAAGGAATTTTTCATGGTCTGCTTCAGTCCAGCGCAACAGTTGATGGAAGTCCTGATCTTCAGCGCCGTCTATCGAAATTTCATTCAGCGCTTGCTTGCGAAGACGTTCGACCTGGTCGTGGGAGACCGCGTTGCCCAGACGACCAAACCGTTCGATTAACACGCGATAGATGATGGCCCGATGTTCCGAGGCGACCATTTCCTCGGCCTCCTCATTGGTAAGCTTTTCAACCGTCAAGGTTGTTCCAATGGAAATGGCAAAACGCTCTTTCACCCAGGACGTAAGCCGTTGATACCACAGCGGTGCCAACGTCTGACCGAATAACCTGAATCCAAAAAACCATCCGATGGCTTCAACCATCACGTAAGGTGTGATGACGTTCTCTTTCAAATCATGCAGGAGGGTATGGCCGGTCTTGGCGAGTTGTTGTCGTTCCAGAAATTTGTCCGCAGCCTTGGCTTGGTAGGCGCGAGGCACTTCTTTGATGATATGTTTCGGTTTGAGCAGGACTGGGCACTGGTCAGTCTCATGTTCGCTTCCGAATTCCCCGAAGCAAAGAGGGACTCCAAAGAATCCCGCAAACCCGAAAGTTTCAATTCCTCCCACTTCTTCAAAATGTCTTCGAAATCCTTCCGAACGAACATCGATACAGAAGATGGCTTGAGTCAACGGACGTGATTCAGAAGTGTGGTCCGCCAACCCATCACTCTGACGAAGTCGTTGAAGGTTTGGAGAGAAATGCTGGACAAAGTCTGTGACGTAGCTGCGTTCAAGCGCTTTCAGCCAATACGGACCGTGATGTGACTCCGGAAAACGTTCAACCCAATCGAGCAGGACTTCCAGGGTTTCTGAAGGACTTTCGATAAGATCCTGCACGGAGCAATCAAGGCAGCGGGCAAGGTGCAAAAGGATGCAGGCTTCGCGTTCTCTTGCCTGCCGTTGACGAACGGTTTGCCACGTGTGGCTTGTTGCGTCCCCCAGTCGGTCCAGCTCATCAACAGGGAGGGGCTCCTGTATGAACAGAGAAAGATCAAGGTCGGCCGCCACTTCCTCGGCCAGTCCCCGGGTGCGCCATTCTTTGTAGAGGCCGTAGCCGTTCGGATGGTCGCTCATGAAAGACAGGATCGAAGCATACGTTCCCGGGATGCCGAGCTTGGCTTCGCATGCCCGGGAGACAAGTTCTTTTTCATAGAAGAGACGGACGGCTATGTAATTGACCAGGTCCATGGGGAATGCCCGTTGCCATTCGTGGTCCGATTGTTCGGACCGCCATTTGATGAATCCCGTCCATCCCGGCAATTGAGCCAAGTGCAAGGTGAAATAGCCAATCCACAGATCATGGGGAATGGCCAATGACTCCAAGTTTTCCACAATGCCATCTTCCGGGCGATCTGGAAGGTTTCGGATTTTGGATTTCCAACCCTGAATGCCGAACAACGGGCCGGAACGGTCCTCCTGAGCCAGCATTTTCCACCCGCCGTAAAACGTTTTGTTTCGAATCGGCATTGGCAAAGGCGCATGGCCTTCGTCGAGAAAGCCTCCACACCATTTGATGAGTTCCTGGTTGATCCGGTCTTGGATGTCCGTGCCGAGCGTATGATCGCACCATTGGGCAATGGTGTACTCGGACGCAAGCTCGTTACGCTCCCTGTCGGCGTGAAAGTTTAAGGAAAATCTCCATTCCTCCGACCTGGAGAGGGCTTGGAGTTTTTTGCGCAGTCCGGTCACGTCGGTCTCGCTCAGCGAATGTTCTAAAACGGCTGAGGCCACGTCAGGCTCTATGGTTCCGGTTCCATTGATGAAAATTGTTCGCAAAACTTCCAGATGAGAAATCGTTCGATTTCCGATGGCCACGCTCTCATCTTGTGCTCTGGGCTTTAAGGTCTCATGAATGGCCTCTGCAGAGATGCGGCCTTGTTGGTAGTAATTCCGGTATTCCCTATTGGGCAGATAGCCGTTCCCGCCGAGAAATTTTCTGCCCTGTGCGATGGCTTCTTCGAAGGGTAAATGTTCCAGGCCGTGGAGGGGATTATGGTGGATAAAGGTTTGCATGGGCCAGAAATGGGAAATGGTCTCGCTCGCCAGTTTGACGAGCGCGCGCAATTCCATTCGCTGGGTATCTTTGGGTGCAACCGCTTCTTTGACGTTCGTCATGGTCACTCTTTCCTAATTGACCAATATACTAAAACTTGCGCCGAAAATGATCAGTGCCAGGGAGCAGATTTCAGCAACCCTCAGATCGGTATAGGGGATATCCGATCGTGCTTTTCCAAAAAGTGTGTAGTGAAGCAAATGTGAGAAATGCCAACTTCCAAACATCCAGACACCGAGAAACAGCAACGAAACGATGATCAAAAAACCTTCGTGATTTTGCATCGCTGGCATGGTCGTAATGCCGCCAAAGATTGGTAAGATCGGAAGCAGTACGGCGATGCTGATCAAGAGAACCACTAACGTCCCGAGACGTGGCATAGGAGATGCCAATCCCGGGAGATTGCCGATGTTGTGCACTCCATACCGTTGTTGGACAAAGGTATAGGCGACAAACAGTCCGTTCATGACCAGCCCGACTGTGATCCCGAACGGGATTCCCCATTCGGAAAAGGAAGAGAAGACGGTGGTCAGTCCCCATAAAAGCGCGACTTGGACAATGGTGGCATATGTGAGCATAAGACGGATTTGGTTCTGTCCTAAACACTTCAGAGACGCGTACAGCCCGCCCAGCAAGGCTAGCAATGAGATGGCTACGCGTATTTCCATTTCCTTCGGAATAAACGTTTGAAGGTTGTGGATCTCGGCCAATCCGAGGGATAAGAACGCCATGGTCCATACCCCGGAAAGGATTCCCCGAGCAGAGCCGACAAGGGAGGCGAAAGGAACGTGAAATGGAGGGAGTGGCACGAGCGTAACCGCAAGCAAAAGCCCGGCTGGTCCGTAAAAGGAATCCCCAACCCAGAAAGAAACACAGACCAGAAAGATGGCCAGTGCTATCTGCGCAAGACTGATGGTCCTGCGAGTGGTGGGCAGATTCGAACGGAAGAGAGACCAGGCGGCGTAGCCGAGTATCCCAATGAGAAAATACCTGTTGATGGGCATGGGGCCGAGCAATGCGGCCAGACTCAGTCCCAACACAACCAGTGGTGCGTCGAGAACGGGTGAAGAATGTTTCGAACCCTGTTGTCCAAGGACGGCGCAAAACGTCGAAAGGATGACGGCTGCGGACAGAAAAATCTGGATTGGTACGGTTTCGAATGCGGCGTGCATGTAGAGGATCGTTCCGGCTTCCCACCCGATACACAGCATGGCTAAGACTTGAAAGGTCGAATACGAAATGCGGCAGGTTCGGTTGAGCAACCAGAGAACAAGGGGGATGAGAACTGCCAGCAAGGTAATGGAAAATTCTGAAGCCATTGAGGGCCGACCTTCCTTTTAATACCGGTGTCCGAATTTTTGTGCCAATTGGAAGAGCCTGTTGCCCCACCTCGCATAGACCAGATCGACGTACAACCGGTTGATCAGAAGAATATAGAGCCGTTGTTGAATGACAAGAATCCAGTCCGGGTTCAGAATCGTGTGTCCTTTGGCGTCGGTATAGACGAAGAACCACCCGAAGAGAATAATGAGGGTGGACAGCAGGATGATTGAATCGAACACCGCAGGATTCAAAGCCGCGGCCACGAAGAATGCATCTGCCGCACCCGGTTCGGGATACAGAAAGTGCGTGAATTGCTCTCCCGCCCAGAGGTACGTGAACCCGATGAGAAATAACGTGCCGATCATGGCACAGGACACCTTCCAGGAAGCCACGTCATGCAGTCGATACAAACTGAGAATGGCTTGAGAGGCGGTGACCCAACTGAAAAAGAGGAAAATGACCGCTCCATGTGCGTCCTGTAGCGGAACTTCCAACAGGCCGTGCGCGACCATCAATATAAACAGCGGCATGATTAAGGTAATGACCAATCCAGTCACCCAGCTTGCCTGGGTGGGAAGCCGGGTGGGTTTGTGGCTCGAAGAAGCAGGGAATTTCGGTTCGTGTCTGGCACTATGAATGACGGTCCCGGCGCTCAAAAAGAGTGAGGCCTTGAACAGCCCGTGTGCAATCAGATGAAAAATGGCCAAGGCAAAGGCTCCGAGGCCGCATTCCATGACCATGTAGCCCATTTGACCCATGGTGGAGAATCCCAGTGTTTTCTTGATGTCGTTTTGGACGAGCATCATGGAGGCTCCCAGAAGGACGGTGGCGGCGCCGACGATGAACACGATATGAAGGACGTCGGGTGAGAGGGCATACAACGGAGCGAGTCGGTTAAGCAGAAACCCTCCCGCGTTCACAATGCCTGCGTGCATGAGCGCCGAGACCGGGGTTGGCGAGTCCATGGTATCCGGCAACCAGACATGGAGAGGAAACTGAGCCGATTTGGCCATGGCTCCGATGAAAATGAGCAATGTAATGACGGACGTAGCCGTGACGTCGAGCAGATTTCCGGGCAGCAGCGAAATCACGTGGGCTTGTTCGGAGGCTCGCTGGAAGAGCTCGCTAAATTCAAGCGTGCCAAAATAGTGATACGTCAAGACAATGCCGCAGAGAAAAGCGACGTCTCCGACCCGATGCACGATGAACGTTTTGAACGCATTCTGATAGGCCGGCACGTGCGAAAAATTAAACGCAAGAATGAGGTACAGGACCCAACTCAACAACTGCCAAAAGACAAAGAGCATCAGCAGGTTTGGACTGGAAACAAGAGAGAGAATGACGAAAGTCATGAAGCTGAGTAACGCGAAGAATCTGGCATAACCGGGATCGCCTTGGAGATAACGAACGGAATACACGTGAATCACGGTGCTGACGCTCGTGATCAGGACCATCATGATGGCCGTAAGTCGGTCAACGAATATGCCGAATGTCAAAAAAGAGGAACCATCGTCCTGGATCGGCCAGAGGGTCACACGAAAAGGCTCTCCCGTGCTGACGGAGTACAACGTCACAATGGCAAGCATGCCGGCGCCGACCGTGGCACTGATTCCTATGGTCGTCACATACGTGGTGAACCGTTTGCCGAGAACACTGATCAATAACCCGGCGAATAACGGAAGAAGGGGAATAAGGATTGCTGTGGTCATCACCAAGGACTCCGCGCTTGCAAACGGGTAAGGCTGCCGATCATGACGGTCTCTACCAATGAAAATCGGGCCGTTCGGTCACACTTCTTGTCATACTTTAGTCGGTGTCAAACAAAGGGGAAGCTGACGTACGTTTATATGCTTCGTGTTTTTCTTTGTTCAAGGGGAAGCGTGTTTTTCAGTGGTAACTGTAATAATCCTGATGTCCTATATAAGCAAATATATAATAACTTATTGATTCATCAATTTTTTAAATGTACAGTTTCGAGTCATGGATTGGTTGAACTACCATCATTTGCTCTATTTCTGGGTGATTGCCCGGGAAGGATCCATTAAACAGGCCTGTGAAGTGCTGACGTTGTCGCAGCCCGCGTTGAGTACGCAGCTTCGCGCGCTTGAAGACGCGATAGGCGAAAAATTATTTTCTCGCGTCGGCCGCAAACTCGTTCTGACGGACGTCGGAAAAGTGGTCTACCGCTATGCGGAGGAGATCTTTTCGCTCGGCAGAGAATTAACCAGCACGTTAAAAGGCTATGGAACCCAACGCCCCATTCGCCTGGTGGTCGGCATTGCGGAAGTCGTCCCCAAAATGGTGGCCTACAAACTGCTGAAGGTCGCATACAAACAGTTCGAGCACATGAAAATCGTGTGCTGGGAAGGTCGATCGGAACGGCTGTTGGGAGAACTCGCTCTCCATGCCCTGGACATTGTCTTGACGGATACTCCCGTCCCGACCAGCGTCAGTATCGAGGCTCACAGCCATCTGCTCGGGGAATCGGGAGTGACACTCTTTGGCCCCGAACGCTTGGCATCTCATTATCGACGGAAGTTTCCACAGTCATTGGATGGGGCACCGTTTCTGTTGCCCACGTCCAATTCCATGCTCAGACGGGGCTTGGATGATTGGTTTCGAAAATACGACATAGAGCCGTTCATTGTCGGCGAGTTTGAAGATGGGGCCACGATGAAAGCGTTCGGACAGGAAGGGCACGGGCTGTTTCCCGGCTCTTCGGTCGTTGAGTCGGAAATCGTTCGGCAGTATCAAGTCCGAAAAGTGGGACAAATCATGGGAGTCAAGCAACGCTTCTATGGCATTACGGTTGAACGCCGCTTAAAGCATCCGGTCGTCTTGGCGATTTCCGAGTCCGCAAAAGAAGAAGTCTTCAGGTAATTTTCTTGCTGTCGAGCAGAGAGCAGTTGTCCCGAGTGCCGAACGTTGATATAAGGATCTGAACGGAAGAGAGATCAGATCCGTGGCCGGTAGGGTCCCTGCCTTCTACCGTGTAGGGCCGGTACAGTACAAGCCAACCTGAAGCTGTTCGAGTAGCTGGTTCGGAGCCTCCGGTTGGCTTTTTTCTATTCTCTCCCAGCAAAAGGCCGTGTAATGAGCACCGCGTCGATACAAACGCTTTCCCAGGAAGAACGCGACCGGCTTCGGGAGACGGTTGCCCGGGCCAGCGAACCGATTCCGCCCTTTTGGCCCATGCAGATCATGGTCGCTCAAAACCCCATGCACGGTTTGGAATATCTTCCTTTTGATGAGGCCGTGCGGAAAGGCAAACATCTTCTTGGCGGGAACGGGTACCTGCCCAATGAAGAGTATCGTCAGTTCTATCGATCGGGACGCATCTCCAGCGACAGTCTCACGCGGGCGTTGGCGCGGGTGAGGCCCCCACAGGAGGAATCCCGTGTGGTCACGGTGGGGAGTCGCGGGATCACGGCCGATGAGGTGTGTTTTTTGCACGTGGCGTTTGGGTTCGAGGCGTTGGCGCCGGCCCTGTTGGCATGGGAACTGGGTGGTGACGGAGTCACGAAGCGGTTCCGGGCAGACCTTCCGGGCGATGCCAGACAGCGAATTCTCGAACGGACGCTCGAAGAGTGTGAGCAGTGCCGGGATCATCCCGAAGAGGCGTATCTTACGAACTTGTGGAAGGCTACGTTGGCGGCCTTGGGGCTGTCCGGCGAACAAGCCGCCGGGGTGCCGGATGAGCCACGCGACTCCGTCGACGTGGCCTTGCCGGTCCAGCGGACCATCAGCGATTGGGTGGACGTCCTGGCCGGAACAACGCTCGTCGAACAGGTCAACGGCCAGCTCATCAAATGGTTGGCGGCGTTTGTCGATGAAGGATTGGCCGGATGGGAAATGCCGGGCAGGCACGGGGGGTTCTATGCGGCCTGGCGAGAGCTTGCGCCACATGATCAGTCCGGCCGCTTTTTGGGTATTCAAGGGTTCGAGGAGAAGGTCAACGATCTTCCGACCGAGCCTGAAGATGCGATTGCGTCGAGTCTGCATCGTCTGGGCGTTCCCGAGGAGCAATGGAGCGATTACCTGGCACGGCAGTTGTCCCAATTGCCGGGCTGGACGCGATACGTTCGCTGGCTTGAGACGAATCCCGCGTATCACGCGCAACGCAAACACCCTGTCGATGCCGTTCAGTACCTGGCGGTGCGGTTGTTTCATGAATCCGAATTGATGCAGTCGGCCTGCCGGCGGGAATGGGGGATCGATGGAACCGTTCCGGCGCTGATCGCCTACTGGCGGGAGCGTCCGGGTGCATACGAGCACAGGATGGGGCTGGGCGCCCATGCGGTTGACTCCACGAAACAGGCTGTCTGCCGCGATGCCTGGCGGCTGTTTCATCTCGCTCAAGTGTTGGAGTTGTCGCCGGTCGAGATGTCCGATCTTTCCGCAGACGATGCGCGGAGGTTGTTGGGATGGCTGGATGCCTTTCCCCCGGACCGGCACGGGCCGGTGTGGCTTGAAGCGTATGAAGAGGGCTTTCGGGGCGAGATCGTCCGAAAACTCTCGGCGCATCGAGGGACCGTGCCGCCGCTCGACATTCGCCCGCGCGCGCAGCTCGTGTTCTGTATTGACGTGCGATCGGAATCCTTCCGGCGACACGTTGAGGCGCAAGGCCCGTATGAGACGTTCGGGTTCGCCGGGTTTTTCGGTATTCCGCTCAATCATCAGGCCTTTGACAGCGAGGAGCGGGCTGCCTTGTGCCCGGTGTTGCTGACGCCCAAGCACGCGGTCACGGAGATTCCGCGCCTAGGCGAGGAACAGGCTGTGCAGCAGTATGCGACGGGGACACGCTGGCATCAACTGGGCCATCACGTCTTCCATGACCTGAAACATCACCCCGTCGGGTCGATGATGCTGATCGACGTGTTGGGGTTCTTCTTTAGTCTCGGGTTACTGGGTAAAACGTTGATCCCCAAGGCGTTCCACGCGATCCAGTCGAAATTTCAGGGATGGTCTGATGCTGTGGTGCCGACGCGGGTGGCCGTGGCCGCACCTCCGGATCCCGGTAATCCCCAATGGGCCGAGACGAAGCCGGAGGGGATTCCTGCCGGGCTTGCGCAGGGGTTCTCGCTTGCGGAACGGGCCACGTTCATAGAAACCGGATTGCGGGTGATGGGGTTGACCCTGAACTACAGCCGGTTGGTCGTGCTCTGCGGGCATGGGAGCCAGACCGACAACAATCCGTATTTCGCGGCCTTGGATTGCGGGGCCTGCGGAGGGAACCACGGAGACGCCAACGCACGGGTGTTTGCCGCCATGGCCAACGAACCTGAAGTCCGGCGTATTCTCAATGAGAATGGATTGCCCGTTCCCGAAGATACCTGGTTCCTTCCGGCCAAGCACAATACCACCACGGATCGGATGACGTTTTATGACCTGGACGACCTCCCTGATAGTCATAGAGAGGATTTGCAGGTGTTGAGCCGGGATTTGGAGCAGGCGGGGATGACCCAGGCGCTGGAACGATGTCAACGCATCCCGAGCGCGCCGGACAATATTTCTCCTCAACGGGCGTTTGTTCACGTGGAGGAACGCAGCCGTGATTGGGCGAATCCCCGGCCGGAATGGGGATTGGCCGGGAATGCGGCTTTTTTGATCGGGCGGCGGCGCTTGACCAAAGGCCTGGACTTAGGCGGCCGTGTCTTCCTGCACTCCTATGACCCCATCGCCGACGCGAAGGGAAGCAATCTGGAAAGAATCATGACGGCCCCCTTGATCGTCGGGGAATGGATTAATACCGGGTATTATTTCTCCTCCGTTGATCCGTGGCATTATGGAAGCGGGAGCAAGGTGATCCACAACGTCGTGTCGGGGGTGGGGGTGATGCTGGGCAGTCAAAGTGATCTGCAGATCGGATTTCCCTTGCAGACGGTGAACGACGGCGACGTCCATTATCACGAACCGATGCGGCTCCTGGGCATGATTGAAGCGCCGCCGAGCCGGATCTCGTCCATCATCCGGAAGCATGCGATCCTTCAGCAACTCTTCCATAACCAATGGCTCAACCTGGTGGCCCTTGACCCCTACACCTTCGAGTTTCATCGCTACCACCCCGATGCCACGTGGGAACTGATCGGATGAGAGACGCGTTTCTCCGCATCTCATTCCCTCTCCCTTTTCTCTTCCGTCATCCCCGCCTTTTCCCCTCTGTCATTCCCGACATTTTTAATCGGGAATCCAGCGTCTTTTTCTTCGCCTTCGTAGCCGCGCCATCCCTGGTCAAAGCCAGGGACATGCCTCATGGCGCTTGTCGTTTCCGCCCCTTTGGAAAGAGGATGAGAGGGGCGTTGCCGGCATGGTATAATTTCATCGCTGGTCATGATTTTCAGATAAAGATAAAGCTAAGGAAGGTACGATGCGAGTTCAACGGTCCTTGAGTACTGTCTTGAAAAACCCCATTGTCCTGGGGATCGGGAGTTTTATCTGCGTCTGCCTGGCGTTAGGCGCGAGTGCGACGTTTTTCCAGCCTTCGACGGTCACTCAGGCTTCAGAAGAGCATGCCGTTCAAACGCCCCTGGTTCAACCAGCCGGCTTTGCTCTTCCCATCGCGAGCGAAGACCTGCTCGGTTTCAACCAGCATCTCATCGCGATTGCGAAAAAGGTCACGCCCGCGGTGGTCAATATTTCCATCGTGAAAACGACCGCCCCGCGAAGTTCTCCTTTTCCTCATTCCCCATTCTTTGACGACCCCTTCTTTCGGAAGTTTTTCGGGGACAGATTCAGAGAGGAACGCCGCCAGGCGCCCAAGCGCCGGCAGCAGGGCATGGGGTCCGGGGTCATCGTCAATCCCAATGGATACATCGTCACAAATAATCACGTGGTGGCGGAAGGCGATGAAATCCATGTGGTGTTGGGGGATCAGCGGAAGTTCGAGGCGGAATTGGTCGGCACCGATCCCAAAACCGACCTGGCCATTTTAAAAATTGATGCGTCGGGTTTACCGTTTCTCTCCTGGGGCGATTCAAGCACGTTGCAAGTCGGGGAAATGGTCGTGGCCGTGGGGAATCCCTTCGGCCTGAACCAGACCGTGACCATGGGCATTATCAGTGCCGTGGGGCGGGCTGGCGTGGGGCTTGCCGATTACGAGGATTTTATCCAGACCGATGCGGCCATCAATCCGGGAAACTCGGGCGGGGCCCTGGTGAATGTGCAAGGGGAACTCATCGGCATCAATACGGCCATCTTCACACGAAGCGGCGGGTATATGGGCATCGGGTTCGCCATCCCGAGCAATATGGCCAAAGGTGTGGCGCAAAGTTTGAAAGCGTACGGCAAAGTGGTGCGGGGATGGCTCGGCGTTTCCATCCAGGACCTGTCTCCTGAGCTTGCGAAACAATTCGAGGCGACAGACACCAAAGGCGCCCTGGTGACCGACGTAGTCGAGGGGGGTCCCGCACAGGACGCTCGGTTCCAACGGGGGGACATCATTCGGGAATTTGACGGGCGCCAAGTGGAGAATGCAAACAAACTACGCGCCTACGTCGCGGAGATTCCGCCAGAGACGAAGGTGGACGTAGGAATTCTTCGTGAAGGCAACAATACGCGCCTTACCGTCGTCATTGGCCAGATACCCAAGGATATGGCCGGTCTCGGCGACGCGGGTACGGTCGGCGCGCGGCATGCCCTGTCGGGGTTGACGGTCGAGTCGGCGGCTTCCGGCTCTTCTTCCGATGACAAAGGCGTGCGTGTTTTAAAAGTTCATCCCGACAGCCATGCCGCACGGGCCGGCATCCGAAAGGATGACGTCATCCTGGAAGTCAACCGGATCACCATCAAGGACGTGGAAGACTTCGATCGCTTGACCAGTCGACTCGATGAAGATGATTCGGTGCTGGTTCTCCTCAGACGAGGTCGCTCGATGCTCTTCTTATCGCTCAGTGGCAAATAGCGGAGGTGGGCGTGTACCTTCCCGTCATTGTTTCGACGCGCTGGAGGGGGCAACGATCGTTGCCCCCTACTTGTTTGGAATCTTTTTCTATATGAAGCAAATCGGTTGTGTCATGAGCCCAATATTGGTATAAGGGCCACGAATAGATAGCGATCGGTCGTGGTGAAAGGCCCTCTGAACCGATTCAGCGTGCCCTTGGCCGGTAGGGTGTCCACCTTGGCGGGTAAAAGGGTGGGCACAGTACAAGCCAACCAGAAGCTTTTCGAATATTGCATTCGAGGCATCCGGTTGGCTTTTTTTGCGAACGACGGTTGTGGAGGCAGCCCTATGTCGGCAAGAACGTTCATCCTGAAAACCATCACTTTATTCGGGCTTTGGATCCTGCTTTCCGGCAAGATCGACGCGTTCCATCTCTCAGTCGGGTTGCTGGGCGCCGCCGTGATCGCCTGGATCAACACCAAGCCGCGACATCCGGATGAACCGCCGCTGCCTCTCATGCGGCTTGCGGCCTATGCTCCCTGGTTGTTCTGGCAGATCATGAAGAGCGGTCTTCACATCACCAAGGTCATTCTCGATCCGCGGCTGCCCGTCAATCCCAAGCTCATCCGGTACCGGACGAAACTCGGCAATAACCATGCCGTGGTGTTGTTGGCCAATTCCATCACGTTGACCCCGGGCACGGTCACGACCGACGTGGTCTCCGGGGAATTGGTGGTGCATGCCCTGGATGATCAGTCGTCCGGCGACCTGATGGCGGGAGCCATGGAACAAAAAATCGACGACGTCTTCCATTCGAACAGGTCAGCCTGATGTTTACGCTGTACCATTTTGTCTTTCTGGTCCTCTGCATTCTCATCCTCGTCTATATGTACCGGGTGTTTGAGGGACCCACGGTCTACGACCGCATCCTCGGCCTGAACGGGATTTCGACGAAAGCCGTTATTCTGTTGACCATTTTGGGAAGCCTGTATGAACGGTTGGACATGTTTGTCGATATCGCTCTGGGGTATGCCGTGCTGAATGTCGTCGGTGGCTTGGCCGTAGGCAAATATCTGGAACAGCAGAGGACCCCGTAATGTTCACTATCGACGTCATCCTGATCGCGATCGGTCTCTTTTTCCTGACGGTTGCGGCTATCGGCATGCTCCGGTTGCCCGACGTGTTTTCCCGTTCCCATGCCTTAAGCGTTGCCGACACCCTCGGAGTGGTTTTTACTTTGAGCGGCGTCGCCCTTTTTCAGGGCTTGACGCTGGCCGACGTGAAAACCCTCTTGATTCTCCTCGCGCTGTGGCACCTGAACCCGGTCGTTTCCCACGTGACCCTGAGAGCCGCGCTACGAAGGGGCGTGAGACCCTGGACACGGATGGACACGTGAGCCTGCTCGACGATTACCTGCTCCTGCTCCTGTTCCTGGCCGTGGTGACGGCCATGGGGGCCGTGTTCATTCGTGACCTCTTCGGAGGCGTGCTCATCCTGGCCGCCTACAGTTTTTTCCTGGCGCTGCTCTGGGCCGGACTCGGGGCCGTTGACGTGGCCTTCACCGAAGCCGTCGTGGGCGCCGGGCTGTCGACCGTGTTCTTTCTGGTGGCCCTGTTCCTGACATCCCATCAGGAAGAAAGCCGGACGGACCTGCGGGACCGGGTGGCCGCGTTGGCCGGCTTGGGGATCCTGGGTTTTCTGCTTCTGTACGGGTCCGTGGATTTGCCGGTGGTCGGGGATCCGGCCTCGCCGCCCAATGCCCATATCTCTCCCGTCTACCTGGAAAAGAGCCTGGAGGATACGGATACTCCCAACGTGGTCACGGCGGTGTTGGCCGACTATCGGGGCTTCGACACCCTGGGGGAAACCACCGTGATTTTTACGGCAGGGATCGCCTGCTGGATGCTGTTACGGAGACGAGATGATCCGGCCTCATGAGAGCGTGATCGTTCACACCCTTGCAAGGGTGTTCACGCCCGTTATTCAACTGTTTGCCCTGTATGTCCTCATTCATGGACACGAGAGTCCCGGGGGCGGCTTCCAGGCGGGCACGTTGTTCGGGGCCAGTCTCATTTTGCTGGTCCTTGCCTTCGGTATGGAGCATTCCCCTGCCTTGTTGGAACGGCGCGCGATCGTGTGGGGCGGGATCGGTATCCTGCTGTACGCCGGTATCGGCCTGCTGCCCCTTCTGCTGGGAGAGGCCTTTTTGAATTACGCGGCACTGCCCATCCCGGGTATGGACGCCGCCGCACGGAGGCATTGGGGTATTTTGGGCATTGAAATCGGCGTCGGGGTGGCGGTGGCCGCCACCGCGGTTTCGATTTTTTTTAGTTTGCGTAGCGAGGAGCCCCGGCGTGACTGATCTCCTTTTGCATCGTCCCAATTTCGTGGCGTTCATCATTTTGTTCCTCCTGGGCATGTATATCATGGTGCTTCATCAGAACCTGGTCAAAAAACTGATCGGGATGTACATCATGCAAACCAGTATCATCCTGTTCTTCATTACGCTGGCGGTGAAGAAGGACAGCACCATCCCGATCCTGTTGCCTTCCGCCACGGCCCTGGGCCCCGATGCGTACGCGAACCCGCTCCCGCACGTCCTGATGCTCACGGCGATCGTCGTCGGCGTCAGTACCCTGGGCGTCTCACTCGCCATGGTCATCGCCCTGTACCGGGAGTACCACACGTTGGAAGAAGGTCAGATGCTCGGGAAGCAGTCATGATGGCCAACCTGATCGGGTATTTGTTCGCCATTCCCTTTTTCGCGGCAATCCTGATCCCGGTTGCCGGATTCAACTATCCGAAAATCTGCAGGCCGATTGCCCTCGGCGCGCTCCTGCTGCTCAGCGTGGTCTCGGTTGTGGTGTTGCGTGAAGCCGTATCCCATGGCCCCTTGTCTCATGAATTCGGCGGGTGGCCGCCGCCTATCGGGATCGAGTGGGTAGTGGACGGATTCAGCGGGCTGCTGATGGTGACCATCAGTGTCGTTTCCCTGATTGCGCTTCTTCACGCGGGACCGTTGGTGGAAAAGGAATTGCCGGGGCGGGTGGTCCCGTTTTATGCCTTGGCCCTCCTCCTGGTCACGGCCCTGGGCGGCATGGTGTTGACGGGGGACCTGTTCAACCTGTTCGTCTTTTTGGAGATCGGCTCGCTGGCCGGGTACGTCCTGGTCGGAGTCACGGGCGGCCGGTCCCTCGTGTCGGCGTTTCGCTACCTGATTCTCGGCACGATCGGGGCTTCGTTGTATTTGTTGGGGGTGGGGTATTTTTATGCGGAAACCGGCACGCTGAACATGGCTGACCTGGCGGCGCGGCTGCCCGAAGTTATCGACTCCCGGGCCGTGCTCACCGGGTTGTTGTTCATCGTCCTGGGCCTGGCCATCAAGATGGGGTTGTTCCCGTTACATGGCTGGTTGCCCGATGCCTATACCCACGCGCCCGATTCGTCGACTCCGTTACTGACCTCGGTCGTGACGAAAGTCCCGTTGTATGCGTTCGTTCGTATTGCCTATTGGATTTTCGGGATCGCCACGCTGAACGCGCATATCCCGATCATGGAGGTGTTGGGTTGGTTCGGTGCCCTGGCCGCGGTGGTCGGAGCCTTTCTTGCTGTGTCGCAAGAGAATTTCAAGCGCATGTTGGCGTATTCCAGCGTCTCTTCCATGGGGTTGTTCGTGGTGGGCTTCAGCCTGGGTACCAAGATGGGATTCGCCGGCGGCTTGTTCTATATGGTGACGGATACCTTGATGAAGGCCGCGCTGTTCGGGGTGGCCGGAGCCGTGATCTATCAGGGCGGCATGGCGACCATTGCGGATCTTGTCCGGTTGCGCCGGTCTATGCCCTGGGTGCTGGCCGCGTTGATCGTGTCGGCCTTGTCGATGGTCGGCGTTCCTCCGACCGCGGGGTTTTTCGGGAAGTGGTATTTGGTCATGGGTGCCCTGGAAGCCGGTCAGTACGTCGCCGTGGCTGCCATTTTTGCATCGAGCCTGCTGACGGCCGTGTATTTTTTTCGAGTGTTTCAACGGGTGTGGGCCGCCCCCCTCCCTTCGCCGGAGCCTGTTCTCCGGGAAACACCTTTTCCGATACGGATGAGCCTGGGCGTCCTGACGGTCGGGATTTTGGTGTTGGGTGCGGGAAGCGATCTGGTGATGGGCATTATTTTTGAATCGGCGCTTCCCGCTAACTTGAACTGAGCCGGTCGATATGGCGTTTCTGTATCTCTTCATCCCGCTTCTTCCGCTGTTGGCCTCCGTTGCCCTCGCCTTGAGCGGCAGCCGCTTTCAGGGGCACGGCCACAGGGTCGGGATTCCCGCCATTGCGGGGTCTTTCGTTCTGTCCGTCCTGGCTTTTGCGCAGGTCTGGCAGTCCGGTCCCATCGACGTGCCGCTCTATACCCTGCTGCAGTCCGGGAACCTCACGATCGACCTGGGTTTGTTTATCGATCAACTCACCGTGTTGTTACTCCTGCTGGTGTCCGGGGTCAGTGGCCTGGTTCACGTGTACTCATCCCGGTATATGATCGGGGATCCCCGATATAACCGGTTCTTTGCGGTCATTGCACTCTTTACCTTTTCCATGCTCATGCTGGTGATGAGCCGGAATCTGCTCATGCTGTACGTATTTTGGGAAGTCATGGGCTTGTGTTCTTATCTCCTGATTGCGCATTGGTCGGAACGACCCGCGGCCTGCGCCGCAGCGACCAAGGCTTTTTTGGTTAACGCCGTGGCCGACGTCGGGTTCGGCCTTGGCGTGATCCTGACCTTTGTGACGTTCGGGACGCTCGATATTCCCCAGATCCTGGAACAGGCACCTGCCCTGTCCGACCATACCGTCAACGTGTTGGGATGGTTGGGCCTCGACCTGCAAGTGCGGGCCGTCACGCTCATTGTGCTGTGTTTGTTTACGGGTGCGATGGGGAAATCCGCACAACTGCCGTTTCATGTTTGGTTGCCCTTTGCGATGGAGGCTCCGACGCCCGTGTCGGCGTTGATTCATGCCGCGACCATGGTGAATGCCGGGCCGTTCCTGTTGGTGCGTTTGAGCCCGTTGCTTGTGCTGTCGCCCGTCGCGATGGCGGTGATCGCGATCATCGGGGCGAGCACCGCACTGTTCGCGGGCCTGGTCTCTTTGACCCAGTCAGATATCAAGAAGATCCTGGCTTATTCCACGATGAGTCAAATCGGCTTCATGATCATGACGTGCGGCCTGGGCGCGTTCGTCGTGGCGATTTTTCACCTGCTGGCGCACGGTTGTTACAAGGCGTTCTTTTTTCTTTCCACCGGCAATGCCCTGCAATCCGTGCAAACGGCTCGCGAACATGGGGAAGCCCATCCCACGGCCCGGGGTATGGCCCCCTTGTACGGCGGGGCCTTCCTGTTGGCATGCCTGCCTCCGTTCATTCTGTTTTCGGGACCGTATGAATCCTTGTGGGGGGTCACGGGCTTCGCCTCCGCCACTGTCGGGTTTCGGGTCATCGGCCTGGTCACGGTGTTTGTGGCTGCCGTTTATCTCTTTCGCAGTGTCACGTCCGTCTTTGTCCATACCCCGAGGACGTATTGGTCGACGGCAGGGCAACCGGCCCTGGAGCAACGGTCCCTTCATCCCCGGTTCGTGGACGGTTCGATCCTGGGCGGCCTCGTCCTGGCGACGATCCTGCTGGGCGTGACGTTGCTCCTGTTTTGGAGTTGGTTCGCCGGCTTCCTGGCCCCGGCGGTCACTCCTGCCGGGGTTGCTTTGAGCGAAAGCCGTGCCGGGACCGGGTTCCCGATTTGGATTGTGGTGTCGGTGGGCGTGGCTTTTGCAGGTTGGATATTCGCGTATTATTCGACGCAGTCGCCCTTTCGACAACGGGTGCCCGAATCGGCCGGCAGGAAGACGCAGTTGTATGTCCTGTTTTGGAACAAATTTTACGTTGATGAGATCTACGACGCCTTCGTGGTGGATCCCACGATCCGGTCGGCGCAGCGGCTCTCCCGTCTAGCCGAGACGATGAAGGTGCCGCAAATGCTCGACATGCTCAACCGTTGGGTGACGGTTGTTGAAGAGACGTTGACCGCGCTCGAACCGAGCCTGGTCGGACGGAATATTCTCGTGCTGATTTTCGGGTTCGTCGTGACCATGAGTCTTCTGTTGCTTTAAGCGGGAGGACGTGCACGGTTCGGCAGCGTCAGGAGATTTATCGATTCGATGTTTGCAGATCACCTTTTGAGTTGGCTGATTGCCCTTCCCCTGCTGGGGATCGGGGCGGTGTCGTGTGTCCGGGGCGAAGACATGGTCAAGCGTATCGCCTTGACCAGCACCCTCCTCACCTTCGGGGTGTCGCTGGTGGTCTGGGGATGGTTCGAATCCGCCAGGGTGGACATGCAATTCGTCGAGCGATTCGAAGTGATGCCGACGCTTCAGGTCCATTATGCCGTGGGCGTCGACGGTATCAGCCTGCTCCTTGTCCTGCTCACGACCCTGCTGAGTCCGATTGCCGTGCTCTGCTCCTGGAACGCCGTGCGGACACACGTCCGAACGTTCATGGCTCTGATCCTTTTGTTGGAATCTGCGGCGCTTGGGGTGTTTCTGTCACTGGATCTCCTCTTCTTCTACGTCTTCTGGGAACTCACGATGGTCTGCGCCTATTTCCTGTTGATGGTCTGGGGAGGACCGGGTCGTAGCGCGGCCGGTTTGAAATACGTCCTGTACAGCTTTGTGAGCGGGCTTCTTCTGTTGCTTGGCATTGTGGGTCTATACGTCTCAGGAGGACAGACCTTTGACCTGGTGACGTTGTCGGACCACGTCATTGACCCGGCCGTGGAGTATTGGTTGTTCCTCACGTTTTTTTTGGCGTTTGCCATCAAGGTGCCCATGCTTCCCTTTCATTCCTGGTTGCCTGATGCCTATGCCGAAGCGCCGATCGCGAGCGTCATTCTGTCCGGGGTGCTGACCAAACTGGGAGCCTATGGGTTTCTGCGATTGAGTCTGCCCCTCTTTCCCGGGGCGTCCGAACAACTGGCTCCGTTTATTTTATGGTTGTCGATCGCGGCCATTCTCTACGGCGGGTACATGGCCTTGGCACAGTCCGACATCAAACGGCTCGTGGCGTATTCTTCGATATCCCACATGGGATTCGTGACCCTGGGCATTTTCGTCTTCAACAGCCAGGGCCTCCAGGGCGCGGTTCTCCAGATGTTCAACCACGGCATTACCACCGCTGCCTTGTTTTTGGCTATCGGGCAATTGTGCGACCGCACGGGCAGTCAGTCGATTCATGACTATGGAGGGCTCCACAAACCCATGCCCCGGTTCGTGGCACTGTTTTGTCTGTTCTCCGTGGCGTCGTTCGGCTTGCCGGGTACGTGTAATTTTATCGGTGAATTCCTGGTGCTCGTGGGTACGTCCTCGGACAGTTTCGTGAAGGTGTTGCTGGCCATGGTCGGCATCGTCCTGGCGGCTTCGTACACGCTTTGGATGTTGCAGCGCGTGGCGCTGGGACAGTCTCGAACGCCGGTTGCCGCACGGCTCCCGGATCTGAACTGGCGTGAAACGGCAACCATGATTCCGTTGGTCGTTGTCGTGTTTTGGGTGGGGTTGTACCCGGCCCCCTTCCTCAACGCGATGGATGCGAGTGTCACGGCTCTCATTCAACACATGCCAGGGGGGCTTGCGGTTTCGCAAATTCTTCCTGGCCGCTGACAAACCGTTATGGGTTCTGTCAAGTAAAAATTGTTTTCTCCCTTGACTTGTTCGCGCTTGAGCCTTATCAATCTTAGTATGAATACAACTCGTCCCTTAACCCATGATGAGAAAAAAGCTGCGGAGGCGGCCTACCGGGGCCGAGCCTTCGATGCCTCGTGGTCGCAGTCTGCCCGGGCCGTGTATGACGGCATTCTCATGGCCCGAGGGCATGCGGTGGATGCATTTGACTCGGGTCGCGTCAACCAGGAGGCCGTGCAGGAAGGCGAAATCCACGAAGCCTTGTTTGCGGAGACGATGGATCCGGCGCTCCTGTCCGATGAGAAAGGCGAAGGTGAGCCGGCCAGGGCCCGTCACGTTCCTTCTCGCCAGGAAGCCATCAAGGCCGGGTTGCTTGTCGATGTCACCAAGAAGGCCCAACGTATCGGATTTCACGTGGCCGTCGGGATCACGAAGTCCTTGTGGGATCGGAGCATCACGAAATCCCTGGATCTTGACCCGCATGAATGGGATCTCCGCGTCCGCGATATGTTGTTGGCCGTTCGTCTGAGAATTGCCGGCCTGGGAACGGCAAAGCCATGGGTTGAAGTGCCGGTCGTGTTTCCGTCGACTCAAGGCGAAGAGCCACCCAACGTGTTTTCCATCTATGCGTTATTTCATAAAGATCCGGTGGCCGAAGACTGTTTGACCTTGATCCATCCCAACGAATTGTCTTCAATCCGCCCCTCTTCTTCTCATTCCGAGACAGAAGAAAACCCTTCTTTTCCCATTGATTCCCTTTAAGGGTACCTGTTCTCCCTGCTACGTTTGTGCTCTCTGTAGTTGTAGGGGCACAGCCCAGGACATGCCTCATGCCACCGTTCTTTTCCCCTCTTTTGTAAGGAGGGGCGAGGGGAGGTAGAGGTATTTGTAGCTGCCGCATTCCGAATCAAAGCCCGGGACATGCCGCATACGACCCGATTTTTGTAAAGGCCCCTGCCTGCATCAGAATAAATATGCTAAGGTGGCGTCTATGCCGGACGATGCTGTAGAGGCGAACCTGCGTGTCCGCCTGTTAGTCAATGCCGTTCTTGGAGCTATGGCCGTCGCGGGAGGGCTCTGGTTTCTTCAAGGCGGCCTCTCCCCGGGCGCGACCGTTGTCGTGGTGGTGGGGCTCATGGTGGTGTTTGCGAAGACCTGCTCCGGCGTTGCTCAGGTCTGGATGTGGTCCACCCTGCTGCTGGGGCTTGAAAGCCTGGCGTGGCCGTTTCTCATGTTAGGGGAACTCCGGCAATTCGGTCCCGAACTGCCTCTCGAAGAGATGAGCAAGGTCTTTACGGCGGTGTTGTTCGGCGTGTTCTCCGGAATTTTTTGGCTGACCTTTGCCTACGGCCTGTATCGTCGGACCCAACCCAAAACCGAAGACCCGTCTACCCCATTAACGTCCAATCAGGCCAAAACCAAGCGAAGGAAGCAACGGTAACGGCTCTTCCGCTTACGATCTCCTGGTCATTTCCTATACTATTTCCAACGGGTCCACGTTCACCCCGAATTTCATGTGTCGATAGGTTTTTTTCTGCGTCATCAATTCGAGCGTCCGTCGGACGAGCGTTCGGCCGGCGGCATCGTCTGCGATTTTGACCAACAGATGATAGCGGGAGCGCTCTCGCGGTTTGGCCCCGGGCGAGGCAAGGGGACCCAGGATGGCGTCCTGTTCATCTCGTTTCATCTCTCCCCGCACGATCATCTGTGCGAGTTCTTTTGTGAGATGCTGCCGCCATATTTTTGCGGTCTCCTCGGTTTCCGTTGCCTCTTGGCCTGATACGTGTAATTGGATGAGATGCCCGAAGGGTGGGTACCCCACCAGCCGGCGAAAGGCCAATTCATGGTCGTAGAACAACTTGGGTTGTTGTTGACCGATGGCGTGCATCACCGGGTGCGAGGGCAGGCGCGTTTGAATAATCGCGGACCCGGAGAGGCCGGGCGTCAGCAGATCGACGGCCTGTTGTACATGGTGAAACACGCGTTCCGACGATCGAAAATCCGGAACGTGCAGGCCGGCGTCCGCATAGGGGATGCCGACGCATCTCACCGGCGTGAGCGGTGAGGCTTGAAAGAGCAGTTGTGTCCCAACGATAATCTGAATTGTCCCTTGTGAAAATTGCTCTCGGATGCGGCGTGCAGCGGATTCGCTCCGGATCGTGTTGCCGTCATAGCGTCCGATGGTGGCGTGGGGGTACAAACGTCGCAATTCTTCTTCAAGGCGTTCGGTGCCGAATCCCACCGGTTCTAAACGAGTGCCGGAACAGGCTGGACACGCGGCCGGTATGGGCTCGGCCTGCCCACAATAGGGGCACTGCATTTGTGATTGTCGGAGACTGAATGAAATCCGGCAGCGCGGGCATTGTGGCGCCGTTCCACAATCTCGACAGGTGAAGGACGAAGAAAACCCTTTACGATTGTGATAGACCACGATCCCGCCACCTCGGGCCAGGGCCTGCTCGATGCCGTTCTGCAGGGCATCGGAGAAAAGCGTGCCGAACGCAGTCTCTTGAAGGCTGACCATTTGAATCGGATTCGTCCGCCCGGCGAAAGTCCGTGGAAACTCGTCGTCGTTCGCAAAGCGATGGACGGTCTCAAGTGTGGGGTAAGGCGTGTGCAGCACGAGCACGGCGTTGTCCAACTCGGCTTTTTTTCGTGCGACCTCCCGCGCGTGATAGTGTGGACTCGGATCTTCCTTGTACGCGCTATCCTCTTCATGTTCGACCCATACGCAGCCCAGGGAAGGGAGAGGAAGGAACAGCGCGGATCTGGTCCCCACGACCACGGGATAATGCCCTTGTTTGATGGCTTGCCAGTGTTGAAAACGCTGTTTGTCTGAAAGGCCGCTGTGAAACTCTCCTATCGGATGTTTCATCGAGTGCCGAAGATACGCGACCAAACGCGTTGACTGGTTGATATTCGGAGCAATCACCAGGACCGTGCGTGCCTGGGCCGTTGTTTCTTGTATGACGTTGCCTAACAGGGGGTGCGGAAATTCCAATTCAGTGGTCAGCACCTCACTGAATCGTTTGGCCTGAAGGTGTTGCTGAAAACGGCTCAACCATGAAAAAAGGCCGGGACTTTCATCCGGGACTTCCGGAAAGTTCTTGACGGGTGGCGTTGGTGTGGGGTCGATTTGAAACGGCAGTTCGGTCCAGTCTTGCCGGTCCTGAATCCATTTGTGTCGTTTGAGCCTTTGCAAGATCGTGGAGGGGTTATCCAGCAGCGTTTCAATGGTTGATTGCGCCAGGCCTTTGGGACGTTTGGCAAGAGC
Organism: Nitrospirales bacterium; assembly: GCA_965223955.1. Classification (GTDB taxonomy): domain Bacteria; phylum Nitrospirota; class Nitrospiria; order Nitrospirales; family UBA8639; genus Bin75. The sequence continues at coordinate 1,029,410 of OZ245029.1, forward strand.
GGCGAGGAGTTTGTGCGTGGAGGTGCCGGTTCGGGTGGTTTCCAAGCGTTGTTGGCCTTGCGGGGTCATGGTCCAGCGAGTGTTGCTGCGAAAGGGGAGGCACGGGGGTTGGACAAGCGCCAGGCAGGTTCCCGTTGGGGCCAGGTAATAGTCGGCCATCCATTCCGCCAAGGCAATGAGCTTGGGATCCAAGTCCCACTGCGCTGACGTGCCGAGATGCAGTTCGCGAATACGGCTCGGATCCACGGGCAGTTGCTTCACGTTCCCGGCAAGAGAGACAATAATCCCCGGCTTGACACGTGGCCCGAACGGCGCCAGGACCCATTGCCCCACTGTGGGCTTGGCACTCCACGATTCAGGAATACGGTATGTAAACGATTGAGAGGTTCTTGGGGGAAAGACGACGTCGGCGTATGATGATGGCATACGGGCTATTGTGCCAAAGGAATCGTGACCTCACAACGAAGGGTATCAGGCTCCTGAGAACAAGGCCCGGATCCGGTCTGAATCCGGGGAGCGGGAGAGTCGAACCCGTGGGGACGATCTGTGCTGCCGGCTTGAGGTTTTTCCGTTATAATACCCCTATGGAACAAGTCTCATAGGGGTCTCTATCATGATCAACAAGAGAACGTGGAACGGCGCACTCCTCGTGATGCTCTGGGCTCTCGTCGAGACTGTGGGCATACCGACCTTGCCGGTTTATGGACAGGAAGATGCCCCGACTTCGCCATCGGGTCCTTCGACTTCCCAATCTTCGCAGGAAACGCATTTGCGGGATTTTTCTCCTCTCCCGGAAGAGCCCGAAGAGTTTGATGACCGTGAGGTCAAGGCGTATTACGACTGGCGCAATGACTTGTTCTTCCGGGAATTCGATATGGGCGGGGACGGCGTGGTGAATTATATGACCGCCCGGCGAACCTACAAGGTCTGGCTGGATGAATTCGGCACACCGGTCGTCGTGACGGTGGGGGCGCCGTTGTTTTACTGGTTGGATCGCAACGGGAATGGGGAATTTGAAACAGGCAAAGGCGAGATGTGGTCGGACCCGGACGAGGACGGCCTCACCGGAAATGAACGGATCTATGATACCAGCCATCTGGAAGAGCAGCCTTCGCGTATTCCGCAGTGGTCCGCGCCCGTTCCGTAGCGTTGGATGCTTGAGAGGATCATGCTAAGATAGTGAAACAAGAGGGTGTTTGATGTCGAAGAAGAATATAAACTTGCGAAAAGATTCGGGATTACCGGATCCACCAAAGCGCATTCAAACGCAGATCCATCGGCGTCAGAAAGCCAAGGCGGTCTTTCCCCTGACGAATGAATGGGAAAGTTCGCAGTCGGAGCCTCCCAAAGGCTTGAAACGCCCGCCACAGGATATGCGGAAATCGTAACGAGCCCTTCCTTCTCATTCCCATTTCCTCTACCGTATCCTGAAAAATCGTACCTCCAGGTTCCCGTTTCGCGGGGATGTGCCGATTCTTTCCCCAAGGGAATTATGGGATTGGGGCTTTTGATGCCGGGATGGTAGGTCTTTTGTTCTCTTGATTCGTTGGAAAATGAGGTGCTACGATTCAGAATTCTGCGAAAAGATTGAAGTTTTTGACTCTTGCGAGGTCAAATCCTCATGGTCGGCGGGCTTGATCTGTTTTTAGACTATCTAGCGAAATATTCGCCAATAGTCGTGTTTATTATCATGGCCTTGGGATTTGGGGTCGTGACGCTCGTCCTGAGTTATCTCGTCCAACCGAAGTATCCCGAAGCTGAAAAGCTCAGCGTCTATGAATGCGGCAGCGAGCCGTTTTCCGATTCTCGGATGCCGTTTCCCGTCCGGTATTACGTCATCGCGATGCTGTTTGTTATTTTCGACATCGAAGTCATTTTTCTCTATCCCTGGGCCATCACCTTTGACCAGCTTGGCGTGATCGGTCTCATTGAAATGATGATTTTTATCGGTCTTTTTGTCGTGGCCTACGTGTATGCGTGGAGAAAAGGCGCGTTGGAGTGGGATTAGGACCGTGCGGCTCGGAATGATCGGGGCCTGGTAAAAGGACGACGGAGAACGAGGAATCCATGGGGCTGATACAAATAGGAAAAAAGCATGAGAAAGACGGCGATATCGGTGTCATCACGCTGTCTCTGGAAAAAGTTGCGAATTGGGCGCGGAAAGGATCGCTTTGGCCGATGACGTTCGGGTTGGCCTGTTGCGCGATTGAGATGATTGCCTCGGTCTCTTCCCGGTATGATATCGATCGGTACGGGGCCGGCGTGTTTCGTGGCTCTCCCCGCCAATCAGATTTGATGATCGTGGCGGGCACGGTGTGCCGGCGTATGGCTCCGGTCATTCGCAAAATCTACGACCAAATGCCCGAACCCAAATACGTCATTTCCATGGGGTCCTGCGCCACGTCCGGGAATATTTACGATAGCTACAGCGTGGTTCAAGGCGTGGATCGATTCGTTCCGGTCGATATTTACGTGCCCGGATGCCCGCCGACTCCCGAAGCCTTATTTGACGGGATCATGAAGCTTCAAGATCAGATTATGCAGAAGCGGGTTTTTACCAAACAGCCCGAACAGGTCAGGCCCAAGGAGAAGGCAACCGGGTAATGCATCCTCTTGCGGAAAACATCCAAGCCCGATTTCCTGACGGGTTCCTGAATGCCCAGGAATGGCGGGGTGATCTGGCCGTGACGGTGAAGCGCGAAGCCTTGCACGCGATTGGCCGTTTCCTGAAGGATGATCCGTCCATGGATTGCGATTACATCGTGCACGTCAGCTCGGTGGATTGGCCGGATGAGGACGAGCGCTTTGAAGTCGTCTATGAAGTCTATTCCATCCGCCATCGCCATCGCCTTCGCGTGAAAACGCGGGTTCCGGAACACGATTGTTACGTGGATTCGTTGACGGGTATTTGGCCGGGCGCGGAGTTTATGGAGCGGGAAGTGTTCGACATGATGGGCATTCGTTTCAATAACCACCCGGACATGCGGCGGATTCTGATGCCGGATGACTTTCCCGAAGGCTATCCGCTACGAAAGGATTTCCCGTTGCAAGGGAAGGGCTGGCGCGATACGTTTGATTTTTTGAATGAAGGCACGGCTCCCTGACGAGCAGGCACACTTCGAGAGCATCCATGGCGTACTTACCGGACCAACGCGAAACCGTCTATAAAGTCGACCCGGCCCATCCGGAAACCAAGGATCTTCCGATCCTGCGGACCGAGGAACTGTTGTTGAACATGGGGCCGCAGCATCCTGCGACGCATGGCGTGCTGAAAGTGATTCTCGAACTTGAAGGAGAGCGGATTACGAAATCCACGGTGGTCATGGGCTTTCTCCATCGGGGAGTGGAAAAACTCGCCGAACATGGGACGTATCACCAATTTATTCCTCATACGGACCGTCTCGACTACGTCTGCGCGATGTACAACAACTTTGCATATTGTCGGGCCGTTGAGAAACTGATGAACGTAACCGTGCCCGAGCGGGCGGAGTATTTGCGCACCATCGTGGCGGAAGTCCAGCGGATTATCGGGCATTTGTTCTGGTTGGGGACGCAGGCGCTTGATATTGGGGCGATGACCGTGTTTTTCTACACGTTCCGCGACCGCGAGATTCTGCTCGACTGGTTCGATGAACTGTGCGGGGCGCGGCTGACGACCAGTTGGTATCGGATCGGTGGCGTGGAACGGGATTTTACCGCCTCGTTGGAGACCAAGATTTGGGACTTTCTTGCGTACTTTCCTCCCAAGATTGATGAATACGTGGTGTTCCTGGAAAAAAACCGTATCTGGCTGGCTCGGACCGTGGGCGTGGCGGTCATCTCGGCGGAGGACGCGTTGGGTTATGGGTTGAGCGGGCCGACGCTGCGGGGGTCAGGCGTCGATTATGACTTGCGCAAATACGAGTCGTATGGGGCCTATCCCAAGTGCGAGTTCAGCGTGCCGGTCGGCAAAAACGGTGACACGTATGATCGGTATTGGATCCGCATTGAGGAAATGCGTGAGAGCATCAAGATTGTTCGTCAGTGCATGGATCAAATGCCGAAGGAAGGACCGGTGATGGCCGAGGTGCCCAGCGTCACCCTGCCGCCCAAGAATCGAGTGTTTACCAATCTCGAATCCATGATCCAGCAGTTCAAACTGTTTTCACAAGGGTTCGATGCGCCGCCCGGGGAGATTTATTGCGGAACCGAAGCTCATAAAGGTGAACTGGGGTTTTATATCGTGAGTACGGGGGGAGGGAATCCGTATCGCCTGAAGATTCGGTCCCCGTCCTTTATCCATATGGGTGCGTTTGACTACATGGCCAAAGGGTACATGATCGCCGATGCGGTCACGATTTTCGGGTCGTATGATATCGTCATGGGAGAATGCGATCGATAACGGGTCACGGCGATGAAAATCCATAATCCACAAATGCGGGAGAGATAGATGGCACTCAAACCGGTCACGACACCCGATACCGAAGCCGCGACGATTGCCCTGAATATCGACGGCGAAACCGTCACCGCGAAAGAAGGGGTTTCGCTGTATGACGTGATTTCCAGCATGGGCAAAATCGTCCCGGCCATGTGTTACCACTACACGTTCGATCCCTTTGGATCCTGCGGCATGTGTCTGGTCCTGCAGGAAGGGAAGAAGTCGCCGGTGCGTTCTTGTACCGCCAAAGCGACCGAAGGGATGGTGATTCGTACGGATGGGGATGATCTGTTTGCGGCTCGGAAAAAAGCCGTTGAAAAACATCTGTCCGTGCATCCGCTGGATTGTCCGGTCTGCGACGCGGACGGGCATTGCGAACTGCAGGACATGGCGTTCGAGCATCAGGTCACCGATCTGGCCAACGCCAAACAGAAAAATATTCCGGAAGATACGCGCAGCCTGGTGCTCGACTTCAACATGAATCGCTGCATTGCGTGCGGGGAATGCGTCAATATTTGCAAGGACGTGCAGCACATTGACGCCTTGCAGTTCATGAAGAAGGACGGGTTTACGCAGGTCGTGGCCAAGGGTGATCACGCCCTGGACTGCGAATTCTGCGGTGATTGTCTCGCGGTCTGTCCCGTGGGAGCGATTACCAATAAATTTTCAAAATACGTGTATAAGCCCTGGCAACTCCGAAAAACCACGACCACCTGCAATTACTGCGGTGACGGCTGTCAGATGTACGTGGAAACCAAGGATACGGAAGTCGTACGAGTGACTTCTCCCTTATCCTGGAAAAATAAATGGGGGGATCGAGGGGATACGATCAACGGTCACGGAGGGCTCTGTGTACGGGGGCGGTTCGGCTTTCAGTTTATTGACAGTAAAGATCGACTGAAGGAGCCGCTCATTCGGAAAGATGCGGGCCTGGTCCCCACACCGTGGATCGAAGCCTTGGAGACGACTGCTGAGCGACTGACGCACGTCAAAGAGCGATACGGGTCTGAAGCCATTGCGGGCTTGATCACGGCACGGTGCACGAATGAAGAGCTCTACGTCTTCCAAAGATTCATGCGGACCGTGCTCGGAACGAACAACCTCGACAGTAGCGCACGGTACGGTCATATGAATTTTGTGCGAGCGGTTCATCACGCCCTCGGGATCAACCGTATGATGAACACCTCGGCGGATATCACGAAAGCCAAGGCCATCCTGGTGGTGGGGGCCAACGTGACGGAAACGAATCCTGTGGCCAGCCTGCGGGTGAAAGCCGCTATCGGCACCTATAATGCGTCGGTCATCGTGGTGGATTCCATGCAAACCAACCTGGCCAAGTTGGCGTCGCATCCGGCGATGGTCAAACCGGGGACGGAAGGAACGTTCGTCAAGGGATTGGTCAAATCGGTCCTGGAGCAGGATCTCATTGATTCTGACCTGGTCTCTCAGGCCCCTGAAGCCTTGGCTGCCTTGAAAGCCGCCGCCGATGCGGTTTCGCTGGAAACCGTGGCCCGGGAAACGGGGGTCTCGATCGAGATGATTCAGGAGGTTGCCAGAGTGTTTGCGGAAGCCCCGCGCTCGATTATCGTGTGTGGAGAGGGGATCGTGCGCCAGCACAACGGCTATGACAATACGTTATCCCTGATCGACCTGGCTTGGGTGACGGGAAAATTGAATAAGCCCGGATGTGGAATCAACACGTTCACCGAAGAGGGGAATGAGCAGGGAGCCGTGGATATGGGGGTCGCGCCGGAATTCCTCCCTGGACCCGTGGCCTATGATCATGCCGCGGCACAGCAAAAATTTTCCGAAGCGTGGGGCGCGGCGTTGCCGGACGCACAAGCAGGCAAATCCCTTATCGAAATTTTAGAGGACTGTCGTGCCGGAAAAATTAAAGCCCTCTACGTGGTGGGAGAAAATCCATTGGCTACGCTTCCCAAATCATTCGGCGTGGAGGAGGCCTTGAGCCAGTTGGAATTGTTGATCTGTCAGGACCCCTTCCTGACGGAGACGGCACAGTATGCGCACGTAGTGTTCCCGGCGTGTACGTTTGCGGAAAAGGACGGCACCGTCACCAATCAGGAAGGGATGGTGCAATTCGTCAGGCCGGCGTTGGACCCGTTGGGCGAGAGCGCATTGGATTGGCACATCATGGCAGGGCTCGCCAACGGCATGGGGCATTCACTGCCTTATGAAACAACGCAGGATATTCAAACGGAAATTCGAAAGCTGCTCCCCGGCTACTATAATCTGGGCCAACCTCAACCCGTCGCCGCCGACCCCACTACGTACCTGCGGAACGGCTATCAGGATTCGGTCGGTGCCCGGTATGCCGTCGATGGCCATGCTCAAGGGTCGGGTCGGCCCTATGGGCTGAAATTGATTCAACTCATCTATCATTCGGGGAAACTGTCCACGAAAGCTTCCGGGTTGATGGATATTTCGCCGAATACCGGCGCGTTACGGATGTCTCTGGAAGAATGTGAACGGTTGGGCGTTGCCGATGGCGGGCGCGTTCGCGTGACATCGGATCAGGGAAGCCTGGAGTTGAGTGTGGAAGCCGACGTCAATATGTTGCCGGGAACCTGCGCGTTTCCTGAACATTTCAATGATCCTCCGGTCAAGGATTTGGTCCGGGTCGTCGTAGACCCCGTGACGCGCGTTCCCTATTTCAAATCGACGCAGGTCACGATCGAAAAAATTTAGGAGAGTCTCTTTTCTATGGATACTCCAACTCAAACGAAACGATTATTGGACGCGGTACTGTTCCGCGAAATCTGGAAAGCGATGAAGGTCACGTTCAAGCACATGTTTCATCGTCCGATGACCTTCCAGTATCCTCGTGAAAAGCGAACGATCCCTGACGCGCATCGTGGCGCATTGGGCTTGTTGCGGTACGACAATGGGCAGGAACGGTGCGTCGGGTGCGATCTCTGCGAGGTAGCCTGTCCGTCCCGGTGCATCAAGGTCATCAGTGAAGAAGATAAGTCCCTGCCGCTGCAACGGTATGCGACCGAGTTTTACATTGATATTACCAAATGCGTGTTTTGCGGGTATTGCGTGGAAGCCTGTCCGGTCAATGCCTTGGCCATGACGAAGATGTATGAGTATTCGACTCATGATAAACGAACCCTCCTGTTCGACAAGAAGCGACTCTACGAAATCGGTGAGCAACATCTTGAAGACGCCAAAAAGTATCTCTATGCCCATAATCAGGAACAAGATGATGCGGAGAGTCGCGCCTACCGCTATAATTTCCCGCAACCCATAGGAAAAACCGAGGCCTCCGACTCTTAGTATTTCATGATGATCTATTTATTGTTCGGGTACTTTGCGACCGTGAGTATCCTGTCGGGTATTTTCACGATCGCCTTGAGAAATCCTGTCCATTGCGGCCTGAGCCTGCTTTCGTTACTCCTGCACGTGGCCGGGCTCTTCGTGTTACTCAATGCCGAGTTCCTTTTTGCCGTGCAAATCATCGTGTACGCCGGGGCCATCCTCGTGCTCTATCTCTTTGTCCTGATGTTGCTCAACCTGAAAACCGAAGAACAGTATCTGCATAAGAAATATCCATTTTTCCTGTTCGCCGGCGTCGCGATTCTCGGCGAATTGCTCATTCTGGTGTTTCAAACCCCCTACGGCGGAGCCAAAGGGACCGCGACCCCGGATGTCGTGTTGCAGACCAGGCCGAGTCACGCCGTGGGTCTCACCATGTTCAGCGACTATTTGTTGTTGTTCGAGATCGTGGGGGTCTTTCTCTTAGGCGCCATTATCGGGGCAATCGTCTTGGCCAAAACCCCGGCTGCTCCGACTGCCGGGGCCGACAGGTCAACGTAAGCGGCTCGTCATGATCCCTCTTTCGGCATACGTGGCGTTGAGTTTCATCCTGTTTATGACGGGATTGTTGGGCGTCCTGATCCGCCGGAATTTCATCATTGTCCTGATGTCGGTCGAGATCATGTTGAATGCGGCGAACATCAATCTTGTCGCGTTCTCCCATTACCTCTCGTCGATGGCCGGCCAATTGGCGGCGTTGTTCGTGATCGCGATCGCGGCCGGTGAGGCCGCCGTCGGTTTGGCGATCATTATCGTGGTGTTCCGTGGAAAAATTGCGACGAACGTCGATCAGATTAATCTGTTGAAGTGGTAACGTGTCGGATCTTCTCGTTATTCTCATACCGGTCTTCCCTCTTATCGCGGTGCTGGTGAATGGCCTGCTCGGTCATCGCTATGCCGTTGACCTGGCCGGCCGTCTTGCGGTCGGGTCCATTGGGCTCTCTTTTCTTTGTGCCGTCGCGGTGGTCGCCGGCGTGCTTTCCGATCCCACGCCCCGTGAAGTCATTGCCTATTCGTGGATTTTCGGCGGCGACCTGCACGTCAATTTCGGATTTCTGATCGATCCGCTGACCGCCGTGATGTTGATGGTGGTGACGGGGGTCGGATTTCTGATTCACGTCTATTCCATCGGGTATATGCATGGAGAAGACGGGTTTACCCGCTTCTTCGTGTACATGAATCTGTTCATGGTTTCCATGCTGTTGCTCGTCATGGGGAACAATTTCCTGGTGCTTTTCATCGGATGGGAAGGAGTCGGCCTCTGCTCCTATCTCCTGATCGGGTACTACTTCAATAAGGTCTCTGCGGCCAAGGCGGCCACCAAGGCGTTTGTGGTCAACCGGATCGGCGACGCCGGGTTCCTGCTCGCGATCTTTTTGGTCTTCGTCAATTTCAAGACTTTGGATTACTTGAAAGTTTTCGAAAACGCGAACCAACTCTCCATCGAAATGGCCACGGCCATTACGCTGTGCTTGTTGGTGGGCGCGATAGGGAAGTCCGCCCAGATTCCGTTGTATACGTGGCTGCCCGATGCCATGGAGGGCCCGACGCCGGTGAGCGCGTTGATCCACGCCGCGACGATGGTCACGGCCGGGGTGTACATGGTGGTACGCACTCACGTGTTATACGACATGGCCCCCGTGTCCATGGCGACGGTGGGGATCATCGGTGGCCTGACCGCGTTATTTGCCGCAACGATCGGGCTGGTGCAAAACGACATCAAGCGGGTGCTGGCCTATTCGACCGTCAGTCAACTGGGCTACATGTTCTTGGCCTGTGGGGTCGGAGCGTATATCGCCGCCATCTTCCATCTCGTGACCCACGCGTTTTTCAAAGCGCTCCTTTTCCTTTCCGCCGGTGCGGTGATCCATTCGCTCGAAGGGGAACAGGACATCCGAAAGATGGGCGGGCTCTCCAAAAAAATTCCCGTCACGCACGCCGTGTTTCTCATCGGCACCCTGGCCATTGCCGGCATTCCGCCTTTGGCGGGGTTTTGGAGTAAAGACGAAATTATGGCGCATGCCTTTGTCCAGCACCATTACGTGCTCTATCTCTTTGCGGCGGTCGGCGCGTTTCTGACTTCCTTTTATATGTTCCGTCTCACCTATATGACGTTTTACGGGCAGTCCCGGGTTGATCCGAAGGTGGAACGTCATATTCATGAGTCGCCGCCGGTCATGACCGTGCCGCTCATGATCCTGGCGGGGCTCTCCGTGCTGGGCGGGTTTCTGGGCGTGCCGCCGGAACATGGCTGGTTCCATGGATTTTTGGAATCCGTGGCCACTCCCCTGGGAGCGGTGACGCATGACGCCGACGTGGGAACCATCATCGGATTGATGGCGGTGGCCATCGGGATCGCGTTGAGTGGTTGGGGGTTGGCGCACTATCTGTACGCGATCAAACCCGGGACGGCGGATAACTGGTCGGAACGGTATGCCGGGGCGTATCGAACTCTTTTGAATAAATACTACGTGGATGAACTGTACGATGCCGTCTTCGTCGAGCCCTGTAAACGCCTCGCCCGCCTCTGGGATTGGATCGATCAACACGTGATCGATCGCTTCATCAGGGGGATCGGTCATGGGGCCGACGTCAGTGCGGCAGGAGTGACGTGGACCGAGAAACACGTGATTTACGGGGGGCTCAACGTGATCGGGTATGCCAATCATTTGGCGGCCTGGTCATGGCGGAGATTACAAACCGGGTCGGTCAATCATTACGCCGCCGTGATCGTCATCGGCCTCTTTCTTCTCACGCATTTTCTCCTGGTGTGGTTGACCGGAACCTCTATTCTGTAGGGTTGAGTCATCGACGATGCTTGAAGAACTGCAATTTGGATTTCCGATTTTGTCGATCCTGCTCTTTCTCCCGCTTCTCGGGGCGATCGGGTTGTGGGCGCAGCGGGATACCAACCTGATCAAGAAGTTTGCATTGGGAATCGCGGTGTTCGAGTTGGCTCTCGCCGTCCTCGTGTTGCTCCGGTTCATACCGGAATCCGCGGCCATGCAATTCAGCGAACGGCTGAATTGGATTCCGGCTCTCGGTATTTCCTATCACCTCGCCGTGGACGGCATCAGCGTCTTGTTCGTCGGCCTCTCGGCCTTCATCACGGTTCTGATCATTCTCTATTCCTGGGACGCCGTTCAGGACAACGTCAAACCGTACTTTATGAGTATCCTGGCTTTGGAAACGACGATTATGGGGATTTTCGTTTCCATCGACCTGATTCTCTTCTTCGTGTTCTGGGAACTCATGCTCGTGCCCAGCTATTTCCTGATTAAACTGTGGGGTGTCGGCGAGGAAAAAGAATATGCCGCGCTCAAGTACGTGTTGTACACCCTGTTGGGCAGCGTGTTCATGTTGGTCGGTTTCGCGCTGTTGAGTTTGAATTACCATGAGGTCACGAATACCTACAGCTTCGACTTATTAGCCTTGCTGCAAGTTCCCATTCCGGTTGAGGATCAGATTTTGATCTTTTGGCTCATCTTCATGGGATTGGCCTTCAAGGCTCCGGTCTTTCCTTTCCACACGTGGTTGCCGGATGCGCTCGTGCAAGGGCCGATCGGAATGTCCGTGGTGTTGGCGGGTGTCAAGTTGGGAACGTATGGATTCCTGCGGTTTACCTTCCCGTTGCTGCCGGAAGCCTCGACCAATGACACCGTCGTGGTGATTGTCATGTGCTTGGCCATGGCCGCCATCGTCTGGGGCGCGATTATCGCCATTATGCAACCGGATTTCAGGCGCCTGCTCGTCTTCAGCAGCATCAGCCATTTGGGGTTTGTCGTGTTGGGTTTGTTTGCCTTGAATTTCCAGGGCCTGCAAGGCAGCTTGCTGCAAATGATCAATTTGGGGTTTACCACCGCAGGGCTCTTTTTCTTCGCAGGATTTCTCTATAACCGGCTCGGCAATACGCTCATCGAAAATTGCGGAGGCCTTGCTTCAAAGATGCCCCTGTTGGCGACGTTCTTTCTGATCATCGGGATGGCCTCGATAGGATTGCCCGGAACCAATGGATTTATCGGGGAATTTCTGATCCTGCTCGGCGCCTTTCAAGCGCATTGGGTGTATGGCGTCGTAGCCGTCTCGGGAGTGATCTTCGCAGCAGTCTATTTCCTGTGGTATTACGAGCGAGCGATGTTCGGACCCATCGGCGAAAAAGTCCCTCAAGTGCTCAAGGACCTGACTCGACGCGAATCGATGATTGCCGTGTCTCTGTGTGTGATGATTTTCTGGATCGGGTTATACCCCTCACCGTTTTTGCGAATGGTCAATGGATCGGTGCAGGCCGTGGTGGACCGGTTGGATCGCGGATCTCTCGCGAGCATTGAACGGGACCGGATGCTGCTGTCTCATGCCGTAACCAATGAACCCGGAGGAAAGGACTGAGCGATGGCAATCCACAATCCGCAATCCGCAATCCGCAATCCAGTCACCCCTGAATCCGGAGGGAAGGACTAGGAGATGGGACAGTTGGCTTTACTGGCAACCTTGTTTGCCCCGTTCCTGGGGGCGGTCGTGTTGCTGTTTGTTCCCAATCGCGAGCCGCTTCTGGTGCGTGCCGTGGCCGTGGCCTCCGCCGGGACGGCGCTGCTCGCCTCTCTCTACGTTTTTCTGGCCTATGATCCCGACCAGGGCGGCTTTCAATTCATTACCAAGTGGGCGTGGTCCGAGGAACTGGGTATCGCGTTTCATATCGGAGTGGATGGGATTGGGGCTCCCCTGGTTTTTGCATCGACCATTCTACTGTTTGCGGGTGTCTTTATTTCATGGCACATCAAGGATCGCACCAAGGAATTTTATATCTTCCTGCTGATCCTGGCGGCGGCAACCATCGGGGTCTTCATGTCGCTGGACCTGTTCTTCCTCTACTTCTTTTATGAAATGTCGGTGTTGCCCATGTATTTGTTGCTGGGCGTGTGGGGGAGTCATACCAAGGGGTATTTGGGCATGACCGATTCCGAAGGCCGCAAGCTTAGGGATTCGGTCGGGTTCATTCTGAACTTCGGGTCGAACAGCAAAGAATACGCCGCGATGAAACTCACCCTGTTCCTCTCGGCTGGGGCGATGTTCGCGTTGATGGGCATTCTGCTGATTTATCATTTCTCGCCCGTCCAAACGTTCGATATTCTGGTGCTGCGGGAAGTGGCCCATTTTGATGGAACGCTGGCGACGATTATTTGGTTGCTGGTCTTTTTCGGTTTCGCGTCCATCGCGCCCATTTGGCCTTTGCATTCATGGTCTCCCGTCGGCCACGCCGCGGCCCCGGCCGCGACCAGCATGTTGCACGCCGGCGTACTGATGAAACTCGGCCATTTCTCCATTATTCGCGTGGCGTACGAAATCCTTCCTGAAGCCACGCGGGAACTCATGCCCATCGCCGCGGTGCTATGCGTGTTCAGCATTGTCTATGGCGGGTTTGTCGCGTATTTCGCCAAAGACACGAAGTACGTCATCGGCTATTCCAGTTCCAGTCACATGGGCTACGTGTTCCTGGGCATGGCCGCCTTGGATTACATCAGCCTGACCGGCGCGGTGATTTACATGTTTGCACATGCCTTGGCCACGGGCATGCTCTTCGCCATGGCAGGCTGGGTATATGACCAGACCCATACCCGGGACATTCCATCCCTGGGAGGACTGGTCAAGAATATGCCGTTCCTGGCCGGGGCCTTTGTTATCGCCTGTATGGCATCGGTCGGGATGCCGGGCACCGTGAACTTTATTGCCGAAATCATGATTATCGTCGGCGCATGGGAGAAATATCCCTTCCAGGTGGTGGTGGCCGTGCTGGGGATCGTGTTGACGATGGCCTATCTCTTTAAAATGATGCGTGGGCTGTTTTACGGAAACATGTCGCCTGAATATGCGCATGCCCGTGACACGTCGCAATGGGTGGATCGCCTCCCTCTGCTCGTGATGATCGGCTGCAGCATCTTTTTTGGCATCTTCCCCATGCACTTTTACAACGTCGTGCGATCGACGGTCGTGCCGATGTTGGATCGAATCAATCACGTGGCTCCGGTGATCACCCAAAATACCACGGGATTATTTCCTTAAACTACGAACGCTTGAGTGAATTATGGGGGGATATTATTGTGATTCGTCAGCTTACTTCCCTTGCTTGATCATTCCAAAGTCCCCCTCCTTTGTAAGGAGGGGCGGAGGGGAGGTAGACTCTGGCCGCCGAAGGGGATGCGACCCAGGCAAACTGTTCGGCTGTTACTCGGACTCTACCCCACCTGTCCTCCCCTTACAAAGGGGAGGGATTATGAGCTTCGTTCTGTTCGTGATGTCATCTTTAATCACGAACAGGCCTCACAAAATGCTGAAGTACTAAACTAAGATGACCTTCGACCTCACCCTATCGGGCTCAGACCTCCTCCTCTTGGCACCCGAGATTTTTCTCACCATCTGGTTGTGCGTGGTATTGGTCGTCGACTTTACCTTTAAACAGATCGACCATGAAAACCTGGCCTACCTGAGTGTGGGTGGCGTCATCGCCACGCTCGTCAGCCTGATCTGGTTCGATTACACCGGAGTCCAGGGCGCGCTGTTCAAAGACACGTTTGTCCTGGATGGGGTTGCGATCTTCTTCAAGATTTTCATCTTGATCGCAACGGCGCTGGTCTTGCTGGCTTCGATCGATTACGTCAAATCGCTCAAGTTTTTTAAAGGCGAATATTACTTCCTGGTCATGATGTCGGCCTTGGGCATGATGTTCATGGCTTCGGCGCAAGACCTGCTCTCCGTATTCGTCACGTTGGAATTTTCCACCTTCGGCTTTTACATCCTGGTGGCCTATCTGCGGGAAGATCAGAAATCCAACGAAGCGGGGCTGAAGTTCTTCATCCTGGGCGTGTTCACCGCGGGGTTGCTCGCGTATGGAATCAGTCTCGTCTATGGAGAGACGGGAACGCTGGTGTTTTCCGAAATGGTGTCGACGCCCGGCAGCTATGGGCTGGCCATCGGCTTCATCATGATCTTTGCCGCCTTGGGCTTTAAAATCGGTGCGGTCCCCTTTCACTCCTGGATTCCCGATACCTATCAGGGGGCACCCACACCCATCACTGCCTTTCTGTCGATCGCGCCGAAAGGTGCGGCGTTAGCCATTCTCATTCGAATGTTCTACGTGGCGCTCGCGACGTTTAAACCCATGTGGGTCCTCCTGTTCGTCGTGGCCTCTATCTTGTCCATGACCTACGGCAACATCGTGGCCATCGCCCAGAAGAACATCAAACGGTTACTCGCCTATTCCGGCATTGCGCAAATCGGCAACATCATGATCGGCCTGGCGGCTGGAACCAAACAAGGCAGTGACGCGATACTCTTTTATTTGCTCACCTACCTGTTTGCCAACCTGGGCGCCTTTGCCGTCGTCATCGGCGTCAGCAACCTGATCAAGAGCGATGAGATTGAAGATTACAACGGGTTGAATCGACGATCGCCGTTTCTCGCGGCCGCCATGCTGATCTTTCTGTTGTCGCTCGCCGGCGTGCCGCCGCTCGCCGGATTCATCGGCAAACTCTATATCTTCGTCGCGGCGATCGAACAGGAACTCTACACGCTGTTGATCGTGGGGCTGATCAATATCGTCATCTCCCTGTACTACTACCTGGTCGTGGTCAAAAAGATGTACATCAACGAACCCCACGATCCCACGCCGCTCTCGGTATCAACCCCACTTAAAGTTGTCATCTTCGTCAGTATCGCCGGCACCCTGCTTCTCGGCATCTACCCCAAACCCTTCATCGACTGGGCCGTTTCCGCCACCTTGATGTTCTCCAATTTGAATCCTCCCACCGCGGCAGTCCCTGCTGTCTTGACGTCCCTGGTAGGCGGATAACACCAGACGAACGTCGCTGGCTCAGAAAAACAGGCACCCCTCGCAGCCCTTATCGTATTGATATTTCAAGACTGCGTCCCAGTGCGGATGCAAATTTTTCCAAAGTGGACAAGCGAATATCTTCGGCATGGTTTTCGATTCTGGAAATAGCCGACTTCCGGGTATGTAGTTTCTCAGCCATTTTTTCTTGCGTCAGGCCTGAAGCCTCACGAGCTTCCTTGAGCAGTACCCCTATCTTGAACGCTTTGTAGCCTTCATCAAAGCCATCTTTGAACTCAACGTCAGACTTCTTTCTTTTACGGATGTAGGCTTTTAGGTCACTCATTTTTATTGTCTCCTGTTGAGATAAACAAAATAGTCAATGTACCCTGAACGGTCATTCCCGACGCTTGTCCTCGACATTTTTAATCGAGGATCTAATCGGGAATCCAGAGTCTTTTTCTCTTCCTTTTCATTTTTTGGTGTGCAGACGGCAAGCCTGCATTTGAACCTTGTTCAATGCGTTGTTTGGAGAACTGTAGAAAAGTTTGAGTTTGTTGTGTTTGAGTGCCAAGTGACAGACCTTTCTGTTATCGGCAGCTATGTTAACTATACTCCACATTTATAATATATATATGGAGTATGTATAAGATGGAGCAAGCTGTCAGGCCTGTTGAAGCGGAAGAATAGAGAGACGGAGAGGTGGGTAGGGACTATTTCAAATTGAAGCGACCGCGATACCCGATGCCGGATTTTGTCAAACAGGCTCTGGACGAAAAAGGCTTGATGGAAGCCTATCAAGAGCGTCCCGCCTATCAGCAGAATGACTATGTCGGTTGGATAAACCGCGCCAAGCGCCAGGAAACAAAAGAAAAAAGGCTGCGCCAGATGCTTGAAGAGCTCGAAGTCGGCGGCGTCTACATGAAAATGAAACATCCGGCATCGGCGTAGAAAAGTTAAAGCTTTTCAGTAACAAGAATGACGGCCATGAAACAGTTACAAGAAGATTTATGGCAAAGCACGATCCATAGCATGGGCACGTTAAATACCCATGCGTATTTCCTCCGGCGACCGGCAGGAAACGTGCTTTTTTACAATACCGGTGACGATGATGATCTCAAGCAAATAGCTGAGTTGGGAGGTATTCAGGCCCAGCTTCTAAGCCACCGTGATGAATCGGGCCCATCATTGAACCGTATCAGAGACCTGTTCGGTTCCAAGTTGTGCTGTAGTGCCCTGGAAGCCTCGATTATCGGCAAAGATGCACCGGTTGATGTAACCTTTCAGGTACGCGACCATCATCTGGGCGATATTGACATCATCCATACTCCGGGTCATACCGAGGGCAGCATTTGTTTTTTCTACAAGTCGCCTTACGGGAAGTCCTACCTTTTTACCGGTGATACGATCTTCCAGTGGGATGCGAAGTGGGCGACGCTGGTATTCCCCCGGGCAGGTGGCAGCGAAGCGTCGCTTGCCGAAAGCCTGTTACGGTTGCGAGACCTCAATCCCGACATTGTCATGAGCAGTGGTTTCGTCGGTGACGTGTCGATCGTGGAGGTCACCGGCGACGAATGGGCTCGAGCCATTGATGACAATGTCAGCCGATTGATGAAAGAGTCTTGAGCGCCAAATTCAGCCACCGCTGAGCGTGCTAGAAGTATAGTTAGACGGCCTCGACGAGTGAGAGCCCCTCGGCCTCGGCGGCTCGAACGAGCGCGGCGTCGAGGCTGGCGAGTGCCGCATCCTGCCGTTTGGCCAATTCCAGATAAACGGCATCGTAGAAAGACAGATTGTGCGTTTGGGCGAGGGAAAAAGCCGCTGAGAGATTGAGTCCCGTATCGGTTTGTATGGGAAGCCACTTCAAGGCCTCCAAACATTCAGTCACACGGTCCGCGGAGATGTGGCCGCGGCGCTTGGCCACGATCAAACAGTTGCGAACTTCCAGGTGCCACAATTGTGGTACAAAAGCCCTGTCCTTTGTAAGACGGGTCTGCGCAACCTCGGCTCGCGGATCCTTTTCATCTTCGAGGAGCCACGCCATGGTGATTGACGCGTCAAGAACCATGGCGCTCAATAGCGATGCCCCTCGTGACGGGCGGCGAGAAGCTCCTCGATGGACATGTCAATGCCTTTCCACGTTGCGCGCCACGCCTTGAAACGCTCGATTGCCGCCTTGCGGGCGGCGCGGTCCTGCTTCTCAGCCGGAACCAAGTGGGCAACCTGTTTGCCGTGGCGGGTGATCGCGATCGTTTCACCGCGCTCAACAGCGCTCAGTAGTTGTGCAAGATGAGTTTTGGCTTGGGTTGCTTGAACTTCTCGCATGCTTCTTTTCAAACCGGTTATTTTAACTGGTCAATTTTAACACGATCTTCCGGGACAGAGCAAATATATTTTTTATCGGTTCTCCCAACTGAAAAGCAGATCGTCAAGGAATTGAAGGGGGCTTTGGCAGAAGAAGAAGTCTGGCGGAAGACGCTATTTATTTGGTTTTTTTGACGTAGGCCTTATACACCGTTTTGGGGTCTGTTGCTTCTTCTTCGAGGCCGACCCATTCGTGGCCGGTGGTTTGGCACCAGGCGGGCATGTCCTTTTTGATCCCTTCGTCGTCGGAGAGGACTTCGAGGACTTGGCCCATGATAAGTTCTTTGATTTTCTTGGAAGTGAGAATAATGGGCATGGGGCAGAAGTACCCCAGCGTATCGAGCGTGATATCGGATTGGATCATTTGAATTCCCCTCACCCTTCCCTCTCCCGCAAGGGGAGAGGGTAAGACTTTTGCTTAAATAAACAAATTCACGGAGCCGTCTTTGGCTTCCGCGAGGTAGGTTGAGACCCCGGCGAGTTGGTCCACGCCGTCGATCAGGGTTTCCTTTGAAATGCCCAGTAAGCCCAACGTGGTGGTACAGGCGATCATTGTGACGCCGAGATCCTGTGCGGTTTCTATCAGTTCAGGCACGCCGGGCATGTGATTGTCCCGCATGACCTTTTTCATCATCGTGGTTCCCAGTCCGCCATAGTTGAACTTTGAAAGAGGCAGGCTCCCGGCTCCTCCCTTGTTGATCCAGCCAAAGGCCTTACGCAGCAGGTCTTTGGCGGCACTGGTCGACCCGGGTTTGCGAATGACGTTCAGCCCCCAGAAGGTGAAGAACATGGTCACCTGCATGCCCATGGCTGCGGCGCCGGTGGCAATGATAAAGGCGGCCATGGCTTTATCCATATCTCCGCTCAGGAGCACAATGGTCACCCGTGCCGGTTTGGATTCTTGAAGTTCGGCAAGGGTCGCGGTTGGTTCGACTTGGGTCATCGTCATGAGATCACCTGTTCGGAACTGCTAGAGGGTTAGGGGCCTGATACTCGTGAACGTGAAAAGCTATCAGTAGATTTGACCATAATATCACCTTTTTGAGGTTGTCAACAAAGCACGATTTCAGTAAACAGGGATATGGCCGGCATTGTCGAGAGCATTCCCAATTTTAGTGAAGGCCGCGATCCGGGTGTCATCGAGACACTCAAAAACGCCCTGGCCTCGACTCAAGGCGTTGCCTTGCTTGACCAGCACCGGGACGTGGACCACCACCGATGCGTCCTGACCGTTGCCGGGTCTGTCGAGTCGATTGAGGAAGCCGTTTTTTCGGTGGTTGCCAGGGCTTCGGAATTGATCGACCTTACGCATCACGCAGGCCAGCACCCTCGTCTCGGGGCATGTGATGTCTTGCCGTTTGTTCCGTTGTCAGGCTCGACGATGGAGCAATGCGTCCAACTCGCTCAGCAGGTCGGCGCGCGAATCGGGCAGGAATTGCGGATGCCGGTTTTTCTGTATGAGGAAGCCTGCGCACGACCCTTTCGAAAGCGACTGGAACAGATCAGGAAAGGCGGGCTTGAGGGCCTGAGGAAGCGCATGGCAACCGACCGTGCGTGGGCTCCGGATTTCGGTCCGGCCGAGCCGCACCCCACGGCCGGCGTGATCGTCGTCGGGGCCCGTTATCCGCTCATTGCCTTCAACGTGCTGTTGCAGAGTCACGATGTATCCCTGGCACGGGATATCGCCCGGACCATTCGTACGTCTAATGGCGGGCTGCCGGCGGTCAAGGCCATCGGGCTGGAACTGAAAAGCCAAGAATGCGTGCAGGTGTCGATGAATCTCACCAACTATCACCAAACGCCCATTCACGTGGCCTTCGAAGCCGTGAAACGAGCCGCGGCCCTCAAAGGTGTCGCCGTGGTGAAAAGCGAATTCGTGGGGTTGCTCCCTCAGGAAGCCTTTGCGCAGACCGAGGGGCATGATCTTCAGGTTGATTCCTTGACACCAGCTCAAATTTTGGAGCATCGACTCAGACAATGCAGGTTGGGGTAAGGCAGGGCAGGGCAGGATTGAAGAGGCTCAGGTCCTCAAGGCCTTCCCGCTGTTTATTCTTTTCATTGCACAAAGGTAAGTAAAGGTCACAGATGATGAAACAGTTCGCGCAACGACTGGTCGGTGCTCCCGCGTTTGAATATGTGATTGTCGCGCTCATTCTCGGGAATGGAGCATTGTTGGGTATGGAGACGTCTCCTGCCTTGGTTCGTCGATTTGGAGAATGGATGCATCTGGGGAATCAAGTCGTGTTGGCCGTGTTCATTCTCGAAGCCCTACTGAAGATGATGGCCGTGGCCCCGCAGATCAACCGGTATTTTCGGGATGGATGGAACGTCTTCGATTTTTCGGTGATTGTGTTCTCGTTGCTTCCGGCGACCGGAGAGTATGCCATGATCGCCAGGCTGGCCCGGTTATTACGAGTCCTGCGGTTGATTTCCACCATTCAGGAATTGCGCCTGATCGTCTCGACGCTCGTACGCTCGATCCCGAGTATGGGACACGTCATGCTCCTGATGAGCATCATCTTTTATATTTATGCGATCACGGGCTACCAACTGTTTCACGAACACGACCCCATCCATTGGCGAAACTTGGGCATTTCCCTTTTGTCGTTGTTTCGGGTCGTGACGTTGGAAGATTGGACGGACATTATGTATATCGCCATGGAACTGCACCCGATGGCCTGGCTGTATTTCGTCAGTTTCGTGGTGCTCGGCACGTTCGTGGTCATCAATCTCTTTATCGCGGTGGTGCTCAACAATCTGGAAGAAGCCAAGGCCGAGCGCCTTCGAGAACTGGAACAGCCCGTATCGCGGGAAGAAATCTTACGCGACCTTCGCTCAACCCAGAAGGCCTTGCGCCGTTTGGAGGAACGATTGGACCGCCAGGGTGAGTCCTGACGCCCGTCGAGCAAGCGGCGCCTATCGTCATTGGTATGAAAATAGCTAACGACACACAGAAGCTGTCATTCCGAGCGAAGAGAGGAATCTCTCGCTCAACTACCGAGCGCCTGGAAAAGCAGATAGTTCCTTCGCTACGCTCAGGACAAGCGCTTCGCTCAGGATGACAACCTGGGCCATTTTCATCACTTGGTGTGCAGGCCGCAAGCCTGCATGAGGGATTCCTTACCGTCATGACTCGAGCAGTTGCGCAATCTCCGAAACGCCTTTCTGAAAATCCCGTTGATTCATGGTCGAAGACCATGACAGCCGAATCGCAGGTGCGTCACCTTCCGGATAGTCCACAAAGGGTTTCACGATAATCCCCGATTCGGATGCAAGCCGTTTGGCAAATTGTCCATGATCCAGGTCATCCGTTCCTTTGAACGTGAGGATGCCGGGAGCATGGGGTCCCTGCCATTCCATGAAACGACAATTCGGATGCCTGCCCAGCAGTTCCTTGGCCGTTTCTCGAAAGGCCCGCTGCGGTTCTGCGCTGATTCCCCGTTGATGTCGTTGTTCGCAGGCCTTGGCGAGACCTGCAATGAGTCCGACGTTATGCGTTCCGATTTCAAATCGGGCCGCCGGCGAACGACCTTGGTTTTCTCCTTGGATCCCGCGGTAGCGGGGATGCGTAAAAAAACTCTCACGCACCACCATCGCCCCCGTGCCGAGAGGGCCTTCACACCACTTGTGTCCGGTAAAAAAGTAGCCGTCGAAATCGAGCGCATTCAGATCAACGGGGATATGCCCGACGGCTTGCGCGCCGTCGATGATGACCAGACACTGCCGTGCTCTGGCCAATGAAACCACTTCATGGACAGGGAAGACGCGACCGTCAACGTGCGACACGTGGCTCATCACGATGGCTTTGACGCCGGGCCCGTTGAATTGTTCTTGCAGCGCATTCAGGAATTTTTCAGGGGATGCAGGTCTGACGGCATGAATGTGGACTCCATCGTGTTCGAGCGCATGAAGCTGTCTCGTGATGGAAGGGTTTTCGTGCGTGGTGGTGAGAATGGTATCGCCCGGTTCCCATTTCAAAGAAGAGAGCGCGAGATAGTGTGCGGTGGACGCATTCGTGGTGAATGCGATGCTTGAGGGATCACTCACGTGCAACAGGGCACCGACTTTTTGCCGGCAATCACGAACCTTGCGGAGGTACCACTCGATGCCGGCTTCCGAATACAGATAGCCTTTGAACTCGGCCAGCGTCCGTTCAACTTCCTCTTCAGCCTCTGCAAGCGTCGGACACAGGGCTGCGTAATTCAGGTAGATCATGCTCGGGCCCAAATGAATGATTGAGGTGGGAAAGATCCCTTAGCGACTATAGCAAAGCGGAGGACAAAAAGGGGAAAGGAGAACAGGGAAGAGTTGCCAGGAATAACTCAGCCTGAAGGCTTTTGGGCTAAGGCGAGACCGTGAAGGTGGGCCGGATCGGTATGCCAGGCAACGGGGCTGAACCTCGCACGGGTCAACAGGGCCTCCACGTGGTGACGCGTATATTTCGTGCTGATTTCCGTGAGAATTTCTTCCCCTTCTTTGAGGCGAAGGTTCAATTCCAATTCGGGAATAGGAATCACTTGCTCTCGAATCGATCGAAGGTGCATTTCAATTCGATGTTCGGATCGATTGAATCGTGCCACGTGGTCAAAGGCGTCAGGATCGAATTCTGCTCCAATCACGGACTGTAACGCTTGGAGCATATTCTTGTTGAAGGCGGCGGAGAGCCCGGCTGAATCATTATACGCCGCTTCCAGGCGATCCACGTCGGTGATAAGTTGAACTCCAAGGAGAAAGAAATCGCCTTGATCCATTTCATGAAAGACCGACGACAGAAATGCCGGAACGGCTTCAGGTCCCAAGTTACCGATGGTCCCGCCCAAAAACATGACCAGGCGTCTCCCGCCCTGCGGAATGTGTTCCAGATGGGCCAGGAAATCTCCCACGACGCCATGAACCTGTAATCCCTCGTATTCCTCGACAAGCTCTTGCGCGACCCGTCGCACAATGCCTTCGCTGACGTCAAACGGGACGTAGAAGCGGAGTCGTTTCGCCCGCGCCATGGCGTCCAACACGACCCGGGTTTTAGTCGCGGCTCCGGAGCCTAATTCCACTAATTCTTCAGCGCTTGTTTGGGTCACGACGTCATCGGCCACGGTTTTCAGTAATTCGTGTTCCGTGCGCGTCTGGTAGTATTCCGGCAATTCGCAGATCTGTTCAAAAAGTTCGGATCCTCGTTCATCATAAAAATACTTGGCAGGAAGCGTCCGTGGAGTCGAAAGCAGTCCCGCTCGAATTTCTTCCTTGACGGCACCGGGATCCTGGTTGTTCAGGTGCACGTCGATAATAATATTGGATTGCTCAAGCATGGAATCGAATCTTTGCCGCTATGATAAGGTGATGGTTTATGGAATTGAGAGGTGTGAAATCGGAGAATGTGCACTCTAACGGGTTGCCTCCATTTGTGCAAGATTCAGAGTGATACGCCACGCGGTCTGACCCACGTTTCCACTTTGCCGAGAAACCCGTCGATCACCAACGCCAGGGCTGCTGAAGGCAACGCCCCGGACAGGATCACGGTGGTGTTGGCCATTTGCAATCCCGCGACAATCGGTACGCCCAAGCCTCCCGCTCCAATAAACGCGGCGAGCGTGGTTGTACCCACGGTGATGACGCCGGCCGTTCGTACGCCTGCCATGATGACGGGCGCCGCCAACGGCAGTCGTACCCAATAGAGTATTTGCCATTCCGTCATGCCGAGCGCGCGAGCCGCTTCCACGGCCTGGGGCGCCGCGTCGCGGAGACCTGAATAGGTATTTCTCACGATCGGAAACAGGGAATAAATCCATAAGGCGATCACGGCCGGCAGCATACCGATACCGAACACCGGGATCATAAAGGCCAGTAACGCGATGGAAGGAATCGTTTGCGTGAGTCCAATGCCTCGAATGACGGGTTCGGCAACCCTTTGGTGACGTTCGAGAAGTAATCCCAAGGGGACAGCCATCAGGATCCCCAACCCTAAAGCCAGACCGGCCAGGGTCAGATGTTCGACCGTTCGACGCATCAGAGTCGCTCGCTTCGACCAGGCGTAGGCAAAGAGCCCTTCTTGATGAGGAACCGGTTCGGGGTCGGCATCATCGGTGACAAAAAGGTGGAGGTCTGACAAGGCATCGCGTGCCACCACCTCCGGAGGCTCCCCGCCTTCTTGCAGACGATAATTCAATTGCCGCATGGTCTCGGCGTCGAACGCGTTGGCCAGCAATCCCAGGATCGCTCCCAACTCGGGGTGTTGCGCAAGCGTGGAGCCTCGAATCAGTCCGGACGCTTCATAGGGTGGGAAAAATTGTCGATCATCTTCCAGCACCACGAAGTCATACACGGCGAGCCGTCCATCGGTGGTATACACGTCGAGCACGTCGATCTCACCGGAAGCGGCCGCCTGGTATTTCAGGGACTGTTGCATGGCCTGCACGCGCTGAAAGGTGAGGCCATACTGTGTTTCAAGACCGGGTAAGCCATCGGGCCGGTTGATGAATTCATACCCGAACCCCGCCGTCAGGGAAGGCGCAATCCTGGCGAGATCCGAAATGGTTCGTAGGGGAGTGCCGGCCGTTCGAGAGCGAGGGACCGCGAGCGCATAGGCATTCTCAAACCCCAATGGATTCAGCCACCACAAATCCCAACGCTTCAAGAATTCGGAACGGACGACGTTGAGTGCCGTTCGTGAATCTCCGGTCGGCGGTTGCTGAAGAATGCTGACGAGCCCGGTGCCCGTGTATTCGGGGTAGAGGTCTATGGCTCCGGTGCGAAGCGCTTCAAAACAGACCTGCGTACCCGCCAACCCCAATCGCCGTTCCACGGAAAGCTCCGTGCGGGCTTCAATGAGTTGAGCGAAGATTTCAGCCAGGAGCTTGTTCTCCATAAAATTCTTTGAGCCGACGACGATGCGGTCTTCCTGGGAAAAGGCCGGTAAGGGAAACAGCACGAAGAAGACCAGCGCCGCAAAACACATCGAATGAAGAGGCCTGGTCATGGGTGATCTCCATGGGATCGATGGTGAAGCAATTGCACAATGTAGTCGTGGGCCGGAGCGTTGAGAAGGTCAGTCGGAGTTCCGATCTGCAAGAGGTGTCCCTCTTTCAACACCGCGATGCGATCACCGAGTTGCAACGCCTCATCGACGTCATGGGTGACCATGACCATGGTTTTTTTGAGGTGCTGCTTCAGAGCCAGGAATTGACGTTGGAGTTCGTGACGGGTAATCGCGTCGAGCGCGCCAAAGGGTTCATCGAGCAAGACGATCTCGGGATCGGCCGCGAGGGCTCTCGCAAAGGCCACACGTTGTCGTTGCCCACCGGACAGTTCAATGGGATAACGCGTTCGAAACTGGTGTGGGTCAAGATGAACGAGGTCCAGGAGCGCGTCCACCCGGCTCGTTCTTCGTTTGGGTTCCCATCCGAGTAACAGCGGCACGAGGCCTATGTTCTCTTCGACGGTCCAATGCGGCAGCAATCCGGCGTCCTGCTGCACGTACCCGATGTGGCGACGGAGTGCTATGGGGTCTTTGACTCGTATCGGTTCGCCATGAATGCGGACCTCTCCTGAACTTGGATGAGTCAACCCGTTAAACATCCGGAGCAGGGTCGTTTTGCCGGATCCGCTTTCTCCGATCAGGACCAGGGTTTCACCTTGAACCACTTCGAGATCGACGTGCTCAAGGACTCGAACACCAGGGCCGAACTCCTTGCTCACATCATGGACACTCAGGACGGGTGGGTTCATCATTATAGGACCTGTGTCAAAATTTCTTCTGCCCACAACTCCATTTTCCGAGGGAGAGAGCCTGCTCCGGACTTGATCCGGGGGCTGGAGTGCGGGGGTTTCCCCCTCCTTTGTAAGGAGGGGCGAGGGGAGGTAGAGTCTGAAGAAGTTGTGTGGGATGTAAAGACGATACACGTTCTGTCATTCTCGTTTTCCCCTCTGTCATTCCCCACGTTTGCAATCGGGAATCCAATATTTTTTCTTGACAAGACCGACCATGGATATATTACAAAAGCCAGTGAGAGAGAGACCATCGACTCTCTTTCGACAGGAATTAGCGTGAAATTGGACGTCGCCTGATTGTAAAAGGACCTGCTCGAGTCAATAATTATGCCGCGTTTAGCCGAAATACGAAAGGAGTTATCCGCGGCGCGGGCCTGCACCGATTCCATCTTTTCCCTGTTTCAACCGGAGACGCTCTATGCGCGACCCATTCCGGAACGCCACCGCGTCATTTTTTACCTCGGCCATTTGGAGGCGTTCGATTGGAACCAGATTTGCCGCTGGACGTTGGGACAATCCTCCTTTCACGACACGTTTGATTCACTGTTCGAGGCAGGCATCGATCCCGAGGTAGGCTCGAAACAGGAAGACATGCCCTCGGACTGGCCTTCGCTGGAAGAAATCCGGCGGTACAACGTCAAGGCAAGGGAGTCGGTTGATCGAGCTCTGGATAACGCTCCCGAACCCGTCCTGCACATGGCGATCGAGCATCGTTGGATGCACGCCGAAACCACGGCCTACCTGCTGCACCACGTTGCTCGTAGCGGGAAAATTGCCCCGCCTTTGTCACCTCTGCCTGAAAGTCCGCCACCCCAGCACGCCATGATCGACGTTTCTCAAGGCGTGGCGACGCTTGGCCGTTGTGACGGGTTTGGCTGGGATAATGAATTTGGCGAACAGCAAGCAGACGTGCCGGCCTTTGCGATCAGCAAATACAAAATCACCAATCAACAATACGGAGAGTTCGTTGAACAGGGCGGTCCCATCCCCCCGTTTTGGGTCAAACGAGGAGATCGCTGGTTCCTGTTGACGATGTTCGAAGAACTTCCGCTCCCCCCGCATTGGCCCGTCTATGTATCCCTGAGCCACGCGCAGGCCTATGCGCAATGGGCCGGCCTCTCGCTTCCGACTGAAGCGCAATTTCATCGGGCGGCGTACGGGACCCCAAGCGGCGAAGAACGCGCCTATCCCTGGGGAGACCGGATCACCAACGGCGTGCACGGGAATTTTCATTTCCGGTTTTGGGACCCAATCCCGGTCACGGCCAATCCGCAAGGTGACAGTGCATTCGGGGTTTCCCAATTAGTCGGGAACGGATGGGAATGGACCTCGACTCGATTCCATCCCTTTGAAGGCTTCCAGTCCCATCCCACCTATCCCGGATACTCCTCTCGCTTCTTCGACGATGATCATTTCATCGTCAAAGGAGGAGCCCCCACCACGGCCTCATGTTTGTTGCGTCGCTCATTCCGAAATTGGTTTCGCCAAGGCTATCCCCACGCCCACGCCGGCTTCCGGTGCGTCAACAACCCCTGATCAACCTTTGTCTTTGATAAGAGCTTTATAGAACCCTCGCCCCCGGAGGGAGAGGGCAGGGTGAGGGGGACGGGGAGGCAGAGGCATTGAGACCAAAATAGCTAACGACACCCCGAATTGGTCATTCCGAGCGAAGCGAGGAATCTCTCCCTAAATAACCGAAGGCCTCAGCAATGAGATAGTTCCTTCGCGTTGTTCAGGACAAGCGCTTCGTTATGCTCAGGACAGGCAGCGTAGGTTTGTTGATCTGTTCCTGCGTTCATGATGACAAATTAGTCTCCAAAATGATCCAAAAAGATGAATAAAAGATCATAAATTGATCTATTTAGATGCAAGACAGGGCAATTATGGTGCCAAATAGATACCTTTTGTTGATTCTAAAATAAAAAAATCCTGAGACCGTAGGTCTGGTAGGTCGGGTTAGCGTAGCGTAACCCGACAGCGTGGCTGTTCCTCCTCTTTATAAGGCTCGGTGATTTGGTTCAGTTGCAGTCGCCTGCATCGCTACACGGCAGATAGAGTCCAGAAAGCGGAACAAATTGTGGAATCAAGTGATTGACGGATGTTTACAAAGATGCTGGAAGGACATACTTGCCGTGTCGTAGCCTACAAAAATGGCCCACTCGACTGTTTGGGCTTTGAAGGGAGTTCTCCAGATCACCAGAGCCGGCGAATGCCGTAGTGATCGAAGAGTGTCTCAATCGAGATGAGAACGAGGTTGCGCCCAAGTGCCTGGGCTATCAGCATCCGGTCGAAGGGGTCGCGAAGGGGGCCCTGCAACGCGCTGGCGCGGGCTGCGTCTTCCACGGTTATTGCCAGCCCCTCAAAGTTCTCATCGGCTATGTGGCCGGTAATGTCCTTGGCTAACCCCTTCGCGTCCGGGAGTCTACGGACCCGGTATTTGGTGGTGATTTCCCAGGCCGACGCCGCGCTGATCAGGATGTCGTTGTCCCCATCCGCTATCGCCTGCCGGGCGGACGCGGATAAGCGTTCGTTTCCGGCGAACCACCAAATGAATGTGTGGGTATCAAGCAGAAGGCGCACAGGCTACGCCTTCCCCTCCCAGGCAGCCAATTCCTCCTCCGGTAGCGGGTCAAAGAAGAAGCTGTCGTCGAAAATAGCATCGTCCAGCTTGATCCGGCCTTTCCAGGAGCCGAATTGCCGCTTGCCCCGTTTTTGGACCCGCACGAGCCGTGCCACCGGCTCGCCGTTGCGGGCGATGACCACTTCCTCGCCGGCTTCGACTTGCGCAAGCAGACGTGACAGGTTGGTTTTCGCTTCATGGACGTTCACTTTTGCCATAGCGGGCTCCTCAATGACAGCCTTAGCTAATTACATGACTAACAGGAGAATTGTCAAGCAGATATCGGCTGGATGCCGCTCCTGACGGAAGTCGGGATGCACAAGCGTGGTGGCAAGGCCGGGATGATATTCCGAGACGAGTTCGAAGGAGCGCTTGGGTGGTTCAATCTTTGGATGACGGACAACGTCATCCGCTAGTAAAGTGGTCATTTACCAAAGTCTTTCTCTGATCTGTATCCGATCTGATCGTATGGAATCAACGGTCACGCCTCCGGCATACGGATGCGTTCGACTAATTCCCTGATCTTTGCGGGCGGCGGTGCGGTGAATTGCGAGACCGTCAGCGCGACGGTCAGGTTCAGGACCATGCCGACCGTGCCGATGCCTTCCGGTGAAATTCCGAGAAACCAGTTGGCCGGGACGTTCTCCGCCATGGGGGCGATAAACACGCCTTTGAAATAAATAATGTATCCCATGGTAAAGATGAGACCCGTCAGCATACCGGCAATGGCACCCCATTTGTTCATGCGTGTACTGAAGATTCCCAGCAGGATGACCGGGAACAGGGACGAGGCGGCCAGTCCGAAGGCGAACGCCACCACCTGAGCCACGAAGGCCGGGGGATTGGACCCGAGATATCCCGCGATGGCAATGGACACGGCGGCGGCGATGCGGCCGGCGGTCAATTCCTGTTTGTCCGACAGGTTTTTCGCGAAGGTGCTTTTCAGGATGTCGTGGGAAACGGCGACGGAAATGACCAGTAACAGTCCCGCTGCGGTGGAAAGAGCCGCGGCAATACCACCGGCGGCAATCAATGCAATCACCCAATCGGGCAGGCCTGCAATTTCCGGATTGGCCAAAACCATGATGTCCCGATCAACATAGACTTCATTGGCAAAGGGCGCACCCTCGGCAACGTCGCCGGGGCCGGGATTCGTGACCAGGCGCCGGCCTGATTCACCACGGGCATCACGATCAAAGATGGGTTTGCCGCCGGCAAAGGCCCTGCCGGCAGCGTGCTGGATTTTGCCGTCGTGATTGTGGTCGTACCAGGCGATCAGACCTGAATTTTCCCATGTGCGAAACCATCTCGGCATGGTTTCATAGGCGGTCCCGGTGCCATCGGTGCCATTGACGGTCGTAATGAGATTCAGCCGCGCCAGCCCGCCGACGGCAGGGGCGACAGTATATAACAGAGCGATAAAGACCAGTGCCCAGGCGGCGGAACGTCGTGCATCTTCCACGCGGGGCACGGTAAAAAAACGCACGATCACGTGGGGCAGGCCCGCGGTCCCCGCCATCAGGGCAAACGTAATCGCCAGCATGTTGATCATGGAACTATCGTTGAAGGGGTGCGTATAGGCGTTGAACCCCAGGTCCATGAGGACCTGATCCAGTTTCAGCAGGAGATACCCGGACCCATCCGCCATGGTGGACCCCAGGGCCAACTGCGGGACGGGGTTGCCGGTCAATTGCATGGAGATAAACACGGCGGGAACGGTATAGGCGAAGATCAACACGCAGTATTGCGCCACTTGCGTGTAGGTAATGCCTTTCATGCCGCCGAGCACGGCATAGATAAACACAATACACATCCCGACGGCCAGACCGACCTCGATCTTCACTTCGAGGAAGCGGGAAAACACGATGCCGACCCCGCGCATTTGTCCCGCCACGTAGGTAAAGGAGATGAAGATGAGACACAGGGCGGCCACGAAGCGGGCCAGGTCCGAGTCATACCGTTCGCCGATAAATTCCGGCACGGTGAATTTGCCGAACTTGCGTAAATACGGAGCGAGCAGCATGGCCAGTAACACGTACCCACCGGTCCAGCCCATGAGGTACATGCTGCCTTCATACCCGAGAAAGGCAATCAGGCCCGCCATGCTGATAAAGGAGGCGGCTGACATCCAGTCGGCCGCGGTGGCCATGCCGTTGGCAAGGGGTGGGACGTGTCTGCCGGCGATATAAAACTCGCTGGTGCTGTTGGCACGGGCCCAGAAGGCAATCCCGATATACACCACAAACGTGAACCCCACGACGAGAGCAGTCAAATCCTGTAAACTCATGCGCCGTCCCGTGTGTCACGCTCGGCCCGGTAGCGTTGATCCAGCTTGGTGACCCGCCAATTGTAGAAAAAGATCAGGGCGACAAAACCATACATGGCACCCTGTTGCGCGAACCAGAAGCCCAGTTTGTACCCACCGAGAGAAAAGTGATTGAGTTGTTCGACAAAGAGGATGCCGCAGCCATAGGACACCGTACCCCACAGCGTGAGGCATAAGGCAATAAGCCGCAGATTAGCCTTCCAATAGGCGTTGGAATGAGTGCTCACGGTGTCCCGGTTTTCCGTTGTGTGATGGCCGATTGCTGTCCGAATGGGTTGTTATAGCAAAAACACGGACGGTCGGGAATTTCAGGAAAATCCGCCCGGGCCTTTCGCCTATTTCGCCGAATCATGGAACAAGGGTTCAATCTGACGTATAATGTCACGTTCATCAACAATTTTACACAAGAAGCAAGTTCTTTTGAACGACTGTATTTGAACAAGAACTCTACAGGGAAGTTTATGCCTGGCTCCGAGCACGGAGGAGGTGGCTACACGCCTGCCCTGGAGAGAGTGGTAAAAAGGCAGGGCAGCATGAGTTGGGGTTGATGGACGCTGACGGATGATCTACGATTTAACCAAACATGCACCTGAAAGTTTACGAAAACGTCAGATCATCCAGATGGAATGGATTGAAAGGGTGCTTGCAGAACCTGAACGCGTGGAACCGGATCGTTTTGATTTGGAATTAGAGCATCGCCTGAGGAGCATTCTGGAGTACAAGGGGCGCGTGTTGCGCGTCATTGTCAAAAAACAGACAAACCCGATCCGGGTCATCACGTGTTATTTCGACCGCAAGATGAGGGGGCAGCTATGAAATTGCGAATTGATGAAGAAGCCGATGCGTTGCATCTGGAACTTGTTAACATACCGGTGGAGGAGTCTGAAGAAGTCGCTCCTGGTGTGATTGTGGACTACGACAAATCCAACCAGGTCGTTGGTATCGAGGTGCTTTATCTTTCGAGACGACCGCAGCCGGTAAACCTGATGGATTTTCAGTTTGAGACCCACCCCAAAAAATTGGCTTCCACGAACTGACGCGGATACTTCCTTACAATCCCTCACGTCGATGCCATGGCTGGCCGCTTGAATCTGCGGTCACCTTTTAAAGCCCCCAATGGACAAATCTCTCCCATGCTGGAGTCCGCGTCGATGGTACAGGGAACTCCGGCACGTCTGGCACGATACCCGTCTGTTGGTCTTGTCCGCGCAAATTGCGGCCATTTATGCGGCTGTGCTCATTCCTTTTAAAGTAGGGATTCCGATTATCCCCGGCTTTGTGGAGCTGAGACCGGCCAACGTCATTCCCATCGTCAGTTCGCTGCTCTTTGGCCCGGCCGCGGCTTGGGGGGCGGGAATCGGCAACGTGATCGGGGATTGTTTTGGAACGCTGGGCCCGGCCAGTCTCTTCGGGTTTCTGGGAAATTTTCTTTACGGGTACGTGCCGTATCTGTTGTGGGGAAACCTGGGGTGGTTGTCGTCGGGCCGGGAACCCATGGTGCGTTCCTGGAGGCAAGGCGTGGAATATGTGATTGTCTGCGTAGCGGCTTCCATGGTGTGTGCAGCCACGATCGGGTGGGGCGTGGAGCTTCTGGGCCTCCTCCCGTTTTGGCTTTTGTTTCCGGCCATTTTTTTGAACAACCTGGTGATGGCGATGTTGCTCGGCCCGCCGCTTCTGTTGTTTCTCTATCCACGGGTCAAGCAATGGAACCTGTATTACGGTGATCTGGCGTTCGGTGGTGCGGCGCGAGAGAAGCAAGACCCTGCCGGCGATCTTCTCCATTCCGGCTCACCATCGTCGTCGCAATCGACGAAAGCCGAGTCCGTTGCCGTATCCATTCAGGACCTCACGTTTCGCCCGATTCATGCGGAGCATCCCGTGCTCAAACACGTGTCCCTGGACGTCCAGCGTGGAGAATTGGTCGTGCTGATGGGGCGGAGCGGATCCGGGAAGTCCTCATTATGTTATGCCTTGAACGGGCTGGTTCCGCAATTTATCCAAGGCGAATTTACCGGCACGGTGATGGTACACGGACAATCCACGACGCAATCCCCGGTGTGGCAACAGGCGAATAGCGTCGGAATGGTGTTTCAGGATTTTGAAACGCAATTGGTCTCGACCAACGTGGAGACGGAACTTCGATGCGCCCTGGAAGCGCAGGGAGGAACACATGACTTCGCCGACGAGGAGTCCTTCCGCGAGCACGTGCGACGCCTCCTCGATCTTGTGGGGCTGTCGGGTCTGGAACGGCGTGATCCCTTTTCCTTGTCAGGAGGGCAACGGCAGCGTCTGGTGGTGGCATCGGTCCTGGTCCGGGAGCCTCGGGTCATCGTCATGGACCAACCGCTGACCGATCTCGACCCCGCGGGCAGGCAGCAGTTTCTCCTGCTCCTGGAAGAACTGAAAGCAAAGGGGATCACGGTCATCATTGCCGGACATGGGGTCGAAGACCTGATGAAAGCGGACCGGGTGTGTGTGCTGGATGAAGGGGAAATGGTGTGGCAGGGCACCCCTCGTGAAATGCTCAGTCAACCCGACCTGGCAGAACGATATGGAGTAAGCCCATACCCGTTGGCGGAATGTTTTCAAGGACAGGGCGCTCACGCCTTACCGGCGACAGTTGAAGAAGCCTGGCAATTGGCCGATACCCTTGGCCTGACCGTCGTCGCGCCGCAGTTTCGCGAGCAGGGTGCAGGCGTTGGCCAATCGGAATCTTCCGCAAACGTTCTTGAACTCCAGAACGTGTCGGCGTATTACCAGCCCGACATTCCGGCACTTTCCCGGGTTTCCGTATCGGTTCAGGCTGGAGAATTCGTGGCGATTCTCGGGCAGAATGGTTCGGGGAAAAGCACGCTTGCCAAATTATGCAATGGTCTTTTGTTACCATCGGATGGCCGCGTCCTGGTTTTCGGAAACGACACGCAACAAACCGGGGTCTTGTCGTCCATCGTCGGATACGTCTTTCAAAATCCCGACCATCAGATTTTCGCGGAAACCGTACGCAAAGAAATCGCCTTTGGCGTGGAGAATGCGGGACATTCACCAGGTGAATGCGAAACACGCGTCATCGAAGCGCTTCAAGCGGTCGGTTTGACCGGGGCCGAAGATCGGGACCCGTTTTCTCTGACGAAAGGCGAACGACAGCGAGTGGCGGTTGCGTCCATCCTTGCCGCCAAGCCCCGAATCCTGATTGTGGATGAGCCCACTACCGGGCTCGATGCGGAGGAATCGGCTCGCATGATGAACATGATGCGCACGTTGAATCGACAGGGACATACCATTATCGTGATTACCCATGACATGGGGATCGTCGCGAACTATGCGACGCGATGCGTGCTGATGCGACGCGGCACAATATTGGCAGACGGTCCGACTCGGGAAATGTTCTCGGACCCTGAACTCGTCCGGTCTGCGGCATTGTCGTTGCCGGCCCTGACACGGTTTGCTCAGCGGTGGGGTGTGACGTTACTGACGGTCGAGGAAGTGCGAGAGGCCTGGCACGCGCCATGAATCTTTCATTGTACGTCGATGCCCGGACGTGGGTGCACCGGCTTGATGGCCGGACAAAAATCCTCTGCCTGCTCGGGCTCTTTTCATTGAGCCTGATTTTTTCAGACCCGGTGTACTTGTTGGGGCTATGCGCGGGCGTCTTGGGGCTGGTCCTCTGGGCGCAAAGTCTCCACAATTTAAGAAAGATCTGGATTTTGCTGGTGTTGTTGTTTGTGTACAACGTGGCGCTCTGGCCTTTTTTCGTGGAAGGGACCATCCCGCTGTTCACGATTGGCGGGATGACCGTCATGCAGGAAGGCGTGCTGCACGGCATGGGGATGGGCCTGCGGCTGAATGCCATGCTCATCAGCGGCATCGTGCTCTTGTCTGCCACGGCCATTGAAGAGCTTGGCGAGGCCTCGAATCGATTAGGCGTGCCCCGCTCCCTGGGATTTTCGTTGTCGCTCGCCTTTCGATGGGTTCCCAATTTGCTCGGCTCGATCGGGGCCGTGATTCAGGCCCAGCGGTCAAGAGGGTTGGACGTGCAATCAAAGGGTGTGTTTGGAAAAATTCGCCGATACCCTCCGTTGATCGTGCCTTTGATCGGTCATACCCTTCGCCAGACCAATCTTCTCGCCATGGCCTTGGAATCGAAGGGATTCGGGGCCGGACAGGTTCGGCACCCATTATTTGTTTCGAAAATGAGCGGATCCGATTTCGCGGCGCTCGCGGTGATTGCCGTCCTGGTGCTGGGAAGTCTCTGGATGAGGCTTAATGGGTATGGTACTATTTGAGCAAGAAACGATGACGTGCTGCGGACCTTCCGGGGCACGTACAACTTACAGCGTTTAGCAGGAAAGGTGGTGGCGGAATGAAAGGGTCTGTCGCTGTTGTGAAAATGCTTAGTGTCGTTTGTGTCCTCCTGTTGGCCCAGGGTCAGTCTCTCTTCGCACAGGATGGAGCATCAACACAACTCACCAAAACGATCGTGGGCGACTTGTTGGACGTTGATCGGGACTTCTACATCGTGCGGGGCGAGCTGGGTGAGATTCAAATCGAAGCCACGCATAAAACCGAGATCACGGAAGAATTCCAATACGGCGATCGCATCAAGGCCCTGGTGCTCATGAACGACAAGGCGTTGAAGATCGAGCGCGCCGGGCCCGATGACGTATCGGGAGTGGTGGAACATGTTGCAGCGACAGCCAAAGCTTCGACAGCTCCCAAAGCAGAGGAAGGCCAAGCTCCAGAGGCAGCCTCTCCTCCAAAACAGCCGGACAGAAAAACGATCGTGGCCGACCTGCTGGACGTTGATCGGGACTTCTACATCGTGCGAGGCGAGCGGGGCGAGATTCAAATCGAGGCCACGCATAAAACCGAGATCACGGAAGAATTCCAATACGGCGATCGCATCAAGGCCCTGGTGCTCATGAACGACAAGGCGTTGAAAATCGAGCGCGCCGGCCCCGATGACGTGACGGGTGTGGTGGAACATGTTGCCTCTTCTTCTCCGAGTGCCGCTCAGGATCCGGCCAAGGCCGCGGGCCAGCCCTCGGCCTCTCCAGCCTGGGCTCAGGGTGCCGGCACCAAGGTTGTCGAAGGCCAGGTTTTGATGGTCGATGGGGACTTCTACGTTCTACGCGGTGAACTTGGAGAAATCCGAGTGGAACGAACTCCGAAGACCAAGATGACGGAAGAATTCAAATTCGGCGACTTTATCAAAGCCATCCTCAAACCGAATGATCAAGCCTTAACCATCGAGCGGCTGGCGCCGTGAGTTGCGTCCCTGCACCGGCAGGCAACTGGTCGCCTGCCGTCTGGAGGGTGAGCTCAGGTTGATGTAAGTACGGCAATGCCGTATGCTCTTTATGTGTACACAGTCATCGAAACGCCGGTTTATTCAAAGAAGGCGGAACAGATTCTATCTGAGGATGAGCGTGACGCTTTTGCCGTCTACATATCAAAAAATCCAAACGCTGGAGTTGTCGTACGTGGTTCCGGCGGTGTCCGCAAAGTGCGGTGGGCACTTGAAGGCGGGGGAAAGAGTGGCGGTGTCCGCGTGATCTATTTTAATCGCTTGGAAAAAGGTGAAATCTGGTTATTGACCTTATATGCCAAAAGTGACCGCTCATCCATACCACCTGGAGAGTTGCGACTGCTCAAAGAGGTAATTGATCATGAACGGTAAAATGAAGATGACGGCAGAAGGCGCTGAACTACTCCAAGCTGTCAAACAAATGAAGGCTGGCAAAAAAGGCCGCGTTTACACGCCGGAGCAATTATTGGCCATTTCCGCCCGCCAGTCAGTCAAATTGACTCAGCGGCAATTTGCAAGACTCCTCAATGTTTCTGTCGATTCGGTCCAGGACTGGGAGCAGGGCCGGCGGTCTCCCCGTGGTGCAGCCAAGACCGTGCTACGAGTCGTAACGTCCTACCCTGAAGTATTGAAAGAATTATCCCAAAAATCCCTTGTTTGAAGACATAGCTGCATGTCCCTATCTCCTGGCAGGGATAGGTGGGCGGCAACTCGTTGGAAGGTTACTCGTCCAGATTGGCAATAGGGAAGGCAGCCACGGAGTCGGCGGGGACGAAGCCGAAAATTTTCGAATAGAAATACAGTTCGTTGTCCAGGACCTGCTTGATGTGCTCGGCTCGTCGAAACCCGTGCTGCTCCCCTTCAAAGGCGATATAGGCAACGGGAAGCCCTTTTGCTTTCACCGCGTTGAACATGTTCTCCGCCTGGTTCGGCGGAACCACTTTGTCCTCCAAGCCCTGAAAGAGAATGAGGGGAGAGGACAGCCGGTCAATGAAATGAATGGGCGATCGCTGATCATAGAGGTCTTTCCGTTCGGGCAGTGGGCCGATCAGCCGGTCCAGGTAGCGTGATTCGAACTTATGGGTATCCCGAACGAGCGCCTCGAGGTCCGAGACGCCGTAGTAACTGGACCCGGCCGTAAAGCAATCGCGAAACGTCAAGGCGCATAACGTGGTAAAGCCCCCCGCGCTCCCTCCGGTGATGGTCACGCGAGCCGGGTCCACGGCATCCCGGTCAATGAGCGCCGTGACCGCACTCACGCAATCATCGACGTCGACAATGCCCCACTGACCGTTGAGGCGTTCCCGATAGGCCCGGCCGTATCCCGTACTTCCGCCATAGTTCACGTCGAGTACGGCAAATCCTCGGCTGGTCCAATATTGAATCATCAAGTTGAACGTCGGGGAAGAGGCGCCGGTCGGGCCTCCATGGCTTTTGACAAAGAGGGGAGGGCGCTCTGCAGGCGGAGCTTGAAAATCCGCATTGTGCGGGGGGTAATAAAACGCATGCCCGGTCGATCCGTCCCGGGTCGGATAGGTGACGGCGGAGGGCACGGAAAGATAACGGGGGTCAAGGGAGAAATCCACCGAACGGCGAAGGACGGTCACGGCGTGCGAACCCGCATCGATCTGAATGAGTGCCGTGGGGTCGGATGGAGAACTGGCCGTACAAACAATGTTGGATTGATGCACGTGGACGTCGTCGAAGGTCGTATAAGGCAGTTCAAATCGTTCGAGGGTTTTTTGTGCCGTATCCAAACGTCCCAGGAACCCAAAGCCGTTTTGTGTATAGGCGCATATCACGTGGTGAGACGACTCGAACCCATAGAGCCGTTGGCCGAACACCCATTGTGGTGCGCCGAATTCGGCCTCCATGGGATAGAGAGAGGCGACCTTCTCGTTTTCCAATCGATACAGGTTCCACCAGCCGGATTGATCCGACACGAAGTGCAAGCGGCCGTCCGGTGACCATTCCGGTTGAAAAATGGAGACGTCGGTTCCGCCGGCCACGCATCGTGGCATCCGGAGCGAGCCGTCCTGCCCGAGATCGGCGACCCAGAGTTCCGTGCCGTCCCATGGCATATTGGGATGGTTCCAGGTCAGCCAGACTAACCGTTGCCCATCCGGGCTCAGGCGTGGAGAGGCATAAAAATCATTGCCCGAAACCAGAATGTCGCCGGATGTGGTACCTGAGCCGTTGTCGAGAGCAAGGCTCACGATGGAGTTTTGGGGCTCCCGGTCGGAATGGGTATGATCTTCACGAATGCAAAGAAGCCGGCGGCGTCGGTGGTCCATGAGCCCATCGGCATAGCACATGGACTTGTCGGCGGTGATGGGTTCAGGCACTCCGCCCGGGCGTTGTCGATACAGTCGCTGATCGGAAAAATTGGAAAAATACACGACGCCTTCCGCAACACAATACGCCCCTCCTCCGTATTCATGGACCCGAGTACGAACGTTCAGCGGGGCAGGGGTGAGGGTGCGATGAGTTCCATCGGCATCCCTTTGGACAATCGTATTCCTCCCGCCTTCACCGGGACGGCTTTCGACCCAGAACACCTGATCCCCGTCGAGGGCGATTTGTCCGAGTCTGATCGATTCTGAGACAATCCGGTCCGAGGTAAGAGGGGAGTTCCATGACCCGTAAGGAGCGATAAGCGGATTCGGCATGCTAAACCCCTGATTGATTACAAACGCATGGACTAAGACAGAATAACCGGCAAGAAAAGGGAGTGGAAGAGGGAAACTCGCCGCGAAGGGCTAAATTTGAACGGAAGTACAATGCCGCTTGTGTTCACGTGAGGCAATGGTGACCAAGTCATTGATATTGTTGAGACATCGCCCACAACAATTATCTTCATCGTCGATTCCCAGCGTGGCGGCCAGTTTTTTCGGGCAGGTTATGCCGGCGCGACCGAGATCTTCGACGTCCGATTCTTTAATGCCTTTACAAACACAGATGTACATGATGTCCACCGAATGCGATATTGATTTCCGTTATCATCTTCACGCATTCTAATCAAGTCGGCGGCAGGTTGTCAAGCCGAAAAAATGGGAAATGTGGAAATCGCAGATTACCACTAGGTGAGTGAAGTGACAGACGGAGGTGATTGATCATGGCTGGAGAACCAATCCATCCAGGCGAGTTTCTCGCGGATGAGTTGGAAGAAATTGAAATGACGGCAACTGAGCTATCACGTCAGATTGACGTGCCACCTAATCGTATTTCGCAAATTGTTCGTGGCAAGCGTGATATTTCAGCGGATACCGCCTTGCGCCTCGGTCAGTTTTTTGGGACTGGGCCGGAGTTATGGCTGAACCTTCAGAAGGCTTATGACCTGGACAAAGCCAAAGCCGTACTGGGGACAAAAATTCGCAACATACATCGCTGGCAACCCGAAGGACATACGGCGGGATAATTGCCAGAACAATGATCGAACCGATCGCAGATGGCGTCGTCCTGACCGTGCATGTTCAGCCCAGGGCCGCCAAAACGGAATTCGTGGGGGTTCATGGTGATGCATTGAAATTTCGAGTCACCGCGCCTCCTGTGGCCGGCGAGGCCAACGTTGCCTTATGTGCGTATCTCGCCGAATTGTTCGGCATAGCGAAATCTTTGGTCTCCGTATCAGCCGGACACACCACGCGGAAAAAGCGGATTAAGGTCATTGGAATCAATCGCTCGCGAGTCTGCGAGATCTTGCACATCTGACGGTTTATTGAAAGACTCCGTGCCGATAGGTGTGACCAAAGTTTGCAACCAACTTGGCCGCTTTTTATAATTCAATGTTTCATCTCCCTCTCCCTTCGACAGACCCTTTCCTTCGACAGACTCAGGACAGGCGGTACGCGCAGGGTGACAAAGGGGCGCTCAGGGTGTAACCAATGGACCGATCTTCCTTTTTACAAACCTTCCAGGCTCAACTTGCCGTTCGGCTGAGTCCCGACAGCGCGCAAAAAGTCGCCACGGCCCTTTTTGAGGCGGGTGGGGCCGATCACGTCTCCGAATTATTGAAAGAACTCCAGGAGCGTTCCGCGAAACTCGCGGGGCAGGCCATGGAAGCGCTCCCCGAGATGGTGGAACGGTGCGGTCCCGAGCCGGTCGTCTCGTGGCTGGACGTGGCCGTAACCTTGGCCGGGCTATCGGGTGCGATCACCTTGAAATACCTGAAAGAGAGCCCGCGTCTTTTGGGCGTCCTGGACTCCGCCGTGCTTCGTCAATCGGTACTCGGTACGACGCTGGAACTCGCTGACAACGACTCGGAGTTTGCGGCCAACTGCGCGTTTGAATTCTTTCGAAAGGCTCCGGAATTGTTGCTCGTCGATTCACACACCGACTTGGCCCAGTGGGCGGAGATTGGCCGGGAACTGACGGATTGGAATGACGTGTTGGGCATCGAGTTTATCCGGGAATGTCCGAGGGTGGCCGAAGTCCTGGCTTTGGAAGAGGTGCGTCCCTGGGTGGCCTTCGGCATGAAACTGATCACACAAAACAGTTTGGGCAAACCCGATTACGTGGGGATTCTGGAATTCTTTCGCACGAGTCCCGGCCTGATCGGAGAAATCCCTGATGCGGACGTACACCCGAACATCGTGAACGTGGGCTCGACCCTTGCGGATCAGTCGCCTGAAACGGCCCTGACCTTTTTGGCGGAAGCGCCGGGGCTGATGGCTCTACTGCCGTCGGTGGAACGGCGCATGAAAGTCCTCCAATACGGAGGGCTGCTTGCCGAACGGGATGCCGCCGTGACGATGGAATATTTTCGCCGGGCGCCGGAGGTGATTCGTCTGTGCGACGGAGCGGAAGGCCGGGACGAAGCCTTTGACACGTGGTTCCGTGGCGGCATGGAAGTGTTGGACTACAGCCCGGAAGGGGCCCGCGCATATTTTGCTCTTGAAACCTCGAAGGCATTGAGCGCGATCGAACAGGCGACTAATAACGTGCCGCTTCGACAGGTGGCGCGCTCGCTGAAACTGCTGGGTCACATGATCTGCGGCCAACCCGTGCAGATTGAATCTCTGGCAGATGCGACACAGCGGCCTCGTCTGGAGATGAAAGCCGAAGGGCCCATTGTCTATCTGCCTTCGATCATGAACCGGTTTTCGGTGAAGGACCAGAACGCTCGAAGCTATACGGTCACGTTGGCGCATG
The DNA here is from genome assembly GCA_965223955.1 of Nitrospirales bacterium. Classification (GTDB taxonomy): domain Bacteria; phylum Nitrospirota; class Nitrospiria; order Nitrospirales; family UBA8639; genus Bin75. Next base: position 1,070,515 of record OZ245029.1, read on the forward strand.
AGGTCGGGCACGTGGAGTTTGGAACGTATCGAATCGATCTGCCGTTTCTTCGGACCCTGGCGCAACGGGTGGCGGATCGCTATCGACTCGATGCCAGTGTTGCGGACATCAATTGCTTGACGGACTTCTTTTCCCTCTATCCTCAAAAAGGGGTGATCCGGGACCTGTGGACCATCCTTGAAGACGGGCGCGTGGAGTTCTTGTTGCAGCAGGAATATCCGGGACTTCGAAACGATTTGGCCGCCGTGGCTCAGGCGTCGGTGAAGACCCGGTCCTTTCTCCATGGCATGACGGCCAGGGAGATGGTGCTGGATCAGTTACTGCTTCTGTTTACACAAGGAGCGGAAGGACTGCGGATTCCGGACAATCTTCAGCGAGTCGTGGATCGGTGTTGGGACTCGGCGAAGACGATTCGGCATTCCGACGCGACGAACGAGCATTCCATTGACTTGGCTGACAGGATCTATCAGGTGTTGGATGAAATGATCGGCAGCTTGGAGGCCGTGGTTCGAGATGAAGCGGATTCAACGCCCGAGGAAGAGGAGTTGGGCGCGGGCCCGCGTGCAGCGGAAGAAACCGCTGGCGGCTATCGAGGCATTACGAATTGGGCCTATCGCGGTGAAATGAATCCTGATTTCGTCCGTGGAGGGTCGACGGAGTCGGACGACGGCTCGGACGCCCAGGAACAGCCGGAGCTGGAGTTGGAACATGCCGGCGAGCCTGCTCTTTCTCCGGCGCGTCGAACCGAAGAGATGGAAACACGGGAAGCCCATCAAGACGACACCGGCGAGCAGGTTTCACACCGGTCCGTCCTTGAGGAGTATCTCCACGTGAAAGGCGCAGGTGATGGGCTGTTGCCCGTTCCGTCCGGTCAAGAGCAGGCGTACGTGTATCCGGAATGGGATGGAGGGATCCAGGATTATCGGCTCAAATGGTGTCGGGTGGTCGAGCGTCCCGGCGAGGAAGGTGGTCAGGATTTTGCCCAACGTGTCCTGGAAAAACATGCCCCGGCCCTCAGAATCTTGCGTCGCTATTTTGAAACCATGCGGCCGACGGGGTTGCGGCGGGTCCATGGCTATGACCATGGGGAACAATTGGATTTGGATGCCGCGATTCGTCACGTGGCGGAACGGCGGGCGGGCATCGACCCCTCCGACCGGATCTATGATCGGCGGGATAAACGGGAACGCCAGGTCGCCGTGGCGTTTTTGGTTGATATGAGTGGCTCGACGGGTCGGCAATTGGAAACGGGACAGCGTCGTGTGATCGACGTTGAGAAGGAAGGCTTGATTGTGCTCACCGAGGCCCTGGAGGCCATCGGGGACCAATATGCGTTATACGGATTTTCCGGCCAGGGCCGGCATCAGGTTGATTTCATGGTGCTGAAGGATTTCAGCGACACCCGGCGTTATCAGATCGGCCAGCGCATTGCGGCCATGACGCCGCTACAGCAAAATCGTGATGGGGCTGCGATTCGGCATACCGTCCAAAAACTGCTGCGCTGCCCGGCCAGGCACCGGTTGCTCATTCTTTTGAGTGACGGGCGACCCCTTGACGGAGATTATGGGGAGGAATATGCCCTGGAAGATACCCGAATGGCGCTTCGAGAGGCGCGGCAGCAGGGGATCAGTCCCTTTTGCTTAACCATTGATCAACAGGCGAGCGGCTATCTCAAACGCATGTACGGAGACGTTCAATACCTGGTTCTGGATGATATCCTGACCTTGCCTGAACGGTTGCCTCGGGTGTATCAACGATTGACAGGAAGGTCGTAACGCATCTCCCCTGCGCGTCTTCCTTCTCCTTCTTTCGTAGCGGCGCCATCTCATGGCGCTTTCCGTTGGCGGCATAAGGCATGTCCCTGGCCGTGAGCTGTGATGCCGCCCTTTTCCCTCCCCTTTGTAAGGGGAGGCCGAGCTAGGCATGCCCCCGCGAAAGCGGGGGTGGGGTAGAGTCGCATACACATGGGGCTCCCAGGACTCTCTACCTCCCCTTCACCCCTCCTTACAAAGGAGGGGAATGCAGAGGTCCCCGCGGGAGAGGGTTGGGGTGAGGGGAGAATGCAGTGTTTTTGCCTTTCTCTTTCTGTCATCCTCGACGCTTGTCCTCGACATCTTTAATCGAGGATCTAAATCGAGGATCCAGGTTTTTGTTTATTCCTTCGTTCGTGAGGCTACAGACTCTGGATTCCTGCTTTCGCAGGAATGACAGAAGCGGGCGGCGGGAATCGTCAGCGAATGAGTGAACATTGACACCAGTCACGGATGAAGCAACGCGATGAGTGATGAATCCCAACAACGAACGGTTCCGCCCTGGCTGTATAAGCTGTTTACCGGGCACCAGTATCCCTACGTCCGTCGCCTGGCCAAATTTGAGAAAAAAGATCGCAAGCGCGGCGAGATGAGTTCCGAGCCGTCTCGCGAGGAAATTGATGCCAAATTCTGGGAAGTGTATCCTCGATCCTCCGCCAGAATTTTGCAGGAAGTGAAACAGGGAATGATCGTGGGTTTCACGGAATTGGGGTCCTATCCACCCGGAGGCTATCAGGAATTGGTGGACACACCGGAAGAGTTCCTGGCCCGGGAATATGGAAGAAAAAAAATCAAGGTGAATTTTTATTATGGAGACAATTTCGTCTGCACCATCAATTTCAAAGTCGGAGGATGGGCCAGTCACGACGACGACTAGAGCCCGGCACGCCCGCTGGCCGGCAATGTGCTCAAGGTGTCTTCGCGTTCATGGTTCGTCTACGAATCGGAACAACAATCTAACGTCAGGTGCGTCATGAGTCGACAGAAAATTACCATCGTCGGGGCAGGGAACGTGGGGGGCTCCGTTGCGCAGAGGCTGGCCGAAAAGAGCGGGTACGACATCGTCCTGGTGGATATCGTGGAAGGCCTGCCGCAGGGCAAGGCCTTGGATTTGGCGCAGGCCGGCGCGGTGTGCGGCTATGACTCGCCGATTCGCGGGACCAATCGGTATGAGGATACGACGGATTCCGACGTGGTGGTGGTGACGTCCGGGATTGCCCGGAAGCCCGGCATGAGCAGGTCCGAATTACTGGAAACCAACATCAACATCGTTCGATCCGTCGTGCAGGAAGTGGCCATCCGTTCTCCCGCGGCCGTTCTGGTCATCGTGGCCAATCCGTTGGACGCCATGACGTACGTCGCCTATCGGGTGAGCGGGTTTCCCAAACAGCGAGTCGTGGGCATGGCCGGGATTCTGGACTCCGCCCGGTTCTGCACGTTTATCGCCCGGGAGTTGAACGTCTCCGTCCACAACGTCCACGCCATGGTGCTGGGCGGACATGGAGACGCGATGGTGCCCCTCATCCGACATACGACGGTGGCCGGTCGCCCCGTGGATCAATGGATGTCGCAAGAGCGGCTCGATGCCCTGGTGAAGCGAACGCGCGGCGGTGGCGGAGAAATCGTCAGTCTTCTCAAGACGGGGAGTGCCTACTACGCACCGGCGGCGTCCGTGGTCGAAATGGTCGAGGCTATCGTCCGGGATGACCACAAAGTGCTGCCCTGCGCGGCGCTGTGCGAAGGCGAGTACGGCCTGAAAGGGACGTATATGGGGGTGCCGATCCGATTGGGGAAAACCGGCGTCGAAGAAATTCTAGAATATGAACTGACGCCTGACGAAAAAGCCGCGTTCGAGGTGTCGGCTCAGGGCGTCAGGGAATTATGCGAAGAAGTCGATAAAATCCTCGGCTTGTAATCCGCTACGGCAATTTTTCAGCCAGCACCTTTTCAGTCTGTTTCCTGCGGTACTCTTCCAACCGTTCTTTGACTGCCGAATCCGAGAGCGCCAGAATCGCGGCTGCAAATAAGGCAGCATTCGCCGCTCCGGCTTCACCGATGGCCAGGGTGGCGACGGGAATGCCCTTGGGCATTTGGACGATGGAGAGCAGGGAATCGAGTCCTTGGAGCGCTTTTGATTGCATGGGTACGCCGAGAACCGGCAGGGTCGTCTTTGCCGCAATCACTCCCGGTAAGTGCGCTGCTCCGCCGGCTCCCGCGATCATGACGCGGAGCCCGCGTGACTCGGCCTGGCTCACGTAGTCGAATAAGGCATCGGGGGCCCGATGAGCGGAAATCACGCGACATTCATTGGCAATGCCAAGCTGCGTCAGCGTCTCACTGGCCAGTCGCATGACCTCCCAGTCGCTTTTACTGCCCATTACAATGCCCACTAAAGGCGTCTCATTTGCTGAAGCCACAAGCGTTCCTCCTTAACCGAAGTTGGAGCGTTCCCGGTGAACGCGTTCTCCTCAATAACAGGACAAAAGTGTACTCACTCATCATTTCATTTACAATCTTACAATCCGATCTTACAATCGGGTGAAGAGCGGACGATGAGTTCCTCGACGTGGAAAGCATGGGCCTCCTCAAGGCCTCCTTCTGTTTGCCGAATGGGTTGGATAGAGTGTAACTCGTTGACGTTCCAATGTTTTTGGTGTTCGTATACAGGAGAACGGCTTGACGAAATCAGGGAGAGGCTGTAAATGTTCACTGATTCGTTGATAGATAGAAGGGTCAGCCTGAACGGGAGAACGACCATGTTCTTTCCCTCCTCTTTGTAAGGGGAGGCCAGGTGGGGTAGAGTCGCATACACATGGGGCTCCCAGGACTCTCTACCTCCCCTCACCCCTCCCGACCCTTCGCTACGCTCAGGGCAGGCAAAGGAGGGGAATGAAGAAGCCTCCCTCTCCCCACCTGTGGGAGAGGGTTGGGGTGAGGGGGGGAATGGTCAACGGCATGAACACATACAATGACAACCTAGGCGCGTTTCCGGGATTGCGGTATTTTTTATGACGGAAGAGTTTCCACTTCGGTTACTGACCCCACTCGATGGTGAGCCGTGGGATATCGACGGCTACGTCAAAAGCGGCGGGTATGAGGCTTGGCAACAAGTGGTTCGAGACGCCGATCCCGACCGGGTGATTGATGAGTTGAAACGAGCGTGTCTGCGGGGCCGGGGCGGAGCCGGATTCCCCACGGGATTGAAATGGGACAAGGTCGTTCACCATCGGGAGAAAGAGCGATATTTCGTCTGCAACGCCGGCGAGCACGAGCCGGGCACCTTTAAGGATCGGTACCTGGTCCAACACCACCCGCATCAGTTGATTGAAGGGTGTTTGATCGCGGCCTTCACCATCGGCGCGCGGGAAGCGTACATTTATTTGAATGCCGAATTTCTGGAAGCGCGGGCGAGTTTGGACAAGGCCTTGGAACAAGCCCGGACGCGTGGGTTTCTCGGTCAAAACGTGCTGGGGTCCGGGGTTGACCTGGAATTGGAAATTTTCGAAGGGCATGGCAGTTACGTCGCCGGCGAAGAGACCGCGATGTTGGAGTCCATGCAGGGCCGCCCGGCTCAACCAAAGGAAAAGCCGCCGTTTTACCCGACGGAGTTCGGGCTCCATGGCAAGCCGACCCTGGTGAATAACGTCGAAACCCTGTCCCACGTGCCGCATCTGCTGCGCAACGGGGCTCAATGGTTTACGGAAGTGGGCGTGGAAAAAAGTCCGGGAACGATGCTGTTTTCGTTGAGCGGGGCCGTGAATCGTCCGGGTGTCTATGAATTGCCTTTGGGTACGCCGCTACGTCATTTAATCGAAGAATGTGGAGGAGGCGTTCCGCATGGCCGGGCGATCAAAGCGATGTTTCCGGGAGGGCCGTCCTTTGCCATGGTAGGGCCTGACGCGCTTGATCTGCAGATGGATTTCGATGCCTTGAAAAAGGCCGGAACCGGGCTCGGGTCGGCTGGGGTGATTGTGGTCGATGATGCCACCTGCATGGTAGGGCAAACGCTCAAGCTCTCCACGTTCTTTCGGGAAGAAAGTTGCGGGCAATGTCCGCCCTGCCGGATCGGGACCGAGCATCTGGAAGAACTGATGGCGAAAATCGAGGATGGCACCGGGATGCAGGAAGATCTGGACAAACTCCTGCAGATTTGCGGGTTCGTCAAAGGCACGGGCTACTGCACGTTGGTGACGGGCGCGGCCGTCCTGGTCCAAAACAGTCTTCGTCTGTTCCGGAACGAATTTGAAGAACACGTCGCCAAGCGGGCGTGTCCTTTTCATCCTACCGCCACGGAACCGGCGGTTGCCGTTGGGTGATGTCCGATGCCACGTGTCACTTTTATCCATCCTGAAGGCACAAGCGGCGAGGTTCCGGAGAACCTGACCCTGCTTGATGCCGCCGAACAGTTGGGCTTTCCGCTCAATCATGATTGCGGGGGGAGTGCCTCGTGCTCGACCTGCCGCGTTGAAGTGATCATGGGGGGAGAGCATCTCTCCGAAATAGATTTTGAAGAGCAGGACTTGCTCGATCGCGAAGCGTTAACCGAACCCTATCATCGTCTCAGTTGCCAGGCCACGATCCTGGGAGACGTCGTGGTCCAGGTGCCCGAAGAAAAATGGGAGCCCACGGCTACCGACCAGCAGGATTCCTCGAATGCCACCAAGAGCTGACACGTGAGACGGCTCGGAACAGGGCGATTCCGATGAAGGAAACAATCTGCGTGACCCGTCAATATCGGTTCTGCGCGGCGCATCGGTTGCATGCGAGCGCCTTGCCCGATGACGTCAATCGAAAAGTCTTCGGCAAGTGCAACAACCCCAATGGACATGGCCATAACTACACCGTGTTCGTCACGGTCACCGGTGCGTTGGATCCTCAAACCGGCGAAGTGACGGACGTCCTGGCCTTGGACCGGCTGGTGAACCGAAAAATCGTGGAACGTTTCGACCACCGTCATCTGAATGACGACCCGGCCTTTCAGCAGATCGTGACCACCGGCGAAAATCTCGTCAAGTTCATTTGGGATGAGTTGGTGAACCACGTCCCGGTGGGACGGTTGGAAAAAATCGGGCTGATTGAAACGCGTGACAATTATTTCGAATATCGGCAATCCGTTCGGCCTGAACACCAATCAGCCTGAGAAAGGTTCTTTCATACCCTATGAACAAGCGTCCTTCTCCCAAGGCATCAACGCGACAACGCGTGCGGGCAACCAAGGCTTCCCCGGACTTCGACATCGACCCCGGCACCGGCAAAGCGATACAGCCGTTGATTACGCAACTCCTGAAAGCGCTTGGAGAAGATCCGACGCGTATCGGGTTGGAGAAAACTCCCGAACGCGTCGCCCAGGCACTCGCGTTTTTGACGAAAGGGTACAATCAGGACATTCGGGAGATCATCAATGGGGCCCTGTTCCCTCTTGAATATGACGAGATGGTCATTGTCCGCGATATAGATTTTTACAGTTTATGTGAGCATCACCTGCTTCCGTTTTTTGGAAAATGTCACATCGGGTATATCCCGGGTAAGCAGGTCGTCGGCCTCAGCAAACTACCGAGGATCGTCGAAGCGCTGAGCCGGCGGATTCAGGTACAGGAACGCCTGACGGTGGAAGTTGCCGAGACGCTCAAGGCGGCGCTGAACCCCTTGGGGGTGGGGGTTGTCATCGAAGCGCAGCACCTGTGCATGATGATGCGCGGCGTCGAAAAGCAAAATGCCATAGCTGTTACGAGTCACATGCTGGGAGGGTTTCGCAAACAACAACAAACCCGCGACGAATTTTTGAAGCTCATCGGTCGATCCGCCTGAGCCAGCTTTTTCCTCCCCCTCACCCCAACCCTCTCCCGCCAGGGGAGAGGGAGTAGGTCGGGTTAGCGGAGCGTAACCCGACATTATCCCTACAAATCCAAATTTCCCACCCGCGTCAAAAAATTCAGAAGCGCCGCGTTGAAGGCATCGGGGTTCTCCATGTTCGAAAGATGCCCGGCTTGAGGGATACGCACAAAGGTGGAGCCGGGGATCTGGTTGGCCATATTTTCCACCTCCTCCGGTGGTGAGGCGAGGTCCTCGTCGCCCACGATCACCAACGTCGGAACGGAAATGGTGCTCAACAGCGGAGTGGAATCCGGTCGTTCTTCCATGGCCATGAGATCGCCCACAATCCCGGAAACCTGATTGCCGGTGATGATTGTGCGCAAGTGATCCCGTAAGTCTGCGCGGTGTTCACAAGAAGCGGGACTCAACAATTTGGGCAACATGAGATCGGCGATGCTCGACGCCCCGCGGCGATACGCGATTTGGGCCATGGAAAATCGAGCGGTCTTGGCTTCAGGCGTATCGGCCGTCGCTCGGGTATCGGCCAACACGAGAGAGTGAAAAAGCGCGGGATACTTTCGATAGAGCGCAAAGAGGATATACCCTCCCATGGACAGTCCCACGAACGTCGCCCGTGCAATGCCCAGGTGCTCCAGCAGGCCGTTGACGTCCTCCGCAAACTGATCCACGGTATAGCGCCACATCGGCGCATCGGATTCGCCATGCCCCCGCAGGTCGATCGTGATGACACGATAGCGGTCTGAGAGTCCGGCCACCTGCGGTGCCCACGTCGTCCGATTGAGCGGAAACGCGTGGAGAAAAACAACCGGAGCCCCTTGTCCCTCATCCGAATAGGCCAGGTCGATGTCGTTGATCCGAACCTTCATCTTCTGTCATTCCCAACATTTTTAATCGGGAATCCAGGGCTTTTGCCTTTCCCTTTGCTCCTTCTGTCATCCTCGACATTTTTAATCGAGGATCCAGAGTCTTTGCTTTTTGTCTTTGTCTGTCATCCCCGACGCTTGTCCCCGACTTGATCGGGGATCCAGGCGATCTATAGGGATCCAGGGTTTTTGCTTTTTCCTCCGTTGGCGAAGAGAACGACACTGGATTCCCGCGTGCGCGGGAATGACAGAAGGAGACAGCGAAAACTCTCAACGAATCAGTGAACATTTACAATCCCCGATGTTGTCCCCGACACGATCGGTAATCTAATCGAGGAGCCAGAGTCTTTTCCCTCAGATGGCAAGATATTATTTCATCGCGACGAAATGTATCCAGTACCCTGCATTCCAGCCAATCCTGATCTCACGAAATCCGGCACGATGCAGCCAGCGTTTTTGTGTTTCATAATCTTCAGGGTGGTCATGAATGCGATGGTGCTCCGTCAGCCATTTCCACTTTTCTCCATCGGGAAAATGGGAATTGACAAAGAGCCTCCACTCTTCACAGAGCGTCTCATACTGATCATGTTGCTTGCTGATCATGAGATCCGAGCAGGTGAAGAGGCCTCCCGGCTTCAGGGCATCGAACAGTATCGGGAAGATCCACTGTTTTTCCCCGCTATCCAGATGGTGAAGGCTGAAGCTGGCGGTAATGAGATCGAAACGGCATCGGGGAAAGTCATAGTCACGGAAATAACGTTCGACACAGGTCACGTTGTTTCCTGAAAATCGTTGCTTGCACAGGGCCAGCATTTCCGCTGAAGCATCGAGCAGCGTATAGTGTGCATGGGGAAATTCTTTCAGCAGGAGTGCCGTCACGTTTCCGTTGCCGCATCCCAGGTCCAGGATGGCGTCCGGTGAGAAATCATCGGGAAGACAGTCGCAAAAGCATGACAGTAATTCGAGGTAGTGTGGAACACATTTGGTCATGTCATCCGTATAGTTGCCGGAGAACTGATCAAATTCGGCAGCAATTGAATCTTTCACTTTCATCAGTGTTCCCTCTATCGGCAGACGACAATCACCATTTTGCAAAGCCACGAGCGGACGAAATGCCCATCATTTCATTTGCACCGGTTTCCAATGGCGTTATAGCATTGGCCTACCAAATGACGTTGGCTTCCGGAAAAACGTGATGTTTGACGAGACCCCACCTGACCTGTTCTCTTCCTCTCCCCAATCAAATCCTAAGTCAAAACACAAACCGGCGCAAATTCTGTCCGCTCCTCTGGCCGAGCGGCTTCGTCCCCAAACGTTTGACGAGTTTGTCGGCCAGGATCACGTGCTCGCCGAACATCAATCGCTCCGGCAGGCCATTGAAAATGATCGGGTCCCTTCGTTGATTCTGTGGGGGCCGCCCGGCTCGGGGAAAACCACGTTGGCTCACATCATCGCCCAAAAAACGAAAGCGGCATTCGTGGCGTTTTCCGCCGTGGTCAGCGGAGTAACCGAGCTTCGAGCGATCATCAAGGAAGCCGTGCAGCGACGACGAATGCAGGATCAGGCCACCATTCTGTTCGTGGATGAAATTCACCGGTTCAACAAGGCCCAGCAGGATGCGTTTCTGCCCCACGTCGAGAAGGGGGATATCATTCTCATCGGCGCGACCACGCAAAATCCTTCCTTTGAAGTCATTGCCCCACTCCTGTCCCGTTCCATGGTCGTGACCCTCAATGAGTTGGATGACGACGCGATGGAAAGCATCCTGGATCGGGCGCTGCATGACGTCGAGCGCGGGCTCGGGAAATCCGGGGCGACCCTGACCCACGAGGCGCGGCAATACCTGATCCGGTACGGGAACGGAGACGCCCGGTCACTGCTCACGGCCCTGGAATACGTGATTCGGCAAGCCGCCGCCTCCTCCGAGACGCCGGTCACCCTTGATCGTCCGCAACTGGAAGGGATCCTTCAGCAACGGGTGAGATACGACAAGGATGGAGAAGAGCACTACAATGTGATTTCCGCCTACATCAAGAGTATGCGGGATTCCGACGCCGATGGAGCGTTGTATTGGTTGGCCCGGATGCTGGAAGGTGGTGAAGATCCCAAATTCATCGCGCGACGTATGGTCATCTTCGCCTCGGAAGACGTCGGCAACGCCGAGCCCATGGCGGTGGTCGTAGCCACGTCGATTTTCCACGCCGTGGAAGTGATAGGGCTCCCCGAAGCGCAAATCAATTTGGCGCAGGGGACCACGTATTTGGCTTCCTGTCCCAAGAGCAACGCGTCCTACGCTGGACTGATCGAGGCGCGGAAGGATGCCAAGGCCTTCGGCAACCTGCCCGTCCCCTTGCATTTACGAAACGCCGTGACGTCGCTGATGAAGGACTTGGGATATGGAAAAGGGTATCGCTACGTGCATCATGATCAAAGGGCCCAAACTGAACAAACCCATTTGCCGAAAGAACTGGACAAGAAAAAGTATTACCGGCCCTGACCGCAGGCGTAGGACGAGTCGTTACCCGACTCGTGCCAGTTGGTCTTTGAGTTCCGCGAGTTCGGTGGAAAGGGTTGACCACCGGTTCGTCAGGACGTCCAGTTCTTCTTTCCAGCGTTCATGTTCCTGATGCAACTCGTTCCACCGGGGAAAATCCCGGTAAAGTTCCGGCGTGGAGAGTTCTTCGGCCCGGGCTTTGATCCGGTCCTCCAAGGCCGCAATGTCCGCTTCCGACCGTGCCACCTGTTTTTCCAACCGGTTGACCGTTTTGGTCATATCGCGGCGAGTGGGTGTACTCGACGGCGGGGATGCCTCCGCCGGGACCGGGGTGCGCCGGGTTTTTCGTTTTTCCTGTCTCGCAAGGGTCTGGGCCTCTTCCTGTGCTTTCAACGCTTCGAGTTCCTGTGAGCGTTTCCACAAATAATATTCATAGTCTCCCAGGTAATCTTTGACACGGCCTTCTTCGATCTCCACGACCCGCGTCGCGACCCGGCTTAAAAAAAGCGGATCATGGGAGATGAACACCATTGTGCCCTGAAAGTCGAGGAGCGCATCGGTGAGGACGTCCACGGAGACAGGATCCAGGTGATTGGTGGGCTCGTCCAACAAGAGCGTGTTCGCCGGTTCCGCGAGCATGCGAGCCAGGGCGACCCGGTTACGCTCCCCACCACTGAGAGCCTTGATCGGCTTTTTCTGATCCGGTCCGGAAAAAAGAAAGACCCCGGCGGTACTACGCAAAAAATTGGTCTCGGCTTGAGGCGCGGCTTCCGTCAAGGCTTCCAGGATCGAATGCTCGGGGTTCAGAATCTCGGCTTGGTGCTGGGCAAAATAATGCAGCGTCACGCCGTGGCCTTCCCGTCGCGTGCCGGCCTCGAAGGGCAACACCCCTGCCAGCATTTTCAACAAGGTGCTTTTCCCCGCGCCGTTTTCTCCGACCAGCGCGACCCGTTGCCCACAGTCGACCGAAAAGTGAAGCCCCTCATAAATGACGCGTTCGTCGTATTGTTTTCGGACGTCGTTCAGTTCCAACACCCGGATCCCACTCTTGGCGGGTTGCGGAAACCGGAAGCGAAGTCGTTTGGGGTCACGCCTGGTCTCGATGAGTTTGATTTTCTCCAACTGCTTGATGCGCGATTGCACCTGTTTGGCTTTGGTGGCCTTGGAGCGGAATCGATCCACAAACTTTTGCACGCGCGCGACCTCCTTGGCCTGGCGCTGTGCGGCTGTTGCCTGCTGGGTGTCGAGTTGTGCGCGCAAGGCTTGAAAGGTCCGGTAGTTTCCACGATATTCCTGGATGTGATGATTGCGGATTTCCCAGATATGCGTGGTCAACCGATCAAGAAATTTCGTATCGTGGCTGATGATGAGCATGGTCGTTTTCGAGGCGAGCAGAAAGGATTCGAACCAGGTCTGCGTGGGTTTGTCCAAGTGGTTCGTCGGCTCGTCGAGCAGCAACACGTCGGGGTTGGCGAGCAAAAGGTGCCCGAGCGCCACCCGCATGCGATAACCGCCGGAATAGGTTTGCAGGGATCGATGCCAGTCCGCCTCGCCAAACCCGAGCCCCGATAAAATCCGTTTGGCTTCATGTTCGGGGTACTGCTCGCGATGGGCCGCCTCAAGCACGGTCAGGTCCGTGGGGGCGTCGAGCTCTTGGGGGAGATATCCGATACGGAGCCAGGGCCGTTTTCGGATTGCCCCGTCGTCAGGCGAATCCACACCCATTATCATCCGGAGCAGGGTGGTTTTTCCCGTTCCGTTTCGACCCACGAGGCCGACCCGGGTTTCCGGACGGAGGTGGGCCGCTGCCTCGGAAAAGAGCATTTTCGTCGGGTACTGTTTGGTTAAGGATTCAATATGGAGCATCGTTCAATCCGGAAAGACAGAGGTCGGTTTGGCGCCGGGCTCTCAAAACCAGAGAAAAAATGAAAGAAATCGAGGTGGGTTCCGACCAACCGCTACGAGTAGTTGGTGGAGCTGGCCGGGATTGAACCGGCGACCTCGTGAATGCCATTCACGCGCGCTCCCAACTGCGCCACAGCCCCACTCAGAAGTATTTTCGGAGACAACCGGAAACAAGGAGAGAATCTAACATGCAAGGTAGGATCGGTCAAGGCTGCGGGTGTGGGATCGGCCGTTGAATCCTGCACAACGCGCCCAGGCTATCATCCCGCACTCAACTTCACCATGGCCATCCTGAGAAAATACCAGAGTGGTCATCCTGAGCGAAGCGAAGGATCAAGGAGCCTGCCCTGAGCGAAGCGAACGGGTAGTTGAGGTGTTCGGTTGTTGAGGGAGAGATTCCTTCCTTCGAAAGACCCTTCGCAAAACTCAGGGCGTACTCAGGACAGGCGCTTCGCTCGGAATGACAAATTCGGAATGTCGTTGGCTATTTTCGCATCAATGACAAATACGTTCGGCCTCTCATTCTGTACCCTTCCCAACGAGGCGCCAAAAATAAAGTGGCAACCGGAGGGCACACTTTGATAGAAAAGAGGCATGACCGACGTCAGAGTTCGTTTTGCACCAAGTCCCACGGGGTATCTCCATATCGGAGGCCTTCGTACGGCCCTGTTCAACTGGTTGTTCGCCAGGCGGCATGGCGGGAAATTTATTTTGCGGATTGAAGACACGGACCGCGACCGGTCAACGGACGCCGCCATCGACGCCATCGTCAACGGCATGCGCTGGGCGGGGCTGGATTGGGATGAAGGTCCCCATCGGCAAAGCGACCGGCTGGATCTCTACCGGCAAAAAGCCATGGCATTGCTCGAACGGGGTCAAGCCTATTGGTGCGTGTGTACGCCGGAAGAACTCGAAGCCCGGAGGAAAGAGGCCCAGGCCAAAGGCGAACCCCTCAAATACGATGGCCGGTGTCGGGAACGGGGCCTGACCGCTTCCGCGGAACCGGCGGCACTCCGGTTTCGCTCTCCTCAAGAAGGGCAGACCGTTGTCGAGGATCTGATCAAAGGCACCATCGTGTTCGAAAACACCGTCCTCGACGATCTCATCATTCTTCGATCGAACGGCTATCCCACGTATAATTTATCCGTCGTGATCGATGACGCGCTCATGGGGATCACGCACGTGATTCGCGGCGACGATCACGTCAACAACACGCCGCGCCAGGTGCCGCTGTTCGAAGCGTTGGAGTATCCGGTGCCCAAGTTCGCCCACCTGCCGATGATTTTGGGTGCTGACAAAGCCAGGTTGTCCAAACGACATGGCGCCACGTCGGTGCTGGTGTATCAGGAAATGGGATATTTACCGCAGGCGTTGGTGAATTACCTGGTCAGGCTGGGATGGTCGCACGGCGACCAGGAGATTTTTTCAATCCAGGAAATGATCGAGAAATTTTCCTTTGACCACGTGCAATCATCCGCAGCGGTGTTCAACCCGGAAAAACTGCAATGGCTCAATGCCGAATACATCAAACAAGGTGAGCCACGGCACATCGCGGAACTGTTACTTCCCTTTTTGGAAAAGCAGGGATACGACCGGGATGGACTCGTTCAACCCCAGGGTGGCATTGAAGTGGTGGTCCCTCACCTGCGCGAGCGTGCGAAAACGCTGGTCGAAATGGTGGACTGGACGTTGCCCTATATTATGGAACCCGTGGCGATGGATGAAGCGGCGGCTGAAAAGTTTCTCACTCCCGCGATTGCTCCCAGCCTCAACAAATTCGCCGAACGGGTGAAGACGGTCGATCCTTTTTCCAAAGAGACGCTCGATCCCGTGTTGCAAACCATTCTCGAGGAAGACCACCTGAAGATGGGGAAATTCGCCCAACCCCTTCGCGTCGCCCTTACCGGAAGAACCTCCAGCCCGGGCATTTATGAAGTCATGGAATTACTGGGCAAGGACCGGACCCTCAAACGCCTTGAACAGGCCCTCCACAGAATCCCCGCGTCGTGACAACAATACGTTCTATTCTTTCGGCGCTCGTTTTGTTCATGTAGCGGCAGCATCTCATGCTGCCAGGAAAGACCGTCAAATTGGCGTGACGCATGGCGCGATAGGGCATGTCCCTGTCTCCGAACAGGGATCGCGCAGCTACAGGAGAGATTTGTCGGGGCTTTTGTTGACTTTTAGCTACAGGATGGGCCGGAGAGGGCGAGAGGAGGGGTCACCTTACCGCCAAGGGGTAAAAAGGTCTCCGCCTGCTGCGCGATCGATTGCAGCAAAAGCTTCTCAGGACGGCTGCGGGAGAGCACCGTAACCCGATGAACAGACTCAGTAAGGCGCGCGCGGTCTGGACCGGCACCACCGACTTGGCGATCTCTCCGCTGGCTCGGCCCTTTTCGATCATTTTGCGGAAGAATCGTTCCCTCTTGATGAAGGCTCGACCGACGACCTGCGCTACCTCTTGGTCGTGGGGCGATAACTCCAAGGCCGTATTGACCAGAAAGCACCCGTCTCGTGCTCCATTTTTCACCACCGCAGTAATGGTATCCCGGAATAAGCTGAGGATAGCTTGGCGGGGTGAATACGCTTTCGCCAGCGCTGCAATTTCGGTCTGGCGCATGATGTCGTATTGGCGCAAAGCATTGAGGAAGAGAGTGCGCTTATCGTCGAACGTGTCATACAGACTGGCACGCTGGATCTGCATGCAGTCCAGGAGATCTTTTAAGGAGGTGGCCTCATAGCCCTGGGCCCAGAAGGCCTCCATCGCCTTTTTCAGAACGGTGTCGACGTCGAATTCTTTTTTCCTGGCCATGACAGATCCCCTATAAGCGAGAAAAAGTTGAAAAATAGTATCTGAAAATCATCATGACATGCAAGCATTCCGGAACGATAATTTTGAAATGAACGATCTGGAAAGAGCCCCCACGCCCTCGTGGGATGCCCCCACTCAGCGGCTGTTTTGACCTGAAATGCGCCCTGCGCATGACAATATATACATACAATATTACATACATGTTGCATGCATATACACTTGCTCCCCGTCCTTTTCCGCTTTTGCCTGTCCTGAGCATGCTGAGCAAAGCGAAGGGCCTGGCGAAGGAAGCACAGTAGGGTCAGGAGGGGTGCAGGGAAGCATGAGACTTGCCCCGGGGTAGAAGGTTTACCTGCAAAGAGGGAACTCCGCAGTATTTGTAGCAGCATATCCCCGCCCTGCGGGAGGGATATGCCTCAGGTGCCTTCTTTCAAAGCCTCACGGGGCCTGGAAAAGCGGCTGTGTCAGGTCGGGGCTTTATTTGGCCACCTGGCTACGGGATGCGCCGGAGATGGCGAGAGGAGGGGCTGCCGTATCGCCAGGGGGTAAAAGGACTTCCGCCTGTTTCGCGATCGACTGCAGCAAAATTTTCTCAGGGCGGCTGCGGGAGAGGACAACCAACCCGATGAGCAGGCTCAGCAAGGCACGCGCGGTCGTGGCCGGCACCACTGACGGGGCAATCTCGCCCATGGCTCGGCTCTTTTCGATCATCTTGCGGAAAAATTTGTGTTCCATGTGGGTGAAGGCCGCGCGGACGATCTCGGCCACCTCCTCGTCGTGCGGCGATAACTCCAGGGCCGTATTGATCAGAAAACACCCATTGCGGGCCTCATATTCCACCACCGCGGTGACCGCATCCTGGAATAAGCCGAGAATGGCTTGGCGGGGCGAAGGCATGTTCATACGCTTTGCGACCTCGGCCTGGCGGTAGATGACGTCGTATCGGCGTAAGGTCAAGAGGAAGAGGGTGCGTTTGTCACCGAACGCATTATAAAGACTGGCGCGCTGGATCTGCATGCAGTCCAGGAGATCGTTTAAGGACGTGGCTTCATAGCCCCGGGTCCAGAAGGCCGCCATCGCCTTGTCCAGGACCATGTCGACGTCGAACTCTTTTTTTCTTGGCATAGTGGATTCCTTCAGGCGTGGAAAAGCCAGAATAAAAGTAGCTGAAAGTCATCATGATAAGCAAGCATTTTGGAACAATCGTTTTGAATTGAACGATCTAGAAAGATGCCACCCGCCCTCGTGGAATGACCCCACTCAGCGGATGCCGTGATCCGTGAAGGCCGCCTTCCCCAACTCCACGGGGAATAATCAAACAGAGTCGGGACCGATGGCATGAAAATTTGGATAATTTCTTGACTCGGCGAAACGGCTCCGTTTAAGCTTTTTTACGGACTGGGGGATCGTCTAAGGGTAGGACATCAGATTCTGGATCTGATTGTGAGGGTTCGAATCCTTCTCCCCCAGCCAATTTCCGTGACACTAAAATGTTCAATCTATGATCGGATAAGGAATGGAACGCAGGGACCCGACGTTTCTGCATGACCACGTGGAAGAGGCGACTATGATGAAAATGATGCTCCTTCACCCATCCAGGCGTCTTGCCATAGTACTAGGTCTGTGTATACTCGCTTCGGCAGGCGTGGCAAACGCCGAAACAAGTCGGCAGGGATTCTACGCCGGCATCGAGTTGGGGTTTGCGAATGCCGAGGACGTGGGTTCCGTTCTGTCTGGAGTCAACCATCCTACGGAATGCGACATATTGGTTGGGGGTGACCCCAGCGGCCCGGACTGCGCTGCCAACACGCCGCTACCGCTCTCCATCACCTCGTTTGACCTGGGCACAGGGTTCTTGGGCGGCGTCAGCGTAGGGTATGCGCTGGACAGGTTTCGCGTCGAATTCGAATATCTGAACCGGTCTCACAGTGGCGATTCCTTGCCTTGGAAGCGGCCCCCTGGTGGGAACCGGGGGCTGGGGAGCAAAAGGGACGAGTGGAGCGAGCTCGACCCGCCCTCGGAACGGATATCGGACTTCAGCGCCCACCAATTTTTCGTGAACGCATACTACGACTTTCTGAACAACTCGCGCTGGACGCCTTATGTGGGCGCGGGCGTCGGTTGGGCCCGCACCAGTCTGGACTACGAGGCCCGCTTTTTGCGTAAGACAATCGCTCAAGGCTACCCGGCTGGTAAACCACCGGCTGCCGCCGGTACGCTAAGCCTTCTGAATACCGAGTTCACCGACACGCTCTTCGGCTTCCAATTCCTGGGTGGCCTCGATTACGCGCTGACGGAAAAGGTATCTATCGGCATGAAAGCACGCTGGGCTTCTTTCCAGGATCTTGAAGGCGACACCGTGTGGAACCTCATCAGAAGTCACAGACCGGTCCGGGCTGACGGTGAAACTCCATTCGACAGCAGGCTGACGTTCAGCGACATCCAATACTGGGCGCTCAGCTTCGGGCTGAAGTACTCCTTTTGACCCTGACGCGTGGCTGCGCTTGTCACTGTATCGGATATGCCGAATGGGGGGCCTTGACACCTCCGAACATTTTTCCTAGGTTTCGTCGGGAGATGTTGTCGACGATCAAACTCTTCGCTTCCTCACTGTGTATTCTCCTGACCCTGACGGTTCTGCTGGTCCCGGTTCAAAGTTTTGGTTACCAAAACGAGGTGGACTGGATGTGGAACGACACGAAACCTACGTCCAAAGGGCGGTGCAAAACGTTTGTGGTCAAAGCCGGGCCTCCGAAAATTGTGCGAGGGACCGTCTCGGGTCGCACGTGCCTGACCAACGCCATTCAAGCCTATCGAAAGGGCGATCATGAAAAAGCATTCGGATGGATCCTGGCGGGTCAATGCCATAATCGGGAGGCCCGGGACACGTTGATCAAAAATGCTCCGCACGTGCTGCAGTATCTGCTCGAACAGTACGGACCACACGTGTCCGAGTAACGTGAAATTCTCCCCTTTCCAGCTTTGCCCAACGAGAAGCGCTGCCGTGCACAAAACCATCATGCGGAAAAAAGAATCCGGGAGAGGCGACGATGGATGACCAATATTTTTATGGCGCACTACTGCTGATCGTCGGGGTGATCGGCTTGTTGGTGTTGTTCAAAGGAAAGAAGCCATATTAAGGAACCCCTGATTTATCGCACTATCGGGCGCATGGCGGCGTTGTGTCCTCGCTCAACCCTCGCCTATCTCCATGATAAGCCTCGGGTCTCGCTGCGGGACGCCTTGCCCTGCATCCCGCTATCACAATAAATTAGAGATTCCTTGAGTGCGTTAGGGCCTTGACTTGAATCGTCCTGACAACACAGTAACGGCAGATAAGGATTTGTGAGCATGTCCAACCCTCATCCGGCTTCCCAAGACTTTATTCGCGCGATCGTGGCGCAGGACCGGGAGACACGAAAATTCGACGGCGTTGTGCATACGCGGTTCCCTCCGGAACCCAACGGCTATCTCCATATCGGCCACGCCAAATCCATTTGTTTGAATTTCGGCATTGCCCGGGAATTTGCCGGGGGGCTGTGCAATTTGCGGTTCGACGACACCAACCCCGCCAAGGAAGACGTGGAATACGTCGAGTCCATTCAGGAGGACGTGCGTTGGCTGGGCTTCGACTGGCAGGACCGGTGTTTTTTTGCCTCGGATTATTTCGAGCGGTTGTACGAGTATGCGGTGTTGTTGATCAGGAAAGGCAAAGCCTACGTGGACAGTCTGACGGCGGATGACATCCGTCGCTACAGGGGGACCTTGACGGAACCGGGCAAGGAGAGCCCGTATCGAACGCGACCGGTTGAGGAGAACCTGCGCCTGTTCTCGCAGATGCGTGCCGGCGACTGCGAAGAAGGGACGCACGTGCTTCGGGCGAAAATCGACATGGCCTCGCCCAATATCAATATGCGCGATCCCACGCTCTACCGGATCCGGCGGGTCTCTCATCACCGGACGGGCACCGATTGGAACATCTATCCCACGTATGATTTCGCGCATCCGTTGTCCGACTCCCTCGAAGGGATTACGCATTCCCTCTGCACCCTGGAGTTTGAAGATCATCGGCCTTTGTATGATTGGGTGCTCGGCGAATGTGAAGTGGCCTGCCATTCCCAACAGATTGAATTCGCGCGCTTGAACCTGACGCACACGGTGCTGAGCAAACGGAAACTGTTGGGGCTCGTCGAAGAGGGGCACGTGTCGGGATGGGATGATCCGCGCCTCCCCACGTTGATGGGCTTGCGACGCCGCGGGTATCCCCCCGAAGCGATTCGGCGTTTTTGCGAACATATCGGGGTGGCGAAACGCGACAGCGTGGTCGAGGTGAACCTGTTGGAGCATTTCGTCAGGGAGAACCTGAATGCGAGTGCGCAACGGGTTATGGCGGTGCTCCGGCCGCTGCGCGTCGTCATTACCAATTACCCGGAAGACCAGGTGGAAGAGTTACAGGCGGTGAACAATCCTGAAGATCCCGCGATGGGGAGTCGAGCGGTCCCGTTTTCTCGTGTCCTCTATATCGAGCGGGAAGATTTTCGTGAAGACCCTCCGAAAAAATACTTCCGTCTCGCGCCCGGCCAGGAGGTGCGTTTGCGCTATGCCTATATCATTCAATGCGTGGACGTGATCAAGGATGAGCAGACGGGCGAGATCGTCGAAGTCCGGTGTACGTATGATCCGGAGACGAAAAGCGGGTC
The DNA here is from genome assembly GCA_965223955.1 of Nitrospirales bacterium. Lineage (GTDB taxonomy): Bacteria > Nitrospirota > Nitrospiria > Nitrospirales > UBA8639 > Bin75. Next base: position 1,090,935 of record OZ245029.1, read on the forward strand.
GGGGCAGCCTGCCCGAAAAGTGAAGGGCACCATTCATTGGGTGTCCGTGGCGCATGCGCTCGAGGCCGAAGTGCGATTGTTCGATCATTTGTTTTCCGTTCCTGACCCGGAGAAGGACGGCCGGGACTACCGGACCGTGCTCAATCCCGACTCGGTGGAGCGGTTACGGGGCTGCCGTGTCGAACCGGCATTGCAGACAGCCGCCGCCGGCCAACGGTTTCAGTTCGAACGGCAGGGCTATTTTTGCGTCGATTCCGATTCGACCGGCCAACAACTCGTGTTCAACCGCACCGTCGCCCTCCGCGATTCCTGGTCGAAACTCGAAAAGAAATAGTTTCCTCCCAAAAGGGTGACAATCCGTACCCTTGCGAACGAAGGGAAAAAACCCTGGATCCCCGATTTCTCCTTCTGTCATCCTTGCGCACGCGAGGATCCAGTGTCGTTATCCTCGTAAAGAAAAGGAAAAGAAAAAACCCTGGATCCTCGATTAAAAATGTCGAGGATGACAGCAGGGGGATGGCTCTGGAAGAGACCAAGGCCCGCTCACTTCGGGGTTACTTCTATTGCACAAGCTGGTCGAAACGCTGGATGCCCAGCGTTTCATAGATGTGTAAAGAGGCTTTGGATTTGTTCAGGGTGTAGAGATGCACCCCGAGCGCCTTGTTGTCCAACAGGTCCAGGACTTGCTCCGTTGCCCAATGGGTTCCGATTTTTGCGGCTTGCGCATCATCCTGCACGCTCGCCAAGGCGCGAAGCAGTTTTCCCGGAAAGCGCGCGCCCAAGGCGAGTTCCGCCATCCGCTTCATCCCCTTGAGTGAGGTAATGGGCATGATGCCCGCGATGATGGGAACGTGAATCCCGGCCAGTTGGCACCGCTCGCAGAAATCATAGAAATCGCGGTTGTCGAAAAAGAGTTGCGTGCAGATGTAATCGGCACCGGCGTCGACTTTGGCTTTGAGATACTCGATCTCCTGGAGTCGATTGGGTGTATCGGGATGGCCTTCGGTGAACCCGGCTACCCCGATTCCCATGTGGGGAAAATGTTTTTTGATAAAGGCGACCAATTCCACGGCGTAGCGAAAGCTCTGCTCGGACGGGTGCTCCAGCTCCTGGTTGGGCGGGTCGCCTCGCAGGGCCATGATGTTTTGGACGCCGTGTTCATCGTATCGTTGGAGAATCCGGAAGATTTCCTTCCGGCTCGACCCCACGCAGGTGAGATGCGAAACAATCGTTAAATTCGTCTCATGGTGCAACTTGACGACCAGGTCATGGGTCAATTCACGCGTTGATCCGCCCGCACCATAGGTGACGCTGACGTAGGCGGGTTTCAGGGGAATCAACGTTTCAATGGTATGAAACAACGCCTCGGAGGCAGCCTCGCTTTTGGGGGGAAAAAACTCGAAACTGATCGCCGGCTGGTTTTGCCGAAACACTTCTGCTATATGCATGCGGGACTCGTAGTGTGAAATGATACGTTCGATTGTCGTCTAACAGTACAAGACCGGAGGAGATGAGGCAATACTGTAATGGATGTGATCGTCGCGCAGGGAACAACGATCGTTGTTTCCTGCTGGCGTCAATATTCACTCATTCGTTGACAGAATCAGGGGCTGCCCCCATCATATCTTCCGCCCCCTCACCCCAGCCCTCTCCCACCAGGGGAGAGGGTGTTGTAGGTTTGTCGTCGTAGGGGCAACCCCCCGTGGTTGCCCTTGGGAATGACCATGCTGGAAATCACTTGTCTTCAAGGCAGCCTCCTCGACGTTAAGGCGCAGGCTATCGTCAATGCGGCGAACAGTCATGGTCTCATGGGCGGGGGTGTGGCCGGAATCATCCGGCGCGCCGCGGGGTCACACGTGGAAGATGAGGCGCGGCGACAGGCGCCGATACCCGTAGGCCACGCCGTGCTGACGTCGGGCGGGCGCACATGCTTCGACGGGATCATTCACGCGCCGACCATGCCCGAACCGGCCATGCGCATTCCCGTCCAAAACGTGAGATTGGCCACACGAGCCGCCCTCCGGCTGGCCGATGAACAAGGCTTTGTCTCCCTCGCCATTCCCGGAATGGGGACGGGAGTCGGCGGGGTCGCTCCCGGGGAAGCCGCGAAAGGGATGGTTGAAGAGATTCGCCAATTCCATTCCCAATCCCTGCAATCGGTCATTTTGGTCGATATTGATCCCGTGATGGTGCGGGCCTGGCAGGCTGCGTTGTCGTACCCCGTGGCACTCGAAGACGAATTTTGCGACATCGTGAAAAAAGCCCGGAGGGGGAGGGGACACTCGATCGCCGGCGTGGCGGAAACCGCCCATCTTCGGAAAGACGAGTGGGAACATCTGGAACAGGGTGCCCGAGCCCCATCGGAACACGAAGCCCATGCCATGGCCCGGGTTCTTGCCCTCAAAGGCGAGGCGCTTGCCGCGGTTTCCGTAAAGGGATGGGTGCCGCAGCCTTCTCCGGAGTGGGTCTCTTCTCTCGTGGTGACGGTTCTTGGCGACATCGGGGGCTACGAGGTCAAGGGGTACGTCCTGGTCGATCCTGAAACCAAACGGGCCGTGTTTATCGATACGGCGTACAATGCGGGGGCCATGTTGGCGGTGCTCGAAGAGCAACACGCGACGTTGGTCGGCGTGTGCCTGACGCATGGGCATATGGATCATGCCGGTGGCTTGGATCGGATTTTGTCCGAACGGCCCGTTCCGGTGTATCTTGGAGAGGGAGATTTCCCGCTGTTGCCCTGGAAGCCTCCGCAAGAGTCGGTTGTCGTTCCCAAGGATGCCCAGGTCCTTGCCCTGGGGGACCTGCAGGTCGAGTGTCTCGCCACGCCCGGCCATACCCCCGGCGGATTTTGCTATAAGGTTCAATCCCGTGGCCAGGCGCTCTGTTTTGTCGGCGATACGCTGTTCGCCGGGTCCGTGGGTGGTTCCAATCCGCTTTCGTTGTATGCGGAACATTTAGCTTCGGTGCGCCGGCGCGTGTTGCAGTTGGATCCGGACACGGTGTTACTTCCCGGGCACGGACCTCCGACGACGGTCAAAGAAGAACGAGTCACGAATCCCTTTGGATAATTCCACCATGATGTGCCGCCCCTGAGTCGTCATCGTTTATGGATCAACAACAATTTCCGCCCGAACAGAACAAGAGGTTTCCCGGTGACCCGTCGAAAGATGACAGGCCTCAGGGTCCCGATGAATGGTCGCCGGATTGGGAACAGTCCGAGCCCGCACCGGAAAGCGCGGTGTCGGCCCTCTACCTCCCGCTCGGCTTGTTGGTGGTGACCGTCTTCACCACGCTGTGGGCGGGAGCATATCAAGTCAATACCGAGCCCGTGTCGGGCGCATGGGATTTGCTGGTGCGGTATCCCGGCAGCCTGCTGGACGGTTGGCCGTTTGCCGGCACGTTATTGGGTATCCTCGTCACCCACGAATTCGGGCATTTTTATTTGTCGCGTGTTCATCGGGTCCCGGCGTCGCTTCCGCTGTTCATTCCGGGTCCTCCTCAATTTATCGGGACGTTCGGCGCCGTCATTCGCATGCGTTCACCCATTATGAATCGTCGTGCCTTGTTCGACATCGGCGTCGCCGGCCCGATAGCGGGATTTATCGTGGCCGTGCCGGCCCTGATCATCGGGCTGTCCTATTCAAGAGTCGAACCCACGATAGGCCTCTATGGTTTGCAATTGGGGGAGCCGCTGTTGTTGCAATTTTTCGCGTGGCTCATGTTCGGACCGCTCCCCGACACCTATGACATCGTGTTGCATCCCATGGCCTTTGCGGCGTGGTTCGGCTTCTTCATTACCGCGTTGAATTTGATTCCGATCGGGCAACTCGACGGCGGGCACGTGGCCTATGCGCTGTTCGGGCGCCGTCAACGGACCCTGGCGCTCACGACGATTCCCATCCTGCTGGTGTTGGGGCTCTGGGGATGGCCGGGATGGATTTTGTGGGCGTTTCTGGCCGGCCTGGTCGGGATCAGCCACCCGCCGGTGATCGATCCGGGAACGGAATTGGGTTGCGGTCGCCTATGGGTGGGATGGGGCGCCCTTGCCATTTTTCTCGTCAGCTTTTCCCCTGTCCCCTTTTATTTCGGCTGATGGCTGACACGCAGGCAAGGAATGGGCAGGGGCAGTAGGTCGGATTAGCGCAGCGTAATCCGACGCCTCCTTCTGTCATCCTCGACGCTTGTCCCCGACATTCTTAATCGGGGATCCAGTCAAGTAAAGGATCCAGGGTTTTTCTTTTGCAGAACTTATTGTCGGGTTACGCCTTCGGCTAACCCGACCTACAAATACTCAATCATGGTTCACGAACGAAAGAGAGCACCTCGATGAAGCATTTGGAATCCTATATCCGGTCGGTTCGGCCGCAGTTTGAGGACATGCTCAGACAGGCGGTGGAGATTCCGTCGGTAAGCTCCGATCCCGGACGAAGGAAAGATATGGCCCGGATGGCCACCGTCGCGGCGCAGTATGGACGGAGTCTTGGCGCACGGGTGCGGATCGTGACGACCAACGGCTATCCCGTAGTATCGGGCGGCTGGCAGGTCGGGAAACAGTATCCCACGTTGACGATCTACAATCATCTGGACGTGCAACCCGCCCAGGAACCGGAGTGGAAACAAGACCCGTTCGTTTTTCGCAAACAGGGGGATACCTATCGAGGCAGGGGTACTACCGATGACAAAGGCCCGGCGCTAGCGGCGCTCCTGGCCGCCAGGTATGCCGTGGAGCAGGGTGTCGCGTTGAATATCCGGTTTCTCTGGGAATTGGAAGAAGAAATCGGCAGTCCGAATTTCCAGGATGCCTTGGATCAACGGCGCGCCGTCCCGCGCCCTGATTCGGTCCTGGTGTCGGATACCATTTGGGTCTCGCGCCAACGCCCGGCGATTTCCACGGGGTTGCGCGGGTTATTGGGTGTCCGGCTGACCCTGCGCACGGGAACGACCGACGTGCATTCCGGGTTAACCGGCGGCGGGGCCAGAAACCCGCTGGCCGAATTATGCGAAGCCGCCCAGTCGTGCGTGGACGCGCGAACCGGCCGCGTGACCATTCCCGGGTTTTACGATGAGGTGGTGCCTCCCACTGCCGGGGAAATGAAGCAATTTCTCTCCTCGGGTTTTCAGGTGGACCGGTTCAAAAAGGCCTATGGGTTCCGGTCGATTCGGACGACGAACCGGTCGGATCTGATTCAACGGATTTGGGCTGCCCCCACCTTCGAGGTGCATGGATTGGTGGGAGGGTATACGGGACCCGGCGTGAAAACGGTGGTCCCTCCCTACGGTGAATTAAAGGTGAGTATGCGGCTGGTCCCGAACCAGAAGCCCGCGACGATCCTCGCCCGGTTGAAAGCCCATCTCAAGAAACTGAACCCCGATATCCGCGTCGAAGCCGACGGGCAACTCGAACCGTTTCGTGGTGTGACGCAGGGACCGTATGCCGACGCGCTCCGACAGGCGGTGCGGACAGCATTCGGCAAGAACCCTGCATTGGTCCGGGAGGGAGGATCGATCGGCGCGGTGTCCTTGATGGAGCGGACATGGAAGGTGCCCATTCTCTTTTTCGGATTGAGTCTGCCCGAGCACGGTTACCATGCCCCAAATGAGAATTTCGATTGGGGCCAGGCGTCTGGCGGAATCCGTACCTTCGTCGACTACTTCACCCGCGTGGCTGCCTTATAACCCTCGCCCCTTTCCCTTTTCTTGTCATCCTCGACGCTTGTCCCCGACGTTGGTAATCGGGGATCCAGGCAATCTACGAGGATCCAGGGTCGTTGCTTTTTGTCTTTGTCTGTCATCCCCGACGCCTGTCCCCGACATTTTTAATCGGGGGGCAGGGTGAAGAGGCGAAACCCTGCAAATAGACTCTTCACCCTTTACTGCGGGCTGCGAGCTGTCCGGTCAATCAACCGCCAGCCAGGACCGGTCCATGGCCTCCCAGGAGGGGCAACCGAGTTGCTTCAATGTGCGGTCGATCTCATCGCGAAAGATTTCAATGACCTGGCCAGCGCCAGCCCGTCCCATAGCTCCCATGCCCCAGAAAAAGGAACGCCCGGAAAATGTCATTTCGGCGCCCAGCGCCCGGGCGCGGACCACATCCATGCCGGTCCGGATGCCACTATCCACCATCACGGTCATGCGGGCCTTAGCCTCCACGGGCACCGCTCGCAGGCTACTGGCGGAGGACGGCGCGGCGTCAAGCTGTCGCCCCCCGTGATTGGATATCACGATACCGTCAATGCCGATGTCCATGCACGCCCGGATGTCCCCATAGTACTGCACACCCTTGAGCACCATGGGTCCCGCCCAGAGTGCCCGGATCATCTCGATCCGCTCCCGCGTCACACCGTTCATGTTAAAGCTTGTCAGAAAGGCGGCCAGGCCTTCGTCGGAGTTCTTGCGATAACGGTTCAGGTTGACGAAATCCGGCTGGCCGTGGAACAGGGTATTCAGTGACCATATCGGGTGGGTGGCGGCCTCCCAGACGATTTTGGGGGTGAACTTGAATGGCAGTTTGAGGCCGTTCTTGAGTTCCCGGTTGCGCTTTGCTCCCACCGCAATATCCAAGGTCACCACCAGAACATTGAATCCGGCAGTCTTCGCCCGGGCGATCAGATCCTTCATGGCACCCACGTCCTTGGGCACATAAAGTTGGAACCAGCAGACATCCGGCGCTTCCCGAGCGATGTCCTCAAGCAGCGTAGTGCTGAAGGCGCTCAGGATATAGGGGATGTTCGCCTGCTGGCATGCCCGGGCCAGAGCAAGCTCCGCTCCTGGCCACATCATGTTACCAAGGCCCACCGGGGGCACCCCGATCGGCATGGCGTAGCAATGGCCGAAAATCTCGGCGGACTGGTCGGCGCTGGTGACGTCCCGCAGGTATCGTGGCGTCAGTTCAATAGCGTTCCACGCGTCGCGATTGCGTTGCTTGCCGTGTTCTCCGTCAATGCCGGTGTCTACGTAGTCATAGGCAAAGCCCGGCATGCGCCGTTTCGCTCTGGCTTTCAGATCGGCGATGGAGGGGTAACGCGTGTCGTACTTCAGGTTCATCCTGCACCTTTATTTCTGGCACTATATAACTGAATGGGTGAGTGAAGTATAGAGTTCCCCTGACAAAGCTGAGGAAGGCAAAGGGGGAAATGGTCAACGAATGACTGAGCACGGACAAGAATGACGCATCAAACGACGAATGAGTCGCTAAAAAGGTGCACAAAGGTACCTAAAAGATGCCAAAAGATATCTAAAAAGATGTAAAAAGGTGCGCAAAAGGAACCTAGGCCTTTTTCCTGACCATAATCCGTAACGGCGTGCCCTCGAACCCGAACGTGGCCCGGAGCTGGTTTTCCAGGTATCGCAGGTACGTGGGGGTGAGTACGGCCGATTTGCCCGCAAACAGCGCGAACGTGGGCGGTTTGGTCGCAACCTGGGTCATATAGAGCGATTTCGGCGGGTTCCTTCTTTTGACGGGAATGGGGTTGTCCGTCAGCGCCTTTTGGAGGAAGAGATTGAGGCGATTGGTGGGCACCCGGTACGAGAACTCGTCCATGACCCGGGTGACGGCGCCGAACAGGTGATCGACGGTCTTGGGCGACAGCGCCGATCCGAATAGAATGGGAACAAAGGTGAAAAAGGGAAACTGTCGCTGCAACTCCAGAGAAAATTTCTTTTGGGCCTCGGGCTGATGCCGGCGCAGATCCCATTTATTGACGAGCATGACGCAGCCCCGTCCTTGCCGTTGGATGAGCCCTGCAATCTTGGTGTCCTGGTCCGTGACGCCCTCGACCCCGTCGATTAACAACACGCCGATATCCGACCGCCCCAACGCCCTCATGGTCCTGGCCACGCTGTAGCCCTCAATGCCGGGCTCCACGCGGCCCCGCCGCCGCAACCCCGCCGTATCCGTCAACAGAAATTGCCGGCCCTCGCGTTCCAGGTGCGTGTCGATGGGGTCTCGCGTGGTGCCGGGCACGTCGCTGACGACGGCGCGTTCTTCTCCCAGTATGGTGTTCACCAGCGTGGATTTGCCCACGTTGGGACGCCCGACCATGGCCACCCGGGTCGTGGCGGTTTCTTCCAGGTCCTGATCGAACTCCGGCAGGAGATGCAGGAAGGCCTCGAGCAATTCATCCACCCCGGTGCCGTGTTCCGCTGAAATGGGGAACAGCGTGTCCTTCCCGAGATGATAAAAGTCCGCCAGCAGGGGGTCCAGTGTCGGAGAATCGATTTTATTGATGACCCAGAACGTGGGTTTGTCCACCCCGTGGAGCCCGTTCACGATCTCCTGATCCAATGGCGTCAGCCCGGCGCGGCCGTCCATGATCACCAGAAGAATATCCGCGGTGGCGAGTGCGATTTGCGATTGTTGACGAATGAGCCCGAGCATGTCGTCGGTGGAGGTGGGATCGAGCCCGCCGGTATCGACCACCTGAAAGCGACGGCCCTGGTACGTGCACTCGGCATAAATCCGGTCGCGGGTGACGCCAGGCTTGTCGTCGACGATGGCGTTTCTGGTCCCCAGAATCCGGTTGAACAAAGTCGATTTCCCGACGTTCGGTCGCCCGATCACGGCCACGAGCGGCACGCCCGACGGTCGCAAACCGGGCAGGAACGTCTGATGATTCGATCGTGTTGGGGCTTTTCGTTTCATGGCAAGGACGATGTCGCGCCCTTCCGCTTCCCCTCCTTTATAAGGAGGGGTGAGGGGAGGTAGAGCGCCTTTCCCTTTTCTGTCATCCTCGACGCTTGTCCCCGACGTTCTTAATCGGGGATCCAGTGTCTTTCTCTTGTCTTTTGTAGCCGCGCCATCCCTGGTCAAAGCCAGGGACATGCCTCATGGCGCTGTGTTCTTTCTTTGTCTTGTTCTGTCATCCTCGACATTGTTAATCGAGGATCCAGCGTCGTTTCCTCGTCTTTGCCTTTTATCTGTCATCCCCGACCTGATCGAGGATCCAGGGTGTTTTCTCTTGTCTTTTGTAGCCGCGCCATCTCATGGCGCTTTCCTGCAAGCAGCATAAGGCATGTCCCGGGCTTTGACCCGGGATGCTGCCGCTACAATTGGAAAAAAACGTTCTCCGGCAGGCAGAGGAAATGAAGAACCGAAAACTCAGTCTACGGGCGGGTAAGGGGAAAAGACAAGTCGTTACATATGGGACTTATATCGTTTAGTTGACAGGTGCCAGTGCGGCCGGATGTTGACACCGTGGGCGGAATGCGTTCGAGAATGCTCTTTGCGTGCATGATTCAGGGTGTATGTGTGTTGGCTGGTTCCGCCAATCCCCCTAATTGAAAAGATCAACCCCAGGAACAGGAAGAATCCCTTATGTCATCACTCCCGCCACCCACCAGAAACGAATTAATCGGTTACTGTGCCATGCAAGGCGTGTTACAGAAGCAGTTACTTGCCGAAGTCGTGAACCTGTTAAGAGCTACCGTGAGCATCCAGACGACATACGCCAGCGCTACCGTGAGTTAGCCAACCAACGTGCCGATCAACATACTACGTTTATGGCAGGCAACCCACTGTTTCAGGGGAAAGGGCAGTCGGATACACAAGAAAAGCGTATCGAGTTCTTGCAGGGCGTGGAGCGTGCGAAGCAGGAATTTCTCGACTTCCTCGACAGTAAGAATCTTTTTTTGTGAGAAATCTTGCAAGAGGTTGTTTCTCCGTAGACCTTCTTGAAGCGATAGTATGGGAATGAGAGACGGCGTAATCAAGATGCGGTCTCATGAGAAAGTAGCACCATGACGACGAAAACGGCGTGGATTATAGGGGGGTGCGATTGTGCTAGCCCACTGCTATCTATCTGTACTTTTCTTCCTATGAACGGTGTGTGCGGGCGTACAGTGCTCAAGCTAGCCCCACCACTTCATTTACTGCTCATCGGATTTGTTCTGCGTTGCAATCTGGCAGAGATTGAGGGATTGCGGTTTGTCAACTAAACGATATAAGTCCCATTACAATGAGGTCAGACCCCATCAGGCGCTGGAAGGGAAAACCCCCAAACAGATCAACGAATTACTGAACACATACAGGAATGACAGAGGGGAAATGCAGATTCCTCGCTTTGCTCGGAATCACCACTTCTTAGAAGACGGCGCCATAAGAGCGAGAGTCATACGTCCATCGCCCGTGTCTGGAGAGAGGAAACTTGAACTTTGCAATGCATTATGTGAAAGTTCCTTCGATTAGGAGGCAAAAACATGCCTAAAAAAACAGAAACCGTTTCAAAAGATTATCTGAAGACGTTGGAAGAGGTCAAAAAGCAATACCAGCAATACGTGGACGTTAGCGAGCTTTATACGTTGCCGATTCAGAAGGAGGTGGAAACAATACACTATCAGCCTCCCAGTCCGGAACACCCCCTGACGACAAATACCATTCGCAGCAAGTAAAATCGAACAACTATGGCTTCGTGGAGCGAACTTCTAGCTGAGTTTCAAGCTCAGAAAGACCCTAACTGGCTTGGTAAGAAGCTGAAAGAGCGGTTGGGTGCCATCTCAAAGCATCGCGGCGATGCTGCCGTTATCTTCTACGCATCTGCTTTTCTGCAAAAAGCTGTCGATAATGTGTCTATTACCAGGGAGGATATCAACGGTTTCATGAACGCGCTTTACAAAGCGCCAACGGATAAAGGTCTCGTCTTGATACTTCATACCCCAGGCGGAGACCCCAACGCTGTTGAGAGTATCGTTGAGTATTTACACTCCAAGTTTAACCGAATAGATGTCGTCGTGCCATATTTGGCCATGTCCGGCGGCGCGATGATAAGTCTTGCAAGCGATTTATTGGTGCTCGGTAAGCAGAGCCAGCTTGGGCCTATTGATCCTCAGTTGGTCATTGGCAATAAAACGCATTCAGCCAGAGCGATTTAGGAAGGATTCCGTCAGGCGAAAGAAGATATTGAAAACAACACAAAACTGGCACATCTTTGGGCGCCCATTTTGCAGAATATGGGACCTTCCCTTGTTTTAGAAGCCAATAAAGCTTTGTCATACAGCAAAGAGTTAGTGGAGAACTGGCTTAATGTGAGGATGCTTAGAAATATACGCAATGAGAATGAAAGAAGGGGGAAAGCCGGTACCATTGCGGCATATTTCAATGCGGAAAAGACATCCGACCATGGCCAAGTGCATGTCCATGGCCAAAGGATAGGTGCGGCCAAACTTCAGGAACTCGGGCTCAAGCTGGAATTGCTTGAAAATGACCAGAATTTACAAAACGATGTGCTAACGGCATACCACTTGATGACCTTGATTTTTGAGATGACATCTTCCTTAAAGTTTATCGCCAGTGATAGAGGCAAAATGTGGGTTAAACAACAACAGCAGGTTCTTATTCCGGCATCCCCGCCTCTTCCTCAGCAACCGCTCAGAAAGCCGTCCCCCAAATAGCCTCCGCAAAAAGACCGGAGAACTCCTCATTTGTGCTACAGACTATCCCCTCAGTACCTTCAAGCAGGTAGTTATTATGCCTTGAGTGAAGTGGATTGACCTTCCCCCGAATTTAGGTCCAAGTGGTGCCTAGGATGCGGCTGCACTATAAATGTCCGTTTATGGACCTATAAATAGGCATTTACGGGCCTATAGAGACGACGAGATTCCTCGCAGGTCCTTCGCGTTACTCAGGACAAGCTCGGAATGACAATTACAAATGCAGGTGTTTCATGGTGGCGGCGCAGAGGATTATGAGGACGCCTATCCAGAGGCCGGTTTTTTGGAAGGGGATGGGTTCGACGGTTTGCTCTTCTTTTTCCTGTTCGTCTTCGTCGCCCGTGGGCTCGATGCGGAAGATGACGGTATACAGAAACAAGGTCAGAATGCCCAGGACCAACGTGAGTTTAATGAAGAAGACCGTCAGATATTTGGCATTATGGGATAAGCCGTTGCCGGTCTGCATTTCCATGAGTTCCCCCACGTAATGCAGGTTGATGCCGCCCGTGAAGAGGATCACCACCAGCAGGATGCCGACCACCTTGCGATATTGCTTGTAGAAGGTGTCGCAAATGGGTTTGATGTATTCCCTGGGAACGGACGATCGGAGCCCCGGTGTCACCGCCAGGACCAGAAAGGCCAGTCCTCCGATCCACACGACGGCCGAGAGCAGGTGCAACCAGTGATTGACAATGGGAATGACTTTGTTGAGATCGGACAGCGTGGCCAGGAGAGCATTCATCAGAATTTAAACACCGGCTTCTCGTTGCCGAAGCGTTTTTGGCGAAGCTCTTCCATCAATTCAACGGTGATAAGGGAGATCTTGTGCTCGCGGGCGTGCCGTTCCACGCCTTTCTTTACCATGGCACGCAGGAAGTAGGGGATCCGGCTCAACCGCGTCTCAGCGGCTTCCTCCCATTCCACGGGAACGTCTTCGGGCACGTTGAACGCGACCTTGATTTTTTCCCCACCCTTGGGCGTATACAAGCACCACTGATCCTCATCCATCCAGTCTCCGTGATCCACGTAGGGGCGGGCCCGGCAGCCGCCGCAGATCTCGCTGTATTCGCAGTCGCCGCATTTGCCCTTCAGGTGGGGGTACCGGAACGAATCGAAAATGTCCGACTTTTCCCACAGATCCACGAAACTGGTGTCTCGGATATTCCCGGCTGACAAGGGCATATAGGGACAGGGAGTCAGGTCCCCGTTGGGGGTGACTCGTGCATAATTCGTCCCCGCCAGGCAGCCCCCGCCCATGTACCCTTGGGCTTTGGTGATCGGGGAATTGGGATCTTTTTCATAGGCGAGCCGTTTAAAGTGCGGGGCGCATCGCGCGCGCACCAGCATATCCGAGTACCGGTCCTGGGTGTCCACCAGGAAGGTCAGCACTTCCTCGTACTGTTCGGGGGTAATATCGGTCAATTCCTCGCCACGTCCCGTGCACACCATAAAGAAGACGTTCAGCACGCGAGCGCCCAGTCCATGGGCCCATTCGATCACGTCCGGCAATTCCTTGTAGTTCATCGGCTGGGCGCTGAAATGCACCTGAAATTGCAGGCCGTTCCGTTTGCAGGCTTCGATTCCCGCGACCGCCGCTTCCCAGGCCCCGGGAATGCCGCGAAACGCGTCATGTTTGCCGGCGTCGAGGGAGTCGATGCTGATGCCCATGCCCATGACGCCGATCTCGACGAGTTCGCCGGCGAGGCGATCGTTGATCAGCATGCCGTTGGTGCCGAAGACGACCATGAACCCCTGTCCCACGGCGTAGCGGGCAATGTCGAGGATGTCCGGCCTGACCAAGGGTTCTCCCCCGGTGATGACCAGCAGGCACCCTTTATTGACCTCGGCGATCTGGTCGATCAACCGATAACATTCTTCCGTCGAGAGTTCGTCGGACCCCCCACCGGCCTTGGTCGTGGCATCCAGATAACAGTGGTCACACTTCAGGTTGCAGCGTTTGGTGAGATTCAGGGCGAGGAGGTAAGGCTTGAAATCATCGACGGTCCGGCCGTCGCCGGGACCGGCCCCGGGAGAAGAAAACCCGGTGACGTGGGTTCCCGGATCTTCCCGTAGCGGGGAATTGATGACAGGGAGTGATTTGCCCATACCGTGGCGGCTCCCTAAGGTTGAGCACCAGCGCCAGTCAGTTTGGCGATGATTTCCTTGACGTTGCCGGACTTCATGGCTTCTTCCATGGTGTGTTTGGCTTGCTCGATCCCTTCGTTGGCCACTTCGATGGTGATGTGAGTGGTCCCCAGCTTCTCGGCGTGCTTGATGATGAGGGCTCGGGTGCAATCGCGCATGAACCCTTCGGGCGCGCGTTCCAACCGTTGCAAGGCCTCGGGCTCCCAATCGTAGGGCGAGTCGGGTACTGGCGCCGTCTCGGGGGCGGGGGCGGGCTGTTCCGCGTCCGTCTCCTTGTTGGCGAAAATCGGGGTATAGTCTTCGCTGGCGGCTTCGTCAATCATGGGAGAGGCATACTCCAACGTGATCGTGGTCATGCCGAGTTTTCTCGCGGTCTTTTCGATCTTGGCTTTAGCGCGGCGGCGTTGGAAGCCCGCGGGGACCGCCCGAATGGCTTCTTTCGCGTCTTTGGTCCATTGCATGGGCACGTCGTCATAGGCCATTTGCGTTTCCAGGACCCCTTCCTGCTTGGCCGCGGCGTCGAACATGCTCTTGTCGACCGTTTTGAAGCCGTCGCCCGCTCCCCCGCAAATCGGACATTTCACGGGTTGGGTGCCTTTGCCGATGTACCCGCACCCATCGCAAACGTAATAGGGCTGGGCCATGCGGTCCAGATAGGATTGCGTGGACGGGCTTACCGCCGGATTCGCGGCAGGCTCCTTTTCTTCAACCACCTGGTTGACCATGCCGCTGAGGGTCGAGCCCATAAGATCCGTCGCCACGGCGTCGTCGGCTTGCATCTGGTTGCGGTCGATCCCTGCCTCGTCGAGTTGGCCGCCCAGGGCTTTCATCGCATCCATGGCCCCTTTCGGCAAAATATCACCGATCGCGTTATCGACCACAGAATTGCTGATGATGGTATGCCCTTTTTCAATGGCATAGCGGTGAATGGCGGTCTTGGCGACGCCACGCGCAAACACCGGAACCTTTTCCATCCGAAGCAAGGCTTCCTCGGTCCAGGCAATGGTATATTCCGCTTGGGTGTCGATCGGCGGGACGAATCTTTTATTGGAAATCAGGACGTTACAGGTCACCGCCCGAAGCAGATTCTCGGTGTTGCTGCCGATATCCATGTCATCGTCGCTGTGCACGCCGATGCGCCCGACAATCAGCAACCAGGGTTTTTCTTTCCGAACGTACTGGAGGACTTTTTCGAACGCCTTCCCGTCCAGGAGGGTCGTGCGAATATCCGATCCTTCTTCCTGGGCGATTTCGCGGGAAATATCCAGATGCGATTGGTAGATTTTGGCCAATCCGCTATCGATCACTTCCTCATGGAGTTTTTCCTGTTCCTTGAAGCGAAAGACCTTGCCGGCCTCTTCGTTCAGGACCCCGGAAATGCTGTGAAAGGCGGCATAGTGAAAATACGGATCAAAGGCGGAAATAGCCTCGACCGGCTTGTTCAACGCTTTCCCCATGGCCAGCCCGGTTTTCAATCCGCCGAAGCTGTACGGGCTGCCGTCCACGGCCACGACGATTTTCCCCCCGTTCATGGGCTTGAGGTCTTTCACGATAAACATGTCCGAATTGCGAACCCGGCGCAGGACCCGTTCGGTATTGCTGCCGATCACGGAATCCTTCACGGCGCCCACCCCCAGCGAGCCCATAATGGTCAGGTCGTAGGCATTGGTATTGATGTCTTCGGCCAACACCTTCCAATTGCGACCTTCCAGGGATCGTCGTTCCAGGGGGAGATTCGACTCGGTACACTTTTTATCCACGTAGTCGAGGTAGGAATCGGTAATGATCTGGAGCCCGCGCGTGATGAGGGAATCGTGAATCTTGCGTTGACGGTCGAGCTCTTTTTCGTCGTGATATTCTTCCGGGAGCCCCGCTTCCATTTGCTTGAACCGCTTATCGTGCATTTTGGCGGCATAGACGTGGCTGCCGACGATTTTTGATCCAAATTCCTGCGCCAACTGCACACCCAGATCGACGGCCATATTGGAATGGTCTGAATTATCGACCGGGATGTAGATGGTTTTATACATGAGAAGCCTCCTTACGAAACTTCACGAGTCGAATCGGGTCTCACACCTTCGGTGGAATACGAGAAGTCGCACCACGAGGGCCAAAAATTTGAAATGGATCTTAGCACCTGACATTTGGGCAATGCAACAAGATGTGTGGGGCAACAACGCCCCGACAGACCCCGCCATGGCCTGCGGAGACAGGTGTCAAGAATGATAGTTCCAAATGCCGGCGTGTATGGCAAAACGTTGTGCCTATCGCTTACTCGGCGCGGCGCCAGTGCCTTTGTCTTCCCCTCCTTCTCCCTCCCTCTGTCATCCTCGACATCTCCCCTCCTGCCATCCTCGGCATCTCCCCCTCCTGTCATCCTCGACATTAGTAATCGAGGATCCAGGGGTTTGCTTTTGTTTTCAGTAGGGGCCGCATCTCATGCGGCCCGGCCTCTCCGCTTCGTCGCCGCGAGATCCTTGGTCAAAGCCAGGGACATGCCTCATCGCGCCGTCTTTTAAGAAATGACACGTGCGGAGTGAGAGCCTTGGCGCGCGGGAGCTTCAGTGGCCGGGGTTGGCACGAGAAACGTAGATAGTGTTCAGCTCTCTCAGGAACCGCAGCACTACTTTTCGTAGTGTGTTGGGTATTTGGCGAAAATAGTGCAGCAGCGCTTTTTCTTCGCTGGTGAGGGTAGGATAGTCCGGTGCCGGCGGCATCGCCGCTGTCTCTCGCATTCGGGGGTACCCCTTGCCCGTTGCCAGCCATCGCGGGTCTTGTCTCAGCAAACTGGCGAGGGCGAAAAAGTGATCCAGTTTCATATTCTTGATCAAGCCCCGCTCCCATTGATTGACCGCAGAAGCCGAGATGTGCAGGGCCTTGGCGACGTCCGCTTGGGACAAGCCCGCTTCTTCCCGGGCGGCTCGAATTCTATTGGTCAGTGTCTTCATGAAAAGGATGGGTCCCCTCCTTCTTTCAGGAGCCGGCAAGTATTCACCATTTTCGTATAAGTATGCTTGAATAAAGAAAATTAGCGTGTGCTTGTTGCCGTCACTGGTCGCCCCGCGGCCTCTCCGGAGTTGTCGCTGCGGCATCTTATTCCACTAAGAGAGGCCGCCTGAAAGAACGCGTCATGAGATGGCGCGGCTACGAAGGCAAGGACGCGTGATTCCTGCCCGGCATTGATTTTTTTTTGAAATCCGTTTAGGATCTTCCAAATCCGTTTAGAATATGGCGGCATTGAAGATGCCCGGGGGTGCCAGGAGAGGTTTCTCTTTGTCCTTATCAAGTGCCCCTGCTTGGATACGCTCGTTCACGCTGTTTTCGTCCCTACACATGAGGGTTTCAACCATTTGAAAACAATGACGTTTTTCCTGAACAGGCATTTTGTGTTTGACAAACCTGCGTGCTTTTTCTTTATGGTAGTGGGTCTTCAGGCTGCCCGCCTGAGAGTTTTGGGCGTCCCAATTCTTTAACACCTCGCTAAGGCACTCCTCTCCGACACGCTGAGCAGGGGATGCCTTTTTGTTTATTTATAGGGAAAGGTCACCGTAATGAGTCACCAGAATTTCTTGTTTACCTCCGAGTCCGTCACCGAGGGACATCCGGATAAAATTGCCGACCAGATCTCCGATGGCATCCTGGATGCCATTATGGCGAAAGATAAAAATTGCCGGGTGGCGTGTGAGACGATTCTCACGACCGGTTTGGCGTTCGTGGCGGGAGAAATTTCCACGAAGGCGTACGTTGAAATCCCCGATATCATTCGGCAAACCATTCGTGACGTGGGCTATACCGATGCCACCTGGGGGTTCGACTACCGCACCTGCTCGGTGTTGACGGCGATCGATGCCCAATCCGGCGATATTGCCATGGGCGTGGATACGGGTGGCGCGGGCGATCAGGGATTGATGTTCGGCTACGCGACCAATGAGACGAGCGAATTGATGCCCATGCCGATCGTGTTGGCCCATCGCCTGACGAAACGATTGGCTGAGGTCAGGAAGACGAACCTGCTGCCCTGGGTGCGACCCGATGGGAAGTCCCAGGTGACTATCGAGTATAAAAACGGCAAGCCGGTCCGGGTCGATACGATCGTGGTCTCCACCCAGCATAGCGACAAGGTGACGTCCAAAAAAATCGAGCAGGACATTAAAGAAAAAGTCATTAAACCCGTGATGCCGAAAGGGATCTTCGATCCGAAGCGGGTCACGTTTCATATCAACCCGACGGGCCGGTTCGTGACGGGGGGGCCCATGGGCGATACCGGGTTGACCGGTCGCAAGATCATTGTCGATACCTACGGCGGCGTGGGGAGCCATGGCGGCGGCGCTTTTTCCGGAAAGGATCCCAGTAAGGTGGACCGGTCGGCGTCGTATATGGCCCGGTATATTGCCAAGAATATCGTGGCGGCGAAATTGGCCGAGAAATGTGAAGTGCAGTTGGCGTATGCAATCGGGGTGCCGGAGCCCGTCTCCGTGCTCGTCGATGCGAAAGGGACGGAGAAAGTCGCGATCGAGGTCATCGATAACCTGGTCAGAAAACATTTTCCGATGACCCCGCGTGGCATCATCGATTATTTGAAATTGCGACGCCCCATTTATAAGGAGACGGCAGCCTATGGGCATTTTGGGCGGAGCGGTCCGGGGTTCACTTGGGAAAAAACGGATAAGGCCTTGATTTTGAAGCAGGCCGTCGACTTGAACCTGTGAGGGTGAGGGGTTGGTCGAGTCCAAGCAGAAAGGAGCAATGAATATGGGTATGGCTACGCAACTTGAAAAACCGGTGTGTGATTATAAGGTGGCGGATATCAACCTGGCCGATTGGGGTCGAAAAGAGATTCAAATTGCCGAAACGGAGATGCCCGGACTGATGGCGTTGAGGGAAAAATATCGAGCGGCCCAACCCCTCAAGGGCGCGAGGATTCTCGGGTGCATTCACATGACGATCCAGACGGCCGTCTTGATTGAGACCCTGATGGAGTTGGGGGCGGAAGTGCGGTGGTCCTCCTGCAACATTTTCTCCACGCAGGATCATGCAGCGGCCGCGATCGCGAGCCGGGGCATTCCGGTGTACGCGTGGAAAGGCGAGACGCTTGAAGAATATGACTGGTGCCTCGATCAAACCATTGTGAAGGATGGCCGGCCCTGGGATGCCAACATGGTCCTGGACGACGGGGGCGATTTGACCCTGATGCTCCATGACAAGTACCCGGCGATGTTGGACAAAATCCACGGCATCACGGAAGAGACCACCACGGGGGTGCATCGCCTTCAGGAGCGGTTGGACAACGGCACCCTGAAAGTGCCGGTCATCAACGTGAACGATTCGGTCACGAAATCGAAAAACGACAATAAATACGGGTGCCGGCACAGTTTGAACGATGCGATCAAGCGGGGCACGGACCATTTGTTGTCAGGGAAGAAGGCCCTGGTGGTCGGGTATGGAGACGTGGGGAAAGGGTCGGCGCAATCCCTGCGCCAGGAAGGCATGATCGTGAGGGTGTCGGAAGTCGATCCCATTTGCGCGATGCAGGCCTGCATGGACGGCTTTGAAGTCGTGTCGCCCTACAATCAGGGAATCAATACGGGGAAAGCCGAAGATCTGAACACGGCGCTGTTGGGCAATACGGACCTGATCGTGACGGCAACCGGCAATTACAACGTCTGTGACGCAGCCATATTGCAAGCCCTGAAACCGGGAGCCGTGGTCTGCAATATCGGCCACTTCGACAATGAAATCGATACGGCCTATATGCGGAAACATTGGGAATGGGAAGAGGTGAAGCCGCAAGTTCATAAAATCTATCGCAGCGCGCTCGCCAATGACCACCTGATCCTCTTGTCCGAAGGGCGACTGGTGAACCTGGGCAACGCGACCGGCCATCCTTCCAGGATTATGGACGGGTCCTTTTCCAACCAGGTCCTCGCGCAGATTCATTTGTTCGGGAAGAAATTCGCCGACACTCCCGGGGCTCCCGTCACCGTCGAAGTGCTGCCGAAAAAGCTCGATGAAGAGGTGGCCGACTATATGGTGCGAGGGTTCGGTGGGACGCTGACCAAACTCACAGATGAACAGGCCTCCTACATCAACGTGCCGGTCGAAGGCCCGTACAAGCCGGAAACCTACAGGTACTGATTGTCGCGTTCGTTCTTTTGTCGTGGCGCGGCCTCGTGGTTATCCTGCGCAACACGCCTCATCTGTCATCCTGAGCGAAGCGCTTGTCCTGAGCGAAGCGAAGGAACTATCTGCTTTTCCAGGCGTTCGGTGGTTGAGGGAGAGATTCCTCGCCTGCGGCTCGGAATGACCATGTTGGTGTATTGCTCGGAATGCCAGGCCAGCTTTTTCTTCCCCTTTGTAAGGGAGGGTAGGTGGGGTAGAGCCAACCGTCCCTGGAGCACGGAGGTTCGCCGTCTTGGTCACTACCTCTACCTCCCCTCACCCCTCCTTACAAAGGAGGGGTGAGGGGAGGCGGCAGGAGGCATGTCCCGGTTGTGAATTGACAAGCTCTCCCGGAAATTCCTATGGTGATTTCCCCGGTCAGCACCGGGGAATGGTGGGTCAAAAGCCTCATGCAGCCGATCTTGAAAATGGCCTAAATATCCGGCCTGTTGGGGCTTTTTCCAGGTTGCGAAATTCCGTGGACCGGCATACAGTACTCGTGCAGTCAAATCAGCGGTTCTTATATTCTTCATGAACTTGGGGAAATAAACCTATGTCGACAATGTATCAGGTTTTACGAGGTCCGGAGCATTTTCTCCCCCCGGCGGCAGCCAGTATGGGCATTCGTCTGCCGGACCCGGGGCAGGCTCATATTCATGGGAAAATCGTCAATGAGGATGAGGCCATGGAAGTCGCGGCCCGCCAGTTCCTGTCAGCCAAAGTTCCGACGATTTTTCCCGGTCCGCTTGTCCTGTGGGCCTGGAATGAAAAAGCGGCCGGAAAGGCCACGGCGGTCAGGCATTTATATGAAACGCTTAAGGCATGCGTGACCCCGTCCCAGCAGGCGATGCTCATTCCCATGCCCGATTACCGGCCCAAGTATCCGAAAATCAACCCTGAAGTCGAAATCAATCCCAATCATCCCAATCTCACTATTTGGCATAACAAGATCGACACCTGCATGTTCGTCGGCGTTCACTGTCACCAGGCGAACCTGTCCCTCAAGATTATTCGTGGAGGTACCTATTGTTATACCATGGCCATGTGCGCCCAGGCGGGCCATGAAGATGCCATGCTGTCTTTCCGGGATGCCACGGCCGAGAAGATCATGAAATTGGCCGATTGGGTGAAAAAATTAAAAGGGTCGGTCGAGCCGCCTAAAGACGACTGAGGCTTGAGGCCGGAGCGGAAGACATTTTTTCATTTCTTTACCATTCGCAAGACGTTACAATAGAACAACACGTTGTTCAGATGAAACACCCTGTAAGAAAAAGCTGGTAGCCCTAATGCAGAAGGAGACGCAATCATGGCAACTCAATCGTTAATCGGGACAAAAAACAGAGCCGGGCAGGTGGTGACGGATGCCTGGAAGCTGTTGCATGAAGCCGAGCGAACTCCCTGTTTTTATACGGGCAGTGAAGTCATTAAAGAAGCGGTCAGGCGTACGAATTGCGACGTCATGATTGCGTATCCGATTACCCCGCAAAGTGAAGCCGCGGCGTTGATCGGAGAATTGTTTGCCGAAGGGTTTATCGGAGACTACTTTCGCGGGGAAAGTGAATTCGCGGTGATGTCCCAATGCGCCGGGGCGGCCTTCGGCGGTGCGCGGGTGTTCACCACAACCGCGGGTCCGGGCACCATGCGCGCCATGGAGAACTTTCCGATGTGGGCCGGGGCGCGTCTGCCCATTCAAATGATCGTGACCTGTCGAGGCATTAACTCTCCCCTCTCCATTCAGCCGGATACGTTGGAAATCTCGTATCTCTTGAACACCGGGATGCTGGTCTGGCATGCCGAAACGGCGCAGGATTTTTATGACTGGATTTTAAAAGGGTACATGGTGTCGGAAGAGCCGGACGTGCATTTGCCGTTGGCGCTGTGTTGTGACGGGTTTTTCGTGACCCATACCAAAGACATCGTGAACCTGACGCCCGCCGACATGTGTCTGCCGCCCTATGATCCGTATCGGTCTCCCGTGCCGTGTATGGATATGGAATGTCCGCCGGTCCGTATGATGCGTGACCCGTTCGTCATGAAGAGCAATTATATCAGTTATGCCACCCATGCAAGCTGGCAACAGGAGGTGTGGGCAGCCATAGAGCGGTCCAGAAAACACACCATTCGGTGGTTGGACGGCCTGATTGAAGTGGACAAGCCCGATGCCGACGTTTTGATCGTCGCATCCGGTACGGCGGTTTCCCAAGGGCGTGAAGCCCAGATCCTCCTGGAAGAAGAGGGCATCGACGTGGGAATCGTCAAAATTAAAGTGCTTCGGCCATGGCCGGGAGAAGAAATTCAGGAAGTCACCAAGCATGCCAAACATATCATCGTGCCGGAGTTCAACGTCACTGGTTGGCTTGCCAAAGAAATTCGTGCCACGATTACGAATCCGGAGCGAGTGTATGCCGGTCCTCACGTTTGCGGGGGCATGACCATGCCGCCGGAAATTATTACGGCCGACGTCAAGAAGCAATTGGGCATTAAATCCGAAAGCTTGGCCGGACGCGGAAGCTGACATGGTCTGTGTCGATCACCGCATCTGTCAAACCGGCATGCGGAATTAATGTGGAAATTTTGAATATGTGTTTATTAGGAGGCGTCCATGAGTAAAGAACGAATTAAAATAGCTCCGGAAATGTTCGATATCATGCCACAGGAGTATCAGGATCTGGTCGAACGAGCGACCTATGGTAATGAACACCGCGGGTGGAAGGATATCGGGACCTCGAAGGAATTGATTGAAGAGCATTCGTTGTGTGCCGGGTGTCCGGAGTCCATGGCGTTCCGGTACATCCTGGCGTCATTGCCTGCTCCGGAAGATACCGTGATGGTGGGTTCGACCGGCTGTACCAGCCTGGTCTTTCCGCACGTGGGTGTCCACAATATTCATTCCCTTTTCGGCAACCAGAACGCCATTGCCTCCGGGCTCAAACGCGCCCTTACGGTGCGGTTTCCGGGACGGGTCAAGGACGTGGTGGTGCTGGCGGGTGACGGGGCAACGGTCGATATCGGCCTGGATATGACGCTGCAAGCTTGGTTCCGCCAGGAAAAATTCACGACCATTTGTTTTGATAATGAGCTCTACGCCAATACGGGCGGCCAGGAGAGCGGGTTGATGCAAAAAGGGTTCGTGGCCAAGATGGCTCCCATGGGCAAAACCTTTGAAAAGGTCAAATTGCCGGAAATCGCGCGTGAGTCCGGATGCCACTACGTGGTGAATTGCACGGTCAGCAAACCGAACCTTGTTGAAAAAGTCATCAAGAATGCGATCCACGTGGCTCGCGAAATCGGTCCCACCTATTTGCAGCTCTACACCCCGTGCATCCTGGAAATCGGGAAGAACAGCATGGAAGGCTTGCAGGAAATGCGGGACGCTGAAAAGCCGACCGAACGCTTTGCGTATAAAGAGTACGTCAGCGATCAAGCCAAAGAGTTGTTGACTGAACTGGCGGCCAAGGAAAAAGAGAGAAAAGCCGCCTTGAAAAAGCAATTGGCGGGACAGGCCTGAGCCCTCCTTACTGAATGCAAAAGGGGAAAGCATCATGATCAAGCGGAGATTGAATATTCGCATGTCGGGTCTTGGTGGACAGGGTGCCGTGACGGCTGCGCACGTGTTGGCCATGGCGGCGAATCGTGATGGGAAATTTGCGATCTCGAATCCCTTTTTCGGTGCGGAAAAACGGATGGCGCCGGCCGAGAGTTATTGTCGGATCGGCGTGAGCCGGATCTATGATCGGGGGGAGTTGGTGTTTCCCGACGTGATCGTAGTGTTTCATCCGCAGGTGATAACGATGGGCAAGAGTTATACTATGCCCTTTTACTCGGGCATCAAGGAAAACGGCGTCGTTATCATTAATTCAGACATGCCGCTGTTGTCGGATGAGGACGTGAAGCGGTTACAGGATCTGGACGTGGCGGTGTTTTACATCAAGGGAACCCAGGTGGCGTTGGAAGTGGCGGGTACGGAGCTTTCCACGAACATGACCATGATCGGGTCGGTTGCCGGCATTACCAAATGCGTCTCCCTGAAGGGACTCGAGGGGGCGCTGCAGGAGCGGTTCGGGAAAAAGTTCGTGGCCTCCGGTGGAACGGCTACCTTGGATGAAGCCATCAAGAAGAAATTTGCCAAAAAAGAAATGTTGTTGAAGAAAAACATGGATACGGTCGTCAGGGCATACGAAATGGCTGGTGAATGGGCGGAAAAGAACAACGTCGAGTTGGCCGTTGCAGCGGCATAAAGAAGCAAGACGGGGGGAAGAATGTATAACGTAGCGCAAGTGATCGATGAAAAGTGTGTCGCCAAAAAAGGGTGCCGGTTGTGCATCATGTACTGCCCCGAGGCCAATTGCCTGGACCTGAACGTTGAAAAACAGGTGGCGGAAGTGATCCTCAACCGGTGTAAGGGTTGTGAGTTGTGCAAAGTGGTGTGCGATGCGGCAAAACATATGGCGATCGACATGGTTGCGGTGAGTGCCGACGGCTCCTTGATGGACACGGCAGGCGAAGCCGCCGGTTTGGGACAAGCCTATCAGGGGTAATTCACACATCAGATATCGGCATAGGGCCCTGCGGCAGAATCCTTTGCTTGTCGCAGGGCTTTATTTTTTCTCAATAGAGCCCCCCCGCTAATCGAATAAAACAGAGGATGTGGACATGAACGACGACCTCAGACAACTCATGGGCGAGATTACCC
This sequence comes from Nitrospirales bacterium, assembly GCA_965223955.1. Taxonomy (GTDB): domain Bacteria; phylum Nitrospirota; class Nitrospiria; order Nitrospirales; family UBA8639; genus Bin75. The sequence goes on from OZ245029.1 coordinate 1,115,356, forward strand.
AGCACATGAGCCAATTTCATGACCGAATGGAGAGTCGCGCCCAGGAAATGGAACTCATGGGCGGAGATTCCGAGGTCGCCAAGAAGTTGAGCATGGGCGCCGATGCCATGAAAGACAGCGCCAACATTTATTTGTCGTGGGCGCGGCATTACGTCGCGTTATCCGAAGGTGGCGCCGCGGAAGCCGAAGAAGGCGAAGAGGATTCCGACGATTTTCAGTTTTAGTCTATGAAACTGTTGTCGGCAGGAGCTATTGCTCCATTTCAAAATTATGTTATGATCAGTTCCACTATTGTGGAAAAGAAGCCAACGATCGTGTTCCTCGGTAGCTCAGTTGGTAGAGCGGTCGGCTGTAAAGGGAGGCGTGCGAAAGAGTCACGCCGGATTGCAGCTTCCACAGGAAACTGTGGTTGAAAAATCGGGTGAATTCAGGGAAGCCTTACCCGGGTTCGTGGCGAACTCGGAAAGGGAATCCTGAGCGAAGCTTGCCGAAGGGTCTTGGGTAGGCAAGAACGTGCAGAGACTAGAGGTTGAGGAACCCAATCCAATACGACCTCACAAGCGCCCGACACCCTCACCTGATTCGTCAGGCGGGTGATGAGATAGTCCGAGCCCGGTAGAAATACTGGGAAACTCGTAACCGATTGGTCGCAGGTTCGAGTCCTGCCCGAGGAGCCAATCTTCCAGCCGCTGAACTTAGCGGCTTGTTCAGGAAAGCGAGACCCCGAAGGGTGACCCTCGTCGGGGTTTTCTGGAGGTAAACCTCGCCGGCGACGATTTCCGTTGCCGCCTGCTCGACGCCCTGCTGCAGGGCGCGGGTGCTAGAATATCGATGCCTTGAGAAATGCCGGGTTTCGCCAGCCTGCACGGTTGTAACCGCCTGCTGATTTCAGACCAGGATACAGTCGTACGAGATTAACCTTCACGAGGTTAACCACTTGGAGTGGCCGGTAGGCGACTGCCAGGCAAGTTCTCAGGGTGTCACTAACCAAATAACCAAGGAGTTTGTTTCTTATGCCTTTTGAATCTCTATCAACTCATCCACGTCCATCTAACCGGACACGGCGTCACCAGGCCGTTTGCGCTACTTGCGATACGTCTACAACCGTCCCTTTCCAGCCAAGCCCGGGCAGGGCGGTGTACTGCCCCCCGTGCTTCAAAGCTCATCGCAACGGTCTTTCCCCTGCGGTCAACGCACCGGTGAGTGAATCATGTGTTGCCAATCATATCCCTGCCGATAGCGCCCACGACGATGTTGCCGTGTTTCCTGGAATGGCATTGAATCGTGCGACCAGAGCGGCACTTTCCAGGATGGATATATCAGAACCCACGCCCATTCAAGAGCAGTCCATCCCCCATCTCCTGGCGGGTCAGGACTTGATCGGGCAGGCGCGCACCGGGTCCGGAAAGACGCTGGCGTTTGCCGTGCCCCTGGCAGAGCAATGCGACCCATCGGTCCGGCGGGTCCAGGCGCTTGTACTGGTGCCCACCCGCGAGCTGGCCATTCAGGTCTCCGGAGTCATGAAGGCCCTGGCTTCATCACAGCGGCTGCGCGTAGCGTTACTGTACGGCGGCCGGTCGTTGAGGCCGGAGTACACGGCGTTGAGGAGCGGAGCCCAGATCATCATTGGCACGCCGGGCCGTACGCTGGACCATCTCCGGCAGGGCACACTCGACCTGCAATCAGTGCGATTCATGGTGCTGGACGAAGCGGATGAAATGCTCGATAGGGGGTTTGCCCACGACGTTGAATCCATCCTGAGCCGGACACCTTCCGGTCGGCAGACGGCGCTTCTCTCCGCCACGATGCCGGAGTGGGTGGCCAAGACCGCCAGGAAACACCTGCGCAACCCCGTCACGGTGGAAGTGGATGCAGGCATGCAGGCGCTGCCCACTGTGGAGCACCTGGTCTATAGCATCCAGAAGAGCGACAAGATGGAGGCCCTCAAAACGTTGTTGAACCAGCGGGATGGCGCTCCGATCCTCGTCTTTGGCAAGACCAAGCACGGCGTCAATAAGCTGGCACAACAGCTCGACACGTTGGGCTATCCGGTAGGGGCGCTCCAAGGCAATCTGAGTCAAAACGCACGTGAGCGCGTGATGCTGAACTTCCGTTCCGGCGCCGCGCCGATTCTGGTAGCGACAAACGTGGCTGCTCGAGGCCTGGACGTTGAAGGCATTGGCCAGGTCATCAACTATGACCTGCCGGATTCGGGACAACTTTTCACGCACCGGGTCGGACGGACCGGACGCATGGGCCGCTCCGGGGAGGCGGTCACGTTCATCACGTCGGACGAAGAGCGGAAGTGGCGTGAGATCGAGCGGGGCCTGGGCCGCCGGTTCGTCCGCAAGTTATGGAGTACCGCCCGTAAGGCAGAGCCGCGTCGAGAGAGGCTCCAGCCCTAAAGAGGGGTCGTCGATCCTCGGGAGTCGGTCGAGCCGGTGTCGGAGAGCTATTCGTGGGATCCGGCGTCGGAGCCGGCTGCCTGGCGGGCGGCTTGATGCTTTCTTTCGTTCTGGTCGAGATGGCGTTTTCGAAGCCGGAGATTATGCGGCGTGACCTCGATCAGCTCATCGTGGCGGATGAACTCGATTGACTGCTCCAAAGACAGACGCAGTGGAGGGACGATCTTTTCATAGGAATCGGACCCGGCCGCGCGCATGTTCGTCTGCTTCTTCTCCTTCGTGATATTCACGTCCATGTCCGTGTCGCGGCTGTTCTCTCCGACGAGCATGCCCCCGTACACTGTCTCGGTCGGTGCGACGAACAGTTGCCCCCTTGCCTGCAAGTTGATCATCGCGTACCCGGTGACGCGGCCGTGGCGGTCGGAGACCAGCGCGCCGGTCGTCCGATGGACGATGTCGCCCGCCCAGGGCCGGTATCCCGTGAACATGTGCGTGAGGATTCCCGTGCCTTTCGTATCGGTGAGGAACTCGGTCCGGTAGCCGATCAACCCACGGCTGGGCACCTCGAACTCCAGGCGCACCCTTCCCGAACCGTGGTTCACCATCTTGACCATGACGCCCCTGCGCGTGCCGAGTTTCTGAACGACGATGCCCATGTACTCTTCAGCCGCGTCGATGAGCGCCAGTTCGTAGGGTTCGTGGGTCGTGCCTTCAACGGAGCGGGTCAACACCCGCGGCATGCCGACTGAAAATTCACATCCTTCCCGCCGCATCTGTTCGATCAGGATGGCCATCTGCAGTTCTCCCCGGCCGTACACCATGAAGCGATCGGGAGATTCGGTCTGCTCCACCCGCATCGAGAGGTTGTGCCGTGCCTCTTTGAGCAGTCGCTCCCGAAGGTGGCGTGAGGTCACGTACTGGCCGTCCTTTCCGCTGAACGGGGAATCGTTGACAGAAAACTCCATCGACAACGTGGGTTCGTCCACGTTGAGCGTGGGCAGGGGCTTAGGGTTTTCACCGCCGGCGATGCTTTCCCCCAGCCCGATGCCGCGCATTCCCGCCAGCGCAACGATTTCTCCGGGACCCACCGAGGCGACCGCGATTCGCCCGAGGCCTTTGTAGACGAACAGCTCCGTGACGGTGGCCGAAGTCTGAGTCCCGTCACGCCGGCATAAGGTGACCGCCTGCCGGTTCCGAACCGTCCCGGCCACGACGCGGCCGATTGCCAGCGGCCCGAGGTAATCGTCGGGCTCGACGTTGGTGACCAGTATCTGTAAAGGATGGTCCGGGTCCCCTGATGGGGGCGGAATGTGCTCGATGATCATCTCGAACAGCGGTTGCAGATTGGTGAGTTCCCCGTCGGGTGATCGAGTACATTTTCCTTCACGGGCGACGGAGTAGATGACCGGAAACTCGATCTGTTCCTCGGTGGCGTCCAGGTCGATGAACAGGTCGTAGACTTCGTTCAGGACTTCCGAGGCGCGCGCGTCCTGACGGTCGATCTTGTTGATCACCACGATCGGGGGCAGTCCCAGTTCGAGCGCCTTGGACAGCACGAATCGCGTCTGGGGCAGCGGTCCTTCTGCGGCGTCGACGAGCAACATGATGCCGTCCACCATCCGCAGGGTGCGTTCGACCTCGCCGCCGAAATCGGCGTGACCCGGCGTGTCGACGATATTGATCTTCACGTCGCCGTAGATGATGGCGGTGTTCTTCGCCATGATCGTGATGCCCTTCTCGCGCTCGAGATCCATCGAGTCCAGAATCCGTTCACCGACGTCCTGGTTTTCACGGAACGTTCCGCTCTGCCACAGCATCGCGTCCACGAGCGTAGTCTTGCCGTGGTCGACGTGTGCAACAATGGCGATATTGCGAAGATTCATCATGATACGAAAAGAAAGACGTCCATCAGGTATGTTCCCCTTGTTCGAAGCACTCAAGCACCTCAACGAGGTCAGTCAACGGCACAACTTCGCCTTCCTGTGGCGATGCTTGATCCGCGCAGAAGAGGTTGGTCTTTCCGGACTGACGTGGTCCGGTCACGGTGACAGAGGGTCTTGTTCAAACAGCTTGAACAGGCAGGGTATCATCTCGCGTTTGCTCATGTCACCTAACCTCACAAAAATACCCAATTACGCAAACAAAACTTTCACATGCATTCCATCGAGGGACACGTACATTGGTGTCGCTGCAGCTCACGTCGCTGTCTGGTCCCGACCAACGGCTGGGGTGCCCTCACGGGGGGCTTTATCGTTCTATTGTCATTGCGAGGCTGCCGCAGGCGGCCGTGGCAATCTGGAGTTGTGACCAAGCGGGGCGTGGATGCAGCCGTGCTCGTCCCCGTTGACCAGTAGCGTCGATTGGAGAAGATGGCCAGACCGGACCTCAAAGAACTGCTGCTCGCGCCGGAAGCGCGTACGGAAGCTCTCACGCCGCCGCGAAAAGCATCGTCATCGGGTGTCACCGGCTTTCCAGTAGGTCCGTGTATCTTCTCGACACCAACGTTGTTTCGGAATTGCGCCGTCCCAATTTGCACAAGGGCGTCCTGAATTGGATTGCGGACATGCCCGCCGATCAGCTTTTCTGTCCGCGGTGACGGTGAATGTGCGATCAGCTCGCCGAATTCGTTCCAAGGTTCTCAATGGGCCTGCAGAACGAAAGGTTGACGCGGCTTGAGTATGGCCATATACTATCAATATGGCCATAACAACCATCAAATCGACCTACTCGCTGGATGTGGAATCCATGCGCACGCTTGAGACCCTGGCGCAACGCTGGAACGTGTCGAAGTCCGAAGTGTTGCGGCGCGCCATTCGGATTGCGGCGATAGATGGGATTTCCGGTGACGGTGCGGCACTGGGTACTCTCGACCGGCTGCAAGCCTCGTTACGTGCGCGCAGGGTCAACCTCGCTCAGTGGGAACGGGACTTGAAGGCCGAGCGCCGTGCGACTGCTCGGCGGCTGCATCCCAAGACCCAATGATCCATCTGGATACGAGTTTTCTGATTCGGGCGCTGAACTTGGGGACACCCGAGGATCGCAAGTTGCGAGAGTGGATCGGTGCGGGCGAAACGCTAAGCATGAGTACGGTCGCCTGGGCGGAGTTTCTGTGCGGCCCACTTGATGAATCCGAGATAGCGTTGGCTGATCAGATCGTTGGACAGCGCAGTGACTTCACGCCGGATCAGGCGGTGATTGCCGCACGTTTATTCAATGAGTCGGGGCGGCGGCGTGGCTCATTGATCGACTGCATGATTGCAGCGGCGGCGCTTGCCGACGGCGCGCCCATCGCGACTGAGAATGTGGCGGACTTTCGCCGTTTCCAGAATTCCGGCCTGAAGATAATCTAAGGTGTGGTCAAAGTGTACCCACGGAGGTTGCGCTTGCTCCGCGTTCCGCTCATTGCCGGAGCGTTCCGGTCACTATACTTACGTCACGTCATGTTGTATGTTCCCATTTTTCATGCGAGCGGTGGGAGGAAAGCATGACAGGTCAGACCAATCCCGTGAATTGGTTCGAAATTCCAGTGAATGATTTGGGCAGAGCCAGACAATTCTACGAGACCGTGTTCGGTCTTCAACTCAGCCTCAACGAAATGGGCCCCATGAAGATGGCTTGGTTTCCCATGACCCAAGGAGGTCCCGGAGCGACGGGGACGCTCATGCAATCCGAGCATTACACGCCATCCCATGCCGGGACCCTGGTCTACTTTTCCGTGCCCGACATCGAGGGAACCCTGGCCAAGGTCAATGCCAATGGCGGAAAGACGCTGATGCCTAAGACCGGTATCGGGGAACATGGGTACATCGCCCACTTCCAGGATTGCGAAGGGAACCGAGTGGCGTTGCATTCCATGACGTAACGGGCTTTCCCGTTAGCGAACGTCAGGAGGGAAGATCTTCGGTAGATTTCGGTTGCTAGGATATCCTGCTACCCTGCATGAAGTCTGGTTCCGAATCAGTGGAAAATATTAGCGAACCCGTATGTGCTAGGCATTATGGACTGAAATCGAAACGGTTGAGTTCTGCACAAACTGAGAAGAGCAAGTTCAACGGAGGCTAACTTGTCGATCAATCCCTCTGCTTCAAAGTCGTTGGCGACGGAGGTAACGAAGTATCGTCAAAGTATGGCCGGCTTCCTGCAGGTATCACTTGTGGCTATGAACAACACCGTTTCCTCAGCGGTTCTCGAAGAAATCTTCCGCCCCATTGATCCGGAAGAATTTGACAAAGATCCCCTAATAGCATTTAGGAAAATGAGCCATTTGCTGATTGCGAAAGCTCGTCTTCATGTTATCGCTGCATTGTGTGCGAACAAGTCCAACAATATACACTCACTCGCGGTTCAGACGCGTCCGGCCTTGGAATGTGCTGGACAAATTGTTTCAATATTCAAAGATCTTTATGAAAAGACCCCTCGTGCAGAGAAGAAAATTGGGCAATATCTCGACGCAGATTACTATCAGACCATTCGACGGCTCACCAAAGGGCAGGTCGATCAGGATAGATTGCTAGGGGAAATAAGTGCAGCGAATCCGATGAGGAAAGAACGACTTCGCAAGCCAAGGAAGTTCACGGAATCGGAGAAAGTCAGGGACCTGGAGTTCGGTGGCAACTGGTACTGCCATTTGAGCAATTGCTTCTATGGTAGCGATCTTCCGTCGCTCAAAGATCTTTCCTACTATGGCGGCGTAAGCTCCTGCGACACTGCGGATGATGAGTACGCGTTTGCCGCGCTGCTGGACTATCTGGCGCACCAGGTTATGGCGATGCTCATGTATGCGGCTCTGTGTGCCGCTGTGCGTCTGGACGGTGCGATTCAGAGAGACGAGCGTCTCGATAAGGCGGCGGAGCTATTGCAAAAGAAGAAAGCAGCGGCAGACCACTTCAAGGTCACGCTCATGTCGATGGCAGGCAAACGCGATCAATGAAAATCCCTCAGACAAGGCCGCAGGCAGTCGACTATCTTCGCGCAGGAAGCGAGCAATGCCTATCCTATCTGAATGAACTCATCGGCATTCACTTCGAGATGGACCCGCCCGGCCGATCGATCTGCCTGGATGACGATGAAATAGTATACCGGCTGAGGAAGGTGTTGCTTCACGTAAAATCGGTAACGGGCTGGCAACTCGATATGGAGGTCATGCATGTCCTCGCGCCGGAGCTTCGCGCCGCCGAAGACCAAATCGACATGATCTGGAAGAAAATACCGAGAGAACGATTGAAGGAATTTGTGCCAGGGGATGGCAGCAGTGCAGTCGGAAAGCGTGGCGGACCTTTCGAAACAGGAAGGAAAATCCTGTCGTCATATATTCATCCGACACCGCAAGGATTGCTTCTTGCCAAACAGCAAGGTGGTCTTGGGGAGGTGGATGAGGTTCAATACTATTACATCTTGTTCGTGTCACTGGGTAATTTGGTATTTCGGTATGCGGTTTCTTTGGTTTTTCTGTCGCAGAGTCTAAACTGTGGGAAGGAGGTGGTGATAGCATCGGTGCTGAGAAAAATGGGGGAAGAGTTCAGTTCCATTTCGCCGAAAGATTGTCTTAGAGCGGGCTCCTAAAAATGACAGTGGTGGCTGCCTCGTGGCGGTCAGCCTGGCATTCGGCTCAGGCGGTTCTTTGACTGGCCGGGGGCCTAGTGCCCTTCCTTTACCAGGTTTTTATTCCATTCGGGGATTTCGACGACGAGGTTGGTTGATCCGTCGGGGACGCATTGGCAGGCCAAGCGTGATTGCAGCGTAATCGCAGGGGCTTCGTCCAACTGGTCCAATTCATCGTCCGTGGCTTCACTGCACGTATCCAACCCTTCCTTCACAACGACGTGACAGGTCGAACAGGCGCAGACGCCGCCGCAGGCATGTTCGATGTCGATTCCCGCGCCCATCGCAATGTCCAGGAGACTGCCGGGTTGGCCGGTTGGTCCGTACGGGATTTTCTCAGGATCAACCTGAACCTCAAGAGTCGCGTCCGGCATGTGAAAAGTCACCGCGAAAGGTTCCGTGGCTGTTTTGACTTCGATTTGCTCAATATATGGATTACTGCCTCCCATCTGGTCTCCTTTTTACCTCGGCTATGGAAAGAAAAATTGACGAATTCAGACGTATTTTCAATAAGATAGATGTTAAAATGGCTGTCTGGCTCTATCTCCGACTGTTTTAATCTCCGACTAGAATACTCTTGACTACGAAGGAATGTCAATGCTAGGATTTACTCCGATGGTTTTGGTCGGAGATTCATTCACTCCACGTTTTGTGTGAAAAATCATGTTGAAGCTTTCGAAAAGAGCCGATTATGCCTTGCTGGCCCTCCAGTACATGGCCACGATTCAAAGCGGAATCGATGCCCACCCGCGCGTGGTGAATACCAAGGAAATTGCCGAAGAACATCATATCCCCGTGGAATTATTGGCGAAAGTGCTTCAGACCCTTGCCAGGCATCAACTGATCGAAAGTCATCATAATGGACCCAAGGGTGGCTACGTGTTGGGGCGGGAGCCCAAAGACATTACCATGGCACAAGTGCTCGAAGCCATAGAAGGTCCCTTGGGCTTGACGGATTGTTCTCATGAAAGAAATGATCATTCCCAGTGCGAGCAGATGAATCACTGTAATATTCGAACGCCCCTTTTCAAAATTCAGGAAAGTATCTTCCAATTGCTCAACAGCATGTCCATCGAAGATTTATTGGTTGAGGAAACACCCCTGATTATCGTCGAATCTTTAAAGCCACAAGGAGTGCCATCATGAAGTTACCCATTTATATGGACAACCATTCGACCACGCCCTGTGATCCTCGCGTGGTGGATGCGATGCTCCCGTATTTCACCGAAAAATTCGGCAATTCCGCGAGCCGGAATCATTCCTTCGGCTGGGAAGCCGAAGAGGGTGTGGATCAGGCGCGCAAACTCATTGCCAATCTCATTCACGCCGATGCCAAAGAAATCGTTTTTACGAGCGGAGCCACCGAGTCCAATAATTTGGCGCTGAGAGGCGTGGTCGAAATGTATAAGGAGAAAGGTGATCATATCATCACCACGTCGACCGAACACCGCGCGGTGATCGATCCGGCGAAGTCATTGGAGAAAAAGGGCATTAAGGTGACGTATTTGCCCGTCGATAAAACCGGCCGGGTCGATCCGGACGACGTGCGGAACGCCATCACGGATAAAACTATTTTGATTTCGATCATGCTGGCGAATAATGAAATCGGCACGATTCATCCCATCCCGGAGATCGGCAAGATCGCGAAGGAAAAGGGCGTGCTCTTTCATTGCGACGCCACGCAAGGAGTGGGGAAAATCCCGGTGGACGTCCAGGAACTGGGTGTTGACCTGATGTCCTTTACCGCTCACAAGATTTACGGACCCAAGGGCATCGGCGCGCTGTACGTGAGACGGAAAGCTCCGCGAGTCCGGTTGGCGCCGATGATCGACGGGGGCGGTCATGAGCGAGGGATGCGTTCGGGGACGCTCCCGGTTCCGCTCATTATCGGTTTTGGAAAAGCCATCGAGTTGTGTGCGCAAGAGATGCCGGCGGAATCCATTCGCATGCAAGCCCTTCGGGATCGTCTGCAAGACGGCATCATGGACGCCCTGGAAGAAGTCTATCTCAATGGACACCCAACGGAGCGTCTCCCGGGGAACCTGAACGTCAGTTTTGCGTACGTCGAGGGGGAAGCCTTGTTGATGGGGGTCAAAGAAATCGCCTTGTCGTCGGGATCGGCGTGCACCTCGGCCACTCTTGAGCCCTCATACGTCCTTCGTGCCTTGGGGGTCGGGTCCGATTTGGCGCATTCATCCATTCGATTCGGAATCGGTCGGTTTACGACGCCGGAAGAAGTGGAATATACTATCGACCGGATGATCAAGGCGGTCAATCATCTTCGCGAAATGTCGCCCTTGTATGAAATGGCGAAGGAAGGGGTTGACCTCAAGTCGGTCCAATGGGCGGCACACTAAACAGGGCATGCAATGAACGACAACGTTTTTATAAATTTCCGGGGAGAAGGAGGGTGGTACCATGGCATACAGTGAAAAAGTGATCGACCATTACAACAATCCGCGCAATATGGGGTCTTTCAAGAAAGAGGACGACGGCGTGGGGACCGGGATCGTCGGGGCCCCCGAATGCGGCGACGTGATGAAACTGCAGATTAAAGTGGAAAACGACACGATCGTGGATGCGAAATTCAAAACCTTCGGGTGCGGGTCGGCTATTGCCAGCTCTAGTTTGGCAACGGAGTGGTTGAAAGGCAAAACCGTGGATGAAGCGGGAGAAATTAAAAATACCGAGATCGTGCAGGAGTTAAACCTCCCACCGGTCAAAATCCACTGTTCCGTGTTGGCGGAAGATGCGATTAAAGCCGCCTTGAATGATTACAAAAAGAAAGCGGAGACTGCAGAAAAGACCGAAGAACCGGCTGCATCGGCCGGTGCCTGACCACGGATGTACAAGGAGCGACGTGATGGAGACGACACAAATGACTGAATCCTCACCAACCACGCAGTCCGCCCTCGTCACGTTGACGGAGTCGGCGGTTGTGGAAGTGAGACGGCTCATGGACGTTCAGGATCTGACCGAAGGAGGCCTTCGCCTGGGAGTCAAAGGAGGAGGGTGTTCCGGTTTGAGTTATACGATCAATTTCGACGACAAAATCGGCGAGTTCGATACGGTGTGCGAACAGGACGGCGTGAAAGTCCTTGTCGATGCGAAGAGCGCCATTTATCTTGAAGGCATGCAGCTTGACTATCAAAAGGATCTGGTCAGCGGGGGATTCAAATTTATCAATCCCAACGCGTCCAAGACCTGTGGGTGCGGAGAATCGTTTTCAGCGTAAGTTGAACGGGGTTGCGTGACAATCAGGGAGCAAGCAGACGGGCATGGTGAAGTCCTACCATGCCCGTTGTGCGAGTGAGGGAGATGAGCGAGCACACACATCAACCGGATTCAGGACGGACCCGCGAACTGCCGATGGCCCGCAGTATGTGCTGGCATTGTCAATCTGAAATGTCCGGTGAGTATTTTTGTGGCCGGTGCGTCAAGGTGCAGCCGCTTTCCAAGGAACTCGACTATTTTACCTGCCTGAACCTGCCTCGCGAATTGAACATCGACGAAAAGGCGCTTGAAGAAACCTTCTACGCCTTGAGCCGGAGCTTTCATCCCGACTATTTCGCGACGAAAGACGAGAGTGAAAAGGCGATCAGTCTGGGAAATACCGCGTTATTGAACACGGCGTATCGAACGTTGAAGGATCCCATGCAACGAGCCGAGTACCTCATTCGTCTCGAAGCAGGGTCGGCCAAGGATATTCGGACCTCCCCCCCGGCCGACCTGTTCGATGAAATCCTGGAGCTTCAAGAGGATTTGGACGAGTTTCGGTCACTCTCCGCCGAGGCGTCCGCCGAACGCCGGCAGGAACTTCTGGAGAAATTGCAGGCCGACCGCCTGGCACTCGAAGCGAGAAAAGCGAAAATGGAAAATCGATTGATCGAGCAGTTCAGCCGGTGGGACGCCCTGCAAACCGAAGCCGAAGGAGATTCCGCCGGTCAGGCGCAGAAAGACGCGGTGCTCACGGGCATGCAGGAAATTTTATCGAACCGCACGTACGTCAAGAATATCGTAAATGATCTGGAGGCGGCGACCAGCCCGACAGCCGAACCCGGAAGGAACATATGGCACTGATCGTCGGCATTGACCTCGGAACGACGAATTCATTGGTCGCGTACATGGCCGGTGACGATCCGCAGGTCATCCTCGGAACACGCGGCCAGGCCAAAGTCCCTTCGATCGTCGGCCTCACGGATAACGGACTCCTGGTCGGAGACCCCGCCAAGGAGTATCTCGTCCGCGACCCGTCCCGAACGATTTATTCCGTGAAACGCTTCATGGGAAAATCCGTGGCGGACGTGGCGGAAGAATTGAAATATTTCCCGTATACCTTGCAGGAAAAGGGTGGAGTGATTCGCATCCAGGTCGGAGAGAAAACCTATTCCCCCCCGCAAGTCTCCGCCATGATTTTGAAAGAACTCAAGCTCCGGGCGGAAGCGCACCTGGGTGAGGACATTACCAAAGCCGTCATTACGGTCCCGGCATATTTTAATGACAGCCAGCGACAGGCGACGAAAGATGCCGGCCTCATTGCCGGTTTGGAAGTGCTGCGCATCATCAATGAACCGACGGCGGCGTCGTTGGCCTATGGGCTTCAAAAAAACACACAGGGGTTGGTGGCCGTCTATGACCTCGGAGGGGGAACTTTTGATATCTCCATCCTGAAACTCAAGGATGGCATCTTCGAGGTGCTGGCGACCAATGGGAATACGCATCTCGGCGGGGATGATTTCGACAGACGGTTGGTTGATGCGGTCATACGGGACATCGACGCCCGGCATGGCGTGAAAGTGGAAGATGCCCTGGAACTGATGCAAACCGTCCGGCTTGAAGCGGAGAAGATCAAAATCCGATTGTCCGACGAGCCGCAGGCGCATATGGCCTTCGCCCTTCCCGATGGGAAAGGGACCTATGAACGAACGTGGTCGCGTGATGAATTCGAAGCCTTGGTCCGGGACCTGGCCGAACAAACCATGACCCCCTGCCGCCGCGCGTTGAGCGACGCGGGATTGGAGACCGGTCAGATCGACGAAGTGATCCTGGTCGGCGGCAGCACCAGGATGCCGTTGATTCGATCCCGTGTTCAGGAGCTGTTCGGGAAGACGCCCCATTGTGACCTGAATCCCGATGAAGTCGTGGCGCTCGGGGCCGCGGTCCAGGCCGGCATTCTGGCCGGTGAGAACAAGGACATGCTCCTGCTCGACGTGACTCCGTTGTCCCTGGGCATTGAAACCATGGGCAACGTCATGAGTGCCTTGATTCGCCGGAATACCACCATCCCGACGAGTGCCAAGGAAATGTTCACCACCTACGTGGACGGCCAAACCGCCGTGGACATTCATATTTTGCAAGGCGAGCGCGAGCTGGTGAAAGACAACAGGAGCCTGGCCCGGTTTCAACTCAAGGTGCCGCCGCTGCCCGCGGCCGTTCCTCGCATTGAAGTGACCTTTCTGATCGATGCGAACGGCATTCTCAACGTCACGGCGTCGGATATCCGGACCGGCGAATCGCAATCCGTTCAAGTCAAACCCTCCTACGGGCTGACGGATGACGAAGTCGAAACCATGATTCGGGAATCATTCCAATTCGCGGCGGAGGATATTCAGGCTCGTCAGGTGATCGAGGCGAGAACGGAAGCCGATGCCATCATGATGGCCACCGAGAAGGCGCTGAAACGGGCAACGGACCTGATCGCGACGGAAGAAATCCAGTCCATTCGCCATGCTATCGACGAACTGCGTGTCGCCAATACGCAGGAAGATCATCGACTGATCCGGGCCAGGATTGCCGACGTGGAAAAAGTGACCCATCACCTGGCCGAAGTCCTGATGGATGCCACGCTCAAAGAAGCACTCGAAAACAAAAAACTGTCTGAAGTCACGGATTGACCGTGCGGTTACCCGCCTGAGGAGCACCACATGTCTCAAGAATTAACGTGGGATATGGTCGAAGACATCGCGATTCGGCTTCACGAAGAACATCCGGACCTTGACCCGCTGACGGTCCGCTTTACCGACCTGCACGCGTGGGTCGTGGCGTGGCCGGAATTCACGGATGACCCCAAGGGGTCCAACGAAAAAAAACTCGAAGCCATTCAGATGGCCTGGCACGAAGAATACCAGGACGCGCAATAGCAGAAGAATTTCTCCCCCTGTCCTGAGCGATACCGACTCCCTATCCCATCCCGCCTGACCCATGCCCGAGAAAAAATGCTTGCGTGGCGAACGGTATTACCGTACATTTATAACATGATCGTCCGCTCTGTCCGTCACCGGGGATTGCGCCGTCTGATCGAGGACGACAACCCTGAAGAAGAAGGCGGCTACATCGACCACTTGAACTTGGAGGATTACCACTGAGGGCTACCAACGGCATCAAAGTAAACATGACCCCTTCCCATCCAGGGGACTTCATCCGCACGGAGGTTATCGAGGAGTTGGGTCTAAACGTCACGAGGGCGGCCGGGATTCTGGGGGTTCGCCGCGCGACGCTTTCAGACCTGCTGAACGGCAACGCCGCGCTATCGCCAGAGATGGCATTGCGTATTGAGAAGGCCTTCGATGTGAGCATGGACATGCTGCTCAGGATGCAGGCTTGGTACGATGCCTCGCAAATGCGGGCTCGCGCAAGCGAGATCGCCGTCCAGCGCTACGAGCCCGCCTAGCGCTCGACGTGATCCGGTCGAACACGGCAATGTCTCAACCGCGACTCCGCGCCTGCCACGGTACGAGGAAAACATGGATATGAAAAGACCCTGAATCTGTCATCCCTGTATGTGTTCACTCATTCGTTGACAGTTTCCGCAGTCTCCTTCTGTCATCCTCGACGCTTGTCCCCGACGCCTGTCCTCGACATTTTTAATCGAGGATCCAGGCAATCTACGGGGATCCAGTCAAGTAAAGGATCCAGGGTTTTTTTCTTCCGTCCTTCTCTTCCCCTGCTGTCATCCCGTATGTGTTCAGCAATTCACATCAGGATGACCATTTGGTATTGTGTGCCAGATAATATTCGACCAGTGACGAGCGGCCGACGATACTAATGATGCGCGCCAGCAGGTCATTACCGTCGGCATCGGTCAATCGCAGCTCTTCACTGGGCACAAACGCCACCGGCTGTTGCTGGCCTTCATTGATGGCGATATTGGATGCATACAGGTAGGTCCGGTCAAGAGTATCCCGGATGGGATTCAATCTGCCCTTGAGCCTCGGAAGTGTGCCTGTTCCATCGGGGAAGATAACGGCGCCACCGTGGGAAAGCGGGCTCAGTTCGACATGGAGCGCCCGTTCGGCCGGGATCCAGTCACGCTCTACATGCGCAGCAAACCCTTCGACAGCCACGAATACGGTCATTGGCAGGTGAATCGAATGCAGGTCGAGTACGGTCTCGCCGTTTTCGCCGGTGTTCGCGTCTTTCCAGGTCTTGTTCGGAAAGAGCCCCAGGACGCTGGCGCCGGCAATCGGTCGGCTATCGGCAAAGACGGAAATGACGTGATCGAGGTTGGGCAAACTTGCCGCACGTAGCATTCGCCAGGGTATCAGCCGCCCATCCGAGTGCCCTTGAAATTCATCGCCGCCGTAGACAACCGCGATCTCAGATGCACAAGGCAAGTGCCCGAAATGCCGTTGAACGCGTTTGGCGCTGGCGAATAAGTTCGACGATGCGGTTGCGGAGGACTTGGCTTCGACCAGCACGACGCTCTCCGGTTGCTCAATGGCAAGATCGACTTCGGCCCCGTTGCGATCGCGGTAGAACCACAACCCACCCGCCATGCCCAGGTTGGTTCGGTGTTTCATGGTTTCCGAGACAACCCAGGTTTCAAAGATGGCCCCGCGGAGCGGATGCGAACGAAGTTGCTCTGGCTGACGGATACCCAGGAGCCAGCAAACCAGACCTGTATCGTAAAAATACAGCTTCGGCATTTTTACGAGTCGTTTGCGCACGTTTGCGTGAAACGCCTGTAGATGAAAAACAATAAAGCTGGCCTCCAATATGCCGAGCCAGGCTTTGGCGCTCGGTTGCGAGATGCCGCAGTCGTTGGCCAGTGACGAATAGTTGAGCAACTGCGCGGTACGACCGGCGCACAATTCAACGAACCGTTGAAACGTCGCAAGATCGCCGACGTTGCTGATGGTGCGTACGTCCCGTTCGAGATAGGTGGTGACATACGAGCGGAGCCAGTCTGCGGGGTCGAGTTGGCGATCGAAGATGCGGGGGTAGCCCCCGGCAAACAGGGTTTCTTCGAGACTGGTGGGATGTCGAGCAAAGCGCGTGATCTCGCCACGGGTCAACGGCAACAGGTGATATACCGCTGTCCGTCCGGCTAACGACTGGCTGACCGACTCCAGCAAGGACAAGTTTTGCG
Source organism: Nitrospirales bacterium (assembly GCA_965223955.1). GTDB lineage: Bacteria > Nitrospirota > Nitrospiria > Nitrospirales > UBA8639 > Bin75. The sequence goes on from OZ245029.1 coordinate 1,131,730, forward strand.
AGCCGCTGAGAATCCAGCGACCGGGTGTCGGATCATCGTCGATGATGTCTTGGAGATACGAGAGCAGGTCCGGGGTACGTTGCACCTCGTCAATGATGGCGCCTTCCGGGAACTGAGCCAAAAATGCCCTGGGGTCTTCTGCCGCGAACGCTCGTGTGTCCGGAGCCTCAATCGACACGTAGGGATGCCGTGGAAACACGGATCGACATAACGTGGTCTTGCCACTTTGTCGAGGCCCGGTGAGCGTGATGGCAGGGCTTTGGGTTGCCGACCAGATGAGTTTCGGCGCGAGGTCACGAACGATCATCATGCGCCAGAGTGTACCATATAATATATGCCAATTCAAATTCACATTTTTAATTGGCATATATTAAGGATAAATGTAAATAATTCAAGTGCTTTTGATGGTCTGTGTTGGGGGGGTGATGTTTCTACGCTGTTCCCACTTAGTCGGTTTCGACGGCTGGGTCGAGTTGATCGAACTCGTAAAAATCCAAGGGATCGGCTGGTTGGCGAACAGGACGTTGGGGGATCGTTCCATCTGCAAAGACTTCGGTCGTGGTGCCTTGTGAGGGCTCGTCGACAACGGTGCCGGTGTGTTTGTCGACCTCGACGAACTGGATCCCCTCCGGAACCGAGAAGGTCAGGACGGGGAGCATGTTGAGTGCCTTCTTCATGAAATCCGTCCAGATGGGAAGGGCGGCATGGGCGCCGGATTCCACTTCGCCGAGTGTCTCCACGCTGTCGAATCCTATCCAGACGCCGGTGGCGAGGTTCGGAGCATAGCCGACGAACCACGCGTCGCGGAAACTGTTGGTGGTGCCGGTTTTGCCGGCCAGGGGACGCCCGATCGAACGGGCGCGTTTGCCTGTTCCGCTTTGAATGACGTCCATCATCATGTGTGTAATCAAATAGGCGGTTTCTTTGGAGACCACTTGCCGGGGTTTGAACACGTGTTGCTCCAGGATGTGGTCATGCTGATCTTTGACCAGGGAAATGGTGTAGGGTTCCAATGCAAGTCCCTGGTTGGCAAACACACCATAGGTCGCGGTGAGTTCTTGAAGCGTGACGCTCGACGAGCCGAGCGCCAATGACAGGTCCGGGCTTAATGAGCTTCGAATGCCGAGTGAGCGTGAAAAATTGATGACGCGGGAAACCCCTATCTGTTCGAGCAAGCGGACCGTTGCCGCGTTTCTGGAATGACGTAAGGCTTCTCGCAAGGTGATCGGGCCGAAAAAACGTTTTTCATAATTTTCCGGTTTCCAGGTTTTGCCGGGCTCTTCCTCCTCGTACACCACGGGAGCATCGAGAATGAGCGTGGCGGGTGTCAGCCCCTGATCGATGGCCGTGGCATAAATGATCGGTTTGAACGCAGACCCGGGTTGTCGGAGGGCCAACAAGGCGCGATTGAATTGACTCCGTTCAAACTGGTAGCCGCCGACCATCGCTCGAATTGCGCCAGTCCTGGGATCGATTGCAATAAGCGCGCCTTCGACCAGGGGGGTCTGATCCAGCCGGAACCGGATGGTGTCGTTGCGGGTCGATTTCAGCGAGACTTCGATCACGTCTCCCGGTTGGACCAATTGCCTGGCCGAGACAATGGGAGTCACCTCCGCTTCGGTGACGGACGCGCCTTCGGAGATCCGGCGTTCAGCCCAGAGCATATCCGGTAAGGTGATGGTGCCGACCAGATCATGCGCCAGGACCGTCATTTCCTCTTGGGAGACGTTCAGGACACGGCCTTCCATGATTTCCCCAAATGCAGGAAAGACAATGGGTAGCTCTTCGGGCAGCGTTGCCGGCGGCTCCTCATGACGGAGCGGCCCGCGCCAGCCCTGTCGTTTATCGAGTTCGCGCAGCCCCTTGCTGATGGCCTCCTCGGCCAGGTGTTGCATCTGAATGTTCAAGGTGGTGGCAACCTGCAGCCCGCCTTTATACGCCATGGCCTCCCCGTATTCATTGACCAGGTGTTGGCGGACGTTTTCAAGAAAATACGGGGCCACGCGTTCAAAGGCTTGACGAGTAAAGGGCAGTGGGGTCTCGCTCGCCTCCCGGGCGAGGGGCTCCGTAAGAAAGCCGGCCTGGACCATCCGTCCCAACACGTGTTCCTGGCGTTGCTTCGCGAGGGCGTAGTTTTTGTAAGGAGAATAGGTATTGGGGGCCTTCAGCAGTCCGGCGAGAAATGCCGACTCGTGTAGCTGTAATTCGGATAACGCTTTTCCAAAATACGTTAAGGACGCGGTGCCGACTCCATAGGCCCCATGACCGAAGTAGATCTGGTTGAGATACATCTCGAGGATTTGGTCTTTCGTCAGAATAAATTCCATCTTCAGGGCAAGGAAGAGTTCTCGTATTTTGCGATGGAAAGTCCGTTCCGGGGTTAAGAACAGGGATCTGGCCAGTTGTTGGGTGATCGTGCTGGCGCCTTCAACTTTTCCCCCACGCTTGAAATTCGTCCACGTGGCTCGAAAGATACCCCAGATGTCCAATCCCGGGTGCTCGAAAAACCGGGTATCTTCAACTGCAAGGACGGCGTCGATCAAATGCCGGGGCACTTCACGAAGGGGAGTCAAAATTCTGCGTTCCACGTAGAATTGTCCCATGACCTGGCGGTTATCCGCCTTTACTTTTGTAATCAGGCTCGGCTGGTAATCCCGGAGCCCCCCGAGCGAGGGAAGCCCGGTTGCCATATGCCAGGCCACCGCCGCCGTTCCCCCGACCGCCAGCCCGCCGACAATCAAGACGGGCCACAGGAGGCGTTTTGTCAGACGGTGAGGCTCCGAAACGTGGAGACGAGACAGCAACGTGCGCATGGTCAGGGTAAGGTATCTAGTGGATAAGGCTTATATACAATGACGATACCCCTGGTTGACCCAAAAGACAAGCTTCTCGCGGCTGATTTTCTGATGGAGGCTTTCACGGCATCGGTTTTTTGGGGGGTGAGCGGAGAAGCTCTCATTGGTTTTGGTGCCCGGGCCTTTTGCCTGGTTGACAAACTTTGAAAGGGCATGCTACGAAAAAAGTCCTGCAAACAACGAAGTTTAGCGTTCTACCCATTTCTATCATAACGGAGGTTAGTTCATGTCTGATGTTGCTTCAGAAATAAAAGTGGGCGACGTTGCCCCGGATTTCACCCTGAAAAACCAGGATGGAAACGAAGTCACGTTAAGTAGTTTTAAAGGCCAGAAAAATGTGGTCCTGGCATTTTACCCCCTCGATTGGAGTCCGGTCTGTACGAACGAAAATAAGTGTCTGACGGACGACTTCCCGAGCTTTTCCGATGCCAACGCCGAACTTCTCGGGATCAGCGCGGATAGCTTCTTTTCTCACAAGGCCTGGGCCGACGCACTCGAACTGAAACACACCTTGTTGGCCGATATGCATCGGACGGTCTGCAAGGCGTATGGCTTGTATTTTCCGGATCTCAATTGTTCCAAACGAGCCACGGTGATTGTGGATAAGGAAGGCAAGGTCGCCTACGCCAAAGTGCAGGAAATCAAAACGGCTCGGGATGACCAGGAAATTCTGGAAGCATTGAAACAGTTGTAGGACAACCACAGGGGGTTGTCCCTACGCGGCAGCGTCGAGGCACGTTGAAGGGGGATTCCACGAACATGGGGGCCCCCTTGATTTTTGACGAACGGGAAGGGAATGCAGGATGGCCGGAACCGTAGAAAACGTCACTGACGAAAATTACGAAGAGTTAAAAGAGGCACAAGCAACCGTGGTCGCCTATGGCATTGCCTCCTGCGAACCCTGTGCGGCCTATGATCCCATCCTGGAAGAGGTCGCCCGGAAGCTTCCCGCCGTTCGCATCGGCAAAGCCAAGATGCACGTGCCGGGCCGGTGCCGCGCAATCAAAAAACAACACCAGTTCGAAACGTACCCCACCACGCATCTCTATTCCCGAGGGAATCTCCTGCTGACCCGTGAAGGCAAAGTCGAAGAAGACGAACTGCTCGCCCTCATCAAGCAATACCTGCCCGATTCCTGAACCCCGGGCATCCCTTGAAACAGTACCGCCTCCATTCCCTTTTCCCCGCTTTTCCCTTCTGTCATCCCTGTATGTGTTCAGTAAGTTGTTGACAATTTCTGCAGTTTTCTTCTGCGCCTTAGTTCCCCTCCTTTGTAAGGAGGGATGAGGGGAGGTAGAATCCGTGCCCAGGATGGCGAACCCTCGTGCTCCATGGACGGGTGGCTCTACCCCACCTACCCTCCCCTTACAAAGGGGAGGAAAACGACGGTCCTTCTTTCTTGGTTCCCTGGTCAGCCCCCTATTCTGTCAGCGAATTAGTGAACCTTTACAATCCCCGACCTGATCAAGGATCCAGCGTCGTTGTCTTTCTTGCCCTTTGCCTTTTCTGTCATCCCCGACGCCTGTCCCCGACGCCTGTCCCCGATCCCCGATTACAAACGTCGAGGACAGGCTCTGATCGGGGATCCAAACAAGGAAGGGATCTAGTCGAGGATCCAGCGTCTTTGTTTTTCTTGCCTTTGCCTTTTCTGTCATCCTCGACATTTTTAATCGAGGATCCAGCGTCGTTGTAGTTGTAGCCGCGCCATCTCATGGCGCTTCTTCTTGGCCGAAGAAGAGAAGTTGCCCAAAGGGAACCTTTTCGAAATCATCGAGTGTCTGCAAAAAATGGAAGGCATCTGTTTGGAGGTCAGGGTGGTTCATTGAAGAATCACATGTTCACCCTCCTCGAACCGCTACCCCGGGAGTTTGTTACCTTGAGGGAGTTGGCGGTTATACCCAACATCACGGCGCCTCGGTTCCTTCGTTGAGGATGGAAAGATATTGGTCATAGACGAACAGCCGGTCACGACGCTTGCCCGTGATCTCCCTGGCAATCCCATGTTTGACGAGCAGTTCCATTGCCGAAGCGGCCGTCTGAAAGGACAACTTGGTATCACGGCGCGCTACGGGCAGTGATAAAATCGGCTGGGCCTTGAGTGCGTCGTGTACGCGCAACGCCGACCCGGTTTTCCGGCTTCCGGCTGCTTCGATCCGGTCGTGGTCATCCTGGAACATCAGGGAGAGGCGTTGGGCAGTCGAGACCGCGCCCTCGGCTGTCAGCTTCACTCCTTCGAGGAAGAAGGCAAGCCATGCCTCCCAATCGCCGGTGCGGCGCACGTGATTCAGCAGGTCGTAGTAGGTATCCCTGTGTTGTTTGAAGTACAGGCTCAGGTACAGAAGCGGTTGGCGCAGAACACCAGCGTGGCACAGTAGCAGCGTTATAAGCAATCGTCCCACGCGTCCATTTCCATCCAGAAAAGGATGAACGGTCTCGAACTGCACGTGTGCAAGTCCCGCCCGTAGCAGTACCGGCAATCCATCGGCCTCGGCGTGCAGGAAGTTTTCGAACGACGTCATGCAGTCCGGTACGGCGGTATGTGGCGGTGGGACATAGACGGCATTGCCGGGCCGGGTTCCGCCAATCCAGTTCTGTGAGCGGCGAAATTCACCGGGCGCTTTGGTGCTACCCCGTCCGCCCGACAACAGCACACTGTGAATTTCGCGGATCAGGCGATTCGATAGCGGAAAATTCTCCCGCAGGCGGCGTAAACCGTGTTCAAGCGCGGCCACGTAATTCGAAACCTCGCGCACGTCGTCAAGCGGAACTCCGGGTGCTTCATCCAGTTCAAAGAGCAAGAGGTCAGACAACGACGACTGCGTGCCTTCGATCTGAGAGGAAAGCACCGCTTCTTTGCGTACGTAGGCATACAGAAAAAGTGCCTCGTCCGGTAGGAGCGTCGCGACGCCGTCGAGGCGGCCTATGGCAAGCGCCGCCGATTCGAGCATCTGTTGGAGCGAGCCGTCCAGAACCAGGGTGGGTTTCGGCGGCAGCGGTGCCGGGATAAAGGCGCGAACGCGCTCACCGTCGATGCTCGTTACTTCATAGCTGCCGCTTCCTCCGCGCTGCATGACGGACAGTCCTTATTCATAGTTTTGCAATAACAAACTTCGCTATTTAACTTTAACTGATAAATTACAATAGAAGGGAGATTCGGCGCAAGTCTAGCGGAGCTGGTTACGAAGCAAACGCTGTGGATTGCAATCTTAAACTGCTATGCGTTCACGACTCCGAGCCGGCTACGAGAATCCCATCCAATTTCGCGCCGCTACAACAGGGCGGCTGCTTATTCCGAATAGTCCAGGGTCAGGTTGTGATGATCGGTGAGCCGGAGTCGTTCGAGACGCGCATCGGCAACGTCGAGCAATCGGGGCCAGAGGACTTTGGCCAGGGTGGGTAGGGTAGCCGGCCGGGCAGCAAATTCCGGGTGTTGGGACACATTCGTGCCCGTCAGGTTGTTGAGGATCTGCTCCTGGACCCGCTCGTCCAACGCCATGATATTCGTGACGCGACCCGTGATGGGGTCAATCGGGCCTCGAACGGTGACGTCCAGGGAAAGGGGCCACGTCTCCACGTGGGAAGAATCGGCATTTCGCTTCACCGTCAGGGCATACCGGCGAGTCAGCAGGGCCTCGGTCGATTCCGCATTGTCCTGCGATGCCGGGTCGTTCGGCGGATAGAGTTCGGCCCACAGGTTTTCACCCTCGCACAGCCGTATCGATTCGATATCCCGGGTCTCGGGGCGCTCGCGGAATTTCCTCCAGAGTACCAGGGCCAGATTTTCAGCGGTGGGCACGAGTCGTTCAAAGTAGGGCATATCGAAGTTGAGATGTTTATGGTCGAACTCTTCGAGCACGTCCGTCACGATTTCTTTAAGGTCGTACAAATTGATAATCATGCCCGTGACGGGATCGACCCGCCCGCCAAGGGTCACTTCAAGGAGATAATTGTGCCCATGCTCCTGAGAACAAGGGCCAAAGACCGGACTGCTTGATACAGTTCATCGGCGGGATCAAAAGTTGGATCACTGGCTGCTTGTACGGCATTGCCAGCCATCTTTGGCGATGCTGGCACTGCGTCTCCCGGCAACGCCGACTTCACAGGTTCCTGTCAAACATCAAACGACAACTCGCTCTGTATCGGAGAGACTGGTGTCTTGGGGGTATCGGGCTGAAAGACGGCATCAAGATCATTTGCGTCTACCGGATTCGGCCATGGCATGGCTCCTTTGGCTTTCAACGCTTCAAGCCCCTTGGATGGTTCACCGGTCGAACGCACATAAACGGGTACCAGATGCAGCTTTTCCAATTGCTCTATTGCCCCGGCCCACGTACCGCCCTTGTTTATATCCGCGTTCACTACCAGTGCCGCATCCGACAAGGCATAGATCACTTTATTGCGTTGCATTGCGTGTCCTACGTTGAATCCCACGTTCGGATCATAAGGTGAGATCAATACAAGTTGCCTTTCTAACAGCAGGTTTCGATGCTCACGTGTCATGGCCGTTTGTTCGAGGCTATCGGCCAGTACACCTGTGACTTTGCCACCCGCTTCCAATGCACCAGACATGGCTGCCCGATCAATACCCCTGGCAGCACCGGAGACTACAGTCTGTCGAGCCTTTGCTGCCAGACGTCCGATTTCCTGGGTGTACTCGATTAAGGAATCGTTGACGTTGCGCGAACCGACAACCGCTAATCCACCGCTATTGAGAATTTCCCTGTCTCCACAGCCATACAGCAAGCCCGGCGAGTCCTTTTTCAGCCGTACCTTGAGCTTTTGTGGATAAGTATCATCGGTTCGGCTTATCACCCAAATTGCTCGTGTCTGCCAGCGCTCGATTACTTGGCTCAAAAGGAACCCGCGATCCAACAGACGTTTGAGCCGGTTGTGGTCCGGTATGTGATGACGATCCCCAAGAAGTTGATCTATATCCGCCTCCAGCAAATCAGCGGGCTGCTTTCCCATCTCTTGGAGATACAAGGCGAGTTTCGTGTACTCGCCAGGCGTGAGCAGATCGGCCGGTTCCTTACTTTTGCCACGTCCGATGATCAAAGGTGCGGTCAACAGCAGAATTGCCTTGGTGTTCAAGGAGAGCGTCTCACTCATTGGTTGCCCCCTGTCTGAGCAAGCGCCAATGGCCATACCTCACCGCTTCCGTGCGAACGAAGCAACCAAGCTGCAATGATGAAGGTCCAGCGCGAATCCACCATGTCGTCCACGAGCAGCAACGCCCCGTCAGGCAATGTTTCATCGGTCAGCGCCAACGAACCGTCAATATTGCGTGCCTGTTGAATGCTGTTTGCCATTGTCTTCTGCTCCGGGCGATCCTCCGTCTTGATTAATACCTGTTTGAATGGAAGGTCAAGGGATTCGGCCAAGCGTCGTGCAAAATTGGGCACCAGATCCGGATGCCGCCGTGACGGAATGCAGGTTACCCATTTCGGGACCGGTTGCGGGTTCCATTCCTCAATCAAATTTTTGCAGGCGTCCACCAGTTCATCGGAGAAGTACCCGTCACGATACTTTCCTTGGCGCACCAAACCACCCCAGCCAGCGTCATCCCAGACGCAGAGTGCTTTGCCGGGCTGAGACTGGAGTTGGGTAACGATCTGTCCGGATAGATTATAATGCCGTAGCCCTCCTGATGGCCATTTCTTCCTCGGTTCGATCAGCAAGTTCATGCGGCGCAGGAAATCAATCGCCTCCCGAACCAGAGCCGAGTCCGGTTCCGTCGCCAAAGGGGGAAGGCCAGGTGGGGAGATATTACCCGGCTCTCCATCCAGTGCTCGAATAAGGAACTCCATGTGCTCGGAACTCAGCCCCACGTATTCCTGCATTTGTTCCTGCTCCTCTCTCCGTAGTTCCGTGAGTCGCTCCGCCCGTTCCCAGAAGGTGGGGCTCAGGGTCGCGGCGGTCAGTTGCCACTTGGTTCCCTGTTTGGCAATCGGTGCCGGCGCTTCTAAAGAAAGGAGTTGTATGGTCTTCTGTATTCGTCCATTACTGATGTTGACTGCTCCCTCAATCTTGGGAACGGACAACCCTTCAGGTTCATCCTCCAGGGCATTCAGTATCTCTTGCACTTCATCGTGGGTTGGAAACGCGCTCTTGATAAAATAGGCGGTGATTTCGGTTTCTTCCTGACCGCTCAACAACACTCCGTAGGCTGCGTCAAGTGCTCTTCCGGCTCGACCGACCTGCTGATAGTAGGCTACCGCAGAGCCCGGCGTCTGGTAATGAATGACGAATGCCAGGTCAGGTTTATCGAAGCCCATGCCCAAGGCTGTCGTTGCTACCAGTGCTTTTACTCTATTTTGAAGAAGCGCATCTTCCAACTCCGGTCGCTGCTCGCCTGTCTTACCCGTGTAGGCCTTGACGTTCAGTCCGCGAGACCTGAGCCATTCACTTACCTGTTCCGCATCACGGACCGTGAGCGTATAAATGATCCCGTGACCCGGAAGGGCAGGCAATTGTTCCGCCAACCACGCGAGCCGTTCAGCCTGGCTCGGCAAGCGGATCGTTTGAAGAGTAAGGGAGGGTCGGGTGAGATCGCCACGGGAGATTTTCAGGTTTGCCCCGAGCACCTCTGTTAAATCGTCGATTACCCGATTATTCGCCGTCGCCGTAGTTGCCAGCAAGCGAAGATTTGGCGGCAAGGTCCCAATGATGCGTTCGATCAGCCGGTAGTGTGGGCGAAAGTCGTGGCCCCAGTCAGAGATACAATGCACCTCATCGATCACCAGGAGGCTTATCCGGCCGGCAACCTCTGCTAATACCTCGGTGCGGAAATGCTCATTAGCCAGCCTTTCGGGTGAGATAAGCAGGATATCCACATCGTCACGACTGACAGCGCTTTCAACCTTCTTCCAATCGTCTTCGTTATCAGAATTGATTGTTTCAGCACGAACGCCCATCCGATTCGCCGCGGCGATCTGGTTACGCATAAGCGCCAGTAACGGACTGACAAGAAGTACAGGACCCATACCGGTTTCGCGCAATAGCTTCGTCGCGATAAAGTAAACAAAGCTCTTGCCCCAGCCGGTTTTCTGTACGACCAACAACCGACCATCCCCGCTCACGATATGCCGTATGGCCTCTTCCTGACCTTCACGAAATTCTGCATCAGGCCGGCCGGATCCCAACCGCAACAGTTCCAAGGCACGAGTCTCTCTGTATTTCACGTTTCGCTCTTCTCCATGGCTGTCTCTGGCCTGCCCACCGAGGTATAGCCATTGTCCATCAGATTTTTAGTTTTGTCGAGCAGTTCGGGTTTGTCGGGCAAGGGGCGGCTGTCTAGCTCACGTCGAGCTAGCCGGGGTGGGCTTTTTTGATGCATGCCGCAAGGCATTTTTCGCTGGTATCGGTGGCCACTTTACTTCTCTCTTGGCGCCAGATCAATCGAGAATATCAGGAACGTAAATGCTATCTTTACTATAATCCAGCATCGCGGCATTGTTAAATGCTGCGTTTAATATAGAAAGGTGATTCAGCATTTTCAAAGGCAGCGTTTAATATGTTTGAACTTGGTGGAAGACCAGTCGATCCAGGCATTGGCAACCTGAGGCAGGCCCACTCGTTGAAAGAAAACTTCGATTCTGCCATTTTTCTGCAGTGGCACTTGTTCGGTATCGTGCAGGGGGCTCGTATACAACAACCTTGCCATAGTGTGTGGTTGCACGGCGGTCATGGAATCGGTTGGCCTCTCTTTGCCGGTTACGCTACGAAGCCGGTGCCATACAAACTTGACTCATCCGTCGAGTAGGGTAAAGGAATGCAGAGATAATGCGCGTGTTGTGCAGGACGCCAATGTTCCTGGCCGTCTTCTTCGTCGCCGTTTTTGTCACGCCGGCTGTCGAGGGGGAATCTCCCGATCTTCTGCTTGCCGAAAAATACCGACAGGATATCGACCTTTCCGCCTACTGGGTGAGTGAAAAACTGGATGGGGTTCGGGCATTTTGGGACGGCGAGCGGTTGATTTCCCGAGGTGGCAATGCGTTTTCAGCTCCGTCGTGGTTTACCGCCGGTTTTCCACGGGTCGCACTGGACGGCGAATTGTGGACCGGACGCGGGCGGTTTGAAGAGACGGCTTCCATCGTAGCTCGTAGCATCCCGCACGACGGGTGGCGGCAGGTGCGCTACCTGGTCTTTGACCTGCCCACAGACTCCGATGTTTTTGACGTGCGCCTGCAAAATCTGCGTGCCGTCGTCGCTACGTCGCAAAACGAATTTCTTGCCGTCGTCGTCCAGGAAAAAATCGCCGACCACAAGTCGCTGCTGAACAAACTGGACGAAGTCACTTTGGCCGGGGGCGAAGGGCTGATGTTGCACCGTGGTGACTCGCGCTATTACGGTGGGCGCGGCATGGATCTATTGAAACTGAAACGATTCGACGACGCTGAAGGAATCGTCATCGCGCACAATCCCGGCAAGGGAAAATTCACCGGGATGATGGGCAGCGTGACCGTGCGAACCGCGGACGGCATAACCGCTAAAATCGGCAGCGGATTTTCCGACGACGAACGCAAAACCCCGCCGCCAATCGGCGCGACGATCACCTTCAAACACCAGGGATTCACCGGCACGGGCAAACCCCGGTTCCCCGTCTTCTGGCGAATCCGTGAGGACGAACCTGAGGGAGGAAAATAGAGAGGATAAAGAGGCCCAATGGGCCGTGCGACTATTCCGAATAGTCCAGGGTCAGGTTGTGATGATCGGTGAGCCGGAGTCGTTCGAGACGCGCATCGGCAACGTCGAGCAATCGGGGCCAGAGGACTTTGGCCAGGGTGGGTAGGGTAGCCGGCCGGGCAGCAAATTCCGGGTGTTGGGACACATTCGTGCCCGTCAGGTTGTTGAGGATCTGCTCCTGGACCCGCTCGTCCAACGCCATGATATTCGTGACGCGACCCGTGATGGGGTCAATCGGGCCTCGAACGGTGACGTCCAGGGAAAGGGGCCACGTCTCCACGTGGGAAGAATCGGCATTTCGCTTCACCGTCAGGGCATACCGGCGAGTCAGCAGGGCCTCGGTCGGTTCCGCATTGTCCTGCGATGCCGGGTCGTTCGGCGGATAGAGTTCGGCCCACAGGTTTTCACCCTCGCATAGCCGTATCGATTCGATGTCCCGGGTCTCGGGGCGCTCGCGGAATTTCCTCCAGAGTACCAGGGCCAGATTTTCAGCGGTGGGCACGAGCCGTTCAAAGTAGGGCATATCGAAGTTGAGATGTTTATGGTCGAACTCTTCGAGCACGTCCGTCACGATTTCTTTAAGGTCGTACAAATTGATAATCATGCCCGTGACGGGATCGACCTGCCCGCCAAGGGTCACTTCAAGGAGATAATTGTGCCCATGCTCCTGAGAACAAGGGCCAAAGACCTCTTTATTGCGCGCCTCGTCCCACTCGGCTTTGAAATACCGGTGGGAAGCGGAAAATTCTATCCGTTTCGTGAGGGTGGATCGTGCCATACTCGATGAAAGGAAACCGGCCCTAAAGAAAAAGGCCAGGAATTCCGCCTGTGAGAGAGGCAAGAACCCTGGCCTTGTTGAGGTCGAATTCGATGGGGTCAGGTGCTAAAGGAACTGCCGCAGCCGCACGTGCTCTTCGCTTGCGGGTTTTTAATCGCAAACCCGGAGCCTTGCAGGCTGTCGACGTAATCGACTTCCGCACCGCTCAGCATGGGAGCACTTTGCGAATCCACGATGATTTTGACCTCGCCTTTTTCAATCACCGTGTCATCCTCATCCATTTTGGATTCAAAGGACATCCCATATTGATAGCCGCTGCAACCGCCGCCTTTGACGTAGACCCGCAATCCGATGACGTCCTCTTCTTCGTCGTGTATCAACTCTTTGATTTTTTCTTCGGCAAGTGGGCTGATAGTGACCATGACTTCCTCCGCTTAAATATGAGATGAATAGGTATCGTGTTTCCCGGATTCTCGACAATCCAGAACATTCTCCTCTTGGAGAGTAATAATAACCACCCACCAGGCAGTTGTCAATTTGTATCGAAAGAAAAATCTGAAAAACGATCAGGCTTCCAGGTCCTTCAGCCACTCTTCTCGCAGGGCAGGGGGGACTTTCGCCTCTGCCTTGTAGTGCTCATGGGTAATCCGGATGCCGGCGTGAGACCCATCCTCTGCAAGCGCTTTCAGAAAAGACGGGGGAACCGGAAAGCGCACAAAATGCACCGCGCTGATTTTGTCTTCCTTGCTGTGGCCGGCTTCAAAGTCGGCAAAGACGGCCTGGTCCTGCACGGTGAGAGCCAGGGTGTCTGATCGATCGAAATGCTGGAAGGAATCCAGGATCTCCTTGATGCGCTCCTGAGTCGTAATTTCAATCATCAGGGTGGCACTGAGTTCGCCCGTTCCGGGAAGCAGGGCATTATACACATCAAGCTCCTCCTGGATTTTCGACGGCTCGAAAATGCGTTCGACGCGAATCATTTCCTGAATTTGAAAAATCAGCGTCCGTCGATTCTCAAAGACCAGCGTGACCAAGGGACCGACCTCGATCCGGCGCCGTTTTTTGAGGGCGATAATCTCCTGTCGAAACGTGGCGCGTTGCGCTTCGTAGTCCGCGGGGGAGAGGAGATCGGATTGGGTCAGACGGTTCATGAGGGCAGGTTGTACGCGTCGCGAACGATTTGAATGGGATGTCGAGCCGCCGGCATGTTTTCCGATGGCGTCGCCCCGGCCTGATCGAGTTGCAGCGCCGAAAGAGGACAATCCGACGCCACCAGGTCCGGCTCGCAATCGGAAATGGCCCGGACGGCCTTCTGCGCGATCTTCATCGAACGATCGAAAAATTCGACCTTGGCGCCCCAGGAGCCGTCGTGGCCGGAACATTTTTCAATCACCTCGACCCGGGCGCCCGTGAGCTCCATGAGTTCCTTGGATTTAAAGCCGATGTTCTGATCACGCAAATGACAGGGAACCTGGTATGCGATGCGCTGCTGCGTGTGCCTGAACTCCGTGGACAACGCCCCGTCTCTTTTGAGCCGCATCAGATATTCACAGATATCGAACGTGCGTTCGGCCAACGTGGTCATGTCACGCGTCGGCACCAGATACGGATATTCCCGTTTGAACATGAGACTGCAACTGGGGGTGGGCACGACGAGGTCATACCCCTGTTTGAGATAAGGCAGAAACAGTTGGAGATGGTGCGTGGCTGTCTGCACCATGGTCTCGGTATCCCCGAGATCGAAGGACGGCATGCTGCAACAGCGTTGGCCTTGGGGCACGACGACCTCCACGTTATTCTTGACGAGCACCTGCACCGTCGCTTTTCCGATATCGGTAGCCTGATAGTTTACCATGCAACTCGGGAACAGCACGACTTTATGCTTGGCGACCGCGGGTTGCAGCGTCGGGCTGTGTTTGCGCCACCACGCGGGAAAGTTTTCTCGAGAAAAGGCGAGCACCTGCCGGTCCCGGTGCAGGCCGATGATCGGTTCCAACAGGTTCCGTATCCACGGCGTCGAGAGAACCCGGTTGGTCAGCGAGGCCGTCATGCCTCCCAGTTTCCCGATCAGGTCAGTTTTGATCAGCAGGCGATCGCGCCAGGACGCGCCCTGTTCCTTGACCCGTTGCTTTTTCCACGCGGCCATGAGACGCGGGAAATCGATCCCGTAATCATGGGGTGGCGTGTACGGGCAATGGTTGTAACAGAGCTTGCAGTAATAACATTCCTTTTCGACCCGTTCGTAATCCGCGGCGGCCATACGGGAGACGTCGCTCTCATACTCGTCGATCCGGTCCAACAGCGTGTTGAAGGAAGGACAGAGGTTGAAACATCGACGACAGCCGTCGCAGACGTCGAATATGCGATTCGTCTCGTGTACGAGATCGTCTCGCGTCCAGTCAGGGGAAATAAGGTGAATATTTTTCAACGAAGATCGTCACGTGATGGTGAAGTAGGATTGTCAATGTTCACTCACTCGTTGACAGAATGCCTGAGAGGAGGAGGAGCCCCGCGCGGGCCTTCTTCTCTCGTTCCCTCCCCTTTGTAAGGGGAGGCCAGGTGGGGTAGAGTCGTACTGGCGCGGCTGCCCCAAGAGGAGCAACTCTGCGCGATTCTCCCTCCAGACAACCCCTCTACCTCCCCTTCGCCCCTCCTGATCCTTCGGCTACGCTCAGGACAAGCAAAGGAGGGGAAGGAGACGGCGGAAATTGTCAACGAATGAGTGAACACATACAGGAATTACGCGTTGTTTAAAGACTCCAGCCCTTTGGTAAAACGGTTGGCGTGGGAGCGTTCCGCCTTGGCCAGGGTCTCGAACCATTCGGCCAATTCTTCAAAGCCTTCGTCCCGCGCGGTTTTGGCCATGCCCGGGTACATTTGCGTGTACTCGTAGGTTTCTCCTTCAATGGCCGCCTTGAGATTCGATTCGGTGTTCCCGATGGGTTCACCCGTGGCGGGATCGCCGACTTCCTTCAGAAAATCCAGGTGACCGAAGGCATGGCCGGTTTCGGCTTCGGACGTATCACGGAACAATCCGCCGACGTCCGGGTACCCTTCGATATCGGCACGGCGTGCAAAATACAGGTACCGGCGATTGGCCTGGGATTCTCCGGCAAAGGCGGCTTTCAGATTGTCATGGCTTTGTGTGCCCTTGAGAGTCTTGCTCATAGTTTCCTCTTTGGTAAGAAATGTTATGAAGGAATGAACCGGAGCCGAAAACGGCTGGCCGATTCGGATAATAGTTATATAACCTCGATGTTGCGTCTCGGGTTTGCCCGATGGTTGAAGCCTGCACCACGGTTCTTACAGCAGACACAGCCGTTCACGCGAACTTATATGCCCAGGGTAAACGATCGAGTATACCCCAATGAGATGCCGACTTCGTTAACGTCGAAATTGTATGGCACATAGGCGCTGTCTTCCATCAACCCGTCACCGCTGGCATAATCCATGCTCCAACTGGAATATTGGATGCGCACGTCAAAGCGATTCGTGCTGCTTCCGAACTCCAGGCCACCTCCGATGAGCCAGGGCATGGCATTGCGCGTTTTGCGGGTGACCCCGCGAATAGCCTCATCACCAAGCCCAGAATTATCATAGGCGGATTCAAAGGTCGCGTCCAGCCACTTCACCCCGGAAATCAGGTATATGGAGCGACCCTCGCCTAAGAATTCAAAAGCCTGGGGCACGTAGCCCAATCGTGCATTGAACCCGAAGCTGTGGTTCTTTTCCACTTTCCATGCTCCGGGAAAGACGTGTTGAGATGGAATGGGTCTTGCGTTACCCCTGTATGTTCCTCGAAGAAAGCCTTGCACCGTATTGGAGTAGACCGCACCTTCAACCTCTCCCGAAAGGTATATGCGGTCGGACAAGAACGCGCGATAGCCCAGGTTCGCCATGAACGCGTTGATTCCATCCTCTGCGTTATCCTCGGTCGCCAGCGCACTTCCATCCGGATGTGAGGCGAGAACACCTGCGTTGTAGTGTACGCTTTTGGCATGCTCCACGTCGGCAAGCTCATGGCCGAACCTGACCCCGGCGAACAAGCCTTCCGTGTCGTTTGCCCACGCGCCCGACGCACCCAGGAAAATCATCGACATAAGAAAGAACAAGCATCTGCGCAACCCCATAACGTACGCTTCTTCTACCTCCCGTATGTACTCACTGATTCGTTGACAGTTTCCACCGATTTCTTCCGTGCCCTAGTTCCCCTCCTTTGCCTGCCCTGCCTGTCCTGAGCGAAGCCGAAGGAAGGGAGCGAAGGGTAAGGAGGGGCAAGGGGAGGTAGAAAGGCTATGACTAGGCCAGGGAACCCCTGCTCCATGGACGGTTTGCTCTACCCACGCTCAATTCGCTAAAAACAGACCGGAGGCGTGCCCGGACGATGCCATGAAGAACAACATGGGAATCGACAGCATCGTGTTGGTCCGTGAAGCCATAAGGGCCACACGGCCGGACCGTTTCTTTTCATCCGCCGAGGCTTCTTTGAGGCCCAGCACCTTTTTCTGGTTGGGCCAGATAATGCCCCAGACGTTGAAGAGCATAATGGTCCCGAGCCAAGCCCCCATTCCGATGACGGCATCCTGTCCCTGCAGGGCGAACGCCGAACCGAACCGGGCCTGGTTCATCAGGAGCGCGGCACCGAACACCCAGGTGGCAAGGGCGCCCCAACGGAACCACCAGAGCGCATTCGGGACTAAATGTGTAAAGGCCTCCGCCTTGGTTTCAGGGGTGACTTTTCCCAGAAAGGGAACCTGAATGAAATTGAAGTAATACAAAATACCGATCCAGGTGATACCCGCCAGATAATGTCCCCATGCCAGTAAGGTTTCCATTGTATATCCTCTTTGGGTTGATTGCAGGTAAGTGGAAAACGTTCAAGAAGGTCTAGACAAGCATCTTCACCACAAAATACAGAACGACAGTCAGCACGAATCCTGCAGCTATCGTTCCGGGGATCGAGTCGAGTGGATTCATGGTGTCCTCCTTTAGAGTGGGTGCTTTTCGGCGTCGTTGTTTTGTCTGATGGGAGCGGTCTTCGCTCGTCGCAGAGGCGATGAGCCGACGCCGCCTTGGATGGCAATTACCCTATCCTATTCCATGGGGCGACTGCAAGAGAGAGGCTCGTTCCGTGCTTCCTGGCGCCGTTGCAACGATCCGGAACGGGCGCTATCAAATCCGTTCACCGTAGGGAGGCAGGGTGGTGAGGCGATGATCGTCTACGGCGCCGCCGACGGTGAAGTGATACAAGGATTGAAATCGCGTGTCGGGGTACCACCCGAGTACGCGATGCACGGGATCGTCGAAAAAACACCCGATACCGGTGGCACGGACACCGGCCGCTTCCGCTTCGAGGTACAGCACTTGACCGATGAGTCCGGTCTCCCAAAACAAGCGTTTGTAGAACCACGGTCCATGTTTCTCCAACGACGCCTCGAACTCCGCAATCATCCCCAATGAAAACGCACCGGCGCCTGCGATCTCCTGATGGCAACTCAACTGCATGGCGATACGTTGGGCGTTCCCGTCCTCCAACAAGTACAACGGAAGCGACCCCGGACACTGCTCGGGAACGGTCCAGACGAATTGTTCATGCATGGATTGTTGACAGGTGGCCTTGAGAGCCGGGTCAGCGTTTCGCAGGAGCATGTAGATCCCTGGCAGGAGGCCGTCGACTCGATGCACGAAAAGGGCCAGGTGGATGGTCGGATCCCACGGGAGCGAATCCCACGGCATGGGCCGCTGGGCCACCGGTCGATCCGGGTGAGGCATGACGCGCTCCAGCATCGTGAAAAACTGTTGTGCGGAAATTGACGTTGTTCCGTCAAACGCCACCGCACTTCGTCGTTGATGAATGATCTGATGCGCAGAGATCATGCCTGGCCGGGAATCGGGCAGAGACGCCCGTTCCTCTCTATCCCGTTCCGGGACCGTGGCGGATTTGTAGGGGACGCCGACCGTGGCGTCCCATCGAGTCTGCTCCGTCGAGGTTTTCCATGACGCCTTGGTCACGTCCTCGATGATTTCCCAGGGAACGGGGTTGTCCCGGCTCAACCGGTTCGCCTTGCCTCGCCAGTCTCCATGCTCCCACTGCTCAACAATCGCCTGATCGATGACAAGCGGTATGGATGCTCTTTGTTCCCCTCCTTTGCCTGCCCTGAGCGAAGCCGAAGGAAGCGAAGTCGAAGGGTCAGGAGAGGCGAAGGGGAGGCTCTCCTCAATTTCCCCTCCTTTGTAAGGAGGGGATAGGGGAGGTAGAGGAGTTAGCACGGGACAGACCACACACAGCAGTTCGGGCAATTCGGGCTCGGCCTGTTCAAATTCATGCAACCGGTTCAAGCCGAGAAGGGCGCCAATCGTCCGGTCGTCGAGCCCGGCAAGAAGAAAGACACGCCAACCGAGGGCGGCTCCCGCAATCCGAAGTGTGCCCAGCGCGTGGCCGACGTCGTGCTGGCAGTAGCGAAACGCGCGTTCCCCATACTTCCACGCTTCCCGCCAATGGATCGAACTCAGCCCGACGAAAAAGGATTGCGCGGGAAAAGGTTGAAGGAGGGCTTCGATCGCCTCGTTCGTACCATGCCCCCGGTGCTCCAACCCGTGTTCTTTGGCCGCATAGTGATAAAGCCCCGGCTTCAGAGGAAGATCGGCGGTTTCCCTGATCAGCAGATAGCCTTCCGTGGGATGCAGATTGCCGCTGGACGGATTGCTCCGTAACGCCCAGCGATTCCCCCCGTATTCTTTCCACGCCGTGATGGAGAGGCCATACTCGAAAAACCGGGAAAGACTGTTCAGGGTCAAGGGCTGGGGCGGAACCGGCTGTGAGGCAAAGAGCAATTCGTAAGAAGGGGCAACGGGCTCGTCGCCGGCCGCGAGCAGCGGTAATTCGTAGAGCGGAGTCCCTTCATAGCGCCGGAAGGGGTCAGGCTGGTTGGCCCAGTCCATGTACCCCAGAGCGCGGGCATACCGGTTGAATTCATGCTTCGTTTGCTCATGGTACTGTTTCACGAGTTCGAGGGGATTCATCGGACGTGGATTCTACAGCCTCGCGCACATCAGGACAAAGCACGGCAATTTGTAGGGGCTGCATCTCATGCGGCCCAGAAGAAGCGCCATGAGATGGCGCCGCTACAAGACATAGCAATTTGTAGGGGCCGCATCTCATGCGGCCCGGCAAACTACACATCCAAATTGTCGGCGAGGGCGGCATTGGCCATCAGAAACTCATACCGGGCTTCAGTGCGCTTGCCCATGAGATCGCGGAAGGTGAGGTCGGTGTCGAGTTCATCCTGAAGCTCGACTTTGAGGAGCCGGCGTGTGGCGGGATCGAGCGTCGTCTCTTTGAGTTGTTGGGGAAACATTTCGCCGAGACCCTTGAACCGGCTGATGAGCGGCGTCGCCCTGCCACCGGCTTCGGCCAGAACGCGTGCTTTCTCTTCATCCGTCCCCGCCCAATGGACGGCCTTGCCGATATCGATGCGGTAGAGCGGCGGCTGGGCAATATAGACGTGCCCGTGTTTGATCAATTCCGACATGTGCCGGAAAAAGAAGGTGAGCAGCAACGTGCTGATATGGTAGCCGTCCACGTCCGCGTCCATGAGCAAAATGATTTTGTGGTATCGCAACTTCTTGAGATCGAAATCCCGCCCGATCCCACAGCCCAGGACTTTGACCAGGTCCGCCAACTCCTTGTTCTCGACCACCTTGCCGAGGGTAAGCTCCTCGGTGTTCAGTACCTTGCCCCGGATGGGGAAGATCGCCTGGGTTTTCAAATCACGGCCCTGCTTCGCGGTGCCTCCGGCGGAATCACCCTCAACCACGAACAACTCGCTGAGCGCAGGGTCCGTGCTTTGGCAGTCCGCCAGCTTGCCCGGCAAATTCAGGCGATGACTCACGGCGGATTTTCGGATGACGGCCTTCGACGCCTCACGGGACGCTTCCCGCGCGCGCGTCGCCAGAATCATGCGGCCGACCAGGGTTTCGGCAATGGTTTGATTTTCGTGCAAAAAGTTTTCCAGGGACGGGCGTAGCGCGTTGTCCACGAGCCCCTGCACCTCGGGATTATTGAGCCGTTCTTTGGTCTGCCCTTGAAATTGCGGGTTCAGGATGAGCACGCTCAGGACGCAGGCCATGCCTTCGCGGATATCTTCCGCCTGGATGCTGAGCCCTTTCGGCGTGAGATTGTGCGTCTCCATATAATGACGCACGGCTTTCACGATGCCGTTTCGCAAGCCTGATTCATGGGTGCCGCCGCTCGACGTGCCCACGCCGTTCACGTAACTGCGAACGAATTCCGCGGGTTCGTCCGTCCATTGCAGGGCGACTTCCATGGCGAAGCCGTCGTTGTTTGTCGCGGGTTTGCCATTGTCGTCCAAGCGGCGTTCGCAATAAAACACGAAGTCCGCGGTGGGTTTGTGCCCGCGATCCCTGACGAGCTTGGTGAGGTATTCCTCAATGCCCTGTTCATGGACAAAGTCGTGCGTTTGCCGCGAAGGTCCATCCTTGAAGGTGAGTTTGAGTCCTTTGTGAAGATAGGATTTGGCCTCGAGGGTGTGCTGCAACAGGGTGGAGTCGAAGGTCGTCTGCTTTCCGAAAATGATCGGGTCCGGACGAAAATACACCGACGTGCCCGTGCCCCGCGCCGGGTTGCCCTTTGTGACCGGCCCCAGGGGTTTGCCGGCCTGATATTGTTGTTGCCACTCATGCCCGTGCCGTTTGACCGTGACTTCCAGATGATCGGATAAGGCATTGACCACCGAGGCGCCGACTCCGTGCAAGCCGCCCGAGTGGATGTAGCTGCCGGTTTCGAATTTTCCGCCGGCGTGGAGCGTCGTCATGATAATTTCAAGCGCCGACTTTTTATATTTCTTGTGCTGATCCACCGGAATGCCGCGTCCGTTATCGGTGACGCGGATGCCGCCCCCGGTCTTATCGAGTTCGACCGTGATCATCGTGGCATACCCGTTGATGACCTCGTCGATGGCATTATCCAGAATTTCCCACACCAGATGATGCAGCCCGGTTTTGTCCGTCCCCCCGATATACATCGCCGGTCTCCGCCGAACCGGATCAATCCCTTCCAAAACAAGAATCTCACTCGCGTCGTATTTCGTGGTCATGTTTTCCGTAACCGCTCTTGCACCGCCGTTCTGACGTCTTCCGGCGTTGTGGTGCCGGGACCGCATTTTTCGTCTTCGACCATGGCGAGGCGAATGGCTTCGATTCCCGCGTCACGTTGTTGTTGCTCCCGGATAAGATCGCTGATGACTTCACTTTCGGAGCGATATTGCCCACTGGCGACTTGGGCCTTCAGCCATTCGTTATGTGTTTCTGTAATAGATATGCTTCTTTTTGGCATCGTTTTACCTCCAATTAGAACCTATTTAGCATCTAAATAGCATCTATTTGGATCTATTATGCACCATATTGGAGACTTATTCAATGGGTCTGGCGTCCAAATGACTCCTTTTGGACGATGCGGAAACGGCATCGGTTGTCTCTACGGCTTGCCCGGTCGTGCCGTAGGGGACAGGCGCTTACGGAACGCGGGTAGGGCTCATTTGGCTCGACGCACTGAAGCCACGGCGTCGGCCACGTCCGTCTCGGAAAGGCCCAACTTGGCCAACTTGGCGCGCACGGCGCCCGCGCGAGTGATCCGCACGGGAGTCAGCACGATGCGGCCGTTCTCTCCGGTCACGTCAAAATACTCCGCGCCTTCGAAATCGGACAGGATCGCTTTCGGCAGAGTCAACCGATTTTGTGATGTCAGCTTGGCGAGCATGACAATCACGATTGTAAGGAATTATTGAATTATTTCATCAATCATTTCAATCTTCATTATGGCGTCTATAAAATTGTGTGATCCTGCTGTTGAGAAGAAGAAGGGAGAAAAGAAAACCAATCTGTGGTTCTATTTCACTGAGTTTACGGAATCGGGTTTGGCAATGATTCTTGACAATTCACCAATGAGAGATTCGTAGATCATAGCAACTTCTAAAAAGTATGACCTTGACGGTCAATCAATGATCGAGTATGTTTGCATTGTTTAATTCGAAAGGCATTGATTGGCTATGAAAGAGATCGTAACAACGATTACCCAACGGAGCCAGGTGACCATCCCCGCCGAAGTGCGGCGAGTGTTGGGCGTGAAGCCCAGAGACAAAGTCGCATTCACTATTGAAGATGGTGGGGTACGTTTGGCGCCGGCTCCCTTCAGTCTGGAATCGGCCTATGGGTCTGTCAAGCCCGTTGAAAAGCCTGAGAACTTCGAAGAAATCTCCCGGGCTGCCAAGGAAGCCAAGGCCGAGAAGACTGTACGCGCGTTGAACAACGCATGAGGTTTCTGGATACGAACGTCATTCTCCGGTATTTGACCAGAGATGACGAATCGAAGGCTGAGGCCTGCTATCGACTCTTCCAGCGGGTAAAGCAAGGAGAGGAGGAACTCTTTACTTGCGAAGCCATCGTCGCGGAAGTGACCTACGTGCTGTCTTCTCCTCGTGCCCCCTATCAATTGAGCCACGGTGAAGTCAGGGACCGGCTTCTGCCTGTCCTCACCCTGCGAGGTCTCAAGCTTCCACAGAAGCGCGCTTGTCTCCGTGCCTTGGATCTTTACGCATCTTCTCCTTTTCTCGACTTTGAAGACGCCCTGGCCGTGGCGCACATGGAGCAACGTGGCGTAGCGGAGATTGTCAGTTACGATAAGGATTTTGATCGTCTTACGGGAATCCGGAGAACGGAGCCGTGAAAAATTGATCCTTTTGTTACGCTTACGATGCCAGCAAAGGGCTTTCTTCTGCTAAACCCAATCATATGCCATTGCATGCATAGGGCTGCATTCCGGTCATCTGTCTGACGTGCCTCATGCGGACTGGAAGAAGGCGCCATGAGATGTCGCCGCTACAAAAAAATACTGGATTCCCGATTACAAATGTCGGGAATGACGGAAGGGAGAAAGCAGATTCCTTCCTTCGACAGACTCAGGACAGGCGCTTCGCTCGGAATGACCATGATGGTGTGGTCGGTTCCTTCATTCTGTCAACGAATTACTGAACACATACAGGAAGGACGGAAGGGAGACTACGGCCAGGGTGAAAACTTTTGGTGGTTGTCAAGCCGGTGGGTTTCAATTGCCGTTCTTGTGATTCTCTGAATCGAGCACCGGCAGTTCGACGGGTAATGCTTCGGCCCCTTTCAGGGTGCCGCGTTTGAACAGTACGTGCCCTTTTCCTCCGCGGGTGACGGGTTGATACTTCCTCGTTGAAATGGTGAACGTGCTGCCTTCCTGTTTCAGGACGATCAATTGGTCTTGCTTCCGGGACAATATGCGGACGGCCAGGACCCTGTCCGTGCTATCGAGTTTGATGACCGTCACGCCTCGTCCCGGACCGGAGAGCACCCCCACTTCCTCGGCGTTGCACAGGAGCACGCGGCCTCGTTGCGAGGCGACTGCAAGGATGGGCGTTGCCGCGGACGAGTCCAGGGTTTCGACGCTCACGACTTCTTCGTGGTCCCGGAGTTTCATGAATTTTCGACCGAGTCGGGTCGAGGGTTCCTTGAACGGACCCAGGTCAAAGCGCACGCCCATGCCGGCCGATGACACGGCGATTCCTTGCCCAAGGGAAAGGGAGTCGGCTCCTTCTCCCGGTGCTCCGTCGAAGAGCGGGAGCGCCGGTGCCGTGGGTTGTCGAGCGTCCGGCGGCGAGGCATACAATCGGGGATCCGAACTGAGGGCCGCGATGATGCGTTCCCCGTCTTTGAATTTGAACAACTTTTGCGCGGGATCCCCATAGCCGCTCCGAGCCGGTGGCAGATCGCCGATGCGAATGGTGTACGCGCTGCCGAAATTCGAAAAGCACACGATGGTGTCCACCGTACTGCCGATCAAGGCGGTCAGCAGGTTGTCCCCTTCCCGGAGCCGCGTTTTCGACAGGTCCTTGACCATCCCGACGCGGCGAATCCACCCGTCCGTTGAAATCGTGACCACGGCGTCTTCTTTGACGATGTAGGCCTCCGGGTCGAATTCGACTTCTTCGCCCTGGCGACGCCCGACTTTGGTCCGTCGTCTGTCGCCGTACGTCTTGGCGAGAGCCTGGAGCTCTTTCTTGACGACGTTCCATAATTGCGGCTTCGAGGCGAGGAGGGTCTTGAGGTCCAGGGCCTGCTTTCTTTTGTCGGCAAGTTCATCCAGCATTTTCTTGATTTCGGTGCGGGACAGCTTATAGATCGGCGTTTCCAGGATGGCGTTGGTTTGGGCGTCGTCGAGTCGGAACTCGCGTTTCACCTTTTCGGCGGAGTCCGCTTTGCCGTCGCTTTGGCGGATGATGGTGAGCACCCGGTCCAGCGCGTCGAAAATGCTTTGAAAGCCCGAAAGAATATGGATGCGTTGTTCCAGGATTCTCAGGTCATAGGAAAACCGGCGCGTGACCGTTTCAAAGCGAAAGTCGATGAACTGTTCGAGGATTTCTTTCAGGGTCAGGCATCGAGGTCGCGTGGTCGTGGTGCCCGAAACCGGAATCAGACTCGTCAGGTTGACGGAAAAATTATTCTGGAGCGGGGTGTTTTTGAACAGGTAGGCCATGGCCAGGTCGGCATCGGCATCCTTCTGAAGCTCCAACACGATTTGGACGTCGGTGGTGGATTCGTCGCGGACGTCGACCAACTGCGGCACTTTTCTGGCGGCGATGAGTTCGCCGATACGTTCGACAACCGTGGCTTTGTCCACGGCAAAGGGTATTGAGGTGATGACGATTTGGGATTTGCCGTGCGAGGGTGGGCCCACGGTGAACTCCCCGCGCAAGCGAACCAATCCCTGGCCGGTCTCATAAATCTCACGAAGTTCGGTCCGGGCATTCAGAATTTCCCCGCCGGTGGGGAAATCAGGACCTTTAATCGACTTCATGAGGTCGGCAATCGTGCACGTTCGATCATCGACCAGGGCCACGGCTCCGTTGACGACTTCCTCGAGGTTGTGTGGCGGAATGTTTGTGGCCATGCCGACGGCAATGCCGGTGGACCCATTGACCAACAGGTTGGGAAACGGCGCGGGCAGGACCAGTGGCTCTTTATCTTTGCCGTCGTAATTGGGCTGGAAGTCAACGGTGTCCTTGTTCAGTTCGTTCAGCAGTTCGACGGCGACCGGGGTGAGTTTGGCTTCGGTGTAGCGGTAGGCCGCCGGCGGGTCGCCGTCCAGGCTGCCGAAGTTGCCGTGGCCGTCGACGAGCGGGGCGCGAAGGGACCACCATTGCGCCATGCGGGCCATGGCGTCATAGACCGCGGAATCCCCGTGGGGATGCCATTCACCGATCACCGACCCCACGACTTTTGCGCTCTTGATGGGCGGCCGGTCCGGCGATAACCGGTGGTTGTGAAACATGGAAAACAGAATCCGCCGCTGGACCGGTTTCAGGCCGTCCCGCACGTCGGGCAAGGCGCGTGCGGTAATGACGGACAGCGCGTAGTTCAGGTACCGCTGGCGCGTGGTTTGATCGAGCGGCACCGTGGTGACGGGTGCCATGCTCTTGCTTGGCGTGCGTGCCTGTGATCGTGCCATCAATCGTCTTCTAGGTTCACGTCGGGTTGCTACGGCTACGCCCCCTCACCCCAACCCTCTCCCTCCAGGGGAGAGGGAGAGAACGGCTTGCGGGCTACGCCCTCAAGGGGGTGGTGACGGGCCCATGAGGTTTGGAGGAGCCGGCGTTCGCGGAACCCGCTTCCGGCCGGCGGCGTTTTTGCGAAGGGGGTCGTGAAGAGGGTCGGTGATACGGGATTGCACCCACCGGCGGTCCCACCATTCCACGGGATTGATCTGCACGCCTTGAAGAAGCAGGCTGAAATGCAAATGATCGCCCCCGGCTAAACCCGTCATGCCGGATCTCCCGATGATTTGCCCTTTGCGGACAACGTCCCCTTTCTCCGCGGCGAACGAGGAGAGATGGGCGTACAACGACTGGAGCCCATAGCCGTGATCGATCACGATGGTGTTTCCGTAAATGCCGAAATACTCCGCCAGCACGACTTTTCCATCATTGGCGGCTTCCACGGGGTAGTGTTTGGTGACGGCCAGATCGAACCCTAAATGATACTGCGTGTCCACGACTGTTCCGCCATAGCGATATTCGCGATGATCGGCAAACGCCGCTTCCACCTGGGAATTGGACAATTGGATGAAGGCTCCGTCCCACAGGAACTCGGGTGGGCTGCCCGAGGCAAGGGCCGTCAGTTGGTCGGCCGTCCGTTTGCGCAACACGTTATTGACTTGCAGAAAATTGCGAAGCGGATCGTCCAGGTCTTCGATTTCAGGGGTTTGGGCGATGATGGGACGAATGGTCTGCTCGATGAAGCGATCGGAAATCGTGATGGTTCGGGATCGCCATCGCTTGGGTATGACGGTGACGTCGAGCCGCTGTTCCGCGTGATTGCCGAAGCCGTCATCCGCGACGAGTATCACCGGAGTCGAGGCCGGGACGTCATGAGCAAAGGCAAAGAGGGAGAACGCGCTGAAGGCTCGGTCGGGGTTGGGGTATCCCGGAAAAAAGGTTTCGCCGATTCGGATGCCGTATCGTTGGGCATCTTCGGAAACGCGGTACACCGTGACCCCCGCTCCTCCTTGCGAAACGGGCAAAGGGGCCGACAACACTTCCAGCCGTGGGGGAGTAAATTTCACGGCGACGTCTTGTTCGATTCTCGCCCAATTCCCCTCGAAAAATCCTCGCCAGGAATAATCCCGGGCCGTAATGACCAATTTGACCTGTCCGCGGCGCTTGGGAATGGTGTCGTCACCAAAGGGGATGAAGTTGAGGTCGAAGGTGTGATGGCCGCTGCCTCCAATGGAAAGGGGTGATTGTGAGGAAAACTGTTCTTGCGCCAGGGTGTAACTCTCGAGGTTCTGGACAAGGCGGACGGTCACTTCCTGGAGACCCGTTCCCGTATCCTCGACGTGGAGGATCAACGGGGTCGTCGGGCCGGCTTGGGTGAAGGGCTCGACCAGCGTGATTTGAGGCGGAGTCCCGTCTCCCCATCGGTAAAAGGCCGTCATGACCAGGTAGAAGGCGACGATGGCGAGCGCAATCGCGTAGAAGAGAGTTTTTTTATTCACGGCTGACACGTCGAAGGGGGATAAACAAGATACAAGGCGAATAACAAGATACCATGATTCCGTCAACTAAACAAAGAAGAGGCAGGCGGGAATGGCATGTGCGGCAGAGTTACTTTTTCGTCCTTGCCGGGGTGATTTTGTAGATGCCTCCCCCGTGATCCACGACGTACAGTTCGCCTTCTTCATCCTCACCGAAGGAAGAAATTCTTACCCCCGAGGCCAGAAGGACGTGCGGTTGTCCGTCGATCAAGCCCATGAGCCGGCCGCTGCAGTAGTCCCCGAAAACATAGGTGCCCTGTAAGAAACCCACGTGTGTCCCTCGATACACGTATCCGCCCGTGACGGAGCAATTGGGCGATGCATTGCGGTATTCCGCCACGGGGAGCGTCAACCCGGCCGTGACGCAGCCTCGAGCAGGCTGAAAGCAATGGGCTCCTTCCATGACGCGCCAGCCATAGTTGTTTCCCGCTTCCACCACGTCGATTTCTTCCCAACGATTTTGTCCCACGTCCGCGGCCCACAATTGGCCGGTCTGCCGGTCAAAAGAAAATCTCCAGGGATTCCTGAAGCCCAGGGCAAAGATTTCCCGTCCGTTCCGTTGCCCGGCAAAGGGGTTGTCGGGAGGAATGCCATAAGGATCTCCTCGATCAACATCAATGCGTAACATCTTGCCAAGCAGGGTGTTCGGGCTTTGCCCTCGATTGCCCGGGTCTCCGCCTGCTCCGCCGTCTCCCGTGGCAATGTACAGATACCCGTCCGGACCGAAGGCCAGCATCCCTCCGTTATGATTCGCAAAAGGCTGTGGAATGACCACCAGGGGTTTTTCGTTGTGGAGGGCGCGGTCGGGGTTTGGTGAAACCTGAAATTCCGCCACGATGGTTGCCCCATCCGGTTTTCTTGTATAATTGACGAAGAACCGTCCGTTTTTCGAAAAATGGGGATGGAACGCCAATCCCAGCAGTCCCATTTCCCCGCCGAAGTTGACCCGGTCGGAGATGTCCAGAAATGCCGAAGGTTGCAGGGCGCCGTTTTGAAGGATTCGGATTCTTCCCGGCTGTTCCAGGATAAAGAGCCGGTGGCTGTGGTCACCCGCATGTCCGATGAATACCGGTTGAATGAGCCCCTGCGTGAGGACGGGAGCGAGGGCGATTCGTTGAGAGGGCGGCTGAGGGATTTGAGCCAACGCCCACGCAGGATGTGCCGACAACAGGAAGAAGACGCTGAGCAAAGGTGCCAGAGTGGTCATCCTGAACGAAGTGAAGGATCTCGTAGTTGAATCATGCGTAGGTCGGATTAGCGAAGCGTAATCCGACGGTGCCCCACGCATGTTTAGGATTGCACGCCGTTTGCTGTCCTTGTTATAACTCAAGCTTACTTTTACCGAGGAAACCATGATTCTCAAATTTGAAAATGATCCGTTGGATTCCGAAGATGCCGGTGGACATTATTATCACGTTTGTCAGGGACGGATCCAGGAGAAGGAATTGTCTATCCCTCCACCGGATCAACCATACGAATGTCCGGAATGCGGCATTGATCTTGAGACGGAAGATTTTTTTATGGCCCAACAACGCGGCTGGTCCTGACGGCTTGTGCGGTTGGGAGTTTTGTGCATTGGGGAAGGCGGCTGCCGTGATCGATATGATCATGACAGATTATGGAATTCTGCGAAGAGGTGTCGTATGACTGGGAGCAGCGGTCGGAAAACCGTGTCGGTGATGCGTGGAGTCATGATGTTATGTGATATCTGTTACCAGGAAGTGCTCGAGGAAAAATTGACCGACAACCGGAACTATGTCGAGAACCACGAGGCGCTGTTCGACGTCTTATGCCCGGGTTGTGAAGATATCAACCGCCCGTTGGTCGATGATATGTTAGGCAGTTCCGAGTAAAAATCCCCGCCACGGCCCCCGGATTTTGCTGAGTGGGTGGGGAGTGCGGCAGAGTCCCACCGTTGGGGCGCATGAGGTCACAGGTATGGGCATGAAAATAGCCAGCAACACCTCGAATCTGTCATTCCGAGCAAAAGCGCTTGTCCTGAACGTAGTGAAGGAACTATCTTTCCCTCAACAATCGAGCGCCTCAACGACGAGATCCTTCGCTAGGCCCGTTCGCTTCGCTCAAGGCAAGCTCAGGATGACAAATTGGGCGCGTTGTGCCTCCTTTCCGGCATTGATACGAAAAGAACCCGCCCTTTCCTTGGCGGTCTTCCTTTGCGTTCTGGGATTTCCATCGGCCCTTCCGGCCATGCCGTATTTTCCACCCGACACGGACAGTCGCTCGGGCGAGGAAAGGCCTTCCGGGGAATTCGACAAAGATGAAGAAGAAATTCCCCTCATGGACGAAACGGTCGTCGAGGGCACGTTTGAGGATCCTTTTGCAACCGAGAGCGAACCGGTTCATGACCCCTGGGAGCCGTTCAATTCGAGCACCTTTACACTCAACTATAACATCGACCGCTATGCGCTGAAGCCGGTGGCCAGGGTCTACTCCGGCATCGTGCCGCCCGACGTTCAAGATTCTTTGGGAAATGCGTTTGATAATCTGGGGTTTGTCTCACGGTTTCTCAATAGTATCTTCCAGGGGAAATTCGATCGGGCCGGAACGGAAATGCAACGGTTCCTTCTGAATTCGACCCTCGGCGTGGGGGGGCTCTTTGACGTGTCCACGCACATGTTCGGAATTGAAGTCCCACCGGCGGAAGATACCGGTCAGACCCTTGCGACATATGGGGTGGCTTCCGGGCCCTATCTGGTCCTGCCGTTGCTTCCTCCGATGACGGTTCGGGATGCGGTGGGGTACGCCGGCGATATTTTCATGAACCCCGTCAATTATTTTATCCCGTTTGCCCCGAACCTGGCCCTCAATGCGACGGACCGTGTGAATGATCGCGCCATCAACCTCGAAACGTTCGAGGGGCTTGAAGAGTCCACCATCGATCTGTACGGGGCCGTCCGGTCGGGTTATATGGATCGTCGGGCCAAAGACATTCAGGAGTAATTGTCCTTCCGAACAAAGCGAGACCTTCTTGTTCCTCCCCTTTGTAAGGGGAGGTCAGGTGGGGTAGAGCCAACCTTCCAGAAAGCACCTGGTGTTGCCGTCCCGGTCAGAGCCTCTACCTCCCCTTCACCCCTCCTTACAAAGGAGGGGAAGTAATGCCCGACGAATGAGTGAACACAAATGGGGATGACCGGAAATGTTTGAAGAAGAAAAAACGTTTACCCTTCGGTTTAATCTCGTTGCCGGGTTCCCGGAAGACTACGATGGCGACGAGGATGGTTACGCTTGGCTGCATGATTGGGAGACCCGGGTCAAACCCGAATTGCTCAAGACCGTGATCGCGTCCCTGCGAGCCAATCCTTCATGGTCCGTGCACGTTCGCAATCGAGGAATGTCGGCGACGGATGAAGTGGAAATTGTTCTGGAAAAAACGTTTCCAACGGATGAACGGTCGTTGCCGGAATTGTAACTGTTCATTGATTTGCTGACCATTCCCACTCCCCAATACCCTCTCCCCTGGTGGGAGAGGGCTGGGGTGAGGGGGAAAAAAGACCTGGATCCCCACTAAAAACTGTGAGGATGACAGACGAGGGTGAACGGGCGGGGAGAGGAGAACGTCATGATCGGGTGCATCAGCCGCGTGTTCAAACCATGGACGTTCTGCGGTGCGGTGGTGCTGATCGCTGCCGGTCCCGTCCTGGCACAAAATCTCGTCTTTACCCCGGTCTTGTCGGCGCCCGTCGGCGCGCATCCGGAAGGGCTCACGGTCGGCGATTTCAATGAGGATGGATATTTGGATATTGCGACGGCGAACAGCGACTCGGACGACGTCTCGGTATTGTTGGGAAACGGAAACGGCACGTTTCGATCAGTCTATTCCTTCGGCGTGGGAAAGAGTCCCATGTTTCTGACGACGGGAGACTTGAACCTGGATGGGAAATCGGATCTAGCCGTGGCCGAGACCGGAGCCGATCGCATCGTGGTCCTGTTCGGCAAGGGGAACGGGTTCTTCGACGAACCCGTTCCGTATCCCTCGGGGAAAGGCCCGACGTTTCTCGCGTTGGGTGACGTCGACGGGGATGAAGCCCCGGATATGGTCGTCATCAACAGCGGGCGATTCGGACATTATCCTCCATTCAGTTGGTCGGTCCTGTTGAACAACGGGCAGGGCGAGTTCGTGGTGACCCAACACGTCGAAGAGCAGGACCGGCGCGGCTTGTTCCCCACCGGTGCCTCGCTGGCGGATCTCGACGACGACGGGTTGCCGGACGTCACGTTGACGTGGAGCCAGCCGAGTTGGCGGACACCGAATGGATACGTGTCCGTGTTTCGGAACCAGGGACAGGGAACCTTTTCTTCCTGGAAAACAATTCAAGCGGGGTTCACGCTGAGTGCCGTGACCCAAACGGATTTGGATGCCGATGGGAACCTGGATCTCATGGTTGCCAGTTTGTTTACCGACAGCATCAAGCTGCTCCTGCAACTCAGTCCCGGCCAATACACCAAGCCCGCAAACATGGAAGTGGGATTCGGCCCCGTGGCGTTGGGCTACAAAGATTTGGATGGTGACGGCTATCGTGACCTGATTTCCACCAATCGATCCTCGGATAGTACCTCCATCCTCTTGGGACGGGGAGACGGGTCGTTTCAGCCCGCCGGGCACTATGCCGTGGGCGCCGTGCCGACCGCCATGGGGATCGAAGATTTTGACAATGACGGGTTGCCGGACATTGTGACGGCCAACAGTGGATCCGATGACGTGTCGATTCTGTTGAGCGGGAAAACGGTCATTCCTTCCATCAGCCTGAGTGCCGACGACATCCGGTTTTCAGCGGACGTCGATGCGCCGGCCCAACGGACGCTTCAATTGACCGTCTCCAACGTGGGGCTCGGCGCCTTGAGTATAGCCGATATTGTGTTGGAAGGGTCCCGGGCCTTTTCCGTTGACCGGGAATCCTGTGCCGGGGTCACCCTGACCACGGGAGAACTCTGTGCGTTGCCTATTCATTTCAAGAGTACGGCGCCTGGTAGGCACCAGGCGTTGCTGCGTATTTTCGACAATGCGCCGGGCGGCCCAAGAATCGTGACCCTCAGCGGACAAGTCAAAGGCTGACGCTACGCGCCGTCTCCCGCTTCGATCTTGCGCTTCCGGAAAACGTTCATGAGGCTGTGTGCGTAATGAGTCCGGACGACGAACGAGCCCCCCCTTCAATCGGCATTGATATCGGCGGCACCTTCACCGATTTTGTGGTGTATGACCACGTCGCCGGTCGCGTGAAGACCTTCAAGCTGCTCTCGACTCCAGCCGATCCTGCACAAGCGGTCCTGGAAGGGGTGCGGAGGTTGTCCCCGGCCGCCGGCCATACCGTCGTGCATGGCTCGACCGTGGCCACCAACGCGTTGCTCGAACGAAAGGGGGCTTGCACGGCGTTCGTCACGACGCAAGGGTTTCGGGACGTGTTGCAGATTGGCCGGCAGACTCGTCGAAACCTCTATGATTGGTTCAGTGGCGGAGTGCCGTCGCTCGTGCCTCCGGACCGGTGCCTGGAGGTTCAGGAACGGCTCGATCATCGCGGGCGCGTGTTGCGGCCCCTGGCAAAAAAATCCCTGTCGTCCCTCATCGAGACCCTACGGGAAAAACAGGTTGAGGCCGTCGCGCTCTCCTTGCTGTTTTCTTTTGTGAATCCCGATCATGAACGTCAAATCGGGCAACGCCTCCGGGAGGCGGGATTCTTTGTCACCGCCTCGCATGAACTGATCCCGGAATTTCGGGAATTCGAGCGGGCCTCCACCACGGTGGTGAATGCCTATGTTTCCCCGGTGCTCAACCGGTATTTGGAAACCCTTGAACAATCGTTCGCAGGGGGTTCCTTCCACGTCATGCAATCGAATGGCGGGCGAATCCGGGCGGCACAGGTGCGGCAGGAGGGTGTCCGTTCAATATTGTCAGGACCGGCGGGAGGGGTGATCGGGGCCGAGTACCTTGCGCGGCTGGCCGGGTTTTCCCAACTTATTACGTTTGACATGGGAGGCACGTCTACGGACGTATCCGTCGTCAATGGCGCGATTCACACGACGTCGGAAGCGGAAATCGCCGGCATGCCCATTCGTGTGCCGGTGCTTGATATTCATACGGTCGGTGCCGGAGGCGGGTCCCTGGCGCGAGTCGATGCGGGGGGTGCCCTGCGCGTCGGACCGGAAAGCGCCGGAGCCGATCCTGGGCCCGCGTGCTACGGACGAGGAGGACGAAGGGCAACGGTCACGGATGCCAATGTTTTCCTGGGGCGGTTGCCTTCCACGGGCCTGTTGGGCGGTGAGCTGCCTTTGGACGTGGAGGCCACCCATGAGGCTCTGGCTGCGCTGTCACGAGAATTGGTTCCGTACGCTGCCGGCCCTCACGTTGACCTTGAGGAGGTTGCCTTGGGCATCCTCCAGGTGGTCAATGCCGAGATGGAACGGGCGATTCGCGTGACGTCAGTCGAGCGCGGGCACGATCCCAGGGAGTACGTGCTGCTCTCGTTCGGCGGAGCCGGAGGGGTGCATGCCTGCGAATTGGCGCGATCCCTCAACATCGGCCGTGTCCTGATTCCCTTGGCCGCTTCGACGTTGTCCGCCCTGGGCATGTTGACGGCGAACGTGTTTCTGGATTACGTCCAAACGGTGATGTGCCCCGGTGAGACCCCGTTTGAAGAGTTGGAACGCCGGTTCGTTCCCATGGTGGCGCAGGCTCGGGAAGACCTTGCGACCCAAAAGGTCCCTCTTCCGGCCCGGCACGTTCATTGTGAATTGGATCTTCGGTATCAAGGCCAATCCTTTGAATTGACCGTGCCGTTTTCTCCTGCCTTTCAAGCGGCTTTTCATGAACAGCACGCCCAACGCTATGGGCATAAGGACGAGGCCGCGGGTCTGGAGATCGTCAATCTTCGGGTTCGTGCGATCGGCGACGTCAGACCCCCGCGGATAGAGACGCGGGCAACGGGGTCTGCGGATTCCTCCGGGGCCCTTTGCCATGAACGCCGACTCGTGTTTGCCTCCGGGCCCCGACCCGTTCCGTTCTTTGACCGCCGTCGATTACACCCGGGGCATCACGTTCCAGGGCCCGCGGTCATCTTCCAGGACGATACCACTATTCTGTTATCGGAAACCGATCACGCTCAGGTTGACGCCTGGCAAAACGTGCTGGTCACTATTGGAGACGCTCGTGCAGAAAGCCGTTGAACGGGAAGTCTTTAAACATTTGTACAGCTCGGTGGCCGAGGAAATGGGGGTGCGTTTGCAACGATCGGCGTTTTCCCCGAATATCAAGGAGCGCCGTGACTTTTCCTGCGCCGTGTTCGACGAAGCGGGACACCTGGTGGCGCAGGCCGCCCATATCCCGGTCCATCTCGGGGCCATGCCGCTCTCCGTCGAAGCCTGTCGCCGGCACCTGACCTTTGTGCCGGGTGACGTGGCGATCCTCAATGATCCGTTTCATGGTGGAACGCACCTGCCGGATATCACGATCGTCTCCCCGGTCTTTGTCGAGAACGGAGATCTCCTGGGATTTGTCGCCAATCGCGCGCATCACGCCGACGTCGGGGGGATGTCGCCGGGCTCCATGCCGTTGTCAAGGGAATTGTATCAGGAAGGGGTGATTATTCCGCCCGTGAAACTCGTGAAAACCGGCAGGACGAACCAGGCCCTGTGGGATTTCTTTCTGGCGAACGTGCGGACCCCACGGGAACGTGCCGGTGATTTGCAGGCACAACTGGCGGCCAACCGGATAGGGGCGCAACGGCTTCAGGAATTGGCGTCACGCTATGGGATGGAGCGCGTTCGGGAAAATATGTCCGATTTGTTGGCCTATAGTGAAAAACTGACCCGGCACGGCATTCAGCAGTTGCCGGATGGCATC
This sequence comes from Nitrospirales bacterium, assembly GCA_965223955.1. Classification (GTDB taxonomy): domain Bacteria; phylum Nitrospirota; class Nitrospiria; order Nitrospirales; family UBA8639; genus Bin75. The sequence goes on from OZ245029.1 coordinate 1,167,036, forward strand.
TACCGGTATGAAGACGTGCTCGATGACGACGGCTTTGACGACACCCCGATCCCGATCGCCGTAACCGTGACGATCGATGGAGAAGAGGTGGTGGTCGATTTTGAGGGGAGTGCGCCCCAGTGCGAAGGAAGCGTCAACGCGGTCTATGCGATTACGGTCTCGGCGACGGCGTACGTGTTTCGATGTCTGCTGGGGCTCGATATTCCCGGCAACAGCGGGTGTATGGTACCCATCCACGTCCGGGCGCCTGAAGGGTCGGTGGTCAATGCCCGGTTTCCCGCGGCGGTGGCCGCGGGCAACGTCGAGACGGCCCAGCGAATCGTGGACGTCCTGTTGGGGGCCTTGGCGCAGGCCTGCCCAGACCGGGTGCCGGCCGCGAGCCAGGGGACCATGAATAATGTTACGATCGGGGGGTGGGATCGCGACAAGCAACGGCCGTTTGCGTATTACGAAACGTTGGGCGGGGGCATGGGCGCCGGGGTGGAGCATCCGGGGGCGAGCGGCATTCATTCCCATATGACGAACACGATGAATACGCCGGTCGAGGCCCTGGAGTATGCATATCCGTTTCGCATATCCCGGTACGTCCTTCGAGAAGGGACAGGCGGCGAGGGAATCCATGCGGGGGGGAATGGGGTCACGCGCGAAATCGAATTCCTGCAGGACGCTCAAGTGACGATCGTCTCCGATCGACGGGAATCGAGACCGTTCGGGTTGGCCGGGGGAGGGGCCGGACAATCCGGTCGAAACGTGTTGATTCGCAAAGGCCGCGAAAAGAAGCTCCCCGGGAAAACGACGCTGGCCGTGAGCCAGGGAGATCGCTTGAGGATTGAAACTCCGGGCGGTGGCGGCTATGGTGCAGTGAGGGAGAAGAATCCGCGATGAGCGTCTCTCTGTATTTGTAGGGCTCTCTGTATTTGTAGGGGCCGCATCTTATGCGGCCCGGAAGCAGCGCCATGAGATGGCGCCGCTACAAAAGAGGGAAGAAGCCGCGATGAGGCAGGGAGAGGGCAGGGTGAAGAGGACGTTCCTGGGCAACGCGAAGGAAGCAGGGCGAAGGGCTCAGGGTGAAAAGTGCTCGTTTTTTACTTGTACATTAATAATGAACATGCTATTTTTGTGAACACGCGAGATTGATGCAATAGATCGTGAACGCCATGAATAGACTAGGGCCTGTTCACACTAACAACCGAATTATGTTATCATGTCCGAATGGAACTCACCGAAGCGCAGTACGCACGCATTGCCTCCTCCCTCCCCGTGCAACGGGGCAATGTCAGCCTCTCGAATCTGCAGGTGCTCAATGCCATCCTGTATGTCGCCGAGCATGGCTGCAAGTGGCGCGGGTTGCCACGGCGGTTTGGCAAGTGGCATACCGTCTACACCCGGATGAATCGCTGGGCCAAGAACGGCGTCCTCGACCGGGTCTTCGAACGCCTGCAACGCGAACAGATCATGCGAATCAAGCTCGAGGCGGTCTCCCTGGACAGCACGATCATCAAGGTGCATCCCGACGGGACCGGGGCGCGAAAAAAAACGGCCCCCAGGCCATCGGCAAATCTCGGGGCGGCTGGACCACCAAACTGCATCTGGTGGCCGCGGATGCTCGCACGGCTCTGACCTTCTCCCTCTCACCGGGCCAAGCGCACGACGCGCCGGCCGGCCGCCACCTCCTTCACCCGCCTAGGGCCGTGGCCCGCTCCCCCGGCGTTGGTGATGGACCGGGCCTATGAGGGTGACGAGACCCGACATCTAGCCGCGGCGTTGGGATATACGCCGGTAGTCCCGCCGCGCCAGAACCGGGTCGAGCCCTGGACATACGACAAGGCCACCTACAAGAGGCGGAACGAAGTCGAGCGGTTGTTTCGGCGCTTGAAGGGCTTTCGCCGGATCTTCACGCGCTTTGAGAAGCTCGATGTCCTTTTCCTCGGGTTCATCGTGTTCGCACTCATTGTCGAGGCATTGCGTTAGTGTGAACAGGCCCTAGACAATTCCACTTGTTTTTGGCATATTTCGCCGATTTTATTTTGAAAGCAGGCTTGCGGCGGGCTGAGTTTGGTACGCTAGCTGTTTGCAAGGCGCTGGAACGTCAGGCATGGGCATGACGGGCAAGAGAGGAGATCAAGGAGCCATGAACGACCGTTGCGCCGGTGATGAGTACTCCCGCGTAGAAATTCATTCTACCCCCCCCCCCCCCGAATTATTTAATCCGTCTACTCCGTCTGCCGGGCGTTGAGGGGCCGCTCCCGATGCAGCGCTCAACGGCCCACTCTCCTATCCGAACTACATCCTGGCGTCGCCAAGCTGGCCTGCTGTGCCTGTCTCTCTTCTTGGTGGTTCTGGTTTTGCCGCAGATGGCTTGGGGGCAAGCGCCAACTAGTCCCACCGGCTTTACGGTGGAGGCGGGTGATGTCCAGGTGGTCCTGTCGTGGGACGATCCCAGCGATGCCTCGCTCACGTGGGAATACAGACGGCAATGCCTCAGCTGCCCTAGTGTCCCAATAACAGGCTGGCTCTCGATACCAGGCGGCGACATCACCACGTCCGATAACAGGAAATCGTACACCGTAACCACCGGCTTAATCAACGCTGAAGCGTATACCTTCCTGCTCAGAGCGCGTAACGCGGACGGCCCCAGCTCTCTTGTGGTATCCACGCCGTCAACACCATTTTCAATGCCGGCGCCCCGTAACCTCACGGGGAGGCCAGGCAATGGCCAGGTCGCCCTGTCGTGGGCAGCACCACCCGGGGTGGCGGTCACCGACTGGGAGTACCGATACTTCACGGATAGTAGGGGGTGGTCCGCCTGGCAAAATACGGACAGCACGGCGACGACCCTCGTGGTGAAAGGTTTGACCAACGGCCTATTGTACACCTTCGTTCTCAGAGGGGTCACTGCGAGCGGCAGCGGCCTGTCTGCAAGACATCAAGCAGCACCGTCATCAATGTCAGCCCCTGAGAACTTAAAGGCGACTGCGGGAGACACGCAGGTCACCTTGACGTGGGCAGCGCCGTCCGGGGTGACGGTCACTGGCTGGAAGTACCGGTATTTCTTGTTAGGTGAGGCCTGGGGGGCTTGGACCAGCACGGGCAGCCCGGCGGCGACCGTCACGGTGACGGGCCTGACCAACGGGCAGAGCTACGGTTTCGCGGTCAAAGGGGTGATCGCGGATGGGGATGGTGCGTCCTCCGAGGTTCGCGCCTCCCCGGTATCGGCGTTGGCGCCGGCCAAACCGGTGCACTTCTTGGGCACTGGGGGTGATGGCCAGGTCACCCTGTCGTGGGATGACCCCGACGATGCCTCGCTCACGTGGTGGTACCGGTATTACCCTGCCCCCGGCACTTGGGTGTGGGCCGAGATCCCGTCCGGCGACATCACCACCTCCAAGAGCCGGAAATCCTTTACGGTGGCAGGTCTCACCAACGGTGAACCGTATATCTTCCAGATCAAAGCGGCGAACACGCACGGCAGTGGTACACCTTCGGAATATGTACGGCACACACCGGTGGCGGCCAAGGCCCCGGCCAGACCCGTGGGTCTTTTGGCCACACCGGGCGATGGCCAGGTCACCCTGTCGTGGGACGACCCCGATGACACCTCGATTACCACGTGGCAGTACAGACACACTCCAAACAAAATTGGTCGCCCATATTGGGAGACTTGGACCGACATGGCGGACAATGCCATCACCACCGCCGAGAGCCGGAAATCCTTTACGGTGGTGACAGGCCTCACCAATGAAAGAGAATATGTGCTCCACATCAGAGCGGTGAACGCGCACGGCAGTGGCGTGCAGTCGACAAATGTACGGAGCATCCCTGTGGCGGCCAACACCCCGGCCAAGCCGGTAAACTTCGGGGCCACCGCGGGCGATGCCCAGGTCATCCTGTCATGGGACAATCCCGGCGATGCCTCGATTACCGGGTGGCAGTATCGCAAGGCGGTAACCGGGTCTGGCTGGGGAGCATGGACCGACATCGCGAACAGCAGCCACGCCACCACCTATACGGTGCCGGGCCTCACCAACGCTGTGGAATATACCTTTCAGGTCCGGGCGGCGAACAGCACTGGCAAAGGTGTTGCCTCGGACACTGCTGTTGCCACACCGGTGGCGGCCAATGCTCCGGCCAAACCTGCGAACCTTGCGGCCACTGCGGGCGATGGCGAGGTCACCCTGTCGTGGGATGACCCCAGCGATGTATCAATCACCAAATGGCAGTATCGCCTGGGTCTGGAACAGCAACACACCATCAGCAAGGGGGACTGGCAGGACATGCACCCTAGTGGTGCTTCGACCACCTCCTATACGGTGTCGAGTCTTGTCAACGGCAGGCGTTACCACTTTTGGGTGCGCGCGGTCAATGGCGACGGTGCCGGCAAGGCCGACGGGGATCACGCCATCCCGCAGGTGGACACGACGGCGCCGGAGGTAAGCTTCAGTCCGGCGGACGGGGCGACGGTGGAGCCGGACGTCGCCGTGGTCGTGAGGTTCAGCGAGCGGGTGCGCCCCACGGCGGGCGGGACCCTGGATAACACTAACGCACATGCGGTGATGGAACTGAAGAAGGCCGACGGCAACGGGGGCGACCTGGCGGGGCTAGGCCAAGTGACGATCGACGGGGCCAAGATGGTGATCACCATCGACCCGGCGAACGACCTGGCGGCGGGGAGCTACACGGTGCGGCTTCTGGCCAACGCGGTGGAGGACTTGTCCGGCAACGCGGTGGCTGCCACGAGCGCGACCTTCCGGGTCGATGACAGGCCGGAGACGATCCACGAGTTCAAGGCGAGCGCGAAGCGCATTACGAAAGGCGAGAAGGTGACGCTGACCTGGATGCTGGGCAGGGAAACCGGCGACGTGAAGCTGGAGGACAGCCACGGCAACGCCCTGATCGCGGGGAATGCCGGCGACGGCGACGGACCCGTGCTGACGTCGTTCATGCACGGCCCCACGAAGACCACCACCTACACGCTGACCGGCTACAGCCGTGTGGACGGGAGCGAGACGGTCCTGCAGGTCTCAGTCTCAGTCTCGGGCGAGGACGTTCCGCCCAACGCGGTGCCGGTGGCGATGGACGACGAGCGGGTGGCCGAGGTCGTCTGGGGCGGCCGCGTGGAGATTCCCGCGGCCAGGCTGCTGGCGAACGACGAGGACGCTGACGGTGATACGCTGACCATCACGGCGGTCTCCGCGGCGCAGGCCGGCACGGTACGCCTGAGCCAGGACGGGGCGACGATCACCTTCGTCCATGACGCCACCGCCGACGAGAAGGCGGAGCCCGACTTCACCTACACGGTGAGCGACGGCAAGGGTGGCACCGACGAGGCCCGCGTGACGCTCACGGTTCTCTCCAAGCACGCGGCGGTGGCCCGGCAGCGCTTCGCGCAACTCAATCGAGAAATGCTCTCGTTGCAAGCGTTGAGTCTCAGCGACCAGACGAGTCGGGCGATTGATCGGCGGCTGGCCACGCTGACGGCCGGTACGCCGGAGTCTCTGAGTTACGAACTGGGTGGGCATCGTAGCGTGGGCCAGACCCTGCGGTCGGCCATGGAGCAGGGGCAAACGGGCACCGTCAATTTCAAGCAGATGCTGGGCAACTCTGCCTTTGTATTGCCGTTGCGCCTGAGTGATAGCGGCACGGGTCTTGAGCGGCTGACCCTATGGGGGAGTGGCCAGTACACGAACCTGGCGAGCGACCGGGATCGGGGATTGGAGTGGGACGGGGACCTGTTCAGTGCGCAGGTGGGCGCGGAGGTGCCGCTGCGGCCGGACCTGCTGGCGGGGGTCTCGGTGACGTGGGCTGACGGAGGATTTGACTATCAGGACCGCCGGGCCGGGACCCTGGCGCACGGCACATCGGACAACTGGCTGGTGAGCGTACAGCCGTATGTGGGCTGGGTCTCGCCTGAGGGGCTGGGGCTGTGGGCCACGGTGGGCTATGGCTGGGGCGAATTGGAGCTTGACGACGCGGCGGAGCAAATCGGGCGGCAGGCGAGTACGCTGACGCTGACGACGGCGGCGGTGGGCGCGCGCGGCCCGTTGCTGGCGCGGGCGGGGGTGCTGGGGCGTGGCACCACGACGCTGACGCTGAAGAGCGACGCGGCGGTCGTGCAGGTGGAGGTGGAGGACGCGGACACGATTTTGGCGGCGCAGACGGTAGAGGCGGGCCGGGTGCGGGTGGGGCTGGAAGGCCGCCATGAGCACGTGACGCCGACCGGCGAACGTGTGGTGCCATTTATCGATCTGGGTTTCCGCTATGACCTGGGCGATGGGCTGACGGGGGTGGGGGGTGAAGTAGGCGGGGGTGTGCGGTATCAAGTGCCGCGGGTGGGGCTGACCATCGAGGGCCGGGGCCGGGGCCTGGTGGGGCACCGGGGCTACACGGAATGGGGGGCGAGTGGGCTGGTGCGGGTAGATCCCGGCGCGCGCGGGCACGGGCTGGCGGTGAGTCTGGTGCCGGCGTATGGGCAGACGGCCAGCGGGGTGCAGCGGTTATGGGCGCAGGGGATTCCGGGGCCTCAGGGCGCCCCGAGCGGCATGGGGCCCACCAATGGGCCACGGGCGTCCCGAGGGCGGCTGACGGCCGAGGTGGGGTATGGCCTTGCGATTCAAGGCGGCGCGGGGGTGTTCACGCCGTATGGGGTGGCGACGGTGAGCGGGCTGGGCGGGCAGCAATACCGGCTAGGCGGGCGCTGGGCCTTGGCTTCGGGGATACGCCTGAGCCTGGAAGGGGCGCGGCAGGCGGCGGCGGCGCAGCCCGCGGACCAGGGGGTCCGGCTCCAGGCCGAGTGGCGCTGGTAGCGGGGCGCACACACGCTCATCCCGAGGAACGCGATGAATGCGACGAGGGGGCTATCCTGGCTTGGTCCAGCCCTGAGTGGCTTCTCACGTCCTGAACAAGTCCACGCGCTGTATAGGTTCAGAAACATATGGCACTCCTTGACCTGTACTGTCCCGTGTGATTACCTATGGCCTGTTCACACTAACAACCGAATTATGTTATCATGTCCGAATGGAACTCACCGAAGCGCAGTACGCACGCATTGCCTCCTCCCTCCCCGTGCAACGGGGCAATGTCAGCCTCTCGAATCTGCAGGTGCTCAATGCCATCCTGTATGTCGCCGAGCATGGCTGCAAGTGGCGCGGGTTGCCACGGCGGTTTGGCAAGTGGCATACCGTCTACACCCGGATGAATCGCTGGGCCAAGAACGGCGTCCTCGACCGGGTCTTCGAACGCCTGCAACGCGAACAGATCATGCGAATCAAGCTCGAGGCGGTCTCCCTGGACAGCACGATCATCAAGGTGCATCCCGACGGGACCGGGGCGCGAAAAAAAAACGGCCCCCAGGCCATCGGCAAATCTCGGGGCGGCTGGACCACCAAACTGCATCTGGTGGCCGCGGATGCTCGCACGGCTCTGACCTTCTCCCTCTCACCGGGCCAAGCGCACGACGCGCCGGCCGGCCGCCACCTCCTTCACCCGCCTAGGGCCGTGGCCCGCTCCCCCGGCGTTGGTGATGGACCGGGCCTATGAGGGTGACGAGACCCGACATCTAGCCGCGGCGTTGGGATATACGCCGGTAGTCCCGCCGCGCCAGAACCGGGTCGAGCCCTGGACATACGACAAGGCCACCTACAAGAGGCGGAACGAAGTCGAGCGGTTGTTTCGGCGCTTGAAGGGCTTTCGCCGGATCTTCACGCGCTTTGAGAAGCTCGATGTCCTTTTCCTCGGGTTCATCGTGTTCGCACTCATTGTCGAGGCATTGCGTTAGTGTGAACAGGCCCTAGCGACAGAACGTGACATACTGAACGAAGCCATTGGTGCAATTCACCGTGAGGCGGGCTTGCGACTTGACGTTGTCGGGCGGGAGGTCAGGAAGGGAGACAAGCGCATAGATGCGATCATCCGCATGCCAGGGGCAGACAACCAGTTGGTAGCCGAGATAAAAAAATGGGCACCTCATGCCAATCTAGGTGCGGTCATTAACCAGATCAATCATATCGCCAAGCCAGGTGAGGGCATATTTTTGGCGGACTATATAAACCCCAATATGGGGGAGCGATTAAAAGAGGCTCATATTCAGTTCATTGATACGGCAGGTAATGCCTATATCAATCAACCGCCTGTTTACATCTATATCAAGGGTAACAGGCCGGAACTGAACGTTGTCGAGAGGGGCAAGGCCAAAACAGGAAGAGCCTTTCAGGTCACGGGGATGAAAGTGGTTTTTGCCTTCTTAAGAGACAAAAACCTGATCAACGCCCCCTACAGGCACATTGCAGAACAGGCTCAGGTGGCGTTAGGTACGGTCGGTTGGGTCATCCGTGATCTGGTCCGCACAGGGCTTTCTCCTTGAAGGCAGAAAAAAACCCAACGTGAATTCGCCAACTTTGATCAGTTGATCGATCAATGGGTAGAAGCTTACCCGCACAAGTTAAAAGCAAAACAAAGAATAGCAACGTTCACCACTGACGACCCCGAGTGGTGGAAGGCAATCGATCTCAACAAATTTGGTGCCCTGTGGGGAGGAGAAATTGCCGCGGCCCGGTATACCCGCTACCTTAACCCCAAAGATGCGGTGATTTATATCAAGAAGGAACACATGGCGAAATTCCTAAAAACGGCCCGGTTGAGAAAAATAGCGCAGAATGAGCAAGCTGCTCTTCGCGTTGATCTGATCGAACCGTTTTGGAAGGAAGAACAAAATAGGGGTAAGACGGCAGATTTGGCACACCCTCTTATTGCCTATGCCGACTTGCTAGAAACGGGTGACCCACGCAACCTGGAGACAGCGAACAGAATCCATGAAAAATACCTCCGTTAACATTGTCGGCAAACTTCCGCAGGAACTGGTTGAACTGTATGACGATATAAGCTGCCATACCAAAGAGTTGGGTATCGATTTTCTGGTCGTGGGTGCCACAGCCAGAGATATGGTCCTGGTGCATGGTTACGGTGCCACTATAGAGCGTGGCACCACGGACGTTGACTTTGGCATGAACGTGGCGAGTTGGGACGAATTCAACGCGTTGAGAGCCCGGTTGCTGGAAGCAGCGCCATGAGATGGCGCCGCTACAAAAGAGGGAGAAGCTGCAGGTCAGGTCCTTATACTGTCAACAAATGAAAGAACACATACGGGAGTCCTGAAACATGAAAGAAACTGATCCTGAACGGTTGGAAATGTTGTATGAACGGTTTTGCGACGTCTGCTTGGTTGAAAAAGAAGTGTGGATGGAAATTCTCCTGCCCCGGCCGGTTGAAAAAGGGGTGATCCTGACCAACGTGCAAGAGAAGTACGAAGTGGTCATCGACGACCCCGCGATCGAGGACACGCTTGACGCCAACATCCCCCGCGGCAAGTCCTCGTTACGAGCGGCCATTCAGGAATACAGGGATCATATCAGTTTTCGTAAAGCCTAGCCCCGTCGGTCAGGTAGGTCGGGTTAGCCGAAGGCGTAACCCGACAATCCGAGGAAAACGATGACGGCTCCCGACGCGTTTATCAAAGCCCTTCAGCACGAACCCATCACCTGTCTTCGGGCGGCTTGCCCCGGACACGTGGACTGTACCGAGGTCTCTCACTCTCAAGAGCGAGTGAAGGCGTACCATCTTCGGTGTGAGGCATGCGGGTGGGAAGATCACGTCCGTGGCCGTGAGGACGGCGCCGCGCAGTGGGAGGATGCCGAATTGCAGGCGATTATCGATGAGCATCTCCTGCACCTCCAGCCCGTGTGCCCGTATGATCAGGCCCCCGTGGTGTTTACCTCGCTTCCGAATCCTCGCCGAAAAGCCCGGTATCGCATTGCTTGTTTTTATTGTGGACGACAGGTCGAAATGGATTGGCCTCCGCGGTCCTGAAAGCATGTATCGCCTCCCGCCGGAGCGTTACATCTCCCAATTGCCTTCCACCCCGAATCGTACCCACGTCCCCGGTGCGCTGAACCCGAGAAAATCCTCGTACGTGACGTTGGTCAGATTGTCCACGGCCCCGAATATTTTCCATGCGTCGTTCAGCGTATAGGTGGTGGCGAGGTCGATTCGATAATACCCCGGCACCCTGGTTTGCGTCGTGGGAATTTGCAGGTCGAAGCGGTTCCCGACAACTTGGAGTTGGCTGCGTATGGTCAACGCGGGAGTAGCCTGTACCTGCACCGCGAAGCCGCCGGATGCCTTGGGACGATTCCGGAGCGGGGCGCTCGTCCCTGAGATGCGGGCGTCGAGGTAGGTCAACCAGCCTTCGATAGACACGTTCGGCACCGGGGTGGCGGCCACGTTCAATTCGATCCCCTGCGTCCTGACCTTGTTCAGATTGACCAGAAGGAAAGTCTTTCGTCTGGCGAGAACGGGGTCCAGGTCGATTTGATTGAAAAAGGTATTGTGGAAGTAGGTCAACTGGATTTCACTATCCCAGACGGGGCTCGACCGGAGGATGCCCACTTCCCATCCGGCACTGGATTCGGGAGACAGGTGAGGATTTCCGATAATGGGATCGCCTAGGGCATTCAGGCTCGGCAATTTGAACCCTTCACCGTACTGCCCACGGATTGTCGTTCGTGGAAACGGTTGGACGCTGACGGCGAGACGAGGGGTCACCCGGAGCGGAAAATCTTCCGGGCTGTCCACACGAATACCCGCACTGAGCCGGACCTGCTCGTTCGGGGAGATGATCGATTCCAGCACTCCTCCCGGCGTCGTGCGTGATCGCTCGAAATCCGTGACGGCTTTTGACGGAAACCCCAGGACGGTCAGGTCCTGTGTCCCGGTTCGCGTTCCGTTCTCGTGAACCAGTTGAAACCCGCCCGCCACTTTCAAAAATCGTTTCAGGGAAGCCCGAATCGTCCAATGGAGACGCATCCTGGTAAAGTCCGTCCGGAAGACCGTCGGAGGTATTCGAAAAGTCCCGGGTGCGGAAAGAACTCCCGGATTGTCAACGTCCTGTTCCCGGTGGAACACGTTGCCGGTCAGTTGATTCTCCCAGTTTGGAGCGAGCGGGAACGTCAGGTTGAATCCGGAAACGACTTCGTTGGTGCGCCGCTGCTCCGGTGTACGGAGAATGGCCAGGCGTGTGCCGCCACTGCCTTCCGGAAAGGAACGGGTGTCGGTTGTCGTGTATTGTCCCGTCAGTTCGAATTTGAGCGAATCCTGAAGCGACCAGTTCACATGGCCTCCGATCGCTCCGGACGCAAACCGGTTTCCCGTGACTTGCCCATCGTTCCGCGTGAAGGCGGCTGAACCGGCATATCGGAACCGGTCGGCGGACCCCGACGTTTGCAGGACCCCGCGGGTATAACCCCATTGTCCCCCTTCCGTGCGGGCAACCAGTCGATCCGCCGCCGTCCCTTTTTGAGTAATGATGTTCACCACGCCTGCCATCGCGTCGGACCCATAGAACACGGAAGCCGGTCCCTTGACGATTTCGATCCGTTCAATACGCTCGGGAGTCAGGGACGACAAATCGACCGATCCGCCGCGCTGGTTCGTCGGATCGTTCAACGGAACCCCATCCAACAACACCATCGTCAAATTCGGATCAGCCCCGCGAATATAGAGTGAACTGATGCCGCTCCGGCCTCCCATTTCATCGACGAAAATCCCGGGCGTTTGTTGCAAGAGGGTGCCGAGCCTGTTGGGCTGCTGGGGATCAAGGCCCTTTCGCGTGAACACCTTGGTCCGGATGGGGGTTTGTGATTGGCTTGTTGGAAGGGCGGTGGCCGTGACCACAATGGGGTCCAGCGTTTCAAAAGGCAGGGTTTCCGCCGGCCAGACTGAAGGCAAGAAACAGAGTGTGAACCCCAGGATTCCGGTGCCGGTTAAAAAAGATTGTTTGGAAAAAGCCGGAAGGAATCGCTTCATGAGGCCTTCACTTTACCGTGGCGCGTGTCAAAATGATGACGGCAAATGTCAAGGGATATGAAACCTTGATGCAAAAATAGTCAACGACATCCCGAATTTGTCATTCCTGTATGTGTTCAGTCATTCGTTGACCATTCTCGCCCCGTCTTTCCCCTCCTTTGTAAGGAGGGGTGAGGGGAGGTAGAGGCTATGACCATGACGGCGAACCCCCGTGCTCCATGGACGGTTGGCTCTACCCCACCCCCGCTTTCGCGGGGGCATGCCTAGCTCACCCTCCCCTTACAAAGGGGAGGAAAACGACGGCCCTTCTTTCTTGGTTCCCCTCTTGTGGGCAGCCCCTCATTCTGTCAACGAATGACTGAACCTTTACAATTCCGAGCGAAGCGAGGAACCTCTCAATCAATAACCCAGTGCCTCAACTACAAGATAGTTCCTTCGCTACGCTCAGGACAAGCGCTTCGCTCAGGATGACACAGGAGAACATGAGTATAGCTTCTCATCAACGGCCGATCTGTGTTATACACCCGTTGGTTTCTTCCGGGACAGCCTTCATATCGGAATAACATCCGTCTGGAGTAGTCGTGAGCCGCGTGGGAGTCGAGATTTCGTCGTGAGCAACATCTCATACCGTACCGAGCCCGAACGTTCGGGTCATATGCCGTCCTGCCTCCCGTTCCTGATCGTGAACGAAGCCGCCGAGCGATTCAGTTTCTACGGCATGCGAACGATCCTGGTCATTTTTATGACCCAATATCTCCTGAGCGCGGACGGCACCCTGGACGTGATGAGTGAACCCGAAGCGCGCTCCTATTATCATCTTTTTACGTCCGCGGTCTATTTTTTCCCGGTCATCGGAGCCCTGATCGCGGATATCTGGTTGGGGAAGTACCGAACGATCATGTCGTTGTCGCTGGTGTATTGCCTGGGGCATTTGGCCCTCGCAATGGATCAGACCAGGGTCGGATTGGCCGTGGGTCTCACGCTGATCGCCGTGGGTTCCGGAGGAATCAAACCCTGTGTCTCCGCCAACCTCGGGGATCAGTTCAGTTCGACAAACAGTCATCTGCTCAGCAAAGCCTTTTACTGGTTTTATTTTGCGATCAATTTCGGTGCGGGGCTTTCAACGCTCCTGACCCCGTGGCTGCTCAACCATATCGGGCCTCACCTGGCCTTTGGTGTGCCCGGACTGTTGATGTTGCTCGCAACGTGGGTGTTCTGGTTGGGGCGGAGGGAATACGTGCATATCCCCGCCAGGGGAAAAACGTTTCTTCGGGAATTGCTGACGCGCGACAGCCTGCTGGCCATGTGGCGGCTTACGCCGATTTACCTGTTTGTGGCCGTGTTCTGGGCGCTCTATGACCAAACCGGGTCGGCTTGGGTCCTCCAGGCAAGAAATATGGATTTATACTGGATGGGGGTGGAATGGCTCCCTTCGCAAATTCAGTTCGTCAATCCGTTTTTGATTATGCTCCTCATCCCGGTGTTTGCCTACGGCGTCTATCCCGCCATGGACAAGGTGTTTCCCTTGACGCCCTTGCGGAAGATCAGTATCGGGTTTTTTATGACGGTCATCGCCTTTGTCATTTCCGCGGTGATCGAGATGCAGATTGTCTCGGGACTGCGGCCGAATATCTCGTGGCAAATCGCGGCGTTCGTGGTGATCACCGCGGCGGAGGTCATGGTCTCGATCACGTGTTTGGAATTTTCCTACACCCAGGCGCCCAGGGCCTTGAAATCATTTGTCATGGCGCTCTTTCTTCTGTCGGTGTCCCTGGGGAACGCCTTGACGTCGTTGGTGAATTATTTCATTCAGAACGACGACGGCAGTGTGTGGCTTGAAGGCCCGGATTATTATTGGTTTTTCACGTGGGTCATGCTCGGCGTCTCGATTCTCTTTATCGCGGTGGCCAAACGCTACAAAGGCCAAACCTATCTTCAGGGCGGGGAGGGATGATTGTCGGGTTACGCCTTCGGCTAACCCGACCTACCAGGCTGACCAGACCAGAATTGTCATTCTGAGCCGCAGGCGAAGAATCTCGTCGTTGCAACAACAAGTCAATGTTCAGTCATTCGCTGACAGGATGAGGCGCTGACCACAAGCGGGGAACCCGGAAAGAAGGGCTGTCTTGTTCCTCCCCTTTGTAAGGGGAGGTCAGGTGGGGTAGAGCCAATCGTCCATGGAGCAAGCGCGTTTTCGCGGTCCTGTCTCTACCTCCCCTCACCCCTCCCGATCCTTCGGCTACGCTCAGGACAAGCAAAGGAGGGGAACTAGGGCACAGAAGGAGACTGCGGAAACTGTCAACGAGTTTTGAGTAGGTCGGATTAGCCTAGCGTAATCCGACGTGGAGCATCGACTGTTGCGCGGGATGATTGTCGGGTTACGCCTTCGGCTAACCCGACCTACCAGGCTGACCAGACCAGAATTGTCATTCTGAGCCGCAGGCGAAGAATCTCGTCGTTTCAAGAACAAGTCAATGTTCAGTCATTCGTTGACAGGATGAGGCGCTGACCACAAGCGGGGAACCCGGAAAGAAGGGCTGTATTTTTCCTCCCCTCACCCCTCCCGATCCTTCGGCTACGCTCAGGACAAGCAAAGGAGGGGAACTAGGGCACAGAAGGAGACTGCGGAAATTGTCGTACGAATGCCCGAACGCATACGCGCCTGTCGGACGATCAGGGTTTGGGCTTCTGACTGAGATACAGGACCTGGTTGACCCGGAAGGCCTCGGTGTACTGGTCGGCCGTGATGTGCTGTGAATGAAAACAGCGCCCATCGAAAATGATCAGACGATTGGGCTTCATGTGGATGAGGAAGAGGAGTTCCCAATAGGCGTTCCCGTCGTTGATATAGGCATTCTCCCTGTTGGCGAACAAGGGGTTGAAGATCATACTGTTCTGAAAGTTTTCATAGCCCTCCGCGCTGTTGAGAAATTCATCGCTGAGTTCCAGCCTGTCGGCCAGTTCGCGGATCTCCTGGTCCGGAACGATGGGCACCCGTTCCAATCCCGTGGGAACATGACGGTACAGGCCGGTTCCGCCCATGCAGGATTCGGCAGGGTTCAGGTAGACCATGGCGGTCACGTCCTGATCGATATGGGGTTGACGTTGCCCGACGTTGAGGCGGTACGTCTGGTTGGTGATGCCTTGAAACACGACCGGCTGGGGGGCGAAAAACGGGTGCAGCCTCATGCCCCAGAAGTCACTGATCGCATTCACGATCGGCCCGGTCTCGACGTTGACTGAAGCCCGAACGCCGGGAAAGTTGCCGACAATCTCGAATCGATCGGTATACGGAAGCTCCAAGGCCAGTTGAAGGACCTTGTCGGGGTATTGATAGAACCGGTCGACCATGACGACCTTGTGGCGGCCCAAGCCTATATGGTCGATGGAAACCTGGCAGTCAGGATTGATCTCGAAGGTTTCAGGAGTGGGTGGCACGAGCGACTCCCTGTTTCCCGTTAATGCTAATGGTCGCTCAACAGTTCGAGAAAACGCGGCGCCAGGATACGGCTCTGAATCGTCAGCAACCCGCGTTCTCCCAGTCCCCGGTAACTCAGGCTGATTTCGGTGTCCTCGAGACGCCAGGAGTATTCCTGGTTCAGCCCCCGGATCATCGAGCCGGGGCTGTGTCGAATTTTCCCGAATTCCGATTCCAGAGCCTGCTTGATACGGTTGTGCGTTGCTTCGTTTCGGTATCGGATCATCACACGAGCAAATTTGGCGTCGATAGTGTAGAGCTTGATGAAATCGACCGGTTCGTTCGCAAACTTCGGCGGGCCTTCCTTATACGCATAAATGTCGACCCGATCATCAGGCTCGACGAGGACGAACTGAGACAATTCAGCCAGCGCACTCCCCCAGGGAATCCCCTGAAAGCCCGGTTGGGGCGCGGGACTCGTATTCGCGGCGATGAGGAGTTCAGGCAACCAGAGGAAGAAGACCAAAAGCAGAACGGGGTACGGAACACGACGTGCCATTATCCCGCCACACTAGCATCCCGGCATGAAAATAGCCAGCAACACCCCATCTGTCATTGGCATGAAAATAAACCAGAATCCGTCATTCCTGCGGAAGCAGGAATCCAGTGTCTTTCTCTTGATGGACAGGGAAAAAGAAAAAACCCTGGATTCCCGATTAAAAATGTCGGGAATGACAGAAGGGGGAGTCGGGGATGACAGAAGGGGAAGGGACTCAATGAAAAAAGGGGGGTCAGAACGCCGCGTTTGCAGGGACAGGCATGGCATGAATCGAATCTTCAAGATCGGCTAAATCTGTTGCATGTTTCTCAGGAGGTCCCACAATCGTCCATGCCTTGGGGTTGTCCAGGATCGCCTGGACGAGTTGGGTGTGGAGACGATGGCCTGAACATTTACCGATAATATGGCCGATGACGTGAATGCCGAGGAGAGACAGATCTCCAATGAGGTCCAACACCTTATGGCGAACGCATTCATCCGGGAACCGGAGCGTCTCTTCATTCATCATTCCGGTCTCCGTAAACACGATGGTGTTGTCCAGGGAACCGCCTTTTCCCAAGCCGCGAGCCCATAAGGCTTCCGCTTCATGCGAAAACCCAAAGGTCCGGGCGTGGGCGATATTGGCCTCGAATTCCACCGCCGACCACTCATGTTCATAGGTTTGCTGCTGGATCAACTGATGCTCGTAGTCGATCGTATAGGTGATCCTGGGAAATGGGGAGGGAAGAATGGAAATTCCTCGATTGTCATCACCGATATGAATGGGTTCTAAAATTTTGAGATAGGTTCGAGGACGTTCCTGGGGCAGAATCCCGGCGAGTTGAATGAGTTTGGCAAAGGGTGCCGCACTGCCGTCCATCGCCGGAACCTCTTCCGAATCGATATCGATAAAGGCATTATCGATTCCCAAACCCCAGAGGGCCGAAAGCACGTGTTCGGTCGTTTGGATTTTGAATCCATTGGAGCCGATCGCCGTGCACAACTCCGTGGGCCTGAGATTGCGAATCGACGCCTGGCACGTTTCGACGTGACTGTTGACTTTCCGCCGGAATACAATGCCGTTGTCCACGGGCGCCGGGGAAAGACTCACCTTCGAAGCACGTCCCGAATGGAGACCGACTCCAGATACCGCGATGGTTTGCTCAATGGTCTGTTGACGTTGTTCGAACATGTTTATTTGTTTCTCTGAATTGGAACAAATATTCCACAAACTTGTAACGCAAATTATATTGCAAATTTCGGGCCATATTGATCATGGCATAAACTTTCATAACATATTGAAATATAATGATAAATAAAAACTTGTTTTGCAAGTTAATAAAATTGATGTGAAAAGGCAATAGTGGTGTTGCGAAAAAGCAACATAGCGGAGCGAGACATGGTCAGGATCGAAAGGGCTCCAATAAATATCGCAAGGACTCGGGGAACTGCTCGATGGCATCGGTGCGTGCGAGTCCGGTGATGATGCCCCGATGTTTTTTGTGTAATCCGGAGTCGATAAAGGCCTGGACGTGGAGTTTCCATCTCAAGGAATCATCGCCGAGCAGTTGTGCCTGCTCCTCGGCTGTTTTGGTTTCGAACAGGGTGGAGAGACCCCGTATGGTTTTTTCGACGCTATCATAGGGCGGAGCGAGCTTCAACGCAGCATAAAATGCTTCCAGGTTCTGACGGAATTCGTTGAGGAGGGCCTGGCAATCGTGCCGTGACATGAGGGAGGAGCGTTCCAACCGTTTTCTGTGTAGGGGCGGGCCCCCGTGCCCGCCCGCCATGATCCGTGCCCGCTTTACTCGGAATTACTGAAGCCGTCCAGGTCATGCTCTTTCCCGATCATGACCAGGACGTCGCCTTTTTCGATCATATCGTCGGGGGAGGGAGTGAAATTAAAGGTATCTTCCTTCTTTAATTTTCCCTTGATCATGCGATTCACTTGTTTCTTGATGCCGATGATGTTGAGATTGTGAAGCTCGCGGATTTTGGTTTCTTCGATGCTCATGCCGGAAAACCGATCCGGCACCGCAACTTCCTCGACACTGTACCCGGGGGCCAGTTCGAGATAGTCCAACACCTTGGGGGAAACCAGGCGATGCGCGAGCCGGATCGCGGCGTCCCGTTCGGGATAAATCACTTCGGTCACCCCGAGATTGCTGAGGATTTTTCCGTGAGCGTTGGTCACGGCCTTGGCGATGATGGAGGTGATCCCCATTTCGGTCAACGTCTGGACGATGAGGATACTCGCTTCGATGTTTTCGCCGATGCTCACCACCGCCACGTCGACGTTTTGGGTGCTGACGGCTTTCAGCGCGCGTTCATCCGTCGCGTCGCACTGAACCGCAAAGGTCGCACTATCACTGATGGCTTGAATTTTCGCCTCTTCCCGATCGATGGCGAGGACTTCACACCCCTTTTGAACCAACGATTCCGCGACGCTATAGCCGAATCGGCCCAGGCCGATGACCGCGAACTGACGCTTCATGGTTGTATGCCACTCATCTGATGACGTGGGTCGTGGTGGAAGCCGTCCTACCTATGCTGAAGAGGGGTCTTCAGGTGGGGGTGGCGCTTTTGATGGTTCCGTGTTTTTAAAAAAAGGGCTTAATAAGTCGATGGGCAAGGGAAACAGAATGATGGAACTTTTATCCCCGGCGACGTTCATGACGGTTTCCATATACCGTAATTGCAGGGCGGCCGGATTCTCGCTCAGGATGTTGGCGGCATCGGAGAGGCGCTGGGAGGCCTGAAATTCTCCTTCGGCATGGATGACTTTCGACCGTCGCTCCCGCTCGGCTTCCGCCTGCTTCGCAATCGCCCGCTGCATTTCTTGAGGGAGATCCACGTTTTTGACTTCGACGGCGGACACCTTGATGCCCCAGGGTTCGGTGGCCTGGTCGATAATCCGCTGCAAGTCGGCGTTGATTTCATCCCGTTTCGAGAGCAGGTCATCCAAGTGACTTTGGCCCAGGACACTCCGCAAGGTCGTCTGGGCGATCATGGAGGTGGCATAATAATAGTCCTCCACCCCGACAATGGCTTTTTCCGACTCCACCACGCGAAAATAGATCACCGCGTTGACTTTGACCGACACGTTGTCTTTCGTGATGACGTCCTGGGGAGGGACGTCCATGGTCACGGTTCGGAGGCTCACGCGAACCAGTTTGTCGATCAACGGGATGATGATAACAATGCCGGGTCCATTCTTCCCGATGAGGCCTTTGGCCAGACGGCCCACGCGAAAAATGACGGCTCGCTCATACTCCCGCAGGACATACAACCCTTTCGAGATCAGGATGACGAGTCCCAGGAACAGGATAAACAGCATGGTGGCATTCAAGGGTGACTCCATGGTTTATTGGCTTTTGTTTTGAGGTTCTACGGGTTTGACGTGGACCGTGAGCCCCTCGACTTGCGTGATTTGAATTGGCTGTCCTTCGGTCACTGGCTCCGAGCTGACGGCGTCCCAGATTTCACCCTGAAAAAAAATTTTCCCGGTCGGCGTCAGACTCGTTTTCGCGGATCCGATGCGGCCGATCATTCCTTCGCTGCCGGTGGACGCCTGCCTGCGTAAGGCACGGACGCCGAAATTGACCACGAGAAACGTAAACCCGACCGCCAGGGCGATGACGGGAAGCATAACAGACCAGGAGATCTGATAATAGGGGAAATCCTCGTTGAAGAGAAAAAGCGACCCCAGAATCATGGCGGTGACCCCGCCGATGGCCAACAACCCGTAACTGGTGACGGTGACCTCCAGGATCAACATGACGATGCCCAGAATGAACAACAGCGCCCCCGCGTAGTTCACGGGAAGGGACTGGAGGGAATAAAAGGCGAGGATCAGGCTGATGGCGCCGACCACGCCGGGCAAAATCGCGCCAGGGCTGTAGAGTTCCGCGATCAACCCGATGGTGCCGATGGTCATGAGCACGTAGGCGATATTCGGGTCGCTGATGGCTTTCATGGTTTCAAGTCGCCAACTCATGGGGAAATCTTGAGTGCGCGCGTCTTGAGTCCGAAGGGTGACGGTCTGTTCACCAAGGGAGAGTTCCCACCCGTCGAGTTGTTGGAACAAGTCATTGAGGTCCGACGCAATCAGATCGACCACGCCCAACTCTTGGGCCTCCGTGGCAGTGGCCGAGACGCTTTTCTTGACGGCGTTTTCCGCCCATTCGACGTTCCGGCCCCGACGTTCGGCAATGGAACGGATATAGGCGACCGCGTCATTCTCCACCTTTTCCTTCATCACCTCGTCCATTTCCCCGCCTCCCATGGCCACGGGGTGGGCCGCTCCGATATTGGTCCCCGGAGCCATGGCCGACACGTGCGCCGCCAGGGTGAGGAAGACCCCGGCCGACGCGGCACGCCCGCCGGTAGGGGCGACGTAGACGACAATGGGAAGTTGGGCCCCCGTGATGTCTTTAATCATCAAACGCATCGACGTGTCCAGTCCTCCGGGTGTATCGAGTTGAAACACGAGAAACTGGGCGCGTTCCTGCTCCGCATGGGTAATGGCTTCGTGGAGATATTCGGCGGCGACGGGATTAATCACTCCTTCATAGGCGGCGGTGACCACCAGGGAAGGTTCAGCCCGGGAGAGGCCGATGTGACAAGAGAAAAACAGAACGCTCAGCGCGATGAGCGTGCGTCCTTTCCGATTTTGCCACACGGAAACAGGCATGGGCCCAAACCGGAAAGAAGTTGTGCGAAAGATAGTCAATGCGGAGGAAACCTCCTACACAAACAATCTTACGACCCTCTCCGAAGGCTGTCAAGAAAACCCACCCGTTCGGCAGACCGACAAATGTAAATGTAATGGCGTGAAAGGTGAGTTCAAGGAATCACCCAACGGAAGTTGCAACCCCCAGGGCAGGCTCCTAGAATGCGGGCGATGCCCACCTTTCAATCAGGTCAACGCGTTCATCTGGTCGACAAAAAAGGGCGGCAGTATGCCTTTACGCTCAAAGCCGGTGATCGGTTTCAATACAGCGGAGAGACCATTCCGCATGACGACCTCATCGGACAGCCTGACGGGACCATGGTTCGTCTTTCAAGGGGCAAAACCATGATGGCCTTGATGCCCACCTTGGCGGAATATACGCTGAAGATGCCTCGTGGCGCGCAAGTCCTCTATCCCAAGGATATCGCCATGATCCTCATGTGGGCCGACGTGTATCCGGGTGCCTCCGTGTTCGAGGCGGGGGTCGGCTCCGCGGCGTTGACGCTGGGGTTGCTGCGTGCCGTGGGCGACCGCGGGCGGGTCGTGAGCTATGAAAGACGGGAAGACTTCGCGCGAACCGCGATGAAAAATATCGAGAGATTTCTGGGCCCCGTGGCCAACTTTCATTTGGTGCAACGCGATGCCCATGAAGGTATTGGCTGGGACGTGGACGGTACTCCCCACGTCTTCGATCGGGTGATCCTGGATTTACCGGAGCCCTGGAACGTGGTGCCGCACGTGCCGGCTGTCCTCAGAACCGGCGGCATTTATCTGAGTTTTGTCCCGACGGTGCCCCAAGTGGTTCAGACGGTGGAGGCCCTGCAACGGACCAGGGCCTTCGGACTGATCGAAACCTTCGAGACCCTCGTGCGCCATTGGAATATCGACGGGCGCAGCGTGCGGCCGGACCTGCGGATGATCGCCCATTCGGGATTCCTCACCGTCGCCCGGCGCATGGAAAAGGGCGAGGCCCCTGCGGAGCCCGCTGTCGTGTCCGGTGATGAAGGTGAAGCCGAAGCCGAAGCCGAAGCCGAAAATCCGGTGTGTGATGGCGGCTGAACCCGTTCCATCCGATGCGGACCTGCCGGGGCAGGCCGTAGGGGCGGTGTCCGCCCTGTGAGGCGATGAAAACACTTCTCATTGCAGATGATGAGCCCGATCTCCGGTTGTTGCTTCAAACCACCCTGGAAGATCCGGCCTATCGCATCCTGGAAGCCTCGGACGGGGAATCGGCCTTGCACCTGGTCCGGCAGGAACGGCCTGACGTGGTGATCCTGGATCGGATGATGCCCAAACTCGATGGCCTGGAAGTGGCCCGAGCCGTGCTGGCTGATCCGGCTATCCGGCATATCCCACTGATTCTCCTGACGGCTCTGGAGCAGCCTGCGGCCGGTGACGGTGAGCCGGCACCGAAGGTCTTTGCCTATCTGGTCAAACCCTTCAGCCCCTTGCAACTGCTCGAAACCGTCAGGCAGGCGCTCGGCCAAACGAGCGCAGCCTAGTTCCTGGTAGCCGATGAAACCGCTTGTCATTGCTATGAAAATAAACACAATTTGTCATTCCGAGCTTGTCCTGAGCAACGCGAAGGACCTCGCGAAGAATCTCTCACTCAATAACCGAGCGCCTTAACGACGAGATCCTTCGCTTCGCTCAGGATGACCACCTGGACGAGCACAGCTTAGCCCCTGGTCACCGATGAAACTGCTTGTCATTGCTATGAAAATAAACACAATTTGTCATTTCGAGCGCCTTAACTACGAGATCCTTCGCTTCGCTCAGGATGACCCACCTGGACGAACGCAGCCTAGCCCCCGGTAGCCGATGAAACCGCTTGTCATTCTGAGCGCAGCGAAGAATCTCTCACTGAACGAGCACACCTTAGCCCCCGGTAGCCGATGAAACTCTCTCAGGATTTCGTCCCGGATGATGATCTCAATAAACAACTGCGTTCGGCCAAGTCGCAACTGGCCCTGTATGCCAAAGATCTGAAAGCCCTGTTGTCTCGTGAACGGAAAAAATCATACAAACTGGAAACGACGAATAAACAGTTGCAGGCCTATGCCCAGGACCTGAAGGCGGCCTATGCGACCCAACAACACAAAACACGCGAACTCGAAAAAGCCTATGCCGATACCGTGGTCCGCCTGACCCTGGCTTCCCGGTACAAGGACGAAGAGACCGGCGCGCACATTCAGCGCCTGAGTCACTACAGCAAAATCCTGGCGCTGGTCATCGGACTCGATGAGACTGACGCACAACTGATTTTCGACGCGGCGCCCATGCATGACGTGGGGAAGGTCGGGATCCCCGACGGGATCATGCAAAAACAGGGACCGTTGGATGAACAGGAATGGGAAATCGTCAAACGACACCCGATCCTGGGGGCCAATCTGTTGGCCGGTTCCCCGTCGTTGTTATTGCAAACCGCGCGAGACATCGCCCTCACGCATCATGAACGGTGGGACGGGACCGGCTACCCGCAAGGGTTGAAAGGCGAAGCCATTCCATTGGGCGGGCGCATGGTCATGTTGGGGGATACCTATGATGCGCTTCGGAGCGTGCGCCCGTATAAACCGGCCTTTTCCCATGAGAAAGCGTATGACATCATCGTCAATGGCAATGCGCGAACCAAACCCGGGCATTTCGATCCGACGCTCCTCGAAGCCTTTCGGGACAAGCACCTGGAGTTCGATGGGATTTTTTCGGAAATCAGGGAGGAAGAATCTGCACCGTAGCCCTGTCATGAACCCTCGCCCCTGGTCCGAAATGAGGCGAAGCCCCCGACATTTTTAATCGGGGGGGATGGTGAGGGGGAGATGACAGGGATGGCGCGGCTACAAAAGGAGAGGAAAAAGACGATCATTTTTTCCCTGTTCCCCTCGGATTGTAGGGACAGGCCCCTGTGCCTGTCCGTGGGGAGATAGAGAGCAGAAGGTGTCGGATTACGCTACGCTAATCCGACCTACGGCATGCTCGCGGAATGCAACGCTCAGCGTTGCGGGGAATCGACCGGGTACCCGGCCTCGGCCCAGGCGTTCATGCTCCCTATGACGTTATACACGTATTGATACCCGAGGCCGGCCAGCGTTTCGGCGGCGATGTTGCTCCGGTGACCGGATTGACAATACACGACAATATGATCGTCGAGCCTTGCACCGATTTCCACGTGGCGACGGCCAATCTCCCGAAAATCGATATTGCCATCGGTGCCGGGAATGAAGCCCGTCATATGTTCATCTCCGGTGCGGACGTCAATCAGAAAAAACCCTTTCTGCTGGAGGCTCGGGGCTTTTTGAAGTCCTCGGTTCAACTCCTGGACGGTCAGCACGTACGTTTGTTGAGCCGAGACGGAACTGCCCAGCACCATCAACGCGAGTGAGAGACCAATGAGGCCACTGAGGATTGTCCGGATCTTCATATATAACCTCCCTGTCGAAATAGTGTGGAGGAGAATCAGGAACGACATGCACTTCCTGCGTATGAAATATCCTATGCCCACTTTCGGAATCTGGTCAAGAGCCGGCGTGGGTGCACCACTCTCCGATAGATCCCCGCTAAAGACTGCGGGGACAAGCGGTTGGGGACAGGTTTTGGTGCGCCGTTTGCTGTATGAGTCTCTCCCTCCCCTTTGTAAGGGGAGGATAGGTGGGGTAGAGCCGACCGACCGGGGAGCACGTGGAGGTGCCGTCTTCTCAGTAATCTCTACCTCCCCTCCCCCCTCCCGATCCTTCGGCTACGCTCAGGACAAGCAAAGGAGGGGAATCTGGCGGGAGTGCCAAAGGTCTCTGAACGTCTACAGAGCCGGAGTGGCCCTCATGGTCGTGCTGGGACTTTATGGGTGTGGTGGGGGTGTTCAGGTCATTCGAGAGAGCCCGGATTCCGGAGTTGTCCGGTATCTGTACAAAGGGAACGACGGACACCTGTCCACCTCCAAGCGCACGGAGGCGTTTGACAAGATTCGCGAGTTCTGTCGCGGCCCGTACCAGGTGCTCAAAGAAGGCAAAACAAAAGGCCGACAACGGGTGGTCGAGGGCATGGGAGGCGCGGAAGTCGTGACCGAAGACTGGTGGGGCGTCCGGTTTCAATGCCTGCCCTGAGCCAAGTCGAAGGGCACGAAGTAGCCGATGCTGGCCATTGACTCACTGTCACGATCAGAAGGCCGGGAAAACGCCGGACAGGAGACCGACTAGAAAGTTGCTTGGGATGGAGGCTGCATGATGACTGAACAGCGTTATTTACCGGACGACGTAGAGCCCTATGGAAAAACACCTCTGTTCACCAACGAAACCGTGCCCGACAAGCTTCTGAATCATCATGACTTACAGGCCGGAACATGGGGCCTTCTAACGGTTGAGGCTGGCACGGTGAGCTTTTTCCGGCAAGGAGACGATGCGCCGCTTGCGGTCATTTCATCGGGACAGCCCTTCGTCATTTTGCCGGAGGAAGTTCACCATGTACGTTTGTCTGATGACGCCAAATTTTTCGTGACGTTCTACAAACGGCCTAAGAAGTAGCAACAATGCGTAGGTACACCCATGAAATCATTCCTTCCGCCGTCGCCAATGCCTGCCCTGCCTGTCCTGAGCGAAGTCGAAGGAAGCGAAGTCGAAGGGTTCCTCGAAATGAAGAGCCCCTGCATCAATGACGCAAGAAGGAGGTGCGAGGATGTTTAGCAATCCATCGTTGACCACACGAATCGCCATCGGAAAGGCCATCGGCTTCTTGGTCGGTCTCGCCGGGTTTGTTTTGCTCCCCTGGTTTATGCCCGAAGCGGGTTGGCTGATCCGATGGGGAATCTTGCTTTGGTACACTACGCTGGGAGCGATCATCGGGATGTTCGGTGTGTTCACCTGGCACCCCGTCTTGAAGTTGCCTATGCCTTGGTGGATTCGCGACCCGTTTATTGGAGCCTGGATGAATTTCGTCCTGACATTTTTCGCCTATGACATGTTGAAACAGGCGATGGAGGCCGTATTCGGTTTTGATGGCGTCCTCAGCTCGCCCTTCTGGTTCGTGGCCGAGGGCGCTGTCGTTGGGCTCATCATCGGCTATGTCGCGACACGTTTCGGCGGCGAGGGCGTAGAGACCGCTGGCCGGTGAAGACGCCGGTGAACGGTCAGTCGCTGCCCCAGTACCAGGTGCTCAAAGAAGGAGAAACAAAAGGCGGGCAATGGGTAATTGAGGGCATGGGGGGTACGGAAGTCGTGAGCGAAGACTGGTGGGGTATCCGGTTTCAATGCGCGAAGTAAGCGATGGGGAAATTGTCTCACTGTCACGATAAGGATGGAGGCTGCATGATGACTGAACAGCGTTACTTGCCGGACGACGTAGAGCCCTATGGGAAAACACCTCTGTTCACGAACGAAACAGTGCCCGACAAGCTTCTGAACCATCATGATTTACAAGCCGGAACATGGGGTCTTCTAACGGTTGAGGCCGGCACGGTGAGCTTTTTCCGGCAAGGGGACAATGCGCCGCTTGCGGTCATTCCAGCGGGAGAGACGTTCGTCATCTTGCCGGAAGAAGTTCATCATGTCCGTTTGTCTGAGGACACCAAATTTTTCGTGGCGTTCTACAAACGTCCTAAGAACTGACCTTATGACATTTGATTGAGGGTGTGGCTCCACTCTGCGTCGCCCTGCTCTTGCTATTATGGCGGAGAGGGTGGGCATTCGAAGTCGCGCGGTGGCACCGTCGCGCCCTCGGCGAAAAATGTTTGGGGCTATCAATATTTCAGTAGAACGTTGTTAATTATATCGAGAGCAAATTCAGTTACTTTGTGTCCATTGAATACAATTCCTGACGGATGTGCGGCACTGTTCCTGATACCCAATTTTTCATCCAGGATTTTCCTGACATCATTCGAGATAACTTTAGATGCACGGGCTAGTTCGATAAATTTTGCCTCTGGTAGGTCAGAAAAATCATCGTAATTTACAATTTCCTGGACTCGTTTATCAGGGTTCTTTGCCAAAGCCGTATTAAACCCATTGAGTTTTTGGTCAAAGATGTACTTTTGTAAATGGCCAATGGCCAAAATCCACACCAAGATTATCGTTGCTCTATAGGACTCCACCCGATAACAGTTCAATGCCTCCATTAGGAACGCTTTTTCCGGCGAGTCTGTAACCTTTAGAACCAAATCGTTCAATTGTTGCGATACTCGTACTTTCTTCGGTTCATTGTTTACGGCCTGTTTTATCTCGTCGTGGGCACTTCGTTCTAATCGGTAACCTGTTTTGCCTTTTACATAGCGCCCGTTTTTACTTCCTGCACTTTCTGAAAGATACGCAGCCGCTCGGGCATACCGCTGCAGAGAAAGTACATCAAAACAATCTTGAATTTGCCTCGCTGTAAAAAAACGGCCTCTGTCTCGGTCGTTAAGAAGTAGGCAAAGTAATCAACCTGTTTCTTGCCACCCCATTTTGAGAAGTCATCGAACCGCTCGACAAAATTTTCAAGACTTCTCCTATCCATTTGTCCTTATTATCCCTTTTTCTGGACAGTGAGTTCGTGCTCAACGAGATTTTCTCCGTGAGTGGTGATTGTGATGTTTTGCATTGACTTTGTGTCGATCCATCCATTGCGAGATGACGTATCTAGCAAGCTTTGGCGGAGGGCACCTGGGACTCTCTCACTCACATTCTTATAACAGGCGTAAATGTGGTTTACACCAATGTCTTTCGTTTTTGCGATTTTCTGAAGATAATAGACGAAGAGCGCATTCCTTTTCAGTGCCGTTGAAGGAGACTTTTTAGAATAGAAGTCTTTTAGAGATTCTTTTCCTCCCTTGGGTGAGAGATCGAGGTCTTTTACAATTTGATAAGACTCTTTGCGCTTGTTGGTGGTCTTGCTGGCTCCGCTCTTTGTTCGCCGTGGTTTGGTCGATGGGGTATGAGTTCCTGCATCGGAGGGAGGCGATAGTTCCTCCACGGGTTCAAACTCTCCCCGTACAATTTTTTCTTTATAATCCTGATAAATCTCGCGGACAAGGGATTCTGCTCCTTCGATTTCCAACACGCCGCTCCGCAAGTCAATTTTAAGTTTGGTCATAGAATTCATGGCGATTATCTATTGTCTTTTCTACTATAGACAATAGATAATCGAAATTCAATGGCGGTGGCTCCACTCTGCGTCGTTTTGCTTTTGATGGTGTGGCGGAGAGGGTGAGCATTCGAAGTCGCGCGGCGGCGGCCTTCGCGCTCCCGCTAGGGGGCCAAGCCCCCTCGCGCCGTCGCGGGGCGCTGGTCACCCCATGAAGGGGGCACACCCCCTTCAAAACCCCCGTTCGACTCCCACCCTCTTCTAGCGCTATTGGATGAGGCGCTGGTTCCATTCTATATCGCACTGCCTTTGACATTATGGCGGAGAGGGTGGGCATTCGAAGTCGCGCGGCGGCTGCCTTCGCGCTCCCGCTAGGGGGCCAGGCCCCCTCGCGCCGTCGCTTCGCGCCGGTCACCCCATGAAGGGGGAATACCCCCTTCAGAACCCCCGTTCGCATCCCACCCTCTTTTACGGCTGGTGGATGGCGTCTTGGCTCCACTCTGTCTCGCACGGCTCTTGATGTTATGGCGGAGAGGGTGGGATTCGAACCCACGGACCGTTGCCGGTCAACGGTTTTCGAGACCGCCCGATTCGGCCACTCTCGCACCTCTCCGTATATCGGTAAGCTCTGTCAGGTCATGGTGAGGGACTGGTCGTGCCTGAGCCGTTGAAAGAAGCGTTGCAGAAGGTCACGACTCTCGTTTTCCAATATGCCGTGCGTGACGGCGATTTGGTGATTCAAGCGGGTATCCTCATGGAGCGTAAACAGGGAACCACAGGCCCCGGCTTTGGGGTCCCAGGTGCTGAAGACTACACGAGGAATCCGTGCTTGCAGCATGGCGCCGGCACACATGAGACAGGGTTCCAGCGTCACGTACATGGTTGTGCCAGTTAATCGCCAGGATTGCAACTTTTCGGCGGCTTCCCGGATCACGATGAGTTCCGCATGGGCGGTCGGGTCCTGTTGACATTCTCTGGCGTTTCGTCCCCTGGCCACAATGGTATGCTCACGCACGAGTATCGCCCCCACGGGGACTTCACCGTCGGACGCGGCTTGTTCCGCTTCCAGCAGCGCTTCGTGCATGAAGGCTTCATCGGCCGGTGGATCTTGCTTCTCTGCTGTTTCGAGGCCCATACCGCTCCTTTGGTTTACACGGGAATCATGGTATCATAGCGTGGTCTCATACTCCATGAGGATCCGTGTTGAGGGACATGGCGCTTCGCACTCCAATCAACGTTCCCCTTTCCGTCGAACACCTTCAGTCGATCTGGCAAGAGTTGAACGAGTCGTATTTCGGAAACCGGCTGCCGGCCATTGAGATTCAATGGAGCACCCGTCTGACGGCGTCGGCCGGCCTCTTTCGGAGCCGAACGGGTCCGCGCATCTCTTGGGTGGCTCCGGAGGAACGGCATGGCAACGGGCGAGTCATTCGTCTGTCGGTCCCGCTCCTTTCCGGGCAATCTTTTGAGGAAATACGGGGGACCTTGGCCCATGAGATGATCCATCAATGGCAGTTTGACGTAAAAAAATATTGTCCTTCGCATGGGCGGGAATTTCGACGGATCATGGCCCTGATGAATGACGATGGTTTGGGGATCACGATTTATCATACGCTGGCCGAGGAAACCCAAGCCTCCGCGAAGTTCACGTGGCATTGTGCGTGGTGCGGGCACGCGTATCATCGCCAACGAAACACCCTCTCAACGAAACGGCATCGCTGTGGGTTGTGCCGGGGGCCGCTTCAGGAAATTTCCGGGACTCCTTCCCGGGTACGTGCCCCTCAAGAGACGGCTCGCTTGCAACCTATTACCCGCGACAATAACGGGCAACCCTCACCCCAGCCCTCTCCCGGGTGGAGAGGGAGCAGCAAGCAGGGCGTTCCTATTCAACTGGCCTTTCATTTTTGAACGTCGTAGGTGGTGGCGTGGACGAGGCCCGAGCCTCTTTTCCCCGTGCGTGGAGGAGGGCGAGGCGTTTTTGATCGTTCTCGATTTCCGGGAGGTGATACCGCCTGTCAATCTGGACGGCCCGTTCGAGACAGCGCAACGCGGACACGTGGTCGCCTCTGGTTGCGTAAAGATCGGCCAGGAGGCGGAGCACCGCGGCTTCGCCGGGTTCCTGCCCGAGTTTGATGAAATGTTCGCTGGCGTTATTGAGACAGCGTTCCGCTTGCTGCAGGTCTCCTTGAGAGAGCAGGGCCTTGCCGAATTGGCTGAACGTGTTGGCCAACCCCAATTCATCGCCGACCTTACGGTGGCACTCGAGTGCCCGTTGAAAATGTGAGATGGCTGCGTCGGGTTGCTTGGTGGCGAGTTCCATCAACGCCAGATTGTTATACAGAATGCCTAAGGCGCGATGGTGTTCAATGGGGCGAAGGACGTCAAGGGCTTCCAAATAATATGCCTTGGCCGTTTCGAATTGGCCCGCGTCGGCTTTGAGATTGCCGAGATTGACCAATGTTTCTCCAACGATTGACGGATCATGTTCACGGCGTTGAAGCGTCAGCACTTCATGATAACAGGCTTCCGCTTCGGTGTATTCTCCCAGTTGCGCGCACACGTTGCCGAGGTTTCCCAACGCGGTGGTCAGGGCCTCACCCGTCTCGTTGTTCCGGGCTTCTTCCACGGCTTCCCCGTACCAATGGCGCGCTTGCGTGAGATTGCCGCGATGCAAATGAATTCGGGCGCGTTGTGAGGCGTGACTCATGACGGGGAAGGCATGGAGAAAACGGAGAGAGAGGCTCCCTCACGAATCGCAGAAACGTCGAGCGCACGGTGTTGCCAAACCATGCCGGGGTTTGCTACCTACGCATTTGAGCCTGCCCGGCCCCCCGAGCGGAGATACCGTATCACCGGCGAAAGGCATCTTTGCCTTTCACAATTTTGGAGAGCAGCTCATCGGCTTGTTTGGCCGCCTTTCGCTTGCGCCACCACCGGATTCCGAATCGGCAGGCAAGAATCCCGGCCAGACAACCCACGACGATTCCCATCTCATCACTCATGACGATAGTCTAGTGCAACCTCATTTTGTGGGCAAGGTGGTTCCTCGGTGATTCCGGTCTGCCGTTCCCCCGATAACGGCTCGTAAGGAAAGCGTCACTCTATGGAATTGTGGGTGTTACTCATTTCGTTGGTGGTGATTCTGATCGGCGCGGAAACGTTTACCAATGCGCTCGAGCATTTCGGAGAACGGTTACGCATTTCCGAGGGAGTCACGGGATCGGTGTTTGCGGCCGTGGGTACGGCATTGCCGGAGACGATGGTCCCGATCGTGGCCGTGTTGGCCGCCAGTGGAGATTTATCTGTTCGGCATGACGTGGGGGTGGGGGCCATTTTGGGTGCTCCGTTAATGCTTTCGACCATCACGTTCTTTTTAATGGGAATGTTCGCCGCCCAGCGTCGTGGGTGGGCGCAAGCCTTTTGTCCCGAGCCCACCGGCGTGCATCGGGACCTGGATTGGTTTCTCTTTGCTTTTGCGTTGGCGACCCTCGCGATCTTCGTGCCTCCGGAATGGCGCTGGGCACGCGTGTCGTTGGCGTTGGGATTGACCCTGAGTTACTTTATCTATTTGCTGTTGACGATTCGCGCCTCACAGGGTCTGGTTGAGCAGGGCCATGGAACCGAGGCGGATCACCCGCTGTTTTTGAGCCGGCTCCGCATCCCCGAGAACCTCGCCACGATTCTCTTGCAACTGGTCCTGGGATTCGGGTTTATCATTGGAGGGGCCAAGGGCTTCGTCTACGGCGTGGAGCATTTAGCCGCCTGGCTTGGGGTTTCCACCTTGGCCTTGTCGTTGTTGATCGTGCCGGTGGCGACCGAATTGCCGGAAAAAGTGAATAGTATTATTTGGGTGCGGCGGGGCCGGGATACCTTGGCCTTTGGCAACATCACCGGGGCGATGGTGTTTCAAGGGAGCCTGCTCCCTGCCTTGGGGATCTTGTTGACGCCATGGGTTCCACGAAAAGAAGCCCTGTGGGGGATAGGGGTGACGTTCCTTGCCGCGATCTATCTCAAACTTCGTTTACGGTCCCAGCCCTTGAGGCCCTACCATCTGATTTTCAATGGCCTGTGCTATCTCGCTTTCGTCTTCCTCATTGCCTTTGGGTAAATGAGCGGATGGAAGTACCGGGATTGTGGCGCCGCATTCGGGGTGAAAAGGTTTGTAGTCTCTCTCCGGTTTTTTATACAATAGCGTTCTTGCCGTGTCGTCTTGTAGCTTTTCATCCGAAACTTGCGCGGTTTTGAGGGGCATATGAAATCACCCGTGGTGACCTGTTTGGATATGGAGGGTGTATTAACGCCGGAAATTTGGCTGGCGTTGTCCGAGAAAACGGGGATTGCCGACTTACAGGTCACTACCCGGGACATTCCCGACTATGACGAACTCATGAAGCTTCGCCTGGACATTCTGGCGAAATTCCATCTTAAGCTGTCGGATATCAGTGAGGTGGTCGCGGGGCTGAAACCCCTGGATGGCGCCGTGGAATTTTTGACGTGGTTACGAGAGCGGTGTCAGGTCATTATTCTGTCGGACAGTTATTATGACCTGGTCAGTCCCCTGATGAAACAACTGCACTATCCTTCCATATTTTGTCACACCCTGGAGATTGACGACGAAGGATACATTCGGAATTATTCGCTCCGGCAAAAAGACCAGAAACGCCATGCGGTGGCAGCCGTCAAGAGCCTGAATTTTCACGTGTTGGCTGCGGGAGATTCCTATAACGACGTGTCGATGCTGCAGGAGGCCGATGCCGGGTTTTTCTTCCGTCCTCCGGATACGATTTGTTCCGAATATCCTCAATTTCCGGTCACCCGTTCCTATCCTGAACTGATGGAACAGTTCGCGTGTGCCGGAGGGTTCAGTCGCTGAGGTCGCACCGTCAACCCGTTACGCATGAATCCGGTCGGTTGCGGCCCAACGCAAAGCAGTTGTACTTCATGCATTACCCATCATTGCAACGGTTGGAAACTGTTGCTTGCCAAAGGAGACAACATATGAATCGCCTGTCTGTCGTGCACAAGGCGTGTGGTATTCTGATGATCGTGTCATTGACGATAACGGGCTGCTTGGGCTCACGGGATTGGCAGTATCCGCCTCCCCCGGATAGGACGTATTTGAACGCGACGGCTGACCAGCAGGTGGCCGGCAGTCTGGTGGTCGTTCCTCTTGCTGATAAGCGGGGCACGGAGGTGCGCGAGCAATATTGGGCATCCGTCATTCCCTTCATCCCTCATGCGACCACGGTCTATGATCGGCCCGAGACGGCTTCGAACCCCGCACTCGTCGACAAAGTGTCCTTTTCCCCTACACGCGATTTTGCGAGTGCCCTGGCAGATGAAATTCGAAAGACGAACGTGTTCTCTTCCGTGACGTTTGTCGACCAGGGCCAACCACTGCCTCCCAGTGATTTTGTCTTGCAGGGACGACTGTATTCGACGCGGTGGGAGCGGAATATTTCCACGTATCTTTTGGGTCCCGCCGGCACGCTGTTGTGGCTGGCCGGTTTGCCGATCGGAACCACCGAGACTGAAGTGGAAATGTTCGTGCACTTAACCCCGGCGGGTGAGCCGGACAACGTGCTGTGGGGCTTTGCCATGGAATTTGAGGCGCAGGAAACGGATAGCCTCTATCAGGGGTTGGAGGATTCCGTCACGAATTACCCGAAAGGCCTTCAGGATTCGCTACGGCTTGCCACTAAGGATTTGGTGGAAAAAGCTCCCGAACACCTCAAGCGCTCGGACAAGTGACGGGAAGAGATTCCGGGGGGGCTTGTCCCGCGAGGTGGGGTGTCGATCATGGGAGCGGTTGTTGTCCTGGTAACGGCTTC
The DNA here is from genome assembly GCA_965223955.1 of Nitrospirales bacterium. GTDB lineage: Bacteria > Nitrospirota > Nitrospiria > Nitrospirales > UBA8639 > Bin75. The sequence continues at coordinate 1,200,455 of OZ245029.1, forward strand.
GAGCCAAGAAGAAGCGCTTCTGATTGGGCGCAGCGTTGTGGGAAAAAAGCTGGCGGCTTGTGTCACGGTCGTACCCAAAGTCATTTCCATTTTTGAATGGGAAGGAAAAGTCTGCGAAGAACATGAATGGCTGCTGGTCATGAAATCGGATGCCGACGTCTACGATGCCCTGGAAGCTGAAGTGAAAACCCTCCACGGCTATGAGGTCCCTGAAATTCTCGCCTTGTCGGTCGTGAAGGGCTCAAGCGAATATCTGGCGTGGGTCAAGGCCATGACCCGGGTGCCCGGTTAGCCTGCCTGCCGTTCTCCCTCAGTTCTCCGGATGATGGAGAGGTGGGTCAAAAGGAATATAGCGTATTGCCCCGTATTGACCCTTGAGGACTTTGTTCAGTACAGTAGTGCATCCAAAGCCCAGGTCACAATCGGTAACCCGAGTTGCTCTCATGAAACGCTCTGCTGACAGATGGACGGTGGTGTTTTTTCGAGGCACGACCGGGAACCCGCTCGGAACCACCGGGAACCCGCTCCGGATCAGTGTGCGCAAGACGACGGTCAAGCGCGTGTTGCTGGCGGTCGTGATTCTGGCGGTCGTACAAGTGGGGGTGCTGGTGCAGTACGTGGCTCAGACGAGCCAGGTGACGGACCAAGGTGCCGAACTCGAAGGGTTGAAGGCAGAACTCAGCCAGTCCAAAGAACAAGCGGTTGGGTTTGCCGAAGCCATCGATAACATGCAGGAACGGGTCCTGACCATCCAAACGATAAACGAAAAATTGCAAGTGATGTTCGGGCTCGCACCCGAGAAAGCACAAGACGCGGACGCCGAGGGACAAGGCGGCGAAGAGGTGTCGTATGCGGCTGCCCTGGATGGGGCAGCAGGGATGCGGGATGTCGACTCGCTCGCAGCGGAGGTCGATGGCGAGCATCCCGGCCACGCCGGGACCAGGATGGCGGCGGAGATCAAAGGGAGGCTGGCCTGGCTCGAGCGACAGACCGTGCGCCAACTCCACATGCTGGCCCGGTTGGAAAAAACAGCGGGAGAACGGGTGGGCCTGTGGGCCGCGACCCCGTCCATCTGGCCCGTCAAAGGCCACGTGTCCTCAAGGTTCGGACCACGCATTTCACCCTTTACCGGAAAAAGAGCATTCCATTCAGGCGTGGATATCAGTGCCCCCCGCGGGAAAACCGTGCGGGCCCCGACCAAAGGCAAAGTAGTCGCGGCCGCCTATGATTCGAAGATGGGAAACTTCATTCGGATCAGTCATCGCTATGGCGTCGAGACCACCTACGGCCATCTTTCCAAAATGCTCGTGCGAGACGGCCAGGAAGTAAAACGAGGCGACGTACTGGGACTGGTCGGCAGCACCGGCCGGTATTCAACCGGACCGCATCTTCATTACCAGGTTGCCGTGAACGATAAAGTCGTTGATCCTCTCCAGTATATTTTGGATTAGTGTCCTCATACGCCGATCCGTCCTGGGATTGAGCACCTCACAAAGAATGCGACGAAACGAGGTGTTCCCGCTTCGTGTTTCGTTCAAACAGGAGATGGGGCCAAAGGCCTAGCCTCAATCCCTGCATAGGGCTTCTTTTTAAAGACGTGGGTCTTCTTTTTTGTTGCCTTCTGCCATGGTTCGGCCTTAGGATAGCCGTGCGGTCCTTGGCTTAGAGGATCTGCCGGAGTGTCTTGCCGAACAATGAAGGACCGTATGCTTCTCCGGAAAATCGGGAGGCGAGGAAACGGGTGGGATTGTCAGAGGTCTTTACTAGAGGCCCCCATCTACGCTAATGTTGCTGCACTGTACCGGAAATGCAACGAGAAAGAGAGCAGAGGAACAGAGAGAACGCAGTCGATTTTCCGGACATGCTGCTGATGGGCTGAATAGCTAACGTAATAGAAACGTATCAAGAAGGGGGATCTGCGATGAGCCTCGATTATGTCAAGTTTACACCAGGTTTTGGAAAGTTCATGCCTAAAGAATATCGGGATATGGTGGAGCATGGTCCATTTGGGAAAAAAACCTCAGTCTCTCAAGTGGGAACCTTTAAGGAGATTTTAGAAGAACATCCGATGTGTGCGGGATGTGCCATGACCCTCTTCATTCGGCTGGCTGTCATTGCCTTTCCGAATCCGGAAGATACCATCACGGTCGGGACGGCGGGTTGTGGCCGGCTGGCGATCTCGCAAGCAGCCATCCCATTCGTGTACGGCAATTATGGGGACCAGAATGGGGTTGCCAGTGGATTGACCCGCGGCCTTCGTCTGCGGTTTGGTGACAAACCGAAGGACGTGGTCGTGATGGCGGGAGACGGCGGCATGGCTGATATCGGGTTCGCCCAAACCCTGCACTCGTGGTTCAGAAAAGAAAAATTCACCACCATTATGTTGGACAATGAAGTCTATGGAAATACCGGCGGCCAGGAAAGTGGGATGACGAACAAGAATCAGGTATTGAAAATGGCGCCGCTCGGGAAGAAGTTCGAGAAAATGGATATGTTGGGTATGGCAAAAGTTGCCGGTTGCGCGTACGTGGCGACGGTGGTTCCCAATAACCCACGGCGAGTTGAAAGTGTGATCAAAAAGGCCGTGCTGGTCGCAAGAGAAATCGGCCCCAGCTACATCCAGGCCTACACGTCCTGTAATATCGAATACGCGATTCCAACGGACAAGGTGCTGGAAGACTGCAAAACCGTGGAGGACGACCGCTACAAATTTTCAGAATACATTACGGATGAAGCCAAGGAGTATTTGTCCCAGTTGTACGGGTACAGAGAATATCTCCCGAAACCCGCGGCCGCCGTAGGAAAGCGGTAAGGCTGGTCGACTGAGGGAGGAAGGATTGGTGCGTACGTGACGAGAGAGGAGGGTGTAGACAATGGCGATTCGTTTTAACATTCGTATGGCAGGAGTCGGAGGACAAGGGGTCGTCACGGGCTCTCATATCTTCAGTACAGGGGTGATCAATGCCGGCGGAGAGAGCACGATCGTGCCTTTTTATGGTTCCGAAAAGCGAATGGCGCCAGTGGAAAGTTACGTGAGGGTCTCTGATGAGCCGATTTATGAAATCGGCGAAATCACGTTCCCCCACATTATCATGATCTTCCACCCGCAGGTGATTACCCATGGGAAAAGCTACACGAATCCATTTTACTTTGGATTGAAAAAGGACGGGATTGCCCTGATCAACCACGATGGTCCGATGAGACTCGAGCCTGACCAGGAGCGTGAACTCGCCGAACTGAATGCCAGACTGTTCTATCTGCCCGCAACGACACTTTCGCTTGACGTGGCCGGAATCGACTTGGCCACGAATATGGCCATGGTGGGCGCCATGGGCGCCATTACGAGTCTCACGAATATGGAGGCCCTGGCCCAAGCGGTGAAAGATCGATTCCTCGGAAAAGGATTTGTGGTATCCGGAGGAACGGCAGCCTTGGATAGTGTGGTCGAGAGGAAGTTCAAGAAGAAACAGGAATTGATCGATAAGAATCTGGCGGTGGTCCAGGCGGCGTGGGAATATGCCATAGAACACAATTGGGTTCAACCGAAACAGACGTCCAGCACGCCGGCTATGGCGTAGCTTTAACCGACGAGAGAGGCCTGTATGTATTTAGTTGCGAATATCGATACCGAAATTTGTGCAGCCACGAGTTGCAAGTTGTGCACGCAATATTGTCCTGAGGCCAATACCATCCTGTATGACAATGCGGCCGGCGAGGATAAAGGGTTCAAATATGGAGCCGCCTATGTTGCCGTGGACCGCTGTAAGGGATGTGCGCAGTGTGTCTGGGTGTGTGACAACATGGCCAAGCACAATGCCATCAAAATGGAAATGATTGATCAAATCGGTGACACGGCCCTGACTGAAAACGTGACCTATGGCGAAAAAACGAGCCATGCACTCTTAGCCAATCCCGTTCGAGGGCAAATGTAAGGGATGGCGTGTAGATCACAAGGGTGGTATTCGTCTCAACCCGGAAACAATGAGTGGAGGACATAAGTGGAAGCAACCAATTTAGAAAGAATCGTTGAACCGGGTCCGGCGGGATTTCATCCCCCGTCCGCGGCCGAATTGGGTGTCCTTCCCCCGATACCGGATCATGGACTGACGTTTGGCCATGAAGTTCCGGAAGAACAGGCGATGGAAGAAATGGCCAGAGCCATGTTGACGAGAAAAAATGCGACGATTTTCCCCGGTCCCCTGGTGTTATGGAATTGGAATGCCCACGCGGCCGAGAAAGCCAGAGCCGTCTTGGAACTCGCGGCCCAAATCCCGGATGTGCTCGTGATCCCGATGCCCGATTATCGTCCCAAATATCCGAAGATCGAGCCGGAAGAAGTGATCAACCCCAATCATCCCAATCTCACGATTTGGGGGAATAAAATAGAAGCATGTATTTTCATTGGCGTGCATTGTCATTACGCCAATCTGACGCTGAAAATGATTCGAGCCGGGACGAATTGCTGGACGTCGGCGATTTGCGCGGAACAGGGCCATGAAGATGCCATGTTCACGGTTCGGGATTCCGATGCAACCAAGATTCGAAAGGTGACGCAGGTGTTCAAGCGCATTCGTGAGGAAATGGGGATTGCGTTGCCGGACAATGGCGAGAGTGTCCGTTTCACGGGGTTGCAATCCCGCGTGCATGACGGCAAAACGCATACGAATCCTTTAGACATTCCACTGGGAGAAGGTGGGACGGCAAGTGCTGCGGTCTTTGGGCATAAAACCGAAGATATGCAGCGTGAGGGCTAGGCCCATTATGTTCGATCACACAACCCCGGAAATTTGGTCTGGGATTGTCGCCACCCTAGAGGGGGTAAGCCATGAGTGAAGCATTAGAAACAGAAGTCAAAACGAATCCGCAAGGCGACCTGATTACCAGTACGGCTCCTGCCCCTCCCAGTCCGGGTAAGAAACAGGATCCGCATGCGGAGGCCAAACGGCAACAGGTGGTGTCCCCGGAGCACATGTTTTTCGAGGCGCCGCGTGAGCGGGAATTCATTACGGGCAGTGAAGCCGCAAAAGAAGCCGTTCGCCGATCCAACGTTGATCTCTCTATCGCCTATCCGATTACACCCCAAAGTGAAACCATGCAGTTGATCGGGGTGTTGTATGGAGAAGGGTACGTCAAGGAATATTATCGGGGCGAGGAAGAATACGGCGTCATGTCGGCCATTGCCGGCGGGTCCCGTGCCGGCGTGCGGTGTTTTACCGCGACGGCCGGACCGGGCACGTTGCGGGGGCTTGAACCGATTGCCTCATGGCCGGGACACCGCCTTCCCGCCGTGGCCATGTTTACCTGCCGGGTGGTGAATGCTCCGTTAGCCATTCAGCCTGACAATATTGAAATTGCGTACTTATTGAATTGCGGCATGATCATCTTTCACGCCGAGAATCAGCAAGATTTGTTTGATTACATCATGAAGGCGTTCATTATCAGTGAAAGGAATGACGTGACCCTTCCGGTTGGGGTGTGCTGCGATGGGTTTTTCGTGACCCATGCACGGGGCTATTGCACCATGCCGGATCGAGGCATCAAATTGCCGCCACGAGATGCCTGGAGAGGTGCCGTTCCCGTCTTGGATGCGGAAAATCCTCCGGCCAGATTGTCACGGGATGCGCCCGTCCAAAAATCGAATTTCATGGCGTACAATATCCACGCCGTGTGGCAACAAGAGATCTGGGCGGCGGTGGAACGGTCACGTAAATACATCGACCAATACATGGACGGCTTGATCGAGACGAAAGACGTTGAGGGTGCCGACGTGCTGCTGATTGCGTCGGGAAGCGCCGCTGCGCAGTCACGCGAAGCCATCCGGATGTGCAAAGAAAAAGGCATTCAGGCGGGGTTGATCAAGGTGAAATCGCTTCGACCGTTCCCTAGCAGGGAATTGCGGCAACTGTGCGCCAAGGCCAAACTGATTGTGGTGCCGGAATTCAATTACGTCGGGTGGTTGGCCAAAGACGTGGCGACGGCCATTTATGGCTACTCGAAAGCCAAAATCGTGGCAGGACCCCACGTCTATGGTGGCATGTCCATGCCGGTGGAAATGATCTTCGACGAGATCGAATGTGGGCTGACGGGGAGAAAGTCGGCGACGGTTCCTTCTTCCGCTATCATGGGCGCTGTCGACCCGGAAGCCGTCGCTCACTTTATGCAAAACATTTAAAAAAGTTTGTCATACGGTCTGTTGTGATTTTCGAAAAAGCCTGCCTCAATTCCGTTGAGGTAGGCTTTTTTATTGTACGTACGTATCACGGTTCGGGATGAATATCTTAATCACCAATGACGACGGCGTCGAATCTTCCGGTCTCCGCATCCTTGCGAAACACCTGAAGAACCTCGGCAACGTGTGGGTTGTGGCTCCCGAACGACCACAGAACGCCATGGGGCGAGCCATTACCCTGCATAAGCCTCTACGATTGAAGCAAATCGGTCGGCAAGTCTTTTCAGCGAACGGAACGCCGTCGGATTGCGTCATCTTAGCCGTGGGACAGGTACTTCGGGATCAGCCGATCCATTTGGTGGTGTCGGGGATCAACAAAGGGCTGAATCTTGGTGACGACGTGACCAATTCCGGAACCGTGGCCGCGGCTCTCGAAGGCGCGATCCGCGGCATTCCCTCGATGGCCGTGTCGCTGGATGGCCTGAAAAGATTTCGATTCCCGGCGGCGGCCCGGGTCGCGGTCGAGGTGGCAACCCTGGTCCTGAAGGAGGGGCTGCCGACCGAGACGTTATTGAACGTCAACGTGCCCGACGTTCCGGCTGAAGCCCTGACGGGGGTGCAGGTCACGTCGTTAAGCCGGCGACAGTACCGCAATTCCGTTATTGAAAACGTCGATCCACGGGGGAACGCGTATTATTGGATCGCAGGAGAACAGGTGACCTGGAACCGAAGAAAGAATTCCGACGTGGATGCCATTGCCGACAAAAAGGTCTCCTTGACGCCGCTGCATTTCGATATGACGCAGTACCGCGCCATAAAAAAGTTAACGGCATGGGAATCCGCGTTGTCAAAGCGAACGAGGTCATCCTGAGGGGTGGCGACGGGACATCATGTTCCAGGCACTGTATCAGTGGATAGTCTCCTGGTCGGAATCGCCGTACGCGGACCCCGCGTTGTTTCTGCTGGCGTTTGCAGAGTCCTCCGTCTTTCCGATTCCCCCTGACGTCTTACTGATGGTGTTGACCCTGGGGAATCCATCGTGGGGCCTGTATTACGCGGCGATTACCACCGTCGGCTCCGTCTTGGGGGGCATGTTCGGCTATCTCATCGGGTGGTGGGGAGGGAAGCCGCTCCTGCTTCGGCTGATGGGGCAAGACCGCGTCTCCACAATCCATGACACGTTTCAACGGTATGAGGGCTGGGCGATCCTGATTGCAGGCCTGACCCCTGTTCCCTATAAAGTGTGTACAATCGGGGCCGGCGCGTTCTATGTTAATTTTCGAGTATTCGTCGTGGCGTCTCTGGTCAGCCGGGGCGCCAGGTTTTTTCTGGTAGCCGGTACGTTGCAACTGTTGGGTCCGTGGGTCAAAGAAGTCCTGGAGCAATACTTCAATCTGTTCACCGTCGTCCTGGTGACGTGCCTTGTTCTCGGATATTGGATCGTCAAACGGCAAACGAAAAAGGCCCTGACCCCTTCCGCTTCGCCGAACTCTGAATGAACGCTCCGTGAAGATTTTCAACACCCTGACGAATCAAAAAGAACCGTTCGTGCCCATCACGCCTCCCCGCGTGGGCATCTACGTCTGCGGTGTCACCGTGTACGATGAATGTCATGTGGGCCATGCCCGAAGTGCGATCGTCTTTGACGTGCTGCGGCGGTATCTCGCGTATCGAGGCTATGACGTGACCTACGTCAAAAACTTCACCGACGTGGATGATAAGATCATCAACCGGGCGGCGGAGGAAGGCATCCCCTGGGACGGAGTCGTCGAGAAATATATGCAGGCGTACGCCCGTGACATGAAAAGGTTGGGCGTCGGCACTCCGGACGTTGAACCGCGGGCCACGGAACACATGCCGGAGATTCTTCAGATGATCCGCACGATACTGGAAAAAGGATTCGCCTACCGGGTCGACGGCGACGTCTATTATCGGGTGTCGGCTTTTCCGGAATACGGCCGGTTGAGTAAACGTCACCTCGAAGACATGCAAGCCGGGGCGAGAGTCGAAGTGGATGAACGAAAACAGGACCCCATGGACTTCGCCTTATGGAAAGCGGCCAAACCCGGGGAACCGGCCTGGGAGAGTCCCTGGGGACCGGGCCGGCCAGGCTGGCACATCGAGTGTTCGGCCATGTCCGTACGCCATTTGGGCGCAACCTTCGACATTCATGGAGGCGGCAAAGACTTGACCTTTCCTCACCATGAAAATGAAATTGCGCAGTCCCGTGCCGCAACGGAACAAGCGTTCGCCCGATATTGGGTGCATAACGGGTTCGTCACCATTGACGAAGAAAAGATGTCGAAGTCGTTGGGGAATTTTTTTACCGTACGAGATATTTTCGATCAATCGAATTGTCCGGAACCCGTGACGGCCGAGGCGATACGCTACTTTTTGCTCTCGACCCATTATCGTGGAGACGTAAATTTTTCCAACCTGGCAGTGGCAGAAGCCAAATCCGCGTTGGATAACGTCTATGACCTCTTCAGCCGTCTCTCCGAGAAGCCTGGTCCCGGTCCGGACCCCAAGGCGTCTTTGGGAAAGGCCATGACTCGATTTCAGCAGGCGTTTGAAGAAGCCATGGACGATGATCTGAATACACCCAAGGCGTTGGCGGAATGCCAGCAACTTCGGGCCGTGACCAACCAGGTCCTGCAAGGGGGGCTGTCCGAGAAGGGCCGGCAGGAGATTCGAGAAATTTTTCGGCAATGTGGCGCGCCGTTAGGCTTGTTTCAACTCAACGAAAACGAGTGGGTGTTTCGTGAGTTGGATTTCGGCCTGGAACAATGCCGGACGCGCGCTGAGCAGGAGTGCACCGATGAGTGGATTCAAGAACAGATTCGACAAAGGGCCGAAGCGCGGGAGCGAAAAGACTTCGCCGCCGCCGACCACATCCGAGAAGCCTTGGCGGCCAAAGGGATTTTCCTCGAAGACCGCCCGGACGGAGGCACCCGGTGGAAGCGATGAGGCCGGCGACTTCCTGTTTGGGATTCGGGCGGTCACGGAGGCGTTGCGATCCGGGTCGCGAACGTTTATAAAAATCTTCCTGTCGCACCGCCATCGTCAATTTTCCCCGATCATTCATTTCGCCAAAGTCCAAGGCGTTCCCTTGCAGGTTCAACCGCGTGAACGACTCGACCGACTGGTCCTCTCCGGAAATCATCAAGGCGTGGTGGCCCTGGTGGCGGCGAAGTCCTATGCCTCGGAGGATGAGATCCTCGGGCTTGCCGCGCAACAAGGGGAGCCGGGGTTTTTCCTTGCGCTCGACGGGGTGGAGGATCCGCAAAATTTCGGGGCGGTCCTCAGAACGGCTGCCACGGCGGGCATTCATGGGGTGTTTATTCCTGACCGTCGAGCCGTAGGCTTGACGGCGAGTGTGGCAAAAGCGTCCGCCGGCGCCGTCGAGCACGTTCGGGTGGCCCGGTGCGCCAATATCGGCAAACTGATCGAACGCTTGCAGGATCGTGCCGTGAACGCCGTGGCGTTGGATCCTCGCTCTCCCCGACTCTATACCGAACTGGATTTCAAGGGACCGACTTTATTGGTGTTTGGGGGAGAGGGAAAGGGACTCCGATCGAGGATCGTCGAACAGTGTCATGCTCACGCCCGCATTCCCATGCGCGGGGAGGTGAGTTCACTCAACGTTTCGGCAAGCGTGGCCGTGGTCGCGTATGAAGTGGTTCGTCAACGGATGGAAGGAGCGAAGGCGTTACCGAATTTGGATCAGCCCTTCTTGAATCGCCGCGTTTAAAAGTTGGGCGGCATTCGAGACGCGCACCTTTTTCATCATATTGGCGCGATGGGCTTCTACGGTTTTGACGCTGATCGTGAGACGTTCGGCGATTTCTTTATTCTTGAGGCCGGACCAAATCAGTTGAAGGATTTCCTGTTCCCGTTCGGTGAGCGCTTCCGGGCGTTTTCGCCGAATCGGAGGCAGGTCTTTCTTGTTGCGCACTTTTGTTTGGACGGCCATCGGGCACCGAATTTTTTCCCAAGATGAATTATGTAGGTAATACTAGCAGGGTATCCATTGAAAAGTAAAGTGGAACAGACGTTCTAATAGAAAAAACGTGAGCTTTTATGGAGTCACGACATATAGCATGATGGATGCCCCAAACTCCTATATTTTGTTGTTTGTGGTGGGATTGGTCATAGGGAGTTTCCTGAACGTGTGTATATTGAGACTCCCACACGGGCAATCCGTCATCAGGCCCGGGTCCCGTTGCCCGCAATGCAAGACGTCCATTCGCTGGTTCGATAACGTTCCGCTCTTGAGTTTTTTCTGGTTGAGAGCACGCTGTCGATGGTGTGGGGGAAAGATTTCATGGCGCTATCCCCTGGTGGAATGTCTGAATGGAGCGGGCTATCTCGGGATCGTCTATACGTTCGGCTGGAACCGCAGCGCCCTCGTGTATGCGCTGTTGTTGTCGTTGCTGTTGGTCGTGATGATGATTGACGTCGATCATCTTGTGATCCCGGACGTCATTTCTCTCCCGGGCATGGTCATCGGCTTTTTCGCGGCGGCATTCATTCTTCCCTTGGGTTGGGTCGGTTCGTTGCTGGGCATCGCGTTGGGGGGAGGGATCCTGTGGGTGCTCGCGGCCGTCAGTCCTTACCTGTTTGGAAAGGAAGGAATGGGCGGTGGAGACATTAAACTCCTGGCGATGATCGGCGCGTTCCTCGGTTGGCAGCACGTGTGCATGACCTTGTTTCTCGCATCATGTGCAGGGGCGATGGTCGGCATTGGCCTCATGGCTTTCCGTGACATGAAGCGCGGTCAATACATCCCGTTTGGTCCGTTCCTGGCGTTGGGGGCGGTGACGTCACTGTTTTTTTATCAGGAACTGTTCGGCATGTATGAATCCATGTTTTCGTAGCGAACGCAGGGAAGGATCGTTGAGCAGGCACTCTTGCAACCCCGGACGTTCCGTCTTGTGGAGACCCTTACACAAACGAGTGTGCATTCTTGCGCGTTCGATGTATTGGACGTCAGGGTATACGCTGACGGAATTAATGATTGTCCTCGGTATTCTGGCGGTCGTGTTAGGGTTGAGCGGAACCTGGCTTGCCTCCCAACTGCCGCAGTACCGCCTGAATGGGGCGGTCCGGCAAATACGCGCGGACCTCTTGGCATCCAGGGCACAAGCCGTCAGACAAGAAAATGAAGTCCGTATCTTTTTTACGGACCCGCAGCAGTATGATATTTTGGATGACGACAACAATAATGGAAGAGCCGATCCCGGTGAAGCCGTCGAATCCCGCTCGATCCGGGAGGATTTTGCAGGAGTCGAGATTCAGTCCAACAATAATCCGATCTTCCATCCGAGGGGCACGGCCTCAAGTCTTGCCACGGTCAGGGTTTCCAATGCTTCGGCAGAAAAAGCGATCACGATCAGCATTACGGGTCGCGTGAAAGTGACAACCCCCTAGCATCCCCGTATGTACCTCGCGACAAACCATAAGGGGTTAACCCTCCTGGAGGTGGTCATTGCCATGGGGCTCTTTTTTGTCGCCGTCTTGGCCCTTTCAGGGGTGGCGGTCACGGCAAATAAAGGCGCGGCAGCGAGTAAACATCTGACCACTGCCGCGACCCTGGCCCAGGATAAGCTGGAACAGGTGAGAAACGCCGGCTACGACGCGGGGTTGACGGCTCCCCTTGAAACCACGGAAGCCTATGACTCCATTCCGGACTTTCCCCTGTATCAACGCGTCGTCAGGATGCAGCCCAACCGGCCCGTTCCGGGGTTGCAAACGGCAATGGTCACGGTGTGGTGGGCGGACGACCGACACTCCGTGCCCGTATCCACGATTCTTGCACCTTAGAAAACGATGGGTTTGATGCCCGTGACCAATCAAAGAGGAGTCACCTTAACGGAACTGCTGATAGCCTTGGCGCTGGGTCTGTTCACCGTTGGTGCGGTCTATGGGGTGCATCTGAATCAGGTGAAGCGCCAGATCGTTCAAGAGGACGTGCTGGCCATGCAACAAACCGCTCGTGCCGCATTGGACATGATGGCCAGGGAGATCCGCATGGCAGGCTATGATCCCATGGGTGTGAATCGAGATCCCGATCCCTCGAATGATTTTCATGGGCTCAGCTATCATCCCACGGAGTTGCACGTTCGAACCGATTGGAACGGAAACGGCGTACTCACCGATTCGAAAGAATCCATTATCTACCTGTATGACGAGTCGACATCCACGTTGCGACGCAAAGTGGGAGGTGGAGGGCGACAACCCGTGGCGGAGGATATCGAGTCCTTTACTTTTTCGTATCGTGACGCCCTGGGGCATCCAACGACGCACACGCCGAGTATTCGGGCGGTTGACGTGCAGGTAACGGCCCGGTCCGCCCATGCCGACAGCCGCTATCCCGAAAACGGAGGCTATCGGACGTTGACCCTTCGATCCCGTATTACCCCGAGAAACCTGCCGTGACGGTTGCGCGCACCGTCTATTTCCTCTTCCTTGACGCCTCGGCAACGCTCCACTAATATCCGCGCCAATGCGAATCGGTCGGTCATTTCCTTCACATTTAGATTAGATTTCGCCAACGGCGGGAGGAGAGCGAAGATGAGAACAATGGTTACCCTGGCTTGCTTCATCCTGAGTCTTTGCTATTGCGGGATGGCGGTGTCCCAAGACCTGCCCGATGATATTCTGGCGGATCAATACCTGCTGGAAGCGAAAAAGGCCCTTGCAAACGGCGAGCCGCAAACCGCGAGACGGGCCTTTGAGAAAATCGAAGCCTTGGATACCGAACCCCCGTTGGAATTCTTCTTTTTTTTCGGCAAACTTCTGGTTGAACACGGCGCAACAGTGGAAGACGTCCGCCAGGGACAAGTCTCACTGAAACAATTTGTCGTCAATATCGAAAAGAGTTCCGAATATTATATGCCGACCTTGGAACTGCTTTCCGTGGCAAGGGGAAAAGTCGAAAAAGCCGAGCGGCGGCAAACGGAAGAAGCAACACGACAAGCGGAGACGCAGGAACGGACCACAAGGCTCAAGGAATTGTTGCCGTCGTTATTGGAAAACCTCAAGCAGCAGATGGTCACCGTCCAGGGCGGTACGTTCACAATGGGCTGTACGGAGGAACAGGGCAGTTGTGATGATGACGAAAAGCCGGTCCGTCAGGTACAGGTGAACAGTTTCAGGATCAGCAAGTATCAGGTGACCCAGGATCTGTGGGCGGCGGTGATGGGCAAGAATCCGAGCAAGTTCCGCAACTGCCCCCGGTGTCCCGTGGAGAACGTGGGTTGGGATGACACCAAAACGTTTCTCAAGAAATTGAACGCGCTGACCGGAGAACGGTATCGGCTGCCGACTGATGCGGAATGGGAGTATGCCGCCAGGGGTGGGCAAAAAAGTCAAGCGCACCTCTACGTCGGGAGTGATGACCTTGATTCGGTCTCCTGGTATGACAAGAATAGCGGCAACAGGGTCCACCAGGTCGGGCAAAAGCAACCCAATGGGTTGGGACTGTACGACATGAGCGGGAACGTCTGGGAGTGGGTAGAGGATTGTTGGAACAAGAAGTACCCGGGCCCCCCGGCTGACGGGAGCGCGTGGAAGAGCAGGGATTGTGCGCGGCACATGTTGCGTGGCGGTGCCTGGACCAGCTACCCGAGGTACCTGCGTTCCTCGAATCGCTACTGGAATTTGTCCGCCTTCCTGCGCGACGACGTCGGGTTTCGCCTGGCCGGGACGCCGTAAGTCATCCTTGCTCCGGTGCATGCGCCGAACCGCCCGGCGTGCCCAGGAACAGCACGGCAACGACGGACAGCGATATCGCCACCGCGCCGACCGTGAGCGTGTCTCCCACCGCCCCGGCCAGCGCGGAGTTGAGAGCGTCGAGCAGGCTGTCCGCCATCCGAACGCCGTCAGCCCCTGCCTCCGCGAATTCGGCTCTGAGCATGTCGGTGGTGGACGGATCGAACAGCACCTGCGGGTTGTTCTTGATGGCGTCGAGCCGGCCCGGGGAGAGCGAGGCCCTCACGGTATCGGAGAGTGCCCCCTCCAGCCTCCAGGAGAACCTTTTCGTCAACACGACGCCCAGCACGGCGAGACCCATCATCCCGCCCACCAACCGGTAGAACATGAGCATGGAAGTGGCCAGTCCCCTGAACCTGAACGGCACCGAGTTCTGCACGGCCACGGTGAACACGGGCAGCGTCCCGCCAAGGCCAAGCCCCATGATCACGATGTATCCCACGGCGCCGGCGAAATTCGTCTCTTCATTCATGGAGGAGATGAGAAACATACCTACCGTCATGAGCCCCGTACTGAAGAGGGCCTGTATCCGATAACGTCCGGTCCTCTGGAGCAGGAGTCCGGACAGAATGGCCCCGAACGCGACTGCGAGCATCATGGGCGTCAGGAAACTGCCGCTGCTGGTCGCGGAAACGCCCAGCACTCCCTGAAAGAACAGGGGCACGAACATGATGCTGCTGTACATGGCGAGCCCGCTTAGGAACATCACGATCATCGAGACGGCCACCGTCCGGTGTCGGTAGACGTCCAGGGGCATGATGGGAGACTCCGACCGTGACTCGATGACCACGAAAGCCGCGGCCATGGCCAACCCGAATGCCAGGAAGCCGATGGTCTGCGGCGAACTCCATGCATACTGGACGCCGCCCCAAGACAGCGCGAGCAGGATGGGCACCACGGCGAGTATCAGGGTCGCCATGCCCGGATAGTCCAGGCTTCGCTTCTCGACCTCGGGCCTGATTCGTGGGAAGGTCCGTGCGACCAACAACAACACCGGAATCCCGGCCGGCACGTTGAACAGGAAGATCCAGTTCCAGGACAAGTTGTCGGTGATGACGCCGCCCAAGGTAGGCCCTATAACCGAGGCCATGCCGAACACGAGGCCGATCAGTCCTTGAAACTTGCCTCGTTCTTCGGGTGGAAACAGGTCGGCAATGGCCACGAAGCTCGTGGTCATGATGATCCCGCCTCCGATGCCCTGGATGGCACGAAACGCGATGAGTTGGGTCATCGTTTGGCTCATACCGGTCGGAACCGAACCGATCATAAAGACGGTGATGCCCAAGAGAAGGAAGATCCTGCGCCCGTAGAGGTCGGAGAGCCTGCCCACGATCGGGACCGCGACCGCGGACGCCACCAGATAGGCGGTCGAAGCCCATGTGTAGCGGTCGAATCCGCCCAGGTCGGTGATGATGCGGGGCATCGCGGTGGCGACGATGGTCTGGCTCAGCGCGGCCAGGAACATCGCCAGCATCACTCCGGTCAGCGTCAGCAGAAGCTGTCTTCGGGGAAGGGGGACGAAGTCGCTTGCCATCGATTGATCGGCAGCGTCCACGGAATTGGGGCCGACGTTCATGTGCATCTTATTTCCTCAGGGCTTGTTTCGGAGGAAATTCCCTTGTCCGTGAACGGTTACGATTGTCGAGATACGATCACGTAGCATAATATAGGGAAGCAGTGAAAAGAAGAGGAAAAACTGATCGTGCAATAAAGAAAGGAGAAACCGTATGAGTGCACCAGGTCATCCCCATGCGATTACCATCGAGAAAAATCCCAATCGCATAAAGGTCGCGTTTCACGGAACCGTGATCGCCGATACCACCCAGGCCTTGATTCTGAAGGAAGGACCGCTGCCGCCGGCCACGTACATTCCCCGTCAAGACGTGCAGATGTCCTATCTTCAGAGGACGGACCACTCCACCCACTGCCCATTCAAAGGCGATGCGTCATATTTTTCCGTTCAGGTCGATGACCAAATGGCCGACAACGCCGTCTGGACCTACGAAACCCCCATCGACGCCGTGGCGCAGATCAAGGATTGCCTGAGTTTTTACGTGGAAAAGCTGGACGTGATCGAAGAATCGCCGGAGAATTGATTAACCGTCCGGCAAATCCCATTGCACACCATAGAATTGTCGAATCAAATCGGCACCGTACGCCAGGGATGGCACTGCGGTTCTCCAAAAACACGCGAGCCCTGGCAGATGCTCTCTGCCAGGGCTCGGCATGCGGACCGCCTTCATACGGGCTGATCACATGGGTCACCCCAGGGTGGCCAGGATATTGTTGAACGTGGCGCTCGGGCGCATGGCCGCTTCGACCTTGACCGGATCGGGGTGGTAATAGCCACCGACGTCCATGGGCTTGCCCTTCGTGGCCTTCAGTTCTTCGAGGATTTTCTCGATGTTGGCTTCAAGCTCTTTCGCCACCGGCGCAAACTTTTGCTGCAACGCCGGATCGTCGGTTTGCGCGGCGAGTTCCTGTGCCCAATACATGGCTTCGTACACGTGGCTTCCGAGGTTATCCAACTCGCCCAGCACCCGACCGGGTGACTTGCGGTTCTCCATGAGTTTGCCCGTGGCCCGGTCCAGGGTCTCCGCAAGGACTTGCGCTCTTTTATTGTCGCGGGTTCGGGCTAAATGCGCAAAGGATTCCGCCAATGCGAGAAATTCACCCAAAGAATCCCAGCGCAAGTGGCCTTCTTTCACAAACTGCTGCACGTGTTTCGGGGCTGATCCGCCGGCACCTGTTTCAAACAAGCCACCGCCGTTGATGAGTGGAACAATGGAGAGCATCTTGGCGCTGGTGCCCAGTTCCAGGATCGGGAACAGGTCGGTAAGATAATCCCGAAGGACGTTGCCGGTCGCGGCAATCGTGTCCTGCCCGTCTTTGGCCCGTTTGAGCGAAAGCTTCATGGCATCCACCGGCGCCATGATTTGAATATCCAGGCCCGTGGTATCATGGTCCTTCAAATAGCGGTTCATTGTTTCGATGAGTTGTGCGTCATGTGCCCTGTCCTTGTTCAACCAGAACACCACGGGCGTTGAGGACGCCTTGGCACGATTCACGGCCAACTTCACCCAGTCCTGAATCGGGATATCCTTGACCGTGCACGCGCGGAAGATATCCCCTTTTCCCACGTTTTGTTCATGCAGGACGTTCCCGCCTCCATCGATCATGCGGATGGTGCCTTCTCCGGGCGCTTCGTAGGTCTTGTCGTGCGATCCGTATTCTTCAGCTTTTTGGGCCATGAGTCCCACGTTTGGCACGCTGCCCATGGCTGCCGGATTGAATGCCCCGTTTTCCCGGCAGAAATCGACGACGGCCTGATAAATGCCCGCATAACTGCGGTCCGGGATCATGGCCTTCATGTCGTATTCCTTGCCGTCCGGGCCCCACATTTTCCCGCCGACGCGAAGCGCCGCCGCCATCGAAGCATCGATGATGATGTCACTCGGCACGTGCAGGTTGGTGATGCCCCTGTCGGAGTCCACCATGGCGAGATCCGGGCCCTGGTCCATGGCCGCTTGAAGGTCGGCTTTGATTTCCTCCTGCTGCGAGGCCGGCAAGGTGCCGATTTTGGCGTATACGTCACCCAACCCGTTGTTGGGATTGACCCCGAGTTCGGCAAAAACCTTTTCATGTTTCTTAAAGACGTCTTCAAAATAGACGGACACGCAATGACCGAAAATAATAGGGTCCGACACTTTCATCATGGTGGCCTTCATGTGCAGGGACAAGAGAATGTCGCTCTTTTTGGCGTCTTCGATTTGTTCCTTGAAGAATTGACGTAACGCGCCGGCGCTCATCTTCGTGGTGTCGACCACGTCGTCTTTGTCGAGGGTGACGTTGTCTTTCAACACGGTCGTGCTGCCGTCCGTGCCGACAAATTCGATGCGGCCCTTTCCCGCCGTGTGCTCGGTAATCGTCGTTGATTTTTCGTTGGCAAAGAAGTCTCCATCCGTCATATGGGCCACGTGCGTTCTCGAATCTTTGGCCCAGGCCCCCATTTTATGCGGATTCTTTTGGGCATATTGCTTCACGGAGGCAGACGCTCGGCGATCGGAATTGCCTTGTCGTAACACCGGGTTCACCGCGCTGCCCTTCACCTTGTCGAATTTCGCTTTCGTGTTCTTTTCTTCATCGGTTTTGGGGTCTTCCGGGCAGTCGGGAATGGCGTACCCCTGGGATTGCAATTCGGCAACCGCGGCTTTGATTTGAGGAATCGATGCGCTGATATTCGGGAGTTTGATGACGTTGGCTTCCGGCGTTTCCACCATGTCGCCCAGGACGGCGAGATCGTCGGGCTGCCGTTGGTCCGGCTTCAAGGCGTCGGGAAATTGCGCGATGATTCGGCCGGCCAGCGAAATGTCCTTCCTGCCGACGTTCACTCCTGCGGTTTTGGCAAAGGCCTGGATGACCGGCAGAAACGATCCGCTCGCCAGTTCCGGCGCTTCGTCGACTTTTGTATAAATAATATCCGGTTCTGCTGACATGAGTTCCTCCTCAAGTTTCAAAGTTGTATAAGCGCAAACAAAAACAGCCGGAATACGATTCCGGAGCCCGAACGAACAATTCTAGAAGAGAACCGGCAATCGACGCAATCAACCGAAAGCCCCAGTGCCCATCCAACAAAAGGACCAGAACGGAATGGGTCCGATAGGCAGCCAGGCCACGCTCCCTCTGTCACCCCCGTCTTTCCCTCTCTGTCATTCCCGACATTTTTAATCGGGAATCCAGGGTCTGTGTTCTTTCCCTTCCCCTTCCTCTGTAGTGGCGCCATTTAATGGCGCCTTCCCTTCTTGGCAGTAGAAAAGAGGGCGGCATCTAATGCCGCCCTCTTTTCTCCCCTCTGTCATCCTCGCCTTCTCCCCCTCTGTCATCCTCGACACCTGTCCCCGACGTTCGTAATCGGGGATCCAGTCAAAGAAAGGATCCATCCTTCTGTTTCCTTCTCTTCGTCTTCGTAGGCCCTCCCCAATCTGTCATTCCCGCGCACACGGGAATCCAGTGTCTTTACGGGCCCATAAACGTCCATTTATAGGCCCGTAAACGTATGATAAATGTCCCTATATCGCCCCACCTCATAGCCGTATTGTTCTCTTGGTCTTTTCCTTCATTTGTACCCGCGCCATCTAATGCCACTGTTTTTCCCTCTCCCTCTAGGAAAAGGCTTGCCCCGGCCTTGATCCGGGATCCCGCGTCTTTCTTTTCCCCTCATTTGGAAAGCGGGCAAGGGCAGGCAGAAACCGTTGGGCATTCGAGCCTACCGCTGGCAAAGCCGGTCACTTTAGACCTGAATTGGAGGAAGCTCAGCTAGGTGATACCACGAAAATAACAGTATGAAGCATTTTGTACGGAAGTGGGCTGAGGCTTTTGCGTAATCAGGGATTACGTGAAATCGTTTATTGAAGCAAGAAGCCTCTAATTTTATCGACACCAAGTACAATCTCTCTAGCGGTTTTTGGGGATACCGGTTCGTGGCTGTGCACTATCTCATTACGAAGCTTTAGCCATTGTGATATTTGCTGAACGTTGAATTGTCCAAGCAAGCCTCTCTCGGCAGCGATCGCGAGCACTTTTCTCAGGGATACAAATTGTCTATCTCTATTAAGTGATAACTCAAACTGTTCTCGCAATATAGCTTCGAGCTGCGTGATCGCTGAAATAACCGCTGCCCTGTACTCGTGGGCGCGAAGTAAACGTTGTGCTTCATGAGGGAGGCTAAACCCGAGTTCTTCCGCCGCTTTCTGAAGTAACTCCTTCAAAGCGTCAAAAAATCGTTGACCTTCAACTGAGTCAACTGAAGCTAAAACTGAGGCTAAATCCGGCCTGTAAAGGATCCGAAATTGTTGGATGGCGATGGGAATAGAGGCACCTTCCTCAATGATTACAAGAAGCCTGTCAGGCTCATTTCTCGCAAACGCCATGCGAGCCTCAGCTAACGTGAACTCGCTAGATGCGTCTACTACGACGAGAAAGGCTCTGGAAATTAAAGCGTCGATTTTTGCGACAACATTCTCACCTGGAGAGACGACCTCATCTGCCGTCAACGGTACGAGTCCTACTTTTCGAACTAGTGGAAACACCTGCTCGCGATAAAATGGTTGCGCCGATAACGGGAGCGCGAAGAAACAAAGCCGGGTAGCTGCGTCGCCTGGAAGTGAAAGTTCCCGTAATGGTTCTACTTCTATAACTTGACTCCCTGCCACAATGTTTTCCCGCCAATAGTCTCTCAGTTCGTCAAAGGCTTTGGAAAGAATTTCTCCGTACCTACTTTTGGCGCCAGCTAAGTTAATTACCTTCACACCGCGACGTTGAAACCGCGCCACTTCCGCAGGCTCCGCGCCAACACACAATACGTACGCTAACCGTCGCGCCTTACCAAGACGCTCTCCAACGACTTGCCACACTTGACGGAAATCTGGATCATCTAAACTGTATCCAATCAAAATAGCAGTTCGAGTGATGAGGAGGTTCGCGAGATATGTCGCGATGACAGGGTAGCGCTCAAGGAATTTGTCGTAATCTTCCTCAGTGATAATCAAGCGCTTCGGGTGGTTCAGGTCACCATGTAGCTTCAACAAGGCAATGCTCGAACCGTGCAAATTTATGGATAGCTGATCTTCATCAATGAGTGGCGTGCAAGATCTTGGCGTAAGTTCGTACTGCCGCTCAAGGAGAAAATCAAAATTGGTAGTGCAAACAATATCAAATTGTAAGGCGCAGAATGCGCGGTGTGTGGTTCCTGGCTTGGCTTCATTTATGGAAACCAAGTCGGATAGTTTTTCGATGAGTTTGGGGCGACCGAACTCATGCGCATACGCAGAAATAGCATCGATGGGATTAACATATCCATAATTTGGCATGTCGTTAGCGAGGTTTTCGCCAAGCTCATTCCAAAGCGGCACCTTTCGCTGAGATGAAAGAACGGCGTTTTTTGACAAACCAGCGCCGACGACTGGAAGCCAGCGACCGTTAACAAGATCATCAAGCAATGGCTTTGGAAAATGTTTAAGATATTTCATTGCTATGCCTCACCTTACTGGAACTTAGCGATCAAGAGTTGAAAGGGATTCATTGCACCCGAAAATGACGGATGAGGTAGCCACAGTTACTTGGGTAGTGTAGTGGCTCATTCAAGGTATATTCCGATTGTTGCTCATGCTACCAGAATTCTTTGATATGTTTCGATGGGAATTATATGATTGGTGCGCTTAGCTGAGGTGGCCCCAGTCTCTTGGACAGCTTGGCGGCTTGGTTAAGGTGTATGCCCGGTTTTGATCATCCCGCCATAATCCTCTTGAAAGGCTCCCTTTGTTGCAGCGGCACCGGTGGATAGGCTGGGCCAGCCGGTAGGGGTTGCCTTTGATGTTGAAGAACGGCGGATTTTCGCGGGCAAGAAACTTCAGCGCTGAGGGCGGATTGGGAAGAATAGATGCCTCCCTTTTCTCTTCCTAGCGGCGGCATCTCATGCCGCCTTCGTTTCCCTCTCCCCTCTGTCATCCTCGACATTAGTAATCGAGGATCCATCCTTCTGTTTCCTACTCTTCGCCTTTGTAGCCGCGCCATCTCATGGCGCTTCGTGCCTCGCCTCTGGAGGCAGAGAACATCTGCCTGTCACGCGCACTGTCGGCAAAGCCAGACCCTCCTCGACAAGTGGAACACGCTTCGAGAAACCCACTTTCCTATAACCATCGCAGCGGCTATAATTCACCAATCCCTCACGCTCGTCCTGAACCTAAATTGGGGGGTAGGTCATGGGGGATGAAATGGCGCTTTGCTTGACCGGCTCGATCTTCAAAAGATAGACTCACGCTCCATTCAGGCTTGTGTATATTTGCAATCGTCTTTTCGTAGGGCTGTTCGTGAACGGACCTGATAGGCTGGGTATTTAGGAGCCGAAGTAAGACATGCAAGACCGAATTGATGAAGGAGAGCCTGATAGCCTCTGGCGACGAAATGTGTCCCCGGGAGACAAGCTTCCACCTGAACTCACGTTCTGGCGTAAGGTCAGTCTAGGGGTTGCCAGAGTCGCGATGGTGGCAGGTGTTCTTTACATCATCTATGTTTGCATCCAAATTTTCTGGAGCGCCGGTGTTCCTCCCAAATGCACATTTTGCACTTATCTCGCTTTAGCGGGATTTCTATCAGGATTAGTGTCTGAGTTTGTTATTCGCCACAGGGCATTTGTTCATAAGGCACGGAAAGAGGATCTAAGTGTAGTTGTAGCGCTTATCCAGGAGGCTAAAAACATTGACCCGGAAATGACTAAAATTGAGAAGTCTGCCAGCCTCGCTGAAAGGAGTAAGCAGATAAAGAATGAAGTGTCCCGGTTGGAAAGTTTAGGTTCTGAATGGTGGACGGAGTTTCAAATCCTCACATTAAACCGCCTTCTGATTGATTTTCTACCAATTGAAGACCTTAAGGCACGCGCTCGCTCAAGCCTTGACGAACTTAAGGAATATGCAGATGGAGACGCATTTTCTTATGATGTCCGTCTTTATTATAGTTGGGAAGAAAAAATCACATCCAACATAGATGAACTAGAGCGAAATAACGAAAAGAAAGAAGCCGAGCCAAATAATAAAGTCGAGGCGTTGCGTGCAAATCTCCGTTCACTCCGTGAGCATGTAGCTGACTATGAATACAACTGGGCAGAAGGCTCGACAATTGTCTCAGGCATCAGAATTTGTGGCTCGGCTGGAGTGGTTGTTTTCACTTTAATGGGAATTCTCCCTATACTATATTCAATACCTAATTCTACGCATTCATATGATTTTTCTTTGAGCGTTCTGAATTGGGGCTACCTCGGTGTTGCGGGGTCAATTGCCAGCGCATTGATTGGTCTTAGGAATTCCAACGAAGTTGAAGTCGGTTCTACTTTTGGGAAACAAGAGCTATGGCGAATGGTACTGGGTGCTCCTCTAGGTCTTTTAGCTGGAATCATAATTTTTTCAGCTCTTGCAGGTGAGCTGATAAAGAGTGGATCTGCTGTTCCAGATTTGTCGAAGCCTGGATTGTTGAGCGCTGGACTTTCTGTGGTATGGGCGGTAGTTGCGGGTATGGGATTTGAAAGGTCGTTTCAACGTATGCGTGGCGCTGTGGAGTTCTAAGTGAGCCGAATCGTGAGCAGCTTGATGAGACATGAGGAACCAAATACCATAGCTGAAAGTGGCACAAGGCAGGATAATGGTGATGCTGTTCGCCGCGTGTATG
Organism: Nitrospirales bacterium; assembly: GCA_965223955.1. Lineage (GTDB taxonomy): Bacteria > Nitrospirota > Nitrospiria > Nitrospirales > UBA8639 > Bin75. The sequence goes on from OZ245029.1 coordinate 1,223,616, forward strand.
GTTTTGAACTCGTTCTTGACCTTCACGGATGTGAAGCCGAGTTATTCAACCGGGATCATATCGACAAGTTCTTCACTGACCTTTGTGCGCTGATTGAAATGGAAAAGTGCGAAGTCCACTTTTGGGATGACGTAGGTGTTTCTGTGGAGGAGCAGCAGACACTACCACACACCAAAGGCACATCAGCCGTCTGCTTCATTTTGACGAGTACAATCGTCATTCACACGTTGGATATCCTAGGTGCAGTGTACGTGAATATCTTTTCCTGCAAACCCTTTGATCCGGATGTAGCCGCGGAATTTACGACCGAACGGTTCAAGGCGGTATCCTCCCAAAAAACCTTTATCGAACGCACATTGTAATTGGTGGGATAGGGCGAATAAATTGCTTTTGAGAGAACTGGAACTTGACCTGCCAGTAGCACTTGATAAGCAGGACGCGCTCACACAAATTCGAGATGCCCTGCGATTTCGGTTGCCTGCCAACATCGTACCTCTGAGATTCGCCATTACGAAGTCAGGTGGTGGCCGTGTCAGTTGTGCGATCAGTTACCTGGTGGCATCGTCAGAACTTAGTGATGCCGCGAACATTTCGATATTAGAATTTGTTCCCCGCAAGTATGAGAACACGAGCCGGTTTAACGTCGCATTTTTGATTCCAACAGGCATAGGTGCCGAAATTGGCGGCCATGCGGGCGATGCGACGCCAGCCGCACGGCTGATTGCCGAGACCTGCGACACATTGATTTTGCACCCCAATGTGGTCAACGCATCCGATATTAACGAGATGCCAGCTAATTCTCTTTATGTCGAAGGTAGCGTAATCGCTCGGTTATTGATGGGTACCATCGGTCTTGTTCCAACGCGAGCCAACCGGGTGTTGGTGATCATTGATGCCCATAAAGACGATCTGTTTGTGAACGCCGCTATAAACGCGGTGAGCGCGGCGCGCTCATCCTACGGTTTGGTTTGTCCCGAAGTGATAAAACTTTCCCCACCAGTGAGGATGAAGGCCGAGTTTACTGATTTTGGTACCGCCGCTGGAGAAATTAGTGGTCTCGAACGTGTCTTCGCGCTGCTCGAAGAACAAGAAGGGGAATACGATGCAGTTGCTATTTCCTCAGTGATCTTAGTTCCCGAGGAGTTCCACCAAGGATATTTTGATGCTGCAGGAGATATGGTCAACCCTTGGGGCGGGGTCGAGGCCATGCTCACCCATGCCGTGTCAAGCCGATTCAACGTACCCTCGGCTCATTCGCCGATGTTCGAGACGCAGGATATAGCGAATCGCGATCCAGGCGTGGTGGAGCCGCGCATGGCAGCAGAGGCGATTTCTTTGACATTTTTCGAGAGTGTCTTGAAGGGGCTTCACAAAAGCCCACGAATCGTTACCGCTTCATCTCAGATGTCCGTGCCTGGCGTTATAACCGCTTCTGATGTTTCATGTTTAGTGATTCCTGATGGTTGTGTTGGGTTGCCAACTCTCGCTGCGTTGGAGCAGGGCATCCCAGTGATAGCCGTGCGAGAAAATAAGAACCTGATGGAGAATGATCTGACTACGCTACCTTGGCGAACCGGCCAACTCCATATGGTTGAAAATTATTGGGAAGCGGCAGGCGTGCTCTGCGCGATTCGTGGCGGTATTGCGCCTGAGTCCGTTCGGCGGCCACTCGCACAGACCCGGGTCACGACACGGGAGTTAGACGATACAAAAAGTGAACAGCTTCCAGAGGAGAGGGCCAAACTTTTTGGGTAAAAAGATGTATCACCATTACTCATTTTCGATCACGCTCCCCCATCCCCGCACAGAAGCTACGCACCCGCGCCCGCCGTCGTAAGCCCGAGCCAAACCGCGCGAAAACGCCCCATAACCCCCCCGTAAACAGGCATTCAGTCGTTGCCCAAACAAGGGTCACTCCCGCGCCCGCAGGAATCCAGCGTCGTTGCCTGTCCCTTTATCCTGCCTTAACCCCCGCGCCATCTCATGGCGCCTTCCTTCCTTTCCTCCCCCTCCTATATACCCGCGCCATCCCATGGCGCCTTCTTCCCTCCGTCACGCTGATAGCAAGCCGGGTTATTCGCCGCCGAGAGACTCCAGCCGCTCGACCGCCTTCCGGTGAATGATCCGGTCGTGGGCGTCTTTCGAAGGTAATCTTATCGCGCGCTCGAGCAGGTCGCGCGCCTTCCCGTGGTTGTCATCGGTATCCAGGCTCAGAAGGCCAAGCGCGTACTCGAGAAGCACAATCTTCTCTTGAGGCGCCAATTCGAGCGCCAGCTCGAAATACGCGAGAGCATCCTCCTCGTTCGCCCCATAGAGCAGACCGGCCAAGAAACCGCCGAAGCTGACGGCTCCCGCATGCCAGGCGCCCAGGCTCAAATGGGCGGCTGCCATGTCCGGGTCCAGCCGAAGCGCCTCTTGAATGGCATCGCGCATTTGACTGGCGTAGTCCTCGCTCAATGCCGCCAACATTCCGATCACCTGCGCGTGGCGGCCCATGGCATGGGCCAATTGGAGATGGGCCTCCGGGTTGGCCGCGTCGAGCCGGATCGCCTTTCGCGCGAGCTCCTCGGCCCGCCTGAACAAGCCCTCCTTTTCGCTATCCGGCGCAATGTAGTAGCCGTAAATCGCCAGTGAATTGGCCGCCAATGCAAAGCCTTCGGAGGTGTCGAGCACCAGGGCAAGGTCGGCGGCCTCCATGAAGCGGCCCTCGGTATAGACGGTGCGTGCCTCTTCGATCGACTGTGCGCCGGCGGTCCCCGCAAGCAGGAACATGGACACAATTGTCAGGTAGGTGCGGAATAGGGACTTGTTCATGACATGCTTCCTACGGACCGGCGGATTCCATAGCCATTTCGGTTCAGGAGGGAGGTATACGAATATCGCAACTAACGATCGTTTTGTAAAGAGGTCACCTGCCCCTACTCCGGTTTCCGGGCGAGGATGAAATACATCGGGCTGAAAATGCCCAGCCGGCCGGCTTCGGCAAAGGCTGCGCCGGCGAGGTTAAGGATGCCGGAGACATAGGTCGTACCGCGCGGTACGACCCGCAGTTTTTCGAGTAGCCAGAGCGAACCGTGGGTCAGCCGGCGTCCGGCGGCCGAGGTGCGGAAGTTGGCGAACGACAGGCCCGATCCGGCCAGGGGCTGATACCAGGGGATGCCGGGTGGCGCCGTGGCGGCCAGATCCCGGGTTTCCAGTATCTCGAAGCCGACCGCGCTCAGCGCTTCGTCGATCTCATGCGGCCGGGCTATATCGGGCACGCCGCCGCCATATTCCAAATCGGCCTTGAGCTTCAGGTGTTCGGTATTTTGCGCATCGAAAAGGTCGGTCAGGCAAAATTCGTAGGCCGCGAAACGGCCCCCGGGCTTCAGCAGGCGGAACGCCTCGCCATAGACACCGGCCTTGTCGGGAGCGCAGCAGGTCGCCTCGATGGCGTAGACCGCGTCGAAGGCATTGTCCGGCGAGTCGACGTTCATGAAGTCGCATTTGAGATACTCGACCAGATGGCTCAGGTTTTCTTCTTCTGTCCGCTTTGCGGCGCGCTTCAACTGGTATTCGTTGTTGTTGACGCCGAGGATTCTGGCGCCGGAAAAGCGGGCGATCTCGCGCAACGAACCGCCGATCCCGCAGCCCAGATCGACCGCTGTCATGCCGGACTGCAGGTCGAGTCTGTGCGCCAGGTAATGTTCATGCCGCGCCATCGAGGCAGCAAAGCTCTCCCCTTCAACACGCGGCGCGAAGTGGAACGACCGGCCCCAGCCGTATTCGTAGAAATCGGTCACCAGATCGTAATAGGTGTTCAAGAAATTCCGGTAGTCGGCCTTGCGCTCGTCCAGGCCGCCGCGCGCCGCGCCGCCGTATCGCCGCGCGTAGTCCCGCGCCCGGGAAGCGACATCCATGCCGGATTTTGCGTCTTTCAGGATGTCGGTGAGCTTGGATATCATCGTGATGCCTTGATCGGTTACGCCCGGGCACTCTGCGCGCGGCCCGTCACGGCGGATGCGTTGCCGGGAGGCTGTCGCCCCGCCAGCGCGAAAGTCCTGTAAACCGGTCGGGCGAGACGGGCATGTCTCATTGAGTCTTCCGGTCGATGGCTATCAGCAAGGGCGGGAGGAGCAGGAAATCGCAGATCAGCGCGAAGCCGATCGTGAGCGCAACCAGGAGGCCGAGCATCCAACTGATCGCGAATCCCGACGTAGCGAACACCAGGAAGCCCAGCACCAGCATCATGGTTGTAGTGAACAGCGCCTGACCGACCGAACGAAAGGCGTAGCGCACCGCCTCGGACGCGGAAAGGCCCTCGCGACGCGCCTTCAGATACTTGCTCATGAGGTGAATCGTGTCATCGACGACGGTGCCGAAGGCGATCGCGGTCACGAGAGATCCGGCGGGCCCCACCTCGCTGTACAGATAGCCCCAGACGCCGAAGGCCATGGCCGAGGGGATGAGGTTGGGCACGAGGCTGACGAGGCCGAGGCGCACGCTTCTGAAAATCGCGATCAGGATCAGCGAAATGAGGATCATTCCCGTGACCGTGCCCCACAACATGCTCTTGGTGTTCCGTATGGCCAGATGGGCGAAGATGAGGCTGTACCCCGATGCCTCGGTCGCGAGGTCGGGCGCGTTGGCGCGGAGCCACTCCTGCCCGCGCACTTCGAGCTTGCGCATCTCCTCGGACTTCAGTCTGTGGAGCGTGACGGTCATCCGCGTCGCGGATTTGCCGATGTCGATGCGGTTGTTGAGGTCCATGCCGAAGGGAACCGAAAGCTCGTAGAGCAGCAGGTACTGCGCGGCAAGCTCGTGGTCTTCGGGCAGCCGGTAGAAGGCCGGGTCGTCGCCGTGCATGTTCTTGTTGAGGCGCTTCATGATGTCTGAAAACGCCCGGACGTGCGCCGTTTCCGGCTGGGCCTAGACCAGTCGGCCAAAGCGTCGACCTTGCGCAGATAGTCGGGATCGGTGATGCCGCCTTCGCGTCCGGCTCTCAGGGAGTACTCCAGGGTTTCTACGCCGGTCAGGTTCTCGATGACGAAGTCCGTATCGCGCCGAAACTCGTAACGTTCATCCAAATGCTTCGTCCAGTTGTCCGTCAGCTCGACGCGGGGCACGCCGGCCACCAGGGCGACCGCCGTGTCCCTGTCCAGACCTTGGCTCATACCGGACATGATCTTCTCGACGACGTGGACCGAGTGCGCGATGGCGAGCGTCATGATGATGAGGGGAACGCCGGAGTTGGCGGCGTTGAGCACCAAACCGGTCCAGCCGACGACGCCCATGGTCGAGCTGACGACGAAGATGAGCACCACGACGAGGGACAGCGTGCCGAACAGGGAGCGCAGAAGGATGGCGGCGACGGACACGATGACGAGGAATGCGACGGGCGCGAGAATTCCCATATCGTCCTGGGCCGCCTCCGTCAGGACCTGGTTCACGAAGACATTGCCGGTTACGTGATAGGCGATATTCGGATGGGCCGCCCGGGCCTCGTCCAGGAGGCAGCGGAGATAGTTGAGAATCCGGATCTCCCCGGCGTCCGAATGCTCGGGCAAGGCGAAACTGATCACCAGTCCGGCAACGTGCCCGTCGTGGGAGACGAGACGGCCCGCGACACTGGGCTCGCCTAACGCAATCCTCTTAATCCGCGCGAGGTCGTCATCGCTGAGCGATCCCGCGTCGTCCACGAGCCGCTCGACTTTCAAGTCGTCCTCGACCGACTCGGTGTGGGTATAGTTGGTAAGGGAGTCGACCCGGGTGGACGAGGGCACGCGCCAGCGGCCTCGGTCAACTCCTCGACGGCGCCGAGCGCCTCGCGGGTGAATACCGACCCGCCCTTGGGCGCGACTGCGATCACCGCCGCATTGGTCGCCGAATAGGTGTCCTCCAGGGTGTCGAATGCAACGAGTTGAGGATTGTCCTTGTCCAGCATGTCGCGCCAGGCGTTGGAGATGGTGATGAATTGGACGCCGGCTGTCAGAACCAGCATGACCGCCACGGCCGACGCGAGGACCAACCATCGGTGGCGCAACATGAACGTGGTGTAGCGGTCCGGAGTGACGGAGCTCATGGCTTTGCTGTCCGGCGGCGTGCAGCCGCAACGAACCCGCCGGTTCCATTGGCGGTTGTTTGCTGGAGGTGCATTTCGATCATCGCCACGCGGCTTCCGTAAGGGGAGGGCTGGGACACTCGGGCTGCCACGGCAGGAAGCCTGAGGGAGATATTATAGCTCAGCGAAACAGTAGATTCCAGTATCTGTATGGGTCCACCACATTTGGCACTCGGGTTGATGGTGAAGGAGGAATTGTACCGGAGATTGGCGGCCAAGGCTATGGTGGGGTAAGACGGTGTTATACGCGATCAACCAGTCGGCCAATTGTTGGTTGAACAGGGCCACGTCGTCGAACAGCAAGTCCTCATGATAGTCCACGAACTGTTCCTGAATGGTCCGGTTGAACCGTTCTACATGGGCATTCATTTTCGGGGAACGGGGATAGGTCCACCAGTGCGTGATGCCGCGCGCCTCCAACCGCTGCTGGAAGTGGCCCAGGAATTCCGAGCCGTTGTCGGAGAGCACGACCCGCGGGGGGCGTGGCAGCACCTGGCACAAGGCCTCCAGCGCGCGGGTCGCCTGGCGGCTGGACGCGGGGGGCGTGGCCACGGCGACCGCGAAGCGCGAGTGGGGATCGAGAAAGGGGAACAAGTAGCGGCGGAGGCCCGCCTGGAGCCGGACGACGGTATCACAGGCGAACACCTCGAGGGGCGGGGCGGAGTGGCCGCGGGGTTTCCGCGCTTTGCGCGGCCGCACGACGGGTTTAGGCTGGCCCCGCGCCGTCAAGCGGACGGGGGCGTGCCGCATCTTGTCGGGCGCACGGGCGATCAGGCGCCCAATGGTGGAGACACTGGGCAGGGCGAGGCCGTGGGCCTCACACCACGGGGCCAGCAGGACGTGGAGTTTGGCCTTCCCGAGGTTAGGGAAGGTGGTGCGCAGACGCCGGATCTCCTGGTTCAGTGCGGGCGGGCTGTGGGGCTGGCGCCGTCGGTGGGGGGCACGGGAGCGGGCGGCCAAGGCGGCGGGCTGACCGCCGGCCTGGGTCAACGTGTGTTTCCAGCGCGCGAGCGTCCGGCGGCTGACCGCATAGGCATCCTGGGTCGCCGCCGGGCCATGGGTGGCCCAGAACGTCAGAATCTTGAGTCGGTGGTGAGCTTCGTTGGGTATCATGTCCCAACGATAGCCCAGATTGGCTACTCGATAGAACCCCCGGATCCGGTAGCCGAGATGGTGGATGTGCATGGTGACTCCTCCTGGGTCAAGGAGTGCCATATGTTTCTGAACCTATACAGTATCATGCATCGGGCTCACTGGAAGACCCGCTCCTCCGCCTCACGTCCCAACGAGGCCGCAAGCTTCCGCCTCGTCTGTGCCATCTTCACCAAGCGGAACGATGAGTAAAGAATCCCCAGAATGCAATGAATGACACTGGATTCTGTAGCTCCATTGAGCTATAGTGTCGCCTGTCAGATAGCCTGAGTGTCCCGGCCTGGCCCACCGGAAGCCGCGTGGGGCAAAACGCTCCCATCCCTACGCCTCGGGACACGATCCGGGAAAACGGCAGTCGAGCTGAAAGGGAGGAGATGCCATGAGACGTATTTCATACCGGATTAGCATGTTGAAACGAATGATCGTAGCGGGGGCCGCCCTTGCCGTGTTTCTTCTGCCGGTGTTCACACCCGATGCGCGCGCGTCGGATCCGAGATGGTATGTCGGCATGAGCGTACCGGTCATGTTCCTTGACGACTCGGAGAGCGTCACGAGCGGGGAAAGCTTTGGAAACCAGTACAGCGCTAGTGCCAGCAACGAGTACAAGGCGGGGTTCAAGGTCAGCGGCATGCTGGGCCGTGAATTCGGCAACGGCTTCCGTCTCCAGGTCGAGGGGTTCTTCGCCAGGGCCGATCTCAGCAAGCTGACCTACACCGGAGTTACCACTCAAACTGCCCAGGGGCCATTATCTCTGCAGGGCACTGACATCCCCGTGTCCGGCCCGGCTGACCAATTGGGCGCCATGGTGAATGTCTGGTACGACTTCAATGCGGGTTCCCGTTGGAGACCCTTCATCGGCGGCGGCCTCGGCATCGTCCAGGTCGATTGGGGCGGCGTGGATTATGAGCAAGGTGCGCTCGAGCAATCGGTTGCGAACCAGCTTGCGCTCCTGGGAGCGCTTCAACGTGCACAAGCCATGGGCTTACCTCCGGGCGTCCCCCTGCCTCAAGCGGCCAGAGATGCGGCACTGGAAGCGGCCACCCTTCCCCCGGGGGCTGTGCCCGACCTTTCCGACACGGATACGGTGTTCGCCTTTAAGGTCGGTGGGGGACTGGGCTACGAGCTGACCAATCACATTACCCTCCAGGTGAGCTACCGCTTCTTCAAAACCAACCAGTTGGAGTTCAACGGCAGGAGTTCAATAGGAAATACCGTCAATACGGTCAAGGCGACGTCCGATCTGCAGGGTCATCTCTTCGAGGTAGGCGCACGCTATCGATTCTAGGCACGTTCTGCCGGGACAAGGAATGCGATCGTGTGCGCCTCAAGCGGCTGCCGGTAGGGCTATGCTGTCTGCCGCCCTCGCGCGACGCTTCAGGGCAACCAAGCGATCCAGAGTCAAATCAATGACTGACTCCGCACGGGGAGCGAGCCGTTCAATCCAGAACTGGGCGCTCCGTTGTACCGGTTCGCTTGCAATCTCTTTCAGAATGGGGTCCAGGACGGGGTTGCCCGTTTCTGTCTCGTCCACAAGGAACAGGGATTCCATGTCCGTATCGATGCGCGACAGGAGGGAGAGTTCCGCGAGTACTGCGCCGGCGACAGCGCAGTTCAAATCCCAGCCGGGTACTTGGTGAAAGTAGCCGTTCTCCTCGTTGAGGAGCATCAGGATGGGCTCTTCGGGCAAATCGAGCGTCTGGGTCGTCAAACCCTCTTTAGTCACAGCCATCAGCCCTGGTCTTCGTGCATCACCTCGATACCATAAGGCCACTTGCCCTTTTTTACTATAACTCTCCGGCGATCCCGCTTGTTCGCGTCGAATGGGCAGGGTGCAGCATCTCTTGTAAAATCGCATAAAACACGAATAGAATCAGATGACGAAAACCGTTCACGGGAGAAAGAGATTGTCACCCCGGCTGAACAGCAGATTCCCATTCACGCCTTTCCCGAGTGGCTGGTTTTTCTTCGAGCTTTCGCGGAGCATGCCGGCAGGAAAACTGGTTGGACGCCAGTGGATGGGCCGGGACATGATCGGCTGGCGCGCCGTCGACGGAAATATTTGTGTCGCAAGCGCCTTCTGTCCGCATCTGGGCGCGAAATTGACTCCGGAAGCCGGCGGCACCGTCAGGGATGACCGTCTTGTCTGTCCGTTTCATGGATTTCGCTACGACGTGAGCGGCGCCTGCGTGTACACGCCGTCTGCGCCCCCCAATCCTGCGTGTCGTCTCAAGGTGTTTCCCGTTGAAGAGATCAACGGATTTGTATTCGTCTATTACGATGAATTGGGACGCGAACCCCATTGGCGGCTGCCGAAAATCGATGAAACCGGTTGGACGAGGACGCTGACGCACGTGTATTCGCTGAGGACGCATCCACAGAAGCAAGTAGGTCGGATTAGCGTTGCGCAATCCGACAGTTTCTGTGCTCGTCACACGGCGAGGTTGTCAGGTTACGTTGCGCTAACCTAACCTACGGGCTTGGCCGACCTCTCCGTCGTTGTAGCGGCGGCATCTTGTGCCGCCTGGAGAGGCCGCTCAGCGAAGAAAGCGCCATGAGATGGCGCGCGGCTACATATACAACAAAGCAAAGCCCCTTGATCCTCAATCAGACTCGGAATGACAGTATGGTGCAGTGCTGAAATCCCACGATGATCGAAGGTTCGAACGGCAATCATGGTTTTGCGCTTGTGGCGGTCTTGTTGCTGATTGCCGTTGTGGGTCTCGTGACGGCGACGGTTCTCCAGACGACCTCGACGGAAATCCAAATCAGTGGCAACCACAAGCGGGCGGTTCAGGAGTTTTATGCCGCCGAGGCCGGATTGGCGGAAGCCCGGTCGCGTTTGCGGAAGACGATGGGGGCTGAGGCGTATTCATCGGGGACACGGGTATGTTGCCTGATCCGTTGTGGACTGCCTACATCGTGGCATCCGTAGAGTGGTCTCCATCCGTCGATCCTGAGTATTCCACACACAATACCAATGTGATTCCCGTCCCGGGCAATCCAACCAATACGGTGGTGCAACCGAACAGCGTGCAGACGGGACTGCCGTACTGGGTGAAGATTCGGCATAAGACTGAATACGACGCCAAGCAGGCTGGGCATAAGCCAGCCACGCCGCACTACGTTGACCGTGACGGCAGCGCCGCTCGCCCTAGCAAGGGCAACCGGGGCAACATCGTCTACTTCGGATACCCCTCGATCACGAGTGCCCTTCCGGTCTCCTTCACGACAAATACGTCCACACCGTGGTTACCCGTCGAGAAGATCGTCGCTCGTGGGACTGCGACGAGCGGCACCGTGATCCTGGAGGAAGAAGTGGTGCACCCGCCCGGCCCGAACCAGCTCGGGGCGCTCCATGCGTCCGGAGACGTCAGCCTCGCGGGCACGTCCGGCTCGATCAATGGCCATGACGCCTGTGGCGCGGTAGGCAGCCTGCCACCGGTGGTGTACGGAGGAACGTTGACGAGTACGCCGACGATTCAATTCAATGGAAACCCCGCGAGTCCCCAGCCCGGTTACCAGGTCCCCGCCCTCGATGCTGCCCTGGTCACGCTCAATGCGGAAGCGGCGGTCTTGAACGGGGATCAAACCAATCAGCACCTGGGTACGGTGCAGGTGCCCATGACGTTTCTCGCGAAGGGCGGGTCCTTTGTGCAACCACAAGGAATCCGTATTCAGCAAACCAGGGGATTCGGCATCCTCCTGGTAGATGGGAACGCTACCCTGGAAGGCGAGGTCCGGTGGGATGGCATGATCCTGGTCACCGGCACGTTGTTTCTCAACGGCCAGGGAAGTGGAATCGTGATTCGCGGGGCGGTCTGGGCCGGCCGGATCGACCATCAGGCGGGACCATTAGCCGTCCAGTACGACAGTTGTCGCCTGCAAGCCGCGCTGCTCGCCGTCCCGCCTCGGGTAAGAACGTGGAAGGAAGTCTTCTAATGGCTTGGTCGATGGTCAACGAACGAGTAGTAGCTGCGTGATCCCTGTTCGGAGACCGGGCCATGCCTCATCGCGCCTTTCCCCTTGTCTTTTTCTTTCCCCCCTCGGTCATCCTCGCCCTTTCCCCTTCTGTCATCCTGAGCGAAGCGAAGGATCTGCTTTTCCAAACGCTCGGTTGTCCAAACGACGAGATTCCTCGCTACGCTCGGAATGACAGAAGGGGAGCAGGAATTGTAAATGTTCACTAATTCGTTGACAGAATCAGGGCTGACTATCTTCCCCCTCTTCTGTAGCGGCGCCATCTCATGGCGCTTTCCGTTGGCCGCATCAGTTCGGTAGGTCGGGTTAGCCGAAGGCGTAACCCGACAATGCCCGTGTAACCCAACACCGCAGCCCTGCGTCTGTTCGACCAACGTGTCGGATTACGCTTCGCTAATCCGACCTACTCGCTGCGTGCCATCTTGTCCATTTCCTGCAATGTTTCATGTTTTGACCATTCGTCATATTTATCAACATTTCTCACATTCCCGACAATCGTCTCTCCGTACCCTGTACTTTTGCAACGGGTTCTTTCCATTTTTCCCCGAAGAAAAGACCATGGTAACCAGTGTGCGCCGGTAGGTTGGCCTGGGTCTTTCGTGACTCCCTGATATGGGTCTTTCGATTGATTGCGGCTGCCGTGCATTCTCTTTACAATTACCGGTTTGATGTCCTGATCTCTGCTTATCATTCAGACTAACAAAGGTTGGATTATGGCAAAGGTACTTGAAGGCCCGGGAATGGGCTTGTTGAAAAAATGGGGTCTGCAAACCCCGAATTATGCCGTGGTCGGTTCTTCGGAAGAACTGCAACAGTTGGCGCAGGCCAATGATTGGTTGAACAACAGTCCGTTAGTGGTCAAGGCGCATGAGGCGTTGGGCTCGCGCTTTAAACTCGGCCTCGTGAAGGTGGGACTGGATCTCAACGGTGCCAAAGCGGCCGCGAAAGAAATGCTCGGACGGACCGTCGGAACGTTGACCATTCGGGAAGTGATCGTGTCCGAAGCGGTGGACCATCACGAGGAGTATTACGTTGCCGTGAAGTCCACCCGTGACGGTGCGGACGTGATGGTCGCCAACTGTGGCGGGATCGAAGTGGAGTCCAATTGGGATCGCGTGAAGCGGTGCTCCGTTGTCGTGGGAGACTCTCCATCCGACGCGGCCCTTGAGGCCCTTGCGAAAGACGCCGGGTTTTCCGGTGAGTTGATCACCAAAATGGCCGATTTCGCCAGGAAACTGTTTCTCTGCTTCGAGAATGAAGACGCGCAATATCTGGAGATCAATCCGGTGGTGTGCAACGCCGCCGGCGACTTGGTTGCGCTCGATGCCGTGACCCTGTTGGACGGAGATGCCAAGTTCCGTCATCCCGACTGGACATTTCCTTTTGCAGCCGAATTCGGGCGGGCTTATACCAGGAATGAAGAAGAGGTCATGGCCGTGGATTCCAAGGTGAAAGGGTCCGTGAAGCTGATAGAAATTCCGGGTGGAGACACGGCGATGCTGCCGGCGGGTGGTGGAGCAAGCGTGTATTACTCGGATGCGGTGGTGGCCCGAGGCGGCAAGTTGGCCAATTATGCCGAATATTCCGGCGATCCTCCGGATTGGGCCGTCGAAGTCCTGACGGACAAGGTCTGTTCCCTTCCCGGTATCAAAAACATCATCGTCGGAGGCGCCATTGCCAATTTCACCGACGTCAAGAAGACGTTCGGCGGTATTATCAATGCGTTTCGTAAAGCCAAGACGGAAGGGAAACTGGATGGTGTCAGGATCTGGGTGCGACGAGGCGGGCCCAATGAAAAGCAAGGGCTGGCGGCCATGAAAGCGTTGAAGGACGAAGGCTTTGACATCGAAGTCTTTGATCGCCGGACCCCGCTGACGGACATCGTGGACATGGCCCTGGCCAAAAAATAGCGGCATTGCTGAGGCGATTGTAGCTGTTCGCATTCGTTGACAGAATAAAGGATTGACCGCACCATCATTGTCATTGTGAGCCTCCCACTGTTATGCCGAGCGAAGTGACATTCTCTTTTCCTCCCCTTTGTAAGGGGAGGTTAGGTGGGGTAGAGCCGACCGTCCGTGAAGCACAAGGTTTCGCCGTACTGGTCGCAGGGTCTACCTCCCCTCACCCCTCCTTACAAAGGAGGGGAACCGGAGAGGCGGCCTGAGTGAGGGTATTTTCATACCAGAGACCTTTTTAAACATGAGACGTAGGAGAGTTCGATGAGTATTCTGGCGACGAAAGAGACGCATGTTGTGATCCAGGGCGGGGTGGCGGGCGTGAACGCGGCCCGGCGAATGGGCGAGTTCCGCCACATGATTCAGCAGCCTTTAAACGTTTCGGCGTTTGTGTATCCTCCGGATGCCGGGAAAACCAACGAAATCGTCTGCGGGAATCGACTCCTCACGATTCCGGTGTACAAAACGGTTGCCGAGGCCACCGCAAACCATCCGGAAATCAATACCAGCCTGGTCTATGTCGGCGCGGATCGTGCCTATGCCGGCACCAGGGAAGCCCTGGACAATTCGTCCATTCAAGTGGTGTCGATGATCACGGAAGGCTTGCCTGAAAAAGATTCCAAATTGCTCGGGGCGCACGCGCGGAAACTTGGGAAAGTTTTCAACGGGCCTTCATCCATCGGCGTCCTGTCGGCCGGAGAATGCCGGTTGGGGGTGATCGGTGGCGCGTTTGACAACCTGGTGTCCTGCAAACTCTATCGTCCGGGGTCCTTCGGGGTGATCACGAAGTCCGGTGGCCTGTCGAATGAAATCATCTGGATTTGCTCGCAATTCGCCGACGGCGTGACGACCGCCATCGGCATCGGCGGGGACGCCTACCCGGGAACGGATTACGTGACGTACCTTGAAATGTTCGAAAACGATCCGCAAACTAAGGCCGTCGTCGTTGTCGGCGAGATGGGCGGCGACTTGGAGGAACGGGCCGCGGAATGGTACGGCGCGAAAAAACGCCGCATCCGACTCTTGGCCGTGGTATCCGGTTTTTGCCAGGAAAGTCTGCCCAAAGGCATGAAATTCGGGCATGCCGGCGCCAAGGAAGGTCTTCAGGGGGAAGGGTCGGCCCGGGCAAAGTCGGAAGCCTTGAAGAAGGCCGGGGCCACGGTTCCCGATACCTTTGGCGCCCTGGGACCGGCGATCAAGCAAACGTATGAAGCGCTCGTGACGTCTGGTGAAGTGACGCCGATTCCCGAACTCAGTGAAGCGGAAAAACCCAAACTTCCCAGGACCGTGGAACAGGGCATGAAAGACGGCGATATTCTGGTGGCCCCCCTCATCAAGTCCACCATCAGCGATGACCGGGGCGACGAGCCCCTGTATGAAGGGTATCCGGCGTCCGAACTCATTAACAAAGGCTACGACATTCCTCATATCATCGGGCTCCTGTGGGATAAGCGGCTGATTTCCAAGCAAGATGCCGAAGTCATCAGGAGAATCATCATCCTTTCGGCGGATCACGGTCCGTGCGTCAGTGGGGCGTTGACCACTATTATCGGGGCATGTGCCGGCATCGGGTTGTCTCAAGCCGTGGCGGCCGGGTTGATCATGATCGGGCCCCGATTCGGTGGAGCCGTGACCGATGCGGGCCGGTATTTCAGCTATGCCATCGACAACAACCTGTCCGTGGATGAGTTCCTGTCGCACATGAAGAAAAACGTCGGGCCGGTGCCGGGGATCGGGCATCGGGTGAAAAGCCTGCGGAATCCCGATAAACGCGTGAAGGAATTGGTGGGGTACGTGAAGAGTTTGGACCTTGCCACCCCGCATTTGGATTTTGCCCTGGAAGTCGAAAAGATCACGGCGGCGAAGAAGGATAATCTGATTTTGAACGTCGATGGGACCATGGCGGCCGTCCTCGTGGATCTTGGATTCCCGGTCGACAGTCTGAACGGGTTCTTCGTCCTGTCCAGAACCATCGGGTTGATTGGTCATTGGGCCGATCAAAAACGTCAGGGCAGCCGGTTGATCCGGTTGTTCAACTATCTGGTGAACTACGCGGCACCCGCGCGTCGGGAAGTGCCGCCACTCAAATAACAACATTGACGGTTTTTTCTGACCCGGCCTGCAAACAGGATCGGGTCTTGGAAACCATGCGGAGAACGTCCTATGTCGATTGAACTTGTCCAAACAGTGTATGCCAAAATGCCGGGAGCCGTGGAAGCGGCGAGAAAACAGTTCGGTCGTGGGTTGACCCTGGCCGAAAAAATTCTGGTTTCCCATGCCGATAATCTTGCGACCCAAGTCTGGGATCGGGGAAAGGCCATGTTGGCGCTTCGTCCCGATCGCGTGGCCATGCAGGATGCCACGGCCCAGATGGCCATGTTGCAATTTATCCAGGCGGGCAAGAAAAAAGCCGAGGTGCCCAGCACCATTCATTGCGACCATTTGATTCGAGCGGAAATGGGATCGTCCAAGGATTTGCTGCGCGCCTGCGATGAAAATCGGGAAGTCTATAACTTTTTGGAGTCGGCCGCCAGGAAATACGGCATCGGGTTTTGGAAACCGGGTGCGGGGATTATTCATCAGGTGGTCCTGGAGAATTACGCCTTTCCGGGCGGGTTGATTATCGGGACCGATTCCCACACGCCGAACGGCGGCGGGTTGGGCATGCTGGCTATCGGGGTCGGCGGTGCCGACGCGGGAGAGGTCATGGCCGGGTTGCCGTGGGAAGTGCTGCATCCCAAGCTGATCGGGGTCAAACTCACCGGCAAGTTGAACGGCTGGGCTTCGTCCAAGGACGTGATCCTGTATATTTGCGGCAAGCTGACGGTGAAAGGCGGCACCAATAAGATCGTCGAGTACTTTGGCCCCGGAGCGGAAACGATCAGTGCCACGGGCAAGGGAACGATTACCAACATGGGGGCGGAACTCGGGGCCACCACGTCGGTTTTTCCCTTTGACCGGAAGATGGTGGACTATCTCACGATCACGGAGCGCAAAGAGATTGCCGACTTGGCGCAAGCCAATAAGTCGATGCTGGTGGCTGACCCTGAAGTGTATGAGTCGCCGGAAAAATATTTTGACGAGATCCTGGAAATCGACCTCTCGACCTTGGAACCGCACGTCGTGGGGCCGCATTCCCCGGACTTGGCCCGCCCCGTTTCCTCGTTGGGGGCCGAGGCCAAGGAGAAAGGGTATCCCGTAGAGTTGAAAGCGACCTTGTTGGGCAGTTGCACGAATTCTTCGTATGAAGATATCAGCCGGGCCGCCCATATTGCCCAACAAGGGTTGAAAGCCGGCCTGAAAGCCAAAACCGCGTTTTTGGTGTCGCCGGGCTCTGAACGGATTTTTCATACCATGAAACGTGACGGCTTTCTGGACACGTTTGAGGAGTTGGGCGCGACCGTGTTGGCCAACGCCTGCGGCCCGTGTATCGGGCAGTGGAAACGGGCCGACGGCGTCAAAGGCAAAGCCGATTCGATCGTGAGCACCTTTAACCGGAACTTCCCCGGTCGCAACGACGGGATCGCCGACACGCTGTCCTTTTTGGCCAGTCCGGAGTTGGTTGCCGCGTATGCCCTGACAGGCAACCTGGGATTCAACCCCCTGCACGACACCATTCCCACCCCGGACGGCAAACAATTGAAACTCAATCCGCCGCAAGGCGATGAATTGCCGGCCCAGGGCTTTGCCAAGGGTGAAGAAGGCTTTATTCCTCCGGCGGAGAACGGCGACGGGTTGGCCGTTGATCTTCCTCCCAACAGTGAGCGGCTGCAATTGTTGCAGCCCTTCCCCAAGTGGGACGGCAAGGATTTCGACAAGTTGCCGTTGCTGATCAAGACCAAGGGGAAAACCACGACGGATCATATTTCACCGGCGGGCCCCTGGCTCAAGTTTCGTGGACATTTGGACAAGATTAGTGACAATATGTTCCTGGGTGCGAATAATGCATTTTCCAGTGAAGCGGGAAAAGGCAACAACGTGTTGACCGGGGAATCGGATTTCACGCTGGCACAGATCGCCCGTGATTATAAAGGTAAGGGCATCGGGTCGTTCGTGGTCGGCGACGAGAATTACGGCGAAGGGAGCAGCCGGGAACACGCGGCCATGTCCCCGCGTTTTCTGGGCGTGCAAGCCGTTCTCACCAAAAGCTTTGCCCGCATTCACGAAACGAATTTAAAGAAGCAGGGCATTCTGCCCATGACGTTCGCGGACCCTGCGAATTATGATCAAATCGAACAGGAAGATCGCATCAGCGTGACCGGGCTCAGCGAGTTGGCGCCGGGGAAGCCGGTGTCCGTGGTCATTCATAAAAATGATGGAAAAGAGATCACGGTTCAAGCCAATCACAGCATGACCGAACAGCAAATCAAATGGTTTCAAGCGGGTTCGGCGTTGAATGCCCTGAATGCATGATTTTTCCCCTCACCCCAGCCCTCTCCCACAAGGGGAGAGGGAGTTATGGGGCCAGGAATGCCAGAGAGGCAAGGCCGTCCCGCGTTGGCCTCGTTCTCTTTTCCTCCCCTTTGTAAGGGGAGGGTAGGTGGGGTAGAGCCAACGATCTCTCTACCTCCCCTCGCCCCTGACCCTTCGCTACGCTCAGGACAAGCAAATGCGGGGAACACGTGCCTTGGACGCTTGGAAAAAGCATGATGTGATGAAAGGCAGATTCAAACGGACATGACGGATTCATTCGATACGGGCAAGGCACTGAGCCAGGAAGACGCTCTCCAACCCCCGATGGTCATGGTGGAGATTGCGGGGAAATCCTTCCGGGTTCCGGCGGGGATTACCCTGATGAAGGCCCTCTGGTATACCGGCCATGAAGTCATACGAGGTGCGGGATGCCTAGGCGGGTTTTGCGGAGCCTGCGCGACCTATTATCGCACCCAGGACGATCCGAAAGTGAAGACCTGCCTGGCGTGTTCACATGCGGTGGAAGACGGCATGTCGTTTTCGTTTGCTCCGGTTTTTCCCGCGCGGAAGGCCACGTATGATTTGAATCAACTCGAGAATCCCAAGCAGGACCTGTTCAAGTTGTATCCGGAAGCACCCTTGTGCAGGAATTGCAACGCGTGCACCGAAGCCTGCCCTCAACAGATCGACGTGCGGGAAGGCGTATGGAAAGCCGTCTTCGGGGACTTCAAAGCGGTTTCAGAGACGTTCATGGACTGTGTGATGTGTGGCTTGTGCGTGCCGGTATGTATTGCCGATATTGCGCCGAATCTGGTGGGGGTTTATGCCAGTCGAGCCTACGGCGTACGGGAAATGGAAAAGCCGCCCGGCCTCTTTGACCGGATTCAAGCCATTGCCGAGGGACAGTTCAATGACGACTGGGACCGAGTCTTGAAGATGACCGATGAAGAATTACAACAAACCTCTGCCACGATCAAGTCGTAGGGGAGTGCGGCTGAGACGTGGATATGCAAGCCCTGCACGACGTGGTCCACAACTCCCGTGACGCCCGGCGACAACAGACCTTTCCCAAACTCTCTCCGGCCGAACGCGACACCCTGATTAAAAAATTTCATCCCGATCATCGGGAAGCCGCGTACCGTCCCGTTGCCTTCGGACCTAATGAAGGGGACCTGACGGTACGGGAACTCGCCTCCGTCCTGGAAGGCGACAGCGTGGTTTCCGAAGACCTCCCCCTGACGCCCGATCACGTGGTGGACGTCCTGGTGGTGGGCGGCGGCGGTGCGGGGTGTGCCGCGGCGCTCCACGCGCACGGGCAAGGGGCGAAAGTGCTTTTGGCCACGAAGTTGCGCTTGGCGGATTCGAATTCGGTCATGGCGCAGGGGGGCATGCAGATCGCCGTGGCGCCCGATGATTCCCCGGTCCAGCATTTCCTCGATACCCTCAAGGGCGGTCACATGAAAAACGACCATCAGTTGCTCAAGACGATGGTGGAAGAAGGTCCGTCCATTGCGAAGTGGTTGTTGGAATTGGGCGTGCTCTTCGATCGGGACGCCGAGGGCAATCTCCACGTGAAAAAAGGCGGAGGCAGTACCAAGGCGCGGTTGCTCACCTGCTCGGATTACACCGGTCTCGAAATCATGCGGGTGCTCAAGGATGAGGTGCTCAACCAGAAGATCCAGACCATGGAATTCGTCGCCGCCGTGGAACTGTTGAGTGACGAGCAAGGGGCGTGTGCCGGTGCGGTGCTTCAGGATTTGGATAATAAACGATTTGTTGTGGTTGCGGCCAAAACCGTGATTTTGGCGACCGGCGGCATCGGGCGGTTGCACATTCAAGGCTTTCCCACGAGCAACCATTACGGCGCCACGGGTGACGGTCTCGTCTTGGCCTATCGCATCGGGGCCCCGCTCGTCCAAATCGATACGTTTCAATATCATCCTTCCGGAGGGGTGTACCCGGAACAACTCGTCGGGCAGTTGGTCACCGAGGGCATACGGTCTGAAGGCGGTCACCTGGTCAATGCGAAGGGCGAACGATTCGTGAATGAGTTGGATACGCGCGACGTGGTGTCATCCTCCATCATTCGGGAATGCGAAGAAGGTCGTGGCGTCAGCATGCCCACCGGTCGCGTCGGCGTGTGGTTGGATACCCCGATGCTCGAAGAGGAACACGGTGAAGGCACGCTGGATAAGCATTTCCCCGCCATGGTTCGCCAATATGCACGGTACGGCGTCGATATCCGTAAAGACCCGGTCCTGATTTATCCGACGCTTCATTATCAGAACGGGGGAGTGAAGATCGACGTCAACGGCGAAACGTCGGTGAAGAACCTCTTCGTGGCCGGAGAAACTTCCGGGGGGCTGCACGGGCGCAATCGTTTAATGGGCAATTCGTTGTTGGATCTGATGGTCTTTGGCAAACGATCGGGTTTGACGGTGGCGGCGCGCGCTCAAACCATTCCTCACGGCCGGCTGACGTTGAACCATTTGCAGCGTTTCCGGGCCGAAGCGAGAACGCACAAGGTCACGAACCAGATCACGTCGCCGATCGTGCTACCCGCCTATACTGAACACCCGTAGCATCCGCACCCTCCCCTCGGGGAGAGGGCTGGGGTGAAGAGGAGAATCAATGAATATCCACGAGTTTCAAGCGAAACAGTTATTTGCTCAATTCGGGGTGCCGGTGCCTCGCGGCAAGGAAATCAAGACGCCGCGTGCCGCTGAAAAGTGGGCTGAGGCCCTGGATGTCCCGGTCTACGTGGTCAAAGCACAGATCCATGCCGGGGGACGGGGTAAGGCCGGCGGCGTCAAAATCACCAAACAGCGCGAGGAGGTGCCGGTCCTGACGCGAGATCTTATCGGCAAAACCCTGGTGACGCATCAGACCGGACCGAAAGGCAGAAAAGTCCGGCGCCTGTTGATTGAGGAAGGGGCGGGGATCGACAAAGAGTTGTATCTGAGTCTGTTGGTGGATCGGGATAGCGGGTGCCCCACGTTCCTCGCGAGTACCGAAGGGGGAATGGAAATCGAAGAAGTGGCGGAGAAGACCCCGGAGAAACTGTTCCGGGAAACGATCGATCCGGCCGTCGGGTTTCATGGGTATAACGGCCGGAATCTGGCCTTTGCCTTGGGGCTGCCCTCCCTGGAAAAATCCGTCGTGACGCCCTTCATTCAAATGCTCGGGAACCTGTATCGCCTGTTTATGGAAAAAAATGCGTCATTGATCGAGATCAACCCGTTGGTGATTACCACGGACAAACAGCTTATCGCACTCGATGGGAAGGTCACCTTTGACGACAACGCGTTGTTCAAGCATCAGGACGTCCAGGCGTTTCGTGACCTGCACGAAGAAGACCCTCTTGAAATCGAGGCTGGTGCCCATAATCTCAATTACGTGAAATTGGATGGGGACATCGGGTGTATGGTCAACGGGGCGGGATTGGCCATGGCCACGATGGACGTGATCAAGTTGGCCGGGGCGGAACCCGCCAACTTTTTGGACGTGGGCGGAGGAGCCACCAAGGAGACCGTGGCGGCCGGGTTTCGGATTCTCCTCAAGGACAGAAAAGTCAAAGGCATTTTCATCAATATTTTCGGAGGCATCGTTCGGTGTGAACGGATTGCCTATGGCGTGATCGAAGCCTCGAAAGAAGTTGGGATGACCTTGCCCGTGGTGGTTCGCCTCCAGGGCACCAATGCGGAGGAAGGGCGGAAGATTCTCCTCGAATCGGGGTTGAAAGTGGACGTCGCGACGGATTTCTGGGAAGCCGCGCAAAAAATCGTGGCCATGAAGCGCAAAAGGAAGAAGGGCTGACTGTGTTCGTGTCGTGGTCACGTCAGCAAGAAGTGACAGAATAAGGGAAGGAATGGCGCATGAGCATCTTGGTGAATAAGTCAACGCGGGTGGTCGTACAGGGGATTACGGGAAAAGAAGGATCGTTCCATGCGACCCAGTGTCAGGCGTATGGCACCCAGGTCGTCGCAGGAGTGACGCCCGGTAAAGCCGGGCAGGAAGTCGAAGGTATTCCGGTTTTTCATACGGTCCGTGACGCCGTGAAAGAGACGGAAGCCACCACGTCGTTGATTTTTGTGCCTCCTCCTTTTGCCGCCGATGCGATCCTCGAAGCGGCCACTGCGGGAATCTGGTTGGTGGTGTGCATCACGGAAGGGATTCCCGTCAATGAAATGGTCAGGGTGAAACGCGCTCTGGCCAGTACGCAGACCCGGCTCATCGGTCCCAATTGTCCAGGGATCATCACGGCGGACGAGTGCAAGATCGGCATCATGCCCGGGTTCATTCATAAAAAAGGAAAGGTCGGCGTGATATCCCGCAGTGGCACCCTGACCTATGAAGCCGTGAACCAGTTGACGAATTTAGGGCTTGGTGAGACGACCTGCGTGGGCATCGGAGGCGATCCTGTCATCGGCACGGGATACATCGACCTGCTTCAAATGTTCGAGCACGACGAGGAGACGAAAGCCGTGGTCATGATCGGGGAGATCGGCGGGGACGCCGAGGAAAAAGCCGCCGCGTTCATCAAAAGAGAAATGACGAAGCCGGTCATTGGATTTATCGCAGGCATGACGGCGCCTCCGGGCCGGCGCATGGGCCACGCCGGGGCGATAATTACCGGCGGGCAAGGCACGGCGAAAGAAAAAATCGCAGCCCTCGAAGCCGCCGGAGTGCAAGTCGTTCGCAATCCCGCGGAGATCGGCGAAACGGTCAAGGCCGCGCTCGGTTCTTAAACGGCATTGTTCATTCTTCCCAGCCCGGTAAAACGAAGGATACCTCACGCCAACTCCGGACCGGCTGATGAGAGAAGAGGATGCTTGGCCTAGATGGAAGCAATCTTTTCGGACAGCCAGACCTTAATCAGTGACTGGTAAGGGACATCCCTCTTGTTGGCCTCGGTCTTGATTTGCTCAAGCAGAGCAACCGGCAATCTCAGGGAAATCGGCTTGGTGGACGGTTTAAGATTTGGAAAACGGACACGTTGGGCCTTGCTCCAGTCCACGTGGTCGGTCGAGTCGTGACTTTCCCAGAAGACCCGTTCTTCCCCCTCACTTTCGAAGGCGGGCATGGATTTACGTTTCCTGTTCATAGCGGTCGCGCTCCTTGCGGCTCATATTAAACGAAACACGTTTAGGGAATCCACCATGGCCCGTGTATGTCGGCCCTCGTCGGCATCATGGGTGAGCGGTCGAGAAAGGAGTGGTTGTCTTTCACAAGACGTTCAGCGGTCCGGTGAGCCGTCCCGCTTTTTGCCAGAACAGTACCGACGTGATATTTTGAAAAATTGGTCGGTTTAGAGTTGAAGGAAGGTTTCCCCATTGACTGCAGAACGAATGCACGCGTTTCGCGCTGAGCTCATCCGGCAAGGGTTGGGCGGATTCATCGTCCCTCATGCCGACGAGTACCAGAATGAGTATTTGCCGGCTTGTGCCGAGCGGTTGGCGTGGTTGACGGGGTTTACGGGGTCGGCAGGGACGGCGGTGGTGCTCTCCGAGCAGGCCGCAATCTTCGTGGACGGACGCTATACCCTGCAAGTCCGAACTCAAGTCGACGTGCAGGTGTTTGCCCCCCGGCATCTCATTGAGGAACCGGTGCATTCGTGGTTGTCCGCCGTTCTCCGGCCCGGTGACCAACTGGGGTATGATCCGTGGCTGCATACGCCGCAGGAAGTCAAACAATTGGCAGAAGCCTGTTCCAGAGCCGGCGCCGTGTTGATTCCATGTGAACCGAATCCCATCGATGCGTTATGGGATACTCGTCCCGCGCCTCCCGCAGCCAAGGTGGTGCCGCATGATCTCGCCTATACGGGAAAGTCCTCGGAAGACAAGCGACACCAGCTTTCCATGACGTTCAAAAACGATGAGATCGGGGTTGCGGTCCTGACGGCTCCGGATTCCATCGCCTGGCTCTTTAACGTTCGCGGCGGTGACGTGGAGCATACGCCGTTACCACTTGGCTTCGCCCTGCTGTATCGTGACGGTACGGCGTCGCTCTTTCTCGATACGCACAAAGTGTCCGATACCTTGGCACCGCACCTGGGGTCAGCCGTGCGGATTCGTCCCGTCTCCGAATTCCATGACGCCTTGGAACAATTGGGAAAGGTGGGCGAGCGCGTGTTGTGCGATCCCAAGCGTACGGCGAGTTGGATTCCCGAGCGCCTGGCTCGAGCCGGGGCCCAAGTGCTCGAAGGGGAAGACCCGTGCTTCTTGCCCAAGGCCTGCAAAAATGAGGCGGAGATCAGTGGGGCACGGGAAGCGCAAAAAAGAGATGGCGCCGCGGTGTGTGAATTTCTCGCCTGGTTGAGTCAAGAAGCGCGGAAGGGCCAACTCTCCGAATGCGATGCCCAATCGTATCTTGAGGCTTGTCGCCGCCGGCAACCGCTCTGGCAGGATATGAGTTTTCCCACGATTTCAGCGGCCGGTCCCAATGGGGCCATCGTGCATTACCGGGCAACCGACCGGCAGACTCGATTGCTTGCACCCGGCACGTTATACCTGGTGGATTCAGGAGGACAGTATTTGGACGGTACGACCGATATCACCAGAACGATTGCCATCGGGTCCTCTCTACCGGAGCACCGGGATCGGTACACCCGTGTCCTCAAAGGACATATTGCCCTCGCCATGGCCACCTTTCCGAAAGGAACGACCGGCGCACAACTCGATACCCTGGCCCGGCGGCCGCTTTGGGAGGTGGGGTTGGATTATGATCATGGGACCGGGCACGGGGTCGGGAGTTACTTGGGCGTCCACGAAGGCCCGCAGCGTATCTCGAAAGGAGGGCATGCGGTCGCGTTGCAGCCCGGGATGATTCTTTCAAACGAACCCGGGTATTACAAAAGCGGAGAATACGGGATTCGGTTGGAAAACCTCGTTGTGGTGATCCCTGCTGCGACGGGTAACGGGGGAGGACGGGAATGGTTCGCGTTCGAGACGATCACGCTTGTGCCGTTTGATGTCTCGCTTATCGACGGGAACTTATTGAATGCAACGGAAAGAGAGTGGCTCAATGCCTACCACGCCCGTGTGCGTGAGGTCATCGGGCCGCTGGTTGATTCGTCCACGGCTGGTTGGTTGGAACAGGCGACGGAACGAATCGCCTAGGTTCCCGTTCTGTACCTCCCCTTTGTAAGGGGAGGTTAGGTGGGGTAGAGTCGGATGCACAGAGGGCATGAACTTGGTGGCTTGGACCGCTTCTCGTCATCCTCGCCTGAAACTCTACCTCCCCTTCCCCTCCTTACAAAGTGTTGTGTCCCGTGAGATTCTGTAACAAGTGCAAAGGGGCCTGATAGTTGAGGCACCTTAACCGGGTGCGATTGTAATTGTCCACCACCCGTGTGATAAAGGCGTTCCGCTCGGCGTGACTCCGAAACCGATTGCTGCAATGGGCCCGGAGCGGGGGCTGGCTCTGTAACGCGTCACTCAGCCGCCGGTTAAAGCGTTCCACCATGCCATTGGTCTGCGGATGATAGGGCCGGATCAGGCGATGAGTGATCCCATGCGCCCGGCACACGTGAGCCAGGCGATGCGTGCCGCTCGGCTGGCCCGCCGGTTTGCCTTGCTTGTGCACGGCAAACCGATCGGTAAACGCGCCATCATTATCGGTCAAGATGGTGTGCACTTTGTGCGGAAACGCGGCCAGGAATTCTTCGACGGCCTGCGTCACCGTGGCGGCCGTCCGCCGGGCCAGCACCTTGACCCAGACATAGCGGGTGGCGCGGTCAATGGCCACGAACACATAACTGGGTTGCTTCTGTCATTTGCTTAACACTTTCAGATCCAGATGAATGTAGCCGCAGGGGGTGGCCGCGAACCGCCCCACCGGCGGCGCGTCGGGGGAGGCGGGGGGCAACCGCGCGACGCCCAGCCGCACCAAGCAGCGATGGATCGCGCTCCGACTTAAGGGGGTCGCACTACAGCGGTTCAGGACCTCCGTGACATCGTCGAGGGACAACCGCAATTGGGTGCGCAATTCGGCGATAAGGGCTTCCTGCTCGGGGGAGGTACTGGCATGGAGCTGGTGCCGGACATGGGAGCCATCGTGGACCCGGCCGGCGCGCTTCCATTTATAGATGGTGGTCACAGCGACCCCGAGTTCCCGGGCCAAGGTCGCGGCGCTTTTGGGGGCGGTCTGGATGTAGCGGCGGGTGGCGGGAGTCGTGCGAGCTAACTTATGCAGTTTGATGTCCATGGGTCCTCCTCTGGTGGACATAGTCGATGCCACGCATGATAGCAGAAGAGTCTAGGGAATCACACGGGACAGTACAACAAAGGAGGGGGATTAGACTAACCGCGAAACGAGAGCATATATTATCAACATTCCTGGATAGTTCCCCAAAAATCGCGATCACCTCGATGTGTCAATCATTCACGTGAAAGGTCTGCAAACGAAATGAGTCAAGCCTTGACGGATGAACAGATAGCCGAGCGTATACGTGCGCAGTTAGGCCAGGCCGCGGCCGTGGATGACCTTATGGTCAAGGGGGACCTCCTGCAACTGCACGTCTCCGAAGAGTTTTACAGACGGTTGGCGGTTGATCGGGATCGTAGCAGAAAGATCGTGCTGATGCTGATGCAGCAGATGAAGTCGTTAACGGGTCTTCAGGATGTCACCGTGAGAGTGTACAGTCAAAACGAAAAGATGATCGAAGGCAAAGTCAAGGCGTTCGGGGGAGATAACGTCACGTACATGTTGGATTTGTAAGGCCGGACGGCCGTCGAAGCCGTTTGTATTGGGTCAACCCCGTTGCGTGCCGCCGATATAGTCAAACAGGGCCTGTTTCGTGGCGAGGGAATCGTGAGGGGTCCGGGGTTCGATGTTTTGGAGTTCGACAATAAATGAGCGCTCATCATACTCAATGATCGGAAAACCTTTTCCCTTCAGGTGGGCTACCACGTCTTTCATTAACGCGACTCCTTCAGCATATTGACAAAAGACACAGTCGAGAACGTCTCCCGGTTCATGGCGGGCTCGTTGTGTCGCATGCCAATAGGATAATCGGTAACTGGAAACCTGGAGTTGTTGCGTCTTCATCACGGGCTCTCTATATGAGAAAAGTGAATGGGAAATTGTGGTATGCAACGGGGGAGACGCAGGTAGATCCTTTTCCTACAAGAATTGTTCCGACAGGGAGATGAGCAGTTTTGTATATGGGACGACAACGTTCATTTACGTACCAACCAGGATTTCTCGCGCGCCTGATTATAACTAGATCAAGCTGGCGGTTGTTGTTGAACGATGCCTGTATCTTTAATCGCGACGGGCGACAATGGAAAATTCCCTTTACCTCAGTCAAAGACGCTAGTATCAGTCACCACCTGCTATGGTGGAAGAAACTTATTATCCGCACCGATAGTGATAAGGCAGTTTTTCTACCTGGCTTATCAAATTTCGCTGCCTTGAAGTTGCGCAACGCGATTGCGAAACAGGTCAGTCAACGTCTGCTCATTGAAATAGACAAGGAAGAAATAACAAGAAGTTTGGATGAATTTTATAAACAGAAACAATATTTAGCCAACCGCGATGTGGATCGATGGTGCAAAGAGTGTCCTGTCACCCAAGAATTGGACCATGTTTTGCGGCATCCTCTGTTTGATCGAAACGTTATGACTTCTGATGTCTCTCACTTGTCTGTTCAGATCGAAGATTTACTCGGTAAGCGTACCAGACTGCACGAACATAATGAAGAATTTATAAAACAGGAGCTGATACATCAGGCAGACTTCTTTGACCGTGTGGAGAAAAACCCTCTCACAAAAGAACAGCGCCGAGCGGCAATTGTCATGGAAGATCATCATTTGCTGATTGCCTCAGCAGGCTCTGGCAAGACCTCTGCCATTGTTGGAAAAATCGGCTATGCTCTGAAGAAAAATTTCTGTGACCCATCACAAATCGTCGCACTCGCTTTCAACAGAAACGCCGCAAATGAGTTGAGACAAAGAATTAACGAGCGGCTTGGTGATTTGAACGTCAATGAGGTTAGGGTGGAAACTTTCCACGCTCTCGGTCTGAAATTTATCAGCGAGGCCAAGGGTGCAAAGCCAAAAGTTGCAGATTGGGCAGTTAATCTTGGCGAAAATCTCGGACAGGTAGTAGAAAGACTTGTCAGCGAACTTTGCAAAATCGACCCAGGTTTTTTCGCTCATCTGGCGAATCTGTTTTCATATTTTTGTTGGGCGATGAAACCTTTGCATTTCTTTCACAGTTGGAAAGAATATGAGCTATATCTGCTTGCGATTCGTGCTGAACGGTTAGTAGGAAACAAAGTAAAAGTTCGCACCATCAAAGGCGACTGTGTGCGCTCTCTGGAAGAATGTGCCATAGCTAACTGGCTTTACGTAAACGGCATCCAATACGAATATGAAAGAGACTATAAGCACAACTTAGCAACCCAGGACCACAGTCAATATAGACCTGATTTTTACTATCCACAATTAGAAGTTTATCATGAAGAAGTTTATCATGAGCATTTGGCCCTGGATGAAAATGGAAAACCGCCTGACTTTTTCTCGCCGGATTATGTTGACGGCGTTGAGTGGAAACGTCAAATGCATCAGCAGCATGGCACACAATTGATTGAGACAACTTCGGCGATGTTCCGCAATGGCACCATCTTCGATCATCTAGGGGCAGAGCTAAAAAGATACGGGGCGTTTGATGAAGCGATACCACCTGCACCCGAAGAAATCATCGAACGGATATCAGAAGATTACACAAGACCCATATATTCTTTAATGCAAACTTTTCTTTCACACTGGAAATCTACAGGATCAACAAAAGAAGTTCTGCATTCCCGTCTTGGCGGCTTCAGTGGGTTTGAACGACTTCGGGCAGAAGCGTTCCTTAATGTCATTATTCCATTGCGAGTAATCTACGATAGAAAATTGCACGACAGCAATGAGCTGGACTTTGATGACATGCTGGCCAAGGCATCTGACTCATTGCGAGACGGGAGTGTAAGGCATCTTTACAAATTGATTTTAGTTGATGAGTTTCAGGATATTTCGTGGTCCCGCGCGGAGATGTTACGTGCCATGCTAGACCAGAATCAGGATTGTAAGTTATTTGCGGTAGGAGACGACTGGCAGGCGATCTATCGCTTTGCAGGAGCAGATATTTTTATCATGACAAATTTTTGCGACGAGTTCGGTGTCGCCGCAGAAGACCAACTTACACAAAATTTTCGGTCCAACCAAGGCATTGTCAACGTCGCTTCGCAGTTTGTTCAGAAAAATTCAAGCCAGATTCAGAAAGAAATCCGTGCAGGTGATCCCCTGTGTGAAGGTGTGGTGCACGTCGTCTACTATCAACTTGACGAGCAGGTTGCGCCGCTTATAGAGACAAAGTTAAGCGAGATTGTGACGAACGACGACTCTGGGAAAAAATCCGTTTACATTCTGGCACGCTATAACCGTTTGTGCTTACCGCAAACACAACTGCTCGAATGGCAAAGAAGCTATAGCGAACTGGATATTCAATGCATGACCATTCACAAGTCCAAGGGGTTGGAGGCAGACTATGTCATTGTGTTGGGAATGAACTCAGGCCGTCACAGCTTTCCATGTGAAATTGAGGATGATCCGATATTGAAATTGGTCACGCCCAAAGCGGACCCGTTTGAGTTCGCTGAAGAGCGGCGGCTCTTTTACGTCGCGTTGACGCGCGCTAAACGGAAAGTCTTTCTGCTCGCGCAACAAGATCGCCCTTCTCGCTTCATCAAGGAGATTATTAACAACGGAAATAGCTCGGTCATGCTTGAGCGAACCCAAGCAAAAGGAAAAACAAGTCCATGTGATATATGTCCAAAGTGTAGAGCAGGATTTCTAATTGAAAGGAAAGGACGCTTTGATTTGTTTATGGGTTGTTCAACGTATCCACTTTGCTCTCACACGCAGCAGAACTCAACGCAAGAGAGGCCGCTCCCGTGAACGTCCGATCTTCTCCGGAAGTGCACGTCCTGACCGTTCAAGACAAAACGATTATCTTGGTCGGGACGGTACACGTGTCACAGGAGTCCGCGGATTTGGTTCGTGCCGTCATCGAAGAGGAACGTCCGGATGCGGTCTGCGTGGAATTGGATGCCCGCCGGTACGAAGCCTTGTCCCAGCAGCAGAAATGGGAGTCATTCGACCTCAAAGAGGTGATCCGCAAAAAACAGCTCAGTACCATGTTGGCCAACGTCCTGTTGGCCTCCTATCAAAAGCGACTGGGGGCTCAGCTTGGTGTCCTGCCCGGCACCGAGATGCTGGAAGCCATCAACGTGGCCAAAAAGCACGACATTCCCATTTTCCTCTGCGACCGCGACGTACGCGTCACCATGCGACGTGCCTGGCGGTCCACCCCGTTCTTCAAGAAAAGCATGCTGGTCTCGTCGCTGATTTTGAGCGTGTTCGACACCAAGCCCGTGAGCGAGGAATCTTTACAGGATTTGAAAAAGCAGGACGTGCTGTCCGAGATGATGCAGGAATTAGGCAAGGAAATTCCAACGTTGAAAACGGCATTGATCGACGAACGGGACCACTATTTGGCGGAAAAAACCTTGCAGGCCGAAGGCAAGACGCTCGTCTCGGTGGTCGGAGCCGGACACGTGGAGGGGATTAAGGCCATTCTCCAAGGCGAGCGGGGCAACCTGGACGGCTTGGACGTGATCCCTCCCGTGTCGCCGGTATGGAAATGGGTAGGGTGGGCTATCCCGGCCATTATTGTCGGGTCAATCGCCTTGATCGGCTATCAAAAAGGGGCCGCAGCAGCCGGAGACAACGCCATCTTTTGGATCGTGGCCAACGGCGTGCCCAGTGGCTTGGGGGCAGTACTGGCCTGGGCCCACCCGTTCACGATTGTCGTGGCAGTGGCCGGAGCGCCGTTTACGAGTCTGACGCCGGTGATCGGCGTCGGGTACGTGACGGCATTTGTCCAAGCCTATATGCAACCACCGCTCGTTCGTGAATTTCAGACCGTGGCCGAGGACGTGGCCATTCCGCGGCGCTGGTGGCAAAGCCGGCTGTTACGGGTGTTCCTGGCCTTTTTGTTACCCACCATCGGCAGCGTCATCGGCACGTGGGTCGGTGGAACGCGCATCGTGTCGAATTTATTCTAGCCCGGATTTTTCCCTGGTCGCAGCAAGACGGTGGGAGCAACTTCCTGAGCGTTTAGGAGTGTTTCTGTTTGCTGGTATGTTGAAAAAGACAGGCCGGGCAGGTGTAATGAATAAAGCGGCCGTCGGCCACCAGTCGTTTATGCATGTTGACCCGGCACCAGGTGCATTGGCGGTCGGGAAGGTCCGTCTCCGACGGGACGTCTGATGAGGTTGGCGAAGGCGTGTCCATTCAGGCATTCTCATAAAGCCAGAGGGTGGTTGTCAAACATTTAAAATCCACAATTCTCATTTTTGATTTTGGATTCTTGATTGTGGATTTGAAAAATCAGCAATTCAAAATCAGCAATCCAAAATGATGTCGCCCCAAGACAATCCCCCTTCATCGCTTGAGCACAAGAAACCGGCAGGTGCCTTGCCGGTCACTGGCGTGCCGGCACTGGTCGTGTCCGGATTCCTGGGTGCCGGGAAAACCACGCTCGTTCGGCACCTGCTTGAAGAGGCGCAAGCCCAAGGAGTGCGGATAGCGGTCGTGTCGAATGAATTCGGTGAGTTGGGAATCGACCAGGCCCTGTTGGGGAACCAGGCCGGCCAAAGTTACGTCGAATTGGAAGGCGGGTGCGTCTGTTGCAAACTTTCCGATGAACTCGTGACGACACTTCAACGGATCCGGGAAGAGGTTCATCCGGATCGGATCGTGGTCGAAACGTCCGGTGTGGCTTTACCCTTTGACACGCTCCTGAATTTTTGGCGGGAACCGGTGTCCGAATGGGTCGGTGAGTGTCTCTCGGCGGTGGTGGTGAATGCCGAACAGGTAGCTGAAGGGCGTGACCTGGAAGGGACCTTTGAACAGCAGGTGTCATCGGCCGACTTGTTGATTCTGAACAAAATGGATCTTGTGCCTTCGGAACAACGTGAGCAGGTCCATGAACGGGTGCAGCACCTGGCCCCGGGGGCTCCCATCGTTCCAGCCGTTCACGCCCGCGTCAGTACGACGGTGTTGTTTCCTCCTGATCCCGGGAAGCTTTCCCAGCGAGCCGGCAAGCCATCGACACGTGAACCACATACCCACGAGGCGTTTGAGTCGGAAGAATGCGTCGTTGAGCCGGGGATCGACCCCGAGACGCTGGTCCGCCGGATTCAAGCACGCCACGCCCTGCGCGCCAAAGGATTCGTGCAGACCTCCGATGGCCTTCGTCTTGTTCAAGGCGTGGGCCCGCGAGTCGATTTGATCGAGCCTGCCATGAACCCGCCCGAGCATCTCCTGGGCCGTCTCGTTCTCATCAGACGGAATCATGGACCCGCTCCCTGCGATACATGAGGCTGTGATTTCGGCGTCCTCCTCGCAGACCCCCCTGTCATCCTCGACGCTTGTCCCCGACGCCTGTCCCCGACCTGATCGGGGATCCAATCAAGGAATGGATCCAGTCAAGTAAAGGATCCAGGGTTTTTTCTTCGTCCGTAAAGAGAACGACTCTGGATTCCCGTAGATTGCCTGGATCCCCGATTACAAACGTCGGGGACAAGCGTCGGGAATTGTAGATGTTCACTAATTCGTTGACAGCATGAAGGGACTGACCACAAGAAGGGCCGTCTTGTTCCTCCCCTTTGTAAGGGGAGGGTGAGCTAGGCATGCCCCCGCGAAAGCGGGGGTGGGGTAGAGTCGCATACCCAAGGGGCAACAACACCGACCAGTACACGCGGACTGCTCACCCCGACCCAGGCTCTACCTCCCCTCACCCCTCCTTACAAAGGAGGGGAACTAAAGCGCAGAAGAAAACTGCAGAAATTGTCAACGAATGACTGAACACATACAGGAATGACAGAAGAGGTTATTTTCGTATCAATTGACCTAGGGGGTTACGATTGACTCAGCAGGTGGGGATAGTCCCTCTCAACTGCTTCGTGAATCTGAGGATCGAGGCTGGCTTGGAAAAGCGTCTTCGCCTTGCCGAGGTACACCATGGAGACGTTTTTTGCGCCTTGTAGATTCGCGCGTTGGAAGATGGTTCCGGTCAGAGAGGCGTCTTGCAGGTTGGCTTCGGATAAGTCCGATCCCGTAAGGTTGGCTTCTCGCAGGTCAGCCATTTTCAGGTTGGTTTGCACGAACCTGCACCCCTGTAAATTTCCCCACGGCAGTGAGGCGCGCGTCAGGTTGGCCTTGGTTAAATCCGCGCCTGCGAGATTCGCACGGATCAGGCCCGTTCCACTGAAATCCGCCATCACGAGCGTCGCATTGGTGAGGGTCGCCTTGAGCAGATTGGCTTCGATGACGTCCGCTTCCGTGAGATTGGCTTCGGTCAAATCGGCTTCTTCCAGAGTAGCCCGAAGCAAGTAGGCATCAGACAAATCCGCGCCGGTCAGGTCGCACCTGGTAAAATCCATTCTCGTGAAATCATAACCCGAGAGGTCTGCTTCCCGGAGGTCGGGTTGCACGGTTGGCTGGGTCCGTCGGAATTTATTCCAGACTTCCAGGCCTTGGAGTAACAGATCAAGATGGGCTTGATTGGCCATGGTGGGGAATTGTGGATTTTGAATTGCGGATTGTGGATTTGGGACTGTGGATTTGGGATTACAAAAAATCAGCAATCAGCAATTACTTCCTGGTCTTTGCGGTACGACCTGAGGCGGTGAAGATGGCTGTCAACTCTTCGGCTTCCTGATGAAGAGGAGAGACAAGTTTCGGCTTGAGGATTCCACCATCCATAATCAGTTCGAGCCAGAATGCCGATTCGTCGGCCTCTTCGGCGACAATGCCGATTTTGGCTATGAACTCCGCTTTCGAACGGCTGCGGCAGGCAGCGCGATAGTTGGCACCAACGAATGTTCCACTTCGTACAAGTTGGCTTCCTAGTGCTCGCCCCGTAGTCGCTTTCGGCAATCCATCCACAAGATTCATGATGTCCAACCCGAACTGCTTCGTCCTGGCTTTCAATTCATTTTCATTCATGGAGGAGGGAATTGTGGATTGCGGATTGTGGATTTTTGATTTGGGACTGCGGAGGGGGAATTGTGGATTAAAGGAATTGTGGATTGTGGATTGCTGATTGTGGATTTGGAAAATCTAAAATCAAAAATCCACAATTCAAAATCAAAAATGCCCTTCAATCCACAATCAAAAATGTTCGCCTCAGGGTTTCTGTTTCTTGAGGAATTTCAAAAATTCAGAGTCAGGGCTCAGCACCATGGTCGTGTCTTTGGCGAATATTTTCCGGTAGGCTTCCATGGTACGAACGAATTCAAAAAATTTAGGATCCTGGTTATACGCAGTGGCGTAAATCTTGAAGGCTTTCGCATCACCTTCACCACGAATTTCCTGGGCGGTTTTGTAGGCCTCGGCTATGAGAATTTGTCGATCCTTTTCGGCTTCCGAACGAATTTTCTGCGCTTCTTCCGCGCCTTCAGCCTTGTATTGTTTGGCGATCCGCTCCCGCTCGGCTTGCATCCGATCAAACACGGCCTTGGCATTTTGTTCAGGCAGGTCCGCGCGTTTGATTCGGACGTCCAGGACTTCCAAACCGTATCTCGAGGCTTTTTGATTGGCGCGTTTGGCGACCTCGGACATGATCAACGAACGGTTCGCGGAGACAATTTCCGAAAGCTCGTGGCGACCCAGTTCCACGCGAAGCTCGGAGTAAATGATATCGTCCAGCCGTTGAAGCGCACCCCGTTGCGTTTGGAACGCCTTGTAGACTTCCAGTGGATCGACGATTTTCCATTTGGCGAAATTGTCGATCAAAATGGTTTTTTTGTCCTGGGTAATGACTTCGCGAGCGGCAACGTCATAATCCAGGAGTCGCTTGTCGAAGTATCGCACTTCCTGGACAAAGGGAACTTTGAATTTGAGCCCCGGCTCCGTCACGGTTCGTTTGGGTTTCCCGAGTTGGACCACAATGGCCGTTTGGGTTAAATCAAGAATGAAGAACGGAGAGGCCCCCAACACGACCAGCAGGACCAGGACGACGGCGATGCCGATAAACAGGTTTTGTTTCATCAGGGGGTAGTCTCCGCCTTTCTGCCCGGCAGTTTCTGCAACCGATCCAATGGCAAGTACGGCAAGACGTTACCCGCGGCTGTTGAATCGAGAATAATCTTGTCGACGTCGGAGAGGACTTCTTCCATGGTTTCGATATAGAGCCGCTTACCAATGACGTTTTTGGCTTTTTTGTATTCCGCCAACGTTTGCAAAAAGTGGTTGGCTTCACCTTCGGATCGAGCGACTCTGGCCTGGGCATATCCTTTGGCTTGATTGACGTCTTGTGCGGCTTGCCCTTTGGCTTTCGGAATGATGTCGTTCCGATACCCATGGGCCTGGTTGATCAGCTGTTCCCGTTCCTCCTTGGCACTGGCGACGTCTTTAAAGAACTTGGCTACTTTCTGGGGCGGATTGACATCGAGCAATTGTACGGTGGCAATCTGGATGCCACCCTCATATTCATCGACGATGGTTTGCAGTAATTCCTGCGTGGACTGCTGGATCGCGGCTTTGCCCACGGTCAACGCCTCGTCGATTTTATTTTTGCCGATAATTTCCCGCATCGCGGCTTCTGCCGCTTTCTGTATGGTTCCTTCAATATCCGCCACGTTGAACAGGTACTCTTTGGCATTGCTGATTTTGTATTGGACAATGAATTCAACGGAGAGAATGTTCATGTCTCCGGTCAGCATGAGGGCTTCCTGCGGGACGATTTGAGCCCGTCCACGGGTATTGGTGCGAAACCCGACTTCGATACGGTGGAGTTTTTCAACCTTCGGTGTGACGACGGTTTCAAAAAATGGCAATTTGAGGTGGGGCCCTGGTGCGACGGTCCGAACCACGTCGCCGAACCGCTTGACGAGCCCTTCTTCATCGGGCTCGACTTTGAACACGGCTTGAGAGAGCACCAGAATGCCCGCGACGATCAGGATGATGGACTTCATTCCACGCGTCGGCTTCATCCGTTGCCATTGCTCTTTCGCTTTTTTGAGGACGTCATCAAGCGGATCGGCCCCGCCTTGCTGACCCCATGGATCTTTCGGTTCCCAAGCCATAATGTTGTCTCAGTGGTGAATGTGAACGAGTGAATAAGCAACTGGTCCTCACAGTAACAGAAGACCCGCACATAAGCAACTCATTGGTGAATCCATACGGTCCATAATGAGGTAAGTTTCTTGTTGACTCTAAAACACACATGTATATTATAGTATGCAGTCTAAAGTTTACATATAAAAAATATCTTGTGGAAAGCCATGAAACGGTATTTGACGACCAGTATCAAAGCAGACTTGGCTGAGAAAATGGTCTTTTTGGGTGGACCCAGGCAGGTTGGTAAAACAACGCTTTCTCTCAGCCTGATCAAAGATGCCGATGAATCCCATCCGGCGTACCTCAATTGGGACTTGCGTGAGGTACGGCACATGCTCTTGGAGGGGAGCCTGCCGGCGGAGCAACCGCTGCTTATTTTTGACGAAATCCACAAATACAAGCATTGGCGTAACCTGGTCAAAGGTTTTTACGACAAACATAAATCACACAAGCGTTTCCTGATTACCGGCTCCGCACGCCTGGATCATTATCGGAGAGGAGGGGACTCATTACAGGGGCGTTATCATTACCATCGCTTACACCCCTTTTCATTGTATGAACTGAACGGCAAACCGACAAAGTCGGACGTGGCCCTCCTGTTACGCTATGGAGGTTTTCCCGAGCCGTTTCTGAAGCAAAATGCCCGGCATTGGAAAAGATGGCAGCGGGAAAGACAAAGTCGCGTCATTCAGGAGGACTTGATCAACCTGGAGCACGTCAAGGAAGTATCGCAATTGCATCTACTGGCCGGGACGTTGCCGGATAAGGTGTCTTCCATTCTTTCGATCAACAACCTGAAACAGGACTTGTCCGTTGCCTATGAAACCGCGGACAGGTGGATTACGATCCTGGAAAACCTGTATTACTGTTTCAGGATTCCACCCTATGGATTACCTCACCTGCGCGCCATGAAAAAAGAAAGGAAGTTGTATCTGTGGGACTGGTCTCTCTGCGGAGATGAAAGCGCGCGTTTCGAAAACATGGTGGCGTCTCATTTATTAAAGTACTGCCATTTCAGGGAAGATACCAAAGGCGATGACATGGCGTTGAGGTTCGTCAGGGACGCCAATGGAAGAGAACTGGACTTCGTCGTCGTTGAAAACAATAAACCGTTGTTTGCCGTTGAATGCAAAACGGGTGAACGGAACCTGAGCCGAAATATCACCTACTTTTCCCGGAGGACGGACATACCCTGTTTTTACCAGGTCCACGCCGGTGACAGGGACTATGAACAGGCTGAATCAAAAGCCAGGGTGCTCCCCTTTACTCGTTTTTGTGAAATGCTGAAGTTGTGAAACATGAAGTGGACGGGCGTACATGTTCATTCGTTGACAGAATCAGGGGCTGACCACACCATAATTGTCATTCCGAGCGAAGCGAGGAATCTCTCACTCAACAACCGAACGTCTTGAAAAACAGATCCTTTCCTTCGACAGACTCAGGACAGGCGCTTCGCTCAGGATTGTAAATGTTCACTAATTCGCTGACAGAATGAGGGGCTGACCACAAGAGGGGAACCAAGAAAAAAGGGCCTTCGTTTTCCTCCCCTTTGTAAGGGGAGGGTGAGCTAGGCATGCCCCCGCGAAAGCGGGGGTGGGGTAGAGCCACCCGTCCATGGAGCACGGGGGTTCGCCGTCCTGGTCATAGCCTCTACCTCCCCTCACCCCTCCTGATCCTTCGGCTACGCTCAGGACAAGCAAAGGAGGGGAAAGACGAGGCGAGAATTGTCAGCGAATGACTGAACACATACAACTGCAAGAAATGTTATGTCATGATGACGTGACGTTGAGAATGGAATGGATTTCTCCTTGAACATTCAACCCGCGCTGGCTAAAATAATTGGCCTTTCAGCGATAGTCTTCTGTACGATGCCCAGGAAAGCATTTTTGATTGTGGATTTTTGATTTCTAATTTTCCAATCCACAATTCACAATCCAAAATCCAAAATTCCTCAATTCTTCGTCTGACAAAGGGGGCGTTCCGTGAATATTGAGAGCTCGGTGATTATCTTTGCGTTAGTGTCCGGCGTCGTGGGTATTGCCTATGGGGTGTATCTCACCTTTTGGGTCCTTCGACAGGACGCCGGAAACGAGACCATGCAAACCATTGCGTTAGCGATCCAGGAAGGCGCCTCCGCCTACCTGAAGCGCCAATATCGGACCGTCGGCATTGTGGCGGGCATCATGTTTCTGATTTTGTGGCTGACCGGGATATGGTCGGACAATTTCGGGTTGTTGCCGGCGATGGGGTTCGTGGTGGGCGCCGCAGCCTCGGCACTCGCCGGGTACGTCGGCATGGTGATTGCCGTGCGGGCCAACGTGCGGACGGCGCAGGCCGCCTCGCAGGGGTTGGACCCGGCACTGCAAGTCGCCTTTAAAGGTGGCGCGGTCACCGGCCTGCTGCTCATCGGGTTGGGACTGGTGGCGCTGGCTGGCTTTTATGCCATCGGGTCCGCGATTGCAGGGCAGGAAAAAGCCGTGCACGCCCTCATCAGCCTTGGGTTTGGAGGCAGCCTCATTTCAGTCTTTGCCCGCGTCGGGGGAGGCATTTACACCAAGGCCGCGGACGTGGGAGCCGACCTCGTCGGAAAAGTTGAAGCCGGTATTCCCGAAGACGACCCTCGTAACCCCGCGGTGATTGCGGACAACGTGGGTGACAACGTGGGTGACTGTGCCGGTATGGCGGCCGACCTGTTCGAGACCTACGTCGTGACGATTGTCGCAGCCATGGTCCTGGCCACGAGTCTCTTTCCCGGAAACGTGGCCCCCGTGCTGTATCCCCTGGCCCTCGGCGGGCTGACCGTCTTTGCCACCATTATCGGGATCTTCTTCGTGAAGGTC
The DNA here is from genome assembly GCA_965223955.1 of Nitrospirales bacterium. Classification (GTDB taxonomy): domain Bacteria; phylum Nitrospirota; class Nitrospiria; order Nitrospirales; family UBA8639; genus Bin75. Next base: position 1,262,227 of record OZ245029.1, read on the forward strand.
AGTGAGGGTGGGAGCATCATGTCGGCCCTGTACAAAGGCTTGTTCGTCAGTGGAGGCCTTGCCGCGGTGGCCTTCTTTCCCGTGACCACCTCCATGATGGACGGCGTCGGCGGAGTCTCGGGCATCAGTTATTTCATTGCGGCCCTCCTGGGCCTGGCGGTGACGTTGGCCCTGGTGTTCATTACCGATTATTTTACGGCCACGGCCTATGCCCCGGTGCGCGAAGTGGCCAAGGCGAGTGAAACCGGACATGCGACGAATATCATCGCCGGGTTGGCCGTGGGCATGCAGTCCACCGGGTGGCCCGTGGTCGTCATCGTCGCGGCAATTTTATCGAGTTTCGGGATTTGCGGCGGCGCCGAAGGCGGCGGGCTGTACGGGGTCGCGGTGGCCGCGGTGGCCATGCTGTCGATGGCGGGCATCGTGGTGGCGATTGACGCATTCGGTCCGGTGACGGATAACGCGGGCGGCATTGCGGAGATGTCCCACTTGGGGGAAGACGTGCGAAAAATCACGGATGCGCTCGATGCCGTGGGGAATACCACCAAGGCGGTGACCAAGGGCTATGCCATCGGCTCGGCCGCGTTGGCGGCCCTGGTGTTGTTTGCGGAATATGCCCGGGAAGCCCGGGCCGGTGACCCAAGCCTGACCTTTGATCTGTCCGACCCCAACATTGTAGTGGGGTTGTTCATCGGCGGGATGCTGCCGTTTATCTTCGGGGCGCTGTGTCTGAAGGCCGTGGGTCAGGCCGGTGGCCTGGTGGTCGAAGAAGTCCGCCGGCAATTCCGGGAAATCCCCGGGATTATGGAAGGCACGCAGAAACCGGAATATGGCACGTGTGTGGATATCGTGACCCAAGCCGCCCTTCAAAAAATGCTGGTTCCCGGCCTCATCCCCGTGATCTCCCCGATTCTGGTCGGCGTGCTGTTAGGTCCGGCGGCCCTGGGAGGCGTGTTGGTCGGCAGTATCGTGACGGGCCTGTTTTTGGCCATTACCATGACGAGCGGCGGCGGGGCCTGGGATAATGCCAAAAAATACATCGAAGAACAGGGCCTCAAAGGAACCGAAATCCACAAGGCGGCGGTGACGGGCGATACCGTCGGCGATCCGTTCAAAGATACCGCCGGTCCGGCGATCAACCCGATGATCAAAGTCATCAACATCGTGTCCTTACTCATCATCTCCTTCATCGTGCCGTAACGGTCCGTTTCATAAACAATTCCCTCCTAATGTAGGGACAGGCCTATGTGCCTGTCCGAGTTCCCGTAGGTCGGATGAGCATCGCGTCATCCGATATGGGCTGGGGTAAGGGGGCATTAGGCCTGCCCCGGGCTTAACCCGGGGTAGAGGTATTTGTAGCCCCGCCATCCCCGCCTCTTCCCCCTCCTGTCATCCCCGACCTGATCGGGGATCCAGTGTCGTGCTCGTTGGTACTTGTCTTTGCCTTTCTTTGCGACAACCCAGCGTCTGTACAGCCCCGTACATGTAGAGTACATGTCCATGGAACGTGTGCAGGGGTGCACCCTTCTTTGCCATCCCGTGAACGAGCGACCACGTACCCGAACGACCGTTCTGTTGTTGACTGAAACGCTTGCTCAAAATACTTAAGTATACTTACTCACTTTTTTTATTGACAAACAAATTTCTCTGTCTATACTTCGACTTATTTTCCTGTTCATGTAGCCGTCACACTATCCTCGAAGCTTGCCTGGCTGGCATAACACTTTTTTTCTGACCATTCCATGTATCGAAGTTGGAGAGGGACGCAATGATGGTACAATCTGTCAAGAGCGAGAGAGAAGAGAACTCCAGGCTTCCAACTTGCCCACCTAGTCGGCGCCGCAGGGTGCTGGCGGCCGCCGCGCTGCTGGCGCTCGTCGTCGCGCTACCGGTCCTCCTGACCGGCGGTAACGCCCTCGCGCAGACGCCGATCGACGCCGAGCAGTTCTGCATGCGCACCAAGGAAGTACGTAGCGCGATTTTGGTCGAGGTTCCCGGTGCCACGGCGACCTGCACCAAAGCAGGTCCGGATGCGGTTCCACCCGTCGATGCCGTGTACCTGACCAACCTGACGACGGAGCAACTCGCCGGGGTCTGGACGCTCGATTTCAGAGATGCCGACTTGTCAAGATTCGCGGATGGCGATTTCGACGGGCTCACGGGTCTGAAAAAACTCAATCTTTCCAAGAACTGGTTCAGGGTCAGCCCTGCCGATGCCGGTGTGCCGCTGAGCATTCTCGGCCAACTGGAGGAGTTGTATATTGCCAACAACAATCTAGTCTCGGTTGGGAAAATAACGGCCGATTATTTCAGGGGGGCTTCATAACTTGAGAATCCTCAATCTGGAACGAAACAACCTCAAGTACGACCGATCGGTAAAGCATCTGGCCACCGGGGCTTTCAGGAACCTCACGAACCTGAGGATCCTGAAGATCGGGAGCAATCGCCTGCTTACCTTGCCAAAGGGAATGTTCGAAGGGCTGTCGAACCTCGAAGTGCTTGACATGTTTAGCCAGCGGTACGAATGGCCGGATATCGGGTTCGGCACGGAGCGCCTCGAAGCCGGGATCTTCGAGGGGCTGTCGAATCTGAAGAAGCTCGACTTGGGCTATAACGCGTTCGGGGCAGCCTCCGTGGACGAGAAAATTTTCGAGGGGCTGTCGAGTCTGGAGGTTCTCGACCTGCGCCACAACCCACTGACAGTGTTGCCGCAGAGCGTTTTGAGCCTGCCGTCAACCGTGTGGATACGGACGGATTCGGATGTCGCCTATCCGTCGCCGCCGGAGGATCCGCCCTCAACGACTGCGTTTCCCGAGGTCTCGATTGCCGCGGGACCGGATTCGGTGCCGGAGGGGGACCCGGCAACGTTCACGCTGAGCCGGACGGATCCGGCGGCGGCGTTGACGGTCACGGTGAGCGTGACGGAGAGCGGCGCGATGCTGAGCGGCGCGCCTCCGGAAACGGTGGCATTCGGGGCGGGCGAGTCGGCCAGGACCCTGAGCGTGGCGACCGATGACGATGCCGTGGTGGAAGCTGCGAGTACGGTCACGGCAGTTGTCGTGGCCACCTCCGGCTACCGGGTCGCGCCCGGGGCAGCCTCGGCCGAGGTCGAGGTCGAGGATGACGACGCGGCCACGTTCGACGTCACCGTCAATCCTGCCGAGATAGCGGAGGGAGAGGCATCGACGGTGACGGTCGCGATCACCAACGGCGTCACCTTCGCGGCGGACCAGGCGATTGCCCTGGAGTTCACCGGGAGTACGGCGGCGAAGGGGGCGGACTTCGTGGTTTCACCGGAGACGCTTACCCTTGTGGCGGGGCAGGGCACGGTGACGGCGACCGTCACGGCAGTGGACGACAGCGGCGAGGAGAGCGCCGAGACCATTGCGGTCGCGGCCAGCCATGACGGGACACGGATCGGCACGGCGACCGTCACCATATCGGCGAATGACGCGCCGGCGAATGGCCTGACGGCGAGCTTCAAGAACCTGCCGGAGACCCACGACGGAAGCAGCGAGTTCACGTTCCAGGTCGAGTTCAGCGAGGACGTGGGCATCAGCTACGCGGTGCTCCGGGACGACGCTTTCGAGGTGGACGAAGGCGACGTGACCGGGGCGCGGCGGGTGAACGGGCGGCACGACCTGTGGGAGATCACGGTCGAGCCCGACGGCCGGGAGGCCGTCACGATCACGCTGCCCGGCGAGCGGGCCTGCGGCGAGACGGGCGCGGTGTGCACGCACGGGGAGGACCCGCGGCCGCTCTCGAACAGCCCCTCGGCGACGGTGGCCGGGCCGGCGGCCGCGGTCACGCCGACGGTGGGCATCTCCGGCGGCAGCGGCACCGAGGGCGACGACAGCGCCATCGCGTTCGCCGTCACGCTCGACAGCGCGGGCACCGATACGGTGACCGTCGACTACGCGACCGCGAACGGCACGGCGGACGACGACGACTACACGGCGACCAGCGGCACGCTCACCTTCGCCGCGGGCACGACGAGCGGGACGATCACCGTCCCGATCGCCGACGACGACGTGAACGAGGGCGACGAGACGTTCACCGTCGCGCTGTCGAACGCCTCGGGCGCGACCCTGGGGACGGCCGGCGCGACCGGCACGATCCGGAACCGGCACGTGGCGCCGTCCGCGAGCATCTCCGGCGGCGGCGGCAAGGAGGGCGACGACGACGCCATCGCGTTCGCCGTCACGCTCGACCGGGCGGCCACCGCCGCGGTGACCGTCGACTACGCGACCTCGGACGGCAGCGCGACGGCCGGCGAGGACTACACGGCGACCAGCGGCACGCTCAGCTTCGCGGCGGGCGAGACCGGCAAGACCGTTCCGGTGCCGATCGGCGACGACATCGTGAACGAGAGCGACGAGACGTTCACCGTCACGCTGTCGAACGCCTCGGGCGCGGTGCTCGGGACAGCGAGCGCCACCGGCACGATCGAGAACCGGCACGTGGTGCCGCTGACCGCGAGTTTCGAGAAGGTGCCCGCCGAACACGACGGCACGACGTTCGTGTTCCACGTGCGGTTCAGCGAGGACCCGGCGGTGAGCTACCTGGTGCTGAGGGACGAGTCGTTCGGCGTGACGGGCGGCGAGGTGGTCAGCGCGCGGCGCAAGGACGGTCGCGACGACCTGCGGGAAATTCACGTGGACCCCTCGGGCAACGGTGACGTGACGGTGTCGCTGCCGCCGACGACCGACTGCGACGCGCACGGCGCGATCTGCACCGCCGCCGACCGGCCGCTGTCGAACGCGAACGCGGCGACCACGGAGGGCGCCGGGGCGACGCTGGAGTTCGCGGTGACGCTGTCGCGCGCGGCGTCGGCCGCGGTGACGGTCGGCTACGCGACGGCGGACGGCACCGCGGTGGCGGGGACGGACTACACGTCCGCGTCGGGGACGCTGACGTTCGATCCCGGCGAGACGTCGAGGACGGTGTCGGTGACGGTGCTGGACGACACGGTGGACGACGACGGCGAGACGCTCACGCTCACGCTGTCGAATCCGTCGGGCGCGCGGCTCGACGACGCCGAGGCGACGGGTACGATCAACAATGCGGACCCGGTGCCGCTGGCGTGGCTGGTGCGCTTCGGGCGGACGGTGGCCACGCACGTGACGGACGCGGTGGGTGAACGGCTGCGGGGGTCATCGGGGCAGGACTCCCATCTGACGGTGGGCGGCTACCGGCTGCCGCTGGGGCAACGCGCGGCAGCGGCCGATACGCCGGCGGTAGAGCCGGACGAGCCGGCGACCGATGCGCGAGGGTCGGCCCTGCTGCAGGGCGTGGCGCGCCTGCTGGGCTTGGGCCCGGGCGCGACGCCAGCGGGGCGCGGGGGCACGGGGACGGACCCGTGGCTGGACGCGCCGGCGGCGGACCCGCGGCTGGGCCGCTCGCAGACCGTCCAACCCCTCCGGCTGCGCGAGGTGTTAGTGGGCAGTTCCTTCCGCCTGACCCTGGGCGCCACGGACGACGCCCCGGCCCGGACCCCGCGCCTGACGGCCTGGGGCCGGGTGGCGGCCACGCGGTTTGACGGCCGGGATGGCACGCTCTCCCTGGACGGGGACGTGCTCACCGGCACCGTAGGGGTGGATAGCGAATGGGACCGGCTGCTCGCCGGGCTCGCCGTGGCCCACAGCCGGGGCGACGGGTCGTTTACCATGCCCGGGACCGCAGAGCGCGGCCGGGGCGACCTGGAGAACACCCTGACGAGCCTCCATCCCTACCTGCGGTATGCGGTGAACGACCGGCTGGCCGTGTGGGGCCTGCTGGGGTACGGGTGGGGCCAATTGGAGTTGGAGATGGACACCGGCGAGACGAAGGAGACGGACACGAATCTGGTGATGGGGGCCTTCGGGGGCCGGGGCATTCTGCTGCCGGCGGCGGAGACCGGGGGCTTTGAGTTGGCCACGCGCACGGACGCCATGCTCACGCGGACGACCTCGGACGCGGTGACGAGCATGGAATCGGCGGAGGCCGACGCGCACCGGTTGCGGCTGGTGCTGGAAGGCAGCCGGGGCGTCACGTGGGCCGAAGGCCGGAGTCTGACGCCCACGGTGGAGGTGGGGCTGCGGCATGACTGGGGCGACGCGGAGACCGGGTTCGGCGTAGAACTGGGCGGCCGGATGCAGTACGCGGACCCGGCCCTCGGCCTGACCGTGGAAGGGGCCGTGCGGGCCCTGCTGGCGCACGAAGACGCCGACTATGAAGAATGGGGTGCCAGCGGCACCCTGCGTCTCGCCCCGGGGGCGGATGGCCAGGGCCTGGCCCTGACGCTCTCGCCCACGTGGGGCGCGGCCTCCAGCGGCGTGGACGGCCTCTGGTCCCGGCAGACCACCGCCGGCCTGGCACCGCAGGGGACCCGGCAGACCCCCACCGGCCGGGTGAACGCGGAGATCGGCTATGGCGTGGCCGCCCCCTTCGGCACCGGCCTCCTGACCCCCTATGCCGGCACGACCCTGTCGGACGGCCAGGACCGGACCTACCGCCTCGGCACGCGCCTGCACGTGACCGGGGGAGCGACCCCGGGGCTGACGCTGAACCTGGAAGGCACCAGGCAAGAACCGGCCGGCCAACAACCGCCGAACCAGGGCCTCCAATTCCAGATCAAATGGGGCTTCTAAACACCCCCTCACCCTACCCCCCGATTGAAAATGTCGGGGGCTTCGCCTCATTTCGGACTAGGGGCGAGGGAGTGAAGAACATGTTCTTTCCCTTGACGGGAGAGGATGAAGGTGAGGGTGGTCAGTCCCGTCGTCCCGTAGTAGCCCCGTAGGTCAGGTTAGCGAAGCGTAACCTGACGTCCTCGCTGTGCGATGTGGCCTGCTCATGTCGGATTACGCGCTGCTAATCCGACCTACTCGCTCTTCCCTCCTTCTGTCATCCTCGACGCTTGTCCCCGACATTCTTAATCGGGGATCCAGTCAAGTAAAGGATCCAGTGTCGTTATCTTTCTTTCCCGGAATCCACCGTCGTTGTATTTGTAGAAAAAGCCTGCCCTCGACCCCGATCGGATCCAGGATCCAGTGTCTTTTTCCTATCCCCCCATCCCTTCCTGTCCTTCGTAACGTGTTTCCCATATGTTTAATATGTTCACGTTTCTTGCAATATTTTATTTTTTTAAACTTTGTAAAATTCATAACAAACTTTAAACTTATTAAACATTTTAAAATTCGCAACATTTTTTAAACTTTTAACATTTTGCCGTTTTCCCCCTTTTTTGCCTGCCCCTCCCGTCATCCCCGACCCCGATCGGGGATCCAGCGTCGTTTCTTTGTCTTCGTTTTGTGCAGTTGTACCCGCGCCATCTCATGCCGCTATTTTTCCCCTCCTTTGCTTGTCCTGAGCGTAGCCGAAGGATCAGGAGGGGTAGGGGAGGTAGAAGCCTTTGTAGGCCCGCCCACAGCGCCGTTGAGCCCCCCGCAACCACCCCCGCCGTTGCCCAAATTTAGCTAGCCCTGAGCCCAAATATTTAGCGTTTTACAAACCCCTGCGACTTGCATATTCTATTGCCTATTTTAGATTTATTGGTCTGGAAGTGAGCAAAGACCTGGCGTGGGCCAGGTGGGGATTGCATGGGGCGCGGCACAGGCAACCAACGGAACGGGCGAACGAAGGAAGACGAGGCCGAGGCTGCCGCCTCCCTCTGTCATCCCCGACGCCTGTCCCCGACCTGATCGGGGATCCAGTCAAAGAATGGATCCAGGCAGCGAAGGGATCCAGCGTCGTTGCAGTGGGTAGTCGTACCCGCGCCCTCTCATTCTAGGGGCCGGTCAAAAGGAGTCGAGACGAACCTGTCGAGATTGGGGAAAAAACCATGTTGGCACGATTTGTGAAGAGAGAGACCTCCGGCTTCCGGCCAGATTCCGGCCCGAGTGTGGAGGCCATGACCGCGCCTCGGCTGTGCGGGAGCAACGCCGCCCGCCATCGCCGCCTGACCGCCTGCCGCCCCGCTGGCGGGTTTCGCGCGCCCGCGTGCCGGACGGAGCGGCTCCTCCGCTCCGCCCGGGCGCTGGCCGCCGCGGCGTGCCTCGCGCTTGTGGGCGTGCTCCTCCTGCCTGCTACGGCCCAGGCACAGGCACAGGAGATCGTGCTGGTCTCGAATATCACTGAGCAGTATGACGGTGAGACCAGCATATTCCCCCCAGAATTTTCATTAGGGGATATTGAAATTGGCGAGAAACAAGGTGCCCAGCGGTTCACGACCGGACCGAATACGGCCGGGTACGTGCTCCAGAGCGTCACGCTGAACCTGTCAGTCAAGAGTGGCGAGGACCAGGCAGTGCACGTGGCGATCCACGAGAACAACAGTTCCGGCGATCCCGGCGCCCAGTTGGCCGTGCTGGACAATCCCGCCGGCCCTATTGGAGGCAACCGGACGTATTCCGCTCTGAGCACGCTCTCACTCGTTGCCAGTACGCAATATTGGGTCGTGCTCTCGAACACTGCGACGACCAGTTCCGGCTTTAATGTTTCTCAGACTCAATCCAACGATCAGACAACTACACACGGATTCAGCATCCGGGATACGCGTCACCAAGGGACACCCGGCAGTTGGACTGAGACTCTCGACTTCGCCCTCAGAATGGAGGTCCGCGGCACGGTGGCGATCCCGCCGCTGGATGTGACGCTGCAGCTCAGCGCTGACGCGGTCCTCGAGAACAGCCCGGTCACGGTGACGGCGACCGTGTCGCCCGCCTCGCCCGTGGCCTTCACGGTGACGATCTCGGCGATCCCGGTGACCCCGGCGACCGCCGACGACTTCACGCTGAGCCAGAACCGCGAGCTGCGCTTTGCCGCGAACGCGACCGAGAGCACCGGGACGGTGACGATCGGGCCGGTCGACGACGACATCCCAGAGCCCACCGACGTCGTACGGGTATCCGGCGCCGTGTCGAACGCGGCCATCCCGGACCCGGCCGGCGTGACGTTCTCCATCGTCAACGACGATCCTGAAGCCCTCGACATCGCGCTCGGCGCGCCGGCGGCCGTGGACGAGGACGCGGGGGCCGCGGTCGTGACCGTCACGCTCACGACCCGGGAGAACCGCGCCCCGATGGCTAACATAGAGCTGTACTATGCCATCGGTCTGGGCGAAACCGCCACGCGCGGCGACGACTACACGCCGCCGCCCGGCACCGACTACGGTGCAATAGGCGTGCTCATCGCCACCGTGCGGCCTTCGGCGTTCTCTCCCAACGCCGCCGGCACGGCCTGGGTGGCGGCGCTTTCCTACACGATCGGCATCATCGACGACCAGGAACCCGAGAGGGACGAGACCATCATGTTCGCGGTCGAACCCGCCGACCGTCAGGAACCCACGCACACCATCACCATCCGCGACAACGACGCCACGCCGGCGGTGAGCATTGCGGCGGACAACCCGACCGTCGTGGAGGAGCAGCCCGCCGTGTTCACGCTGACCCGCACCGGGGCGACGAGGTCGCCGCTGACGGTGACGGTGGCGGTGTCGGAACAGGCGGACCGCGACCTGCTGCCGGACGGGGCGGCGACGGCGCTGACGGTGGCACTGGAGAACGACCGTGTCGCCGAGCCGGACGGCGACCTCACCGTGGCGGTGCAGGCCGGCGCGGGGTACACGCCGGGCGCCCCGTCCTCCGCCACCGTGACGGTGGAGGATGGCGATACGGGCACGGCACCGCCCACCGTCACCTCCGTGGTGGTCGCGTCCATGCCGTACTCGGGGAGCACCTACCGGTGGGGCGAGACGATCGTGTTCACGGTGACCTTCAGCGAGCCGGTGCGGGTCACGGGCCGGCCGGGGCTCGAGGTCGGTCTCGACAATCCCGCCGGCGCGTCCGGGAGCACCGTGCGGGCCGGGTTCGCGGGCCTCTCGGAGACCGAGCAGGTGACTGGCGACTCCTGGCCGGCCCCCGTCAGCCGGTACGTGCATTTCAGCTACTCGGTGCGGCCGTTCGACCGCGACGCTAACGGCGTCCGCGTCGACGCCAACGCGCTACGGCTCGCCTCCGGGGACCGGATCCAGAGCGACGAGACCGACACCTACGCGGAATTCGCCCATGCGGCCCTGGTCACGCAGAGCGGCCACCGGGTCGACGGCCGGGAGACGGTCGACGGCGAGACGACGGCGCCGGTGGCGGGAGCCGGGATCAGGTTCGTGGACACGGACGGCAATCCGCTCGAGCTGCTGGCGAACGGGACGCACCGGCTGTCGGTGCCGGAGGGCGGCGAGGCGCGCTACGGGCTCAGGCTCAAGACCCGGCCGGCGCACAAGGTGGTGGTGTCGCACCACTACCACACGTACGGGGGCGATTCCGATCTCACCGTGCAGCGGAACTTCTCGTTCGACGGGTCCATCAGGCCGGAGACGTGGGACACCCAAACGGCCTGGGTGAGGGTCGCGGCGGCGCAGGACGACGATGCCGAGGCTGGCGAGCGCGTCTTCGATAACCGCGCGTTCAGCCGGGACCCGAACTATCACGACCTGGTGCTTCCCGACGTGGTCGTGGTCGAGGCCGACGACGAGGAGAAGCGTTCGTCACAGGGCCAAACGGCGCCGCCGCTGACGGCGGCGTTCGAGGGGCTGCCGGAGGCGCACGACGGGGAGGACGCGTTCCGCGTCCGGGTGGCGTTCAGCGAGGAGATCGGGATCGGCTTCCGGTCGATGCGCGACGATGCGTTCACGGTGGACGGGGGCGAGGTGACCGGGGCGCGCCGGGTGGACGGGCGCCACGACCTGTGGGAAATCACGGTGGAGCCCGACTCGAACGAGGCCATGACGATCACGCTGCTGGCGGGGCGCGCGTGCGCGGTCTCCGGGGCGATCTGTACCCGGGGCGAGAACCGCAGACAGCTTGCCAACACGCCGACGGCCACGGTGGCCGGCCCCCCGGTCGTGCCCCTGACGGCGAACTTCGTGCAGAAGCCCTATGAGCATGACGGGGAGACGGCGTTCACGCTCCGGATCGCGTTCAGCGAGGGCATCGCGATCGGCTACCGGAGGTTCCGCGACCAGGCGGTGTCGGCGACCGGCGGGCGCGTGACCAAGGCGAAGCGGGTGGACCGGCGCAAGGACTTGTGGGAGGTGACGGTGGAGCCCGACACCAATGAGGCGGTGACGCTCACGCTCGCCGGGGGCCGTACCTGCGGCACGGCGGGGGCGGTGTGCACCGGCGACGGGCGGGCGCTGTCGGCGGGGATCTCGACGACGGTCCTGGGTCCGCCGGGTCTCTCGGTGGCGGACGCGCGGGTCGACGAGGCGGCGGACGCGGTGCTGGACTTCGCGGTGAGCTTGAGCCGGGCGACGTCGGGCACGGTGGCGGTGGCCTATGCGACGGCCGACGGCAGTGCGACGGCGGGCTCGGACTACACGGCCACGGCTGGCACGCTGACGTTCGCGCCGGGCGAGACGGCGAAGACGGTGACGGTGCCGGTGCTGGACGATGCCCATGACGAGGGCGAGGAGACGCTGACGCTGCGGCTCACGACCGCCACGGGGGCGGTGATCGCGGACGGCGAGGCGACGGGCACCATCAAGAACACGGATACCTTACAGCGGGCGTGGCTGGCGCGGTTCGGGCGCACGGCGGCCACGCACGTGACGGACGCGGTGGGGGAGCGGTTGCGGGCCGGCTCGGGCGCGTCCCATGTCACGGTGGGCGGCTACCGGCTGCCGCTGGGCCAGCGCGGGGCGATGGACGGCGCGGATGACGGCGTGTCGGGGGTGGAGCGGCTGGTCCTGGCGTTGGGACAGCGGCTGGGCTTGGGAACGGGAACGGCTCCAGCAGGAGCCGGCGGCGTGGCGGGTGCGGGGGGCTGGCCTGACGCGCCGGTCGCCACGGACCCGCGGCTGGGCCAAAGCCGGACACTCGATGTCGGGAATGCCGTGAATCTGCGGCAGGTCTTGTTGGGCAGTTCCTTCCGGCTGAGCTTGGGGGCGGCAGCCACCGGGTCGGCGGGCCCACGCCTGACGGCCTGGGGCCGGGTGGCCGGCACCACGTTCGACGGGCGGGAGGGCGACCTGTCTCTGAATGGCGACGTGCTCACGGGCACCGTGGGCGTGGATGGGGAATGGGACCGGCTGCTCGCCGGGCTCGCGGTCGCCCACAGCCGGGGTGACGGGGCCTTCACCAAGCCCGGGACCGCGGACCGCGGCCGGGGCGAGTTGGAGACCACCCTGACGAGCATTCATCCCTACCTGCGCTATGCCGTGAACGACCGGCTGGCCATGTGGGGCGTGCTGGGGTACGGGCGGGGCCACATGGAGATGGAGCTGGACACCGGCGAGACCCGGGAGACGGACATGGCTCTGGTGATGGGGGCCTTCGGGGGCCGGGGCATTCTGTTGCCGGCCGGCGAGACCGGGGGCTTCGAGCTGGCCACGCGGACGGATGCCATGCTCACGCGCACGTCTTCGGACGCGGTGGCGGGCATGGCCTCAGCGGACGCGGAGGCACACCGGCTGCGGCTGGTCCTGGAAGGCTCGCGGGGGTTTGCGTGGCCCGAAGGCCGGCGCCTGACGCCGACGATGGAAGTCGGGCTGCGGCATGACTGGGGCGATGCGGAGACGGGGTTCGGCCTGGAACTGGGCGGCCGGGTGCACTACGCGGACCCGGCGTTGGGCCTGACCATTGACGCCGCGGTGCGGGGCCTGCTGGCGCATGAAGACGACGACTATCAGGAATGGGGCGCCAGCGGATCGCTGCGTCTCGCCCCGGGGGCCGGGGGCCAGGGCTTGGCCCTGACCCTGGCGCCGACGTGGGGCGCGGCCTCGAGTGGCGTGAACGGCCTGTGGTCCCGGCAGACCCCGGTGGGCCTGGCGCCCGAGGGTACCCGGCAGACCCCGGCCGGTCGGCTGAACGCGGAAATCGGCTATGGTGTGGCTGCGCCCTTCGGCACCGGCCTCCTGACCCCCTATGCGGGCACGGTGCTCTCGGAGGGCGCGGCCCGCACCTACCGGGTGGGCGGGCGCCTGCAGATGCGCGGTGGCTGGGCCACGGGCCTGGAACTGAACCTGGAAGGCACCCGCCAGGACCCGGCGGGCCAACAGCCGGTCAACCAGGGCCTCCGCCTCCAACTCACCTGGGGCTTCTGAATGAAGATGTCAGGTTACGCTTCGCTAACCTGACCTACGGGACTAAACCCTCTCCTCCCTGGTGGGAGAGGGTAGGGTGAGGGGGCGTTTTTTGTAGGGACAGGCCTGCGTGCCTGTCCTCTTGTTGTCATCCCCGACCCGATCGGGGATCCAGCGTCGTTTCTTTTCCCCCTCCTTCCGTCATCCCCGACCCCGATCGGGGATCCAGCGTCGTTTCTTTGTCTTTGTTTTGTGTAGGGGCCGCATCTCATGCAGCCCGGCCTCTCTTTGACCAGGGATGGCGCCGCTACAGAATCAGGGAGTGACCACAAGAGAGGAATCCGGAAAGAAGGGCCGGTTTTTCCCTCCCTTTTGTAAGGGGAGGCTAGGTGGGGTAGAGGTATTCGGCCGCCTCTCATGCGGCCAACGGACAGCGCCATGAGATGGCGCCGCTACAGAAGAGGGGGAAGAGAGTAGGGACAGGCCTGCGTGCCTGTCCTCTTGCCGTCATCCCCGTATGTGTTCAGTCATTCGTTGACAATTTCCACCGCTTCCTCCCGTGCCCCGGTTCCCCTCCTTTGCTTGTCCTGCCTGTCCTGAGCTTGTCGAAGGAAGCGTAGCCGAAGGATCAGGAGGGGTGAGGGGGCATTAGGCATGCCCCTGGCTTTGACCAGGGGTAGAGGCTATGACCATGACGGCGAACCCCCGTGCTCTATGGACGGTTGGCTCTACCCCACCTACCTCCCCTTACAAAGGGGAGGAAAACGATGGCCCTTCTTTCCGAGCCCCGTAGGTCGGGTTAGCGAAGCGTAACCCGACAGCCTCGCTGTGCGACGTGGCCTGCTCATGTCGGATTACGCGCTGCTAATCCGACCTGCTCCCCTCACCCCTTCTCGTTCTTCGTGACAATTTGTACATATTGTTAATATGTTTATATTTCTTTCAATATTTTATTTTTTTAAACTTTGTAACATTCATGGTAAACTTTAAACTTATTAAACTATTTAACATTCACCACATTTTTTAAACTTTTAACAGCTTGACCCCTTCAAGAGGCTGGGCTATCCTATCGATGGCGTGCACTGGATTTCCGCCAAATAGGATTCTCTGGATTCCCGATTACAAACGTCGGGAATGACAGAGGGGAGACATCGGGAATGACAGAGGGGAGACGGCGAGAATTGTAGATGTTCAGTCATTCGTTGACAGAATAGGGGGCTGACTATCTTCCCCCTTTTCTGTAGCGGCGCCATCTCATGGCGCTTTCCGTTGGCCGCATGAGAGGCGGTCCTACACCTCTACCTCCCCTCACCCCTCCTTACAAAGGAGGGGCATGACGGAGCCCCCTCTCCCCACCTGTGGGAGAGGGCTGGGGTGAGGGGGAAATTGTCAACGAATGACTGAACACATACAGGAATGACAGAAGGAAAAGCGTGCGTGTCTCCTTGAGAGCCGGGAGGTGGGGCCATGGAAAGGCAGGAACAGAAATCCGAGGCAGCAAAAACTTCCTCCGATGATCAGGAAGTCAAGCCGAATCCTCAGGTCATTGAAACCGGCAAGAAGCTTCAGGAGGACATCGATCATTTAGTTGATGAGATCGATGAGGTCCTGGAGGAAAATGCTGCCGAGTTCGTCAAGAATTACGTGCAGAAAGGGGGAGAGTAACTCCTCTTTCTTCTCTTTTTTTACCGCCATCCATTCTTTCTTTTTTTGTTTCGCCAGGACAGCGTGGCTGGTTCATCGGCAAGGTTGGGCGCACGCACCCGGCCTTTCCGTTTGACACTCTTCGGATCAGTTCCTATGATCGCTGCTGTTCACGGTTCCTGCGACACACGTGAATCTCCGCCTATGACGATGCTTTCACAAAATTGGCTGGTGCGTTCGGTCGAGCAGAAGCAGGTTGATGCCCTGGCTCTGGCCTTGGGCATCTCGCCCCTGACGGCGACGGTCTTGTGTGGAAGAGGCGTCGTCGAGCCTGATCAGGCCAAGGCCTGGCTCTCATCCCCCGGGGGCTTGACCCATGATCCGTTTGCGCTGCCTGATATGGAACGGGCCATCGACCGGCTTCACCTGGCCATTCAACGCGGTGAGCGGATCTGCTTTTATGGAGACTATGACGTTGACGGCATGGCGGCCACGAGTCTGCACCTCCTTTTTTGGCGACGTGTCGGTGCCAAGGCGGAAGTCTATATTCCTCACCGGCAGGAGGAAGGGTATGGCCTGCAGGAAGGGGCCATTCGGAAACTGGCCGATACGGGCGTTTCCCTGTTGCTCACGGCGGATTGCGGAACCACCTCATACCGGGAGATCGAGGTGGCTCGTGGCTTGGGCATGGACGTCATTGTCACCGATCATCACCAGCTTCAATCCCGAATGCCTGAGCCGGTTGCGTTTATCAATCCGTACCGCCCGGATTCCGTCTATCCTTTCCAGGGATTATGTTCCGGTGGCTTGGCCTACAAGGTTGTGGAAGCTTACGCACGGAAGTATGGAGCTGCGGGCGTATCGGTGGAGACGTTTCGTGACCTGGTGGCGTTGTCTTCCATCGCCGATCTGGTTCCACTCCGGGATGAGAACCGGGTCCTGGTACGGGATGGGCTGGCCCAGGTCGCTCAGGGGACACGATGCGGGATTCGGGCGTTGACCCAAGACCTGGGCCTGAACGGGACGTGTTCGGCCGGCACGATTGGATTTCGGGTGGCCCCGCGTCTCAATGCGGCCGGACGATTGGCCCATGCCGGGTTGGGCGTCAGGTTGCTCACCACGGAGTCCGAACCCGAGGCGCTTCAGCTTGCGCAACAGTTGGAGCAACTGAACCGTCAACGGCGACAGATTGAAGAAGAGATAACCAAGGAGGCGATTGCGCAGGTGGAGGCCGGTGACCAGCCGCACGCGATTGTGGTGGGCGCGGAAGGGTGGCATAGTGGCGTGATCGGCATTGTCGCGGCGCGGTTGGTGGAACGCTATCACCGTCCTGCGGTCGTGGTGGCGTTCGATCGGCATGGTACCGGGAAAGGGTCGGTCAGAAGCGTGGCCGGTTTCGACGTGTGCCAGGCCTTGCAGGAATGTCACCAGGACCTGGTGGCTTTCGGCGGGCATCCGATGGCAGCGGGTCTCACGGTCAGACAAGAAATGTTTACCGATTTCAGGCACAGGTTTTGGGGAGTCGCCGAGGGGTTGATGGATGCCAGGCTGCAAGTTCCCACCCTGGGCGTGGATGCGGCTGTTGCGCTTGCCGACGTTCAATTTCCCCTTCTCCGGGAATTGGAACAATTGCAACCCTTCGGGATGGGCAATCCTGAGCCGACCTTTATGAGTCGAGGGATTTCGGTGCTGGAGAAACGGGTGGTCGGGGAGAATCATCTGAAATTGGTCGTTCGTCAGCACGGCTCTGTTCCCCTGGACAGTATCGGGTTTCGGATGGCCGGGCTCGCGAAAGACATCGATGCGGGAAACGGGCGGATTGACGCGGTCTTCAGTCCGGAGTTGAATCACTGGAAGGGATCGAGCCGCATTCAACTCCGGCTGTGTGACATGCGGGTCGGGTGAAGATGGTTATTTCCTCCCCTTTGTAAGGGGAGGCTGAGCTAGGCATGCCCCCGCGAAAGCGGGGGTGGGGTAGAGTCCCAAATATTGTAGCCGCGCCATCTCATGGCGCTTCTCCTTTGCCGCATAAGATGCGGCCGCTACAAATGCGTTCTACCTCCCCTACCCCCTCCTTACAAAGGAGGGGAATCAGGCGGGAATTGTCAACGAATTGGTGAACACATACAGGAAGACCCTTTATGTCGCTGTCCAGTGTCACAGAGATTGATGACCTGGTTGAGGAAAACTCGATGTGATGGATCAGATTCGGCGTAATCCGGGCAATTCAAATCCAGACATGGAAAAACGGAGGAAGATATGCAAGCCAACGAATTGATTCAAAAAGCTCAATTTGTCGTGGACCCCACTGGCAAGAAGCAGGCGGTGCAACTCGATTACGCGACCTGGAAAGCATTATTGAACCTACTGGAAGACATCGAAGACTTACAAGAGATCGACCGTGTCCGAGAGTCGGGTGATGAGTATGTTCCTTGGGAACAGGCCGAGGCGGAGTTACGAACGAACGGGATACTACGGGATCAATGATGAGGAACGGGTTGTCTCTGTTGATCGTGTCCTCCATAGAAGAAGGGCTTATCGGTCATGAAAGATGACCACCTTCCACAGCGATGGACGTGTTGTGGAGCGGGAATTGTCAACGAATGAGTGAACACACACAGGAATCCCCTTTTATGTCGCTGACCAGTGTGACAGAGATTGATGACCTGATTCGGCAGGTGCAAAGTTGCCATCCCGAGGCCGACGAAGCCTTGCTTCGGCATGCCTATGCCTTTTCAGCGAAAGCGCATGAGGGGCAGACTCGCCAGTCCGGCGAGCCCTACCTGCAACACCCGCTGGCTGTCGCCGGCATTTTAACTTTTCTCAAACTCGACGTGACCGCCATTGTGGCCGGGCTTCTCCATGATACGTTGGAAGATACCGTCGCGACCCAGGAAGAGTTGCAGACGCATTTCGGGCACGAGGTGGCGCATCTTGTGGAAGGGGTCACGAAAATCGGCCAGATTCCTTTTCGGACGTATGAAGAGAAACAGGCTGAAAATTTTCGGAAGATGCTGTTGTCGATGGCCGATGACATCCGGGTGGTCTTTATCAAGTTGGCCGACCGTCTGCACAACATGCGAACGCTGGGCCATTTGCCGGAGGCCAAACAAAAGCAAATCGCCAAGGAAACTCTGGAAATTTATGCGCCGTTGGCCAACCGGTTGGGCATGAGTTGGCTCAAGCAGGAGCTTGAAGATTTATGTTTTCAGTATCTCAAGACGGAAGCCTATTCCCTGTTGAAGCTCCGGGTGGCGAAACGGGACGAAGAACGGCAAGTCTACGTCCAGTCGATTATTCAGGAGACGGTCGATGCGTTGGCCGTGGCCGGGTTGCCCGGTCACGTGGTCGGACGCCCCAAACATTTGTACTCCATTCATCAGAAAATGGAGAGCCAGGAAATTACGTTCGAGGAAGTGTACGACCTCGCGGCCATTCGCATTATCACCGACACC
Organism: Nitrospirales bacterium; assembly: GCA_965223955.1. GTDB lineage: Bacteria > Nitrospirota > Nitrospiria > Nitrospirales > UBA8639 > Bin75. The sequence goes on from OZ245029.1 coordinate 1,280,386, forward strand.
AAGAGCCATTGTTATACGCTTCTCGGCCTCGTGCATTCGTTATGGCCACCGGTCCCCGGGCGATTCAAGGATTACATCGCCACGCCGCGCACCAATCTCTACCAATCGCTGCATACGACGGTGTTGGGTCCGCAAGGCGATCACGTGGAATTTCAAATGCGCACGGAAGACATGCACCGTCTCGCGGAATACGGGGTGGCGGCCCATTGGCGCTACAAGGAGCAGGTCAAAGTCGCCGAGCGCGACGAAAAGGTCTTCAGTTGGCTCCGGCAATTCGTGGAATGGCATAAGGACCTCTCCGATAATCGCCAGTTCATGGATTCCGTCAAACTCGATCTTTTTCATTTGGACGTCTTTCACGACATGGTCTTTGCGTTTACGCCAAAGGGCGAAGTGAAGGAACTGCCGCTTAGCTCCACGCCGGTCGACTTTGCCTATGCGATTCACACGCAAGTAGGGGATCATTGCGTCGGAGCGAAAGTGAATGGAAAGATCGTGCCCCTTCGACAAGCGCTCGCCAGCGGCGATACCGTGGAAATTCTGACTTCATCGACCCAGGTCCCGCAGAAAGAGTGGCTGAAGTTTGTTCGGACGTCCCGTGCGAAAGCAAAAATCAAACATTTTTTGAAAGGCGAGGAGCAAAAGCAGGGGTTGGAATTGGGACGTCGATTGCTTGAACGTGAGTTTCGCCGGCATCAGCTCCCGTCCGCGCAGTTGTTCCAGTCGGACCGGCTGTCTCAAGTCGCCGGCGAGAAGGGCTATGCCTCCGTCGAGGAGATGACCCGGATGGTGGGCTATGGGCGTCTGTCCGCCGTGGAACTGGTCAATTGGCTCGTGTCGCCCGGTGAAGATGCGGCGAAAGGCGACGAGGCCGTTCACAGGGTGTCCGGGACGGCCCCGGCGCCGGGTGCCCTGCAATCCGTCAAGTTCATGGGGGGGCGGGACGTCCTGATGCAGTTGTCAAAATGTTGTGCGCCGGTGCCGGGTGATTCCATCTTGGGCTATCTCACCCGCGGGCGTGGGCTGACGATCCATTCGAAGGGCTGTCCCAATCTTGAGACCATGGACTATGAGAAAGATCGCTTGGTCGAAGTTGAATGGGATATGACGATCGAAGAGCATCATTCGGTCAAGGTTTGCGTGTTGACCATTGATCGCCCCGGAGTGTTAGCCAACGTGTCGTCGGCTATTTCCGATTCGAAGGCCAATATCAGTGGGGTGGAAATTACGACCAGGGAAGATCAAAAAGCCGTTCTCGACTTTGTGATTGAAGTTTCCAACACCCGCCACCTCGAACACACGCTCGAAGCCATAGGGCGGATGGATGGAGTCATTTCAGCCAAGCGCGTTCGTGGTTGGGAAAATTCCTGAGTCTCCTACTTCGGCATCTCGATGGTGAGTCGGGTGCCTGGGGCAAGCTTCAGCGTTGCGGCTTGTCCCGCGCGAAGTTCCAGGACCTGGACCGCGGTGGTTTTCGGCCGATAGCGGGGACACAGATTGTCGGTTCTCGTGCAAATCGGGACGTACCGTTCGAGATGGACGATGGTCCCGTCCCGGTCCAACCATAAAATATCCAAGGGCATTTTGGTGTTCTTCATCCAAAACGTCCAATAGGCGGGCTCTTGAAACTCCGGAAAGGTAAAGAGCATGCCTCGATCAGGGGCCATTCGCGTTCGATACATCAACCCTTGACTCCGTTTTGTCGGCGTGTCGGCGATTTCACAATAAATCGTAAACCCATCGGGTGTCGAAACCGTGGCCAAACCGCCTGAGCCGGATGGTGGGGGAGGCGCCGCCGGCGCGGAGAACGCGAAGAGGCTCGTGCCCAGAACGAGGCAGGCCGTCAGGTGGAGTACCCGTATCCTCTTGTTGGGAATCCGTGGTGCTGGTTCCGGTTGTGCCATGACGGCCATGCTAAGGGCTCTCGAAAAAGCCTGTCAACCAAGGACAACGTCGCCTCGAGTTGCGAGATCCCGTCGAATCGCCAAGAGGCAGAACCCGTTCAACCGGGGATGAAGAACCGTTGCGATATTGTGCCCGTTCGCCGCTGCCCGTGCTTTTGATTTGGTCTCTTGACGGGTGCCTGGTGTCTCTATATAATACTCCGTTTGGTGGGGTCGGCCCTTACGGTTTTTAAAAGGAAAAACTCGAGATGCCCTTTTTTGCCTGTTTCGGCAGGAAAAATTGGGCTTTGTCTTGTATCTCCGCTTTCCTCTTTCCCTTAATTGTATTGATGCAGGAGGGGACTGCCAAACGATTGAGTTGTTGAAAGGGCAGGTACCCAAGTGGACAAAGGGGGCAGACTGTAAATCTGCTGCCATCGGCTTCCAAGGTTCGAATCCTTGCCTGCCCACCATAAAGAAACGTGTGTGACGGCATAAACGGGACGTTCATTCAAGTCAATGGCTTTTTGAGTCGAAGAAGTGAGCAAAGCCGTAGATCAACGGCGAATTCGAAAACGGTGGCGGGCGTAGCTCAGTGGTAGAGTTCCAGCCTTCCAAGCTGGCTGTCGCGGGTTCAAATCCCGTCGCCCGCTCCAGCGAACGTTTGAAGCGTAAAGAGGCCGACGTGGCAAGTGATGCAGGAGTTCACGTCTCCCATTCACAAGGCCCATGTAGCTCAGTTGGCAGAGCACGTCCTTGGTAAGGACGAGGTCACGCGTTCGATCCGCGTCGTGGGCTCCATTATCTTGATGAAGTGTCAATGAAATCTATTCTCTAGAATTTTACGGTTTCGTCTCGCGTGGGAATGAAGCGGTTCCCGCAGGGACAAAGTTTTTGGGGAGGGGCAGATGGCGAAGGCGAAATTTAATCGGAAGAAGCCGCACGTAAACGTGGGGACGATCGGGCACGTGGACCATGGGAAGACGACGCTGACCTCGGCGCTGACGAAGGTCATGGAGAAGCAGGGGATGGCGACGTTTGTGAGCTACGACCAGGTGGCGAAGGCGAGTGAGTCGCAGGGGCGGCGGGACCCGACGAAGATTCTGACGATTGCGATTTCGCACGTGGAGTATGAGACGGCCCAGCGGCATTACGCGCATGTGGACTGTCCGGGGCATGCGGATTACGTGAAGAACATGATTACGGGGGCGGCGCAGATGGATGGGGCGATTCTGGTGGTCTCGGCGGCGGATGGGCCGATGCCGCAGACGCGGGAACATATTCTGTTGGCGCGGCAGGTCGGGGTCCCGTACATCGTGGTGTTTCTGAACAAGGCGGACAAGGTCGAGGACCCGGAGTTATTGGAATTGGTGGAATTGGAAGTCCGGGAGTTGTTGTCGAAGTACCAATTTCCGGGGGACGACATTCCGATCATTGTGGGGTCGGCGACGAAAGCGCTGGAGGGGGATGAGAGCGAGGTGGGGGTGCCGTCGATCATGAAGTTATTGGCGGGAGTCGACAGTTACATTCCGACGCCGGAGCGGGCGATGGACAAGCCGTTTCTGATGCCGATTGAGGACGTATTTACGATCAGCGGGCGAGGCACGGTGGTCACGGGACGCGTGGAGCGCGGGCAGGTCAAGGTCGGGGATGAGATTGAGATTGTGGGGTTGGGCGAGACGCGGACCACGGTGGTGACGGGCGTGGAGATGTTTCGGAAGGTTTTGGACGAAGGGCAGGCGGGGGACAACATCGGCGCGTTGTTGCGGGGCACGAAGAAGGATGAAGTGGAGCGGGGGATGGTGTTGGCGAAGCCGAAGAGTATTATGCCGCATACGAAGTTCAAGGCGGAGGTCTACGTGTTGACGAAAGAAGAGGGGGGACGGCATACGCCGTTTTTCAACGGATACCGGCCGCAGTTTTATTTTCGGACGACGGACGTGACGGGGGTGGTGCAGTTGGCGGAAGGCGTGGAGATGGTGATGCCGGGGGACAACACGACGTTTATGGGCGAATTGATTGCGCCGATTGCGATGGAGCAGGGGGTGCGGTTTGCCGTGCGGGAAGGCGGGCGGACGGTGGGGGCCGGGGTCGTCACCGAAATTCTCGCCTGAGGTATGTCTTGAAACGCAAGGGTGGCAGCCTGGCCACACGCAATTGTCGAGGAGTCGAGGCGCATGGGGCGTCGTATGCAGGATGTTCAAAAAGGTCGTCCAGCGCGGCCGCAGCAAACGAGGTGGCGAGGCGTACGTTTCCGGTACGTTGAGCCTCCGAGTGCCGCGAGAACAAAGCTGGCGGGCTTTTTCAACATCCTCGCCTGAGGACGGTCACTGCCTGGAGCCGGTACGAGAGAGGAGGCGTTATGCGGGTCATTATTTCTTTAGCCTGTGGGGAATGTAAGCGGCGGAATTATTCGACGATGAAGAATAAAAAAAATGATCCTGATCGCTTGGAAGTGAAAAAGTATTGCCGGTTCTGCCGAAAACATGTCCCCCATAAGGAAGTAAAATGATGGGGTTCCCCATTGTTGAGAGTCATGAAGGGGCATGGTGTCAATGGCTAGCATGTCGGTCTCCAAAACCGATGGTCCGGGTTCGAGTCCTGGTGCCCCTGCCACGAGACGGGTCGAATAAGGAAGACGGGATGAACGTGACATGAAGAAACTTTGGGCGAAGATTGTGGAATTTCTCGTTGAGGTAAAAGGGGAGTTGAAGAAGGTTTCGTATCCGACGCGTGATGAAACCATTGGGTCCTCGTCGGTGGTGGTCGTGTTTTGTTTCATTATGTCTTTGTACCTCTCGACGACTGATTCCATTTTAGTGTGGCTGGTCAGCCAAATTCTTTGAACATTCGAGGGCAGGCGCTATGGCCAAAAATTGGTACGTGATTCACACCTATGTGGGATATGAGGGTCGAGTGCGAACCTCCTTGGTTGAGCGAGCGACCCAGATGGGTCTTCAGGAAGAGTTCGGGCAGGTCCTGGTCCCTACCGAGGACGTGATCGAAATCAAGGATGGAAAACGTCGCGCGTCCAAGCGAAAATTTTTTCCCGGGTACGTGCTGGTCGAGTTGGAGGACCCTCTCCAGGACACCATGGTGATGATGATCAAAGAGACTCCCAAGGTCACGGGGTTTATCGGGGGAGAAGGGACCAGGCCCATGCCGCTGCCGAGAGAGGAAGCGGATTCTCTTCTGAAACAAATCGAATCGGGTGTCTCTCTTCCTCGAGAGCGGGTGTTTTTTTCCAAGGGCGATAACGTGCGGATCGTTGATGGGCCGTTCATGGGCTTTAACGGCTTAATCGACGAAGTGGATGACGAGCATAGTCGAGCCAAGGTGTTGGTGAGCATCCTGGGTCGTGCGACGCCGGTCGAATTGGTCTTTGCGCAGATCGAGCGAGGGTAGGGTCGTCGTTGACGTGGGTGCATGAGGGTCGGCGAAAGTCGACGTGCATTAACCTTCCGGCAGGAAAAAGGACAGAGAGATGGCAAAAGAGGTTATCACGCAGATTAAATTGCAGATTCCCGCGGGGAAGGCCAATCCTGCTCCGCCGGTTGGCCCTTCATTGGGTCAACATGGTCTGAACATTATGGACTTTTGCAAGCAATTTAATGCGAAAACGCAAAAGCAGGAAGGGAGTATCATCCCCGTTGTCATTACCGTCTATCGAGACCGGAGCTTTACCTTTATCACGAAAATCCCTCCGGCGACCGACCTTTTGAAGAAAGCGGTGGGGATTATTAAGGGATCCGGGGTGCCGCAGAAGGATAAAGTCGGTGCGATCTCCCGTGCCCAATTACAGGAAATCTCCAAGCAAAAAATGGAAGATTTGAACGCGGTGAATGTTGAAGGGGCGATGAAGATTATCGAAGGCACCGCAAGGAGTATGGGAATCACGGTGACCGACTGACTCGTTGGTTGGTTTTCAGAGGGGAGTGTGAGTCGTGGGAAAGCAATTACGGAACGCTGCAGCAAAAGTTGAGGGTAAACTGTACGGGCTCCAGGAGGCCAGTGAATTAGTTAAGCAGGCGGCCTATGCCAAATTTGACGAGACCGTGGAGTTGGCCATTCGGTTGGGCGTTGATCCCAAGCGTGCCGACCAGATGGTTCGTGGTACGACGGTGTTACCTCATGGCACCGGGAAAAAGGTCAGGATTCTGGTGTTTGCCAAAGGGGAAAAGGAGCAGGAGGCGCGGCAGGCAGGCGCCGATTTCGTGGGTGCCGATGAGTTGTTGGAAAAAATTAAAGGGGGATGGTTGGGGTTTGATCAAGCCATCTCCACCCCGGATCTGATGGCGTCGGTTGGGAAATTGGGGAAGGTGTTGGGGCCGCGTGGCCTGATGCCGAACCCCAAAACGGGAACCGTGACGTTTGAAGTCGGGAAGGCAATCCAGGAAATCCGGAGGGGTCGAGTCGAGTATAAAGTGGATAAGGCCGGGAGCATCCACGTGCCGATCGGGAAGGTCTCGTTTGCCGTCTCGCAAATCACCGAGAATGCGCAGGCGGTGCTGACGTCGGTGGTGAAGGCAAAGCCCTCCTCAAGTAAGGGAAAGTATCTTAAGGGTGCGACCATGTCGAGCACCATGGGGCCGGGCCTTCCCCTGGAATGTACCACTTTGGGCCGACACGTTGATTAGTCGCGGTGTGAAAAGGAGCCGGGCATGAAAAAGGAACAGAAGGCGGGGGTGGTTTCCGATTTGCACGAGAAGTTTGTCAAGGCCAAGTTGGCCGTGGTGACGGAATGTGGAGGCATGCCGGTTAATCAGGTCACGCAGTTGCGCCATCAACTTCGTGGAGTCCAGGCAGAATTGAAAGTGGTGAAGAATTCCCTGGCTGTGAGAGCGGCGGAGGGAACGTCGTTATTGCCCGTCATCTCGTTGTTTAAAGGGCAGGTCGCGGTGGTCATCGGCTACGATGACCCGGTTTTGCCTGCCAAGATTCTTCGGAATTTTATCAAACACGAAAAATGTGATGAGAAAATTATCTGGCGAGGCGGAGTGATGGAAGGCAAAACTCTTGAGCCCGCACAACTGATCGCGACGGCTGATTTGCCCTCCCAAGAGGTGTTGCTGTCGATGTTGTTGTCTGCCATGCAAGGACCTCTTCGAGGAATGGTGGGCGTACTTCAGGGGATTTTACGAGGATTTGCGGCCGTGCTGGTTGCGATTCAAGACAAAAAGAAAGGAGACGGAGAAATGGCTGCGACGGAGGCAAAGCTTTCAAAGGATGACATTCTGGGAGCGGTTGAAAGTATGACGGTTTTAGAATTGTCCGAACTGGTCAAGGGATTTGAAGAAAAATTCGGCGTGACGGCAGCGGTACCGGTCGTCGCGGCTGCGCCGGCTGGGGACGCTGCGGCTCAGGCTGCTGAAGAGAAGGACTCCTTTGACGTCGTGTTGGCCGGTGCCCCCCCGGCCGACAAGAAAATTCAGGTGATTAAGGTGGTTCGCGAGATCACCGGGCTCGGGTTAAAAGAAGCCAAAGATTTAGTGGAAGGGGCGCCCAAGACGGTCAAGGAGGATGCGACAAAAGACGAGGCGGAAACGATTAAGAAGAAGCTCACCGACGTGGGGGCCCCGGTCGAAGTCAAGTAGGTCCCGGTACGGGATCTGGTTGATCAGGACGGGTTGTCCTCACAAGCCTAGATGCAGAAGGAGCCGAATATGTCTCAACCTCCATTGCCGGAAATTATCAAGCGTACTGACTTTTCGAAAATTCAGTCGACGATTGACATTCCGGACCTCGTCGAAGTTCAGAAACGCTCGTACGAGGGGTTTTTGCAAAAGGATACCGAACCTGAGCGTCGTGCGGAAAAAGGGCTGCAAGCCGCGCTCATGAGTGTCTTTCCCATTGCAGACTTTAATAGTTCGGCCATTCTTGAATTTTCCAATTATGCGCTGGGCACGCCCAAGTACGATATGCGCGAGTGTCTGGAACAGGGCATGACCTTTGCCGCCCCTTTAAAACTGCGTATCCGCCTGGTGGTGTTTGATCCGCAGGAAAAGGGGGTGAAGAACAGCAAGGTGCTCGACGTTCGAGAGCAGGAAGTGTACGTGGGTGAGCTGCCTCTGATGACGGACCGGGGCACCTTTATCATTAACGGCACGGAGCGGGTCGTGGTGAGCCAGTTGCATCGCTCTCCCGGTGCCTCGTTCAGTCATGATAAAGGGCGGACACATTCCAGCGGCAAGGTGTTGTTTTCCGCGCGCATCATTCCGTATCGAGGGTCCTGGTTGGATTTTGAGTTTGACGCTCGGGATATTTTGTACGTCCGCATCGATCGTCGACGCAAAATGCCCGCCACGATCCTGTTGAAGGCGTTTGGTTTGTCAACGGACGACGTGCTGAAGATGTATTACCCCATTGAAGAGATTCGGGTTTCAGATGGAAAACTGATGCGAAAGTTGGATCCCGAACTGCATACGGGATTACGTTCGTCGGTCGAAATATCCGAAAAAGGCGCCAAGGACCCGATCGTTCGAGAAGGCACGCGGCTCACCAAATCGTTAATGGCGAAAGTGCGTGCTGCCGGGGTGAAGGAGACCCCGGTGAAGCCGGAAGAATTGGTTGGGCGAGCGGTGTTGACGGAGATCCTGGACTCGGGAAAAGGAGAGGTGCTGGTTGAAAAAAATCAACGGTTGACCTTGCCCATGCTTGAACGGCTTCTTGAATTGAAGCCCTCGAGTTTCAAAGTGATTTATCTGGACAACGTGACGGCGACGCCGATCATTTTGGATACCTTGGATGCCGAACGGACGACGTCTCAAAAAGAAGCCTGGGTGGAAATTTATAAACGACTTCGGCCGGGAGAAATGCCTTCCGTGGATTCGGCCAAGCTCTTGTTTGAGAACCTGTTTGTCAACTCGAAGCGGTACGATCTGTCTCCGGTCGGACGGTTGAAGATGAATAACCGCTTTTCGTTGGACCTTTCCCTCTCCCAGCGGGTGCTCACCGCGCAGGACGTGGTGGAAGTGGTCCGCTGCCTCGTCGAATTGAAAATGGGCAAAGGCGACGTGGATGATATTGATCATTTGGGGAATCGTCGGGTTCGGACGGTTGGAGAATTGCTCGAGAATCAGATTCGTTTGGGGTTGGCCCGAATGGAGCGCAGCATTAAAGAGCGGATGAACCTGCTCGATATGGAAACGGTGCTGCCGCACGACTTGATTAACGCCAAACCCATTGTGGCCGCCATTAAAGAATTTTTTGCCGGCAGTCAGTTGTCCCAGTTTATGGATCAAACGAACCCTTTGGCTGAAATCACCCATAAACGGCGATTGTCCGCATTAGGGCCGGGCGGGCTGACTCGTGAGCGCGCGGGCTTTGAGGTCCGCGACGTCCACCCCTCTCACTATAGTCGTATTTGTCCCATCGAAACTCCTGAAGGGCCGAACATCGGGCTCATCACCTCGTTGGCCACCTACGCGCGCATTAACGAATTCGGCTTCATTGAAGCCCCGTTTCGAAAAGTGCAAAAGGGACGCGTCCTGCAGGACGTCGAATTTCTTTCTCCTTTGGAAGGCGAGCATTTCATCATTGCTCAAGCCAATTCCCAAGTGGATTCAGCCGGTCGTTTGTCATCCGATTCGGTGACGGCGCGGTCCGAGGGGGAGTTTATTGCCACGACGCCGGATCGAGTCGATTACGTGGACGTGTCCCCGAAGCAAGTGGTCAGCGTCGCTACCGCGTTGATTCCCTTTCTCGAGCATGACGACGCAAACCGTGCGTTAATGGGATCGAATATGCAGCGTCAGGCCGTGCCGCTCGTGCAGAGTGAGGCGCCGCTGGTCGGAACCGGCATGGAAGCCGTAGTGGCCCGCGACTCCGGGTACGTTGAACAGGCCAGGCGGGATGGGGTCGTGGAAAGCGTGGATGCCCGGCGCATTGTCGTACGAACTGAAGGCGGCAAGGCGGACGAGGGAAAGAAGAAGACCGGACGCTTTTGGGATACGTATGACTTGGTGAAGTTTCAACGAACCAATCAGAATACGTGCGTGACGCAGACCCCCATCGTGAAAGTCGGGCAACCGGTGAAGAAAGGGCAGGTATTGGCGGATGGACCGGCCATCGATCGGGGAGAGTTGGCGTTAGGCAAGAATATCCTGGTCGGCTTTATGCCTTGGGGCGGATACAACTTCGAGGACGCGATTTTGTTGAGCGAGCGACTGGTTCGCGAAGATACGTTTACGTCCATCCACATCGAAGAGTTTGAGGTGGAAGCCCGTGATACCAAATTGGGGAAGGAAGAGATTACCCGCGACATTCCCAATTTGGGTGAAGAGGCCCTGCGAAACCTTGATGAAAGCGGGATCGTTCGAATCGGGGCCGAGGTCAAGGCCGGAGACATCCTGGTTGGAAAAGTGACTCCCAAGGGTGAAACGCAGTTGACTCCGGAAGAAAAGTTGCTTCGGGCGATTTTTGGAGAAAAAGCGGGGGACGTGAAGGATACGTCCCTTCAAGTTCCTCCGGGAATTGAGGGGATCGTGGTGGACGTCAAGATTTTTTCCAGAAAAGGCATTGATAAGGATGAGCGTTCGAAGAACATTGAATCCCAGGATCGCGTGAAAATCGAACGGAACTATCAGGATGAACTCCACATCATCGAGGATGAACGGAACAAAAAATTTCGGAGACTGCTGCTTGGGCAGGTGGTGGGCCGTGACTTGATGGATCCCGAAAGCGGCGAAGTCATATTGAAGAAAAAGGGAAAAATCACGGTGGACGTCTTGCGGAAACTTCCCGATGACGACGTGCGGCGCGTGATTCTGGGTGACCCGGAAGAGCAACGCAAGCTCGAAGAGATTGAACGAGCGGCCAAGGATCACATCGAGAGCCTGCAAACCTTCTATGACGAAAAGGTCGGGCGACTTCGGCGTGGTGATGAGTTGCCTCCGGGCGTCATTAAGTTGGTGAAAGTCTATCTCGCCATTAAGCGGAAAGTTTCCGTTGGGGATAAGATGGCCGGGCGTCATGGAAACAAGGGTGTGGTCTCCCGGATTCTCCCCGAAGAAGACATGCCGTACTTGCCTGACGGCACTCCGATCGAAGTGGTGCTGAATCCGCTTGGGGTTCCGTCACGGATGAACGTCGGACAGATTTTGGAAACACATTTGGGATGGGCCGCCAGGGCCTTGGGGATCTATGCCGCCAGTCCCGTGTTTGACGGAGCGACGGAGGTGGAGATTAAAGAATTATTAAAGAAGGCGGGTCTGCCGGAAAACGGTCAATCGGTGGTGTATGACGGTCGCACCGGCGAACCGTTTAAGAGTCCGGTGACGGTGGGTTACGTCTATATGATGAAGTTGCACCACTTGGTGGACGATAAGATCCATGCCCGATCCATTGGCCCGTATTCGTTGGTGACGCAACAACCACTGGGCGGAAAGGCTCAGTTCGGGGGGCAGCGTTTGGGCGAAATGGAAGTCTGGGCCCTCCAGGCTTATGGGGCGGCCTCCACGCTTCAAGAATTTTTAACCGTGAAGTCCGATGACGTTCCGGGACGGTCGAGAATGTACGAAGCGATTGTCAAGGGAGAAAACTTCCTGGAGCCAGGCTTGCCGGAGTCGTTTAACGTGTTAGTGAAAGAATTGCAAAGCCTGGGGTTGGACGTTGAGTTGATGAAGTCCGCCGAATAACCCGGTCATTGCCACCTCTCTGCGAAGGTTTTCCAGTTTCCTAAAAGGAGGGTAGAGCCTTGGAAAGTGTCTATGCCTTGTTTGAAAGGCCACGCGATGCCATGTCCTTCGACGCCATGTGCATTCGGATCGCGTCGCCGGAGAAAATTCGTTCGTGGTCGTATGGTGAGGTCAAAAAACCGGAAACCATCAATTATCGGTCGTTTAAGCCGGAAAAAGATGGCTTGTTTTGTGCGAAGATTTTTGGGCCGACCAAAGATTGGGAGTGTAATTGCGGAAAATATAAACGAATGAAGCATCGCGGTATCGTCTGCGACAAATGCGGAGTCGAAGTCATTCAGTCGAAGGTGCGGCGCGAGCGTATGGGGCATATCGAGTTGGCCGCCCCCGTTGCCCATATCTGGTTTTTAAAAGGGGTGCCGAGCCGGATCGGAATCCTGCTGGACATGAGCCTCAAGCAATTGGAAAAAATTCTCTATTTTGAGGCGTACGTTGTTCTTGATCCCCTGGAGACCCCGCTGAAGGAAAAAGAGTTGCTCACGGAAGAGAAATACCGTGAATGTGTGGACCAGTACGGACCACAGGCCTTTCACGTCGGCATCGGGGCGGAAGCGATTCGTGAATTGCTGAGACAGGTCGATATCGAAGCCCTGTGGGGCGAGCGCCATGAAAAGGTGAAGACCCCGGCTTCTGCGGCCTTGACCAAGAAGATCACGAAACGCCTGAAAGTCATCGAGGCCTTTCATAAGTCTGGCAATAAACCGGAATGGATGATTCTGGACGTCATCCCGGTTCTTCCGCCTGAGCTGAGGCCGCTGGTGCCGTTGGACGGCGGGCGGTTTGCCACGTCGGATTTGAATGACCTCTATCGACGGGTGATCAATCGCAATAACCGGTTGAAACGGTTGGTGGAGTTGAAGGCGCCCGGCGTGATTATTCGCAATGAAAAGAGAATGTTGCAGGAAGCCGTGGACGCGCTTTTTGATAACGGGCGACGCGGTCGGACGATTCGCGGGGCCAACAAACGACCCTTGAAGTCCCTCAGCGACATGCTCAAGGGCAAGCAGGGCCGGTTTCGTCAGAATCTCCTGGGGAAACGGGTTGACTACTCGGGACGCTCGGTGATTGTGGTTGGACCGGAACTGAAATTGAATCAATGCGGGTTGCCCAAGAAAATGGCGTTGGAATTATTTAAGCCGTTTATCTTCCACAAGTTGGAGGAGCGCGGAGCCGCGACGACCATTAAAAGTGCGAAACGCCTCGTGGAAAAGGAGCGTCCGGAAGTCTGGGACGTATTGGACGAAGTGATTCGCGAACACCCGGTGATCTTGAATCGCGCGCCGACGCTTCATCGTTTGGGCATGCAGGCGTTTGATCCCGTCCTGGTCGAAGGCAAAGCCATTCGGTTGCATCCGTTGGTGTGTGCGGCGTTTAACGCGGACTTCGACGGCGACCAGATGGCGGTGCACGTTCCGCTGTCGGTCGAGGCCCAGATCGAAGCTCGCGTCTTGATCATGTCCGTCAATAACGTGCTGTCGCCGGCGAATGGCCGCCCGCTCGCCATTCCCTCTCAGGATATGGTGTTGGGGTGTTATTGGTTAACTCAGGAACGACCGGGAGCGACGGGTGAAGGGAAGATCTTGTATTCACCCGAAGAAGTGCGGATTGCCTATGATGCCGGGCAGCTGGACGAACAGGCCAAGATCAAGGTGCGAATCGATGGAGCCTTGGTCGAAACGACCGTCGGGCGCGTGATTTTTGGGGAAATCCTTCCTGCCTCCATAGGGCTTTCACACGTCAATCAGGTCATGACCAAGAAAGAAATGACGAAGCTGATCGATGCGGTCTATCGTGAGGTCGGGCTGCACGAAACGGTCAAGATGCTCGATAAGTTGAAGGACCTTGGCTTTTACTATGCGACCAAGGCCGGGGTCTCCCTGTGCATTGACAATATGCATATCCCGACCAAAAAGGAAGTGCTGCTGGGTAAGGCGCGCAAGGACGTCGCCGAGGTCGCGCGGCAATATAACGAGGGGCTTATCACGAACGGTGAACGCTATAACAAGGTCATTGATATCTGGGCCCACGTGAGTGAACAGGTCGCCAATGAGATGATGAAAGAAATTAAAGCCGGCGGTGGGCAAGGGCCGGAGGATACCTTGAACCCTATCTTCATGATGGCCGATTCCGGCGCACGGGGGAGTTCGCAGCAAATTCGGCAGTTGGGGGGTATGCGGGGGTTGATGGCGAAGCCGTCCGGCGAAATTATTGAAACCCCCATCACTGCCAACTTCCGGGAAGGGCTGACGGTCCTCCAATATTTTATCTCGACGCACGGGGCGAGAAAAGGCTTGGCGGACACGGCACTCAAAACCGCAAACTCCGGGTACCTGACGAGGCGACTGGTGGATATTTCTCAGGACGTCATCGTGAGTGAAGAAGATTGCAGGACGGCCGATGGGATCGACGTCTCCGCCCTGGTCGAAGGCGGAGAGGTGATTCAGCCGATTGAAGAACGGATTTTAGGCCGTATCGTGGCCGAAGATATCCTTGATCCTTTGACCGGTGAAGTGGTGGTACCGGGGAATGAAGAGTTGGATGAAACGCGCGTGAAGGCCGTGGTCGAAGCCGGCATCGGGCACGTCCGCATCCGGTCGGTGTTAACCTGTCAATCCCGGTGGGGCGTCTGCGTGAAGTGTTACGGTCGTGATCTGGCCAGAGGGAGGTTGGTTGAATTGGGTGAGCCCGTGGGGGTGATCGCCGCGCAGTCTATCGGCGAGCCTGGTACGCAGTTAACCATGCGGACCTTCCACATTGGAGGGACGGCGAGTAAAGTCGTGGAACAGAGCGTGGTCGAGTCTCGACATGATGGGGTCTTGAGATACCTCAGTTTCGATGCCAAGAAAAATGTCGATTTTCACAATCGGCACACGACGGTCCAGAATAAGCAGGGCGAATGGGTGGTCATGAATCGAAACGCGAAGATTGCGGTCTACGATGACTCCGGTCGAGAGCGGGAAAAATACCCGGTGGTCTATGGTGCGAAAATCATCGTGAAAGACGGCGGTCGGGTGACGGTGGGGCAGAAACTGGTGGAATGGGACCCGTATTCGTTAACCATTCTGACGGAAGTGGGTGGGAAAATTGCCTATGGCGATATCTCCGAAGGCGTCACCATGAAAGAAGAGGTCGACGAAATCACCGGCCTGTCCCGTAAGGTGGTGATTGAGCAAGCCGGCACCAATCTTCGTCCACGAGTGTCGATTAAAGACGACGGAAATAAGACCGAAAAATTACCCGGTTCTGGTGCGCCGGCCCGCTATCTCCTTCCCGTGGGTGCGCATATCTTCGTGGAAAAAGGAGCGATCGTGCATTCTGGAGACGTGTTGGCGAAAATCCCTCGAGAAACCACGAAGACCAAAGACATTACGGGTGGATTGCCACGGGTGGCAGAATTGTTCGAGGCGAGAAAGCCCAAGGAGCAAGCGGTGATCAGTGAAATCGACGGCGAGATCTCCTTCGGCGGTTTCGTCAAGGGGATGCGAAAGATCGTCGTCGATAATAAGATGGGAGACATTAAGGAATACTTTATTCCTCGAGGAAAGCACGTTAACGTGCATGAAGGGGACTGGGTTCGTGCCGGTGAACCGCTCATGGATGGCTCGGCGAATCCCCATGATATTCTAAACGTGTTGGGCCCTCGAGAGTTGCAGCGATACTTGGTGAATCAGGTACAAGAAGTGTATCGATTGCAGGGGGTATCGATTAATGACAAGCATATTGAAATTATTGCGAGGCAGATGCTGAAGAAGGTCCGCATCGAAGATCCCGGAGATACGAACTTTTTGCCGGGTGCCCAAGTCGGAAAATTTGCTTTCACCGATGAAAACCAACGGGTCCTCGCCGAAGGAGGGAAGCCGGCTATCGGAAAACCGGTGTTGCTGGGTATTACCAAGGCATCACTGAATACGGACAGCTTCATTTCGGGGGCCTCCTTCCAGGAGACGACACGAGTGCTCACTGAAGCCGCCATCAATGGTCGGGTTGATGATTTGCGAGGGCTCAAGGAAAACGTCATTGTGGGGCGCCTGATCCCGGCTGGAACGGGATTCTCGCACTACCGCGAAACCTTCGTGCCTGCTCCTGAGGAAAAGGCAATCGAGTCCGGGGCTGCTGATGATGGATTGGCGATTCCTCAAGGGGAAGAGTTGCAGATGCAATCCACGTAATGTACGAGCGTTTTATCTTGACACGTCGTATTAGTCCCACTACAATTGAAAGGTTGTCCCAGAGAGTCAAGTTCATGGTGTCTTTGAAGGAAAAAGAGTGATATGCCAACGGTAAATCAGCTTGTCAGAAAAGGTCGCAAGGCCCCAAAGGCGAAGAGTAAAAGCCCGGCCCTTAATCAATGCCCGCAACGGCGGGGGGTCTGTCTGCGCGTCTATACCACAACTCCGAAAAAGCCGAATTCCGCGTTGCGGAAAGTGGCTCGTGTGCGTTTGACCACTGGCGTTGAGGTGACGACCTATATCCCGGGCATGGGGCATAACTTGCAGGAGCATTCCATTGTGCTCGTGCGTGGCGGTCGGGTAAAGGACTTGCCCGGCGTGCGTTATCATTTGGTCCGGGGTGCACTCGATGCGGTCGGAGTGGCCAACCGAAAACAGAGTCGTTCCAAGTACGGAGCGAAACGACCGAAATAGCAAAGACCGCGTCTTTGCCTGGAGAAGGTGTTTTCACGATATGTCTCGTAGTCGAAGTGCCGTCATAAGAACTCCCTTGGCTGATGCCAAATATCGAGATCACCTTGTGGCGAAGTTCATCAATATTCTGATGGCGAAAGGGAAAAAGAGTACAGCTCAGAATGTGTGTTATGGGGCGTTCGATGTTATTCAGCATAAGACGGGCAGTGATCCTTTGAAGGTCTTTCATTCTGCGCTGGGCAACGTCAAGCCAATGGTGGAAGTGAAATCGAGACGGGTGGGCGGTGCGTCGTACCAAGTCCCCGTCGAAATCCGACCTGTCAGGCAAGTTGCCCTGGCCTTTCGATGGCTTAAGCGTAGTGCCCAGTCTCGAACGGGAAAGAGTATGCAGGACAAGCTTGCCTCCGAGTTGCTTGATGCTGCCAATAATACAGGGGTTGCGGTCAAGAAACGAGATGAGACGCATAGAATGGCCGAGGCTAATCGTGCGTTTGCCCATTATCGTTGGTAGCGCTTTTTTGTTGCTGTAGTCGAACCACCCTCCACGCGTGAGTCTTCTTTTTTTCTCAATCCATGTTCGGGTTGGGCGTTTGGGAGTGTTGCTGCCGTCTGGTTGTGTAGGGAGAAATTGTGGCGAGAGAATATCCATTAGAGCGGACTCGGAATATCGGCATCATGGCCCATATTGATGCCGGGAAAACGACGACGACCGAGCGCATCCTGTTTTATACCGGTGTCTCTCACCGGATGGGTGAAGTGCATGAAGGTGCGGCTCAAATGGATTGGATGGAGCAGGAGCGGGAGCGGGGCATTACGATTACGTCTGCGGCGACCACCTGTCTCTGGAACGATCATCGCATTAACATTATCGATACCCCGGGGCACGTGGACTTTACGGTTGAAGTCGAGCGATCCCTTCGCGTGTTGGACGGAGCCGTGGCCGTTTTTGATTCGGTGCAGGGAGTCGAACCGCAGTCGGAAACGGTCTGGCGTCAGGCCGATAAATATCGGGTCCCTCGCATTGCCTTTCTTAATAAAATGGATCGGGTGGGTGCTGACTTTGCAGGCAGCGTTCAAAGTATCATTGATCGCTTGGAAGCGAATCCGGTTCCGGTCCAGTTGCCAATCGGAAAAGAGTCTGATTTTCGAGGGGTCATCGACCTTGTCTTGATGAAGGCGTATCTCTTTGTGGATGAAACATTGGGCGCGGATTTTGTGGTCGAAGACGTCGCGCCGGATCTTCTGCCGATGGCTCAGGAGTACCGGGATAAAATGATCGAAGCCGTTGCCGAATTTGATGAAGTGGTGCTTGAGCAATACCTGAATGGCGAGCCGCTGAAGCCTGAGGACATCAAACGTGCCGTGCGCACCGGGACCAATCAAATGCGAGTGACGCCGGTGTTGTGTGGCTCGGCGTTTAAGAATAAAGGAGTGCAGCCGTTACTGGATGCCGTGGTGGATTTCCTGCCTTCGCCTTTGGATGTTCCTGAACTGGAGGGGGTGGATCCGGCCAGCGGTGAGAAAATGAATTGTCCGGTTAGTGATGAAGAGCCGTTTGCGGCGTTAGCCTTCAAAATCATGGCCGATCCCTTTGCCGGGCAACTCACGTATTTCCGCGTCTATTCCGGTCGCCTTGAAACGGGGTCGTACGTGTCTAACGTCACCCAGGGCAAACGAGAACGGATCGGACGTTTACTCAAAATGCATGCGAACAAGCGTGAAGACATTGACGCGGTCTATGCCGGAGACATTGCCGCTGCGGTGGGGATGAAGGGTGCGAGAACGGGTGATACCCTGTCGTACGAAAAGCGTCCGATATTGTTGGAGGTGATAAAATTTCCGGAGCCCGTGATTTCCATGGCGGTGGAACCAAAAACCAAGCAGGATCTCGAAAGGCTGGGTTTTTCTCTGGAAAAACTGTCACAGGAAGATCCGTCCTTTCACGTTCGAACCGATGACGAGACCGGACAAACGATCATTTCCGGAATGGGGGAGCTGCATCTGGAAATTATTGTCGATCGTCTGGTCAGGGAATTTAAGGTGCAGGCGAACGTTGGCAAGCCTGAGGTCGCCTATCGCGAAACGATTCGCGGCAAGGGTGAGGCCGAAGGAAAATATATCAAGCAATCCGGTGGGCGAGGTCAGTATGGGCACGTGGTGTTGCGCGTCGAACCATCTGAGCCCGGGGTGGGACTCGAATTTGTCAATAAGATTGTTGGCGGCATTATTCCCCGTGAATATATCCCGGCGGTGGAAAAAGGGGTGCGGGGACGCATGGAGTCAGGCGTGGTGGCCGGATATGCCATGCGGGACGTTCGGGTGACGTTGTTTGATGGTTCCTTTCATGAGGTCGATTCGAGTGAAATGGGATTTAAAATCGCGGCGTCGATGGCCTTTGAAGGGGCTTGTCGCAAGGCCAGCCCGATTCTTCTTGAGCCGGTCATGAAGGTGGAGGTCCTGGTTCCCCAGGATTTCATGGGTGACGTGATTGGCGACTTGAATGCCCGACGCGGAAAAGTGCAGGGGATAACGGCGAGAGTCGGCTCTCAGGCCGTGGAGGCCATGGTTCCCCTTGGGGAAATGTTTGGGTATGCCACGACCCTTCGCTCGAAGACGCAGGGGCGTGCCACCTATTCAATGGAATTTGCGCAATACGAACCGGTTCCCAAGCAACTGGCAGAGCAGATTGTCGGCAAGCAACGTGGGGAATAACGGGACGGCATTTTGGAAAGGCAGGAAGGCGACGTGATGAGACTCGTTTTTTTCTCGCATAGCCTCAAGAGATTCGCAATCGAAGAGGGAGGGGCAGATGGCGAAGGCGAAATTTAATCGGAAGAAGCCGCACGTAAACGTGGGGACGATCGGGCACGTGGACCATGGGAAGACGACGCTGACCTCGGCGCTGACGAAGGTCATGGAGAAGCAGGGGATGGCGACGTTTGTGAGCTACGACCAGGTGGCGAAGGCGAGTGAGTCGCAGGGGCGGCGGGACCCGACGAAGATTCTGACGATTGCGATTTCGCACGTGGAGTATGAGACGGCCCAGCGGCATTACGCGCATGTGGACTGTCCGGGGCATGCGGATTACGTGAAGAACATGATTACGGGGGCGGCGCAGATGGATGGGGCGATTCTGGTGGTCTCGGCGGCGGATGGGCCGATGCCGCAGACGCGGGAACATATTCTGTTGGCGCGGCAGGTCGGGGTCCCGTACATCGTGGTGTTTCTGAACAAGGCGGACAAGGTCGAGGACCCGGAGTTATTGGAATTGGTGGAATTGGAAGTCCGGGAGTTGTTGTCGAAGTACCAATTTCCGGGGGACGACATTCCGATCATTGTGGGGTCGGCGACGAAAGCGCTGGAGGGGGATGAGAGCGAGGTGGGGGTGCCGTCGATCATGAAGTTATTGGCGGGAGTCGACAGTTACATTCCGACGCCGGAGCGGGCGATGGACAAGCCGTTTCTGATGCCGATTGAGGACGTATTTACGATCAGCGGGCGAGGCACGGTGGTCACGGGACGCGTGGAGCGCGGGCAGGTCAAGGTCGGGGATGAGATTGAGATTGTGGGGTTGGGCGAGACGCGGACCACGGTGGTGACGGGCGTGGAGATGTTTCGGAAGGTTTTGGACGAAGGGCAGGCGGGGGACAACATCGGCGCGTTGTTGCGGGGCACGAAGAAGGATGAAGTGGAGCGGGGGATGGTGTTGGCGAAGCCGAAGAGTATTATGCCGCATACGAAGTTCAAGGCGGAGGTCTACGTGTTGACGAAAGAAGAGGGGGGACGGCATACGCCGTTTTTCAACGGATACCGGCCGCAGTTTTATTTTCGGACGACGGACGTGACGGGGGTGGTGCAGTTGGCGGAAGGCGTGGAGATGGTGATGCCGGGGGACAACACGACGTTTATGGGCGAATTGATTGCGCCGATTGCGATGGAGCAGGGGGTGCGGTTTGCCGTGCGGGAAGGCGGGCGGACGGTGGGGGCTGGGGTCGTCACCGAAATTCTCGCCTGAGGAAGGAATATAGTGGTGGTGAGCGTAGATCAGCGTATTCGTATCCGATTGAAGGGTTTTGATTATCGGATCCTTGATCAATCGGCAAGGGAAATCGTGGATACCGTCAAGCAAACGGGCGCGCGCGTTGCCGGTCCCATTCCGCTTCCCACTCGTATTGAAAAGTTGACCATTCAGCGATCCACTCATGCGGACAAGAAGTCCCGCGAGCAATTTGAAATCCGAACCCATAAACGTTTGCTGGATATTCTTGAGCCCACCCCGGAAACAATGGATGCGCTCATGAAATTAAGTCTGGCTGCAGGAGTGGACGTGGAGATCAAGCTGTAGGGTGGTGTTCCTCGTAAAAGATTGGCAGGGTGCTGCATGATTAGTGGGTTAATAGGAAGAAAATTGGGCATGACGCAGATTTACGACGAACATCGTCGTCTTTATCCCGTGACGGTAATTGAGGCAGGTCCCTGTCGCGTCACGGCCGTGAAGACTAAAGATCGTCATGGTTACGATGCGGTGCAGCTTGGTTATTCGGATGTCCAGGAGCGGAAGCTCAGCAAAGCCCAGGTGGGGCATCTTCGTTCTTCCGGGCAAGAGAAGCTTCTCAGGTATTTGCGGGAATTTCGTTGCGTGCCGGATTGTCAGGTGGGAGACGCCGTGACGGCCAATCTTTTTGAAAAAGGTGAAGTGGTTCACGTCCAGGGGACTTCAAAGGGAAAAGGGTTTCAAGGCGTCATGAAGCGTCACAATTTCGCCGGTGGTCCGGCCACTCACGGGTCAATGTTTCATCGTGCGCCGGGGTCGATCGGTTGCAGCTCGTATCCTTCGCGCGTATTGAAAAATAAGAAGCTTCCCGGACAAATGGGGAATAAGCGGGTCACGGTGCAAGGATTGACCGTGATCGAAACGAGACCGGAGGAGAATCTCGTTCTCATCTCAGGGGCCGTTCCCGGTCCCGTGGGTGGGCTGATCCTTATCCGGAAGGCAGGGGGGTAACGCGTCGATATGGCCTCGATAGAAGTCGTAGACCAAAACAACAAGGCCGTCGGTGCCGTTGAGGTGAGCGAGGGCGTGTTCGGGTCTCAGCCTCATGGTGCTCTTCTCCATTCCGCAGTGGTGATGCAGCTTGCTTCGCTTCGGCAGGGGACCGCCAGTACGAAGGGCCGCAGTGAGGTCAGCGGGTCGGGCAAGAAACCGTGGAAGCAAAAACATACGGGACGGGCTCGAGCAGGTTCGAATCGTTCGCCGCTGTGGCGTCATGGCGGGACGGTTTTTGGGCCTCGACCCCGAAAGTATAGTTCCGCCATGTCGAAAAAAATGTATCGAAAGGCCATGCAGAGTGCCCTTTCTTCCAAGAAGGCCGCCGGGGAGCTTCTGGTTCTTTCCGATCTCTCTCTTCCGGAACCCAAGACCAAATTGATGGCGAAGACGGTGAGTCAATTGGGGGCGACCGGCACCGTCCTGTTCGTGGTGGGAAAAAACAATCATGCCGTCTTTCGCGCGACGAGGAATTTGGCTCAAGTGAAAGCCGTACTGCCGGAAGAACTCACGGTTTACGACGTGCTTCGATACGAGACGCTCGTGGTGTTGAAGGACGAATTGCCGAGCGTCCAGGAGTTGTGGGCATGAAGCGTGACCCATTTGACATCTTGGTGAAGCCGTTGTTGACCGAGAAAATCACGGGGCTTCAGGAGTCAGCCAACCGGATCGCCTTCGTTGTGCAAAGTGACGTGAATCGAATCGAGGTTCGTCAGGCGGTGGAGTCGGTCCTCAAGGTAAAAGTGAAGTCCGTGAATATCATGAAGGTCATGGGCAAGAAGAAGCGCCAAGGGCGCTATCTTGGAAAACGTCCGGATTGGAAGAAGGCCATCGTCACGCTTCACGAGGGAGAAAAAGTGGAGTTGTATGAAAGTGCTTAGGTCGTCACCGTTGAAAACGTTTCTTTCGGGGCCAGAGAAGGAAAAGGTCGCAAGCTATGCCGAGTAAACTCTATCGTCCAACGTCGCCCGGGCGTCGAGGCATGACGGTTCTCAAGGACAAGACGCTATCGAAAGAGCCGCCTGAAAAGCACTTGACCGCGGCTCTGCCTCGCTCCGGAGGTCGAAATAACTTTGGGCGCATTACCACCAGATTTCGTGGTGGAGGGCATAAGCGCCTGTATCGCATCATTGATTTCAAGCGAAATAAAGTCGGCGTGCCGGGGAAAGTCGTCAGGGTGGAATACGACCCCAATCGTTCGGCTCGCATTGCGTTGATTGCGTACGTGGATGGGGAAAAGCGGTATATCCTGGCTCCCGTCGGCTTGTCGGTGGGGGATTCGATTCAGGCCGGCCATGGCTCGGACATTCGTCCCGGAAATGCGCTGCCCTTGTCGTCGATGCCGCTTGGCACCACCATTCATAACATTGAACTCAGGCCGGGGAAGGGCGCCCAAATAGCGCGGAGCGCCGGTGCTGCCTGTCAGGTGATGGGCCGGGAAGGGCAGTACGTTCAGGTTCGCTTGGTCTCGGGCGAGATGCGTCGGATTCTGGGAACGTGTCTGGCGACCGTGGGGCAAATCGGAAATCTCGATCACGAGAACGTCACTGTGGGGAAGGCCGGTCGTTCGAGGTGGAAGGGTAAGCGGCCCCACGTACGAGGGGTCGTGATGAATCCGGTAGATCATCCGCATGGTGGCGGTGAAGGGAAGTCCGGGCAGGGGAACCCCCATCCCGTTTCCCCTTGGGGTGTCCCGACCAAAGGGTTCAAGACTCGGAAGAAAAAATTGTCGTCGAAATTCATTATCTCCAGGCGAAAGAAATAAGGAAAACCAGCGACGATGCCGCGTTCAATTCGTAAAGGGCCGTTTGTCGATTCCCACCTCATGGAAAAGGTGGAAAGAATGAACGAGTCTCGTGATCTGAAATTAATTAAAACCTGGTCGCGTCGCTCGATGATTATTCCTGAAATGATTGGTCATACGTTTGCGGTGCACAACGGGAAAAAGTTTCTTCCGGTCTACGTGACGGAAAATATGGTTGGGCATAAACTCGGGGAATTTTCTCCCACCAGGTTTTTTAAGGGCCATGGGACCGCCAAGTCGGAAAAAGCCGTTCCATTGAAGTAGCGTGGCACGGGTGAAGCATTAGGGAAGGAATCTTATGGCCGAAGCAAAGGCAGTCTTGCGTTACGTCAGAATGACGCCGCGAAAAATGCGAATGGTCATCGATTTGATTCGGGGACGTAACGTGTCTGAGGCACTGACGATCCTCAAATACTTGCCTAGGGCCGCTGCGCAGGTCGTGGAAAAGTTGTTGAATTCCGCCGTCGCAAACGCCGGACAACGGGAGTTGGGGGATCCTGAATCTCTGAAAGTCTCAAAAGCTTACGTGGACGGCGGTCCAGTTTTGAAGCGATTTCGGGCCAGGTCCATGGGTAGGGCGAATCCCATCCATAAGCGAACCAGTCACGTGACTATCGAGGTTTCTCCGATGCAGGGGGATTCCTAGAGGAAGCGAATGCCAACCGTTTCAATTGGCGGAGCGAGGTAAACCGGGGAATATGGGACAAAAAACACATCCATATGGTTTTCGGCTGGGGTACACCAGGACGTGGAATTCACGATGGTATGCCAAAAAAGATTTTGTGAAGTTGCTGCATGAGGACCTGGAAATTCGAAAAACGGTAAAAACCCGGTTGTTTCACGCCGGCATTTCACGGGTAGAAATCGAACGTTCCGGTGCTCAGGTAAAGGTGATCATTTACACGGCCCGTCCCGGCATTATCATCGGGAGAAAAGGTGCGGAAGTTGATAAGTTGAAGGCGATGCTGGAGCAACGATATAGTCGTGAAGTCTACGTGACGGTCAAGGAAATCAAGAAGCCGGAATTGGATGCGCAGCTTGTTTCTGAAAATATTGCCTTGCAATTGGAGAAACGCGTTTCATTTCGTCGTGCCATGAAAAGAAGCGTCGCTTCGGCGCTTCGGTTGGGCGCCCAAGGTATTCGAGTGTCTTGTGCCGGAAGGTTGGGCGGAAATGAAATTGCCCGGACGGAATGGTATCGGGAGGGCCGGGTTCCGCTTCACACACTCAGGGCGGACGTGGATTATGGTTTTGCTGAGGCCCATACGACCATGGGGATTATCGGGGTGAAGGCGTGGATTTATAAGGGCGACGCCGAATTGCCGAACGTCGCGAAAGACGAAGCTTCGTTGAATTTGCTTTAGAGAGACGGCGACGTTTGTCGAATGCATGAAAACGTCGGTTCATATTCACTCATAATTTGTGATGAGTCCTGAGTATGTTAGCTCCGAAAAAAGTTAAGTATAGAAAAGTGCAGAAAGGCAACATGCGGGGGAAGGCCTACCGTGGCGGTGACGTGTCTTTCGGGCAATTCGGGCTCAAGGTGCTTGAGCCCGGTCGGATTACGGCTCGGCAAATTGAGGCGGCGAGAATTGCGATGACGCGCCACGTCAAGCGTGGCGGAAGAATCTGGACCAGGATCTTCCCGGATAAGCCGATCACCAAAAAGCCGGCAGAAGTTCGAATGGGGAAAGGAAAGGGGAGCCCCGAGTTTTGGGTTGCCGTGGTGAAGCCAGGTCGTATTCTCTATGAAATGGATGACGTATCGAGAAGCGTCGCGGAAGAGGCGTTTCGTTTGGCCGGTCATAAGCTGCCGTTGGCGACAAAATTTGTCGTTCGAGGCGAATATTCCGTCTGAGGCACATTGATGGATGTCAAAGCATTACAGGGCATGGAAGCGGAAGAGTTGGTCGGAAAAGTCCATGAGTTGAAGCAGGAATTGTTTCACCTTCGCTGTCAACATGCCCTTGGGCGAATTGAAAATCCAATGAGAATCCGTCAGGCGCGGAAAGAAGTGGCCAGGGCGAAGACCGTCCTTCGTGAAAAACAGGTGTCTGGACATTCGAAAAGCTAGGATTGACGAAACATGACTGTAAGACGACAGCGTGCATCATATGGGCGAGTGATTAGCGACAAAATGGACAAAACGGTTGTCGTGGCGGTCCCGAGACTGGTGTCGCATGCGTTGTACGGAAAAGTGGTGCGACGGCTCACCAAGCTTAAAGCCCATGATGAAAAGAATGAATCTCGGATTGGCGACCGTGTGAAAATCGTGGAGACGCGCCCGCTCAGTAAGGATAAACATTGGCGGGTGGCGGCTATTATTGAGCGGGGCGAGCAGAGCCCGTCGCCGTAATCGGCGACGCAGGCGCTGCGTGGAGTTCTGATGATTCAAACTTACAGCTATCTTGACGTCGCAGATAATTCCGGCGCCAAAAGTGTGCGATGCTTTCACGTGCTGGGGGGGACGCGCAGGCGGTATGGAGGTATCGGCGATATCGTGGTGGTGTCGGTTCGAGAGGCGATTCCCAAAGCGTCCGTCAAGAAAGGCGACGTGGTCAAAGTGGTGATTGTGCGAACGAAAAAAAGCCGGCGTCGTGAGGATGGCTCCTACATTCGATTTGATCGCAATGCCTGTGTCTTGGTGAATGGTCAGGGGGACCCCGTGGGTACGAGAATCTTCGGTCCCGTTGCTCGGGAATTGAGGAAAAAGAAGTTCATGAAAATCATTTCACTTGCTCCCGAGGTACTCTAGCGCCCATGGGGACTCGAACTGGGACAGGAAGCCGGACGGTGACCAAATCGCGTATTCGCAAGGGCGACACGGTGATCGTGATTGCCGGACGGGAGAAGGGAAAGATGGGGAAGGTCTTGCACGTGAATCCACGGACGAGCCGGGTGACGGTGGAAAAACTCAACGTGATTAAGCGGCACACGAAACCCTCCCAAAAAATCAAGCAAGGCGGTATTTTGGAACGTGAGGCACCCCTGGCGATTTCGAACGTTATGGTGTATTCCCAGGACTTGGGGAAGCCTTCACGTGTCAAAATCAAGCGATTGGATGATGGGCGGCGGGTGCGGGTCTTGCAGAAAAGTCCGGATGATGTATTGGATAAGGTGTGATGGGTAAAAAAGAAGCCACGAATAAGCCCGCAACCCCCAAAAAAGCGGCACAGGGTGGACCTCCTCCGCGGTTAAGGGATCTCTACCGGAATGAGGTCGTTCCTCGGATGATGAAGGAATTCTCGTATGCCAACCCGATGCAAGTGCCTCGTGTGGAACGGGTGGTCCTGAACGTCGGTATGGGCGAAGCGATTCAAAACGTCAAATTGTTGGATAGTGCCGTGGCTGAATTGGCGTTAATCACCGGGCAGAAGCCCGTCGTGACCAGGGCGAAAAAAGCCATAGCCGGCTTTAAGCTGCGAGAGGGCATGCCGATTGGCGCCAAGGTCACGCTTCGCGGAAGCCGGATGTACGAGTTTCTTGATCGCTTGCTGAATATCGGCTTGCCTCGGATTCGAGATTTTCGAGGGGTGTCGCCCAAGGCGTTTGACGGTCGTGGCAACTATACGTTCGGGTTAAAAGAGCAGTTGACCTTTCCTGAAATTAAATATGATGACGTGGCAGCTATTCACGGTATGGATATTACGATTGTCACGAGTGCTCAACGAAACGATGAAGCAAAATCCTTGTTGGCTCATATGGGGATGCCGTTTCGTTGAACCCGCGCGATTAAGACGGAGGCCATTGTGGCAAGAAAAGCATTACGGAATAAGGCTGCGGCGGAGCCGAAATTTCCCGTCCGGCAATATAATCGGTGCCCCCTCTGTGGTCGCGTGAGGTCTTTTTTGCGGCGCTTCCATATGTGTCGGATTTGTTTTCGGCTGCATAGCCTGTGCGGGAATATTCCCGGGGTCACCAAGTCAAGCTGGTAGGTCGGCTCCAGGGTATGAATGATGAGGATATGACGTTATGGGTATGACGGATCCAGTTGCTGATCTTTTTGTTCGCATAATGAATGCCATTCGACGAGGGCATGCGACGGTGAACGTTCCAGCCTCCAAGCTGAAGGTCAACGTTCTTGCTGTCTTTAAGGCCGAGGGTTTTATTCATAATTACTCACCCACCACACTTGATGGACATCCTGGTCTTCAGGTGGAATTGCGGTACATTCCCGGACGGGAAAAGAAACCCGTGATTGAGCGAATCAAGCGGGTGAGCAAGCCGGGTAAGCGGGTGTATGTGGGGGCCTTATCCATCCCTCGAGTGCGAGGTGGGTTGGGGGTTGCGGTGCTTTCGACGTCGAAAGGGATTATGACCGACCGGCAAGCCAGACAAAATAGTATCGGAGGAGAGGTGCTATGCCACGTGTGGTAGGACCCGGACGAACCGGTTCATCTCAACAAAGAAGTCACGTCAACGATGTCTAGGATTGGAATGAAACCAATTGCGCTGGCCTCCACCGTCGAGGTGAAGGTTGAAGATCGGTCCGTTTCCGTGAAGGGACCCTTGGGCCAATTAGGGTGGGAGCTTGACGAGGGGATCGACGTCGAGATCAACGAGGGGACGGTCCACGTGGGTAGACGAGGGAATGCTCCTCGTGTCAAAGCCTTACATGGGCTGACCCGCATGGAGCTCTCGAATTTGGTCGAGGGAGTGACCAGTGGGTTTCAACGAAACCTGGAATTGACGGGGGTAGGGTATCGGGCACAGGTGCAAGGTCAATTGCTGACCTTAAACGTAGGGTTTTCGCATCCCGTGACCATGTCGATCCCGGAAGGCGTGCAAGCTTCGGTCGAGAAGCAAACCATGATCTCCGTCAAAGGCATTGATAAACGGCTGGTGACCCAGACCGCCGCCAATATTCGACGGGTGCGACCGCCTGACGTCTATAAGCAAAAGGGCATCAGGTATGCCGGTGAAATCTTGATCAAGAAAGCCGGAAAAGCCGGTAAGAAATAGCGTATGAATCAAAAAACACAACGTCGTCGATTGGAACGGCGAAAAGCGCGAGTCAGAAAAAAAGTGCAGGGAACGTCCGGACGGCCGAGGCTGACGGTGTTTCGAAGTAATGCGCACATTTATGCCCAAGTCGTTGATGACGTCGCGGGTCTCACCCTGGCTGCGGCCTCATCCATGGACGGCAGTCTTCGCGAGACCGTGAAGTCCGGTTCTTCGAAGACGGCAGCGCAGGCTGTCGGAAAATTATTGGCCGAACGCGCAAAGGCCGCGAACGTGACCGACGTTGTGTTTGATCGGAATGGACGACTGTATCATGGGCGCGTGAAAGCGTTGGCCGACGCGTCCCGTGAATGTGGTCTTGCCTTTTAACCAAGAGGATGGCATCCGGTGCAAGTTAATCCTGAAGAATTGAACCTCAAAGATAAGTTAATCTCGATTAACCGGGTGGCGAAAGTCGTCAAAGGTGGAAAGAGATTTTCCTTCAGCGCGTTGGTCGTGGTTGGAGATGGGCAGGGATGGGTCGGCATTGGCAAGGGGAAAGCCACCGAGGTGCCGCCGGCGATTGCCAAAGCCGTGGGGCGGGCCAAGAAACAACTGCTTCAGGTTCCTTTGAGAAACGGCAGTATCCCCCATGACGTGCATGGGCGTTTTTGTGGGGAACACGTGTACATGAAGCCGGCGAAAGAAGGAACAGGGATCATCGCGGGAGGGGCGGTCCGAGCTATCTTGGAAATGCTCGGGGCTCACAATATCATTGCAAAAACCTTGGGCCGCGGAAACCCCTATAACGTCGTGCAAGCCACGTTGGCCGGATTGTCCCAACTCAAGAGCCCGGAAGAGGTCAGGCAACTTCGTCAGGTCCTGAATGGGTCGTCACTCTAACGTGGTATATGAGGAGCGGTGTCGTGTCTCAATCTCCTGATCGGCTTTCTATTACGCTGAAGCACAGTCCCATCGGACGACACTATAAACAGCGGCTGTATTTACAAAGTCTCGGCTTACGAAGGCTCCATCAAACGGTGCAGCGCCCCAAGACGCCCCAGGTGTTAGGGTTGATTCTGAAGGTCAAGCACCTCGTTGAGGTCGACGGTCAATGAAACTCCATCAATTGCAACCCGCACCGGGTTCCAGGAAATCGAAAAAGCGTCTGGGTCGAGGTCCGGGCTCGGGGTTGGGAAAGACGGCAGGCAAGGGGCATAAAGGTATGCTCGCCAGATCAGGCAGGGCGAACGTCGCGGGCTTTGAAGGTGGACAAATGCCGCTTGCCAGGAGGGTGCCCAAACGAGGATTTCATAATCCTTTTCGGATCGAATTTGCCGTGGTCAATCTCAAAACCCTTTCTGCCCTTGGCGAGATCACGAACGTGACCCCTCAAGTCTTATATGAGAAAAGGATCGTCAGGAAGAAGTCAAGGCCCATCAAGATTCTTGGTGTGGGAGAGCTGGACAAGCCCATGACAATTGAAGCGCATAAATTCAGTCAGTCGGCTCTTCGGAAAATTGAACAAGCGGGCGGACAAGCCAAGGTCATCGGCAGTGCTTGAACGGCTCATTACGAGCTTCCAGAACATCCTCAAAATACCGGAGTTACGTAGCCGTGTCCTTTTTACGTTGGCAATGTTGGCTGTCTACCGGATTGGGGCTCATATTCCCACTCCGGGGATTAACAATGATGAATTGGCGGCATTCTTATTGGACCAAGGCGGAGCCCTTCTCGGGTTCCTGGATATTTTTTCCGGAGGCTCGCTATCACGGTTAACGATTTTTGCTCTGGGCATTATGCCCTATATCAGTGCTTCGATTATTCTGCAATTATTGACCGTTGTTATTCCGCATTTATCGAAGCTGGCCAAGGAGGGTGAACGAGGCAGAAAGACCATTATTCAATATACCCGGTACGGCACCATCGGCATTGCCCTGATTCAGGGGTTCGGGATTGCCATTGGGCTCGAGGGCATGAATGGCGGTCAATACGTGTTGGATCCGGGTTGGCCGTTTCGGTTCATGACCGTGATTACCCTGACCGCGGGAACCGCGTTCCTCATGTGGTTGGGTGAACAAATTACCGAGCGGGGGGTGGGGAACGGAATCTCCCTTATCATTTTCGCCGGGATTGTCGCCAGGCTTCCAAGCGCCGTTGCCCAAACCTTTGAGATGTACCGTGTCGGCGAACTGAGCCTGCTCTTCCTGATTCTGTTGGTTGTGAGCATGCTGGCCGTGATCACGGCCATTGTGTTTTTGGAAAGCGGAAGACGAAAGGTTCCGGTTCAATATGCCAAACGGGTCGTGGGCCGCAGGGTGTACGGGGGACAAAGTACTCATATCCCGTTGAAAATTAATACGGCTGGCGTGATCCCGCCGATCTTCGCGTCTTCGATTATTGCGTTCCCGGCCACCATTACCTCATTTATTCAGGTGCCGTGGGTACAAGCGTTTGGGGCGCACTTGGCTCCGGGGTCGGTCGTCTATACGTTGATGTACGTAAGCCTTATTATTTTCTTCTGTTTTTTCTATACGGCGGTCGTGTTGAATCCGGTCGATATGTCGGACAACATGAAAAAATATGGAGGTTTCATTCCGGGCATTCGACCGGGCCAGCGAACGGCGGATTATATTTACAAAGTTCTCACTCGGATTACGTTCGCCGGTTCCATTTATCTGGCGATCGTCTGTGTGATTCCGGAATTGTTGATTTATAAATTGAATGTTCCCTTTTATTTCGGAGGCACCTCGTTGCTGATTGTCGTAGGTGTCGGGTTGGATACCGCCCAGCAAATCGAGTCTCATATGCTGATGCGAAATTATGAAGGATTTCTGGCCAAGGGACGGTTGAAAGGCCGGAGTGGATAGCAAGATGCGATTGGTTTTTCTTGGTGCGCCGGGGGTGGGCAAGGGTACGCAGGCTGAAATGATGGCAGCCAAACTTGCCATTTCCAAAATTTCCACGGGAGACTTATTGCGAACGGGTGTGGCCCAAAAGACATCGTTGGGTCTTGAAGCACAGCAGTATATGACGCGAGGGGAGCTCGTGCCCGACAACGTGGTGATCGGCCTCGTCGCAGAAAAAATCGGTTCCCCTGAATGCGAAAAAGGATTTATCCTTGATGGATTTCCGCGAACCATTCTTCAAGCGGATGCCTTATCTGGCATTCTTCAGAAGCAGGAGGCAGTGCTGGACCGGGTCATGTATTTCGTGATCCCCCGCGAGGAAGTGGTCAGGCGGTTGAGCGGGCGAAGAAGTTGTTCGACGTGCTCGGCGGTGTATCATATTGATTACGTTCCGCCCAAGCAGGAAGGGCGTTGCGACGAGTGTGGGGCCGCTCTTGTTCAACGCAGTGACGACAAACGGGAAACGGTGGAATCGAGGCTGATGGTGTATGAAGAGCAAACGTCTCCCTTGATTGACTATTATAAAGAGAAAGACGTGTTGGCTGAATTAGACGGCACGGGATCCGTAGAAGACGTACAGGGACGGTTACTCGCGTTGTTGGCCAGGTCGTAGCTCTTCATGATAATGCTCAAGACCGAGGAAGAAATTGCGCTGATGGCACAGGCTTCGAAAATTGTGGCCGAAGCGCATCAGGTCCTCCAACAAGAGGTCAGGCCCGGTGTCACCACGTTGTATTTGGACGAACTTGCTGAAACGTTTATTCGTGACCACGGGGGAGTCCCGGCCTTTAAAGGGTACCGTCATTTCCCCAATACCCTGTGTGCCTCGGTGAATCATGAAGTGGTCCATGGTATTCCCTCTAGCCGGGAACTGAAAGAAGGGGATATCATCGGGCTTGACTTGGGGGCGATCTTTCATGGATTTTATGGCGATGGGGCCGTGACCGTACCCGTCGGACCCGTTTCAGACGACATTGAAACCTTGCTCAAGGTGACGGAAGAGGCGATGCATAAAGGGATTGACCAAGCACGGGTAGGGAACCGGTTGTCCGATATTGGCCATACGATTCAAAGCTACGTGGAAGCACACGGGTTTTCCGTTGTGAGGGATTTTGTGGGCCATGGGATTGGTCGGCAACTTCATGAGGACCCTCAGGTTCCCAATTATGGACGTCCGGGGCAAGGCTCGCGTCTCCAGTTCGGGATGGTGTTGGCCATTGAGCCCATGGTGAACGTTGGGGGGCCTCAGGTGAAAGTGTTGGACGATCAATGGACTGCCGTCACGAAAGATGGCAGCCTGTCGGCTCACTTTGAACATACCGTGGCGATCCAACCCGAAGGGCCGCCAACGATTCTGACGACGGTCAAGGAGCAGGTGAGCGTCATTCATAGCGACGCGGTTCAAGGCTGATGGCAAAAGCAGACATGATTGAAGTGCAAGGGGTGGTCATGGAAACGTTGCCCAATGCCATGTTCCGGGTTCAGTTAGAGAGTGGACACAAAATTTTGGCACACATTTCAGGGAAGATGCGGATGCATTTCATTCGAATTCTCCCGGGTGATAAAGTGACCGTGGAGTTGTCTCCTTATGATCTCACGAGGGGACGGATCACCTATCGCTTCAAATAGCAAGGAGAGACACGCTCTCATGAAAGTCAAATCGTCCGTCAAACCGATGTGTTCAAAATGTGTTGTCTTCAGACGACGAGGTATCGTTCGGGTCCGGTGCAGTAACCCTCGTCACAAGCAGCGACAAGGGTAACGGCGCAAGCCGCGTTACGTGAAGAAGGAGGATACATGGCTCGGATAGCAGGCGTCGATCTGCCGGTGGGCAAACGCATTGAGATTGGCTTGACCTATATTTATGGGATCGGGCCGTGGAGTGCCAGGCAGATTTTACGAAAGACCGGCATTGATTACGCCGTGCGCGTCAAGGATCTTCGTGAAGAAGATATTGTCAAACTTCGTGAAACGATCGATAAAGACTTCACCGTGGAGGGGGATCTCCGAAAAGAGATCACTCTCAGTATTAAACGCCTGATCGATACGGGGTCGTATCGAGGTCTTCGTCATCGAAGAGGACTGCCCGTTCGTGGACAACGGACCAAAACGAATTCCCGAACCAGGAAAGGGAAGCGGGCTTCGATCGGCAGGGCTAAAAAATAAACAGTGATTCAGGGGACAGCATGAGCGTAAAAAAAGGTCGGAAAAAAGAGAAGAAAATCGTGCAAATGGGGATTGCCCATATTCAAGCGTCTTTTAATAACACGCTTGTGACCATTACGGATATGAGCGGCAATACGGTCTCGTGGTCGAATGCGGGGGGCTTAGGCTTCAAAGGGGCCAGAAAGAGTACGCCATTTGCGGCGACGCGCGTGGGGGAGTCGGCGGGACGAAAAGCCATGGAGCAGGGCATGCGCCAGATTGACGTCTACGTCAATGGGCCGGGATCGGGCCGTGAGTCGGCGGTGCGAGCACTGCAATCCGTGGGCTTACGGGTGAATTTGATTCGCGACGTGACCCCCATTCCCCATAATGGATGCCGGCCGCCGAAAAGACGGCGAGTGTAAGTGGTGATTGACTCAACCTTCAGACGTGCCAACGCAGGGTCTGAAGTTTTGCAAGAAGTGAGAGGCTAGAGACGTGGCAAATTATCGTGGTCCAGTATGCAGGATTTGTCGAAGGGAAGGCGTGAAACTGTTTCTTAAAGGAACACGTTGCATGACCGACAAATGTGCGATTGAACGTCGCAGTTATCCTCCCGGTCAACATGGACAATCTCGTCCTCGTGTGACGGATTATAGTATGCAGCTTCGTGAAAAACAGAAATTGCGCCGGATGTACGTCATCCAAGAGCGTCAGTTTCGAGGAATCTTCGAGCGCGCTGAACGTCAAGAGGGCGTGACGGGTGAAAATCTCCTGGCGCTGCTCGAGCGACGGTTGGATAACGTCGTCTAC
Organism: Nitrospirales bacterium; assembly: GCA_965223955.1. GTDB lineage: Bacteria > Nitrospirota > Nitrospiria > Nitrospirales > UBA8639 > Bin75. The sequence continues at coordinate 1,314,266 of OZ245029.1, forward strand.
CGGATTGGATTGGCTTTTTCGCGCAAACAAGCTCGACAGTTGGTCAATCATGGACATATTTTGGTCAATGGCCGAAAAACCGACATTCCATCGTATACGACCGCCGTGGGAGACGTGGTTCAAGTCAGACCACGGAGCCTGGAGTTGCTGGCGATTAAAGCTGCGGCGCAGGCCGCCGACAGCCAGTCGGTGGTCAACTGGATCGACTGTGACCATGATGCGTTAAAAGGGACGATTCTGGCATTGCCGACGAAGGATGAGATTAAGGCCCCGGTCAATGAACAGATTATTGTCGAATTATATTCTCGCTAGAAGTGAATAATCTGGCAACCATACGTTAGCTGACGTTTCGGCTGTGACAGATGAGGTGAAAGGGGGCGTAATGAGCAAAGGGATCAAGGATTTTCAGTTGCCTATGCGACTGGAATTGGAAAAGGAAACAGCCTCGTCCATCTATGGAAAGTTTACGGCTGAGCCATTTGAACGTGGGTTTGGGACAACGGTCGGCAACTCCTTGCGACGCGTGTTGTTGTCCTCGTTATCCGGTGCGTCCGTGACTTCTGTCAAGATCGAAGGTGCGTTTCATGAATTTTCCACCCTTCCCGGCGTCACGGAAGACGTGACCATTATCATCTTGAACATCAAGAATCTGCGTCTCAAACTTCATACCGATAAATCGAAAGCGATGCGGTTAAAGAAAAAAGGGCCGGGCGACGTTCGTGCCGCCGATATTCAGCATGACGCGGACATGACGATTTTAAACCCTGAATTGCATATCGCCACGTTGGACAAAGACGGTGTGCTTGACATGGAGTTGATCGTGAAGCCGGGACGCGGGTACGTGCCGGCTGAACGCAATAAAGAAGAAGGGCTACCCATTGGGGTTATCCCGGTCGATTCGATTTTTTCCCCGATTAAGCGGGTGAACTTTCACGTGGAAAATGCCCGTGTGGGACGTGTGACCGATTATGACAGACTGAATCTTGAGATTTGGACCGACGGAAGCATTACCCCGCAAGAGGCGATTTCCTCATCGGCATCTATTCTTCGAGAGCATTTGGCTATTTGCATTCCCAGCGAAGAAATGAAAGAAGTGGAGCATGATTCCGCTTATGAGGAAACGCAGGCCGAATTGAATAAACATCTGGTTCGAAGCGTCAATGAACTGGAACTTTCCGTGCGTGCGGCGAATTGTCTGAAAAATGCGAATATCAAAACCATCGAAGACCTCGTGCAGAAGACGGAAATAGAGATGCTGAAAACCAAAAATTTCGGAAAAAAATCTCTCAATGAAATCAAGGAAGTGTTAGCCGAAATGGGGCTGAGCTTGGGTCTCAGAAGAGAAAGTCTTGTACAGACCAACAACCAATCGCATTAACCTTTTATCAAGAGAGCCACGCTGTGCGTCATAGAAAAAAAGGCAGACAATTAGGGCGAAATACCAAACATCGGCACGCGATGTTCCGGAACCTTGTCACCTCGTTACTGGAACACGAACGTATTGAGACCACGGAGGCAAAAGCCAAAGAAATCCGTGGCATCACTGAGAAAATGATCACCTTGGGGAAAGACGGCTCTCTTCATGCTCGAAGGCGCGCCTTGGATTTTATCCGAAAAAAAGAGATTGTATCCAAATTGTTCGGTGACGTTGCAGGACGATTTCGTCGCCGGCCAGGAGGGTACATCCGGATCATTCGGACAAGACGGCGACCCGGTGATGCTGCAGAACTTGTAGCCATTGAGTTGATCGAGCGCGGGCCGGTGGTCGACGACGTTCCAGAACCCGTGACCGAAGACAAGACTGCATAATCTTTTGCAGTTCTCCCTTCCTCAGGTGTTCGGCCGTTGGTGGGAGTTCCTGCCGTGCCGTCCTCCTCCCTGCCGCTATCTCAGCTAGAGTCGAACCGTGTTTCAGGAATATCCCTGCGACCAGTTTACTTGGTCCGGAGCGTATGGTATTCTGTTTCAGGTTCCTTCCAAGCCATTCACGTATACACGTATGCCTCGCTTATGGATCCAATGGATTTTACGAGGGATTACCCTGAGTTTGGCGGGCTTTCTCGGGTATGTTCTGATGCAGCAAATGCAGTCCAATCATCCCCTCCCCGTGCTTACGGCACCGGTTTTTGAAACGACCGATGCCGGCCTGGAAGGTTTTGTCTACCGTCAAACCAAGGAAGGGCAGGTCCAATGGGAGGTGGAAGCGCAAAAAGCCGAAAGCCATGAGTCCGAACAGCACGTGCTGCTGAAACAGGTTCAGGTTCGGTTGTTTGACAAGGAGGGTCAAGAGCAAGAAATGCAGTTGGAGGCTGAAGAAGGAATGATTAATACGGCCAACGGCAATTTTGATCTTCGGAGTCAGGAAGAGTTGATTGCAATTGAATTGGCAAATGGCTATACAATCTTTACCCCGCACGTTCACTGGGTGGATGCGGAGCAAACCATCAGCACGGACAGGCCGGTGACCATACATGGGCATGGCTTGATCATTACGGGTATTGGTTTGATTGCAGAGTTGAAAACGGAAAAGTTAGGAGTGCTCGATGCTGTACACGTTCGGATTACGTCCTGAATATCGCAAGCCCATCCTCATGGCGATTCTGGTGTGTGGTGTCGTCTCGGCGCAGGCAATCCCTTTCGCCTTTGCTGAAAAAAAAGAGCAAACGACGATTACGTCACAGACGATGACCGTCCAGGGAAAATCCGGACAGACGATCTTCGAAGGAACGGTGGTTCTCAAAAAAATGGACTTCGTCATGCGATCCGATCATATGGTTGTGACGTTTAAAAAAAGCGCGCAAGCTGGCAGCCGGCAAACGGAAGGGGGGACCACGCATCAGGTTGACCGCATTGAGGCCAGCGGCAACGTGGTCATTGAGAAATCTGATGGGAAAGCGACGTGCGGGCGCGCATTGTATGACAAAGATGAAGACAAACTCGTACTGACGGAGTCGCCGGTGGCCTGGCAAGGTGGCACAAAAATTAAGGGAGCTCAGATGACGATGTTTTTAAAGGAAGAACGAAGCATCGTCGAAGGCGGATCCCATGTGGTTATCCTCGAAGAGTAAGGGCCGTTGACAATCGTTGAGCCGTTACAGCCCGTCATGGCGCACTCCAGGCTTTCCGTCAAGGAATTACGCAAAAGTTTCAAGGGACGGGATGCCGTTCAAGGCGTCTCGTTAGAAGTTGAATCAGGAGAAATTGTCGGGTTATTGGGGCCGAATGGAGCAGGAAAAACGACGATTTTCGACATGGTGGTTGGCCTTTGCCAGCCCGACTCTGGCGAGATTTTCTTAAATCACGATCCGATCACTGCCTTGCCGATGTACCAGAGGGCTCGCCGCGGTATTGGGTATCTCCCGCAAGAAGCTTCGGTTTTTCGTCGATTATCCGTTCAAGATAATATTTGTGCCGTCTTGGAGACCCTGGACCTTTCTCAGGAAGAGCGTCAGGAACGCCTGGATCGTTTATTGAACGAACTCGGGTTAGCCCATATTCGAAAAAGCAAAGCCTTCACGCTTTCCGGCGGAGAGCGGCGTCGGTTGGAAATCACGAGAGCTCTGGCCACGACTCCTCAGTTTTTGTTGTTGGATGAACCCTTCGCCGGCATTGATCCCATTGCGGTTGCCGACCTCCAAAAAATCATTCAGTCTTTGAAAAGCAAAAAAATCGGGATTTTGACGACGGATCACAACGTGCAAGAAACGCTTTCCATAACAGATCGGGCGTATATCATTAATGAAGGAACGATTCTGGAGGCAGGGACTTCAGAAGTCATTGTCAGGAGCCCCAAGGTCAGGAAAATCTATTTAGGGGAACGCTTCAGGCTTTGAACGTTCCGGGCCTGCCTGGATGACGGCGATGGAACTCAAACTCGATCTTCAGCTCAGTCAGAAGTTGGTGATGACGCCCCAACTTCAACAAGCCATCAAGTTATTGCAGCTATCCAAACTGGAATTACAGCAGGTGCTCTCTCAACATTTGCTGGAAAATCCACTCCTTGAAGAGTTGGGTGCTGATTCGGATGAGGGAGACGAGCCAACGCCGGAAGAGACTGTTGCTGAGAGAAAAGAAGAAGTCGTCGGTGGCACTGACGTCGGCGACGCCGGTGGTGAGGGCGGAGCCGGAGAAGCCAATGAATTTTCCGAACCGCTCTCGCCGGCGGGGTGGGAAGACTATTATGAAAGTGATTGGCGTCCGGGGGGTGGGAATTACGAAGCGTTCTCAGAAGGAGATTTGCCGTCTTATGACCAAACGCTGACGAAACCGGCCACACTGGAAGATCACCTGCTTTGGCAGTTACGGCTTTCTTCCGAGGATGAAGAAGAAAAAGCCATCGGCCATATGATCATCGGCAATCTCGATGAAGACGGGTATCTTCGCACCTCGATCGAGGAAATTGCCGAAGAAGCTCGGGCATCCGTCAAAAAAGTTGATTCTGTTTTATCCTTGATTCAAACGTTCGATCCCATCGGCGTGGCTGCCCGAGATCTTCAAGAATGTTTATTGATTCAACTTCGCCACCTCCATAACCCCTTTGACAATGGATCCGTGCATGGCGGCGCTCGCCAGGAACCACTCCTTGGACTGATTATCAAGAGCCATCTTTACGACCTCCAGAAAAGACGATACCTCAACGTTGCCAAAGCCGTCGGCAGGCCCGTTGAAGAGATTGTGGAGGCCGTGCATATCATTGAAAGTCTGGAACCAAAACCGGGACGTCCCTATTTTTCCGACAACAACCAGGTGATTGTGCCAGACGTCTTCGTCTTCAAAGACGAAGGCGAATGGCAGGTGCGTTTGAATGACGATGGGATGCCTCGTGTGCGCATCAATCCCTATTATACGCAGATGTTGGGAACGAGCCGCGGAGATGGAGCCACCACGAAGGCGTACTTGGAGGAGAAACTGCGAGGGGCTCAGTGGATCATTCGCAGCCTTGAGCAGAGGAACAAAACGATTCTGAAAGTGGTTGGAAGTTTAATCAGATTCCAGGAATACTTTTTGGAAAAAGGCATTCAGTACCTGAAGCCGCTCGTGCTGAAGCAAGTGGCTGAAGACGTGGGCATGCATGAGTCGACCATCAGTCGGGTGACGACGAATAAATATATGTATTGCCCCCAGGGCATGTTGGAACTGAAATTTTTCTTTAACGCGGGCATTCAACGGGCGGAACCGGGCGCCGAAGAGTTATCCTCGATCACCGTTCGTGAGTTGATCCGTGAAATGGTCGGACAGGAAAATCCCGGGAAACCGTTGAAAGATCAGGAAATTGTCTCGAGGTTGCGTGGCAGAGGGATTATCATTGCCAGACGGACGGTTGCCAAGTATCGGGCGGAACTCAATATCGTCACGGCCAGCCAGCGAAAACGTATCTATTGAGCCCACCGTGATCGCATCTTCACTCCAGGGCTTGCTTTTCTTGCCGATGAGAACGATGCCCCTTCTCCTGAGGTCGTCGTGACTACGGAACGTTCACTCCATCTCGTGATTGTCAGTGGGTTGTCCGGCTCCGGAAAAACCCAAGCCCTGAAATGTCTCGAGGATATAGGGTTCTTCTGTGTGGACAATCTTCCTCCGGCGCTGTTTCTCTCATTTGCAGAAATTTGCGGCCAACGAAGTCACACCGTTCGCAAGATTGCCTTGTGTATTGATATTCGCGAACGCGAATTCTTCTTGGATTTTTTCGAAAATCTTGAGCGGCTCCAAGCGAACGTCTCCGTCGTGGAACTGGTGTATTTGGAAGCGAATGACGTTGTCCTGACCCGTCGTTTTTCGGAATCCCGTCGTCCCCATCCGCTCCTGCCCCAGCAGCCCGTCCTGGAAGGGATCCGACTCGAACGGCAGCGCCTTGGCAAATTACGTTCTCGTGCCGACCGCGTGTTGGATACGTCGGAGTTGACCGTGCATGAACTGCGAGATTGGATGGTGCAGCAGTACGGCGACCGTGACCATCGGCATTCGATGAAGGTGTCCGTGATGACGTTCGGTTACAAGTTTGGCGTGCCCTACGAAGCCGACCTCGTATTTGACGTTCGATTTTTGCAAAATCCTCACTTCGTTCCTGAATTGAAACCGTTAACGGGAAATGAAGAAAACATCCAGCGGTACGTTCTCGAAAACAAAGAGGCACAGGGTTTTCTTGAACACATGAAGGGATTTTTTACGTTTCTCCTTCCGCTGTTTGAGCGAGAACGGCGGAGTTATTTGACCATCGCCATCGGCTGTACGGGTGGGAGGCATCGTTCCGTCGCGATCGGGAACAAGGTGAAGGACCTGTTTGCGCTGTTAGGCTACAGCGCCACGCTCAGCCACCGGGACATGGATCGTTCGGAATATTGACGTGCCGTTGTTTCCGGCTACGGGCTTTTTCACATGGCACAGTCTTCCTGCCTGCGCTGTTGCCATGCACAAATCGCGGCGAGAACACGTTCACCGCCACCGTCATTTTGCGAGAAATCTTATCGGCACGTGAGCCAAATCGCCATTGTTTGACGGTCAATCGAGAACAGTGTAGGGTTGAATATTTTAAGCAGGAACATGAGAGATGTTGCCTTCGACGTCAACCCGCCCTCGCAATTGACCGCCGATGATGAAGCGACTCTGGAGATGGGACTACGTCTTTTCACGACCGCAACCCCGTGTCGGATTGGACATCGGCTCTTCCACGATCAAGCTGATTCAGCTTGAGCAACATGCCACCCGGTATCGTCTCAAACGATTTGGCGTCCGCACTCTCGATTCAGACATTGTGGAAGAGGACGCGAGCCACCATTCCCATCGGCTCAAAGCCGCACTCAGCGATCTGCTTCAAGAGTGTGAGTTGCTCGGCAGCCCCGTTGCCATCTCCGTATCCGGACCATCGGTGATGGTCAAGCGGATACGCGTGTCCGGTGTCGAGCAGGATGCCCTTGATGAATATTTGACGTGGGAAGGTCATCAATACATCCCCTATGCCATGAGTGATATTTATTTTGATTATTGGATTCTCCCGCCCCATCAACCGCAGCCCGCCTCTACGGAGACGGAACTGCTGCTTGTGGCCGCCAAGCAACAGGTGGTTGAAAGCCGCAAAACGTTATTGGAAGAAATCGGGGTTCATCCGATCGTGTGTGACGTCGATGGTCTCGCGCTGATGAAGACGATTATGCGGAAAAGCCCTGCCTTCAGGGGAAGGTCGTTTGCCATTGCAAACGTGGGAGCAAGCGGAATGAATATCGTCTTCGTAGACGATGAGTCTCCCCTCGTGGTCCGCGATGTCAGCTTTGAGGGAACTTCGTCAAGCTGGGCAGTCGATCACGCGGGAGCCGTCGAAGACACCACTAGGCAGCACGGTCCGGGTGGAACCGGTGGCCAGGAGAATCCAGCCCTCGTAGCAGAAGTCGTAAGGGAAACCAAATGCTGTTTCGAGTCCGTCCTGGAACGCTACCCGGAACTCGACGTGGAAAAGATGTTTCTTTGCGGAGGACAATCGAAACATCCGCGATTGCGAAGTGAGTTGCAAAACGCCTTGGCGATTCCCACTCTGCCGTTCAATCCTTTTGATGGAATCGAATGTCTGGCCGATCATCAGGATCATGACCATCTGTTGGCTTCGGCCCACCTCGGAGGAGTGGCCCTCGGTTTGGCCCTTCATAAGGACAACCATGGTTAGCATTAATTTACTGAAAGGCCAACGACACGATACGCCTCGGGTGCGGAGTCGCTCCAAGGCAGAGTTGTTCGTGGGGATAGGCGTCCTGGCGAGTGTCTGTGCGTTTTGGGGATGGGTCTCTATTGATGTCAATCACGCTATGCAACGGTTTGAACAAGAAATGCAGGCAAAACAGGCACGTGTCGTTTTGCTGCAAAAAACCCACGAGGAGGTTTTGACGCTGGAGAAACAACGGCAAGCCATTGTCACCGAACGGAACAGGCTCAAGGCATTGACGAGTGAATTGCCCATTCGCCTGCTGTCGATCATCGGCCAGGCGGTTGATCCTCTGGACGTGTGGTTGCTGCATCTTCAGGCAAAGGATGAAAAGATCACGTTGTCCGGTTTTGCCCGTTCTCTCGAAGACGTGTTGAAGCTTGCGAAGGATTTCGAAAAAACCGAAATGCTTGGGCCGGTCGACGTTGTGGATGCCGGGCCCTACGTGCAGCAGCCTGACCTCTTTCAATTTTCAATGAACGTATTCATGGACTCGACGGATCATGGTCAAAAACATTCTTGATTGGATGGAAGACACGCGTATGACCCACAAGGTCATGATCCTGCTTCTCTTTGCAGGGTTCGTGTCGATCATCCTGTTTCAATTCGTTGTGGAACCGCAACGGCAACGAACCCAAGCGTTTCAACAAACCCTTCGATCTCTGGACCATCAACTGGCAACGAGGGACCCTCAATTGGAGACTCTCAAAGATGAAATCGCCAACCTGACCCGCCAGCTCGAAACACAAAAAAGAGTATTGGCGGTGCCCATGGATCAAATACTTACGGGCGTCCTGGACAAAGCCCAGTCGGTTGACGTGGCACTCACGTCCTGGAAGTCCGAAGAGCCCGTCCCGCTTCCGGAAACGGATTTGAATAGAGTCACGCTTCGGCTCTATGCGGAAGGACGGTATCATGCGCTCGCGCACTTTCTTGAAGAGCTACAAACGCTTCCGAACACGTTGACGTTGAAGGCGCTGGACTTTCAAGCCAGGAAAGCGACTGAGGATAGCCCGGAGCACTCCATTCAAGCCTCTTTTGAATTGACAGGCCTCCAGGCGACTGCCGTCGGACAAAGGGAACAGCGCGTTGCCGGGCAGGTCACAAGTTAAGGGAGCAAACCCGTGATGCGTGCTCTTGCAGTGCTCATGTTCTTCGTGTGTGGGAGCGTTTTTTTGTTCACCGGGACCCAAGTTCATGCAGAACCGGGTGAACAGGTGGTAACGAACGTTCCATTGAATGAGCCCTCTCGCGCATTCCGGTATCGTTCAGATCGCTATCGCGATCCCTTTGTGCCGAAATCGGTTGTCCGGAACAAGGCCGGTTCTTCCTTGCAGGGGCAAGACGTGAGTCACCAAACCGTGAAGGTCGTTGGAACAATGTCATCCGCTCAGGGCCGTTGGGCTCTATTGGAATTTGAGGATGGGAAGCGACTCATTGTCATGCCGGGACAAGTTATTTCCGCCTCTTCCCGAGTCGTGCAACGCATCACGGATCACGGGGTGACTCTTTCGGCGATAGGGGAAAAGGCAAGGCCTCAACAGGAGAGGACATATTGGTTGTACGAAGAAAAGGACTTTAGGGAACCACGTTCCGGCGGGGATTCCTGAAAGCCCTGATGGATGAAGGTGCAAGATGTTGCGTTATTTAAATGCCGGTGAGTCCCATGGAAAGGGGTTGATGGCCGTGTTGGAAGGGGTTCCGGCAGGGCTTCCTCTTACCGCGGAAATGATCAACCATGATCTGGCGAGAAGACAGGGTGGGTATGGCCGTGGGGGCCGGATGCGAATCGAAAAAGATCAGGTTGAATTTTACTGTGGCGTCCGAAAAGGGAAAACGTTGGGAAATCCATTGGGATTAGTCGTTCGCAATCGGGATTGGGAAAATTGGCAGGAGATTATGGCGGCCGAACCGGGTCCTCCATCAGAGGAACGAGTCGTGACCCGTCCGCGACCCGGTCACGCGGACTTGGTGGGAGCCATTAAATATGGACATCGGGACATTCGCAACGTGCTCGAAAAGGCGAGTGCGAGAGAAACGGCTATCCGGGTGGCCCTCGGTGGCGTGGCCAAGGTCCTGTTATCTCAATTTGACATGCGGGTGGTGAGTTATACGACCCGCATCGGCTCGGTCGCGATCCCGCCGGTGGATGATCCCTTGGCGGCGTATGAACGGGCTGAGCAGTCGCAGGTGCGGTGTTCTGATCCGGAAGCGAATGAAAAGATGATCGAGCAGATCCAATCGGCGAAACGTAACGGCGATTCATTGGGTGGAGTCTTCGAGGTCGTCGTGACCAATCCTCCCATTGGGTTGGGCAGTTACGCGCAGTGGGACCGGCGTTTGAGTGCACGGTTGACCATGGCGGCCATGAGTATCCAAGCCATGAAAGGCGTGGAAATCGGCATGGGGTTCGAGTCTGCTTGTCGCTTTGGATCTGAAGTGCACGACGACATTTATCCCAGTGAAACCAAACCGGGCTTTGCACGAAAGACCAACCATGCCGGTGGATTGGAAGGCGGCATGACAAACGGAGAACCCGTTGTCGTGCGGGTCGCCATGAAACCGATTGCCACCCTGTATCAACCGAAGAACAGCGTGGATATTCAAACGAAAAAACCATTTGAAGCCACGGTGGAACGTTCTGACATCTGTACGGTTCCCGCCGCCGGTGTGGTAGGGGAAGCCGTCATTGCCTATGAAATGGCCAATGCCATGCTGGAAAAGTTCGGCGGTGATAGTTTGGATGAAATGAAACGAAATTTCGACGCCTACCAGGAATACGTGAAGAATTTTTGAAAGGCACCCTGGTTTCTCCATCCTTTTCCTCAACCAACGTGAACCGATTACATCGCTCAACCGGAAAAGCCGAGTGCAGGGCTGCTCATGACCCACTCTAACCAAACAGTCACAGTCGGTCTCGGCAAGCGAAGCTACGATATCGTGATCGGTCCCGGCAGCCTTCACCGGATGGGGCAGTATTTACAAGCATTGGGACTGTCCGGAACAGTCGGAGTCGTGACCAATCCGACGTTGGCACGTCTCTATGGGGCATCGCTCAAAAAGGCGATCGTCAAAGCGGGATTCACCTGCCACGTGATAAGCATTCCGGATGGCGAGCGAACCAAAACGCTTCGGTGGGTCTCGTCCATCGTCGATGAATTGGTCAAGCATCGATTCGAACGCCGGTCCGCGCTCGTGGCGTTGGGTGGAGGGGTGATTGGAGACATCACCGGCTTTGCCGCGTCAATGTACCTTCGGGGTATCCCCTTTATTCAAGCGCCCACCACGCTTGTGGCGCAAGTGGATTCCAGCGTGGGTGGGAAAACCGGGGTCAACCATCCATCCGGAAAGAATCTGATCGGCGCGTTTTACCAGCCGGCCCTCGTCGTGTCCGATACGAATACGTTGCAGACCCTTCCCAGGCGCGAATGGTTGGCCGGGTTGGCCGAAGTGATTAAATATGGGGTCATTGCCGATAAAAATTTCTTCGCGTTTTTAGAGGACCGGATAGAACATATTCTCGACATGAAGGAGAAAGACGTCCAAAAGGTCGTGACGCGTTGTTGTGAGATCAAGGCGCGGGTGGTGGCCAAAGATGAACGGGAATCGGGTCTGCGGCGGATTTTGAATTATGGACATACCATCGGTCACGCGTTGGAATCCTTGGGCAGGTACCGACAATACATCCATGGTGAGGCCGTGGGAATCGGCATGGTGCATGAAGCTCTCCTTGCCAATTATTTGGAACTGTGCTCCAAAGGCGTCGTGGACAGGCAACGTGCCTTGATACAGCGAACGGGCCTTCCCCTGCGGATGCCGGCTCATAGTTTTTCGAGATTTTGGGGTGCCATGCGTCATGATAAGAAAGTGGCACAGGGAATCGTCCACTGTGTGCTCCCCCGATCAATAGGGAAAGTCCAAGTCCTGCCGCTGGAACCGCGCACGGTGAGACGGTGGTATGCACACTGTCATGAGCAGTCTTCCTAAGGCATGCTGGACAAGGTTGCCTCGCTAGGATTCTTGAGATGACTCCAACAAAGAAATCCCCCAAGCGGCCCAAGCAGGACGTCAAGGTCGTCCTTCGCGAAAGAACGCGGGAAGTGGAAGTGCTGTATCGTATCAGTGAATCGATCAGCAGCACGCTCGATTTGGAAGCGGTTCTCAAACACATCGTGGAAGTGGTTGTCGAAGTGACGAAGGCTGATTCCTGTTTGTTGTATCTCGTCTCCGAGAATCGGGACGAACTCGTTTTGCGATCATCCAAGAATCCTCATCCCAAGCTCATCGGACGAATCTCCGTGGGGTTGGGAGAGGGGATTACGGGCTGGGTGGCACAAGAAAGGGTGCTGGTGGTCATTCCCCGTCACGCGAGTGATGATCCACGGTTTAAATTCTTCCACAATCTGCCTGAAGACCGATACCAGGCGTTTGTGTCGCTTCCGATCGTGACCAAAGGCAACGTCATCGGCGTCATTAACGCTCAACACAAACGGGCGAGGCGCTATCAGGATGCCGAATTGGCGCTGTTATCGACGATCGCGAACCAGGTCGGAGGCGCCATCGAGAACGCGCGATTGTATGACGAAATGAGGCGGCAAACGTTACAACTGGATACCCTGTCCCAGGTTTCGGAAACCGTGGCTTCCAATCGTGTGATTGAGGAAGTGCTCCAATTGATCGTGATGACGACGGCGCAGATGATGGATTCGACGATCTGTTCCCTTATGTTGGTTGATGAGGAGAACCAGAAGTTGCATATTGCGGCGACCCAGAGCCTGAGCGAAGCCTATCGTCGGAAACCCCCGCTCAAGATCGGCCAGAGTATCAGCGGGCGGGTGGTCAAGGAACAACGGCCGATTTACATTTCGGACGTGAAGAAGGAAAAAGAGTTTTTCTATCAGGATTTAGCCAAACGGGAGTCGTTGTGTTCGTTATTGTCGGTGCCCATGATGAGCAAGGAAAGGGTCATTGGCGTGCTCAATACCTATACCTCCACGTTGCATGCGTTTGACGACAAGGAAATCAAAATCATGCAGGCCATTGCCAACCAGGCAGCGGTAGCCATTGAGCATACCCGTCTCATGGAAAAATCATTTGAAATGCAGGAAGCCCTGACCGTCAGAAAACTCGTCGAACGAGCCAAGGGCTATCTTATGCATTCTCGCAAGTTATCAGAAGCCGATGCGTTCAGGTTGATCCAGCGCCAAAGCATGAACATGCGAAAATCCATGCGGGAGATTGCCGAGGCCATTATTTTGGCCGGAGAATTGGAAGATGGGTCCATGGATCAGTAGGGGACAACGATCGTGGTTCCCTCCTCCTCTTGACAGGCTGTCCGAATCGTTGGTACAAGCTCAAAAGACGACTCGTGCACGTTTGATAGATGTTAGGACAAAGGCGTCCTCCCTCCCCTGAAGGGAAGAGGACGTTTTTTTTTGCGATGCGTGTTTACCGAATTGCCATGGTTCAAATGAATCCCGTCGTGGGGGACGTGGACGGGAACGTGCGTGCGATGGGCAAATGGGTGACACAGGCTCGTCGGGTGGGAGCGGATATTGTCGTCTTCCCGGAACTGGCGATCACCGGCTATCCCCCGGAAGACCTGGTCTTACGACCAAGTTTTCTTCGCGATACCAATCACGCACTCCAATGGTTGACCAAACAGTGTCGGAACCTCACCGTAGTCGTCGGCTATCTTGAAGAGGGGGGAATGATTCGTTTGCGGGATTCGACTCCTTTCGTCGTTCCCTCGGGACCCCGGCACGTGTTCAATGCGGCGGCGGTGATTCATGACCGGCAGGTCGTCGCCACCTGCCAAAAAACGTTCTTGCCGAATTATGGGGTATTCGACGAAAGCCGGTATTTTTCGCCAGGCAAAAAAGCGTTAGTCTGCCAAGTCCAAGGAATGCGGTTTGGCGTGAACATCTGTGAGGACATCTGGTACGCCGGTGGGCCTACTCGCGATCAGGTATCCGTCGGGGGTGCGCGACTGATCCTGAACATCAATGCCTCGCCCTATCACGTGGGAAAGGCGAGAACGCGGGAACGCATGTTGGCGCAACGCGCCAGGGAGAATGACGTGGTGGTGAGTTATACCAACATGGTCGGGGGACAGGACGAAGTCGTATTCGATGGAAACAGCATGATTGTCGATCGAACGGGAAAGGTCATCACGCGTGCCAAGTCGTTTGAAGAAGAGCTTCTTGTGGCTGACCTGTCTTTCGATGGTCCACGGGAGACGCGCCCTGCGGGTCTGAGAAAACGGGCAGGGCAACGGTATCCCGTCAAACGAGTGCTACTTTCTCCGGTGGTGCAACGGAAAGCGAACAAGCCCGTGCCGTTGAAAAATCCGGCCGTGTCTCACGACTTGGAAGAAATCTATCAGGCCCTGGTGACGGGCGTGCGTGACTACGTCAGGAAGAACCGTTTCCAACGTGTCTTGATCGCCATCAGCGGGGGCATTGATTCAGCCCTGACGGCAGTGATTGCCGCCGATGCCCTTGGCCCGGATCGCGTGACGGGGGTGTTCATGCCCTCACCGTTTACCTCACGGGAAAGCCGCGTTGACGCCAACGCCTTGACGAAAGCACTGAACGTTCGTTTGTTGACCATTCCGATCACGCGCCTCTGGAAACAATACGTCCGGGCATTGTCTTCGACTTTCGGAGAACGCGCTCCAGATACCACGGAAGAAAATCTTCAGGCTCGCATACGTGGAACCATCGTGATGGCCCTATCCAACAAATTCGGTCATTTAGTCTTGACGACCGGCAATAAGAGCGAAATGAGCGTCGGCTATGCCACCTTGTACGGGGACATGGCGGGCGGGTTTGCCGTGATTAAGGACGTACCCAAAATCCTGGTCTATGTCTTGGCTCGGTATCGCAATCGCAAAGTCGTTGATGCCCAAGCCGTGATTCCTCAACGTATCATCGACCGGGCGCCTTCGGCTGAACTCAAGCCCGACCAAACGGATCAGGACGTCTTGCCGCCCTATGAAGTCCTTGACACCATACTGGAGGCGTACGTCGAAAGAGAATATTCCCTTCAGGAAATTGCCGGAAAGGGCTTTCCATTGCAAACCGTCAAGCGCGTGATGGCCATGGTGGACCGCAGTGAATTTAAACGCCGCCAGGCTCCGATCGGGATTAAGATCATGCAAAAGGCGCTTGGGAAAGATCGACGGATGCCGATTACCAATCGGTACATCAAGCGTTGACGAACAATGTTCGAGCTAGTATACGAACCCGGTAGGGAACAACGATTGTTGTGCACTGACGACAACGGCACAGGAGTACGTCCGTGAATCAGGAACGTATGGAACAGTTGAATCGTCCCATCGACTCGTCTCAATCGAGTGTATCCTCAACGCAAGCCGTACTCCAGGCGCGACGCGAAGGCATCCACCGGCGATTGCGGGAGGGGGCATCCGGGACAGAAGTCGTGTCGGATTTTACCGCCCTCGTTGATACGGTCCTGATCGGCCGGTATCGAAACGTGGTCAGGCAGTGTGGCGGCGATGCGCCTTCGGGTATGCAGCACTGTTGCCTTGTGGCTGTTGGGGGATATGGCCGACGCGAACTTGCACCCTATTCCGACATCGACGTCATGATGCTCTATCGCACAGGCGGGGGAAAAGTCGTCCAGGATCTCTCGAAAAAAGTGTTTCACCACTTGTGGGATTTGGGGTTTCAGGTGGGGCATAGTGTCCGGTCGATTCGCGATTGCGTGGTCGTTGCGGAAGAAGATTTGTCGGCAAAAACCGCGCTGATGGAGTCGAGGTTTTTAGTCGGAAGCCCATCGGTCTTTCAAGAATTTCGGCGACGTTTTGCCAAGCGCGTTCTTGGAAGACGAGTGGAGAATTTTGTCCGTGAAAAGCTTGAAGAGCGGGAGCAGGACTATGCCAAATTCGGCGAGACCGTGTTTCTCCTGGAACCGAATATCAAGAGAACCAAAGGCGGGTTGAGAGACATCCATTTGCTCCAATGGATCGGCATGGCCCGGTATCAGGCCTCCACGTTACAGGAGTTGGTCGATCGTGGAGCATTGGTGCACCAGGATTATACGGCGTTACTCGAAGCAAGAGAGTTCCTGTTCAAGGTGCGCGCCTTGCTCCATTTGGGGGCGGACCGCGCCCAGGAAATATTGTCGTTCGACGAACAAGTACGCATGGCTCAAGAGTTCGGCTATCGGGATGAACCGCATATGCTGGGTGTCGAACAGTTCATGCAACACTATTATCGTCTGACCACGGGCATTCATCATCGTGCGATGCGCTTTGTGGAGCGTGCAGGCTCCACGTCTCTATGGACTCGTCTCAAAAAACTGTGGCCTTCTCCCGTGATCGACGGTTTCTTTCAGGTCGTTGATGGGAGGCTGTCCATCCATGATGAAAAACTCATGCAAGTCCTGGATGATCCGGAGCATCTCTTGAGTCTCTTTCAGGTTGCTCAAAAACAGGGGGTGACGATTGATGGCCTGGTGCTGGAAGAGATTCACCGCCACATGGAAAGTATACCTGACCACCTGTTTGCTTCCCCGGCCGTGAGCCGGCGGTTTCGGGAATTGTTGTCGGGCCCCGAGGCGGTTGCCGAAACCCTGATGTTGATGCATCAGGCTCGGGTTTTGGAAAAACTGATCCCGGCCTTTGGTCGTGTACGGGGCCTCATGCAATTCAATCAATACCACAAATATACGGTTGATGAGCACAGCCTTCTGGCCGTGAAGAAAGTCGAGTTTTTAGGGAAACAGTCCGGAACGTTGGGAACGGTGTACGAGGAGATTCAAGAGAAGGATCTCCTGCACTTGGCCGTGCTTCTTCATGACGTGGGGAAAGGCCTCCCTGAAGACCACAGCGAAGTCGGCAAAAGGATCGCCCAGGACGTGTCCGTCAGGTTAGAACTTGACGCACAAGAATCCCGGACCCTGGAATTCCTCGTCCATGAACATCTGCTGATGGCGAATACGGCCTTTCGGCGGGATCCCCATGATGAAAAAGTTCGGCTGACGTTTTGTCGGGCCGTGGGCAGTCCCGAACGATTGAAACAACTCTTGCTCCTGACTGCCGCGGATATTGCGGCGGTGGGGCCGGACATGCTGACCAGATGGAAAGAAGCGTTGCTGATCGAATTATATCTTCTGGCGCTCCCCGAAGTTTCCGGAGAAAGTGAACAGGTGGAATCCGCTCTTCACATCGAGCGCGTCACCGACGAGGTCTTAGCGGTCTGTCAGTCGAAAGCTCAACGCGTTGAAGCAGGTGGGCAAGCCGCCGAGAGCCAGGCTCTTCTGAACCGTGAGTGGGTCAAGAGCCAATTGGGAGCCTTTCCGGTGCGCTATCTTTCCGGAACGGCCAAAGATCGAATCATCGCTCACCTTTCTGCAATCCAGTCCTTGACCCCGGAACATCCCAGGGTCGAATCCACCTACAATCGGGAACTCAAGGTGTGTGAGTATTCGTTAATTGCCTTCGATTCCGTGTCGTCCGGGATGTTTATGAAGATGACGGGCGTGTTGGCTGCAAAAGGCCTTCGTGTCCTTGATGCCCAGATTGTGACGAGGCCCGACGGCATTGTGGTGGATACGTTTTTGGTCAAGGATCCCGATTTCAGCGGCGAGCCGACGCCGGCACGGTTGGAAAAAGTGGGGGAGGCAATAGTCAGCGTGTTGAAGGCAGAACTCTCGATTGAAGCGTTTATGGAACAGAATCAACGCGTCTCATTTCGCAGCCAAATGCCGATTCGCCAGCATCGCCCCGAAGTCAAAATTGATAATGAGACGTCGGACCACTTTACCGTGATCGACGTGTTTGCCGATGACAAGCAGGGCCTGCTGCATGAAATAGCCAAAACCTTGTATGACCTCGGTCTCTCGATTCATTCGGCCAAGATCGGGACGCGCCTGGATCAAGTCGTGGACGTGTTTCACGTCACGGAACGGAACGGTAACAAAGTCGAAGACACCCGGACGTGCGAACTCATTCAAACGACGTTACAAGAAAAGGTTGATCGATTTTTGCAATCCTGATAGTACCCCGCATTTTTCAATTTCCCCGTCACGAATTTGTGTCGTGTGCTTGAGATGAGGGTTTGGCAGGGAATCCCTTCCTTTGGAAACCCATTGATGGCCCTTGATTGATCCTCGTGAAATCGAACTTGGACCAATGGGCGGTTCAACCCCAGAAAAAACAAACGGAAACCGAGACAGTCAACTCGCCGGTTCTATAGTCCGTTATTTTTTGTATCTTTAGGGGATTTGTTTATCCGAGTGTTTGGGAACAGAGAAGAAATAATGTGAACTCGTTTGCAGCGATTGCATTTCAATGCCAATCCCTCGATGCCTTAACTTCGCGAGCATTGGCCCACAGAGACAGCGTACTGCCCTGACGGGTCCTCTTTCATCACCTGATACGAAGGGAAATGGTTATGTGTTGAGGGTTTTCTTCTTTTACGCTTCACCAACAATCGAATATTGTCGGTAAAGGACATGAGAAAAGCGTAGAGCTGAGGCCAACAGCCTCAGCTCTACGCAGGGTCCACGGCAATGGCCGAGAACTACTTTGATGGACCTGATGGGGTAATCGTGAGACGGTCCTTTCCCTTGTCGGTCCCAGGCTATGGCGCAAGTTATTCTGCTGCCGGAGCTTTCTCTTCGGCTGGGGGAGCTTTCTCTTCGGCTGGGGGAGCCGTTTCTTCGGCTGCAGGTGCTTTCTCCTCGGCCATTGGAGCTTTTTCCTCGGCCGCCTTTTCGTCAGCCAAGGCTATACCGGAGAAACCGATGGCCAGTATGAACGTCAGCAGACTAAGCATCACGAAAGATTGAGAGAGTTGGCGAAAATATTGCATGACTCTTTCTCCTTTGATAAGAGGTGACTCCAGTTTAGGTCCCCTTCGAGACCGCGGAATGTTTAGTACAATATCATAGATTGTGGCTGTAGGGAAGTGGGAAATTCGAAGAGGTTCCCAAGGTCACGGGGCGACCGTCTTTTCCATAGCCCCTCTTGCCTGCCGAACGGACCCCCCCCCGGGAGTGAGAAAGACGAGCGAACGGTGTGGTGGTGGATTCGCCAAGCCTCGATCCTGCGCCGGGCATCGGCGAGATCGATACACCAGTGTTCGTTCAGACGGGCAGCGAAGCCTGAGGCAGGATGTATAGGTTTTTTCTCGTTCCCATATTCATTCACGACACTCAGTGCGTCGTAGGGGGGGCAGGGAGGCTTATCAGGAGGAGGTTGCCTTCCTGCCTGAGGAGTGGGATGTTCCACACTCCTTTCTGATGGCCTTCAACAAAAAAGCCCAAGTATGCAGTATGCATTCTTGGGCTCTGGACTAAGAGTCTCGGGCTCTATTCGACTGATGAGTTAGGAATCTTTATCTATCAAGGTGTTACTCGGAATCTCCTCGCATCATAAAGGGATGGTTCAAAATCCACATTTCGTACATGGGAATCGCAAACATGATCAAAAAAGCGATCGTCATGAGGACGTCGCCGGCCAACAGGGTCACCACGAAGAGGGGAGACACGTAGGTGATCAGCCACGGCGACACGAGATCCAACGTCACGCCCGAAAAGGCGCCCCACGTGGTCAGCACTTTCACGAGAGGGCTGGCCATGGTCAGGTACAACACGTGCACCATGATCATGAACACGACGGGCATCGTGAATAAGTGAAAGTGCGAGGTTTCGGCCAATTGCCCGAACGACATGGGCTCGCCGAAATTTTCATCCGAGCCTCGATAGTGCTGGGCAATGCCTTTCGGTGTCAGGTCGGTCATGCTGTGCGCCCATATAAAGGTGAAGACGAATCCTACGAGCATCAGGAGTAAAAACCACGTGTACACCAACCGTATCTGTCGGTCGGTATCACGTAGCCGAAACCGGGTATTGAAATTACGCATCGCAACGGAATGAGCCTCTAAAGCCCGAAGAGAGCTTCAAAAAATCCTTTTTCTTGCTTGTTGGCTGCAACGACGTCGCTGCCGAGTCCGCGAGGCTTCAAATAGAATTCATTCACCATGACGAGGACGCGTTTCACCCCGGCGCTTGCGGACCGCACGGACATCGTGGCCCCGGTGATGTTGAGGATATCACGATTGATCCGGATCGGGTCCCCGATGGTTTTCCCCTGATACTGATAATTGAAGCGTTTCGTGGCGATCTCATTGCCCCGGGCTTCCCGGTACACCAGTACTTCAAAGTTCACGCATTCGCCTGTGGAATCAACACCCACCATATAGGTAATCGGGCGATGCTTGCCGATGGTGTTCTGGATCAGTGCATATCCGTCGATATTCCCCTGGGTTTCCCCGATAAAGATGTCGAAGGACGTTTCCGGAAATTTCCAGCCGATGACTTCTTCAACGAAGGCTTTTTGCTCTGCCGTTAATGTCAAGGTGTCTTTACGGATCTTTTCGGAATCCGGAAACATGACCTTTGCGGCTTCTTCCTCGGTGAAATAAATTTCCAGATGTCCCAGTTCCTCGGGCGTGAGCCATCGATTGAGCTCGTGATCCCAGATTTGTTCCTGGGGAGGGGCCTGGGCGAGGACCGGGAACGCGGGAAAGCCCGTCAAGACACAACAAACGGCAACAATTCCTGCAAGCCTCTGTATCAGCTTATGATCGTGCATCCCTCATCCCTCAGTTGATTGGTAATCCGTTGGGCCAGACGCCGCTCTTCCTCGGCGATGGGGGGAATGCGTCGCCAGGACGTGGATTGCGACTGTGCGCCCATGGGAGAAAAGAACTCCCTGGCTTGCTGAACGGAAATCTCGACGGCCCGCCCGGCCGGTTTGAGATTCACAAAAAACCTGGCGCGTTCCTGGTTGGCATCGCGCGAAAACATCCCGGCTGTTCGCTTGGAGACAAAGCCCATCCACTCGGTGGCAATCACCCCCTTGTCTTTATCGGTTTTACTCAACGCGAACTCATCCACGCTCGCGATAGCCACGGCCCATGCCTGGTCATAGGAACAGCCGGACTTCACGGTGCTGGGCGCGCCGGAAACCGTGGCGCACCCCACCGTGGAGACGACCAGAAACAAGGAAAGAACGATATGCCTACGCATAGACGGGTGAAGCTTCCTTTCGGTTAAAAGTACGTCGACATGTTGAACTGGAACCCGTTGCGATCAGAGGCACCATGTAGCACACCGTCATCGTCGCTAAACTTCCCATGTCTATTAAACGTATAGGCCAACTTGATGACCGAATCTTCCAACGGCCGGAAATTGATCCCCAAGGTCAACCGGTCGATGCGATTCGGGTTGCTGTCGTCATCGGTGTTGATATCCACCTGTCCCCAACGAATGATGCCCGTAAACGTCGAGTCCCGGCCGAAGTAGCCGGGAAGGGCCTTGATGAGCGCGTCCGGCATAAAGTGGTAATTCAATTGCACGTAATATCCGAACATATTTTCGGGGACGACGTAACTTGAGCCTCCAGCTCGCACTATCTGGCGCCTCGTTGCTCCGGTAGTATCCTGAGTGAATCCTGGGGTATCATCGAGAAGCGTATTCGTCCCGTACCCCTCGGCGTTGGCCCAGGCGGCTTCACCCTGGATGTCAAAGGCCCCTCGTTGCAGGTTCCCGTCGATGGCCAACAGGGTCAGGTCATGCTTATCATTTTTATCCCATTTGCCGTGGTGAATGGACCCGGCCACCTCGACGCCCAACATAGGGCTGAACGAGACACGGCTGACGATAGCCTTGTTTTCGTTGTTATCCTTTTGAAAACTTCCGCGAGCACTTCGCAGCCCGCTTCCTTCCTCAACCGAAAAGTCGCCGTCATCGCCCTGAAAGCCGTTCGTGACGTACAATTCGTAATCGATCTTGGAAAGCTGGGTCGGATAGAACGTACCGTAAAAGCCGAGTCCGCTTTCGGCAAACGTGGAAGGCAGGATCAATCGGCTCACCATCGGCCGAAGAGGCAAATCGTTCAAGGGCGAGTCGTGGATGAGGTTGAACCGGCCCATGGGCATCAGGATGATGCCCCCCCGCAGGTTGAGTGCGTCATTGAACCGATAGTCCATGGTGGCGAATTCCATCTTGATGTCCCCGTCCGATTTGTTGCCCTGGGGGCCGCCATGTTCAACCTCGAGTTCGGCGGCCACGCTGAGCCGGTCCGTAACCTGGGAATAGAAGAACGGCACGAAACGTTCCTGGTCGAATTCCAACCTACTTCTACAATCCCGTGATCCCCCGGAACATCGCGTGAGCGAGAAGTCGATGTAACCACCGATGATGGTTTTCGGAGCCTTGACGAAGGGTTTGGCGTAGATGGTCCGTCCACCCTGCAGGGAACTACCACCCGAGAAGTCCGTGCCGTATCGGATTTGGGCTTTTGAGGTGTCCCCCATGGCCGGCCCTGAGATTTCTTTCGGCGGCGGGGCCATGGGAGGTGGAGCCGCCGCAGGGGCTGCAGGGGCGCCTTTCTCCATTTTCTGTCGTTCGGAATACCACTCTTCAAACATTTTTCGTATCTGTTCCATTTGGGCGGGAGTAAATTCTCCTTCGGCCCAAACAGTCGGTTGTGGCACAATCATGAGGACCATCAATGCCCCCGTGATCAACAATCGTCGCATCTGACGACCTCCTTATTGTTGGGGACTCTGCCGGTCCTCTTGGTCACTAAAGGGGCTCCTGGGGCCCTCTCGAGTGATGTCTTGCCCTGTTTAGTAGATTCGTGGGCCTCCTTAACAGCACCCTCACTCTGATGCTACTGTCCGCATGGTGCTAAGATGACTTCACTTTCCTTGAGTCTGTTATAGGAAATGGAGACAATCCGCTTGCAGCGTTTGCACTTGACTTCGAGAATATCCCCGCGAAGTTTTGCGATGAGTTGGCCGCATTCACATCGTGCTTCGGCAGGCTTGAGTTGTTTTCCCAGCCACCGGGTATTTCTATCAAAATTCATTGAATTCAAAAGGAAAGCAATGGGAATTTAGTAAATGAGCAACCAGTTGACAAAAATAAAAATGATTTTTGTTCTTATCTACATTGATTTTGATAACGGTTATTAAAATATAGAATTTTTTGAAGCCTGTCAACCTTATTCCGCAATGAAGAAATAATGAAGAAAATATGACTGCAACCCGTTGCCCGTATTGGTAAAATGAGATGATTGGCTCTTATGATACCCTCTCGCCAAGTGGGAGAGAGCCTGCCACGGACTCGATCCTGAGGTTGGGGTGAGTGAATGTTTACAAGGCAGGCGCAGGCGATATAATGGGCGGAAAAATCTGGTTAGCGAGTCTTTCTCTTGTTCTAGTGACGGGCTGTGTGTCCGGGCTTCAGAATACTTCCCCGGACCCGACGACGCATGAATTGGCGTTTGGCTCTATTCAAGTCGAGACCAAGGGTCCTAATCCGCGTATTTTTCCCACCAAACTGAGATTTTTTCTCCTGACGAATGCAGAGACCGGAGCAAGATCCCGGGTTAAGGTGAATTCCGAATCGGGAGTGTTTTCCGTGAGGCTGCCGGCGGGACGGTATGCCGTTGACCGTGTGCAATTCAATGAAGGCCCATTCAGGGCCGAATCCCACGTCCAATTGAAATTTCACGTGCCCGAGAAAAAACAGGCCTATTTAGGGTCATGGCAATTTGAGGTGGATACACCTCGCACCATTCGGCTTGTGAGGGTCCGTATCCTTGAAGGGGAGGCGGAGTTCTCAAAGAAATTTTCTACAAAGCTTGGAGCGGAACGAACACCCATTGAAACGGTGTTGCCGAAACCCGAGACGTTTGAAACGCGCGGGTTTATGGTTGACGGGCAACCGAACGCCAGATATTTCCGCCGCCGATAAGCCGCCGTCTACAACAATGAAACCGATACGTTTTGTCTTGCTCGCGTTCTTGGGTATCTCGTTCGTCTGCTGGCCGGGCCCGGGTCTGTCCGGACATGCCGCTTCACCCCACGTGGTCAAGCGCGGCCAAATGCATATGGGCACCATGGTCTTTCTGACTGCCGTGGCTCCGGACAAACGGCTGGCCCATGATGCCATTGAACAGGGGTTTGCCGAAATTCATCGCTTGGAGCAAATCCTGAGCACGTGGATTCCTGATAGTGAACTCTCACGGATCAATGCCGCGGCAGGGCAACGCGTCGTCAAGGCCGGTCCGGAAACCATGGATCTCTTGGAGCACTCCTTGGAAATGGCCCGGTTGACGGAGGGAGGCTTCAATATTGCCATTGGTCCGGCCGTAGAGGCCTGGAACGTCAGTCGTGAAGGGCGTATCCCGACTCGGGAAGAATTGGATGCCACGCGTCCTCTCATGGACCTTTCCGCTCTTCATATCAACAAGGAAGCGGGCACCGTGTATCTGGCACGTTCCGGGATGCAGGTGGATATCGGCGGCATCGGGAAGGGGTATGCCGCGGATTTCGCCGCCCGCGTGATGCGGGAAGCCGGGGCCTCAGCGGGCGTGGTCGCCATTTCCGGAGATATTAAAACCTTTGGACGCCTGCCTGATGGCCAACGGTTCGTGTTCGGCATCCAACATCCCCGAAAGGAGAATGGGATCACGATCGGGCAGCTCGAACTCGAAGATGAGGCCGTTTCCACGGCGGGTGATTATCAACGATATTTCGAGAAAGACGGCATTCGCTACCATCACATTCTCGATCCTCAAACGCTCCAGCCCGCTCGTCTTTCTCAGAGTGTAACCATCGTAGCCCCAACCGGGGTGCTGGCCGATGGGCTCGATACCGGCATCTTCGTCATGGGTCCGGAAAAAGGGATGGCGTTGATTGAACGCCTGCCCGGAATCGAAGGCGTAATCGTCGGTGCGGACGGAACCGTGTCCGTCTCTTCGGGTTTACAAGACCGGTTGCAGTTGAGCTCCCAACCGTAAGCTCTGCCAAATTACAAGATACGGCCACTTATGCGAACCACTAATATCACGGTCATTCCCGTCTTGTTTTAGATAGACTCCATAAAGCATCTATTTTGCTGATTTTTATGTATATTTTGGCTACTTTTATACGCCTTTTAGCTACCTTTTAGCACCCTTTTGGATCTATATGTGAATCAACTGTTCTGAGCCTCAAGGGGAGGGCTCCGGCTTCTAAACAACGAGCGCCTGTCGAACGCAGGGCAGCGTCCTGGTGCTGACACTAAGCCAAGTTTGGAGAAGGCTGTGCGCAGGCGAGAGATCTTTTGGATAAGCGAAGGAGGCTATTGCTGTTGACGTGGATGTCGAGAGGCGTTGGATTGGGCAATTGGGTAGTGGGGTGCCGTCAGATGCTTTCAGTGTGCATTGCTAGTGGTCGATAGTGGCCAACTCACCTGAGACGCATCGTGGGTCAATATTGCATCATGCGTGGCATGGAACTTGAGAATCTGAAGCCAGTATTATGTTAAAGTTGTGCGATAGATGCGTATCGTAAAAGTCCCATCCCAGTCATCTATACCGAACTTGGGTTTGTTCGTGCTGCTCCACCGTCCATACTTGCGGATTGCCCGGAAGATCTTCCGCGCCTTCAACTACTCCAAAGTGTTGCTCGCGGACAATCCTGCGTTTCTGAGCTTGAACGCTCGTCGGCGTTTGAACGTTCGCACTGGTTGATCGTAAAGGCCGAATTACCCAACGATATCTTCGCGTGGACTGGCAACACGTGGAAGGTTATTGAATGGCGAGTTTACTTCTGGAAACTATATGACGCTGAATTCTTGGTGAACGTTTCTGATCCCCACCCCGCCGAGGCTAGAAGTCTAGCCGACGCGGGTATCAATACCCAATTCCTCAACTCACTCGCCCACCCCACATCATGTCTGCCAATGCTTCGTGAAACTCAGAAAGTATTCGGTGAGGGCTACAAACTCAGGCCAAAAACAGTCGCCGCACTTGAACGAATTGAAACCCCTCTTATTGCTGGCTTAAAGCTCAACACGATGAAGCAATTGAAGCCGGCAGCAAATTCTCGATTGCACAATGTGACAGGTGATCCACAAATATCACCCAAGCTCCGTGACACGATCCTGAGAAGAGGTAATTACCGCTGCCTGTTTTGCGGCCAGGACTCCTCTACAATAGCATTGGAAGTGAACCACGTCATTCCGAGAAACCTAATCAATAAACTGCATCTTGTTTCTGCTCTTCATACTGCCCCAGAAAATCTCTGCGTAACGTGCAGGGACTGCAACCGAGGAAAATGTGACAATCTGACAAGCGAAGACATTGAATATTACCGCAATGCATTTTCCAACCAGAGGCATCCGAATCACGACCTTCTTCCACACCTGACAAAGCTTTCCGAATTGCAAGCGTTATAGCGAAAGCTTAACGATAAGAAATCATTCACCTGGGCTGCAGGCTAGGCGTGCTCTACAATCAACATCCGCAGCAACCGACAACGTTTCGTTGAGGAAATCCGGCTGTTTATCTGTTTTTCTCACCCTCATCAGGCACGTGGATCAAGCGTATACGGTACCTTTACGAAATCGTAGCGATCCGGTGGGAAATCCTTCATATTCCGCGTGACGAGATCGAGCCCGTTACATTGGGCGACGGCTGCCTGCAAAGCGTCCGGAAGTCGCCAGCGTTCGGAGCGACGTAGCGAAGCTGCCAAATCCGCCTCGATCGCGGTGATGGGCAGCGTTGGGAATTGGTCAAGCAGTTCGACTGCGACGAGAAGGTGATTGTGGTCAAAGCCCACGAGCACTTCCGCACGGGTTATCGGTGACAAGGCGATAGCCTCGCACTCATCGGCGATGAATTGGGTGGCGGCGTTGATCCCGTTGAAGTGGTCAATGAGGATGACTGAGTCAAGCAGCCATCTCAATGGCGTTGCTCCCACTCTTTGCGAGTGTTGGACTGATAGCGGAGTCCGTCGCCGTGTTTCCAGGTGCCACGAGTGCTGTTGAGCAACTCGGTCAGGCGTCCTGATTTGCCGTTGCCGTGACGTCCGCGGTATTCGCGCACGGCACGCCGCACAAGCTCACTCATGGGTACCCGCTGAGCCGAAGCTTGGCGGGCGAGCCACGTCTTGTCCTCGTCGGGCAGGCTGACGATAGTTCTGGACATGAATTGCTACCTCTACAGTATCGAATAAACGACAAGACTGCCATGAACCCAAGGCGGTTTGAGGCGTGCTAACCCCATATGCTATCGGGCTGTAAAGTACTCTTTTCCCTTCATGGACGCAAGAGGATGAACGGAAAGTAGGCGAGCAAGGAGTGGTGAGCAAAAAGGGCCGCCCTAGGGCGGCCCTTTTGTTTGGAGAGCGTTGCTAGGGAACGAGTTACTGCATGTGACCGTTGGTTCCGTGGCCCTTGCTTTTCTTATACTTGGAATAATCGCCGGAATGCTCCATATTGCCGCCATGGGATTTGATGCGTTCGTGAATTTTGTCCATCCGTGCTCGTTGCTCTTCGGACAACACCGCTTTGGCCTCCCGCTTGGCCTTGATTGAAGCCATGTAAAGTTTCGTCTTCAAGGCATGAAGCTTGTTGAATTCCGCTTCAATGTCGGACAGACTCGCTTTCTCGTTTTTCAAGACTTCATGTAAATCGATACTGGCTAATTCCACTTCGGCCTTCGTTTTGATCCGGTCTTTTTTGTAGGTTGTCTTGAGTGCACGAAGTTTCTGTTCCTGTTCGGCCGTGACGCTCATGCCTTCTTTAAATTTCAAGATGTGCGAAATAAATTTTATGGCGTCCTGATGGTGGCTGCCATGCCCTTTGGTGTGGGGTTTTCCATGTCCTGACGAATGCATTGACTGATGGCCTCCGCCGTGTTTCTTATGCATGCCATCATGATGTGAAGACCGGGAATGATCGTCATACCCGGATGTGCCATGGGTGCTTGAACTCGAATGCATGTTTTTCGACTGTCCAGGCATGGAACCCTGAGGGTTGGCAAAGACCGGAACGGCAGCCAGCAGGAAGAAAATAGTCAGTAGGGAAAGGGGTAAAAACCAGCAACGTGGTTCATGGATTCTCATGTTCGGTTCCTCCTAAAAAGAAAAAGACGTTACCAACGTTCAGTCGATATGGGAATAAATGCCAAAAAGAGTTGGTTTCTATCGAGGGCAAAGATAGACATACCATTGCAAATAGGCATTCCGATGGGGCCGTACGAGCCCGCGGTGTTGCCGATACTTGTGTTTGAGTCGGGCGAAATATCCCTCTAAGGCGTTGGTGGATTTCGGGATCACGGGATCGTCGAGATAGTGAAACATGTTTGGCAAGGCGGCGAGTAACATACTCCGGGCACGTTTGAGATCGCTGAAAACGCGCCCTCGTTCGGCCTGGCGTGCCAGGCGCTGCCCGTACCGTGCCTCCCAGGCCTGCACCTGAGCGATGAACTGATCCCGCTCGGCCACGGTGCGGATCGCCATGACGTGGCGAAACAAGGCGCGCAGGTGCCGGGCGTCTGGACGTTTGGGCGACTGGCGACACCAACTGAGGCCTTGCCGTTGGATGTGGACCAGACAGCGTTGAATGACGATCGTCGGCCACACTTGGCGCAAGATCCGGAGCAAGTGCAGGTTGCCATCGACGGTCGCACTGCAAGGCGTTAACCCGTGGTGGGCCAGCGTGGTGCAAAACGGCTGCAAATGCGCAGGGCCCTCCGCCATTTCGGGGGCCGCATACACCACGGCGAAGCGGGCCGCATCCATCACCGCAAAGACGCCTTTCCGGCGATCCAGAAAGGTGCCATCGAGGATCAGATGGCGGGCCGCCGAGAACTCGCCCGCCAGGGGAGGTGGCTGTTGCAACCAATGCGCAATGATTCGATGAAGCGTCCGCGGGCTGTAGCCACTGTGGGCGGCCAGTTGGCGGACGGTGTAGCCCTCCATAATCCAGCGTTTGAACCATACCCGTCGCTGCTGGTAGCGGTTGGCCGGATTGCGCCATATGAAGGTGCGCGCACATTGGCGACAATGCCAGCGTTGTTTGCCTTGTCGGTTGATGCCATAGCGCTGCACCTCCTTCGAGCCACACTGCGGACAGGGCTTTTTTGCTCATCCCAGCCTCACTTTGTTGAACGCCTTCAATACAAATAGCGGTAACTTACCGTCATCCAACAACTTTCTTCCATTATCCCCAACTCTTTTTGGCATTTATTCCCGGAATGATAAAGGCGATGGGACAAAAGGTTTAAAAAGTTCAATGTTTCCGGCATGACAACCTCAGCCATGAAAACATTATAAACACTGAATCATGAGATTGCGAATCGAGCCTCCGGGCCTTTTGCAAGTGATGCCAGTTCAAAACACGCGTTACGTGGTCCATGCCTGCCTGTCGAATACTACCGTATGGGTGGCTATGACTTCCAACTCCACCTTCGAATCGAGAGGGAAGAACCGGGTCGACGTTTCGCTGCTGTGTACGAAGTCGCCGGAATCCATGCGGATTCCATAGATGATCTCCGAGCCTCGAAACTGACGGGATTTCACGGTTCCGTCTCCATCCCTGTTTTCACGAATGTGAACGTCATCCGGTCGAATCATGACCATGACCTCGGGACTGCCCCGGTAGCCTGGGGGTACCGGGAACGTGCCGAGTTGAGTCACGACCACGGAATCGCGAATGGTTCCGGGAATGAAGTCGGCCTGCCCCACGAACTCCGCGACAAAGGGCGAAACCGGAAGATGGTACATGGTTTCGGGTGCTGAGCATTGTTCGAGCTTCCCGTTGTTCAAGACGGCCACGTCGTCAGCCATGGCAAAGGCCTCTTCATGATCATGTGTCACGAGAACGGCGGTGGTTTGGGTGGTTTTCAGCAGGTGCAGGAGTTCTATACGCATGCGTTCAGTCGTATCGGGATCCAGGTTGCTGAACGGTTCGTCCAATAGGAGCAGCACGGGTTGAGGGGCCAGGGCGCGTGCCAATGCCGCGCGTTGCTGTTGGCCGCCGGACAGCGCGTGAGGGTATCGCCGGGCCAGTTCTGAAAGCCCGGTGAGAGACAGCATCTCGTCGATTCGGCTTCGACGGTTGTCCGCCGTGGCATACGCCAGCCCGAAGCCCACGTTATCCCGTACCGTCAAGTGAGGAAAGAGGGCATAGTCCTGGAACACCATGCCGACCTGCCGTCGTTCGGGAGGGACGTGCCGGTTCGTCGCCGAGACGGTGCCACCGTTCAGCCTGATTTCGCCGGAGGAAACCGGTTCAAATCCCGCGATGGCCCGAAGCGTTGTGGTCTTCCCGCATCCTGAGGGCCCCAACAAACAGATGATGTCGCCTTTCCGAGCCGAGAAGGAAATATCCTCCAGCGCGAGGGAGCCGGTTTCATACGAGCAGGCCACGTTCTGCAGTTCGAGCACAATGGGCCTATCGTCGGGAGGTCGTTGAGTCATACCCGTGTAAGAGAAATCATGCCCGCAGGGCTTGCCGAAGATGAACTCATGGCAGGGTGTGCGTGGCGCGGTTACGTTTGGTCTTTTCGCATCAATAGTAACACGACCGGAATGGTAATGACCACGATCAGCAGGGCCGGGGGAGCGGCCAATTGATACAGTTCCTCGCTGGCTTCAAGCCAGATTCTGACGGCGAGAGTATCGAACCCCACCGGACGCAGCAGGAGTGAAGCCGGCAATTCTTTCATGCATTGGACGAATACCAGGATCCAGGCACTCAGAAATCCACCTCGCACCAACGGCAGGGTCACGTGAAAAAAGGTTCGAAGGGATCGAGCCCCAAGGCTTCGCGCCGCTTCTTCGAGATTCGGAGTGAGTTGCTGGAGAGTGGATTCCATGCCTTGCAGTGCCGCCGGGAGAAAATGGACCAGATACGCCATGAGCAGGACGAGAATCGTGCCATACAGTTGGGGAACGGTTTGTGAGACCAGAACCAGGACGGCGAGGGCGGCGATCGGCCCGGGAAGAACGTAGCCGGTGTACGCTCCTTGCACGCAAAAGGTGCTGGCCCAGGTCCGGCGCCGGCACGCCAGATAGGCGAGGGGAATCCCACAGATTACGGCCGCGGTGGCGGTGATCCCTGAGAGCGAGACACTGTTCCACACGTATCCGATGAACACGTGAGAAATCTCACCGGCGGATGCGGCCTTGACGGTCCATTGAATGAGCAGAAGTACCGGCAGGCCGAATGCGGCTCCGAACACGAGAAGCAGGTAGCTCGTAAAAAGCAGGGTCGTGAGGGGACGACAGGGTTGAGGAACCGGTTTTCGATACCGGCTGGTCGTTTGGTAAAACCGGCTTCGCTGCCGGAACCACCGTTCGCCGAACAGAAAGACAAACGCGCACGCAACCAGCACCAGGCTCAAGCAGGCGGCTGCCGTGTTGTCGAATCGTCCGGTCATTTGCTGGTACACGGCGTAGGTAAAGGTTTGAAAGCGCAACAGCGAAACCGCGCCGAAATCAGAAGCGACATAGAGGATCGCCAGGAACAGTCCGGCGATCAGTGACGGGCGGATGAGCGGGAGTGACACCCGGAAGAACGTCGTCACTCGATCGGCTCCTGTCGTGCGGGCGACTTCTTCAAAGGAGACGTTGAAATTTTTGAAAGCCGATCGAGCCAGCAGGTACACAAACGAAAACGTGTTCAATGCAAGCACGAGCACGGCGCCCGCGAAACTGAAAGGTGAAAAGAACACAGCCTCCGGCCCGGCAATGGTTTGCCAGACCTGTTCCAGCGTGCCCCCGCGTTTCAACAGGTACGTATAAGTATAGGCCAGGACGTAGGAGGGGATCGACAAGGGTAAAATCAACAACCAATCCCATATTTTCGACCCGACAAAGGTATAGCGAGTCAGAATCCAGGCGAGTGAGACGCCCAGGGTCAGATTGATGACCGCGACACCCAGGGATAGGGAGAGCGTGTTGAGGAACAGTTCCGGGACCCGCGTGGCCCAGAGTCGTCGCCATACCGCCGGGTCCGCCGTTATGGCCGAAAAGACGACGTAGAGCAACGGCAGCATGAGCGCAACGGCCAGACAAAAGCCGAGCAGGACAAGCGGAGAAGGAAAACGAAAACGGAGCGATGCCCGTGGGAGAAAAGGGTTAGCGGAGTCCAACGTCTTCAATGACAGTCATTGTGGGATCGCGGAGTTGAGCCAACCGGCTTAAGGGGACGAGGGCCACCTGAAAACTCTGAAGCGGCAACAGTTCAGGCGCAGCCGTCACGTGAGGATTCAAGGGGTATTCTTTGTTCACGTTCGCGAACATGCGTTGCCCTTTGGGAGAGATCAGAAATCGGACCAAGGCCTGAGCTTGCGCAAGGCGCTTGGTCTGCGCGGTGATGCCGACCCCCGCGGCATTGAGAACGACACCCATGCCCTGATCCTCTTGATCCGTCAGCAGCAGGGCAATCGGTGCATCCGGGTGTTTGGCCAGGTGGCGGTTGATGTAATAATGATTGACCAAGCCGGCGGCCACTTCCCCGCGTGCCACGGCTGCCACGATTTGCCGATTTTTTCCATAGACGAATGACCCGGCATTGTCTTTTAAGCCTCGCAGGAACGCGGTGGTCACTTCATCTCCCTTCACCGCACGAATAACCGACACACCGGTCTGCAAATAGACGCTGCCTGAACTGGGGATCGCGATTTTGCCTTTCCATTGCGGGTCGGCGAGATCCAGGATGGAGGCGACGTCGCTCGGGTTGACCATGGTGGTGTTATAGACGATCACCCAAATGCGACCCGATAAGCCGATCCAACTGTTGTCCGTCGCCCGGAAGCGGCTGGGAATGGTTGTCGTGAGGTCAGGTACGGTCGTGGTTTGGAGCAACTGCAATTCACGCGCCCGTTCCAGGGTTCCGGCGTCGTTGGTGATGAGCACGTCGGCCGGCGTCCGAGTTCCTTCCATCTGAAGCCGGTTGATCAATGCTGTGCTGTCTGCCGTCAGCATTTGAATGCTGATGCCCGATTCGGCCTGAAACGCATTGAGTACCGGTTGAATCAGCCGTTCGGCCCGGCCGGAGTAGACGACCAGCGTGTCCCCGGCATAGCCCCAGGAGGGGAAAGCCAGAGCCGCCATTAATAATAAAAAAAAGACCCTCGGCATCGGAATGATGAAACGATTTGTGGATTGTGATTGTGCATTTTTGATTTTGAATTGCGGATTTTTGATTTGAGAATGTTTCAATCCACAATCCGCAATCACAAATCTAAAATCAAAAATCTCAACGTTGGCCTGTCCTTGCCTTGGCGACCAGGTCTCGCCCGCAATTTTTGCAATCGCCATTCGACAACTGCATGGGAGTGCCATACAACTCCAATTTATGGGTGCGAATCGTAAAACCGTTCGTTCTGGCGACTTCTTCCTGCAACTCTTCAATCTGGCAATTCTCGAATTCTATGATTTTATCACACACCGTGCAGATGAGATGATCATGGTGCCCTTTGTGGGCCACGTTGTCGAACTGTGTCTGACTGCCGAAATGTTGCTCTTGTGCAAGGCCGGTCTCGCACAGGAGTTTCAGCGTGCGGTAAACCGTGGCCAGGCCGATATGGGGGTCTTTCTTGGAGAGCAGCCGATACATCTGTTCGGCCGTCACGTGTTCCATTTTCAAAAAGGTCGTGAGGATGTTCTCACGTTGACGGGTCAGTTTCAGGCTGTTTTTCGAAAGGTGTTGCTTGAGAATCTCAAGTTCTTTGGTAGGCTTCGCCATAACAATGAATTTCCGCGTATAGAGGAAACCTATTAAACCGGAATATGGTTGAAGGGTCAAGCAGGAATCATGGCCCGTTTATGAAATGACCAAAAGTCCCTCGTGACGGGAGTGCAGATTCCATTGTTGCCAAGATTCCCCCTCGCGTTGACGAGTCTTCTTGTGGCTCGTTAGGATCACCCTCCTGTTGGGTCACTCCTATTATGCGAAAACCACAAGAGATCACGATTGACCGGACGTTGCTGGTCTATGGGCTGCACCTGGCCGAGGAAAAAGAATGTTCCATGGTCAGCGACGTGAAGGTGCAACAACTGATTTTTCTGGCCGGGTTGCAAATGCTTGGAAAAGGGGTGCGCGGGTTGCATTACGAATTTATGCGATTTCCCTATGGGGCCTTCAGTAAAGACCTCGATAACGATTTGCTGGCACTACGCAAGAAAGAACGGCTGCAGAATTTTGACGTCGTCGGTCCGGCGAAAGAGTGCATCCCTTTGTTGGATGAAGAGGTCGCTTCCGGTGGTGAGACCAATGGACAGGTTATGGAAATCCTCCGATCCGTTGTGGAGACGTATGGGCCTCAAGATGTGGGGGAGATCACGAAATCAGTGGAAGACGTTGAAATCAGCGTGGTCGATCGGCCAGAAGAAAAATTGTATATTCGGGATATTCCGTTTCATTCCATTGTGCTTG
Source organism: Nitrospirales bacterium (assembly GCA_965223955.1). Taxonomy (GTDB): domain Bacteria; phylum Nitrospirota; class Nitrospiria; order Nitrospirales; family UBA8639; genus Bin75. The sequence continues at coordinate 1,348,215 of OZ245029.1, forward strand.
TCCCCTCCCGCATCGAAGTCACCGGAGAATTTTCCGTTCCTCCCAAAACCTTATCTCTCCTGAATAAAGCGCTTGGCTCGTAGCAGGTTCCTGCACAACTTCTGTCATCCTACACGAAACACCAGCGTGGTCATCCTGAGCCGCAGGCGACGGATCAAGGAGCCTGCCCTGAGCGAAGCGAACGGGTAGTTGAGGCGTTTGGTTGTTGAGGGAAAGATCCTTCACTTTGTTCAGGATGACAAATTACTGGATTCCTTCCCCGATAGATCCCCGCTAAAGCCTGCGGGGACAAGCGTCGAGGACAGGGCTGAAAACTGCGGGGATTGTAGATGTTCAGTCATTCTCTGACAGAATAGGGGGCTGACCACAAACGGGGAATCCGAAAAGCAGGGCTGTCTTTTTCCTCCCCTTTGTAAGGGGAGGTCAGGTGGGGTAGAGCCAACTGTCCATCAAGCACGAGGGTTCGCCGTCTCAGCCAGAGCCTCTACCTCCCCTCACCCCTCCCGATCCTTCGGCTACGCTCAGGACAAGCAAAGGAGGGGAACTAAAGCGCAGAAGAAAACTGCAGAAATTGTCAACAAATGACTGAACACATACAGGGATGACAAGCGGAGTTGGGCCGGGCCGCTTGGACCCAACCCAACTCCGCGAGATCGCAACGTTCTCCATCCTCCCGGCGTTGCAGGTTCGACAACGAATCGCACCAATTACTGTGATGCCGCTACCTGGTCGGGGTTCTCAATCGCGAGACGTTCCTTCATCTTCGCGAACGTTTTCTTGCCGATACCCTTGACCTGCATTAATTCTTCCACACTCTTGAATGGGCCGTTGCTGGTCCGGTAGTCGACAATCCGCTTGGCCAACCCTTTGCCGATTCCCGGCAATTGTTGAAGCTCTTTGGCGGTACTGGTATTCAGATCGACTTGGCCGTCACCCGCGAAGGTCATTCCTGAAAAGCTGACGATGAGCATCAGCGCAAGCAGGCTGATCGTGAAGTAGGACCGACTCAGTTGGTGAATGTGTCTCATGGCTGTTCCTCCTTTAAAAAATGATGGTTAGAAAAAGTAGCGCCGATGATTTTTATAAAAGCAAGGAACGTGCCAGAATGACAAAGGCGCGAATGGTTCGGAAAGGCCTTTGATTGATAAGGGGTTTTTTGTTTGTTCCCTTCCGGAGGGGCAGTCAGGCATGGTCCTGAGAAACAGAACGGCCCGTCTACTCAGGGATGCGGTGTTGTATCCTCAGGTGTCAGGCGAGGAAGTTTTTGTGAACGGCAAGCCGAGTGCGGGACGTAATGCCACGGCGGTCATCGAGTGATGGTGAAGCCGTAAATGTCCCCGATTTTGGTCTGGAGGTATGAAAGGAACGGCTCGACGCTCAGCGCGCGGCCGGTGATCCGGTGCAGGAGATCGGTGGATGAATATTGCCGCCCGTACTGATGGATATTACGGTTGAGCCAGTCTTTGAGTGAGAGCAGGCGGCCCCGTTGGATTTCGGTTTCCAGTGCAGGGATGTCCTGGCAGGCCTGCTGAAAAAACATGGACGCATAGAGGTTGCCCAGGGTATACGTGGGAAAGTAGCCCAATGCCCCAAGGGACCAATGGACGTCCTGTAGCACACCCTCGGCGTCCCGTTCGGGGACAATCCCGAGATATTCCTGCATCTTCTCCCGCCACAGACCAGGCAGGTCCTTGACTCCCACCCGTTTTTCAATCAGGGCCAACTCTATTTCAAAACGCACCATAATATGCAGGTTGTACGTGACTTCGTCCGCTTCCACCCGAATCAGAGAAGGTTTCACCCTATTCAAGGCCGCATAGAAGGTATCCAGGGAAACCGCTCCGAGTTGTGATGGAAAGTGTTGTTGAAGCGAGGGGAAAAAATGCGTCCAAAAGGCTTTGGACCGCCCCACGTTGTTCTCCCATAGCCGTGATTGGCTTTCATGAATGCCGAGAGAAATCGCCTCGCCCAAGGGGGTGCCGTACTGCTCCTGGGGCAGGCCTTGCTCATAGAGACCATGGCCTCCCTCATGGATGCAACTGAACAGGCAGGAGGGAAGATCTTTTTCAAAGACGCGCGTCGTCACGCGTACGTCAGTGGGGTGAAAAGACGTGGTAAAGGGGTGGGCCGAGAGATCCAACCGTCCCCGGTTGAAGTCGTACCCCATGCCGTGGAGCGCCAGTTTTCCAAACGCGAGTTGCTGCTGTTCGTCGTAGGCTTGAAACAGTATTCGATCGTCCGGCGGTGAAGCGGCTTCCCGGACGTGTTTCAACAGCTCGAGTAATCCGTGACGAAGCGTGGCGAACAGCGGTTGGAGTTGGGCCACGGTGGCCCCGGGTTCGTAGGTGTCCAAGAGCGCGTCGTATGGGGAATCGTCGTAGCCTATGTAGTCGATCTCTTCAAATTTCAAAGCGATGACCGTTTGCAGGTTTGGAAGAAAGTGCATGAAGTCATCGCGCCGGCGCGCCTCGGCCCACACTTGCTGGGCAAGGGAGCATTCGCGCTCCAGGCGATTGACGAAATCGGATGGGAGTTTTTTGGCCCTGCTGAAGTCACGCCAGGTTTCCCGAAGCAGGGCCTTGGATGCGTCATCGATGGCTTCGGTGTTCGCCAAACCGGTTGTCGGATCGATATGATGCAACAGGAGGTCTTCGATCTCAGGGGATACGAATTGGGCGTGGGCCAGGGTCTGGAGCGTGGCCAGTTGCTCGGCACGGGTTTGCCCCCCGCCGGACGGCATATAGGTTTCTTGATCCCAGGACAGCAGGGCTGCGGCGTCCTTGAGATGTTGTATGTCCAGGAGTTTGGATTTTAAGGTAGCCAGTGCCTGTGTGGGGTTTGGCATAAGAAGTGCCTCTCGTTATTCAACGAATGTTCTCGATGGTGAATGCCGAAGAGGACTGTACAAAGCGTCATGTCCGAATGCAAGGTGGAGATGATAAAGGTAACAGGGAAAATCTGATTCGGCTCTATCCCTTCATGACGGAAAACGCGAGAAAGGAGAGACAGATGAAAGAGTTAGTCTCGTCTGACGTTGAAGCGTATGCCGAGGCGCATTCGATGCCGGAATCCGATGCCCGTCGTCGGCTCCGAGAGGAAACGTATCGTTCCGTAGAACTTCCGCAAATGGTGGTCGGTCCATTAGAAGGAGCGTTTTTGAAAATGATGGCGATGTTGGTGGCGGCCAAACACGTACTGGAAATCGGCACCTTTACCGGGTATAGCGCCCTGTGCTTTGCCGAGGCGCTGCCTGAGGGTGGAACCGTGATCACTTGCGATATCGATGCCGAAACCACCGAACTGGCCAAACGGTATTGGGCCCAAAGTCCCGTTGGCGGAAAGATTGAGTCACGGCTTGGGCCGGCTCTTGAGACGATGCAAACACTTGAAGGCGGGTTCGATCTGATTTTTATCGACGCGGATAAAACCAATTATGTGAGTTATTATCAACGCGGGTTGGAGTTGTTGTCTCCCAAAGGCGTCATGCTCATTGATAACGTGCTCTGGAGCGGGGAAGTGCTCAAGCATCCAGCCCCGGATGGCGCCACCGCAGTGCTTCAGGATTTAAATCGGATCGTCGTGGCCGACCCTCGCGTAGCGACAGTATTGGTGACGATCAGGGATGGCGTATTGGTTGTCCGATTCAGAAACGAAGGCATGCAATAAGCCGAAATGGACGAATGATGTCCGTTCTGCCATTCCTCTAAGTACCCTCACCCAAGGGTCTTTCCCTCACTAGATTTTGTGGTGTAGATCATAAATCACCTATGCCTAAAATATAGGCAAATTGGTCAAAAATGCCTTCTGTATTCTGCATTTTTTTGCAGTACAAAACGAATCCACAATGTTATCCCCATTTTCTGTTGATGCATGGGTTCGACATTCATTTTAATAACAAAAACAACAAGTTACGTTAATTTATTTACGTAATGTGCAATAAGTACCTGTGAATAATTAGTGGATGACTTACAGAATCGCTCCCTTTGTTCAGACCGGGAGAAGGTCAGAGGGATGCGGCCTGCACATGCAATGGATACCCGCTGACAGCCAGCGGGTATCCTATCCTCGTCAGAAAACGGATCCAACTCTATTAATGAAGTGCAGGGCAATAATCACCGGAGAGACTGGGGAGTTGGCAGTCTAACAATTTTCGGAGTTCGAACTCGGCACCCTCTCGAAACCGTTCTGCCTCGTGTTCATCCGGGAAGGGACCATAGACTCGTGGTTCGAGAAAGTTGCAGGATACGCGAACGAACCATCGTATTTGTCCCTCGTACTGGTGTTTTTGAAAAATAGCGACTTCTTGTCCAATGGTGCCTCGACTTGCCATAACGCGCCTCCTTTCGGGTGGAAACCGCTATGTTCCTCTCTGCCATTCTCTATCTATGAATGAACCATCGAACCTGAGAGCGGCATCTTTCTGGTGCCGAAATGCCTTCCTGCTATGGTGCTCGGAGATTTTATGGAACAAACATTCCACTACACTATATTCGCCTATTCTATTTTTTACAAGGGCAATTATCAGATTTCCGCACGCTTTTGCCTCTTTTGTACGGGTAACCGCGCCATCCCTGACTCCGAGCAGGGATAACGCAGCTCCCAGAAGAGGCTGGTGCCGGCGTGAATCCACGTGGGAATCAAGGCCGGGTTCCCGATGAATGCCGTTGGCAATGAGCGCAGGCTAACGAAGCGCCCGGTATCGAAAGCAATTGGTCGTATGATCGTTGACCATTCCAATGGCTTGCATGAACGCATAGCAAATCGTCGAGCCGACGAATGTGAACCCCCGGCGTTTCAGGTCCCGACTCATGGCCTCGGAGACCGGCGTGTGGCAGGGAACGTCTTGGGCAGATTTCCAGCGGTTGAGAATCGGTCGCCCTTTAACGAATTGCCAAATATACTCATCAAAGCTGCCGACTTCCTTTTGAACGAGAAGAAAGGCCTGCGCATTTGAAATGGCCGCTTGAATTTTGAGTCGATTCCGAATGATACCGGAGTTGCTCAACAGGTCCCGCACTTTTCGTGCGTCGTATCTGGCGATTGACGCTGGGTCAAAGTGATCAAAGGCCGTTCGGAATGCTTCACGTTTTTGCAGAATCGTGTTCCAACTTAACCCGGCTTGAGCACCTTCAAGTATGAGAAATTCGAATAACCACCGGTCGTCGTGCATGGGGACGCCCCATTCACGATCATGGTACTGAATCAGGAGCATGTTGGTTGCCCAGGAACATCGTGTGGGTGATGGGTGGCTCATGGTCAGTCCAGGTCCCGGTTGTCGATCTCGATGATCACGGGGCAATGATCGGACAGTCGTCGATAGGCGAGCGGGTATTCCCCTTTGATTCGCCGGCATCCGGCCACGGCACAATAGCCGGTGACGCGCGCCGACCGCGTACTCATTTCGGCCATGTCTTTGGCGACCAACACGTGATCCAACCAATCGTCCCGACCGCGGAAATAATGCGTGCAACGAGGCTTCGGGGAAAGATCGTCAAATCCGGGCGCTTCTTTCGCCACCATTCGTCTGAGGTATTTCAATTCAGACCGTTGTGAATGATGATCGCCGGCACCCATGGTATTCAAATCGCCAAGGATAATCACGTCTCGATCCTCTTCGAGAAAGCGTGCAATCGTGGTGTCGATACGGTTGATCGCCGCGTGTCGGGCTCCGACCGCAGAGACCGTGGGGCCCGACTTGAGGTGAAGACCGAGCACATGGAAATCTGCACCCGGTTGGTGTGTTGATTGAACGCGCGCGTAATGGCCGGGGCGGAGTCCGCCCGCGCACGGGTTTTGCGCGGACGTGGCTTTACTGTTCAAGGGCCAGAGGCTCTGAATGGCAGAAAGCGTCACCCGATTCGCGTTCCACAACACCCCCACGTGATGACCATCAGGCCTTCCGCATGATTGAACCGACCATTGCCATGCATCTCCCGTTCGTTGTTCGAGCGCCGTCAACACCCGGTCCCATGCGGCCAAGGCCTTGGTGGTTGTCAGGCTTTCTTGAACGACCAGCATATCCGTTTGCATCCAGACAAGGGTGCACGTCAGCCATTCCAAGTCGGTCGGTGCAATGGAACGATCCGGCCGGTCAGGCGGGCTGCCGTGAGGAAACCACCGGATATTCCACGTCCCGATTCGAAGTGTGTCGGGAGTGGAGACGGCCATACGACCGCCATCCTTGACAACGCGTTCACAGTGCGTTGAAGATTTCCACACCAATGCTTCTTCCGGAGAAGAACTTTGATGGAAAGCAGGATGCTGTGCCGTGTCAAAGGCATCGGCCACGGCTACAAGAACGACGCCGGTGCCCCCGACCGTGGCGACGACGATGAGGGTGAGAACCAAAGAGCCAATCCGCATCACGATCTCCTGCCTAAGATACCCGTTGCTCATACATACCAAACCTTGGCCGAGAAGGATAGGGTAGTCTCGTCTCAGCCGCTGGTTGTTGGGGCATGGGGCAACACAGTATGCTTTTTAACAATCGGGTGGCAAAAACGTGAATGGTGTTGACTGAGGTGAGGCATGGCACAGACAAACGTCAATAGTGAAATCGCCAATAAGGCGATCCTCCAACCAATCGAGCAGGTGGCGCAGGAAAAATTGGGACTCGATCGGGAGACCTTGGACCTCTATGGAAAATATAAAGCCAAAATTCCATTTTCATTACCCGGCGGCTTGAACGAAAGGCCCGATGGGAAATTGATATTGATGACGGCCATGACGCCCACCCCGGCCGGGGAAGGCAAAACCACGACGTCCATCGGCTTGACCGACGGTCTGGCGAAGATCGGGAAAAAAGTGATGGTGGCCTTGCGGGAACCGAGCCTGGGGCCGTGTTTCGGTATGAAAGGCGGTGCCTGCGGAGGAGGGTACGCCCAAGTCGTGCCGATGACCGACATCAACCTGCACTTCACGGGAGACTTCCACGCCATTACCTCGGCGCATAATCTGCTCGCGGCGATGGTGGATAACCACTTGTATTGGGGGCATGCCCCTTTCCTGGATGCGCGGCAGATCAGTTGGCGGCGGAGCATGGATATGAACGATCGGTCGTTACGCCAGATCGTCACGGGACTGGGCGCTGCCGCGAACGGCTTTGCCAGGGAAGGGAACTTCGACATCACGGCGGCCTCCGAGGTCATGGCGGTGTTGTGTCTGGCAACGGATTTACACGATCTGCAACGCCGGTTGGGGAACATCAAAATCGGACAAACTTCGCAAAAAGAATTTGTTTTTGCCAAAGACGTGAAAGCCCAGGGCGCCATGACCGCGTTGTTGAAGGACGCGTTCAATCCCAATCTGGTCCAGACCTTGGAATGGAACCCCGCCTTTGTACACGGGGGGCCGTTCGGCAATATTGCGCATGGGTGCAATTCGGTTGTGGCCACGAAGGCGGCCTTGAAATTGGCGGACTACGTCGTGACCGAGGCAGGGTTCGGTGCGGACCTGGGTGCGGAGAAATTTTTTAACATCAAATGCCGGCGAGCAGGCTTGACGCCGGACTGCGCCGTGGTGGTGGCCACGGTCAAGGCGTTAAAGCTGCACGGTGGAGCCAATCTCAAAGAACTGACAACGGAAAACCTCGAAGCCCTCAAACGCGGCCTGCCGAATTTAATCCGCCACCTGGACAACGTGAAGAAATTCGGGGTGCCCGTGGTCGTGGCCATTAATGAATTCACCAGCGATACCAAGGCCGAGTTGGAACTGGTCCATGAAGTCTGCGTCGGTCGTGGAGTGAAAATGGCCTTGGCGAATCATTGGGCCAAAGGCGGGGAAGGCGCCGTCGCGTTGGCGGAATTGGTGGTGAAGACGATCGAAGACGAACCCGCCGACTTTCATCCCCTCTATTCCGACGACCTGCCGCTTGCCGAAAAAGTCCGGATCGTGTCGCGAGAGATTTATGGTGCGGTTGATGCGGATATTCCTTCAGCCGTGCTCAAACAATTCGAGGAACTCGAAAACAAGGGATATGGCCGGTTTCCCATCTGCATGGCCAAGACCCAATACAGCTTTTCAACCGACCCTGACAAGAAGGGTGCCCCCACCGGATTTACGGTCCCCATTCGAGAAGTGCGCCTTTCCCTGGGAGCTGAATTTCTCGTCGTGTTGACCGGCGGGATCATGACGATGCCCGGGCTGCCGAGAGTGCCGGCTGCCGAAGCCGTGGGACTCGATGCGAAGGGAGACGTCGTCGGGCTGTTCTGATCGCAGCATGGCGGTTTTCCCGCGACCTTATGGTGACAACAATTAGAATGATGTTGGTTGGGAAAGCATTTCTGGAGAAAATCATTTGAAATTCAGTGAGCTTGTGAGATTGCTTGAGCAACATGGGTTCAAAATTACGAAGGAGAAAGGGTCGATCCGTTATTATGCGAAGCAGGGGATAGACAGACTTATCCGCATTGACTATCATGGATCAAAAGAAATTCCGACTGGAACCTGCCAAGCGATTCTGAAGGCGGCTGGTTTATCTAAAAAAGGTGAAGGAAAGTATGATTGATCTGCAGTATTCCTTAATCATTGAAGCGACTGACGATCCCAATTTTTTTGGGTTTTATTCGGAAGAACTTGAAGGATTCACCGGAGTTGGTCACTCCATTGAGGACTGCTTCTACAAGGCTAAATGGGGTATGCAAGAGCATGTTTCTTTTCTAAAAGAAACAGGGCTCTCCATCCCGTCTCGTAACCCTGATCCGACTGTGGTGATTCAGAATCAACGGCAAACGCAAGCTGTTAAAGGATAACGCTTCTTTGCGTTTTCATCCCCACGGAGTCGGGAAAGCCCGTTACCATGGCGAACGTCTTTGCCAAGCTCTGCTCTGCCCGACTTTACTTTCGCAACTGGTCTAAACGAACCCAATCGCCAGGCGCGCGCTCGTAGTTCCAAAAGGTCCAGCCGTTGCAAGGTCGGTTGCAGACTGCCTTCGCTGAGCGCGAGGGCGAAAAATAAGTTTTCCCTGCAAAACGGATTGTCCCATTTCTCGCAACCCTGGCCGTGATGGGCTCGCTAGGCCCACGTAATAAAGCCGGTTCCCGCGATACAAGGCATAGACCCCATGTCGCTTGGCCACATATTCCCGAATAATGCGTTGATGTTTCTCCAAAGCCGCCCGGGAAATTTTTTCAAGATACTGACAAACAAGAGGCGTATGTTTGGCCATGACTAACGTTCTCCTTTAAAGACGTTGTCGAGGATAGAAGGGAGAAGGGCGTCGAGTTCGTTGTTACAGCCAGTTTGGTGCTTGTATAGATCAGACATCTTTGTCTGAACTTCGGCGATTTGGTTTTGCCATTCCATCGGTGGAAGCCAAATTTCATGCCCCAAGATTTGTTCGGGTTGCACTCTCTGTCGTCGATGCCCAAGACCTTTACTTCCTGTAGCAATTTGCTCCCATGTGGCAGGGGACTTAAAGTAGGCCGAAACAAATTCGCCCCGGATGTAAGATGGACTGCAGTTAAATGTTGGATACTCATTCGAGACAAAACATTCGTCGAAGTCATCAGTTACCATTCCATATGCGCCTTCAAATGCAAATAACCTGCTATAAATGAATTGTCCCTTTTTGACTTTTCGGAGAGTCTTTGCGCTGGTTAGTGCCCCATCAATTGGTGTTTTATGAAAAAGCCCCCTTCCCAAACTATAGATGCCCAGATTTCGGTAACTTTTGTCAGCATGGACAGGTTGCGAATCATCCACAAAGGTTAGAACCGTTTCTAATCTAATTTTCCTCCAACTCTTCTGAGCCTTCTTTTCGTCGTCGAGGTCATTCCTATGCGCCATACAGATAAGTAGGTGGTCCAAGTCTTTAGCCTTCTCATTATTTAGTTCTCTGGCTTCTTCTATCTTGGCCGCGAGGGCCTCGATGCGTGCCACAATCCGCTGCTGTTCTGGAAGTGGAGGGAGGGGAATTTCAAGGTCAAGAAAGAAATTTTCCTTAAATCGATTGCGTGTTAACGGCGTGCTGCCGGTACAGTTTTCTTCCACTTGCTTGATGGTCGACGGCAGACGAAACCACAATCTTAAAAATTCAGTGTCAAGGATATCCTGAATTGGTCGGAAAGTCGGAAACTCACCGGAGACGTAACAGCCATCAAAGGGACTAGCAATCACCCCAAATGCTCCGCGCCATGCGAACAGACGACTATAGATAAAATCTCCTGCCTCAACCTTAGAAAGTTTCGTGGCTGCACTTTGTGAGCCGGTTATGGTCTCACGTAGAAATGCCCCCCCGCCATCTAAACGGATTCCCAAAAGCCGATACTCTTTTGTTGGGTCTACAGCTTCAGGTCGTGATACAGGAGCAAGCGCCTTGAAAAGCTTTGTAGGCTGCCATGAACTGTTCATTTGCCTGCTTCCCTTAGTATTTGCTTAATGTCTCCCATGATTTCAATTATCCGCTCTTCTTTTTTGAGGATGCCGTCAACCAATTGCTCCGGGGGGAGGTGTTCTAGGTCTTGTTTGTTCCTGGGGTTCTTGATGTCGAGATTGCAGTTGTTGGCCAGAAGGTCTTTTGCTGAAACTTTCCACGCTCGGTCGGTTTCTCTACGTTTCTTCCACCAGGCGAGGCAGTCTTTGAATTCCTCAAACTGCATGGGCATGGTTTTGGTGTATTGCTTGCGGCCTTCCGGCAAAGGTTGTTCGTAATACCACACATTCTTGGTTGGACCTGACCTATCGAAAAACAGCAGATTTGTCGGAATGGGCGTATATGGCGCGAATACCCCATTGGGCAGGCGGACGATTGTGTGAAGATTGAAGTCCTTCAACAATTCTTCTTTGATCCTGGCGCAGACTCCATCGCCGAATAGCGTTCCATTGGGCACAATGACTCCAGCTTGGCCTGGTTTGGGTGGTCGCCGAAGTTTCCGCATGATGAGTTGCAGGAAGAGGAGAGCCGTTTCGGAGATTTGTTTGTCCTCAGGGAAATTCGACAAAATGCCTCGCTCTTCTTCGCCGCCGAAGGGAGGATTCGTGAGGATCACGTCAACGCGATCCTTGTCTCTGATCTCGTTGAGGGGAAAACGGAGGCTGTTTCCCGGATCGAGTTTGGGTGACTCCAACCCATGCAAGAGCAGATTCATTTGCGCCAGTAAATAGGGGAGAGGTTTGGCTTCTCCTCCGAATAGGCTCTTAGTCTGAAGGGTTTTTCGTTGTTGGATGGTCGCGCACTGTTTCTCTAAATAGGTGTAGGCTTCCACGAGGAATCCGCCGGTTCCGCAGGCTGGATCGAGTACGGTTTCTCCAAGTTGTGGGTCAGTGACCTGCACCATGAACCGTACGACTGCTCGCGGGGTGTAGAATTCCCCGGAATCTCCGGCGACATCGCGCATTTCTTTAAGCAGGGATTCGTAAAGGTGTCCGAGCGTGTGGATTTCCTCACTTGAGGTAAAGTGAACGTTGTTGACCTTGTTGACGACATCCCGGAGGAGGTATCCATTGATCATTCGGTTAATGGTGTCCTGAAACACGGATGCAATGACGTCGCGGCGGTCGCCACCGTTGGCGCCTTGAAGCCCCCGCAGGTAGGCAAAAAGGCCAGCCCCTCGATTGCCGTCTGGCCTAACGGCTTCGTCGTTGTTCACGAAGGCAATGAGTTCATCCCCGGTGATGCCATCAGGCTTCGCTGCCCAATCGCGCCAGCGATACGGCTGCTCAATGGTTGGGCGAAAACGTTCTTTGGCAACTGCTGCCTCGGTTTCTCGAACCCGCTCCAGGTCATCGAGAAATTTGAGAAACATGATCCAGGTCAGCATGGGAAGACGATCGAGATCGCCGTTCAGTCCTTTGTCCTTCCGCATGATGTCGCGTGCGGATTTGATGAGACTGCCGAGTCGTTGCGCCGTAGTCAGGGGTTCAATGGGTTTTTTTATCTTGGCCATGTTGTCGCTGCTTGTCCTTTTAAATTTTCATTGGCGGTTGGTCTTTCCGTTCTCCAGCGGATAGTTCGAGTTGACTCCAGTAGGCCGTAAGGCATTCGTATGCGGTTTCTAGGGTTGGGCAGCTCAGATGGTATTCGGCAGCCAATGCTCCATACGGGTCTCTCCAATCTTCAGGAGGGGGCGCAAGTTTTGTCGGCAAGGGATGGGTATCTCGACGCGTGAATGTGTTTTCCAGTGCTCGGATGATTTGCTTGGGTTCGGGAAGACCGTTTTCTATCAGGAGAACGAGGTCAACCAAGTCTCTCACTCGCGACGATTGTCGTGGAAAAGAATAGGCATGGATCTTCTCTGCGAACTGCTGGTCGAGTGGTACCATAGCAATTCGTGCCGGAGGAATGCCTGCGAAACTCAGGAGTTCATGCCCGGTGATCCATTCCGGTTCAGATGCCGCGGCATCTCCAAGCCCCACATCAAGATTGAATCTGGCAAACAGTCGGTTATCAAGTTGAGCGTTGACCGGGAATCTCGCGCCTCCAAGTGGAGCCGCCCGTAGGTCCGCTGTCGGTGCACCCAAACGAAAGGTAAACCAATCATCCATCTCCCTTGTAAAGTCACCTTGCAGTAGTTCGCGAAGCCCTTGTTGTGGATTTTGTCCTTGAAGTACTTGGAAAGCGGTGTCGTGCATACAAAGGTCAATATCCTTGGTCGCTCGTGCAACCTCTTGAAGGCGAAGCTCGATAGCATATCCTCCTTTCAGCAACCAGCGAGGATTTTCATTCGTGAAGAGTCGTGCAAGCAGACGTTCAAAAGCCACGCGTCGACGCAAACGGTTTAAGTCCGTTCCCTGGTTCCTGGCAACTTGTTTCAGTCTCTCTTCCAGCGATTGCCGGAATGCCCCTGCCGTGGTGAACTGACTTGGCCCGGGCACTATGCGAACTCCATGCTTTCAACTGTTTCAAGCGCAGCCCGCAGTTTGGCTTTTGAATGGTCGGGTAGATTATTGGATAGGAGTTGTCTGCTCTGGAGAATACCTTGCGCGAAAGCATCACGGATTGCTCCTTCAAGAAGATCTTGGCTGATAGGTCCGTTTGTCACGTCGAGAAGTGTTCGAAGAGGAGTTGTCACATTGAACCCGCAGCGACGTTCAATCTCGTCAGGCTGGAGCATGGCTTTGTGGGGTATGCATCCACCGGGTATCTTCTTTCGAAAACCGGGAGGGACAGTGAGGTGGGTCCTGCTCGGCATTATGTCTCCAAGTTCATGGATTGCCAAAGCTGTTTCATGAGAAACAGTTGCTTGGATCTCGCCTCGGTGATTGCGGCTCCAAAGAGACCAACGGATCAGGTCTTCGTATTCACTCTCAGGGTAGGTGCGCAGGCGGTAGACCCCGTGGTCTATATGTTCCCAATTACCTCGATTCTTATGGTGATGTTGTTGCCGGTAGGTATAGCCGACTGAGAGAGCCTGGGCGGCGGTGAAGTAGCCTTCTTGTTCTCTGGCAATCTGGATTAGCGCTCGTTCTGTTTCCCGTGGATCTCTTTTCATAGATCAAAAACCTTACACTTAATGTAAGCATTATGTAACCTCAACTTCTAAAAATCAACAAGAAAATTACATTTAATGTAAGGTTTTTGCTGTATTAGATTATGCTGCATACAAAAGAGACTGAAGTTGGTGAACGGCTGCTCGTAAGTGGTCTGGTCCTCCGAAGAGGTTGGTAATCTCTACCACATTTCCATGTTTGGTGAGCGGTGGGACTTTTAGGATGTCCGGAATCAGGAATTGGGCTGTTCCATGTTCGGCGTATTTTTCTAGCAACTCACTCAATATGGTTTGTGCTTCCTGATTATATTGGTCAAAGAAATCTTTTTTCTCTTTGCGAAGACGATCTGCGCGTTCTCTTCGTGTGGGGAGTGGGCATTAAAGGCAATGTGGCAGAGCAGATCAAATGGATCGGCTTGAGGTTGCTGGGTCACGAAGGCAAGTTCATCAAAGTCGATCCCTCGTTCAGCCAGCTTTTCTATAATTTCTGAGCGCTTTTCCGGGTTAGCCCACTGGTTTTTGAGGTTGGCGGCTGAGGGATACAGCGTTCTGACTTTGTCTGCGGCATAATCCGTAAACTTGACCACCGACAGTTGTTTGCCGTCCAGATCAAGTTCGTAGACTAAATGGGCTGCAATTTCGACTCGTCCTCCATCGAAATAGTACTTCCGGGGTGGTCCTTCAGCATCATCTCCAATCGTTTGATCTGATGGATAAGTTTCCTCTGTTTCTGCGGAGATACCGTGGTCTTCAATGATTTCGTAGGTTGTGGGGATGGTATTCCCATCTTCGTCGACTTGTTCTTCAGTGATGAGCGCGGGTTCTCCATCGAAGTCCGGATCGGCGAAGAGTCGGGTGGCCGAGCCGGTATAGTCTAAAATGTTGAAGTAGAGTTTCCCGTAATCGTCCCGAACCCTGGTTCCCCGTCCGATGATTTGCTTGAAGTCCGTCATGGAGTTCACCACTTGGGCCAACACGATGTTCTTACACGTTGGCACATCTACACCCGTTGTGAGCAGTTTAGACGTTGTGAGAATCACCGGGGAGTTTGTTTCTACATCCTGAAATCGTCCCAAGTGGCCTCGGCCGATCTGTCCTTCTTCCGATGTCACTCGGCAAACATAGTCCGGATATTGTTGGACAAGGTCCGAGTTGAGGTTATTGAGTGCATGGCGCATGGTGTCTGCATGTTCCTGGTCTACGCAGAACACAATAGTTTTGGCAAAACGATCGGTTTTCTTCATAAAGTCAGTCAGATGTCGCGCAATGGCTTCAGTTCGCTTTCGAAGCGCTACCACGCGTTCAAAATCCCTGGTTTGGTATTCCTCGTCGGGGATTTCTCGGCCATATCGATCTAGGTCGTCTTGGCTCGGTCTCCATCCCACAGCGTCCCAGGTAGTCATGATCCGGTGGACTCTGTAAGGTGCAAGGAACCCATCCTCGATGCCTTGTCTAAGACTATAGGTATAAATCGGATTCCCGAAATATTTGTAGGTGTCTCGATTGTCTTCGCGAAGTGGCGTCGCCGTCATGCCAAGTTGAAAGGCCGAGTCAAAATACTCCAGTATCTCTCGCCAATTACTGGTGTCTCGTGCGCTTCCCCGGTGGCACTCGTCCACGATGATGAGATCGAAAAAGTCCCGTGGGTATTCCTTGTAGAGACCTGGCCGTCGTTCATCTTTTGCAATGGCTTGGTAAATGGCAAAGTACATTTCGCGGCCCTTATTGGCTTCCCCATTTTCAATTTTCCAACGGGCGTCCCCCATGGCTGCGAAGATTTTGTCTTTAGGATCATCGATTAGGATATTACGGTCGGCCAGATAAAGCATTTTTGGCCGGCGGTGCTCACCGGTTCTATTCCAGCGGCTACTCCAGAGTTTCCAGCAAATTTGAAATGCAACCACGGTCTTTCCAGTTCCCGTTGCCATGGTGAGCAAGACTCGTTGTTTGCCCTCAAAAATTGCTTGTACTGTGCGATTAATGGCAATTTCCTGGTAGTACCGTGGACTTTTTCCGGTGAGATGATTAGATGGCGTTAAGAGCTGTTGGGCGGTTTTCTCGTCGGATATGTTTTGGTGATTTCGGAAACGTTGCCATAGTGCATCGGGGGAAGGAAACGTTTCTATTTCGCGCTCTTTTCCGGTAGTGTAATCAAATTCGATAATGCCATGTCCGTTCGTGGCATAAGCAAATTTCAGCCCCAGGATTTCTGCGTATTCTTTTGCTTGGGCTAACCCATCTCCTGGTGACTGATGTGCAGCCTTAGCCTCTACCACTGCGATCGTGAAGTCGCGTGTGTACCGCAGCAGATAGTCTGCCCGTTTCTGAGGGCGACGACGGACCTTATTGCCCGAACCGACGATCCGGCCATCCGTAAAGGTTTTTTGTTCGGTGAACGAATGGGGGTCGTTATCCCACCCAGCTTGTATCAATTTGGGAAGAACGTACTTTCGGCAGGTATCGGCTTCGGTCATCATAGAGGCAACAGACATTATGACGTGATACGTTGGACTTGTGAAGATCGAAATCAGTGGGTCTGCTGTAACGTTCAGGAAGGAGGGTTCCGTCAGCCTTCCCCCAGGCATGCCGGCGAGTATGCTATGATGACGGATCCGGGGTTGCCATGAATACATTTATTCTGGAATCGGAATTTTCGCCCAAAGGAGATCAGCAGCAAGCGATCGATGCGCTGACCGAAGGGGTGAACGCCGGCAAGCGGCATCAGGTGTTGCTGGGCGTCACGGGCTCGGGAAAGACGTTTACCATGGCGAACGTCATTGCCGCGGTCCAGAAGCCGACGTTGGTCGTGGTGCACAATAAGACGTTGGCGGCCCAGTTGTACCAGGAGTTCAAGAGTTTTTTTCCGCACAATGCCGTAGAGTACTTCGTCAGTTATTACGATTATTACCAACCCGAAGCCTACATTCCCTCCACGGATACCTATATCGCGAAGGACGCCTCGATCAACGATACCATTGATCAGATGCGGCACGCGGCAACGTCGGCCCTGTTGGAGCGCGACGATATTCTTATCGTGGCCTCGGTCTCCTGCATCTATGGCTTGGGCTCGCCGGAGGTCTATCACGGCATGTTGCTGTATCTCGAAGAAGGGATGACCATTCGACGAGAGGCCATTCTCGCCAAGCTGGTGGAGATTCAATATTCCCGAAATGACGTCGAGCTTCAGCGTGGCACGTTTCGGGCACGCGGAGACGTGATCGAGATTTTTCCCGCCGCGTCGAATTCGAATACCGTCCGCGTGGAATTATTCGGCGACGTGGTGGAGTCGATTGCTGAAATTGATCCGCTGACCGGCCGGTCGCTCGGGCGATTGTCCAAGGTTCCCATTTATCCCAAGAGTCACTACGTGATCGCGCCCGACCGGTACGACCGGGCCCTGCAGGGCATTGAAGAAGAACTGGAGGAACGCCTGGTGTATTTCCGGCAACAGAATCAACTCCTCGAAGCGCAGCGCGTGGAGCAGCGGACTAGGTTTGATCTCGAGATGATTCGGGCGATGGGGTATTGCCACGGTATTGAGAATTACTCACGGCATCTGAGTGGGCGTGCGCCGGGTGAACCGCCCCCGACGTTGCTGGACTATTTTCCCAAGGACTATCTGTTGATTGTCGATGAAGCCCACGTGACGGTGCCTCAATTCGGCGGGATGTACGAAGGCGACCATTCACGCAAAAAAACCTTGGTCGAGTATGGGTTTCGGCTGCCGTCGGCTATGGATAACCGTCCGCTGAAGTTTCAGGAATTTGAAAAAGCCATGAATCAGGTCATGTACGTGTCGGCCACGCCCGGGCCGTATGAATTGACGCATGCCGGCAAGAGCGTGGTGGAACAGATTATCCGGCCGACGGGCCTGCTGGATCCCGTGATCGAGGTCAAGCCGGCGAAGGGGCAGGTGGATGATTTATTGCAGGAAGTGCAGGCGGTCATTGCCAAGGGCTTTCGGGTGTTGGTCACGACCTTGACGAAGCGCATGGCTGAGAACCTGACGGAATACTACCACGACTTGGGGTTGAAGGTGCGGTATTTGCATTCCGATATCCGGACGCTTGAACGGGCGGAGATTATTCGCGATCTTCGCAAGGGTGTGTTTGACGTGCTGGTCGGTATCAACCTGCTGCGTGAAGGGTTGGATCTTCCGGAAGTGGCGCTCGTCGGCGTGTTGGATGCGGATAAAGAAGGGTTTTTGCGGGGCCACCGTGCGTTGATTCAAACCGCCGGGCGCGCGGCCCGCAACAGCGAGGGCAAAGTGGTTCTCTATGGCGACAGGATTACCAATTCCATGCAGATGACCATTGAGGAAACCGCGCGTCGCCGTCAGCTCCAGGCCCATTACAATCATGAGCATGGGATTACGCCGGAGACCATCAAGAAACGCATTCATGATCTGGAATACCACGTTGCCGAGGCTGATTACGTTGAAGTGAGCATCGCCGCGGAGGAAGAAGCCGTCTATGCCACCGAAGCCGACGTGGAGAAGACGATTGCTGCCTTGGAACAGGAAATGAAGGCTGCGGCAAAAACACTGGAGTTTGAACGGGCGGCGAAGTTGCGTGATCGGATTCGGGCGTTACGGCAGCAAGAGCTTCTGTTTGATGAATCGATTCGCTGACGTGCTCCGGTGCCGGCGGTGTTTTCAACGCGCCGCTAGATGTTTTTGTAGAGATAGATACCGAGAAAAATACCCAGGATCGTGAGCAGGTTTATTTTGAAGAGAAAGCCGAGAGTAACCTTGATCAGGACCAGATCGACGGTAAGGGGTGGGTTTATGCCTGGGGAAAGCGCTCGCGCAAAAATGGTTTGAATCTGTTCGGAGGGCGAAAACACGGTGAGAATTTCACCTAACATTCCGCCCAGCAGACCACCGATAAAAATAAATCCCAGTAACGTCCAGCCTGATTTTTTCACCGGTGCGCTCGTTGAAACTGGCAATAGAAAAAACGTACTTCCCTCAAAATAAGGGAAACTACTGGGAAACGTACGGCAATCTTCACGGTAAGTCAAGAAAGTGTATGGGTCCACCACATTTGGCACTCGGGTTGATGGTGAAGGAGGAATTGTACCGGAGATTGGCGGCCAAGGCTATGGTGGGGTAAGACGGTGTTATACGCGATCAACCAGTCGGCCAATTGTTGGTTGAACAGGGCCACGTCGTCGAACAGCAAGTCCTCATGATAGTCCACGAACTGTTCCTGAATGGTCCGGTTGAACCGTTCTACATGGGCATTCATTTTCGGGGAACGGGGATAGGTCCACCAGTGCGTGATGCCGCGCGCCTCCAACCGCTGCTGGAAGTGGCCCAGGAATTCCGAGCCGTTGTCGGAGAGCACGACCCGCGGGGGGCGTGGCAGCACCTGGCACAAGGCCTCCAGCGCGCGGGTCGCCTGGCGGCTGGACGCGGGGGGCGTGGCCACGGCGACCGCGAAGCGCGAGTGGGGATCGAGAAAGGGGAACAAGTAGCGGCGGAGGCCCGCCTGGAGCCGGACGACGGTATCACAGGCGAACACCTCGAGGGGCGGGGCGGAGTGGCCGCGGGGTTTCCGCGCTTTGCGCGGCCGCACGACGGGTTTAGGCTGGCCCCGCGCCGTCAAGCGGACGGGGGCGTGCCGCATCTTGTCGGGCGCACGGGCGATCAGGCGCCCAATGGTGGAGACACTGGGCAGGGCGAGGCCGTGGGCCTCACACCACGGGGCCAGCAGGACGTGGAGTTTGGCCTTCCCGAGGTTAGGGAAGGTGGTGCGCAGACGCCGGATCTCCTGGTTCAGTGCGGGCGGGCTGTGGGGCTGGCGCCGTCGGTGGGGGGCACGGGAGCGGGCGGCCAAGGCGGCGGGCTGACCGCCGGCCTGGGTCAACGTGTGTTTCCAGCGCGCGAGCGTCCGGCGGCTGACCGCATAGGCATCCTGGGTCGCCGCCGGGCCATGGGTGGCCCAGAACGTCAGAA
This sequence comes from Nitrospirales bacterium, assembly GCA_965223955.1. Lineage (GTDB taxonomy): Bacteria > Nitrospirota > Nitrospiria > Nitrospirales > UBA8639 > Bin75. Next base: position 1,367,602 of record OZ245029.1, read on the forward strand.
TCTTGAGTCGGTGGTGAGCTTCGTTGGGTATCATGTCCCAACGATAGCCCAGATTGGCTACTCGATAGAACCCCCGGATCCGGTAGCCGAGATGGTGGATGTGCATGGTGACTCCTCCTGGGTCAAGGAGTGCCATATGTTTCTGAACCTATACAGGAAGTGCGTTTCTTGACAGACTTTTTGAGACTCGACTAGACTGCGCAAAATTTTCTTTGCATTTTCGAATAGTTAGGAGCGTTTCGTGTTTTCATCTCTCACCAACAGAATTGACGGCGTCCTCAAAAAGCTTCGGGGTGCCGGCGTTCTCAAAGAACAGGACGTCGTCGAGGCCTTGAAGGAAGTACGTCTGGCTTTGCTTGAAGCCGACGTCAATTTTAAAGTCGTCAAGGACTTCATCGGGCGCGTGCAGGAAAAAGCCACGGGCAGCAACATTCTCGAAAGTCTGACGCCCGGGCAGCAAGTCGTCAAAATTGTGTGGGAAGAATTGCGCGACCTGATGGGCCATGACCATTCCGGCCTGTCGCTTTCTTCTCAACCACCGACAATCGTGATGATGGTGGGCCTGCAAGGGGCCGGGAAAACCACCACCTGCGGCAAAGTCGCCCGGTTGTTGACCCAACAAGGGAAGCGCGTGTTGCTCATTGCGGCGGACCCTCGACGTCCCGCTGCCGCGGAACAATTGGCCGCCTTGGGAGCCAGCCTCGACGTTCCCGTTCATCGTGCCGACCGGCTGCTGTCGACCCGGCAGGAGGTCGTGCGTTTTTGTTCGGAGGGCGTTCGTCGCGGTCGGGACCACGGCTATGACGTCGTGATCCTGGATACCGGAGGGCGGCTTCATATTGATCACGAATTGATGTTGGAACTCGAACACGTCAAAGCCGACGTCACGCCGCAAGAAGTGTTGTTGGTCGCGGATGCGATGACCGGGCAGGAAGCCGTCAACGTGGCGGAGCAATTCGATCAACGCTTGGGCGTGACCGGGGTGATTCTGACGAAGATCGAAGGCGACGCGCGAGGGGGAGCCCTGCTTTCGATGCGGGCGGCTATCGGAAAGCCGGTGAAGTATCTTGGCGTGGGTGAAAAATCCGATGCCCTGGAACCCTTTCATCCCGACCGTATGGCCTCCCGGATTTTGGGGATGGGTGACGTGTTGTCGCTGATTGAAAAGGCACAGCAATCCTTTTCGCAGGAAGAAGCCCTGGCGCTGCAAAAAAAGGCTTCGGGCAATACCTTGACCCTTGAAGATTTTCGAGATCAGATCAAACAGGTCAACAAGTTGGGGTCCATGGAGCAAATTTTGGGGATGCTGCCCGGGGCCGGGAAGCTGAAGTCGATGATGAATGCGGGGGTGAGCCAGGAACTGCCGGAAAAGGAAATGAAGCGGACCGTCGCGATTATTGATTCGATGACGCCCGCAGAGCGTTCGGATCATGCGATCCTGAACGGCAGTCGCAAGAAACGCGTGGCCAAGGGGAGTGGAACCTCCGTTCAAGAGATCAATCGGCTCATCAAGCAATTTCTGACGGCACGCAGCATGTTGAAGTCACTGGTTGGGGGAAAGCCCGGAAAACCGGGGAAGCCGGGGAAACTCAAAAAACGGGGAAAGCTGATTCGTGTCCTTCAATCCCCTTAACCCGGCTTGTTTGCCGATGGCCGGCCTCCCCGGTTGTCTGCCGTACGGGACGACGCGCTCTCGCGAGGTGCGAAGAAATTCGGTCCAGGGTGTATTTCTGATCTTAAACCAAGTATAATGATCAGCTTTTGAAAAAAACTCACTTTGCAGGAGGTTTAGACTCGTGGCAGTACATTTGCGTTTAACCCGAATGGGCCGACACAAACGGCCTTTTTATCGGGTCGTTGCCGTGGATTCCAGATCACGTCGAGATGGGAAGTACCTCGAGATTGTCGGCACGCACGATCCCTTGCCGGACCCGGCGGTCACAAACCTGAAATCGGATCGTGCGTTGGACTGGCTTCAAAAAGGGGCCCAACCTTCGGTGACCGTTCGCACGCTCCTTCGGCGGTCCGGAATTTTAAAGACGTTCGAAGAATCGAAAAAGAAGCCGAACGCCTGAGCGCTTGGCTGGATGAAGGGTGCCTTCCCCATCGGGATGTGCGGTGAACGTGAGGGCCGGATGAAGGAAGCGTGACGTCGATGGAGACTATGGTCACTGTCGGGAAGCTGGTCAAACCCTTTGGCGTGAGAGGGCAGGCTCGGGTTCTTTCACTCACGGACGTTCCGAATCGATTCGAGAATCTCAAGGAAGTGACACTGGAGTTGCCAACGGGTAAAACCTTGGTGACCACGGTCACCGACGTCCATTCGGATGGCCGAACGTATCTCTTGCGATTTGGGGCCTTCTCGACGCCGGAGGAGGTGAGGGACTATCACGGGGCGTGGTTGAAAATTCCTCAAACGGAGGTTCCTCCCGCACCTGAAGGGCACTATTATCAGTTTGAATTAATCGGGTTAACGGTGAAAGACGAGTCGGGCCACGTGTTGGGAACGTTGGCGGAAGTGGTGGCCTTACCGCACCAACATCTGTTTGTGGTTCGCGGAGCCGACAAGGAATATTTCTTGCCCGCTTTGCGTAAATGGATCTCTTCGGTCGACCTCGCCGGAGGCGTCATGACCGTCACGCCGAATGCGGAATGGGTGGATGACGATGCAGTGTGACATTCTGACGTTGTTTCCTGAAATGGTGGCGAACGTCGTCTCGCACTCCATCGTGAAGCGTGCGCAGGACAACGGGCTGGTTTCGATTCGCATCCATAATATTCGTAACTTCAGTGATGATCGGCATCGAGTGGCTGATGATACGTCCTACGGCGGCGGGTCCGGCATGATCATGAAGGCCGAGCCTATTTTCCAGGCGATCGAGGCGTTGCGCGAAGAGCGAAGTCAATTACGGATGATCGTGCCTTCACCGCAAGGGCGGCCCTTTACGCAACGGCTTGCCGAAGAGTTGAGTCGGGAATCACGACGGCTGGTGTGGATTTGCGGGCATTATGAAGGCATCGATGAACGAGTGCTGCTCAAGCTGGAGCCCGAAGAAATGTCTCTTGGTGATTACGTCCTGACGGGAGGGGAATTGCCGGCCTTGGTGATGATCGATGCAGCCGTCCGCTTGGTGCCCGGGGTGGTGGGGGATCCCGCGTCGGTGGAACAGGATTCCTTTGCCGAACCACTGTTGGATTTTCCCCATTATACCAAGCCGCAGACGGTTCGCGGGTGCCGGGTTCCCGACGTCTTACTCTCAGGCAATCATGAGGCCATTCGACGGTGGCGTCGAAAAGAAGCCTTGCGGAACACCTATAGCAAGCGTCCGGATTTGTTGCAGCAGGAGTCGTTAACCCAGGAAGATCAACAATTACTGTCGGATATTTTCCAGGAATGTGAACAAGTAGTAAGTGAAGGGGGAGGATGACCATCATGAATCGGCTTCAACGGCTAGAGCAAACGTTCCCGACGAATTCGGTCCCCGTGTTTGAAATCGGGGATACCGTTCGCGTGCACGTGAAAGTGATCGAAGGTGAGAAAGAACGGGTCCAGGTATTTGAAGGCGTCGTGATTGCTCGAAAAGGCAAGAAAGTCAGTGAGACGTTTACCGTTCGTAAAATCTCTTATGGGGTGGGGGTTGAGCGGATGTTCCCCGTGAACTCTCCCAATATCGCGAAAATCGACGTGATGCGAAAAGGGAAAGTGCGGCGGGCAAAGTTGTACTATCTGCGTGACAAAAAGGGGAAGCAAGCCAAAGTCCCCGAACGGGATTTTTCCCGGATCGCAAGAAGAACAAAGGCCGCAAAGAACGAGCCTGCGGCGACGGTAAGCGCAGGGGCTTCCCCAGAGGACGTTGCCGAATAATTCGATGTATTGTGACGTTGACCAATGACGCCATAGGGTTGGGAACGTGTGGCCCCACGTGCGATTTCGAAGAGGAGGCGCGGACCCGTGGGTATCGACGGGTCGCCGGATTGGACGAGGCCGGACGTGGTCCCCTGGCCGGGCCGGTAGTCGGCGCGGCGGTGATTGTCCCCCGCCGGTTTTCGTTGCGGAATCTTGACGATTCCAAAAAGGTGAGTCCTGCGGAACGGGAGGCGCTCTTTTCGGTGATTACCGAGTCCGCCACGGCGTGGGGAATCGGCGTCGCGTCTGAAACCGAAATCGACTCGCTGAACGTGCTCCGTGCGACGTGGTTGGCTTGGCAGCGGGCTGTCAATCAGTTGCGTATCCCACCGGATTTTTTGTTGATCGATGGGCACCTGGGTGCTGAGTTGTTCATTCCTCATCGGTCCGTGATTCACGGCGACCGGCTTTCGTCTTCCATTGCCGCGGCGTCAATCCTTGCCAAGGTCTTCCGTGACCGGATTATGTGTGAATATCACCAGCGTGATCCCCGGTATCGGTTCCATATTCATAAAGGGTATCCCACGCCGGAGCACCTCCGCTTACTCCATCAGTTTGGACCGAGTCCGGTCCATCGGCACAGTTTTGGTCCGGTGCAACGTTGTCTGACGAGCCATCAGGAGGATGCGTGAGCCTCACCCGACAACTCCTGGGCAAGGAAGCCGAAGCCGCTGCCGAACGGTTTCTTCGCCGAAAAGGGTACCGGATTCTTGGTCGCAACGTTCGGGTCGGTCGTGGAGAATTGGATATGGTGGCCCGGGTGGGGGAGACGTTGATTTTTGTCGAAGTCAAAGCTCGCCGAACGGATCGCTACGGAGGCGTGGCCCACGCGGTGACGGCACGAAAAGAGCGACAACTTATTCAATTAGCTGCCCGATACCTTGCGCGCCATCGCCTGGAAAATCAGTCTTGTCGGTTCGACGTGCTCCTCTATGATGCCGGGGCTCCGGCTTCTCCCATTCTTGAACACATCGAACATGCCTTTGAGGTCGCCGGCGATGATCGGCGTTGGTAAGCACACGGAAGATCACCATGAGGGTCAGGGAATATGTCGCCGTGCCTCGCCGTTGTCCCCATGCTGAGCCATTGTCCCCATGATTCAGTTGTTCCATGTCTCCAAATTCTACGATCGATGTGTGGCACTTGATGATATCTCGTTTCGGATCGACAGAGGTGAATGTGTCATCCTGACGGGACCGAGTGGTGCGGGAAAGACCACGCTGCTGAAGGTGATCTTTGGCGCCGAGTTTCCGGATGCCGGACAGATTCTCGTGCAGAACCGCAACGTTGCCAGGTTACGTGGAGGCGTCATTCCCTATCTGCGTCGTACCATGGGTATCGTGCTGCAAAACTTTCAGTTGCTTCCGAAGAAAACCGTCTATGAGAACGTGGTCTTGCCGCTCATTATTCAAGGCGTCAAAAGACGCGAAGCGCGGAAACGGGTGATGGACGTCCTGAAGGCCGTCAGCATGGACCATAAACAGACGATCCGCACGGGTGTTCTCTCGGCCGGAGAGCAACAACGAATTTGTATTGCACGGGCTATCGTGAACAGCCCCATTCTGTTGTTGGCCGACGAACCGACGGGAAATTTGGATGCGGAATTGGCGGTTGAAATCGTGGAATTGTTTAAAAGGATTCATGCTCAGGGGACGACGATTCTCTTGGCGACGCATAACCAACGGGTGGTGGAGCAGATGAATGGTCGGGTCGTCCATCTGCAAGCAGGCCGGGTCGTGTCTGATGAAGGGGCGACGTCGTAATGCGGCCGCTGTATCTGCTGCGGGAGGCGATGACCAATCTCTACGCGAATCGAGGGAACGTGATGATCGGCATCGTCACGACGGCCTTTACCCTGGTCTGTTTCGGAGTATTTTTGTTGCTGTATCTGAATATTAAAAATCTGACCGGAACGCTTCAGAGCGACATTGAGGTGATTGTCTATCTGGATCCTGAGGCGTCAGAACAGGTGGTGTCTCTGATACAAAAACGTCTCCGGACCGAACCGGCAGCCGTGGCGTTGACTTTCGTGTCCAAGGAACAGGCTCTTCGAGAATTTTCCGAACAATTTCCGGACGAATCTCTCTTGTTGGAAGGGATGGAAGGCAATCCGTTACCCGCGTCCCTTGTCGTCAAGTTGTCCCCGCGGTTTCTGGATACCGAATCCCTTGGTGCGTTTGCGGAACGCGTCAAGCAGCTTCCCGGTGTGACCCACGTGGCGTACAGCCAGGACTGGGTTGACACGTTGGCGATGGTGGTCAGTTACTTTGAGTTGGGGGCGGTGGTGATTGGGACGATTCTGGCCGTGGCGACGGTGACGATTATTGCGAATACGATCCGTTTGTCGTTACACACCAAAAAAGAGGAAATTGAAATCCTTCGGCTGATTGGCGCCACGGGGGTGTTTATTGCGACACCCTACGTGATCGAAGGCATGATTCTTGGGGCCGTCGGTGGCGGTCTGTCTCTGGCGTTGTTGAAAGGGGTGTTTGAATTCTTTCGATTAGAACTCAATGCGTCAGGGTGGTTCGTGGGAATGGAGCATGTTTTGCCGGTTTTCCCGAGACCGGTCTCTTTTCTTTTGGTGATGACTGGTCTGTTGTTAGGATGTGGGAGTAGTGTGCTCTCAGTCTTCGGCTTGATGAAGGTGAGGAACTGATGGGAAATCCACAATCCGCAATCCGCAATCCGCAATCCGCAATCAAGGTTGAAAACCGCCTTCTTGTGCTCACGTCTTGTTTGGTGATGGCCGTTGGTCTCATCGCCGTCCAGCCGTCGTGGGGAGCCTCTTTGCAGGAAAAAATTGAAAAAGAAAAACAGACGCTTCAACAGTTAAAGCAGGAAATCCGGAAAACCAGGAAAGAGCGGGATCAGGCACAGAAAAAACAATCGAAGGTCCTGCAATCGATCGAGCGTCTCGATCGTCAATTGCACAAGGAACGGCGGGAAGCTGTTTCAATGAATCGGGAAATAAAACAAATCGACCGGGAACTGGATAAAATAGATGCTCAGGTAACCAGGCTTCGATCTGACATGAACGACAAGCAGACCGTGGTTGGAACCCGTTTGAAACGACTCTATATGGAAGGGCGAGCCGGCTGGGTGTCTCCCTTGATGGCCGCGGCTTCTTATGCGCAGTTTCAACGCCGTTTGATGTATCTCTCCTCGCTTGCCACGTGGGAGCGTGATTTGTTCGAGGAATACCGGCGACAGGTGGCTCAAAGCGAACAACTTCATACCAAACAGGCGAAAATCCGTGAATCGTTGGTAGCACGGAAGAGCCACGTCGACAAAAAATTGAGCGTGATTCGAGACGTGAAGTCCCAAAAGCGCGTGGTCTTGGCGAGTTTGAAAAAAACGACGAAATCCCGTAATCAAATGCTGTCCACGCTGAATCAGGCGGAAAATCGAAAGGAAACCCTGCTCAAAAAACTGAAGCGGCGAAGTCACATTGCCACCGGGAGAACCAGGAAACGCACGACGGATTCGTTTCGAAGGGGCGCATTGTTGTGGCCTGCTGACGGCGATTTGGTAGGATTCTTCGGTCGGCAAAAACACCCGACGTTTGACACGTACGTCCGGAAGAAAGGAATAGAAATTGCCTCAAGAGAAGGGAGTGCGATCTGGGCCGTTTCAGGCGGGGACGTCGTGTATGCGGATTGGCTCAGAGGGTATGGACTTGTGGTTATTGTGGATCACGGCAATAATTACTTTACGTTCTATGCCCATGCCTCCAAGTTGTTGGTGAAAGAGGGGGCAACGGTTGCCAAAGGAGCCGTGCTTGGGGAAACCGGATCCTCCGGATTGACCAATAGAAACATCTTATACTTTGAGTTACGGAAAGGAACCAAGCCGGTGAACCCGTTGGGCTGGTTGGCCAAACGGTGAGCATGTCCGGAACCGGCATGATTTTTTTATTCTTATGTTTGCCCTATAGCATCCTCTCCCTTGATGGGAGAGGATGAAGGTGAAGGTGGATCAGGGTGAGGGGGAAGAGGTGGGGCCCCGCTACAAATTGCGGGAGTACACCATGTTCATTGTCTTTTTAAGGAGTTAGGACGTCGCTATGGAAAAGGAACGCTCTTCAATAACGTGGGTTTCCGGGCTGGTTGTGTTCGGTGCACTCGTCCTGGGGTTGATGCTTGGAAAAGGAGTAGAAAAAACAAGCCATGCCAGTGAATCCTACGAAGAACTCAAAGTTTTCGCGGAAGTCCTGACCCAGGTCAAGAAACATTACGTCGAAGAAGTTCAGACGAAGGATCTTGTCCATGGGGCCGTTCGCGGCATGCTGAAAACGTTGGATCCGCATTCCGCGTATATGACCCCGGAGATGTACAAAGAAATGAAAGTGGAAACCAAGGGGGAATTTGAGGGATTAGGAATCCAGATTGGGATCAAGGATCATCACGTCACCGTCATTGCTCCCATTGAAGGGACACCCGCTCATGCGGCGGGTATCGAAAGCGGAGACGTGATTTTGAAGGTCGATGAGACGCCGACGAAAGACCTGACGCTGATGGAAGCGGTGCAACGTATGCGAGGGCCCAAGGGGACCGCGGTCACGCTGACGGTCGAGCGAGAAGGGGCCTCGGACACTCTGAGTTTCACCTTGATTCGGGATACGATAAAGATTCGCAGTGTCCGGTCCCGGACCTTGGACGATCGCATCGGCTACGTCCGGATCTCACAGTTCCAGGAATCCACGCCCAAAGATCTTGGCCGGGAATTAGTGAAGTTGCAAGACGAGGGCACTCAGGGTCTCATCCTGGATTTACGCAATAACCCTGGGGGATTATTATCCTCGGCGGTTGGGGTATCCGAGCAATTTTTGCAGCCTGACACCTTAGTCGTGTCGGTCAAGGGCCGCGATGGGCGGAAAGATGAGTATCGCGCCAGCCCGCCGATGGATCCCCATGAATATCCGATGATCGTGTTGGTCAATCAGGGCTCTGCAAGTGCGTCGGAAATCGTGGCTGCCGCGATGCAGGATTGGGGGAAAGCCGTCATTCTGGGGAAGACGACGTTTGGAAAGGGCTCCGTGCAGACGATTCTCCCGTTGTCGGATGGGTCGGGACTTCGGCTGACGACGGCGAAATATTATACGCCCAGCGGTGAGTCGATCCATTCCGTTGGCGTCAAACCGGATATCGTGGTGGAGCCAAAACCGATCATCTTGGATGAGGAACAAAAAGACAAGGAACAAAAAGAGGCGACTTCCCCGGAAGAGGACGACCGCTCGACCTCGGACAATGAACAGGGCAATGCTCCGGATACGCAAAAAGATCTTGAAGCGGAATTAATGAAAAAGGACGTGCAGCTTCAAAAGGCGATCGAGTTGATCAAGACCTGGAAAGTCTTCAAAGGCCTGCATCCTCTCGAATCGGCATAGACGGGTTACAGGTTGAGGATAATGGCGGTACTGGTTTTGATGACGCCGTCCACGCCGCGTATCCGTGAAAGAACCAATTCGTTGAGGCTCTCCAACGTCTCCGCTTCAATTTGAACCACGAGATCAAAAGGACCGGCGACGGCATCGACTTTCTTCACCCGAGGAATGCGGGTGATGGTTTTGTACGCACTTTTCGTGTGATCTCCCGCCACGTCAACCATGATAAACGCAGAGACGGCCATGATCGGTTCTTTCCTTTTGTACGGGTAGGGCGCGCAGTCCTTTTCCCTCGACAGATCCTCCGCTAAAACCTGCGGGGACAGGCGTCGGGGGCAAGGCTAAAGTCTGCGAGGATTGGCATCGGGGAAAGGTGCTTCTGCGAGTGACCTTATCAAAGGCTGTGCCACCCGGTCAATCACTCCTCGAGTGTTCGCGTAAACGTTGAATGGCCGCGAGCAGTTCATCCGCGGTCACGCTGACCCCCGGTCGCGTCCTCAACAGATGAGAACGGGCAAGTGTCTCCAGATCATCGAGCGTCCGGATTCCGAGTCGATAATACAAGTCATGCACAATGGGGTCGGAAAGGCCGGGAAGAACGATCCATTGACGAATGGCGGGTGGCAGGGGCGTTGTGAGCTCTTCATAAGCCTTGATCGCGCCGGTCTCCACGTATTCGTGAATTTTTGCCGCGAGGTCTTTGCCAATGCCGGGAAGGGTTTGGAGATCCCCTGCCTGCGCAAGCTCGGCAATGGGCGACTCCAGGTTGGCGATCGTGTCGGCTGCCCGTTTATAGGCCCGAATCCGATAGGGATTTTCTCCATTGTTCTTCAACAACTCTGCCATGGACAGGAAAAGATTGGCGAGCGTGTTGTTTGAGTCGTGGTCGGTCGGCATACCGTGAATTCATTTGAGAAGGTGATTCTATTGTAAAAGATTGTGCTTGGCGATGATAGGTTCTTCGGCCTTTGCACATCGAAAAGGCCGCGTTCCCAAATTGACAAGGCTTGAGAGGCTCTCGTAGGATGCTGGCAAGTCACCGGAGACACGTTCGGAATGAATAGAGCGTGACGGAGGTTTTTCGAAAACGTTCCACGCATGCATATTCAAGTCAATGGAGAGTCACGCCAGGTGCGTGAGGAGATAAACGTGACGGGACTGCTCCAGGATTTGCAGTTGAACGTTGAACGAGTGGCGGTCGAGATCAATCTTGAAATCCTTGATCGACGGGACTTTGATGCCAAGATTCTGGAGGAAGGTGACCGCATTGAAATTATGAGTTTCATCGGAGGCGGAAATGATTTCTGATTTTTGATCTTGGATTGCGGATTGCAAAAATCCACAATCCACAATTTTCAATCCACAATCCACAATCCAAAATCCACAATTCTTCTTAAAGGACAGAGACAATGCGTGACGATCGTTTGACCATAGCCGGGCGAGAGTTCCGGTCCCGTTTGTGGGTGGGAACGGGCAAGTATAAGGATTTTATCGAGACGAAGAAAGCCATTGACATGTCCGGCGCGGACGTCGTCACCGTCGCCGTACGTCGAGTCAATATCACGGACAGAAATTCCGAGAATCTTCTGGATTATCTTGATCCCAAACACTACACCATTCTTCCCAATACCGCGGGCTGCTACACGGTGGAGGATGCGGTCCGCTATGCGCGGTTGGCCCGTGCTGCCGGGGTATCGGATTTGGTCAAGCTCGAGGTGATCGGCGATGAGCGGACCTTATTTCCCGATACCGCCGGACTCATTGAGGCCGCCAAGATATTGATCAAGGAGGGATTCGTGGTGTTACCGTATACCAACGACGATCCCATCGTGGCACAAAAGCTGGTCGATATCGGATGCCCGGCGGTCATGCCCTTGGCGGCCCCCATTGGTTCCGGATTGGGAATACGCAATCCCTACAATTTGAAGATCATCCTCGAAACCGTGAACGTGCCCGTGATTGTGGATGCGGGCGTGGGCACCGCTTCCGATGCCGCCTTGGCCATGGAATACGGAGCCGATGCGGTGTTGATGAATACCGCGATCGCGGGGGCACAAGAGCCCATTACCATGGCCGAGGCGATGAAGTATGCGGTAGAGGCCGGCCGGTTGGCGTATAAAGCCGGGCGCATTCCTCGGAAACTCTATGCCACAGCAAGTAGTCCGATCGAAGGCATGTTGTAGATCGACGTTGAACGTGCTCTCCGATGTGTCATTGGTATGAAAATAACTTCAAGCAGGCTGCCTTTTCTGTTCCCCTCCTTTGCTTGTCCTGAGCGTAGCCGAAGGATCGGGAGGGGTGAGGGGAGGTAGAGGCCGTGGCCAGGACGGTGGAACCCCATGCTCTATGGCCGGTTGGCTCTACCCCACCTGCCCTCCCCTTACAAAGGGGAGGAAAAAGGGACAAACCATGTCCGGCTTGCACACCCAGGACTCGATCCGGGGGTTGGGGTGAGGGGGCTGACAGAGTCGACCGTCGAGGCCTTCGGTGTTTGTGACAACGAGCCGTCTCCCGCCTTTGTACGTAGTCACCGACCGCCACCAGACCGGAGAGGACAGATTACTCCGGATCCTCGGAGACATCATCCCTGAACAGGGGATGATGGTCCAAATTCGGGAAAGAGACCTCGGATCCCGAGAACTTCTGCGGTTTGTGGAGACAGTCCACCGGCTGGCGCGTCCCTTCCGTGTTTTGTGTTTCATCAATGACCGCGTGGATCTCGTCCTCGCCACCCAGGCAGCGGGCGTACATCTTCGTTCGGACAGCATGCCCACCAAAGAGGCCCGGAAATGTCTGGGGGCAGGCTATCTCATCGGGAAGTCGGTCCATTCCGCCGAAGAGGCCCTCCAAAGCGAGAAAGAAGGTGCGGACTTCGTTGTGCTCGGACCGGTGTATGAGACACCTTCAAAACGGCAGTATGGCCCCCCGTTAGGCGTCCCCGTTATTCGTGAAGCCAGCCGGCACTGTACCATTCCCGTGTATGCGATTGGCGGGATGACGCCTTCTCGCGTGGAGAACGTGATGGCGTCCGGCGCCGCCGGCGTCGCGGTCGTTTCTTCAATTTTCCAGGCCGCGTCTCCACGTGAAGCGGTGACGACGTATTCCACGCAATTGCGCAAATGGCGACCACGGTAACACGGTCGCCTTTATAGATTGACCCTTCCCAAAGCCAGTGCTAAAATTTATTCCCTGAGGAGCGGGAACGGCGGGCTCATGGGGGTTGAGCCGTATCAAGGTTTCAGCGTGGAGAAAGGAATCGGACTGGCGCTCTTTTTGTTGTGATCGAGCAAGGGAAGATTCTATGGGATTGAGAAAACACGAAGACGATAATCGGGAGATAGAGAAACTGCGCGGAGAACTCCAATCCCTGGAGAACGAAATGCGCCACCTGTACGAAACCCGCATGAAATTGCAGCAATCGCAAAAACAGAATGAACGGTTGACGTCCAGCCTCGAGGAAGCAAAAATCCAGATTGAAACCCTCCGTACCGAGATCGCCAAACTCACGGCTCCGCCATCGTCGTATGGGCTCTTCTGCAGTCTGAATGATGATTCCAGCGCCAACGTCTACGTTGCAGGCAGAAAAATGCGCGTCAGCGTGCATAGTTCGGTGGCGAATACGACCCTGCGAAAGGGGCAGGAAGTGATTTTGAATGAAGCCTTGAACATCATCGAGGCGCGTGCCTTTGATCCCCAGGGACAAGTGGTGAAGTTAAAGGATCAGTTGGATGGGACACGGGTGCTGATTCAGTTGCACCATGATGAAGAACGCATCGTCGAACTGGGTGAGCCGTTACTCCATGAGCCGCTCAATGTGGGTGACCATCTGCTCTATGATCCCCGGTCCGGCTACGTCATTGAGAAAGTCCCCAAAGCCGAAATCGAAGAGTTGGTGCTGGAAGAAGTGCCGGACGTGCAATATGAAGACGTTGGGGGATTGGCAAAAGAAGTCGAGCAGGTGACGGATGCCGTGGAATTGCCATTTTTGTACCCTGAACTGTTCAAGGAACATCGTCTGGCCCCGCCCAAGGGCATCCTGTTGTACGGGCCTCCGGGGTGCGGAAAGACGATGATTGCGAAAGCCGTGGCGAATTCCATTTCCAAGAAAATGCGGCATCTATCCGGCAAAGAAGTCCGAAGTTACTTCCTGCACGTGAAGGGGCCAGAACTGCTGAACAAATACGTGGGCGAATCGGAACGGTACATCCGGGAGGTGTTCGCCAAGGCGCGGGCCAAGGCGGCAACCGGTAATCCGGTCGTGGTGTTTTTTGATGAAATGGACGCGTTGTTTCGTACACGGGGGTCCGGGATCTCTTCCGATATCGAATCGACGATCGTCCCGCAGTTTCTGGCTGAAATCGACGGGGTCGAAAAGCTCAAGAACGTGATCGTCATCGGGGCGAGCAACCGGCAGGACCTCATTGATCCGGCGGTGTTGAGAACGGGGCGGTTGGACGTGAAAGTCAAAATCCCCAGACCGAATAAACAGAGTGCTCGAGATATTTTTGCCAAATACCTCATCGGCGATCTGCCGTTTGCCAAAGAGGAACTTGATCGGCACGCCCAGGATCGGCAGGCGGTGGTCTCGCACCTTCTGGACGTGACGGTGGAGTCGATGTATGCCACGTCGGAAGAGAATAAGTTCCTGGAAGTGACGTATGCCAATGGAGAAAAAGAACTCCTCTACTTCAAAGACTTTTCCAGCGGCGCTCTGATCGAAGGCGTGATCTCACGAGCGAAAAAATTCGCGGTGAAACGAGCCATCGACACGGGTGAAAAGGGCTTGAAAGAAGAAGACCTGTTGGGGGCCATTCGGGATGAATTCAAGGCGCATGAAGATCTGCCCAATACGACCAATCCCGATGACTGGGCCCGCATCGCCGGGCAAAAAGGCGAAAAAATCATCCACGTTCGAACCCTGACCTCCGGCTCGGAAGAAACGCGCGAAATTGAAACCGTGAGTGCCGGGCATTACTTTTAATACTCTTGCTCAAACCGGAATGAGGAGTCCTTGCAGCGCATTATCGGCACAGAAACGGAATTTGGTGTGGCCTCGCGCCACGTTCACGCCTCCGATCCCGTTGAGAATTCCCTCCTACTGATCAGTTCTTACCCGTCTCTCCTTGCCCCACAAGCTCTTTGGGATTACGAGAACGAAAACCCCCTGCGGGATGCTCGAGGGTTTGAAGTCGAGGGCGAACGTGAATGGCCGGGTCCCGAGTATAACCGGGCGCTCAATAAACTGTTGGCGAACGCCGGTCGACTGTACGTCGACGGGGCGCATCCCGAGTATTCGACGCCGGAATGCAGTACGGCTCGTGAACTGGTTGCGTATGAACGGGCCGGTGAACTCGTCGTCGCCAAGTGCCTGGAAGCCATGAATCGGACGACGGAGGGAAACGAGTGCGTGCTGTACAAGAACAACTCCGATGGAAAGGGCAACAGCTACGGATACCATGAAAATTATTTGATGAACCGTTCAGTGCCGTTCGACGTGATTCTTCAAGGGTTGCTGCCGTTTTTCGTGTCGCGTCCCATCTTTGCGGGAGCCGGGAAAGTCGGAGCTGAAAATGGAGCCGGGCCCGTGACGTATCAAATCTCTCAGCGCGCGGATTTTTTTGAATGCGTGGCGGATCTCAACACCATGGTCAAACGACCCCTGATCAATACCCGTGATGAGCCCCATGCGGACGCCGCGAGGTTTCGACGGTTACACGTCATTGTCGGTGACGCCAATATGGCGGAACTGTCCACGTATTTAAAGGTGGGCACCACGGCGATCGTGACGCATATGTTGGACGAGGTCGCCGCCGTTCCCGCGTTTGCGCTGGAGAATCCCGTGGAAGCCGCCAAGATCGTCTCACGTGATCTCACCATGAAAGCCGACCTGAAGTTGTCCCGGGGCGGTGCGACCAACGCGCTTGCCATCCAACGCGCCTATCTCCGGGCCGCGCATGATTTTTACGCCTGTCGCGAGTTGTCGCCCGCGACGAAGGACGTGTTGGTGAGATGGGAAAGCGTCCTGGATAAACTCGAACGGGACCCGAGGCAATTGGTCGCGGAACTCGATTGGGTGGCCAAACAACAGATGATCGAGTCGTACGTGGAACGGAAAGGCTGTGGATGGGATGACCCGCGCGTGGCATTGATGGATTTGCAATACCACGACGTTCGGCCGGAAAAAGGCCTGTATTATACGCTCGAGCGGAGCCGGCGCATTGAGCGGTTGCTGGATGATGAGGAAATCGCCAAGGCGGAATTTCATGCGCCACGAGGCACGCGCGCCTATTTTCGCGGCGCCTGCCTCCGGAAATTTCCTCACCAGATCTATGGGGCCAGTTGGACGTCGGTGCTCTTTGACGTAGGCGACGTGTCCGTCAAACGGGTTCCGTTAATGGATCCCTTGAGGGGAACGCAGGATTTGACCAATGAGTTGTTGGAGGGCGTGGAGACGGCGCAACAACTCCTGGATCGTTTGTCGGCCTGACCCCCCGTAAAACCCTCTCCCCTGGTGAGAGAGGGAAGGGTGAGGGGGAGAGGGCCGGGGTGAGGGGGGCTTGTTATTCCGAGCGAAGCGCCTGTCCTGAGCTTGTCGAAGGAAGGAATCTGCTTTTTCCTTCTGTCATTCCCGCAATTTTTTAGCGGGAATCCAGTTCTTCCTCCCTCGCCCCTAGTCTGAAATTAGGCGAAGCCCCCGACATTTTTAATCGGGGGGCTGGGGTGAGGGGAAAGTGGTCAATAAATAAGTGAGGCATTTGCAGGTCGGATTAGCGTAGCGTAATCCGACAGAAAGGCATTGAACGGCGAAGCTGTCGGGTTACGCCTTCGGCTAACCCGACCTACTTCCCTGAACCGGTGATGTGAGGACTTCAGCATGGAATCAATTCTGTCAAAAATGCCCGTGAGTCAATGTTCGAGTTTTTTTGATTTTATCCATCACACGCGACCCGAACTGACACCCGCCGTGCGATGGGGGAGCGGGGGGCACGTGTCCGTGTCGGTGGACGAGATGCAACGGAACGTGCTGTCGCAACTCTCTCACGGGACGACCGTGTTGGCCGTGAAATACGAGAAGGGCGTGGTGATCGTCGGCGACCGACGCGCAATCGAAGGGTACCAAGTGGCGTCGCGTCGTATGGAGAAGGTCTTTAAAACCGACAACCATTCGGCCATCGCCATTGCGGGCGCCGCGGGACCGTGTCTGGAAATGGCCAAGTTGTTCGGGATTGAACTGGAACATTATGAAAAACTGGATGGAGTGTCGTTATCCTGCGAAGGCAAGGCGAATCGGTTGGGGCAAATGGTAAAAGCGAATTTGCCCATGGTCATCCAAGGGTTGGTCGTGATTCCCCTGTTCGTGGGGTTTGACCTGAAGCAACAACAGGGCCGGATTTTCAAGTATGACGTCACCGGCGGGAAATATGAAGAAACGGAATACCACGCGGTCGGGTCCGGGGGAAAAGACGCCCGTGTGACCATCAAAGAACGGTTTCGCAAAAATCTGTCCCAACCGGAAGTCATCTCCCTCGCGATCCAGGCGCTCTTGAGCGCGGCGGAAGAGGACGTGGGGACCGGGGGCCCCGACCTGTTCCGGGGCATTTATCCCACCATAAAAATCGTCGATGCCCAAGGCGTGCGGGACGTTGAAGATGCCGACGTGGCGTCCCAATGCGACCAGTTGGCTCGCTCGCGATCCGAACGGGAATCCTGATGACGCTTCCATTTTACGTGTCCCCCGAACAACTGATGCAGGATAAGGCGGAGTATGCCAAAAAAGGCATTGCCAAAGGCCGGTCGATCGTGGCTATCGAGTACCGGGACGGCGTGCTCTTCGTGGCGGATAATCCAAGCAATTCATTGTTCAAGATCTCCGAAATTTACGACAATATTGCCTTTTCAGGAGCAGGGCGATACAGCGAATTTGAAAGTTTGCGAAAAGCAGGCATTCAACACGCCGATTTAAAAGGGTTTATGTACAGTCGCGAAGACGTCACGGCTCGTTCCCTGGCAAATGGGTATTCGCAGACCCTGGGCACGATTTTCAGCCAGGAGCTGAAACCCTTTGAAGTGGAAATCCTGTTGGCCCAAATCGGCGAACGGCCCGACCAGACGGAATTGTATCGCATCGCGTTCGATGGGATGATCGTTCAGGAAAAGGAATTCGTGGCCATCGGGGGGCGTTCGGACACCGTGGTCTCTGCCCTGCGCGCGACGGGTTCGGAAGACGTCCTGGATCTGAAAGCCGCCCTCACCCGGTGCATGAAAGCCCTCGAAACCGCGACGGGCCAAAACGTGTCACTGCCTGCGCTCGAAGTCGCGTTCCTCGACCGGACCCGTACCGGCCGAAAATTCCGCCGCGTCGGCGCAGAAGAAGCCGGCACCCTTCTTTCATAACTTCCTTATTCCCCTCCTTTGTAAGGAGGGGTGAGGGAAGGTAGAGAATCCGGGCAGGGTGAGGGTGACTTCTCCTCCTTCTGTCATTCCCGTTTTTCCCTCTCTGTCATTCCCGACGCTTGTCCCCGACGTTTGTAATCGGGGATCCAGTCAAGTAAAGGAATCCAGGGTCTTTCTCTTTTTCCTTTTCCGTCATTCCCGACGGTTGCAATCGGGAATCCAGGGTCTTTGTTTTGATCCGAAGACCAATAATCCCCCTCCTTTGCCTGCCCTGAGCGTAGCGAAGGGTAAGGAGGGGTGAGGGGGCATAAGGCATGTCCCTGCCTTTGAGCAGGGATGGCGCGGCTACAAAGGCAAGGACACTGGATCCCCGATCGGGGTCGGGGATGACAGAAGGAGGAAAGTCCAGGGTAGGTCGGATTAGCGTAGCGTAATCCGACATCCTCGCACGAGGTGTCTGTTCCGTCCATGTCGCGTCTATGGTAACATGCATCCATGAAACGGATTTTTGGACTTGAGTGTGAATACGGTCTCACCTTTTCCCCCAATGGCCGGGTCTATCTGCCGATTGAAAAAATTCTGGGATACATCTTTGAAGGGTTGATTCCGAACAGTTGGCCGTCCAACGCCTTCCTCACGAATGGGGCCAGATTTTATCAGGACACCGGATGCCATCCCGAGTATTCCACTCCGGAGTGCGATGACATTTTCGAGTTGGTGATTCACGAAAAGGCCGGAGAGCGGATTCTCGAATCCTGTTTGCCCGCGGCGGAAGAACGCCTCCGGGAAGAAGGGCTCGCCGGCGACATCTATATTTTTAAAAACAACACGGATTCCCTGGGAAATACCTATGGGTCCCATGAAAATTTTCTGATGCAGCGTGACGTTGACTTTTGGAAGGTGGCTGAACAGCTCATTCCATTTTTTGTGACGCGACAAATTTTTTCAGGCGCCGGGAAAGTGCTCAAGGTCTCGGGTAAACCGCACTATTTCCTGTCCCAGCGAGCCCAGCACATTCACGAAAAAACCTCTTCCTCCACGACGTCGTCCCGAAGCATTATCAACACGCGGGATGAGCCGCATGCCGACGCCGAACGGTATCGACGCCTTCATATCATTCTCGGGGATTCGAATATGTCGGAGTTTGCCATTTACCTGAAGGTCGGCACGGCGGACCTGGTGTTGTCCATGATCGAGGAAGGGTATTGTGTCAAAAGCATTGAATTGGAAGATCCCGTCAAGGCCATCAGGGAAATTTCTCGAGACCCCACGTTGAAAAAAAAGGTGAAGTTGGATGATGGACGAGAGTTGTCCGCACTGGAAATCCAACGGATCTATTTGGAAAAGGCTTCGGAATTTCTCCACGACCGGCCCTATGACAAGGTGCTGGCCGACGTCCTGACGGAGTGGGAACGCGTGTTGAATGCGTTGGCGGATGACCCCATGCAATTGGTGCGGGAGATCGATTGGGTGACGAAACGCTGGGTGATCCAATCGTATATCGACCGAAAAGGGTGCGGGTGGGATGATCCGCGAGTGGCGATGATGGACCTGCAATATCACGACGTGAACCGGAAGCGCGGGCTCTACTATATTTTAGAGGCGCATGAGAAGACGGTGAAGATGGTGGATGAGCGAGCCATTGAACGCGCCATGTCCATACCGCCCCAGTCCACCCGCGCCAAGGTTCGAGGCGATTTCATTCGATTTGCCCGAGCCAAGAATCGCTCCTACACGGTTGATTGGACCTATTTGAAACTCAATGGCTATTGGGAAGAAACGATCTTGTGTATGGATCCCTTTTGTGCGTTCAATCGGCGGGTGGATGAACTGCTGGCCCAGGTGTCTCCCGCTTCCCTCCAGATGTGAAATGCTGTTGCCTTCCCACGAAAATAGCCAACGACACCCCCAATCTGTCATTCTGAGCCGAAGGCGAAGAATCTCTCACTCAACAACCGAACGCCTGGAAAAGCAGATCCTTCGCTTCGCTCAGGATGACAACCTGAGCCATGTTCATCTCTTGGGGGCAGGCGGCAAGCCTACATGAGGGATTCCCACGCGAACGTCGTCACTCGTCCGTGGCTCGTGGCACTGGTGTTGGTGCTAGCAAGCGTGTGTCAGCCCCTGCCTTCGCGGGGGGAAGGGCCTCAGTATTCCGTGGGGGCCGATGGACAAGTCAGTGGCAAGCAAGGGGAAGTGTTGGTGGTGACGGTTCCCGTCCGGGACCGGCCGGACCGGGTCGAAGGGCGATTCTTAGAACGAACGCTGACCTTCTTCCCCTTCAAGGAACAGGTGTATGCGGGACTGTTGGGGCTGGATATGCAGGATCGTCCGGGCCGTTATGAACTCACGATCGAGGTCGTCTATCCTCAACGGACGGAACGTCGTAGCCTGTCGGTGCTCGTGATGAAGGAAGAGTATCCCGTTCAACGGTTGACCTTGCCCTCGCGAATGGTGGATCTCGATCGGAAAACCCTTGTCCGGGTCGAGACCGAATCCAAGGCCGTCCACAAGGCGTTTGCCGGTTTCGTCCCGCACCCCCTGTGGAAGGGCAGGTTTCGTGAGCCGGTCCATGGGGAAATATCCGGGCGATTCGGCAGTCGACGGGTCATTAACGGGCAACCCAGAAAACCCCATAGTGGTGAAGATATCGCGGCGCCTGAAGGAACCCCCGTGTTGGCCATGAATGACGGGATGGTGCGACTCACCGCGGATCACTTCTTTTCGGGAAAAGGGGTGATCGTGGATCACGGGCTTGGCCTCTTTTCCATGTATTTTCACTTATCCAGCGTGGACGTAGAGCAGGATCAGGTCGTGAAGAAGGGTCAGGTGATCGGGAAAGTCGGCTCCACGGGACGGGCGACCGGCCCGCATCTCCATTGGGGCGTGCGCCTCAATGGATCGCGTGTTGATCCCTACTCTCTGCTTCATCTGACGGTTGACGAACAATCGTAACTTCAGCGGTTTCTCTGAAATGTATCCATGAACAACGTCTGTGTGTTTTGTGGCTCCAGTACCGGCCTGAAGAGTCGTTATGCCGAGATGGCCGGGCTCCTGGGCAAAGAACTCGCCGCGCGTGGGCTGGGCTTGGTCTATGGTGGAGGCAAGATCGGGTTGATGGAGGTGGTGGCGAAGGCCTGCCTCGCCGGAGACGGCCGGGTGACCGGCGTCATTCCGGAATTCATGGTGGCCAAACAATGGGCCCGGCACGACGTGACCATGCTCCACGTGGTGGGATCGATGCATGAGCGCAAAGCCCTCATGGCGGATTTGGCTGATGCCTTTATCGGGCTGCCCGGCGGGTACGGGACCCTGGAAGAGTTTTGTGAGATGATCACCTGGCGACAGCTTCAGTTACATCAGAAACCCTGTGGGCTGTTGAACGTCGATGGATTCTTCGATGCATTCCTGACGTTTCTGGATCATCAGACACGGGAAGGGTTTTTGGCTCCTGAAAATCGAGCGTTGATTCGTGTGGCCTCTGATCCGGCGACGTTGCTCGATCTTCTGCATGAAGCCTGAACCTTTGCCATGCGCCCGATAGTGCGATAAACCTGTCCCCGACGTTCTTAATCGGGGATCAGAGGTTCCCTAGTAGGCCGGTGGTCGAGAAAGTGGTTCGCTCGTGACCAATTCCACGGCTCGCAGATTGTCGAAGGCGAATTTTCCGTCACCGGTGGTCAGGAGCCCGATCCGGCCAGTCCGGAAGGTGGAATCATACACGGAGAGGAAGAATTGGTTATCGAACGAAATTTCAAAGAAATCTTTGCTGACGATCGTATTTCTCTGGACTCGCAGGAAATGCCATGGAGTTCTTTTCAACGGAATAACCTTATGCTCCTCGATCAGGGTGGGGTTCCCTTCGAAAAAACGATAGACCCTGACCATATTGCTTGCCGGATAAATGAGGACGGCATAGAAGTTCTCGAGATCCTGGAGGTTCAGCACCAAGCCGGCTGCCGAAGTCGGTGTGCCGAGTTTGGAAAGGATGCCTACCGTGAGGTCGACGTATTCCACCTGAATCGTGTCGTTGATCAGCAGTTGATAACAGCCGGGAGTTGGGCAGGAAGTCGGTTGTAACAGCGCATGGGTCCGGCTTGGCGGGTCGTCATCGGCAATAATGGTCCATTCCCCCATGTGCCCATGCCCCAGGGTATGAGAGGAAAACCCGGGAGGCAGAACCGAATCCAGGTTCTTTTCAAAAGTCCATTCCTGAAAAATCGGAGGAGTATGCCGTAAGACGGCGCGGGGCAGTTCTTTCAGGGGCTCGGTGTCTTCTGCGAAAAGATCCGAAACGCCCGTGCACAGGACAAGGGCTGCGAAGCCGAGGATGAAGCCACGAGTAAGAAAACGGCCTGCCCTCGCGGAGGGTTGCCGGAAAGGAATACGGAAACACCGAAAGGGAACTGTGTTATGCATGAATCTCACCAAATGAGTAAATGCCTGCCAATGGGTTTTCGTCCGAATCATACGAAGAAAAAGTCTTTTGCTGCAAGGTGACAAAGGAGCGGTTCGACGAGGATTGTACATGTTCACGTATTCGTTGACGGAATGAAAGATAGGGCGTGTCAGCCCTACGCGGTCCTGCTTTTCTTTCCCTCCCCTTTGTAAGGGGAGGATAGGTGGGGTAGAGTCGTCCTGGCGCTGCTGCTACCTGGAGGATCAGCCTTGCGTGGTTCCTCTCTACCAGACAGCCGCTCTACCTCCCCTCACCCCTCCTTACAAAGGAGGGGAAGGAAAAAGCGGGAATGGTCAACGAATGAGTGGACACAGACAGGAATGCGCCTATGCCCTTATGGAGAACAACACAGTGGCAAAGCGCCGTTCAAGCCGATGAACGCGCGACGTGGTTGGCGTGGATTCCAATCTGTCTGACGGGATGCTTTTATCTTCTCCCTGCCTCGACCCAGCAGAACCTGCTCCTGCAATTTTTACCGCAACTCGCCGGATACGGGGCGCTCGCAATCTGGTGGAAATTCAATGCCGGTGCGCTGCCTGCGCTGGGATTTTCCCGGAGCTTCCTGAAGCAAGGCGTCGTGTGGGGGATCGGCACGGGGTGTATCCTGGGGTTGGTCAACTCGACCGTGATCCTGTGGATCGTGCCGGTTCTTGGTGGCGACGTTCTGTTTTTGGCCGACACGCCGCATGCCAGGGTGCCCCTCTTCGTGATGATTCCCTGGTTCACGGTCCTGATCGCAATCGGCGTCGAGTTGAATTTTCGAGGATTTCTCCTGGGCAGACTGGAGCACTTCTGTTGCCGATGTCTGCCGGCGACACGTGCAAACGGTCTCCGGCTTGGTTCGATCGTGGCGATGCTGATGTCGGCGTTGGTGTTTGCGTTCGATCCTTTTATGGTGATGACGTTTCGGCATCTCCACTGGATCGCGGTATGGGACGGACTCATTTGGGCGGCCCTCTTTTTGCGGTGGCGGAACCTGGTGACGGTGATTACGGCCCATGCCATTGAGGTGATGATCCTGTATCTCAGCGTGAAAGCGGCGCTCACGTAATGCCCGCGGCGTGCTGCTCTTCAGTGTTCCACGATTGGGCTTTAGGATGTCCTTTGCAGGAGCGATGACGCTGTACGTTTTGTTCGTATCGGTGACGAGGGTCATGTTACGATGAGGAAATATGGAATCGCTTGAACCGGCGCGAGTACGGCAACCGGGCGGAGTCATGAACAAGAGAGGAGCTACCCCATGGACGAACTTGTCAAACCCATCGTGCAGGCCTTTTTGGTTTGCGATTCGGTGATCCTGGACAGTTTTACCGGAAAGAAGAGCATCATCGGAACGTTCACGCACTTGTGGGCACCACGATTTCCCTGCCAACACCCCCAAATGGGAGTCTATTTTTGTTTGACGGACGCGGAAGGCCAGTATGAGTTTGAGCTTCGTCTCATGTATTTGGATCAGGATCAGCCCATCGGGAAAGCCTCGTTGTCGTCGATTGAAATCAAAGACCGGTTGCGGATTCATGATTTCGGTGTGAATATTCCCTCGTTGGTCTTTCCGGCACCGGGCCGGTATGAGTTCCAATTGTTCGCGAATGGGTATTTCATCACTCAAAAAGACTTCAACGTGATGCAACAAACTCCTCCGCAGCCCAACCCCGAATCCTCGTAGGCGTGCCGGCACGCCTGTGAGTGCGCGCTTCATTCCTCGCCTCTCCGTCATCCTGCACCAAACACCAGCGTGGTCATCCTTGTATGTATTCAGTCATTCGTTGACAATTTCCACCGTCTCCTTCTGTTCCTCAGTTCCCCTCCTTTGCCTGCCCTGCCTGTCCTGAGCTTGTCGAAGGAAGCGTAGCCGAAGGGTCTGGAGGGGTGATGGGGGCATTAGGCATGCCCCTGGCTTTGACCAGGGGTAGAATCCGTGACCAGGATGGCGAAACCCCGTGCTCTATGGGCGTTCAACTCTACCCCACCCCGCTTTCGCGAGGGCAAGCCTAGCTCATCCTCCCCCTTACAAAAGTGAGGAAAAGAGAACCATGACCACGCAGGGCTTCCTTTTCATCCCTTCGTGTGCAGGCTGCAAGCCTCTGCATGGGGGTTTCTTGTGAAAAATGTATTTCTCGTTTAATCTGCCCCTCCTGACTTTTGTAGGTCGAGGTAGGTCGGATTAGCGAAGCGTAATCCGACAATCCCAGCGTAACCCGACAACTGGAGACCCGAACGTTCCATTTTCGTCTCGTAGGTGTAGGCGGCAAGCCTGCATGAAAGATTCTCGTGAGGGAGCGAATGATTGCCGTAACGTCCCAGGTATCCATTCCTGAACAGGAACTCCGATTTCGCGCTTCACGCAGCAGTGGCCCCGGAGGGCAAAACGTCAACAAGGTGAATACGCGCGTGATGCTGCATTTTGACGTCCGGCATTCTCCGTCGTTGACGGCCGCACAAAAATCCCTGATCGGCAGAAAGCTCAAGACCCGGATCAATAAGGAGGGGGTGTTGTATCTGTACGCCCAACGAGCTGCGAGCCAGGCCATGAATCGAGCCGATTTGATCGAGAAGTTTTCCCGGCTTCTTCACGAGGCCCTGGCTCCCCGGAAAATTCGAAAAGAAACCCGGATCTCTCACCATTCCATTGCAGAGCGATTGGATCAGAAGAAACACCGGGGACGGGTCAAGCAATTGCGCAATCAACCGGTCCGTGCCGACGACTGACCCTTCACAGGAATGCCTTCTTCTGTCATCCCCGACCCCGATCGGGGATCCAGGGTTTTTGCTTTTCCTTCGCTTTGTGAGAAGAAAGGCGCTGGATCCTCGCGTTCGCAAGGATGACAGAAAAAGCAATAACGACACTGGATTCCTGCTTCCGCAGGAATGCCCCCTTCTGTCATCCCCGACCCCGATCGGGGATCCAGGGTTCTTGCCTTTTCCTCTGCTTTGCGAAGAGAAAGGCTCTGGATCCCCTAAATTCACAAACGAAGTGCAACACCTTGTTAAGGTGTTGCCATGGGACGCTACTACACACAACTCACCCTTGAAGACCGCTGTGAAATGGCCCGCTTACACACCACGGGACACTCGATCCGCCAAATTGCGGCAACTCTGGATCGCGCGCCATCGACTGTGGCTCGGGAGCTGAACCGCAATGGGTCCACCACCCAGGGCTACCGCCCAGGCTATGCCGACCAACAAGCCCGGGCGCACCGCTGGCAGGGCTCCAAGCTCGACCGCGACAGCACGCTCCGCGCCACGGTCCTGGCGCAGCTTCAACACGGCTGGTCCCCCCAACAGGTGGCCGGCCGCCTCGCTCGGGAGCAGCACCGACCGGTCATCTCCCACGAGACCATCTACCGCTTCATCTATGCGCAGATGGCCCGCAAAACAGAGTACGCCTGGCGCCACTATCTGCCGCAGGCCAAAGCCAAACGCGGGCGCCGTTGCTACAAGGGGCGCAGCCCGGCGTCCTTTATCGCTCTGCGCCGCCCGCTGGCGGAGCGGCCGGCGGCGGTCGCGGATCGCCGTACCCCGGGCCATTGGGAGGCCGATCTGATGTTGTTCCGGATCTACGGCCAAGCCATCTTGACCCTCCATGAGCGCCACTCCCGCCTGCTGATCGCCGCGCGCCCCCCCCGGCAAAGCCGCCGCGCCGATCGCCCACGCCATCGCCACCCTCCTCGCGCCCTTGCCCCCCACGTGGCGCCAAACAATCACCTTCGATAACGGGACGGAGTTTGCGCGGCATTATGCCCTCCATACGCTCGGCCTCGAAACCTTCTTCTGTGAGACCCACTCGCCCTGGCAAAAGGGCGGCGTCGAAAACGCCATCGGCCGCTTGCGCCGGACCCTGCCCCGCAAGACCGACTTGGTGGCTCTCTCCGATGAACACTTTACGCATCTGGTTCAGGTATACAATAATACCCCGCGGAAATGTCTCGGCTATCAGACGCCCGCCGAGGTTTTTAGAAACCACCTGTTGCACTTCAAATGTGAATCCACCTCCTCGCGTTCGCAAGGATGACAGAAAGGAAGAGGCCGTAGGTCGGGTTAGCCGAAGGCGTAACCCGACAATCCTCTGGCGGCGTTTTAACCGGAGGCTCGGTGAGGTGGTGTGAAGCGCCTCCTGTATGCCCTCGGACTATCCGCTACAGCGTGAGGACAATGGAAAATGCGCTGAACAATCCGAACGCGTCCGAATACTCGATGCGCGCCGGCGTGTGGGAGTCTCCGGTTGCGAAGCTTTCTCCCAATCTTGCGTAGCGCATCTTCGGGGCATGCGACAAATATTCGACTCCTGTCCCGAACTGAAAGGTGACTCGCTCAAGGCACGTGACACTCAGCGCCGTTTGGAAGCTGAGGGTTGTGGCGACTGCCGAATCGCTTGTTTTCCAATCGGTCGGCACGTCTAAGACCGGGTCCCCCGACGACAGCAACGTCCTTTGGGACCCGTCGTATTCGGAATCCAGATAATACACTCCCAGCCTGCCGTCGAACGTGAAATTCCAGCGCTCCTTGAACGGAAGGTCGATGCGGGTGCCGACGACCCCGCCGTAATGCCAGGCTTCCAGGTCTTCTTTCAGGGTCAGGTTATTGACCTCAGGCGCACGGTTGGACTCGTATGCAAACGTCTCGGACTCCTGGTTCAGCCTCTTGTAGCTCGGTCCGATGAAAAGGGAGACCTTGGTTCGCCCCGTCTGCCTGAAGAACATCCCGGTCACAAGATCGATGCCATGGAAGTCAACTTCCCTTTTCGTGCTGATGCGTATGGGATCGCCCCATGCAAAATTGGGAGCACCGAAAGGCATCTTGCCGCCATCTATCTTTCCGATCCACCCGACCGACCTGGCATCCGGGTTGTCGTTTATCAGAGCCACGAGAAGCGGTTCCGTCTCTGACGTAATAGGACACCCTCCGTCTACCAGACTTAGTGGGCACTGCCTGTCGAACTGAGTCAGTGCTTCAGTCCATGGGGCTGAATCCTCGTTGTACTCGTTAACGTGCCTGGAGTTGTAAAAAGTGAGGAACCCGCTCAATTCGGTGAACAGGTTTTTTCCGAAGGCGTCGTATTCGCCACCGACCGCCAGGTTGACCAGCGGCCCGGCTTGAAATGCTGCGTCGTAGTGGTCGAGGAAGCCGATGACCTCTTCCCGATTGTTTGTCCTGATGAACGGGCTCGACTCCGACATGTCCAGAAAATACACGCCGCCACCCGCTCTGGCATAGAGATTTTCCGTCCAGGCGTCGGGCGAGGCAGCGTGTGCTTGAGGACAGAGCAGGAGCAAAACGGGGAGCACCGCCACAACGGTCCATGGCCTCGGAAAAATCCTTTTTAAGATCGATGAATTTATGGCAATCTTCAAACGGTTGTCCAGGGTATTCTCCGGTTCCTACAACTCCACGGCAAGACGGAATAAGGTATACAATAAACGTCTTTCTGTCATCCTTGTCTTGTTCACTCGTTCGTTGACAATTTCCGCCGTCTCCTTCTGTCATTCCCGACATTTCAATCGGGAATCCAGGGTTCTGTTTCCTTACAAAGACGCTGGATTTCCGCGTGCGCGGGAATGACCGATTCTGGTGTTGCTGGCTCTGTTCGTATCAATGATAAAGGGAGAAGACAGTCATGTAGGTCGGGTTAGCCGAAGGCGTAACCCGACAACGACCCCACTTTGGTGTTTCGTGCCGGGTGACAAATAGAGCATAAACAGATCCTTAATGACTACAAAATAGCGCAAAGTAGATCCATTTAGGTGCCAAATAGCATATCTATGGCGACTCCTGATCCCACTCGAACACGTTGCGCTCGATGAAGACAAAGGCGGCGATCCACAAAAAGGCGTCCCAGAAATCGAGGAAGGTGCCGAAGATTCCCCAATACACCGCGGCGCCCACGATGATGGCGTAGAGCAGGTATTTTGTCCGCAGGCTTGTGGTCGCAAACCAGCCCGGGAACAGTTCTTTGACGTCCGGCCGCACGTCGAGCTCCAGAAGGGCCAGGATCAGGAGCCAGGTGCCGGAGTTCACAACGTCAACCCAGGCCAGTTGCACCGCCTGAACCAGGGCACCGGCTTCAGCCAGCGTCCTGGTCTGCTCGTTGACGAACAGTGCTCCGGTGATCCCGGCACAGTTGCCGGCGGTCAGCACCCGGTACTCGTCGAGTTCAACGAGCAGGGCGAACTGCTTCATGACCAAGGCGCAGGCGTCCGGTATGCCCGCCGGCACGTACAGGCCAAAGCCGAGTGCTTTGCCGAGATAGCCGGTAAAGGCGTAAACAATGACCATGTAACACAGTGCGCGCAGGCCCCGGATGGCGAGGCCGATGGGGCGCTTCAGCACCTCGTCGGAAAGCTGACAGGTTTCCAGTTCGAACAGCAGCAACAGGATTATCCACGCGGCGGTGTCAATGCTCGGCGCAAACCCTTCGATGATTTGCGCGAACGGCAGGCCATCCCGGAATACGTGGGAAGCGGCTTCCCAATCTTCCTTGAAGAACAGCGCCACGTTGGCGACCAGGGCCGCGTACACCAGATATTTGAAAACGGAAAACCAGTCGAGTCTGTTCACCTGGAGCATCCGGTCATACCCCTCCCTCCGTCCTCCTCGACGCTTGTCCCCGACTTGATCGGGGATCCAGGCGATCTATAAGGATCCAGGTTTTTTCTTTTCCCTCTGTTTGCGAGGAGAAAGACACTGGATCCCCGATCGGGGTCGGGGATGACAGATAAAGACAAAAACAAAGACTCTGGATTCCCGCATTCGCAGAAATGACGGTCGAGGCGCCTCGGCGGAAATCGGTCTAATCTATCAAGGTTCGAGGCGTTGGTCTATGTTCGCCGAATCCGCCTTGCGGGAGCGGAAGGCCGGTCCGTATAATCGCCAATCCGTGCGAAGAGAACCTCGCACATCGATGATACCGAAAGAACAGGAGTGTGTATGACAGAGCAGGGCAACAATCCTAAACCTTACCCGGCGCTTCGCAATATTCAATATTCGCCCATGAAGCAGGGGGAGGAGCACTACATCGTCTTGTGGGATCCCTCCGGGTTGAGCTCCGAGAAGCTCATCATCCCGCTCAACTTTTTCCATCTGTTTCAATTTCTGGATGGCGAGCATTCCCCGGAACAAATTGGCGTCGAATACCTGAAAAAATATGGCGAGTTCATGATGCCGGACAAGCTCGACCGGCTCATTGCCGACCTGGATCAGAAGCTGTTTCTCGAAGGCGACCGCTACGAGGCGGCGAAAGCGGCGGCGTTGAAGGCGTATCGTGATGCGCCGACGCGGAAACCTCGCTTTGCCGGTAAAAGCTACGAAGCCGATCCGCAGAAACTGCGCGAACAGCTTGCCGGATTCTTCACGTCCAAGGAAGGGCCCGGCCCCGATCCCTCCGAGAATCAGGGGAAGTCGATCAAGGGGTTGGTGGTCCCGAATTACGACGTGAACGTGGCCGGGCCGCTCTATGCGTGGGCCTACAAAACATTGCGTGAGGCGGAGGCGCCGGACGTCTATATGCTCTTCGGGACGGCCCACGCCGGGTTGGCGAAGCCGGTGGCCGTGACGGATAAGGATTTCGAAAGTCCGTTGGGGGTCGTGCCGGTCAATCGGCCTCTCATGGAGGCGTTACGGTCCAAGGGTGGTGACGCGCTGTTCGCGGATGAATTGCGGCATGAAACGGAACACAGCATCGAATTTCAGTTGCCCTTTCTTCAGGAGACCGTGGGCACGCGGCAGTCCATCTCGATCGTTCCGGTTTTGTCGGCGTTTCCGCCCGGGTGTTTGATCGATCCGGCACTCAAGGATTTCGCCGACCAGGTTGAGCAGGTGGTGTCGCTGTTGAAAGACGCGATTGCCGCGTCAGGTCAGCGGGTCTGTCTCATCGCCAGTGCGAACCTCGCGCATATCGGTCTGCGCTACGGCGATGACAAGACCCCAACGGATTTTTCGTTCCACCGCTGCATGCAAACCGACCTGGAAATGCTGAAACACGTCGAAAACGTCGATGCCCGGGGCTTTGCCGAATTTCTCCTCAAGGAACAGGACCGCCGCCACGTCTTGGGCTTCTCGGCGATTTATCTGCTCTTGCGATTGATCGAGGCGGAAAAAGGCGAGATTCTGCGCTACGATCGGGAGATCGTGGATCAATTCAACTCCACCACCACCTACGCCAGCGCCGCGTTTTTTTAAGAAGCCGGCCGGGTTGCCGGCCTTACTCTTCCTCCACGTGGACCGTCATGGTCACGGGTTCCAATGGATTGTCCTCGGGGTCCCGTTCCAATGCCACGATCTTATCCACCACCTCCATGCCTTTCCTGACTTTTCCGAAGACAGTATAGGTCCGGTCCAGGCTGCTCGTATCTTCCACGCAGATAAAAAACTGTGACCCATTGTCGTTGACGTCACGGGTTCGATCGTCGTTCCTGGGCATTTTGGCCATGGAGACCGTGCCGCGGCGGTGTGGCTGGTCGCTGGGTTCCGGAGTCAGGCTGAAGCCCGGTCCCCCGGTTCCATGCAGGCTTCGATCCGGTTCCTTACTGAGCGGGTCTCCCCCTTGGATGATGAAGCCGGGGATGATGCGGTGAAAAGCCGTTCCATTGTAGAATCCGATTTTGGCGAGGCTCAGAAAGCTGTCCACGTGGCGAGGGGCCACGTCCGGGTAAAACTGGATCGCGATGTTGCCGAACTTGGTGGAGATGACGACCTTGGGGTTTTTTTTCTTGAAGATCAGGGGCGCATTCATCGGCGGACTCTATCAAGGCAGGCGGACGTTCGGCAACCATTGCCGTTGATACGAAAATAGCCGACGACACTCCGAACTGTCATTCCTGCGAAAGCAGGAATCCAGTCTTGCCTTTTGTGGGATGGTTCAGGTGCAAAAGAAAGAACAAAAGACTCTGGATCCCCGATTAAGAATGTCGGGGATGACAGTCGTAGCAGTTGCAGGTCGGGGTAGGTCGGATTAGCGAAGCGTAATCCGACAATCCCAGCGTAACCCGACAGTGACCTTACAAAGGGGAGGAAAAGGACGCGGTCATTCTCTCCGCGTCAGGCCATCCGCCGGTCGGATGCCGAGCCAGCATAATGCGCCTATGAATGCCAGGACGGCCGCGACCCCGAGGGCGACGGTCCATCCGAATTGGTCCGCGATCCAGGGCGTGAGCGTGGGGGAGAGAGTGCCGCCCAGATTGGCGCCGGTATTCATCACCCCGGAGAGGGTTCCGGCGTGGGTTTTTGACAGGTCCACGGTCGAACTCCAAAACGCTCCGATGGTGAAATACAGCCACCCCGCTCCCAAGGATAACAAGGCCAGGGCGGTGAAGGGTTCCTCGATCGCCGCTCCCCCGATGATCGAGAGGGCTGCCAGGGCCATTCCCCAAGCCCCGACCCAGGGGCGTCCTTTGTTCAAGCCGAATCGTGCTGACAGGCGGTCCGTGACCCAGCCGCCGATTGGACAAAAGATCATCATGGCTATAAAGGGACTTGCGGCGAAGAAGGCACCTCGCAGCACGCTGAAGTTTCGTACGTCCACGAGGTAGAGGTAAAACCATGACAGATACACGTAGGCCACGTACCCGAAACAGGTATAACTCAAGACCAGCCACCACACGCTTGGAGTTTGTGCAAAGGCTTTCCAGGGAACGGGGGTCGGGGCCTCCGGCACGTTCCGCAAGGGCGCGTTGCCGCGGATCAGCGCGGCTTCCCCGGCATTGACCCGTGGATGCGTTTCCGGCCGGTCCGTGGCAAACCGGAACCACAGCATGGCGATGAGCAGGCCGAGTCCTCCGGCCCAATAGAAGGCCATCTGCCACCCGTAATTCACCATGATCCAAGCCGTGATCGGGGGGGTGAGCGCGGACCCGACCCCGATGCCGCTGATCGTGATCGCGATGCCGAGTCCTCGCTCATGCGGGCCGCACCAATTGGCCACGGTTCGGTTGAAATTCGGTAATGCGGCGGCTTCGCCCACGCCGATCAGGAATCGCACGATCATCAGCGATCCCCAAATGCCCACGACCCCTGCGAGAAACGACGACGGGGCCAGGGCGGTCATCGCCGTAAAGAGCGACCACCAGACCACGGCCAGGGTCAGGACCGTTCTGGGTCCCCATCGGTCTCCCAGCCGGCCCCCGGGGATTTGAAACAGGGCATAGCCCAGGACGAAGGCTGAAAAAATCTGCCCCATCTGGACATTGGTGAGCCCGAGGGCCGGGATCATCTGCCGTGCCGTGACTGAAATATTGACCCTGTCTATATAGGTAATAATGCTGATTGCAAACAGGAGGGCCAGGATGGTCCAGCGTGTGTGGGATGGCTTGAGTTCTGTTGCGGGCTGGGACATGAATTTTCTCTTTCCGGGTGAGCACTGTAACGGGGTTTGTTGGAGAATGCCAGATGGTACGTCTATTAAGGGGAAGTTACTGGTTGAAACTTGGTCTTGGTCCGTGATAGAGGGAGCCTTCGGTATAGGGCTTTGAGGCATATATCCTTACGCCATACAAAATCAGGAGGATAAAGGACAATGGCAACGAGAGCCCGGGAAACAACCAAAGCCAAGGAGAAAAAGTCTGGGCGGTCCGTATCCAAAGCCAAGGTGTCGAAGTCCAAGGCAAAGGCTTCCCCTTCGACTCCGCTCAGGGCAGGCTCAGCCAAATCGAAACCGGCGAAGGCGGCAAAGGTGGCCCAAAAGGATGCACTCAAGTCCAAGAAGGCGAAGACCCCTTCCAAGGCTTTGCTGAAAAAGAATGTGACGAAAAAGACTGCGATAAAAAAGGTGGCCGCCAAGAAGGCCACCGCCAAGAAAGCTGCCGTGAAGAAGGCGGCCGCAAAGCCCGTGAAAAACCGTCCGGCAACCGTCAAAGAGAAAGCGCGCAAGAAGGTCGTGGTAAAGGCGAAAGAGGTGGCCGCCAAGAAGGCCACTGCCAAGAAGGTTGTCGTGAAGAAAACGGCTGCAAAGCCCATACAAAAACGTCCGGCTAAGGGGAAAGCGCGCGAGACGGTCGCGGTGAGCCCGAAGAAAGTTACCAAGCCCACCCCGACACCTGAAGCGAAGGCCGTGACGCCGGCGAAGAGCCTCTCCCCCGGTGAAAGGGAGAAGGTGTCTCAAGACGTGACTGCCGCCGTGGTCCCTGACTCACTCGAATCGGATTTGTCCGGATTCGATGATGAGCCGGCCGATGAGTTTTCTGCAGATCTGGACGATGATATGTCCGGGGACATTTCCGATGACTTTGATGATAACGCAGGATTCGGTCCTCTTGCCGAAGACCGCGATGATGATCTGACCGAAGATTTGTCCGAGGAGTTGGAAGCCGAGAAATATTTCAGGGAAGCGGAGGCGGGGTTGGATGATGACGATTTGCCTCGTGGGTGGTAAAGGGACTGCGGGTGCTAACACCAATGGTCCCGTTGCGATAGGGTGTATTAACGACCTTTGTAAAGGAGGATTGAATGTCTGAGGCTGAAGGCTTACCACGAATCGGCGAGAAAGCCCCTGATTTTTCTGCGGGGACCACCTTGTCTCAAGATTTTGAATTCAGCGCCTGGCAAGAGCAGGATTGGGTCGTCTTCTTCTCCCATCCCGCGGATTTTACGCCCGTGTGTACCACGGAATTGGTGGAATTTGCCCGCCGGCACGAGGACTTCAGAAAAAAAGGCGTCAAGTTGCTCGGGGTCAGTGTAGACAGCATCCATGCCCATCTGGCCTGGCTCGTGAATATCAAGGAGAAACTGGGCATGACGATTCCCTATCCCTTGGTGGCGGACGTCGATATGCAGGTTGCTCGACTCTACGGCATGATCCATCCCGGGGCCAGTGCAACCGCAACGGTCCGTGCGTTGTTCGTGATTGATCCCAAACGCGTGATCCGGGCCCTGATCTACTATCCGATGAACGTCGGGCGGAACGTGGACGAAGTCCTCCGGTTGGTCACGGCACTCCAAACGGCCGACAACTTTTCCTGCG
This sequence comes from Nitrospirales bacterium, assembly GCA_965223955.1. Classification (GTDB taxonomy): domain Bacteria; phylum Nitrospirota; class Nitrospiria; order Nitrospirales; family UBA8639; genus Bin75. The sequence continues at coordinate 1,401,698 of OZ245029.1, forward strand.
CGACCCCGGCCAATTGGCAAGAGGGTGAAAAAGTGGTCGTGTCGCCCCCCAAAACGGTTGAGGAAGTCGAGGAACGGCTCAGCCATTCCGATCGGGAAGTCAAAGATTTTTACCTCACCTTGAAAGATCCGAAGCCGCAAGCCTGAGGCCGGGTCGTCCTCGACTGGAGAATGCCATTTCTCCGAAGCCTCGCTCTTCCTTCGGCAGTACCGCTGTCGGGTTACGCTACGCTAACCCGACCTACGGTCTCCTCTCGTTCCCTCCCCTTTGTAAGGGGAGGCGAGGTGGGGTAGAGTAGAGTTGACCGCTCATGGAGCACGAGGTTTCGCCGTCCTACCCGCAGGCTCTACCTCCCCTCACCCCTCCTTACAAATAAATGAAGGGAAAGGGACAAAGCTTTTTCCCATAGCGTCGTATTAATGGTCATGCCAATGTCCAGATGGTCCGTGAGCGTCCTTTGCGTGGTCGTCTGGGTCGTGGGGTCGGCCATGTCCTGGGGTGTCTGCCGTGTCGAAGAGGGTGCGGACCCCCGGGTGATGGTTCGCCAGTTGGAAGGAACCTGTAGCGACGAGGACCGGTACGCGCTGGCCGTTTCGGCGGACGACGTGTTGATGGCCTTGCACCAGGGCAGGGGGGTGGTCTTGAAAGGGGTCGTGCTTGCGGGCGACCTTTCCTTGGACAGGTTGAACCTTCAGCCCTTTGAACCGGGGTTGATCCGGCATTCGGCGATCGCCGAACGCATCGAAGCCGAGCAGGTGTCCGCGGTTCGCGTCATGCACGGGTCTTTCATTCTTGAAGACGTGGAGGTCCAGGGCATTCTTGCGACCAACCTCATCGAGCCCGGGTACGTGGTGGTCCGAGGGCCGGTGAGCCTGCGGGGAAGCACCATCCGGCGGTCCCTGGACTTGTCCCGGATGGTCTTCCTGGATCGAGCCGATTTTTCCGACATGCACATCGGCCATGAGGGATTTTTCATTCGAGCCCTGTTTGCCCGGGATGCCGATTTTACCCGGACGTCGTTTGGAACCCATTCCCGGTTTCATCAGGCTCGGTTTCTGGGGAAGGCTGCGTTTACAGGGGCGCGGTTTCACGGCCTCGCGGAATTCCTGGAAGTCTCCTTTGCAGAGGACGCCGGGTTTGCGCGCACCCGGTTTCATCAGGGGACGGGCTTTTCCGGGAGCCGGTTTCACAAAACACTGGATGCGTCCGAGGCCAGGTTTGACCGTGAAGTGTATTTTCGGTTTACCGAGTATCAGGGTAAGGCGGATTTCCACCGGGCCCTGTTTCGGAACACGGCGGACTTTACGGAAGCCCGGTTTCAAGGAGCCGTCGATTTTCGAGGGGTCGTTTTCGAGAAATCTCCCCTGATTTCCGGTGTCGATCTTCCCGACCAAGGTGGCGAAGGAGGACCGAGCGTTCAGGACCGCGATTTCCTCTTCCTGCTCTTCATTCTGGCTCTCCTGGGGTTGATGCTGCTGGCGGTCTGGAAGAAAAAATCCTGGTGAGAGGACAGGCACGCAGGCCTGTCCCTACACAATCCCAAATCCACAATATATAGAAGTTTCTATTGCCTCTCTCCACTAAAAGTGGTATACCAATTTACTTAAGTTGCGCTGCTGGAATGGCAGGGCGTCTTCCCATTTTCGAACGTGAAGCCGGTGGTATCACATGGAGCAGGTCGAAATCGCATATGAGGTGAAGCTCGAGGCCTTCAGTGGTCCTCTCGACCTTTTGCTCCACCTCATTCGCAAGCATGAAATCAATATCTACGATATCCCCATTGCCCTGATCACCCGGCAATATCTCGAGTATCTTCACGTCATGAAGGAACTCGATCTCTCTTTTGCCGGTGACTTTTTGGTGATGGCCTCGACCCTGATTCATATCAAGTCTCGAATGCTGCTCCCGCAGGAAACGGGACCGGAGCCAGGGGAAGAAGAGGGCGAAGATCCTCGGAGTGAGTTGGTGCGTCGGCTCGTCGAGTACCAGCAGTTCAAGGAAGTCGCCGGGCGACTGTCCGATCAGGAAAGACTGTGGCGGCAGATGTTCCAACGGGAGCCCGAACAGAGCCAGCCGCTCCGGGAAGTGTTTTCCGATGACGTGCACGTCTTTGACCTGTTGAGTGCCCTGCAGGAAGTCCTGGCGCAGACCGACGCGTCCACGGGGATCGAGTTCACAGCGGATACCATGACGGTTCAAGACCGTATCAACAGCGTGATCGAACGGCTGGAAGAGACCCCGACCCTTAGCTTTGCCGCGTTGTTTGAAGGTGCGACCGATCGGTTAATGGTGATCGTCACCTTTTTGGCGTTGTTGGAACTCGTGCGGATGAAACTGGTCCGTATGACGCAAGTGAATTTCGGAGGTCCCATTCGGATTGCCCGCACGTTTCTCGCGTGGCAATCCGAAGGTGACGGTACACCGCCCCAGGCAACGAACAATGATGACCACAATGGAGGCTTCAATGGGAATGGAATCCTCTGACAAGACATGCATGCCTGCCCTGAGCCCAGTCGAAGGGACCGAGTTCGTGGAATCGGCCCAGGACCACTCTCCCTCGTCTATGGCCGGGGACTCTTCTGATGAGCGTTCGGAGGGTGAAGTCGCGGGCCTCGCCGACGCATTGAGTGAGCAGGAACTCAAGGGGATCATCGAAGCCCTGTTGTTCGTGTCCCGCGAGCCCCTTCTCCTCGACAAAGTCACCACGGTGTTGGCGGGACCGCCCAAGGTGGCGGTGTATAATGCCGTGAAGGCCCTTCAGCATGATTATGACCAGGAAGGTCGTGGTCTCCAGATTGTCGAACTGGCCGGTGGCTACGTCATGATCACGCGGCCCGATTGCGCCCCGTGGATCACCAGACTCAATAAGGTCAAAGCTTCCGTCAAAGTGTCCCGGTCCGCCTTGGAGACCTTGGCGATCATTGCCTATAAACAACCGACCATGCGTGCGGAGATCGAACAGATTCGCGGGGTCGAAACGTCGAGCGTGTTGCGGACGTTGCTCGACCAAAAACTCATCCGCATCGTCGGGCGAAAGGATATTCCCGGCCGTCCGATCCTGTATGGCACGTCCAAGACCTTCCTTCAAAAATTCGGACTTCGGGATCTTCGGGACTTGCCGCCCCTTCGTGACTTTGCCGCATTGGGGCAGGGAGAGAATCCCGAACTCTTCGAAGAAGAATCGGATGGTCCTCATCAAGCCGGAGCCGAACCGGTCGTCCAGGAACCCGCCCCGGAGTATCCCGAACCCGTCGCCACGTAGGGGCGGACCTGCGTGTCCGCTTTGCTTCCGTCGCCTGAGGCGGATCCTTTCTCTTTCCAAACCATCGACTTTCTCGATATAGTGCCCTCTACGCTTGCGGGAAGAACGCGCTCTTCCCGCAAGCCCGGAAGAAGGAATGCAAATGTTCAGTAATGCGTTGACGTAATGTTCAGCCTGAGTGGCGAGCACCCATATTTTTTCCCTCCCCTTTGTAAGGGGAGGTCAGGTGGGGTAGAGCCCTATCGTCTGGTGACTGCAAATGCCTCTACCTCCCCTCGCCCCTCCCGATCCTTCGGCTACGCTCAGGACAAGCAAAGGAGGGGAAAAGATAAGGCGGCAATTGTCAACGAATGAGTGAACACATACAAGGAACACGTATGGATCTCGTGCTTCCCGATAAACGTTCAGCCATTGGAACGGATCTCAGGCGCCTCCTTGACTCGACAAGGGTCAAGGATGACGTGTCCACCTTACGTGCGTATGCGGTCGATGCCAGCATCTATCGCCTGACGCCACAAGTGGTGGTGCTCCCGGAACGTGAAACGGATATCGACGTGGTAATGGACTATGCCGTGACACGCGGCATCCCCCTGACCGCGCGTGCCGCCGGGACCAATCTCACGGGGTCGGCCATCGGGTCTGGCATCATTCTGGACGTGTCGCGTCTCAATCGGATTCTCGAAGTGAACCCCGAGGAGAAATGGGCGCGCGTTCAACCCGGGATCGTGCTCAACGAGTTGAATGCCCAACTGACCTCGACCGGCCTCATGTTCGGTCCCGATCCGTCCAGTGGCGAGATGTGCAAGTTGGGAGGAATGCTGGCCAACAATTCGTCGGGGCCGCACACCCTGCGGTACGGGTCCGTTAAAGACAATGTGGTGGCCATGCGAGTCAGGCTTGAGTCGGAGGGGTGGCTCTCCGCCGGCCGTGAGCCCGTGGACGGGGAAGGCTTCCCTCGGACACTCGCGGGCTTTCAGGGGTTGCACAGGGTCTTTGACCTCGTGCGGGACAACCTGGATTTCATTCAATCCAAGCGTCCGCGCGTCAGTAAAAACAGTGCGGGGTACAACCTCTTTGACGTGGCGGAAGGCCTCACGCAAGGGGTCTTTGACCTTCCGAAATTGTTTGTGGGGAGTGAGGGTACGTTAGGCGTGTTCAGCGAGGCGACGATCCGGCTCGTCGATCGCCCGCGTTCGACCGTGACCGGCATGCTTCATTTCCGGGACCTCGAAGAAATGGGCGAGGCGGTGCATCACTTATTGCGGCTTGATCCGTTGGCCTTGGAAGTGATGGATGCCAACACGTTGGACCTCATCGGCCGGTCGCAGCACCGGATTCCCGACGATGCCGCGGCAACCCTGCTCATTGAATTCGATCGAGAGGGAGACCACGGTGGGATTGCGCAACTGCAGGCGACCTGCCGGCACTATCGTCTGGCCTGTGATCCCGTCGTCGCGACCGATCCGGGGCATCAACAGAATCTCTGGAAAGCCCGAAAAGCCCTCTATCCCACGTTATATCGGTACGACGCCAAGAAAAAGCCCATCAACTACGTCGATGACGTCGTCGTGGCCGTGGAACACATGGGCGAGTTGATTCGCTATCTGGATGGGGTCTTCGGCCCCGCGAAGGTCCGGGTGGCGATTTTCGGACATATCGGCAACGGCAATGCCCACGTCGTGCCGTTGTTGGACGTGAATGACGAGAGGGATTTTCAGCGAATGGTGGACACGTATTATGAGGTGCATGACACGATTCTCAATCGGTTCCAAGGATCCATTTGCGGGGAACACGGGGATGGCCGAGTCCGTGCCGAAATGGTCAGGCGGATGTTCGGCGAAGAGTTGTACGGTCTCTTCGTCCAGGTCAAGCATGCGATGGACCCGGCCGGGATGTTGAATCCCGGCGTGAAAATCAGTGAGACCGCCTTTACCGAACACATCGACTTTGAACGGTTGGGAAAATCCTGTGCCACGTGTGCGAAATGCAATTCGGTCTGCCCGGTGTACGACGTGTTTCAATCCGAAGATATGAGTTCCCGGGGATGGTATGAAATCGTGACCGCCCCGGACTACAGCTATCTGGAGTCCAAGCGCGTGGTGGAAGCGTGCTTGAATTGCAAATCGTGCCGGACCATCTGCCCGGCGGACGTGGACGTGTCCGAGCTGATTCTGCAACGACGGGCGGAACATCCGAATGCCCTGGCCGGGAAGATCTTTGCCCTGCACGCGCAACAGGAGCGTTTCGGCAGGTTGATCAAGCTGGCCGCGAAAACGCAAGCGCTCTGGGATCGGCCGCTTATTCGGAAAATCGGCGAAGTGCTGTTGCGACCGTTTCTGGCGCAACTCTCCGAGCGTGCGCGGCTTCCCTGGGACATGAAACTGCCGCGCCTGGCGACGTCGCTGTTGCGTGAACGGCATCACGCGCTCTGTGTGTCGTCTCCTCCCGCTCTCGTTCCGGGAGATGAAGATGGTCACGGAATGAGGGAAGGCGGCTCCCCACCAAAGGTCGCGTATTTTCACGGCTGTGCCGCCAATTACTTCGACGATGGAGTGGGTGACGCCGTGATCAACGTCTTGAGGCAATACGGCGTGACGCCGGACCTTCCTCCGCAACGATGCTCCGGGACGCCCATTGAAACGTATGGGCATCGTGCCTTGGCCCGGGAAGGGGCTTGTTATAACGTCAACAAGCTTGCCGGGTATGACGTGATCGTCACGGGCTGTGCGTCCTGTACGCTGGCGCTCAAGGATTATGCCAAGCTTTTCCAGGGTGAACCCGAGGAGCGACAGGCCCGGCGGGTTTCGCAAAACGTGAAGCATATCGCGGAATACGTCATGGAGTTGGACCCTCATCGCTCGAAACCGGCTCAGTCGAAGGAGACGCGCAAGGTCACGTATCATTCGTCCTGTCACCTGCGTGCGGCGGGGGTGGCCTCACAGCCTCGGCATTTGTTGGCCACGATCCCGGGCCTCGACTACGTCGAGATGCAGGATGCCGACCGCTGTGCGGGCGGTGCGGGAACCTACATCGTGAAGGAGTATGACACCGCACAAAAAATTTTCGACCGGAAGCGACGGGCAATCGAGCAAAGTGGCGCGGATATTGTGGCGACGAGTTGTTCTGCCTGCATGATTCAATTGAAAAACGGCTTGCCCGCCGGCACCGACGTGAAGCATATTGCCCAGGTTCTGGACGAATCGATTCGAGAGCCCGAACGTCGCTCTCCCGCAGGGACCAGGAGCATTAAGAGCTTGTAGGTTGGATTAGCGTAGCGTAATCCAACAATTCCATGAGACTGCGTGTCGGGTTACGCTTTCGCTAACCCGACCTACGTTTCTGAGGCCGCAGGCCGGGTCTTACCGAAGGAGGATTTTTACCATGGTGACGATAAGAGTGTTTGGACAGGTTCTGCTCCCTTGCGTGGACGAGCCGGAGATTCAATGTGAGATTTCCGCGCCGGTCAGCGTGCGGGAATTATTGGAAGGAAATCTGGAAACCCTGAGCGGGTTAATGGAATTCCTGCGAAAAAGCGAATTGATGGTCACGGTGAATCAAAAAATCAGTACCGTGGAATCGACCGTCAATGACGGCGACGTGGTGAAATTCACGCATCAGTTTAATCCGGAACACGAAGGGGCCCTGTGGCATAATCCGTAACCCGGATTTCGCCTCATTCTCTCCTCTCCCTTGACGGGAGAGAGCGAAGATCCCCAACTTTCCTCTCCCTTGACGGGAGAGGACAAAGGTGAGGGTGAGCCCTGTAGGTTGGATTAGCGTAGCGTAATCCAACAATTCCGTGAGACTGCGTGTCGGGTTACGCTTTCGCTAACCCGACGCATAGAAAATCTGGCCGTTTTTTTTCAGGACGACCTACCGCAAAGACCACAGATATGCGCTTGACGGCAAAGGAGTTCAAGATGACGACTCTAAAGGGGAGAATGGACAAGCTCCCCACGGTGCGCCGGAAGAAAGTGGAGGAGCGAGCGAAGGCGCTGATTGCCGAAGAGATGTCTCTACAAGACCTGCGCAAGGCGCGGAAACGGACGCAGGTGCGAGTGGCAAAGGAACTCCAGATCAATCAGGAAAACGTATCCCGTATCGAAAAGCGTAGCGACCTGCTGATATCCACGCTCCGAGGCTACGTTGAAGCGATGGGTGGAAAATTGAGCTTAGTAGCGGAATTCCCCGACCGTCCCCCCATCGCACTGAGCGGCATTGCAGCTTTGGACAAGGAAGATCCTTCAGCCAAGTCATAGCCCTACCCAAAGCTCTTCGGCGGCCTATAAGCAGTCGTGAAACTCTCGTCGAGCGAGCACGAGGTAGAGGGCGATGTCCTCTCCCGTCAGGGGAGAGGAGATTCGGGGTGGTCAGACTTCGGCGATGGCGGCCATTTGGCGGAACTTTTCGTACCGGTTTGCCAGGAGTTGTTCCGTGGACGTGGCGAGCAGTTGGCTCAGTTGGGTGTGGAGGGTTTGGGCAACGGCTTGACTGACGGTATCGACGTCGCGATGCGCTCCACCGAGTGGTTCGGGAATGATTTCGTCGGCGATTCCTATTTTAAGCAGTTCCGCGCCGGTCATTTTCAAGGCAGCGGCTGCGGCTTGCGTCTTGGTTGCATCTTCCCAAAGGATCGCCGCGCACCCTTCCGGGGAAATGACCGAGTAAATCGAGTGTTCCAGCATCACGATCCGGTCGGCCACCCCCAAAGCCAACGCCCCGCCGCTTCCTCCTTCTCCCGTAATGATGGCGACGATCGGAACCTTGAGCCGGGACATCGTGAACAGGTTTCTGGCAATGGCCCTGGCCTGGCCCCGTTCCTCGGCTCCGATGCCGGGATAGGCTCCCGGCGTATCGATAAACGTGACGACCGGGCGTTTGAATTTTTCGGCTAATTGCATCAGCCGCAAGGCTTTTCGATAGCCCTCAGGATTGGGCATGCCGAAATTGCGTTTCACCCGTTCCTTGAAGCTTTGTCCTTTTGCATGGCCGATGACGCAAATGGACCGGCCCCGGAACGTCGCAAATCCGCCGACAATGGCTTTGTCGTCTCCGAAGGTTCGGTCGCCGTGGAGTTCGAGAAAATCTTCGCACAGGCGATTCGTATAGTGCAGGATCGACGGGCGTTGGGGATGGCGGGCGATTTGCGTTTGCTGCCAGGGGGTCAGGTTGCCGAAAATTTCCTGTTCCGTCTTGGCTAACCGGGTTTGGATCATGCGGATCAGCCGCGGGACGGCTTTTCTCTCGGAACCCGATTTCTTCAGTTTCTCAAGCCGTTCCTCGAGTTCTTTCAACGGCTTTTCAAATTCCAGAAAATCACGCATGGCAGACTCGTTGTGTACGCGTCAATGAAACGTCACGGTCTCTTTTCCGAGAATTTGCTCCACTTCATACACCAGGTCCGAACTCGGCAAGACGGTTAAGTTCGGTAACGGGGTACTCTCCGCTTGCACCTGGGAATCGAGATGGAAGTGAAAGGCGATCGGGGCCGGCCCCGGGTGACGGTGTAACACTTCCTGCAGTTTCGGGAGCTTGCCCCACGTTTCCGGCGTTTCCGCGAGGCGTATCGTGACCCGTTTCACCGTTCTGGCTTGCAAGTCGTGCAGGGGCTCTAATTTAGTGGCCTTGAGACGGGCTCCCGAATCCATGTGATCCACCGTACCCATGGCCTGGACGACGGTATCCGTACTCAGAAACTCCGAACAGTTTTGAAAGAGTTCAGGAAACACGATGACTTCGACCAAGCCCTGCAGGTCTTCCAATTGAACGTAGGCCATCCGATTCCCTCTCTTGGTGGTGGTGATTTTGATGCTGCCGATCACGCCGCAGATTTTGACTTCCCGGCCTTCGTGCGCCTCGTGTAAGGTGGCCGTGGTATGCGTCGACAGCAGGCGGATGGCTTCGGCGTGTTGGGTCAACGGATGGGCGGTGATATAGAATCCGGTGAGTTCCCGTTCAAATTGGAGAATTTGGGTCTGTTGCCATTCGTCGATCGGGGGCAGAGGTCGAGCCAAGGCGTACGAGTTCGAGGAATCGGTTTCCGCTCCAAAGGCTTCAAATAAGGAAGTCTGTCCCAAGGCGCGCTCCTTTTGAATGGCGCTGGCTTCATCCAGCGTGTGTTCCATCACCGCCATCAATTGAGCCCGTTTGGTCCCCGTGGAGTCAAATGCGCCGACCTTGATCAAGCCTTCCAGCACGCGTTTGTTGACTTTTTGCATGTCGAGCCGGCAGCAGAAATCGAAAAATGACGAGAAGGGCTCCTCTGCTTCCCGACGCGCGATGATGGATTCGATGGCATTGCCGCCGACGTTTTTGATGGCCGCCAGCCCGAATCGAATGCCTCCCTCCACGATGGTAAAGTTTTTCTGGCTTTCATTCACGTCCGGCGGGAGGATGGGAATTCCGCGTTCACGACATTCGGTAAAATAGCCCACCATCTTGTCCGTATTCCCCATTTCGCTCGTGAGTAACGCGGCCATGAATTCAGTGGGATGATGCGCTTTCAGGTAGGCCGTTTGGAACGTCACCAGGGCATAAGCCGCCGAATGGGATTTATTGAATCCATACCCGGCAAAGTAGGCCATTTGGTCGAAGATTTTTTCCGCTTTCTGTTCCGTGAAGCCATTGGTTTTGGCCCCGTCGAGAAACCGCTCTTTTTGCTTGGCCATCTCATCGTGTTTTTTCTTCCCCATGGCCCGGCGGAGCAAATCGGCTTGCCCTAAACTGAACCCGGCCATGCGATTGGCAATGGCCATGACTTGTTCCTGATAGACGATGACCCCGTGGGTTTCTTTGAGAATGGATTCCAACTCCGGAGGGTCGTACGCAATTTTCGAGGGATCGTGTTTGCGTTTGATAAAGTCGTCCACCATGCCGCTTTCCAAGGGTCCCGGCCGGTAGAGGGCGAGGATCGCGATGAGATCTTCAAAGCATTCCGGTTTAATGCGGACCAATAAATTGCGCATGCCCGAACTTTCCAGTTGAAAGATCCCGGAGGTTTTGCCGGAGGCCAGGAGCGCATAGGTCTTTGCGTCATTCGGAGGAAGCCGTTCAATATCGAGGTGTTCTTCCGGGGCCCGTCTTTGGTTCACCATGGCCACGGCCTGGTGAATCATGGTGAGGGTTTTCAGCCCGAGAAAATCAAACTTCACCAAGCCCACTTTTTCGATGTCCGTCATCGAATATTGCGTGACGATTTCGCCGTTGCCCGTTTTGTACAACGGTACGTGTTCGATGAGGGGCTTCTGTGAAATCACCACACCCGCCGCGTGAGTGGAGGCGTGTCGCGCCAAGCCTTCGAGGGCTTGGGCCGTTGCCATGAGTTCCTTCATCCGTGTGTCACCGTCGACCAATTCTTGCAGGCGCGGCTCTTGGGTCAAGGCCTCTTTCAAGGTGATGTTGAGTTGTGTCGGCACGAGTTTGGCGACGCGGTCCACTTCGGCGTAAGGAATATCCATCACGCGTCCTACGTCCCGGATGGCGGCTTTCGCGCCCAACGTCCCGAACGTGATGATCTGGCACACGTGGTCTTCGCCGTATTTCTCGATCACGTAATTGATGACTTCTCCCCGGCGGTCCATGCAGAAATCCATGTCGATGTCCGGCATGCTCACGCGTTCGGGATTGAGAAACCGTTCAAAGAGCAGGTTGTACGCGAGTGGATCCAAGTCGGTAATGGAGAGGGCATAGGCAATCAAACTCCCGGCCGCCGATCCTCGACCCGGTCCCACCGGAATGCCGCGTGACCGGGCAAATTTGATAATGTCCCAGACCACCAGGAAATAGCCGGCATAGCCCATCTGCGTGAGCACGGCCAGTTCTTCTTGAAGGCGCAGTTGGTAGGCCTCCGGCGGAAGGCTCGAAGGCCGGGCCGCCAGGCGCTCGGCCAAGCCTTCCCTGGCTAAGGTTTCCAGGTAGGTTTCATGGGTAAATCCCTCGGGCACCTGGTAGTGAGGGAGCGATAACGTGCCATAGTTCAGGTCCGGACTGCATTGTTCCGCAATGCGACAGGTGTTCAACACGGCTTCCGGCAGTTCGGAAAACTCCGCGATCATCTCTTCCGTGGACTTGACGTACAGTTGGTCGGTGTCGAACTTCAGGCGATTGGTGTCGCTTAACGTTTTGCCGGTTTGCAGGCACAGCATGATTTCATGCGGGCGCGCATCCTCTTTTTTCAGGTAGTGGCAGTCGTTGGTCCCCACCAAAGGAATATCGAGTTTTTTATGGATATCCACGAGGCCCCGGTTGGCGATCAATTGATGATCGAGCCCATTGGCTTGGACTTCGAGATAATAATGGTCTTTCCCGAAGATCTCGCGGTATTGTCCGGCTGTTTGTGCGGCTTTTTCCATATCCTGTTGGCCGATGAGATAGGGGACTTCTCCGCTCAAACACCCGGATAAGGCAATGAGGCCTTCGTGGTGTTCCTGCAAGAGCTCCTTATCCATCCGGGGTTTGTAGTAAAACCCTTCGAGATAGGCCTTGCTCGATAGCTTGATGAGGTTATGGTAGCCCTTGAGATTGGTGGCCAGGAGAATCAAATGGTAATAGTCGTTATGGGCCAACAGTCCTTCGCGTTGTCGCCGGCTGCCTGGCGCGAGATAGGCTTCACACCCGATGATGGGCTTCACCCCTTGGGCGGTGGCCTTTTCATGGAAGTCGATGGCTCCGAAGAGGTTGCCGTGGTCCGTGATGGCGAGAGCCGGTTGTTGAAATTCCCGGACCTGCCTGAGAAGCGGATTCAGTTGATTCGCGCCGTCCAGAAGGCTGTACTGGGTGTGGAGGTGCAGGTGAACGAATTGAGAAGACAAGGGGGGATCATCCTTTAATTTACGGCAGCCCGCCCTTCAACAGGCTCAGGACAGGCCCAAGAGAGCTTCCCGGAGTCCGGAAAAATTCTAACCCTGGGTCCGGGTGATGTCAACGAAGGTGTTCGTCTCCACCGGGATGCCGGGGGTGACGGGATCGTGAACAGTCGGGTGGTTGAACGTGATTACTGTTTCCCCAAACTGAGTTCGTATAACAGCGCTTTCCAGCCTTGCTCTTCCGTAATGAACCCCTTGGGTTGGACGACGGGCAGCATGCCGGTACCCGGGACTCGTCTCGATTGGCCCATGCTTCCGTTTTTCATGACCCACATCAGTTCGCCGGGCGTTCGTAGGGTGTGAAACTTCGGATTCGTGAAGTTGCGGGGTTGAATCGGCAGGTTTTTGGCGGCGACGCCGTCGCCCTTGCCTTCGGGGCCATGGCAACTGACGCACCCTCCCATGCCCAGGAAGATGGCTTTGCCTTCCGCCAGTATTTCCGGAGTCGGTTCAAACGGTGGCTTGACTTTCTTGGCTTTGGCTAATGCGCTGGATGGAACCCGGGAAACTGTGATGTCGTATTCTCCGCCGGCTTGTCCGTATCCGGTCGGATTCACGCTCCAGGCCACTCCTGAAAAACCCACACACAACCCGGCACTCAACGCGACGCATAACACACTTCTTCTCACGGCACTCTCCTCCTCGATGAATGTGATAATGATGACGGCCCCGGTTGAAAACGGATGCGGAAGCTGTGGACGTTTTTACCTTAACCAACGTTGTAGGGCAACCTTCTGTGGTTGCCGAGGGTGCTTTCCCTCCCCTTTGTAAGGGGAGGATGGGTGGGGTAGAGTTGAACGCCCATAGAGCGCGAGATTTCGCCATCATGGCCGCAGAGTCTACCTCTGGTCAAAGCCAGGGGCATGCCTAATGCCCCCTCACCCCTCCCGATCCTTCGGCTACGCTTCCTTCGACAAGCTCAGGACAGGCAGGACAAGCAAAGGAGGGGAATAGGAGAGACGGCCTGAATGGGGTCGTCATCCCGTTGGGAGGCAGGGGCAGGGTTTTGTGCTAGAATGCGGGTCGATCCATTCGGGACGGCACGCAGGCCGTCCCGAATGGCCGAGAAAATGATGCTGACACGAACACCATGGGGGCGTAGCTATGCCTTTTGACGAGCGGGCCAAGGCTCGCTATTTCTCAGGCATGCGTCGCCGGATCGTCGAATTACGAACCCAATCGGAACGCAGCCTGGATTTTGCCATCGACACGATGATGCTGGAACGCGCCGAGAGTTACTTTACGGTTGAAACCGGTCTGGTGGAAATCGATCGGATGGTGTCGCTCATCGAAGAGGAATTGGATGAGGTCCGGGAACTGACCCATGCCCACCGCCTGGAAGCCCGCCTCGAATTCATTGAGGATCGTTTTGAAGATTTCAATAGCGAAATCTATCAACGTCCCAAGCGACGTCGGCGAAAAATCAACCTGTTCGATTTCTTCAAGAAAGCGACCGGAAGCGGCGAAACCACGGCTTCTCAAGGAGAAATCAACTCTCACCAGGAAGCGTATCAGGCTTTGGGCCTGGACTTCGGGAGTTCGATGACGGCGGTGACCCGGGCCTTTCGTCAAAAAGCCAAAAAACTCCATCCCGATATTAATAAGGGTGACCGTAGCGCCGAACCCGAACTGCGGCGCATCATCGAGGCCTACCAATTTCTCAGGGCGGATTCCAGTATTCCGCGCACCGAAGCTCACGGCACGGAAGATCAAACACGGTAAGGCCCGGCGCCGTCAGGGTCACTTCCGTCGCGTTCGTCTTTGCCTCCGGCGCCTGCCACGAAGTTGTGTCACTGCATAAATTCAGAAATCTTTGGCACTCCGAACTAGGCGGTGGCCCCATATCCATCTTTGACTTGCATTCTGCGCCCTGCCTAGAGTGAATTCCCTTTTATAATTGTGAGCGGGTGTAGCGCGGTGGTAGCGCATCGGCTTCCCAAGCTGTTGGTCGTGAGTTCGAATCTCCTCACCCGCTCCAATCTCACCGTTTTGAATGGTTCCGCAGGAGAGTTGATTTCTCTAGCCTAGCGTAGCAGTATGCCCGCCTGATTTCGCTGTCTATGAGCTTGACATCTTTCAGAGACTTGCCATAGAAATATCCTCAGATATGAAGGAGTTCCTTAAAACGCCTATCCGCATTCAAGTGCACTCGCCTGCTCCATCTTTTTCAACGGCCTACCCCAAGATACGTGTCGCCGAGCGCCGGCCAACCAAGCGCCACCGCATCGCTTGGAGGAACCGATGACCTACTCATCTGATTCGTTCATCTTCAAGACAGATCGTCCTTGGCCGAACGCACGGCTGAAGGTGGCGGCCGTGGTCGGGCACGCCACCCAGGAGAGCGTGCGTTTGTGGCTGCGTACCAGCCGGCCCGGTGAGTTTTCTCTGCTCCTGTATCCGCGCGACGCGGCGGTTCCGCCCTCTGGCGGCGAGGCGGCCAAAGCGGCCGAAGCTGCGTTGCAGGCTGCCTTGGGCACGACGCCGTTGACACTGGAGGACGCGGAGGCACGGCTTCCGGGGATACGGTGGGAGGACTTCACGATTGAGGACTACGCCGCCGACACCACCCGGGTGCTGGATCTACAAGGGCTCGATCCCGACACTCGCTACGGCTATGCCTTGTACGCCCGTGACCGCAAGCGGATGGTACTGGGCCACAACCGGCTGCGCTGGTTTCGGACGCCACCACCGGAGGGCGAGCGACGACCCTTCCAGTTCGCGCTGTTCTCTTGCCACATGCCCTACGCGGTGAGCGGCCTGTTCGAGAAGCGTACCGACGTGATGAACCTCAACGCGTGGGATTTCCTTGACACCACCCTACGACGCCACGCGGACGAAGTGGATCTGGTAATCGCCGGTGGTGATCAGTGCTATAGCGACGGAGTGGCAACATTGGACATCTGGCAACATCTGAACCGGACGATGCGGAAGGAAAACGGACTGCTGCTGCCGGACGAAGAATCGATGCTCAGTTGGTATCGGGACATCTATCGTGGCTACTGGGGCTTTGAGAGCGTCCAGCGGGTCTTCGATAGCTTTCCCACCTACATGATCTGGGACGACCACGAGATCGGCGATGGCTGGGGCTCCTACTACTTCCGCTCGGAGGGGGAACCCGACGGCCTGCGCCGTCTGCTGCCCGCCTTCGAGGAGCGGGCCTGACCTACGACGAGGGGCGCGAGTTGATGCGGCGCATGTTCCGCGCGGCTCGGCAGGCCTACATCGAATACGAGCACAGTCACAATCCGCCCACCGAGGCGGGAAACTTCGACTACGCCTTCAGGCGAGGTGGCTGCGCTTTCTACGTGCTGGACGGGCGCGGCCAGCGCGATGTCGAGCGTAAGGGCTATCGCATTCTGGGACGGGAGCAGTTTGACCGCTTCGCCGACTGGGCAAACGCCCTGACGAAGAAGGAGACGCCGTTTCTGTTCGTGGTCTCGGCGGTGCCGGTGTTGCACACGCGCGCCGCGCTCGTCAATGCCGACGAGCAGTGGCTGATCGGTCAGGCCGGCCTGGACGACGACCTGCGGGACTCCTGGGAGCACGATCTGCATGCGACCGAGCGCGCGGCCCTGATGAAGGTTTTGTTCGCGGTGGCCGCGAAGGACATCCGTGTCGCCATCTTGAGCGGTGACGTCCATATCTCTGCGGTCTTCGCCCTGAAGGACGAGGCGGATAACCGTATCTATCAGCTCACATCGAGTGCCATCACCTATAACGTCACCCGACCCCAGTCATGGGTCCTGAGACTCGGCGCTGCAGACAATGGAGAGACTGCGGAGGGTTACCGCTTCGAGCGCCTGGCGTTGTACACCGAGAATTCCTACGCTCTCATCAGCGTTGATCCCAAAAAAGACGAGGCTTGGTTTAAGCTGTACGGCGAGCAGAAGATCGAGGCCCCACCCGCAGAGATACACGCCAAGGCGGTCCCGCTGAGCCACTCGCTGGCCAAGATCCGCCTGTTCTGAAGGCCACGATCACGATTCTGGCCGTGCGAAGACGAAAAGGCTGTCCCCCCGAGCGGGAGCTTTTCCTCCGGCATGAGCCGCTTGACTCCGCCGTGAATGTGCTGCACGCTCGGCGACAAAAAAGAAACCGGACAGATTGTGTGCTATGAAAACCTGATGGTGCTACCAACACCCAGGACTCTACGATTTGACAAATCGAAAACGGAAGCATAGCCTGAAAAGTTAAATTTTGGAGAAGCGGCCCGCCGTTAGAGGTAGGTAGATGACAGTAGAGACACTTGGCATCATCGTCGGCTACATAGTAGTAATCGGGTTCGGTGCCACGATAGTCATCACGCTCCTTGCGTTGATAGGGCGCTTGCCGGAAGTCAAAGAGAAATATCTTGGACGGCTGTTCACCCTCGTCGTCGTGGAACTAGTTGGCGCGGGCTTCTGGCTGTTCAACCAAACCCTCCAACAACCAGAGTTGGCTTTTGATCCTCCGTTTCCCGCTGAAGTCTATGTATTCGGCCGTGACGGAGAACCCGTTCAGCGCACGGATTTGATGCTGGGCGAGATCACGGAACGGACCTTCAATGATACGAAGGTAACGTTCGATGTCCCTCGAAAACTGGAACTGACTCCGAACGGCGGTTCTCTCTTGGTGAAGAGCCAGCGTGCCAATCACCAACTCGGCACGGTAAGCTTTGACGATCTGTCTGACGAAATTATCGACAGGGCGACGCCGATCGATCGTCATCTGGCGCTAGGCAAGTATTACGCCGAGTGCTTGGACTTTCCAGAGTGCAAGGAGCGCAGGAATTCATCCCAAGCGATCTTCCATCTGACCTGGGTGCTTCGATCTGAACAGTCAAAACAAACACAGCAGAAGTCAGCAGTAAGCAATCTCTTTCACTTGCAACACCACCTGCATAGCTGTGAGACGTTCTTGTTGCTGGCAGACAGGATAAAGAAGTATCGCCCGATTCCTAATCGGCATGCCGAAATCGCAGACGTCTACCAGACCATGTGCAGGTCAGCCGACCTCAACTTCGGTCAATGCAAAGCCGTCTATCGGCAGTCACTGAAGTCTTTGCTGCGATTCATGAGCCTGCGTTCCGTGAATCCCGGAACCAATTTATTCAAGCAGGTGGTCAGCCAAGCGACGGACCTCGCCCAATATCTTGGGTTGGCCGATCTTACGTCAATATTGGGCGAAGTTGAAGACATTCTTTCGTCTAGATCGGAAGATCAGGAATCCCAAACCCTTCCAATGGAAATCAAGAACAGGCTAGGTTTGACCAGCGACGCCATCCTGGGGACGTTTCAGTGCCCATAGATACGACCTCGAAACGGCGAACTGAATAACCTCTCCCGGTAAAGCCGTTCGACGTCAGGGTGCCTTCCGTTACGTTCGTCTTTGCCGCCGGCGCCTGCCATGGAATGGTGTCATGCTCACGACTGTTCCCAGAGTTGCTTCACCGTTTCCGGTGGCCGGGCGAGGATGACCGTTTGGCCTTGTTCGACCAAGGGGCGTTGGAGCAGATCGGGATACGTGATCATCAGTTCGATCAATTCATCTTCGGACTTGTCGGTTTTGGCGAGGCGTAACGTTTTATATTTTTCTTCTTTCGTACGCAGCACGTCCCGGGCGTTGAGGCTGCCCTTTTTCAGTAAGGCTTTGAGCGTGGTTTTCGACAATGGCTTTTCGTAATAATTGACGGCCGTAAAGGCGTGTCCGCTTTCCTGAACGAGCTTGATGACTTGCCGACACGTCGAACACGTTGGTTTCTGGTAGATGATAATGGGTGCCATCGTCTCCCCCTTTCACGAAGGCTGCTCGTTATCTTGACGGAATTTTTCTGCGTGTGCTACAAGCTGGACACTGTCTTTAACCTTCTTGTCCGAGACCGCAACTCCCACGATTATGGCGACCCCACAGGCTCCGGAAGCGATCCAATTTGAGTTGGCGATAGATTCCCATCGCACCTTAAAAGATCTTCGTGCACGCAAACCCGGGCAACCCGTTTGCGTCGTGGGGTCCGGTGAGGATCGGAAAGGCAGAGAAGCTGTCTTTCAGCATTTCAACGTGCGCTTGGCTATCGTGAAGTTTCCCGATGGGAAAACCCTGGGCTATGACCCGCAGGACCTGTTGCTGCCATGCGAGATTCACGAGGATGGAGAAGCGTTTTTTGAAATTCGCTCCTGTGCGACGTGCAACCAGATCTTTCCTTTGACGTCCGATGAATTTCGGGCCGAGCAGGAACGCACCGAATGCCCTGAATGCCAGCCGTGATCGACTGGGGGTGATCTTTGTTCCGCCATCTATGTCGGATCTTTTCACCGAATTCGATCATATCGGTCACATAAAAGCGCCACTCCCGTGATTCTTGGCCGGCGCTAGACATGGACGGCCTCTCGCTCCACATGGGGACGCAGTTCCGCCCGTAGTGCCTTGTCGGTTACCAGATCGACGGAACGGCACAGCAGGTCCTCCAGGTAGAACTGAGTGTCGAAGTATCGTCTCCAGTCTGTCGGTCCGTCGAAACGAACCAGGATGTCGACGTCGCTGTCTTCTGATGCCTGGTCACGAGCGATTGACCCGAATAGGGCGAGATCTGTAACCCCAAAGCGTTGCGAAAGGATCACTTTGTGGGCTCGGAGCAGGTTCAGGACTTCATCTCTGTTCATCGGTTTTCCTCTTGTGGCTCAGCCGTCTCCCCATTTGAGTTTATTCCTCAAGACATCATAATACGTCCGGTCGGGAAAGCGGATGAGGTGCGTTCTGTGGGGTGAGGCGCTGATCGTGACCGTGTCTTCATGCTCCATGGCAATCCCGATTTGTCCGTCAAACGTCACGGTGCCCCCCTCGTGGCTGGTTAATTCAATCTCCAACAAGACCTGGCTTGGGACAAGGAGGGGACGGTGGGTTAAGGTATGGGGGCTGATGGGCGTCAGCACCAGGATTTCGAGACTCGGGTCCAAAATCGGGCCGCCGGCAGACATGGAGTAGGCCGTGGATCCGGTTGGCGAGGCAATAATCAACCCATCACCTCGGAGCGTCGTCACGAATTGTTTGTCTACCTGAATGCTCGTGGCAATCATTCGTCCCGAAATCCCTTTGCTGATGACCGCGTCGTTCAATGCCGTTCGTTGCTGCCGTTCTCCGTTTTTGTGATGGATCCGGGCCTGGAGGCGCAGGCGGTGATCCACGTAGAATTCTTGCGCAAAGACTTTTTCCAGAGAGTCGTACATCATTTCTATCGTGCTCTCCGTCAGAAACCCCAAGCCTCCCAAATTGACCCCCAGGATGGGGATGGATCGTTCTTCGACGAGTCGGGCTGCCCGTAACATCGTCCCGTCTCCACCGAGCACGAGCACGAGGTCGGCCTCAGCGGCGATTTGCTCATCGATCTGTTGTGCGCCTTCGTGAAAGTGTTCCCCGGAGGAGGAGCCGAACAGCACGACTTTCTGTCTCCGTCCGAGCCAGTCGAGCAGTTCCTCAAGGAGAGGGCGAATGTCGGGAAATTGAGGCTTGGTCAGGATGCCGATGACAGTCACGAGCGACTCATGCGTTGATGGAAAAGATGGGTCAGCGAAGGGGAACTGAAACGTCGAGGCGCGTCCATGCGGTTCTGAAGTGACGGAAATTGAATTGTATCGTTCATCGCGTTCCGGAGTCAACGGAGAAATGTTGCGGGCGTTCTGTTCCTCTTGACGTCGGCGTCGGAATGTGAAACCTTACGTTATCAGTATCAGTCGCGGTCTTGCCTTGACAGTTTTCAGAGGGGATGGATAGACTAACGATCGTATGACGGTGTGATTGATCTGACGCGTACGGGGTGAATTCTTTACCCCCAAAGGAGGGAAGATGTTCGAGCGATTCACGGACAGAGGTCGCAAGATTATTATTCTGGCCCGCGAAGAGGCTGAACGCCATCAGAACGACTATCTCGGCACGGAGCATTTAGTCCTGGCCATTCTCCGTGAATCCGATGGCATTGCCCTCATGATCATTAAGAAGATGGGGTTGTCTCCCGAACAGATTCGTTTGGAGGTGGAACGCAGTTTGCCCACTGGTGGGACGACCGTCACCTTCGGGGAAATTCCCTTCAGCCCCCGAGTCAAGAAGGTGATTGAATACGGTGTCGAAGAGGCGAGGCTTCTGGGACACAATCACATCGGGAGCGAGCATCTCCTGTTGGGCTTGTTGCGGGAAGAGGAAGGGATCGGCGGGAAGGTGCTTCGCAGCCTGGGCGGCAATCTGCTCACGGCGCGTCAATTGACCGTGACCTTCTTGCGGAAATCCGGAACACGGGAGCGGGACAAGAAAAGCAGCACCCCCGCACTCGATGAATTCGGCAGGGACCTGACGCAATTGGCGCAGGATTCCATGTTGGATCCCGTCATCGGCCGTGGAGATGAAATCGAACGGGTTCTGCAGATCTTGAGCCGCCGTTCCAAAAACAACCCGGCTTTGATCGGCGAATCCGGGGTGGGCAAAACCGCGATTGTCGAAGGGTTGGCCCAACGAATCGTCTCGATGGACGTTCCCGATAATCTCTTGAACCGGCGGGTGATCGCCTTGGACCTGGGGTCCCTGGTTGCCGGCACGAAATATCGGGGGCAGTTTGAAGAACGGCTGAAGGTGGTCATGAAGGAAATCGTTCAGGCCGGCAACGTGATCTTGTTCATCGATGAGTTGCATACCCTGGTTGGGGCGGGGGCGGCTGAAGGGTCGATCGATGCCGCCAATATGCTCAAGCCGGCGTTGTCTCGAGGCGAGATTCACTGTATCGGGGCGACCACCATGGATGAATACCGAAAACATATTGAAAAAGACGGCGCCTTGAAACGGCGGTTCCAGTCTATTTACGTGAATCCGCCTTCCGTGGAAGAAACCATCAAGATTATTCAGGGCTTGCGGGACCGCTATGAAGAGCATCATGGGGTGGAAATTTCAGATGACGCGGTGGTGGAAGCCGTGAAATTGACCGATCGCTACATCACGGATCGATTTCTTCCAGACAAGGCGATTGATTTGATTGATGAGACGGGGTCGAGAGCCAAGTTGCAATCCTATTCACTGCCTCCGGAGTTGAAATCGTTGGAACAGGAACTCAAGCGCGTGGCGCACGAAAAAGAAGTCGCCATCGGGCTGCAAAGTTTTGAAGAAGCCGTGAAATTTCGGGAAGAAGAAGAACGCCTGCGGAAACTGCTGGAGGATGCCAAGCGTGATTGGAAGAAGAACCAGGAGCAGCATAAGCCGGTGATCGGGGCTGAAGAAGTCAGTTTTGTGGTATCCAAGATCACGGGCATTCCGCTCTTTAAACTCGAAGAGGAAGAGTCGGAAAAGCTGCTGCACATGGAAGACTTTCTCCACAAGCGTATCGTGGGGCAGGAAGAAGCCATTTCGGCGGTCTGTCGCGCCATTCGTCGCTCCCGTGCCGGTCTCAAGGAGGCGCGCAAGCCGATCGGGTCCTTTATCTTCCTGGGGCCGACGGGTGTCGGGAAGACCGAGTTGGCCCGAGCCTTGGCGGGGTTTTTGTTTAATACCGAGGATGCCCTGATTCGAATCGATATGTCGGAATACCAGGAAAAATTTACGAGTTCCCGGTTGTTCGGTGCCCCTCCGGGGTACGTTGGCTATGAAGAAGGCGGACAGTTGACCGAGAAAGTACGGCGGCGGCCCTATTCGGTGGTGTTGTTCGATGAAATTGAAAAAGCTCACCCGGATATCTTCAACGTCCTCTTACAGGTCTTGGATGATGGCGTGCTCACGGATAGCCTGGGGCGGAAAGTCGATTTCAAGAATGCCATTCTCGTGATGACGTCCAACCTGGGAACGAAACTCATTCAGAAAGGCGTGTCTCTCGGGTTCCAAAAAGTCGAAGAGGCGGAAACCCGGAAGCGAATGAAGAGTGATATTCTGGATGAATTGAAACGGAGTTTCAGCCCGGAATTTTTGAATCGGATTGATGAGTTCGTGGTCTTCCATTCGTTGGAAAAAGAGCATCTGCTGAACATCATCGATATCATGATCCGCGAGTTGAACGAACGGTTGGCGGAGCGTGACGTCCAATTGGAGATCGGCAACGACGTCAAGCAATGGCTGATTACACAAGGGTATCAACCGCAGTATGGAGCTAGGCCCATGAGGCGAACCATCCAAAAGCTCCTGGGTGATCCCTTGTCCGATGAACTCATTCGAGGGCGCTTCAAGGATACCAAGAAAATTAAAGTCGCACTTCGAGACAACGCTCCAGTTTTTGTTGAAGAAGAGGCGATGGCGAGCGTCTGAGGAACCTCTGATGCTGCGTCGTCGGTTGCCATAAGACAACAAATCATTCACGAATTGCTTTCCTTCCCTTGATAAACGACTCTCGTTACCCCGCGTGGCGAGAGTCGTTGTTTTTTATGACGACTTTTCTCCGGTGATGCGTCGAAACGGCCAAGACCCCACGAGTCCTCCATCGTGCATGCCACCCCCGAGTCTCCTGGGAATCGAAACGTCTTGTGACGAAACGGCTGCCGCGGTGTTATCGCTGCAAGGGCATCTGTTGTCGAATCTTGTGGCGTCCCAACACGAGGTGCACGGCCGTTTCGGCGGAGTCGTGCCGGAGCTTGCTTCGAGAAAACACCTGGAAAGGATTGAAGGGGTGACGCAGGCCGCGCTTGATCAGGCGGGTGCCCGTTGGTCGGATCTTCGGGCGATTGCGGTCACGCAAGGGCCGGGACTTGCCGGTGCGCTGGTCGTCGGGGTGAGTTTTGGAAAAGCCCTGGCGTACGCCTTGGGCGTGCCATGCATCGGCGTGCATCATTTGGAAGGGCATATTGCCTCTGCGTGGTTGGAATATCCTGATTTTGTGACCCCCTGCATCGCGCTCGTGGTTTCCGGAGGTCATACCCACTTGTATCTCATCCCCCAACGCGGTGAATACCGGCTTCTTGGAAAAACCCTTGATGACGCCGCGGGAGAGGCGTTTGATAAAGGCGCCAAGATGCTGGGACTCTCCTATCCGGGTGGTCCCGCGCTCGATCGTCTGGCGCAATCGGGGGATCCGTCAGTCGTCCGGTTTCCGCGTCCGTACTTGAACCGGGGAGGGTTCGATTTCAGTTTCAGTGGCATTAAAACCTCGTTGTTGTATTATTTGAGGGATCAGAAGTCACGCCAAGCGTCGCCCTCGCCGG
The DNA here is from genome assembly GCA_965223955.1 of Nitrospirales bacterium. Lineage (GTDB taxonomy): Bacteria > Nitrospirota > Nitrospiria > Nitrospirales > UBA8639 > Bin75. Next base: position 1,424,962 of record OZ245029.1, read on the forward strand.
CGCATGTCGCTGCGGGATACCAGGAAGCCATTGTGGACGTGTTGGTTGAAAAATCGTTTCGGGCGGTGCGTCGTCATCACGTTGCCGGATTGGCGGTGGTCGGCGGGGTTTGCGCGAATTCTCGCTTGCGGGCGGCCTTACATGCTCGCGCGGAAAAAGAGGGGATTCGTCTTGCGTTGCCGCCAATGCATTTTTGTACGGATAATGCCGCGATGGTGGCCGTTGCCGGGTGGTGGGCCTACCAACAACAGCGGTGGTCTTCGTGGGACTTGGATGCCCAGCCCAGTCTGGCTATCGAGGCCATGCCGACGGGGAATGGGGCAGGCTCACCAACCTAGAGCATGTGAAAGGATCTTATCGTTGTTCGTATGCACACACAAGACCATGTACGGTTCCTCTGATGGAAATGAGAACCATGCCCTGTTGTTCCCCTCCTTTGTAAGGAGGGGCCAGGGGAGGTAGAGCCTGGGCGGGTCGGGCCTAGCCTGGTAGGGGCCTCGACGGACGCTGTTGGGCTTCTACCCCACCTACCCTCCCCTTACAAAGGGGAGGAAAAGAGAAAGGGGCTCTCTATTCCACATGCCATTGGACATCTGACCGGGTTGAAACCCGGGCAGGTTACGCGGCTTGAACGTCTCTATCGCCGGCGCGTACCCGTCGAAAAAGTCATTTCTCCGGAGTTGGCTCGCTCCTGCACGGAATTGTCGCATGAAATTCGACGGCAAATCGGGCTGTTGATCAATCGACGGGGCATCATTGAATCCGTCATCATCGGAACGGACCGTCAGTTGGTGATCCCGGAACTGGCGCGGAGCCGGTCGGGGCCACGGTTATTGCGAGGCGTTCGGTTCGTGCATACGCATCTCAAGAATCAACCGTTAACCAAAGACGACCTGACCGACCTTGCGCTGCTTCGCTTGGATTTGATGGCGGTGCTTGGCGTGGGAGACGGGGGAGAACCTGTTTCCATCTCGTTAGCCCACCTGCTGCCGCCCAACACGCAAGGGAAAGTGTATGAGGCATGGGCGCCGCAAAGCTTACAGACGTTTCAGTTCCGGTGTGATCACTTCGTGCAATCGCTGGAGGCTGAAATTTCTAAAGCAACCCCGGCGCTTCGCCGAACGGATGGCGAACCCAGTGCGTTGCTGGTCAGTGTCACGCAGGGGAACCGGGCCGACCAGGAAGAACGGCTGCAGGAGTGTCAGGAATTAGCGACGTCGCAGGGCATTCAAGTGGTCGGCACCGTGGCGCAACGATTATCTCGTATCAATCCCAAGTACGTGTTGGGGGTGGGGAAGATTACCGAGGTGATCATCCACGCGCTTCAAAGCGGGGCGGACTTATTGATTTTCGACCGGGATCTCACCCCGACCCAGATCCGGTCGTTATCCGAGATGATCGAGTTGAAGGTCATCGATCGGACGCAGTTGATCCTGGATATTTTTGCAAGCCGGGCGCATTCCCGCGCCGGGAAAATTCAAGTGGAACTCGCGCAACTCAAGTATCTGTTGCCTCGGTTGTCTCAATCCAGCACGGCGTTCTCCCGTTTGGGAGGAGGCATCGGGGCCCGTGGGCCAGGCGAAACCAAACTGGAAACCGATCTGCGACGAGTACGGGATCGGATCCATCATCTCGAACGTGAATTGAAGGATTCGAGTCGTCAACGGGAGCAGCAACGGCCCAAGCGTTTGCGCCAGGGTACTCCGGTCGTGTCGATCGTCGGCTATACGAATGCCGGGAAATCCACCTTGCTGAACACCTTGACCAATAGCCACGTCTCGGCCAAAAATCAGCCGTTTGAAACCTTGGATACCGTCAATCGACGGCTCAGGCTTCCTTCGGGCCGGAACGTGATTCTGACCGATACCGTCGGGTTCATTCGAGACCTGCCCCGGGATCTCCTGAAAGCCTTTCGCACGACGCTCGACGAACTACGCCAGGCTGACTTGCTGGTGCACGTCGTGGATGCGACCGCGTTGGATCGTGATCAGCAGATACACGTTGTCGAAGGACTCTTGCATGAACTTGAGTTGCAACACGTGGCCCAGGTGCTGGTTATGAATAAATGCGATCAATTGTCGCCGGAAGACGTGGACATTCTTGAGCGGCGTTTTCAGGCCTGCCCTGAGCGAAGTCGAAGGGCCTTGTGTGTCTCGGCTCTCCGGAAAGAGACCATGGCCCCGCTACTAGACGCGATTGCCGATGTCTTGGAATCGAATGTGCCGTTCGGGTCTGTGGCGGAGGCAGGGTGAAGAATCAACAATGAGGAGCATTGTGGATTGTGAATTGAGGATTTTGGATTGGGAAATGGCAATGAAAAATCGGAAATCGGAAATCGGCAATCCAAAATCAGCAATCCACAATCAAAAATCCACAATGACCCGTGCCCGTCGGATTCTGAAACGCCTTCGAACGCAGGGCCCGAACGCGCCGGTGGAACTCAGCTACACCACTCCCTTTGAATTGCTGGTGGCGACGATCCTGTCGGCCCAATGTACGGATGAACGGGTGAACCGTGTGACGCCGGCGGTGTTTGCGACCTATCCCGGGGCCCGGGAATTAGCCCGCGCGTCGCAAGCGCAACTCGAAGCGCTGATCAAACCAACGGGGTTTTACCGGAACAAGGCGCAACATTTAGTGAAGTGCAGTCAAGCCCTGATCTCGCAGTTTGGGGGGAGCGTGCCGGGGACCATGGAAGAATTGACGTCGTTGCCCGGAATTGGAAGAAAGACCGCCAACGTGCTGTTGGGTGCCTGTTTCCGCGTGCCGGCGATTGTCGTGGATACTCACGTGAAACGCGTGGCCCAGCGATTGCAACTCACCAGGAATACCGACCCGACGAAAATCGAGTTTGACTTGCAGGCGGTCTGGCCCGCCCGGGACTGGATCGAAGGCTCGCAGCGGATTTTGCTCCATGGCCGTTACGTGTGCCTGGCGCGGAAACCCCAATGTGCCTCCTGCGTGCTGTATGAAGACTGTGAATGGGAAGGAAAGCTGCTGCGACCATGTTGAAAAGCATGACGGGTTTTGGAAAAAGGGAGGGAACCTGTCACGGGCTCGCCGTGGACGTGGAAGTCCGGTCGGTGAACCATCGATTTCGGGAAATCGTCATCCGGGTGCCCAAAGGCGGGTTTGAGTGGGAAGAGGAACTGAAGGGGCTGGTGGCCCGAAAATGTCGCCGGGGGAGAATCGAGCTTGTCGTCGCCTATGGGAGAGGCAATGAACGTGGCAAACACGTCACGCTTGATCGTTCTTTGGCGCGGCACTATTATCAGGCCCTCGAAACGTTGCAGCGGGATTTCCGGTTGGGGGGACAAATCGACATCGATCTCCTGGCTTCATTCCGGGAAATTTTTCGCGTTGCCGAGACCCCGCTCGATGACAAACACATGAGTCGGGTGGTGAAGCGGCTCGCGTCGGGTGCGCTGGCGGACCTTGACCTCATGCGGTCGAAAGAGGGAAAAGCTCTACAGGTCGACCTCGCGAACCGGCTGAAGGTGGTTCGCGAGCTTCACCGGTCGATACAGCGGCGTCTGCCGCTCGTGGTCAAAGGCTTCCAGGAACGCATGCGCGCGCGCGTACAAGCGTTGATCGGCTCGACGGGTGATCAGGAGACGCGGCTCAACCATGAATTGGCGCTCTTTGCCGACCGGTGTGACGTGACGGAAGAACTCATCCGGTTCCAGAGCCATGGCACACAATTTGAGGAGATGATAAAAAAACGGGAGCCGGTCGGACGGCAGGTGGATTTTTTGTTGCAGGAAATGGGTCGTGAAGTGAATGCGATAGGGTCCAAGGCGAATGACGCGGAGATCTCGCAGCACGTCATTCAGCTCAAAAGTGAACTGGAAAAGATTCGGGAGCAGGTGCAAAATGTGGAATAGCGCCTCTTGCGGAGAAGGCTTGTCTGATGTCGGCTGACGGTGTCTTGGTTGTGGTGTCGGGACCCTCCGGTGTGGGGAAAAGCACGTTGTGCAAAAATATCGTGACCCGGCTGCCGAGTACCACGTTGTCGGTGTCCTATACGACAAGGAGCCCGAGGCCGGGTGAGCAAGACGGTGTCGAGTATTGTTTTGTCGATGATGCAAAGTTTCAGGACCTCGTTCAGGAGGATGCGTTTGTCGAGTGGGCAGAAGTGTATGGCCATAAGTACGGCACCCCGAAACAGCCGTTGTTGGATGCCCTGCATAAAGGGCTCGACGTGTTGTTGGATATCGATGCCCAGGGGGCCAAGCAAATTATGGAACGCTTTGCCGGGGCCGTGTACGTGTTTGTGGCTCCGCCGTCACTTGAGATCCTTCGAAAACGGCTCTGTCGACGAGCCTCGGATACCCCGGAGGAAATCCAGCGTCGTCTCCACAAAGCGAGTGATGAAATTGCGAATTTCAAAGCCTATCATTACTTCGTTCGGAATGAAGAACTCCTGCAGGCGACGAAAGAATTGGAGTCCATTATTCTGGCCGAACGGGTGAAGACCAACCGATTGGATCCTGAATCCCTTGTGGAAAATGGGTTGGTCGAACCCGTGACAATGAAGAAGATGACCACGTAACCTTATTCACTAAAGGAGTTTCGATCATGATTGATACACTTCCACTGCTTCCGGACGATAGAGACAGCAAGTTCGATTCTCGTTATCGAGTCGTGCTGGTCGCCGCCCAACGGGCGAAACAGATCATGCGCGGGACCACGCAACCGCAAACGAGTAAATTTGCAAAAGAAACCTCCATGGCTCTTGAGGAAGTGTTGGGAGACAAGGTGCCGTATTTGATGGGAGAGGAAGCGCGTCAGGCTCTTCGTGAAGCCAAGAGAGGCCCGGACGGTGAATTCGAACCGGTCCTGTTGACGGAGGCTGATGAAGACACCAAGGAAATCAAGCAGCAACTCAGCGTCTATGTTGACGATTCGCCGAAGGAACCCGCCGTGGAGGCAGAGCCCGAGGCCCAGGCGTGAGAGCGGCCCGTCGCCGGTTCCCCTCCTTTGCCTGCCCTGCCTGTCCTGAGCTTGTCGAAGGAAGCGTAGCGAAGGGTCGGGAGGGGTGAGGGGAGGTAGAGAGAGTTAACAGCAGCGGGGGTAGGTCGGGTTAGCGGAGCGTAACCCGACACTCAGTCTCACGGAATTGTTGGATTACGCTACGCTAATCCAACCTACAATCTCAGGGATGACAGAAGCATGGCCCAGCACGAGAACCCATGATGAGCGAGAAGGCATTACAAGGCAAACGGATCGTCCTCTGTGTCACGGGCAGCATTGCGGCCTATAAAGCCGTATCGCTGCTTCGGACGCTTGTCGAGGAAGGGGCGGAGGTGTCCGTGGTCCTGACGTCGTCCGCCACGCAGTTCGTGGCGCCGTTGACCTTCGAAGTGTTGTCCGGCCGGCCGGTTCTTCAACGGCTCTTTACCGATTCCCAATCCCTGCCGCACCTGAGAGCGACTGAAGAGGCGGACCTGATCCTGGTGGCCCCGGCGACGGCGAACTGCCTGGCCAAATGTGCGCTGGGCTTGGCGGATGATCTGCTGAGCACGTTGTTCGTGGCCGCACGATGTCCCATCGTGATGGCCCCGGCCATGGATGGCGAAATGTGGGACCATCCTGCGCTGGTGGCGCATACGCGGACGTTGCGCGATCGCGGGATCGTGGTATTGGATCCGGAGGACGGCCCCCTGGCGTCCGGCCTGCTCGGAAAAGGACGGTTGCCTGCCGAACACGTGATTATGGAGGCGGTGCGTTCCCGTCTCGCTCTTCGGCGGGACTGGTCCGGGCAGCGGGTGCTCATCTCGGCCGGCCCCACGCGGGAACCCATCGATGCGGTACGCTTTATCACGAATGCCTCTTCGGGAAAAATGGGATACGCGATGGCGGAAGCCGCGGCCCAACGGGGGGCGGAAGTGCTTCTCGTCAGCGGACCGACGGCGCTGCCGTCTCCCCCCAACGTGACGCGCGTCTCGGTGCTGACGGCTGAAGAGATGTATCAAGAATTGGATGCCCGGTTTGCGTGGGCCACCGTCCTCGTGATGACGGCGGCGGTCGGAGACTTTCGGCCCCGGCACCCCTCGTCCGCAAAGGCCAAAAAACACGAGTGGACCGGCGAGCCCTTGGAACTCGAGCGGACCACGGACATTCTGCAAGCGTTGTCACGGAAACGGACGCACCACGTGCTAGTCGGATTTGCGGCGGAATCCGAGGACCTGCTTGCCAACGGCCGCAAAAAACTGCATCAAAAAAACCTCGATTTACTGGTGATTAACAGGATTACGGGGTCGCAATCGGCATTTGGCAACGAGACCAATGAAGTCATTCTCCTCCCTCGTCACGGAACACCCATTGAGGTCGAACGATTGCCGAAACGTCTTCTTGCCGATCGCATTTTGGATACGGTTCAGGAGCATTGCATCAGTTCCCCGCCCTCTCGTTCTCAGCAACCGCATGAAGGCATCCGCCGGATTCAGTAATCCCGGCGCGCATGCCAGTCTTAGCCGGAACCACTCCCCCCTCTGCGTCTGGTCGTGCCAAACGAATAATACCGTCAGTTGCTTTCGGGCGGAAAACAGGAAAGGGAGGGTACATGTCCATTCCGCTTACCTTGAGCCTAGCCGTGGATCTTTAGCTGAACCATGGAATCCTTGAGTCCTCCTCCGCATGATCGTGCTCGATGAGTTGTGATCGATTGTACTGTGTATTTCCTGGAGCAACTTTGGCATGAATCGGACCTCATCATTACCGCTCCCTGATTTTGAGCTTCAGCATGGAATCTTTGAGCCTTCCACCGAGCGTGAGGTGAAGCCACAAACGGATTTGGTGAGGCGTGAGAAACTGAATTATTGAATAAAACCAGTTGTCGTTCAAGAAATAGGGAGCTTCCCAACGAGTCGCCATGGCAATTGTCTGGGCCGTTGCATTCTTTACTGAATGCCACCACCAAGGTGGATTGAGCAGGACATCTCCTTTCGCCAGGCTGGTTCGCAATAACGGGATTCTGTCGAACAGGGTCTGGGCTTGCTCGTCCGGGGTATGAAGATCGTATACGTCTGAATAACTGTAAATGCCGTAAGGATTCATCCTGGGTTGAAAGAGTACGGAGGCACGAGGGTGGGCAAAGAGCCAGTTTTTGATCCCGTCGACCATGATAAAAAGATTGCATTGGCTCGCACAATGAAAACGACTCCCCGTCTCTTTGCCGCCCAAAAAGATCTGTTGGCCCCAGAACCGGCGAGCCATGTACTGCTTGAGCCGATCCAATGGTATATCCTTCATGAGTTGAGGACATTGATCGAACACGTCAGAGACGTTGTCGATATATTTTCGAGCGCCGAGACCCAGCCTCATATCTTCAAATACTTCGTGAAACGTGCCCTTTCGATTGATTTCTCCCGAAGTATACCCATTCGCGGTGAGTTGATGAATGGGCACTTCAATCTTCCCGATATGCCGGTCCAGATAATCCACATTCCAATTCAACATGTCGGCGTTGCCCAAGAGATTTTCGATGACGAAAGGGATCGACTCCCGAATCGCATCTTGAAACACGCGCGGCGTGATGTCTTCCACTTTGAAACGTGGAAGTTCACGAAACTGCGCTTTTCCTAACGGCCGCAGGTTCTGTTTCAGTCCGTCAACAATCTCCGGGTTGAGCGGTCTGCTTTTGCTGAAAAAATAATTGCTGAGATAATTGACCCCATACCCCGCCCGTAGGCGCCAAGGAATCTTCGGAATCATTTCGGCTTTGGTTTGCTTGAGCACTAACAGTATGTCGGGGCCTGTCGTTGTCTCGTTCATCCCATCTTCCTCATCACGCGCCGACGCATCTTCCTGGTACCCTTGTCCTTCATTGCATTATCACAAGAACATTGGAATACCCGTTTGCTGAGACAGGCTTAGCGCCGCCTATCCTGCAACGGGTAGCACGATTGCCGGATCATGTCAAACGGCTGTCGAATCTCATCAAGATGGCAGGCAAGAAGACGAAGTCGGTGACGAGCGCTAGCGCAATCGTAAAGGCGCTTAGCAGACCCATGTCCGCATTGACCTTGAATTCAGACAGCGACAGCACACCGAATCCTACAATTAGCGTGACGGATGTGATCCAGAGCGCCGGGCCGGCCGTGCCAAAAACGAATTGGCAGGCCTGTAGCGCGTCCATATGGTGTTCGCGGCGCGCACGGAGATACTTGCTCAAGAAGTGCACGGTATCGTCAACCACGATACCCAAGGTCATCGCCAGCACGGTCGAGAGTCCCAACCCGATCTCGCCATTGATATATCCCCACAGCCCAAACGCCATGGTAGCGGGGAACAGGTTCGGGAGGAGGCTGACCAGCCCCATTTTCAGGCTTCGCAGCGCGAAGATGAGAATGAACGAAATCAGCACCAGCGCGATCACGCACCCCACCAACATGGCATTGATATTCCGTTCCGATATATAGGCAGTGACGACCAACTGACCTGTCGCCGGACTTTGAAAGGAAGGCACGTTGGCGGACATCCAGGCTTGTGCGCGTCGATCCAATTGACGCAACTCGCCGGACGACATATCAATCATGGTCACCATGAATCGGGTCGCTGATTTCGAGATATTGATCTGATTGTTGATGTCAAAACCATATGGCAGGGATATCTCGTACAGCAGCAAGTACTGAGCAGCAATCTCCTTGTTTTTCGGTATTCTGAAATACGCAGGATCGTCACCGTGCATGTTCTGGTTCAGTTGCTTCATGATGGTGCTGAAGCTCGCGACGTACGTGACTTTGGGCTGACGGCGAAACCAATCGGCGAGTTTTTCCAAGTCGGTGAGATAGGTCGGATCGGTGATCGCCCCATCAGCACCGCCCGGAATTGAATACTCCAATCCGCCGAAGCCGATACGGTTGTCCTCCGCAAACTCCAGAGCCATGCGAGCGGGGAATTGTTTGTCGAAATATTTGACGAAATTGTCGTCGATCGTAATCCTGATCATGCCAAGCATGAGTGCCAGGATGGTGCCGCTGGTCACCCAGAGTGCCACCGCTCGATGTGTTATCACAAATTCCGAAAACCACTCCATGGCCAAGCGGCTGCGTGCTTGACCAACGCCGACTCGGTTAGGTGTCGCCGCCATGAACGCCGGTAGAAACGTCATCGAAAGGACGAACGCGATCATGATTCCTGCCGCGGAAATATTGCCCAGCAACCTGAAAGGCGGAGCATCAGAGAAATTCAGGGACATGAACCCGATCGCCGTCGTGACACTTGAGATGAAAATCGGCGACATGTTGATTCGCAACGATTCGGTTATGGCTTCGTGTTTGCCTGCGCCATCTCGCCTTGCCAGTTGCATGGTGGAGATCACGTGAACACAGTGCGCGACCGACAACGTCAAAATAATGATCGGCGCACTCATCACCCCGGCGTTCAACACGACGCCGTACCATCCAGCGGCGCCGAGCGTGCCGATTACAGACATGAGAATGACCGTTAATATGCCAACCGTGCCCCACAGCGTGCGTAAAATCAGCCACATGATCAGCAGCATCAACAGGAACATCAGCGGGACCAGCGTTTTCATGTCCTGTTGGGGCACCTCCAGGAATGCCGCATCGAACATGACACTGCCTGTCGGATAGAAAGCAATGTCAGGATACTTTTGCGCAAAATCACCAGCCAAGCCACGCGCGTATGCTGCAATGTCCTGTACCGCATTGACGTCATTGCTTGGTTTGTTGGCTAACACGGTAATGATAGAGCTGATAGCACCGTTTTCACTCACCAAGCGTCCGATCAGCCGTGGAGAGCCAAGCGTGATATGGCGTATACGTTCGATGTCGGTATCGGTCAATGATGAGGCATCTTCGACCAGAGATGACACAAGCAGATCATCACCATCCGCTTCGATGTGCTGATGGTTGGTCATTGAACTGACACGGCTGGAATACGGTATTTGCCAGGAAGCCTCGGTCATTTTCTCGATTGCGGTGAGAGATTCGCGCGTAAAGACATCGCCGTCCTTGGGCGCGACGACGAATGCCAGATAGTCAGTCTTCGAGTAGATGTTTTCAAGAGATTCCAGGGCCAACAAGTGTGGGTTATCCCGGGAGAAAAAGACGCGGGTGTCGGCACTGAACGACAGAAACTTTCCGCCATAAGCCAGGAGGAGGATCCATGCGACGCTCGCCAGCATGACGAGCCACCGGCGGTCAATGATCGTCTGGCTGAAGCGCTGGACCGTCACGTCTTCACCAGGGGCCGTCCCTCGAGCCGGGAAACAGGCGAGGCTTCATTTGTGGATCTCGTCCCGCGTGTCAGCGGTTTCCTTCTCGGCGTCCGGTCGCTGATGAATGCTTCTGCCATCGCCTGCTTGCTTGTCGAGACCGAAGTGATACGACCGCCGGCCCCACTCGTCGACCCGGGACAGATAGTAGACGTCGGGCTGCCGGTGGTCCCGGCACTGCGGCTCAAACGGGAAACGCGCATATCCGCTGGAGTATCGTTGGGTCAGTTCGATGAAGGCTTGGGGGTCGAGCTTCACCCGGTTGTCGATACGCCGCATCGAATCGCGGTCTATCCTCGGAGGCCGTTCGACCCGCAAACGATACATGCTGGCGGTGGTACCGGAGCCGTAGGAGTAGATGCAGATGGTTTTTCCGACGATGTCCTCATAGCGATGAAGAAGCAGTGAATAGAGATTGACGTAACAGGACGCGGTGTACGTCGATCCTATCTGCTTGGTCAGCAGCGTGCCCGGATGGACTTTTTCCTGGTAGAGCCTGAGCTTCTCCGATAGCGGGATGCCGTCAGGTTCCGAGTTCGCAACCAGCCGGTCGAAGGCGCGGCGGCACAGATAGGTACTGGTGCAGTGAAACACGAAAAAATCGTCGTGGTGCAGGATGGAACTGACGCCAAGCCGGTTCGATAAAGCCTTTTGAGCGCCATCCAGGCACGCTATGTACACGTCGATACTATATTCGCCGTCTCGCATGAGCGGATACGGATCTTTCCAGCCCACGGGCTTGTAAAAGTCCCACGTATCCATCATGTGGCTGCCCCGCTCGGGCTCCATCACCAGGTCTGCATCCGGCCCAATCAGCATTGCCACGGCCGCGGCGCCATTCAGGAATGACTGCTCCACGTTGAGATCGGCGATGTCTACACACACCACCAACCCGTAGCGGCCGTCCCATGCTTCGCTCTGGCACCATGACACGGTATTGAACAGTGCCGCCGTGCCGCCGTAACACGCGTTGTAGGTATCGATCCCCTCCATGTCACAACAGCCGTGTGCTTCGAAGAGATGCATCAAATGGGTCTTGATGCTTTTGCTGCGATCGACGAGGCTTTCGGTCCCGACCTCCAGTCGCCCGATGCTTCCCCAATCCAGGCCTGCACGTTTCATCAGCCGGTGAACCACCGTCATCGCCATGGAAATCACGTCTTCGTTGTCACCACAGAACGTGATCGACTCCTGCCCCAGACCGGCCGTGTACTTTCCGGGCGCGCCATGATGGTGCTCCATCTCGGATTGCTCAACCATGAAGTTGGGGTGGTACAGTTCCATGTGGCGAATCCCCACCTTGGTGGCGCGACGCCCGGAAGTTTGCCGTATCTGTGCCGGCGCCTGCTCAGTACTTGCCCCGGCCAATTTCTGGGAAGGCCGCAATACCTCGTCCGACTGAAGCCACGATGGTGGACCACCCTTGCCCACGGTCAGATACCGCTCCGGCACTTTCCAGCCTTCCGAGAAGGTCTCACCATGAATGTTGCAGCGGGCCATTCCGATGCTCTCGCGTGCGAGTCGCGCTTCATCAATTGGCGGTCGCGTCAGCGTCATCGTGGTGCGGACTCCCAGGGGTGCATAGGCTGCGATCTGCTTGGCCATACGCAGTGCCGTGGCCTTGGCTGCGGTCCCGTCATCGGCAATCTCGTTCACTAAGCCTATCGCAAGTGCGGTGTCGGCTGTGACGGTGTAGTCGTTCATATAGAGTTCGGTCGCCCAACGCTTGCCCACTAATCGTTCGAGATTCTCGGACAGCAACATGCCCGGACACACGCCACGGGGGAGGTTGCCGTAGTTGATGCTTGCGTCTTTGGTACAGATACGGAAATCCGCGTTGATCATTGCAGCCAGCCCACCGCCCATGACTTTGCCGTGCACGACACACACCACCGGGACCCCGAGCTCGCGAATGGAGACGAACGCCCGGTAGATGTCATAGGTCACGCTGGCCGCCGTCAGTATAGGCAGCAATTTCGTGCGGGGAATGAAGGTGTACGGATTGACTCCGACACAGAAATGCGGTCCGGTTCCCTGAAACACGACGCACCGCACATTGGTCAACGTCCTTGCCGTATCGACGGCGCGGCGTAAATCATCAGCGATCGCCGAGTCGATTGCGTTTCCATGCTCCGGGTCGTTCAACTCCACCACCAAGATTCCATCGGACTCGTTATGCAGGAGACAAACTAACGGCGTTTCATCTTGCCTCGGCGCCTGCTCACGCCTGTCAAGCCCACCCATTGTCAATAGCGCTTCATCCATGGTCGGTGCGGGACAGGCCGCTTTGCCGGCAGAAAGCAGCTTCGGATCGATGGTTGCGAATCGACCAAGGATTCGCTCCATCTCGCGCTCCACGTCTTGGGGCGAGCCAAGAAAATCAACGAACCCGAGTTCGATCGCCTTGTCGGCATCGAACACGTCGCCGCTCAACATATACCGTTGGCAAGCGGCTGCCGTCAGACGACGTTGCGCCGCCACACTCACGACCCCGGGCAGGCCACCGCGACGAATCTCCGGAAAACCGAAGGATGCGTCTTCGGTCGCGAGGACATACGTGGCAAGGCTTGGAAACAGCATGCCCCCTCCGCGGCAGCCGCCTTCTATGACCGAAATCACCGGCATCCTGGATTCCCGCAGGGCAGTAGACAACTCGGCGAACTTCTCAAGTCCATCGCTCATCTCGGCGGTACCGAATGCGCCCTCTTCCAGGTTCATCCCCAGACAGAAATTCTTGGATTGCCCCGATCTGCGCAATGCGAGCACGCGGGAATTCGAGCGCAACGCATCTAGCAGCTTGTCGATAAAGGCTGCGGACAGAAATTCGGGAACCGCGATTTTCAGTTGACCCGGCTCAACCACCGGCGCTGCGATGAAGTCGATCCGGCGAAATCCCTGGTGGGTCTTCTCGCGGATGGGGCGTTCTTCGATCCTCGGGGCAGGGGCGACTTGCTTCGGTGAGGACGACGGCGAAACAGGCGGGGAGGAGTTGGTTTCGGTGGGCATCGGTATGGACGGTGCATCCGTGTCATCCATGTGCTCCGGCGGACGTGCACCGCCGGATTTGACATGGGTCGTCGAGGCTGTTTCGACGATCCGATCAATCAGCCCTCCGGAGGTGATGCCCGACAGAAATTCGGTTTGGGAGATCTCGATCCCATATTCCGAACGAACCCAACTTACGAGCTCGAGCGCCGCCAGGGAATCCACGCCAAGATGGATCAATGGCAAATCGAGATCAATCTCCTCTGCGACTGCTCCGAGCAGAAAGGCTATTTTTCCGCACACCTCCGCGGTGACGGTGTCGAGGTCAAGGTCCTGTTTGCCGGCAGGACTCCCCGCACCTTCCGAACGCGCGCCACGGGGCACGAGATGCTCGAACAGCGTCCGATTTCGATTGAGGCGCAGGTAGGCCGGCCACGAAGGGCAGTCAAGGGCCATGACCGGGGGCAGCCCGTCCGGCTGTGCCAGCAGTCGCTCCAGCCATGGCTCGATGCGGGAATACGATACCGCCTCAAAGCCCCGGTCAACGTTGATGTCGAGCTCCTCCACATTCTGCGGTTCGCTCAGCCGGCCTACGCCCAGCATGGCGGGAAAATCAATCGCTACTGCCGGCAGGCCTCGGGCTCGACGCGTGTTCGCAAGGTGATGCAGCGCTGCATTCGCTGCAACGTACACGGCTTGATTCGAGTTCCCGTGCAATCCCGCCAGCGAGGTCACCATGACGAAGTGACGCAAAGGTTTATCGGCAGTCAGTTGGTGGAGCTTCCACGCGGCCTCCATCTTGATCGCGAACGTTCCGAGATCCCGTTCATGGACTTCCGTCGTCTGCTGCGCCTCATAGTCCGTCGCGGCATGAAAGATGCCGGTAATGTTCGGCTCGCCTGACAGCAGGTTGACCAGATCAGCCTCCTTGGTGACGTCCACCAAGGCGATGCAGAAGTCACAATGAGGGTGAGCGCTTTGCAAGCTCTCAAGCGTCAGTTCGATGCGTCGGCTCGACGCCCCGCGTCGGCTCGCAAGCACGATGCGCCCCGCGCCCCGTGAGGCGAGAAATCTCGCGAGCGCCAAGCCCACTCCACCCGTACCACCGGTGATGAGTTGGGTTTCCGCGGCCGAGAACAACGCATGCGGGATCGGTTCGACCGCCGTCACGTGGGCACCATTTCCCCGGGCGTTTGGGTCGAAGCCGCGCGGTATCTCTACGATGACTTTACCGTAATGGCGCCCGGTGCTCATCAGCCAAAACGCATCAACCACCTTGTCGGCGGAAAAGCTGATACTGGGGATTGGCTTCGCCTGACCGCTGGCGAGCCGGGCAACACACGTCTCGGCCAAGCTGCGCAAGCGCTGGGGGTGGGTGTGATCGAGAATGTCAAGATGGACGCTGAGAAACGAAATGTTGTTCTGCAAGCCCGAGAGGCCCAGGGGTGCATCCGCCATGATGTCGCGTTTGCCGATCTCGACGTGGCGTCCCGACGCGGCAAGGGATCGTAAGCTTTCGGTCAGGCCTTCACCCGACAGGCTGTTGAGCACCACGTCCACGCCGCGCCCGTTGGTGTGTTCGCGGGTGACTTCGACGAAGGTCTGCGGCTGGCGGGAATCGAGTACGCAGTCGATCCCGAATGTGTCCCGCAGGTAGGCTCGTTTTTCCTCGGTACCCGCGCTCGCAATCACCTTCGCTCCGAGCGAGCGAGCGATTTGAACCGCGGCCGACCCCACGCCGCCTGCCGCCGAATGAATCAGCACCGTCTCACCTGCTTCGAGGTGCGCGATGTCGTGCAGCGCGTACCACGCGGTCGAATACACGCCGAGGAACCCGGCGGCTTCGGCGTCGGAATATCCCGTGGGTCTGATAAGCGTGCAGCGCGCATCAACGACCGCCGTGGTTCCGAACAAGCCATCTCGCTGTTCGCCCTTGTCGGTGGACATCGACAGGCACAGAACCTGCGCGCCCGGCTGGAGCTCCGGATACTCGGCTGGGACCGCGGAGCCCATCTCGATAATCTCCCCCGTGCATTCCACGCCCAGCAGCGGCGTGAATCCCGGGAGCATGCCGAGCGCAAGCAAGACGTCCTTGAAATGCAGGGACACACAGGTGACGCGAACCCGGACTTCATGTGGCCGGAGTCCTTCGAATTCGGCGTTCACCGCCCGCCAGCGCAACGACTCGATCTGTCCGAGCCGAGCCACCTCCAGGCGATAATCCCCATGGTGCGTCTTGAGCGCCGGGGGGACGACCCCCACAAGACGCGGCGCGTGCCACTCCTTGTCCAGCCGTCGTAGCTCGAAGTCCGCCCCTAAACCGCCTCGGTAGAGTTCTTCGAGCCAGCCGCCAATCTTCTTCAACGTCGTCGATCCCGGAACGCCCACGACGTACACTTGAAGAGCAGGGTTCTCATTGCGTGCCGCACGGGCGAAGCCCCACATGGGCGACGGCATCTCGTCGGGGTTTTCCCGAACGACGAACAGGACGGTCGGTGTCGCTTGAGTGTCCAGAAGGTCGCGCAGTGTTGCGCTTGCCTCAACTAAGGATTCGCGAAAATCGACGACCAGATTCGCCTCGGCTGGATCAGTCACGCATCGAGCGCGCGGCCAATGCAACGAATCTTCACCCAATGTACACATCGCCACTTCGGCGTTGAAGTCGGCGTTGGGATCGGCTGATTTCGCGGCGTCCGTTTCGGCATCCAGCGGTATGACCATGCCTTGTGGTACGGCCCAGCCACCATGATCGTGGCCCAGCACGATGTCGAAGCTTGCCGGCGACAAAGGAGCGATTTCTTCAACGCCGTGAATACAATCAGGGGCATTCGATGACGCTCCGCGCTCAGCCGCGATGAAGATCTGACCCGGGGGGAATAGGGCAGGTTCTTCACGAACCAGATCTTCCAGCCATCCATCGGCGGAACGATCGAGAATCCTCAAGACCTGCGTTTTCTCGCGAGCAGCCAGAACGTGCTTCAATGTGCTTACCGCATTCGCCTGCTCGTCCAACGCAGGCCTGTTGGCAATGCCGCGCACCTGGTACTCCAAGGCAAACAAAGACGGCGTACGCGACGCCGAGGATGACATACGGGTGAGTTGTAAATCCCGGATTCGCATCACCAATTGGCCATCGTTCCAAACGGTCAGATCGCCGGTGATCTGGTCCTGTCGCAAGGCGCGTATGGCCGCGTGGCAAAGCACCTGCCCCGTCGGAAGATTCCCGTCGGGAAGCTGGATTGAGTGAATTGTGGTCGGTACCACGAAATCGCTGTCGCAGCCGCTCAGAAAAGCGAGAACCTGAAAACAGCCGTCGAGCGTAAGCGTGCGGCGGGCAAACTCGCCACGTACATGCAAGGGCGCACGCACCACGGCGAGGGCTTGTGCATCGCCGAAGCTGATCTCCCGCACACTTTGAAATGCAGGCCCAAGGTGCAGGCCGCTGTGACGGCGGCACGCTGCGTAGAGCCGATCCACCTTTCCCTGCTTCTGACAGTTTTCCGTGCAGGAAGCCACGTCGACTTCCGGGGGCAAATCGTCCGCAGGATTGTCGAGCAGCGTACACTGCGCATGACTGCCGTTGGCACTGGTGCATGACCATCGGCCGTCCCGGTCTCGATTGATCTTGACGTCCGTTTCATCACCCCCAACCCAGAGGGGCAAGAACCGATGAAACTCGACACCCATGATTTTCCTTGCCGTGCCGGTCGACGTCGCCAGCGCGATAAACCCTGCTGCCGGCATGACCGTCTGGTTTTCGACTACGTGGTCAGCCAGAAAGCCATGCGCCCCACGCGAGATTTTCAATCCATTCAGGTCAGCGTGCAGATCACCGGCAGGTTGAATGCGCGGTGTTTTCCAGAACGCGCTACGATACGCGGTGTCATGCAACCACGGGACGCGCAGGGCGGGAACAAAGCGCCGTGGCGGATCGACGGCCAACCAGTCTGCGCTGACACCGCGAACGAAAAGCTCAGCCAGACCGCGCAATAGGGATTCATCTTCGGTCAGCCTGTTCTGTAGCGTCATGATGACATTGCCGTCGAGACTCTCCATGAGGTAACTGGACAAGACCGGCCGCGGCGAGATTTCCACCGCGAACTGCGCCTGTCCTCGCAACGCCAAGCATCCACCCAGGAAATCCACCGGCCGCGCGATGTTCTTGCCCCAGTAGTCGACGTCGAGAATCCGCCCCGTCTTCACCGCATCGAGCCCGGACACGGTCGATATGAACGGGATACGACAGGATTCGGGCTGCAGCGACGCGAGCGATTCGTGAAACTCCTTGAGAATTTCGGTGACGTGGTGGCTGTGATAGGCACGCTTGACCGCCATCTCGGTGCAATGGATCCCGGCTTTCTTTCCATACGCGATTGCCTGCGAGATCGCATCGGGCTCTCCGGACAACGTGAGAGCCGTGGGTCCGTTATACGCGCCAATGGTTACCTGATCCTCAATGCCCAATTCCGAGAGCATCTCGGCTGCACGTTCGGGAGTCGACGCCCAGGCCGCCATGCGCCCTTCTCGCATCTTTGATTGTACCCGCGCGCGAACGTACGTGAGCATGCAGAGGTCGTCCAGGGACAAAGCCCCGCACGCCCAGGCCGCGACCATCTCGCCGTTCGAATGCCCCATCACAATGTCCGGTGTGATTCCAAAGTGACGCAGTAACTCGGTAAGCGCGATTTGCGAGAAGACGATAGCCGGTAAGGCAACACGCACGTCCAGCAAGGCTTCATCATCGAGCTCTGAACCGCAGTAACCGTGATCTTGCAACATGGAATAGCCGGAATGTGCGGTGAATAATTGATCCGCGGTATCGATCGCATCTCTATAGACCGGATAGCGTTCGTAGAGCCTGGTACTCATTGACTGATGCTGGCTACCCTGTCCTCCGTAACAGAAGGCAATCGAGCCCGGTTCGTCGCTGGCGTCACCCTCAACGAACCACGTAGCCTGTGGAAAGCCGTCGTTCAACCGGCCCACGTAGGCTCTACGATGCCGCCGTTCCGGCAAGCATGCTCCAGTCCATCTCGCGATGTCGTGTTTTTCTTCGGCTGGACTGCGTTGCAGATTTTCAGAAAGGAGTTCGATTGCCACCGCATCGTGCGTGCTGATTGGCAGCGCGACGATCCTGTCGTCATTGGTGACAGGCGTTGAACGTTCCGACGTGGCGGCGGGATCATCATGGGGGGGGGACAGGAGTGCGCTTGCGTTTGCGCCGCCGAAGCCGTACGAACAAACGCCGATGAATGCAGGACTGCCGTCCTCGGGTAAGGGTAGCGGTTCCACCTCGGTAGGCACTCGCAACGACAGGGCCTCCGCATCAATTGCCGAATTCCATGTCTCGAAGCCCGCCGTCGGTACAAGTTGGCGGTGGTAAGCACACAGCGCCGCTCGTGTGAATCCGACGATGCCGGCCCCCGCCTCGAGATGACCGAAATGTCCCTTGGCCGAACCGATGCACAGCTTGCCGCGGCGCGTGCCTCGGACCGCTTCCGAGATCGACTTGGCCTCGATTGGATCACCGACCGGGGTCCCGGTTCCATGTGCTTCCACGTACACGATCTGCTCCGGTCGTACGTCGGACACCTCCTGTACGCGCCGCAGCAATTCGGTTTGCCGCTCACCGGATGGTATCGTCAAGCTGGCGGTTTTGCCATCTTCGTTGATCGCGGAACCCGCGATGTTCGCATACACTCGCCGGAGCGCTTGGATGGGCCGATCGGATACACCGAGCAACACCGCGCCGCACCCCTCGCCACGTACGAATCCATCGGCTCTTGCATCGAACGGTGAGCACTGGCCCGTCGGGGAGAGCATCTGAGCCCGTGTAAAGCCAAGGAACGGAAATGGGCCGACCAGTGCGTTCACGCCGAGCACCAGCGCCAAGTCACACTCACCGGCGCGTAGGCTTTGACAGGCAAGATGCAAGGCCGTCAAGGCCGACGAGCACGCTGTGTCCAAGGTAAGGCTCGGTCCTTGCAGATTGAGAAAATAGGAGATCCGATTGGCGATGACCGACAGCGCACTCCCGGACATCGTGTGCTGAGTCGTGTCGGTCGGATTGCTGAACGCCATCGCTTGATACTCGGACAGGCTCGCTCCAACGAACACTCCGACTCGCCGGCCAGACAGTCGATCGGGATTAATGTTGGCGTCGAATACTGCTTCGTGTGCGACTTCCAGAGCGAGGCGCTGTTGCGGATCGAGCTCCGCCGCCTCCTTGGGAGATATGCGAAAGTACACGACATCGAAGTGGTCGATCCGGTCCAGCCAGCCCGCGCGCGACGAAATGGTCCGGCCAGCCTCCTGCTCCAATCCTGCGAAATCCTCCTCCTTCAGCCGATCGGCGGGAACGTTGCGGATCGCGCTGGTCGCGGACTTCATTCGCTCCCACATAGCCTGCGGGCTGTTTACATTGCCGGGATAACGGCAACCGATTCCTATGACTTCGATCATCTGCACGGGTGGCTTCTTAAGGGACTTATCCATTTAACTTGAGGCTATCTTGCGGTCTGCTACTCTTATCCTTTCCATATTCTTCAAGTTGCCCGTGTCGGGTCACTTGCGGAATGCAAGTTTAGACTCGCCTGGTACAACATCTCAGTGAGTTTGCGCCTTAAACGATTGCCTGAGTGATTGACTCCGCAAGCGACGATATATTGAGAGACCACCTTGTAGAGCCGGAAGCCCGACGCCCGCGAGAGGTCCGGCGCGGCGGTCTTGCCGACATAGGCGAGCCAGATATCGAAATCGCGTCGCGCCGGGTTGACGCCGCGATGCACGCGCGCGAACAGCGCGGCGCCGAGATGCCGTTCCAGCATCTTGACGCGGTGGGCCACGGCCGAGGGTGTGACGTGGAGTTCCTCGGCCGCCTTGGCGAAACTCTCGCGGCGGGCCGCGGCTTCGAAGAAGCCGCAGGCAGTCAAGCGGGGGAAGAGACGGCATGGTTGCGAAACTCCGAACAGGATTAGTCGCCCATGTGATTGCCTGTTATGATAAACGAACTTCACCCGTGTTGTAAAACTCAATTTGTTAGGGCTCTGGGCTATTTTAATTTGGGCAACGGCGCGGCCCTCGCCGCGGGCGGCCCCTTGTGCTTGACGCGGCCACGGTGATTTTGTCCGGCGAGCGGGTCCGGCTGCAAGGCAATGATGCGCCGGCACTGACGCAGACCTGTCTCGCCGCCGCCGGTCACTGCTAGCCCTGTGGCACGGTCGCGACCGATGTGCTGATTGACCACATCGGCGTTTCTCCCTTGACGCGTGTCGGGGACACCCGCGACCGCCACGGCCGCCGCCCGGCGACGTGCTTTCTTGGCGACCTGGATGTCAATGGCTGGCTAGTGCAGCACGGGCATGCGCGAGCGTATCGGCAGGGAATTACACAGAATAGTTGACAATGACAGTTCTTCTTAGAAAAACGCCTTGATTTGTCGCCGCCGCATCTCATGCGGCCAGGAAGACGGCGTGATAAGATTCCGCAGCTACAATAAGGAGGGGCCGTCAACTATTCTGTGTCATTCCCCTATGCGTTGTCTGTATAGGTTCAGAAACATATGGCACTCCTTGACCCAGGAGGAGTCACCATGCACATCCACCATCTCGGCTACCGGATCCGGGGGTTCTATCGAGTAGCCAATCTGGGCTATCGTTGGGACATGATACCCAACGAAGCTCACCACCGACTCAAGATTCTGACGTTCTGGGCCACCCATGGCCCGGCGGCGACCCAGGATGCCTATGCGGTCAGCCGCCGGACGCTCGCGCGCTGGAAACACACGTTGACCCAGGCCGGCGGTCAGCCCGCCGCCTTGGCCGCCCGCTCCCGTGCCCCCCACCGACGGCGCCAGCCCCACAGCCCGCCCGCACTGAACCAGGAGATCCGGCGTCTGCGCACCACCTTCCCTAACCTCGGGAAGGCCAAACTCCACGTCCTGCTGGCCCCGTGGTGTGAGGCCCACGGCCTCGCCCTGCCCAGTGTCTCCACCATTGGGCGCCTGATCGCCCGTGCGCCCGACAAGATGCGGCACGCCCCCGTCCGCTTGACGGCGCGGGGCCAGCCTAAACCCGTCGTGCGGCCGCGCAAAGCGCGGAAACCCCGCGGCCACTCCGCCCCGCCCCTCGAGGTGTTCGCCTGTGATACCGTCGTCCGGCTCCAGGCGGGCCTCCGCCGCTACTTGTTCCCCTTTCTCGATCCCCACTCGCGCTTCGCGGTCGCCGTGGCCACGCCCCCCGCGTCCAGCCGCCAGGCGACCCGCGCGCTGGAGGCCTTGTGCCAGGTGCTGCCACGCCCCCCGCGGGTCGTGCTCTCCGACAACGGCTCGGAATTCCTGGGCCACTTCCAGCAGCGGTTGGAGGCGCGCGGCATCACGCACTGGTGGACCTATCCCCGTTCCCCGAAAATGAATGCCCATGTAGAACGGTTCAACCGGACCATTCAGGAACAGTTCGTGGACTATCATGAGGACTTGCTGTTCGACGACGTGGCCCTGTTCAACCAACAATTGGCCGACTGGTTGATCGCGTATAACACCGTCTTACCCCACCATAGCCTTGGCCGCCAATCTCCGGTACAATTCCTCCTTCACCATCAACCCGAGTGCCAAATGTGGTGGACCCATACAATGCCTTGACAAGCATCGGACCGTCTTTACAGAATGGCGCGTAAGGGCGGTGTCTTTCATGCAGCCACAATCCAACGAGTCGGCTAACCGCTATTGGATGGCCTCAAGGGGGTCTCCGGCGTTGACGTTCACTGAAGAAGTTTTATTACTCCTGCTGGACGGTGAAGACGGTAGCTTTCTGCCCATCGGAAAGAATTTCCTGCATCGCGCCATGGTGGCCTCCGTTTTGATGGAGTTGGCATTTGCCAATCGTATTGATACCGATGCCACGCGGTTGATGGTCATCGATCCAGAACGAACAGGGAACCCGATGCTCGACCATGTGTTGGAACGAATCGCAGACAGCAAGGAGACCAAAGACACCAAGGAGTGGTTGGATATCTTGTCTGCGGAGGAAGGATTCACCATCAGGGAACGCGGGTTGACCCGTCTGGTGGAGCGCGGCATCCTGAAGAACCAAGAACAGAAATTCTTATGGATCTTTCGGTCTCGGCGGTATGCAGTGATCGATGGGAAGGCCGAACGAGAGGCCAAGAGGCGCATCTCGGAACTGTTGTTCTCCGAGGAGATACCTGACCCTCGTGACGTCGCCCTGATTTGCCTCGTCGATGCATGTGGTATCCTGCGGCTTGTCTTCGAGGAAAGAGTGCTAAGGCAGGTTGCGCCCCGCATAGAACTCTTGTGCAAGATGGACCTGATCGGAAAAGAACTGATCGTCCAACTTGCCATCTGGAAGCTGGGATACAGAGCACCAGCAAAGTAGCACGCTAATGGACCCGCTACATGCCTGTCCGCCAAGGAACAACCAAAATGGATGGCAACCAAGTCCCGGAAACTCCTGCGCGTCGCTATACCATGGGGTATAGCGACGAGTTTCAAAAACTACTCAGTCGTCGGAGCGTAGCGACCAATGCCGCGCATCTGCTCCCACACCTAAGGCCCGGTCTCCGCGTTCTCGACTTCGGTTGCGGCCCCGGAACAATCTCGATGGGGCTTGCCAAAGCGGTGGAGCCCGGAGAGTTGCATGGCATCGATATGGAAGAGTCGCAGATCAAGATGGCCCGGGCCGCCGCGTCGGCCGACGGGCAGGACAACGCGATATTTCATACAGGTGATGTAACGGATCTTCCCTTTGAAAACGACTCGTTCGACGTTGCCCACTGTCACACCGTGCTCATGCACGTTCCAGATACGCAGGCTGTCCTGGCCGAGGTGAAACGCGTCTTGAAGCCCGGAGGCCTCATCTCCAGCCGGGAAATGATTGGAGCCTCGACGTTTTTCGAGCCCGAACTGGGAGATATCGGTGAGGCGATAGGGACGTTCTTCAAACTTCTCAAGGCCAACGGAGCCCATCCCCAGATGGGGAAGGAACTGAAGCATGTGTTTATCGAGGCTGGATTCTCGGATATCCATGCGAGCGCGTCATTCGATTACTACGGCACACCAGGGGATATCGCTTTTTTTCACAACTTCGTCGGTAACTGGTTCTTCTCACCAGACACCGTGAAAGCGGCCACGAAATGCAAGTTGGCAACTCCTGCGCAGTTCGTTGATTGGCGCCGCACGGTCGCCCGGTGGAAAGAGGTCCCTGGTGCATTTGCCGCCATCGCCATGGGAGAAGCGACAGGACGCAAGGCTTAGCATGTCTCGTGCCGTGCATTGTGGCGGAGCACAACGTTCCAGTGGATGGGTATCCCGTTCGGCAACGGTGTCATCAGCTACTTTAACCTGCAAAGGTCAACCAACGTCGCTTGTTTCATACCAGGTGCCAAGTTGGCCAGGACACAGTGGAAGGCTCTTTTCATTGGAGACTCGTTAGTCACTAAGCAGAGGACGACCTCATGAGCCTCGAAGGAATGGTAGAAACGATTTGCCAGCGCATCGGCGAGGACAGTGGGCTGGGGGGCGTGATCAAGATCGATCTCGGCAACGACGGCGCCATTTACATTGATGCGACTTCAGTGCCGAACGTGGTCAGTCTGGAGCCTCGGGAGGTCGATTGTACGTTCACCTTGGAGCTCAAAGATCTGCAGAAAATTACCGACGGCAGGCTCGGTGGCGTGACTGCTTACGTGATGGGTAGGCTGAAAATCAGCGGCAATATGAGTCTCGCCGGTAAGCTGCGGCAGCGTCTGGCCGGAGATTCGTGAGCACGCGCTCAGGACATTGATGCGTCTTCCCAGGGTCATGGAACGAAGGCGGACGTGTACGGCTTCCATACAGATCGCGCCTTCGCTTTTCAGGTGATGCGTTGTCAGCATTCGGCTGGTCTTTGTTTGTTGTTGCTGGCCCAATTGGCCGGTGGAACGGCCTTTCCCTTGAAAGATGCTGCCGGTCAAAAAAGCCTTGGATTGGCTGATCCTTCATCTTCGCAACGTCCCGTCGCCGTCGCTGAAACAAAAACCCCGGAACCCTTGCCTGAATTCGACCCTGACCATCCTCAGGCAAAAGGGATCATTCTCGCCTTTCACCGCTGGCCTGATGAAGACGAACGAAGAATCATTCTTGAAAAGACAGCGGCAGCGGGCTTGACGAAGACCGAAGAGATCCCCCGTTTCAAAATCTGGCTTTTTGAATGGGGCGAATGGCGAAAGGCGGCAGCGGCTGAGAAAATCTGCCGCAGCTTGCAGGACCTTTCCCCCGTGGACTACTGTGAGCCCGATTCTTTACTTGGCCCTGCCGCCGGCTCCGTCAACAAATGCCGATTGCGAGCAGAAATACCACTTATCTCCCGTGTTCAGATTTCCCAAGCCACCTCTATGACCGCCTGGCTCGAAGATTTGTTCACCTGGCCCATGATCTATGCCCCACTCTCTCCCTTTCCGTAAAACGATCGAGATGATTCATAGTCCAGATTCAAACCCGAACAGCCTATGTGCTCTCACTTGAATAAACGGCTTGCTTTAAGGTGTCTTTCACCCAGGCGTTTAAGGTTTTATCTTCGTCCGCAGCCGCGATGCTGATCATTTCGTGAACGTCCGGACCAATCCGGGCGACAAATTTGCCGGAATATGATTTATAAGGGGCGATTCCTCTCCGTGTACACTCATCCAGATAGACTGCCAAAGACTTTTTGAACTCACGTTTTAACTCGGCCACTGTTTTGCCGTAAAAATCCGCGCTACCGGTTAATCCCAGGATCTCTCCCCGGAACAGGTCCGCATCCTGATCAAACTCGATTTTTGCCTTCATGTTCCCGAGCGTCATGATGCTCATGGTCTGACTCCGTTCTCTTCCAATAATTTTCTAATCCCCGCAACCACACCCTTGTTGGTATTCGGTGATGGGTGTGGCCGGTGAAAGACGTGGACCGGCCCGCTCATGCTTGAGTTTCACATATTAATGATACTAAATTATAGTACTATTGCAAACAAAAAACCCGCAAATTTCGTCTTCTTCCAGTCCCACATGTCGTCGTTCAAAATGTCTTCGGAAATGATTTATCTCCCCTTTGTTGTATGGTCCCAGATGACTACGAGCCGACTCAGGAAGAGATCGAACGAACCTACCTAGTAGATCCCCGTCTTCATCAGAACAGGACAAGGCTGATCAGTCAGTCGTAAGGGTGGACGGATAGTGATGAAGGGACTATCTTTGTGGTGAAGGTGGAGGGGGAGGCGGCGGAGGGGGAGGGGGCTCCGCAGGAGGGCTTGGCGGACCAGATTCCCTGCGTTCCTCTGGTTCCCGGTCGGGATGATAATTATGCTGCATGACGATAGCGATTGGTGAGGTAGGCGTAAGCTTCCTTTGCAGCCCGACTATTAAGCCGTTCACTCGTTCCAACGTCAAACCTCTCCAAGATGGCATAAATCTGATTGAACAATTCATTCGATCGTCTGATTGCCTGGTCGTCAGTTAGAGAGCCTGATTCGAGTTGATCCCAAAGCGTTTCATATTCAAGATGGAGACGCCCCATGTCCTTCCAGATCCTGGCAAGCGTTGCAGCCTTGTCACTCGGATCTTCGATTAGGTCCCATACCGCAACACCAGCCAAACCGATAGCTAGACCGTGAGTAATTAAGGCAGAGTCAACCCCAGACAGAAAGACGCTGAGGAGGCCAGTGCTGCCAACACCAATCATCCCTTTACTAACGAAACGATGGATCCGATACCGTTTGTACAATAACTCATAGTATCGGACATACCTTTCCATCGAAGCCAGCCGATACCAGACATGCTCTCTTGTCTGTTGCGTCACCATGCTGATGTAGTATACGCACACGGGCTTGGAACTGTAAACCCTAAACCCCGTGAGTTTCATCTTCTGCCAATGCAACCCTTCCTCGTTCAAGGAACCTTCGGAAACGAACCAGTAACGCGAGCAGCACGCCGCCAATAGAGCGAAGTTTGATAATCGGAATATTTTGAAAGAAAGTTTTCCGTGTCGGCCAACTCTCTGATCCCTGCCCACTTTCCCTCAGCCACTACGGTGGCTATACTGCCGCCATTTCCTCACGTTCGACCTCGACCTAAATTGGGGGAAGGTCACGGGAACCTTGGAGGATCAATGGCCGTGTCGTTTCAGACAATACAAAACACGCTTTCCGGTGGGGAGTTCATGGCGATCCACTAGTGAAAAATGTTTGAAGGCCTCGGACTCAAAGGCCGACAGGGTATACCACGGATAGACATCCTCGCGGTTGGCAAGGAGTTTCTTCACCATAGGATCCGATTTGGGTACAAACTCAACAATGACGTACTCGGCCTCAATAACCAGAAGCAAATTGAAGATATACTCAAAGGGCACATTGTGTGTGAAACAGAGATGGTGCAGAAGGGCCAACATGAACACGACGGTCGGCTTCCCTCGATTCAGGAAACCCTGCCGCTCAACGTTGTTCCACCCTAAGCCGGGCGAGGGATTCGTCACATCCAGGACCAAAGGCAAAATTCCTGAAATTCTGTTTTCTCGACAGTAACGATAGAGGCGATTCACTGATTCCAGATCGGCGTCCGCTGCGATGACCAGATCAGCATATTTTCGGGCAATTAAGGAAAATTCTCCCGTATTGCACCCAAGATCCCAAACGGAATTTGGCTGTATGTCCTGTAAATGTTTTTCCACAAATCTCTGCTTGGCTTCAATTTCCGGAGCCGTATAAGATCGATTCTCAGAGTAGCCGGCCCAATGACTTTCAGGGCCAGATGAGGATAATTGGGTGACGACCTTTTTCATGGCACGAATCAGGGACGTCACATGATCCAGAGAAAATTTCAGTGTTTGAAAGCTTGACTTCAGAGCGGGGTTATCAGCCTGAAACCCGGTTTGAAAAAAAGATTGGAGAATAACATGTTTGAACATGCCGGCTTTTCTCCAGCCTAACCCTCCAAGAAGAGGTTTCATCACATGGAGCGGAATCCCCTCAAGATAACTTCTCAAGAAGTGTTGAAAATGGACGCCTCTATGGGCTGTCAAAGCCAAGGGAAATAAGAACTATTGGCAGAACTGCGTATAGCCAGCCCATGGTGTGCCAGGAACATATTTCGCGATGGAGAGAATATCAATAAAAATCGGGCGACATCCCAAAAATTGAACGTTATAGGCGGTAGCATCCTTTAGGGTAAATCCATATTGTCCACTATGAAGCAGAAGATCCAGAGTGTGTAATGCCGCATCCTTCAACATATCGAATGACCATTCATAGGGATAGCTGATGAAGGGAATGCGGCTCTGTTCAATGATTCCTGTAACCTCAGGGAACTTCGCGGCAATGGCACCCGCAGACGCTGAATCAGTTTCCCACGTTCGAGTTATCCAGTTTTCCTCCTCCAGCCGTTGACTCAAAGGACTTTGGCGAAAGTCATGGTACGAGGCCAACCCATCCTTCGTAAGTGCCCGAAACACCCGATTGTCCTGAAAAAATACAAACCCCTCGGGATCACGGTAGGATCCTGAAGCCCGCACAAGATCGGGGGAAGACTCAGGGTTCATCATCCCGTTCCTTACGAAAAAGCTTGGTGATTTTTCCCCAATACAGTTTGACCAAGACCCCGATGCCGGCAATGCCGCCCAGTAATATTTGAACCAGCAAGCCTCCGGCCGACGGGTCAATATAGGCCAGTGCAAAATCAGGCTCAATCAACATTATTCCTAATAAGAGGGCTCCGATTGTTTTTCGCATCATCTTCTTCCTTGTATGAATCACAGTCACTCAGGCGGCAACTTGTTGTGGTGTTTTACCCTTTCCATTTGGTCCAGCAAAATCCCAAAAAACCCGGATGTATCAACAGGATGCGGATTCACTACACCATGGGTTTGTTCCGGCGACTTGATCAAGAACGGCACACGGTCCACCTGCTCATGCCCAAGCGTGTCTCGCCCAGGCTTTAGGGGATCAAAACTTATTCCATGGTCGCTCATGACCACGATCCATGATTGGTCATACAGTTTTTTGGCTTTGAGTCGGGCAATGAATTCGCCAAATAAGGAGTCCGCATACGTCACCTGTTCTCTATAAAATTCTTGCATTTCTTCGAGTTCGCCGGAACTCATACGTTCCGTTGGTCCAGACTCATATGTGTTTTTCCTAATGTCACCATTACTTGTAAATCGATAAGGAGAATGGGGTAACTCCTCATGAATATATGTAAAAGTGGGATAGTCGAAAGACTGGCCCATGTTGAGCGCAAGAGCGATTGGGCGTTCTCGATTCGCGGGTGGACCAAAAATCAGCATACGTAATTCCTTGCCTGCTATGGTGTTGCGTAACATCCCAGGGATAGTTCTTTTCCAAATATGCCTGACCAGTGAGACAGAGTCGGCAAATCCTCTGTCATGAAAAATCCGACATCCCTCAACGATTTCCTGAAAAGCCAGACAATAGGGTAAATGATATCCGAGGATGAACAATTCCATGTTTCGGGCTATGGACGAAAGATAATTTTGGGAATTGAAGTTGTATAAAAATTGCTGGTTAAATTCGGTGACATCTTTCTTTCCCAAGAGCAAAGCTGGAATGGCTGTGTCGGTCTTAGGATAGAGAGTTCGCGCATGAGGATGCCACGTACTGGTCCGGGAAAATCTTTCCAAATTCGGAACGACGTGAACGTTAAAATTATTTCCCTGTAAACTCTGGACAAGCGAAAATTCATCAAGAATTATCCAAAATACATGATGCCCATCCTCCTCCAGAACAACTTGGCTCGCCTTTCTTTGGGCAGACTCCATGTTGGATTCCAATTCTCGTGTTTGAAGAATGACCAGGCCAAAATTAAACACTTCATACAAAAAAAGAAGGAAAAGAAACTGGTGTACAAGAATGACCGTTTTTTTCTCTGCTCGCAAAAATCCTATCACGGCTGGAGCGAGCACCACGACGCAAAAGATGACATACAGGGTTTTCCATGAGGAGGAAACCGTAGTAATCTGAACAAGATGCAAAAAAGACACGAGGGCCACAATCGATAGAGTTTTTTGAACACGTAAAGCAATCTTTTCACCTCCCCGCCAATTCGCCAAAAACAGGGAAAAGCCCACGACGAGTATCCCACCCCCGTAGACTGTTAAAAGGCAGGAAATACAGACCAGTTCATAGGGGTAAGCCAAGATGAGACTGTTCAACGGGGTTATGAACAGTAGCGTGATTACATTAATGGCAATAAGAACAGCCGCAAAAACTGAGCCTGAATTCATTGTGCTTCTCCTATGAGTATTGGCGGCTGAAAAAAAGTTGAAAAAATCTGTTCGTGGAAAGTCGAAAAGGCCAGAAGCTCTACTTTGGAACTGTCACCCTGACGGGGAAGCTTGCGCTGGAGTGCCAGGTGATCAACAACCAACCAACGGTTGCCCGCTTCAATGCCAAACGGTACGCCAAGGCCAAAGAGTTGATGGAAACCGAGGGCCTTCACGTCGTGGACGCGCTGAAACGGGATACCAAAAGTCATAACGGGTTGCCCTGAAACCTAATGTCATCGCTCACGGGTGGAGCTCCGGCCAGTTGGAGGAGAGGGTAATCCAACGCCGCTCGGCTACGAAGAGCTTCGACAGATGGCGAAGACCCATGTGAAGCTGCGCGGCAATCCGGCGGGCACGATATACACCTCTTCCGCGTGGTGGAGAATCCCAGCTGGTCGACGATTCTGTCGGAATCGGCTGCACCATCCCGTAGAGGGCGCATTGATCGAGTTGTATGGCAAGGCCTGGGTCGGCCTGCCACGAGTTCAACTCATAGGCCGCGCAGATAACTGCGTCTGCCAGTCCGGGGCGGATGTCGGCACGAGAGAGGAGTTTCCCTGCGCCCGAAGGCCAGAGCACATAGGCCGCCGCGCCTGTCCGATCCTGATAGAGACGTCGCATCGGCAGGTTCCGGTGCCGGCGGCCGACCAGCTTCTTCCGACTCCGAACCTCAAGGGTGACGTGGTCGAGTCCCCCTTCGTGCTTGAGCTCCTGTAAAAACACGGGCGTTTCCGCCGCCAACAGCGCATCGTCTTCAATGATCAGATGGGGAGCTCCCGCCACCCTGACCCGTTCCCACGCCATACAGTGGGAGGCAAGCACAGCTATCTCGATCACCTTCATCGGTCGTTCCCATTGTTGCCATCTCAAATCGTCAGCGGGCACGGGTAAGGTTTCGGGGGTTACGGCATCCATCCGCTCCCATTCCAGGCCGAGCGCTGCCATCTGCGCATCTTGGAAATTCATGCGGGTAGTTGCTCTGGAAAGGTTGATGATTAGCACCCGCATCGCCGCACCCGCCATGCCAGTAGAAGACTCGAAAGCGAAATGTCTCGGTAATGATTCTCGATGATCGGGCCAAGCGCTTCGATCTTTCCTCGCCATGAGCGGCGAGGGCGTATAATGAATCGTTGCTCCACGCCGCGCTCGCCCAACTCATTGACCAGATTTACTAAGAAGCGTTCTGCGCCACCGTCCTTACCGAAATGAAAGTGTAGGACCTTCGGCACGATCACGCCTTCCCTTGCATGCGATGCCAATGGAGGAGTGCGAGATAACGCAGTTGATAGATCAGACCGCGCCACGCCTGGGCACCGCCGTGCTTCGCCGATGACCGTCGCTCTCCTCCGATCGTGCCGGTCATCGCCTGCTGATCGCCGACCTGCACCGGCGATGGCAGTACCAGCGCCACCCTGAGTCCGGTCTCCCAGAAGAATTTCTGATCTTCGTCGACGGGCCGGAAAAAAGGGAGCGCTCGTTTGACGAGATGACGCGCTGCCTCGCGTGTCAAGCCATACCCCATCGTGCAGGCTGGTACCCGGAAAGGCACCACAACCTCGTGCCTCGGACCAAGTCGGCGCCGCGTTACTGTCCGCAGTGCCTGATCAAGCGAAAACAGCTTGACCATGTCCCAATCTCGCTCGTCCTCACACAGCCGGCTTAGCACTTCGGCAAGGTCCTCTGTGGCCAGGAAGTCATCCTCGAAGATGAACCCCCCGGCGGTCTTACCCTCGGCGATCCGCCGCCAAGCCGTCACGTGACTGAGGTAGCAGCCGATCTCGGGACGGAGAAGCGGATGCTTCGCCCGCCGGTGGTTGACTGCCGCATCGTAGGCGAGGCCGATTTCCGATTCGGACAGCGCCCAGCCATTGACGGCGTCAATCCTTTCGAACGGGATGCTTCGTGCGGTGAGCTGCCGCGCACTGTTGTCCATCCGCATGGTGTTCTCGGCCAAGTTAATGACGTAGGATGGCCACATGGTCAATGCTGAACCGCGCCGACGAGCGAAAACCGGATGCCCCATGGGCATCCGGGCGACAATCTATTCATAGATAACGGATGAGGCGACGAATCCTTCGCGATAGCCCCGGCTTCTTGCGACTCGCTGCAATCACATCGGGTTGTACACAAAACTCATTCAGTTGCGGAAGGTGTGCAAGCCAATTTCGAATTCGCGACGCGTGTGTTGTACCCACCATGACATCTTCGGCCAAGAAGTAGTTCCGAAATCCTACATTCGACAGCATCCGCAAAATTCTTCTCGGTTCACTGCGCATACTCCGAATCTTGTGCAAATCAAAATCGATCATAACGTTTCCGATTTTGTTCAACTCACCGCTTGCCATCAGATCACGAAGAATGCGTCCTTCAGTTCCCTCGCAGTTCAGTTTCATGACAACAAGGTCATCTTCATGGATGTGTTTGCGAAAGAATTCCGTTGCGCGCAACGTATGGATCTGCTGTTGCCGGTTACGATCGATATCCGCCTTATCTTCGAAAAGCGACGCTCCCATCTCGCTCCCGAATAAAATGCTTGTTCCCGTGGCATCATCCAAGGCAGCCGGAATAATTCGAATGTTCTCCCTCGCAAATCTTTCACGCAAACTTTTCACGCAGTCCAATTGGGGTTCAAAGCAAAAGATCCGATCAAAGAGCCAGATTGGCTTGGAAATTTCCTCCAATGTCTCCCCTCTGTGTCCACCGACATCAATAAAAACGACTCGTGACATAAGGATATCTTCTTTCTGATTGCTCCTTGCCTCAAATACGTCTTTCACTTCGACATGAAGCGCGATATTCATTATCGGAAACACGATGGAGCCACCATGGCGCTATCGCAAATGATTGAGGAGGTTGATGAAGGAGGGACGTTCTCCTAAGCGCCAGAGATGGATATAGATGATAATGCAAAGGACGCGCTTTCGAATTGAAGGGCCAAGACGCGCTAGAAAACGAGGAATAAAGACTGATCCCCGGCGGGTTCTATGAGGATCGTTGCGTGTCGTCGTGAAATGTCGTCCGATATGCCGATAATATGGGCTTCCGCCAAGCAGCAAGATTTTTTTCTCTCTCGCATAGTAGAAGTGTCCGATTTGGTGTTCTTCGCCGATCTTCTGATAACTGCCTGCTTCACGGTAATCAGCGAGGCGTCTGAGGCCGGGGTTGAAGTTGAGTATGTATTTGGGCTTCGCACGAGAGACATCAAAGTATCGATGGGGTGAGTTGTAGGGTTTCATGGATCGGATGATACCAGGGTCATCCAGAGGATCCCGGAGCCAGACCATGATCACATCGGGAAGATGTTCAAGAAGATCGAGAGAGGGCTGCATAAAACCAGATCTTATAAATTCCCAATCATCTTCGCAATGGAAAATATATGGAGTTTGAACTTCGGCATACGCGCGATCGATGGAAGGAATCTGTCCGATGCGTTTTTCGTTGATGAGGTATTGGAAGTGAGCCTTTGGGAATTCTTTGACTATATCGCGCAAATGCTCTCCGGCATTCGGGTCGCCGGAATCCTCGACGATTATATATTTTTCTATTTGGTGGTCGTTCTTTTGAAAGAAACTGCGGAGCGTCTTTTGGAGAAGATCAAATCGCCCGCAACTGGTCAGACAGAAAGTGATGCGTCGATCTTTCATCCGTTCGCGTCCTCCCTAAGAACATTTCAGCATCCGAAATATTTTCCGCCCCCATCCCGTAAAGCCGCCACACCGTGTTCGACCAATCATCCGGTCATTTAGGCCCGTCTTCACCGCCATCCAGCAGTTCCCGGTAGAGGGCGTTGAGCGCCGCTGCTTCGTCTTCGATCCGAAACCTTTCCTCAACGTGGCGCCGGGCCGCGGCCGACCATTGCTGCAGCGTGGCGGGTGAGGCAAGGGCCGCATCGACCGCCGCGCGCATCCGCCCTGCGTCACCGGGGGGGATCAGGCGTCCGGTCTCGCCCTCCATCACCAACTCGTCGAATGCGCCGACAGTCGTCGCGATTACCGGTACACCGCACGCCATCACCTCAAGCGGGGTAAGCCCGAAGCCCTCCCAGCGTTGCGGGGCCACGAACAGGTCGAGCGCCTGATACCAGCGTGGCATCTCTTCCACCGGCACTTCCGGCAGGAACAGGATCCGGTCCCGGAGCCCCGCCCGTGCCACCTTCTCGCGCAGGTCCTGCAGAAACGGTCCGTGCTTGGACGGGATAGGAAATCTCTCCTGCAGGCACTGTCTTCCGGTATCAACACCGGAGTCGGTCGATAAATCAGAACCCCCATACTCACCGCATCCATGACTTGGCAAACACAAGAATACAGCGGCAGTGGAACATATCAGCGATCCTTCCAGACGTGCGTTCTGCGATGAAAGGCAAGACGCATTTGGATGGCTTCCGTCATCGCGCTCTGTATGCGCCTTGTCACACTCACGATATCTCGCTGACGGCGACGCCCTGACGCCATCGTGCGTTGGCATCGACCAGCGCGAAAACCGCTTCGTCGAGGCTCTGCCAGTGACCATTCGATACCGGCGAATCACAAGACGGCGGCGCTTGCACAACACGGAACAGGACACGCATACTTAGGCCGATTTTGATTCACTTATTGTATCTCTCTCGGGCACTGTACGTAGCCAGTAAATCATAAGACCCTGAAATCACTCAACCATTTTCGGCCAAATGGCAGTCATTGCAGACGAGATCAAAGTTTGATCACAAGTCATGACCGGCACTTGAGCGGAATATGACAAAACTCAACTCGATAACAATTCGCGGTTTTCGGTCGATCAAAGAGGCGACGCTGGAATTTCGCCCTCTTAACGTGTTGATCGGTGCCAACGGTGCTGGCAAGAGTAACCTGATCTCGTTCTTCAAGATGATGAACGAACTCACGGCCGGACGTCTTCAACAGTACATCGCCGCAACGGGACGAGCCACGGCTAACCTGTATTTTGGCCCAAAGGTTACACAGCAACTGGAAGCAACACTGAATTTCACGGCAAAGAATGCTGTTGACACCTATCGAATGCGACTCTTTCTTGCTGCCAATGACTCGCTGATCTTCGCAGAAGAGCACCTGTCATTTCTTACTGAGGGTTACACGACACCCAAGGAGGTGAGTCTCGGAGGAGGGCACGCGGAAACCTTGATTGGAGACACGGCATACAAGGATGAGCCAACAGCAAAAACCCTCTTATTTCTGCTCAACCACTGCCGCGTCTTTCATTTTCACGACACCGGACCGACTGCAAGGATCATGCAGTATTGTTACGTAGGAGACGATCGTTGGCTCATGCCTGATGCCGGCAACTTGGCTTCGGTTCTCTACCGGCTGCAATCGCAGAACGAGACCGCCTATCGCCGAATCGTGGCAACCGTCAAGCAAGTCGCTCCATTCTTCGACGACTTCGTTCTCGATCCTACCGGACCAGGCAAAAAAGACATCATACTGAACTGGCGGCATCGCGCATCCGATTTGGTTTTTGGCCCACATCAGCTTTCGGATGGGACGCTTCGGGCCATTTTCCTGATTGGTTTGCTGATGCAGCCTGCTGAAGATTTGCCGCGTCTGATTATCGTTGATGAACCGGAGCTTGGTCTTCATCCCTACGCCCTGAACGTCATCGCTTCATTATTCCAATCCGCAAGCCACCACGCCCAAGTCCTGCTGAGCACCCAATCCGGTGCGTTTCTCGATCATTTCGACGTTGAGGACGTCATCATCGTCGAACGTGACGGCGAATCATCCAAATTCGTTCGACCCAATGCGGAAGAACTGAAAGACTGGCTGCAGGATTACTCCCTCGGAGAAATCTGGGCGAAGAACGTCATCGGCGCCGGCCCTCACTGATGGCAAGCCTCAACCTTTTTGCCGAAGGCCAGACGGAACAAACCTTCGCGGACACCGTGTTGAAACCGCATTTGGCGCAGCACGGAGTTTACATGCACGGGACTATCCTGATAGCTAACGCTTACAAGAAAGGTAAAATTCATCGGGGAGGCGGCAGAAACTTCGACGCGATGCAAAGAGACATCGTTTGCTCTCTTAAGCAGAACCCCGCGCATGACGTATTCTTCACGTCGATGATTGATCTCTACGCCCTACCCAAAAGATTTCCCGGAGCTGAAAAGACAGCACAGTACGATAACGATCCCTACAGATGCGTCGAAGTTCTCGAAGAGTCGTGGGCCGAGAAGACGAATGACGTGCGATTCATACCACACATCCAACTACATGAATTTGAGGCTTACCTGTTTGCAGATATTGCAAAGCTCTCGTTTTTTACCAGGATGACCAAGCAATCAAAGAGCTTCAACACATCGTCGATACCGCAGGAGGATTGCCGGAACGGATCAATGACGGACAACACACCGCCCCATCAAAACGAATCATGAAATGGCTGCCAACATACGCAAGCGACAAACCCATCGTTGGGCCTCAAACAGCGGAACGCATCGGCTTGTCCATGATTCGCAGTCAATGCCCTCATTTTGCGAAATGGCTCGAACGACTCGAGAATCTCGCATAAATACCCCACAGCCCCACCAAATCCTCCTGTTTTAGCGATTTTTCTTAGCTTCGCATATTTCACGAAGGTGTAGTGGGGGAATTGACAGTTGGCAACGCTAAGGGAGTAGATCAGTATGGACCACAGTTCGTGAAAGCGTCATGGCCCGTCTTCATTGCCGTCCAGCAGCTCCCGGTAGAGCGAGTTGAGCGCTGCTGCTTCGTCCTCGATCCGAAACTTTTCTTCAACGTGGCGCCGGGCTGCAGACGACCATTGCTGCAGCGTGGCGGGTGAGGTAATCGCCGCATCGACCGCCGCGCGCATCCGCCCTGTATCACCGGGGGGAATCAGGCGCCCGGTCTCGCCCTCCACCACCAACTCGTCGAATGCGCCGACAGTCGTTGCGATTACCGGCACACCGCACGCCATCGCCTCGAGCGGGGTAAGCCCGAAGCCCTCCCAGCGTTGCGGGGCCACGAACAGGTCGAGCGCCTGATACCAGCGTGGCATTTCCTCCACCGGCACTTCCGGCAGGAACAGGATCCGGTCCCGGAGCCCCGCCCGTGCCACCTTCTCGCGCAGGTCCTGCAGAAACCGTCCGTGCTTGTGCGCGGCGCGGCCCATCACCATGGCGGTCACTCCGACGTGTTGGGGCAGCACTTCGAGCATCGCGTCGACGAAAACATCCGTGCCCTTCTGGCGCCGGATGCGTCCGTAGCACCCGATGGTCACGTTCTCGGACAGACCGAGCGAGCGCCGGTGAGCGCGCCGGTCGAGGGGTGGGTGAAACATCCCGGTGTCGATCCCGTGCCCGATCACGCGCGCCGGGCGGCGCAGATAGGACGCGGATTTGTGTGACGTTGCGACGACGGCGTCCATGCCCGAGATCAGCAGGCGGGTGTAGTGCGTGTGATTCCTCTGCGAGGCGGAGGTGAACACGAGTTTCAGGCGCTTTCTGAGAACGTGACGCAGGATGAGACCGAGGAGCATCTCGGTGTTGCGCCGCGCATGCCAGACCCGACACGCCCGGCCGGACATCCGGATCACGGATCGCAGCGGGATGCAGGGGACGTGGGACGGCAGCCCCGGTCCGGTCGCCACGATCCCTATCGATCGGGCCTGCACCGGCAACAACCGCGCGATCGTTGCCGTGACACCCGACAGGCGTCGTTTGAGATTCGGCGCGATCACTTCGATCCTGTCGGGCGTCACGGCTCTCCTCAACCTCAGCTATTGGCCGGGCATCGATCACGTGTCGGGTTGGGCGGTTTTTAAATCGTCCAGGGTTAACAGACTGATCAATGAGACCCTTTCCGCTTCGATTATCTTTTTACCCTCTTGTTCTTGCCGGTCCACGACCACCAGGGCGTGAGAGGCGTGCAGTTCTGCCTCCCTGACGGCTAGGAGGGCTTGCAGGAGCGATCCGCCGCTCGTCAGCACGTCATCGACGACCAGCACGCGATCATTGGCCTTGACCGCGCCTTCGATTCGTTTTCCCAGTCCATGCTCCTTGGCCTGTTTGCGCACGATAAAGGTGTCGTAGGTTTTCGACGGTTGAGTTGCAAAGGC
The DNA here is from genome assembly GCA_965223955.1 of Nitrospirales bacterium. Classification (GTDB taxonomy): domain Bacteria; phylum Nitrospirota; class Nitrospiria; order Nitrospirales; family UBA8639; genus Bin75. The sequence goes on from OZ245029.1 coordinate 1,462,558, forward strand.
ATAATCGGATATAGCTGTGGACAGGGGAATGGCTCCGATTTCCAGGCCACCCACCGCATCGAGGGAGAGGTCGCGGACGGCCGCGCACGCGAGTTGCGCGACGAGCCACCGGGCATCGGGATGCGCAAGGAGGGCCCGGCAGTCCACGTAATACGGGCTGGTTTCCCCGGAGGCCAGCACAAAGCCTTTGTCAGGGTCCCATTTGAACGCCTCGTATCGCCAGAACAGGGTTGCCAGTTGTTGTGAGGCATCCATGAAAAGCAGATCTAGCATTTGACGACCTGGAATGACAACGTTCACTGATTCCCTTCGACAGGCTCAGGACAGGCGTTGACAGAATACAGGGCTGACTACATCCTATTTGTCATGGTATGAAAATAACCTCCTTCTGTCATTCCCGACGTTAGTAATCGGGAATCCAGTGTCGTTCTCTTCACGGACGAAGGAAAAAGCAAAGACCCTGGATCCTCGATTAAAAATGTCGAGGATGACAGAAAGGAAGAAGGTGTGAAGTGTCAATGCACTTGTGAACCACGATCATGTTTAAGATAAAAAAACGGCCGCTTAAACCGGCCAAAGAGCCCCAACTCTATAACGTGTTGGAGAATTATACGGATTTCGATCCTCCGGGGAACGTCATGGTGTGCGCCATGGCCGGTGAGGAGAATATCGAGCATCACGCGCAGGTTCTCGGGGAAAGTTATGAGATCCCGGTTGACGAGATGCACCGCTTGTTGACGGAAGGGGGGCTGTATACGTATCCGGAAACCGGAGGAGTGGTGACGCGCGGGTTGTTCGTGTGCCGGATCGATCCGACCGGACAGGAGCCCAAGCAGACCTGGGTCCTGGATTTGGAGCAGACCGCGCAGGCCGAACAACTTGCGAGGTTTTCGGATATTCCTTTGCCCGAGGCCGCGGCGCGCGTGTTTTACCGGGGGCTCTCCGAGGCATTGCAGACACGCCTCAAACAGAAAAATCTCGGGCTTGATTACAGCAAGCTGGAGCGGTCGGTGGCTCAAGGGGGAGACGTTCGCTATATCGATTTTCGTAAAGACTGGTCGCCCTATTTCAAACGCAAGTGTTCGATGCCGGACGGGTCGATGGTCGAAACCGGCGGGATCGGGGAGTTTGCCGAACTCCACGGCATCACGGTCGCGCAGGCGCAGACGTTGATGGAGGAGGGAGGGACGTTGGACCTTGAAGACGGGGTGCTGGCGTGCCAGGTGATCAATAACCAACCGACTGCCGCCCGCTTCAATGCCAAACAATATGCCAAGGCCAAAGAGTTGATGGAAGCCAAGGGCCTTCACGTCATGGATGCGCTGAGTGAGGTGGCGTTGAACGACCCCGTGCTGATGCGCGCGTTGAGACGGGCCGAGCAGGAAAGCACGGGCTGACAAGGAACGCGTGGTTCAACCACCTTCCTGTCGCTCGACATCGGGGCCCGATCGTTTTGGCGTACAGAGGAGATATGATGACGAAGATTGCAAGGACGCTGGTTGTCACTGCGTGTGTTTTCATGGGACTGGGTGGGAACGATGCCGTCATCGACCGGGCTCATGCGGACGTGGCCGTTTCGAGCAGGGATGGCGCACCCATGGTGGGCATTCCTGCCGGTCCGTTTTTTATGGGTGTGCCCAAATGGGCACGAGACGGTGGGCTGGATGAATACCCCAATCACGAGGTGGAATTGGACGCCTATGCCATTGACAAATATGAAGTGACCAATGGCCTGTATTTGGAATTTATTCGCGCGACCGGCCATCGAACGCCTTCGCACTCGACCGATCCATCGAAAAATTTGTGGCAGGGTGGGCTCATGCCGGAGTCCATTGTTTTCTTGCCGGTGGTCAATGTGGATTGGTTTGATGCCGATGCCTATTGTCAATGGGCGGGCAAGCGGTTGCCGACCGAAGCCGAATGGGAGAAGGCCGGGCGAGGGACCGATGATCGACGGTTCCCTTGGGGGAACGTCGAACCCACGCATCGGCATCTTAATTTCAACCAGTCCTGGCAAGGTGAAAAGACCTTCGTGCCGGTTGGGATTTATGAAAAGGGCCAAAGCCCCTACGGGGTTTACGATATGGCGGGCAACGTCTGGGAGTGGGTCGCCGATTGGTATGACGCGACGTATTATTCCATGAGTCCACGCCGGAATCCTCAGGGGCCCTCGACGGGGATCCGCCGGGTCATTCGCAGTTCCGGGTGGCAAGTGGAAACCCCACAGGTGAGAATTTTTACCAGGATCGCCAGCAATCCGCTCGACCGGAATCATTCGACCGGGTTCCGATGTGCCGCCACTCTTCCGACGCCGTAGCGTTGCTTCGCAGGACGAGGGGGAGGGGGGAAATATTTGCGGGGTTTCGGCCCCGCACGCCGAGGTCCTTTTGTTTCGGCAAAAGGACCCAAAACCATGGGCGCCCGGGCGTGGCCCTTCGGGGGCCTTTGCCCCGGTCCCGTTTGCTTGGGCTGCGGAACTCGCTGCGCTCAAACAGTCCTCGCCGCCAAACAGGGTTCGGGACCGGGGCGCAGCCACGCCCGCAGGCGCCCTGAGGTGGCGCCATGGGATGGCGCGCTACAACTACCAAAGATGGGGACTTATATACTTAACTTGACACATTTCTCCTCATCTTCTTAACCAATTTCGAATCCGTTTATGCCATGGAGAAGGGATTGTATTTCCCGTCGCTTGACTAACTTTAAGAAGCATTCTTATTGGAGTAGCGTTTCCAGTCGCAGTGAATCCTGGTTCGTTTATTATCTGTTCACGTCGCATTCGGCGTTTCCCTTTCGTAAATTCCACATCAAAGTTCCATTTGCTCAAGTCAAATGCGTCAAATTTAATACGATCAAGTAACGCCTGCAAAAATTCGGAATGAAATGATACCCACGTCTCATCAAATTCAGCATGTCCAATGGCTCTCGGTTCAATATCTGGCATTTGAATTTGACACTTCTGTAATTTTTGATAGACATGAGACATTTGGTTGTGGAGCGTTTCTAAATGGCTTTCTTTATTAAGATGTTCTATCAACAATTGAAGCTCTTTTTCATAGGCGAGAACCGCCCATCGTGCTTTTCTTTCAGACCCCATCCATGGAATATGCATCCTAAGATGCCTCCCCTTAGAGAGAATCCATGATATGCAAGTGACAGATATAAGAACGTCTACCATAGAAATAAGAATAGGGTGTGTTTGGGAATATTAGTTTATATATACCATACGGTGCCAGATACCCATACACCTGAAAAACAGGGCTTCTAGAGCTTCTATTTTTTCTGCCCAGTTAAGTATGTAAAGAGGTGGCTGGGGAAATCTGAACAAGGGGGATAAGTGGTATTTCTGCTCGCAATCGGCATCATTGCCGTTCACGAGGAGGGACCATGATGAGACGAGCACGCCGGAATCAGAGTCCGGCTTTTAAGGCGAAGGTGGCGCTGGCGGCCATCCGTGGAGAAAAGACGATGTCGGAACTCGCCCAGCAGTTCGACGTACATCCGAACCAGATCAAGCAGTGGAAGGAGCACCTGCTGGCAGGCATGCCCGAGGTTTTCGACGGTGGGGTGAAGAAGGCGGCCGCGCCCGAGATTGACGTGACCGCGCTGCATGCAAAGATCGGGCAGTTGACCCTGGAGAACGATTTTTTAGAGGGTGCGCTCAGCAAGGCCGGTTTGTTGCCGAGCGCAAGACGATGATCGACCGCGAGCACCGCTTGAGTGTCAGCCGTCAGGCCAAGCTGCTTGGGATCAGTCGGGGCAGCGTCTACGACCAGCGCCGGCCCTCTTCCCCGGCCGATCTGGCGTTGATACGCCGGATGGATGCGTTGCACTTGGAGTATCCCTTTGCCGGCAGCCGGATGCTGCGCGGCTTGCTCCGGCAGGAAGGCTCTATCGTGGGCCGCCTCCATGTCGCCACGCTGATGAAGCGGATGGGGATCGCGGCGCTCTATCGGCGCCCGACCACGTCAGTCTGCAGCAGCCGAGCCCCATGTCATTGAGTGTTAGATTTATACACCAAATTGTAATGCGGGCTGTTTTCGTTTCAAGAAAACAGGAAAAACCGGCTTCTGAAGGCCGCGAATAAGAGGAAAATCGTGTATATAAAAAAGATTTCGATCGCTGGCTTTCGTTGCTTCGGTGCGAAACCGGTCCAATGCAACCTATCGAAGGGATTGACCGCAGTCGTTGGGCCGAATGCATCCGGCAAGACAGCACTACTTCACGCGCTTTCTAAGTTGTTCGGTGTGTCCAGAGCCCAGCGTACCCTACACCGTTCTGACTTCCATCTCCCGCCCACTGTTGATCCAGAAGACCGATCACAACGAAAACTGTTCCTAGATGTACTAATCGAGTTCCCTGAGCTTGTTGAAGGAGATGCCACCCCTGAGACGATTGCGCCATCTTTTCGCCACATGCTGATGGAATGTCCTGGCGATGCGCCCGCCTGCAGGATGCGGCTGGAGGCCCGATGGGACTACGACGGCACCGTCGAGGGTGATGTTTCCCAAGAGCTATATTGGGTCAACACGCTCGAATTGGACCCGAATGACGAGCAGAAACACCCCATGACTGCGGCCGACCGTGGCCTAATACAATTGCACTATACTCCTGCCAACCGCGACGCCAGCACCCAGATTCGTGCGACCACCGGTGCATTGGCCGCTCGTCTCTTACGCGCCATCGAGTGGTCTAAGGGAACCAAAGAAACTATCGAAGACGCGAGTGAGACGCTGGGCGAAGCTTTTGAAGGCGAGGCGGCGATTCAGGCGATCGGGAAGGCGCTTAATAATCGGTGGTCAGGCCTCCATGACGAAGTTGTGGACACAAAGCCGCAACTCAGCCTTGTCAGCCGACGGTTCGAAGAGATTGTTAGCCGCATCAACGTCATCTTTCAGCAGGGGCCGGATGGTTTCGAGCGGAGTCTCGAAGCACTAAGCGACGGTCAACAGTCACTCTTCTATCTTGCCCTTGCCGCAGCAGTTTTTGACCTGGAACGGGGCGTGGTGGCTGACGCCATCGAGGGGTTCCTGGCCGATGAACTGCGCATCCCTGCGCTCACGATCTTTGCCATCGAGGAGCCCGAAAACCATCTCTCGCCATACTTCCTATCCCGCATCATCCGTCAGATCCGCTCATTGGTGAATGATGGCGGGGCGCAGGCGATCATGACGAGCCACTCGCCAGCAGTCCTCGGCCGGGTAAAACCGACAGAAGTCCGGTACTGCCGTTGCGACCCGACAACCCGTGTATCAAGCATCAAGGTAGTAAAAATGCCGAGCGACGACGAAGAGGCCGCCAAATTTGTGCGCGGTGCGATGCTGGCATTCCCCGAACTCTATTTCGCCAGATTCGTACTCCTCGTCGAAGGTGACTCAGAACGCATCGTGTTACCCAAGCTGGCGAAGGTCTTGGATCTGCTGATAGATCCAGCCTTTGTTGCGATCGTACCTCTTGGCGGGCGGCATGTTCAGCATTTCTGGCGCCTTTTGAGTCACCTGGGAATCCCATATGCCACACTTCTCGATCTCGACTTGGGCCGGGTAGGAGGCGGTTTCGGGCGGGTAAAAACCGTGATTCAACATCTGCTTAAAATAGGGACATCCAAAAAGTCGCTTCTTAAGCTTGCGGATGGGACCTTGCTTGCTGACGATGCTTTGGAGGAAATGCACACTTGGCAAGATGCAGATGATATCGAGGAGCTAAAGGCATGGGTGGAAAGCCTTCGGCCTTACGACGTTTTCTTCTCATCTCCGCTTGATTTCGACCTGATCATGCTCAAAGCATTCCCTGACGCCTATGAGGCCGTGATCCCGGCTGGCGGCGGACCGAAGATGGCCGTCGATAAAGCGGCAGCCGCTGTGCTGGGAACGGAAGGCCCGGGACTTGCTCTCTACGACGGGGAGTTCGACTCGTTTCGCGATCATCTCCCAGCCTACCGCTACCACTTTCTGACGCACAGTAAGCCGGCCACACATCTGGCCGCAATAACGCACCTGAAGTCCAAGAAAACCGTTCTTGAAAACATGCCCAAAACGCTGGAGACGATCTTAAAGCATATCTCAGCCAATGTCCGGCGGGATTGACGCATGGAACTGCTGCCACACCGGATAAGAGCCGAGGATTGGAAGCCAATTGGCGTTGAAGAGTTGGAAAACAACGCGCTTGCTGTGGTGCGCTCGACCGATAATCGATACGTTATTGCCGGACCTGGAGCAGGGAAAACCGAACTCTTAGCTCAGCGGGCGGCCTATCTGCTGCAAACCGGAGCCGCGCCGGCGCCGCAACGCATTCTCGCCATTAGCTTCAAGCGCGATGCCGCGGCCAACCTTGCGGCTCGTGTCCGCCAGCGCTGCTACCGAGACCATGCGGGTCGGTTTGATTCGCTGACATTCGACGCGTTTGCGAAGGGTTTGCTCGATCGTTTTGGCCAAGTGCTACCGGAACGGTGGCGGCCTCGTCCAGACTACGATATCATGCAAACGAAGGTCGATCTATACCGAAATTTTCTTAACGAAATTGGAGAGCCACCTTCGGCGGTTGGATGTCAAGCTGACATTATGGCGCTGGACACCAAAACATTCGAGAGAACTCATCTGTTCGGACAACCGCTACCTGTTGACGGATGGCCGGACCCGATACCCGCCGAGTGGGCAGCCGACAGGTTCTGGAATTCGTTCTTGCATGAGAGAAAGAAGACATACCTCAGCTTTCCCATGATCGGGCGGCTCGCGGAGTTGCTGCTGCGGTTGAACCCGCTTGCACGCAACGCATTAAGGCTCACTTACTCACACCTGTTCATGGATGAATTCCAAGACACGACTCCAGTCCAATATGACCTCGTCAAGACCATCTTTCTCGGATCGAATACTGTCATCACTGGTGTAGGAGACAGCAAGCAGCAAATCATGCGATGGGCGAACGCCATGGACGATCCGTTTGGTGCCTTGGCAACCGATTTCCACGCGGAGAGTACGTCACTTATCAATAATTATCGGTCTTCGCCAGAGTTGGTCCGCATTCAGCACATCCTGGCCCAAGCCCTAGATGCTGACACTGCTAAGCCAGTGTCAAAAATGGAGGGGACGATTGACGGTGACAGTTGCTCGATATGGAATTTCTCCAGCCCGGAAGTGGAAGCGGCGCGGCTTGCGGATTATGTAGTTGACGAGATAAAGGCGCACAATCTTGCCCGGCGCGATTTCGTTCTTCTTGTTCGTCAGAAGGCCGCCGACTATGCGGGTGTGCTGGCACCCAGCTTTGCCAACAAAGGGTTGCTGTTGCGTAACGAAGCGGCGCCTGTTGACGAACCGCCCCCCGTTGGTTCGGTGACTCTCCAGGACTTACTAACCGAAGAAGTGTCCGAAATCCTAGTCCGCATCCTGCGTCTCGCAACGAGTGACCGAGCCGGGGTCTATTGGAGCGAATGCCAGCGCGCGTTGTCCTCGCTTCGTGGAATGCACACCAGCGAAGACGCGGTCCAAACACGTTTATCACGTGAACTCGATAGTTTCGCTCATGAGTTCCGGGGTACCTATCCTGACCCTGTCGGCTGCAAAGAGGACGCTCAGGAAGTCGTCAAGAAAGTGCTTGATTTTGTCGGACGCGACCGACTGATCACGGCGCACCCCGCCTATCGTCAAGGCGACTGGTTCGGCAAAGTGACAAAAGCTGTGACAAAGCACCTCTGCGCCAGCGCCACCAACTCGACCAATTGGACGGAGACGCTTGATGCGTATGAAGGAACACACGCAGTTCCCTTAATGACAATCCATAGAAGCAAAGGGCTTGAGTACCACACGGTAATCTTCGTCGGCCTCGACGATGAGGCTTGGTGGAGTTTCCCATATGACCGTGCTGATGGGACAGCAGGATTTTTTGTCGCCTTTTCGCGTGCCAAGCAGCGCGTTGCATTCACCTATTGCGCGTGCCGTGGAAACAGAAAGAAAATCGCCCCACTCTACAACCTATTGCAGTCGGCAGGGGTCAGATCAATCAGTGTCGGCTGAGACACTAATATCCTTGTAGGCGCGGGAATTTCGAACAGCCACGAAAGAGGGACCAGAAAGCGGCCTAAAAAGGTGGAAGGCGGTATAAGGCGTGTCCCAGCCCTCTCCCCACCGGGGGAGAGGGCTGGGGTGGGTACAGACTGGGCACATTGTTTACATTTTAAACCGGGCACATGGTTTACATTGGTACACTACACGGCAAAGGGGGGCCTGCCCATGCCGTGGAAGGAGCTCAAGATCATGGACCAACGGGAACACTTTGTAGGCGACTATTTGGCGGGAGACTATCCGAAGGGGGCCTTGTGTGAGTTGTATGGGATCAGCCGCCCGACGGGGGACAAGTGGCTGGCGCGCTATCACGCGCAGGGGGGGGCGGGGTTAGCGGACTTCGCGCGGCGGCCGCACACGCAGCCCCATCAGACCCCGGCGGCGATGGTCGAGGCCATCCTGGCGATGAAGCACCGGCATCCGAGTTTTGGGCCGAAGAAGATTCGGGATCGGTTACGGGCGGTGGCGCCGGACCAGGCGTGGCCGGTGGATAGCACGGTGGGGGTGATACTGAAGCGGGCGGGGTTGGTACGGCCCCGGCGGGTGCGGCGGCGCGTGCCCACGGATCCCCAGCGACTGAGCCAGGGCACGGCTACGGCGCCGACATGGAGTGCGGACTTCAAGGGGGATTTTCCGTTGGGTACGGGGCAGCGCTGTTATCCCCTCACCGTCATGGATCACGCCAGCCGGTATCTGCTGCGGTGCCAGGGGGTGTTGCAGCCCACGACCGCGGCGGTGCAGCCGTGGTTGGCCTGGGTGTTTCACGAGTATGGGCTGCCGGCGACGATCCAGACGGACAACGGGCCACCGTTTGCCTCCACGGCTCTCGGGGGCCTGAGCCGGTTGGCGGCGTGGTGGGTGCGGTTAGGCATTCGGCCCGAACGGATTCGGCTGGGCACGCCGAGTGAGAATGGCTGTCATGAGCGGATGCATCGGGCGCTCAAAGCGGCCGTGGGGCCGCCGGCCGCGACCTTGGCGGCGCAACAACGGCGGTTGGCGAGGTTTGTCGAGGAATATAATTGGGAACGCTCGCATGAGGCGTTGGCCCGACAGACCCCCGGCCAGGTGTATCAGCCGTCGCCTCGGCCGTATCCGGCGAAGCTCCCGCCGATCGAGTATGCCCCGGGGACGCTCGTGCGGCAGGTCCGGCATAACGGCGAAATCCGCTGGCGGGGGCACGTGCTGTACCTCTTGGAGGTGCTGGTGCAGGAGCCGGTGGGCTTCACGCCGATCGGGGAGAGCACCTGGGCGATCCATTATAGTTTTCATCGGCTGGGGACCTTGGATGACCGGACGCTGACGATCATCCCGATCCGGCAGTGGCATCAACCTGAAACCCCGCAGGCGATGTAAACCATGTGTCCGGTTTATTTTGTAAACCATGTCCGGCTTGCACAAGGCGCGTGGGCGGCCGGGGGAGCAAGGAGGGCGGGCCGCATGAGATGCGGCCCCTACAACTGAAAACAAGAGCAAGGCCCTGGATCCCCGATCGGGTCGGGGATGACAGAGGGGGGAGGGCGACATGAGATGGCGCGGGTGCGAAGGGAATGGGTGTGGGCGCGCGATAAAGAGGCGTTTATGGGTGCATAAACGGGCATTTATGGGCCTATATTCGCGGGGTTTCGGCCCCGCACGACGAGGTTCTTTCGACTTTCGCTCAAGACAGGCTCTTTTGTTTCGGCAAAAGGACCCAAAACCATGGGCGCCCGGGCGTGGCCCTTCGGGGGCCTTTGCCCCGGTCCCGAAAGATTTGGGCTGCGGAACTCGCTTCGCTCAGACAGTCCTCGCCCCCAAACAAGAATCGGGACTGGGCGCAGCCACGCTCGCAGGCGCCCTGAGGTGGCGCCATGGGAATGGCGCGCTAGAACTAACAGAGGGGAAGGGGGAAGGCCGCATTAGATGCGGCCACTACGACTGAAAAGAAAGGGATGGGGCGGGGATGATGAGGGTGGGCCGCATTTGATGCGGGCCCTACGACTGATAAGAAAAGAATGTCTTTGGGGGGAAAGGGCGCGATTGGCTGGATGACTCCTTGCGGCGTTGAGTGTATACTTTCCAATTACAGGGGCCTTTATACTTAACTGCACAACCACAAAAGAAGGAGCGGTGGGCGCCATAAGGCATGTCCCGCCTCCGAGTGGGAATGACAGTAAAAACCGGTAATGATAATGTCTGAGAGATAAAATCCAGATTAAGTGCTTGACAGAGGCGTGCGTTCAAGTTACATTCTCCAGTGAATGCCGGAACGCCAGAAGAAAATATGAGAAAAATCAACTGGTTGGATAGAGACAGGTCTTTCTTGACTGCTAAGGTCGTCTTTACGCTCTGTCTATCAGGGTTTTTCTTTAGTGCCGGTGACGTTGTCGCTTCCGGAATCCCCCAACCGCTGAATGCCGCGGTGACGTCTGCTCTGCCTTTACCGGCGAGCCCCAGGGGTCTTGTTTATTTCTCCCCGTCTCCCCGACGAAATTCTCCTACTCAGGCCCCCCTCGCCTCAACCCCCGGATCGAGTCCAAGGCAGGCTCTCACCCCTCAGGGGAGCAGGGATCATACGTATGAGAATATTCCCGTTATCATCAATCCCGCGGTCGAACGCAATATTCACTACTTTCAAAACGTGATTCATGACCGCTTTCAAGAATGGTTGCCAAGATTCTATGCCTACCGGCCGTTAATCGAGCAGATCTTCGTCGAGTTCGGCCTGCCGAAGGAATTGATTTATCTGTCGTTGGTCGAGAGTGGATTTAACCCAAGGGCCTATTCGCGCGCGCGCGCGTCGGGGCCGTGGCAGTTTATCAAGAGCACGGGCCGGATTTACGGCTTGAAGGTCAATTGGTACGTGGATGAACGCCGGGACCCCATCAGGTCCACGGTTGCGGCGGCCGCACACTTGCGAGATCTCTATGACCTTTTCGGCTCGTGGCCCCTGGCGCTTGCGGCGTATAACGCCGGGGCCGGGAAAATCGGTCGCGCGATTAAAAAAACCGGCTCCCGTGATTTCTGGACGATCGCGAGGTCCCGCCATATCCGCCGGGAAACGAAGCAATACGTTCCCCAATTCATGGCCGCCATGATTATCGCCACGCGTCCCGACTTGTTCGGTTTTGACGCCCATTCTCGACCGGTTCATCAATACGAAGAGATTCGTATGGACGCGTCCATCCATTTGCGATCCGTTGCCAAGGAGACGGGGATTCCTTTTGAAGAGCTTCGGCGGTTGAATCCCGAACTCCGTCGCAGCGTCATTCCACCGGATCAAGACGGCTATTCTTTAAAGGTCCCCGTGGGAACGGCAGGGCACGTGGAGCAGGCCAAATCCCGAATGAAGACGTGGACACAACCCCCGTCTCAACGGTCTCAACAGACGTGGTATCGCGTGCGTCGGGGAGACAGTCTGTCGGTGATTGCGCATCGCTTCGGGACGAGCGTCAGGCAATTGAAACACCTCAATGATCTCCCGGGGAGTTTGATCAGGGTCGGACAACGGTTGCGCGTCAACAAAGACGTGACGAAGGTCGGGGAGGCGACGTGGTATCGTGTGCGGCGCGGCGACAGCCTCTGGAGTATTGCCAAACGGTTTCGGGTGTCGGTGCAGGACTTGAAGTTGTTGAATAATTTGCGAAGCAGTCTGATTCGAGCCGGGCTGATGTTGATGATTACTTCCTGAGAAAACCCTTCCTGTCTCCCGTTATTCCTCGGTTTCTTTCCGTTCCTGCATCTTTTCCTGTTCGGTTCCCTCGTCTCCGGCCGGCTCCTCAGCGGGCGGTTCGAGAATCCTGACTCGCAAGGCGGCTTCACTCGCATAGGGCGAGTTCGGATGTTCATCCAATAACTGTTTGTAACGGGCGAGTGCCTCGCCATGGTGTTTTTCATATTCCTCGAGTTTTGCGAGTTCGAAAATCACCTGATCCTTGTTGAGCGTTTGAGGCATTTGAAGCACTTGCGTGTAGGCGTTGATTCCCTTTTCGCGTTCCTCGTTTGCCAGATAGCTGGCCCCCAGTCGCTGGTAGACCAATCCGAGCAGAGCGGGAGGGTTTCCCGCCTGGCCAATGAAATGCTGATATGCGTCGACGGCCCCGGTGTGGTCGTTTTGTTCGGCTAAGGCATTTCCAATAAAATACCACGCCGATCGGGCGCTGGCGGAACGCGGAAATTCCTCGATGAGCTGTCGATACAGGGTCACGGCTTCTTGCAGCTTCTCTTTTGCGGCATCGACGTCATCAAGGGACCGGTCAAGGTAGGCTTGGGCGGCTCGATGTTCAAGGGCCAGCGCTTCATGTCCCTGTTGGTGCTGCATCCAGAGGAGGACCCCGAGAAGGATCATCACCAGGAACGCTACGATGATTCCGGCAATGAGCGCCCGACGATGCTGTTCGGCAAAGAGCCACACCCGTTCGGTTCGGGATAACAATTGCGGGTTCTCGGCACCTACCTCTTTGCTGATGTGTCTGATTTTGTAGGTCATTGTTCGATCCCAGCGTTCATCTCATCATGACGAAATTCGCACTGTAAAGGGTTGTGCCCCTCTTTCTCAAGGGTGCTGTCGATTTTTGTGCCGACGTGGTCATGAAACGGTCGGCATTCCTTACGGTTGACAGAGTATACTTGGCTGATATAATTAAAAAAGTGTTGGATTTTTGAATACATGGGGCGTGGGGCGGATAGCTCAGTTGGGAGAGCGTTGCCCTTACAAGGCAAAGGTCGCAGGTTCGAGCCCTGTTCCGCCTACCATATATCTCTGACTATCCATAGAGAGTGTCGAACGTGTAACCTGAAGGGATTCTTGCCTTAGGCAGGAGGCTCGGTTCGACATCGCAATCATAAAGCTACCCCCTTACGTGAATGGGGCCGTCGTTCAGCCAGGTTAGGACGCCAGATTGTCAATCTGGAAGTCGCGGGTTCAAATCCCGTCGGCCCCGCCATTCACTTCGTTGTAGCTGCGCTCACTTGCACGGTGAGTTTTCATTTTTCACGTTACAGGCTGATTGTCATATCCAATGTTTTCAACCGACCCTCTTGAACTGCTTGGTTCCCTGGGGACCATCTCTATCATCGTCTTATTGATCCTGCTGGGATTTTCCGTCATTTCGTGGGGCATCATCCTGTATAAATGGCGCATGATCCGGCTGCTCAGAAAAGAGGAGCGACAGTTTCTTCATGCCTATCAGGAGGGAGACGCGTTCAGCGAAAAGGCGCTGCTACCACTTCACCGCCTGGCCGCGGAATTGCCCTATAGCCCCAGCGGTTCAGTCTTTCTTGAAGTGTTGAATCGTATGGGGCATCTTGTCGATCTTAACGTGAGCGACGTGACCGTGACGGCTAGGAAGGCGGATCACTTGCCGGACCGCCAGTATTTGGAAAAAGTCGCACAGTATCTCGTTCAGCAACAAATCGCCCGGCAGGAAGCGTACCTGCCCTTCCTGGCCACCACGGGAAACATTACCCCCTTCATCGGGTTATTGGGGACGGTCGTCGGTGTCATTAATGCCTTTCAGCAAATCGGCATCGAAGGCACGGCCAGTATCGCTTCGGTAGCTCCCGGTCTTTCCGAGGCCCTCGTTGCAACCGCTGCCGGACTGTTTGCCGCGATTCCCGCAGTCGTCGGGTATAATTATTATCTCTCCCAAATTCGAAAAACCGTATTCGGCGTAGAAGCCTTCAGTATCGAATTTCTGAATGCCCTTGATGCGCCGGCCTTTACCGGCAAAAGAGGTCGAAGTCGCTCGTGATTTCTGAACCCCGGCATCGTCGGTTTCTTTCTGAAATCAATATTATTCCTCTCGTTGACGTGGTTCTTGTGCTGTTGGTGATTTTTATGGTGACGACTCCGATGCTGCACCGGGGTATTGATATTTCCCTCCCGCGTTCGCAATCGAATACCGTCGTCCCCATGGAGCGTCTCGTGATTACCATTGAACCCGACGAACGGGTGTACCTGGGAAAAGATCTTGTCACGCTGATTCATTTACGGAAACGTTTGGATGAAGCCAAAGCGCTGGACCCCCTCGTGTCGGTGTATCTTCGAGCCGACCGGCAGGTTCCCTATGGACGGATTGTCCACGTCATGGATGAAGTCAAAGGGGCGGGAATCGAACGGTTGGGCATGGTCACGAACCCCCAAGGGACCGTGGTTGACGAAGAGGTCTTCGAGCCTCTGTAAGTTGGGATGACGCAATGTCGTATGCGGCGCCTTTCAGTCTTTTGTCGTTTCATCTGCCGGATCGTGCCGACTCGGCGGAAGAACGGCTTACGTGGCCCCTTGCCGGTTCGCTGGTCATTCACGCGGCTGTGTTGATCGCGTTGGTGAGTCTGCGTTTCGCCTCATCGCTCGAACAGTCTTCAGGGTCTTACGAGGTCACGCTCGTCACGCTTTCGGAGATCTCGGCGTCTCCGACTGCTTCACCGGAAAAGCAGTCGAGGCCGGAACGGAACGTCGCCAAGGTTCCCCCGCCCAAGGCGGAGGTCCGAAAAGCCCCGAAGGCCGCACCGCCCCAAAAAGCGGTCAGTCCTCCCATCCCCGTGCCCCAGGAGAAGCCGAGGGTGCCGGAACGAGTGACGGATTCGCTCATGGGCGCGCTGGATTCCGTGGTTGTGCCAAAGCTGCAAGCCCTGGCATTGCCCCAAAAAGCTGCGCCCGTGCCGGCTCAGGCCCCTCCTCCTATCAGGCCGTCGCCTGCCTTGGCGATGGACGTTCAGCCAATCCAAGCGCCCCCGCCACCTCCGAAATTAGACTCAGACGTCGTCCCCAGGAAACAAGCCCCAAGTGTCGACCCTCTGGCCCAAACACTGAAGCAGGCTGTCGGCACCATCGATGTCCCCAAGAAACCAAAGCAGGCTTCCAACCGCGTGAGTCCGACGGTCACATCCGATGCTGAGCAGAAACAGGACATAACCAGGACTCCTCAATTGTCAGGCATTACCTTACCCCCCCGGGCACCTCGCCTGGCGGACGTCGCGCCGCCTGAGGCGCCGAAGAAGGAGACGCCGCTGCAAACTGCACGGAAAAGCAGCACCGTGGAGTCGTTGACGCAGGCGATTCAATCGGTGCGGGTCCCCGCGAGTATGACGGCCCAACCAGTACCAGAAGCGGTTCCATTCGTTCCTGAAGCGTCGCCGAAACTCCCAAGAACGGCCGAGCCTCAGGACATGCCAATTGTCGTGCCGCCTCAGGCTCCGCAGCTAGCCAAGTTGCCTGTTGAGCAAGACCAGGTTCCTTCACGACCCGCGGTTCCCATGACCACGTCCGAACCGGATACTCTCGACCGTCAGATTGCCAAACTCACTATTCCACCGGACTTTGATGCCCAGCCGGGTTTCCAACAAACGGAGCGTGGCACGCAGGACACGCTGGCCCTGCGGGTGGCAGGATCTTTTCCTAAAGAAAATGCCTATTGGAAGCGAGTACAGGCCATGATTGCCGGAAGATGGATCGTTCATCGCGTTGAAGTTCGACACAGGAAGCCGCTGCAAGTGGTCTTGAAGTTTCGCGTCGAACGGAACGGTGAGGTGACGGAGTCAAACGTCATCCAATCCTCGGGAAACGAATATTTTGACTCGACTGCGCAACGTGCGCTCGTTGCGGCTACCCCATTACCGTCTTTTCCTGAGATCATGCCGAACCTTTTTCACGACGTCCAATACACGTTTACGGGCCCGCCGAATCGATGATGCACAACGTCACCCACCTGGTCTTGCTTGTCTTCTTTTTCGCGCTGGGTCCTCAGTTCTTTGTGGACGCGGAGGCAGCCGACGTGTTTTTGGAAACGAACCGGTCGGAATTTCAAAAAATTCCCATCTGGATCATGGGATTCTCCGGTAGTGAGACCCGGCAGCAACAGGATGACGCCGAAATCGGCGAGCAGGTCGACGCTATTCTCAAGGCTGATTTGCGGCGCACCCAGGTGTTCGAGGTCATTGAACAATCGACGGACACGCTCCCCCTTTCCAAGGCAGGGTGTCGGGGAAAGGCACCCATAGCGAAAGCCAAGGAGAGTACGGCTCCGGTGGTCACCTGGGGAAGAATCGGTCGCAAAGATGGAAAATTGTTGATGGAGGCCTGTGCCTACGATGGAGGGGAGACGGATTTAATCGCGGTTGGCAAACGGTATACCGGTGGTCCGATTACCACACGTCTCCTGCGGTCGATGGTCCATCGTTGGGCCGATGAATTGGTCTCGCATTACACGGGGGATCCCGGCATTGCCCAGACCCAAATCATCTATGTTTCCGAAGATAAGGCCGGTCGCCGGGATTTGTTCGTGATGGATTATGACGGGTTCGGTCCCAAGCGCGTGACGTCGGATCCCAAATTAAGCCTCATGCCGAACTGGTCGCCAGACCGGCGCTCCGTCGTGTATACGACCTATCGCCACAACAATCAGGAAATCGTGCGGTTCGAGTTGAGCAAAGGGAACAGACGAATCCTGGTGCCTCCCGACACGCTGAATATGACTCCGGCGTTTTCCCCGAATGGTCGATTTTTAGCGTATGCTTCCGCCAAGGATTCCGCCACGAAGGGGAATTCCGATATCTTTATAATGAACTTGGGCACGGAAATGAAAAAGCAATTAACGGATAAAGCCAGTGCGGAATTGTCGCCCACGTGGTCGCCGGATGGACGAAAATTGGCTTTTACGTCCGACCGGAAAGGCCGGCGGCCGCAGATTTACATCATGAGGGCCGACGGCTCAAACGTCCGCCGGTTGACTTTTGAAGGGCGTTACAATGCCGCACCGGCCTGGTCTCCGCGGGGAGATTGGATTGCCTACGTCTGTCGCATACCCGGCTATGGACTGAAGTTGTGCCGGATTTCTCCGGATGGGAAGCGGCGTTTTCGAATAACGAGCGGCCCCCCCGGTGAAATCGATGATTCTCCTTCGTGGGCGCCGGATGGCCGTCACTTGGTCTTTAGTTCGACGCAAGGCGGGCAGAGTCACATTTACATGATTCATTTCGATGGCACGGGGTTGGAACAGTTGACGAAAGGCGGGATACACCATAGTTCTCCTGCCTGGTCTCCATTCTCGGAGTAATCGGTTCCCGCCGAGAGAACCCGGCCATTGGCAGATTATCAACGCACGAAGTTCGGCGAACGAGTCGCCTTCCTGGATGCCGGAGCATGGGAAGCCATGCAAGAAGAAATCGTAAGGGAGTGAAAAACCATGTGGATTGATCGTGTCTCTTCCTTGACCTCGACAGGCTCAACGCGAAAAGCCATTCGTCACCTGAAAACGGGATTGTGCCTGATCTGTCTGGCCTTCAGCCTGACCGCCTGTGCTCAGCAGTCCGATTTGGTGAAAGTGGAAAAAGATTTTGAGGGTAAAATCATCAAATTGGACCAGGAGAAAAAAGCTCTGGCCCGAGTCGTTCGGCAGGCTAAGCAGGAAATAGCAACCGCCCAGGAGCAACAAAAAGCCGAGTTAAACGATGAAATCGCGAAGGCCCGTGCGCAACTGAACAGTGAAGTGCGGAGCCTGCGAGAGGAGATTTTGCCCAAAGGAATCGGTGATCTGGAGACACAATTACATCAGGTCCGCAACAACTTTGAGAAGGCTCTGGTGCAGCATGGTCAAAAAGTGAGGGCCCTGAAGGAACGGCAGGAACAACGTGACCTCGACCTGTCCAATCAGATCACCGCTTTGGATAAACGCCTTGGGGCTACCCTGGAGCAGCAGGCCCAAAAGGTGAGTGCCCAGTTTGTGGAGTTTCAACGTTCATTGGGTCAGTTTAAGGAAGCCTTGTCCGGGGTCGATAAACGATTGGGCGAGGAAAGGAAGCGGGCCACGAGTTCCGAGACGAACCTACGACAGGACTTCGACAAGCGGCAGCAAGCCTTTCGCACTAAACTCGATTCTGATACCCAGGCGTTGAAAACCTATTTGGAAACCGAGGTCAAGACTGCCATCGACACCCTCAATACGGTACTGAATGAGGGCAATCGGAACTTGAAGGCTGACATTGCCGCCCACGTCACACGATTGTCCGAGATCGATGCCAAGCTGGGCACTGAACTTGCGGGACTCCAACAGACCGATACGCGGCACGGCAAACACCTGGAGGAGGTGACCCGGTCTTTGGCTCAACTCCGTGACGTGTTAGGGACGACCGGGACCCAACTCGGCACCAAGCTGGATAGCCAAGGGCAGGAAACGGCCAAACGGATCGAGCAATTACAGGGTCAGTATAAGGCGTTGGCTAAAAAGTTGGACGCCGATATGAAAGGCCTTCACGGGTATTTGGAAAAGGACGTTCGACCAAGTTTGGCATCGATCGCGAAAACGTTTGATCAGGAAAAGAATCGAGTCTCTCAGGAGTTCATCAAATTCAAATCCAGTCTCCAACGCGTCGAACAAACGAGTGCCTCCAACGTGACCCAAGCTCACACGCAATTGGACGCTCAAGCCAAACACGTTCAGGAACTGAGGGAAACGGTCGCAGGCATGCGAGAGGTGTTGGATTCCATGGCCGGCATGTTGGGGAACCGCAGTGACCACCAAATGAATCAGTTGGGGCAGTTGACGGCACGACTGGAGCGATTGGAGAAGGAGCAGTCAGCCGAAGCCACCAAGCAGGCATCGAATACCCAAGCCGTCTCAACCCATCTCAACGAGGTGACGGCGAGCGTGCAATCGATCGGGCAATCGTTCGAGCAATTCAAGGACGTGGTGTCCACCAAGCTGAACAAGCAGGCCGACCGGCTTCAGGCCCAGACCAAGAAGATGGTGGCGTCCTCTACCGTCTCCAAGCTCCGGAAGGGCTTAAAGGCCAACGTGACGCAATTGAATGAATTAACCAAAGCCATGACGAAGTTGAAAGACGTGGTCAGAGCCATGGGCGACAAGCTGGGCTCCAAGGTGGATGCGCACGAATCCCAGATCATCAAGATGGAGCAGGCCATCAAGAAGTCCGGGAAACCGGCTCGCTCCAAGTAGCCTGGTTTCCCTTAGCCGAAGTAGGATCAATCGACGGATCACAAGGATTCCGTCACAAAACGTTTCGCATGGAGTCCGTCGAACCCAGAATCAAAGTCCTCCCGGAGTCCGTGGCTTCTCAAATCGCCGCCGGAGAGATCGTCGAGCGTCCGGCGTCAGTTGTGAAAGAATTGCTTGATAACAGCGTGGATGCCGGAAGTACGATGGTCTCCATCGATATTGTCAACGGGGGGAGGACCCTGATTCGGGTGATCGATGACGGCGAGGGGATGAGCCGGGCCGACGCCTCGTTGGCCTGCCAACGATTTGCCACCAGCAAGATCAGTCATCCACGCGATCTTTCGGGCATTGCCACCTATGGGTTTCGCGGGGAGGCCTTGCCCAGTATTGCCGCGGTTTCGCGCTTTCGGATGCTCACGGCCCGGCATGATGCTCTTGCAGGGACGGCCGTGGTGATCGAGGGGGGAGACGTCCAATCGGTTGAAGAGCGAGGTGCCGCACCGGGGACACGAATCGAGGTCGAAGAGTTGTTTTTCAACACGCCGGGCCGGCGGAAATTTTTGAAGACCACGGCCACGGAGTTTTCCCATATTACGCACGTGATCCAGCAAGCCGCTTTGGCGAACCTTCACACGCAATTGCGCTTGACGCACAATGCCCACGTGGTGTTCGACTATCCCAAGGTTGCCGCGTTGGAGGATCGACTGCTCCAGGCGTATGGGCCGAGAGTGATGGATATGATGTTGCCCATTCACTATGAGCAGGCCGGCGTGCAGGTGCACGGGATGATCGTCAACCCACATCATTCAAAAACCAGTCGAACCCCCCAGGAAATTTTCGTGAACCGGCGTCCCGTCAAAAACACGACGATTGCGCATGCCGTGTATGAATCGTATGGCTCCTTTTTACCGAAAGGACGACATCCGACTTTTGCGCTGATGGTGGACGTCGACCCCCATGAGGTGGACGTCAACGTGCATCCCTCAAAACGGGAAGTGAAATTTCGCAGCCCCGACCTGATCCATCGCGCGATCAAGGCCGCGGTTCGTGGTCCACTGCAAAAAAACGTGATGGGGTCGCCACCCTTTTCACCCGGACTTGAAGGACGGGCGCCTGATGCCGTCGAGAAGGAGAAGCCCGTACAGGCGTGGATGGGCGAGTCGTTTGTCGAACGTTCGGCTCCTTCCGGTGCGAGCGACGTGCAAACGGCTTCCGGGACAGGGCACAGAAGGGAAGCGGACCAGGTCAAAGAATCGCCGGTCCTCTATCCGCTTGAGCCCGAGGCTCATATTCTCGGGCAAATCCATGCCACCTATATCGTCGCGCACATTGGAGATGAATTGCACGTGCTGGACCAGCATACGATTCACGAGCGCGTGCTTTTCGAAGGGTTGTGGAGAGAGTGGGAGGGCCGCCATATCCAGACCCAGCCGCTTCTGATTCCCGAACCGGTGGACGTCTCGGTCGCGGCGGCGACGAAGTTGGCGGAGATCTTGCCGGAGTTGGCCAACGTGGGTCTCGAACTTGAGTGCTTTGGCCCGTCCTCTTTCGTCATTCGCTCGGTGCCGGCGCTTGTCGGCCAGATGGACTATGGGGCTTTAGTCGAAGATATCCTGGAGGACCTGTCGGAGTGGAACTCCGTTGATTCTCTGGACAAACGTATCCGGTCCGTCCTGGCGTCGGTGGCCTGCAAGGGTGCGGTCCAGGCCGGCCGCCGGATGGAAGCGCCGGAAATGCAACACGTGGTGCACGATTGGCTTCGTGAAGGGGCCCCCATGACCTGTCCCCATGGCCGAAGGATCTCTTTACGTTTTGGCAGTGAAGAATTGCATCGAATTTTTCGGCGTCTATGAATCCACCACTCGAATCTCGCTTTTCTTCGAACCACGGGATCCGCACCTTGGTAGAGTCTTCCACCGCGTTGCAGCCCCTCGTCGTCCTGGTGGGCCCCACGGCAATCGGTAAGAGTCGCATTGCCATTGAGGTGGCCCAGGCCCTGGGAACGGAGATATTGACCGCGGATTCGACCCAGGTCTATCGAGGGATGACTATCGGGACGGATACCCCCTCGGAAGAGGACCGGCAACGCGTCCCCCATCGGTTGATTGACCTGGTGGAGCCTGATGAGCCGTTTAATGCCGGCGAGTTCCGGCGGCGGGCCCTTCGAGAAATCTCCCGTCTGTACGGAAAAGGCCTTCTTCCTTTGGTGGTTGGTGGGACGGGGCTCTACGTTCGGGCGTTATTGAACGGGTTATGGGCCGGTCCTCCCAGCGACCGCATTCTTCGCCGGACACTCGAAGAAGAAGCGCGTGCCCGGGGAGGGGAATCGATGTATCAGGAATTGGGCCGCGTGGATCCTGCAACCGCGCGTCGCCTGCATCCTCGCGATACCGTGAAAGTGCTGCGGGCCCTGGAAGTATACCGGCAAACCGGCGCTCCTCTTTCGAAGGCCCACGAAGAGCATCGCGAACGGGCAACCCCCTTTCGTGCCCTGGTCTTGGGGTTGACCATGGAGCGGGCTATTCTCTATCAACGGATTGATCATCGAGTCGACCTTGAATTGGCAAAGGGCCTGGTTGACGAAACCCGGACCCTGTTGGCGAAGGGATACTCCAGAGACCTTGTCTCGATGAAAAGTTTGGGCTATCGTCAGATGGCAGGGTATCTGGAAGGAGCGTATTCGTTCGACGAAGCGGTGAGGCGATTGAAGCGAGACACTCGTCATTTCGCGAAACGGCAAATGACGTGGTTCAGAAAGGAACCGGGTCTGACGTGGATTGAGGTGCAACCGGACGAGTCCGTTCGATCGGTTTCTCAACGCGTCGTCACACTCATTGAACGATTCGTGAAAACCCTTCAAGGATAATCGACAAGGGAAAAGCCCGTGCCAGCGAAACTGCGTGCCGATATTGCCGTTATTGGAGGCAGCGGGTTGTACGAAATGGAAGGCTTGGAACACGTGCGAGAGACGCGCGTGTCCACCCCGTTCGGACGACCTTCGGATGCCGTGATTCTGGGAACCTTGTCCGGAAGGCGCGTCGCGTTTCTTTCGCGTCATGGGCGGGGTCATCGTATCAGTCCCCCCATGATCAATTATCGGGCAAACGTCTACGCGCTCAAATCACTCGGCGTGACGCGGATTTTTTCCGTCAGTGCGGTGGGGAGCATGAAAGAACGCATCCACCCCGGCCATATGGTCCTTCCCGATCAATTTATCGATCGGACGACCAGGCGACTGAGTACGTTCTTCGATCAAGGGCTTGTGGCGCACGTGACGTTTGCCGATCCCGTTTGCCGCGCCTTGGCGTCTCAACTGGGCGAGGCTGCCCGGTCGATGGGGGCCACGTTCCACGTGGGGGGAACGTATCTCTGTATCGAAGGGCCGCAGTTTTCAACCAAAGCGGAATCATTGCTGTATCGGCAATGGGGCGTGGATGTCATCGGGATGACCAACGCGACGGAAGCCAAGCTCGCCCGGGAGGCAGAAATCTGTTATGCCACGTTGGCCTTGGTCACGGATTTCGATTGCTGGCATCAGAGTGAAGATCCCGTCTCCGTCGAAGCGATTTTAAGCGTGATGCACGCGAACGTGGCCCAGGCCAAAAATCTGCTCCGGGACGCCATTCAACGGACCGGGGAGGCGAGAGCCTGCCCCTGCGCGACGGCGCTTCGGCACACCATCGTGACCGCGCCGAAAGCCGTGACGGCCTCCGTGAAGCAGCGCTACGGCCTATTTTTGAAACAAGTGAACACATCGAACAGGAGGAGGTGACATGGGTAGATTGTTGGTGGTGGGTTCCGTGGCGTTTGATACGGTTCGCACTCCTTTCGGGGAAGCGACGGAAGTGTTGGGAGGATCGGCGACGTATTTTTCCACGGCCGCCAGTTTTTTTACCGGCGTTGATTTGATCGCGGTCGTTGGAGAAGATTTTCCGGACGAACACGTCGTATTTTTAAAAAGTCGCGGGATCGATGTGTCCGGTCTCGAACGCCGCAGTGGGAAAACCTTTCGCTGGCAAGGTGAATATACGTATCAACTCAATGAGGCCCACACGCTTGATACCCAACTCAACGTCCTGGAGTCCTTCCGTCCTAAAATCCCGGACCACTATCGCACTCCCGATCTGTTGTTCCTGGGGAACATCGACCCCGAACTTCAAATGGACGTACTGAATCAAGTCGAACGGCCTCGAATCGTCGCCTGTGACACCATGAATTTTTGGATTCATGGAAAACGGGAAGCCTTATGGAACGTGTTGGAAAAGATCGACGTGCTCGTCATCAATGACGGAGAGGCTCGTGAACTCGGCCAGGACTTCAGTCTGGTCAAAGTCGCCAAAGACGTTCTGGCACGCGGGCCCAAATATTTCATTATCAAACGGGGAGAGTATGGCGTCTTGATGTTTCATGAAAAAGGCGTTTTTGGCGCGCCGGCGTTTCCGTTGGAAATGGTGAAAGATCCGACCGGTGCCGGTGATACGTTCGCCGGCGGTTTTATGGGGCATCTGTCGTCCACGGGAGACTTTTCCGATATCGGCTTGAGGAGAGCGATTATTTTCGGAAGCGTCATGGCTTCCTTTACCGTAGAGGGCTTTAGTCTCGATCGCCTGCGGCAACTGGAATATAAGGACATTGAATCTCGTTTCCGAGACTTCAAACGTCTCACCCATTTCGAGGACCTTTCGTGAGGACGTTCTCTGGAGGTTGCTTGTTCGCATTCAACGTCGGAGCATATGGATTCGTTAGGCAACACGTTCAAAACCGCCCGTGAGTCTCAAGGGTTGACCCTGGGGCAGATGGCCTCAAGGACCCGGATCCAAGAGCCGCATTTGAAGGCCTTGGAAGAGGGCTCTTTTGAGCAATTACCCGAACGGGTGTTCGCCAAAGGCTTTGTCCGAGCCTACGCCAGGTCGCTTGATCTCGACGAAGAAGAATGCCTGCGGTTGTTTGCAGAAGGTTCCTCGTCGTTCTACCAAAAAGAGGGCGAGGGGCTGCGGAAAATGTTTCTGCTGAAGGAAGACGAGTATAAAGGGAGAACCAGCCGAACCATGGTTGTCCTTCTTGTTAGTGGGCTCCTCCTGCTGGGGGGACTGGTATTACTCCAGCAGCAATCCCTTTCAACATCCATATTTTCCCATTTTTCGCAACAGGTCGTAAAGCCGCGCGAAGCGGTGTTATCGAAACCGGAGCAACCCGGTCACGCGAACGAAATCGCCGAGGACCGCCCGCCTGCTGGGATCGAAGGGCAAGTTGACGCTTCAGGAACGACAAATATGGAGCCAGCCTCAGAGACGGACGTCGCCGCGATTCCTGCCGAATCGCCGGTTGATGACGGGGCGCCTACGTCTTCCTTGTCACCTCCGGACCCCGCGCCAATTCTCTCTCCCACGACAGAGTCGGAAGATGGTCCGTTGGTTCTTGAACTACGGACGTTGGAAATGACCTGGGTCGTGATTCGTTCCGATGAAAACGACCCCAAGGAAGCCTTATTGCAGGTGGGTGAAATCGTGCAATGGCAGGCCAATGAACGGTTTCTGTTGACGCTTGGGAATGCCGGCGGGGTCGAGGTCAGACTCAATGGCCAGTTACGCGGTCCTTTTGGTGGATCCGGCTTTGTAGTTCGAAATTTGGAATTAAGACCGTAACCACCGACGTTGCTTTCTTGACAGGAGAAAAGCACATTGCTATGTTCGGCAGGTTTGGAGGTTTTGAAATTGATTTTGATGAGGGTGTAGTATACAAACGTCGATGCTCTGAGGGCCTGTACCCTCAAGCCAAACGGCCTTCCAGAGAAGGGATGCAATCATTATCAAAGGAGGGATTCATGAAGCGGTTTGTCGCGATTTGTAGTTTGTTGACGGCATTTGCCTTCGCCGGTGGCGACTTGGTCTTTGCCGGAGCCGAAAAAGACCCGCTGAAGCCACGGGTTCCGAGGTCTGATCGCGGGAAGGCCAAGAAAATCAAACCACCCGCCGAGTTGTACAAGAAATCGAAAAAAGCCTCCGACGAGATCGTCGCCGAAGGCAAGAAGATCTTTGAAGGTAAAGGCACCTGCGTCAATTGTCACGGGAAAAAGGGAGACGGCGCCGGTCCGGCCGGAAAAGTGTTGAATCCCGGCCCGCGGAACTTTACCAATTGCAAATTCCACAAGAAACGGAAAGATGGTGAATTGTTCTGGATTATCAAGAACGGCAGCCCGGGGACCGGTATGGTGGCCATGATTCCGGCGACCATCACCGAAGAAGAAGCGTGGAAGGTGTTGGCCTACGAGCGAAGCTTCTGTACGAAATGGCGCAAGAAGAAGTAGTAGTCGTTTTGTCAGGTGAGTCAGTGCCCGAAGCCCCGTTCAGGCTCAACCCTGAACGGGGCTTTTTCTCTTAACCAAACGTGCAACCCGTACCACACATTCTCTCATTCAAATCCCCGAGCAGATACCTGCTGGTTGTGAGCTTGGGTCTGATGAGTTGGGGCGCCGGTCCTGCCACGAGCTTGGCTGAAGAAGTGCAACCGTTACGTCCCAGGGTGCCCGTGAGTGAAAGAATATGGGCCAGGAAATTGGTCCCGCCCTTCGGTCCGACGAAAACGGCTTCGCCCGAGATCGTTGACGAAGGAAAAGTCCTGTATGAAGGAAAAGGTGCCTGTGTATCGTGCCATGGAAAAACCGGTTTGGGAGATGGTCCGATCGGCAGGCGTCTGAGTCCCGGTCCTCGTAATTTTACCAATTGCAAATTCCACAAGAAACGAAAAGATGGTGAATTGTTCTGGATTATCAAGAACGGCAGCCCGGGGACCGGCATGGTGCCGATGATTCCGGTGACGATTACCGAAGAAGAAGCCTGGAAAATATTGGCCTATGAACGAAGCTTCTGCAAAGACTGGCATCGGTAACGATCCTTTACCATGTCGGCTCCTGGGGCAAGGGCTATGGAATTGCCCCCTCTTTTTCCCCTCCTTTGTAAGGAGGGGATAGGGGAGGTAGAGTCTGTGGCTGGGACGGTGCAACCCCGTGCCTCATGGTTGGTTAGCTCTACCCCACCCCGCTTTCGCGGGGGCAAGCCTAGCTCAACCTCCCCTTACAAAGGGGAGGGGAAACCCTCATAGATCAACCCGAGGGACAACTCCTGTCCCCGACGCTTGTCATCGGGAGTGGATTGAGTCGTCCGGTTGACACCCGTAAGAACCGTTGACTAGACTCGGCTGTTCAATGATCAAGAGTTGTCTCACGTGTTGAGGGGAGTGCAAGAATGGCAAACAAGCGAACGCAAAAGGATGATAAGGCTGTCCTTGAAGAAAAGGTCAAGGAAAGACGAGCCACCAGTGAAAACCCGGAAGGGGACAAAGACGCGCGACAGTTGCGAAAACGCCTCAAACGGGTCCAGCGAAAAATTTGTCTCAGGGCGGCACGTATAGCCAGGGCGGCCGGGAAAAAAGCCAAAGCGGCGTAACTTCGGAAACCTGGTGGTGCCGACACGCCTGCTGAATTCAGTGAAAGGGGAACGTTCATGACTGACGATATGAAATCTTCCGCCGAAGATCCTCAAACGCAAGAAGAGGAACCCGATGCGGTCTCTCAGGATGAAGTGACTGATGAGTTCGTGGACGAAGTATCGGAATCCTTGTTGGGAAGCGACGCCGTTGCGACGGCGGAAGCTGAGGAACAGGCAGGCGAGGAACAGGCAGAGGAAGAAGATCCTGAATTAGAAGAAGAGAAGGTCAAAGACGAGATCGATATCCAAATCGGTCTCCTGCAGGACACGGATTGGGTCGTCCGACGTGAAGCGGTCGTCACCCTTGGTGAAATGGGAGACGAACGTTGCGTCGAGCCGATAGTCAGAACGCTTCGTGACGGGGACTGGCAGGTCCGGGAAGCGGCGGTTGAAGCTATTGCTGGAGTGGGGTCTCCCGCCGTCGAGTTGTTGCTCAGGTACGTGCGCGATTGGGAGTCCCGGAAGTACGTGATCCAGGCATTGGGGAAGATCAATGATGAGCGGGTGTTGGATCCCCTGATAACGATGCTGCACAACGATGAGTTTAAGGATGATTCCACGAGGGCCCTTGTTGAGTTGGGGAAACCAGCCGTGCCCAGATTGATTGAGGCCTTGACCGATAGAGAAGAGTTCGTGCGCAAGCAGGCGATTTTGGCGCTTGGCACGATCAAGGATTCGGAGGCGGTCGATCCCTTGATCGCCATGCTCCAGGATCAGGATTGGATGACGCGCCTGACCGCAGCGGCTGCGTTGGAAAAAATCGGGGACTTGCGTGGACGGGATGCGATCAAGCCGTTGATGAAAGATCCGGACCTTGTCGTTCGGATGCGGATAGAACGTATTCTCGCAGCGTGGAAAAAACAGCCGGCCAACGCCTGAATCGAGTGTCCTCTCAATACATTTCTCTTATGTCCTCCGGCCGGCCGTCGCATGACGGGGTTGCACGCCGTCAGCATGCTTCGGGATTTCGCCCGATCGTGCGCACATGCACGCCTGCAACACGAGGGCTTCCAGCTTTTCTTGAGCTTCCTCCAATGCTTCCCGAGAAACCGCTTGGCCATCGGCCGAGGATCGTCGAAGATCCCCTATCTTCGACGTAGTTTCGAGGAGTGCGTCCGAGAGTTTTTTCCCCTTACTCCTGTTTCAAGTGATCAAGCGTTTCGTTCAGATCGGTGACGGTTTCATCAAAAAATTCTTCTTGAGGGAGCATCTCCTCTGCTTCCGGGCCGATCGTTTGCTCTATCACTTCTTGTGACAACTCCCGAAGTTGCTTTTTGACCTCCTCCGGTGGTTGTCGCCCCATGTAGTATCCCGCCAAAAAGACAGCTCCCAAGATCAGGACGATTACCAAGAATTTTTTCATCGTTGGGTTCCTATCTGTGGATTCGAGTGGCTGGTTTCAGATGAGAACCTATTATGGACTTTATGGGAATAAAAAAAAGAGTGAGGAGATTTTCTTTGAAAACGGAAGAAGAAACAAATCCCGTTGATCAGGCATTCCCAACGGGCGGGTCGGCCTTGCCTAAGACCTTGGCGGATTCGATGGCGAAACGGTCGCCCACGATGCGGGCCACGCGGTTCATATAGTCGGTGAGGGCTGTCACCTCATCCGGCTTCAGGTCGCGTCGAAATTGCGGGAGCAGACCCCACCGGGTTTCAAATTCCTCTCCTGAAATTGAGGCCACCACGCTGATCAGTTTGATCATTTTGGCGCCGGAAGGGCCGGATGATTGCTCTGCCGCCTGGGGTTGAGTCGCAGGCGACGTCTGGGCTTCGGGTTCCTGGGTTTTTCCTTCAAAGAGAGCCGTCAATGCGGGAATCACGGCACTGATACAGAGGATGGTCGTCGACACGATGGCCTGGTTGTTGACGGCACCGGCCCGGCCGGCCACGCGTTCACCAACGTGTTGCATAAAAGCATTACGCTCTTTGTTGTCTTCCGAAAACACAAATTTGTAGGGTTCATAGGTCTCGCGGCTTTCAGCCACGGTCCGGCCGATGGCGACGACGATTTCCTGCTCATCGATTTGGGCGGAACTCAGAGAGGGAGCCAGCAGGGCTTTGAGCCGATCACCCACGTGATCTTCGAGACCGTTCATGAATTCGGGTTGCTGTTGGATGGAGACGTAAAACGCGGAAACGCGATCCACCAAGTTGAACAGGACCTTCAGAAATTCCAGGTAAATTTCCCATTCCTGTTGTTGACTCAGGTTGATCGTGGCGGCGTGGTCGCTCCGTTTAATCAGCGTCACGGATTCCCGGCACACATCCAATATGGTGTTCGACAAGTCGTTGAGAAGGGATTCGTGCTCTTGGATGGATTGCTTCATGAATTGAAAAACCTGAGGCGTATCTAAGCAAATGGAGGGAAGGCTTCGCAAGTTTTCCCGGGAGGATGGAAACGGCGCACGGTTCCGCCCCGGCCCCGTCATTGCACGGGGGCAGACCCTATGTTATACACGATGGATGGGGCTAGTGGTAGGAAAAGAGCCAACGGCATCCCGAAACGATCATTCTTGTTGTAGAGCGGTCCGGGGTGAGGGAGAAGACAAAAAATACCTGGATTCCCGATTAGATCCTTGATTACTAACGTCAAGGACAAGCGTCGGGAATGACAGAGGGGGGATTGGTCCGAAAATAGCCCGAATCTGTCATTCCTGCGGAAGCAGGAATCCAGTGTCTTTCTCTTCCTTCTCTCTTCTATCCACCACACAGTGTGCCCTATTTTCCTTCCTTCGTGTGCAGGCAGCAAGCCTGCATGAGGGATTCCCATGAACCAATTTCCCGTATGCCCTTGATGGACTCTACCGATTCCAAAGTCTACGTGCTGAAGCGCGCCGAGGCGCCGGTCAGACCCCTTTCTCGAGATTACGCACAGGAATTAAATCCCCAGCAACTCGCCGCGGTGGAAGTCGTCGATGGTCCGGCCCTGGTCATTGCCGGTGCCGGAAGCGGCAAAACCCGGGTCCTCGTGTATCGCGTGGCCAGGCTGATCGATATGGGTGTCGATCCGGCCTCAATCCTGCTGTTGACGTTCACTCGAAAGGCGGCGCAGGAAATGTTGGGGCGGGTGGGCCTGCTGATCGGTCCGCAAAGCGATCGGGTGATGGGAGGGACGTTTCACTCCGTGGCCAACGTGCTGCTCCGGCGCTATGGCCGAACCATCGGCCTGGAGCCGGGATTTACGATTCTGGATCGCGGCGATTCCGAAGACCTGGTCAACCTCGTTCGTGCTCAAACCGGTCTCACCGAGACCGGCAAACGCTTTCCGCGCAAGAAGACGATTGCCGACCTGTTCAGTAAATGTGCCAATACCATGCAACCGCTCGAGGACGTGCTCCTGACCGAATATAGTCATTTTGGTGAATATCTCGGCGAGTTGACCAAACTGCAAAAAGGGTATGAATCAACCAAGCGCCAGAGGCAGTTGGTCGATTATGATGACCTGCTGACCCGTCTCCGGGACCTGCTGACGGTCGATGAACAGGCCCGGCAGACGATCTCGGCAATCTATCGCTACATGTTGGTCGACGAGTATCAGGACACCAACCGGCTTCAAGCGGACGTGGTCCGGAAACTTGCCTCCACCCATGAGAACGTGATGGTCGTCGGAGATGATTCGCAATCGATCTACTCTTTTCGCGGCGCCACGTTTCGAAACATTATGGAATTTCCCGAGTTGTTCCCGGGGACCAGAATGTTCAAGCTGGAAGAGAATTACCGAAGTACGCAATCCATCCTGGCGTTGGCCAACGACATCCTTAAAGGCGCAACGGAAAAATACAGTAAAACGTTGTTTACCCAAAAAGGGCAGGGTGAACGACCGGCTTTGGTCCAAACGGTTGGTGAAAACTCGCAGTCCCGGTTCATCGCGCAGAAAATCCTGGAGTTGCGGGAGGAAGGCGTGCCGTTGGATGAAATCGCGGTCCTGTTCCGCTCAAGTTTTCACGCCTTTGATTTGGAAATCGAGTTGACCAAACGGGACGTTCCGTTTGTCAAACGAGGCGGGTTCAAATTTCTTGAGACCGCGCACGTCAAGGATTTACTGGCCCATTTGCGCATCGTCCATAACCCGCTGGATACCGTCAGTTGGAACCGTTCGTTGCTGTTGGTTGACGGAGTGGGTCAAAAGCGGTCGAGAGACCTGATGGCCCAACTCGTGGACAGCGAGGCGCCGTATGAGGTCTTACGGCAAGGGGGCGGTCGGGCGGCATTGGGGTTGCGCAACCTGGCCACGGCACTGGAGTCCGTTGGCAACGTGGAGGACGGATCGCCTGCCGATCAAGTCAATCGTCTCCTGGAATATTATTATCCGATCCTCAAGGAGCAGTACGACGACTATCCCAAACGCATTCGGGATTTGGAGCATCTCATGGTCATGGCGGAGCGTTATGGGGTCTTGGAAGAATTTCTTGCCGATCTGACGCTCGAACCGCCGAACGAGAGCGTGACGGCTATCGAAACTCCGGACCGGGATGATGAACGGCTCGTGTTGTCCACCATCCATTCCGCCAAAGGGCTCGAATGGCGATGCGTGTTCGTCATCTGGCTGGTCGATGGGCGGTTTCCGTCCTCCTATTCATTTCTCACCGAGGAAGAACTCGAAGAGGAACGGCGGTTGCTGTACGTCGCGGTGACGCGGGCCAAGCAGTTCCTCTACCTGACGTTTCCCGTCCAGGTGTATGATAAAGTCACGGGGTCGGTGCTCTCGAAACCGTCGCGATTTCTCGATGACGTGCCCGCTTCCCTGGTCGAACCCTGGAACGTGGTTGAACATGGCGAACCCTGGAGGTAAACAGCCGTGATGCCGGGAACGATAAAATGGATCGTCGCGATTCTCTTGTTAGGGTCCGTGCTGGGCCTGACCAGGTTTGCCCACAGTGCTCAGGGTCCCGACAGGACCGTGAATACCTGGATCAACCTCATTGAACAAGCCGAATCCCTGGATTTGCCGACGGGATTCCTGAAGGAGATCGGTCCCGATTTTGTCACGGTGACGTTCGAAGACCTGCGGACCTATGCGGCCGAATATCATCCCGAAGATCATCGCATGATTTTGAGCATGCGGTTGTCGTTCAACAAGGCCGGTGGGGCGTTGATGGAGTTGGAACGTATGACCCACCATGATATCAGTCTCCTGTATCATGAACTGCTCCATTCCTACCTGGATTACATCTTCAATGGTCCGGGTCCCGAGACGTTGAGTCCCCAGGCCAATCGCGTCCTGGCATTTGCCCAAGAGCAAATGCGCTGTCATTACCGTTTCGTGCGTATTAATCCGATTCGCCAGCGTCGGGATATGACGGAAATCCGGTTTCTTTCCGAAGATGACGCATGGGAAGTGTTGAATGAGACCTGGGCGGTGTTCATCGGATGGCAAATTTGGACGAAGCTGGAACAGCAGGTCAACGGAATCGGCCCATGGACCGAGCCCCTGATTGATGCCTGGGCGGCGTTGCTGTCGAAGGCCAATACGAGCGGGGAATTACTCGGATATTACGAACCGGACGACCCTGAGGAACGCCGGGTGGCGCGCAAACGGTTTATCGCGCCCTCCAACGGGCTGACTCCGGAAGGCGCCGGACTGTTGCTGGCAGTCGTGTTGGAAGAGCCCGATGCCGTCGTCAATGAGGGCGGCGTTGTCATCAAGGCCACCAAAGATACCACCGCCCAAGCCCTTTCGTGTGATTAGTTGGATGAGTCATTGACACGAAAAGAGCCTCTTTCTGTCATTCCCGACGTTTGTAATCGGGGATCTAGCGGGAATCCAGCGTCTTTGGTTTTTGTGCTTATCTTTGTCTGTCATTCTTGCTAACGCGAGGGATATGTTCCCGGCGAGTGCGGGGATGAACCGATCCTTCTGTGCCAAATGTAGTGAACCCATACAGTAAAATTGACTTATGATCTGTCAACGTAAATAAACCCTCTTGCAAACAACAGCTGTGCTGTTTGCAATGCCCCGGTACCTTGGCCGGCATCGGAAATACAAATATCGGAGCAGGAGAACCTGCCATGTCTAGATTAACGTTTATAAGCATCCTACTGGCGCTGCTCCTAGCCCTCATTACAGTCCACGCTGAGCCTACTGTTTCCAGTGTCACTTTTAAACAAGTGAACAGCCTTTTCGCTCATGACAGCGGGCTTACTGATTTGCAAAAAGAGGAGGAATGGAAAAACTATCGCGGCCTGTGCGTGGAATGGAAAGGGGAATTAGCCTATCTGGAAAGTGGTTTTTTTGGAGGGATATCTGTCGGAATGAAACACCTTGGTTCAACACTTACGTATGACGTTCTCATCGATGCACCCAAATCGCAGAAAGAAGAACTTTTGTCATGGCGGAAAGGAAGCAGATACACCTACCGCGCTACGTTGGTAAATTACGGTAGTGCAATTCTGCCTATTTCAGCAGATTGGGGCTGTGAATAATTATAAGTGCTAAGCCAAAACACTTTCTGAACATAATATTTGCAAAGAGGTTATCATGAAAAAAGCTGGAGGCATTATTGCGTTGATTGCTGGAATTTTTGCCGTATTCGCGGCGGGGTTCACCTTGTTCGTAGGTGGAGTAGGGAGTGCCTTTAATGCTGAAGATGCTGGCACTGTAGTTGGTTTAGGGTGGGGAGGTGTGGCCTTTTCATTCCTTACAATCGTTCTGGGCGCAATTGCTATGGGTGCGAAGGGCAAGATTCCGGGAGCTTTAATAATAATCTGTGCGATTGGAGGAGCTATCTTCGGAGGAACTATTGTAGCGGTTTTCATGGCCTTGGCCTTGATTGGAGGCATTCTTGCTGTTGTAGCATCATCCGAAGAGAAAGCCTAGACTATCCTACCCGCCTAAATCTACGATAATCATTTAACGGTCCTTCAAGTGGTATTGATGCCGGTCGCCGGATAACCCGGACCGATCAACCGTGCCGCGCCTGCAGGCGTGGCAATTGTAACGGACATGAAAGCTCTCAGATATTTCGGTCATGGGCCGGTGTTGGCGCTGTTGTCTTTCGTATTACTGCAGCCGGCCTATGCTCTCGAATGGAGCAGGACCGAGCTGCACCTGCAATACGGCAACTTGGCTGTGCCGACTTTTGCCGGCGGAGGGAATTCGGAACATTTTATCTATACGCTGCAACATGCCAGTGGCTGGAAATACGGGGATACTTATTTTTTCGTCGACGTGCTTGATGCCCGGAATCCGGGGTTTCAGGATTTCGATGTCTATGGCGAGTGGTACTCGAACTTCAGTCTTGGCAAGATCACGGGTCGAAAGGTTGGTGCCGGGATCGTTTCAGACGTCGGTGTGATTCTCGGTTTCAACGGGGCTCGCGAGGCCAAGGTCAAAAAGTATCTCCCCGGCCTGCGGCTGTCTTTGGATCTGGGCGGGTTCACGTTCGCCAATCTGGATTTCACCGCGTATATTGACGATAGCGAAGGCGTATCCTCCGGGGGTGCGCCGAAAGAAAACGACTCATTCATGGTGGACTTCAATTTTATGCGGCCCTTCACGATTGGCGAAGCCAGTTTCAGCATCGAAGGGCACATGGAATATATCGGTGAGCGGGAAAACGAGTTTGGCGACAAAGTCGAGTCATGGATTTTTGCGCAACCCCAATTGCGATGGAATGCGCACGACCGGTTTTCCCTGGGCATTGAATATCAGTATTGGATGAACAAGCTTGGCGACGGAGCCACTGATGAGAGCGTTGTGCAGGCGTTGTTTGTCTGGAAGTTCTAGAGGGCGGTATGTGAATATGGCTTGCTTGATGAACGGAAGGACCACTAGATGGACTCTTGCGGGGCACGTTTTTTTGCTGCTTTGCCTTCCCCTGAACGTGGCAGCGCAACAAGCCGTCACTGCCCCGCTTTTGTCTCAGACCTCTGGTTCACCACAGACAGAGGTTCCCTTGTCCCGAGTGTCCCCGCCGGAGACTCTTACGACAACCGGCATTGTTCTGGCGTTTCATGATTGGCCTGATGAGGAAGAGAAAGCCGTCATCCTTCGGGACACACAAAAAGTGGGTCTGCAAAAAGCGAAAGAAGAGCTTCAGCATACGAAGGTATGGTTCTTTACATGGAAAGATCAAGAGCCACGAAATAGCATAGAGGCACACGGGATTTGCCAAACATTTTCCGGTTTGTCCACGTTACGGTACTGTAGGCCGATGTATTTGAGCAGACCTAGAGAATAATGCAGGGTGCGCCACGAAACCAAAGGAGAACACCTGATATCACGTCCGCCATTCCCTCCTTTCACCGAAGAGACGGCAACGCAAAAGGTTCGCATGGCCGAGGATGCGTGGAACGGTCGTGATCCCGCCAAGGTCGCCCTTGCGTACACCCCCGACAGCACATGGCGTAACCGCGCCGAGTTTCTCCAAGGGCGTGCCGAGATCGAGGCCTTCCTGACCAGGAAATGGAACAGGGAGCTCGAGTATCGACTGATCAAGGAACTCTGGACGTTTGGCGGAAATCGCATCGCCGTTCGCTTCGCCTACGAGTATCACGACGACAGCGGCAATTGGTTTCGCGCCTACGGCAATGAGAATTGGGAATTCGACGAAAACGGTTTAATGCGCCGTCGGATCGCCAGCATCAATGACCACCCGATAGCCGAAAGCGATCACAAATTCCGATGGCCCTTGGGTCGCCGTCCCGACGACCATCCGAGCCTGAGCGATCTTGGACTGTGATCGCAGGCCAAGGAAAGGGTGGGGATTGTCAATGTTCACTCATTCGTTGACAATTTCCGCGTCTCCTTCTGTGCCTCCGTTCCCCTCCTTTGTAAAGAGAGGTGAGGGGAGGTCGTCTTGTAGGTCGGGTTAGCCGAAGGCGTAACCCGACATCTTCGCGCTGTTCAACACCGCAGCCACTTCGTCCGTGTGCCAAAGCCGTCGGATTACGCTGCGCTAATCCGACCTACGAAACATCCCCCTCACCCCAACCCTCTCCCACCAGGGGCGAGGGAGTGAAGAGCCTGTCCTCTCCCTTGACGGGAGAGGAGAAAGGTGCGGGTGGTGAATCCCGTAGGTCGGATGAGCCGCAGGCGTAATCCGGCAATTCGCGTGTCCGCAACGCCGATGCCCTTCGTCTGTGTGCCAAACCTGTCGGATTACGCTGCGCTAATCCGACCTGCGAATCCTACGAATCCGGCCTACTTTATCTTCAGAAAGCGGAGGAAAAAACAAAAACTCTGGATCCTTTACTTGACTGGATCCCCGATTACCAACGTCGGGGACAAGCGTCGAGGATGACAGTCGGGGTAGGTCGGGTTAGCCGAAGGCGTAACCAGACAATCCGCGGTTCGATGCTTTTCCGTCGGATTATGCTACGCTAATTCGACCTACTCTCTCGGTTTGTAAACAGCGGGATTCTTCGCTTCGCTCAGAATGACCACTTAGAAGAGGGCGTCATAAGATGACGCGGCCACAAAGACACTGGATTCCCGCTAACCCTGGATCCCCGTAGATTGC
Organism: Nitrospirales bacterium; assembly: GCA_965223955.1. Taxonomy (GTDB): domain Bacteria; phylum Nitrospirota; class Nitrospiria; order Nitrospirales; family UBA8639; genus Bin75. Next base: position 1,498,494 of record OZ245029.1, read on the forward strand.
CTGGATCCTCGATTAAAAATGTCGAGGACAGGCGTCGGGGACAAGCGTCGGGAATGACAGATTAGGAAAAGGCTGAGATGGCTTGGGCTGTGATGATAAGAGGAGGGCTCAGACGCCTGTTTAGTCCTCGGACGGACTTTTGAAATGCAGGGAAAGGGAATTGATGCAGAAACGTTGGCCCGTCGGGGCAGGGCCGTCGTCAAAGACGTGTCCCAGGTGGGCATTGCAGCGGTTGCAGGTGACTTCCACGCGCGTCATCCCGTAGTTGTGGTCGGTTTTGGTTTCCAGGGCCTCTTCGTTCGAGGGTTGCGTGAAACTCGGCCACCCGGTCCCGGATTCAAACTTGTTTTCCGAGAGGAACAGGGGGTTCTCACAACAAATGCAATGATACGTCCCTTTGGCTTTATGGTGGTAGTAGGTGCCACTGAAGGCCGGCTCGGTTCCCTGTTGGCGGGTCACGGAATATTGTTCCGGGGTGAGTTGTTGTTTCCATTCATCCTCGGATTTGTGAATTTTCTCAGTCATGTCCCCTCACCTCGGCCCCTGGATCAAGTCCGGGGCAGGCCCTCTCCCGGAGGAGAGGGAGACGTTGATAATAGAACGGTCTTTTTCTGCACGGCGTCCAGGATCACGCGATCGTCCATGCCGGCGTTCCACACGGCATTCAAGAATTCAGCCGGTTCCATGTGTACGCTCCGCAAAAATGGCCGGTCGGCACCGCAACCGAACATGATATCCGGTGCGAGTTCCCCGCGCAGCTTGGCACGGGCTTTGGCGATAATGCGGGGGAGCCATCGATACCCACCCAACTCGGCATCACCGGAGGGCAGGGTGGCCGAAGGGATGACCTTGTCGGAGGGCTTCCCTTCCTGCACGGTGAGAAAGTACGTGCGCCGGACGTCGGTCATGGCCGCAACGGCGTCGAAATCCGGCTCGCCGTCTTCGACCCAGTCCTCCACGAAATCGTACAGTTCCTGGGTGGAGGTGCCGATCGAGTCCAGGAAGGCCAGGGCCTCGCGCCCGACGACCTTTTCAGGACCGCGATGCCCCTGTTCAAACCGATGTACCGCTTGGTCATACATCTCGCGAAATTGCAAAAGCCAGTCTTGAGAACCGTGATCTTCCGTTATCGTTTTCTCTTGCATGTCTTCATTGTCCGGGCAAAGTGGGGGCGTCGTCAAGCCCTCGGGGATTGTGCCGGGTTTTTGCAAGAGAATGGTCAGTTGGTCTCTGGCGAGAGCGATGCGGTGAGAGAGCCGGTCGAGTTTGCAAGCCGGTGAAAGGTCAGGTAATCCATGGCTTCCTGACGCACGGTGATTCCTTTGGCGAGGAGTTCGCGGTAGGCGCGAGGCGTCGGCTTACCCGCAATCCACAACTCGACGTTCTCAATTTGCCGGGCGGATTTCCAGTGTGTGACGGTGTCTATGGCTTCGGCGAGTTCGGCTCTCCAAGAAAGGTACCCGACGGGAAGCATGCCGACCAGCGTCTGATTATGCGTCCTCCCCATCAGCAGCCCGTCTTCGACCGACACGATTTCATGAAGCGGGTTCACGTTTCGATGGTACGAGAGCAGCATTTCAGCCATTCGCTGGAAAAACAGGGCCTCCTCTTCGAACTGTGCCGACGTAGCGACTTCAAAAAACGTTTGTCGATTGTTGACGGTATCCATTTCGGACAGCGCCTGGACCAGAACCGTTTCATGACGGGGAGAGTACCATGGGTGTTTGAGAAAGGCTTCGACGAGCGAGTCGTCAATGTCCATGGCCTCAAGTTTGTCACGGTTGAGTCGTCGAAGTTCTTCGGGACCATGATCTCGCAGGAGCTCGCTGACGGTGGTACTGAACGACGTCCCGGTGAGCATGGCGCCGGCCGGTCCTCCAATGGGAAGCGTGGCGAGTCGAATGGCCGCATCCCCGGCGTACCCTGCCCAACTCAAGCCATCGAGCTTTTCCTGCAAGACCTGGTTGGAGGAATAGACGTCCACGCCAAAGTGATCCGCGACTTGTCGTTTGACCGTTGAAAGACCCATCAGTTCCTCGTTCTTGGTGTCTTCGAGGTTTCCTCGTTCACCGGTTACCATTTCTCCGACTCGTGTCGCCATGCGCCACATGCCTTTCGGTACGGACAAAATAGTTTTCGTGGGTTCGGCGAACAGGGCCAGGGCAAATTTAAAGGGGCTCAGGATCGCATGCTGTGCCCCTGCTGCCAGACCCTGGAGGTGGTTCACTTCTTCTTCCATGGTGGCGATAGTCTGAATTTCCTGAATCCGGATCTTCAGCATGTCTTCCCCATAGGCCTCGAATTGTCCATAGGGTGAGGTGATCCTGAAACGATGTGTGTATCGAAAGGGAATCACCTCGTCCAGGACGGTATGGTACTCCCCTTTGCGTTCGTCGGGAGAGAGTATGGCTCTCGCGTCGAGGACGGACGGGGTTTCATATCCGGCGGTCGTGGTCGTCGGAGAATGGGTGAAAGGTGAGACAGCTGTGGCAAAATTTGCACACAGCAGTGTGAAAAAAACTATGGTCACAAGGGCAAGGGACCCTGGACGCCTTGAATGCGTATGCTGCCTATGGGAAGTGTGATTCTCGTGTTGTCGCATGGACTTGTCCTCGAGTTGGACGATACTTGCTAAGCTAATTCATGCAAATTCCGTTCCAGATATGTGTTTCCTTCTTTGCCTCTCTTAGGTCTTAGACCTCTCCCCACCGTGGGAGAGGGTAGGGTGAGGGGGCAAATCGGGTCGTAGGGTAGGTCGGGTTAGCGAAGCGTAACCCGACAGCCAGGAGGGCGAGGGCGCATGAGGCATGCCCCGGGCTTGACCCGGGGTAGAGCCTGACGGCATTACGGCTTGATGTAGATATAGCCTTGTTGTTGAAGATCGGCAATGCGTTTCACGGCCACGGGATGTTCGGTAGGGATAAAGCCCGCCACGAGTTTTTCAAGTGGCGTGCCGAACAGTTTCATCGACACTTGGCACATTTCGGCTGAGGCGCCCTTGTCCATTGCGGACTTGAGTTTGGCTTTGAGTTTCGGGTCAACACTGTCCGCCTTGAAAAGCTCGAGGGCCGGACCATGGACCACGAGTTTCACGTCGATATTTTCCGGACCACCTTCGGCTTCAATGTGTTTGTTGATGAGTGCCATCGCATACGTGGCAGTCGCCAGGTCCTTTCCGTCGACGTGATACAGCACCTTTATTTTCTCTTTGGCCATGGCGGGGGCGGAATCAATGACAAGCCCGATTCCAACGGCTAAGGCCAAGCCGACAACTAGAGAGCAGAGCAGGGATGGTTTATGAGAGGACATGGTTTCCTCCTTTGAAGAAATGGTAAAGCAACTCGAAATTTTCCTTGAATAACAACATTATCCCAGCTTTCATCAGGAACAGGCAAGAAAACACAATGGAAAGGTGAAAACAAAACCTCTTGCCCCCTTTGATGGTACCCGCTAAGCTTTGCCGGACTATCCTGGAACGATTCATGTCATTCATTGCCGACCTCCACATACATTCCCGCTATTCCCGTGCCGTCAGCAAAGACATGATCCCGGAGAGTCTCTACCGTTGGGCGCAGCTCAAGGGGATTACCGTCGTTGGAACCGGAGACTTCACGCATCCTGCCTGGTTCGTCGAACTCCAGGAGAAACTCGAACCGGCCGAACCGGGCATCTATCGCCTGAAGCCGGAACTTGCGGCTCCGGTGGATGCCGAGATCCCCGCGTCGTGCCGGGCTGACGTCCGGTTCATGCTGACGTCCGAGATCAGCAGTATTTATAAGCGCCATGAACGCACGCGCAAAGTGCACAACCTGATCTTTGCGCCAAGTTTCAGCGCCGTGGCGAACATGACGGACAGGCTGGCGCGCATCGGCAATCTCCATTCGGACGGACGGCCCATCCTGGGATTGGACAGTGAGGAGTTGTTGCGCATCATGCTGGAGCGTGCCCCGGAGGCCCTGTTCGTTCCCGCCCATGCCTGGACACCGCACTTTTCGGTGTTCGGGGCCAACTCGGGTTTTGATTCCCTGGAAGAATGTTTTGGCGAATTGACTCCACATATCCACGTGATTGAAACCGGACTGTCTTCGGACCCGCCCATGAACTGGCGGCTGAGCCAGCTCGACGGCATTACCTTGATCTCGAACTCCGATGCCCATTCGCCGAGTAAGCTTGGTCGTGAAGCCAACGTGTTGAACGGCGACTTGTCGTTCAACGGCATCAAGACGGCGTTTACGAGTTGTGACCCCGCGCTGTTCCTGGGGACGATCGAGTTTTTTCCGGAAGAAGGCAAATACCATTACGACGGGCACCGAAACTGTCAGGTCCGCCTGTCCCCGGAGGAAGCCAGAACCCACGAGAACACCTGTCCGGAATGCGGAAAGCCCGTGACGCGCGGGGTCATGCATCGCGTCGAAATGCTGGCCGATCAGCCCACCGGACACCGTTCCCGCACGGCGTTGCCTTACCGGAACCTGGTTCCGCTCGTCGAGTTGATTGCCGAGGTACGCGGCGCCGGGGTGAATACCAAAGGAGTGACCGAGGCCTACCGGCGGCTGCTGGCGAGTGTAGGCAATGAATTCGAGATTCTGATGAACGTGCCCATTGCGGATATCGAAGAGCATGGGGGAGGTCTTCTCGCCATTGCAATCCAACGCATGCGCGCGGGCAACGTGACCATTGCCCCGGGCTACGATGGGGAGTACGGAACCGTGTGTGTGCTGTCTCAAGAGGATCGACACTCCCATTCCTCCCAAATACCGTTGTTCTAGCAGAAGGCGCCATCAGGCATGTTTCCGTTCGTAGGGGACGGCCTGCGTGCCGTCCCGAATGGATAGTAGAGCCCGTAGGTCGGATTAGCGTAGATGGGACTTACCACCCTCACCTTTCTCCTCTCCCATCAAGGGAGAGGACATGTTCTTGACCCCTCGCCCCTGGCGGGAGAGGGCAGGGTGAGGGGGTGCTCAGGATTCGTAGGTCGGATTAGCGCAGCGTAATCCGACAGGTTTGGCATACGGACGAAGGGCAGCGGTGTTGGGGACGCGCGAATTGTCGGGTTACGCCTTTGGCTAACCCGACCTACGGGGCTAAGAGAAAGGGCCGCCATGGGAGGCAGCCCCTACAAAGACCTCTACCCAGGATCAAGTCCGGGGCAAGCCTAATACCCCTCGCCCGTCCTTACCCTTCGACTTCGCTTCCTTCGACAAGCTCAGGACAGGCAGGACAAGCAAAGGAGGGGAACAGGGGAACTGCCAATGAGGTATCCATGAACGTCGAGACCAACCTGTTGCTCGAGAGCCTCAATGACCGGCAGCGGGAAGCCGTGCTTGCCGGTGATGGTCCGGTGCTCGTGGTTGCGGGGCCCGGTACCGGCAAGACCAAAACGTTGACGGTTCGTCTCGCGTACCTGCTGGCCGAGCGGCACGTCGCTCCCGAGGCATTACTGGCCGTGACCTTTACCACGCGGGCTGCGAAAGAAATGCGTGAACGGTTGGAACGGCTTGTCGGGTCTCAGGCGGACCGGGTGTGCCTGGGGACTTTCCATAGCTTTTGTTTACAATTGCTGCGAGCGGAAGGGCACCGGCTTGATCTTCCGCGGGACTTCGGCGTGGCTGATCGGCGAGCTCAGGTGACGATGATGCAGCGGGCCTTGCGGCGACTGGGGCAGCCGGACACTCGCACCGCCACCCAACGGATGCTCCATGACGTGTCCGCGTTCCGCAATCGACGGGCCAACGTCGATCCGCCTCCGGACGACGTGGGCCTGGCGGAAATTTCCGAAGCCTATCAACGACAATTGCGAAAATGTGACTTGCTGGATTTCGATGAGCTGTTGCTCCTCGGCGTGCGGGTGCTCGAACGCTTTGCAGACGTCCGGGGAAGCATCCAACAACGATTGACCCACGTGTTGGTTGATGAATATCAGGACGTCGATCCTGTGCAACAGCAACTGCTGCGGTTCCTGGCCGGCGAACGAAACCACCTCTGGGCGGTGGGAGACGGCGACCAGGCGATTTATGCGTTTCGAGGCGCGGAGTCCGAACACGTGTTACGGTTTGAGCAGAGTTATCCGAATGGGAGAGTCATCACGCTGGACCGGAGTTATCGTTTCACGCCGCAGATTGCGGCCGTCGCTTCACAAGTCATCCGGCAGAACGTGTCCCGACGGGCTTTGACCCTGAACACCGCGAATGCGGGTGGGCTGCCGGTTCACGTTCTGAGTTTTCCCGACGAGCAGGTTGAGGCCGCCTGGATCGTCAGGCAGATCGAGGAACTCGTCGGCGGCACCAGCCATTATCAACATTACAAGGGGAAAGTGACCGATACCGTGAGCCGGCGGGATCAAAGCTTCCGGGACGTTGCGGTGTTGAGCCGGCTTCATGCCCTGACGAAGCCGCTTCAAGAGGCCCTGAGAAACTCGGGCATTCCCCATCGGGTCGTGGGAGAAGTCCGATTCTTCGACAAGAAAATCGTCAAGGACGTGCTGGCTTACCTGCGGGTCATCCAAAATCCGCACGACGACGGCAGCTTTGCGCACGTGCTCAATTGTCCACCACGGGGAATCGGCGGGCAGACGCAAACGGCCCTTGAAGCCGAGGCCGAGCAACACGGTCTTTCGTTGTGGGCCGCCTTGGAACGATCCGTGATTCTTTCGTCATCGCAAAGAAGAGCGGCCCAAGCGCTCGTCACGCTCATTGAGGACGTGCGCCGTGACAAGGATGAGAGACCTTTTTCACAATTTCTTGCGTACGTGGCCGACGTCACGGGACTCCGGCAATGGCGGATGGAACAGGACCCACGTCATGAGAACGACATGTTGCTGCTTCGCTCGATTGCCGCGAAATACGATGAGGTGAACACGGGAACGGCCCTTCCGAAATTCCTGGAAGAGGCGACCTTGGCCGTCGAGGTCGATGACTATGACGCCTCCATCGATGCGGTGAGCCTGATGACCATTCATGCCGCCAAGGGATTGGAGTTTACCGAAGTGATGGTGTGCGGGGTCGAAGAAGGGAGCCTGCCACGCGAAGATGGAGACCTCGAAGAAGAACGCCGGCTGTTTTACGTCGGCCTGACTCGCGCCAAAGAACGAGTGTCTCTCCTCCATTGCCGCAGCCGGTTTTTGTTCGGGACCCGCCGTGACCGTGAACCCTCACGATTTCTTCTGGAATTCGACGAGAGCCTGAAAGAAACCACCGTCATTCCCAACCGGCCTCGACGGTCAAAACAAGAACCGGAACAACTCTCTTTATTAGGGTGATGGTTCCCCTCCTTTGCCTGTCCTGCCTGTCCTGAGCTTGTCGAAGGAAGCATAGCGAAGGATCAGGAGGGGTGAGGGGGGGGGTAGAGACTTGCCCTTCTTATTGAATCTGCTCACGAGGACTATGTTCGTCCTTCAACCATAAGAAATGAGAGTCGGCCACATAAAAGAGGGCACTGAGAGCATGAAAATCTCTTTCCTGATCTTCGGGTATTTCGTCGGATTGTTTGTAAAAAAGGTGATGGGAAATGGATGCCCAAGCATGCTGGGCGATCGTCCTGACCTGTATTTCAAATCGCAAATCACGCAGACTCTGCTGAAGGGAAGCGTTCTGTTCGTTGCGTAATCTGGCAATGATGTGGGAGCCCGAATACCCAAAGCGGTCTACATCCCTGCTTTCTGTTTTGTCATCATTACTGATGACATCAAAAGTTTCACTGACGACGTTCTTGATCTTTTCGATGTCATCACGGTAAAGGCAGATGACTCGTATTCCCACAATGTCATTGATTTCCCGGAAGGGGTTTTGAAGGTTTTTCCTCCGAATTTTTTTCATGAATGAATCGAATTCTTTGATTCTGCCCTTTACCGCGTCGAACGGTATTTTTTTGTGATCAATACTCTGCCGGAGGCTATTTGCAATTCCGTCCTTCATATTTTCAAGGTCAGACCATCTCCGTTCATACTCTCGTCTGAGTTCTTCACCACTCATAATTTTTACAATTCTTCCTTTTTCGTGCCTACGATCCGTAGCTTCCGGTCAGGGGCGCTTGCCATCGAAGCGGTACCATCAATTCGATCATCTTGCACCTTCCCTTCGAGTTTCAAGGTGAATTGTCCGATATCTCCAAAAACGGAAAGGCTTTTCCGGTTATAACGGGTGACATGAATGGTTCCGTAAAAAGAACCATTCTGCGTTTTGTAACTACCGCTATAATAATAACCTTCATCGCCTCCAAGAAGCCGTGTGTCGTTTAGAACGGCAACTCCTGATCCGACAAGGTGTAAGGTTGAAATGAACTCGATAGTCCATAAACCGTCTATCTTCATAACTCCTCCTTTTCTGCCGCTTCGATCCTGGTGCGGATTTTGATTTTTACTACGATTTCATTTGTATACTTTTTTTAGGATACCATGCTGCCGGAGAAGATGTGAAGACGAACGTTGCTCCACACATTCTCCTGTTGAGAAAGATCGCCGGGTGTGAGAAAAGCTGGTCTTGACCCGACTGTCTCCTATGGACGGAACTGGCGATGGTCTTTGCAAATGGGGCTGGTTGGGTAGTAATGTACATCGCTCGCGCAATGCCTGTCCTGAGCCTGTCGAAGGGATTGACTGCCTGGCTCCACCGTCCACTGTTTCGTCCGAATATAAAGCTGAGATTCATGCCCCCTCCGGTTGTCGAAAAAATCAACACGTTCGATGCTATCGGTTGTGCGAAAGTCATCGCCTTGGGCTTCGCACTCACGTTCGTGAGTGGAATGGGTGCCGGTTCGGTCTGGGGTGATGAAGGGCCGAACGCCACCACAAAGAAAACCCTGTATCTGGCAAATCCGTATGGGTTTTCCGCACAGCAGCGCGAGGGGCCGTTGCCGGCACTCGTGGTGGCTTTGGAGGCCATGGGCGTCGAGGTTTGGGAGCCGTTCACCCGCAATAATCAGATCGACCGGACAACCCCCGGTTGGGCTTACCGGATCGGACAGGCCGATCTTCGAGACGTGCGGGACGCCGACGGGCTGTTCGCGGTCGTCAACGGCTGTCCCCCGGACGAAGGCGTGATGGTGGAGTTGGGTCTGGCGGTCGCCTGGGACAAGCCCGTGTTCCTGTTCCGTGACGACTTTCGTCGTTGTACCGACAGCGAGGCCTATCCGCTCAACCTGATGGTGTTCACCGGCCTGCCGGAAGCCGGCTGGCAGGCCTATTGGTACGCCTCAATCCACGAGATTGCCGATCCCGATAAGGCGCTCGCCCGATGGTTGAAGGACGGCACACTGCCCTGAGCGTCTCCAGGTAGGTCGGATTAGCGAAGCGTAATCCGACAGGTTCTATTCTCGTTGAACAGCGAGGATGTCGGGTTACGCCTTCGGCTAACCCGACCTACGGGGCTGAACTTCATCCTGAAACCCTGCATGGGGATCCATCATGAGTTCAAGAAAAAAGACGGTCATGCAATACGCGGGTTGGCTCGTCATGGTGCTGGGGATCCTGTTTCAGGTGCTGGTCCCGCTTGGTGTCCCGGGAAGGCCCACGGGACGATGGTTGGGCATGCCGGCCGAAATCGCCGCGTTGTTTTTCGCCACGTGGACGATTGTCATCGGGATGATTATCGTCTATCTCACATGGTTGAGGCCATACGCGGCACGCCTGGATCGGAGTGTCAAGCCATAACCGGCGGGAAGCAGCGATCATGAGCGTGTCGCAATTTACCATTCTCCTGTTGTGTGTCTATCTTGTGGGAATAAAGTGTATTTCGTATTTTGCCTACCGGATCTCCAGAAGCGATTCCGAAGATTATTTTTTAGCCGGTCGCAATGTCGGCATGATCGCCCTGACCGGGACGATCATGGCCAGTATCTTTTCGACCGGGACCATCGTGGCCTCGCCCTCCGAGTTTTTCAGACAGGGAGCCGGATATTTCTGGTTCTTTTTCTTTGCGCCCATGCCCGTCATCTATTTTTTCCTTGCGACCAAGATGTGGAAGCTCGGGAAAGTGAAGGGCTACGTCACGCCGGGAGATATGCTCGGCGACTTTTTTCAAAGTCACTCCGTCAAGTTTTGGGCGGGAACGGTCGGGCTCCTGGCGTTATTGCCGTATGCCGTGGCTCAACTCGTGGCCATTGGAAAGACCTTCGAGGCGCTCACCGATGGCAACGTGACCTATTTCTGGGGCGTCACGATTGCCTCGGCGTCGATTGCCGCGTACCTGTACTTTGGTGGCGCGCGTGCGGTGGTATGGACGGATATGGCCCAGGGTTTTCTGTTGGCCTTTCTGCTGATTAGCGCCGCGCTGTTATCGGTCAAGTGGGCCGGTGGTTGGGAGACGATGATCGATGCCTTGATGACCCATGCGCCCGAGAATGCGACCTTTGCCGGAAAAGTCTCGTGGACGGGGTATTACGAATTCGGGTTGCTGACGCTGTCGTTCCCGTTTTTGCCCTACATCTGGCAGCGCATGTACATGGCGCGATCGGCGTCGGCCGTCGCCTTCAGCCTGTGCTCCTATCCCGTCATCTTCATCATTCTGTTTTTTTCCGCCTGGGTGCTCGGGACTTCGGCCTTTTCCCTCTTTCCGAACGGCTTGCAGGATGCCGATACGGTGGTCGGAGCGATTTTTCGCGAAAACGCTCCCTATTTTGGGGCGATGGTACTCGTGGCGGCTTTTGCCGCCGGGATGTCGACGGTCGATAGCCAAATGCTTTCGGCCGGGTCGTTATTCGTCCGTGACCTCATCCCGCTCGTGGTCACGTGCGTCGATCAGCGCCGCAACTACCTGATTGGTCGCTGGGCAACCATGGGACTGTTGGGGCTTCTGTACCTCTGGAGTCTGACGCTGCAATCGCAGCCGATCCTGGATCTGATCGTGTTCGGCATGAGCCTGACGGTCATCTTTATCCCGTGCGTCTTTGGCATGTTCTACTGGAGACACGCCACGTCCCTGGGGGCATCCTGGTCAATGGGCCTGGGGCTGCTGGTGTTTTTGGTGAAGCAGTTTCAGCTGTTCGGCTTGGATGCCTACTTGCCCGTCATGGGTCCCATTACCTGGGCGTTGCTGACGGCGGCAATGACGTTCGTGGTGGTCAGTCTGTTGACCAGCTCCGAGGGGATTGCGGCGAAACGGCGGGAGTATGACGAACTCCTGGGAGTGGTGTCGAATAAGGATCGACTCTCAGGTACCATGGACTCGTGATGACAAAGAGGGTGCGTCAGCCCTGCGCGTTCCTGCTTCTCTTTTCCTCCCCTTTGTAAGGGGCGCATTTCCGAAGAGGGAATGCGGGTGGGGTAGATGTCCAGGCTAAAGCACCAACTCCAACTTTTCCTCCCCTTTGTAAGGGGAGGGTAGGTGGGGTAGAGTCAACCGATCATGAGGCACAGGGTTTCGCCCTTCTAGCCACAAGCTCTACCCCGGGTCAAAGCCAGGGGCATGCCTAATGCCCCCTCACCCCTCCTGACCCTTCGCTACGCTCAGGGCAGGCAAAGGAGGGGAATGAAGGATGCCCCTCTCGACACCGGCGGGAGAGGGCCGGGGTGAAGGAGAATTGTCAACGAATGAGTGTACACATACAAGGATGAGGCCAACACTTTGGAGGATCATTCAGTGAGCAACGGCGAACGTCACCCAAACCGTTCTCCTCTTCGTGGACTTCTTATTGCCCAGTTCTTCGGGGCGTTCAATGACAACGCGTGGAAGTTGATGGTCGCATTGTTGGCCATCAAGCAGTTGTCCTCGCAGATAGGAACCGGCCCGGAATTCGAAGCCGCGTCTCAAGCCCAAACGACCCTCACCTTTGTCATCTTCACCTTGCCGCTGATGCTCGTGTCCATCTTTGCCGGTGTCTTTTCGGATCGATTCAGCAAGCGGTCCGTGATTGTGGTCATGAAGGTCGTCGAAGTGGTGCTGATGGCCTTGGGGACCTTGGCTCTCTACCACAATCCCTCGGGAGGGGTCCTGCCGCTCATCGTGTTGGGCGGCATGGCCGTCCAAAGTGCGCTCTTCAGTCCGGCCAAGTACGGCATCCTGCCGGAACTGCTTCCTCACGAACGATTAGCCATGGGGAATGCGCAACTGGAATTATGGACCTTTTTGGCCATTATCGGCGGAACGGGGATAGGGGGAATCCTGCTCCAGATGTCTGGCTCTTCCCCCTGGTTGGGTGGGGTGGTGCTGATGGTGTTTTCGGTCGTGGGGTTCGCCGCTTCCCTGATGGTGCCTGCCGTCCCGCGTGCTCGCGAGGAAGGCGGGTTGAGATCAACGCTGCAAGGGGCCTGGCAGGCCGTGCAAGCGGATCGCGTGTTGCGATTGGGTATTTCCGGCAACGTCGGCTACTGGACCATCGCCAGTTTGGTGGGACAGGACGTGCTCGTCTATGCCAAGGCCGTGTTGGGGCTGTCGGATTCCTTATCGGGACTGCCCTTGGCGACGTTTGGGCTTGGGGTCGGCTTTGGATCGGTGTTAGCCGGAAAACTCTCGCATGCCAAAGTCGAAGTCGGGCAGATCCCCTTGGGTGCGGTTGGGTTGATGCTGGGGTTGCTCCTGCTGGGCACGCTGTCTCCGGGATTGACGGGGACGTTGCTGGGTATGGGGTGGCTGGGGTTCTCGAGCGGGTTCATTCTGGTTCCGATCAACGCCCTGATTCAATGGCGTGCGCCCCATGATCGACGAGGCGGCGTGATCGCGTTCGGGAATATCTTTGTGTTCGGTGGCGTGGTGGTCGGGTCCCTGGGTGCCGGGACATTGTCGTTCGCCGGCCTCAACGCCAGTGAAATTCTGGTCGCCGCCGGGGTGGCTGCGGCGGCGTTGACGGCGTGGACCGTGTGGCTCATGCCTGAAACCTTCATTCGAATGGTGTTGTTTCTTGTCACCCACACCCTCTATCGGCTTCGGGTCATTGGACTGGAGCACGTGCCCGAACGTGGAGGCGCGTTATTGCTGTCGAACCACGTGTCGTTTGTGGATGGGGTGTTGCTGTTGGCGAGTATCGATCGTCCGATTCGGTTTCTCGTCGACCGGCACTACTATGAGCTCCCTTTGTTGCATTGGGCGGCGCGTATCATGGGCGCCATTCCCGTTTCTGCCGGCGGGTCGCCGCGAGACATCCTCCATGCTCTCCGCGAGGCCGGCCGCCGGCTGGATGAAGGTGAAGTCGTCTGTGTCTTTCCCGAAGGGCAGATCACCCGGACGGGCGGTCTCCTGTCGTTTCGTCAAGGATTCGAGCGTATCGTCAAAGGGCGGGAGGTTCCCGTGATTCCCGTTCATCTCGATCGGATATGGGGCAGCATCTTCAGTTTTATCGGCGGAAAATTTCTGACGAAACGGCCGGACCGCGTTCCCTATCCCGTCACGGTTTCTTATGGGCAGCCCATGCCGTCGACCGTCACGGCAACCGAGGTGCGGCAGCGCGTCCAGGAATTGGGCGAGGAAGCCTGGCGCTATCGAAAATCCGACCGGCGGCTGCTTCATCATTCCTTTATTCGTGCGGCTCGCCGCCATCCGTTTCGTTTTGCCTTTGCCGACGCGACCCGGCCCAGAGTTTCGTGCCTGGAATCGCTCGCCGGCGCCGTTGCGTTGGCCCGGGCGCTCCGCCCGCACTGGATGAACCAGTACACCGTGGGCATCCTGTTGCCGCCCAGTGTCGGTGGGGCATTGGTCAACTTGGCCGCCACGCTGTCGGGACGCACCGTCGTCAATCTCAATTACACCGTCGGGCGAAGTGGGATCGAGTCGATGACGAAGCAAGCCGGCCTCGAAACGATCGTGACGAGTCGCGTGTTTCTTGAAAAGGCCAATCTTGAAATGCCCGAAGGCGTCAAGATCATTTGGATCGAAGCGGTTCGCAAGACCATCGGGACAGCCGAACGGGTGAAGGCGTTTGCCATGGCACTGTTTGCGCCCATCGGCATGCTGGAACAGGGTGTCGGTGCGGTTCATCGTCCGCAACTGGATGATCTCGCGACGATTATTTTCAGCAGCGGCAGCACGGGAGAACCGAAGGGGGTGATGCTCAGTCACTTCAACGTCGATTCCAACGTCGAGAGCGTGGCGCAGGTCTTCCACCTGGGCTCCGCCGATCGGGTGCTGGGCATCCTGCCGTTTTTTCATTCCTTCGGCTACCTTGGGACGTTGTGGTTGACCGTTACCCACGGCGTGGGTGTGGTGTATCATCCTACGCCGTTGGATGCGGGGGCCATTGGCGAACTCATTGAAAAGAAGCAGGTCACGATTCTTATTGCGACACCGACCTTTCTGCAACTTTATTGGCGGCGGTGCATGCCGGAGCAATTCGGGTCGGTTCGCGTGGTGCTGACCGGTGCCGAGAAATTATCGGAACGCCTTGCCACCGCGTTTGAGGAAAAGTTCGGGATTCGTCCCATCGAAGGATACGGGGTGACGGAATGTGCCCCCGTGATTTCCGTGAATTGTCCGGACTTTCGTGCGGCGGGATTTTACCAGTCCGCCTTGCGTCGTGGGACGGTCGGCCGGCCCTTGCCGGGCGTATCCGTACGCATCGTCGATCCCGATTCCTTTGAACCCGTACCCGTCGGAACGGCCGGCATGCTGCTCGTCAAGGGGCCCAACGTCATGCAGGGCTACCTGAATCGTCCCGACCTGACCGCCGAGGCCATGCATGACGGGTGGTACGTGACGGGGGATATTGCCGTCCTGGATGAAGACGGATTCCTTGCCATTACGGATCGGCTGTCCCGTTTTGCCAAAATCGGCGGGGAGATGGTGCCGCATGGAAAGGTCGAAGAAGCGTTACATGAGGCCGCCGAGTCCGACGTGCAAGTGTTTGCCGTGACATCCATCCCTGATGAAAAAAAAGGTGAACAATTGGCCGTGCTGCACATGCTCGATGAAGCCGTCATTCCCGGTCTGTTGGAAAAACTTGCAGCGAGCGGGTTGCCGAATTTATTCATTCCCCGAAGAGACTCCTTCATCAGGGTTGAGCAGCTTCCGGTACTCGGGACGGGGAAATTGGACCTCCGCGCCCTGAAACGAATCGCGTTGGAACAGCGATCATCCGGTTAGCCCGGCATCCCCCCTCCTGTCATCCCCGACATCCTTAATCGGGGATCCAGAGTTCTGTTCCAAGTGGGTTAGCACAAGTGGAGGGGCAGAAGAGAAAGTCCCTGGATTCCTGCTTTCGCAGGAATGACAGAGATGGAAAAACGGCATGATCGATTCCTCTAAAACAACGCCGTCTTCGAAAAACATGATCGATTGTCACGTGCACCTGGCCGCGCTCCCTGAAGGGAACAATGGTTGTTACGTTTCTTCGAAACTGTTGAGCAGCCCGCTGTTCAGGTTTTTGATATGGAAGCATGGGCTGGACGTGAATAGTCCGCGCGCCGCCAACCAAAAATACGTGGATGATCTACTCAATGAACTGCGGCAGTCTCTCCACGTGAGGAAGGCGGTGGTGTTGGGAATGGATGGGGTCTATGACGGCAGCGGAAAACCGGATCAATCGGCAACCGAATTGTTGGTTGGGAACGATTACGTCCTGCAACTGGCCCACCGGTTCCCCGAGACGTTTTTGGCCGGCGTGTCCATCAATCCGCAACGACGTGATGCAATCGAGGAATTACACCGATGCGCCGATAAGGGCGCGGCATTGGTCAAAGTGCTTCCCAATACCCAGCAATTCGATCCGGCGAATAGCCGATACAGGGCATTTTATCGGGCGATGGCTCAACGACGAGTTCCGTTGCTGAGCCACGTGGGATACGAGTTCAGCCTGATCGGCAAAGATCAATCCGTCGGTGATCCGAACCGGCTTCGGGTGGCCTTGGATGAAGGCGTCGTGGTGATCGCCGCCCATGCCTGTAGTTACGGCTTGATGCTCTATGAAAAATTTTATCCGACGTTGTTGGAACTGGTCGAGACGTATCCGAACTTCTATGCGGATATTTCCGCGCTGACGCTTCCCAATCGGTTCAGGATGCTTCTGCGCCTGCGGGAGTGCCCCGAAATACACGATCGCCTTCTGTTTGGAACGGATTATCCGCTGTCGGTCTTTCACCTGCCGGTATGGGGCCGGACCGGGATGGGTACGTTGTGGGACATCGTGAACACGACGAACCGGTTTGATCGGCAGTTCAAGGTGTGTGCGTCGTTGGGCATTCGATTCCATTCCTTCGAGCAGGTCGTGAGAGCCTGAACGTCATAGGTCTGTAACGAATCAGGCCAACAGTGGGCGATCACTTCCGCATTTCCAGCACGAGGTGAAATCTTTCTCGTGTGATTCTCTGCAACGAAAGCAGGTCCAACTCGTCGATTCATAGGGTTGGGCGGTGCGCCAATTTTCTAAAAATTGTTGAGCCGTGGCACAGTCGGCGTCGTTAACCACCCAGAGTTCGGGAAAGACTTCGGCGAACGGGACTTCACCGGCCAAGGAGGAACCTCGTTGGTTTTTTATCCAGGATTGAATGCCCGCTTGATCGAGTATGTCTTTCAGCGATTCAACTTCGACCAGGTTCGATGAGACGAATAATTTTTGCATTGTCGGCGTTGGATTCTACCCCACCTAACCTCCCCTTACAAAGGGGAGGGACAAGATGGTCGTTCTTTCCCGGTTCCTCTCCTTTGATGTAGGGACAGGCCTCCTCAATTTCCCCTCCTTTGCCTGCCCTGCCTGTCCTGAGCTTGTCGAAGGAAGCGTAGCGAAGGGTCTGAGGGGTGAGGGGAGGTAGAGACGACAACCTTGACGGCGCCCCCCCGTGCTCCATGGACAGTTGGCTCTACCCCACCCCCGCTTTCGCGGGGGCATGCCTAGCTCACCCTCCCCTTACAAAGGGGAGGGACAAGATGGTCGTTCTTTCCCGGTTCCTCTCCTTTGATGTAGGGACAGGCCTCCTCAATTTCTCCTCCTTTGCCTGCCCTGCCTGTCCTGAGCTTGTCGAAGGAAGCGTAGCGAAGGGTCTGAGGGGCGAGGGGAGGTAGAGGAATGGGGAATGCTCATCTGCATGAGAATCTCAGGTGGAGAAGATGAGTGCCAACCCCGTCAGTGAGAGTCCAAGAGCGACAAGGCCGATGATCAGCGTGCGCCAAAGAATCGTGCGCAAGGCATCGACCTGTTTCGTCAATTTCTCGATGAGTTCAAGCTGCTGAGTCAATGTCTGTTCCATTTCCGCAATGCGTGCCTTGAAAGGCTCCTCGCGTGGTTGGGGCGCTGCTTGCTGCTTTTTGATGGTCGCAATGGTGGAGACGACGTCGGGAATGTTGGGGGCAACTAATTGAAACAAAAATTTGGCAATGGGCCACGCAACAGGCATGCTGGATTGTATCGCGCTTCAGGCAAAAAGAGAAGTCGTTTTTGCTTAACCCGGGTTAGACCCGTTTCGCCAGCCGGTGGACCAACCGGCGCTCGTCGGCTTCGGTTTCCACTTCTCCATTCAATCGTGCATCCAAAAGCCGGTTCAGGATTTTGTTGTACGAGGGGCCCGGGTTGAGGTCCATCGCTTTCAAATCGTTCCCTGTTAAGATCGGTTTCACCCATCGATAGGTAGTGAACTGAGCGGAAATGTTTTGTTTCACCTTTTCCGACCGGGTTTTGGCCATAAGAAACACAAGTGTCTCATCAGGGAGGTCGCAGAGCGCCCGGAACGTTTCGGACGGGTTGACGTTCCGGGCGAGGGTTCGCAACAGACGAGTGCTCTCTTGAGCCACCCACAACATGGATTGGGTCTGACGCCGGGGAAAGGTCAACCGGGCCAGGGTTTCGTGAACGGCCGGTTGAGGGAGTGGGTCCAGCAAGGCCATACCATAGACGACCCATGGAGACGCGAGGTGCCCGAGCGAGAGCCCGGCATGCCATGCGACGGCTTGTTCGGCGGCTTTCAGTAGCCGAGCCAGTCCGGGAGACCATTTCAGTCGCGGGTGAATGCATTGAAGCAAGGTAAAGTCCGCCAATCTGGCAAGGGTTTTGCCGGTCTCACGTTCCGACAACACGTGAAGGAATGCAGCCGAGAGTCGAGACGGGGAGAGGCGGTGTAAGAATCTCATTTTCACCGCCTCTTTCATCAGGACGGCCGTATTTCGATCCAGTTGAAAACCCAGGCGTTGCTCAAAGCGGATGGCGCGAAACACCCGAGTCGGGTCGTCGATGAAGCTGAGACCGTGCAGCACGCGAATGGTTTTGTTCTGCAAGTCCCGCCGGCCACCGTGGAGGTCCATCAATTCACCGAAACGAGGAGCATTGAGTCGGATGGCCAGGGTGTTGATCGTGAAATCCCGGCGGGAGACGTCTTGCTTGATGGAACTCCGTTGCACCGTTGGGAGCGCGGCCGGAGAGTCATACGATTCCGTTCGAGCCGTGGCCACGTCGAATGTGTGCCCGTCCGTGAACGTGACGGCGGCTGTGCCGAATCGTTCATGGATGGTGACGCGAGCCTTGTATCGTTGGGCGAAGGCTTTCGCAAAACGAATCCCATGGCCTTCGACGACCAGGTCCAGGTCAAGGCTCGGGATGCCAAGGAGGAGATCTCTGACGAACCCGCCTACGGCATACACGCGGACGTGGCGTCTTTCAGCGAATTCACCGGTTTTTTGCAGGAGAGAAAAAAGTGGTGCGGACAACCGGTCCTTCATGAAGGAACAAACGGAATCCATCACTGTCACGACACGTTTCTTCTTATTGCCGCCGTTGGTTCAAGGCAAACGCATGATAGATGCTTGGGACGTCATGATGCCACTCGCGCAGAATGATCGACGCCCACAGGCCTTCCAGGTTGGTCAGGATCCCCAGGGTCAATGCTCCAAGAAAGCCGATTCCTGCAACGTCAAACACTAAAATTTCCGTGAATCCCACAAACAGAAAAATGCCCCAGGTTTTTGCGCTCCACATGTGATACGCCGCAGACCGGCCAAATTTGACCTGGTCGAAAATGTGACGTCCGATCTCCAACAGAAAAAAACAGGCTAAAGGAAGCCAGAAGGGCATGAGGAGTTGAGGATGCTTCAGTGCGGCGACAAGAAAGACGCCAACGTAGAAAATCGTGTCTGCCGTGCTGTCCAGGGAACGTAATTTCTCCGTCGCGATTCCTAATTTTCTCGCAAGCATTCCGTCGAAGACATCGGAGAGAAATCCGACTCCCAATACAACGCCGTACCATACGGATTCGACATTGAAGCCGTACATGAGGAGTAGCACGGGTGCCAGCAGGATTCGGAGGCCGATCAGATACAGTGGCGTCTGATGTAACATGTCATGGTATGAAAAGATCCAACGACACCCAGAATTGTCATTCTGAACGAAGTGAAGAATCGCTCCCTCAATAACCGAATGCCTCAAAAGCAGATAGTTCCTTCGCTTCGCTCAGGACAAGCGCTTCGCTCGGAATGACCACCTCTTGTAGGGCGCCTTCTGTTCCTCTCTTGCAGTCAGCCCCTCATGCTGTCAACGAATGAGGGGACATTTATAATATTTATTGTGGGCATTCTTGGGATTGAGGTGCCGCGAAAAGGTAAGCGGAGTCGTCTCGTTCGACCGCAATGCAACCGATCGAGTCGGAAAGAAGTATTATCCCCGAGAGCCTAAAACCCGGTCCAGGTTGAACGCGGCACTGATCAGGGCCAGGTGCGTAAACGCTTGTGGAAAGTTCCCGAGGCCTTCGCCGTGATGGCCGGTTTCTTCGGCATAGAGTCCGACGTGATTGGCATAACCCAGCATTTGCTCGAACGTCAGTCGTGCCTCATCGACCCGGCCAGCGCGGGTAAGCGCTTCGACTAACCAAAACGTACAAATGTTGAAGGTGCCTTCTTCGCCTCGAAGACCATCCTCCGTGTCGTTGACGTTATACCGGTGCACCAGGGCATTGGCGACCAATCCCCCTTTCTCCGGAGACTGGTTGATGACTTCCAGGGTCTTGAGCATCCGGGGATCGGTCGGGGAGACAAAGAAGACCAGGGGCATCATGAGGTTCGCCGCGTCAAGGGCGTCGCTGCCGTACCGCTGAACGAAGGCGTTTCTGGTCTCACTCCATCCTTTTTCCATAATTTCTTCATAGATGGTATCGCGGACTTTCAGCCACCGGTCACGATCCGCGGGAAACGAGCGCCTGTCGGCGAGGCGCAACCCCCGGTCGACGGCGACCCAGCACATGAGTTTCGAATACAGGAAATGTTGCTGGCTGCCCCGAACTTCCCACACCCCTTCATCCGGACGCATCCAGTTGTCACACACCCAGTTCACCAAGCGGCGTAAATGGTTCCAGAGGTCGTAAGAAATGGGGCTGCCGTATTTGTTGTAGAGATACACCGAATCCAATAATTCCCCGTAAATATCCAATTGAAGTTGATCGTAGGCACCATTTCCGACGCGGACGGGGCGCGATCCCTTATACCCGTCGAGATGAGACAAGGTTTCTTCATTCAAGGCATGCCGGCCATCGATGCCATACATGATTTGCAACGACCCGTCAGGATTGAGTTCATGACAGCGGGCTTCGAGCCAGTGCATGAATTTTTCCGCTTCTTCCGTGAACCCGATGCGCAGGAGGGCATAGATGGTAAAGGCGGCGTCACGAATCCAGGTGTAACGATAATCCCAATTGCGTTCTCCCCCGATACTTTCCGGCAGGCTGCACGTCGGAGCGGCGATGATCGCTCCCGTCGGCTCAAAGGTGAGCAGTTTGAGGGTCAAGGCCGAGCGTTGCACCATTTCGCGCCATCGACCTCGATAGGTACATTGGGAAAGCCATTGTCGCCAGTAGGCGACGGTCTGGCGGAAGAGTTTACCGGCCTGATCTTCGGAGATGGCCCCGCAACATGCCTCGATCCGCTCGACTTGTTGCAGGGAAAACGTCAATTCGTGACCTTCCTGCATCACAAATTCAGCGACGGCGCCGTTGCCTTCCTGTTGTAAGGGAATGGTCGATCCCAACCACAAACTCAGGCCCGGGGCTTCGAAACAAGCGCCCTCGGAAGTCAGGGTTGTCGTGTGCGGGTCTCGAGCGTAATTGAATGCGGGAAAACACTCCAGGCGAAACGTCACATTTCCGCGAATCGCCTGTACGCGGCGAATGATGCCATGATAGCCCGCTTCAGTGGCCTTAAGACCGACCGGCATAAAGTCGATGACTTGTCCCACGCCCTGTTCGGAAAGAAACCGCGTGACGAGAACGTTCGTGTCCGGCCAGTAGTACTGCTTGTGCGTGGCCTCATTGCCTTGGAGCGCAATCTTACACCATCCGCCTTTGCGATCATCCAGGACGGCGCCGAACACGCTGGGAGAATCGAAGTAAGGAAAACAGAACCAGTCGATCGAGCCGTTCACGCCAACCAACGCACTGGTTCGCATGTTGCCGATCAAGCCGTATTCTTCAATTGGGAGGTAGGGCATACGTCACTTATATGTGTTGAATCATTCGCTGACCTCTCCTTCTGTGCCCCAGTTCCCCTCCTTTGCTTGTCCTGAGCGTAGCCGAAGGATCAGGAGGGGTGAGGGGAGGTAGAGGAAAGGGGAGGGAAAAGACAGATCTTCTTTCCTGATCCTCGCTCCTGAGAGTCGATTTACCCAAGACGTGAACGGGTAGTCAAGCAGAAAATCAAAGGTTTCTATAAAGTGGAGGGAAAAGACGGGCATTCTTTCATTCCTCCCCTTTGCTTGTCCTGCCTGTCCTGAGCTTGTCGAAGGAAGCGTAGCCGAAGGATCGGGAGGGGCGAAGGGAGGTAGAGAGGCCGCCAGGACGGTGCCTTCCAACCGTTACCCGTTTCGTTTACACTGTTTCTCACTCATGAACAAGTCAAACGACTCCCGTATCACCACGCGGCCTAAAGAGCCACCGACGCGTCGAGCCTTTTTGGCCGGAGCCACGTCGGTGTTGGGGATGGCCGCGGCGCACATGTTGCTTGCGCCTTTCCTGGGACACGCGGCAAACGTTCCCGGCGATCCCACCCGGGTGCCCGGTGGGCCGGCGACGGAATATGGTCGACGCTCACCCTTCGAACGTGCCAAGCGATTGCCCAAGCCACAGCGGTCGAGAACGCCATTACAGGACTTGCATGGCATCATGACTCCTTCGGCCCTGCATTTTGAACGCCATCATAACGGCGTGCCCCTCATCGATCCCGCAAGACATCGGCTTCTGGTGCATGGCCTGGTGGAACGGCCGTTGCTCTTTACCATCGATGAGTTGAAACGGTTTCCCGCGACCTCACGAATTGCCTTTGTCGAGTGTTCGGGAAACAGTGGGAAAGAATGGAAAGGGCCGAAGGGCAGGACCGCGCAAGAGATCCATGGCCTGACCAGTACCAGTGAGTGGTCGGGCGTTCGTCTGTCAACGGTCCTGGCGGAAGCGGGTCTGACCCCCGGAGCTACTTGGATGTTGGCCGAGGGCAGTGATGCCGCGGCGATGACGCGGAGTATCCCGTTGGATCGGGTTCTGGATGAAGCCCTGTTGTGCTATGCGCAAAACGGGGAACCACTCCGTCCGGAACAAGGCTATCCCCTGCGCTTGTTGTTGCCGGGGTTGGAAGGCAACACGTGCATTAAATGGTTGCGACGTCTGAAACTTGTTTCCGCGCCAGTGATGACTCGTGAAGAAACGTCGAAATATACAGACTTGATGCCGGATGGGACCGCGCGTCAATTTACTTTTGACATGGAAGCCAAGTCGGTGATCACGGCGCCGTCCGGCGGGCAACGATTGAAAAAACCGGGTTACGTTGAAATTCGGGGTTTGGCGTGGAGCGGGCGTGGCCGGGTCGAAAAAGTGGAAGTGAGCGTGGACGGGGGAAACAGTTGGCGGACCGCAGAGTTACAAGCCCCTGTCCTGCCGAAATGCCACACCAGATTTCATCTCGATTGGTGGTGGGACGGCGGGGATGCCATTCTTCAAAGCCGCTGTACCGATGAAACCGGGTACCGGCAACCGACGCGGCAGGAGCTGGTTGACGTTCGTGGCACCAATTCGTACTACCATTACAATGCCATCCAGAGTTGGAAGATCGACGAAGAGGGGAGCGTGCGGAATGTGCAGGCATGAGAGTCAGGGGAGACGGCTGACGGTGGCCGTTTTTCAAAAAAGTGTATTTCTCGTGTTTCTCGTTCTTCTCGGGATTCCGCTGGCTGCCGCGTGGAGTGAGGCAAAGAG
The DNA here is from genome assembly GCA_965223955.1 of Nitrospirales bacterium. Classification (GTDB taxonomy): domain Bacteria; phylum Nitrospirota; class Nitrospiria; order Nitrospirales; family UBA8639; genus Bin75. Next base: position 1,521,565 of record OZ245029.1, read on the forward strand.
TGGCATCTTTCATCTTGGGCGTGGCGCAACCCAGGATGAGATTCAAGCCTGGGATATTGACGTCGCGCCGGACGGCAAAGGGCTGCCGGTGGGCAGGGGTACGGTGCAGGAAGGGGCGAGCGTGTATGCCGAGCGCTGTGCGAGTTGTCATGGCGCGACCGGTGTGGAAGGTCCCAACCCCAAGTTGGTCGGCGGGCAGGGGGCGCTGGCGAGCGCGCACCCTTTGAAAACGGTCGGCAGTTATTGGCCGTATGCCACGACCGTGTTCGATTATATTTATCGGGCGATGCCGTTTGTGGCGCCGCAGTCTCTGACGTCTGACCAGGTGTATGCCGTGACGGCCTGGATTCTGTTTCAAAACGGGCTGCTGGAAAAAGACGCCGTGCTGGACAGGGAGACGCTTCCCGAGGTTCGGATGGTGAATCGCGATGGATTTGTCCCGGACCCCCGTCCTGACGTGAACCGATCGAGTGCTCACACAACACCCGCTTCCTCACTCGGTGAGATTGATTTTCCCACCTCGGGTTCTCCTGAGGCCCGACAACCGTTTCTTCGGGGGGTGTTGTTATTACACAACTTTGAATACGACGACGCCCAAGTGGCTTTCCAACGGGCACAGGAACGTGACCCTGATTTTGCGATGGCCTACTGGGGAGAAGCCATGACGATGACGCATCCCCTGTGGGGAGAGCAAGACGTTCAAGGGGCCTTGGATGTGTTACGGCGACTGGCTCCCACGCCAGCCAAGCGAGTGGCCGCGGTGCCAACCAAACGGGAACAAGGGTATCTGCGAGCGGTCGAGGCGTTGCATGGGGAGGGTGATAAGAAACAACGCGATCAGGCGTACATGGCTGCCATGCAGGCCCTTGCCCGGCAATTTCCTGAAGATGATAACGCCCAGGCATTCTTTGCGCTGTCGATTTTGGGTTCCGCGCAAGGCAAACGAGTGGAGAAACGCTACCTGGATGCCGCGTCAATTGCCCAAGCCGTTTTTGAAAGAAGTCCACGCCATCCCGGTGCCGTTCATTATTTGATTCACGCGCTGGACGATCCGGCTCATGCGCACGGGGCCTTGGAAGCGGCACACGTCTACGCCGGCCTTGCCTCCGCGGCCCCTCATGCCCAGCACATGCCCTCGCACATTTTTATGGCGTTAGGCCTGTGGGATGACGTCATTCAAGCCAACGAAAGGAGTTGGGCGGCAGGTGAGCAACGGCGAATCCGTCAAGGGTTGAGCGTGGCGGAGCGTTCCTATCACGTGGCACATTGGCTGATGTATGCCTTGCTCCAGCAGGGTCGAGTGGAAGAAGCCAAGCCCTTTCTCCGTATGGTTGAGGAGGATGCCGAACGGGTCAAGTCTCGGGCCGTGCAGCGGTACCGGGCGGCCATGCGTGCGACGTATATCATTGAGACAGGGGAGTGGGACGTGACCGGACTCGATCGTGATCGGTCGAGCGTGCGGGTATCCGCGGCAATGAGTGAGTTGTTCGCCATCGGGATGAGCGCATTCAAAACCGGACACGGGGAAGTGGCCGACCGGGTGCTGGATCAGTTCAACCGGCAAACGGATCGTGCGGAAAGTACGACGAATCACGGACAGGTGAAGGTGATGAGAAACCAACTGGCCGCCATGAAGTTGATTGCGGATGGAAACATTGACGAAGGGCTCGCGCTGTTACGGGAAACGGCTTCTTTGGAAGATGCCATTCCTTTTACCGCCGGTCCGGTGTTTCCGGTCAAGCCTGCGCATGAGTTATTCGGTGAGGTGCTCTTGAGCCTGGGGAAACGAGACGAGGCGCGGCGTCAGTTTACATTGGCGTTGGAACGTGCGCCCAACAGGAAGTTGTCGCTTGCGGGGTTGACGCGGGCGTCGGCTCACTAAGTGGTTGTGGAAAGCGGGGTCAGGGGCTTTTGGAAGAAACCGAGGGCTTGCTCGCCGGCAGGAAACGCTTTTTGATGCTACCCCACGTGGGGAGATTGATGGATGCCAGATAGGCTTGAACCCTCTGCAAAATTCGTGCGCACAGGGGCAGAAAGGCGCGAAGGCCGCGAGACATTCTCGCGTACAGGGGGCGGATCAGTTCGTTCCAGCCCGCGCGAATGGATGGCAATCCCTTGATCTTCGGGCGCCACTCGATGGCGCCATACACGCACAAGCCCGCCAGGAGCCCGGCCAGGATCGCGGTGCTCTTTTGACCCGTCGTGGCGTCATCCAAATATCCCATGACGCTGAAAAACCCAAAACCCACACACCACAAAAAAACGACCACGAATCGAAGAGCATTTTCCATCCGATTACCCCTTTCTTCATTGTGCGGGTTTTGCGCCCGTCACGCAAGCCAGGGGAGCAATGTTCACGCATCTGTTGGCAGAATGAAGGGCTGACCAGGGAACCCGGAAAGAAGGGCCGTCTATTTCCTCCCCTTTGTAAGGGGAGGGTGAGCTAGGCATGCCCCCGCGAAAGCGGGGGTGGGGTAGAGCCAACCGTCCCTGGAACACGGGGCTCCCCGTTCCATCACTTTTTCTCCAGGGCGGCGATGCGGGCTTCGAATTCTGCTGCGTCTTGTTCCCGGTGGGTTTTTTTCAGCAGCGCGACGTAGTTCTTGAGCGTGCGGGTGACTGCCGGGTGCTCCTTGCCCAAAGCCTGTTCATTGATCGCAATGGCCCGGGTGAAGAGCGGTTCGGCTTTCGCGTACTTGTCCTGCAAAAAATAGAGCAGCGCCAAATTGTTGGCGACGTTGGCGACTTTTTCATGCTCCGGGCCGAACTTCTTTTCGTTAATGTCCAAGGCAACGACCAGTAAAGGTTCAGCTTTTTCGAATTGCCCTTGCAGGCGATAGAAGTCGGCAAGCTTGGTCAGGCTGGGCACCAATCGCGGATTCTCCGGCCCGAACGATTGTTCATTGATGTGGAGCGCCTGCTTCAGAAGTCCTTCGGCTTGGTCGTGTGCTCCTTGGGCCGCGTGCATGAACGCGAGGTTATTGAGGCTGCCGAGAAGACCGGGGCTCTCGGCGCCATAGCGTTTCGTATTGATGGCCAGTGTGCGTTCCAGCAACGGGATGGCTTTCTCATAGTCCTGTTGGGCCCGGTAAAGGAGCGCGAGATTGTTGAGACGTTCCACCAGCGCGGGGTCGTCCGGGCCGGTGGCGTGTTCAGTAATCGTAAGGGCCCGGGTTAAATGCGTCTCCGCTTGGGCATAGTGTTCTTGAGCGGCCAGCACGCCTGCCAGATTTCTGAGATCCAGGGTCAAATCAATATGGTCCGCGCCGAGTGCCTGTTCACGAACATGCAAGGCCCGTTCAAAGAGGGGCAGGGCTTTCTCATAGTGTTGTTGCGCGTGGTACAGGGCCGCGAGGTTACTCAGGCTGACAGCGAAGTGAGGATCGCGGTCTCCAAGAATTTTTTCATTCAGACTGACGGCGCGACTCAACAGCGGTTCGGCCTGTTCATATTCCCCCTGCGCGTCATGGAGCCCGGCCAGTTTGGTCAGCGTTCGGGGCAGCCGGGAATCCTGTTCTCCGAAGGTTTCCGCTACGTCGAGCGCGGCGGTGTACTGTTCTTGGGCCTCTTTGAAGCGTCCCTGTTGAAAGAGAAGATCACCCTGGTCCACGTGTCTGTCCCAAGGGGTTTTCGCGTCCTCGCATCCCGTGAGGCCGATCACCCCAACCAGGCATGCGGCCATCAGCACTCTCCAATAACCATTCAGCATATCGTCACCTTTTTCCGTATTCGTAAGAAGAGAAAGAAAATCAACATTTCATGATTCTTGCCCCGGCAGAACCACGTTCTCTGATTGTAAAGAGAGAAACGGCTCCGTGCCAACTGAAAAATGTGGTGAGGCCCTTTCCGTTGCCCCCCTCTTCCGTAGTGGCGCCATCCCTGGTCAAAGCCAGGGACATGCCTCATGGCGCCTCACCGCTCCTTTGTAAGACAACCCCCTCAATCCCCCTTATCAGGGGGACGGCTTAGAGCCCCCCTGATAAGGGGGGTCAGGGGGGTTCATCGCTGACGACACCCACCCGCCGAACGACCGCTTCGCCAGAGACGAAGCCACGAGAAGAAGAGGCGCAGGCAGTCCTCAGGAACAAGCTGGCCCTCCTTTTCGGATTCCCCGTTTGCGGTCAGCCCCCTATTCTGTCAACGAATGACTGAACACATACAAGGATGACAGGAAGGAGAGGAGACAGTAGATCGGGTTAGCATCGCGTAACCCGACAGCGGGACTACGCCTTTCCGCTCGCTTTTTTGGCCGGCTCGATGCGGATAAAGCACAGAGGATCGCCAACGATGGCGGTAGGGTAGAGTTGTTCTTCGACGTGAAACGGGATCTGATTCCGCGTGAGCCAATCAGTCATCCACGTGACTTCTTCTACCGTGGTGGAGAGAAGCCCCGGGCCTGAGAGTGTGGGCAAACACGCATCCAGCAGCCTTTGGATGTGTGTCCGCTCCGTTGAAATGCCACGGGATCGAATCGCACGGGATCAGCCCGCCCATACGATAACGCCGAGGTTTCCGGAAAACATTCAGGATCATTGAGCACGCTGGCTATCCAGAGGTGATCAAAGGTGCCCCGGGCCGTTTGGGCATCGGTCGCCTGAATGGTAAACGGCAGGCCGTGACACGCCTGGTTGAGAATGTCCGCTTCCCGTTCCCGAAGGTTATAGGCCTCGACGGTCCGATTCATGTCAAGGGTTTCCAGCACCAGCATGGGAAGTTCAGCCACCCCTGCTCCCACGTAGAGGCTTCTTCCTTTTTGGGAGAGTCGCTGCTTGAGTGTCTCGGCGATCTTGAGTCCCAGCGTTTGGCATTTTTCCCTGTGGGCGTTCCAAAAGGCCTCGCCGCCTTCGTCACAATACATGTCGCCAAGCACGGCATAGTCCAGCTTGGAAAAGACGTCCCTGATGACCTGACGGGTTCGGGTGTTGAGCGAATGGGAAGGTCCGTTGAGGTTCCGCATGTTCGGCGGCATGGTGCTGGATTGTCCTCCGGTCGTCAACGTCAGCCGAATCGGCTGTAGCGTAGAACAACTTAAGTTTAACAACCGAGGTGGCGTTGACTCCGATTCAGAGAATATGCTGAAGTATTTTCTTTGTGACGCATCGAGAAGGCGATTTCACGCGTTATTTGGTATGAAGTATGAAAAGAGCTGGCAACACCCAGAAGCTGTCATTCCGGGAATAAATGCCAAAAAGAGTTGGGGATAATGGAAGAAAGTTGTTGGATGACGGTAAGTTACCGCTATTTGTATTGAAGGCGTTCAACAAAGTGAGGCTGGGATGAGCAAAAAAGCCCTGTCCGCAGTGTGGCTCGAAGGAGGTGCAGCGCTATGGCATCAACCGACAAGGCAAACAACGCTGGCATTGTCGCCAATGTGCGCGCACCTTCATATGGCGCAATCCGGCCAACCGCTACCAGCAGCGACGGGTATGGTTCAAACGCTGGATTATGGAGGGCTACACCGTCCGCCAACTGGCCGCCCACAGTGGCTACAGCCCGCGGACGCTTCATCGAATCATTGCGCATTGATTGCAACAGCCACCTCCCCTGGCGGGCGAGTTCTCGGCGGCCCGCCATCTGATCCTCGATGGCACCTTTCTGGATCGCCGGAAAGGCGTCTTTGCGGTGATGGATGCGGCCCGCTTCGCCGTGGTGTATGCGGCCCCCGAAATGGCGGAGGGCCCTGCGCATTTGCAGCCGTTTTGCACCACGCTGGCCCACCACGGGTTAACGCCTTGCAGTGCGACCGTCGATGGCAACCTGCACTTGCTCCGGATCTTGCGCCAAGTGTGGCCGACGATCGTCATTCAACGCTGTCTGGTCCACATCCAACGGCAAGGCCTCAGTTGGTGTCGCCAGTCGCCCAAACGTCCAGACGCCCGGCACCTGCGCGCCTTGTTTCGCCACGTCATGGCGATCCGCACCGTGGCCGAGCGGGATCAGTTCATCGCTCAGGTGCAGGCCTGGGAGGCACGGTACGGGCAGCGCCTGGCACGCCAGGCCGAACGAGGGCGCGTTTTCAGCGATCTCAAACGTGCCCGGAGTATGTTACTCGCCGCCTTGCCAAACATGTTTCACTATCTCGACGATCCCGTGATCCCGAAATCCACCAACGCCTTAGAGGGATATTTCGCCCGACTCAAACACAAGTATCGGCAACACCGCGGGCTCGTACGGCCCCATCGGAATGCCTATTTGCAATGGTATGTCTATCTTTGCCCTCGATAGAAACCAACTCTTTTTGGCATTTATTCCCATTCCGAGCGAAGCGAGGAATCTCTCGTTCAACGACCGAGCGCCTGGAAAAGCAGATAGTTTCTTCGCCTATTCTTCTCGTGGCTTCGTATCTGGCGAAGCGGTCGTTCGGCGGTTGGTTGTCGTAAGAGATGAAACCCCCCTGGCCCCCCTTATCAGGGGGGGGCGGTTCTAAGCAGTCCCCCTGATAAGGGGGATTGAGGGGGTTGTCTTACAAAGGAGGGGAAAGACGGGGCGAACATTGTCAACGAATGACTGAACACATACAGGGATGACAGAGGGGGAGAAACAAGGATGACAGATGGAGATCGCTACGAGAGTTGACCATGGATATCCTGGCTGAAATGCAGCGAGTGATTGATCTGGAAGTGCGGACGATCAATGCGCTCAAATCCACCCTGGGGCCGGCGTACGAAGAAGCCGTGCGATGGATCTTCGACTGTCACGGGAAAGTCGTGGTCACGGGCGTGGGAAAATCCGGCATCATTGCGCAGAAAATTGCGGCGACGATGGTGTCGACGGGGACGCCGGCGTTGTTCCTGCATAGTGCCGATGGGATGCACGGCGGCGTCGGGATCATCAGGAAAGAAGATATCGTGCTGGCCGTCGGGAAATCGGGTGAAAGTGATGAAGTGCTCGCGATTCTCCCCGTGGCCAGGAAAATCGGCGTGAAGGTCATTTCGATGACCGCTCAACCGAATTCGACCATGGCCAGGCATTCCGATTTGATCCTGCATACTCCAATAGAGGAAGAAGCCTGCCCGCTCAACATGGCACCGACGTGCAGTACGACCGCGGCGTTGGTGGTCGGCGACGCCTTGGCCGTGGCGCTCATGAAGTTGCGCGATTTTCAACCGGCTGATTTTGCCGTCAATCATCCCGGGGGCCAACTGGGGAAGCGGTTGCTGTTGACGGTTGGTGACCTCATGCGCTCCGGTGAGGCCAATCCGGTCGTGCACGGGGCGAGAGACGTGCGGTTCATGCTGACGGAGATGACGCGACAACGGGCAGGAGCCGTGTCGATCATCGATGATGAGCAACGGTTACTGGGCTTGGTGACCGACTATGATATTCGTCGGGTGTTGGAGGCACACAAAGACGTGTTCGGCATGACGATCCAGGACATCATGAACGCGACTCCGGAGTTCGTGTTTGAGGACGAGAACGCGTACGCGGCCCTGGAAAAAATGGAAAAACGGGCAAAACCCATTTCCGTGTTGCCGGTCTTGAATCGCCAAAAAGAGGTCGTCGGGATGATCCACCTTCATGACCTCGTGGCCCATGGTTTGTAGGAACAGGGATTGTCGGATTACGCTACGCTAATCCGACCTGCTGGCTACTTCACGCGCGTTCCAATCTCCGTCTCTTCCAGCAACGTGACCAACCCTTGGACTTCCTGATCGCCGGCGGCCAGGACCATTCCCTGGGATTCCACGCCCATCAGTTTTGCCGGTTTTAGATTCGCCACCACCACAATCGTCTTTCCCACAACGTCCTCCGGGCTGTATTTCTTCCCGATTCCCGCGACAATCTGTCTTTGTTCGGTGCCAAGGTCCACCTGGAGTTTCAGAAGTTTGCTCGATTTGGGGACGCGTTCGGCCGTGAGGATTTTTGCGACTTTCAATTCGACTTTTTGAAAGTCCTGGATGCCGATCAGGTTGTCTTCATCTTTCGAGGCAGGTGTGGACGCCTCAGGGTGAGGTTTTGCGGGGGATTGCACTGCGGGCGTCTCGATTCTCGGGAATAAGGCTTTGCCTTTGATCACGGTGGTGCCTGATCCCCCGTCGCCCCAGACGATGGGGTTCTTCAGGAGCGCTTGTGAAAAATCATAGGGCAGCCCCAGTTGTCGAGCCATTTCTTGCGCGGTATTCGGCATAAAGGGGTACGCGGCCAGGCAGAGAAACCGAAGGGTTTCCGCTGCGTGAAAGAGCACGGTTTGGAGTCGTGTCGCGTTGGCTGGGTCTTTGGCGAGGACCCAGGGCGCGGTTTTGTCGATGTATTGATTGCCGAGTTGAATCAATCCCCACGTCGCTTCGAGTGTGCGATTGAATTCTATCCGGCGTACATGATGGGGCATGGTTTTTTGAATGAGCGATTCGGCGGCGGCTTGAAGTTCCGTTTCGAGTTCGGTGACCTCGGAGGGGTGGGAAGGAGGCACAATGCCCTGGCAACACCGCTGGATCAACGTGACGGTTCGGCTCAACAAATTGCCCAGTCCGTTGGCCAGGTCGCTGTTGATGCGGCCGATAAAAGACTCGTGCGAAAAATCCCCGTCCTGCCCAAAGGGGATTTCGCGCAGCAGAAAATAGCGAAACGCATCCGCGCCGAATTGGTCGACCATGGTGTACGGATCAACGACGTTGCCACGGCTTTTGGACATTTTTTCTCCATTCACCGTCCACCAACCATGCGCAAAGATTGTGTGAGGTAAGGGAATCTCCAACGCCATGAGCATGGTTGACCAGTACACGGCGTGCGTCGTCAGAATGTCTTTGCCGACCAGGTGCACGGTTGCCGGCCACAAGCGATCAACCGATGGCTGGGGAGGCAGGTATTCCAGCCCCGAGATGTAATTCACCAGCGCGTCGAACCACACGTACGTCACGTAGTCCGCGTCGAAGGGCAGTTCAATGCCCCAGGACAAGCGTGACTTGGGACGGGAAATCGAGAGATCTTCCAGCGGTTTTTGTAAAAAGCCCAGGACTTCGTTACGGCGGGATTCGGGTCGGATAAAGGTGGGATGGGCTTCGAGATGGTCGAGCAGTCGTTGTTGAAACTGCCCCATGCGAAAGAAGTAATTGCTTTCGCTGAGTTGTTCGACCGGCCGTTGACAGTCGGGACAGAGACCGTTGTCCACGTCCTTCTCCGTCCAGAAGCGTTCGTCGAACGTGCAATACCAGCCGGTATAGTCCGCCCGATAGATGAGTTGCGCGTCATACAGTTTTTGCAACAATCGTTGGACCACGGTTTGATGTTGGGCATCCGTGGTGCGAATGAACCCATCGTTGGAAATGGCGAGCTTCTGCCAAAGGGTTTGAAATTGTGGCGCCAGTTGGTCGCAATGCGCTTGTGGAGCAATCCCGGTCTTTGCCGCGGCCTGCTGGACTTTTTGTCCGTGTTCGTCGAGGCCCGTCAGAAAAAAGACTTCTTCTCCAATGAAGCGATGCCAGCGTGCCAGCACGTCCGCCGCGATGGTGGTATAGGCATGCCCGATGTGTGGAACGTCGTTCACATAGTAAATGGGCGTGGTGATATAGAAGGGTTCAGGCATGGTCATTTACATTTCATTCCTGTAGGTGTTCAGTCATTTGTTGACCATTCCCGCCGTCTCCTTCTGTCATTCCCGACAACACATCAGCGTGGTCATTCTGAGCGTAGCGAAGAATCTCTCCTTCAACAACCCAACGCATGGAAAAGCAGATCCTTCGCTTCGCTCAGGATGACAGGAGGAGGCATGGCCTTGCCCTGTCGGGGGACGGCCTTCGCTTCGCTCAGGATGACACAGAAGGAGGCATGGCCTTGCCCTGTCGGGGACGGCCTGTGTGCCGTCCCGATTGGATGGCACGGCTCCAATACATATCATGTTGTTCAGGCGGCGTCACGGTGAATCGTTTGATGAAAGCGAAACAGGAAATTTTCCAGGCAGAGTTGGAGATTCGCATTTTGCGTGGGTGCATGCTCCAGTGTTTGCAGGAAGTTCAGGAGATCGACAATATCCGTCGGTGTCAGGGATTCGGCGATTTGTTGAAGCACAGGGAGGTGCGTCCGGTGTAAGAGGAGATCTTGCTCGGTTCCGAGAGTCACCAGCAGCACGTCACGCAGTCCATGCGAGAGCCAGTCGATCACGTCCGGGAATGGTTGGGTTTTCGAGAGTTCTTCGGCTTGTTGGAGAACGGCCGTGGGGTGGGCGAGGGTCTCGTATCGGCATAATTCAAAAAACCGGTCGTGCCGGCTGCGCAGTTCGGAAAGGTCCGTGCGCAGGGCCACGCCGATACGGTTTCCACAAACCTGAGAAAGAAATCGGACGTCCTCGGTCGCCATGGCCTGCTTCAGGGCAAGGGCTCCTTCGAATTGCCCGGGAGTCGCGGGCGAGAACCTCAGCGCCAAACAGCGGGACCGCACGGTGGCCAACAGGCGCAAGGGCTGGCTGCTCACCAGGATAAAAAGGCTGTGTTCCGGAGGGTCTTCGAGTGTTTTCAAAAACGCGTTGGCGGCATTGACGGTCAGGCGATCGGCATCGTTGATGACACAGATCTTGCGTGCGCTCAGCAGCGGCCGGTAGATCATGTGGCGTTCGATCTCGCGGACCTGGTCGATTTTGATTTGCGGGTTGGCTTTCTCCTGCTCGGGTTCGATGACCAGGAGATCGGGCCAGGTGCCGGAGACGATCTGCTCACAGGCTCGACATTGGCCGCAGGAGTCCGGTTGGGACGATGAGGGCGGGGTTTCGCAGGAGAGGGCTTGCGCGAAGCGCACGGCCATGAGGCGCTTGCCGATTCCTTCGTCTCCCGAAAAGAGGTAGGCATGGCCAATGGCCTGCTGGGCCAGTGCCGTCCGGATTTTCTTTTTCGGTCCTTCCTGACCGATGACGTCTGCAAATGGCATATGGGTCGTCGAACGTGTTACGAACGCTTGACTGCAAGGCGTCGCGTCTTCAGGCCCTCTTCGAGCAGGGGGTCGATCAACGTGATGAGTTGCCGGGCAATCGCCTGGGCCGACCGGCTGGCGTTCAGGGTATGAATGCGTCGCAACGATTGTTTGGCCAGGCTCAGGAATCCTTTCCGCACGCGTTGATGGAAGGCCGCGGTTTCATGATCCAGGCGATTCACGTCTTTGCTGCTCAATCGTCGTTTCAATCCTTGGGACACGGGCAGATCAAACAAAAAGGTCACGTCGGGAGTCAAGCCCTTGGCGGCCCAACGCGTGAGTGACCGGAGCTCGCGTAACGGGACTCCTCTGCCGAATCCCTGGTACGCCAGCGTCGAGTCGGAAAACCGGTCGCAGACGATCACGGCCCCTTGCTCTAAGGCCGGCAGGAGCAGGTTGGCCACGTGTTGGCTTCGGGCCGCCAGGATCAGGGCGACTTCGCATTCCGGAACGAGCGGATCGACCGAGCGAAGTTTGCGGGTGGGACGAAGAAACACGTCCCGAATGTGTTCGGCCACGGGGGTGCCGCCGGGTTCGCGTGTTTCAATCACCCGGAATCCTTTGGACCGGAGGTGCTGGGTGAGGGCATGGGATTGGGTGGATTTCCCACTGCCTTCGATCCCCTCGAACGTGATGAAGAGGCCCTTTCGACGGGAACGTTTCGGCACGGACGGGGTTCCTGGCGATCTCCTGCTTGCCACGGCGCATCGTAATCCAACCCATTGATATTCGCAAGAAACGGGGTTGCAGGAAAGTCCCCAGGTTTGTAACATTCGATTCGCTATGTCCAGCACGTCATTCAAGCGATATTTTCTGACGGGCCTGTTGGTGGTCACGCCCATTTGGGGGACGGTGCTCGTCCTCAAAACCCTGTTTGTCACCGTGGACAGCATTCTGGGGAACATGCTGGCCGAAGTGGTGACCGAAGACTACTACGTGCCCGGGTTGGGGATCCTGACGCTGCTCTTTCTGATTCTCTTCGCGGGGTTTATGGGGACGAACTACCTCGGGGGCCGGTTGGTGAAACGGTGGGAAGAGTTCTTGGAGCGGGTGCCCGTTGTCCGGGGGATTTATGCGACCCTGAAATCGATGATGGATATCCTGTCGTTCAAACAGCGAAAAAAATACAACAAGGTGGTGATGATTCAATTCCCCAAAGACGGGAACTACTGTTTGGCCTTTGTGACCGGGGAGACCAGGGACGAGGTTCAAACCCTGGTGCCGGAACCCTTGGTCCACGTGTACGTCCCGACCTCGCCGAATCCCACTTCCGGGTATTTCCTGTTGGTCCCGGAGCGGGAAGTGGTTTCCGTGGATATGAGCGTGGAAGAAGCCATGAAATTGATCGTTTCGGGCGGGCTCTATTCTTCCGGTAAGGCCATGAACGTGCCGACCTTCGATCCGACTCACGAGCCTTCAGCCTTTCCCGAACGGAAGGTCGAAGTCAGGACGGGATAGCCTCCACATTTTCCGCAACGCCTCACCGTGAGGCACAATCAATGAAAAAGTTTTCCGCGATTGTCATCGCAGCGGGCCGGGGAAAACGCATGCGGTCCAAAACCGCCAAGGTGTTACACCCCGTGGCCGGGCGACCCCTGGTCTGGTACATGGTCTCGTTGGCCAGACAAGTCGTGGACGCGCGCGTGGTGGTGGTCATCGGATATCAGGCCGAACGGGTCCGGGCTTTTCTCGAACAATCCCAATCAGAATTCGAGCCTTTCGATATGGCACTTCAACCCGACCAGTTGGGGACGGGTCATGCAGTGCAACAAGCCCAAGCAGCCCTGATGCCCAAGGGGAAGGCCGCGTGCAAGCATTGCCTCATCGTGAACGCGGATACGCCTTTGCTGACCCGAGCGACCGTGGCGCGGTTGTTGGCCCATCATGAAAAAGCCAAAGCCACCCTGACCATCTTGAGTGCGGATTTGCCCGATCCCCAAGGATATGGGCGCGTGGTGAGAGGCGAAAAAGGGCACGTCGTCAAGGTGGTGGAGGAGCCGGATGCCACGCGGGCCGAGCGCGCCATCCGCGAAGTGAACGTCGGAACCTACGTGGTCGACACGTCGTTTCTGTTCAAGGCCTTGGCCCGGATTCACGCTCATAATGCGCAAGGCGAGTATTACCTGACCGATATCGTGGGCCTGGCCGTGGACGAGGGACGTAAGGTGGCGGGTATGAAGACCGCCGACTCTTCGGAGTGTATCGGGGTGAATAGCCGGGAGCATCTCGCCTTTGTCGAACAGGTGATGCGGCAACGTATCCGGACGCGATGGTTGAAGGCGGGCGTGACCATGCTCGATCCCCGGACGACGTTTATCGATGATCCGGTTACGATCGGCATGGATACCATGCTCTACCCGGGCGTGACGTTGGAAGGTCAAACGGCAATCGGGGCCGACTGCATCATTCGATCCCATTCCCGGGTGACGAACAGCGTGGTTGGGAAGTCCGTCACCATCAAGGACAGTTCCCTGGTGGAGAGTGCGGTCCTGGAGGACCATGCCACGGTCGGGCCGTTTGCGCACCTTCGTCCCGGTTCGGTGCTGAGAAAAAAGTCCAAGGTCGGCAATTTCGTCGAATTGAAAAATACGGAACTGGGTGCCGGGTCCAAGGCGAATCATTTGACGTATCTGGGTGATACGTCCGTGGGGGAACGGGTCAATATCGGGGCGGGGACGATCACGTGCAATTATGACGGCTACCGAAAGGAACGGACGATGATCGAGGATGAGGCGCTCATTGGCAGCGATACGCAACTGATCGCTCCCGTCAGGGTGGGGAAGGGGGCCGTCGTGGGCGCGGGATCGACGATTACCCAGGACGTGCCCGCCGATGCGCTCGCGTTATCAAGGAGCCCGCAGGTCACCCGTGAAGAGTGGGCAGCCCGACAGCGAGCTTATTATGCGGAAAAGTCATTACCCGCTCCGAAGTCCGGCCCCGCTTCCCGCGGGAAGAAAAAAGGTTCTAAGGGGTAGCTGTGCGACACTGTCATTGGTATGAAAAGGGCCAGTCGCACCACGAATCTGTCATTCCGAGCCCCAATGTGTCATTCCGGGCGAAGCGAGGAATCTGCTCCTCCTCTTATATTGTCATCCCCGACCCCGATCGGGGATCCAGGAGTTTTTGTTCCAGGCTGGGCCGCACGAATGGAGGGGCAGAAGAGAAAACCCCTGGATTCCTTTACTTGACTGGATCCCCGATTACCAACGTCGGGGACAAGCGTCGGGAATGACAGAGAGGGAAAAACAGGAATGACAGCAGGAGAAGCGAAGGAGGGGAATGGAAAGGGCCACCCTCTCCCCTAGTGGGAGAGGGCAGGGTGAGGGGGAAATGACCACACCGGTGTTTCACAAAAGTCGACAAAAGGATCCATTATGATGCTAAACATAGTACAAAAAGCATCAAAAAGTATGACAAATGGTGCCATTAAGGTGACAAATAGCGCATGTGTGGAATTATAGGATATATCGGGGATGACAATGCCGCCGGCGTGCTTATGCAGGGGCTGAGACGGCTGGAGTATCGCGGCTATGATTCGGCGGGGATTGCGGTGTTGCAGCATGGCCGGATCGAGATCCGTCGAAGCGTCGGCAAATTGCTTCATCTGGAAGAAGCCCTGAAAGAAGAGCATCTCTTCGGAACGGTTGGAATCGGGCATACGCGATGGGCCACGCATGGCAAACCGTCCGAGCAAAACGCCCATCCCCATCGTTCTGGAAACGTCGTTATCGTGCACAACGGCATTATTGAAAATTACCTGGCTCACAAACGGCGCTTGGCAAACGCGGGATGCCGGTTCGAATCCGAGACGGATACCGAAGTGATCGCGCATTTATTGGCGTTTCACATGGAAGAGGGGCATTCCCTCGAGCAGGCGTTTCGAGCGACGGTTCGGGAATTGCACGGGAGCTACGCCATTGCCGGTATGTGTGTGAGCGAACCCGAGACCCTGGTGGTGACCAAGTCGGGCTGTCCGCTGGTTGTGGGGCAAGGTGAGAAAGCCGCGTTTCTGGCTTCCGACGTGACGCCGTTACTCGCCTACACCCGCAACGTGACGTATTTGGAAGACGGGGACGTCGGGACGTTGACGCCGCTCGGCATAACGGTGACCGGTGCGGACGGACAACCCGTCCACAGGGAGGTGGTCGTAATCGACTGGAACGCGGAAGCCGCGGAAAAAGGCGGGTACCCGCATTTCATGCTCAAGGAAATTCATGAGCAACCACAAGCCATTCTCGATACGTTGCGGGGTCGATACAGTTATGACTCGGGTGAAGCGGATCTGCCGGATTTGGCGATCACGCCCGATGAACTGAGGAATGCCCGGTCGATCTGGATCGTCGCGTGTGGAACGTCCTGGCATGCCGGACTGGTCGGGAAATATTTGCTTGAGGAACTCGTTCGCACACCGGTCCAGGTCGATATCGGCTCGGAATTCCGGTATCGCAACCCGCTGGTTCAGGAGGGGGACGTGTTTATCGCCCTGTCTCAATCGGGAGAAACCGCGGATACGCTGGCTGCCGCCCGTGAGGCCAGGCGATTGGGTGCGCACGTCCTGTCGATCGTGAACGTCGTCGGCAGCACGTTGGCCAGGGAATCCGACGGCGTGATTTACACCCGTTGCGGCCCGGAAATCAGCGTGGCCTCGACCAAGGCTTTCACCAGCCAGGTCATGGCCCTGTATCTCCTGGCCTTGCACGTCGGAAGAGTACGTGGGGTCTTGAGCGTGGCAGATGGTCAATGGTGGCTGGATCAATTTATGGCCCTGCCCGGACACGTCGAACGCGTCATCAAGCGAGAAGCCGAATTCGTGGCGATGGCGAAACGGTTCTACCGGAAGAACAATTTTCTCTATCTCGGACGTGGGATCAATTATCCGATTGCGTTGGAAGGCGCGCTCAAGCTCAAAGAAATTTCCTACATCCACGCGGAAGGGTATGCGGCGGGAGAAATGAAACATGGTCCCATTGCCTTGATCGACGAAGACATGCCGGTGGTGGTGCTGGCCCCGCGGGACCGGTTGTACGAAAAAACCGTGAGCAATCTGATGGAAGTCAAGGCGCGGAGCGCGCCGGTCATTGCGTTCGTCAGTGAGGGAGAGCAAGAACTTGAAGCCTTGGCTGATTGCGTCTTCAGGATTCCCAACACCCATGCCTTGCTCTCACCGATTCCCTTCACCGCCGCGCTTCAATTATTGGCGTATCACATCGCGACGTTACGAGACATCGACGTGGATCGCCCCCGGAACCTGGCGAAAAGCGTCACCGTCGAGTAACCGCGCGTCGAGCCCTGTCCGAGCAGTCCTATCGTGAGTACGTTCCATCTCTGGCTTGTCCCAACGGGTGAGGTATCCAACCGTCTTGCCGGCGTGATCTCCGACTTGAGTGCTCTTTATCGGGGCCCGACGTTCGATCCCCACCTCACCCTGCTGGGAAAACTCGAGGGAGAGGAGGAATCTCTTGCCGATCTCACGAAACAATTGGCGCGCGCGCTTCATCCGTTTGAGGTTCGACTCAAGAAACCGGGCCATGAAGCACACTACTTTCGATGCCTCTTTCTTCCGGTGGAGCCGTCTCCGACCCTCCTGGCGGCTCATCAACGGGCCAAGCAGATCTTCGACGGACAATCGACGAACACCTTTGACCCGCACGTCAGTCTCTTGTACGGGTTGTTTCCCGCAAGCATGAAGCGAGCGATCATCAACTCCTTGCCCCCGGACCTGCCGGGCGCCTTTCTCGTCTCACGACTCCAACTTATTCGAGCCGGTTCCACGAACCCGCAGGATTGGCAGGTCGTGGCAACCCTGGATCTCTGAAGGTGCCGCACGCCTGTCTTTTTCCTCCCCTTTGCCTGCCCTGAGCGAAGCGTAGGGTCAGTTCTCGTAGGCTGGGTGTCGGGTTACGCCTTCGGCTAACCCGACCTACGGCTTTGCTACTGCCCCCTCGCCCCTGGAGGGAGAGGGCTGGGGTGAGGGGGACAAAAGAACTGGATTCCCGATTAAAAATGTCGGGAATGACAGAAGGAAAAGCGGGAATGACAGATGAGGTGTGTTGCGCAGCATTGCGGAGAGGAAGACGTGTTCTTATTGTCGGGCAAAGGCAAACGTATGGGTGGATTTCTTTCGGCCGTTTTCGAAGACCGTCCATTCATGGTTGATATGACGGTCGTCGACAAAGGTGAGGGTGAGTTCGTGCATATGCTTGTCGTACAAGGAACGCATGCCCGTGCCGTCGATATAGGACAGGGTCATGGAATTGCCATTCACGCGGCTACCTGTTCGCATGCGCGGCTGGTTGCCCAACAGGCAGTAATGCGTCATGACCATTTGGTGCCCGTCTTGCGTATAGATCGAGACCATTTCCTTGGGCGTGCCGGGGTACATGCGTTCGATCACCGCCGTGCCTTTCGCCGTTAATATATATTCGACGGTGATGATTTCCTGCCCGTCGAGTGTCTGTTTGCTGCCATGCCAGGTGCCCACTAATTCTTTGACCAGTTCAAACGGCATGGGAAGTAGGGAGGGATGTTCGGCCATTGCCGGTCCGGACCAGAGCCCCCACAGGCTTCCTCCCAGCACGAGCAGGAGGACGTGCGGCCGCATCAACCCGCCCTTCGTTTTGGCGGTTTGGATTTCGGGTTGGCGTAGGTTATTCTGTCGCACCATTATTTACTATAAAACGTCGGCAGCGGAGAGTCAAAACGAATTCCGGTGAAATCGGAGGCAGGATCTGTGTCCAGGAAGACTCGGGGAGCAGCAGGCCGGCTTGAAGCCATTTGGATCAAGCGCATGAAGCGTGGTCCCATGGATTTCGTGGAGCAGGCGACCTTGGAGTCGGGAACGGGGTTGGTTGGAAATACGAATCAAGGCGGCAGGCGACAGGTCACCATTCTTGAACGGGAAATCTGGGCGGAGTTGATGACGGAAGTCGCCGGCACGTTGCCGCCTTCCGCGCGCCGGGCGAATCTGTTGATCCGCGGCCTCAGCTTGCACCGTTCCCTGAAGCGCATCCTGCGTATCGGGCCGTGTCGCATTCGCATCCTGGGTGAAACCAAGCCGTGTGAACGCATGGAAGAAGCCTGCCCCGGACTTCAAGCCGCCATGTCCCGGGCTTGGGCGGGTGGGGCGTTTGGTGAGGTGTTGGACGACGGCGAGATCGTGGTCGGAGATCCTGTTGTTTGGGTGGAGGAGTGAATGATCATGACGTGGCGTCATGGCCTTTGATGGGCTCTGGGCCTTGTTTCTGAGCGCCTTCCTTGCCGCCACCCTTCTGCCCGGTGGGTCTGAGGCCGTGTTGGCCATATTGGCCGTGCGGGGTGAGTATGATCCCTGGATCCTTTTGGCCGTGGCCTCGGCAGGGAATACATTGGGCGGGATGAGCACGTGGGGCGTCGGACGTTTTTTCGGGTGGTGGTATCCGGCCTCACGTTTCACTCAACCCAGGTATCACCGGCCTATCCGGTGGTTGCGGCAATGGGGGAGCCCGGCCCTGCTCCTGTCCTGGGTGCCCGTCGTGGGAGATTCATTGTGTTTGGTTGGTGGGTGGCTCCGCGTGCATTGGCTCGCGGCATTGTTGTGGATCGCCATCGGGAAAGCCGCACGGTATGGCGTCATCGTGTATGCGGCCTCGTGAGCCGTTCTCTGCAACCCGGAGCGCCTGCGTGCCACACCGGCAACGGGTCAGGGTTGAGGCGGGGGCATGATGGTTCCCACGTGAACCGGAGCATGCGCGCCGTCTTTGCAATAGCGCTCCAGTATTTCGTGAATCACCCGAAACGCCAGTTTCGACCACGGAATGTCTTCTCGTTTAAAAAGATCGACTTCCAGACTTTCCGTCCCCGCGCCGAACGTGGCCTGTTTCATGGTTCCGCGAAACACGACATAGATCTGGTTCACGTGCGGAATGCTGAACAGCGCGTAAAGCCGGGAGATCTCGACCTCGGTTTCGGCTTCTTCCAGGGTTTCACGAGCCGCGGCTTCTTCCAGGGTTTCGTCCTTTTCCATGAACCCCGCGGGAAACGTCCAGAGGCCGGAACGCGGCTCGATGGCTCGCTTGCACAGGAGGATCCGGTCTTCCCATTCGGGCAGGCAGCCCACCACGATTTTGGGATTTTCATAGTGAACGGTGTGACAGCGTTCACAGACGAATCGAGGCAACGTATCTCCATCGGGGATTTTCACGATGAGTGGTGCTCCGCAGGTGCTGCAATAGTTCATGACGTTTGATCGTATGGAGACAGTGTCGTTGACGATGTTCGTCGCATCCTTCTCAGCCTTGGTCCCCCTCCTTTGTAAGACAACCCCCTCAATCCCCCTTATCAGGGGGAGGCGGCTCTAGGCAGTCCCCCTGATCAGGGGAGGCAGCTCTAAACAGTCCCCCCTGATAAGGGGGGCCAGGGGGGTTTATCTCTTACGACAACCCACCGCCGAACGACCGCTTCGCCAGATACGAAGCCACGAGAAGAATAGACGCAGGCAGTCATCAGGGAAAAGCTGACCCTTCTATCCTCGTTCTGCTCTTGTGGTCAGCCCTGTATTCTGTCTGCGAATGAGTGAACACATACAGGAGTTGACGTTTCTGACTTGCTCGTTCCCGTCAGGTGTGTTTGAATATGTGCTCCGCAATTGACCCATGATAACAGGAGCGATGCGTTTCGTGAAGGTTCCTTTGTTGGATTTACAAGCGCAGTTTCAGCAGATCCGGTCGGACGTCCTGTCGGCGATCGAAGAAGTGTGTCATGATCAAAGTTTTGTGCTCGGTCGACGGGTCGAGGCCTTCGAAACGGCCATTGCCGAATATCTTGAGTGCCGGTACGCCATCGGTGTGGCCTCGGGGAGCGATGCCTTGCTGCTTTCCCTGATGGCGGCGGGGGTGAACCCCGGTGATGAAGTGATCACCGTGCCGTTTACCTTCTTTTCCACGGCGGGCGGTATTTCGCGTTTGTGCGCGACGCCGGTGTTCGTCGACGTCCGGGCCGATACCTTTACGATTGATCCCGAACAGATTGAGCAGAAGATCACGCCTCGCACGAAAGCCATCATCCCCGTGCATCTCTTCGGTCAATGTGCCGATATGGAGCGCATCATGGAAGTGGCTGATCGACGTGGCATCAAAGTCATTGAAGACGCCTGCCAATCCATAGGCGCCAGTCGCCGTGATCGAAAAGCCGGGGCCTTCGGGTATTCGGGGTGCTTCAGCTTTTTCCCGTCTAAAAACCTCGGAGGCGTGGGTGATGGCGGGTTGATCGTGACGGATGACGGAGACCTCCGCGAACTGCTTCTCGCGTTGCGGGTCCATGGAAGCCGGTCGGACTACCATCATGACCATATCGGGCTCAACAGCCGGCTCGATGCCCTCGAGGCGGCGGTGTTGCGCGTCAAGCTGCAACACCTGGACGATTGGAACGCAAAACGAGCCCGGAACGCGGCGAACTACCAGCGGCTTTTTACCGAGGCCGGGTTACTGGAGCACGTGACGTTACCGACAACGGATCCACGCAACGTCCACGTCTTTAACCAATATACCCTGCGTGCGCACAAGCGCGACGAGTTGATGGCCTATTTGAAGGCACACGACATCGGGCATAAAGTGTATTATCCCGTCCCCCTGCACCTTCAGGAATGTTACCAACCTCTCGGCTACTCCAAGGGGGATTTTCCGGTTTCCGAGCGACTGGCGCAAGAAGTGTTGTCCCTGCCGGTGTATCCCGAACTTACCGACGTGCAGATGGAATCGGTGGTCACGCGCGTCAGTGAGTTCTACAACGGCCGTTAAAGCCGGTTTAGCCCAGAATCATGGGGAGAGGCCGGAGTTCGCGCCGGATCGGGTCGAGGATCAGCCCCAGGGCTTCGAGGGAGACCATGCCGAACAGGAGGCTGTCCCCCTCCTCGCCGAAAATGACGGGGGAGGCGGCTCGCTCTCCGTTAATGGCAAAGACCGCGTCCCCGATTTCCCTGGTCATGTGGGTGCCGTCGGCGAGTGTGAAGACCCGCGTGCCGTGCGGTTCGATGCCGATTCGTTTCAAGCGTTTTTTGGGGACGACGGAGTAGACCGCCCCTGAATCCACTAAAAAATCAAGACTGGTCTTTCTTCGCGGATTCGCGGGATTGATAATACTGGCTTTGATGAAGGTGAGGCCCATTGCTTGCTCAACGGAGTACCGGGTTCATCGTACCCGGTGCGTCGGACGTGGTCAACTTTTGCGAAGTCGGGGCCCGCGTCTTTCTTGCGGGTATTTCGCTTGAATGGTGCTGCTGAGCCCGCCGCGAGCCGTGAAGGTTCCGGTCACGATGGCCCATTCGGGCCGGCAGGCTTTCACGAAATCCTGGAGGATCCGGTTGACGGCGTTTTCGTAAAAGATGCCGACGTTGCGATAGGCGTGGATGTAGAGTTTCAGCGACTTGAGTTCGACGCAGGCTTTGTCCGGCATGTAATGAATGGTGATTGTGCCGAAGTCCGGGAGTTGAGTCTTCGGACAAATGGCGGTGTATTCCGGGATCTCGATCGTGATCTCATACCCGGGAAACTGGTTGGGCCAGGTTTCCATAGGGGGGAGAGGCGTGGCAATCCCGCTTTCGGCGTGTTGTTTCGTATATCGCTTTTCCTGTACGCGTTTCATGGACTCCACGCTCCGTGTGATCCACGGCACGTTCCGTGAGTCACGCGTCAGAGTGTACCCTGCCGCACTAAATCTCTGCAATCGTGCGAGGCGTTTTCAAAAGCAATCGGCTTGTTGAGAAGCGCGCAACCCCTTCGTTATAATCGTTTCGTCAGGCGGGTCAACGTTCACTGATTCGCTGACAGAATGCAGAGAGGAGGAATGGTCCCGCGTGGGCCTTCTTCTCTCGTTCCCTCCCCTTTGTAAGGGGAGGCCAGGTGGGGTAGAGCCCGTCTTGGCGCGGTTCTTCCTTCCAGACAAATTCTCTACCTCCCCTTCGCCCCTCAGACCCTTCGCTACGCTCAGGGCAGGCAAAGGAGGGGAAGGGAAGCGCCTGTCCCTGACTGGATCGCTGCTGACAATTGCGGGGAAGGGGTGGGAATTGTCAACGAATGAGTGAACCTATCGAGGAACGATGTTATGGCCGTGATTGAGAGCGATGATTTTGTGAAGGCGCTCGAGGATACCGGGTTCGATTTTTTTACCGGGGTGCCGGATACCATTTTGGGCGGGATCATCGAAGTGCTGAGCGATCGCGGGCTCTATACGCCGTCGGTTCGTGAAGACGAGGCGGTTGCCATGGCCGCGGGGGCGTTTTTGGGTGGGAAAATCCCCGTTGTGCTTATGCAGAATTCGGGGTTGGGGAATGCCCTGAACGTGCTCATGTCACTCCATCTGATCTACAGGATCCCTTGCTTGCTGATTGTTTCCTGGAGGGGATTCGAAGGGAAAGACGCGCCGGAACACCTGGTGATGGGGCAAACCATGCCGCAGTTGATGGAGACGATCAAGATTCCTTATCGAACGTTGTCACCGGAAACGCTGGTCGATGATCTTCGATGGACCGCGCAGACCTTTATGGATCAACGCATTCCCGTGGCGTTGTTCTTGAAAAAGGGCGTGGTGAAAACGATCCAACCGTAATGGGTGACGGACGAGAGAAGGCTGAAGACGATGCGACCTGAAGAAGGGGTGATGCAGAGCAGGGCCCAGGCGATTCAATCGCTTTTTGACATTCTTGTCGATCAACCGGTGATCATTTGTAATGGGTTCCCTTCGCGGGAAGCCCAAAAAATCAAGGACCGGGCCGGCACGTTTTACATGATCGGGTCGATGGGCGTTGCGGCGTCCATCGGGTTGGGGCTGGCCCTGGCGAAACCGGATCAGCAGGTCGTGGTGTTCGACGGCGACGGGAACGTGCTCATGGGGATGGGTACGTTAGCCACGATCGGAGCCGTACGCCCCAAGAACCTGACGCACGTCGTGTTCGATAACGAAGTGTATGGGACGACCGGCAATCAGCCGTCCTATTCGCGAGTCGTTCGGCTGGACCTCGTCGCCAAGGCGGCCGGGTACGCCACGGTCGAACGGGTATGGGAACGGGAAGATATTATGTATGAATTCAAACATATGCTCGCACACGATGGTCCTCATTTCCTGCTGATCAAGGTCAATGAACAGATAGAAGACGCGGATCGAGTTGCGCTGGATCCGCCTGATATTACCAAACGGTTTCGTGCGGCCGTGGGTCACGTTTAGCGAATCAAGGCCTCAATGAAACCCTCTCTCCATGGGAGAGGGCAGGGTGAGGGAACAAAGGATAACCACAACTTATGATACTGCTCAATCCAGGTCCGGTAAACGTTTCGGATCGTGTCAGAAACGCCTTGATAGGTCCGGATATCTGTCATCGGGAATCCGAATGCGCGGAATTGATCGGCACTATTCGTCGAAAGCTGCTGGAAGCTTTTGTCCCGGGTGCGGAATCGGATTACACCGCGATTCTTCTGACCGGCTCGGGCACCGCCGCGGTGGAGGCCTCCATCATGTCGTGTCTGCCTCTGGGGAAACGGTTTGTTCACGTCAATAACGGGGTATATGGAGAACGGATTTCTTCCATCATTGCGACGCAACGCCTTGGGATCGCCGAAATCAAGTGCAAGTGGGATACTCCGCCCGACCCGGAAATGATTCTGAAATCCATGAAGCAACAGCCGTCGGCGCATGGGGTGGTCATGGTTCATCATGAAACGACTCTGGGGCTTCTCAATCCGGTTCACGAAATTGCGGAACACGTTGATAGCCGCGGGGGCGTCTTTATCGTGGATTCCGTCAGTGGGTTGGGTGGGGAACCCTTGGATATTGCCGGTCGTCACATGTACATGGTGGCCGGGACCGCGGGAAAATGTATTCAGGGATTTCCGGGGGTCTCGTTTGTCCTGGTTCGCAAAGGCTTTATGGAAAACGTGGTGAAGTATCCCAAACGCTCGTGGTATTTGAACCTGGGTAATTATTACGAGACACAGGAAAAAAGCTGTATCCCCTTTACCCCGGCAATCCAGTTGTATGCCGCGTTAAATGAAGCCTTGTCGGAACTCCTGGAAGAAGGGGTGGCCAATCGAATCAACCGATACGGGCGGATGGCCGCTCTGATCCGGGAACGCATGGAAGTCCTCGGGGTGCGAGCCGTGCTTCCCCCCGAGCGGCAGTCGAATTCGTTGACGGCCTTTTATCTGCCGGAAGGACTGATCCTTCGACATGGCTCAGGACGGGCCTATGCCGTCCTGCACGACCGCCTGAAGGAGCGTGGCTACGTCATCTATGCCGGCCAGGGACATTTGGAGTCGGAGATCTTCCGCGTGGCGAATATGGGAGCCTTGCAGGAAACACACATTGAAGCGTTTCTGGGTGCGTTTGAAGAGGTGTTGAAGCACGAGAACCGGGTCACATGAAAGCGGTCATCCTGGCTGCGGGGCTGGGGAGGCGGCTTCACGTGCTGACCCAACATCGTCCCAAGTGTTTGATTGAAATCGGGGGGAAGCCGCTTCTTTATCGCTACTTCGATGCCCTCTTGCATCTGGGCGTGACCCGAATTTGCCTGGTGGTCGGGTACAAACAGGAATGCATTCGTGAGGCGGTGGCGTCATACCCCTCCACGGTGGACGTGACGTTCCTGGTCAATAGTGCATTCGAACGTGGAAGCATCGGCTCGTTGTGGGCGGCCCGAGGGGCGTTGGATGACGACGTGGTGGTCATGGATGCCGACGTCCTGTTTCATCCCGCCATCCTTGATCGATTGGTCTCCTCTTCACAGTCCAATGCCCTGTTGATGGATGAAACGGTGACGCAACACACGGAAGAATGTATGGTCGTGATGCGGCAGGGACGGGTGGTGGCGTTGTCCAAGCACGTGCCGGAAGAGTATGACCTAGTTGGCGAAGGCGTCGGGTTTTTACGTGTGGAGCATGCTGCCGTGCCGCGGTTGTTGCGATCGGTGGAGATGCGCGTGAATCAGGGACGACTGGATATGGAATACGAAGACGCGTTGGAAGACTTTTTCCGCGAGGTCCCTGTCGGGGTCGAGAAAATCGGGGGCCTTCCCTGGATCGAGATCGACTTTCCTGAAGATCTGGAACGAGCGGAACAAGACATCCTGCCCCGGTTGGTCGGCTCCCTCTCCCCTGGCGGGAGAGGGCTGGGGTGAGGGGTGGTCTCTTTCTGTCATCCTCGATCCCTCCCCCTCTGTCATCCCCGACTTGATCGGGGATTCAGGGTCTTTACTTTTCTGTAGCGAGTAGGTCGGATTAGCGGAGCGTAATCCGACACGGGCGTTGAACGGCGGGGATGTTGGGTTACGCCTTCGGCTAACCCAACCTACAAGCCCTGGATTCCTGCTTTCGCAGGAATGACAGAAAAAGGAATCGGGAATCCAGGGTTCTGTTCCAGGCGGACCCACACGAATGGATGGGCAGAAGAGAAAGACTCTGGATTCCTGCTTTCGCAGGAATGACAGAAGGGGAGCAGGCATGACAGAAGGAGAGCAGGCATGACAGATTCGGGGTATTTTCGTATCAATGACCAATTCGGGTGTCATTGGGTATTTTCATGCCAATGACAGGAGGCCGGCGGAATCCCACGTCCATGGATGGAATACTCAACAAATCTGATACCGGCACCCTTGATACGGCCATCGTCCTGGCCTCGTCAGGAGTCTTTGATGTGGTGGGGAGGGACGATCACTCCGCTGTCGGGGCTTTGTCCCGAGTCGGTGGGATTACGCTCTTTCAACGAACCATTTTCACCCTTCAGCATGCCGGGATTTCACAGATTCTGACGTTGGTGGGTCAGGAGGAACAACCGCTTCGTTCGCTGATTGACGGCGATCATCGTATTCACGCGGTGATTCGCTGGCTCCCTGTTCGGGAATTTCCTCCGTTGGATCCGCAGACGTGGGCAATCCTGGCGAGCGAGATGAAAGGGTCGTGTCTCATTCTCGGTTGTCACATGGTCTTTTCTCCATCGTTGATCAAATCGCTTAGGGAAGAAGGGCGAGAGGGACGGGCCGTCGTGGCAGTCGGCCGGCCGGGTGAATCCGGGTGGAGTGGCAATCCTGGCGTGGTGATGCGGGCTGATCCTCATACGGGCGGGCACGTCCATCGAGTCGTCTTTTGTGACCGGCAACGCGACAGGATGGAACCCGTGGAGTTTGAAGAAGGCAAGGGGTTTGCCCGTGCGATGGACCTGGTCGTTTTGCCGGCTCGGTTGTTAGGGATATCCGGCTCCTGGAGCACCCCGGAAACGAGTCCGATCCGGCTGGCGTTGGAGCAGGCGGCTGCGGAAGGAGTCGTTCAAGCCCTGTCTGCTTCGTCCCATGGCTATCAGGACGCCCGCGGCCCCGGTGGGCTCCATAAAGCGGAACGCACGTTGTTCCATTCGTTGCAAAGCGTACAAGGCACCCTGGACGGGTTCATTGATCGCTACGTGAATCGGCGGTTATCGAAGCCGTTAAGCCGGCTGTTCATGAAATTGGGATTCTCTCCCAATGCCATTACCTTTTTGTCGATGGTGACCGGCCTCATGGGTGCAGCGTGTTTTGCCATGGGCTCGTATCGGTGGGGTCTCATGGGAGCTCTCCTGTTTCAACTCGCGGTGATTATCGATTGTTGCGATGGAGAAGTGGCGCGGCTCACCTTTGCGGAATCCCGG
Organism: Nitrospirales bacterium; assembly: GCA_965223955.1. Taxonomy (GTDB): domain Bacteria; phylum Nitrospirota; class Nitrospiria; order Nitrospirales; family UBA8639; genus Bin75. The sequence goes on from OZ245029.1 coordinate 1,548,106, forward strand.
TTGGGACAGAAATTTGACCTTCTATCGGACAATCTCGTGCATATGGCCGTGTTTGCGGGGATTGCCTGGGGGGCGTATCAGGAAAATCCCGTGCCCGCCGGCTACCTGCCGCTGCTTTTGGGAGCGATTGCGGTTGTCTCTACCGGGTGTGCTCTGTGGTGCGTGAACCGGGTCAAGTCCCTGAAAGCCAACGCCTTGCATTGGCGACGATTGCGTCAAGCCTACCGAACCCGTTTCGATTTCATCCTCGAGCGCGTGGCCAATCGCGATTTTTCCATCGTGGTGATGGCCTTCGCCTGTTTTGGCGTGCTGCCGTGGTTCTTATGGCTCGTTGCGGCAGGGACAAGTTTTTTTGCGGTCATGATGGCATGGAGCCTGTATCGAGCATTTTCCTTTCATCGATCCTGACCGGTTCTTGACGCGTCGTTCCGACGAAACGATAGACGGCGTAAAGTTGAAAACAATCCTTTGCGCATCAGGCCTCATTGATACGAAACTAAGCTTCAGGTGCCTGGAGGATTCCTGAAAAAATCCTTCGGTGCCCCAGTTCCCCTCCTTTGCTTGTCCTGCCTGTCCTGAGCTTGTCGAAGGAAGCGTAGCCGAAGGATCGGGAGGGGTGAGGGGAGGTAGAGGCTGTGGCCATGACGGCGAACCCCCATGCTCCATGGACGGGTGGCTCTACCCCACCTACCCTCCCCTTACAAAGGGGAGGGAAAAACCGGCCTTTCTTTCCTGGTTCCCTGGTCAGCCCCTCATTCTGTCAACGAGTGAGTGAACATTGACAATTCTTTTTCCCATGTCTGCTGAGTGCATCCCATGATTCGGCTGTTGTTTCTTGCTGCAGGGCTTGTTGTCTTGGGCGGGTTGATCTGGCATATCGGCCTGTCTCAAGTATGGGAGACGGTGGAACGCGTCGGGTTTGTCGCGTTCTGCATTATTCTCACCCCGCTCCTGGTGGTGTATCTTCTCGATACGTACGGATGGTCCCTGACCCTGGGGCCGTGGGCGAGCCGAGTGGGGTTTGTCCGGTTGTTCATGGTGAGGATGGCCGGTGAAGCCATTAACGTGACGACCCCGATGGCGATGCTCGGCGGCGAACCCATGAAGGCCTACCTGCTGACACGCTATGAGGTCCCCCTGGTCGAAGGGTTGGCATCCGTGGTGACGGCCAAGACCATCATGTCCCTTGCCCAGATCCTCTTCATGTTGTCGGGGTTGGGCGTGCTGCTGTGGCTCGTAGGAGGAGGCGAGCACAACGTCCTGGTCGCTTTCGTCAGTTTGGGTCTGCTTGGTTTCGGAGTTTTCCTGTTTCTCGTTGTCCAGCGCTATGGGATCGGAAGAGGGCTGTTAACGGTGGCCGAAAAGTGCCGGATTCGATCCCGGTGGCTGGAGGCCTATCGGCCGCAGTTATTGGAGTTGGACCGGACGATCCGAGCCTTTTACGGACAGCGCCGCCGGACGTTCCTGTTGTCGATGGGTGTCCACTTCGTCGCGTGGTTGACGGAGTTGTTTGAAGTCTATGCGATTTTATATTTCCTGGGAGCGGAGGTCGGCTGGTTGTCGTCTTTGTCGATCGCCGCGATCGCGGCACTGATCAAGGGAAGCGTGTCGTTTGTTCCCGGTGGACTGGGAGCGCAGGAAGGAGGCTATCTTTTGTTATTGATGGCCTTGGGGTACGGCGAGGTGACGGGGATCGCCTTTGCCTTGATCCGCCGGATCCGCGAAATCGTGTGGATTCTCATCGGACTCGTCTTTCTGGCCGTGCTACGGGATAAAGCTGCGCTTGCCACAACGTCATAGAGACTGATCAAGAAGAGGCAGGTTGGGTAGGTCGGGTTAGCCGAAGGCGTAACCCGACAATCTTCTGTCAGATTACGCTGGGACTGTCGGATTACGCTACGCTAATCCGACCTACAAGGACTATAGTGGTGAGTTCGGTGGATACGTCTCAGCAGTCGCGATTGACCATGTAATCGGCCATGACGATGAGGGCACGTTTGGCAGTGGAATCTTCAAAGGTGGTGAGATTCGAGAGAGCGGCATCGATGTATTCTTGGGAACGAGCCCTGGTGTATCGCAACGATCCATGCTGGTGCATGTGTGCCGTAAGCTGGAGCAAATCGTCCTCTTCAATGGCGTTGCGTTCAATTTTGGCGACCAGAATCCGTCGCTCTTCATCCGGCAGACACGGCAAGACGTGGATCAGGGGCAGGGTGACCATCCCTTGCATCAAGTCTTGTCCAAGGGTTTTCCCAAGGTTCTTTTCATTGGCCGTGTAATCGAGCCAGTCGTCGGCCAATTGAAAGGCAATGCCCAGGTTTAACCCGAATTGATGCAATTCTTCCGTTTGAAGGGGAGAGACTCCGCCCATCAGGCCGCCTACCTTGCACCCGGCCGCCAATAAGGCTCCGGTTTTGTACTCGACGATCCGGAGATACTCCGACTCGGGTAGCAGCGGTTGCCGGTTGGCGCACAGTTGAAGAATTTCTCCTTCCGCCAACTTCCGGCAGGCCATGGCCATGGCATCATTCACCTCGTGGTTCTTGAACGCGGCAATATGATGCATCGCCCGTGAGTACAGGTAGTCGCCCGCCAGAATACTGGCCCGATTGCCCCAAATGCGTCGAGCCGTCGGTCGCCCCCGGCGAAGAGCCGCTTCATCCAGCACGTCGTCATGCAGCAGGGTCGCCGTATGGATGAACTCGATGAGGCTGCCGAGGACCAGGTCGTTTTTGGGGACGTAGCCCGTGAGTCGGGAACAGAGACTCAACAGGAGAGGGCGAATGCGTTTGCCGCCACCGTCGAGAATGTGGGCGGCCATTTCGTTAATGAGGGGAGCCTCGGAATTGAGGTTGCGACGAATGTGTAATTCAATTTCTTCGAGGTCCTGGCGATAAAGATCCCATACCGCGTCCATCGTCAGGGAACGTTGAACGACTGGTTGCCCACTGCCCATTTCAGCGATCCTATGGACAGGGTCCGGTGTTTGTCAAGGCAGTAGGGGCGAACCTCTGTGTTCGCCTACATCGATATTTGAACGAGATATTGCAGGAATGGACGTGTGGTTTTACAGGATCTGCCTTGACACTTTTTTTCCGTATCCAGTAGATTTCTGTCTTGTCTCTGTTTCTCCTCGGATTGCCTTCTTCTTTTCATGAGTCAGGCGACATGACCGGTGAGGCGGGGGTGAGGAAGCATGAGATTTCCGACTCGTGGAGAGACGTTTGTGAGACGAGGCCCTGATTGTTTATGAGTCCCCAACAACCCCTATATGGACTGCCCCCCAAACAGGGGCTCTATGACCCGCGGTTTGAGAAGGACGGGTGCGGCATTGGCTTTGTCGCCAACATCAAAGGGCACCAGTCACACGATATCATCGAAAAATCGTTGAACGTGTTGAAGAATTTGTACCATCGCGGGGCGCAGGGTTGCGATCCGTGTACCGGTGACGGCGCGGGGATCCTTCTGCAAATCTCTCATGAATTTTTCAGGCGTGCCTGTCAGGACGTCGGCCTGCAACTGCCCGAGTCGGGTGGCTATGGGGTAGGGATGGTGTTCCTGCCTCAGGATGAACTGCTTCGCCGGCAATGTGAAGGCCTCTTTGAATCGATCATTCGTGAAGAAAGGCTGAGGTTTTTGGGATGGCGCGACGTCCCGGTGAAGCTCGAATACGTCGGCGATCTGGCGCAAAAGACCCTTCCCCAGATGCGACAGTTTTTCATCGCGCGCGATATTCTGAACGAGGCCCAGTTTGAACGGAAGTTGTACGTCGTCCGGAAACGTATTGCCCGGGCGATTCGCGAGTCCGCGTTGGTGGAACGCGGTCGAGTCTATATCTGTAGTTTGTCTTCCAACACCATCGTCTATAAAGGCATGCTGTTGCCGGAGCAACTCGGAGGCTTTTTCCCGGACCTGACTGATGCCAGCATGGTCTCGGCCTTGGGGCTCGTTCATTCCCGTTTCAGTACGAATACCTTCCCCACGTGGTCGTTGGCACACCCCTATCGGTACATCGTGCACAACGGCGAAATCAATACGTTGCGCGGGAACGTCAATTGGATGCGGGCGCGTCAAGGGCGCCTGGCGTCCGACCTGTTTGGCGATGATCTCGAAAAACTCTACCCCATTATCTATGAGGAACAAAGCGATTCGGCGTGTCTGGATAATGCGGTGGAATTTCTCGTGATGGCCGGCAGGTCCCTGCCTCATGCCATGATGATGTTGATTCCTGAACCGTGGGTCGGGAACCCTCACATGGATTTGAACCGGCGGGGTTTCTATGAATATCACGCCGCGATGATGGAACCCTGGGACGGCCCGGCGGCCGTCGCGTTTACGGATGGCAAACTGATCGGAGCGACGTTGGACCGGAATGGGTTACGGCCCTGCCGGTATCAAGTGACGACGGATGATTTGGTCGTCCTGGCGTCCGAAGCCGGAGTCTTGCCGACCGACGTGAAAAATATTCGTGAAAAAGGGCGGCTCCAACCTGGCCGTATGTTTTTGGTTGATACGGTACAAGGCCGGATTATCGACGACGAAGAAATCAAGGCGGAAATAGTCGGGCGTAAGCCCTACCGCTCCTGGGTGACCCAGTATCGGGTGTCGTTGGATGAGCTGCCGGAGCCGTTGAGCGTGCCGCAACCGGATCACCCGACTCTCCGCCAACGACAGCAGGTGTTCGACTATACCATCGAGGAAATCAAGATGGTGTTGTCGCCGATGGGGATCAACGGCGAAGAGCCCGTTTCGTCCATGGGGACGGATACCCCCTTGGCGGTGCTTTCCAACCGGCCGCAACTGTTGTCCAAATATTTCAAACAACTCTTCGCCCAGGTGACGAATCCCCCGATTGATCCCATTCGGGAACAGTTGGTCATGTCGTTGGTCACGAATATCGGACCGAAGCCCAACCTGATGGCTGAGATACCGGAGGCCTGTCGCAGGATCAAGGTCCAGCAGCCGATTCTGACGAACGCGCAGTTGCAAAAGATCCGGGATATCGAAGATCCCCATTTCGTCAGCAAGACGTTGCCCCTGTTGTTTCGCGTGGCCGACGGGCCCGAGGGGTTGGGGACGGCCGTCGACCAACTGTGCCGGGAGGCGTCCAGGGCCATTCAGCAGGGCTTTAAATTTTTGATCTTGAGTGATCGCAGGGTGAATGAGGAGTGGGCGTCGATTCCCAGCCTGTTGGGGATTTCCGCAGTTCACCATCATCTGGTGCGTGAGGCCACGCGAACGGAAGTCGGCCTGATTCTTGAGACCGGCGAGCCGCGAGACACGCATCATTTTGCGTGTTTGCTCGGATACGGCGCCGGCGTGGTCAATCCGTATCTCGTGTTTGAAACCTACAAGGACCTGGAACGCGAAGGCTATTTACCGGAAGGCATTGACGCGGAAACCGCGTCGGGAAAATTTATCAAGGCCGTCAACAAGGGCCTGCTCAAGATCTTTTCGAAAATGGGCATTTCCACGGTGCAGTCCTATTGCGGCGCACAGATCTTCGAAGCCGTCGGGCTGAACGATGAACTCGTGAACCGGTACTTCACGGGGACCCCCTCACGCATTCAGGGTATGGGCATGCGGGAAATTGCCGAAGAAACCCTGCGGCGTCATCTGGTCGCGTATGAACCGGTTCCCATCCGGCAGTTGGACTTCGGCAGCGAGATTCACTACCGCATTCAGGGCGAACATCATAATTGGAATCCGGAGACCATCTCCACGCTGCAGCACGCGACGCAAGCCAACGATGCCGAGACCTACGAAGCGTATGCCCAATTGGTGAATGATGAAACCCAACGCCGATCGAATTTGCGTGGGTTGTTTGATTTCAAATGTTTGCCGGATCCCTTGCCGTTGGAAGAGGTGGAACCCGCCCGGGACATCGTGAAGCGGTTTACCACCGGCGCGATGTCGTATGGGGCCATCAGTAAAGAATCCCATGAAACGCTCGCCATCGCGATGAACCGGATCGGCGCCAAGAGTAACACGGGTGAGGGAGGGGAAGATGCGGAACGCTTTATCCCGCTGCCGAACGGCGATTCGAAGAATTCGTATATCAAACAGGTGGCCTCGGGGCGGTTCGGGGTGACGGCGAATTATCTGGTCAATGCGAAAGAACTGCAAATCAAAATGGCGCAAGGAGCCAAACCCGGTGAAGGAGGCCAACTGCCCGGTCATAAGGTCGACGACGTCATTGCCAGGCTGCGGTTTTCCACGCCCGGCGTAGGGCTCATTTCCCCGCCGCCGCATCATGATATTTATTCGATCGAAGATCTGGCCCAGCTCATTTTTGATTTGAAAAATTCGAACCCCGCCGCGGACGTGTCCGTGAAGCTGGTGTCCGAAGTCGGCGTGGGCACGGTGGCCGCGGGGGTGTCCAAAGCGCATGCCGACAAGGTGTTGATCAGTGGCGATTCCGGCGGTACGGGGGCGTCTCCCTTGTCGTCGATCAAGTCTGCCGGGATTCCCTGGGAGTTGGGCCTGGCGGAGACCCATCAAACCCTCGTCCTCAATGACCTGCGGGGACGCATCAGGGTTGAAACCGACGGGCAGATGAAAACCGGTCGCGACGTCGTGGTGGCGGCGTTGCTCGGGGCCGAGGAATTCGGTTTTTCCACCGCGCCGTTGATTGTCGAAGGCTGCATCATGATGCGGAAATGTCATCTCAACACCTGTCCGGTCGGGATCGCGACCCAGGACCCTGAACTTCGCAAACGGTTTGCAGGCCAACCGGAGCACGTGGTGAATTTCTTCTTCTTCGTGGCGGAAGAGGTTCGACGGTTGATGGCGAAACTCGGGTTCCGAACGTTTCCGGAGATGATCGGCCGCAGTGACAAATTAAGAATGCGCAAAGCCATCGACCATTGGAAGGCGAGCGGCCTGGATCTCTCACCCTTGCTGTGGAGCCCGGAGGTCGGGTCCGAGGTGGCGAGGTATAACGTCCAATCGCAAGACCACGGGTTGGATAAGGTGTTGGACGTGAAGTTGGTGCAGTTGTGTGAGCCGGCGATTGAACGGCAGGAAAAGGTGACGCTGGATTTGCCCATCCGTAACACCGACCGGACGACCGGGACGATCCTGTCCAGTCGTATCGCACGGAAATACGGGGAAGAAGGATTGCCCGTCGATACCATTACCATCAACTTCAAGGGGTCTGCCGGCCAATCGTTCGGCGCCTTTGTGGGCAAAGGCATCACCCTCTATCTCGAAGGCGAGTCGAACGACTATCTGGGCAAAGGGCTCTCCGGCGGCAGGATCATCGTGACCCCGCCCCAGGGCGCAACCTTTCAACCCGAACACACGATTTTGATCGGCAATACCTCACTCTATGGTGCCACTCGCGGCGAGTGTTATTTTCATGGGACGGCCGGTGAACGGTTTGCGGTGAGAAACAGCGGCGTCCGCACGGTGATCGAGGGAACAGGGGATCACGGGTGTGAGTATATGACGGGGGGCGTGGTGGTGGTGTTGGGCAAAACCGGTCGAAATTTTGCCGCCGGGATGTCGGGTGGTGCGGCCTACGTCTGGAATGAAGACGGAAAATTCGAATCCCGGTGTAACCTCGGGATGGTGGAATTGGAAAAGGTCGTGGAGCCCGAGGACGTTCAGACCCTGAAGACCCTGATCGAGAATCATGCGCGCCATACGGGAAGTCGCAAGGCCCGGATGATAGTGGACTCCTGGCCGATGATGCTTCCCAACTTCGTCAAGGTGATGCCGTTGGATTACAAGCGGGTCTTGGCGGAACGCAAAGCGGCGATGAAAAAGAGCGCCCGGGAGCAAGAGGTGGTTGCTCATGGCTGATCCCCGAGGGTTTTTGCATTTTGCGAGGGAAATGCCGACCCGGCGTTCGGTCGAACTGCGGGTGTTGGATTGGAAGGAAATGTATGAACCGTTCCCCGAGGAGAAGCTGCGCAACCAGGGCGGACGGTGTATGGATTGCGGAGTGCCGTTTTGTCAGGGCAACACCGGATGCCCGGTGATCAACCTGATTCCCGAATGGAATGACCTGGTGCATCGTGGCCGGTGGAAGGATGCTCTCAAGGCGCTCCATTCGACGAATAATTTTCCCGAATTCACCGGTCGATTGTGCCCGGCGCCGTGCGAATCGGCTTGCGTGCTGGGTATCAATGCCGATCCCGTTTCCATTCGTGCCATTGAATGGAACATCATTGATCGCGGGTTCGAGGAACGTTGGATTGAACCGGTCATGCCGGTGGCCAAAACAGGCAAAACCGTGGCGATTGTCGGGTCAGGCCCCGCGGGCCTGGCAGCAGCCCAACAATTAGCCCGGGCGGGACACAGTGTCACCGTGTACGAAAAAGCGGATCGCATCGGCGGGTTGCTGCGCTACGGCATTCCGGATTTCAAAATGGAAAAGTGGGTTATCGACCGACGGCTGGATCAGATGATCATGGAAGGCGTGAAGTTCGAAACCAGCGTGAACGTCGGTGTGGACATAACGGGAGACGCCCTGGCCCGGCAGTTCGATGCGGTGTGTCTGGCCCTGGGGGCCGAACACCCGCGTGATTTGCCGATACCAGGTCGTGAACTGAACGGGGTCCACTTTGCCATGGAGTATCTCATCCAACAGAACCAAGTGAATGCCGGCGATAGTTTGCCGGTCGAACAGGTTACTGCCAAAGATAAACGGGTCGTGATTATCGGTGGCGGTGACACCGGGTCCGACTGTTTGGGGACGGCGCATCGCCAGGGGTGTCAGGACGTTCATCAGTTTGAGTTGTTGCCCGAGCCGCCTCCCCAGCGCGCGGAATCCACGCCGTGGCCCCTGTGGCCCATGCAGCTTCGTACCTCACATGCCCATGAAGAAGGCTGCGATCGCCAGTGGAGCGTCTCGACAACGAAGTTCTCGGGCGACAACGGCCAAGTGAGCACGCTACACGCTCATCAAGTCTCGCTTGACGGGAGAAAGTGTATCCCGGTCCCCGGAACGGAATTCGAGATGGGGGTCGATTTGGTTCTTTTGGCCATGGGCTTCACCGGGCCCGTCAAAAACGGACTGCTCGACAGCCTGGGCGTGGAGTACGACGTTCGTGGAAACGTGGTGGTGGACCGGAATTTCATGACCGGCAAAGAGGGCATCTTTGCCGCCGGAGATACCAAACGCGGCGCCTCGCTCATTGTCTGGGCCATTGCAGAGGGCCGCAAAGCCGCTACCGGTGTCGATGCCTACCTCAAAGCAGGGAACAGCTTGTCTGCTGTGTCCCGCTCGCGTTTCTGATTTCCTCTTCCGCTCCAGTCGGCTATTTTCGTATCAATGCCTCATACTGTCCTCCCCGTATGTGTTCAGTCATTCGTTGACAGAATGAAGGAGCCGGCCACACCATCGTTGTCATTCTGAACTCCTACTTTGTCATTCTGAACGAAGTGAAGAATCTCTCGTTCAAACACCGAACGCCAGGAAAAGCAGATCCTTTCCTTCGACAGGCTCAGGACAGGCGCTTCGCTCAGGATGACAGATGAGTTGTAGGGGCCGCATCCCGGGTCAAAGCCCGGGACATGCCTCATGCGGCCCGGCCTCTCCGCAGATCCCGTAGGTCGGGTTAGCGCAGCGTAACCCGACAGCCCCCCCCCGCCGTTGCTGGAGGGACAGCCCCCCGCAACCACCCCCGCCGTTGCCCAAATTGAATGAGTCCTCTTGCCGTCATCCCCGACCCTGATCGGGGATCCAGTCAAGTAAAGGATCCAGCGTCGTTTCTTTGTCTTTGTTTTGTGTAGTTGTACCCGCACCATCTCATGCCGCTATTTTCCCCTCCTTTGTAAGACAACCCCCTCAATCCCCCTTATCAGGGGGACGGCTTAGAGCCCCCCTGATAAGGGGGGCCAGGGGGGGTCATCGCTGACGACACCCACCCGCCGCCCGGCCGCTCCGCAATCGTAGCCGCGCTATCTTGGGTCAAAGCCCGGGCCATGCCTCATGCGGCCAACGGACAGCGCCATGAGATGGCGCCGCTACAGAAGAGGGGGAAGAGAGTAGGAACAGGCCTGCGTGCCTGTCCTCTTGCCGTCATCCCCGACCCCCTCCTGCTGTCATCCCCGACGTTTGTAATCGGGGATCCAGGGTCTTGCTTTTATTTGCAGTTGTAGGGGCCGCATCTCATGCGGCCCGGCCGCTCCGCAATCGTAGCCGCGCCACCCCGGGTCAAAACCCGGGCCATGCCTCATGCCGCTATTTTCCCCCTCCTTTGTAAGGAGGGGATAGGGGAGGTAGAAGCCTTTATAGGCCCGCCCACAGCGCCGTTGAGCCCCCCGCAACCCCCCCGCCGTTGCCCAAATGAAATTAGCCCTGAGCCAAAAATCTTTGAGTTTTACAAGCCCCCTGCGACTGGTTTATTCTATTGTCTATTTTAGATTCATTGGTCTGGAAGTGAGCAAAGACTTGGCGTGGGCCCGGGGGGATTGCATGGGGCGCGGCACAGGCAACGAACGGAACGGGCGAACGAAGACGAGGGCCGAGGCTGCCGCCTCCCTCTGTCATCCCCGACGCCTGTCCCCGACCTGATCGGGGATCCAGTCAAAGAATGGATCCAGGCAGCGAAGGGATCCAGCGTCGTTGCAGTGGGGAGTGGTACCCGCGCCCTCTCATGCTAGGGGCCGGTCAAAAGGAGTCGAGACGAACCTGTCGAGATTGGGGAGAAAACCATGTTGGCACGATTAGTGAAGAGAGAGAGAAAGAGAGAGAGAGAGAGACCTCCGGCTTCCGGCCCGATTCCGGCCCGAGTGTGGAGCCATGACCGCGCCTCGGGCGCGGGAGCCGGCGCGGGCTTCTCCGCTCCGCCGGGGCGCTCGCCGCCGCCGCGTGCCTCGCGCTCTCCGGCTCGCTCGCCCTCCCCGCGACGGCCCAGGTGCAGACCGGCATCTGCGACCGCACGCAGCAGGTGCAGGATGCGATAGTTGCCCTAATCCCCAACGTCAGTAACTGCGCCGATGTCACCGACACCCATCTCGCCGCCATCACCGGCAAGCTGGATCTGCGGGGAAAGAGCATCGACGCCCTCGCGGCGGGGGATTTCGACGGGCTGACCGTGCTGACGACGCTGCAGCTGTTCAACAACGATCTGACCACGCTGCCCGACGACGTGTTCGACGATCTGACCGCGCTGACCATCCTGGAGCTGGGGAGCAACTCTCTGGTCGAGCTTCCCGCCCGGGTGTTCAAGAACAACACCGCGCTGACCATCCTGCATCTGCGCATCAACTCTCTGACCGCGCTCCCCGACGGGCTGTTCTCCGACCTGACCTCGCTGACACAGTTCTCCCTGGACGGCAACTCCACCGATCCGATGCAGCTCACCGTGACGGTGGAGAGGGTGGGGACCACCGACCAGGTGCGGGCGAAGGTGCTTGCGGGGGCGCCGTTCGCGGTCGACATTCCGGTGACGGTGGTGGACGGGAGGCTCGCGGGCGGCGCGACCACGCTGGGCGTTGCGGCGGGCAGGGTGGACGGCGGACCGGTCACCGTGACCCGCCCGGTCGGGACGACGACGGCGGTGACCGTGGACGTCGACCTGTCGACCCAGCCGACGCTGCCCTCGGGTCACGCGGGCTACGAGTTCGCCCGCGCCTCCTCGGGCCTGCCGGCGACTATCCTGCCGGTCTACACCGCCCGCCCCACGGTTGAGTCGGTGGCGGTGAATAGCTGGCCGGTACGGGGGGGGGGACGCCTACGGGTTCGGCGACACGATCGTGTTCACCCTGACCTTCAGCGAGAAGGTGCGGGTCACGGGCCAGCCCCAGCCGAAGCTGGTCTTCGACCTGGGCGGGTCCAAGTACGAGGCCCGGTATCACGGGCTGTCGGACACTGACTACGTACAGGGCGGTTTGGCGCCTGAGCCCCGGCCGGAAGCGGTGAAGTTGCATTTCGCCTACACGGTGCAGCACGGCGACCTCGACCTCGACGGCGTGGATGTCGGGGAGCTGTTGAGCGCGATAGACCTCGGCGGCGCTCGGATCCAGAGCGCTGCGGACCTCGTCGACGCGGACGGCCACAAGGTGGACGGCGTCGACGCGGACCTCGCCCATCAGGCGCTCGGTTCGCTGTCCGACCCGGTCGACGGCGGGACGGCGCAGCCGCCGGCCGGGTCCGGGATCACGATCATCGATACCCATGGCAATCCGCTGACGGACAACCGGCTGACGATTCGCGAGAGCACCCGGGGGCGCTACGGGCTCAAGCTGAACACCCGGCCGACGCACAGGGTAGACCTGGTTGGGGGCCCGTCCGACGGCGACGAGGATCTGCGGATATTGCCGACCTACACGCCACTGCCGATCTCGCCGGACGAGTGGGAGACCCCGCTGTGGGTGGATATCGGTGCGGCGCTCGACGACGATGAGGAGAACGGGGAGCGGGTCTTCTTGAACCGCGTGCACAGCCAGGACCCGGCGTACAACGATCTCATTCTTCCCGATGTCATCGTGGTCGAGGACGACAGCCACGACGACGCGGGGGCGCTGTCGGTGGCGGACGCGAACGCGACCGAGGGCGTGGACGAGACGCTCGACTTCGTGGTGAAGCTCAACCGGAGGCCGTCCCTGGGATTGGGATGGAAGGTGACGGTCGACTACCGGACCCAGGACGGGACCGCGACGGCGGGGTTCGACTACACGTCGACGAGCGGCACGCTGACCTTCGCGCCGGGCGAGGACAAGAAGACGGTGTCGGTGCTGATCATGGACGACGCGGTGGAGGACAACGGGGAGACGTTCACGCTGGTGCTGAGCAACGCCTCCGGCGCGGGCTTCGCGAGCTTCGGCCAGGGGGCGGTGGGCACGATCCGGAACACCGAGACGCTGACGGCGACGTTCCCGGAGAGTGTCTACGCGTCGGCACAGCACACGGGACCCAGCGACCGCCCGCAGGTGGTGGTGGCGTTCAGCGCGCCGGTGGCAGCGTTCGGGGCGGACACGCCATCGGTGTCGGCGACCGGCGCGTTGGTGGATAGCGTGCAGCGGCTCGACAAGGAGGGGCTGGAGCACGCGTACGTGTTCTTTCTCACCCCCGAGGGCCACAAGGCGATCGCCTTCCGGCTTCATGCGAACCGGGCCTGTACCGACGACGGCATCTGCACGGCGGACCGGCAGCAGCTGAGCAACAGCCCGTCGGTGACGGTCGCCGGCCCGGAGACGGGTCCGCCGCCGCTGACGGCGGCGTTCGAGGGCCTGCCGGAGGCGCATGACGGGGAGGACGCGTTCCGCGTCCGGGTGGCGTTCAGCGAGGAGATCGGGATCGGCTTCCGGTCGATGCGCGACGATGCGTTCACGGTGGACGGGGGCGAGGTGACCGGGGCGCGCCGGGTGGACGGGCGCCACGACCTGTGGGAAATCACGGTGGAGCCCGACTCGAACGAGGCCATGACGATCACGCTGCTGGCGGGGCGCGCGTGCGCGGTCTCCGGGGCGATCTGTACCCGGGGCGAGAACCGCAGACAGCTCACCAACACGCCGACGGCGACGGTGGCCGGCCCCCCGGTCGTGCCCCTGACGGCGAACTTCGTGCAGAAGCCCTATGAGCATGACGGGGAGACGGCGTTCACGCTCCGGATCGCGTTCAGCGAGGGCATCGCGATCGGCTACCGGAGGTTCCGCGACCAGGCGGTGTCGGCGACCGGCGGGCGCGTGACCAAGGCGAAGCGGGTGGACCGGCGCAAGGACTTGTGGGAGGTGACGGTGGAGCCCGACACCAATGAGGCGGTGACGCTCACGCTCGCCGGGGGCCGTACCTGCGGCACGGCGGGGGCGGTGTGCACCGGCGACGGGCGGGCGCTGTCGGCGGGGATCTCGACGACGGTCCTGGGTCCGCCGGGTCTCTCGGTGGCGGACGCGCGGGTCGACGAGGCGGCGGACGCGGTGCTGGACTTCGCGGTGAGCTTGAGCCGGGCGACGTCGGGCACGGTGGCGGTGGCCTATGCGACGGCCGACGGCAGTGCGACGGCGGGCTCGGACTACACGGCCACGGCTGGCACGCTGACGTTCGCGCCGGGCGAGACGGCGAAGACGGTTTCGGTGCCGGTGCTGGACGATGCCCATGACGAGGGCGAGGAGACGCTGACGCTGCGGCTCACGACCGCCACGGGGGCGGTGATCGCGGACGGCGAGGCGACGGGCACCATCAAGAACACGGATACCTTACAGCGGGCGTGGCTGGCGCGGTTCGGGCGCACGGCGGCCACGCACGTGACGGACGCGGTGGGGGAGCGGTTGCGGGCCGGCTCGGGCGCGTCCCATGTCACGGTGGGCGGCTACCGGCTGCCGCTGGGCCAGCGCGGGGCGATGGACGGCGCGGATGACGGCGTGTCGGGGGTGGAGCGGCTGGTCCTGGCGTTGGGACAGCGGCTGGGCTTGGGAACGGGAACGGCTCCAGCAGGAGCCGGCGGCGTGGCGGGTGCGGGGGGCTGGCCTGACGCGCCGGTCGCCACGGACCCGCGGCTGGGCCAAAGCCGGACACTCGATGTCGGGAATGCCGTGAATCTGCGGCAGGTCTTGTTGGGCAGTTCCTTCCGGCTGAGCTTGGGGGCGGCGGCCACCGGGTCGGCGGGCCCACGCCTGACGGCCTGGGGCCGGGTGGCCGGCACCACGTTCGACGGGCGGGAGGGCGACCTGTCTCTGAATGGCGACGTGCTTACGGGCACCGTGGGGGTGGATGGCGAATGGGACCGGCTGCTCGCCGGGCTCGCGGTCGCCCACAGCCGGGGTGACGGGTCGTTCACCAAGCCCGGGACCGCGGACCGCGGCCGGGGCGACTTGGAGACCACCTTGACGAGCATTCATCCCTACCTGCGCTATGCGGTGAACGACCGGCTGGACATGTGGGGTGTGCTGGGGTACGGGACGGGCCACATGGAGATGGAGGTGGACACCGGCGAGACCCGGGAGACGGACATGGCTCTGGTGATGGGGGCGTTCGGGGGCCGGGGCATTCTGTTGCCGGCCGGCGAGACCGGGGGCTTCGAGCTGGCCACGCGGACGGATGCCATGCTCACGCGCACGTCTTCGGACGCGGTGGCGGGCATGGCCTCAGCGGACGCGGAGGCACACCGGCTGCGGCTGGTCCTGGAAGGCTCGCGGGGGTTTGCGTGGCCCGAAGGCCGGCGCCTGACGCCGACGATGGAAGTCGGGCTGCGGCATGACTGGGGCGATGCGGAGACGGGGTTCGGCCTGGAACTGGGCGGCCGGGTGCACTACGCGGACCCGGCGTTGGGCCTGACCATTGACGCCGCGGTGCGGGGCCTGCTGGCGCATGAAGACGACGACTATCAGGAATGGGGCGCCAGCGGATCGCTGCGTCTCGCCCCGGGGGCCGGGGGCCAGGGCTTGGCCCTGACCCTGGCGCCGACGTGGGGCGCGGCCTCGAGTGGCGTGAACGGCCTGTGGTCCCGGCAGACCCCGGCGGGCCTGGCGCCCGAGGGTACCCGGCAGACCCCGGCCGGTCAACTGAACGCGGAAATCGGCTATGGTGTGGCTGCGCCCTTCGGCACCGGCCTCCTGACCCCCTATGCGGGCACGGTGCTCTCGGAGGGCGCGGCCCGCACCTACCGGGTGGGCGGGCGCCTGCAGATGCGCGGTGGCTGGGCCACGGGCCTGACGCTGAACCTGGAAGGCACCCGCCAGGACCCGGCGGGCCAACAGCCGGTCAACCAGGGCCTCCGCCTCCAGCTCACCTGGGGCTTCTGAGTGAAGATGTCAGGTTACGCTTCGCTAACCTGACCTACGGGACTATTTCCCGCATTAAGCGGGAAATAGGGAGAGGGTAGGGTGAGGGGGAGAGCCCCCTCCTGTCATCCTCGACGCTTGTCCCCGACCTGATCGGGGATCCAGTCAAAGAATGGATCCAGTCAAGGAAAGGATCCAGGGTCGTTGGCCTTTCGTCTTTGTCTTCGCCTTTTGCATTCGTAGGCCCCGTAGGTCGGGTTAGCCGAAGGCGTAACCCGACAACTGGAATGGGGAAAACGTGAACAATGGCGAGGAATTTTGGAAATATTAAAAAAATAATAAAATGTTAAATATTTTAAACTTTGTCATAAACTTTAAAATATTTACAAAGTTTAAACATTTTAAAAAAGTGCAAAAACTTTAACATATTGAAAGACAAGGTAAAACTATCAACCAAATGTCTGAACAGCTAACTGTCGGATTACGCTACGCTAATCCGACCTACGGGATCTCAACTTTTCCCCTCCTTTGTAAGGAGGGGTGAGGGGGCATTAGGCATGCCCCGGGCTTTGACCCGGGGTAGAGGTATTCGTAGGGCCGCCTCTGATGCCGCCAACGGAAAGCGCCATGAGGCATGTCCCTGGCTTTGACCAGGGATGGCGCCGCTACAGAAGAGGGGGAAGATAGACCGTCGCCCATGTCGGATTACGCTACGCTAATCCGACCTACGGGATCTGTTTTTTCCTTCCCTCGCCCCTCCCGATCCTTCGGCTACGCTTTCTTCGACAAGCTCAGGACAGGCAGGACAAGCAAAGGAGGAGAACAGAAAGACGCTGGATCCTCGATTAAGGATGTCGGGGACAGGCGTCGGGGATTGTCAATGTTCAGTCATTCCCTTCGACAGGCTCAGGACAGGCGTTGACAGAATGAAGGGTGACTCCAAGAGGGGAACTCGGAAAGAAGGGCCAGCTTGTTCCTGAGGACTGCCTGCGCCTCTTCTTCTCGTGGCTTCGTCTCTGGCGAAGCGGTCGTTCGGCGGGTGGGTGTCGTCAGAGATGAACCCCCCTGGCCCCCCTTATCAGGGGGGCTCTAAGCAGTCCCCTTGATAAGGGGGATTGAGGGGGTTGTCTTACAAAGGAGGGGAAAGACGGGGCGAGAATTGTCAACGAATGACTGAACACATACAGGGATGACAGAGGGATCTCTCGGTTGCAAATGAGAAATTCCCTATGGCAGGCTTGATCGCCGAGTGTCTTTGCCGTTCGCCTGAAGGAGGAAGAGGATGAAATCTAAGCGACAAGTGCATTACGTCAAAGGGGTCTTTGTCTGTCCCAAATGCAATCAAACCTTTGTTCAAGAACGATGGGTCGAAGAGTGGCGCGTTCGCTGTCATCGCTGTGACTATCGCGGCACCCTCACCCATGTTTCCGTAGAAGAACACATGGAAGAAGAAACCGAGCGTACGTAACGATCGAAGCGGTCGCTCACCGCCGCCGCGTGGCACACGGGTTCTTCCCAGGTTCAATTTCCTTCCAGTTGTCACGAATCCATCCATGTCTGCTTCTTTTGCTATCCGCTTTGTTGTCTTGCCCTCCCGGTTTTCAGCCGGTCTGCGTGGGGTGCGATTAAGTGGGAGCCAAACAAGATGGAACCGATGCAATGAGCGACACGCCTGACGTCAGCCACTTTCAGTGGACCGTGTATTGGGAGCGTGAGTACACGACCGCTCTTGCGCCGGAACGGTTGAAACTCGATTTCCATCCTCACCGGCCGCTGATGACCAACATGCCTTTGCACGAACAACGGGCATTGGCCGTCGATGGCTACAAAGTGCTTCCGGATGATTGCGGGCCGGTGCGCATGGTGGGCCAGTACGGGTGGCTGGTCCGGTGTCCGGTGGATTGCAGGATTCGCCGGACGAAAGATGGATTGAAATGGCAGGCGCCCGAAATCCTTCCCGAAGAACGGCTGCTTGGATACAAATCGTTTTCCGGGATGTACGTGGACACGATTTTAAACAGCGGCTATGCCAAACTCTGTTGCGGAATCCGATTTTACTATCCCAAGCAGCTCGGCATTATGCTGAAGGATATTCCCAACCATTTTTATCATTACCCGGAACGCACGTTTTCCGTCTGGGAAGGGATCAAATCACAGGAATACAAGCTCACGCCCAATTTGTACGATTTCCTTCCGGACTACGACGCGTTTGTGGCCAACGTCCTCCTGCAATTGGAAAAACCCACGACGCTGAAGCGCGGTGATCCCGTCGCCCTGGTTGTCCCGGTCCTGCTCCCCAAGCAGTTTCGATTGGAGGAACTGACTCCCGATCGCAAGCAGGCCGGACCACCGCGGTAAACCCGATTCCATTTCAAGTGTGGAATCAGCCATTCATGCAAAAACATATGCTTGACCTATGCCGAAATCCGGCTTACTCTGTGCCAAGGCAAACAGTTCCGATAAAGGGGTGTGTGATGAGAACGGCCAAGTTATTCAGGAATGGGAAAAACCAGGCGGTCAGGCTTCCCAAACAATTCGAGTTTGGAGGCGTCAACGAGGTCAATATCCGCAAGGAAGGCAACGCCATTGTGTTGCTTCCCGTCAGGAAAACCTGGGTTTCTTATGCCATGCTGCCGGCCGCCGATGATGATTTCATGTCGGCGCGCCCTTCGCTGCTGGATGACAAGAGAGTGGCTTTTTGAGTTTGTACGTGTTGGATACGGATACCTGTCGTTACATTATCAAAAGACGCCCCGAGTCAATATTGGAATCCATGCAGGTGACGGCAGGGCAGGGACACAGCCTAACGATTTCAGCCATGACGTATGCCGAATTGTTGCTTGGGGCGGAGCGTTCGGACAACAAACGGAAGCACCGGAAATTAGTATCCGAGTTCGTTGAACGTCTGGATGAAATATTGCCTTGGGATGTCAGGGCCGCGGAGACATTCGCCACGTTGTAGGCGTATTTGTATAAGAAGGGTTCACCCATTGGGCCGAACGATACCATGATTGCCGGGCATGCGTTGAGCCGGGACGCCATTGTCATCACGAACAACGTCAAACATTTCAGCAAGGCACCAAGACTGAAGGTTGAAAATTGGGTGCGGCACGATCATTGATCGGACAACCCTACGATCTTCAAGCACGGTCATCCTGTCGTCCTTCCTAAACGGTTTTGCCTGGAGGACCCGATCGGAAACGTTCCGTCCCGCCCGGGTAGCGGGCATCCGAGTATGGGCCAATCATGGCTCTTCCCACTTTTCATGACGTGGAACGCGCGGCGGCCCGCTTAAAGGGCATCGCCCGTGAAACGCCTATCCAGACTTCCCGGCGGCTCGATGCCCATTCGCACGCCACCGTGTTTTTGAAGTGCGAAAACTTTCAGCGCGTGGGGGCGTTCAAGTTTCGAGGGGCCTATAACGCCGTAGCTCACCGGTCATCGGCGAAGCCCGTGGTGGCCCTTTCTTCCGGGAATCATGCCCAGGGCATTGCGCTTGCCTGCCTGTTGTTGGGAAAAGAAGCGCACCTGGTGATGCCGGAACCGGTGAATCCCATCAAACGGGCGGCGGTTCGGGAATACGGGGGCATCGTCCATGTTCCTGCCGATCCCCGGGATGCGGAATCGTTTTCCCGGGATCTGGTGCGGGAACTTCAAGGTGAATGGATTGAAGCCTTTAACGATCCCGACGTGATTGCGGGGCAGGGCACCGCCGCCCTGGAATTGCTGGGCCACGTACCGGATCTCGACGTCCTGCTCGGCCCCATCGGCGGCGGAGGATTGTTATCCGGCACGTGTTTGGCGGCTCATGGCCTGAATCCCGGGATCCAGGTCTACGCGTGTGAGCCGGCCGGGGCCTTGGACGCTCTGTATTCCGTTCGGGAAAATCGTATCGTGCCGCAAGGAGCATCCACAGACCATCGCGGAAGGGTTACGGACGAGCGTGGGGACCCTCACGCTACCTATCCTGCGCGACCATCTGGCCGGCTTCTTCGTGGTGGAAGAACGGGAAATCCTCACTGCCATGCGTTTTATCTACGAACGCATGAAACTGGTGATCGAACCGGCCAGCGCCGTGGCGGTGGCGCCGCTGCTCCGTCAGGAACCCGCGTTGCAAGGCAAACGCGTGGGCGTGATCATCTCCGGCGGCAACGTGGATTTGACACAATACTTTGACGGGCTGTCGAGTTCTTAAGTTCCTTATTCAGGAGAGTCTTGCGGCAGCGAATCCCGGAGTTCTTCCAGGTTTTTGATCACGAGCAGGTCGCCGTTGGTGGTGGCGACGTCGATGCCTTGCGTGCAGACCGTGCGGCATGTATCCGTTTGGTTGGCGTGTTTGAGGGATTGCGCCAGGGCAAAAATGGCCGCGGAGTAGGTGGGTTTCACCTTGAGGCAGCTCTCAAGGGCGGAGATGGCCTCTTCCCAATTTTCATCCCCCATGTAGGCTTTTCCCAACCCGAACCAGAGGGTCTCGTCATTGGGATCCATTTGTAGAACTTTTTTGAATTTGTCTATCTTGGGGTCTGGCATAAGGTGTCCTGTTGAATATTTTGAAGGTTTTTAGTTTCTCTGTCTGGTAACGGACTGTAGCAGAGCAGTCTTCGCGTTGTCTAACCACGGACCCTGTGTTACCATCCGATTCCCGTTTTTTCTCCGTCTCATCCGTGATATGAAAATAGCTAACGACACCCCGAATCTGTCATTCCTGCGGAAGCAGGAATCCAGGGTCTGTATTTCTCTTTCTGTCATCCTTGCGAACGCGAGGATCCAGCGCCTTTCTTTTCGCAAAGCGGAGGAAAAAGCAAAAACTCTGGATCCTCGTAGATTGCCTGGATCCCCGATTACCAACGTCGGGGACAAGCGTCGAGGATGACAGACAAAGACAGAGACAAAAAACAAAGACACTGGATCCCCGATCGGGGTCGGGGATGACAGACAAGGACAAAAATACAAAATTGTGAAAGTCGAGAGCACACACGAAAATCTTACCTAAGGATTCTGTATGGGCCGTGTGGGAATCGTGACGCATCCGGCGTATCTGGAGCATGATATGGGCCGGCAGCATCCGGAGTCGCCGGAGCGGCTGCGGGCCATTGTCGCTCGACTTGAATCAACCGGGACGATGTCGAAGTTGACCCGGGTTTCTCCACGAAAAGCTGAAACGAAGTGGATTACTCACGTGCATGATCCGGCCTACGTGCAGCGGCTGGAAGACAGGGCCCCGAGCACGGGCTATGCCTCACTCGATTCGGACACTTCCCTGTCACCCGGTTCGTTGCCCGCCGCACATCTCGCCGTTGGCGGGGCCTTGGCGGCCGTCGATGCCGTCATGGCGAACCAGGTCGATCAGGTCTTCTGTGCGGTTCGTCCGCCGGGGCACCATGCCGAGGTCAATCGCGCCATGGGGTTTTGCCTGTATAATAACGTGGCGATTGCGGCTCGGTACATCCAGGAACGTTATGGCCTCGAGCGCGTGCTGATCGTGGACTGGGACGTGCATCACGGCAACGGGACGCAGCACGCGTTTGAAGATGATCCCTCCATTCTCTTTTTCAGCACGCACCAGTATCCCTATTATCCCGGGACCGGGTCGGAGGCTGAGCGTGGCACGGGCAGGGGAGAAGGTGCGACAATCAACGTGCCCCT
Source organism: Nitrospirales bacterium (assembly GCA_965223955.1). Classification (GTDB taxonomy): domain Bacteria; phylum Nitrospirota; class Nitrospiria; order Nitrospirales; family UBA8639; genus Bin75. The sequence continues at coordinate 1,569,427 of OZ245029.1, forward strand.
GTATGGTGGGCAGGGGACGGATGAGTACCGGGACATTTTTCATCAGGTGTTGATTCCGGCGGCGGCGGCGTTTCAGCCGGAGTTCGTGTTGATTTCGGCAGGATTCGATGCTCACAGGGATGACCCGCTGGCGAGTATGACGATCACGGACGAGGGGTACGGCGAACTGACTCGTATTGTGGGGTCCATTGCTCAAACCCATTGTGAAGGCCGCATTGTGGCCTGCCTGGAAGGAGGCTACGATCTCCGGGCGCTTGCGGCTTCGGTGGAACACCATATTCTCGCTTTGATGGAAACGTAAACGATGTTGGCAAGACTGCGACAAAGACGACGGAGCAGAAGCAGGTTGTATGTGTTGTTGGGGCTGTTGGTGGCCGTCCCGGGCTTGATCTATTATTTTTATACGGAGATCCGGCCCACCGTGATTTTCGGATTGCGTGACGATTATGCTCATGCGATTCCGTTCCAGCAGGTCCCGGTGGGCCTGGACTCTCTGAGTGCGGAGTCCTGCGGGCAATGCCATCAAGCGATTTATGAAGAATGGAAAACCAGCATTCATGCCCATGCCTATCGGGATCCATTTTTCCAGGCCTATTGGAAGAAGGACGGGTACGTCTGGGTCTGTCTCAACTGCCACACGCCGTTGGAAAATCAGCAACCCACGCTGATCAAAGAAATCCCGAATAACCGGGTTGAACAGGCGGTCGAGGTTGAGAACCCGCGCTATGATATGGCCTATCAAGCGGAAGGCGTCACCTGCGCGGCGTGTCACGTGCGCGACGGCAAAATTCTGGGGCCGTTCGACGATTCGGCGGCTCCCCACCCCACGGCATACGATCCCGCCTTTCGCACGACCGCGGTTTGTTATCGTTGTCACAACGTGGTCTCCGGGCCTTTTCAATTTTATAACGTGGGGCCGTGCGGCACGTATGCGGAATATGAAGGCGAGTTTTTCATGAAGGAACAGGGATTCACGTGCCAGCATTGCCACATGCCGGAAATTTCACGTCCGGTGGCCGAGGGAGGGCCTATTCGACAAGGCCGGCAACATATATGGCGGGGCGGGCATGACCCGGAAATGATCAAACGGGCGGTTGCCATTCAGGTTCGGGCCGATCCTCCCACCCCCAAACAGGGAGAGACCGTCACGATGACCCTCACCCTGATCAATGCCGGGGCCGGGCATAAGATTCCCACGGGCGACCCTGATCGCCATTTTACCGTGGAATTTTACGTCAAAGATCGAGCGGGTCGGATTCTTGAGCAGCAAACCGACACCATGGGCCGGTGGATCCTCTGGCAACCCGTCATTCTCGAAGTGTATGACAATCGCCTGCTGCCGTTGGCCAGCCGTGACTATCAGTTTTCTTATGACATCCCCGACGCCCGGTCGGACTTGGTTGTGGAAGCGCGGGTTCGGTACCATATTTTGACCGACGGCCAGCATGCCATGTTGCGGGAGACCTATGGGTTGCGGTCGGATGACCCGTACCGGTATACGATATACACGCGTCAATTTCCTCTTAATGACACATTGGAGACGGCGTTGGATATGGAAACGCCGGTCGAGACACGTTTGGGATGCTCCGTTCAGGAAGACGGGGTCCATCCCGAAGAACCTGCCCCTGTCCCGGGGCATCATGATCTTTTAAGGATAGGTTGACTTATGTGGAGCACGTACCTCATCGATACGGAAACGTTATCCCTCAATCTTGGCCGGGATGATTTGGTGATTATTGACGTGCGTGGCGAAGGCGCGTACACCTCTCATATCCCCGGTGCGGTGCATAGTAGTTGGCATGAATATAGTGATCCTCAAGCGACGGCCAAAGGGTTGTTGGATCCTGATATCGCCCTGTTGGAGAAGCGGCTCCAGGCCCTGGGCGTGAACAATTCGAGCGACGTCGTGGTGTACTCCAATCCTTTTGACAATTGGGGCGATGAGGGCAGGATGTTTTGGATGTTGCACTATCTCGGACACAAGAGCGTCAAGGTCCTGGACGGCGGTTGGCCCAAATGGACGGCGGAACATCGACCCTATGAACACGACCCGGTTCGTCTGAAGCCGGGCAACTTTACAGCTTCGGTTCAACCGGACGTGATCATTGAAAAACAGGAACTGAAAAAGTTGGTCAAAAGTCCCCATCGGGACACGGTGATCGTGGATGCCCGAAGCGTGGAGGAGTACGCGGGGAAGGAAATCGATGGGTTGCCGCGCCCAGGACATATCCCCTCCGCGGTCAATATCCCCTGGAACGGGTTTCTCCGGCAGGATGCCACGGTCAAGCCCCCGTCCGCTATTCAGGACATGTTCCATGCGTTTGGCATGAACGAACGACAAGAAGTCATTACCTATTGTTTAGGCGGTCTTCGATCGGCGTGGGTCTATTTCTTGCTCAAGTTGGCGGGATATGAGCGGGTGCGGAATTATCCCGGGTCCTGGTGGGAGTGGAGCCGGGATTTTGCGGCCCCCGCTGAAAAAGACATGAAATTGCTCTACCAGGTGACGGCCAAACCCGAAGAAGAGGCGTCTTGAAGAAACCGCGAAGGTATGCAAAAATCAGAGGAAAGATTTGTTTCTCGAATCCTTTAGAGAGGAGATCTGACATGATGAAAAATTTTCTTTTTGGCGGCGTACTGATTTTGTCAGTGTTTGCATTGGTGGCCACGTCGGGGTGCTCCGAAGAGAAAGCGCCTGAGAAAGCAGCGCCTGAGAAAGCGGCACCTGCGGAGGCAGCGCCTGAAGAGGCAGCACCTGCGGAGGCGGCACCTGCGGAGGCGGCACCTGCGGAGGCGGCACCTGCGGAGGCGGCACCTGCGGAGGCAGCACCTGAAGAGGCAGCGCCTGCGGAGGCAGTAGAAGGGAAGTAGGATTAACAAGGAGGTGTGGAATGGCAAAGAAGATTTTTCTCGCCGGATTGGTGATTTCGGCGGTGTTCGTATTGGTGGCCGCGCCGGCGTTCGCCGATGGGAATGCGCACGTTGGTGAAGCGATTGCGCATGCGGAGGAAGCGGCAGAGCATGGTGGCATGGGGCATGCCGATGCCGTTGTCACACATGCGGAAGTCGCGTTGGGGCACGCTCAAATGGCTCAGAAAGAGGTCACAAATCCTCATCTTGATGAAGGCGTAGGCGAATTGGAAGCGGCCATCGCGCATGGCAAAGAAGGTCATGCCGAGGTGGCGACCAAGCATGCCAGCAGTGCCGTCATGCATCTGAAGGAAGTCCATTGATTGTGCCGAACCGGTCACAATGCAGTTTGAAAAAACGGGCAGGGGGTTCCTGCCCGTTTTTGTTTTGAGGGACGCTTAAAGAGTCAATTGATGAAAGTCGGCTATTTCCAAACGCATCCTGAATTCGGGGACGTGCAACGAAATCTTGAGCAGGTGGCTTCTCGACTGGGTTCGGTGGAGTGCGACCTGCTCGTTCTGCCGGAATTTGCCTTCTCCGGGTATCAATTCGTCAACCAGGAGGAAGTCCTCGAGTTATCGGAAGGGGTTCCGGACGGCCCGACGACCCAAGCCTGTATTGAGCTGGCCCGCCAACATCAGATGCATTTGGTCGTGGGGTTGCCTGAAAAGGCGGGTGAGGAGTGCTACAACTCGGCGATCGTGGTGGGGCCTTCAGGGTTCCTGGGGTGTTACCGCAAAACGCATTTGTTTTGCGAGGAAACGTTGTTCTTCAGCCCGGGCGACTCGGGGTTTCTGGTCTGGGACATTGGCCGGGCCCGTATCGGGGTCATGATCTGTTTTGATTGGTACTACCCCGAAGCCGCCCGTACCCTCGCCTTACAGGGGGCGGAGATTGTGTGCCATCCATCGAATTTGGTCCTGCCCTACTGCCCCGATGCCATGGTGACGCGTTCCCTGGAAAATCGGGTCTTCAGCATTACGGCCAATCGAATCGGTCAGGAAGCCAGGGGAGGCAAACCGCCCCTGACCTTTATCGGGAACAGTGAAGTCGTGTCACCAAAAGGCCATATTCTTTCCCGGGCTTCTGCCGATGCCCCGGAGTTCACGGTGGTCGAGATCGACGTCAACGAAGCCCGCAACAAGTCGATCAATCCGTACAATGAGTTATTGAAAGACCGGCGTCCCGCGTATTATCGCTCCTGAGCCCCAGGGCGCGGTCCGTACACACTCGGAGACGCAAAAGCCGTTATGGCTATCACACGCAACATTGTTGACACTTCAAAATTCAACAAGGAAGCTCAACCGCCCTACGAATTGCGCCGGCAGGATTTTCAAATGGCAATGCAGGACGTCTATGATTTCTTTTACGACGTCAATTCGCATCTGACCGGTAAAGGGTTACAACGGCTTGATGACATGCTTCGTCCCGCAATCATGTCGGGCCTGCTTTCCGATATGTTGACGGCGAGCCTCGCCAAACACTCTCGCGTCCTGACGGAAAACACATACTTCAATGGTCATCCCGATCTACTCGTACAAGGAGTATACGTCGATAACGCAGTCAAGGCAGGTACCGAAGGCGTGGAAGTCAAGACTACGAGAAAAGCCGGGGGCGCAGTCGATACTCACGGCGCGCGAGAGCAGTGGATGTGTGTTTTCGTCTACACGGTAGATACTGCCTCGGAACCAGCCATGGACCGAGCACCGATGGCTTTCACGGAAGTCTACCTGGGAGAGGTGACAATGAATGACTTCAGGAAGAATCCGAGAGGCGAACTGGGAACACGTACCGCGACGCTTCACAAGGACGGCATCAGGAAACTTCGGGATAGCTGGATCTACAGGCTCTAGCCCCCCCGTTCGTTTCGAGCGCCGCAAGTTTCGGTATCGACTCGCAGGCCAAGGTGAAAAATTCAGGGTCCTTCTCCACGCCGATGCTCGCATAACCTACTGCCTCCGCTGCAGCCAGCGTGGAACCGGCACCTGCGAATGGATCGAGAATCACACCTTCCCCCAGGGGTAATGCAGCATGAACAACCTGTCTCATGAAAGCCTGCGGCTTCAGGCTCGGATGAGAGGCAAGTAATTTTTCATTCTTTCTCGTGGGCGCCGAAGCGATCACGTCGCCAAAAGGTTTATTCGTCATGGGTCGCCGAAATCCCCCGGTTTTCCATTTTCTCAGGTTGTCCTGCACGCGGCCGTCGATGGGCTTTCTACACACGATCCATGGTTCCCACATCGAGCGCGGCATGACGCTGATTTCGCCGAATCTTTCGTGAGCGCCCTTGGGTCGGTCGCCGCCGCGCATGGTCATGGTCAGGCGTACGATTTCCCCCCTCCTTTCCAAACCGGCATCCACCAGGGCGTTCGACACGATGTAGGAAACGAGCGGGTTGGAGGCAACGACGACGTGTGCGCCGGGAACGAGTTTTGGAAGCAGCAACCTGCCCCAAACAAAGAAAAACAAACCCAACTGTTCCAATTGTTGCTGCGTCAAGATCGTAAAACGGGGAACGGGTGAACGCCTGTTGCCATCGAAAGACGGAGGTATTCGCCAAACGCCGCCTTTGCCCGCCCGCAGTTTTTGCTGCTGCACCGGCGAGTATTCGTGTAAACCGTAAGGCGGATCGGTGACAACCGCATGGAAACTGTTTGGTTCCCGGCTTTCTATCCAATCAAAACAATCGGCGTTCACCAGGGTGGATTTTCCGTAATCGAACGGCTCTTCCCACCGTTGGGGATAAGCGAGTTCCCGCTGGATGCCTCCGGAACTGCGCGTCCGAAGACTGTAGACGCCACGTTCCTCACGAACGAAGACATCCGGCGTATTGAGTCTCAAGTAGGATCGGATGGACGACGGGGGCATTGGCCCGGCGATTCTTTCCACCCGGTTTTCGATTTCCTTGATGGGCAACGGCTTGGAAGTCAAGGCCAACACCTGCAGGATGGCGTCTCGTACTTGCCCGGGGTAATTTCGAGACTCATGCCGTTCCATGAGACGCAGAGTAGACGTCCAGACGTCATGTGTCAAGGGTTCATTTTCCTAAGATTGCCGCTCTCTTGTATTCTTGCCGTATTACGTTTATCGTAATAGGTGAATGGCATGATCAGGTCCTTTGCCGACAAACGTACCGCGAATATCTTCAACGGCGTGAGAGAGAGGTCTTTTCCAGCAACACTTGTGAAGCGGGCGCAGAGCAAACTGGACCGGATCAACTACTCGGCCAATATCAATGACCTCCATCGGGTAACCACCTCGAAGGGCTTAAGGGCGACCGCGAAGGACAGCATAGCATTCGCGTCTCACGCGGCTGGCGTATATGCTTTGTCTGGAGAGATGGAGATGCCTTCGAGGTGGAATAGAACAACCACTACGATGAAGGAACGGAACAAGAAGATGATCAATGTGCCCACAAATCGCGTCGCCATGCATCCCGGTGTCCTGTTGCTTGAGCAGATCAGGGATATGGGGCTGACCGTCAACGGCGTCGCTCGGGATATTGGCCTGCCGGCGACGAGGCTTCATGAGATCATTCATGAGCGGCGAGGAGTGAGGGCGGAGACGGCAATTGCGCTGGGCGTATATTTCGGTCAAACCCCGGACTTCTGGATGAACGCGCAGAAGGCGTATGAACTGTCCAAGGAATTGGTCGAGAACGGCGTGAAAATCCACTCGCGGATCCGCCGTCATGCCAAGGATCGGGTAGCGAAGTAGCTCGACGCCAATCAGTGTGGACTCAGTCTCTCTCCCACCATTTCTACACCACGAGGAGAACGATCGTCCCGAGGGTGACGCGGTAATAGCCGAAAACTTTCAGCGTGTGTCGTTTGACGTAGGTGAGAAACGCCGCAATCACGGCCCAGGCCGTCAGAAAGGAAACCACCAGGCCAATGACCAGGGCCAGGAGATCCTGGGTGTTGAAGAGATGATAGGATTGCACGAATTTGTAGCCGGTGGCGGCGAGCATGGTTGGAAGCGCCAGGAAGAAGGAAAATTCCGTGGCGACTTTTCGCTCCAACCCCAAAAGAAGCCCTCCCACAATGGTCGATCCCGAGCGCGACATGCCCGGAATCAACGCCACGCACTGGGCGAGTCCGACTCCCACGGCCTTCGATAGGCCGATGTGTTCCAACACCGTACAACGAACGGGTTTAGGCCAGGTTTCCACGATGAGAATAATAAGCCCGCCGATGATGAGACTCAGGGCCACGGTTCGAGGAGAGAATAAGTGCTCCTCGATCCACTCATGAGCCAATAATCCCACCAACGCCGCGGGCAAAAACGCCGCGCCCAAGCCGATGAGAAACCAGAGATGGTTGTGGGTGCCGGCTGAAATTCTGACCATGTGCATCAATGAAGAGGTGGATGTTTGGAGGTGGCGTCGCAAGTTGTGCCGTTCCTGGTTTGCATGACTCAGCAAGGAAAGGATTTTGGTGCGTTCGTAGGCCACGACGGCCAACACGGCTCCCAACTGGATACAAATTTCGACGCTGATCGCCACGTTACCCGTAAATCCTATCCAGTGTCCGAAAAGAATGAGATGGCCGGTCGACGAGATGGGGAGATACTCCGTGAGTCCCTCCAAAAGGCCGAGCAGAACGGCTACACCTGGTCCGAATTGTTCCATGGGTGACGGCGGCGGTTCATGCGTGAGTCCGTGGCGAATGGTGCGATGCTGAAGGTCGAATCCTCGTCGTGCGAACTGTTGACAAAACATACCAGGGATTTCATAGTAAATACTATGGCTAAAGACCCCGAAATATCACGGTGTCTGCAGGACGAACGGAGGCGTAACGTTTTGATATTAAAAAGAACGGACGAGAATACCGGGCGGGCACGCGTTTGGCAATACGGCATGTGGGGGGCGAGCTTCCTCTGTGGTGCCGGCCTGCTCTTGGGCGGCTGTGTCGTCACCAAGGACAAGTATGAAACGGCTGTGGCGGATATGGAAGCTGCCAAGATGGAACTGGAAAAGAGAGGGATGCAATATGAGTCCCTTGAACAAGAAAATGAAAAATTACGAGCCGATCATGAAACGGCGGCTCTTGATTTGGAAATGCTGAGCGCTGAAATTCAGGAGATCAAGGAAGGTCAAAAAAGCGAACGAGGCCTGCTCGCAACTCGTGAGGCGGAGTTGCAGAGAGACCGTGAAACGATGGTGAGTAAACTGCAAGAAATCCAGCACGTGCATCAGAAGTTGCAAAGTCAAAACCGCGCGTTGCGGGATACGGTGAGCCGCTATCAGAAAGAACTCAAAGCAGCCCGTGAAGCCAAAGTGAAAAGCGCGGCAGCGGCTCCTAAGACCGTGAAGCCGAAAGAGCGCGCCCCGAAGGCCCCACCCGTGGTGGCCAAGAAACCTTCACCCGAGCTGGCCCCACCTCCCGTCGCCGTGCCTTTCAATGGGACGGTGACACCCGTCAATATTAATACGTCTTCCGCGAATGACCTGGTGTTGTTCTTAGGGCTCACCAAGGAACTGGCCGATAAGGTCGTTTCGAATCGTCCCTATCGGCTTCGCGGAGAGTTGGTCTCCAAACAAGTGGTGCCCAAAGCCACCTTTGACGTCATCAAAGACAGAATTACGGCGGCCCCCCGATAAGCCGGCAGTGCGCCTAGTCCCGTAGGTCGGATTAGCCAGAGGCGTAATCCGACTTCCTCGGACCTCCGTCCCATGCACTACCGCCGCGCTTTCGTCCCAGCGCTACCTACTTCTTTATCATCGTCACCGCCCACCGACGCCCGGTGTTCCACGACGAGGCGGCCCTCGATCTCTTACGCCAAGCGTTTCGACACGTCAACGCGTGAGGTCGTCTATGGATGACTTGCGTACCTGCCTCGGTTGACTTTTTCCTAATCGCGGATAACCTTCAGTCCCTGATAGGTTCCGATTGCCTTCGGCATAGTCGCCAGGCCGTTTTCCATCTGCGTCCTGTCCGTCGCTCTCTGCTCCATCACCAAGACTTCAATGGAGGCAATGTGCACCGTGGTTCGCTAGGGTTGCCGTAGTTCAAGCTCAAGGCGCATCCCGACGGCAGCCGCGGCGCATTTCAACGTATGCAGTGTCACGCCTTCGTTCTCTGGATCGAGCAAACGGTCAATCTGCGAGCGGCTGGTTTCCATGCGCTCGGCCATGCGCGCCTTGGACAGGTTTTGTGCCTTCATCGCTTGCTCTAGCTTGTAGGCGAGGACCGACTTGATCGCATGGTTCTTCGCATCTTCATAGGCACCATCTTTCCTGAGCAAGCTTTCAAGCGTTGATCCAACGTGCGGGTTCTTCTCAGCCATAGCGGTTATGCTCCTTCATTCGACGCTCCGCGAGCTTCAGCTCCTTCGCGGGTATCGCCTGGGTTTTCTTGATGAAGCCGTGTAGAAGCACCATGTTGCTCCCCGACACGGTGAAGAACACTCTGGGAATGCGTCTAGCCGTCACGTTGCTGCGTACCTCGTACAGACCGAGATAGCCCGCGAGCGACGCGCAAAGCGGCGGACCGTACGGCCATCCAAATTCGACCTTTATGAGGTCCCGGCCAATCAATTTGCGGTCTTCCCGAGGCAGTCCTCCGAGCCATTCGCGCACCGGCTCTCGACCGCTTGCCAGTCGGTAAAATCGAGCAACGATGACCTTCTCGGATATTGTCATCGAACATATGTACCATAGATGGTACCGTCAACGCCATCCTAGGAGTCTGCGCCGTATTTTACTCCCCACGTCCGTTCACGATCCGTCCATCCACCACGTGGATCGATCGATCGGCTTCTCGAGAGAGGCGTTCGTTATGGGTCACGATCACGAATGCCGTCCTGCGTTGTTCGTTTAACTTTCGCAACAGGGCAAACAGGGTTTCGCCGGCATGCGTATCCAAATTTCCCGTTGGTTCGTCTGCCAGGACGAGGTCCGGGCTGTGAATGAGCGCACGTGCCACGGCCACTCGTTGTTGCTCGCCTCCGGACAGTTCGCCGGGTTTGTGATGCAAACGGTGGCCCAAGCCGACTTCCGAAAGGAGCGTGCTCGCTTCTTCGATGCACTGTGCGATCGGTCGTTTTTGCATGAGGCTGGGGAGGTAGGTATTCTCCAGAGCCGTAAATTCAGGCAGGAGGTGATGAAATTGAAACACGAACCCGATGCGGCGATTTCGAAAATGGGCAAGCTCCTGTTCGGACAAACGGAAAATATCCTGCGATTCATAGAGCACCGTTCCCCGCGTCGGTCGATCCAGGGTTCCTACAATATGGAGCAGGGTGCTTTTCCCTGCTCCCGACGCCCCCAGCATGGCGAGGATCTCACCTTGCCGGACTTCGAGGTTGATGCCTTTCAGGACCTCGATGGTTTGATTGCCCAAGAGGAACGATTTGGACAAATCGTTCACTTGCAGAAACGGCGATACTGGATCAGGAGAAGGGCTCATGAGTCTTACTCGTATCGAAGGGCGCTGACCGGTGCGAGCTTGGCGGCCTGCCACGAAGGATACAGCGTGGCGGCAAAGCTGATCAGGATGGCGGAACACGAAACCATGACCACGTCCAGGGCCTTCACGTGGACCGGAATGCTCGACAGGAAATACACGGTCTGATCGAAGGTAAAATAATTTTCGATGAGGTAGAGAAACGTGTACCCCAGGGGGATGCCGATCGCCGTGCCGGTGAGGCCGATGACCACGCCGTTCAACATGAAGATGCGCATGATGGCTTGAGGGGTGGCGCCCATGGCTTTCAGAATGGCGATCTCGCGTTCCTTTTCGGTGACGATCATGGTGAGGGTGCCCACGATATTAAAGGATGCGACAAGCGTAATCAGGACCAACAACAAAAACATCATGGTCTTTTCGAGACGTAAGGCCGAAAACAAGTTACGGTTCAAGAGCATCCAATCTCTCGCCATATACCCCGTCCCGAGTCGTGCGTCGATCCGTTTGGCCACGGCGTCGGCGGTAAACACGTCTTCCACTTTCACTTGGATGCCCGTTGCGGTCTTGCCCAGACTGAAAAACCGCTGAGCTTCCTCCAACGAGATGTAGGCCAGTGAGGAGTCATATTCGTACATGCCGGACTCGAACAAGCCGACGACCTGAAACGGGCGAATTTTCGGCGTCATTCCCAACGCGCTGATGGGGCCCACGGGGGACACGACGTTGATCCGGTCGCCGCCGACGACCCCAAGACGCCTGGCCAATTCTTTGCCGACAATGATGCCGGGTTTTCGGTCGGCTTGGGTGGACGTATCCGCGGAGGCAGGGTTTGGCGGCGATTGAACAACCAAATCCTGCACGGTGCCGGATGTCACGTTCTTGGTCATTTCCGTGACCTCGGGCTCTTTATTCGGATCAATGCCACGAAGCACAACTCCTCGCACGCCGGTTTTTGAAGTGAGGAGCACTTGTTTGAAAATGTAAGGCGTGGCCGCCACCACTCCCGGCACTTCCTTCACCTGCTGAATCAGCTCTGAATAGCCGGTCAGGGTTTGCAGCCCCCGTGGCTGAACAACCACGTGTGAGGTTGTCCCCAGAATCTTCGCCTGCATGTCCTCCTTGAACCCCGTCATGATCCCGAGGGTCCCGATGAGCGCGGCGACACCCAATGTAATGCCGGTGATCGAAATGAAGGTGTTGAGAGAAATGGTCCGGGTTCGACGTTTGGCCCGGAGATACCGGAGCCCCACGAATATTTCATACGGCACGGTCACAACGGTTTCTCCGGTCGCAGTTGAGGAAAGAGAATCACGTCGCGGATCGAGGCTTGATTCGTGAACAACATCACCATGCGATCAATGCCGATGCCTTCTCCCGCCGTCGGCGGCATCCCGTATTCCAGGGCGCGCAGGAAATCTTCATCGAAGTAATGCGCTTCATCGTCGCCGGCTTCCCGTTGAGCGGCTTGTGTTTCGAAGCGTTGGCGTTGGTCGAGCGGATCGTTCAACTCGGAAAACCCGTTCGCCAGTTCGCGTCCGGCGATAAACAATTCAAACCGGTCGGTGAGGCGTGGGTCCGTGTCCTTCCTGCGCGAAAGCGGAGAGATCTCCGTGGGATAGTCCGTGATAAACGTGGGTTGCGTCAGCCGGTGTTCCACGGTTTCCTCAAAAATCACGTTCAGAATTCCGACCAGTGAGGCGTCCTTGTGAACGTCCAACCCGAGTTGTCGAGCCGCGGTTGTTGCCGCCCCCTGATCTTCGAGCACGTTTCGGTTTAGGGCATTGTATTCGACAATGGCTTCAAAATAGGGGAGACGACGCCACGGGGGAGCCAGGTCGATCACGTGACCCTGGTATTCCAGCGTGGTGGCACCGTGGAGGTCCCGCGCGAGTGTGCCGAACAGGTCTTCGGTCAACGTCATGAGATCCCGGTAGTCGGCATAGGCCTGGTAAAACTCCAGCATGGTGAATTCCGGATTATGGATGGTCGAGATGCCTTCATTGCGAAAATTTCGATTGATTTCAAACACGCGCTGGAATCCACCGACGATCAATCGTTTGAGGTAGAGCTCCGGCGCGATGCGCAGGTAGAGGTTCGTATCGAGAGCATTGTGATACGTCACGAACGGGCGGGCCGTGGCCCCCCCGGGAATGGGTTGCATCATCGGCGTTTCCACTTCGAGGAACCCGTGTTCGGTGAGATAGGTGCGGATCCCTGCAATGAGCCTGCTGCGCGTTTCAAACACGGTTTGGACGTTCGGGTTGGCAATCAGGTCTACGTAGCGTTGCCGGTACCGGGTTTCGATATCCGTCAAGCCGTGCCACTTTTCAGGAAGGGGACGCAGCCCTTTCGATAAAAACGCCAGCGTGCGGACTTCGATGGTCAACTCGTCGGTTTTCGTACGGAACAGCCGGCCTCCCACCCCGATCCAATCGCCCAAATCCAATTCCTGGGACAGGCGAAAGGCGTCGTCTCCCAGCACGTCTTTTTTCAAATAGACCTGGAGCCGGTGCGCGCCGTCCTGCAGCGAGGCAAACGCGGCCTTGCCGAACCGGCGAAGCGCCACGATGCGTCCCGCGATGCGACAGTCGATTGCCCGTTGCTCGAGTTCGTCTTTGGCCGTTGTCCCATACGCCGCCAGGAGGGGTTCAACCCGGTGAGTCGCCTCGAAGCGGGCGCCATAGGGTTGCACGCCCATGGCCCTGAGCGCGTCGAGTTTTTGAATGCGTTGCGCGCGTTGTTCGTTCGATTCATCCATCATGTCGTTCCCATACGTGTTCACTCGTTCGTTGCCAAATTCCTTCCTGGTTCCCCTCCTAACCTCCCCTTACAAAGGGGAGGAAAAGAAGGCAACGCCTCAATGCCTGGCCCCGAAACCGGCGTCAATTCTCACGTGTGACGCTACCTCGCCCGCATTCCCTCTTCGGAAATGCGCCACTACTATGCACTCGCGGCGGCCTGTTTCAAATAGGCTTCAATGAAGGGGTCGAGATCCCCATCCATGACCGACGCGATATTCCCGGATTCCTGATTCGTTCGGTGGTCCTTGACCATTTGATACGGTTGGAACACGTATGACCGGATTTGGCTGCCCCAGGCAATCTCTTTTTTTTCGCCGACGATGTTTTGAAACTCGGACTCCTTTTTCCGTTGTTCCAACTCGAACAACTTCGCTTTCAGGACGCGCATGGCGCCCATGCGGTTTTGCAACTGCGAGCGCTCGTTTTGACATTGCACGACGGTCCCGCTGGGAAAGTGAGTTATACGAATGGCGGTTTCGACTTTGTTGACGTTTTGCCCGCCGGCCCCGCCTGCACGAAACGTATCGATCCTCAGGTCTTTTTCATCGATCTCGACCTCGACGTCGTCATCCAGTTCGGGATACACCGCAACGGCGACAAACGACGTATGGCGACGTTTGTTGGCGTCAAACGGAGAGATCCGCACCAAACGATGCACACCGGCTTCCGATTTCAGATAGCCGTAGGCATAGGGGCCCTCGATACTCAGCGTGGCACTCTTGATGCCGGCCTCATCACCGGGTTGGATGTCGATGCTGCCGACCTTGAACTTTTTGTTCTCGGCCCATCGCACGAACATCCGCATCAACATTTGGGCCCAATCCTGGGATTCCGTGCCGCCGGCACCGGGGTTGATACCCAGAATGGCGGATCGACCATCATGCTCACCGGCCAGTAACTGCTCCGTGCGCAGGTGCTCCAAAAGCGTTTCCAGCGTTTTGATGCCTTGGGTTAATTCAGCGTGGAGTTCGGCATCATCCTCTGTCCCGATGAGTTCGAGCGTGGCTTCCAGATCCGCCTGCCTTTGCTCGAAGTCGGCGACGCCGGCGATGTCCCGTTCAATCGTGGCTTTGCGCCGTCCCACCCCGGTGGCGATTTGCGCATTTTTCCAGAAATCGGGTTGGGCGCTTTCCTGCTCGAGTTCTTCCAGTTCGTTCCGTAGTCGAGGCAGGTCAAAGACGCCTCCGTAAATCTTTGATGTGGTCTCCGGTGGTTTGCAGACGGGTTCGAATGTCCTCAAGCATGCCTGGCTCCTTTGCGTCGCGTTGAAAACGTGGTGTCAATCGCGGATGGTTTGTGGAAAAAGCGAGCAAACGATAACAAAACCAAGGCCATTATAACACAGGCCCACGCAAACACATCGCCAAATCGTGTATACAACGTCGAGGGTGTGCTCAGGGGGATCGATCCGATGATGGCGTGTTCGGTAAAAATGGGCGTCGCCATAAGAATGCGTCCGGTCGGATCGATCAATCCGGACACGCCGGTATTGGCGGCGCGGGCAAACGCCATACGGTTTTCGACGGCGCGAAAGACCACCATCCCGAAATGTTGGTGTGGGGCGACGGTGTGCCCGAACCAGGCGTCATTGGTGATCGTGACCAAAAAATTGGCGCCTTCGTTGGCGAGTTGCCGCACAAGATCCGGAAAAATGACTTCATAGCAAATGGCGACCCCGAACCGGGTCTGCCGTTGGTCCGGCCCACGTACAAAGGAAAGCAGGATCGGGCCCGGTCCCGGCTGAAAATCGCCGATGCCGACGACCAACTTGTCCAGGAAAAAGAGAATCCGTTCCAGTGGTATGTATTCACCGAAGGGGACGAGATGTTGCTTGTCGTACCGGCCGGTGATGTCCCCGGCGGAGTTCAGGATGTACGCGCTGTTCAGCAGGTACGGGGTGCCGTCGCTTGCACGCCTGAGAGCCGGACTTCCAAACACGAGCGGCACTCGGGAGTCTTTCGTCATCTCAGTCACCAGCGATCGATAGCCTGGCTCTTGTTCGAACATAAAAGGCGTGGCTGCTTCAGGCCAAAGGATCAGATCGGACTTGGGACTGACGGCTTCCGTGAGCCGGTGATATCGTTCCAACGTTTCCACGCGATAGGCCGAGTCCCATTTATGCGCTTGATCGATATTGGCTTGAACGACCCCGATGGTGAGTCTGTCCGAAGGAGGAAGATGAAGTTGATTCAGCCCATAGAGCCAGACCCCGAGGATGGCCGCAGCGGCCGAGGCGAGCGGAATCCAGGGCCGAAGGACGCGCTGCGATTTTTCGGCCCCAAACCAACGGAACAGGAGAAACAATGAGACGTTCACCAGCACGATGAGAAATGACACGCCGTAGACGCCGGTGATGTTTGCGACCTGAATAAGAGGCAGCCGTTGAAATTGGGAGTAGCCTAACAATCCCCATGGCAATCCGCTGAATGCGTGGGTGCGCACGTACTCCAGAGAGACCCACAAACAGGGTGCCGCTATCCAGGCTGCGGCAGCCCATCGTTGTTCCAGCCGGATAAACCCCCAGGCATACAGGCCGACGTACAGCCCCAGGTACCCCGCTAATACAAGCATGAGCAGGATGCTGATGGGGAGGGGGACTTTGCCATAGAGATGCATGGCGATCACCACCCAATACATCGTGCCGGTAAACGCCAGAAAGCCCGCTAGCCATCCGCGCAAAAAGGCCTGACCCGTCGTGGCGCCGATCAGCACCCGGTGAAGGGGCAGGAGGGCAACCCAGGCGAACAGACCCCAGGGAACCCCTTCAACCAGATTGGAAACGGACAGCGAATACGCCGTGCCCGCCAGCAGACAATAGAACCACACACGCGTTTTTGACATAAGACGGTACAGTAGGGAAAACTACCGGTTGTTGCAAGGAAGACCCGTTCTCGGGTTGAGATCCCCGTGAATGCCGATCGTCGCTGGTATGAAAATAGCCCGAATCTGTCATTCCGACCCCCCCCTGTCATTCCCGACGTTAGTAATCGGGAATCCAGAGTCTTTGATCTTCACGGACGAAGGAAAAAGAAAAGGCACTGGATCCCCGATCAGATCGGGGACAGGCGTCGGGGACAAGCGTCAAGGATGACAGGAGGGGATGTCGAGGAGGACGCCGGAAACAGCCCCTTCATTCTGTCAACGAATCAGTGACCATTTCCAGCGGCTTTCAAAACAGGCCGATGGCGTGAAGCAGGACAATCGAAACCGCTATGGGAGCGATCACGCGGATTGAGACGTACCAGAGGGAATAGCCGACTTCACTGTTCATGTTGAGTTCCGCCCGGCTCATGTGTTTGGACATCACCCAACCGGCGAAGATGGCCATGCAGACCCCGCCTGCCGGTAGCATGAGGTTCGAGGTGAGAAAGTCGAGGTGCTCGAAAAAGGTCAGCCCCAACACCTTGACGTCCGCCCAGACGTTGAATGAAAAGACCGTGCCGAATCCCAAGAGCCATGTGGCGAGTCCGATCCACAAGGCGGCCGCGTGACGGGTCATGTTGAACTTTTCGATCATCATGGTGACCGCCGGTTCGACCAATGAAATGGATGAGGTCCAGGCGGCAATCAGGAGCAACACGAAAAAAAGTGTTCCGAAGAACGTTCCTCCGGTCATGTTGCCGAAGGCCACGGGGAGGGTTTTAAAAATGAGACTGGGCCCGGCTCCGGGTGTGAGGGCATTGGCAAAGACGATCGGGAATATGGCCATGCCGGCGATGAGGGCCACCATGGTGTCGGCGACGGCGATGGCCACGGAAGTGCCGGCAATGGACGTGCCTTTGGGCACGTAGGATCCATAGACCATGATGCAGCCCATGCCCAGGCTCAAAGTAAAAAACGCGTGGCCCAGGGCCGTGAGCATGCTGGTGCCTGAAAAGTGGCTGAAGTCGGGTGTGAATAAAAAGGCGAGCCCTTTCATGAAGTAGCCGGTGGTCATGGCGTAGCCCAAAAGAACGAGCAGCAGCACAACCAGCGCCGGCATGAGATAGGTAACGGCTTTTTCCAAGCCATGCCGTACCCCCCGGGCGACGATGGTCATGGTGATGAGCATGAATGCCGTATGCCAACCCACCTGGACCAGGGGATTTCCGACAAAGTCTCCAAAGAGGCTCGTGGCACCCTCTCCGCTGAGGCCCGAGAAATCACCGGTGGCTGCATGAAAAATATACCCGATGGTCCATCCGCCGATGACGCTGTAATAAGACAGGATCAGGAGGCCGGCCAAGGTGCCGGACCACCCGATGAGTTGCCAGCCTTGGCTCGCGTTCGTTTCCGCGGCCAGAACCCGCATGGTATTGACAGGCGTTCGTTTGCCGCGACGTCCGAGCATCACTTCCGCCATCATCAGCGGAATGCCCAAGGCAGCCACACAGAGGATATAGACGAATACAAAGGCGCTACCCCCGTTTTCCCCTGTAATGTAGGGAAATTTCCAAATATTCCCGAGGCCGACGGCAGAGCCGGTAGCCGCCATGATAAAGGCTAACCGGGAAGACCATTGGCCATGGATCGATTGTTCGTCGTGCGTGACCATACCCGCGCTCTTTTCGGTTTTTCCGATGCGTCCGTAGGGGCCGGCCTGTGTGCCGGCCCGGGTTCCCCCAAGGCATTTTCCGTATTGGGTATGGAGTGTAGCCATCCGAGTCTCACGTTTCAAGGGGCTTTCGTGACGTTGTGGTGAAGACGTGAGGACAGAGGAACCCGTACGACTTGAGATTGGACTGGTTGCCTGACTATAGTGAACTGCCTCAAGCAGGTTTACTGGATTCGGCAAGAGAAGAAACACGTCATTCATGTCCGTCGAGGAAAAAAACACACGCCGGGTGGTCGTCCTCGCGCCGATGCCGCCCGAAAAAGCGGCCTATGCCCTTGCGCGGTACAGCCGTTCCCCGGATTCCATTGAAGACAGTTTGCAATGGGTCCATGGACACTCGTCCGAGAAGTTTTGGGAGCAATTCTATTTTGCCTATGGCCATGCGTCGATCGCCGATCTCGGGCACGTGACCGTGTGCCTGGAAGGCATTTCCGAATTGGCGGCCATTCGCCTGGAAGATGAACCGCTGTGGGACGGACAGGCCAAGTCCAGCCGGTATCAGAACTTTGCCGTGTCCGGCTGTTACGTGCCGTCAACCATCCGGGATTCCGAACCCGAGGCGTTCTATCGCGGGATTCTCGGCAGCCTGTTCAATTTCTATCGAACGTTCCATGATCCGCTGCTCGAATATCTTCAACGGCACTATCCCAGACCCGATTCCATGAGCGAGGCGAATTACGGTCGAACCCTGGCCGCGCGTGCCTACGACGTCACTCGTTATCTGTTGCCCCTCGCCTCCACGACGAACGTTGGACAGGTGGTGAGTATCCGGACGCTGGAAAAACAGATCACCCGGTTCTTATCGACGCAGCTTCCCGAACTCCAGGCTCTAGGCCAGGAGTTGAAAGAAGCCTGCGCGAAAGCCCCCTCGAACGTGTGGGGCGAGTTGTGCGGCGAGACCGGGAAACCCGCGGAGCCGCTCGCGCCGACGTTGGCCCGTCACGCCAAGGCCAACGAGTACCAAACGGAGGTCTATCGTGATCTGTCGAAGCACGCCAAGAAAATCCTGCACAAGGCGGGCCTGGATCTGCCGTCGGCGTGGGCCGATCAAGTGGTGCCGGTCGATCTCGTCGAGCCGCATTCGCTGATGGATGAACTGGTCACGAGTGTGTTGTATCGCGTCAGTCATGCGCCGTATCGCCGGATTCTGGAATTGGTGCGGGAGTGGTCGGAGAAGGAAAAGCAGGAGACCCTTGACGTGGCCTTGCACCGTCGCGGGCCCTATGACGAGTTGATCAAGGAGTTTCGATGCGGCTATCCCCTTATCTTCGACGTGTTGATGGATATCGGAGGATGGCGGGATCTGCACCGGCATCGACGGTGCCAGCAGATCCAACAAAATTTTACCACCGTGCATGGATATGAGATTCCGCATCCGTTGTATGAGGCCAAACTGGATCGAGAGTATCAAATGGCCATGGACGCGGTTCGACACGATATCGAACGGCTGCGGGGCATGGATCAGGAAGCCTCGATTTACGCGATTCCCTTCGGGTTCAAGGTTCGATGTGTCTTTAAAATGGACTATGCCCAAGCGGAATATCTGTGCCAGCTCCGGTCAGGGGTCAAAGGCCATTGGTCCTACCGCACGGTGGCCTGGGAAATGAAACAGCAAATCATGAAACAGTATCCGTATCTGGGCGAATTGATTGCCGCCACCCCACCCGACGTCGAGGATACGCTGAGGCGCTGAGCCGCGTGGCGCGCACTTCAGGGCACCTTACTTTTTTGTACGAAAGAGGAACGTGGTCACAGCATGAGTCAAGAACAGACGATCGAACAAGCCCTTCTCAGAGGGGAGTGGGACGCGGTGATCGACGCCGCGACTCACTGGACGCAGAGTGAGGCCGCCGGGCCCAGGGCGTTTTTTGCCTTGAATGCCATGTACCTGTTGAAAGGCGAATTTGCCTTGGCGTGGCAGATGTATGCGAAGTCGTTACAGGACGAGGCGGATATTGCGGACGTCCGCGAATGGATTGATCGCCTGAGCAAGACGTATCCGGAGGAAGGCTACGTGCATTTGCTCCATGGTATGTTTCTGGCGCAGTCCGGCCAATCGGAGCAGTCGATCAAGAGTTACCAAACGGCGATGGAATTGGCCCCCGACTCGCCCTTTCCCCATTTTTTTCTGGCTCAGATTTATCAACGGATGGCCCAAACGGATAAGGCCATCAAGGCCTATCGCCAAGCCGTCAAATTGGATCCGGCTTATTTAGCCGCTCGATTGAACCTGGGCGTGGCGTATCAGGAACACGGCCAGTTGGAAATGGCCATTCCCCAGTATCGAGAACTGATCAAACTCGCACCCGATGATGCGTTGGGATACGTGAATTTAGCCTGTGCGCTTGCCGAACAGGGAAAGATCGACGCGGCCATTCGTGAATATAAAACCGCGCTGACGCTCAATCCGGACGACGTGGAGGTGCACTATGCGTTGGCCGGGACCTGCGAACAAAAAGGTCGGCGCGACCTCGCCCTGCGGGAATATCAGGAAGCCTTGCGAATCAAGCCGGACTTCGGACCGGCTGCGACGGAAGTGGGGTGGATGTTATTGGAAAAGGGGCAGGTTGATTCAGCTCTCGATAGTTTTAACGTTGCGCTCAAGGCCAATCCCAACGACGCGCGGGCCATGTTTGGCGTGGGGCGAGTCTATGATCTCAAACGCAAACCCGACATTGCGGGGGATCATTATCAACAAGCCCTGAAACTGGAAAACGATCCTTCAAAGAAAACCGCCATCTTGAATTTTATCGACAAGATCGTGGGCGGGTATCACGATTGAGGGGGCGGGCCTTAAGCGGTCTTCTCCCTGCTGTCATTCCCGACATCTTTTAATCGGGAATCCAGGGTCTTTGCTTTTTCCTTCGTCCGTCAAGACAACGACACTGGATTCCCGCTTTCGCAGGAATTGTAGATGTTCAATAATTCGTTGACAGAATGAAGGGACAACGACACCAGAATTGTCATTCTGAGCCGGAGGCGAAGAATCTCGTCGTTTCAACAACAAGCGCCCAAAAAGCAGATCCTTCGCGTTGCTCAGGATGACCATTTGGTATTGTGTGCCGGATGAAGGATTCCCACTATTCTCTAGCGACAATTGTCAACGAATGACTGAACACATACAGGAATGACAGAGAGAGAATGTTCAGGGCCAGCGCGCCTTCTTTAGAGTTCCTGGAGGGATTGCCGGAGCATGGACATCTGTTGGGAGGAATCGCCGATTTTCTTTAATTCTGTTTTGAGTTGGTCTTTGAGGTAAGAGGAATAGCCTATCCGGTCCAGGAAAAATTCCAGAAATTGACCACCCAACAACGTGCTTTTCTTTTTTAATTCTTCCACGTCCTCGTCACTGATCGGCACGTACGTACTCCCGATGTGCAGGATGACCTTGTAATAATCTCCTTCGCCGCGCCGCTCGAATCGCAATCCGTGCATGGTCGTGTCTTCAGCTCCTCAGGCTAGTGAACCGAGCCGCATTGTATGCAAACCGGCGAGGCGATGACAAGGGATGAACGTTTTCGGCTCAGGGCAATAGCAAGTCGGAGAATGCCTGGCGTCGGCTGGTCTCCACCATACGAGAGAATGGATAAATTCAGAAACCTTTGGCTCTCTCATCCAGGAGGAGTGCCCTCCACTGCCTTGACTCCGGTAAGGGTTCCACGGAAAACTGCACGCGCGGAAGCGTAGGTCGCAATGCCGGGAAAGATGGCCATCAGCGACGTAGGTGGCAGCCATGTCGCTGATATTCCGTGGGCCGTTGAAGGGAAGAGTCTCATCTTAGCTTAGGATAAGGAGAAACAAGCCACATGAACGAAGCGAACAGTGATCCGCGATATACGATGGGACGTGACAAAGAGGAGACGGATCGCTTGATTCAGCAGTCGCGATTGTATGATGGTCTGACCAGGCAACTTTTCAACGACGCCGGCATCAGGAGCGGGATGAAGGTTCTCGATATTGGGAGTGGTGCCGGAGACGTCTCGCTCATTCTGGCCGAATTGGTCGGTCCGGAAGGGAAGGTCATAGGCGTGGATGGCAATGAGAAGATTCTCGAGACGGCCAGAGTACGGGTGAAGGAAGCAGGATTTGCCAACGTGGAATTCCTGGCGGGGGACGCCCGAATGCTGGAGTTAGCGGGCGACTTTGATGCCCTGGTTGGCCGGCTGGTCCTGATGTATATGGCCGACCCCGCAGCCGCCCTGAAACACCTGACCCAACGCCTGCGTCCGGGGGGCATCGTGGCCTTTGAGGAAGTGGACTTTACGTTCTTCCGGTCGTCTTCTCGTCCGGGTACGCCCCTGATGAATAAGCTGGTGGAGTGGTTGTTCGCCGTGTTTGAGCGTTCAGGGGCGCACGTGGCAATGGGTTCCGACCTGTACCGTACGTTTGTCGAAGCCGGATTGCCCGAGCCCGTCTTGCATTTTGAGGCTCCGATGGGCGGTTCGGAAACGTGGGCAGGGTATCCATACATCGCCAATTCCTTTCGAAGCCTTCTCCCGCTCCTGGAAGAGTTCGGTATTGCGACTGCCGAAGAGGTTGACGTCAATACGCTGGCCGAGCGGGTTCGAAAAGAAATCGTTGCCTCGAAACACCCGGCCGTCTTGGCGCCGCACGTCACCGCCCGGGCAAAGGTTGCGACGTAAGGACCTGTTGCGCATGATCCCGGATAAGTGCAGCACCCGTTGGCGCTCCGCAGAGGCCGTACGTCTGGGCAGCCGGGGTAGGTCGGGTTAGCGTAGCGTAACCCGACAATCAGGAGGGGAGAGGGAGCATGGGGTTTGCCCCTCTGGCGTGCCCCGGGGTAGAGGCATGCGTAGGGGCTCCCGGCCAAGCCATCTTAGAGCAGTTTGACGAAAGCAACCACCAGCGCAACAATCAGCGTGCCTTGCGCAATCATCGCCGTCACTATCCATTTCAACAAGTCGACTTTTGAGGCTTCAATTTTCGCTTCAAGCTTGGCCTTGATCGCCAGAATATCGACCTTGGTGGCCAGGTTGCTGTTGAGCAGTTGGACCTGCTCCTTGGCAAGGGCCTCGGCCTGTTGTTCCGTAAAGCCGCTTTCGGTCAGATGTTTGACAAATCGATGAGTATCAAAGGCAATCGCTTCATTCATGCCAGGATTGTAGTCCGCGACCTCACCAAATGCAATGCCTGTCTAAGCGTAGCCGAGGCAGGTCGGGTTAGCGTCGCGTAACCCGACAGCAGGGTTTGAGCCCAGCGCATTCTCTGTTCATGCCTTGGGGTGCAGGCAGCCGGCCTGCATGAGAGATTGCTACGAAAAGAGCCAACGCTACCCCGCACTGTCATGGCATGCAAAGAGTCAACGCCATTCCGAATCTGCTTTCTGTCATCCTCGCGCACGCGGGAAGGTGGATTCACATTTGAAGTGCAACAGGTGGTTTCTAAAAACCTCGGCGGGCGTCTGATAGCCGAGACATTTCCGCGGGGTATTATTGTATACCTGAACCAGATGCGTAAAGTGTTCATCGGAGAGAGCCACCAAGTCGGTCTTGCGGGGCAGGGTCCGGCGCAAGCGGCCGATGGCGTTTTCGACGCCGCCCTTTTGCCAGGGCGAGTGGGTCTCACAGAAGAAGGTTTCGAGGCCGAGCGTATGGAGGGCATAATGCCGCGCAAACTCCGTCCCGTTATCGAAGGTGATTGTTTGGCGCCACGTGGAGGGCAAGGGCGCGAGGAGGGTGGCGATGGCGTGGGCGATCGGCGCGGCGGCTTTGCCGGGGGGGCGCGCGGCGATCAGCAGGCGGGAGTGGCGCTCATGGAGGGTCAAGATGGCTTGGCCGTAGATCCGGAACAACATCAGATCGGCCTCCCAATGGCCCGGGGTACGGCGATCCGCGACCGCCGCCGGCCGCTCCGCCAGCGGGCGGCGCAGAGCGATAAAGGACGCCGGGCTGCGCCCCTTGTAGCAACGGCGCCCGCGTTTGGCTTTGGCCTGCGGCAGATAGTGGCGCCAGGCGTACTCTGTTTTGCGGGCCATCTGCGCATAGATGAAGCGGTAGATGGTCTCGTGGGAGATGACCGGTCGGTGCTGCTCCCGAGCGAGGCGGCCGGCCACCTGTTGGGGGGACCAGCCGTGTTGAAGCTGCGCCAGGACCGTGGCGCGGAGCGTGCTGTCGCGGTCGAGCTTGGAGCCCTGCCAGCGGCGCGCCCGGGCTTGTTGGTCGGCATAGCCTGGGCGGTAGCCCTGGGTGGTGGACCCATTGCGGTTCAGCTCCCGAGCCACAGTCGATGGCGCGCGATCCAGAGTTGCCGCAATTTGGCGGATCGAGTGTCCCGTGGTGTGTAAGCGGGCCATTTCACAGCGGTCTTCAAGGGTGAGTTGTGTGTAGTAGCGTCCCATGGCAACACCTTAACAAGGTGTTGCACTTCGTTTGTGAATTTAGGGAATCCAAGGCCTTTCTCCCATTCTTTCACCCCTTCCTCTCCTTCGTGACGTTTTGTCCATATGTTTAATATTTCCACGTTTCTTCCAATATTTTATTTTATTAAAATTTTCAACAAACTTTAAAAATTTTTAAAATTGTTAAGATTCACACATTTTTTTAAACTTTTAATATTTCGTCATTTAATGAAAAATGTGTCACGTCAATCGTCTTCCCGTAGACTCGCTGTCGGGTTACGCGAGGCCAACCCGCCCTCCCACACTGTCAACGAATGACCGAACGTTTACTGGAATGCCTGGCTTGTTGTCCAAGCAGGATTCCAAACTGAACGTTCTGTCTTATGTTCTTGACAAACCCCGTTAACGGTTCGATAGGGTGCCTGTGTGGGCTTGCTGCTGCCCCTGGCCACGCAGGCCGCTGATGCGGACGAGCTTGAGTGGGAAGTCTACGCTTTACCCGCCTTAACAATTGGGTTCATTCTCTATGCGATGGCAACGGCAGAAGAGGGTGAAACAAAAACCGGAGACCAGGCTGGTCCCCCGAAAGAACAGCGATCGGTGGCAGCCCAAGACGCCAAAGCAACAGGGCTCGCCGAACAATTCGCCACCCTGCACACGAACGAGGCCGCCGGAACCAACCTGAAGGGGCGGCGTCACGTATCCCCTGTTTGAGTGGTAAGCACGCCCCCTGGTGCCCGTTTGGTGGGCAGCCTTCGTGCGGGTCGGCACTTTTTCATGAACAGTAAAGGAGCACGACGATGCGAACCTTTGACTGTCCGAAAGCGGAAGGCCCAATGGCGAGGGACAGGCACGGGAGGATTTGCGGAAATGCTTGGAGTTGGTGCGAAAGGGCCGAAAATTTTAGAAACCACCCGTTGCACTTCAAATGTGAATCCACCTCCCTCATGCAGGTTTGCCGCCTGTACCCAAGGGATGAAAAGGGGACGCTCGGGTCTCCGGCCTCGCTGTCGGGTTACGCGACGCTCACCCGACCTGACTTGATCGGGGAGGGGTGGTCCCATCCGGATTCTTGACCCTCCATAGACCATATGATAGCGTAACCTTTTCTTGGTCTTCATCTTCACGAGACCTCCTGATCTACCAGTCTTCAGGTTCATGACTCAGTTGACGTTCATGGTCGCACGGTGGCCTTGGGGTCCATTCACGTTATTTCATCCAGGAGTTTTTCATGTCGCGAGTGTATAACTTCAGCGCCGGCCCGGCCATGTTGCCTGAGGCCGTGTTGCAACGAGCCCAGGCCGAATTGACGGATTGGCACGGGGCCGGGGCCTCCATTATGGAGATGAGCCACCGTGGAAAAGAGTTTGTCTCGGTTCATGCCGAGGCTGAACGGGACGTCCGTGACTTATTGGGCGTTCCCGATTCGTACAAAGTGCTCTTTTTGCAAGGAGGAGCCACCGGGCAGTTTGCCGCCGTCCCCATGAACCTTTTGCGCGGGAAGAGCAAGGCGGATTACATTTTGACCGGGGCCTGGGGCAAAAAGGCCATTGGTGATGCCAGGAAATATTGCGAAGTGAACCTCGCGGCTTCTTCCGAAAGCCGGAAATTCTCCGCGATCCCCCCGTTTGAAGATTGGGCGTTGAGTGCGGAGGCGGCGTATGTTCATTACACCCCCAATGAAACGATTGACGGCGTCGAGTTTCACTGGGTGCCCGAGACCGGTGACGTCCCGCTCGTCGCCGATCTTTCTTCAACCATCCTGTCCCGTCCCATCGAGGTCAGCCGGTTCGGATTGATTTATGCGGGAGCACAAAAAAACATCGGTCCGGCCGGCGTGACGTTGGTGATCGTGCGGGACGACCTGATCGGCGAGACGTTGCCGATAACGCCCAGTGTGTTTGATTACGCGCAACAGGCCAAAGCGGATTCCATGCTGAATACGCCGCCGACCTATAGCCTGTATATCGCGGGCTTGGTCTTTCAATGGGTGAAAGAGCAGGGCGGGCTTTCGGCCATGGCCGACCGCAACGAACGGAAGGCCAGGAAACTGTATGCCGCGATTGATAATTCCGGTTTCTATCGGAACCCGGTGGACCCATCCTGTCGATCCTGGATGAACGTGCCGTTCGTCCTGGCCGATCCGGAATTGGACCGTGAGTTTCTTGCGGGAGCGGCCCAGGCCGGATTGACCACGTTGCAAGGGCATCGTTCGGTGGGCGGGATGCGTGCGAGTATCTATAATGCCATGCCTGAGGCTGGCGTTGATGCGTTAATCGACTATATGGCGGATTTTGAAAAACGGAAAGCGTAGGGAATAGTCCATGAACATTCTGATTAGTGACAGTTTATCGCCGCGAGGGGTTGCCGTTCTTGAACAGGGCGGGTTTCGTGCTGACGTGAAAACCAAGTTGCCCAAGGAACAGCTTCTGGAAGAAATCAAAGAGTATGATGGGATCATCGTTCGGTCCGGCACGAAGGTGACGGCTGACGTCATTGAGGCCGGAAGCCGTCTCAAGATCATCGGGCGCGCCGGAACGGGCCTTGACAACGTTGATTGTGAAGCCGCCACCCGGCGTGGCATCGTCGTGATGAATACGCCCGGTGGGAATACGACGACGACGGCGGAGCACACGATCGCCATGATTGTGGCCATGAGTCGTAAAATTCCCCAGGCCGTCGTTTCGACAAAGGCGGGTAAGTGGGAGAAAAGCAAATTCATGGGAACGGAGTTGTATAACAAGACTCTCGGCCTTGTGGGGTTGGGGCAGATCGGAACCTACGTCACCAAGTTGGCGCAAGGCTTGGCCATGCAGGTGATCGGCTATGATCCCTACTTGGCTTCGGATCGCGCGCGGGAGTTGGGAATCCAGGCCGTGGAATTGGACGAATTGTTCAGGCGGGCCGATTTCATCTCGGTTCATACCCCGTTGACCAATGAGACCCGGTCTTTGATCAACACCCAAACCATACGACACATGAAAGACGGAGTCATGATTGTGAATTGTGCGCGTGGGGGTATCATCAATGAACACGATATCTACGAAGCCCTCAAAAGCAGAAAAGTCGCCGCCGCGGCATTCGACGTGTTCGAGGAAGAGCCCGTGAAGCCGGATCATCCCTTGCTCACCCTGGACAACTTCATCTGTACGCCTCATATCGGTGCCTCGACCGAGGAAGCCCAGGAAAAGGTGGCCATCGGGATTGCCGAACAATTTGTCGACTATTTCAGGAAAGGCGTGGCTCGGGGTGCGGTGAATATTCCGTCGGTTCCGCCTGAAGCCGTGCTGCAACTCCATCCTTACCTGGGGTTAGCCGAGCGGATGGGGTTGTTTCAGGCGCAACTGATTGATGGAGGCATTGAACAGGTCACCGTGGAATATCGTGGAGAGGTGGCGGCTCTCTCCTTGGCTCCCCTGACGGTCGCGGTCCTGAAGGGCTTGTTGACCCCGATTTTACAAGATACGGTGAATGCCGTGAATGCGCCCTTTATTGCGAAGCAGCGTGGCATCGAGGTCAAGGAAGTGAAGGGGAGCGACGCGGGAGATTATACGAGTTTGATACGTCTTCACGTGAAAGCCGGTGAACAAACGCATCAATTGGCCGGCACCCTGTATAACAAAAAGGATCCTCGCATCGTTGAAAGCAATGCGTACGCGGTCGAGGTGATTCCCGAAGGCCATATGCTGTTGATCTATAACTTCGACCGTCCCGGTGTCATTGGAACGGTTGGGCGTATTCTTGGGGAACACGGCATCAATATTGCCAAGATGCAATGTTCTCGTGGGCAGAAAGGCGCCAATTCGTTATTGATCCTTAGTTTGGACGAGCCGCCGCCGCTTCACGTGCTGGACAGCATCAAACGCGAGCAGGACATTCTTTCGGCTCGCCTTGTGGATCTTTCACGCGTGTCTTAACGGTCCGCTTTTTTCGATGGCTCGCCGTCCCCAACCACGCTCGAAGCACCACACGGTTTCTTCAGAGATAACACCCCGTTCTCTTATCCCGATCGGGATGACGACCCTGTTGCCTGATGCGGCTGAACGCGTTCGTCATTTGGAACGCGCGTTATTCGAGGGGTTTACCCGATGGGGCTATCGCGAAATCATCCCGCCGACCTTTGAATACCTGGACGTACTCTCTGCCGGGTTGCCGGCCGATATCCTGGAAAAGTGTTACAAAGTCGCCGACTGGACGACCGGACGCATTTTAGTGCTTCGTCCCGACGTGACCGCGCAGATCGCGAAAATTGTGGCGATGGGGATGGCCGGGCGCCAACTTCCCCTTCGGTTGAGTTATCGCTCCACCGTGTTTCGCTATGAGCCCGAACACGCAGGCCGGGAGCGGGAAGTGTTTCAGTTGGGGGTCGAACTGATCGGGGTCGATGACGCGTCGATGGATGCCGAAATCTTGATCTTGCTCATCGAGTCCCTCAAGGCCGTGGGGCTGCCGAATTTTAAAATTTCACTCGGACACGTTGGCTTCTACCAGGCGTTGCTGGCGCAGTCCGGACTATCGGAACAGGGGCGCAAGCAAGCGGAACTCGCGGCGGCGCATAAAGACCTGCCGAAGCTGGAACGAATCCTGAAAACCGAACGCGTGTCAGCCAAACAGGCCCGGCCCATCCTTGAAGCCCCGGGGCGTTATGGACGGGAAGAAGTCTTGCAATGGGGCCGAGCCCTCGCCGGTCGTAATGCACCTCTGCTTGCTCCCATTGAGCGGTTGACCAAGGTCTATGCGCTCCTCGATGCGGCTGGTGTCCAGGAGCATTTGCTCCTGGATCTGGGAGAGTTTCGGGGGTTTGATTACTATGATGGAGTCGTGTTCGACGTGTTCTCCGCCAACGTCGGCTGTGAACTTGGCGGGGGCGGACGCTATAACCATTTAATCGGACAATTTGGACAAGATCTCCCCTCTACGGGCTTTGCCTTGGATCTTGATCGATTGTTCCTGGCGTTTGGGAAGGGGGCAGAGAAATGGGCCCTGGAAACCCCCAGCGTGGTGGTGGCTGCGCCTGATTCTCATTTTGGACAGGCGTTTCAAACGAGTCGGCTCCTTCGCTCGCATGGGTTGGTGGTGTATCAGGAAACCGTGCCCCGGTGGGATTCGACCCGACTCCGAAGGATGCGAACCCGTGTCCAGGCTTCCGGCGCGTCCTGGGCCGTGATGGTGGGTGTGCCTTCTGTATCGAGCCAGGAAGCCGTGGTCATGGCGAAAAAGGCAAAAACCTCACGGACTGTCCGCATCCAAGACCTTCCCAACCTGATCCTCAAAGGTACGCATGCCCACGTCTGACGTCTCCGACCTTCGGCTTCCTCCCCAGAACGTTGATGCCGAGCAATCCATCCTCGGAGCCGTTCTGTTGGAAAATAGCGCGCTTAGCAAGGCGCTTGAGGTGATTGTCGAAGAAGACTTTCATCGTGGTGCGCATCGAACCATTTTTGCGGGGATGATCGAACTGTCTGAACGGAATGAAGTGGTTGATCAGATCACGTTGACGGAACTTCTGAAAACAAAAGGCCAATTGGAGCAGGTGGGCGGAGCCGCGTACGTGGCTGAATTGGTGCAGGCTGTTCCCAGTGCTTCGAATATCCGACACCATTGCAAAATCGTGCGGGAAAAATCCCTGTTGCGTGGGTTGATCCGCGTCGCCACCGACGTGGTGTCCAAAGGGTACGATGAACTGGAGGAGTCGGGCGATCTCCTGGAATATGCGGAGCGGGAAATTTTCAGGCTGGGCCAAGGACGCGTGGATCGGTCGTTTGTCGCCATGCATCAAATCGTCAAGGAAAGCGTTGAACTTGTCGATCGATTATTCAGCCGCAAAGAACGCATTACGGGAGTGCCGACCGGGTACCGCGTGATTGATGATGTGACGGCCGGGCTGCAGCCGTCCGATCTCATTATTATTGCCGGTCGCCCGAGTATGGGGAAAACCAGTCTGGCCCTGGGTATCGCCGAATATGCCGCGATTCGCGCGAATTTAACCGTGGGCATTTTCAGCCTGGAAATGTCTCAAGCCCAGCTTGTGCTTCGGATGCTCAGTTCCCAGGCGTTCCTGGATTCTCATGCCTTGAGGACGGGGCAACTGACTCCTGAAGATTGGCGTTCGTTGTGTGACGCGGCCGATCGTCTGGAAAGGGCCAGGATTTTCATCGATGATTCAGGAGGGCTCACGGTGCAGCAAATGCGGAGTAAGGCCCGGCGCCTCAAAGCAGAGCAAGGCCTGGATCTTCTGATCATCGATTATCTCCAACTCATGCAGGGGCACAGTCGTGCAGAATCACGACAACAGGAAATTTCCGATATCAGTCGGTCGCTCAAGGCCTTCGCAAAAGAATTGGATATTCCCGTGCTTGCGTTGTCCCAACTCAGTCGCGCGGTCGAGAGTCGGAAACCACCTATCCCGGTTTTGGCTGATCTCCGGGAATCCGGGGCCATTGAACAGGATGCGGATATCGTGATGTTCATTTATCGCGATGAGGTTTATAATCCTGACACGGAAGAAAAAGGCCTTGCCGATATTTTGATTCGGAAACATCGCAATGGTCCGACGGGTGATCGGCAACTGACTTTCCAGGAGCGGTATGCGAAATTTGCCGATCTTGAGACCCATCATCCCTGATGCCTTGGATTGAGGGAAATGATTCATCCAAGACGAAGGTGGTTTTCTAGAGGAGCGGGCGTGCTGCCCGGTGGATGGCAGGAACGGGTGCTGGTCATGTTCCTGCTGATTCCGCTGGTGGTGGTGTCTTGTGCCGCGGTACCCGAACCTGAACCCGACTCCGTCACCCAGCCTGAATTCGTGCCGCCACCCCTTCCTGCTCCGGCGTATCATCATTTCTTACAAGGCTATCTGGCGGAACTCGCGAATGACGTCCCCAAGGCCGTGTTCGAGTATCGAGCCGCTCTGCAATTCGACCCGAAGTCGGTCTTCCTGCGCGTGCGGTTGGCCGCGCTGCAATTTTTGTCGGGGAATATGCAAAGAGCCGTCGCCACGTTGGATCAAGTCCGGACAACTCGAGTCCAGGATGCGGGCGTGCTGGCTGAAATGGCCAAAATCTACGCGGGCGGAGGGAAATTCGACCGCGCGTTAGGGTTATATGACGAAGCGATCCGTGTGAATCCTGAACGTGAGGAAACCTATTTTGATAAAGGGGTCTTGCTGCTCAATCTCAAGCGACCCCTGCAGGCCGAAGCGGTTTTTGTTCAGGGTATTGCCCATGCACCGGAGTCTCATTTCGGACATTTCTACCGGGGAAAAGCCTTTGAGGCGCAAGGAAAGGGAACGGAGGCCAAGGAAGCCTACCGTCAAGCGATCACAAGGGCCGAACGGTTTGAACCGGCATATCAGGCCTTGCTGAACCTGCATGAGTCCGACGGGGATCTTCAGGAAGCGATTCAGCTCTACCAGCAATTTGTTTCGTCAGTCAGGCCTCGGGGCAATACGTTCCGTAAGGACTTCATCCGTTTTTTGGTGAACCAAAAAGACTTTGAGCGAGCCTTGGATATGCTGGATCAGATGATCGTGGATGACCCCAAGGACGTGAAGGTGCAAATCCAAAAAGCTCTTGTCTACGTCGAGATGAAAGACCCCCACCGCGCCATGACGGATTTGAAACGGATCGTCCAGGCCCATCCGTCCGAGCTTCGGGTTCGAGATTATCTGGGATGGTTGTACGAACAAATCGAAGACGTCGAAGGGGCGATTGAAGCGTATCGGACCAATATCGATATGGATTCGACGTTTTACGACAGTCGTATTCACCTGGGCATTCTGCTGTATCGACTCACGCGCTATGATGAAGCGGCGCTGCATTTGACCCGAGCGGCCGGGCTGAAACCCGGCAATCCGGAGACGCATTTTTTGCTGGGCTTGAGTTACCTGCAAGCAGAGGCATTTGAACAAGCGACGTCTGCGTTTAAAAAGGGGCTGGAGTATCACCCCAATGATGAAAATTTGCGATTTAATCTTGGTGCCGCGTATGACAAACTCGACCGGTTTCCCGACGTGGTTCGAGAAATGGAAGCGGTGCTGGCCCTCAATCCCGAGCATGCCGACGCGCTCAATTATTTGGGCTATAGTTACGCCGATCGAGGCATCAATGGGGAAAAAGCCGTGGAATTGACTCGACGCGCCGTCGCGCTCAAGCCGGACAATGGGGCGTATGTCGACAGCTTGGGGTGGGCGTTATTCAAAGTCGGACGGGTGGCTGAAGCCCTTCGAGAAATTCAGCGAGCGGCCGAACTCGTCAAAGATGACCCGGTCATTTTTGAGCACTTGGGAGAAATTTATCTGACCCAGGAGCATCAGGAGGCGGCCAGGGATGCTTGGATCCTGGCGCTGAAATTGGATCCTCGCAATGAGAAATTAATCAAACGATTTCGTGAAGTGGGCTTTGGGAATCCGCCCAATCTGCAAGGAGAGCAGTTGGAGGATGACGCTCAAGTGAGCCAATGCGCGGATCCCGTCATTCCCTGATCCCCCGTTCCCAAGGCAACCTTCAGCGAATAAACACCTGAGGTACGACGTGATGGCTGCATCAAAACAGGAATCCCCCATGCAGGCTTTCGCCTGCACACGAAGGGATGAAAAAGGTCCAGGTTGTCATCCTGAGCGAAGCGAAGGATCTGCTGTTCCACGCGTGCGGTGGTTGAGCGAGAGATTCCTCGCTATGCTCGGAATGACAGATTCGGGGTGGCGTAGGCTATTGTCATACCAATGGTGGAGGAGGGAAAGTCTCTTGCATGCCATTCGCAATCGGCGAGGGTTCAGCTTGACGGAGTTGATGATCGTCGTGGCCATCATCGGCATTTTGGCGGTGCTTGCCATTCCGAATTTTCTTAAATATCAAGCCCGGGCCAAACAATCGGAAGCCAAAACCAACCTGGTGGCGCTTCATACCAGCGAACTGGCCTATTTCGCCGAGAAAAATACCTACGTCGACGATTTCAACGCGATCGGGTTTGCCGTCACGGGTTCCTCTCAATTGTATTACTATGAACTGGGAGACGGCAGTTCCGGAACACTGCCGCCCGGCTGTACGGCTTCGACCTTGGATCACGTGTCGGCCACGGGGTTTACGGCCGTGGCCACTGCGAACATCGATGGCGATCCGACCTGTGACGTGTGGACCATTGATGAGACGAAAACGTTGCAGAACGTCACGAATGACGTGGCCTTATAGGGTCGTTCCCTTAAAGCTTCCTTGGTTTCTTTGTCCTTTTTCTTATGGCTTGCTTGTTGCGATTTCGCTCTCTCCTTAACGCATCTGCTGTTTTAGGAGTGAACTCGCGATTGGCTTGGTCAATTTCCTTTTTGAAATCAATTTCTTCAATCGACGGGACACGAAAACTGAAAATAGTTCGGTTGTTAAAATTTGAAATAGACAGATCCCCATATCTGATTACATCCATTCCGATAAGAACATCGACATCGCCACTAATCTCCGCTTCTGTGGCTGAAATTCCAGAAACATTGACATTGTTTGCCAGGCCAAGATTAATGAAATACGTAGATACCGCCTTAGATCCATGAACGCCTGAAACTATGGCTCTTCCGCTAGGCGCAAGCCCGAGTTGCACGGCTATCCGACGGGTGATGCAGGTATTGGTGGCTCCCGTGTCCCAAAGTGCGTGACACTGCACCTTCTGTGGTTCTGGCCTTGTACCTAGTGTGCGAGGATCAAAAGCCTCGCTTACCCAGACTTCATTCACCAACGCACGGAGGTATTCCTGTCCGTAAGTGGTAAAAGCTGAAACGCGTTGATTGAGGTATTTTGAGGGCAATGCGAGTTAGTGAAACGCGACACGCGAGTGAAATGTTTGGGTGTAACTGTCTTGCCCCGGCAGGCAATGCTGGATGAGGAACGTCCCAAGCGGGTTGGTGGCTTTAGCAGATTCGTAAGCGTCGAGTTCTGATTCATGAGCACTGATTACAGTTTCACCTACAATGACGAGGTATTTCCCTTCGTATTGGCGTACCAGTTCTTCCTGATGTTCTCTGTAGTATGCAAACTCGCGATCAAGAATCATTGCTTTATGCTAGACCCTGGGTCTCTTTTTCGTCAAGAAGGAACAAAGACCCTTGGGTGCCTTGGTCGGTTGTGGGATCATCCAAGGGAAACCCGTGAACCTCCGACTGAACGGCTCTGGTCCGGTGGATCAGGGCCGTTGCTTTTGCGTCCGGCTCACTGTCCTTCAATGTTCGCCTTGAACGAAACGGATGCCGGTTTCTTGCCGACACTCATGATGGATGCTTGAAACGTATGTCCCGTAATGAAGGTTTCGGCAATGCCGACAAACGGGGATTCGTCGCGGGCCTCATCATAGACGCGAAGCGTGACACGGCCTGTGTCGCACGTGGTTGTGCCTTCGATGACTACTATCTGTAAACTTGGATGATACATCGATCTCCAATCTTCAATCTTGCATGGGCCGTTGTGATCGTCACACGCGACGGCCACGCCGGTGCAAAAGAGAACCAGTGCAAAGACCATGACGAAAAGTTTCATAACAGATCCTCTTGTTGAGTGTGGTGAAGCGATCTTCCCTTGATCCAAGATTCAAGCATCGGACGGATGAGGGTTAAGGCAGGTCCGCGAAATTGTCTAATGGTGAGCAGAAGAATGGCCCTATGCCGGTCTAAACAACTGTAGAAAAGACTTGAGGCGTAGGTTCCTCGAAGTACTTTGGCAGTTAAAGTATAGTTACACGCATGCTTATCTATAAATTTCGCAATGTTTTGACTCCTGATCAGCAGTTCTTTTAGTATCTCTCCCGCGTTTTTCATTTTCCTTTTCCTCGTCTGTTAGATTCTCGCACTACCTCTCTTACCCATTCGACACCATCTTCCGTTTTCTCTCAATACGGGGCACCCTCGTTGAAAATGTGGGGTCACATGTTGGGTTGAAATCTTATAAAGAATATAATATTTTGTAATACAAAACATTTTTCATGATTTAGTGCTTCGAGTTGGGAGGCAGCAGTTCCGGAACCCTGCCGCCCGGCTGTACGGCTTCGACCTTGGATCACGTGTCGGCCACGGGGTTTACGGCCGTGGCCACTGCGAACATCGATGGCGATCCGACCTGTGACGTGTGGACCATTGATGAGACGAAAACGTTGCAGAACGTCACGAATGACGTGGCCTTATAATCTCCCGTCCGTTGAAAAAAGACGGCCTGAGGAGCGGAGGGACAATATCGGAACTACTGTTCCATAATGGTCTTTCGCTCGTGCGTGTTCCTTCACGTCCCATGGTAATATCCTTGACTCTCTTCAAGATCGTCTGCTATAAGCCATCTGCCCTATGGTCATGGGGGAAAAAGAGTTAAGTCCCGGTCGTTGGACCTGCACGCGTCTTTCGACGTAGCCTGTCGATACCAGTTAGTTTAGATATGGATCTCCTCATAAATTTTCTGGGGCGGCTGTCCCAGAGTTTTTTCCCCTCTGCCCCCCATCAGGCCAAACCTCGTCATCGGAAGCCACACAACCTTTCCCTGAAGCTTGTTTCGAATAACCCCGACGTGGCGCGGGGGGTGGAGTTCATTCAGGGTCGCTCCGCCCCATCGACCGTTGGACATGCGGAAGCCGTAGAAGAAGCCTTGTCGCGGAGCACAAAGTGGCTTCTCGAACAACAGCATCCTGAACATGGCTATTGGGTGGAGGAATTAGAGGCGGATACGACGTTGACCTCGGAGTATATGATGTTGCGTCGGTATATCGATGCCGTGGATAAAGAGCGGGAAGCCGGAATGGTTCGTTATCTTCAAGGCGCCCAACTCGAAGATGGCGGGTGGCCGATTTATGCCGGAGCCCCCATGGACGTCAGTGCCTCGGTCAAAGCCTACTTTGCCTTGAAATTGGCCGGGGTCCCACAAGATGATCCGGGGATGTGTCGAGCCCGACAAGCCATCCTGGCAAAAGGCGGCGTCGTGTCAGCCAACGTGTTTACGAAAATTACGTTGGCCTTGTTTGGCCAATACGATTGGATCGGGCTTCCGAGCATGCCTCCCGAAATCGTGCTGGCGCCCCAAAAGTTTGCTTTTAACGTGTACGCCATCTCGTATTGGTCCAGAGCCGTGGTTATTCCTTTGCTGATTGTGTTCGCCGTTCGCCGGGAATGCCGGGTCCCCGCGGAACAAGGGATTGAAGAGTTGTTTTGCACGCCCAGGGATCAAATCAACTATCGCAACGCCCCGCCGTTTCAAAAAGATCCCGAGATCATCAGTTGGCGGAACTTTTTTGTCTGGGTCGACAGGATTCTCAAGATCTACGAAAAATATCCTCTTCTTTCCGTACGAAAAAAAGCGATCAAGAAAGCCGAGGCCTGGTTGCTGGATCATATGCAGGGGGAAGGAGGCCTTGGGGCGATTTACCCGGCCATGGCAAATTCGATTTTTGCCTTGATGGCCCTCGGATACCCCGTGACGCATCCGTTTCTCCAAAAGGCCCTTCGAGAAATCGAGGCCCTGGAAATTGAAACGCCGGCGTCATCCGGTGGACCGGCCACGCTTCACCTGCAGCCGTGTCATTCTCCAATTTGGGATACGGCGTTAACCATCAATGCGTTCGTTGAAAAAGGTCTTCCTGTTGACCATGAAGTGCTGTCGCACGCCTCTTCCTGGCTGCGTTCTCGACAAACGCACCGGGTGGGGGATTGGATCGTGTCTTCTCCCGCGGCCGCACCCGGCGGATGGTATTTTCAGTTCGAGAATGAGTGGTATCCCGACGTCGATGATACGGCCGCGGTCCTGACCGCCTTGGCGAAACTTTCACCTCTTCAGCCCGCTGATCGGGATGAAGCCATTCGGCGTGGGCTGAACTGGGTGTTGGCCATGCAAAGCTCGAACGGGGGGTGGGGAGCCTATGATCGGGACAATGATCAACTGCTTTTCAACAAGATTCCCTTCGCGGATCATCAATCGTTGCTCGATCCTCCCACGGCTGATCTCACGGGGCGGTGTCTGGAGATGCTGGGCGCCATGGGATATGACCGGTCCCACCCTGCCGTGGCCCCGGCGCTCGAGTTTCTTCGACGAGCGCAAGAACCCGACGGCAGTTGGTATGGGCGATGGGGCGTCAATTACCTCTATGGGACGTGGTGCGTCATCATCGGCCTTCAGGCCATTGGAGAGGACATGTCCGCTCCATGGATCCAACGCGCCGTCGCTTGGGTTGAATCCAAACAGAACGTGGATGGCGGATGGGGAGAATCTTGTTTGTCGTATGCGGACCGGACGTGGGCCGGAAAGGGCGAAAGTGCTCCTTCTCAAACGGCGTGGGCCCTCATGACCTTATTGACCGCAGGCCTGTCCGATTCTTTGAACGTCGTGCGCGGAATCAATTTTTTGCTTCGCCATCAACTGGAGAACGGGACGTGGTTCGAACCGTTCCATGCCGGCACCGGGTTCCCCCGAGTGTTCTATCTTCGATATCATGGCTACAGCAAATATTTCCCCATGTGGGCGTTGGCGATGTATCGTAACGTTCGGATGCACGGGGAGATGAAAGCTGAAGCATTGCAACACATCGCACAATCAGCCCGGCAACGGCCATAGCCGCTGATTGGCGTCGTCCTTTCTCACTTCAACGGTTTCCGGAGCGTTTCCTGGAGAATATTGCCGTCTTTGCCGCGACCCCTTGGGAGTATAACGCTATTGCGCACGCGTTGCCCGGGAGCCGCGTCGAGCGGGTGGATGGGGTCAAATGGCGTCGATGGGCGAATGCGTCCCGTTTCGTGGCCGTCATCCAAACCGGTGTTGGGTTGGCGAAAGCGCAGGCCGCGTGTGAGGCGGTTTTCGATAAGAGACCCTGGACCGCGTGTATTGCATCAGGGTTTGCCGGAGCCTTGGTTCCCTCACAAATCGGCGATTTGGTGATTCCTGAGCAGGTTGTCTGTCAGGATTCGATCATCACGGGTTCTTTCCCGCATGCCTCGATTGTCTGTAGTGCCTTGTATCGACAAAAAGCGTGGCATACGGCACAATTATCAGAGGACACGGTTCTATCCGGACGGTTGGTGACAGTGGGAAATATTGTGTGGTTGGCTAGAGACAAACAGGCCATAGGCCGGGCTTTTGAGGCGAGCAGTCTGGATATGGAAAGTGCGGCAATCGGGACGATGGCTGCCCGACGGGGCATCCCGTTCTTCGTGGTCCGGTCGGTTTCAGATCGTGTGGAGGAAGATTTGCCCCTTGACCTGAATCTTTTTTGCCGATCAAGCACATTCTTTCAAGGGGTGTGGGCCGTTGCCAAAACCCCGGGAATAGGGCCGGCGTTTAATCGACTGCGTCGGCAAAAAAACGTGGCGTCGACCAGGCTGACTCAATTCTTTGCAACTTTCTTCTCGGTAGCGGAAAATAGCGCCTGAACTATTGGTCAACGACTCTATTGTGTCAAGGTTGAGAAATACCGTATAGGTGCGGCTAAGAAAGGAAATGGTTATGCCTCAGCTATCTCCAGGAATCGCAAGAACGGTTGAAACACGAGTCCAAACCCTGATTGGTGCATTGATTCTTGGGTTGTCGGTTTTTGGATTTTCGGCACACCTTTCAGCGGAGATGGAGACAGGTTCCGCCACGGAGGCGATAAAAGGGACCATCGATCAGGTCTTGAAGGTTTTGGGAGATGAGTCTCTTAAGTCATCGGAAAGAGCCCAGGACCGCTTGGAAATCCTGGAGGAAATCATCGGAAAGCGGTTCGACTATCAAGAAATGGGGAAAAGAACCTTGGGAAAGCATTGGCAGAAGTTAAGCGAAGCCGACCGGGAAGAATTCGTGCACCTTTTTCAGCGCTTTCTCTCTAAAACATATACCGGAAACGTTGATGGCTATTCCGGTGAACAGACTGAATACCTCAAAGAACGGAGAAAAGGAGATTTTGCCGAGGTTCAAACGGCGGTGACCTCCGACAAGTCAACCCTCTCCATCTATTATCGCTTGCTGAAGAGCTCGAATGTCTGGAAGGTGTATGACGTGGTCTTGGACGGCGTCAGTCTGGTCAAAAATTTTCGAAGCCAATTTGGACGGATCATCGAGGCCGAATCGGTTGAGGGTCTTCTTGAGAAATTACGAACCAAGACCACCCGGCTTCAATCTTAGAGCTTCCTGTAGCCAACCTTCATCGTTGAGGCCTTGCCCTTCAGCCCCAGGTACCTGAGCGAA
The DNA here is from genome assembly GCA_965223955.1 of Nitrospirales bacterium. Classification (GTDB taxonomy): domain Bacteria; phylum Nitrospirota; class Nitrospiria; order Nitrospirales; family UBA8639; genus Bin75. Next base: position 1,608,666 of record OZ245029.1, read on the forward strand.
ACGTGATCGAAACGTTTCGGTAAGATCTCCTAGTGTGGTAGTGGGTCATTTTGAATTTTCTAGCCTGGGGCGGATGATGACAAATAAAATGTCAATATGTAAATATGTAATAATGCTGGCATGCTGGTAAGAGTATGGCCTTTTAGGGTTAGTGCTAAAGTGGGTCTTCAGCCGAAAACCTGTCAAGCGTCCTCGTGACGTGAATTAGTTAGGGAAGTTCATTGTCGATGTCGCTATAGGTGAGCAGGAAGCAAGCTTTGAGGCTTGGCCGGTCAATGAGTTTGCCAGGGCTGGTGGGTTGAAAGGCGGTAAAGCGAGGGCGGAAAGTCTCTTGCCAGAGTACCGGAGCGAGATTGCCCAAAAAGCGGCGAAGGTTTCGCTGGTCGAAACCACGTGGGCAAAACTAACCAAGTAATGTAAATAAAGGTGTGACACTAACTGTGAAAATTAAAAATTCGAAAACGGGGGAAGAAGAAGAAGGACAAATGGTCAAGGTGATCAAGGCAGATGAGCCGTTCTCGCACATCACTTTGGAGGATGGAACGGAAGTGACAATGAGAACCAACGTTGTTCGAGTTGTCCGTCTTACAGACAAATGGGATGAAAAAGGTAATCCCATATACTCAATCGACGTTGCCGGCACAACGACGATTGACTCTCCTGACAACTTAAGAAAGAAACCAACAGATGGATAATAAAATCTGTTTAGAAACCACCAAAGATCAGTGGGAATGGAAGCTTGGTCAGCATTCCCAATTTACCCCTACTGATCGCAGCGCTTTTTTCTGTCAGGCTGAGGACGATGGGAGATACTTGTTCTCCCAGCATTCTAGTGATCAGGCCTTTGAAATTGTTTTTATTACCCCATTTGAGAGCCCTCGCCTTCAAAAACTAATGCCGGAACAACAGGACACATGCAAAACCGCCATTCGCGCCCTTCTCGATACTGCTGGCAAAAAAAACTGGGACGGAGAAGGCGCAGATCCAGTTACAGAAAATACTGTGTCCGTTGCCCTGGAAGTTGTTGAGGAATTGCCGATTGCCGGTGGGATCCCAGAAATATCCGCTGACCCAGAAGGAAGCGTGGAATTCAATTGGCATCTCGACAATGGAACAATGCTTACTATTAGTATTGGGCAAACTGGGGATATTGCCATTTCCGGCTTATGCGATGGGGAAGCCAAATTGACCGGTATGCAGTGGGACAGCAAAGGGAAAATTAAATCGCTTCTGCGTTGCGGTTTGGGGTGGTTGAGCGAGATGCAGGAACGATGACAATCGAAGATGGTGACCTATTCGCCAGATTCGGATTAGAGAGTGACAAAATTTCGACGAACAGGGTTCATCACAAATTGTTTGAGCCGAGAAAAGATGGAACCTTGTCGGTGCACACCATCGACGGCCTAGATAGCTCGAAAATACAAGCATCTGGGGAACGTACAGCGAGAAAAAGAAATAAAACTCTTTACGGGTGGGCGAAGATTACAAAAGCGTTAGTAGATGAGATAAAGCTAACTCTCTGTATAGATAATAATCCTTACTGCGGTCACGCAACCATAAGCGGTTGGCCTGAAGAACGTAATGTGCGTCTAGACAAGCAAAAACTTTTAGCGGTCAATTGTTGTAGATTTTCAGTAAAAAATTGATCTTAATGCGTGACCGTCAAGCATAGATGTCATCTAACAGGGGCATGAATGGGTTGCCCCTGAAAACGCAAACGCTCATGCCTTCGATGTTTGGTCGAAGGCATGAGCGTTCGTTCCACAGCCCGCACAGCGGACGTTAGCAAGAACACCGTCATCAAACTTCTTGTGGACGCCGGTAAAGTCTCTAATTCCTACCAAGACCGCGTCCTTCAGAACCTTCCCTGCAAACGCATCCAGGTCGATGAGAGTAAGATCTCCTAGTGTGGATTTCTTGACAGTCCGGCCTCATTCTGTGAAACTATCCGAGTACGATTATCGGCTTTCCCGGAGCGGGGAAAGCGCTCCTGCATCGCTCATAAGAAGGATACGGGTATGTCTCTCCTGAAAGGGATCGAAGGGCCGTCCGATCTCAAAAAGTTGTCACCCGAACAATTTCCGGATTTGTGCCAGGAAATTCGTGACCAGATTCTTGCCGTGATCTCGAACGTCGGCGGGCACCTCGCTTCTAATCTCGGTGTCGTTGAATTAACCGTCGCTCTTCATTACCTGTTGGACACTCCCAAGGATTTGATTGTCTGGGATACCAGCAATCAGACCTATGCGCATAAGTTATTGACCGGGCGTCGAGAACAATTTCATACCATTCGGCAATTTGGTGGATTAAGTGGGTTTTGCAAGCGGGAAGAAAGTGTCTATGACACGTTTAATGCCGGTCATGCGGGGACGGGTGTTTCTGCTGCGGTGGGCTTTGTGGCAGCCCGTGAGCAACAAAAACAATCGCATAAGGTCGTCTGCGTCGTTGGAGACGGCGCGTTGACTTCAGGGTTGACCCTCGAAGGTCTTCAGCAAGCCGGTGATGGCCAGAAAGACCTGTTGGTGATTTTGAACGATAATCAAATGTCGATTTCGAAAAACGTCGGGGCGATATCCGCCTATCTGAATCGGACCATTACCGGTGAATTGGGCGTTCGCATACAAGAAAAGGCGAATCGAATCCTGGAGACGATTCCCCGCATTGGCGGACAGGTGAAGAAAGTGGCCAATCGGGCTCAAGCGTTGGCCAAAGGGTTGGTGTTACCCGGGATGTTGTTCGAGGAATTGGGGTTTCGGTACATCGGCCCCCTTGATGGCCACACATTTGAATATTTGCTGCCCACCTTGGAGAACGTGCTCAAGCTGGAGGGCCCGACGTTATTGCACGTGCTCACGAAAAAAGGATTGGGCTATAAACCGGCAATGAACGATCCCGTGTGGTTTCACGCCAGTTCACCCTTTGACCTCGACACGGGGGAGCCCAAGAGCAAATCCGCGCGGCCGTCGTATAGCAGCGTAGCCGTCAACACACTTATTCAATTGGCCCAGGAAGATCAGCGTATTGTGGCGATTACGGCTGCGATGTGTGAAGGGACGGGATTAAACGCCTTTGAAAAGATCTTTCCCGAACGACTCTATGACGTTGGGATCGCGGAGCAACATGCCGTGACGTTTGCCGCAGGAATGGCCACACAGGGCATGAGGCCGGTGATTCCTATCTATTCGACCTTCCTGCAACGGGCCTACGACCAGGTGATTCATGACGTGGCCACGCAGAATCTGCCGGTGACGTTCTGCATCGATCGAGGGGGGCTTGTGGCGCAGGATGGGACGACCCACCATGGGGTGTTTGATTTTGCGTATCTCCGGCATATGCCGAACATGGTGCTTATGGCCCCCAAGGATGAAAATGAATTACAGCATATGATCAAGTCGTGTATCAGTTATGACAGACCTGTCGCCGTTCGTTATCCTCGAGGCTCGGGGTTGGGGGTGAAAATGGACCAGGTCCCGGAAGTGTTGCCCCTGGGCAAAGGTGAATTGTTACGAGAAGGCACGGACGTTGCCCTGGTGGCGATCGGGGCGACGGTGCATCAAGCGATGACGGCGGCTGAGCGGTTGGAGCAGGAAGGGATTTCCGTTGCGGTGATTAATGCCCGCTTTGTCAAACCGCTTGATGGCGATTTGATCGGAACCGTGGCGAAGCAGGTGAAGTGTCTGCTGACCGTAGAGGAAGCCTCGGCAATGGGCGGATTCGGTTCCGCGGTTCTTGAGTGCCTTTCCGAGGAAGGCATTACCAACGTGCCGACGAAGTGTGTGGGGTTGCCTGACTGGTTCATTGAACAGGGACCTCAAGATTTACTCCGGGAGAAATACGGCTTGACGGCAGACGGCATTTATCAACAAGCCAAAGAATTATTCACTCGCGTCTCCGTTGGATCGGTCTTGACCTGAAGAAGCGGTGCCATGAGGATTACGCGAAAAAAAACCAGACAGATCCAGGTGGGTTCCGTCAAAATTGGGGGCGGAGCTCCCATTGCGGTCCAGTCCATGACCGTCCCGCATCCGAGTGATGTCCAGGGAACCGTCGAACAAATTCATCAGATGGAAGAGGTGGGGTGTGAACTGGTACGGGTTGCCGTGCCCGATCAAGACGCCGTGGAAGCCCTTCCCAAAATCAAAGCCCGGATCTCGATTCCTTTAATAGCGGACGTGCACTTTGATCATCGGTTGGCGCTCAAAGCAGCCGAAGTCGTGGACTGTGTTCGCATCAATCCCGGAAACATCGGGCCGTGGTGGCGGTTGGCCGAAGTGATCAAAGCGGTGCAAGACCGGGGCATTCCCCTTCGGGTTGGCGTCAACGGCGGTTCGTTGGAGCGTCCACTGTTGGAGAAGTACGGGTATCCCACGGCAGAGGCCTTGTCGGAATCGGCGTTGAATGCCGTCCACGCCATTGAGGATATGGGCTTCACGAACATGAAGGTGTCCTTAAAAGCCTCTGATGTCCACATGGCCATTGACGCGTATTGGTTATTCGCCCATCAATCGGATTATCCGCTTCACATCGGGATCACCGAGGCGGGGACGGCCAGGACCGGGTCCGTCAAATCCGCCATCGGATTGGGTTGGTTGTTATCTCAAGGTATCGGCGATACCTTGAGGGTGTCCCTGGCCGCCGATCCCGTGGAAGAAGTGAAGGTCGGCTTTGAAATTCTCAAGTCCCTGGAACTTCGTCATCGCGGAGTGAACGTCATCGCGTGTCCGACCTGTGGTCGGGTCGAAATTGACGTGGTGCGACTGGCCAATGAACTGGAAAAACGGTTAAGTCATATTAAAGTGCCCTTGAACGTGTCCGTCCTGGGATGTGTGGTGAATGGCATTGGTGAAGGGAAAGAAGCGGATATCGGCATTGCGGGCGGACAGGGCATGGGAATTTTGTTCAAAAGAGGGAAGCTTGTAAAAAAAGTGCCGTCAGAAGAATTGATGGATGTCCTCATTAATGAAGTCGAGTTGATGGCGTTGGAACAGAATGACGCCCATGAAGAGGTGTCCTCCCCATCTGCTGCCTCCCAGGGTACCATGACGTCTCATGATTCTCACGATGCATCCGTGAGTCGTGAACTTCCCGTTTTGCCCTCACGCTAGCTTGCCCAATCCACTGGAAGATTCTTTGCGGAAGGTCAGTTGTTGGGTTCTCCGCCGTCTCCTTGTCAGGGGTCGGGTGCCTCGTTATAATGTCGGGCGGGCGCCGTACCCAAGTGGCTAAGGGAGCAGTCTGCAAAACTGCGATTCAGCGGTTCGATCCCGCTCGGCGCCTCCATTTCGATTTCATCCTGTGAATCGAGTAAAAAGGGTCTCTGGAAAATTATGGCTGTTCCTCTCTCCCAGATGGCAACTGTTGTCGGGTACGTTGTCTCGCAAAAACTCAAGGGCGTAAAACGCTATCCGCTGGTGTTGATGTTGGAGCCGCTTTTTCGGTGCAATTTAGCCTGTGCCGGTTGCGGAAAGATCCAATATCCCGAGCATGTGTTGGATCGACGGTTGACGCCTGAACAATGCTGGGCGGCGGCTGAAGAATGTGGAGCTCCTATTATCAGCATTCCCGGCGGGGAGCCGCTCATTCATCCCGAGATGCCGGACATCGTTCAAGGGTTGGTGCAACGCAAAAAATATGTGTATTTGTGCACGAATGCGATTCTGTTGGAACGCAAAATTGACGAATATGCACCCTCCAACTATTTGACCTTCAGTGTCCACATGGACGGGTTACGCGATGAACATGATCTCGCGGTGTGTCGTGATGGGGTGTATGACGTCGCGACGAAAGCGATCAAAACTGCCTTAAAAAGAGGATTCCGGGTCACCACCAACACGACCCTCTTCAACGATGCGAATCCGCAACGGGTACGAGCCTTTTTTGACGAGATGATGGATCTTGGGGTGGAGGGGATGATGATATCCCCTGGCTATAGTTACGAAAAGGCGCCGGACCAACATGGCTTCTTGAAGCGACATCGGACGCAGGAACTGTTTTCTTCTGTACTCGCGAAGAGAAAACGCCGGTGGCGATTTAACCAATCGCCCCTGTTTTTGGAATTTCTCATGGGCAAGCGTGATTATCAATGCACCCCATGGGGAAACCCCACCTATAATATTTTCGGCTGGCAAAAGCCCTGCTACCTTTTGCAGGATGGATACGTGTCGAGTTTCCGGGAATTGCTCGAGTCGACGGCGTGGGAGCAATATGGCGTCGGGCGAAATGAGAAATGTCGGGACTGCATGGTGCATTGCGGGTACGAAGCCTCTGCCGTAGAGGACACATTCAGTTCGTGGTCCGGGTTTGCCGGAACCGTGAAGGCCACGCTTTTCCCCAACGTGACCTGATTCCCCTCTTTCCGGTTTTCCGGTTCCATTTCACGGTGTCTATGTCTCAGGATGCGCCTGAAGAACCTTCTGACCAAAGCCTCCAGGGAGCAGTCTTTCGTCCAACCTCTCTGGAAGAGTTGCTCAACGTCATTGAATTGGCTTTTGGGTACCGAGGCGATATGACCCTGGAACTGAAGTCCCGGGAATCCATCAACGGCTATCTCTTTAATCGCGTGTTGGATGGCCCGCGTTCCTACTTGGAGATATTCCAACCTGGTCATCCCGGTCCCCGAAAAATTCCCTGCTGCGAGATTCACGCCTTCCATTTTACAGGGCAGGATACGGCTTCGGGAGAATCATGGGAAGCCTGGGTGCGGAAACGCCAGGAGGAGAGGAAAAACGAAGGGCAGAATTTCTCCCGATCTTAGACCTTTTCAGGCGCCTGATTATTGACAGATGATAGCCCTTATGCTAGAAGTCACGGACCTTTTGCCTGGAATTTTTCTTCCTGTAAAACGGTTGCTTAAGGGTTGAGGTGTGGTCTCTCCAAAGGAAAAGCGAATTATCTGGAAAGGCTCTCCCAAGAGGCAAGTCCCGGACTCGATTTCAGGCAACCCATCACATGCTATCCCTCACCATTACCACGTTATGGCTCGTCGAGGGGGCCATGGCGCTTGAAAACATGACCGTCGGTCATTCTTGCCGTAGAGGCAGATAGGGAAGAAGGCCAAGGGACTCGAGGAAAAGTTTGTCACAAATATTATGGAGAAGGGGTTTCCCTTCGTGAGGTTGAGGGAATATTTCCTCAGGGGAAGAGAAAGAAGAAGGAGCCGGCTTTTTGACGCTCAGACTATTCATTGACATAAAAAAGCGAAGATGGGGGTTCTTTATGGAGAAGAATACATGCCGAAAAATGTTGGGAGTTGTTGCCGTCGTGGCAATGGGATGGACGTTGTCAGCCTGTGGGGAAGCCAAGCCGCCGGCTCCTCCCCCCCCGGCGCCGCCGGAATATGCCGATATGCATATGCCGGAAGGCTATTGGAACAATCCGGAAATTCTTGAACAAGGAAAGCAGATCTTTATCGGTGCGGAAAATATCGACGTCAATTGCGCCAGTTGTCATGGGAAAGATGGGAAGCCCCTGAAGGCCGGGGCCAGAGATTTTCGTCAGGGTGAACACATGCAGTTGTTCTCTGATTCCCAATGGTTCTGGCGTGTCTCCGAAGGGGTCAAAGGCACCAAAATGAAGGCCTGGAAATCCAAGCTTTCCGAGGATGACCGGTGGAAAGTGATTGCCTATGAATCCACGTTCGGCTTGAAAGGCATGGAATACAGCGTTGCTCAAAACAAATGGGTTCCTGAAGGAATGGCCGATGCCCCTGCGGCTGAAGAGGCAGCGGCTCCGGCAGCTGAAGAAACAGCCGCTCCGAATGGGGAAGCTGCTGGAGGAGAATCTTCTGAAGGAACTCCCCAGTAGCACGGGCGATTTCCACGTTCTTGTTTGGGCACAAACAATAAGGAGGGCCACCACCCTTGAAAACCTTAACCCGCAGTTTTCTTGTGTTGTTAGGACTTGTGTTCGGTGGACTTGCCGTCGCCTATGCCCAGGCCCCGGCTCCCCCGCCCGTGGAGTTCCCTTATACCGGGAATCGAACGGCGGTGTGGATTGTGGCCCAACTCCACATTTTGTTTGCGGCCTTTATTCTGGGAGCCCCGATCTTTGCCGTCGTGTCGGAGTGGTTGGGTTATAAAAACCAGGACCCGAAATATGATCGATTAGCCAAAGAAGTCACCAAAGTCACGGTGATCTTATATAGTATGACCGCATTGACGGGCGGGCTGTTTATTTTTGTCCTGCTTGCCACCTATCCTGATTTCACCACCTGGCTCATCCAACATTTCTTCCTGATTTTCGCCCTGATCTATCCACTCCTGTTTATTCTCGAAACCATTATCCTGTACGCGTATTTTTACTCCTGGGATTCTCTGAAGGGCGAAAAGAAAGCCCGGCATATTGCCCTGGGGGTCTTGTTGAACGTGGTGGGAACGGTCACGTTGTTTGTGATTGACGGTCCGACGTCGTTTATGAACACGCCTGCCAAATCCGCGGAAGGGATCTCGCTGATTCAATTTGTCCAAACGGCGGGTTTGTGGGACAAGGTCGCCAATTACAGCTGGATGCCCTTGAATCTTCATCGGATGGTCGGAAACGTGACGTTCGGTGGGTTTATAGCGGGATTGGTGGCGGCGTATATGTATATGGGAGCCAAGACGGATGAAGAGCGCTCGTACTATGACTGGATGGGGTTCGTGGGAAATCTGATCGGCGTGGGCGCCCTCTTGTTTCTCCCCTTCATGGGGTATCTCCTGGCCTATGAACTGTGTGATTATGACGCGTCCATCTGTCCGTACATGATGGCGGACCAGCTGTCGATGTTTTTTGAAATGCAGGGAGCCATGGTCGGCCTGATTTTCCTGGCCAGCAATTACTATATCTGGCTGAGTATGAAGCGGATTCAAGGCGTGGAGCGGGTTCGTATGTCCGGGCTGGTCATGGTCGCCGTCATGCTCATCCCGGTGGTCATGGGGGTCGCCTGGAAAATGTTCCCGCCGCCGGAATGGCAGTCGCTGATCTTCCTGGCGTTACTGATCGTGCTTCCGCTGGTCCTGGGCAGGCTGCCGGGTTTGCGATTTACCGTTTCGTCCTTCACCATGATCAAGGTCGGATTTCTGATGATTGTCGTCGCCAACGCCATCTGGATGACGCCTCACGGATTTGTGGCGACACAGGCGTTGGCCACTGAAGAATTGGAGCTTCCCTCCTGGGCAAGCGAATTGGCGCTGATGCCGGCGAAAAATGCCGCCGCGTTTACGTTGGTCTTTCTGACCATCGTCAACTATATTCTCTATAACCGGGCCATCAGGAGCGGAACCATTATCTGGGGGAAAATCGACTTCACGTCCCAGTTCGTCCTGATCTTTTTGGCGTTCAGTGCAATCTGGACCATGGGCTTGATGGGGACGGTTCGCTCCCTCACGAGAAAATATTTCCACGTGTATAACCTGGTGCCGGACTTTACCCCGGAAGCCTTTACGCCCACGTTGGCTTATTCCGCCTGGTGGATTACGGGTGTCACCCTGATCTTTTATCTCGTCGTGAGTTTCGCCATTGTCGTGACGTTAAGAGCCACCGGCCAAAAGACCGAGTCGCCGCAAGGGACCCCGGTGCCCGCCGGTGCGAAGTAACGGAGGTTGGAAGCGCATATGGCTGAGCAAAGTTTGACACGAAACATCATCAAAAAAGGCGTCGTAGGCGTCATCATTGGGATTGTTCTGGTGGCGGTGGCCAGAGCCACGCATTTTCCCCTCGTCTTCCAGATCATGTTCTTTATGTATGCCATGCTCGGCGCCGCCGTGTTTATCCTGCTCGATGCGCCCTCCCTGAATCGTCTCGATGGAGTCAAGGCCGTCATCGGCCTGGTGTTGTTTTACCTTGTTCTTTCGGGGGTGTACATCGGCGGGGCAAGCGGCCTGCCTCAGTACGATCCGGAAATCGAAAAAGGAAAAATCGAAAAGATCCTGAAAGCGCGTCGAGCCAGGACCAAGCAGGGGAAAGCCGAAGAACTGATCGCGCGGGCAACAGCCCTGAATGCGCGGGCCGTCTCGATCGAGCAACAATTAAGAACCCTTGGCGGCGGCGTTCAGGTCGTGGAGGACGTTGCGGTGCCTCCCACCTCATCGGCTGAGGCCGGTGACTTGGTGGCGCTTGGCAAGGAGCAATGGGAGTTGCAGGAGTGTTACAACTGTCACAAACTCTTTGGAAAAGGCGGAAAGAAGCGAGGGCCGGAGTTGGACAATATCGGCAATCTCATGACGCCTGACGCCCTCAGGGAAAAAATCCTCTACCCCAAAAGCTGGAAGGCCGAAGGGTTCGACAAGCAGTACAAGAAAGGCAAAATGCCGGACAAATATAAAGACTTGATGTTCGATGAAGAGGTCGACGCGCTGGTGGCCTTTTTGGCGACGTTGAAAGATGCCTCGGTGAAGACACCGAAGGCCATCAAAATGAAATAACTCAGGATGCAGTGTTCGATGCAACCGAAAATTAAGGCAAAAGCGCGGTGTGCCGACGGGGAAGTCGGCAGTATTTCCAAGGTCATTGTCGATCCGCTCTCCCTTGAGATCAGTCACGTGGTGGTCAGGGAAGGTGACGGGCAAGGCGTGGACCGACAGGTTCCGGTCGACCGAATCCAGGAAATCCCGAACGAAGAAGAAATTATTCTACGGGGATCGCTGGAGGAATTCAGAGCGTTTCCCGTGCTGGATCGCGAGGCCTACGTCACGCATCATGACGTGGAAATTGCCCACCTGGAAGATCGTCTCCACGTGGAGCCCGGCGAAATTCTCGTGCCCTATCCCCGGCTCGAACAGGGGGTGCCCCGCCGCAGCTTTTTCATGAACATGACGCACGCCATTGGAACGCTGATTGCGCTTCCGTTGGCGTTCCCCGTTTTAAAATTTCTCATGAAGCCCATGTATAAGCCGTTTGATAATTCGTGGTTTCCCGTTGGGAACGTCCGCAAAATACGAAAAGACAACATCGGATACCAGTTTAAGTTTACGCGGGGCTTTAAAGAAGCCTTTATGCCCGAGCAGCAAATCGAAAAAAATATCTGGGTGGTGAAGGCAACGCCTGAAGTGCAAAAAGCCGTCTACGGCGGGAAAGATAAAAAGTTTTATGACCAGAAGGGGAACATGGTGTGGGTGAATAAAGCCAAGGTGCCCTACATCGGCTATTCCGGAAAATGTCCGCATTTGGGATGCGGGTACAAGTGGCGCAGAACAAAGAATTTTCCCGACGGTGTCTTTTTGTGTCCCTGCCACTTAAGTATCTATGATGAGGCGGGCAAGGTGCTGGACGGCCCGGCACCGCGGCCTCTCGACGTCCTGCCGATGCAAGTCAATGCCGCCGGGGAAGTGCAAATTATTGACGTTGAATACAAGGCCGGGGTCAAAGGCCAGATCCGACTCCTGTAACGCGTGATGAACGGCGAGACCACCAACGCACCCAATGCATTTGAGAAAGTCGTCGACTTTGTCGATGAACGAGTCGGGCTGAAATCCATTCAGGCCAAAATGTTGAATGAGCCCGTTCCCGGCGGGTCTCGATGGGCCTATGCGTTTGGATCGTGTTTGCTGTTCATCTTTATTATGCAGGTGGTGACGGGGATTATGTTGATGTTTTACTACGTCCCGAGCACCGATCATGCGTATGCGAGCACGCAATACATCATCCATGAAGTGGATTACGGCTGGTTTCTGCTGAGTTACCATTTCTGGGGCTCCACGGCCATGGTGGTGATGGTATTTGCCCATATGTCTCAAGTGTTCTTATGGGGGGCGTATAAAAAACCCAGGGAACTGATTTGGTTGGTCGGACTGGCCCTCTTTGGCTTGGTCATGGCATTTGGCTTTACGGGCTACCTGCTCCCATGGGATCAACGGGCGTATTGGGCCACGGTCGTGGGTGTCGAGATTATGGATAAGACCCCGGTGATCGGGGATTTCCTGAGTCGATTTTTGAAAGGAGGGCCGACCCCGGGTCAAATGACCCTGAGCCGGTTCTTTGTCATTCACGTGATGATTTTGCCGGCGACGTTAATGGGCTTGGCCGGTCTCCATATTTTCCTGTTCCGGAAAGCCGGACCCGCCGGTCCGTTCCGTGGCACCCCTGAACAAATCAAGGCGAAGACGGATTATTTCTTCCCCAGACAAATCTGGAAAGATATCGTGGCCATGGCCACGGTCTTCCTGATCATTTGTACGTTGACGTTTATTGAGCCGGTGGTGTTGTTGGAAGAGGCGACCCCGGACCCGGGGGACTATCATCCTGAACCTGAATGGTATTTTCTGTTTCTCTTCCAGATGTTGCGATTGAAAATTTTTGCCGGAGAATTCGGCCAGTTTTTAGGGGCCATCGCGCTTCCCGGAGCGTTTATGGGGTTCCTGGCGGCGTTGCCGTTTCTTGACAGGAATCCGGAACGGAATATTTTCAAACGGCCGATTGCGTTGATCGGCTGGATTGCCATTATGGCGGTGATTGTAATTTTCACCGTTTCCGCGATTCTCAACAGGGAATTTTTGGATTAATCGATCATGTCGAACGTGAAACTCGGTCTGTTAATCGTTTGGCCAACATTCTGGACGGGCTTTCCCCTGAAATTGGTCATCGCTCTGCTGCTGTTGGCGGCCGGCGTCCATCCCTGGGAAGGAACCGGTCTTCTGGCGTTGCTGCTGCTCTCCACTCCTATCGACGTGTGGGCACTTGACCTGTGCTCCCGAACCGTATTTCTTGAAAGGTTGAGCGTTGATCCCCCCAAGGGGGCGGGTTTCCGCTTATGGGGGCAGTGGATGATCTTTTCCGTGGTGTATCTTCCCCTGTTGTTTGTGATCATGAGTGGAGCCAAGTCCCTTGCCCAATCCGCGGTCGAGGCCACGCTGCACGTTGTTGAAGAAAACGTCATGGTGATTCCCATTGCCGAAAAAATCAGCTTGGAATTGGTGATGTGGGGAGCGCCGGTGACCATCGTCTTGATTATCCTGCTGTATGGCTGGTTGGTTGGCTTGGGTGCCTTGGCTCAACGCGTTGTGCGTGCTTCTACGCCCGTTGACGGGGCGTTCCAGGATATCGTGTCGAAATGGGATCTTCTCCGGATCCCTCGGGATCAACCGCTCCTGCTGACGGCCTTTACGGGAAGCGGCGTCGTGCTGATTGTGTTATTCTGGGTCCTGCTCCCCGTGAGTACCCCTCATCCTCATGAAGAATACGAATTTGTGGACGTACAAAAAGTGGAAGAAACGATCGTTCCCAAAAAGGTCATTCAAAGCGCGGAGCAGACCCTGGCTCGTGCCGAGGCCACGTTGAAAGAGTTGGAAAAAGACACCCCGATGGGTGAAACGCCGAAACCGGAAAAGAAGGCGGAATCGAAAGCGAAGGCAGCGGCCCAAGAGAAGCCGGTGGCTTCGGGCACCCCCGGTTCCTCCGGTCAGGAGCACGACCCTGCCGATCATAAGCATTGACGAGAAGATATGTTTGAGGAAAGATTATGAGACTGGCGGCGATGTGCTTGGCGATGGCGGTGAGCGGATGTGTGGGCAATCCGACGTTTGATGATGCGCACCTGATGCTCAATAGCGTGTTGGATGGAGCGTGCAATCAACCGACGTTCAAGCGCCCGTTATACCGCCAGGAGTATGGGATGTACTCGCAGGATCTGATGATCTTGCGGGCGACCTGTCAGAGCATCGCGCCGCTGTTACCACACAACTATCGAGGGAACGATGAAACGGTTCAATGAGGGATCACACATGAAAAACCACGGCATAATAGAAACGCTGAAGTCCCGGGTGCCAACGGTGAAACCCTCGTCCCTCTTCGGATGGAGTGTCTTGTGGGCACTTGTGCTCCTCCCTGCGGTCGTCTGGGCTCAGGATGCGGCGACACAAGCGATGTCGGTGGAGTATCGGGACATTCCGGGAATCGGAAGCCGCAACGTCGTCTGGATCGTGGCCCAGCAGCATTTACTCCTGGCAGGGTTCGTGTTGGGCGTGCCGATCTTTGCCTGGGTTTGCGAAATCGTCGGATGGAAGACCAAGGAAGCCCGCTACGACAAACTGGCAAAAGAATTTACCAAGCTGTTGACGTCCGCCTATGCCACAACGGCGTTGTTCGGGGGCATCCTGCTCTTCCTTCTGATCGGGCTGTACCCGAAGCTCATGGCGTATTTGTCCGATATCTTTTTCCCGACCTTCGTCGTGTACTGCCTGTTGTTCCTGTTGGAAACCGTCACGCTGTACCTGTACTGGTACGGATGGGATTCCATGCAGGGAAACAAAAAGACCTTTCATCTTTTTCTGGGATTCCTGCTGAACGTCTTTGCCCTGTTTATCATGATCATCCCCAACGCCTGGGCGACGTTCCAGGCCAGCCCCGTTGTCGTGGGTGACGGGACGGCGATTGAGCGAGCATGGGCGGCCATGTGGAATCCCACGTGGTGGCCGGTTAACATTCATCGATTCATTGCCAACGTCGTATTGGGCGGGTTTATTTGCGGCGCCTATGCCGGCATCCGCTATCTCCTGGCGGCCAGCCGTGAGGAACGGGAACATTATGATTGGATGGGCTACGTCGGAAACTTCATCGGCGTGTTCGGCATGCTTCCCCTTCCCTTCGCCGGTTATTGGCTCATGCGAGAGATCTACCAATATAACCAGCAAATGGGCATTACCCTCATGGGAGGATTTCTGGCCTGGCTCTTTATCCTGCAGGCAATGCTCATCGGGGTGCTGTTCCTCGGAGCCAATTACTATTTTTGGATGGGCATTACCTACCGGATTCCGGGCTCCGAGCGAACGTACAGACGACCGATCCTTGCCATGCTGATTGTGCTCATGGTGTGTCTGGGCGTCTGGATGACCCCCCACTCTCTTGTGGCCAGTCTTGAAGAAGCCAGAAAAATGGGCGGGACCCATCACCCGCTGCTTGGAGTATTCGGGGTGATGTCCGCAAAAATGACGGTAGCCAATCTCATGATCCTGGTCACATTCATGAGTTTCATCATGTATTGGCGGGCCGGAAAGCAGGAAACGGCCGCTTGGGCGAAGATTGCCAAATCGGTGATGGGCGCCTTGTTGGTGATCGCGGGCATAGCGGTCATCGTGCTCGGGGTATGGGGGTATTTCGTTCCGGCCATTATCCGGATCAACTATTTCTCCGTCGCCCAGGTATTGATCGTCTTGTTTGTGATGGTGACGTTCACACCCTTGACGGCGTTGCTGATGAGAAGCGCCAAAATCACGACGGAAATGGTCTGGGGGCAAATGCCGATCCGGGCCGGCTATTCGTTGGTGTCCAATGCGGTCATGGTGATCCTGTTGATGTCGCTGATGGGCTATGCCCGCTCATCGTCCCGGGTGCACTGGCACGTGTACGGCGTGATAAGAGACACCTCGGAGTACGCCTATTCTCCTGCGTTGGGATATGCGGCCGCCTTCATGTCCCTCAATACCTTCGTGTTTTGTTTGCTGGTGGCGTTTATCTTTTGGGTGGCCACGATGGGTGATAAGGGGACGAAAGCCCCGGACCAGAAACAACCTGAACCGGCCAGGATCCCCGCAAGCGTCACACCGGCCATGGCCGGAGGAGCCCCACGAGAGGTGTCTGAAAACGTAGACGGGATCGGACGTCCCGCTTGAGAAACCATTGACGTTGGTATTGGTATGAATAGAGCTAACGCCACACAGAAGCTGTCATTCCGAGCGAAGAAGCTGTCATTCCGAGCGAAGCGAGGAATCTCTCGCTCAACGACCGAGCGCCTGGAAAAGCAGATCCTTCGCTTCGCTCAGGATGACAACCTAGGCCATGTTCATGCCTTGGTGTGCAGGCCGCAAAGCCTGCCTGAGGTATTCCCGAACCGGAGCGAGGACCCATGAGTGAAGTCGCATTACTCCAATTGATCGGTCTCAGTGTTGTAGGAGTCGGAATCTGCATCCTGCTCTTTATCAAGGCGAAATTCCTCAGGGTGGTCGGCTTCGTGGTGATCGTCTTGGGGACGTTTACCCTGATTGCGTTGGGGGTGCCGCAGATGGCCTCTCTACCTCCGGCTATCGAGACGTTTGACATTACCGAAGTCAAAACGCCGGATGACTTGTCCTCGATTGGTCAAAAGATTTTCTTCAGCAAAGGGCAGTGTGCCTTGTGTCATTCCATTGGTCCCAGTGAATCAGCCAGGTGTCCGGATTTAAGGGGCATCGGGGCCAAACTCGCGCCGGAGTTCATCTATGAAAGCCTCACCGAGCCGCAAGCCTATGTGTATCTGGATTTCAGACATGAAGGGTTGCCCGAGGAATATCCGGCCCGCATGCCCTATATCCACAAGAATCCGATTGCCTTGTCGCAGCAAGAGATGTATTCGGTGATTGCGTTTCTCCAGAAAATGAGCGGGGAACCCATTAGCGTCAAGGTCGAAGACGTGCTGAATATCGGCAAGGAAGAGGTGGAGGTCGCTTCCCTCACCGTCAATGGAGCACCTTAACCAGAAGGGTGAAATATGAAAGGTCCCCTTGCGAAAACGGTCATCCTGTTGGTGGGAATGTATGTATTTCTCAAATTCATACTTCCGTTGTTCACCGCGCCGCTCCCGGCCAGTCTGATTTTTCTGTACCTGGCGCTGACCCTGGCCTCTGCGATGATTTTCTATACCATGAGCGGGGGAAGTCTCGACGAATTCATGGGACCCATCGGGCGGTTCCTCACCGGCACGGGGCAGACGGGCATGGCCGGCACCGCGCGTATTCTGGTGTTCGTGTTGTTCCCCTTGTTGGTGGGGTGGCAAACGTATACCAGGCTCGCCCCAAGCGATATGCCGCCGGCGGAAAATCGAACCATTCATCCCGCGCCTCCGGGGGAGTTTGTCGGTCTGGCGAATCCTTATGAGAGCACGCCGGACAATATCATGATGGGGAAAGGCCTCTATGCGGCGTTTTGTTCTCCCTGTCACGGCGCCAATTTCGACGGGAAAGGCCCGGCGGCGGTTGGCTTCAATCCGCCTCCGGCGAATTTCGTCGATCCCGGAACCATTGCCCAGTTGCAGGAATCCTATCTTTTCTGGCGGATCAAAAAAGGAGGCGTTGGGCTTCCGATCGAAGCAATGCCCTGGAAATCAGCCATGCCGCGATGGGAAGTGGAATTGCCGGACGAATGGATCTGGAAAATTATCATGGGTGAATATGCCGGCGCCGGCCAGTCTCCACGGACCTGGGAGGAAGAGGAATAAGGAGCGGGGAGAGGGTGTGCCCTCGTAGTCCG
Organism: Nitrospirales bacterium; assembly: GCA_965223955.1. Taxonomy (GTDB): domain Bacteria; phylum Nitrospirota; class Nitrospiria; order Nitrospirales; family UBA8639; genus Bin75. The sequence goes on from OZ245029.1 coordinate 1,625,859, forward strand.
ATGATCGTTGGATTTGCCGAAGGAAAGGATCCAAGGAGCAGGAAAATGGGATATAAGAAGAACTATTACGTCGCGCTTGGACTCATCCTCATGGTGACGGGAATCGGGCCTGCCTGCGTGTTCGCGAGCGATCCGCCCCAGGAAGGCGGAGCCGAAAGTGTGGCCGTTCGTTTGCATTTGACTAACGACTCGATTCCTGCGGATGATCCGAACGCCGCGGTGTGGGACACGATCCAGCCGTCAGAATTTAACTTGGCGCCACAGGTGCATTGGCCGGATCGCATTCAGGAAGTCACGGTGAAATCCGTCAAGGTTCGTGGGATGCATAACGGCCAGGATATGGCCATCCTGCTCGAGTATGCCGACCCGTCGGAAGACGCCGCTGATGCCGCCGCGATCGAGTTTATGGTCGGCGATAAAATGGCCCACTTTGCCCATGGACAGGAAATGCTCCAAGTCGAAGGAGGGGCGGTCAATATCTGGTACTGGAAAAAAGAACACGGCAAAGCCACCGATATGAATGCCAAGGGGTTCAAAACGATTCGGGCACAAGAAAATCAGAACGTCTCGGCAACGGGCGCATGGCAAGCAGGAACCTGGCGCGTCGTATTTTCCCGGCCGTTACAAACGGGTGATGAACATGACGTGCAAATCACGCCCGGTGAATGGAGAAACCTGGCGTTCGCGTTTTGGGATGGGGAAATCGTGGATGGGGCGGTCAGGGAACAAGGTTCACAAAAAGCCGTTTCATCGTGGTGGTACGTTCGGGCCGAGCCGCCACCGGACAATTCCATGTATGGATACGTCGTGTTGGGTATTGCGCTTGCTGCCGGCTTTCAGTTTTTCCTGGTGAGAAGAATTCGGAGGGGTAACGAATCATGAAGGGAGAACAAGGCATGCAGCGGGTACTGGTCAGGATCGCCGTCGTGGTCGTCGCCGTGTTTGCGGTGACGAGTGGATGTGCCTTGTTTGAAGATGAAAGAACGGCGAAAGGTCGGAAGCTCTATCAACATTACTGCATGCACTGTCACGGCGAAAGTGGAAGACAGCAGGAAGGCTTCAATTGGGCACGCATGCCGGACCCCCGTCCTCGCGACCTGTCGGAATCCGCGTCGATGTCGACCTTCTCCGACAAGGAAATCTTCGACACGATCTCTCGGGACATGCGGGATACCTCATTGCAGGAAGTGCTTGACGACGAAAGTTACTTCGCGGTGCCCACGATGCCGACCTTCAAATATACCCTGTCCGAAGGGGAACAGTGGGCCGTCGTCGGATACGTCCGAACGCTTCACGGTGGGTCGCTGACGTTTGACGTTGACGGACGGAAAGCCGAGTTGGAGTCCCGGTTTCAAGCGGCCAGTGCAGAACATGATCAAGCCGAACAGGTCATGGAAGAAGCCCTGGCAAAACAGGAAGCCGAAGAAGACGCCAGGGCCGCCGCTGAAGAAGCCGCCGAAGAAGCCGCCAGAGCTGCTGCTGAAGGAGAAGCCGAAGAAGATGACGAAGATATGGACATGGAAGATGACGAGGACGATCTAGAGGAAGACGAAGAGGACGAAGAGGAAATCGTGCTTCCCGAAGAAGAAGCCTATGAAAAAGTGGCGGAAAGCTTTGAAGCCGCCAAGACCGCTTGGGAAAATTTCTCGAAACGTCCGAAAATGACTCAAATTGCGCGTCCGGACTTGACCATGGTGGAGCCCGAAAAAGCGACCCTGCAAGATGAAGGCAAAAACCTGTATTTCAACAAATATGGGTGTAACGGGTGTCACAGTATCGGAGACGTCGGTGGCCTGGTCGGACCCGCCTTGGACCGTGCCGGATTCCGTCTCAATGACACGTGGGTCTATCGCTGGATCCGCTACCCGCAAGGCATGAAAAAGCACACGCGGATGCCGAACTTTGGCCTCGACGATCATGATGCACGAGCCCTGACAGCCTATCTCGAGACCCTGCGGGCCCCAAAACCGGACAAGCCCATCCCTCCCATGGAATAACGGCGTTCGCGCAACGTCGCCCTTGGACGTGTTGACTCATTCGTTGCTTTCCTTCCCCTCCTTTTCCCCTCCTTCCGTCATCCTGAACGAAGTGAAGGAACTGCTTTTGCTCTTCCGTCATCCCCGACCCCGATCGGGGATCCAGCGTCGTGCTCTTCCCCTCTTTTGTAAGGAGGGGATAGGGGAGGTAGAGGCCTTCGCACCCGCGCCATCTCATGCCGCCCGGCCTCTTTGGTTTTCAGTGGTAGGGGCCGCCTCTCATGCGGCCCGGCCTCTCCGCAATCGTAGCCGCGCCATCCCGGGGCAAAGCCCGGGCCATGCCTCATGCCGCTATGTTCCCCCTCCTTTAATGTAGGAACAGGCCTGCGTGCCTGTCCTCTTGTTGTCATCCCCGTATGTGTTCAGTCATTCGTTGACAATTCTCGCCCCGTCTTTCCCCTCCTTTGTCAGACAACCCCCTCAATCCCCCTTATCAGGGGGACGGCTTAGAGCCCCCCTGATAAGGGGGATTGCTTAGAGTCGTCCCCCCTGATAAGGGGGGCCAGGGGGGTTCATCTCTTACGACACCCACCCGCCGAACGACCGCTTCGCCAGATACGAAGCCACGAGAAGAAGAGGCGCAGGCAGTCCTCAGGAACAAGCTGGCCCTTCTTTCCGAGTTCCCCTCTTGGAGTCACCCTTCATTCTGTCAACGCCTGTCCTGAGCCTGTCGAAGGGAATGACTGAACATTTACAATCCCCGACCCGATCGGGGAGCCAGGGTCTTGCTTTTATTTGCAGTGGTAGGGGCCGCATCTCATGCGGTCCGGCCTCTCCGCAGTCGTAGCCGCGCCATCCCGGGTCAAAGCCCGGGACATGCCTCATGCCGCTATGTCCCCTTCCTTTAATGTAGGAACAGGCCTGCGTGCCTGTCCTCTTGTTGTCATCCCCGACGTTTGTAATCGGGGATCCAGTGTCGTTTCTTTGTCTTTGTTTTGTGTAGTGGTAGCCGCGCCATCCCGGGTCAAAGCCCGGGCCATGCCTCATGCCGCTATTTTCCCCCTCCTTTAATGTAGGAACAGGCCTGCGTGCCTGTCCTCTTGTTGTCATCCCCGACGTTTGTAATCGGGGATCCAGTGTCGTTTCTTTGTCTTTGTTTTGTGTAGTTGCACCCGCGCCATCCCGGGTCAAAACCCGGGCCATGCCTCATGCTGCTATGTTCCCCCTCCTTTGCTTGTCCTGAGCGTAGCCGAAGGATCAGGAGGGGATAGGGGAGGTAGAAGCCTTTATAGGCCCGCCCACAGCGCCGTTGAGCCCCCGCACCCACCCCCGCCGTTGCCCAAATTGAATGAGGCCTGAGCCCAAAATCTTTGAGTTTTACAGCCCCCTGCAACTGGTTTATCCTATCGCCTATTTTAGATTCATTGGTCTGGAAGTGAGCAAAGACTTGGCGTGGGCCCGTGGGGATTGCATGGGGCGCGGCACAGGCAACCAACGGAACGGGCGAATGAAGGCATGGAGGTGCGGCGATGGGCATGACTTGGATGTGGTGGTGGAACGTACAGGACCGTACCGTCGTGGGCACCGGGAGTGAGGTGAGCGGCCCGGGCGCCGAGTTCTTACGTAAGCCGTACCCGCCTGACCGCCTGCCGCCACGCCGGGGCGGCCGTTCCTCTCCTTATACATATGTCGCATCCGCCGCCGACCGGGTGTCGGGGCGCATCCATGCGGCCCTGGCCGGAAGCGGCGCGGCACACGAGGAAGGGACGAGCCATGCCCAGCGTTGACCTCACCCCGCGCCTGGCCCGCGAGAGCAAGGCCGGGGCCAGTACAGCCTCGCCGCGTACTGGCGGGCGGTATGCACCGATGCCGGGCTCGGCAGGCTGCGCCTGCACGACCTGCGGCACACCGCGGCCAGCCAGGCCGTCATGTCGGGCGAGAACCTGCCGCTCGTCGGCAAGTTGCTCGGGCACCGGCGCCACCGCACAACGGCGGGCACCTGGTCGAAGCGGCGGAGAAGGTCGGAGCCTTCATCGCCCGCGCCATGGATGGTACGGCACCGCCGCCCGACGCAGCGCTATCGAAGCCCCGCCGCTTCGACCGCTTCGTCAGGATTTGAGCGCGCCACAGGCCCGGCGGGCGCCCCGACCGTGGAGCAAGGCCGCGCCGGTGTGCGGCACTCTTGAGAAAATACAAATATGTCAAAGATAGAAAAGACCTTTGTTTATAATAGGTTAGCGTCACATAGTCTTGACATGGCTGCGTATGTTCTGTGCGAATCCGCGTCAAGCAGAGGAGGTTCGACAATGGATACGAATTGTGTGAAGTGGTTGGAAGCTGTCTGTTCAAAACTGATTTCCCGGAGCGCGAGACCCCTTTCGATGGGGCTGTCGTGGGCGCTGCTGACGGCCCTCTGCGCCGTCGGGCTGTTCATTCCTGGGAAGGTTCCTGGCCCACTCGGATCGAGACAGTGACGGGTGCCCGGTTGAGGCAGTCACCGAGTTCACAGCTTCGCCCGGAGTCAATTCCGTGCATTTGGGATGGTCTATCCCCGATAACGCCTGGGACGTCTATACCAATGGAGTGCATAAGCAAAAGCATGCAGGGAACTACAAACGCGTCCATCCGACAATTCGGCACCACCACCACATCACTGGCTACAAATACCAGGTGAAGGACGACGACGGGAATTGGTCTCCGTCCGTGGGCACCAACACGGTGTATTCCCACGTGGTACGGGGTCTGGCGCGCGAAGAGGCGCATCAGTTCCGGGTTAGAGCAGTCACACATGGTTGCAGGAACAGTGCACCGTGGGCCACTTCGGCGACCACCACTCCATTAGCTAATGCATATATTCCCTATGACGGTGTTCCAGACGCGCCTCGAAACGCTAGTGCCACCACCATCACAGATGGCCGTAACTTTTGGATGCAATGGACTCGCCCTCTTGAGACACGTGTGAACGTATTCACGAAGTTCCAACTCTTCTTGTTTGGCGATGAGACCGAACCGACGGGGTGCACGTCGGGGACGTCGGCAGGCGAAGTTCGGAAAGCCCCTCTCCAGTACGACTACTCCTCCACTTACACTGGAGCAAGAAACCAAAAGTGGTTCGGCGTCCGGGCTGTAAACGCCAACGGTCCAGGCGAGTGTGCCATTGCCCCCATCACTGGGTACCCAGTCCCCGCTGACAGTGCTGGCAATTCATCGCCCCAGGTGGTTGAGGCCGAGACCCGTCCCCATGGGCTGCAGGCCGCCGTCGACGGGGACGGCGTGGTCACGCTGAGCTGGAACGCTCCCGATATCCACGCATCCGAGTACCGGATCCTGCGCCACCGGCCGGAAGAGGGAGAACCCGAGCCGCTGGTGTACGTGGAATACACCGAGAGCAAAGACACCAACTTCAGCGACACCGAGGTGGAGCCTGGGGTGCTGTATGTCTACCAGGTGGAGAGGATCGATGTCTTCGGCTTCGCGCGCGACGCGTCTGAGCCGGTGTCGGTGCGGGTGCCGGGGTCTGACAGCCCGGCTCTCGCGGTCTACTTTGAATCGATGCCGGGGAGCCATGACGGGACGAGCGCGTTCACGCTGCGGCTTGGCTTCAGCGAGGCGGTTGACATCACGGCGACCGCACTGCGCGACGTCCTGGCAGTGTCCGGGGGCACGGTGTCGCAAGTGGCGCAGGTGGACGGACGCAGCGATCTGTGGGAGGTCACGGTGATGCCGAACTCCGCGGACGATGTGGAGATAAGGCTGTCACCCACACCCAGTCTGTTGTGCGGCGCGGGGTCGGTATGCACCGAGGCCGGAGTGCCATTGTCGGTCATATACGCAGTGCTGATCCCCGGTCCGGCCACCGCAAACCAGGAAACGGAGCCCGCAGGCGAAGCCACGGACCGTCCCCATGGGCTCGCCGCCGTCGACGGGGACGGCGTGGTCGCGCTGAGCTGGAACGCTCCCGAGATCTACGTGAGCGAGTACCGGATCCTGCGCCACCGGCCGGAAGAGGGAGAACCCGAGCCGCTGGTGTACGTGGAATTCACCGGGAGCCAAGACACCAACTTCAGCGACACCGAGGTGGAGCCTGGGGTGCTGTATGTCTACCAGGTGCAGGCGACCGATGTCTTCGGCTTCGCGGGCGACGCGTCCGAGCCGGTGTCGGTGCGGGTGCCGGAGTCTGATTCGGCGGAGTCGACGACCGCAAGTCCGGACCCGGAGGCGCTGACGGCGGAGCTCCAGGGCCTGCCGGAGGCGCATGACGGCGAGGACGCGTTCCACTTCCGGGTGGCGTTCAGCGAGGACATCTCGATCGGCTTCCGGTCGATGGGCGACGATTCGTTCACGGTGGACGGGGGCGAGGTGACCATGGCGCGCCGGGTGGACCGGCGCAACGACCTGTGGCGAATCACGGTCGAGCCCGACGGCGAGGGCGATGTGACCGTCACGCTGCCGGCGGGGCGCGAGTGCGCGGTCTCCGGGGCGATCTGTACCCGGGGCGAGAACCGCAGACAGCTTGCCAACACGCCGACGGCCACGGTGGCCGGTCCGGTGGACGCGCCCGCGGCGTTGACGGCGAGTTTCGATCAGGCGCCCCATGAGCATGACGGGGAGACGGCGTTCACGCTCCGGATCGCGTTCAGCGAGGATATCTCGATCGGCTACCGGAGGTTCCGGGACCAGTCGGTGTCCGTGTCGGGCGGGGGCGTGACCAAGGCGAAGCGGGTGGACCGGCGCAAGGACCTGTGGGAGATCACGGTTGAGCCCGACACCAATGAGGCGGTGACGCTCACGCTCGCCGGGGGTCGCACCTGCGGCACGGCGGGGGCGGTGTGCACCGGCGACGGGCGGGCGCTGTCGGCGGGGATCTCGACGACGGTGCTGGGACCGGTGGCGCTCTCGGTGGCGGACGCGCGGGCCCAGGAAGGCACGGACGAGATCATCGACTTCACGGTGAGCCTGAGCCGGGCGACGCGGGCGGCGGTGACGGTGGCCTACGCGACCGCCGACGGCACGGCCACGGCGGGGTCGGACTACACGGCGACGGAGGGCACGCTGACCTTCGCGCCGGGCGAGACGGCGAAGACGGTCTCGGTGCCGGTACTCGACGACGCCCATGACGAGGGCGAGGAGACGCTGACGCTGCGGCTCACGACCGCCACGGGGGCGGTGATCGCCGACGGGGTGGCGACGGGCACCATCAAGAATTCGGACCCGTTGCAGCAGGCGTGGCTGGCGCGGTTCGGCCGCACGGCGGCCACGCACGTGACGGACGCGGTGGGGGACCGGCTGCGGGCCGGCTCGGGCGCGTCCCATGTCACGGTGGGCGGCTACCGGCTGCCGCTGGGCCAGCGCGGGGCGACGGACGGCGCGGATGACGGCGTGTCGGGGGTGGAGCGGCTGGTCCTGGCGTTGGGACAGCGGCTGGGCTTGGGAACGGGAACGGCTCCAGCAGGAGCCGGCGGTGTGGCGGGTGCGGGGGGCTGGCCTGACGCGCCGGTCGCCACGGACCCGCGGCTGGGCCAAAGCCGGACACTCGATGTCGGGAATGCCGTGAATCTGCGGCAGGTCTTGTTGGGCAGTTCCTTCCGGCTGAGCCTGGGGGCGGCAGCCACCGGGTCGGCGGGCCCACGCCTGACGGCCTGGGGCCGGGTCGCCGGCACCACGTTCGACGGGCGTGATGGCAAGGTGTCCCTGGAGGGAGACGTGCTCACGGGCACCGTGGGCGTGGATGGGGAATGGGACCGGCTGCTCGCCGGGCTCGCCGTCGCCCACAGCCGGGGTGACGGGTCGTTCAGCATGGCTGGGCCCGAGGGGCGTCGGGGCGATTTGGAAAACACCCTGACGAGCATTCATCCCTACCTGCGCTATGCCGTGAACGACCGGCTGGACATGTGGGGCGTGCTGGGGTACGGGCGGGGTCACATGGAGATGGAGCTGGACACCGGCGAGACCCGGGAGACGGACATGGATCTGGTGATGGGGGCGTTCGGGGGCCGGGGCATTCTGCTGCCGGCCGGCGAGACCGGGGGCTTCGAGCTGGCCACGCGCACGGATGCCATGCTCACGCGCACGTCTTCGGACGCGGTGGCGGGCATGGCCTCAGCGGACGCGGAGGCACACCGGCTGCGGCTGGTCCTAGAAGGCTCGCGGGAGTTTGCCTGGGCCGAAGGCCGGCGCCTGATGCCGACGATGGAAGTCGGGCTGCGGCATGACTGGGGCGATGCGGAGACGGGGTTCGGCCTGGAACTGGGCGGCCGGGTGCACTACGCGGACCCGGCGTTGGGCCTGACCATTGACGCCGCGGTGCGGGGCCTGCTGGCGCATGAAGACGACGACTATCAGGAATGGGGCGCCAGCGGATCGCTGCGTCTCGCCCCGGGGGCTGGGGGCCAGGGCTTGGCCCTGACCCTGGCGCCGACGTGGGGCGCGGCCTCGAGTGGTGTGGATGGCCTGTGGTCCCGGCAGACCACGGCGGGCCTGGCGCCCGAGGGCAACCGGCAGACCCCGGCCGGTCAACTGAACGCGGAAATCGGCTATGGCGTGGCTGCGCCCTTCGACACCGGCCTCCTGACCCCCTATGCGGGCACGGTGCTCTCGGATGGCGCGGCCCGCACCTACCGGGTGGGCGGGCGCCTGCAGATGCGCGGTGGCTGGGCCACGGGCCTGACGCTGAACCTCGAAGGCACCCGCCAGGACACGGCGGGCCAACAACCGGTCAACCAGGGCCTCCGCCTCCAGCTCGAGTGGGGCTTCTAACCTACCCCCTCTCCTATTTCCCGCATGAAGCGGGAAATAGGGAGAGGGTCCCGCCTGTCAAGAACTCCACCTGTTTATGGGTGGGGCTTCTAACCTAACCCCTCTCCTTCCTGGTGGGAGAGGGTAGGGTGAGGGGGCGTTTTTTGTAGGGACAGGCCTGCGTGCCTGTCCTCTTGCCGTCATCCCCGATCCCCTCCTGCTGTCATCCCCGACCCCGATCGGGGATCCAGGGTTTTGCTTTGTCTTTGTTTTATGCAGTTGCACCCGCGCCATCTCATGCCGCTATTTTCCCCTCCTTTGTCAGACAACCCCCTCAATCCCCCTTATCAGGGGGACTGCTTAGAGCCCTCCCCTTGAGCAGGGGGACTGCCTAGAGTTGCCCCCCCTGATAAGGGGGGCCAGGGGGGTTCATCGCTGACGACACCCACCCGCGGCCCGACCTCTCCGCAATCGCACCCGCGCTATCTTGGGTCAAAGCCCAGGCCATGCCTCATGCGGCCAACGGACAGCGCCATGAGATGGCGCCGCTACAGAAGAGGGGGAAGAGAGTAGGGACAGGCCTGCGTGCCTGTCCGAGGGGAGGTAGGTCGTGTTAGCGAAGCGTAACCCGACAACACGACTACAGCGTCCCCACCCAAAGCCCGATCAGAATAACGAATCCGACGCCGACGTGTTGTTTGAACATGGCAAATGCCTCTGAGGGGGAGACTTCACCCCGCAGGCGACAGACCTGTTGGCTCAGGAACCCCGCGACTCCGGCGAGTCCCCCATAGAACGCCCCATTGAGATTCTCCAGCCAACCCGCTGTCGCTAAAAGCCCCAGCATGGCCGTCTCGATGATTCCCACGGCAATCCAGACGTGAGAGCCCAAGAGAATCGCCGATGAATTCACTCCGATGCGAAGATCATCCTCGACGTCCTGAAGAGCATAAATGGTATCGTAGGCCAAGGCCCAGCAAATCGTGGCGGTAAAGAGCAGCCATACCGCGGGATCAAGTTGATTGCGAACGGCCGCCCAGGCCATCACGGCTCCCCAACCGAATGCCAACCCGAGAAAGAGTTGAGGGACACGAAAGAACCGTTTCGTGAAAGGATAGATCATGGCTAATCCCAACGCGACCGGGCCGAGCCGTATGGCCAGCGGATTCAAGAAGAACAGCAGGCTCACGGCTCCGGCAAGCAGGCCACCGAGTAACAGGACGGCGTGCCAGGGGCGAAGGGCCCCACTGGCCAGCGGCCGGCTTTGGGTGCGGGTGACTTGGCGGTCAAATGAACGATCGGCCAAATCGTTGATAACGACACCGGCACTTCGCATGAGGAATGCTCCCGCGATGAAAAGGACGACCAGCAGGCCGGAGGGGAGGCCTTGTGACGCCAGGACTAAGGCCCACAGGGACGGAAGCATGAGCAGGAGGGTTCCCGTTTGATTCGACAGCCTGATCAGAGAACACAGATGAGCAAACGAGAAATGGGGAATCGATGCCGGAGCGGATCTGCCAGCAGGAGAGGTCATCGTGCCACGGTAGCGCAGAAGAAAAAAATCTGTCAATCATGCTCTGCCAGCCTCTGTGTCACTCATATGAAAATCGCCCGAATCGGTCATTCCTGCGGAAGTTTCAGCCCGTAGGTCGGATTAGCGAAGCGTAATCCGACAATCTTCTGTTTTTCTTCTGTCATCCCCGACCTGATCGGGGATCCAGTGTCGTTGTCTTTGCTAACGAAGGAAAAAGAAAAGACCCTGGATTCCCGTAGATTGCCTGGATCCTTTATTTGATTGGATCCCCGATCAGGTCGGGGACAGGCGTCGGGGACAAGCGTCGGGAATGACAAATTGGCTGAAGTTGGTAGGTCGGATTAGCGAAGCGTAATCCGACATTGCGGAATGACAGTTGACACGACTCGTTTCAGAAAATAAGATGGCCTTCGGGCTGGAAGCAGCCGTCTCCCTCCAAATTCACGATACGTTCTCTCCCAGGCCGGCGTAGCTCAGTGGTAGAGCAGCTGATTCGTAATCAGCAGGTCGGTGGTTCAATCCCACTCGCCGGCTCCATATTTTTCAACTAGTTATGATGAATATGGAAAAAGGAAGTCGTGTCGTGTCGCCAATATGTCACCATAATTTTCCCATGAAAATCCCTGTATTGAGCTTATCGACATACATTGACTAGCGTATCTCATCGCAATACAATCTAGAGTATCTAGTGTCAATAGTATCTAGAGTCAATAGTTAATGGCAATAAAGTAATTATTTCATTCAATTCTTTCCCAGGAGTTTCGGGATACGGGGTATTATGCAAGGCATGACCTACACAGAACGTAAAATTCCAAGTGAGCCACGTTCAATGATTAGTGGCTATCTTAGTCCCAGTCTTCACGGTAGGAGTAAATCTTTTAAGAATCCTATCGAAGAGACTCTTTTCAGAGAAATCGAACGTTTACTCTATTTTCTTATTGACTCTAAAACTAGTCAGGAATTTTGTGAAGCCAGCCAAAAGGTCTTTCCAGAGTATTATAGGTTAGTCATGGCTTCTACTGTGGTTTGTCAAACAATCAACGTAGATACTAGTCTTGGTAAGATTGAAAAGTATTTTATTGACAACCATAAATCCTCTCTTTTGGACAAAGAACAATGTAAGAGGATCTTATTCAATATTGGCACTATCAAGCGCTCGCATACTCTAATTAAGAAGATTATTTCTATCCCACCTACAGATTCAGAGAAAGACAAAGATCTGGCCGATCTCTATTCAAGGCTCTCAAGTTGGGTGCAAATGCATATTGGGTGCTTGATTTTAGCCATCAACAAAAAACATGGTCTTCCTTCCGCTGTCTTAGAAGAACTACTCAATGGTTCCGATGTCGCAGCTGCAGTTTATAGTATCGCAAGGGAAGCCGTTGATCTTAGAGAGGGGCTTCTTCAAAATTCGCCCCAACATGATAAGGTAATATGGGATAAGGAGGATGAAATTTGGGCCAATGCCTCCTAAACAACGGGTAAAGCGAGGAGATATTTTTTGGGTCAATTTGCCGCAAAGTGAAAGTGAAGGAACGGAACAGTATAAACGACGCCCTTGCGTCATTCTTTCTTCTGATGCAATCAATGATGATGAAAGCATCAAAGGCTATGTTGTAGCCCCGCTGACAACCAACCTAGAAAAAGGAGGAAAATACTTTCGGCTTAAGTTACCAATTAAATTAAAGGGACAACCTAAGCAGCAGGAAAACGTGTTGCTTATTGAGCAGATTCGTTTTATTTCAAAAGATCGTTTGGATTCAGAACGTCTTGCTTCTCTAGACAAACTGGTCCTGGGAATGATTGAGGTAAGTCTTAAATATGTTTTATATATGGCTTAATTCCGCTCTCTTTCCTGCCATCCGTTCAGCCAAAAGTGCCATTTAATCCGCCGTATCCTGTTTACGGATATTATGCCGTTTTGCCGGAGATTCTAACTGTTCCAACATTGGGACAGTTTTCAGTCGACTTCCAGGCCAACCGTCCCAATATCTAGGGCTCAACTAACTGGATTTATCAGCCTTCAAACGCCAACAAAAATGAGGAGGTTAGTAGCATGAACAAATCACCGGACAAGTGTGCAGATTGCCAACTGTACCAACTGGGAATAGACAGAGGGTTCAAACCTGAGCCTATTTTCACTCCTGCATCACAGACGTGGTATTGGAAGTTCCCAAGATTCCAGGATGACCCAAACTACGGATTTTCGCCAATCTGTAGAATCCATCAGTCGGAAATCATTAAGGGGTTAGAAACCAAATAACACCCTTTAGTCTTCTAAGGCCAATAACCCCGTGACACCCGCCGCTTTCTCTACGGACATGCCACCTTCAAACAGCTTCTTGAACGACCCGGACCGGGCCGCAATATCGGCAGCAAAGGTATTCGAGAAGGAAAGGGAAACAGGGGATTCCAGTTTGTTGGAGAGTTCTTCCGACACCAAGGCCGCTAAGGGTTCGACGGACCCAAAGATAAACCGCCGCCATGATTCACGCGCCGCTTGTGCATTCTCATTGACGGCATACAGCGACGGAGGGACCCCACACGCGCCCAGGATTGCCATGCCCGCGTCGGACCGTAGCACCGCAGGGGGTTTAGGCGGGTCAGCCCCTACGCGCCGTTGTGACCAATCCGCAAGCGGAGAAGCCGCCTTGCCCTCACCCCAACCAGCAGACGTGGTTTCCGTCACCACCGTTTTCGTAATCAGCAGGTCGGTGGTTCAATCCCACTCGCCGGCTCCAATCACGCCACACGTAAGGTAGCCTGCCCCCATGGTTTCACGGAAACAGACGACTTGCAATTTACGGAAGATATGGCATGATAAGACGACAAGCCGTTGAACGATGACCCGGTGATGCCTTGTTCATCGCACGGGAAGGAGGTCTCGATGAAATTAAAGGCCGGTAATTTTGTCGTGTATCAAAAAGAGAAAATTTCGACGCATCCCAGCCCGCGAGCCGAGAACGTCTTCCCCGCGCGACACGGTGACACCTATTCTTACGTGATCAAGAAATTCTGGAAGGTGCTCCGGGTCTTTGACGATGACACCATTGAAGTCGAAACCCGTCGTGGAAAACGCCGTACCCTGGCGCCCAACGATCATCGTCTGCGCAAAGCCGGACTTTGGCAACGATTGTTTTTCAGAGATCGTTTCTTTTGAAGAACGTGCCTTCGTGCCGTGGTTACGAGTTCTTTTTGCCGTGACCCAAGGCAACACACAAGGCGCCTCCGACAAAAACTCCAACCACAAACACCATACTGAAAGCCAAGCCTGTTTGCACGTCAGCCCAGTTACGCAGCAGGTTGGTTAACAGTGGAGACGGAGGGATATTGACGTGCCCCTCCCAGCCCAGGGCTTCATCAATGGAGGGATGTTCCGGTGATGGGTGATGTCCGATATCATTCATCGGTCCTGAAGAAAAAGCCGTCATAATACGCGCTCCATTATGGCTAGGGGCATCCGTTAAAAAATTTCGCCAGTATGGTGTCAGTCTCCCGGGTCCGTGTCAAGGCCTTGCCCTGAACCCTCACCCCTCCCTCTCCCGCCAGGGGCGAGGGGTAACGAAAATGTCCTCTCCCTTGATGGGAGAGGATAAAGGTGAGGGTGGTGAGTCCCGTCGTCTTGTCGTAGGCCTGTGTCTGTTTGACGAGATCAGCCCATGTCGGATTACGCGAGGCTAATCCGACCTACTCGCTGCATCATTGTCTGGAACTGTTTTTCCCCTTCTGTCATCCCCGACAATCTCCCCCTTCTGTCATTCCGAGCGAAGCGCCTGTCCTGAGTCTGTCGAAGGAAGGAATCTCTCACTCAACCACCGAACGCGAGGAAAAGCAGATAGTTCCTTCGCTTCGCTCAGGACAAGCGCTTCGCTCAGGATGACAATGCTGGTGCGTTGTGCAGGATGACAGGAGGGGGGGCCGCGAGGATGACAATGCTGGTGCGTTGTGCGGGATTGTAAAGGTTCAGTCATTCGTTGACAGAATGAAGGGTGACTCCAAGAGGACAACTCGGAAAGAAGGGCCAGCTTGTTCCTGAGGACTCCCTGCGCCTCTTCTTCTCGTGGCTTCGTCTCTGGCGACGCGGTCGTTCGGCGGGTGGGTGTCGTCAGCGATGAACCCCCCTGGCCCCCCTTATCAGGGGGGCTCTAAGCAGTCCCCCTGATAAGGGGGATTGAGGGGGTTGTCTTACAAAGGAGGGGAAAGACGGGGCAGAAATTGTCAACGAATGACTGAACACATACAAGGATGACAGATTAGGCGGTCTTGTTTCATCAATGACGTCCCGGCCGAAGTCGTGAGAACCGGTGGGGCATTCGTGCAATCATGGTCGCGGCACCGGTTCCCGGCGGGGGTCAGTCGGAATACGGCGTCTGGTGCCGCGGTGGAGGGGAGACATCGGATAGTTGGTCTCCCTCCAATTCCATCACCCGTTTATTGAGTTCCGCAATTTCCTGTGACTTCCGAATGCGGGCCGGCATGGAAGCCAGGATATGAATCACGATACCCAGGCAAAGGGTGGTCAGTAAAACCAGGACGAGTGACCCTTCGAACGCCCACCCGAAAAATTGGATGGAAACCGTTTGATCGTTCTGGAGAGAAAAGGCAACGGTCAAAAAAACGATGACAAGGATCGCAATTAATGAAAAGGGCATTGGTCAACACCCGGGGCCGTATCGATGAGTTCCTCTAGTATATAACGAATCTGCCGTTTACGTACACCCCGAGGCGCAAGACCGGGGAACCCGGATTTCAGGATCAACGGAGCCGTTCTGCCCGGGCCGCCACGGTTATATCAGGTTCCCGGAAGTTTCGTTGAAGCTGATGCGACGCATTTGGTAGGCTTGATCTCTACGTTCTTTTTTCCTTTCACTCACTGTCGAATTGACCATCGAGGGGCGAACAATGGGCAAGTTGAACCATGCGTTGATCAGTGTGTCTGACAAGACGGGTGTCGTGGAGTTCGCCAGGGGACTGGTCGAACTTGGGGCCACCATTCTGTCCACGGGAGGCACGGCCAATGCCATACGCACGGCCGGAGTGCCGGTCACGGAAGTCTCTTCGCATACCGGGTCGCCGGAGATTCTGGGCGGGCGGGTCAAAACCCTGCATCCCAAAATTCACGGGGGCGTGTTGGGCCGGCGGGGGCGAGCCGAGGACGTCCGGCAAATGCAGGAGCAGGGCATCGTGCCCATCGACGTGGTGGTCGTCAACCTCTACCCGTTCGAATCGACCATTGCCAAACCGGAATGTACCTTCGAAGATGCCATTGAAAATATCGATATTGGAGGCCCTTCCATGCTCCGGTCGGCTGCAAAGAACCATCAGGACGTCGTCGTGGTAGTCGATCCTGGCGACTATGGTCGTGTGCTGGAGGCATTGCAGTCAGGGTCGGTCCCTTTGGCGCTTCGTCGTGAATTAGCCCAAAAGGTGTTTCAACACACCTCACGGTATGATGGTCTTATTGCGAATTATCTGGGCCGGCCGGCTGACGACGGCACCGCCGACAAATTTCCGGCAGGCTTGTCTCTGACGTATGAACGGGCCGAAATCCTGCGATACGGCGAAAACCCTCATCAGGAAGGAGCGTTTTATCGAGAAATCGGCAGTACGGAACCTTCGATCTCCCTCGGCAGCCAACTGCATGGCAAGGCCATGTCCTATAACAATTATCTGGACGCCAACTCGGCGCTGGAGTTGGCGAAAGAATTCGCCGGCGTGGCCGTGGTCATCATCAAACACAATAATCCCTGTGGAGTGGCCCTTGGGGCGACGCCGGTCGAAGCCTATGGAAAAGCCAGGGAAACCGACCCGGTCTCTGCCTTCGGAGGAGTGATTGCCTGCAACCGGCCCGTGGACCTGGCCATGGCCCGGGAAGTGACGTCAACGTTTGTCGAAGTCCTGATCGCGCCTGCCTTTACCGACGATGCCCTGGCTGAGTTGCAACGGAAAAAGGACCTGCGGTTGTTGACGGTGGGTTCGCTCGAAAGCCGGACCCGTGAGGGCTATGATCTGAAAAAACTCGTTGGAGGATTGATCGTACAGGATCGTGACCTGGGTGCCCTGGCGGATGTAAAAACCTTGACGGTGCCGACCAAGCGAAAACCCACGGAGGACGAATACGCGGCTTGCGCCTTTGCGTGGAAGGTGTGCAAACACGTGAAGTCCAACGCCATTGTGTTTGCCAATGCCACACAGACCGTGGGCGTCGGGGCCGGCCAGATGAGTCGTGTCGATTCCGTCAAATTGGCCGAGATGAAGGCCAATCTGCCGCTCAAGGGCTGCGTCATGGCCTCGGACGCCTTCTTTCCGTTCCGGGACGGGCTCGATGCGGCCGCCCAGGCAGGCATAACGGCAGTCATCCAACCGGGAGGCAGTATCCGGGACGAAGAGGTGGTCAAAGCGGCCGATGAACAGAATTTGGCGATGATGATGACGGGCATGCGGCATTTCCGGCATTGAGTTCCTTGAGACGTACTTCACGATCGTTGAACCCTATGAAGATCCTGGTTATCGGCAGTGGCGGGCGCGAGCATGCCTTGGTCTGGAAACTCGCCTCGAGCCCTCGTGTGAGCAAGCTCTACTGCGCTCCCGGGAACGCGGGAATCAGCCAACTGGCCACGTGTGTGCCTATTTCGGTGACGGATCTGGCCGGCCTGAAAACGTTCGCTGAAGAAAAAGCCGTCGATCTCACCGTGGTCGGCCCTGAAGCGCCATTGGCACTGGGCATCGCGGATCTGTTTCGACAAAGCAAACTCAAGGTCTTCGGCCCCACCAAAAACGCCGCCAAGATTGAATCCAGTAAAGCGTTTGCCAAGAACCTGATGATGCGCCAACGGATTCAGACGGCGAATGCGAGTACATTCGACAGCGTCCGGCCCGCGCTCACGTACCTGGAACGCTGCTCACTCCCCATCGTGGTCAAAGCGGATGGGTTGGCCCAGGGCAAAGGCGTGGTGGTGGCCCGAACTGCGCAGGACGCCAGGGACGCGGTCGTCAACATGCTCGAGCATCGAGCCTTCGGCGACGCCGGCAAGCGGGTGGTCATCGAAGAATATCTGGAAGGGGAGGAGCTGACCCTGATGGCGTTTGCCGATGGGAAAAACGTGGTGCCCATGCTGGCCGCGCAGGATCATAAGCGGCTGGGGGAAGGTGATACGGGCCCCAATACCGGGGGCATGGGGGCCTACGCGCCGGCACCGTTAGCCACGCCGGCGTTACGCTATGCGATCATGCGAGACGTGTTGCACCCCGCGATCGAAGGGCTGTCGCGCGTGGGCAGTCCGTTTTTTGGGGTCTTGTACGTGGGAATCATGGTCAAGGACGGGACGCCCTACGTCCTGGAATTCAATGCGCGGTTTGGCGACCCCGAGACGCAAGTGGTGTTGCCGTTATTGAAAACGGATCTCGCCGACGTCCTGGAAGCGGTGGTGGAACATCGTTTGGATCAGATCCATCTCGAATGGGCCGAAGAGTCGGCGGTATGTGTCGTCCTGGCTTCGGACGGATACCCGGGCAAGTATACGACCGGCCTGCCGATCACCGGCCTCCAGGCCGCTTCCGGCCAGGACCGGACCGTGGTGTTTCACGCCGGGACGGCCTGGAACGGCCAGGACGTCATGACGGCCGGAGGCCGGGTGTTAGGGGTGACGGCCTGGGGGTCTTCTCTCAGAGCGGCGCATGACCGGGCCTATGAAGCGGGCAGGAACATCACGTTTGAAGGGCAATATTTCCGACCCGATATTGCCGGACGAGTGTTGACATAAGAAATCTCTCATTCGAGTAAAACGCTCGTGGCCAGGATCCTTCCAATCCCTTCCGATCCGCCTCCATCCTTTTTTGTCCCGATTGTGGACCTCGTTCGTCGTGGCGGCTTGCTTGCCGTCGGCACGGAAAGCTCGTATGCGTTGGCCGCATCGGTATCGGTTTCTCATGCCCTGGACCGGGTTATCAGGTCTAAAAAGCGGCCTTCCGGGAAACCCCTGCTCGTGCTGATTGGGGAACGGAGCCAGCTCGATTCCCTGGCCGGGACCATTCCATCCTGGGTCCACACGATAGTCAACGAATTCTGGCCAGGGCCGTTGACCGTGATTGTTCCCGCGCAGCCCGAGGTTTCTCCCGTGTTGACGGCCGGGACCGGGACCATCGGAATTCGAGAACCCGCGCCGGCGTTCTTGCGGTCCCTGTTACGACACACGGGTCCGTTAACCGGAACGAGTGCCAATCGATCCGGGCACGTTCCCTGCTTGACCGCCGAAGAGGTGGACGCCTCATTGGGTCATGACGTCGATCTGATACTGGATGCCGGACCGTGTCCGGGAAATCCACCTTCCACCCTGTTGAGCGTGGTGGATGAACCGACCATCCTCCGTGCAGGACCCGTTTCCGCCGAGGAGATTCAACGGGTGTTGTCGAAAATTGGGCTTGAAGGTATCGAATTGCTTCAGAAACCGTAGGGCTTTCATGGTGCCGGTTTCAGATTTGAATGTTCCTCCCCTGATAAAGGAGGAGAACCAGGAAGAGCCTTCTTTGCCTCCCCTGATAAAGGAGGGGAACCAGGAAGGGCCTTCTTTTCCTCCCCTTTGTAAGGGGAGGGCAGGGTGGGGTAGAGGGTTTTCTAAGAATCGGGACGCGGCAAGCTACATGAATTCACTCGGCTTCTTGTTCCCGTCAAGGGACTGCCGTAGAATAAAGCATGTCCTGAGCTTGTCGAAGGGAAAGGAACGTGGAACGTAAGTGCAGCGCTCAGTGGAGAGCCGACAATGATTGACCTGCGAAGCGATACCGTCACCAAACCGACTCCGGGCATGAGGGAAGCCATGGCTCAGGCCGAGGTCGGCGATGACGTGTATGGGGAAGATCCAACGGTCAATGCCCTGGAAGCCAAGGCGGCGCGATTGTTGGGAAAAGACGCGGCCCTGTTCGTGCCCACCGGGGTGATGGCGAATCAACTGTGCCTTCGTCTCCATACCCGTCCGGGCGACGAGGTGCTCGTGGAAGGCACGGCCCATATTATTCGTTATGAAGGCGGCTCGGCCTCCGCCTTGTCGCAAATCCAATTATGCTGCGTGAAAGGAGACCGGGGGCTGTTGACGGCGGACCGTGTTCTGGCGGCCATTCGGCCGAAGGATATTCATAATCCTCCGACGACCCTGCTGTGCCTGGAACAAACGCATAATTTTGGAGGGGGCTCGGTCTATCCCCTGTCCACGATCCGGGAGATCACGAAGTTGGCGGGAGACCAGGGCCTGGCGTTGCATTTGGACGGCGCACGATTGTTCAATGCGGCAATGGCCTCCGGGGTACCCGCCGCCGAGTATGCGCAGCCGTTCGATACCGTGTCGTTCTGTCTGTCCAAGGGGTTGGGGGCTCCGGTCGGCTCATTGATCACATCGACCAAAGATCGGATTACCAGGCTCCGGCGCTTGCGAAAAATGTTCGGTGGCGGCATGCGGCAAGCGGGCATTCTCGCTGCTGCGGGCATCTATGCCTTGGAGCACCACGTCACCCGGCTGCAAGAAGACCACGACAACGCCAAAAGTTTCGCACTGCAACTGCAACAGATCCCGACGGTGTACGTGGACCCCGACCGCGTCGAGACGAACATTGTCGTGTTCGAAGTCGTGCGAAGCGAGCACTCGACACAAGAACTCCTGCAAGCGTTCAAGGAAGCCGGGGTCCTGTTGAATGCCATCGGCGATCACCTGTTTCGAGCGGTGACACATTTGGACGTGTCGAATACCGACGTAGAACAGGCAACGCACAAGATCGGCAAAGTCCTGGCAGCCGCATAAGACACCTCAAGCCCGTCAGCGGTCATTGGTATAAAAACATGAGGCCTCGCACCAATCTGTCATTCCTGTATGTGTTCAGTCATTCGTTGACAGAATGAAGGGACTGCCCACACCAACATGGTCATTCCGAGCCCCTACTTTGTCATTCTGAACGAAGTGAAGAATCTCTCGTTCAAACACCGAACGCCAGGAAAAGCAGATCCTTCACTTCGTTCAGGATGACAAGTCTGGTGTTTTGTTCAAGATGACAGCGGGAGGCTCAGGATGACCATGCTGGTGCGTTGTGCAGGATTGTATGTATTCAGTCATTCGTTGACAGAATGAAGGAGCCGACCAGGGAACCAAGAAAGAAGGGCCGCCGTTTCCCATCTGTCATTCCCGACGCTTGTCCCCGACGTTGGTAATCGGGGATCCAGGCAAGTAAAGGATCCATGGTTTTTCTTTCTCCTCCATTCGCAAGGATAGGGACCCTGGATTCCTGCTTTCGCAGGAATGACAGAAGGAGAGGCAGGATTGTATGTGTGCAGTCATTCGTTGACAGAATGAAGGAGCCGACTACACCATGGTTGTCATTCTGAACGAAGTGAAGAATCTCTCCCTCAATAACCGAGTGCGTCAACTACGAGATCCTTCGCTTCGCTCAGGATGACCACGCTGGTGCTTTTTGCAAGGATGACAGAAGGGTCCCGCGAGAATGGTCAAGGTTCACTCATTCGCTGACAGAATCAGGGCTGACCATCTTCCCCCTCTTTTGTAGTGGCGCCATCTCATGGCGCCTTCCCTGGTCAAAGCCCGGGGCATGCCTCATGGCGCTTTCCCCCCTCTTCTGTCATCCTCGACGCTTGTCACAAGAATCTCCCTCTGTCATCCTGAGCGCAACGCCTGTCCTGAGCCTGTCGAAGGAAAGGATCTGCTTTTTCAGGCGTTCGATTGTCCAAACGACGAGATTCCTCGCTACGCTCGGAATGACAGAAGGGGAACAAGGATGACAGAAGGGGAACAGGAATGACAGAAGGGGAGCAGGAATGACAGAAAAAGCAATCGGGAATCCAGGGTTCTGTTCCAGGCGGACCCACACGAATGGAAGAGCAGAAGAGAAAGACCTGGATCCCCGCTAACAACCGCAAGGATGACAGGAGGGGGCCGCGAGATTGTAGGTCGGGTTAGCGGAGCGTAACCCGACAGCCTCCCATTTTTCCGTTATGGCAACACGTGACCGGGATTGGCCGGGGTATACGGTTTGGTTTTTTTGTCCGGGCTGTGAGCGGCTCTGGACGTATCAAGGCGTGAACGTGGTCGCCTTGGACCATCAACTTGCCCTCGGGCCGGCTTCCGCCAGTGAAGGGATTCACAGCCACACGTGTGTGAACTGCGATGGGTCGAAAGACGCCTCTGCTGCGGAGATTTGAGGCGCCTGCCCACCAAACGGCAACCTATTCCAAGGAAACGGCTTTTCCCTTGAGGTCGGTTTCCCCGTCCTGCACCGTTGTCTGTTCCAGGGTCCATTCCGAGGGCGTAATCGTGAAGGCATGCCCTTTCAAGGTAGAAAACTCGCCGTGTGAGATCACGAGCCGGCCGTTCTCTTCAAGGGTCATGTGGAGGATTTCCTTCCCGCTGCTTTGATGCCGCATCACCAGACTCGTAAGACTTCTTTCCACTGAATAGGCTTGGCCTTCATTAATGGCCAACGTGCTGTCGGTGAGTTTCGCCGGCATTTTCCCATTATCAAAGAGGGCAAAATTGACTTTCGGGAATCCTCCCGAAGAACGCGGCTCGATGTCGATCTGCGGCACACCTTCGATTTCAATCGTGCCGTTGCTGTTGCGGTACAGGTGAGATCCGATTTGAATGTCCATTCAAGTCCTTGTCAGAAAGTGGTTGCTCGGTCCAGGTTCCGATAGTGGATGGCCTCCGCCAGATGTGACGGTTCGATAGCCTCAGAGTCTGCCAAATCCGCAATCGTTCGTGCAACACGAAGTATTCGCCCATAGGCTCGCGCCGAGAGCCCTAATCGGATCACGGCTTGCTCCAGGAGTTGTTTGCCGGTTGGGTCGATCCGGCAATGGGTTTTCATGTGTCTGGGTTTGAGTTGGGCATTGGTAAACAGGCGCTCGGTGGTATACCGATGCGCCTGGAGATGACGGGCATCGGCCACGCGTGTCCGAATGGAGTCCGAGCCTTCAGCCGATTGCTCGTACCCCAGGTCCGACACGGGAACCGCGGGCACGTCCACGTGAATGTCGAGCCGGTCGCGGAGCGGGCCGGAAAGCCGGCCCCGGTACCGCTGGATTTGGTGAGGGCTACAGATACAGTTTCGCGTCCGGTCACCATGATAGCCGCACGGGCACGGGTTCATGGCCACGACCAACATGAATCGCGCCGGATAGCGAAGCGACGCATTCACCCGCGTGACGGTCACGGTACCTTCTTCGAGCGGCTGGCGTAATCCATCCAGGACCGATCGCTTGAATTCCAGAACTTCATCCAGAAATAACACGCCGTTATGCGCCAAGGACACTTCCCCGGGTCGGGGAATGGTCCCGCCTCCAATGAGGCCCGCGTCCGAGACATTGTGATGAGGGGCGCGAAAAGGTCTGGTGGTCATCAGCGATTGGTCCGTCAGCAGGGTGCCGGCCACGCTATGGACCCTGGTGGTTTCCAGGGCTTCCTGCACGCTGAGGCGAGGCAGGATCCCGGGAAGGCGTTGGGCCAACATGGTTTTTCCGGAACCCGGTGGTCCGATCAGGAGGACGTTGTGTCCACCGGCTGCCGCGATTTCCAACGCGCGTTTGGCGTGAAACTGCCCACGAACGTCTGCGAAATCGTCTTCCGGTGTCGCGGATGCCTGGAACAACGCTTGACGGTCGACGGTGAGAGGAACGGCGTCCCGTTGTCCGGTCAGGAGCTCCACCACTTCGGGCAGCGTCTGAACACCGTACACGTCGACGTGGTCAATGACCGCGGCCTCCCGTGCGTTCTCGGCCGGGAGAATCAGCGGATGCCGGGTTTCACACAGCATGCCGATGGACAATCCCCCCCTGACGGGCTTGATCCGGCCATCCAGGGACAGTTCACCCACCAACACGTAATGTTGAGCCGTTTCCTGGGCAATGATCCCTTCGGCCACCAGGATGCCGACAGCCATGCTCAATTCGAGCCCGGCCCCCTCTTTTTTCAAGCCGGCGGGAGCCAGGTTGACCGTGATTCTTTTTGGCGGAAACGCGAAGCCGATATTTTTGAGGGCCGCACGAATGCGGTCCCGGCTTTCCCGTACGGTTGCATCAGGCAGGCCGACGATGGAAAATTGAGGAAGGCCGCCACCGATATCGACTTCGACCTCGATCAAATGAGCGTCCAATCCAAGCAGCCCGGCACTAAAGACTTTAGCAAGCACGGCAGCCTCTGGGGGAAAGGGTAAACACAACGTAAAGCGTGCGGCGATTATAGTAGCGGGTTTTGCGGGTTTTCAACTCAGCGGTCTATTTTCCTTCAGTCCGGCCCTTTCCCCTCCTGTCATTCCTGTATGTATTCACTCATTCGCTGACAGAATCAGGGGCCGACCATCTTCCCCCTCTTCTGTAGTGGCGCCATCTCATGGCGCCTTCCGTTGGCCGCATCAGCGGCGGCCCTACGAATACCTCTACCCCCCCCCTCACCCCTCCCGATCCTTCGGCTACGCTTCCTTCGACAAGCTCAGGACAGGCAGGACAAGCAAAGGAGGGGAAAGGCGAGAATGGTCAATGTTCAGGCATTCGTTGACAGAATGAAGGGCTGACCAGGGAACCAAGAAAGAAGGGCCGTCGTTTTCCTCCCCTTTGTAAGGGGAGGGTAGGTGGGGTAGAGTCGCATACCCAGAGGGCACTGGCACTGACCACCACACGCAGCCTGCCCATTCCGACTCAGGCTCTACCTCCCCTCACCCCTCCCGATTCTTCGGCTACGCTCAGGACAAGCAAAGGAGGGGAACCAGAAAGGAATCACCAACGAATGACTGAACACCGACACATGATAACAAATCGGCACCGTGATCGACCTCGAACGCCAGACGGGCGTGTGTGGCTGTGCACCCTCATGCTGGTGTTGTCCGGTTTGCCTCAAACCCATGCAACCGGTTTGGGACATGGGATGACCGGCGGCCCGCGAATTCCGCCTTCCCCGTCTCGCCAGGTTCAATCCGGACGCACGCCGGCTGCGCATATCGGATCGGTCATGGCGATCCTGGCCACCTTTCACGAGGCCGGAGTGTTACCGCCGGAGTCCAGTTCTGAAGCCAACCGGCTCATCCACGCCCTGATCCAGTTTCAGTCGATGTTTCTCAAAAGTTCTGACCCCGTGGTGCGGGACTTGTTCGCATCCGCACTGTCCGAGAAATTCGACGCGAAGAAAGCGGCATCGGTGACGCAGGCGTTTGCCGAGACGGGATGGACCTCGGAAACGCTCGAAGCGCTGGCGGACTATTCCGCAGCACGGTCGATGGTCGAGGACCCGCGTGTGGCGGACGTATTCCGCGAATATAACGTCACCCCGGCCGATTGGAAATTCATCGAGCAGATGTTTATGAAGGCGAGGGCGCAGCTTCTCAAACAAGGGAAGCAAGTGCATACGGTCTTCGCCACCCAACGCGCATCCATGCCCGGTGCCCGCCAAACCCCTTGAGGAAAAGCAGATAGTTCCTTCGCTACTCTCAGGACAAGCGCGTCGCTCAGGACAAGCGCGTCGCTTCGCCTTGCAGGCATTCACTCATTCGCTGACCATTCCCCCTCACCCCAGCCCCCTCCCGCCAGGGGCGAGGGGTAAAGAAAATCTCCTCTCCCTTGATGGGAGAGGATAAAGGTGAGGGTGGTGCGTCCCGTCGTCTTGTTTCTATTTGACGAGAATAGAACCTGTCGGATTACGCTTCGCTAATCCGACCTACTCGCTGCAGGTGTTCAGTCATTCGTTGACCATTCCCGATGTCTTCTTCTGTCATTCCCGTTTTTTCCTCTCTGTCATCCGTTGACATTCCCCTCTTTCTGTCATCCTCGACGCTTGTCCCCGACGTTGGTAATCGGGGATCCAGGCAAGTAAAGGATCCAGGGGTTTTTTCTTTCTCCTTCGTTCGCAAGGATAAAGACACTGGAATGCGGGTTCACGAAAACAGCTTGAGTTGAGCCGTTGGTGGTCTGGTGAAGGTTGCGGGAACGGCGTCGTCTCGTTCGAATCGATGAAAGCCTTCTTTGCGAAAAGCCAAATCGAATAGTTGTTCGATGGTGTGCCACGTCGAGCCTTGTCCTCGGTGGCGCGCGAAGGACCGCTTTTCTTCCAGCGCGCCGCCCCTGGTCTCTTTCAGGCGGTTGGTGATTTTTCTGATCCGGTCGGGAAAGGCCGCTGCCATGCGTTCCAGAAACACCGGTTGCACGTTGTCGTTGAGCCGTAACAGCATATAGGCGGCGCGTGTGGCGCCGGCTTGTCTCGCAAGGTGAAGAATCTGCGGAATGTCCTGTTCATTGAGTCCCGGAATGACGGGACCGATCATGACGGCCGTTGGGATGCCGGCTGAAGACAGGGCTGCCATGGCCTCCAGGCGTTTGGTGATGGAGGGTGTTTGCGGCTCGACTTTTCGAGCGACCTCGTTGTCGGCAAACGGAACACTGAAATACACGCGGATCCAGGCCCGTTCATGGAGGGTTTGCAGAAGATCGAGGTCCCGTTGAATGAGCGCGGCTTTGGTAATCACAGTGACGGGGTTGCGAAATTCAGCGCACACCGCCAAGCAGGCACGGGTGAGTTCATACGTGGCTTCCAGCGGTTGATAGCAGTCGGTGTTGCCGGAAAAGACCACGAGTTCGCCTTTCCATGAGGGTTTCAAAAACGCCGTGCGAAGGGCAGCCGCCGCGTTGGGTTTCACGATGAGTTTGGATTCGAAATCCGTTCCCGCGCCGAATCCCCAATATTGGTGACTCGGTCGTGCATAGCAATAGGCACAGGCATGAAAGCAGCCACGATACGGATTCACGCTCCACCGAAAAGGCAGGTCGGGGCTGTCGTTTCGACTCAGGATGGCCCCTGTATTTTCCTCAAACACTTGAGTCTCGACGTGGGGCGCCGGTTCAAGAAGTTCCCGGTGGTGAGAGTCAAACGGGTTTGGCGGATTGGCGATGGGCTTCACGGATTCATCTTTCGGTGAGGCGGTCGATTGGCTCGAATCCCACATCCAATCATACCGCTCAACGGCACCTTGAACCAACCATTGTTCATGGGTTCCGAACCGTGTATAAGTTCAGAAACCTTCGGTACTCCCAACCAGGAGGTGTGCCATGCAAATCCACCACGTGGGCTCCCAGAAAGTGGGTGGACCCATACATTACCTTCCCCTTTAGCGCGCGATAGTATATACTTCGGAAATTCGTGCTTTCTTGAGTCCTACCGCTAATCACCATCTTTGTGACAACGGGCTCTACCTCGACACCATTCTCGTCGTGCGGTATTCGAGTCTCTGTACCTCTGTGAGAAACTCCGAGGACAGATTGTCCTTGAGTTGAAAGGAATCATACATGCTGACACCTCTGTTATCCGACCAGGGTACGCGGTTTTCGGCCCCGACGATGTCGGAGCCTAAGGGCCGCAGGCTCACGGTCCTTCATATTGGTACCCTCAACAAGCCAATCGGAACGAATCTGGGTTACAGCCCGATCGAAACGATTATTGAAAACGTCCACCGAGGACTACGTTCCGGCGGGCACCGCTCCATCATGGCATGTAGTGCAGATTCGAGGCTCCTGGGAGAGCGGCACGTCACAGTGCCCCAGAGCCTGGGCGACTACGCGTGTGACGACACGGTGGAACGACGCGACCTTGTCAGACGTCACCTGTCAAGAGCCATGGACAGAGCGGCTCAGGGCGACATCGATATCATCCACATACATATGAACGTGGAGCACGTCTATGCGGCCGGTTTTAGCCCACCGGCGCCCATCGTCATGACCCTTCACGTCCGAGCACCAGAGAGTGGTCTTCGCCAGGCTCACCGTGATTGCCGAAATGCTCTCGCAAAGCAGTCGGTGTATTTTGTTGCGATCAGCGACAACCAATCTGCGGAGTATGCCCCCATCGTGACTCCCTGGTCGACCGTCCACCACAGCATTGACATCAACGACTTCCCATTTAAGACAACTCCAAGCTCCGGAGGGTATCTCTTTACGATTGGCAGGGTGTCACGGGACAAGGGCCAGGACCGCGCGATCGAGCTCGCCAAGCGAACGGGCTCGACACTCGTGATCGCCGGGTGTGTTCAAAACAAATCAGCCGACGTGGCGTTTTTCGACGGCCTCAAGGGATCAATCGACGCGTTCGTGGACGTGAACCAGCATCCGGTGGGGCCAGACTATTTTGAGCGTGTCATTCAACCGGTGGTGGCTTCCGGCAAACAGATCATCTACATCGGCGAGCTCGGCGGCGACCAAAAAAAGCAATGGTACCGGCACGCCCGCGCCACGCTCTTCCCCATTCAGTGGCGGGAACCCTTCGGACTGGTCTTGATCGAATCAATGGCCTGTGGCACGCCTGTGCTGGCTTTCAATGAGGGAGCCGTATCCGAGATCGTGGCGACCGGCCGCACTGGGTTCGTCGTCAACTCCATGGAGGAGATGATTGCGGCTGAGGCGCATCTCACCAGCCTCAATCCGTTGGTCTGTCGAGAACACGTTCGTACCTGTTTTTCCACGACTCGGATGGTTAACCGGTACATCGATGTCTACCGCGAGGTCATCAAAGACCATGAACGTCATTGCCGCGCCGCCGCCTGAGCGGTTGCCCGTCGAGATGCGTCCCTAGCCGGATGACGGCCCGGAGTTCCCTATGCCCAAAGACCTTCCCATCAGCAATGGAAATCTTCTTCTGAATTTCGACTCGGACTACCGGATTCGCGACATCTACTTTCCCCATGTCGGCCAGGAGAACCACTCTCAAGGGCACCCGTCCCGGTTTGGCGTATGGGCCGATGGGCACTTCTCCTGGATGGGTTCAGCGTGGACGCGAGACCTCAGATATCGTGACGACAGTTTGGTCACGAACGTGGTGCTCACGCACGAGGCCTGGGGGTTGGAGCTACGATGCTGTGACGCGGTTGATTTCGATCTGGACATCTATCTGAAAGAGATTCGTGTCATCAACCTGGAAAACAGAACGCGACGGGTGACGCTCTTCTTCGTGCACGACTTTCACCTGTACGGCCATGACATCGGGGACACGGCGTATTTCGATCCACGGACCAATTCCATCGTTCACTACAACGCCAACCGGTATTTCCTCATCAATGGCGGCCCGGTTTCGAAGTGGGGTGTCAAGGATTTTGCCTGCGGTATCAAGGACCACCTCTGCGAGCAGGGGGCCTGGACAGACGCCGAAGACGGCAGACTCAACGGCAATCCTGCTGCGTGGGGCGCCGCGGACTCCACCATCGGCATATCCCTGGACGTCGCGCCTCATGGAACGGCCACGGCGTACTACTGGATGGCGGCCGGTACGCGATACGCAGATGTGACGCGACTCAATCAGGTCGTGCTGGAAAAGACGCCGGCCGAGTTGATTCAACTCACCTCCAATTACTGGGGGGCCTGGCTCCAGAAGGAGCCCAGATTCTTCGGAGATCTCCCGGCCGCAGTGACTGACCTTTTCCATCGCAGCCTGCTCATTCTCAGAACACAGATTGACAACCGCGGGGCAATTGTCGCGGCCAATGATTCGGATATCGTACGCTTCGGGAAGGACACGTATTCGTACATGTGGGGCCGTGACGGCGCGTTCGTGGCGGCCGCGCTCGCGAAGGCCGGCTATACGGATGCGTGTCAGCGGTTCTTTAACTTTTGCGCAGAGGTGCTCTCGGACGAAGGGTACTTGATGCAGCACTACAATCCGGATGGATCGCTGGCCAGCACCTGGCATCCCTGGCTGGTGGATGGCCGGCCAGTACTCCCTATCCAGGAAGACTCAACGGCGCTGATCCTGTGGGCGCTATGGATACACTACGAATACGCCAAGGACATCGAATTCATTGGGCCGCTCTATAAGAAGCTCATCCTCAAATCAGCCGACTTCCTGCTCGCGCACCGCGACCGCGATACCCATCTGCCCCTTCCGTCCTTCGATCTCTGGGAAGAGCGGTACGGAACGCATACGTTCACCGTTGCCGCCGTCATGGCCGGCCTCCGGGCCGCTGCAAGTTTCGCCCGACTCTTTCAAGATACGTCCCACGCCGAGGCCTATGAGGCTGCGGCCGATCGGATGAAGGAGGGAGTGACCCGGCATCTCTATCACGAGGGCTTGAAACGATATGCCAGGTCGGGGTACCGCAACGCCGATGGCTATGACCTTGACGAGGTGCTTGACGTGAGCCTGTTGGGCTTGACGACGCTGGGGGTGTTTCCGGCACGGGATGCTCGGAACCGCGACACGATCGATGCGATTCGCCGGCAGCTGTGGCTCAAAACTCCCCGCGGAGGGTGCGCGCGATACGAACACGACCGTTACCAGCGACCGGCGAATCTCGACGACGATATTCCTGGCAACCCGTGGTTCATCTCGACGCTCTGGCTGAGTGAATGCATTATCGAGCGCACAGGCAACATCACGGAGCTTCACGATGCCGTGCCGTATTTCGCATGGTGCGCGCAACATGCCCTTCCTTCAGGGGTGCTCGCGGAGCAAGTCGATCCCCGGGACGGATCGCCTCTGTCAGTAGCGCCGCTGACCTGGAGCCACTCGAGCCTGGTGTGGACGGTCATGCGCTACGCGGAACGTTTCGACGCACTACGCGGCTAGACCGCCGGCCTTGGTTCCAACCTTGAAACGGCATCATTGTTGCTGGTATCAATTGGAACGCCCGTTCGCCGAGTTGCTTTTTCCAAGAACC
Organism: Nitrospirales bacterium; assembly: GCA_965223955.1. Classification (GTDB taxonomy): domain Bacteria; phylum Nitrospirota; class Nitrospiria; order Nitrospirales; family UBA8639; genus Bin75. The sequence continues at coordinate 1,655,784 of OZ245029.1, forward strand.
CGGTCAGGCTCAGAATCTGGCCATGGGACGGCCCGTGCCAACCAACAAATCAGCACAGACGCCGCTTCAGTGTGACTCGGTCGTCCATGAGATCAATGAGGGCGATTTAAGTCACCCCGAGGCGGTTGCCATGCTGTTGATTCATTTGGGAGGCTCCGATTCGCCCCCTGATGTGTGGTATAAAGGGGAAGAACTCATCGGCAGGCTTCACCAGCCATGGTCATCACTGGGCATAAAACGTGATCGGTCTTTGCTCGATACACCATCACGGCTGAGGATGATTTGCGCCAGGCGGCGACGACATTCTCGCAGCCCTTGAAGGCAAAAGGTGATGCAGCTTCGGCTTTTGAGAGGGAAAACGTTCAAAATAAGAGTTATAACTCATTGAACAATAAGTTCGTGCCCCCGTAGCTCAGGTGGATAGAGCAACGGTTTCCTAAACCGTGGGCCGGACGTTCAAATCGTCTCGGGGGCACCATATTTTGAGAGTAGGGGATCTGAGTGAATCTCACGTCTTCTGTTCAAGTCGGACCAAACTGGGACACACGGTTGGTGGTGGATCAGCCGGATGGGCATTGTCCGGAAAACAAAGGAGACCTTGCCATGCTTCGTCATGTTCGTCTGTTCGGCGTTCTTGTCTTCATTCTTGGTTTCACCGGTAACGCCTGGGGCCAGAACTTCAGCGACGTCGTCGTATTCGGCGACAGTCTGAGCGATTCCGGTAACGTGGGTCGCTTTACCACCAACCCCGACCCGGTCTGGTCCGAGATCGTGGGGGAAACCTTCGGCGCGTCGGGCATGAACTCGCTCGCTGGCGGGTCGAACTATGCCTTCGCCGGAGCCTGTGTGAACCCGGATCAGAATGCGTACTGCAAGTCTGACGAGATCTTTCCCGTGCCGAGAGTGCCTGGACAGATCGCCTTGTATCTCTCGAAATCGGGTAGTAGCGCTGACCCGAACGCGCTCTACGCCATCTGGGCGGGCGTGAACGACGTCGCCGATTCCGCGGAAAATGACCCGCTAAATGCGGCGAGACAGGCGTCAACGTCGCGCAGATACGGGATCTCCAGGATTCCGGTGCCCGCCATATCCTGGTACTTAATTTGCCAGATATAAGTAAATCACCGTATGCCATCAGCTTGGGTCAGATAGCTCAGGGAGGATTGACCCAACTGGTCACTGTCTATAACAAGGTGCTCCATGACGGTATTCGCGAGCGTGAGGATGGTATCGTCCCCATCAACGTGTTTGCCTTGTTCAATGAAATCGTCGAAAACCACGAGACGTACGGCTTCACCGACATCACCGGAAAAGCCTGCAGGGATCCGAACGACCCGAACGCCAATGCGGCGAACTCATTCACTTGCGGTCCTGAGGGCTCCGGTTATCCCGTGACCTATGAGTCCGGCGCCAACCGGCAATATCTGTTCGCGGACCGGAGCCACCCCAGCGGCGCCACCCACGAAATGATCGCGAGCCTGGTCACCTCCACGCTTGCGGCACCGGTCCAGGTGTCGCTTGCCGGCGAAGGGGGAGTCGAGATGGCGGGGATTCACCGTAGCGCCGTGTCCGCCGAGCGGATGGCGGATCTCGGACTGGACCGTTCGGTCGGGAGTTGGCGCGCCTACGTGACCGGACGCATCGGTCGTTATAAGCTGGATGCCCTGCCGCGTCTTGGTGAAACGCAAGCCAACGTGCAGGTGCTCACCCTGGGGGCCAACCACCGGGCGGGAAGCAACCTGTGGTGGGGCGCCGCCTTAAGCCTCGGTCGCTATAACAATGATGCCTCTGGTGCGAGCCTCGACAGTACCGCGGTGATCGGCTCGCTGCACGGCACGTGGCGGCGTGGTGGCCTCTACGTGAGCGGCGCCCTGAGCGCGGGCAGCACGTCGGTGGACATCAAGCGCTCGATCACTCTCGGACCCGCGGTACGTGCCGAGCAAGGCTCCACCAGCGCCGGTCAGTTCGGGACCGAACTCGATGCCGGCTGGATTCTCGGCCCTGCCGATGGTCTCCAACACGGTCCCTTCCTCGGTCTCGCCTGGCTCAATCAGACAGTCGACGGGTACCGCGAAAGCGGCAGTTTGTCCACCTCGATGAACTTCTCCGGCTTTGCCCGCGATTCCCTCATCGCGCGTGCGGGCTATCGCGTCACGAGAACGCTGGTCTTGGACCGCGTGGGGCTTCGTCCTTATGCCAACGTTGCCGTTGCGAAGGAATTCAAGGACGATCCCATTTCGGTGACCGCGGGCTCCAATACCATGCCCGGGCGCTTTACCCTTTCTGGGTTCACGCCACCGCGCCATTGGGCGAGCACCGACCTTGGTCTTGTCGTGAGCCTGTATGAGAAAGTGAGTGTCTTCGCCGGGTACTCCGGACGCTTAGGCAGCGAGTCGAGAGAGGACCACCGGCTGAACCTCGGCCTGCGCATGACCTTCTGACCGGCCGGTCACATATTCAGTCAGCGAATGAGAGAACGCAAACGAATGTATGTGTTCAGTAATTTGTTGACAGAATGAAGGAACTAACCACACCAACATGGTCATTCCGAGCGTAGCGAGGAATCTGCTTTCTCCCTTCCGTCATTCCCGACGCTTGTCCCCGACATTTGTCATCGGGGATCTAATCGGGAATCCAGAGTCTTTCTCCTCTGCCTCTCCATTCGTGCGGATCGCCTGGAACAGAACCCTGGATTCCCGCGTGCGCGGGAATGACAGAAAGAGACGGCGAAAATTGTCAACGAATGACTGAACATTTACAATCCTCGCAGGCCCCCTCCTGTCATCCCCGACGCTTGTCCCCGACGTTCTTAATCGGGGATCTAGTCAAGGAAGGGATCCAGTGTCGTTCTCTTCCCCTCCTGTGTAACCCTGTAGGTCAGGTTAGCGACGCGTCACCTGACATCTTCGCTGTTCGACGAGCGCGGAACCTGTCGGATTACGCTGCGCTCATCCGACCTGCCAACTTTTTGTGGAATGGACCGGGCGCAAAGGAAAGACCAAAGACCCTGGATCCTCGATTACAAATGTCGAGGATGACAGAAGGAGAAAGGTCCCGTAGATCGGGGTAGGTCGAGTTAGCCGCAGGCGTAACCCGACATCCTGCAGTTCGCTGCTGTCGGATTACGCTATGCTAATCCGACCTACAACTTCTTTTCAGCTTAGGGCGTTTGGATTTGGTGGGTGGGTTGGATGTTGATTCGTTCCCCAAAGGTGTCGAGCGTCCCGATTCCGAAGTGGGGCTTGTCAACCATTTTGGTATGGGCCATGCGACGATCCGTGGCGTTCTCGAATTCGAACCTGACTTGCAGGGTATCGTCTGCAATCACGACGGCCTTCATGTCGAGAATGCCTCCCATGCCCGGATGCCAGGCAATGAGGGTGTAGACACCTTCCGGGATGTCCGAGATGGTGAAATGACCCTGGGCATCCGTCACGGCATAATAGGGATTCGTCACGGCCACGCCCCACGTCTGCATGAACTCATGAAATCCGCACTCCAGGTAAAAGACGCGCCGCCCTTTGGTGAAGGCAATCGTATCGACGAGCGGGATTCCCGGGAGATGGTCGTGGGCCCCGGCGTCGGTCTTGGGGTGATAGGGGTTCATGCGCAACGGGCGATGAAACATCACTTCGGAATCGAAGGGAGCGACTTCATACATCTGGATATCGTGGATAATGGGGTCCATGTTCACGATGCGGACGTCCTGGTGGTTCCGTACGGCCATCACCGGCGGAGTGAGCGTACAGTCTCGGGCTTGTATGGTCGGTGAGGAAGGAGAAAACGGTTTCCCCCGGTGAATGCCTTCCAGCATAACCACGGCATTGTGTAGTCCTCCGTCAGGCGCGACGTGAAACTGGTCAAGCAGGCGCCACGCCGTACCGGTGGAAATGCGGCCGCAAAACACGGGCTCGGGATAGGTAATGAGATTAAAGGCTTTCGGAGGGGGCGGGGGACCGTTCAGGATAACCTTGCCGGAAACGTGGCCGCCATTGGCCACGGGTTGCTCGGTATAGGCCCAACCCGGAGAAGCCAGGAGCACGATGATGAGGACGCTGAGCGGTTTCATCGGGACGGCCCTCATCGGAGACCGGTGTTCACGAATGCGAAGACACAACTTGTTGGGTTGATGATCGCGTCGCGTGCTTCAGGCGCGTTCTTGCCACGGCGGAAAGGTCTTTATTTCACGCTCACCCGGACGGCATCCTTTTTGGGGCGTCCTTGTTTGGCTCGGGTTCGGGCGCGAGTGTTTAACGTCGTGTCGTCCGTCAGATAAAAGAATTGATCATCCACGGACAGCTTGTCGGACCAGGCCCGGCAGGCGTCGCACATCCTGATTTTGCGACGGTCCGGACTCCAGAAGCGTTTTTCGCAATGACAGGCTTTTCCGCAAAGACAGCTGACCCAGCCGGCATAGGGAGACGGCTCGGGTTCGGGAATTTCTTGCTGATCCACCAGTTCCCGCGCTTTTTCGACGGCACGAGCCCATGACCCCCAATGCCGGACGAAAAATTGAACCGAGTAAGCTTTTTCTTCGGCGAGATCGTATTCCAACTGTGTCAGATGAGTACGCCCTTCTTGTCCCATAAAACGTGCCAATTCCTGCAAGGCTTGGTGTCGTTTCCAGGCACTGAGCGGTTCCAACGACCCTCGGCCTCCTCCTACGGTTTTACTTTTTGCCATTGTGTAACCCCTTATGTATCTATCCAACAGATTTTCTTAAAGTGCAGGGTAATCCCTTTCCCGTTCCGGCTTCGAGGAGCACGCACAAAAACTGGTTGTTCTCGTTTTTTGTTTACTCCATTATTATATACACATCCGGGCGTAAAAGGTAAGATCAAGCCCTAACAGCATGAAACATCACGATGCATCAGGTATGTTTATCTCGTCCGATTGAACGCCCGTAATTTTTATATCCAGACAGAATAACATGGTTTTTTGGATAAAGCTAGGAAAAATCAGAAAAAAATCACGAGACCCCAAGACGCTGGGTGCTGAAATGGAGCTGTCCATCGTGGATCAGGAAGGGTGTGCGTATCCCATTAACCGGTCCGTGTTGGCCGGGAATCTTGATCCTTCGTTTCAATTGGAATTGGATCGCTTCAATCTCGAGTACAATACTTCCCCGGTTCCCTTGGCCGGAACTCCCTTCAGTCGAATGGAGTCCGAGTTGATCCAAGCCTTGGAAACACTCAACCGCCTGGCGGGAGCCCGGTGGCAACGCCGGATGTTGGATCACCTGGAAAAACGCTCACCGCGTCGACAGGCGGTCGTCGCCTTGCTGGACCGGTATCTGGAAAAATCAGACCAGGGCCGTCCGGTTGGAGAATGGACGGTGCCCAATTGAGTCAGGCAACAGCCGGGGAGTGGGCGGACCCCAAAGCCCGGGACGTCGGCGCGACGGTTGAAGAATTTCTGGCGCGGCTGGGTGGCCCGACGTGGATCGTTTTGTCCGGGCAGGATCCTTCACGAACGCGGGTCGTGACGACCTTATTGCATGGCAATGAACCGTCCGGCGTGCGCGCGATCTTTCAGTGGCTCCGTTCCGGGACCCGGCCCCACGTCAATCTCGCCTGTTTTATCGGGACCGTCGAGGCTGCGTTGGCTCAACCGGGATTTGCGTATCGGCATTTGCCGGAATGCCGTGACTTGAACCGCTGTTTTCGTATGCCGTTCGAGGGGCGTGAAGGTCGGATGGCGGCTGAGGTCCTCGACCGGTTGCGTGCGATCAACCCCGAAGCCTTGATGGATTTTCATAATACGTCCGGACGCAGTCCCGCGTACGGCGTGACGACGAGATTGAGGGAACCGCAAAAAGCCTTGACCGCCTTGTTCTCGGACCATTTGATCGTGACGGATCTGCGGCTGGGGACCCTGATGGAAGCCACGGAAGACGATTTCCCCACCATTACGGCTGAATGCGGCGGCGCCGGCGACGCCCGGTCCGATCAAACCGCGATGACGGCGCTTCGGTCCTATGCCATGGCTGAAACATTATGGGACGCTCCTCATCGGTACGCCCACGTGAAAACCTTTCATCATCCCATACGGGTGTCACTCGAGGCGGGAAAACAGGTGGCGTATGGTGCCTCTTCCATGCCCGGCGCTGATCTGACGTTACGGAAGGATGCCGATCAGTTTAATTTTGGCGTCCTGAATCAAGGGGAGACACTGGGGTGGGTCCGGGACGCCTCTCTCAGCGTCATGGCCGCGCGTGATGCCAAGGGGCGAGATCGAACCCGGGAGATGTTTGCCGTGGTCGATGGCCGGCTCGTGGTGGCGCAGTCCTCTCGAATTTTGATGATGACGACGAATCCTCAAATTGCCATGAGCGATTGTCTCTTTTATTGTCTGCCCGTGTCGTCCTCCGAATTGTAAATGGTCACGCCTATCCCCTCTCCCCACTGCGGGAGAGGGCTAGGGTGAGGGGGCCTCTATGACCGGACCCTCTGCACACCACGAGACAGGGCAACGGGTTGTCGGGTTACGCCTCCGGCTAACCCGACCTACAAAGAGAAGACCGTGTCCTCGTAGGTCGGATTAGCGAAGCGTAATCCGACAGATCGGCTGGGGCACGGAAGGGAAGCAGTGGAAAGCGAGATAGAAGCCAAGCGGAATCCGCTGATTCCCGTGGGCCTGACCGTCCTGGCCGTCCTGGTGATCCCTCTCTGTATCTATTCGTTCGGTCCCGAAGGCCCGGTTAAAAAGAATGACGTGGTTTTTTCCACCGGGCAGCATCGTGCCCATTTCGCAGACGAAACCTTATATGACGAGTACCGCGGGTACTGTTTCCTCCAGGCTCGCGACCAGTTGCTGGTTGTGGAAAGTGCAGAGGCTCGTTCGGATGGGACCTATCTCGCCCAAACACTTGGGACGAGGAAACAGGAGTTCCCTTCCTGTCCCTCGCAATCACACGTGATCCTGTATGAGCACCAGATCACCCTGCGCCCAGACACCTGGGGCGGGCTTCAAGATGCCCTGGACCGGTTCTTTTTGTCGGACTAATGTCGTCGAATTTTCCTTCTGTCATCCCCGGCTTGATCGGGGATCCAGGGTTTTTCTCTTCACGGACGAAGAAAAAGCAACCGCTCTGGATCCTTGTAGATTGCCTGGATCCCCGATTACAAACGTCGGGGACAAGCGTCGAGGATGACAGGAGGGGGAGGCAGGGAAGACAGAAAAAAACAAAGGAGACTGTAGGTCGGATTAGCGAAGCGTAATCCGACGGTTTGGCAGGTTGTCGGGTTACGCCTGCGGCTAACCCGACCTACTATGAGACGGGTTTCAGTTTTGAAACGAATTGCCGGCAGAACTTCGCGAGTTTGGGCGCAATGAGGTAGGCGCAGTAGGATTGGGCGGTATTAACGAACCGGACACTCAGGCCTATGGCAAATAGAAAGAGGGTAGGTGTGGGCAACTTCGCGGCGATCGACTTTGAAACCGCCAATTACAGTCGCGATAGCGCTTGTGCGATCGGGGTCGCGTTTGTGCGGGATGGTTGCGTCGTGGATGTGCAGCGGCACTTGATTCGTCCGCCCACGAGGGAATTCTGTTTTACGTATCTTCACGGTTTGACGTGGAAAGACGTAAGAAAGGCGCCCACGTTCGCCAAGGTCTGGAGCGAACTCGTTCCCGCGTTGACCGATCTGGATTTTCTGGCGGCCCATAACGCACCGTTCGATCGTAGTGTACTCGAAGCCTGTTGCGAGAGCCATGGGTTGCGGCAACCCGAACAACCGTTCATCTGTACCGTGCAGGTGGCTCGTGTCGTCTGGAATATCTATCCGACAAAGCTCCCCGACGTGTGCCGCCGTCTGCGCATACCGCTGACGCACCATGAAGCAGGCTCCGATGCAGGGGCCTGTGCGCGAATCGTGATCGCTGCCGTAAAACGTGGTTGGCGGCCGGATCAATAATAAGTGGGTCATAACGCAATGGCACGCACGTCACTCTGACAGTAAATAAGCCGGGGTAGGTCGGGTTAGCGTAGCGTAACCCGACAGTATAACTGATCGGCGGATTGTAAATGTTCAGTCATTCGTTGACAGTTTTTGCCTGGCATTAGAGAGAAGCCATCATCCTGCGCAATACGCCTCATCTGTCATCCTGAGCGAAGCGAAGGATCTGCTTTTCCAGGCGTTCGGTTGTCGAAACGACGAGATTCCTTCCTTCGAAAGACCCTTCGCAAAACTCAGGGCGTACTCAGGACAGGCGCTACGCTCGGAATGACCATGTTGGTGTGGTTAGTTCCTTCATTCTGTCAACGAATGACTGAACACATACGGGAATGACAGAAGGGGAGGCGGGAATGACAGAAGGGGAGGCGGGAATGACAGAAGGAGAATGATGGCGCGGCTACAAAGGCAACGGGTTAGAGGGGAAAAGCGCGGATTATGAGACTGTTTTCAGTTTTGAGGTGAACTGCTGGCGGAATTTTGCGAGTTTGGGGGCGATGAGGTAGGCGCAGTAGGGTTGGGCGGGATTACGAATGAAGTATTCCTGGTGATAGGCCTCCGCCGCGTAAAACGGTTGTGCGGGTGAGACTTCCGTCACGATCGGAGAAGGGAACACGTTGTCCGCGGTGAGGGTGGCCATGACGTCCTTTGCCGTGGCGGTCTGTTCAGGGGAATGATGAAAAATTACGGATCGATATTGCGTGCCGACGTCGTTGCCTTGGCGGTTGAGCGTCGTGGGATCATGAACGGCAAAAAAGATTTCCAGCACTGCACGGTACGCAATGACGGTAGGATCAAACGTCACCTGCACGACTTCGGTATGGCCGGTCACGCCGGTGCAGATCGCTTCATATGAGGGGTCGGGGTGCTTTCCCCCCATGTAGCCGGATTCCACCGATGCCACGCCCCGCACTTGCTCGAACACGGCTTCAATGCACCAAAAGCATCCACCCCCGAGGGTCGCAACGTCTGTGCCGTTATCGGCTGTATGAGTCATGAGTCCTCCCGTATCCGCGTCGTATGCGTTTTGCCGAAGAGTAGAGATATCGGTCATTATACCGTCTCCCGGCCATGTGATGCGACTTTTTCAGACACTCGCCGGAATAATCCAGGGAAATCCTCCATGCCGGCCGGTTGCTTCTTTTTTCTTGCGTCGGCTCGCGCGTTTATTTACGGTACTATCCCAGAGAATTTTTGCGGCCTGGGACCGGGACTCCTGAGAAAGAAACATTGTGAGTGCATTCGTGCTCCGATTGTATAGAGCGCTCGTTATTGACCGGCCGGTCATGGCATTGGTGTTGGTATTTGTCCCGGTGGCGTTTTTCGCGTTTTACATTCCGGATTTCAAACTCGATGCGTCCTCCGAATCGATTATCCTGGAGCACGACGACGCGTTGAAATATTATCGAGCCAGTCGGGCCATCTACGGCTCGGATGATTTCCTCATCGTCGTCTATACGCCGCACGACGATTTGTTCTCTCCCTCTTCGCTTGCACACCTCAAAAAACTCCGCGATGAATTGGCCCGGATCGATTCGGTCCAGACGGTCCACTCCATCCTGGACGTGCCGCTCGTGAATAGTCCTAAAGTGTCCCTTGCGGAATTGAGAGATGGGGATGAGATACGGACGCTGGAGACGCCGGGTATCGATAGGGAACTCGCCAGGAAAGAATTGTTGGAAAGCCCCGTCTATCAAAATAATCTCATCAGTCAGGACGGTCGCACGACGGCGCTGCAAGTCCTTTTTAAGGAAGACGCGACCTATAACGCGATGCTGAACAAGCGAAACCGGTTGAGAGAGAAGGAAGCCGAGTCGGGGCTCACAGCGGAAGAAGCAGCCGCCTTACAGTCGGTCGAGCGGACCTTTCACAAATATCATGCCACGGTTGTCGAGGCCGAAAACAAGGAGACCGAAGTCGTCCGCGGCATTCTCGACAAGTATCGTGACAAGGCCCAATTGTATCTGGGCGGGGCGCGTATGATCGTCGCCGACATGATCGGGTTTATCGAGCACGACATTACCGTGTTCGGCGCCGGCATCCTCGTGTTCTTGCTCGCGGCGTTAGTCTACTTTTTTCGGGCGTTGCGCTGGGTGCTGTTGCCCATGTCCTGCTGCCTGATTTCCGTCGTCGTGATGACAGGCTACCTGGGTTTTGTGGATTGGAGGGTGACGGTGATTTCCTCCAATTTCGTGTCGCTGCTGCTCATCATCACCATGTCCTTAACCATCCACCTCATCGTGCGCTACCGGATTTTGAATGAGGTGCGCTACCGGATTCTGAAAGAGGAAGCCCCGATGGTGAGCCAGAAAACGTTGGTCTTTTACACGATGAAGGACATGACGAAACCCTGCTTTTACACGGCCATTACGACGATTGTGGCGTTCTGTTCCCTGATGGTCAGTGACATTCGGCCCGTCGTTGATTTTGGCTGGATGATGACGATCGGCATTGCCCTGGCGTTCGTGCTGAATTTCCTCTATTTCCCGGCGGTGCTGGTGCTGCTTAAGCCGGAGAAGGTCAGTCTGCGCACGGATTCCACCAAAGCGTTTACCATGGCGGTGGCCGGCTTCACGCTCAAGTACGCCAAGCCGATCGTGGCGGCCTCGGTGCTGGTGGCCGTGTTGGGTGGAATGGGTATCGGGCAACTGGAGGTGGAAAACCGGTTTATCGATCATTTCAAAAGCACGACGGAAATTTACCGGGGCATGGAATTGATTGATACGAAGTTGGGAGGAACCATTCCGTTGGACTTCGTGATTGACGCCGGCGACCCGGTGGCCGCCTCCTCCGAGGCGACCGACGATCCGTTCGACGATCCGTTCGGCCAGGAAGAGGGAGCGAGCGACGAGACTTCCTATTGGTTCAACGGATACCGGTTAACGCAGCTTGAAACGATTCACGATTACCTCGAATCGTTACCGGAAGTGGGCAAGGTCCTGTCCCTGGCCACGGGCATGAAAGTGATCAAGCAGTTGAATGACGGCCTGATGCCGGATGATTATGAATTGGCGCTGCTGAGAAAGTACCTGCCCGAGGACGTGAAGGAAGCGCTGCTCGATCCGTATCTGTCTCCCGAGGCCGACCAAACGCGTCTGACCATGCGCCTGATCGAGTCCGCACCCACGCTCAAACGAAAAGAATTGATCGAGCGCATCCAAAGGTACCTGGTCGACGAAAGAGGATTTGCCGAGCCGACCGTGCATCCCACGGGCATGGCGCTGCTGTACAGTCATTTGCTGCACAGTCTCTACAGGTCTCAAATTTTGACGATGGGCATGGTCTTCGCGAGCATTCTCCTGATGTTCATCGTGCTCTTTCGCAGGGTGTCATTGGCGATTGTGGCGATCCTGCCGAACCTGTTGGCGGCCTGTGCGGTGCTGGGACTCATGGGGTGGTGGGGGATTCCCCTGGACATCATGACCATTACGATTGCAGCGATCACGGTGGGCATCGCCGTCGATCACGCCATTCACTACATTCACCGGTTTCAAGTGGAATTCGTGAGACATCAAACGTATCGGGAAACCGTCCTGGCGTGCCATGGGAGTATCGGCCGCGCCATTTATTATACGGCGCTCACGATTACCGTGGGGTTCAGCATTCTGGCCTTTTCCAGTTTTATCCCCACCATCTACTTCGGCTTGCTCACCGGCTTTGCCATGATGGTGGCCCTCATGAGCAATCTTACCCTCCTGGCCGCGTTACTCATGATCGTGAAGCCGCTGGGCCGGGAAACAACGTAAAAACCACTGTCGGGTTACGCTACGCGAACCCGACCTACGGGGACTACCCATCCTTTGCTGTAGGGACAGGCCTGCGTGCCTGTCCTCTTGCTGTCATCCCCGACCCCCTCCTGCTGTCATCCCTGTATGTGTTCAGTCATTCGTTGACAATGTTCACTGCTTCCTTCTGTGCCCCAATCCCCCGTTCCTTTGGAAGACAACCCCCTCAATCCCCCTTATCAGGGGGACGGCCTTAGCGCTTCCCCCCCTGATAAGGGGGGCCAGGGGGGTTCATCGCTGACGACACCCACCCGCCGCCCGGCCTCTCCGCAATCGTAGCCGCGCTATCTTGGGGCAAAGCCCGCGACATGCCTCATGCGGCCAACGGCAAGCGCCATGAGATGGCGCCGCTACAGAAGAGGGGGAAGAGAGTAGGGACAGGCCTGCGTGCCTGTCCTCTTGCCGTCATCCCCGACCCCCTCCTGCTGTCATCCCCGACGTTTGTAATCGGGGATCCAGTGTCGTTTCTTTGTCTTTGTTTTGTGCAGTTGTAGGGGCCGCATCTCATGCGGCCCGCCCTCTCCGCAGATCCCGTAGGTCGGGTTAGCGCAGCGTAACCCGACAGCCCCCGCAACCACCCCCGCCGTTGCCAAAATTTAATTAGCCCTGAGCCAAAAATCTTTGAGTTTTACAACCCCCTGCGACTGGTTTATTCTATTGTCTATTTTAGATTCATTGGTCTGGAAGTGAGCAAAGACCTGGCGTGGGCCCGTGGGGATTGCATGGGGCGCTGCACAGGCAACGAACGGAACGGGCGAACGAAGACGAGGGCCGAGGCTGCCGCCTCCCTCTGTCATCCTCGACGCTTGTCCCCGACCTGATCGGGGATCCAGTCAAAGAATGGATCCAGGCAGCGAAGGGATCCAGCGTCGTTACAGTGGGTAGTCGTACCCGCGCCCTCTCATGCTAGGGGCCGGTCAAAAGGAGTCGAGACGAACCTGTCGAGATTGGGGAGAGAACCATGTTGGCACGATTAGTGAAGAGAGAGAGACCTCCGGCTTCCGGCCAGATTCCGGCCAGAGTGTGGAGGCCATGATCGCGTCTCGGCTGCGGGAGCACCGCCGCCCGCCATCCCCGCCTGACCGCCTGCCGTCCCGCCGGGGCGGCTCCCCTTCCGGACTTCGGCGCCGCTTTGCGGGCGGGCGCGCCCGGCTCTCCGGGCGTGGCGCCTTCCGCCGGACGGCGGCGGTGCTCTTGCTCGTGGTCCTCGCGGCGGGCGTCGCCTTCACACCGGCCGCGCACGCCCGGGACGTCACGGCCCTGCAGGCCACCATGACGGTGGGAATCGATAACAACATGACAAGTCTGAACTACGTGGTTCGGAATTCGGGATACATTGACACCTCATTAGGCACCTCATTCGGAGCCATGAACCCGTCGTCCTTCCCCGTGGCGGGCGCGCCGTACACCGTTATTGCTCTTAACACCAATGCCGAAGGCGACCCAGACGTTGCCGGCGGCGTTGTGACTTTTGCTCTTATTCTTGGAGTGCGTGGCGCCGTGATTTCTACAGATGATGATACCGATGGAGTGTACGTCCTGCCGAAGGGTGCGGACATCACGCTGCATCTCGAGGGGACCGGCTGGTCGAAGTCCTATTCCCTGCAGAATGCCACGAGGAGAATACAAGAAACTCCTTCAGACGGTTTCCCCTGGGAGATCGGCGAAGTCATCTGGGAACAGTATTCCTGGCACAGCGACTTCCCGCCCCTGACCGAGGACGCGCAGGTGACGGTCCGGCTGACCCACCCGCCGGCTCCCCCGCCCCCGGCCAACCTGAGGGCCTCGCCCGACGACGGTGAGGTTGCGCTGTCCTGGAATGCGCCGGCGTCGGGCGTGACGCGCCACGAATACCGGTACAAGACGGACGGGAGCTATCCCGCGACCTGGACGCCGATTGCGAACAGCGCGCCGGGCGGCGCGAACCAGGCCGGGTTCACGGTGAAAGGGCTCATCAACGGGACGGCGTACACGTTCGAACTGCGCGCGGTGGGCGCCGTGGGCGCGGGCGCCGCGGCGGAGTCGGACCCGGTGACGCCGGCGCCCCCTCCCTTCGTGCCCAAGACCTGCACGCTGAACCCGGGCGACGTCTGGTGCGGGACGGTGACGGTGGGGAAGGTGGCCGAAGCCAAAGGAAAGACCATCGGGCATGGCTTCCATGAGACATGGCACGGTGCCGGGGTGGGTTACATGCACGACGGAAGAATCGTCTCCGGCTTGAACAGCTACAGGATCGATGAGGCGATGGTTGGAGTCGGGGCGACCGACAAAAGCGACGGTTTCCTGTATTTCAGCCTGAACCGTGCGCTCACCGCCGCCGACAGGGCAAGGCTGGTCTTGCATGTAGGCAGCGACAGGTTCCCGTTGAGCGTCGCACACTTAGAGAGCAGCACCCATACCTACCACTGGCGCAACACCGGCCTGGACTGGTCCTCGACGGCCTCCGTGACGCTGCGGCTGCAGGCGGGTCCCGCGGGCCCCGACCGCGGTGACGGCGACCGCCCCCCCGCGCACGGGGGGGCTGCTGGAGGTGGAGTGGACGGCGCCGGCCTTGGCCGGGCCGATCACCGGCTACGAGGTGAAGTACTGGAAGACCGACGATCCCGAAAACGAAAACCGACGGTCCCGGATCGCGAAGACCGAGACCACGGAGACGAGCCTGCTGCTCTATGCCCTCCTGGACGCGGGCACCAATTACATGGTGCGGGTGCGGGCGAGGAACGCCATCGGCACGGGCGCCTGGTCGGAGGTGGCGACGGCGCGCACCGGGGCGAAGCAGCGGGACAAGCCGATCCTGAGCCTGGCGGTCGTTGACGCAAGTGGCAACGACATCGACCAGATCACCGCGGGCCAGACATTCCGCTACCGGGTCAAGGTGAGGAACCTTCTCAACCACCACCAGAGCAGCGGATCCGACTTCACGGGATGGGGCACTCTCGGTGTTCGCGGCCCCTTCGCGATCGACTACATCTACGGCGACGGCGGCAAGGAAGGCTGCCACGGAAGGATGTTGTTTCTGAAGGACTTCACGTGGACACCGTCATCGTACACTGCGGGGTACTGGGAGTTCGATTCGGCCGGCATCCCGGCGAACGCAGCCGATATCGGCCCCTTGCGGCTCCGGATGGGGTTCGAGTGCACGCCGAAGTACGCCGGCGCGTCGCATGAAGTGGACACCGATGGCGATGGCGTAAACGATACTTTGGTCGAGTCCGGCGAGTCGGACGGGGCCGTCACGACGACATCGGACATCTTCACGCTCGGCAGCCCGGACAGGGCCTGCCTGTCGGTCGAGGACAGCTCCGGGACGGTCACGCGCGCGTGCCAGGCCGACGAGGCCGGTACGCGGGCGCTGAAGGCGCGGTTCGTGTCGCCGCCGGAGCAGCACGACGGCAAGAAGCGGGTCAAGGTTCGGGTGGCGTTCAGCGAGGCGATCGACGAGAGCCCGGAGACCGTCGGCGAGCACGGGGTGCGGGTCGAGGGCGGCCGGGTGACGTCGGTGCGTCGGGTGGACAACCGGCCGGCCGGGGGCGCGGGGGCGCGTTCGGCGGGCCGTTCGGGTGGCGGGCCGGAAACCGGTGAGCGCGTGTGGGAGTTCGAGATCGATCCGTCCTCGGCCGAGGACCTGACGGTGCGGATCGACGCGGGGGCGATCTGCACGGCGGACGGGCGTTCGCTGTCGGAAGGGATCTCGACCACGGTCGAGGGTCCGGACTCGGGCCCGCCGCCGCTGACGGCGGCGTTCGAGAGCCTGCCGGAGTCGCACGACGGCGAGGACGCGTTCCGCTTCCGGGTGGCGTTCAGCGAGGACATCAGCATCAGCTACAAGACGATGCGCGACGCCTCGTTCACGGTGAGCGGGGGCGAGGTGACGAAGGCGAAGCGGGTGAACCGGCGCAAGGACTTGTGGGAGATCACGGTCGCGCCCGGGACGGACGGGGCGGTGACGATCGCGCTGCCGGCCGAGCGGACCTGCGGGGTCTCCGGGGCGATCTGCACCCGGGGCGAGAACCGGCGGCGGTTGACCAACACGCCGGCGGCCACGGTGGCCGGCCCCGCGGTCGAGGCGGCGGTCGTGCCGCTGACGGCGAGTTTCGCGCAGACGCCCGCGGAGCATGACGGGTCGAGCCCGTTCAAGGTCCGGATCGCGTTCAGCGAGGCGATCAAGATGCAGGGCTGGAAGTTCCGGGCCTACGCCGTGGCGGCGACGGGGGGCCGGGTGACCAAGGCGAAGCGGGTGGACCGGCGCAAGGACCTGTGGGAGGTGACGGTCAGGCCGAGATCCTACGGGGACGTCGCGCTCGCGCTCGCGCCGGGGCCAGCCTGCGGCGAGACGGGGGCGGTGTGCACGCCGGACGGGCGGGCGCTGTCGGCGGCGATCTCGACGAGGGTGCTCGGTCCGGCGGCGCTCACGGTGGCGGACGCGCGGGTCGACGAGGCGGCGGACGCGGTGCTGGACTTCGCGGTGAGCCTGAGCCGGGCGACGTCGGGCACGGTGGCGGTGGCCTATGCGACGGCCGACGGCAGTGCGACGGCGGGCTCGGACTACACGGCCACGGCTGGCACGCTGACGTTCGCGCCGGGCGAGACGGCGAAGACGGTTTCGGTGCCGGTGCTGGACGATGCCCATGACGAGGGCGAGGAGACGCTGACGCTGCGGCTCACGACCGCCACGGGGGCGGTGATCGCGGACGGCGAGGCGACGGGCACCATCAAGAACACGGATACCTTACAGCGGGCGTGGCTGGCGCGGTTCGGGCGCACGGCGGCCACGCACGTGACGGACGCGGTGGGGGAGCGGTTGCGGGCCGGCTCGGGCGCGTCCCATGTCACGGTGGGCGGCTACCGGCTGCCGCTGGGCCAGCGCGGGGCGATGGACGGCGCGGATGACGGCGTGTCGGGGGTGGAGCGGCTGGTCCTGGCGTTGGGACAGCGGCTGGGCTTGGGAACGGGAACGGCTCCAGCAGGAGCCGGCGGCGTGGCGGGTGCGGGGGGCTGGCCTGACGCGCCGGTCGCCACGGACCCGCGGCTGGGCCAAAGCCGGACACTCGATGTCGGGAATGCCGTGAATCTGCGGCAGGTCTTGTTGGGCAGTTCCTTCCGGCTGGCGCTGGGAGGTGACGACGCCGGGGCAAGCAGCCCACGCCTGACGGCCTGGGGCCGGGTGGCGGGCACCACGTTCGACGGGCGGGAGGGCGACCTGTCTCTGAATGGCGACGTGCTCACGGGCACCGTGGGCGTGGATGGCGAATGGGACCGGCTGCTCGCCGGGCTCGCGGTCGCCCACAGCCGGGGTGACGGGGCCTTCACCAAGCCCGGGACCGACGAGCGCGGCCGGGGTGGGTTGGAGAGCACCCTGACGAGTGTCCATCCCTACCTGCGCTATGCCGTCACCGACCGGCTGGCCGTGTGGGGCCTGCTGGGCTTCGGGACTGGCCAAATGGAGATGGAGCTGGACACCGGCGAGATCCGGGAGACGGACATGGATCTGGTGATGGGGGCGTTCGGGGGCCGGGGCATTCTGCTGCCGGCCGGCGAGACCGGGGGCTTCGAGCTGGCCACGCGCACGGATGCCATGCTCACGCGCACGTCTTCGGACGCGGTGGCGGGCATGGCCTCAGCGGACGCGGAGGCACACCGGCTGCGGCTGGTCCTAGAAGGCTCGCGGGAGTTTGCCTGGGCCGAAGGCCGGCGCCTGATGCCGACGATGGAAGTCGGGCTGCGGCATGACTGGGGCGATGCGGAGACGGGGTTCGGCCTGGAACTGGGCGGCCGGGTGCACTACGCGGACCCGGCGTTGGGCCTGACCATTGACGCCGCGGTGCGGGGCCTGCTGGCGCATGAAGACGACGACTATCAGGAATGGGGCGCCAGCGGATCGCTGCGTCTCGCCCCGGGGGCTGGGGGCCAGGGCTTGGCCCTGACCCTGGCGCCGACGTGGGGCGCGGCCTCGAGTGGTGTGGATGGCCTGTGGTCCCGGCAGACCACGGCGGGCCTGGCGCCCGAGGGCAACCGGCAGACCCCGGCCGGTCAACTGAACGCGGAAATCGGCTATGGCGTGGCTGCGCCCTTCGACACCGGCCTCCTGACCCCCTATGCGGGCACGGTGCTCTCGGATGGCGCGGCCCGCACCTACCGGGTGGGCGGGCGCCTGCAGATGCGCGGTGGCTGGGCCACGGGCCTGACGCTGAACCTCGAAGGCACCCGCCAGGACACGGCGGGCCAACAGCCGGTGAACCAGGGCCTCCGCCTCCAGCTCACCTGGGGCTTCTAACCCAAACCCTCTCCCGCTCTCTCCCGCTCCCCCTGCGGGAGAGAGCGGGAGCGGGAGAGGGTCGTCTTGTAGGTTGGGTTAGCCGAAGGCGTAACCCAACCTCTTCACTGTTCGACGAGCACAGAACCTGTCGGATTACGCAAGGCTAATCCGACCTACTCGCTACGCTTCCTTCGACAAGCTCAGGACAGGCAGGACAGGCAAAGGAGGGGAATTGAGTTGGGGTAGGTCGGATTAGCGAAGCGTAATCCGACGGTTTGGCAGGGTGTCGGGTTACCAGGAGGGGTAGAGGACATGAATAGATCTTCTACCTCCCCTCACCCCTCCTGATCCTTCGGCTACGCTTCCTTCGACAAGCTCAGGACAGGCAGGACAAGCAAAGGAGGGGAATTGAGGAGAAGGCGGGTTTGACGAGGCGGTTACGGCGTTTGATGCGTGATGATGATGTGCTCTTTGGATTTGGGCACCGCGTGGAGTTCACTGCGCCCGAATCCGGCGTTTTGAAACATGGCGTCCCATTCCTTAACGTGTACGCGTCGCCCGCGGGCGTCGTGACGAGCATGATGAGTGCAAAATCCGCCGACGCGGGGCTGATCCGATCGTCATTCGGGACAAACTCCAAGGTGATGACCCGGCCACCCGGCGCTAATGAGGCCCGGACCTTTCGGAGAAAGTCCTCACATTCCGGTATCGCGAAGTGGTGCAGAAAGTTGGTCAACAGGACCAGGTCATACCCCTCTCCGAAATCGACGTCAAAGGCGCTGCCGGCAATGGTGTGATAGCGGTCTCCCAACGACGCGGCGTCGGCGTTTTCCCGGGCGACGGTGAGGACGTTGGGCCAATCGACGGCGGTGACCTCCGCGGTCGGAAACCGTTTCGCGATCTCCACGCCGAATATTCCATGGCCGGCGGCCACGTCCAGGACCTTGCGGATCGTCCCGCCCGTCGACACCAGATGTTCGGCGATCCAGTTGGCCGGTCC
Source organism: Nitrospirales bacterium (assembly GCA_965223955.1). GTDB lineage: Bacteria > Nitrospirota > Nitrospiria > Nitrospirales > UBA8639 > Bin75. The sequence continues at coordinate 1,674,780 of OZ245029.1, forward strand.
GATCATCATGGGCACCATTGCACGGGCGAAGGTGACCCACTCCGGAAATTCCTCGGCTATGGTTCCCTGGTCATCCATCGCCGTCCCGCCTTTCCGGACGGCCTCGGTGAGGTGGCTAAAGCCGTCGAACAGCGTCGGACTGAGGAGGAACTCCAGGGCCCCGCCGAAGTAGGCCGGTGAGGTCTTGACCAGAAACACCTCCGAGTCCCGCGTGAGGGCGTACGTGTTGTCCGATTTCGTGAGAAACCCGAGCATCACCAGATAGTCGACCAGCATGCGTATGCCTCGCTCCGAGGCACCGCACCGGTTCGCCAGGGCAGGCGTGGTATCATGGCCTTCCTTGATGGCCGTGAAAACTTCCAGGTCGACGGCGGCTCTGATGGAGCAGGTGCGTTGAATCGCAAACGCCGTTTCAAGAAACAACAGGGGAGACGGAGATGTGGCTTGTGTCATGGTTCTACCCTTTTGCAGTGAGATGGTTTAAAAAAATGGACGAGTCGATAAGAGTTGGTTGCGTTCAACTGTACCATGTTCTGAAAGCCGGTTCGCAAGAGTTGTATAGGGCTGCTGGCTTTCACGCTCGGGTTGGTGTATGCGAGTTTCCCTCCCCTTTGTAAGGGGAGGGTAGGAGGGGTAGAGTCGACCGATCATGGAGCACGGGGGTTTGCCGTTCTATCCGCAGACTCTCTACCTCCCCTCCCCCTCCTTACAACGGAGGGGAATCAGGCGGGAGTGATTGTGCGTACTCCCGCGTTATGGCAATCCCGGCGGGCTTTATTTATAATCCCTCTCTTTTTGGAATCCGACATTGATCCATTCTTCATACAATCAGGGGGATCCTCCATGAAATGTTCAACGGTACGGCTGTGCATTGTCGGTGCAATCGTGATGATCGTTGCCGCGTCGGGCGAAGTAGGCGCGGAGCCGGGACGATCCGGGTGGTACGTCGGCGGGGGCATCGGGGCGAATTGGACGAACCAGCTCGATCAGGAAGGGTGGAACCGGGACACCTACTGTTATCCCGATTCTTCTTCTTGTGACGTGCCGGGTCCCAGTGCGGACATGCCCGGCTACCGCTGGATGTACGATCTTGACATGGATGCCGGCAGCGCATTTGAAGTCTCGGTCGGTCGCCTATTCAACCGTTGGCGTCTGGAACTTTCGGCCGCGCAACGCAATAACGCCATTGAACAGAAGTTCAAGAGTATCACCTTCCTGGATGGAAGGGTTGACACCCCGCCATCGGGCAATATGGTGACGTCCAATTCCATGTCCAGGATCGACGATCTCACGACGCGCACGCTTTCGGTCAACGCGTACTACGATTTCACGGACGTGTTCGAGCGGATCACGCCGTACCTGGGAGTGGGGCTGGGGGTCGCGTTCGTCGAGATCTCCGGCGTCCATTTTTCCACCAATTATGAAGATCCGGCCAATCCTTCAAGGGACTTGTCAGAGTTCGACGGCACACAGGATGCCGATCTTTCCGATACCGTGTTCGTCGGGAATTTCTACGCCGGTGCGGATTACAGCCTGACCGCCGAGACCTTATTGGGTGTGAAGCTGACGTATTCCATCATGGACGACGTTGAACACACGGGCGGCTACTCGGTTCATCCGATGCATGCACAGGACCCCGCCTTCACCAACCACAATACGTTCAGCGGTCCGCGTCAATTCTCGGCGATGTTTACGGTCAAATACCTGTTCGGTGACTGAGGCTGGCCTTCTGTCAGGGGGGTAAAGGTTTAGGAATGCGTTGATAGAATGAAGGACTGACCGCGTTGGCATTTTCTCCGAACGCCCTTGTCGTTACCTCCCCTTTGTAAGGGGAGGTCAGGTGGGGTAGAGCCACCTAGCCATGGGGCACAGGGGTTCGCTGTCCTCGCCACAGCCTCTACCTCCCCTACCCCTCCTTACAAAGTGTACTGTCCCGTGTGATTCCCTAGACTCTTCTGCTATCATGCGTGGCATCGACTATGTCCACCAGAGGAGGCCCCATGGACATCAAACTGCATAAGTTAGCTCGCACGACTCCCGCCACCCGCCGCTACATCCAGACCGCCCCCAAAAGCGCCGCGACCTTGGCCCGGGAACTCGGGGTCGCTGTGACCACCATCTATAAATGGAAGCGCGCCGGCCGGGTCCACGATGGCTCCCATGTCCGGCACCAGCTCCATGCCAGTACCTCCCCCGAGCAGGAAGCCCTTATCGCCGAATTGCGCACCCAATTGCGGTTGTCCCTCGACGATGTCACGGAGGTCCTGAACCGCTGCAGTGCGACGCCCTTGAGTCGGAGCGCGATCCATCGCTGCTTGGTGCGGCTGGGCGTCGCGCGGTTGCCCCCCGCCTCCCCCGACGCGCCGCCGGTGGGGCGGTTCGCGGCCACCCCCTGCGGCTACATTCATCTGGATCTGAAAGTGTTAAGCAAATGACAGAAGCAACCCAGTTATGTGTTCGTGGCCATTGACCGCGCCACCCGCTATGTCTGGGTCAAGGTGCTGGCCCGGCGGACGGCCGCCACGGTGACGCAGGCCGTCGAAGAATTCCTGGCCGCGTTTCCGCACAAAGTGCACACCATCTTGACCGATAATGATGGCGCGTTTACCGATCGGTTTGCCGTGCACAAGCAAGGCAAACCGGCGGGCCAGCCGAGCGGCACGCATCGCCTGGCTCACGTGTGCCGGGCGCATGGGATCACTCATCGCCTGATCCGGCCCTATCATCCGCAGACCAATGGCATGGTGGAACGCTTTAACCGGCGGCTGAGTGACGCGTTACAGAGCCAGCCCCCGCTCCGGGCCCATTGCAGCAATCGGTTTCGGAGTCACGCCGAGCGGAACGCCTTTATCACCCGGGTGGTGGACAATTACAATCGCACCCGGTTAAGGTGCCTCAACTATCAGGCCCCTTTGCACTTGTTACAGAATCTCACGGGACACAACAACAAAGGAGGGGAACCGGGGCACGGAAGGAAGCGGTGAACATTGTCAACGAATGAGTGAACACATACAGGGATGACAGATGGGGAAAAGGAGAAACGACGAGATTTCTCGCAGGTCCTTCTCTGCGCTCGGGACAAGCCCGGAATGACCAGATAGGAGAGAAGCGCCAGGTGGCCTGGCGCCGCCGGACCGACCGCGCCCGCCTCTTCAGCGCGTGCGGACGATCACCAGGCACCGCATCAGCGCCGTCCAGCGATCCTTGCCCGTGAGCCGGTACGCGTCCGCGGGGCGCCTGCACTTCAGGACCTTGGCGCGGAGGTACGCGAGTTGCGCGTCGCCCTCGTAGCGATCCGCCGGATCGGGGCGCGGGTACCAGGTCTCGGCGTACCACCCGCGCATCGTGCGCTCGCACTGCGCGCGGTCGGCCGGGCTCATCGCGAGCGGGGTCGCCTCGTCGACCGCGATGCAGGCCCGGGCGGGTTTTTCGGGATCACCGGACGAGGGGGTGAACGCCTCCGGGGCGCACCCGGCGCCTGCGAGCGCGAGGACGGCCGCCAGCGCCGCCGCCGCTCTCATCCGGGTCGCCTTCGCGCCACTGCCGTCCAACCGCGCCGTCTCCTTGCGCGCCATCCTGTCCTTCCTTTCCTGACACCCCCGCGACCCCGGACAGCCGCTCACGGCTCGTCGCCATTGTCGTGACCGAAGGTCGGCGGGGCCTTCGAGAGCCAGGGCCCGAGCCGCCCGGCATAGGCGAAGAGCGCCGGCTGGCCGCCGGTGTGGATGAAGAGCACCCGGCTTCCCGCGGCGATGCGACCCGCGCGCACCTGGGCGATGAGGCCCGCCATGGTTTTGCCGGTGTAGACCGGGTCGAGGAGCAGTGCTTCGTGGTGCGCCGCCATCGCCATGGCTTCGCGCACCGCGTCGTTGAGCCGGCCGTACCCCGGCGGGAGCACGCCGTCGTCCACCTCGACGTCAGCCGCCTCGAACGCCGCCGGGCGGCCGATCATCGCCGCGAGCTCCGCCGCGAGCTTCGCCACGCGGGCGCCCTGGGCGCGGGCTTCGCGTCGCACGCAAATGCCGTACACCGGCGCCCTTTCGCCCAGCGCCCGCATGCCGACCAGGGTTCCGGCGTGGGTGAGCGCGCTGCCCGAGGCGCAGACCACCGCATCGAACCCGATGCCCCGGGCGCGGGCCTGCTCCATGACTTCGCCTGCCGCCACCACGTAGCCGAGCCCGCCGAGCGGCGGGTGGCCGGGCGCGGAATGGATGACGTACGGCCTGCGACCCTCCGCTGCGAGCTTGGCCGCCAGCCGCTCGAGCGCCGCGTCCGCCGCCGCCTCGTCCTCGCCCACCGGGAACGCGTGCAGCGTCGCGCCGAGCATCCGGTTGAGGAGCAGGTTGCCCGAGGTGCGGTAGAGTTCGTCGTCCCCCTCCACGCGATCTTCGAGCTGGACGTGCGCTTCCATCCCGAGCCGCCGCGCGCCGGAGGCGGTGAGGCGGACCAGGTTCGACTGCACCGCGCCAGTGACCAGCACGGTGTCCGCGCCGCGCGCCTGTGCCTCGCCGAGTTCAAATTCGAGATGGCGCACCTTGTTGCCCCCGAAGGCGAGACCCGTGCAGTCGTCGCGCTTGATCCAGAGTTTCACCCCGAGGGCGGCGCCGAGATTGGGGGCGGCGTCAAGCGGCGTCGGCGCGTGGCCGAGCCGGACCCGCGGGAAGCGGGCGATCCCGGCCAGGAGGCCGGACATTTCCCACGCCGTCACGCCTGTCGCCACTTCCCCTCGCCGTGCCATTCGTTCCCTTCTTCCGTTCGTTTCGTGACGTGCCCCATGAAACCCCGCGGGCCCAGGCGACGTGCCGCGCGACACGTCGCGCCGGCCCTCGGTCCGGAGCTTCAGGCGCCGCCACACCAGGGTTTGCTCACTTTTTAGTGTAAACGTGTCGCAGGGGGGTTGTGAAACGGAAAGTTTAGGGGCTGTGGGATATTTCAATTTGGGCACATGCGAGGGGGCTCGACGGCGATGCGGGATGGCCCGCGCGGTGATGCGGGAGGGCCCGCGCGGCGCGCGGGGGCGTCGACCGGCCGGCGGGTCAGGCCATCTTCCGGATCCATTTCCGGAATGCCCGGACGCCCGGCTTGCGCCTGGAGTCGGCCGTCGTGATGAGGCAGCACCGCGCGGGCGCCGCGACCTGCCGGTCGAAGAGCGGGACCAACTCGCCCCGTTCCAGCTCCCGCGCGATCACCTGCGAGTGGCCGATGGCCGCCCCGATGCCTTCCACGGCGGCGGCGATCACCATGCTGTAGAGCCGGAAGCCCGACGCCCGCGAGAGGTCCGGCGCGCGTTTGCCTTGGCGCGCGAACCAGTACGGCCAGTCCGTATCCCAGCCGAGATCGTACAGCAGGGGCCACTCGTGCAGGTCGAGCGGGCTGCCGGGCCTGCCGCGCGCCTCGATGAGGCTCGGACTGCCGACCGGGAGCAGGTCTTCTTGGTAGAGCGTCTCTTCGTACAGCCCCTCCGGGCGCGGCGCGGCGGTCTTGCCGACATAGGCGAGCCAGATATCGAAATCGCGTCGCGCCGGGTTGACGCTGCGATGGTTGGTCTCCAGCTCGATGACGACGCCGGGGTGGGCCAGGTTGAAATCCGCGAGCCGCGGCATGAGCCACTTCTCGGCGACGGCCTCGACCGATACCAGTTTCAGCCGCTGCGTCCCGGACTCGCCGTGGCGTTCCGAGACGACCGAGATCTCGGCCAGAATGCGTTGGGCATCATTCAGATACGCCTTGCCGCGCCCTGTCAGGCAGACGCCGCGATGCACGCGCGCGAACAGCGCGGCGCCGAGATGCCGTTCCAGTATCTTGACGCGGTAGGCCACGGCCGATGGTGTGACGTGGAGTTCCACGGCCGCCTTGGCGAAGCTCTCGCGGCGGGCCGCGACTTCAAAGAAGCGCAGGCAATCAAGCGGGGGAAGAGACGGCATAGTCGCGGAACTCCGAACAGGGTTAGTCGCTCATGTGATCGCCTGTTAGGATAAGCAAACTTCACCCGTGTTGTGAAACGCTATTTTTTATGGCTCTGGGCTATTTTAATTTGGGCAACTGCGCGGCCCTCGGCGCGGGCGCTTGCCCGCGCGTCTTCCGGGCACCCCCGGACACGCCGGTGGCCGGCGGCGGCGACCGGTCCGCCGTTACCGCGTCCGTTCTGTGCTCGACGGAGACCCCATGTAGGCGTTCTCCTTCCCGTTGTTCCGTCCGGCTTTCTGTTTCTTCTTTATTATACCGCTCTCCCGCGTGGTGGGGCCGCGTGTTCGGCCACGGATTGTCGGGTTACGCCTTTGGCTAACCCGACCTACGCGACTGATCGGGTCGGGGATGACGGAAGAGGGCGTCATAAGCCTGCATGCAGGATTCTTGCGCAAATTTCAGTGGTCGTGTTAAGTGTAGAAATCATGTCTGAACAGGTTGTTGCACTCGAACATTTTGCCCTTGAAGAACGCGAGGTCGAGCAGGCTTTGGCTCGGGTCAACGTCCGTGCCGTGGATTACGCGGATATTTATTTTGAATCGACGATTGCGGAATCCGTGTCCATGGAGGAAGGCATCGTCAAACGGGCCGTCAAAAGTATTTCTCAGGGTGCCGGGGTCAGGGCCACCTCCGGGGAAAAAACCGGGTTTGCCTATTCCGACGAATTGTCGAAACGGGATTTGGAAATTGCCGCGGATACCGCGCGGTATATCGCCGACTCCCCGCAAGGCGACGTTCCGGTCCCCGTCACTCATCGTCCCGCGGGGCCGCATAATCTCTATCCGCTTGAACAGCCCCTGACCGACGTCGCCACGCAGGAGCGTGTGGATCTGCTCAACCTGATCGATCAGGAAGCGCGTCGCTATGATCCTCGTATTACGAAGGTGATGGCTTCCTTGAATACCGAGCATAAAATGATGCTGGTTGCGACCACCGAAGGCTTACGAGCCGGCGACGTGCAGCCGTTATCCCGACTCCAGGTGACGTGTATTGCCGAAGAGGGGACTAATCGACAGGTGGGAACCTTCGGCGGAGGCGGGCGCGTCGGTTTTTCCTTTTACCATGAACAGGATCGAGCGCGGTCTTATGCTCGGGAAGCTGCCCGGCAGGCTATCCTGAATCTCAGTGCCGTGGACGCGCCGGCGGGAATTTTGCCGGTGGTGTTGGCGGGCGGTTGGCCGGGGATTCTGTTGCATGAGGCCGTTGGTCACGGCCTGGAGGCGGATTTCAATCGCAAGAAAACGTCGGCGTTCAGTAATCTACTCGGTCAGCGCGTGGCGTCCGACGTGTGTACGATCGTGGATGATGGGACGTTGCCTTTCAGGCGGGGATCGCTCAATATCGACGATGAAGGCACGCCCACGACCAGGACCGTCCTGATCGAAGAGGGCATCTTGTGCGGGTATATCACGGATCGTCTCAATGCCCGGCTGATGGGCATTCCCTTAACCGGCAACGGCCGGCGTGAGGATTTTCGAAGCATCGTGCTGCCGCGGATGACCAATACCTTCATGCTGGCCGGTACGTCCGAACCCGAGGATATTCTCCGGTCCGTCAAGAAAGGCTTATATGCCGTTTCGTTTGGGGGTGGGCAGGTGGATATCACGAACGGCAAGTTCGTCTTTTCGGCGAGTGAAGCCTATCTCATCGAGGATGGCAAAGTCACGAAACCGGTCAAAGGGGCGACGCTCATCGGGAGCGGGCCCGACGTTCTCAAGCAGGTGTCGATGGTGGGTCATGATTTGCAATTGGATTCGGGCATCGGGACCTGCGGAAAAGAAGGTCAATCCGTTCCGGTCGGCGTGGGGCTGCCGACGATTCGAATCGATGAGATTACGGTGGGAGGCACCGCTACCTAGCACCTCTCGTAGAAACCTTCAACACGCTATCCTCAAGCCCATTCAGTCAATTTATCATCCTTTATCATGAATGAATCATCGGAAGTCCTGAAGACGCTTGCCGCCGAATTGGTCGACCGGGTGAAAGCCCATGGGGCCACGGCAGCCGACGTCCTGGTGGCGGAAGGGGATTCCGTGTCGGTTCAGGTTCGCTTGTCGGCCGTCGAGTGTTTGAGTCAGGCACGAGAAAAGCGTCTGGGAATTCGGGTTTTTTTCGGGAAACGGTCCGCCAGTGCGTCCACCTCGGATTTTTCCGAATCGTCGCTCACGCAGTTGGTTGCCGATACCTGTGCCCTTGCCCGGGCGGTGGCTGAGGATGAGACGTCGGGACTTCCAGAACACGCGGCGCTGGCGACGGATGTCCCCGATCTGGATCTCTATGATCCCACCACTCTGCCCGTGGAAGAAGCCATTCACGTGGCTCAACGCGCGGAACGGGCTGCCATGGATGCCGATCCCCGCATGACCAATTCGGAAGGGGCCGAGTGTGGTTCGGCCTATGGCGCGATAGTGTTGGCCAACACGCATGGGTTTCTGGGGTACCATCGGAGTTCCCGGTTTTCCTTGTCCGTGGCGCCCGTCGCCGAAGGCGCTGATGGCCAGGGCATGCAGCGGGACTACTGGTATACGGTCTCGCGTAAGCGGCATGAATTGGAGGATCCGGAGTCGGTCGGACGAATTGCAGCGGAGCGGACGCTTCGGCGTTTGGGGGCTCGCAAGGTCGGGACCCAACGGGTTCCCGTGATTTTTGATCCGGAAATGGCGTGCAGTTTGTTGGGGCACCTCGCGAGTGCGGTCTCCGGGTATTCACTGTATAAAGGGGCTTCGTTTTTACTGGGGCAGTTGGGGAAGCCCATCGCTCCGACACACGTGAACGTGGAAGACAACGGTCGGATGCCCGGCAAGATCGGGTCTCGTCCTTTCGACGGGGAGGGGTTGCCGACCCGAAAGACGATGATCCTCGAACAAGGTGTGCTTTCCAGCTATTTGTTGGATACGTATTCCGGAAGAAAGTTGGGGATGGCGTCCACCGGAAACGCTGCCAGAAGTATCGGTGATAATCCGACCGTGTCTCCGACGAATCTGTTTTTTCATTCCGGTGACGTGTCGCCCGACGAGATCATTCACTCCGTCACACAAGGGTTGTACGTCACCGAATTGATTGGATTCGGCGTGAATATGGTGACGGGAGACTATTCTCGCGGCGCCTCCGGTTTTTGGATTGAAAACGGCGAATTGGCCTATCCGGTTCAGGAAGTGACAATCGCCGGTAATTTGAAACAGATGTTCCAGGATATTGAGTCGATCGGGAATGATTTAGCCTTTCGAGGGAAACTGGCGAGCCCCACCATACGGATACGTGAGATGATGGTGGGGGGCGATTGAATGCGCGAGTGTCCCGGAAGCCGAAGGAGTCGTTATGCCACTTGACGTCGAGGATGGAGTCAAAGCCTTGCAGTTGGTCACCTCGCGCTATGATCAACGGGAATGGCGAAAAAAAATCGAAAAAACCTTGAGCCTCACGCCCAGCGGGTTTGAGGATGCTGCGCAGCGGAAAACGTTTGTCTATCTCAAGCTTCAACTTCAGGCGTATAAATCCCGACGTGCCGATACACCGTCCTGGATCGTCGGCGGGTATGCGACCAAGGAAGTGATCGATCGCGCCCGGTTTCGTCCGACGGATATTGATCCGGATATGACGGAGGCCGACGTGTCTTTCCTGGGGGTCGATCCGGGTGCGGAAGTCGATGAAGTGTGGTGGGAAGAAATGCTGGTCAAGTGGTTCGAAACGCCGGAAGAAGAACTCGAAGAGACAGACGAAGAAACCGATGAAGAAACCGAAGCAGAACCAGACGAAGAATCCGACGAAGAACCCGAAGCATCGAGTGAAGATCCCCCCGGTGATGACAACCCGTAGTCTTTTTTTGTAGGTCGGGTTAGCCGAAGGCGTAACCCGACAACTCCCCCCAGTCAACACCATAGCTGTCATTCCGAGCGAAGCGAGGAATCTGTCACTGAAAAACCCAACGCCAGAACCACGAGATTCTTCGCCTCCGGTTCAGAATGACAATTCTGAGTGTGGCCGTCCATTCGTGCTGTCAACGCATTAGACAATCCGCTACGACTGTCGGATTACGCTACGCTAATCCGACCTACAAAATCAGACCTTCTCGCTAAGAATCCAAAAGGTATCTAAAAGGCATCCAAATAGCACCATTTTGATGCAAAGATACTCCAAACGTAATACAAAATGCAGCCATTTGGCACTATGGCATTCTAAAACAAATCCATTTGGATGGGTTGGGCACCTGCCGGAATCGCCGGCTCCTGTAGTGGAATCGCCATCGTATCCAGAAGCCGTTTCAATTTTTGAAAATCTTCCTGAAGCAGAGGGCGGAGATTGTCGTTGTGCAGAGCCGCGGCGGGATGGAACAGCGGAAACAGTTGAAACTCCGATAGTTGAATCGGTTGGCCGTGTACCTTGGTGATCCCGACTTTTCTTTCCAAAAGCGTTTGGGTGGCAAAGTTGCCCAGGGAACAGACGACGTGTGGTTTGATATAGTGAATTTGCTGAAGAAGAAACGGTTTGCACGTCTCGACTTCATCCGGTGCGGGGTCGCGATTCTGAGGCGGACGGCATTTGATGACGTTTGCAATATAAATCTGTGACCGGGACAGCCCGACCGATTCCAATAATTCCGTTAGCAGCTTTCCCGCCGCGCCGACAAACGGCACCCCTTGCTTGTCCTCGTGGAACCCCGGGGCTTCTCCGACGAACATGATCGAGGCTTCCGGATTCCCGCTCCCGAACACGACCTGCGTCCGTCCGGAAGCCAGACGACATTGCTGGCAGTTGCGCAGAGATTCGCAGAGGTCAGCGAGCGACATAGGAATCCCTCATGTAGGCTTGTCGCCTGCACCCTAAGGGATGAAAATGTTGCAGGTTGTCATCCTGAGCGAAGCGAAGGATCTGCTTTTCCAAGCGTTCGGTGGGGGAGGGAGAGATTCCTCGCTTCTCTCGGAATGACAGATTCGGCGTGGCGTTGGCTATTTTCATACCAATCGCATCATAGGAAGAGGGTGCGTCGTTGTCAATTCGGCGGCAACGTGACCGGCGCAGGGTCCTTCACTCACCGGTGATGCCTTACCCGCGGCGGGACACACGGTTTTGAAACGACCGGCGCACCCACGCCGTCAGGGCCAGGGTCAGACGATGAAGGGGAGGGACGCGAATGCGAGAAGAAAACACGGCAAATCGCGCTTCTTCAATACGGGTTAACAGGTTGAAGTAGATGACGCGCATGATTTCCGCGGAGAGCAAAGATTGACGATCGGCCGATGAAAGGGTGTCATACACGGTTTGTGCTTTTCGATAGTATTCATGGGCCCGGGCAGCCTGGAATTCCATGAGTTGAATGAATTGAGGCGAAGAGGTCTTGGCTAATAGCTGCTCCTCGGAACAGCCAAACCTAGCCTGGTCTTCTTGCGGCACATAAATCCGGTCCCGTTCGGCATCGGCTCCAATGTCGCGCATGATGTTGGTCAGTTGAAAAGCCATGCCCAAGTTGATGGCATAGTCCTGCGCACGCGGGTCCATGGTTCCGAACACTTTTAAACAGATCAATCCGACGATCGATGCCACGCGATAGCAATAGGGATAGAGATCTTCAAAGGTGGCATACCGCCTGATCGTCAGATCCATTTCCATGCCGGCAATCAGTTTTTGAAAGTAGTCCTGGGGGATATCCAGCTTGCGGGCGTGATCCGCCAGGCTGATGGTCACCGGATATTGCGGGGTGCCTTGATACGCCGCCTCGATTTCCCGGCGCCATTGCGCAAGTTGGTCGTATGGATCCACTCCGTCAGGGGGGTGATCCACGGCCGCATCCAACTCGTGACACAACGTGTATACGGTATAGATGGCTTCCCGGCGGGGACGGGGTAAAAAGAGAAATGAATAGTAAAAATTGCTCCCGCTGTCTTTGGTCTTTCTGGTGCAGTAGGCGTGGGCTTCCGTGACGGTGGGCATCTGCGTGGGAACTTGGCTGCGACTTATGATTGAGGTTGAAGGTATCGTTCCTTGATCCAGCCCGAGTCTCCGGTTTCCGTTTGTACGAAATACCTCCACTGCTTCTCGATGAGACTCCCGTCGCTGATCGTGAGGACGTCGCCCGTTTTCACCACGGGACCCAGTTGTTTTTCTCCAGCCTCATCGCCTAGCCGGAAGCGAGCCTGACGACCTTCCTTCAGCGCGACGGTGACACGTTGTCCTTCGTGAAAGGCCGGCATGGGAGGCACGTACGACGGGGGAGAGACGTTGCGGTCGCGTTGGGGAGTGGGGTCTTCAGTCCGTATATCGAGGACGGCATGCATCGTGTTGGACGCCATTTGGATGATGGAAGACCGTCGCTCCGGATCCGTCACGACGTACCAGGTTCCGATGCCCAACAGGATGAGCAGGAAGATCAGAAACCATCGGCGGCGAGGGGGTCTATGCCGAGGGTCATCGAAATCTTCTAATCCGTCGTCGAACTCAAGGTCCTGGTCATTGTCCTGGGCAAAGAGAAGGGGAGAGAAGGATGACCGCGCGTGAGAAACCATTGTCGCTGTCATGAGTGTCTCGTGAAAAGAGTGCTCGGAAAACAGACGGGCGTCGACGTACCTTCTTGGTCCTTTTCATACCACTCGTCTTCAGGCATGTCAAACCGTGGCAAGGACGTGAGGGTTGGGACGAACGTGCCGACGCACGTGACGGCTTGCCATGGATCGGGCCTTTCAGTTTCAAGACGGTATGAGAGAGCAACGGCGTTGCGCAGTTCGTTGAAAAAGGACGGAGCCGTCATGACCTCCGGTCATTGAAGAAAATGGCTTGCATATCGGATTCACCGTATGCAGAATGAATCCTGCAAGCGGCGAAACAAAAGGATGCCCTCTTGAGTTGATGCCGCCCTCATTCCCTGGCTGGGGTGGCCGCAAATTTTAGCAGACGTCGAGTTCGAACTCCGCACATGTCCAGTTGGTATCGCCCTGACCCGTTAACCCGAGACCTGATTCATCTGATCAATGCCCGCCGGCACGATCACGGTGATTCCGAACTCGCCATCGAAGTTCTGCAAGCATTGCTCGAACAGGACCGCGAGCATGACGTGCTCACCGTTCTGGCGGCGTTGGATGAGGAAATGGCCGAGTGGTTGTTTGACCTGTTGGCGGAGGCCGCGTGCTCGGTGTTGATCGAGAGTGATCACGATGACGACCCGGCTTATGCCATTTTGGGCGCGCTTGAGTTGTCTCTGCAGGCGAATTTGGCTGCGCCTCTCGGATTGAAACTTAATCCGGAAAAAACAGCGGAATTATTGCGGGAATGTTTGCAAATCCCTCCCGGAACCGTGGTGACGGTCGAGCCGCGATTGTTGACTGATACGACGCTTGATTTTTTAACCCTTCAGAAGCTCCACGAACATGTGTCCTGTATGGCCAGTTCCCAGCGCCGGCAACCCATTACCGCCCGCCTGCATCCTCCCGTCGAATCAACGGCATTTTTGTTGTTTGAATTAATTGGTGCGAAGGATTCGTCCCTCCCGGAGACCATCTCCGACAAAGAGCGGGAAACCTTGTTGCAGGGTCTTATGGATCAATGTCCTGAGATCGCCTTGGCGCCGAACATGTTGGAGGTTCCGGTGTATGCCGCGTATGGCATGTTTGACGCGCAGAACGCCGTGAGACTTCATCGATTGGCCGATGAAACGGCAGCGGTCTGGCATGATCTCGACCCGCCGGTTCGGAGTCGAGCCATCGTTCATTTGCACACGCAATGTGGTAACGGGGTCTATATGCCCGTCTGGACGGACCTTTTCGACCCTGATTTACCGGAAGACCATGGCCCGATCTGGACCTCGCCGGACGTCTGGGTCTTTACGGCGGACCTGCCGATTGAATGGCCCGGTGAAATGCTGACGAACCGGTTACTGGCTGAGGGCTGTACCCGCTTTGAAAACCACATCGTCGAAGCGCCGGAAAATTAGCTCCTGTCGGATGACGCTCCGCTGATCCGACCTGCTGATCCAACTTGCTCCGACTGATTCTCTTTCTGTCATCCTCGACATTTGTAATCGAGGATCCAGGGTCGTTGTCTTGGGATTTTGCCGGATTGCGTTGCGCTGATTCGACCTGCGGCCTGCCGGTCTACGTTTGTGAGGAAGCCGGTTTGAATTTGCCGGCGGCTCTCATCTGCTGAAAAGCCCTCGACAGATCGCTCAACTCTTCAGCCGCCTGCAACCGTTCCCGTATCGTCAGACGCAGGGCGCGCCGTCAAGTTAAGGCGCTAGTGGTCGTCGAGGAGCGCGGGGTGGTTTCGCTTGACACATGGAAATGAAAGACACTACTATTGCAACTCTATCGTTGCTGGTGGTCCTTTCTGCTTTGATATAAACGGTGAGGTCGAACCGCGAGTTTAGGCGCATAGACGAACTGACGGAAGTTCGCAGTGTTGCAGCCCTCAACTTGTTGCGATTCAACGGCATTCTCAGCGCCCTTCTCATCGCACCGCAGCCGTCTTCCTCCAAAAAAACATGATGAGTTGAGCAGGTTGTATGCTAAGGTGCGAGAAGCCTACAAAAATGGTACCTTGTTGAAGTCTTCGTCCTTCAGGACTGTCAGTTCGACTGCATCGTATCCGAAACCCCATGCCGCAACTACGAAACCTTGTCGCCCCGTTTGGCTTCGCCCTTGCACTCTGGATTTTGGCCGTGAGTGTTCGGAATCGGAATACTCCAATACGGTCATGAGCCTCTCACGCAGTCATAATCGGATGTCAGATATGGTGGCACCACGGGTCCGCGGCAGACAACGATATTCCTGGTGATGACCGTTTTGTCAGCGCAACTCGACATATCAACGCCACCGGTGACACACGGCTTTCGTGAGCCGACCGACCTCCTTGATGCAACCGATAAAGATCCGTTGCTAATGGAGCTTATCGACACTCAGGCCTTCCAGCGCCTGAAGGATATTCGTTTTCTCGGAGCCATCGACTATTGCCTAATCCCTCGGCCGAACGGCAAACCCGGCGCAATCCGCTACTCTCGCTACGAGCACAGTCTCGGGGTCATGCAGTTGGCACGTCTGTACTGCCTCAGGCGCCACATACGGCGATCTGAGCGCCGCTTGCTGTGTGCAGCTGCCCTCCTGCACGATATCGGCCATCCCCCGCTGTCGCATTCCGTGGAATCCGTTTTCAGGGAGAAATTCGGAATAGATCATCATACTGCGTCGAAGGACATCATTTGCGGCCGGAAGCCTCTCGGCAAGAACGTCTTTTCGATTTTTCGGCGCTATGGTGTAGATGTTGAAAAATTGGTCGCTGTTGTTTCCGGAGAGGTCGCGAGCTTCGATGGTTTCTTTCATGGTCCAATCAATTTTGACACGATTGAAGGTATCCTCCGTTCCTACAGATACATGCGAAGCACTCCCAGCGCCTCCAGTCCGGACATTGTGACGGATGCGGCAATAAAACGGGAAAACGAGAAAGATAAGGATATCGTAGATGCGTTTTGGAAATGCAAAGATTTGGTCTATAAAGAGATTATAAATTCCGAAGATTCTGTTCTTTCCGATTTTGTATGCAAGATATTTCTTCGGAAGAATCTTGGACGAATTAAATGCGCTTCTTTTTTCGGCACCGAAACCAAGCTGTTTCAACAACTGCCGGGATTAAGAGAATTGCTCACGAGCCGTTCGTTCAAAGCCGAAGTCATTCGTCTAGTCGACGAACCTGTCTGCTACGTATTTCGCAACTATTATATCGACCGAGAAGGAGATTTTTTTTCTCGACAAGACGATGTTCGTTATCGGCACAGTCGTAGCAAGCGTATTTTGACGTTGAAGATGAAGATCGATTCGGCGGTTAAAGCTGTGACCGGTTCGCAGGGAGTTTTGTTCTATGACGACGCCGTATGAACGCAGTTTGGAATATTCCAAATGCCAGCTTTCTAAAATCAGAGATCGACTCAAAGAATTATCCCTTGGCAGCGCGACCTTACTGGTTTGTTGTGGATCATATGCACGGCGCGAGGCATCGGCCCAATCGGACATCGACTACGTCATGTTGTCCGACGATACAGAAACGGCCCCTGACCTGAGCGAGCGCGTTCGTTCCAAAATCCGCAGCATTGTCGACAACAGTCCATCGGAGGGTGGCGCCTTTGGTGAGCCAGTCAGTCGAAGCGAAATTCTTGCCAACATCGGAGGAGACGACGACAGCAACAAGAACATCACGCGGCGAATATTGTTGCTCCTTGAAGGGGAGTGGCTGTTCAACAAAGAGGGGCTGCAAGGTTTCCGACGAGAGATACTGGAGCGCTATATTGGCGAAGGCATGACAGATCACCAGTTGGCGCTGTTTCTGCTCAATGACATCATCAGGTACTACCGTACCGTAGCGGTCGATTACGAGTTCAAGATCTCCGGGAACGGTATTCCGAAACCGTGGGCGATTCGGAACATCAAGCTCGTTTTCTCTCGGAAGCTTCTCTACGCGAGCGGCTTGTTCAGCATTGCCATGACGGCCGATCGTGCACGGGACGAAAAGATCGAAATGCTGGAGGACTTGTTCGACCGTCCCGTAATGGAACGAATGATAAAGATATGCGGTAAAGCTGCTATGGAGCCGGTTCTAACCAGCTATAATTGTTTTCTAGAAAAGCTGGAAGACCCTGAAACCAGAAAATACTTGGAGACGTTGGAAATTGAGAAGCGAAATGATCCTATTTTTCGAGAGATCAAGAACGAAGGGCATAACTTCACAAGGGAATTGCTGAAGGTGTTCGAGAGCACGTTCGATTCGACTCATCCGATCCACCGGGCTGTAATATTTTAATCCGTCACTGCACAGATTTTCACAAGTTTCCTGAAATTCAAGTGTAAGTTTTCCTGTCAATGAGACAATTCTAAAATAAAGTTTCTGGCTTTTTCGACCTGCCGTCTGAACATGGCAGGAGGTATGCTTCCCAAGCTGTTATGAGGGTGTTCCTCATTGTATGCTGTGATCCAGTGGCGAGTGATTTCTCGTACCTCCCGAAGTGACTTGAACACGCAGGCATCCAGCCCCGCATGGCGGAAGGTGAGGGTTGAGCGAGGACACAACGCAGCCATGCGCCCGATAGGGCAATAAATCAGAGGTTCCGAAATTATTTATGACGTCCCGTTGCCAGCTTGAGAGATAAGCAGGGCCATAATCAGAGATGGCATGACGAAGAGGGAATGCGGGAGGGGGAGAGCCCGCCCCTCCTGCGGGCTCCCAAGCCCGGTTGTAAGCCCGGTGCGTTCATCTCGGCCTCTCGGCAGCCCGCACAGTTGCCTGGGCCTGATGAGCCTGCATCAATGGCAAGGCCGGGCGTCTTCGGAGAGGACCCCCAGCAGAAAGGAGCCGCGTATGGCATGTTTGACGCGCAGAACGCCGTGAGACTTCATCGATTGGCCGATGAAACGGCAGCGGTCTGGCATGATCTCGACCCGCCGGTTCGGAGTCGAGCCATCGTTCATTTGCACACGCAATGTGGTAACGGGGTCTATATGCCCGTCTGGACGGACCTTTTCGACCCTGATTTACCGGAAGACCATGGCCCGATCTGGACCTCGCCGGACGTCTGGGTCTTTACGGCGGACCTGCCGATTGAATGGCCCGGTGAAATGCTGACGAACCGGTTACTGGCTGAGGGCTGTGCCCGCTTTGAAAACCACATCGTCGAAGCGCCGGAAAATTAGCTCTTGTCGGATTACGCTGCGCTAATCCGACCTACGCGGCTGGACGGCTCTTGTCTTGCATGTGCATTTGTAGGTCGGGTTAGCCGAAGGCGTAACCCGACGGTCTGAGGGCTGTACCCGCTTCGAAAATCACATCGTCGAAGCGCCGGAAAATTAGCTCTTGTCGGATTACGCTGCGCTAATCCGACCTACACGGCTGGACGGCTTTTGTCTTGCATGTGCATTTGTAGGTCGGGTTAGCCGAAGGCGTAACCCGACGGTCTGAGGGCTGTACCCGCTTTGAAAACCACATCGTCGAAGCGCCGGAAAATTAGCTCTTGTCGGATTACGCTGCGCTAATCCGACCTACACGGCTGGACGGCTTTTGTCTTGCATGTGCATTTGTAGGTCGGGTTAGCCGAAGGCGTAACCCGACGGTAGTCTGCCTCACGGGTTATGGCCGGGCGGCTCGGCGTAAGGGCTCCAATAGCGCGGCCGGGACTTTTAAGGTTCCCTTTCCTCGACCGACCTGAATAGCCGGGTTCGCCGCACCGTGGAAATCGCTTCCGCCGGTGACTACCAGGTCCAACCGTTTTGCCAATTCAAGATACCGCGACGTTTGTTGCCGGGTATGGGTGCCGTAAAACACTTCCAACCCCAACAGCCCAGCCTCCTTTAAGCCGGCACACAAGCGATACAGGGGCTCCCCCTGACACCGAGTCCACCTCGGGTGAGCCAGGACCGGGACGCCTCCCGCGTTGCGAATCCAGGTGATGACTTCACGCGTGTCGGCCAACGTCCGGGGCACGTAGGCCGCGGCTCCTTCGCCCAGGTAGCGATCGAAGGCTTCCTGGACATTCCTCACGTACCCCTTGTCAACCAGAACCTGAGCGATATGCGGACGGCCAATGGAGTCGGAGCCGGCCTTTGCCTTGACTTCGTCTTCGGACAGGTCAAGCCCCAATGCGTGAAGCCGTTCGATGGTCTGTGGATTTCTGACGTGTCGTGAAAGACGCTGTTGAGCCAGGTGGTCCTGGAAGGTCGGATCCTGCCAATCGAAGAAATAGCCGAGGACGTGGAGTTCCTGTCCGTTATGGCGTGAACTCAACTCGACGCCTGGGACGACTTCGATGCCCAGCTTCGTTGCCGCCTCCATGGCGTGGGGAATGCCGTCCACGATGTCGTGATCCGTGATCGCCATGGCCGTGACTCCCGCATGATGGGCCAAGGCTACGACTTCCGCCGGTGGCAGACTGCCGTCGGAGTAGGTAGTGTGAAGATGAAGATCGATTCGTGCCATTGATGAAAAAACGATCGCCTCCGGAGCCTTATCGTGACCCCGTGGCAAAGCCGGGTCAGGCTTTTTGGGCCACGAGCCGTGCGGTTATGGCCGTCCCTTGATGAGGAGAGGGGTGTGGTCCTTCCTCATAGTGTAACACTCGCAACGGATGCGTGACGTGAAGCAGTTCGTTATGCCCTAAACAGAATTCTTTCCTTCGGGGATGCTGGAATTGTACGTGGTTGTCGATCAAAAACGTTTCATAGATCAGGACACCACCGGGCTTGAGGGCTTGCAGGATAGAGGGAAAGAGTGGTCGGAAGAGATAGAAGAACACCAGAATCCCCTCGTATTCCTGATTGCCAAGGGAGGGGGGCTCCTCCGGGTCTTTTTCCAGGTCCACGTTCCACGTCGAAAGGTTTGAAAGTCGATGGTCCTTGGCCGTACGTGTTAAGGTGTCGAGTGCGTGTTCGTCCCGGTCAAGGCCGATGACTTCATACCCTTGAGACGCCATGTACAGGGCATGGCGCCCTTCTCCGGCGGCCACGTCCAAGATTTTACCTTTAGGGATCATGTCTGCCGTGGCGTGCAGAAAAGGGGACGGGTGGAAGAAGGAAGGGGAATCAACCGCTCGCGTGCGAGGGTACGTCAGGCGTACGCCGACCGAACCCGACACGTCCGGGAGCGGTGGCGCGGCTTTTCGAAGCCAGAGCGTTAATTGATGGATAGGAAATTCCAGCATGAGCATTTGAGCAATCTGGTCCGCCAATCGTTCGATCAATGCGTTTTCATTGGTTGTCCCCACGTCAATCATCCGTTGGATGACTCGTGCGTAATCCACGGTTTTTGCAAGGCTGTCGGAATGAATGGCGTCTTCGACCGAACAGGTGACTTCGAGATCCGCCAACAGGGGTTGCGGGCGTTGTCGTTCGTCAAGCGTGACCCCGCACCTCGCCTGAAAACGTATTCCTTCAATGATGATGGCTTCAGGCATGCAGGCATTGTCGGGAAGGCGGGAAGACGTGTCAAGCTTCGGGAGTTGCCCCGTCCCGCTCCGACCAGGGGTGAGAAAGTCGGGGCAGGGAACCGGACTCTATTGCTTGACCCGCTTTTCAGAGGACTCCTATAATAGCGCGAAACGTCTGAGCGAGGGAGGCCATGGCTGATTTTACGCATTTCAATGAATCCGGACGTGCGAGGATGGTCGATGTGTCGGCCAAGGGTTCGACTGAACGAATCGCGGTGGCTCACGGACGGGTGAGTATGCTCCCGGAAACCCTACGCCGTATTCAGGAAGGGAAAATCGCTAAAGGCGACGTTTTGGCCGTGGCTCAGGTGGCCGGGGTCATGGGTGCCAAACGGACACCGGATTTGGTCCCCATGTGTCATCCGCTGATGCTCACGAGCGTGAATATCGACTTCCAGGAAAATCTTACGCCCGATGAGAGGGGACAGTGTTCCATCACCATCCAGGCCACCGTCAAAACCAACGGTCAGACCGGAGTCGAAATGGAAGCCATGACCGCCGTGGCGACTGCGGCGTTGACGATTTACGACATGTGTAAAGCCGTCGATAAGGGCATGAGTGTTGGTGACGTGTGTTTGGTCTCGAAATCCGGAGGAAAATCCGGGACCTATCAACGAGCCGAGGCGTTGGCGCCGGCTCATGGGCCACGGTCATGACCGTCACGGTGAAATTGTTCGGCATGTTGAAAACGCAGCTTCACAACGAATCCGAACTGACGGTACGGTTGGACCAGGGCTGCAAGGTCGATGATTTGATTGTGGCGATCCAGTCGATGAATCCCGACGTGGGGGATCTATTGCTCAAAAGAAAAATTCTTGTGTCGGTGAACCATAACATTGCTCACGGTGAAACCGAACTCACCAGCGCTGATGAAATCGCGTTGCTTCCGCCGTTTTCCGGCGGATCGTGTACGCCAGGGGAGATGCCTTCCTATGTCTACCGTTGATACAGAAGCCATGTTGGTCCGGGTCCAACGAGAGAATTTTTCGATTGACGAGGAAATCAACCGGGTGAAGAATCGATCCACGCGCATTGGCGGCATTGCAACTTTTCTCGGAACCGCGCGAGATCGCTCGGACGATCGGGACGTCAGCAGGATGACGTTTGAATACTATGAAGGGATGGCCCAAAAGAAACTCCGGGAGATTCGTGATCGCGCGTTACAGGATTTTGACGTCATCGAAGTGCTTGTTCTGCACCGGTACGGAGAAATCGACATCGGGGAAAATATTGTCTTGATTGTGGTAGGTGCCATGCATCGAGCGGATGCGTTCAAGGCCTGTCAATGGTGCATCGACGAATTAAAGCAGATCACGCCAATCTGGAAATGTGAACACACGCCGGACGGGCAAATGTGGGTGGAGCAACATCCATGAACGCCGGGTCTATGCCAAGTTCAGATCTTTTCGACACGTTTGGTCGTCCCTTGCGGAGTTTACGCGTGTCGGTGACGGATCGATGTAACCTGCGTTGTCGATATTGTATGCCGGAAGATGAGTATACGTGGCTTCCCCGTGAAACTCTCCTGAGTTTTGAAGAAATCAACCGGTTGGTGGAGATCTTTGCGGAGTTCGGCGTTGACAAAGTCCGATTGACGGGTGGAGAACCCCTGCTTCGTCGTGACCTTCCCGCCTTGATTCGCCTGTTGAGACAACAGGCCTCCATTCAAGATATCGCCTTGACCACCAATGGAATTTTGTTGGATGAGCAAGCTGAATCGCTCCGTGACGCCGGCTTGCATCGTATCACGGTCAGCCTCGATACCTTAAAGCCCGACAGGTTTCTAAAATTGACCAAACGTGATTCCTTTGATCGAGTCTTACATGGCATTGAGCAGGTCAAGACGGTCGGATTGGCCGGGCTCAAAATCGACACCGTCGCGATCAAAGGATTCAATGACGATGAACTCGTCGATTTGATCGAATATGGAAAAAGCGTCGAGGCGGAGGTGCGATTCATCGAGTACATGGACGTGGGCGGCGCGAATGATTGGGGTATGGAAAAAGTCTTTTCTCAGGCCGAGATTCTGGAGAGACTCCGGCAGGCGTATGGCCCGATTGAGCCGATTCGGGAAAACAGTTCGGCTCCGGCCCAGCGGTTTCGCCTGCCCGATGGGATCACGTTTGGCATTATTCCTTCCACGACAACGCCATTTTGTGCCACGTGTGATCGGAGTCGTTTAACGGCGGACGGCCTGTGGTATCTGTGTCTGTATGCCAGACACGGATTGGACTTGCGGGAACCGCTTCGGATGAACGATGACGCGACCGTGCGGGCACGTATTCAGTCAGGCTGGCAAGGTCGGATCGACCGTGGCGCCGAAGAACGCAAAGCGCTTGAGCCCTCAAGCAGGCGAGGTCAATTTATTCAGGTCGACGAGCTTCGCCAGGATCCACATTTGGAAATGCACTCGCGCGGCGGCTGATTGTCCCCGCCGCCGTTTTTCGCTTACCCCTTTCGAAGGACAAC
Organism: Nitrospirales bacterium; assembly: GCA_965223955.1. Lineage (GTDB taxonomy): Bacteria > Nitrospirota > Nitrospiria > Nitrospirales > UBA8639 > Bin75. The sequence continues at coordinate 1,697,161 of OZ245029.1, forward strand.
GTCTCGATGGGTTGGTTTAAGAAGGGCTCGTCGGAAGAACGGGAAAAGGGCAGGCTGAACATTGTTGAAGGCATGTGGATCAAATGTGCCTTTTGCCGTGCCGTCGTCTATCGGAAAGAAGTCGATCAAAATTTCAAACTCTGTCCCAAGTGTGGATACCATTTTCCCCTGTCGGTCCCGGAACGGATTGACGTCTTGCTCGACCCGGCCAGCTTCCAGGAGTGGGATGCCGACTTGTCACCGGGCGATCCCCTGACCTTTGTCGATACGCAACCATACCTCGGACGAATCGAGACCTATCAGAAGAAAACCGGCAGATGCGATGCCATCGTTACGGGAGAAGGGAGACTCCATGCGTGCCCGGTCATGGTGGGGATCTTTGATTTTGGATTTATGGGAGGCAGCATGGGGTCCGTGGTTGGAGAAAAGATTTGTCGTGCCGCCGACCGGGCCGTAGAGGGACACACACCGTTTATACTCGTGACCACGTCGGGTGGGGCGAGAATGCAGGAAGGCATCCTCTCTCTCATGCAAATGGCGAGGACTGCGGCAGCCATGGCGCGGCTTCATGAAGCCGGAGTGCCGTTCATTTCTCTCCTGACGGATCCAACCTTCGGGGGCGTCACCGCGAGCGTGGCGATGTTAGGGGATATCATCCTGGCTGAACCAAAAGCCCTGATCGGGTTTGCAGGGCCACGAGTCATTGAACAAACCATCAAACAGCGGTTGCCGGACGGGTTTCAGCGTGCGGAATTTTTACTCGAACATGGTATGATTGACGCCATTGTGAGTCGACCCCATCTTCGAGCGACGCTCCACACCGTGTTACGGCACCTGGGTGCCAGTGCATAATAGGATGGTGAACGGCCGCCGTTCCTGCCGCTATGCAGGCTTGCCGCCTGCGCCTAAAGGATTGAAAATGGGGCCACGCTGGGCTCCAACCCCGTTCCCTCCCCTTTGTAAGGGGAGGTCAGGTGGGGTAGAGCCACCCGTCGAGGGAGCAATGGGTGCTGTCCTGGGAATAGCCTCTACCTCCCCTCGCCCCTCCTTACAAAGGAGGGGAAGAGGAGAGGCGTCCCGAGTGAATATTTTCATGCCAATCAACAGGCGCCGACATTGGCAGACGAGCCCTTGGGATCGTTGATGAAGTGTTCATACGAAGCCGCACGAGAACGTCTCTACGCGTTGCAACAATTCGGAATCAACCTGGGACTTAAAACGATTTCCTCGTTGTTGTCGGAACTCGGAAATCCCCAAGAGCGTTTCCCTGTCCTGCACGTTGCCGGAACCAACGGGAAGGGGTCCGTGGCCGCCATCACGGCTTCGATTCTGCAGGCTGCCGGAATCCGCGTCGGGTTGTATACCTCTCCGCATCTTCTTGATTTTCGTGAACGAATCCGGATTCGAGGGACGTGCATTCCCGAAGATCGAGTCGTTGAACTGTTCGACAGCATCCAAGCGCTGCCTTCATTCGCCGTGTCGCCGACGTTTTTTGAAGTGGCCACCGCCATGGCCTTTCAATATTTTGCCGAAGAACGGGTGGAACTCGCCGTGCTGGAAGTCGGGCTGGGAGGGAGATTCGACGCGACGAACGTGTGCCGGTCGATCGGGACGGTCATTACCAATATTTCATTCGATCATGAGAAACACCTGGGCTCTTCCCTGGAGGCTATTGCGTTTGAGAAAGCGGGGATTCTGAAACGAAACGTTCCGCTGGTCATGGGGCCGGTCGAGCAATCAGTAGACGGCGTCTTGCAGGAACAGGCGCGACAAAAGCAGATTCGGACGTTCAAATTCGGCAGCGAGTTTTTGAGTGTTGCCCATCCATCAGGGGAGTTCGATTTCACCGGGATGCATCAAAATTACGTGAATCTTCGCTGCGCATTGGAAGGCGAGCATCAAACAGTCAATGCTGCCTGTGCCTTGGCCCTCCTTGAATCCAGTGTGATGCCCCGGACCCCGATTCCCGAGTGGGCCGTCAGACAGGGCCTGGAGCAGGTTTCCTGGCCGGGCCGGCTCGAACGACTTCGGCACCATCCGTTGATTCTCTGTGACGGAGCCCACAACCCGGCTGCGGCAGAATGCCTCAAGGTCCATTTGCAACGGAACATGTCCGAACAACGAGAGCGTCGTCTCATTGTGGTAGTCGGTATGATGCAGGACAAGAACCTTTCGGCATTTTTGAACACGTTGGCCCCGCTGGCCGACGTGGTGATTTTGACCACGATCAATTCTCACCGGTCAGCCACCCTGCGTGCCTTGAAAGAGGCACTACCGGTCATGGATTGTCCGTTGTATGAGCGTGACTCGCCTGGAGCGGCAATTGACCTGGCAACGTGTTTGGCGAGCAAAAACGATCTGATCTGTATTACGGGATCATTGTTTCTTGTCGGGCACGTGAAAAGCCTCATGACGGGAAATGCCTATGAACCTGTTCTGGGATAGTCGAGGCCATGCACGTGCCACCCGCCTGGTCAACGGATCGGTGGTTGCGTTTCTGGTTGCCGGTCAGATTGCGTTCACGATGGCGAGTGCGGTCCATGCGCTGCCCATGTTTCCCGTGTCTGAGCCCACGGAGTCGGAACGCTCTTCCTCCCTTCCTGTCACGCCTGAACGAACCGAACCGGATGATCCTTCCTTGCTTCGCATCACGGCGGAACGAACCGAATTCGATCAAGTCACGGAGGAATTCAAAGCCGTTGGGTCAGTGGTGGTGACTCAGGGTGCCGTCCGGTTGACCGCCGACCAAGCCGTCCTTCATAAACTTTCCGGCCGATTAACGGCTACGGGTCGTGTGCACCTCAAGGACCAGGTGCATGACGTGTGGGCGGAAGAGTTGACCATCAACGTGAATACGGAGTCCGTTCTCGTCGTGAATGGAAAGATTTTTCTGAAAGAGACGGGTACGTGGTTCCAAGGCCGTCTCCTGCAACGGTTTTCCGAAACACATTATCGCGTGAAGGACGGTACGTTTACGAATTGCGAAGCGGATGACGGGCAAATCCCCGATTGGAGTTTTTCGTTCCAGGACGTGGAGGTGGAACAGGGCGATAGCGTTTTTGCCGAAAATGTATGGCTGAACGTTCGCAATCAACCGGTTCTCCCGATTCCCGTGTTGCGCTATCCGATGCCGGGCGCCAGAAAAACCGGATTCTTGATTCCGACGGTCGGGTTCGACAATGTGTTAGGCGTTCAATATCGACAAGGGTTTTATTGGGCTCTTTCCCCGAGTCAGGACCTGACCATCGCGCCACAAGTTTTATCCAAACGAGGACAGGGTGGGGATCTGACGTATCGTTACGTCCTGAGTCGCCGATCGAGGGGGAAATGGTTAATCAATGCGTTTAACGATACCAAGGCGGATCAGGCTCGTGCACAAATTACGGGTGCCCACGTTCATCAGGCACATGACGATCTTCTGATTCAAGCCAATATCAACTATGCGACTGACCGGAGACTTTTACGGGATCTGAGTGCTTCCGGAATTTCCCGTGCGCTGCCCAGCCAGGAATCCGTGCTGAACGTGACGCGTCGCTTGCCGGGAGGCGCGGCGTATCTCAGGGCCCAATATTTACAACCACTGGACGCCGGAGGCCGAGGCACGTTTCAACGGCTGCCGGAACTCGGGCACCGGTACGGGCGTCGCTTGACCGTGGGAGAGGGGACGTTGAATCTTGATATTGGCATGGATTCGACGTTCGTGCACTTTGCTCGTGAGGAAGGGTTCAACGTCAGCCGTTTTGACGTCATGCCGGCTCTGGCCGTCCAGGGGTTACACCTGGGGCACATGATCGGCCTTCGTCCGCAATTCAAAATCAGAGAGGTCCTCTACTCTCGGGGACAGGTTCAAGATGATGCTCGTGATCGTGGGACGTTTTGGTTTGGCTTGGAGGCTGTCTCGAACGTGTCACGTGGCTTTCAAGTCGGCCAGGGGCATCGACTGCGTCATACGATTGAGCCGCGATTGTTCTACGAATACGTGCCGGCTTCCAGGCAGTCCGACCTTCCGCAGATCGATGCCACTGATAATCTGTTGAAGAAACACTTGATGACCTATTCCTTGAGAACCCGACTGCAGGATGAATGGAGCGGCAAACGGTCTGCGACGTTGGTGGATTTCATGATCGCCCAAAGTTACCATCTGGGCGAGACGCCTGGTTCGGCGAATACGTTTTCCGATGTGTGGGGAAGGGCGACGTTCGGACTGCCCGTGACACAATTGCCGGAGTCTCTGAGTCGACTCAGCCTGAGTCTTGATACGTTCTATGATCCGGGCGACCATGAATTGACGCAATTCAATTCAGACGTGACGGTGCAGGCTCACCAGCAGGCGTACGTGCAATTGGGGTATCGCTATGCGAGATCGGGCCTTGTTCCCCGCCGTGGAGATATCTGGAATCCGGTGTCTTTTAATGAAGAATTGGCCGCTCAATCGGAAATTAACTTTTTGACGGCGGGTGGGGCCGTCCGTCTGCCCTTGGGGTGGACGGTGGGGACAAAGGCCTACCACGATTTTGCCACGGGCCGGACTCCTGAATTGGACGTTGTGGGATTGTATCAAAACCCCTGCAAATGTTGGTCGCTTGGGCTTTATTATATTCGCTTGTCCGGAGGAAACGGTTTCCCCGAACGTAACCAGTTTAACTTTGTCCTCACGTTACGTGGTGTAGGGGCAACGACCGGATTAGGCACTCAAATCCTCCAGAGTATTTTAGGCCCCCTTCTCCAGGATGAACCGGGCGTGCCGTGGTCCTGAGTAGGTCGGGTTAGCCGTAGGCGTAACCCGACAATTCCCTCCACCATTGAACGATCCCGGCACTCCTGTCGGATTACGCTGGGAATGTCGGATTACGCTACGCTAATCCGACCTACGGGGACTCGCATCATCACCGGCCATGAAGCACCTGTTCGACCGCCGCGGCCAATGCGGCATCGGCGTGATGATCTTCGGCGAAGATCCGAAGTTGGACGATCTGCGAGGGCAAAAATTCAAACAGTTCTTGCAGTTTTTCTTTTTCAACGGACTGGGTTGCCGGATCATAGAGATAAAACTGAAACTGACCCATGTTGAGAACGTTGAAGGGTCGTGTATCCTTGCTGGCCATATCCACTCGAAAGGTCAGCCCCCGCAGTCGGCGAGGCAATGTTTGGCGAATACGGGATTCAAGCTTTGCCGGTGTCGCCGCCGGTCCTCGTGGATGGCACTCTCGAATCGTCAGCACTGTACTATAGGCCGTTTTCCATTTGACCTGTCGCCCCAACACGCGGGCCCATTCTTTTCCGATTCGCTGTTTTTTTCGATTCGATGACGACTCCCAGGTGCGGACCGTTTCCAGGAGAAACCAATCCGTCAGCCGAAGATATTTCTTCATGTGTTGAAGCGGGTTATGGGGGAAAATATATTCCATGGTTTCGTGGAAAATCTCCAGGAGGTGAAGATCAATGGCTCGTGAGGTACGGTGGTAATAGACGTTGGCATAGAGATAGAGCCTGGCGTTGAGGAACATCTGGAGCGCGGGCAAGCCGTTTTTATGAATGGTCAACCCCTTCGGGGTGATCAACGTGTAATGAATCAGTCGGGGAATATCCACCGGCCCGATCGCGACGCCGCACATGTAGGAGTCGCGCAAGACGTAATCGAAGTTGTCCGCCGTGAACAGCCCTCCGATTAACGGTTGAAGAAGCTGAAGCCACCGGGGATAGTGCTGGCTTCGCTTGTTGGGATCTTTCAAAATCAGGAATGCAATATGCTCGGGGTCGAGCGTTTCATGGTCCGCAAACCTTCCGGAAGGACTCCGCCGCACGCGCTTGATCAGGGGGCCGACTTCATGACGAATAATGGCTTGGCTCACGTGTTCGTGGGACAACCCGTATTGTTGAAGAAAATGGTGATCGAAAAAATGACAAAAGGGGCCATGCCCTACGTCGTGGAGCAGTGCGGTGATCCTGAGTAAGGCTTCGACGTAAGGGAGGGTGGGAACGTCCTGAACCGTTTGGGCCAGGGTAGGATACACGTGCTTCGCATATTGCCCCGCAAGGTGCATGGCTCCCAGGGAATGCTGAAACCGGCTGTGTTCCGCCGCAGGATAGACCCATCGTGCGCTTTGCAATTGATAGATATACCGAAGACGTTGGAGCCAGGGAGAATCGATGAGATCTTTTTCAGTTGTTTCGTCGGAGCCTGATGAGGAATGGGGAACCGTAAATTGAATGTAGTGATGAATAGGATCGGCAATAAGAGAAACGTCGTGAGGTACTGGTTCGGCCATCATGGATCGTGTCGGAAGAGATAAACGACTTCCAAGCGAATCTTAACGCAGCGTGATGGAACGAACAACTGACGCCACGTTTTCCGCATCGTGAGTAGATGAAGCCGGGTAGGTCGGGTAGGTCGGATTAGCGAAGCGTAATCCGACGATCAGTAGCGTAATCCGACAGAGGCGTCGAACGGCGGATTGTCGGGTTACGCCTTCGGCTAACCCGACCTACGACATTTTTTGAGCAACGTGGTTGGCGGGTTGTTTGCGGTACCGGGAAATGAGGATCAACCCCAAAGGGTAAGCCAGCAAGGCACCCAGCACGCTCAGGGTGAGTGCTCCAAGGGTAAACGGAAGAATGAAGGGCAGCACCGATTCGTAAATGGTGATGATGGAAAGATTCTCCCAGGCAACGTCCGGAGCTTCCGGCCTTCCCAACAGAAAAAAGCCCGTCCACATCGTGGCTCCTAAAATCGGAGCGATCGTCCAGGGATTATTAATGAGTGAACCGACCAGGAGAGCGGGAAAATTCAGACGGAAGGCCCAAGCCAGGAAAACGGCACTGGCACAATGCAGTCCATAGGTCGGAGTAAACGCAATAAAGACTCCGAGAGCAAAAGCCACGGCTGTTCGTTGAGGCGTTTCTCCAAGGTGGAGTGCTTCCCGTATTTTAGCGCGAAAGTATGTGAGCGTGATCACGACGAGGGAATCGACAAAAATTTACCGGTTACTGAAGTGGGTAAAACTCTTTTTTACCAGTTTCTGTTTCCGCCCTTCGGAACGCTCAAATTGTTGACCGAATATGTTCGGTTGTATTTCACCAATGCAGGCAATAGGCACCTTGGTTTGCTTGGAGACGGCTAACACTTTTGGGTGATGTTTGGCAGGGGCGGTAAACAGGAGTTCATAATCCTCCCCTCCTTGGAGAGCAAGCTCCATGGGATCCAGGTTGTTCCGTTGAGCAAATGCACGAAGTTGGGAAGAAAGAGGAAGGGCTTTCCCCTGGATCTCGGCTCCCACCTGACTTTCTTCACAAACGTGCCCCACGTCGGAAGAGAGTCCGTCAGAGAGATCGATGGCCGCATGTGCGAGGTTTCGGTCGGCCAGGAGTTGCCCGACGTGAATTCGTGGGGTGGGTCGTACATGACGCCGGGTTAAAAATTTTTCAACGGCCGACGGGCTGGAACTTCGAAGATGTTGGGTTTGCAAGATGCGGAGGCCGGCGTTGGAATCACCTAGTGTCCCGGTCACGTAAATGTGGTCCCCGACTTCAGCCCTGCTTCTGGTGAGCGCACGATTCGCTTGAACGGATCCCACAATGGTCAGACTGAGAAAAATATGAGACGGAGACGATGAGGTATCTCCGCCGATCAATTCGACGGTGTAGGGACCACAGGCGGCTTGGAGCCCTCGATAGAGTTCTCGGATGTTTTGAGGCGTAATCCGGGCGGGCATGGCCATTGAGACGAGCAGGTACAGGGGGGTTCCCCCCATGGCCGCGATGTCACTGAGGTTGGCCACTCCCGCGCGCCATCCCACGTCCTTCGGGGTTTGATAAGCAAGGTCAAAATGGACCCCTTCAATCAAGACGTCGGTACTGATAAGAAGCTGTTGCCCTTGACGTGCCTTCAGAATGGCAGCGTCATCGCCAATGCCCTTGACGATCCATGGAGAGGAGGTGGGCCACTGTTGCTTCAGTTGGCGGATGAGACCGAATTCTCCGATGGTCTTGAGGGAGTCACGCTTGGAAGACGTGCTCATCCCTGATGGAGGGAGAGCGTTCGAGCGGTTCACCGCCGAGCCTTTTTTGCAGGCAAAGCGGCCACTCGTTTTTTTCGCTTTGAAGAGACGGTTTTGGCGCGTATGGGTTTTGACGGTTTGGGGGTGACACGTGCGCGGGACGGTCGGTGAAGCGCTGCCGCAAAGACCTGGTCCACGGTCTCCACAAAAATGATCTTGATGCCTTTCAATAGAGGTTTGGGGAGTTCTTCCAAATCCTTTTCGTTTCGTTTGGGAAGAATGATGCGAGGGATTGAGGCCCGTTTCGCCGCAAGGATTTTCTCTTTTAAGCCGCCAATGGGGAGAATGCGCCCGCGTAGGGTGATTTCTCCCGTCATGGCGACGTCGTGCAGGGCGGGCCTATTTGTCAGGCTCGACGCGAGAGCCGTGGCCATGGTAATCCCCGCTGAAGGTCCATCCTTGGGGATAGCACCCGCGGGAACGTGAATATGAATATCGGTCGTCGAGAAGGTTTCTTCCTTGATGCCCAGCGTGCCGGCCTGTGAGCGGACGTAGCTGAGCGCGGCGTGGGCGGATTCCTTCATGACGTCACCGAGATGGCCGGTTAAGGTCAGGTTGCCTTTGCCCTGCATCCCCGTGGCTTCGATGTGCAGCGTCTCACCGCCCGTTTCCGTCCACGCCAGCCCGATGGTCAACCCGACCTGGTCTTTTTCCTTTTCGGTTTCCGGTAGATATTTGGGAATGCCGATATAGGTACGGAGGGAATGCGGCGTGATGGTATGGAGTTTCGGTTTGCCTTCGGCAACGCGCCGGGCCACTTTCCGCATGGCGTTGGCGAGTGCGCGTTCAAGGTTGCGGACACCGGCTTCGCGCGTATAGTGGGTCACGATTCTCTGAACGGCAGGATCGGTAATGCAAAAATGTTTCTCCGAAATGCCATGCTCTTCCAGTTGCCGTGGGAGGAGAAAGCGGCGGGCAATCCCGAGTTTTTCTTCTTCGGTATATCCGGGAATTTCAATAATCTCCATTCGATCCCGCAGAGCCGAAAGAATGGGGTCCATGAGATTGGCCGTCGTGATGAACATCACCTTGCTGAGATCGAAGGGAACTCCCAAATAATGATCCGTGAACGCATGATTTTGCTCGGGGTCCAACACTTCCAAAAGCGCGGCTGAAGGATCGCCGCGAAAATCCATGCCGACTTTGTCGACTTCATCCAGCATGAACACGGGATTATTGGTTCCTGCCTGCTTGATCCCCTGCATGATACGTCCGGGCAAGGCCCCAACGTACGTACGGCGATGTCCCCTGATTTCGGCTTCGTCCCGCACCCCGCCCAGACTCATGCGTACGAATTCCCGACCCAAGGCTCGTGCAATGGATTTCCCCAACGACGTTTTTCCCACGCCGGGTGGACCGACAAAGCACAGGATGGGGCCCTTGAGTTTCTCTTTGAGTTTGCGCACGGCCAAATATTCGAGGATGCGTTCTTTGACTTTTTCCAGGTCATAATGGTCCTCGTTGAGCACCTTTTGGGCGGCTTGAATATCCAGATTGTCCTGGGAGGCATGACTCCACGGAATTTCCACCATCCATTCCATGTAGGTGCGTACGGTCGCCGCTTCGGCCGTGTCAGGATGCATTTTTTCCAGACGTTTCAATTGTTTATCCGCTTCCTTCAGGACTTTTTCCGGCATGCGGCATTCTTCAATGCGTTTTCGAAATTCCGCCACTTCTTCGGCCCGATCATCCAGTTCTCCAAGTTCTTTCTGAATGGCTTTCAACTGCTCCCGAAGAAAATATTCCCGCTGGGTTTTATCAATCTCACCCTTGGCGTCGGCCTGGATTTTTTGCTGCATCGATAAGACGTCAACCTCTTTCGAGAGGATCTCCGTGACGCGTTTTAATCGGGCAACCGGATCGTCAATTTCCAAAATTTCCTGGGTAATGTCCACTTTCAAGCCGAGGTTCGAGATAATGATGTCCGCCAGGCGACCAGGTTCATCCATATTTTCGATGACCACCATGACGTCGGGCATGAGCACTTTTCCAAGCCTCGCGACACGATCCAACCCCTCTTTTGCGGTACGAATGACGGCTTCGGTTTCGAGGGACGGGGCCTGTTCTTGAGAAGCCGGGAAGGGTTGAATGCGGACGGAGTAAAAAGGGTCGGATTGGAGATAGTCGATGATTTTCGCTTTCGTCAGACCCTGAACCAGAATTTTGATCCGTTCATCGGGGAGCTTCAGCATGCGCATGATCATGCCGACGGTCCCGGTTTCGAAAATATCCGCTGGTTGCGGCGATTCGGTGTCGTGGGCCTTTTGAGCCGCCAGCAGGACCATCCTATTGCCGGCGAGAGCTGTCTCAATCGCTTTAATCGACATTTCCCGCCCGACAAACAGAGGCAGAACCATGTACGGAAAGACGACGATGTCCCTGACGGGAATCAACGGTAAATCGTCTGGAATATCAACGTGTTCAGGAGCCGGATAAAGTTCTTGAGTCATTGATTATGCGTTTGAATGTCTCGAGTCGGTAAACGTTGCGAGTCACAAAGAATCGAAAAAAGTTTTTTGGGTTGTACTGCCGGGGGCAAGAATTGTTCGTTTTTGACCCATACGGGTTGTCACTGTCGCCTGCAAGCATTTGTTGCCGACAGGCCAGTTGATAGTAGGTGAACAAAAAAATGAATGTCAAGGAAGGAAACGCCATTTCGAGCGTCCAAAACTTTACAAGCAACACAAGGCAATCTATAATGGCGAAACCCTTCTTGGCTTCCTTTCAGGTTGAAGTGTCTGAAGCAGGTCCCCAGATAAAAACCGTGTGCTTCTCATCGTTGAGTGCCGGACGTAACGAGTGATTGTACTTTTCCCGCCTCATAAGAAGGGCTTTTTTTATCCAGAACACAAACGGACGATGATGAAACTCGGTTCAGAGGAACAGCGTTCTGCCATTCACAACTCCATCATTCCTCGGAGATCAATAACCAATGGAGTGCTGGGGGTGCTTCTCGGGTATGGGCTCATGTTCATGAGTGTGCCCTCGCCGGTGTTGAGCCAACCGCAGGTTTTGATTGTGGAAAGCATGACCATTCAAGGGAATCAGCGAATTGAGTCGGCGGCGATTCTCGGAAACGTGACCCTGAAAACGGGAGATCCGTTGACCACGCAGGTGACGCAAGAGCAGATTCGACGGATTTACGATATGGGGTTCTTTGACGACGTGCAAGTGCAGACCGAGACGAAAGCAAAGGGCGTGGCGGTGACGTTCGTGGTGCAAGAAAAACCTTTTGTAACGGCCATTGTCTTTGATGGGAATGACGCGTTATCGGACGACAAATTGAAAGAGATCGTCACGCTGAAAAATCAGGTATTTCTCGATCAACAAGAGATTAAATTGAGTGCGGAAAAGATTCGGGCGGAATATGAAAAGGACGGGTATCATACGGCCAGAGTCATCCCTATTATTCAGGCGTTACAGGAAAGTCGCAATCGTGTGACCTTTTTTATTCAAGAAGGAGCGCGAGCCAAGATTCAGTCGATTCATTTCGCGGGCCTGACCGTCTTCAACAAGAAGGATTTGTTGGGCGTGATGGCCAACCAGGAATGGACTCGCTTCCTTTCCCTCATAACGGACGCTGGCATATTACACCAGGAAGAACTCGCCAATGATATCGAACGGATAAAGGAATATTATTCGAATAGGGGATATCTCGACGTCCAGGTCGGCACGCCGGCCATTGAACTGAGTGACGATAAAGAATCCGTCAACCTGACGTTTCAAATCAGTGAAGGCCGGCCCTATACGGTTCAAACGGTTCGTTATGAAGGCAATACCGTCTTTGAAGACGAGGCCCTTGCGCGGTATTCATTTATCCGTTCTGATGACGTGTTTCAACGAACGATGGTCCGGGAAGAGATCACTCGCGTGACGGACATGTATGGGGCAAAGGGCTATTCATTTGCCGAAGTCACACCGAACCTGGCCCCGAATCCTGAAACACTGACCACGGAGATTGCCTTTACGATCAAAGAAGGATCGCTTATTCGGGTGAGAGAGATTCACATTACGGGGAATGATAAGACGCGTGATAACGTCATTCGCCGGGAATTGCGAGTGGATGAACAGGAGGTCCTGAATTCCGCGGCAATCAGGCGAAGTTTTCAACGACTCAACAATCTGAATTTTTTTGAAACGGTCGAGCTTTTTCCCGAACAGGTGGAGGAAGATAAAGTTGACGTTGAAGTGCGAGTCAAAGAGAAGCCCACGGGACAATTCAGTATTGGTGGCGGGTTCAGCACGCTCGATCGATTTACGGCCATTGCCAATATTACGGAAGGCAATTTGTTCGGCTTGGGGTACATGGTTCGTATTCGCGGACAAGTCGGTGTCCGTCGAACCATTGGGGTCTTGACGTTCAGGAATCCGGCACTGTTTGACGGCCCCACTTCTTTTCAAGCGGATGGGTTTAGTACGGAAACGAATTTCTTGACGTATCAAGAGGAAAGAAAGGGAGGAACGATCCAATGGGGACGGGCCTTTTCCGAATATATGTCGGGAAGTTTGACCCTCGTTGGGGAGACCATCAGAATCAAAAACTTGGCAAGTGACGCCCCGACGTTCATTCAGAACCAACTCGGGAATCAATCCACGACGGGGTTCCGTGCGAGTATTTTTCGTGACACACGCGATTTTTTCCAGGATCCGCGTACCGGATCGAGAACGGGTCTGCGCATAGGGTTTGGAACCGAGGCGTTAGGGGGGACCAACAATTTCTATCGGTTCGCTCTGGACGGGTTGAAATACATCCCGCTGCCCGTATGGGACCTTCGGATGGCGTTTCGTGGTCGTTTCGGCATGGCGGAAGGCTACTTGGGAGACTCCGTGCCCCTGACGGAACTCTTTTTCGTCGGCGGTATCAATACGATGCGCGGGTTTCAATATGGGCGAGCCGGTCCCGTGACCGCCTCCGGAACGTTGGCGGGCGGGAATAAACAGTTGATTTTTAATACCGAGTTCATTTTTCCCGTACTGCCTGCCGCGAAATTGAATGGTGTACTCTTTTTCGATTATGGGAAAGGCTTTGCCGAGGACGAAGGCTTGAATTTCGACTTGCGGAAGGCCACGGGAATAGAGGTACGGTGGATTTCACCGTTTGGTCCTTTACGCGCGGCGTGGGGTCTCAAACTGGATGCTGAGCCCCAGGAGCAAGGAAGCGTCTTTGAGTTTTCCGTTGGGAACGTCTTTTAAAGATACAATCGTGCGGAAAATGATCTGCTCGAAGAGGATGTCGTTCCCTGGATGCGTTCTCCTGGCGGGTACGTCTCTCATGTTGTCCGTCGTGACCGGTTGCGCGACGCCTGCTTCTGAAACTTCCGGAATTTCAGAAATTTCCGGAACGGAACGACCTGTTTTGTCCGGTGTGACTATCGGAGTGGTGGATACGCAATGGTTATTGAAAGAGTCGAAGCTGGGCCGTCAGGTCAATGATGCGCTCAACCAGTTCATGAAGGATCGGCAGGCGTTGCTCGAACTCGAACAACAGGAACTGCGGAATCTGGAAAATGAATTATTGCGTCAAGGCAGCGTCTTAAGTCCTTCAGCCAAGCAACAAAAAGAAGATCAATTGCGACAACGTATGTTGGATTACCAGCAAAAAGCCGGTAATATGACGCGAGAGTTTCAGGCGAAACAGGCCGAATTGTTGGGCGAATTTCGTGACCAGGTCGATTTGGTGGTCAAGCAAATTGCTCAACAACGGGGGTTGGTGTTGGTCGTGGAAAAAGGGAAGAATACTTCGACACGGTATTATGACCAGAGCATGGATTTTTCGTCCAACGTGTTGGAAATCTTGGATCAGACCACGTTCCGCTGAGGAACAATGTGGCGTGCATCACGTCATGGACGCCGGGTTGCGGATTTTTCGTGTTTGAGCGTGCAGGCTAAGAGGAACGATCATATGGCTGAGCCGGACATCATCATGGATGCCATTGAAGTGCAATCCATCCTTCCTCATCGTTACCCGTTCTTGCTCGTGGATCGAGTGGTGGAGTTTGAACACGGTCGAACGGCGGCAGGGCTGAAAAACGTCACGATCAACGATCCATACTTCCAAGGCCATTTCCCCGGCCGTCCCATCTTTCCGGGCGTGTTAATTGTAGAAGCCCTTGCTCAATTGGGTGGAGTGTTGGCCATTCGATCGTCGTCCGTTGAGGGATCCCCGATCGTCTACCTGACGGGAATCGACAAGGCAAAGTTTCGTAAACCCGTGATTCCCGGGGATCAGTTACGGTTGGAGGTCGAAGTGCTCAAACGCCGGCCACCGTTTTGGAAGATGCAAGGGAAGGCTTTCGTCGGGTCGGATCTGGTTTGTGAGGCTGAATTAACGGCGATGATGCAGTGGGAAGATGCAGACTCCACGAATGCTGAAACGGGGCAGTCGAACCTTTCAGGAGAATGATGTCGAATATGTCCATTCATCCCACGGCGATCGTGCATCCGAAATCCGAACTCGATGAGGACGTGATCGTGGGGCCGTTTTGCGTGATTGGCGAGCACGTGAAAATCGGTCGGGGCACTGAACTGTGCTCACACGTGTGCCTGGAGGGCCATACGGAAATCGGACAACGGTGTAAAATCTTTCCCTATGTTTCGATAGGGGCTCCGCCCCAGCACCTGCAGTATCATGATGAGCCGACGTGCGTGAGTATCGGTGATGAAAATATCTTACGGGAATACGTCACGATTAACCGCGGGACGGCATTTGGCAGAGGCGTCACGACGATTGGCCGGCATAATTTTTTGATGGCCTACGTGCACGTTGCGCACGATTGTCACATCGGCAATGACGTGGTCATGGCCAATGCCGCGACGCTTGGCGGACATGTTTCGGTCGGGAATGATGCGGTGATTGGTGGGTTGGTCGGCGTGCATCAATACGTGCGGATCGGAGATTATGCCATGATCGGGGGGTGTTCCGCCGTCACAAGAGACGTACCTCCGTTTATACGTGCGGTCGGAAACCGGGCCAATCTCTACGGAGTCAATGCCATCGGGCTTCGCCGGGGAGGGTTTTCCGCCCAGCGCATCCGTGTGTTGAAACAAGCCTACAGCCTGCTGTTCAGAAAAAGCCAGCGCATGGCCGATTCCATTAATTTGGCGCGCCATCAATTCCAGGATAGCCAGGACGT
Source organism: Nitrospirales bacterium (assembly GCA_965223955.1). Lineage (GTDB taxonomy): Bacteria > Nitrospirota > Nitrospiria > Nitrospirales > UBA8639 > Bin75. Next base: position 1,712,351 of record OZ245029.1, read on the forward strand.
CCTGATCCTGCTGACGTTTTTGGAAACCTCGACTCGTGGGATGTGTCGTTCTGCGCGAAAAAGTCAAGGCGAGCAGGAAGAATTTTAGGTGGTCCCACACGCGGTGACTCGAGAATTATCGTCGTCAACTCTACCGCTTCCTTCCCCTGGTGCCTGGATAGGCCTTATCGCAGGCAATGGTCGGTTTCCCATCATTTTTGCCGAAAACGCCAGAAAACTCGGGTTTCGAGTGTCGGCCGTTGCTCATCACGGTGAAACGGCTCCCGAGTTGGAGCAGGTGGTCGACCGGATGCATTGGGTGCGTATCGGCCAATTCGGGAAAGTCATTCGAGCCTTCAAATGTGACGGCGTCGAGCAAGCCGTCATGCTGGGGGGGATAAAAAAAACGCATCTTTTTTCCGACGTTCGCCCGGATTTCCGGGCCATGGCGTTCTTTGCCAAACTGAAATCATGGAAGGATGATCATATTCTCAGGGCTATGGCCGACGACCTGAAAGACGAAGGGATTACGATTCGAGAGTCCACGTTCGGGCTTTCAAATCTTGTCGTTCCGGAAGGAACGTTGACCCGTCGCCGGCCGTCCAAGAAGGAGCAGGAGGACGTGTCCTACGGGTGGAATATTGCGAAAGAGATCGGCCGAATGGACATTGGCCAATGCGTGGTGGTCAAAGATCGCGTGATCGTCGCGGTTGAAGCCGTCGAAGGCACGGATGAGACCATCCGGCGTGGCGGTCGCTTGGCTCGGAGTGGGGCCGTCGTCGTCAAGTGTTGCAAGCCTCAGCAGGATTTACGATTTGACTTGCCCGCGGTCGGTCCCCAAACCATCGACGTGATGGATGAAGCGAAGGCTGCCGTGTTGGCCTTGGAGGCCTGCAAGACCATTATGCTTGATCGGGAAGAGATGCTGGAAAAAGCTCACCAGGCCGGCATAGCGATCATTGGTGTCCCGGGATAATCGGGGGGCACTATTCCGCAACCGGCTTGTCGTTGTCCTGCGGTCCCCATGACTTTTTGCCTCCCAGCGTTCTGTTGAAGTTGGGCCTGTCGGGTTACGCTATTGTCGGATTACGCTTCGCTAATCCGACCTACCCCGACCTACGGTCTCTTATTCCCCTCCTTTGTAAGGAGGGGCAAGGGGAGGTAGAGAGATCGTGCCATTCAAGAGGAGATATGGGAGTGATTAAAACAGGCGTCATCGGTGTGGGACATCTTGGGCAACATCATGCTCGTATCTATTCAGAATTACCCCAGACTCATTTGGTGGGTGTGGCTGATATTGACCAGAACCGACGCACCGAGATCGGCAATCGTTTTGGTGTGGCCCATTTTGGGGATTACCAGAGTTTGTTACGCCAGGTCGACGCGGTCAGTGTCGCGGTACCGACTTCGCAGCACCAGGAAGTCGTGCAGGACTGCCTTGAAGCCGGCGTACACGTCCTGGTTGAAAAGCCCATTGCCGCCACGCCGGAAGAAGGGCGGCAGATGGTCCACCGTGCGAAGCGGAATGGGCTGATTTTGCACGTGGGGCACGTTGAGCGGTTCAATCCCGTCAGGGAGTTGGTCCAGGATCTTATCTCGAATCCCAGGTTTATCGAATGTCACCGGCTTGCCCCCTTTCAACCACGGGGGACGGATGTTGACGTGGTGTTGGATCTGATGATTCATGACGTTGATTTGATTTTGTCCTTTGGCTTGGGGCAGGTCAACAAAGTGGAGGCCGTAGGGATCGCGGTTCTTTCCTCGCATGTTGATTTTGCGCATGCCCGGGTCGAATTTGACAAGGGGTGCGTCGTCAATTTTACGGCCAGCCGAATATCGACCGGCCGGTTGCGAAAGATGCGTCTTTTTCAGGAGTCCCTCTATCTTTCCGTTGATTTTCTCTCTCGCCAGGGCATCGTGTATCGACAAACGGAACTCACGGCCGCTGAATCATCCGTGCAGGAAGAATCGATCCAGGCAGGAGATGAAGAACCGCTGAAACGGGAATTGCAAGCCTTTGTGCAAGCCATGCAGACGGGTGCTTCGGGTGGTGTCTCCGGTGAAGAAGGTTTGGCCGCCTTGGAGCTGGTCCATGCGATCATGCATTCCATCCGTGGAACAACGTATCCGCTAACCGGGCTTTCAAAGACCGGGGCCTCAATACCTTAGAGGGAGGTATGGCTGGTCTGTCGATCATGATTGTCACTGGTGAGGCGTCGGGCGACCTCCATGGTGCGAACCTGGCAAAAGCCTTAAAAAAACTTCAACCTGGAATCAGACTCGTCGGGGTAGGCGGCCAACACATGCGGGCCGCGGGGGTGGAACTGGTGCAAGGCTTATATCGCCTGGACGTCGTCGGAATACCCGGACCGGTCATGATGTGGAAGGGGATCGCCAACATCTTGACCCTGAAGCGGTTTTTCAGACGGGAATCCCTGGACGGCGTGGTTTTTGTGGATAATCCATCCATGAACCTTCGATTGGCCAGGATTGCAGCCAAGCTCGGCCATCGCGTGATCTACTATATCGCTCCTCAGATTTGGGCATGGGGCCGGCACCGGATCAATTTGATCAAGCGCGTGGTACGCCGGATGATCGTGATTTTACCCTTTGAGGAACCAATGTACCGTGAAGCCGACGTGCCCTGTAGTTTTGTGGGACATCCCTTACTCGATCACGTGGCACCACGCGATGATGCGGCTCGTGTGCGACAGCAATTGGGTCTTCCGGCTCAAGGCCTGATTCTTGGAGTGCTTCCCGGGAGCCGCCATTCCGAAATCCAGTCGCTCCTGCCGACCATGATCGAGGCGGCGGGACGAATCAGGGAATCGTTTCCCGACCTTCATTGCGTCATTGCACAAGCGCCCACGGTAGATGGGGAATGGGTCAACGAGGTGATTGATCGAAAGACGCTTCCCGTGACCGTGGTACCGAATCAGCCATCCGAAGTCATGGCAGCCGCGGATTTGTTGTTGGTGGCTTCGGGGACTGCCACCTTGCAGGCAGCCTTGGTCGGCACACCCATGATCCTGACGTATCGTGTTTCCCTGTTGACCGCTCTTTTTGCCAGAATGGTCCTCACCGTCGAACATGTCGGTTTGGTGAACCTGGTCGCCGGGAGCGGCATCGTTCCTGAATTATTGCAATCGGAGATGACTGCGGAACGACTGAGCGAGGAGGCTCTCCGGCTTCTGAAGGACCGAACCCGGTATGATCAGATGCGGGAAGCGTTGGGCGGCATTCGCGCCAGGCTTGGATCTCCCGGGGCTTCCCTTAGAGCGGCGGAGGTGGTGTTGGCCGAATGTCAGGCATGACCGCTTTTCTCAGAATTTTATCTTACCTGCATGAGTACCGGGTCCGGTTGGTAGCGGCTTGCCTGTGTGCGGCGGGCGTGGCGGGCATGGCCGGACTGTATGCCTTGTTGGTGCAACCGGTCCTGGATGAAATTTTTATTGCCAAAGATCAACCGCTCCTCATGGTCTTGCCCCTGGTGATTCTTGGTGCCGCCGCGTTGAAAGGGTTTTTCGCTTATGGGCAGGCCTATTTGATGAGTTACGTGGGCAATCGCGTGGTGGCGGAAATCCGACAGCAATTGTTCGGGCAATTTCTTCGCCTGTCGTTGGCGTTTCATCATAAGCATTCGAGCGGACGCCTGGTCGCGCGGGTCATCAACGACGTCAATGAAATGGCCAATGCCATTCCCAACGTGATTAAAGATTTGTTTCAACAGGGGCTGACCTTCCTTGCGTTGACCGGCGTGGCTTTTTACCAGAATTGGAAGTTGGCCACGGTGTTGATTCTGGTGATACCGTTTTCAACCTACGCCATAGTCAAAATCGGCAAACGGTTGCGAAAGCTGGCCACCAGGGGGCAGGAGTCGATGGGGGATATGGCCTCGACGCTGAAAGAAGCCTTTGCCGGCATTCGTATTGTCAAAGCGTACGGGGGGGAACACGTTGAGCAACAACGGTTTGCCAGAGGCAATACCGCATATTTGCGGGCGGTGATGAAGTCGGCGCAACTGGTTGCGCTGACTTCGCCGCTGTTGGAGGTGATCGGGATAGGCGGAATTGCCTTTATTGTCTGGTACGGCGGGGTTTTAGTCATTGATGGACAAATGAAACCCGGTGAATTCTTTTCCTTTTTGGCGGCCATGGTTTTGGCGTATGCCCCGGTCAGAAAACTTGCCGGCGCCAATGTGCTGGTTCAACGGGCGATTGCCGCGGCGGATCGAGTCTTTGAAATGCTGGATAAGGAACATGAATTCGTTCATGATCGTGGGCGTGCGGAATTGCCGGCCATCTCGCGTTCCCTGGAGTTTCAAAACGTGGGTTTCCGCTATGAAGGGAGTGATGAACCGGCAATCGAACACATTCGCCTCACCGTCGAGTTCGGCGAAGTCGTTGCGTTAGTCGGGAAAAGCGGGAGTGGTAAATCCACCCTGATGAGTTTGGTCCCGAGGTTTCATGATCCATCCGAAGGCCGCATTCTGATCGACAGTCAGGACATCAGGGACGTGACGTTGACCTCCCTGCGGGCACAGATTGGCATCGTCTCTCAAGAGACGGTCTTGTTTGATGAAACCGTACGGGCTAACATTGCGTACGGACGCCCGGAGGCGTCTGAGGAAGAAATCATCCAGGCGGCACGGGCAGGGTATGCGTGGGAATTTATCGAAGAGTTACCCAAGGGGCTGGATACGATGATAGGAGAAAACGGCGTCAATCTGTCCGGAGGGCAACGTCAACGGTTGGCCATCGCTCGCGCGCTGTTGCGAAATCCCCCACTGCTTATTCTTGATGAAGCCACCTCAGCGTTGGATACCGAATCTGAACGAAAAATCCAGGCTGCCTTGGCCGAATTGATGAAAAACCGGACGACGCTGGTCATTGCCCACCGCCTGTCTACCGTTCAGCATGCGGATCGTATTATGGTTCTGGATGAAGGACGCATGGTGGAAGTGGGGATCCATCATGAGTTGCTTCGTCAAAACGGAATGTACACGCGACTGTATCAAACCCAGTTTCATGACGTTCCGGCCTCATCCACGTTGCGGTAGTCAGGGAAAGGCCAATATTGTTTATGATGAATCGGCTGAAATTGAGCATCCTGTCGTTTCTCGGCGCGGCAATAATTCGGCTTATTGGCAAGTCAATGTCCTTGAAGTCGTATGGATTCGAGCCGGTCGATCGGCTTTATCAGGAAGGCCGCCATATTATCCTGGCATTCTGGCACGGGCAACAGTTGATGGTTCCGTTAGGCTACCCTGGCCCGGCTCAGGTTCTGATCAGCCGGCATCGGGACGGGGAAATCATTTATCGAATCGTCAAACGATTCGGATTCAGGGCAGTCCGCGGATCAACCACGAGGGGCGGGCAAAGGGCTTTGCGTCAACTCATTCGCCTGAGCCGGCAGGGCATTGATCTTGTCATCACACCCGATGGTCCCCAAGGGCCCAGGCACCGCGTTCAACCGGGTGTCATTGCTCTCGCCAAACTCACGGGCCTGCCTATCGTTCCCCTGGCATTTGCGTGTTCAAAAAAAAAATCTTTTCCAGCTGGGATCGGTTTATAGTCCCGTATCCGTTTTCCCGCGGGATCTTTCTGTGGGGCGACCCGATTTGGGTTGACCGCGATGTCGATGCTGCGACCATGGAACGAATACGGCTGGAGTTGGAAACCGTCCTCTCGTCACTGTCATCCGAAGCTGAAGCGATGTGTCATGATTCGGGTTCGTGCTGAGATGTGGTACGGCATGTATACTGTGCTCCTTATTCTCGGTTTTCCATTCATTCTTTGCGCGTTACTGCTCAAAAAACGGAGTCGATCCGGCCTGTTACAACGGATAGGATGGGTTGTGCCTGGGGGGTGGGGCTCTCAGGATAAAGTGCTCTGGATTCATGCCGTATCATTGGGAGAAGTTTCCGCCATTGTGCCGTTTGTGACGACGCTTCATTATCGATATCCTGCGGTCAAGATCATCGTATCCACCATTACGGAAACCGGACGGGAAGCCGTACGACAACGATTGGCCGGCATTGCAACACATTGTTTTTTGCCATTGGATTATCCGTGGATCGTCGACCGGTTTCTTACATCCCTGAACCCGATCGGGTTTGTCGTCGTCGAAACCGAGCTTTGGCCGAACCTGTTGCGGGCGCTCTCTCGCCGGGGAATCCCTTCCGTTATTATCAATGGACGATTGTCGTCCCGTTCCTTTTTCCGCTACCGGTGGATCAGGCCGTTCATGCGACAGATCCTCTCGACCGTATCATTGGGGCTTCTGCAGTCAGGCAGGGATGAACGCCGGTTCGTCGAGTTGGGGGCTTCGCCGGATCGGATGCACCGTACGGGGAATATGAAATTTGATCTGACGATGAATGAAGGTTTTGCTTCCCAACCATCGATCCGGCGTTCGACATTCGGGGTGTCCGAAGATGAGCGGCTGATTGTTGCAGGGAGTACGCATCCCACCGAGGAAGAAATCCTTTTGGAAAGTTATCGTGACTTGATCCGTTCATTCTCCAACGTAGTCCTGTTGTTGGCTCCACGACATATTGAACGAAGCGACGTTCTGACCCAAACAATCAAGGCATTCGGGTTCCCGGTGGTGAGACGAAGCCGGTTGCTTGAAGAGGGTCATCAGAAACCCGTGGGACCCCGGATCATTCTTCTCGATACCCGAGGAGAATTAGCCCAAGTGTACGGGCTGGCGTTCATGGCGTTTGTCGGAGGGACGTTGGTTCCCGTTGGAGGGCATAATCTCCTGGAACCGCCGGCTTGGGGAAAGCCGGTGTGCTTTGGCCCGTATACCGATCACTGCCAGGAAATTGCGGAGTTGTTGATTGAATCCGGAGGTGGCATCCGGGTCCGGAACGGGCAGGAATTGACCGAAGCATTTATAAAGGGAATGCAAAATCAGGATTGGGTGTCTCATGTAGGGCTGAATGCGCGGAAGACCATCGACGACAATCAAGGGGTAGTCGAGAGAAATTTGAATAGGGTCGAACAACTCTTCGGCTTTGGTGAGCCACGTCCTTCTCGTCCTTGAGTTCTGTCCCTCTAATTCCCATCCTTTGTAAGATTTTGTAGGTCGGGTTAGCCGAAGGCGTAACCCGACAATCCGCCGTTCGACGCCTCTGTCGGATTACGCTACGCTAATCCGACCTACAACTACTGGGGAGGTAGAGAGTTAATGAACCGATGATGGATGGATGGAAGTCGCTGCTGACCGGCCCGTATCAATTCGCAACGTGTTTTCGGACGTGGTTGTATGAACGAGAGTGGCTGACGCGACGCCGGTTGCCTTGCCCGGTCGTCAGCGTGGGGAACCTCACGGTTGGCGGAACGGGCAAAACCCCCATGGCAATGTGGGTGGCCGAAAAGCTGTTGGAACAAGGGAAAAAGCCGGGCATCCTCAGCCGGGGATACCGTCGAAACAGTCAAGAGAAATTTTTGCTGGTTTCCGATGGAACGTCGATCCTTGTCGGACCCCATGAGGCGGGCGACGAACCCTATTTAATGGCGACACGATGTCCGGGTGTCGTCGTGGCCGTCGGGGCCGATCGGTATGCCTTGGGCCGCTGGGTGTTGAGCCTCATGCCCATTGACTGTTTCATTTTGGATGATGGGTTCCAACATGTGGGCCTCGACCGTGACGTGAATCTGTTGTTGGTGGACAGTTCCGATTCTGCAGGAATGAGAGAACTGCTTCCCGTGGGGAGACTACGGGAACCGCTTGGCGAAGCCGGAAGAGCTTCGGATATTATTTTGACGCGGGTTGAAGATGAATCGATGATTCCCAACGTTTTGGAACCCATTGAGACGGCCATGGGTTCCATCATCGATCCCATCACCACGAGATTTACGGTCAAAAAATTGGTTGGTGCATCGGAAGCCATGCCGCCTTCCGATATCCGCGGAAAAAAGGCGCTCATTTTCAGCGGTATCGGCAATCCGAACCAGTTCCGCCTGACGGTGAAGGCGCTCGGCGTGCAGGTGGTGGATGAACTTGTTTTTCGGGATCATGAAGCGTATGTCCCTTCCAGGGTCAAGGACATTCATCGACGTATTGAGCAGAGCAAACCGGATGTGGTGCTCACAACGGAAAAAGATCTGATAAAAGTGCAATCGAGTTGGTCGATTCCCACGCCTCTCTTTGCCCTTTTCCTTGAGTTGAAGTTTTTGGATGGCCAGAGTCGATTGGAAAAAACATTATCGGCTTTGTAACGGGTTGTCGAAAGAATAAATCGAATGTTCCAGGAACCATGACCGTACACGCGTTCGAGATCCAATCGGACAGGGTAAAGAAGATTCTGGTTCACGGGCCGAATTGGGTGGGTGACGCGATGATGTGTGTCCCGGCCTTGGATACGATCCGTCGAGCCTTTCCCGATTCGGAAATTTCCCTTTTGGTTTGTCCCACGGTAGGCGAGTTATTCGTGGGGCATCCCGGTGTGGATCGTGTTGTCGTGTATGAACCTCGGGGCATGCACGCAGGCTGGCGAGGAAAGTTCAAGCTGGCCACGAGTCTTCGGCGGGAGAAATATAACCTGGCCGTGTTGTTTCAAAATGCTATTGAAGCCGCATTGTTGGGCGTGTTTGCCGGCATTCCCCTGCGATACGGGTATGCCACGGATGGCCGGAGGCTGTTGCTCACGCATCCCGTCGCTCCCCCGGATGCCGCACGTACGGTACATCAGGTGCACTATTATATGGACATGCTCAAGCCTCTTGTGCAAGAGGCTTCCCCCTCGAAGCCGGTGCTCCACGTGTCTCCGGAAGAGCAGGTGCGGGCGGCTCGCTTGTTGCAAGAGGGTGGCATTCAGACTTCGGATGTCGTCATTGGGCTGAACCCGGGATCCGTTTATGGCAGAGCGAAGCGTTGGTTGCCCGAACGTTTTGCCTCAGTGGCTGATCGATTGATCGTCGAGTTGCGGCAACAGGATACCCGGTCCGTCCGATGTCTGATCGTCGGAAGTCCGGGAGAAGAGGAATTGGGTCAGGCCGTTGCACAGCGGATGGATGCAAACCCGCTGGTCCTTTCGGGAAGAACTTCGTTGGGCGAGTTGAAAGCCATTATTAAACGATGCCATCTCTTTGTGACGAATGATACGGGCCCGATGCACGTGGCCAATGCCCTCGGCGTTCCCGTCGTGGCGATTTTCGGGCCGACTGATCCCGTGACCACGGCACCCTATAATGCCCTGCATACGATTGTGAGAAATCCCGTACGCTGTTCACCCTGTTTGCTTCGCGAATGTCCCATAGATCATCGTTGCATGACGTCAATCTCCACGGATCAAGTGTTTCAATCCGCGAAAGGGATTCTCGCAAAACGCATGGTGTCCTGAGCGGAGCCCCGTGAGAGTATGAATGAATCTCTGAGGTGACGGGAAAACAAGCGGCCGTGTTCGTGGATCGTGACGGGACGTTGAACCCCGATACCGATGCTGCACCGCCGCGCCAAGTCCGCCAGCCCCGCGACTCCCTGGGAGTGAGACCGCGTCAGCCACTTGTCCCCGTCGGGCGGTTGATGCCATATGCCGCACACAAGGCCCTCTTCGGATAATCCCCAGTCAGCCAGTCGAACGCAAAGTGTTCCCGTTGGTCCATGATCTTGAACTCCTTCCACGGCATAGGCAGGCTCTCCTTTGCCGTGGAGTCTGCCTATGTAAACTATGTGCCCGGTTTGTATCTTTCGTCCCGACTGTTCGCGGGGAGAGCAAAGTTGCATGAACCTGATCACGGTTCAGGAAGTCCTGGAGGCGGCAGAAGAGTTTTTATAGGACAACGGTATGATTGATGATCTTTTTACGGAAAGGGGGAGAGTGGGGCATACGTCATGGGATAGGTGAACAGATCCTCGAGCCAGGTGGTCATCTCGTTCATGGGCAAGGGCATCATATTCAACCGGACTTCCAGTTGATAGTGATGTTCCGTCCCCATGATTCCGATAATGGCAGCGGCATCCGGCTGATCGGGGAGAACTTCTTGTGTTCGAAACTCGGAAACCGTGGTGTACAGCCGACCTCCCTTGCCCGCAATGTCCAAAAGGGCGGGGAGGTCCGTGAGGCAGGCATGCGCGGAACAACGGTAGACCGTGCGGACGTCGGGTTCAATTGCCTTGAACTCATTCAGGGCTTCCAGGGAAAAGCCGGTCAAATAGATGCGAACCGTGGACGTGGGCAGTCGATGCGTCGAAGCCAACCCGCTGGCCGGCACGAGAAAGGCAAATGGATCCGAGGAATTGAATTCGAATTGGCACGGTCCGAACGCGTCCGGCCATGAACAGAAAAACGGCACCTCTTCGTAGGCGTTGCGAAGCGTGACCCGGTCCTTTTGAATCGAAACGTCTATCGGTAAATCAAGCAGTTCAATCGCTTCATGGAACGCCGCTTGTCGTTCCTCCAGCCAGATTGGCCGTTGGTGCTGGGCATAGGGTTCACCCTGGGCAATAATCGTCGCAGTATGGAAACGGATTCTGATGAATGAGTGCGTATGGCGAAAGCCGACCCAGAACATGGCAAGGGGCTGAAGTGTGGCCAGATGGCCGGAAAGGTGCCAAGGGTGGCTGATCGAGCAATACGCGCTGATGGATTGGTGGCGTTGGAAGATCGAATGGTAGCGTCCGGCCAGGAGAAAAAAATCGTCCTTCCACGTGTCGAGCACGTGAATCATCGTCACGTCCTCAAGGGGCCATTGATCGAGTCGTTGAATGGCCTCCGGCGATGGAACCGGCCATTCTTCGAGATAACAGATGACTTCTTTTTCAGGATCAACGGGACGGAATCCTCTGGCTTGCAGCCTATCGAGCAGGTCGAGGACCTGCGGGAAATTCAAGAATTGACGGGATTCCCAGCGTTGTTCACGCATGACAGCGTTCCTGCAGGAAATGGAGAAGCGGGTTGTGCCTTGGGCGGACGTGCATTACTTGGGGGTTGAGGCAAAAGAAAGGCAGAAGAGATTTATGAAGAGGGAACACCCCCTTCCGATCCCCCGTTCAAATCCAACCCCTTCAATAGGACGTGGGTGAGATTTGTGTGTTTTCGGGAGATTTGATGCCTTGCGTTAATGGCGGAGAGGGCGGGATTTGAACCCGCGGTAGGGGGTTAGCCTACGACGGTTTAGCAAACCGTTGCCTTCGGCCGCTCGGCCACCTCTCCACGTTGATTGTATAGATTTTGTTTACGTTCTTAAAAATACTTCTTAAACTTGATATCGGGAGTGATGGGCTAGAGTAATTGCGTGGCTACGACGCCAATCGCAATGACGACCATCGATCCGAGACGGATCGTGAGACGCAACTCCAACTCTTTCAAATCTTGCTTGGTGGCGAGTTTTTCGTCAATCAACTTTGTCTGGGAGTCCGCCAGTACTTCGGCTTGAGCTTCCGGCATGCCTGCCTGTGTCAGACGCTTCACAAAGGCATGAGTATCAAAACTGGTTGCGCCCATCGGTCTCGCCTCTCACCTCTCGCTTCAAGTCTGTATGTTACATGTTCACTCTGATCCCGATAATATACATCGTAGGCAAAATAGCCAAAGAAGTCCACCCTATAGAGACCACACGCCACAGAAAGAGAGAAAATTGAGAAAGAAATGAAGAATTTGTTTAGGCATGTCCCGTCAGTGAGGAATCGCCTTCGTTTTCAGGTAAAGGCGGCGTGTCGACTTCCATCTGTTCGGCAAGGAATTGGAGCTTTTTCACCTGTGGATGGTCGGGTGGAAGGGGATTCCCATACTCGTCAGTGAGTAATTCCTCCATGTCTTTGAGCATGGCCTCTAATTCGGGGAAGGAGACTTTTGGTAACTTTTTTTTGCTCATGTGGACGTTCCTCCGGTATGCATAATTTGCAAATCATGGTGTCGAGAGCCTGAACCACGGTTTGTTTCAAGCATTGAAGATTATATCAATTTACATCCCATGCAACTTCTTCAGTCTCTACCTCCCCTCCGCCCCTCCTTACAAAGGAGGGGAAAGGAAAGGCGGAAATAACGCCGATGACCCTATGGGGTTTTGTCTTTCTTGAGAATGCCGTTGATCAGTGTGCGGAGATTGTCGATGTTCAGATTCGAGACCAGCAGGTTCCCGTCCAGAACGACAGTAGGGGTATGCTTGACCTTAATGCGTTCACCCCAGGCTTTACTTTTTTCCAGGGCCTTGTACGGCTCGCCACTGGCCAGTCCGGCTTCGAAGGCGTTGCCGTCCAACCCGACTTCGCGAAGCAGCAGTGAGCGAAGGCCTCGATCAAAAACCTGAATCTTCTCTTTATGAATCGCACGGAATAAGACCTTCTTCATTTCGGAACCTTTTCCCATCGCCCTGGCCTGCTCATACATTTCAAAAGCCGTCGGCAGTTTCCCGCGGATGACGGGAAACCCGACCAACCGGACTTCCAGTCGTTCACCGAATTCTTTTTTCAGTTGTGAAGTCACGACCTTCTCGAAAAGGTGGCAATGCGGGCAATAAAAATCGGCAAATTCCAGAAGCAGGACCTTCCCCGGTGTACGAAGAGAACGTTCCCCTTCTATCACCTGGTAATCACCCGGCAATCGTTCTGCGGCTTGGACACCCGCGAATAACAAATGGAGGAACACGATCCCACATAAGAGAATGATTCCTCTTTTCTGCAAGACGTTCATCTATCGCTCCTTTGTTGAATGCAAAACCCGTTATGTTGTTGAAACGGTATCATGAGCAGTCTCGAGAGGGCAAAACCGGATGGATCCAGATCGGTGCCTGTCTTCGACTAGATCGAGGATCGGGGAAAAGGTCGTAGGTCGGGTTAGCCGAAGGCGTAACCCGACAACCCGCTAATCTGTCGGATTACGCTACGCTAATCCAACCTGCCTGCCTTCGTTTGCTGTCATCCTCGACTCGTCGGGGACCGGGGACAAGCGTCGAGGACAGGCTTGGGAACGTGACGGGCCTTTGGTAGAATAGCTCAATGGACGATTCTATCAAACAAGTAAGCAGGGGAGGTGAGGGGAGAATGAAGGTCATCAGTCTGGCGGATTTTCAGGAATTTTCCAATGAAAAGATGAAGAAACATAACGTGTTTGAAACGCCTCGATTTTTTTGTGACGTCTATTGCTTTGAACCGGATCAAGTGCAGAAAGGGCACGTTCATGCCCACGAAGATAAAGTGTACATGGTGTTGGAGGGGCAGGGGACCTTTCGCGTCGGCAATCAGGAACACGTCCTGGGACCCGGGCAGGGGACGTTAGCCCCAGCCGGTGAAGAACACGCCGTCACCAACCATTCCGGAGCCAGATTACGAGTGCTCGTCTTTATGGCTCCCAATCCTTCGTAAACACTAGTGGACCAGCAGGGTCTCGGGAGAAGGAATCTGAGTCAGTATCAGGGAACGGGTCTGATAAATGCCGGGTAATCCGGTTCCTGTGGCATAGACCAGGCCTTTCTCTCGTGTTCCCAATGTCAACCGTCCGCGAGGTCGGCCTTTTTGGTCAATGCCTGCGATCTCAATGGCTGGTGGCGTGAGACCATATTGTTCCGGATTCTTTTTCGTTTCACTGACGGGCAATTCCGCGGGAAGATCAACGAGACGGCTGACGAACAATTTGATTTGCTGCTGGTCGATCGGGGCTGCCTCCTTCCCTTCGAGATACCATTCCTCGTGCTGTTGAATCAGGGTGTACCGCGCGTCATTGGTTTTGACGGTCAAGAGAGCGATCTCTCCGACTTCCATGCCGAATAAGCGTTTGTCCTGTAAGTGAAACACTTCACTCGGCAGCTTGCGCAGCACGTGGGCCGGTATCCGATACATGGGCTCCTTCGAGGAAGTGACGGCGTACGCATCTTCACCGGAAGCCACCGGTTTAAAGAACGCGACGTGATGGCCCTGTTGTTTCGTATGAACGGTCGCCGTAAACGACGGGATGTCGAGTTTTTTCAGGAGGGCTTCCTTCTCGGCCTGTGAATCGATAAATCCCGTCGCGGTCAGATCTTCGAGCGTCATCAGCAGAATGCCGACGGCTGTTTTATCGGCAGGGGCGTTCACCGGAGACGTGAAATTCCACCTGGACACGGGGCCATGGAAATCGGCTCCACGTTGGAGCGTGATGGTTTGGTTCGGGGTCTGAAGCTGGATGCGTTCGGCATGGGTCCGGTCGAAGAAGAGGATATCCTTCAGGCGAAAGGTGTCCAGGGTTTTCGCCCGAAAATCCCCAACCAGGAGCGTGGTCAGCAGAATTTTTTGATCTGATCCCCGCTGAGCATACAGGGTGGATGATAAGGGACCCGTATCACCCAAGGCCAATGATTCCGTATACTCCCGCGTTGTCAGGTCGATGGTCACGTACGGCGATTTCAACCCGTACTGTTCGGCAGTCGCTCCTTTCTCCGGCTCTTCCCCTTGAATAATACGAGAGATTTTTCCGATTTCCAGGGCACGAAGAACGTTTTCAATCTCGCGAGCGTCACCTCGGGCTTCGACAGGTTCAACGATCCGCCAACGATTCCGTTCGTCCCGGCTCATCAGGATACGTTCGGTTCGCGTGGTATACGCCAGGTGCGTCACGTCCCGGTAATCGAACGGCAGGAGCCGTTGCGTCTCGGTTTGTTGAATCGTTTGGTTTTCCATGGTGGGAACTTCGATGGTATAGACGTATACCCCAAGCCCTGCCAAAATGACTGCCAGGAGAAACGTGGTGCGATAGGACGTCATGGGATGACCGGGTTTGCTCAGAGGCGGCTTCGACGTCGCCAAACCGTTATGCCTGACAAGAGCAGCAGGAAAGGAACCGAGAAGACTTGTACGGCAAACAGCATATGTTCCTGGGTGGGATTTGGAATAAATGGTGGGAACGAAGATTCTTTGGGGCTGACTGAAATCAACGTTTCCTCATCCGCCAACCAGGCGATGGTGTTGGACAAAAAATCGGTATTCCCGGGAAACTGCAAATAGGCATTGCCGGCAAACGCTGAATTTCCGATGATCACCAGCGCAGGTTGATCGGTCGAGTCCGAAGGGGTGCTTTTCCGTCCCAATGCGCCGGCGAGCGTAAAGGGGCCTTTTTTGTCAGAACTTTCTTCAAATTCCGGAGTGGTCTGATCAATGGTTGTTTCGGCCCAGCTTTGTTCCGACGATTGTAAAAGAGACGTAAAGTTCAGATTAGTGCCTGGGGGTTGGTCAAACGACATCGATTGCGAGACGGGAAGCAAAATCGGAGCGGTAAATCCTTTGGTAATGTTATGGTTGGTAAACCGACGGACGAGTAAGGCCGTCGGGCTGCCTTGGGCCACGCGATCCTCGGGATCGACCACGATCCCCGGTCCGAGAGTCAGACCCCATTGAGAGATCCATTCTTCGAGACCGCTTGACGTTTGCGGATCGAGGAGTAACAGGAGTCGTCCGCCTTCGGCGACGAAGCTCGTGATGCGCTTCAATTCCTCTTGCGCAACGGATTCACGAGGCCCGGGAATAATGAGGACGGCGGTATCCTCGAGCAGGGTCGCGTCTTTCCGCATGGAGCCTCGTGCCACCTGGTACCCTTGTGCTTCGAGATTTTTTCTGGCCAGTGACAGCCCTCCTCGTTCCTGGTCCGTCGTTTGACGTTCACCATGCCCTTCCAAAAAGACGAGGCGCTTGGATTGCTCTTTCGTTACGCGGATCAGCGCGCTTGTCAGGTTCGATTCACTGGGTTTGGGGACGTGGATGGTCTGCTCGCCGCTTTCGAAAACGGCCGTATCGATTTTGGCAATCTCATATTCACGAGCCTTGCCCGGTTCTTTTTCCGGATCGATATAGGTCACGGACATGTGCGGGCTTGCATGGACGTAGCCTTCCAACAGGTCACGATACGTCCGAAACCCCGGACTTCGTTCATGAGCAAATACCAGGACCCGGACGTTTTCCTTGAGGTGTCCGAGCACTTGCAGAGTTTGCGGGGCTAGTGAAAAGTGCTGCGTTTCGGATAAGTCCCACCGGCCGCCGTGCCTGATGACCAAAAAATTGATGATGGTCAGGATGCCGGCCATGAGGAGAATGGCCAGGATACCGTTCAATCCGAGTCGCGTCGACCGTGAGCCCGAAAAAGTTTTGAGTCGTGTCCAGTTCCCTGCGAAATAGACAATGAGACACAGTAACGCGATCCCTTCCAACAGGAAGATCGTGCTTGGCCGATTGGCATCGGTTTGAGAAAGGACCAGCCCTCCCAAGCCCAATCCGACTCCCAACATGCCCAGAACGGGTAACAGGTGTTTTATGTCCATCGGTGTGAATCAACGACTCGATGCGCAATGAATAACATCAGCACAATACCGGACAGGTAATACACAATGTCTTTCACCTCCAGGAGGCCGCGAACGAGCCGGTCATAATGTTCGCTGAACGACACATAGGACAGGACGTTTCCGATCGTCGTGTCGCCTAATAATGAACCCAGCCCCCCGAGTAACCAGATAAGCAGAATCATCCCGAAACTCAAAAACGCCGCGACGACCTGATTCTCGGTCGTGGCGGAGGCCAGGACGCCACAGGCCAGGAAAAATCCGCCTTGCAGTGCCAAGGCCACGTACCCGGTCAGAATGGGATTCCAATGAAAGCTGCTGTAAAAGGACAGGAGGATGGGTGTCAGGCTCGTTAGGGAAAGCAGCCCCAAATAGATGAAGAGCACACTGACGTATTTGGCCGAAATCAGTTCGTTGATCCCGACGGGAGAGGTGAGCAGAAGTTCAAACGTGTGCAATTTCCGTTCTTCCGCGAACAGCCGCATCGTCAGAATCGGGAGGAGAAACATGAGGACGAAATCCAAACTGTAAAACAGTGAGCGGAAGACCAACTCATTCAGGTTCAGTTGTGCGTAGGTATTTTGAATCTGCAAAAATCGAACCGCTTGCTGGCCTGCGTTCACCGTCATGAGGTGGGCGATCAAGCCGGAGATAAAAAGAAAGACCGCTCCGATGACGTAGAAAATGGGTGAGACGAAAAAACACCGTAATTCTTTAGCGAGTATGGTCTGGAACGGTGTCATGCAGGCGGTTGCTCGCTTCGGGTTGATTGCCCAAGGGGATCGATGTGGTTGGGTTCACCCAACCCGGCATTCTCCTCCTGGTGGGTGAGTTGGAGAAAGACCTCTTCCAGGGAAAGGGAAAGGGGTTTGAGTTCGAGCAGTCCGTATCCCTGGCTCACGATAAATTGAGAGAGCGTTTCACGGAGGTCCTGCCCCAGTTGACAGTCGATGGTACAGGTATTGGGGATGGCGGTCGGCAGGACTTCGAGTACGCCGGGAAGCGTTCTGAGACGTTCCAGCCAATCAGGCAGGGGTTGTTTGACGGTGAGGCTCATTTTCTCGGATTGACGCAACCGGCTGGATAGCCGATCGGGAGCATCCTCCGCGACAATGCGACCCTGGTGAATAATCACGACGCGATCACAGGTTGCCATGGCCTCGGGGAGAATATGGGTGCTGAGGATGATGGTATGTGATCCGGCCAGACTTTTAATGAGCCCGCGTATCTCAATGATTTGTTTGGGATCGAGCCCCACGGTGGGCTCATCCAGAATCAGAACGGGTGGATCGTGGATCAGGGCCTGCGCCAGACCGACCCGCTGGCGATACCCCCTGGACAGATGACCGATCACGCGGCGATGCACGGAGCCCAAGCCAACCTGGTCGATCACGTCGGACTTTCGAGACGCCACACGCCGTGGCGTTAATCTCTTTAGCCGACCCACAAACGTCAAATATTCGTCAACGGTGAGTTCCGGGTAGAGAGGCGGTGTTTCAGGTAAGTAGCCGAGGTGCCGTTTGACTTCCATCGGCTGATCCAGACAATCAAATCCTGCAACTTGTGCCATGCCTTCACTTTGAGGCATAAAACAGGTTAGAATGCGCATTGTGGTGGTTTTCCCGGCTCCATTTGGACCCAGGAAAGCCAGGATTTCGCCCTTCTTGACGTGAAACGTCACGTCATCGAGGGCCGTGTGGTGTCCATAGTGCTTCGAAACGTGTTGTACGGTAATCATGAAGCCACAAAAGGGAAAGAAGAGGGTATTCCCCGGAACAAAACGTCAATCAGGTCGAGTGTCGGGATAGGAGGCAGGGCAGGATAAGAGAGCATACTGGCCGGATACATGTTCGTCAAGGTGAGCCAAGAGCAAGCGAGCGATAAAAAATACTACGTGATTTTTTTGTTGACAAGCGGGATGGATTATCTTTTAATGAAAAAACTCACGCGTCTTGAGACAGACTCAAACTTTCAATTCTTCCAGTTGTTCTCACGATTCCCTTTTTCCGTTAAAAGTGGAGATACATGAGAAACCGATAATTTCGGGAGTCTTCTATCAATTTGTGCCGATGAAGCGAGTGTGGTGAAAGGAGATTTCAGGATGGGAGCGGTCAAGAATTTTGTTGCCTTGATTTTTATTGGCACGTGGCTTCTGGTGACGTTATCGGCATGTGAGACATCGAAACATGCTGAAATCATGAGCACGGAAGATCTACGTGCACAGGCTCAAATGGAGGCCGCTCCTGATACCGAGACTGTTACAGAGAGTGAGCAAAGTGTCATTCCATTTGAGGGGAAACCCATCCCGTCAGCAGGTTTGACAGAACCACTCGTATTTGCTCCGGAACCTTCTCCAAGCCCGGCACTTCGGCCCAGTGTTGGGGAGCCTATGTCCAAGCCGAAAGAAGTCGTGCAAGCTAAGGAGCCGAAGCCGGCGCCACCCGCGCCGGCGCCGAAGTCCGCACCACCAGCGCCAGAGCCGGAACCCACGCCACCAGCGCCAGAGCCGAAGTCCGCACCACCAGCGCCAGAGCCGGAACCCACGCCACCAGCGCCAGAGCCGGAACCCACGCCACCAGCGCCAGAGCCGGAACCCACGCCACCAGCGCCGGAGCCGGAACCCACGCCACCAGCGCCAGAGCCGGAACCCACGCCACCAGCGCCGGAACCGGAGCCCGCACCCATGAGTGAAGAGACTGTGTCCGCTGAAAAGCCTGTTGCCGAACCGAAGATGGAGATCGCCAAACTCGAGCCGTCCGATTTCGTTCCTGAGGCGCCGGATCAGGAGGAAAAGCGCGATGCTCCGGTCATGGTGAAGGATTCAGGCTTGGCCGACGTCTTCTTTGATTTTGATCAATATGCGATTCGTCCTGATGCCGTTCCCATTTTGGAAAAGAATGCCGGACTCCTCAAAAGCGCCCATAAAAATTCCAGCGTGCTGATTGAAGGACATTGTGACGAACGTGGGACGGTGGAATATAACCTGGAATTAGGGAAACGCCGGGCTCAATCCGTGAAGGATTATTTGGTTGATCTGGGAATCGAAGAATCCAGAATTCGAATTGTCAGCTACGGGAAAGAAAAACCGTTTTGTGTGGAATCCGAACCGAGTTGCTGGCGGCAAAATCGACGCGGGCATTTTGTGCGCCAGTAGTGTTGGTTTCCGTTCATTCCTCCAACGTTGAAATATCGCCGGGATCCTGCCCGAGTTCCTTGGCTTTCAGGACGCGGCGCATGATCTTCCCCGACCGGGTCTTGGGGAGCGAGGTCACGACTTCAATCTCTCGTGGGACCGCGATTTTGCCCAATTCCGTTTGTACGTGAGCCTTGAGGGCTTTGGTCAGTTCCGCACTTTCGCTTTGCCCCTGTTTCAGGATGACGAAGGCTTTGATCATCTCACCTGCGGTTTTATGCGGTTTGCCGATCACCGCCGCTTCGACCACCGCGTCGTGACTGACCAGCGCGCTTTCCACCTCCGCGGTACCGATACGATTGCCTGCGACTTTGAGCACGTCATCGGCCCGGCCCATGAACCAGAAATAGCCATCTTCATCTTTGTGACAGACGTCGCCTGCGGTGTAACAGCCGGGAATGTTATTCCAGTAGCTCAAGTAACGATCAGGATCTTTGTGGATGGTGCGCATCATGGAAGGCCACGGTTTTTTAATGACCGCGAACCCTCCGCCGGTGCCGATACTCTTACCGCTCTTATCCACGACGTCCGCCTCGATTCCTAAAAACGGGCGTGTGGCAGACCCTGGTTTGAGCGGGACACAGGGGAGGGGAGTCACCAGAATCGATCCGGTTTCCGTTTGCCACCAGGTATCCATAATTGGTTTGTCTCCCCCGGTAACCCGGTGAAACCATTCCCAGGCTTCGGGGTTGATGGGCTCGCCTACCGAGCCTAAGACGCGCAGGGCGGAGAGATCATATTTCTTGGGCCAGTCTTCACCGTACTTCATGAGAAGGCGGATGGCCGTTGGGGTGGTATAGAAAATCGACACCCCATATTTCTCGATGAGATCCCACCAGCGGCCCGGGGTGGGATAGTCGGGTTTGCCTTCAGCCGTGAGGATGGTCGCACCATTGAGGAGCGGGCCGTACACGATATAACTGTGCCCCGTGACCCAGCCCGGATCGGCAACGCAAAAATACACGTCTTCGTCTTTCAGGTCGAACACATATTTCGTGGTGATATAGGTGCCGACCATATACCCGCCGTGCACGTGGACCACTCCTTTGGGTTTGCCCGTGGTTCCCGAGGTGTAGAGAAAATAAAGGGGGGTTTCGGCGTCGAGATGCTCTGCTTCACAGGTTGTTGATTGTCCGTCGAGCCAGTGCTCCCAATCGAGTTCTTTCCGGTCATCCAGTTCGATACCGGGTTTTTCACGTCGTACCACAATCGACTTCTCTATGGTCGGACAGTTTGCAATTGCGGCATCCACCACCGTTTTGAGTGGAACGTGTTTACCTCGATCGTAGCCATAGTCCGCCGTGATGACGAGCCGGGCTTCCGCATCGTTGATCCGGGATTCCAGCGCGGGCGCACTGAAGCCCGAATAGACGACGGAATGAATCAGGCCGAGACGTGCACAGGCCAGCATGGCCACGATTTGTTCCGGAATCTTCGGAAGATAAATCGTGACGCGATCACCTTTTTTCATTCCAAGGGCTTTGAGGGCATTTGCGCAACGATTGACCTGGCGGTACAACTCGGCATAGGTAAAGATCCGTTCTTCGTTTTGCTCTCCCACCCAAATGACCGCAACCTTGTTTCTTCGCCACGAGTTCACGTGACGATCCAAACAATTATATGAAATATTGCATTTCCCTCCCAAAAACCATTTTGCCCATGGGTAGTTCCACTCCAGTACCGTGTTCCACGGCGTGAACCATTCCAACTCCTTGGCAACGCCGTCCCAAAATTTTTCAGGGTCGGCGATCGACTCCTTGTAGGCGGCTTCATAGTCCTTGATATACGCCTGGTCCAGGGTTTTACCGGTCGGGTGGTACACGGTGGATGTTTTCAATAACGTTTCAATTTGTTCTGCCATGGATGAATCCTCTTAACGGGTCAATCGTGGGAGGAAAATATGTGAATTCACAAGCGACAATGGGTGCATTATGCGCAGGTCCGCCTGACGGTGCAAGATAACTTTTGTCAGGGTTGTTCCGGCGGTTGGTGTGCGGGTAAGAGTAAGTCCAAGACGGTTTTGACCGGATTGAACGTCTGGCGTGGCATTTCGACGAAGACGGAATGCCATTTGGCCATGCCCCCGTTCCACAAACCGGGCAGTTCCAAGGCCTTCAACTCTCTTCCTTCGTAGGATTTTTTTGCAATAAATCCCGTATTGGGATCGACGAATTGATACAGGTTGAAAGGATTCCCCTGGTAATCTCGAACGCCACAAACCATATCCACCGGGTTAAAGTGGGTTGACGACGTGAAGATGTCCTGTTGGGTTGGAGAATCGGGATCGACCTGGGAGGATTCCACGATTTGCAACGAGGTGGTGCGATCCTCTCCTTCTACCCAGAAAGGCCCGCCACCCGGATTGTTCATGTTGGGGACCATGCCGCAGACTCGGAGGGGCCGGTTCAACCATGTGAACAGCCACCGTGTTTTTTGTGAGTTGGTGCGCGTGCTCCACTCATCGGGTAACGTCATGGCAAGCGAATGCCTGGCCCATTCCGTTATCTGTTCGAGGTCAGCAGACGACACCGTGTCGGATTCGAGTCGAGTTAGAAATGAAAACACCGTGTCTTGCAAACCGACGAGCAGCCCCCCAAGCACCGTTTTATATTTGGAGGGCGTTTCCTTCAGATGGTCGGGCACGACGTTATCGATGTTCTTGATGAACACAACGTCGCCGCGGAGTTCGTGAAGATTTGAGAGTAATGCTCCATGGCCCGCAGGCCGGAACAGGAGATTGCCGTGGGAATCATGAAACGGGCGGTTGTCCATGGCCACGGCAACGGTATTCGTCGAGGGTGTCTGAACGGAACAGTCGATGATCCACGTGGCGGTACGTTGCGCCAGTCTATGACGGGCTTGCTCGATATGTTCTTGGATGGCGTGTTGATGGTCCGGCGAAACCGTGAAATGGATGCGGGCACGGCCTTTGTCGTCTTTGGCGTAGTCGGCGGCTTCTACCAGATGTTCTTCGATCGGTGTTCGCGTTGAGGTGGAATATCTGTGGAACGCGATCAGTCCCTTGGGCAGCTTGGCGTAGTTCAGGGAATCCAGGAGGGCATCGATGGCGGGGTGATAATTTTTCTCAGAAATTAACCGGTCAAGTTGGTGCCCCTGACGTAACAGCGTGTTCTTCAGGTCATGGTAAAAAGCAAATTTCGGAAGACCGGAAAAAAATTGCTCCACCTGCTCTGCCGCTGCAACCCGGACGGATGTTCTCTGAAGACGAGAAGCCTCCAGGAACTTGAACATGCGCGTACCGACACCGGAAGCCGGCACAAATTTTGTGACGCGGCCGGCGGCCTTGGCTCGTTCAAAGTCCCGTGTCACGGCGGGCAAATCCACTGAACTGAGGCGGCGGACCCCGTCGTCGAGACGACAGGGTCTTTTCAGTTTTGTAAAGGGAATCCCGCGTTGAAACGTTACAATCTGTTGCTCGAGCGTTTGGAAGGAAATCCCTCGCTCCCTTAGCTGCCGGCGATCCGGTGGAGTCAGTTTCGTTTCGATTCCGAGTGGCAGTGCCATGTTGGTGGAATTCCGGTTTTCGGTCCGGGTTGTTTGCAGGCTGACCTTTTTGAGCATCTTTCCCAAGGAAGAGGACTTCGCATTGCCCGGCTAGTCCTGGGCGCCTCCCTGCAAATATCCGAGCCCGATTTTAATGGCGCGGCGCGTGATTTCACACCAACGGTTTGGTGGATATTCCTCCAGAATTTTTACGACCCGAGGATCCTGGACGTCCAGTTCAATCACTTTGAGTATTCCATCTTGAATTTTGACTTCTGCCACGGTTTCTTCTCCTTCTTCAAAACTATTAGTAAGTATTCCCTGAAATCTTCCACTAATGAGTCCCGTTGCCTGGTGCTCAAGCGGTTTTTGTGTTGACAGTACGAGTTCATACTACCTAAATCAGCCATTCTTTGCTAGAATAGCTCCGCATTTTTTCTGGCGTCGAAAGCAAAACCACACATCATTTCAGCATCGTGTCAATCCCTGCGTCGCACGCATCGGGAGGATACCATGGAACAGTTGAATACGTTCATCAATGAAGTCAATGCGTTTGTATGGGGTCCCCCCATGCTCGGCATGTTGGGCGTCACGGGTGTGATACTGACCCTTGGCCTGGTTTTCATGCCGTGGCGAAAAGTGGGTTACAGCTTCAAGCTGCTGTTTGAAAAGGATGATCCCGGTGGTGAAGGGGAGGTCAAACCCTTCAATGCCCTCATGACGGCATTATCGGCTACGGTCGGAACCGGGAACATTGCCGGCGTCGCCACGGCCATCGCCCTCGGCGGGCCCGGTGCAATCTTTTATATGTGGCTCATCGCGCTGTTCGGTATGGCCACCAAGTACGCCGAAGCCGTGTGTGCCGTGACCTATCGTGAAGTGGATAAGGCGGGTAAATACGTGGGTGGCCCCATGTATTATTTGCGTAACGGCGTGGGGGCATTCGCCCCGGAGTTGGGCAAATGGTTGGGGCTGGCTTTTGCCGCGTTTGGGGCCGTGGCCGCTTTTGGTATCGGTAACGCGGTTCAGGTGAACTCAATGGCGGTTGCTCTGGGAGAGAGCTTCAGTGTTCCCAGGTTCCTGACGGGAATCATTGTGGCCGCACTGGTGGGGTTCGTTATCATCGGCGGAATCAAACGAATTGGCGACGTGGCCGGCAAATTGGTACCTGCCATGATCGTGCTCTACGTCGGGGCCGCGCTGCTGATTATTCTCATCAATATTGCTAAAGTGCCGGAGGCCATTGCCCTGATTTTCGAATACGCCTTCACTCCTGCGGCAGCAACGGGCGGCTTTGCCGGGGCGGCCGTGGCGGCGGCCGTCCGTTTCGGGGTGGCCCGCGGGGTGTTTTCCAATGAGTCCGGCTTGGGTTCCGCAGCCATCGCCCATGCTGCCGCCAAGACCAATAGTCCCGTCAGGCAGGGCCTTATCGCCATGCTGGGCACCTTTATCGATACCATCATCGTCTGTACCATGACCGCGCTGGTGATTCTGACCTCCGGTGCCTGGACCGTGATGGGTGCGGATGGCGGAGGTCTGACCGGCGCGGCACTCACGTCCACGGCCTTTCACCTTTCCATTGCCGGTGGCCAATATATCGTCACCATTGCGTTGGTCGTCTTTGCGTTCACCACCATTCTCGGTTGGTCCTATTACGGTGAGCGATGCTGGCAATACCTGTTCAGTGAAAACAGCCTGATCGTCTACCGCGTGTTGTGGATAGTGGCGGCACTGGGCTTTGCCAACATGAAGGTGGATTTCGTCTGGAATTTGTCCGACACCCTCAATGGCTTGATGGCGGTGCCCAACCTGGTGGGCTTGTTGTTGCTGGCGCCGATGGTGTTCAAAGTGACGCGAGAATATTTTGACGCGCAGAAGAAGTCGGCCTGATGGCCGGAAGGCTAACGGATGATGAGAAGAGGTCTTGACACGGTTGCCAAAATACTTGCGGGTCGTCGGGTGATTTCCGGATAGGGGTAGGGCGGAGGCGTAATCGGCGCGCCGTGACGTGATGCCCGTTTCACGGGTCGAACGAGATTTTGGCGGTTAGGAACAGCGTACGTCCCCTGGCGGAATCCTGCGTGAAGTCTACTTGCTCTTGGGTAGCTGTGGACGGACCGCGATTGCCGATATTGCCGCCATGACAATCACAGCGAGGACCAGTATCGTATTAGCACTGCGTTTACTGAACAGCAGACGTGAAATCCGACTACGTGGTGACTCGCTCATTTAAAAGCTCTCCCTCGTTGCATCCTTGAGGAATGATTATGATCGTATGACAATTTTATACATGACGTCTAATGCCCACAATCCCATTCCTGTTGTAACTCTTGCACGATTTCCAGCCATTCCATGGTTTGCTGGTGAAGGGGTTCATGCAGTGCCCGGCCCGTTGCCGTGACGGCATTATTCTTCAATGCCCGTTCGGCATGTTGCCTGCCCAGGGAGAGTAACGAGCAGATTCCGGACGAGACAGGGGGTCGCTCTCCGCTCTGTTGAAACAGGGCCATGGCACGATAGACCTGTTCCTGGGTTCGAAACAGATCGACCATGAGGCGGTAGGGCGGTTGAGTTGTGTCAGGCCCCTGTTGCTTGCTGAGTTGAGAAGCCAGCAAGGCGGCCCGGCCGATACTGATAGCCGCGCCCTGGGAGTCTCCTTGTGCCATGGAGTCTTCCGCTTGCGTTTGGAGCCGTGAGAGTTCTCTGTCTGCATTGGTGGCTTGGACCGTACCGGATGGAACGCAGACAACGAGCACGAGCAGAGTCACAGCACAGGTGATCCTGAGCGAAGCGACCCCTTTTTTCCCTCCGTAAGGGGAGTAGGTGTGGTAGAAACACATGCCCAAGGGGTACCGGGTCTCACAGTCCTCGCCGCAGCCTCTACCTCCCCTACACCCCTCCCGATCCTTCGGCTACGCTCAGGACAAGCAAAGGAGGGGACAGGCGGGGTGGAAATGGTCAACGAATGAGTGAACACATACCGGAATGTTGGTTCTGCGTGGATTGTCACAAAACGGGGCTACATGATTTGATAGTCGAGGTCCACCATTTTCGTGGCAACGTTGGCGGCTTCCCGAAGTTTTCTCATTTCGTCTGATGTGTCTCGAATGAGCCAGATCCTGCTGTTGAGTTGTTCGATCGGTTCGATGGATTTTTCATTTCGGAGGTTGGCAATTGACCAGACCACTTCGGTGAGTACCGGAAAATCGATGTCGGATGACTCGTCCATGTCTTCCAAATTTTTGTTGAGATAGTCGAGTAACGGTGGAGTGATATTGGGGTCGCCGGTGAGGGCGCCGACCAATCCCAGCCCCTTGGCCGCGGCGGCCTGAATTTTCGAGTTTTTTGTCGTGATAAAAATGTCAGTGAGGATGGGGGTTGCCGAACTGCCCAGTCCGGCCAAGGCGATAATCGCTTCTTCGGCATATTCGGTGTTTTCGTCTCTGGCCAATTTCACCAAATGGGGAAAGGCGTGTTTTGATTGAACCCGTGAAAGCGTGGACAGAATGCGAAGTTTACGGCGTTTATCCGTATCCGGAGCCTGCAAGAGTTGAGCCAAACGGTCGGTATGTCCCCATTCCGTGGCAATCATGACCGGAAAATCGAATTCCTGTAATTTCAGGTTTAATTGGTCCATGGCGTACTGTCCGGAGCTTTTGGCTTTGGCTTTTCGAGCTGCGGCATAGGCATCGACGAAATCGGTTCGTGTTTCTTTATACCAACCTAAATCCCGGCCATCGAGTCGATAATTGAAAAGGCAGGCCGGCCCAGTCCACAGTCGAGCGGGGGCGTCGGCCAATTCCGCGTCTCCACCCGAGCTCGTCGTGCCTGACCACCGTTTCCGTTCTTCGCATTTGACTCGAAATTCTACGTCATGGGGTTCTTTTCGGTTGGTCACAACGTTGTATCCGATTGCCTCCAACCGTGTCTTTGCCGTTGTCAGCAGATCGGCTGGTGGAACGCGTCCGTTTTCCGTCAGAGCAAGGCCGTTGAGGTATATGGTTGTGGCCTTGGCTAATTGTGCCTTTTGCTCGTTTGTCATGTGGGTTCGGCGTGCCATGCTTTCGGTCGTGGCCGTCAACAAAAATAAACAGACGAGTATTCCGGACAAGTATCTCATTATGAATCCTCCTGACAGGAATCAGGGTGAACCTGGAAAACCGGTGACTGGGATCTGAATAGTACCGAATAATGGGTATGAATGGAAAGAGGGGTCATTTCCCATTTCATGGGATCTCTCATGCCATGTCTGGTGGTATCATGCGACGAAGGATTACCGTTGCGATGCATGATTGTCGTATTGTGGGGTGTTAACTTATGTGTCCGTCCAGGTCGAGTTGCTTATACGTCCAATTCGCCGCCTCCCGAAGGTCTGCCATTTCTTTCGAGGTATCTCTGATTAACCAGACTTTCTGATTCAACTCGTCCATGGGTTCGAGGGAGTTCTCGTCTCTCAGTTTGCCGAGGCTCCAGACGACTTCGGTTAAGACGGGGAAATTAATGTCGGCTGATGAGTTGAAATTCTTCAAGGCGGTTTTGAGGTATTCAAGAAGCGGAGGAATGGCCGTTGGGTTTCCACTACTCCCTGCCACGTTACCCAAGGCCTTGGCTGCTGCGGCCTGAATCTCGGGTTGTGTTGAAGATTGAAATAAATCGGTGAGAAAGGGGATGGAATTTTCTCCTACGCCGGTGAGCGCTTCCACGGCTTCCTGTGCCAGATCTTTATCTTGCATCAGCTTTGTGAGACGAGGCAGTGCCGATTCGGCTTCTATTTCGTTCAACATGGAGAGAATAAAGAGTTTACGGATTTTCAGAGTATTTGAAGCGTCTAGAAGTGTCATGAGCCGGTCGGGTTGCCCCCATTCTGCTGCCAATAGAACCGGAAAATCGTATTGTTTGAGGCGTTCGGCTAATTTGGTGAGCGCATAGGTCCCCGCATCTTTGGCTTCTGCCGATTTGGCGGCCTGCATGGCATCCTGGAAGGACGTCCGGACTTCCTTATACCATCCGAGATTCCGGCCATCGAGCGAATAGGTCAATAAACACGCGGGTCCTTTCCAGAGTCTCGATGGAGCATCAAACAGTTCGGCGTCTCCCCCTTCTGCGGTGGTCCCGGTCCACGTTTTTCGCTCTTCACACTTCACTTTGAATTCAACGTCGTGGGCTTGCTTTCGATCGACGATCACGGAAAATCCGACTTCTTGCAGCCGTTGAGAGACGAGAGCCTGAAGATGTTCGGAATTGGTTCGTCCCTTTTCGGTCAGGGCAAGAGCATTCACGAATACGGCTTGAGCCTTTTGAAGTTGGTGCTTTTGCTCTGGTGTTAAGTGGGTTCGGCGAGCAGAACTCTGAGGAACAAGAACGATTGAGACGCTGAAGACCGCACAGAGTATGAGAACAACGGGCCAGCTTTTCATAAGAAGCCTCTTTTCGCATGGGCCGGGCATGCAGTGAGGGTGGCTACTTTTCCGTACTTTTCCTACTATACTCCCGGTTCACAAAAAGCAACAAGCCTTTGAATAGTCCTCAGTTAAGCAGGATGATTGAGTCCTGCAATCAGCAATGAGTTGAATGGGCTTACAATCCACGATATACTCCCCGGAATTATGTTGAAAGGGAAGAAAATAGCAATCATCGGAGCGGGGAACATGGCGGAAGCCATCGTGTCCGGTTTGTTGAAAAAGGGCTTAGTCAATGCCGGCCAGATTTGTGCGACGGATGTGGACTCTCAACGGTTGGCGCATTTCCGGAAAACTTTTAGGGTCCGTGTGTCTCACGATAACAAAAAATCTGCAAAATCCAGTGATATCATTATGTTGTCCGTAAAACCTCAAGTTATGAATAATGTTTTGGATGGCCTGGATTTATCTCGCGGTGCCGATCAACTTATTGTCACCATTGCGGCGGGGGTTCCTATCGCGACCATCATTTCAGGATTACATCCGGAGGCTCGTGTGGTCCGGGCCATGCCCAACACCCCGGCTGTTGTCTTGGAAGGCGTGACAGCCCTGGCTGGCGGACCCGGGGTGACGGCCGAACAAATAAAGATGGCCAAGGCGGTATTTGAGGCAATGGGACAAGTCGTTGTGGTTGATGAATCGCACTTGGATGCCGTGACCGGTCTGAGCGGAGGAGGGCCGGCGTACGTGTACCTCTTTATCGAAGCGTTGGCCGATGGGGGCGTGAAAATGGGGCTGTCCCGCTCTCATGCCCAACTATTGGCGGCGCAAACGGTGTTGGGTGCGGCAAAGATGGTTATCGAAACGAAGGAACATCCCGGCGTGTTAAAAGACCAGGTGGCTTCACCTGGCGGGACGACCATTGCCGGATTACACCGACTCGAGAAAGGACGCCTGCGGGGGACGGTGATAGGCGCCGTTGAGAGCGCAACTCTTCGTTGTCAGGAGTTAAGACAACAGGCTATTGTCTCCAGGGAATCCTCTGCTGCACCCCTGCCGGTGAAGCGAACTGCGTCGGGTCGTTGACGTCAAGGCATGTGACGGAAAACCGTCTTGGGTCAGGTGAAATTGAATAGAGCGCGAAGAGAAGAAAGGAGTTCATTGTGCAGTATTGGGTAAAAGTGGTGTTTACCGATAACCAGGAACTCATGGTCAGTGATGCTCTTCGTCATACGATCAGCGATGATATGGAAATCCTGGAAATTGACACTCCCAAGGAGGTCATCATTATCCCCCTCAAACAATTGAAATATTTTTCGTGTGATGCCGCGGTCTTCAGTCATAAAAAATAACGGCATGTCCTGAACCGTAATCGACGTGCGTCGACTAAATTCCATGTAAAAGGCCGTATTGTGAGAATACCGTGGGGCAGGTATGGAGAGACGAGTTACATCTCATACTGAGGAAGAGGAAATGAATCAGCGCCGGCACTTGCTGGCGCTGGCTCGGAAAGGGGACCAAAAGGCCGTTAATCAGCTCATGGAATTGTATCAGGTTCGGGTGTACAGCGGTGACAGTCTTAAATCCACGAAAATTCGTAAATCGCTTCCGGTGCTCAGTCCTCCCAAGCCTAAAGAAACGACTTCTCCTTCCAAGCCGAAGCCTGTCAAGAGACACAAAGTTGTGGCAAAAAAACCTAAGGCCACACCGAAAGTCACTCGCCCTGCAGCTTCGAAGGCCGTCCAGTCGGCCAAATCTGCGTCATCGAAGCCGACTCGATCAAAAACAAAAGTTTCTCCTAAAAAGCAGATCAAGCGCCTCAAGCCCGTTCGCAAACCGAAGGCGACCCTGAAGGCTCAACCTTCCCCGAAAAAGATTTCTCGCAAAGTTCCTTCTAAAGGTGCGGTGAAAAAAGGGAGTATCCGCAAACCGACATCCAGGATCCAGGTGCAGCCTCGTACTCAAGCAAAATCCAAGGCAAAAGCTCCCAAGGCAAAAGCTTCCAAGGTCAAAGCTCCCAAAGTCAAAGCTCCCAAAGTCAAAGTTCCCAAGGTCAAAGCTGAAACCAGGGTTAAGACCAGGACTCAGGCTACGAAAAAGGCAACGTTCACACCGGCCTCAAAAGCTAAACGGTCGCGCTGACCATGATCGTTTGACAACCGTTGCACAAAGCACCATTCAACTTTTCATGTTGGGAAACGAACGGAATTTCGATCCGGCGCAAAAGGAAGCTAAACGATCGTAGGAAAAATTGTTTAGCGAACGGCTACGCGCAACCCACCGGCCGCAAGTTTATGTGCGATCGTTTCAGCTGACTTTTGAGTTCCCTGATAGACTTGGGCGTTTCCCTGGTGATCGATGCGCCAAGCCAACTCAAAGGCTTTGGATGAAGTCATGCCGGGAATATGCCGGCAAAACAAGTCAATGACTTGTTGATACGTGTGACAGTCGCAATTATAAACGATCACTTCAGCTTCAAAGTCACGACCGTCGTCCAGACCGGTTTCTTTTTCCGTGACTTCCGTCACTTCTGTCGTGGGAAGAGTGCTCATACGGTTTTTGGACAATTCATTGTACCCATGGGGTGCAGATCACACAATATGGAGAATGTTGTTTTGAATTTTCCGTCACGCTTGCATGACGGAAAGGGGAGGGCACTTGAGTAGAACCATACTCGTGACGGGGGCAGCGGGATTTATCGGGAGCCATACGGTCCAGGCGCTGGCGAACAGAGGCGATCGGGTTGTGGGTCTGGATAACCTCAACGACTATTATGACCCCGCCAGGAAGCGCGCCAATTTAGACGAAGTCCGCCAGGCCTTGAGTGAGAGTGGCTCAAGCGAAGCCTTTACGTTTATCCAGGGAGACATTCGAGACCGGCAAACCGTGGAGGAGATATTCGTATCCTATGAGATTGAGGGAATCGTGCACTTGGCGGCGATGGCCGGCGTTCGTGTCTCGATTGAGAATCCCCACCTCTATTGCGACGTCAATATAAACGGCACGCTGCATTTGTTGGATGCCGCCGTTGGAAGGATTGGGATCCAAGCCCGGCGTTCCTCGTTCCCCACTTTTGTCTTTGCTTCCACCTCGTCCGTGTATGGTAACGCCCAAGCCATCCCCTTTAAGGAAAACGATCCCTGTAATCGACCCTTGGCTCCTTATGCGGCCAGCAAGAAGGCCGGGGAGTTGTTGGGCTATTCGTATCATCACTTGTATGGGTTGCCGTTTACGGCAGTCAGATTTTTCACGGTGTATGGACCGAGGGGACGTCCGGACATGATGGCCTATAAGGTGCTGGACAATATCTTTTTCGGTCATGAAGTCCCGCTCTATAATTCGGGAAACATGCGCCGGGACTGGACGTTCGTGAGTGATATTGTTCAAGGCGTGGTCAATGCCGTCGACCGGCCGTTGGGGTACGAAGTCATGAACCTCGGAAGAGGAGAGCCCGTTTCATTGGCAGAGTTCGTTCAAGTGATCGAAGAATGCGTCGGACAAAAGGCCAAGGTCGTTTCCGCCCCCATGCCTGAGGCTGACATCGTCGCGACCTGCGCCGATATTGCCAAGGCGCGAGAGTTATTGGGCTATGATCCGCAATTTTCGGTGCGCGAAGGGGTCAGTCGGTTTTGGGCGTGGTATCAGAAGAACGTGTTGGGTCGATGAAGACAGCAGCCTTACCCGTGCGTGCGAATTCTTGCCACTCCGGTAACGTGGTGATAGAGTGAGTCTCCCGTGCTGGAGTGGTGAAACAGGCAGACACCCGGGACTTAAAATCCCGTGCTTCGCAAGAAGCGTGCCGGTTCAAGTCCGGCCTCCAGCACCACTTATCCCGCCCGTATCGGTCACGTTACCGAGTCTGCTTTTCTTGGATTTCCAGTCGTGTAGGTCGGATTAGCGTAGCGTAATCCGACACCTCCCTCTGTCACCCTCGACGCTTGTCCCCGACATTCTTAATCGGGGATCCAATCAAGGGAAGGATCCAGGGTTTTTCTTTTGCAGAACTTATTGTCGGGTTACGCCTTCGGCTAACCCGACCTACAAAAAAAGACTTGGTCCTCGTAGGTCGGATTAGCGTAGCGTAATCCGACAGAAGGGCCTCGCATCATCCGGCAAATAGGATTGTCGGGTTACGCCTTCGGCTAACCCGACCTACAAATGCTGCGAATGCTCGCCCTCGTCGTAGGTCGGATTAGCGAAGCGTAATCCGACGGCTGGGCAGTTACGCGTGCAACACGTCTGCTGATTTTGCCCTCCGTGTCCTGATCGGATGAACCCTGACCTCAACTCTGTGATTAAGGTTTGCCAGGATTTTTACCATGCGATCCATAGTAAAGCCCTTGAAGTCGGCGTTTCGGATGCGGGTAATATCCGCCGGATCAATCCCTGTGATAGAGGCGGCCTTTCGTTTTGAGAGGTTTCGCTCATTGAGAATCCCAATAATTTCCGCTGCCAGTGTGGCGCGGGCATTTTCCAGTTCAGGATTGGGAAGGCCAACGTCCCGAAAGGGGTTATCACTGCCGCGTACGACTTCGAGTCGTTCTTTTTTCATCGTACATTCTCCTTCAGCCATTGTATCCTGTCTCTAATCACGTCGATATCTTGTTTGGGCGTCGCAATGCCCTTCTTTGATTTTTTCTGAAAGGTATGAACAACCCATAAGTCAGCGCCTATCTGCACGGCATAGACAACGCGGTAAGTACTGCTGTTGTGCCATAGCGCGATTTCATAGACTCCGGACCCGAGCCCTTTCATGGGCTTGGCAATATCAGCCTTCTGCCCTTCAGCCGCTATTTTCAGGGCGCGGATCATTCGCTGACGGGCTTCAAGAGGGAACTTCTCGAAATCCTTCTGAGCCGCCTTGATCCATGAAATCACCCTCATTGGCGAATGGTGGTATATTTACCACTGCCTGTCAAGTAGGATTGTCGGGTTACGCCTTCGGCTAACCCGACCTACAAAAAAAGACTTGGTCCTCGTAGGTCGGATTAGCGTAGCGTAATCCGACAGAAGGGCCTCGCATCATCCGGCAAACAGGCATGTCGGGTTACGCCTTCGGCTAACCCGACCTACAAATGCTACGAATGCTCGCCCTCATCGTAGGTCGGATTAGCGCAGCGTAATCCGACAAGAATCCGACAGAAGAGTGTTACTTCGTTCCGATGACCATGGATTCGGGACCGGCCAGGTGTTCGACCCGAGTGTCCCGAAACCCGGCTTCTTTCATCCATCCGCAGCAATCTGCCCCTGTATAGTCGAATCCCCCCGGGAGTTCAATGAGCATATTGAGGCTCATCAGCAACCCGAAAGCATTCTTGCGGCGTTCGTCGTCAATGAGCGATTCGAAGACCAGCAGGACTCCACCGTCGGGCAGGGCGTTATAGGCTTTTTTGAGCAACGTCTTTTTTTGCTCCAAATTCCAATCGTGCAGGATGTGTCCCATGCAGAGCACGTCGGCAGAAGGCAGGGCATCGGCGAAGAAGTCGCCGGGGATAAATTTGAACCGATCACTCAGTCCGAATGATGCCACGTAATCTTCAAAGATGGGGCCGGTGACGGGAAGGTCGAACCCTCCGCCGGTGACATGCGGATGCGCGTTACCGACTTCGACGACCAGTCCACCTTGAGCCGAGCCGATATCGATAAGAGTTTGATAATCCTTCCATGGAAATTTTTGGGCAATGGCTTTGCTCGTGCCCATGCTGATACCGGTCATGGCTTGCATGAAGCTCATCAGCTTGGCCGGATCGCCATAGAGGATTTCAAAAATATTTCTCCCGTCTTTGGTTTCGTTTTGGGGGAGGCCGGTTTTCAAACCTTCGGTCAGGGATCCCCAAAATCCATACAGCCGGTCGTTTGCAATTGCCAGGAATCCGCCGATATACGACGGCTTTGCTTTATCAAGATAGAGGCCCGTCTCCGGGGTATTGGAATAAAACCCGTCACGTCGGTCCAGCATGCCCAAGGCCACCAAAGCATCAAAAAAATCCAAGGCACTCCGCTCGTGCAGGCCCAGTTGCTTTCGCAGGGTTGAGGCATCCATCGGCCCTTTTGCCAAAAGCGTAAACACTTCGAGCTCAACTGCGCTTAATAGGGTTTTGGATCCCCAAAATGCCATACCCAGATGCATGATTTTTTCAGGAGTCGGGGGTTGGTTCATGTGTGTCCCTCCAAATGGAATATGTCGTGCGTTGCGATGAGTAAAAATGTACTGCGAGGCAGTCGATTCTGCAATGACCTGACGTTGTATCGCGAACGAGTGGCAAGGATCAAGAATGGCCCGGCCGGCGTGGATGGACGTCGAGGGGGCGTGGCTTTTGTCGTTGAGTGCCGAATGATTCAGGGTTACACTTCCGGGAGGAAGGACTCGGGCCATGACGGCAGTCGCTGATTTTAAAAATACGCTTGGTCGGATTCACGTGGAGAATCTGGGCATTTACGTGCACGTCCCTTTTTGTCGGGTGCGTTGTCGGTTCTGCGCGTTTTATATGGAGATGTCCAGGGAGGACCGCGTTCAAACGTTCCTGGAAGGGTTGGATCATGAACTCTACCTGTATGCGCGTGACGCAGGGCTCCGCACTATCCCGGTTCACACGATCTATTTTGGCGGAGGAACCCCGACGACCCTGACCTCGCAACAACTCATCCGAATTTTGAATGCCATCCGGCACTGGTTTGCGGTGGAAGACGATGCTGAGGTCTCCATAGAAGTTCATCCGGGAACGGTCACCCCCGAGAGTCTTGCGACACTCCGGCAAGCCGGGTTTACGCGGCTGAGCGTGGGAGGGCAATCGTTTGATCAGAATGAACTCCGGGAATTGGGAGGGCGAGCCTTCGGAGGAGGAGTGAGGCAAGCCATCTCCTGGGCTCGGTCTGCGGGCTTTACGAATATTTCGCTCGATCTGATGTTTGGATTCCCCGGGCAGTCGATAGAATCGTGGCAACGGACCTTGGACGAGGCCCTTGCCGTATCACCCACGCATCTCTCCTGTTACGCCTACACCTTGGAAGAAGGTTCACCTTTTTATCGGGAGGTTATGCGGGGAAAGGGAGCAGAGCCCGACCAGGAATTTCAGGTCATATTGGAAGAGAGAGCAGTCGAACGTTTGGCCGCCGCAGGATTTGAGCGATATGAAATCTCCAATTATTGTCGGCCTGGCTATGAGTGTCGTCATAATATGCGGTATTGGCAAGTGCAGGCGTACCTCGGACTTGGTCCGAGTGCGCAATCCTGCCTTGGCCATGCCCGGTTTGGAAACGTGGCAAATCTGGAATGGTATGCCGATTCCTTGAAAAAAGGAACGTTGCCATTGGATGAGATGTCGTGTTTATCCCATGATCAGGTAGATTGTGAACGTGCCATATGGGGGTTGCGGATGTTATCCGGAGTGTCCGTCAGGCTGGATTCGATGGAGAATCATCAAGGCAGAGCCCTGCTCCAAATGATTCACCAATTGAAGAATGAAGGGTTGTTGCGAGTGGAAGGGCAGGAACGAGTGAGGTTGACCGATCTGGGTATTCGTTATGCCGATACCGTGGCTGTGGCATTACTGTGACAAAGAGTAGATTAGGGTTGTCGGGTTACGCCTTCGGCTAACCCGACCTACAAAAAAAAGACCTTGTCCTCGTAGGTCGGATTAGCGCAGCGTAATCCGACAATTCCTCTGTTTTTCACACAAGCTGCGCAAAAAACAGGCAATGCGCTTTATGCTCCATGGTTTCTGAATAGAGGGGTGTTATGAACATGGTAGTCCACATGTAATTAACAAAATTTGTGGACAGAATCGACCGTATTTCAAGCAACATGGCAGACCAAAAAAACTAATGTATTAGATGAAATAAAGGCAATAAAAGACTTATGTATCAAGCTGATTATGCCAGTAAAACAAGAAAACCCTTGCTGGCAAAGGAGATGGGAGTCCAGAAAGTTTCAACTACAGGATTGAAGCGGCTATTAAGATTTTGAGAACGTTATCCACAGTAATGAAGGGGAGTTTGTCATGATACGGATTTTACACCATCGACATCACCAATAAACATCAATGTCCTATGAGTTGAAAAGAACATCCTTTATTGAGCACCCAAGTTCCATAGAGTTCGGACACCCCATAGAATAAGAACGAACGTTCCGATGGCGATGGCAAACGTACCGATCAGCAATCCAATGGCGAACAGCCAGTCACCGGGAGTCGCGCGGGGTGTTCGTTTGCTGGTATAACGGCGTAACAACCGGGCATTTTTCAGGTTGCTTCGAAACCAGATTGAAAAGAGGTCGCCGATGCCTGGGATGGCTCCGATCATGGTGTTGATGCCTATGTTGAAAGCCATCCGGACTATCACGATTTTAGGCACTTCGAGTTTGACGGCGAGGAACAAAATCGTGGAACCGATGCAATTGGCGATCCAGTCACCCAGACCTGGAATGAGTCCCAACAGGGCATCCAATCCGACGCGGATGGAAGTCCCGGGGATTTGAACGACTGAATCGAGAAGGCGAGCGATAAAATCAGCGGAATCGCGTAGCGCTTCTCGTTGCCGTTCCTGCTCGTCGTCGAGAACGGGCTCCGGGGGTTGTTGAGGAAAAATAGGGTCGTCAGTCATGGAATCTCAAGAAAAATTCATGAGTTGAAGGGATTGTTTTAACAAAGCAGGCTGGTTTGTCAAGACCAGGAAGGAATCAGGCCGTCCTGGTGTTCACCACGCATGCAGGGCCGTCCTCGAAGAACGTTCATCCATGACAAGTCCTCGTGACCCGACGCGTCTTTCCAAATCCAGGTTTCTTTCCGGCCTTCAATGCCATAAACGGTTATATTTGGAGATCCATGCCCCGCAGTTGGCTGCTGATGTTGATGACCGACGTCAGATCATGCTGGATATGGGGAAAGAAATGAATGAAATCGCGCACCGGTATTTTCCCGGGGGCGTGTTGGTTGCCGAGAATCATCGTCATTCGGCTGCTGCCTTGGAACGAACGGCTGCACTGATGGCTGATCCGAATGTGACCACTATTTTTGAAGGAGCCTTTCAATTTGAAGGGACGTTGATTCGGGCTGACGTGCTTGAACGGATTGATGGTTCATGGAGGTTGATTGAAGTGAAAGCCGCCGCACGTGTGAAATCCGTGCATCTTGACGACCTGGCGGTGCAGACCCACGTGCTTCGAGGAAATGGCCTTGACTTGAGCGGGGTTTTTTTGATGCACGTGAATCGACAGTATTCCTATCCCGGAGGGGACGTGGATCTGCAACGATTGTTTGTGCTCGAAGACCTCACCGAGGCGATTGATGAAAAATTGCCGGATATTCCCCCGCGCCTGGATGAGATGCGTTCGATGCTCGGCGAAAGCCGGGCTCCCGACATCGAGCCGGATCACCATTGTCACTCTCCCTATGAATGCCCGTTCTGGTCGCATTGTACGGCTTCCAAACCGGCGCGGTGGATCTATTATCTGCCCGGTGGCAAAGACGTCGTGCGGCGCTTGCGCCGACAAGGGATTGAGACTATCGACGAGATTCCTCCTCAGGTTTCTCTGCCCCACTTGCAACAACGTATGCGGGAGAACGTGGAATGGATTTCGCCAAAGCTGGCGGAGAGGCTTCAATCGGTCCGGTACCCGGTCCATCATTTGGATTTCGAGACGGTGATGCCCGCCGTTCCTCTGTATGCACATACCCATCCCTATCAGCCCATACCGATTCAGTGGTCGAATCATACGGAGGCGGAAGACGGGTCTTTGCGGCATACCGACTATTTGTATACCGAACAGAAAGATCCGCGTGAAGAAATCGCAATGAGCCTGCTGGCATCCGTCGGGGAGGAAGGCAGTATCTGCGTCTACTCCGAGTATGAACATTACATCGTGAAGGCATTGGCCGAAGCCGTGCCTCGCCTGCGGAAAGATTTGCTTCGAGTCGGGGAGCGCCTCTGGGATCTCTTGGAAGTGCTTCAAAGCCATTACTACCATCCTGATTTTCAGGGGTCGTTTTCAATCAAGTCCGTGCTGCCGGCCCTCGTCCCGTCATTGGATTATGGAGACCTGGAAATCAAGGACGGCGCAACCGCATCGGCCATGTACCATCGAATGATGTTTACCGTGACCGATTGGGTCGAACGTCAACGTTTGGCATCGGCGCTTCATGCCTATTGCGAGCGGGACACGTTGGGAATGGTGGAACTTCGGCGCGTGTTGCGTAAAAAAGTGACCCCAGGCGGGTAGTCGGCCGCGTAGGTCGGATTAGCGAAGCGTAATCCGACAATAGACTATTCATTGACCGATTGCCCGCACCTTGTTAGAATCCTTTTTCCTGTCAATGACTTGAGCGCGCTGGGGGATAGAGTTTTGGTGTGACCGTCCCTTCCTCCCTTCCCTCAAACATGTGTTCCTTACTCACACGGTAACAGCACTCTTTGATGATGCAAATCTTAGTATTGCATGGCCCCAATCTCAATATGCTCGGTGTACGCGAGCAGGAGATGTACGGGGATCAGACCCTTCAATCGATCAATGCCCGACTCATGGAATTGGCGAAGGCTGAAGGCGTGACCCTTGAGGCAAAACACTCGAACAGCGAAGGAGAACTGGTATCGTGGATTCAAGAAGCCCGAGGCCGATTTGATGCGATCGTGATCAATCCTGCGGCCTATACGCATACCAGTGTTGCCCTTCGGGATGCCATATTGAGTGTCACCTTGCCGACGGTTGAAGTCCATTTGTCGAATATTCACCAACGTGAGGAATTTCGCCAACGTTCCTACCTGGCTGGAGTGGCCATCGGCCAAATCAGTGGGTTTGGGGCATTGAGTTATGAACTCGGGGTTCGAGCGGCCATTGACCACGTCAGAAGTCGTAGGTCGGTGTAGGTCGGGTAGGTCGGATTAGCGAAGCGTAATCCGACAAGAGCGTAATCTGACAGAAGGCTGTCGGGTTACGCCTTCGGCTAACCCGACCTACAAAAAAGAAACCTGGATCCCCGATCAGGTCGGGGATGACAGAGTAGGTCGGATTTGCGGATTGTCTGAGCAAAGGCAGCAGAGTGGTCATCCTGAACGAAGTGAAGGATCTCGTCGTTGAGGCGTTCGGTTGTTGAAGGAGAGATTCTTCGCTACGCTCAGAATGACAGATATAGGCAGTCTCTTATATTTTGTCGTGAGAGAAAGGATACGTGAATCGTGATTTCAACTGCAGAATTTCGAAATGGTGCTCGGATGGAGTTGGCGGGCACGCCGTATTATATTGTGGAATTTCAACACGTGAAACCCGGCAAAGGCGGTGCGTTTGTTCGGACCAAGTTGAAGAATTTGAAAACCGGACAGGTTCTGGAAAGAACGTTTCGGTCAGGTGAAAAATTTGGTGAACCGGATTTGGAGGAATGTGAAATGCAATTCCTCTATTCGGCCGGTGATTCCTACACGTTTATGGATACCTCGTCCTATGAGCAATTCACCTATCAAAAAGACCAACTCGGGGACGATACCGATCTTCTCAAAGAAAACACGACCGTGGAAATTGTGGTCTACGAAGGAAGCCCCATCTCCATGGCATTGCCGATGTTTATCGAGTTGGAAGTCGTAGAAACCGACCCGGGTATTCGAGGGGATACCGCCTCGGGAGGAACGAAGCCTGCGACGGTTGAGACGGGAGCGACCATTAAAGTGCCGTTATACCTGGGGACCGGCGAGGTGATTAAAGTCGATACTCGGACCAGGGAGTACGTCGAACGCGTCCGGGCGTGAGGCATGAACAGTGAACAACGAAAAGAGATTCAGGAACTGGTTGAAATTCTGGCCGAGCAGAATTTGAACGAGATCGAGGTCCAGCGCGGGGATGTGCGTATCCGGATACGACGTGAATCCACCGCCACGGTGAATGTGCCGGCGCCTTCTTCTACGGAATCCGGTCAAGTACCTGAAACGCTCGCAGACTCCGGGGAAAAAGATTCGTCCCGATTCTTGACGGTTACTTCGCCCGTTGTCGGGACGTTCTACCGGTCATCGTCGCCTGATGTCGAGTCCTACGTGGAAGAAGGAGACCTGGTGAGCAGGGGGCAAATCCTGTGCATCGTCGAAGCCATGAAACTGATGAACGAAATCGAATCCGAAGTCGATGGTCGAGTCGTCAAGGTCATGGTCGAGAATGAGGCAGGCGTGGAATATGGACAACCCTTGTTTGTCATCGATCCTCTTCCGTAAATCCCGTTTGCTCCACGAGGAAAACCCGTGTTCAAAAAAATCCTGATTGCGAATCGTGGAGAAATCGCCCTTCGAATTATCCGTGCCTGTCGAGAACTGGGGATTAAGACGGTCGCCGTCTTCTCTGAAGTCGATGCGCGTTCCCTGTTCGTGCGCCACGCAGATGAGTCCGTGTGCATCGGACCGGCCGACAGTGCCTTGAGCTACCTGAACATTCCCAACGTGTTGAGCGCGGCGGAGATCACCGGGGCCGATGCCATCCATCCCGGATATGGGTTTCTGGCGGAGAATGCGCATTTTGCCGAGGTCTGCGAATCAATCGGCATCACGTTTATCGGGCCGAGTTCCGAGCATATCGCCCTGTTG
Source organism: Nitrospirales bacterium (assembly GCA_965223955.1). Classification (GTDB taxonomy): domain Bacteria; phylum Nitrospirota; class Nitrospiria; order Nitrospirales; family UBA8639; genus Bin75. The sequence goes on from OZ245029.1 coordinate 1,753,234, forward strand.
GGCGACAAGTCCAAGGCTCGAGAAGTCATGCTCCGGCATGGGATTCCCGTCATGCCGGGCAGCGAAGGTGAATTGCGTAACCTTGATCATGCCGTGCAGGTCGCAGGCGAGCTCGGATACCCCGTGATGGTGAAAGCGTCGGCCGGAGGCGGAGGACGAGGCCTGCGGGTCGTCAGTCGTGAAGCCGAGTTGGGGAGGGCCATTTTGTCGGCCCAGGTGGAAGCGAGAACGGGATTTGCCCACGACGGCGTCTATCTTGAAAAGTATTTTCCCGAACCCCGGCACGTCGAAATTCAGGTGTTGGCCGATGAACACGGGCACGCGGTTCATTTGGGAGAGCGAGACTGCTCCATCCAGCGCCGCTACCAGAAGTTGGTGGAGGAATCCCCGTCTCCCGTCGTGGATGACTCGTTGAGACGGGAGATGGGGAACGTTGCCCTCAAGGTTGTCAAAGCCGTGCAGTATCGGAACGCGGGCACCGTGGAATTTTTGCTTGATCAAAATCGAAAGTTTTATTTCATGGAGATCAATACCCGGATCCAGGTCGAACATCCGGTCACCGAAATGGTCACCGGCATTGATCTCATCAAGGAACAGATCCGCGTAGCCGCCGGGATGCCGTTACGATTTCGACAGAAGGACATTCAGTTTCACGGTCACAGTATCGAATGTCGAATCAATGCCGAATGTCCGGAGACCTTCGTCCCGAGTCCCGGCGTCGTATCACGATTTCACGTTCCCGGGGGGGCGGGGATTCGAGTGGATACGGCCTTGGAAGCGATGGACCAAGTCCATCCCCACTACGATTCCATGATTGCCAAGGTGATTGCGCATGGCCAGGATCGCGCGGACGCTCTTGCCCGGGCGCAACGCGCACTCGATGAGTTTACCGTGGAAGGGATCAAAACGACGATTCCGTTGCAACGACTCATCTTGCGTGATCCCGACTTTCAAAAAGGTGGAGTGTCCACGAATTTTCTCGACCGGTTGTTAGCCGGCCGTATGCTTTAGCACTATCCCGTGTCACAACCTTCCCTTTCCGGCGTCTATCTGTTGTTGGATGAGCAGTGGGCTCCCCGGCATAATCTGTCGTCCGTCCTGGAACTGGCAGCCGGGTTTGGTATCCGGTTGTTTCAATATCGAAACAAGACCGGATCCCCGCGGGACGTATTTGCCAAGGCCAGGGAATTGCGAGAGGCTGCCGCTCGATCGGGTGCGTTGTTCATCGTGAATGACCGGTGCGACGTCGCCTTGGCGGTGGAGGCGGACGGGGTGCACTTGGGTCAGGAGGATCTTCCTCTGGCTTTGGCGAGAAAAGTCATGGGACGCCATAAGATCATCGGCATCTCCACCCATCGACCCGAAGAGGTGACGCAAGCGACTCAGGGGGGCGCGGACTATATCGGATACGGCCCTCTCTTTCCCACAACGACCAAGGAGGCCCACGCGGCGCCCGTGGGTCTTGCCGGATTACGAGAAATTCGTTCTTTGACCCCGCTGCCGGTGTTCGCGATCGGAGGGATTACCCTGGATTCCCTTGATGGGATCATCGCCTCGGGAGCGAATGGCGTCGCCGTAGCCTCCGCCGTACTCGATTCCTCGAACATCGAGCAGACGATGCGTGACTTTGTCAGTCACTTTCCCGCACCATCCTCGCCACTTCCCCGATAGTTGAATGGTTCGCGAGTGTCGCAATGCCCTCTTTCCACCGTGAGTGCAGGTGGGGTTGAAAAGGGAGGGGACCCAGAACCGGCACGTCGCTGAGTTCGCGGATCAGCTTGACGGTCGATTCAGTTTGTTGCTGCTCTTTACGAGTTGTGTCCGTGTGATTGAGCAGAATCCCTACAATCGGAATGCCTGTCTGCCTGAGCCCCATGAGGGTTAATCGCGTATGGTTGATCGAACCCAAGCCGGTTCGACTTACGATAAGGCATGGAAGGCCCAGAAGCTTGATCAGATCGCGAACGTCCTGTGTTTGAGTCAGAGGCACAAGAATGCCGCCGACGCCTTCCACCAGCGTATAATCATGGTGAGCGGCAAGAGCGTGGTAGGCGTCGAGGATCGCTTCAACCTCGATGGATTGTTGACAGGTTCGCGCTGCTTCGAGTGGAGCCATGGGTGGGGGGAAGCAATAGAGACTGCGCACGTCCACGTTCTTGCAAGGCGCGAATAATTCTTTGAATCGGTGCCCATCCGACGTCGTTTCGTCCGGCGTGGTGCCCGTCTCGACGGGCTTCATGATACCGACCGTGCCTCCGGTTTGTTGCAGTGCTATACCCAAGGCGGCAGTCACCACGGTTTTCCCTACGTTCGTATCCGTTCCGGTAATGAATACCCCTTTCGGTGGTTGCAGCGGTTGGTCGGGCACGTTTCTACCAGATCCGGTTGTCCATATTGTACACTTGACCGGAGATACCCCGAGTCGTGGTCAAGCGGTAGATGAAATCAGTGACATCATCGAGCGAAGGGGTGCGTCCCAGTACGTGGGCGTGGAGTTGGTCCGGACCGGGAAACGCGTCTCCGGCCAGGGGCGATTGATGCCAACCCGGAAAGATGGCGTTGACGCGGACGTTGGCATTGCCGAATTCCCGAGCCGCCGACTTGACCAATCCCACGGCTCCGGCTTTACAAGCCGCATAGGCTGCCTGTCCCGCTCCACCCCAGGCGCTGCTCAGGGAACTCATGACGGTGACGGCACCTCCACGTCGTTCAGAAAAAAGCCGCAGCCCTCTTTGAAGACACAGAAACAGGCCGGTGAGGTTGGTGCGCACCATCTGTTCCCACTCGGATGGCGTGATGCGGACGGTGAGGCGATTGACGGTTGTGCCCACTGACCACACAAGCGCATCCAGTTCGGGCCACACGGCTTGCGCCTGATCAAAGAGGGCGTGGGTTTGACGTGAGTCACCCATGTCCGCTTGAAAGGATCTGCCCTCTCGGCCAAGTTGTTCGATCTTTTGAACAACGTCGGCGGCTGAGTCGTGATTGGCATGATAATGAACGCCGACGTTCCACCCATGTTGCGCGAATCGAAGACACACCGCGGAACCGATGACCCCGGAGCCTCCGAGGACGAGCACCGTTGGGATGAAAGGGTCTTTGGAGCCTTGATCCTGGTGTAAGGCTTGCTTGGGTGCCGCAGGCATGCTGGAGTGATTATCCCGAATGCAATACGGCAAGGCAAACCTAAAGATGGTTGTCTTGGTTCGCAGGGGCGTAGCGTAGGTCGGGTAGGTCTGGGTAGGTCGGATTAGGTCGGGTAGGTCGGATTAGCGAAGCGTAATCCGACAATTCCTCTTGATTAGGTCTGGGTAGGTCGGATTAGCGAAGCGTAATCCGACAATAGCGTAATCCGACAATAGTGTAACCCGACAATTCCTCTTGATTAGCGTGGCGTAGTCAAGGGGAAGACCTCGCAGCCTCTTGAGGGGTCTGAGGATACGCCTGAGCGTCGCGAAACGTCGGATCCTCTCTTCCATGCGGACCTCGAACGAAGACAAGTTGAACCACGCGCGCGCCAGGATCGTTGCCGCCTTCGGCGCCGGAACGGGGCGCGTCGCTTGCGGTTCGGCCTTGCGGGCTGGAACGGCAATCGTCGTGCGGCCGTCGTCGAAGCCGCAGCCGGTGAAGTCGAGGTCGGCGGCATAGACGTCCTCGACCAGCCGCCGCGTCGCGTCGTCGTAGTACGCGCGGTATTCCTCTCCGCGCTCAATGCCGGGGCCGGCGGAGTTGCGCTCGGGGAGCGCGATGGTGGGCAGGCCCAGCATGTCTCCCAGGCGCCGGAAATCCGCCTCCATGTTCTCGACCGTGCCGATGAACGAAAGCGGATCGCCGTTGACGCGCGGGACGCCGAACAAGCGCTCGCGGTGGCAGTCGGGGAGGAAATCCGTCTGCGCCCGGGCGTGGCCGGTCACGAAACCGAGGTGGCGAAGCTTGACTCGTCCCGGGCCGTATTCGCGTTCGCTGTGTGCGCGGAAGAAATCGCGGGCATCCCGGCCCCACAGTGTGCCGAAGTCACTGAGCACGTCGCGGCACAACTCGGCGAACTCCCGAAGCGTGCCGTAGCCGGTGGGATGGGCCCGCGCCTCGCCGGATTGCACTTGCGCGAGCCGGCTGAGGTAGAGGTACAGTCAAACGAACCGTTCGTACGGGTTACGCACGAAGGAGAACGTGGCGTAGTCCGGGTAGAGGTTCATGATCCGCGCCACCGCCTGGATGCGGTCGGACAGGAGTCCTCCGTACCAGTAGAGTTTCATGCTGTGTGACGGCCCTTGCCGTGCATCGAAAACCAGTCCGGCACGGTCGTGCTGGCGCATTTCGGCACCTTCACGTAGATGCATTTGTACCAGTGCGAGATCACCGCTCCGGTCCTCCATCGTCCGGTCCGGGCGGCGGCGGCGCGCCGTCGATCCCGGCAAGCGCCGGATGCCAGCCCGGGTACACGGCTTCCGCCTGGGCCAGGAAGTCATCGTCGTCCATCTCCCAGGTATGTTGCTCGCCGTGCCGGACCTGCACGAAGCCGGCGTCGTGGGTGCGGTAGACGCCACCGCCGGCGCGAAGGACGTCGTTGATAAGCGCTTCGTCTTCGTGGCGGCGCACCCGCCGCCAGCCGCCCACGCGCTCGAGTTCCGCCTTGGCGATGAGCATGGTGCCGCCGGTGATGGAGCGGGACCAGGTCTCGCTTCGCACGCGGCGGCGGCGCACGGTGCGGTCCGGGCGCGACAGATAGACGGTCGCGGGGAACTTGCCGACGAGCGCCGCGCCGGAGTACTCGTGCGCGAGCACGAGGTCCCAGAGGTGCTCGGCGCCATAGACGTCGTCGTCATCCATCTTGGCCAGCAAGGGTCCGTTCGCTTCGGCCGTCGCCGCGTTCAGCACCGAGCCGAGGGCGTGACCTTCGTCGAGACGCAGCACCGTCACCGGATGCGCCAGACCGGCCATGGCGTGCTCGACAGCGGCCGGTTCGAAGCCCTGGCCGTGCAGGGCCAGCACCAATTCCAGACGCGGATAGCGCTGCTTCGCGACGTTCGCGATCGCCCGCGTCAGGAGCGCCGGTCGCCGGGTCGCGAGCAGCACCGACACGCGGGGGACTTCGGGGGGATCGGCGAGCGCGGCCTCGCAGACCTGCCGGGCGCGGGCGCGCAGCGAATGGCCGCGCAGGGCCGCGCGCCGCGGGGCCGGAGTTGTCGATGCCGGCGGTCATGAGTTCGTACAGCTCCGAGCCGATCAACTCTTCAAGCGCCGGGTCGCGGTCCGCCAGGTGGATGGGCACGCCGCACGCCGCCAGGCGAACCAGCGTGCCGGCGCGTTCGGCCGCGCCGGCGTGAAAGGCCCGCACGTCTTCCAGGTGGTGGCAGTGCAGGAGGGCGTTTCGGTCCGCGGCCGTCACCACACGATGCGCCGCGACCCCGGGCGGGAGCAGGTGTCGCGGCCCCAGGGCCGCGACGCGGTGCTCCACCTCCTGCACCCAGTCCATCGGATTGTGCACTGCGGGGTCGAACGCGGGCACCGACAGCGCGCGCGCCTCGGACAGCACGACCACCGGCACATCGAGGCTTACCGCCTCGGTCGCTTCGGCCGGCGTATCGGCCAGCACGACGTCCACGTGCCGGCCGGCCAGGCCATGCGCCACCCGCGAAGACGCCCGGAACACGGCCCGGGCGCGCTCGCCCAGCACGGCGATCCCGGCGCCGAGCGCCGGATCTTCGTGCGCCCGGGCCGGCGTTGCCGGGGCGGACGGCACCGGCAGACTGTTGCGTGCGTGGCGCAGTTGCCAGCGCAGTGCCCCGGCCAGCCACTTGAGAAACCGCCACCCGGTGCGAAGCCCTCGCACGTGCCGCGCCTCGGCCCACACCCGGGCCGCGGCGGCGCGAACGCCCTGGCGCTTCCACGGGCGCATGGCCCGGCGGCCGATGCGGAGCGCGCGGCCAAGGGTAAAACCCGGCGCGAGCGCCGTTGCCTTCACGGTCCGCGCGTCGCCGAAGTCCGCCGCGGTCCGGCCCGTGCGCCGGGCGCGATGGAGGGCCCACGCCCGGGCGATGGACACGCGCGAGCCGTCCTTCAGGAGGGCGGTCGCCGTCACCGCGTCGCCCAGCGCGGCGCGAAGTCCCTGCACGAGGCCGCGGCGCAACACCGCGGCGGCGGGAAGCGTGACGTGGAACGGCGAGTTCGGAAACTCCTCGAGCGCCGGGCGCTCGGGCGCGACGCGCACGTTCGGGTCCGGTCCCAACTGCTCCGCGAGCCAGGCGAGACCGTCGTCGTCCCGGCCGGCCGGTGTCTCGATCCGGACCACCAGGTCTCCCGCCGGGTCGGCCAGCAGATCACGGGCGACCTCGAAAAGCCGCTCGGCGCATTGCTCCCCGGCCTCGACGGTAACCACGTGCCGCGGCACCGTGAAGGTCCGGCCCGGCGAGAGCCGGCGAAAGCCGGGGTCCGGGATCAGGTGCGCGAGCTTCTCGCCCTGGAGGTCCTGGTCCCGCTCCTTCTTTTCTCGATCCTCCGCCCAGCGCCCCTGGTGCCAGCCGAAGGCGTCCCGTACCGGAACCAGCAGCCCGCCCCGGCACCACACGCGGTAGCCCAGCTCGGTGTCCTCTCCGCCGTAGCGGGTGAACGACTCGTCGGAGCCGCCCACCTCGTGGTAGAACGCTTTGGCAATGCCGAAGTTGTTGCCGGTCACGGCCCTGAACAGGTCGTCGTGTTTCGAGGTCAGGTCGCCGGTGCGGGCCATGTGGCGCTCCGACCAGGGCGGGTCGCAGGGCCGATCCGCGAACAGGTCCCGGAGCGACGCGGGCCGGTGGCGGATCGCCTCCACGTCGATCCCCGCCACCGACACGTATGCACAGAAACCGAGCGTCAGCGCGTCCGAGACGGCGTGGTGCCGGCGGGCGTGGGCGGCGAGCAGCCCTGCCTCCGCGATCACGTCGCCGTCGAGAAATACCAGCACGTCGTGCGTCGCGGCGCGCGCACCCGCGTTTCGCGCCCGAGCGAGCCCGAACCCGCGCCGCTCCTGGCGCACCAGCCTGACGTCGAGCGGGGTCGAGGGAGGGACCGACAGGGGCGGGCAGGAACCGTCATCGACGATCACGACCTCGAACAGGTCCCGAGGGTAGATCTGCCCCTCCAGCCCCGCGAGTGTCAGCGCGAGCGCCTTGGGCGCCTCGAAACAGGGCACGATGACGCTGACCGGGAGGGTGGGCGTGAACGTCGTCGCCTCCGGCAGCCGCACTTGGCGCCAGTCGTTGTAGCGCACCGCGGCGGGACGCGGTGCGCCCGCGGGCGCAGCCTCACGGCCGTGTTCCGAGGTCATGGGCACGGGAACCCTCCTTGAACGTCATGGACCACCGGGGCTGTCGCCGTAGGGTTCTGTATACGCAGGCTGCGCACAGTTTCAGGTCCAGACACGGGCTTATGGTCGCGATGTAGAAATTGTCATAACGGAGCTTGTGCCGTGGATGCATGTTATAGGTGCCACGGGCCTGGGCCAGCCCCGCAATGCCCGGACGCACCCGCAGGCGCCTTGAGAAGCCGGGGACCGCGAATTCGATCCACTCGGCCAGCTCCGGGCGCTCGGGACGGGGACCCACCAGGCTCATCTCACCCTTGACGACGTTGATCACCTGCGGCAGTTCGTCGAGATGAAACCGGCGCAACATCCGGCCGACCGTGGTGGTGCGCGCATCCCGCCACGCTGCCCACACCGGTCCGGTGCGCTCCTCTGCCCCCTTGACCATGGTGCGGAACTTGAGAATGTGGAAGACCCGTCCGCCCCGGCCCAGCCGGGGCTGGCGGTAGAGCACGGGGCCGCGGTCTTCGATCCGGATCGCCAGCGCGATGGCAACCCCCAGCACCAGCCACAGCGGAAACAGCAGCACCAGGGCGAGCCCGACCAGCGTCAGGTCGAAGGGGCGCTTGTAGCCTTCACGGCCGCGCATCGACTTCTCCTGTTGGCACGACGATGCCGGGGACCGGCGCCCATTCCACCGAGGCGCTGCACTGGCCGGGGAAACGGCAGGCCTTGATGCTGTAGCGCCGGACGCCGGGCGCACGCCCCTCGGGCAGGACGAACGACGTCCGTCCGGGATCGTAGACGTGGAGGATGTGGCGCCCGTGGCCTTGCCCCCTGGTTTCCTTCACGGTGACGTATCCGGCGTCTTCGGGCCAGCGCCAATGCAGCTCGTAGCGACCGTCGTCGAGCCGCCGGGCCGCAAGCGAATCCGGCGGGCGCAACGTGCGGGGAAATACCGCACGGTTGGGTGCGCCCGCCCGCGCGCGCTCGAGGTAACGCCGCGCCGCGTCGCCGTACTGCGGGTCGGTCGCCGCGGCGGCACGAAACAGCCGCGCCAGGCTTTGATGGATTCTCCAGTTCACGGGCTCCGTGCTGACGGCTTCCTTTGCCTCACGCGAGGCCCATTCGAGCAGGCGCAGGGCACGAGGGCCGTCCTCGGCCCTGATCCGCGGCCAAGAATGACCCAAGGTGCCGAAGAGCAACTGCCTGTAGGTGTTCGCCAGCGGTCTGAACCCCTCGATGCCGCCAGCCATGGTGTCCCACGACCGGGGCTTGAGATGCTTCGTGTCCGCGGCGGCGTAGATTCCCTGATGTACCGTGAGCGCGACCATGGCCGCCACGATCACCGCTCCCCCCAGTGCAACCCGTATGCTCTTTCGGCGAAACAGCTTCGCGCACTTCCCCGACAGCCACGCGGGCAAATGGGGTCGTCGGGATTCCGGAAACGCCGCCACTTCCAGGCTCACGACGAACCCGAGCAGCATGATGGTTTGGAGCGAGTTCACGGCCGTATCGAACAGGAACTGGCTCTGCACCAGGTCGCCCGCCAACGCCGCGCCGACGAACAACGTCAGCGCCCGCTCCCCCGTCTCCATCCCACGGGCGGCCCGCCACACCACCAGGAACGTCAACGTCCACAGCGCGAGATAGGCCGCAAGACCCGCCACTCCCGTGGTGGCGGCCACTTCGACGAGCTTGCCGTGGGCCTGGTCATGGGGCTGCGCGAAGGCACCGTAGCCGGAGGCGAAGCGCCCGAAGACCACCACGAAGTTCTCGGGTCCCCACCCCAGCACCGGACGCTCGGCAAATCCCTTGATCCCCGCCTTCCAAGCGGCAAGCCGGCTTTGGACGCCGGGCCGCTGAATGTGTACGGAGGCGACGTACCGCGCAACCGGATGATCGGGTAGAAGCGTCGCCGGCCGGTCCGTCGCGGCAAACCGCATGCCCATCCCGATGGCGGACACGCCGAGGAAGACGACCATGGCCGCCGCAATCCACCGGCTGCGCCCCCGGCCGAGGAATGCATAGGAGACGGCGACGAATCCGATGCTTGCGAACAGTCCCGCGAACCTTCCGACCGATCCGGCGAGCGTCAGTACCCAGAGGTGGAGCGCGGCCGCCACCCCCAGCAGCCCGATCAGCCACCGCGTGGCTTGGCCCTGGCGGTGCTTCTCGGGCATCTTCGCCCGCCGCCGGCCCCTCGGTTGCGCCAACGGCGTCGCGGGCCCTGCGGAGTTCAGCCAGAATCGCACCGCGAGTCCCAGGGAGACCATCAGGTTCGCCAGCATGTAGAAGCTCAGAAAGAGCGGATTGCCGAACGGACCGCTCATGCGCGGCTCCAGCATATTGCCGTAGAAGGGAACGTCCAACTCGTAGTGCCGGGCGATGATCAGGCAGGCCATGGTCGTCCCCGCTCCCGCACTGGCCCCCAGAAGCGTCCGCCATGCCGTGCCGGTGCGAAGCACCGACACAAGGACCACCGCGAGCGCCAACCAGTGCGCGAGGTCCACCAACCCCTGCATGCGCTCGTAGGTGGACCACAGGCTGCGCTGGATACTGACCCCGAAACAGGCCGTGAGCAGCGAAACGGCAAGGCCGGCAGCCAGCACGACCAGGAGCCACGACCGGCGCGGGCGGTACTCCGGCTTCGCCAGCGCCAGCGCGGCCCACAGCGCGAACGTCACCTCGATGATCGATCGCGACCACACCGCCTTGCCCACTATGTACGGGAAGATCGTGTGCGACGTGACCACAAACGGGGTCAGCAGGAGGAGCGCGATGCCGGCGAATACGCCGAACCGCAACACCTGTTCGGACGTCCACGGCCTGGCCATCAGGGCCCCCTCCCGTCCGCGCCGGCCGGCACGCCCGCGAAGAAGCCGGCCGCCCAGGCGAGGTGGATGGTTGCCACCACCACCGGGAGCAGCATCGCCTCGGACCGGCGGCGGCGAAGGCCGAGCGCGGCCGAAGCTGCGAGCAGGAGCAGCACGTAGGCGAGCGGACCCGCCGCCGCGACGTAGATCAGCATCGCCCCCGTCTCCGGCGCCACCGTGGAGACCAGGCCCCAGGCGACGCCCAGCCCCGCCAGCAGCAGCGGCGCGGCCACCTGCCGCAACCGCACCGAGCGGGGATGGCGCGCGAGCATGCCCCGCTTCCAGCGGCCGTAGTCGAAATACTGCCACGCCAACGCCCGCAGGCTGCCGCGGGGCCGGTAGTCCACCACAAGGGCCGGATCGAACCACACCGTCTCGCCGCGTTCGCGCAGCCGCCAGTTCAACTCGTAATCCTCGTTGCGCAGGAGTGTTTCGTCAAAGCCGCCGGCTGCGTCCAGTGCCTCGCGCCGGAAGACGCCGGGAAACACCGTATCGACCGGACCCTCGGCGCCGCCGATGCGGTAGCGGGCGTCGCCCGCACCGAGCGGCGTGCTCGTGGCCAGCGCCACCGCGCGCTCGAAGAAGGTGGACCCCACCGGATTGACGCACCCGCCCACGTTGGCCGCGCCGGTGCGCAGCAACGTGCCGACCGCCCGGGTGAGGTAGCCCGACGGGAGTACGGCCCGGGCGTCGCAGCGCGCGACGATCGGATGCCGTGCGGCCCGTAGCGCCCGGTTCAATCCGCACGGGATCTCGCGTCCGGGGTTGGGAATCACCCGCACTCCCGGAAAGCGCCGCCGCACAAGCGCGCCCGTCGCGGCGTTCTCCGAGCCGTCCGCGACGATCACCTCGAACCCGCCGGCGTAGTCCTGGGCCAGCACCGATTCGAGCGCCCGCGCCAGCGTCGCCGCGGCATCGCGCGCGGGGACGATCACCGAGACCGGCGGCATGTCGTTCGGGGTCATGTCCATAAGGTCAGGCGCATCGCCGAATCGGATCGCCATCGACCGCTCCGTCAACAGGGTTACGTGGTGCGTTTTGCAAGTTTCAGCCGCCGCAAACATCTGGCCCCGTGACCGGCGATCACGAGACGGATGCCGTCGGGTTGCGACAACCCCGTAAGTGTCAAGGAACAAAGAGCGGCAGTGTCAATGTGTCGTGCAGAAAAAACTACATCATTAGCGGATCGGTTTTCAACCGGAAGTTGTTTCAGGGCGGGCGGAAGAGCCTGCCTCGTTCCCACCGAACGGAAAAGCGGACTGTTGTGAAACGGAAATGCAGACTGTATAAAAAAACTCCATCCGTTCTGAGGAGATGGGGAAGAGAGGGGAGAGAGTGGAACAGACCCGGAAGGAGAAACGGCACGGGGGGCTCAGTCCGTGCGGCGCGTGATGGCCGATGCGCATGACGCGGCGTGGCTGCTCGGCCTGGTCCTGAGGGTAGCCGACAGGTGCGGGCTGCTGCCGGTCCGCGACATCGCCGGCACGCGTCTCCCGACCGGGATCGTCGCCGTTGTCCGGCGCCAGACGCTCGACCGCCTGCTTGACCATCTGGCCCGTCGGCTGGCCGGTTCCCGGACGGTCGAGCACCGCGACGTCGCGGCGGCGCTGGCTGCGGCCGTCGGGGTCGAGGACTACCGGACCGCACTGGCGTTCGTGACCACCGCGGGATGCCGGGCCGACATGGGGGCGGAAAAGATCATCTCCCGGAGGTACCGGTTCCTGTGGATCTGCAACCCCAAGGTTGCGTCGCGGAGCATCATCGCCGCGTTGCGCGAGGCGGACCCCGAGATCGAACTGATCCGCGGCCGGACCCTGGACGAGGTCCTCGAACGCCGTCCGGAGGCCCGCGGGTATTTCAGCTTCGCCTTTGTCCGCCACCCCGCTGACCGTACCTTTTCCTGTTATGCCGACAAGCACAGCCGCGCGCTGCGCGACCGGAATGCCGCGCGTTGGTTTATCGAGCCGTATCACGGCCTGACCACCGGCATGAGCTTCGGCGACTTCTGCCGCTGGCTGAATACGCCCTGGGGATCAGATGCATTCGCCGACCGGCACTGGCTCTCCCAGCACCGCCAGATCCGCACCGCGGAGGGCCGCCTGCCGGATTTCCTCGGACACTGGGAAAGCCTCGATGCCGACTGGCGCGCGGTGACCGAACGGTTGGGGATGCCCTGTCGCGATCTCCCGCGGCTGAACGTCGGACCGGAGGAACTCCCTGCGGGAGAAGGGCCGGACGCCGCTACGGCCGCCTTGTTGCGGCGGCGCTATGCTGAGGATTTCAGGGTCGGTGGCTATGACGGCCCATGACGATGCCCTTCCCTGCCGGGACGGTATATGCCGTCGCCACCTGCTCGGGCTGACCACTCTGTCAACGAATGACTGAACCTTTACAATCCCCGACACCTGTCCTCGACATTTGCAATCGAGGATCTAAATCGAGAATCCAGTGTCCTTGTCTTTTGTCTTTCTCCCTCTCCCGTAGGTCGGATTAGCGAAGCGTAATCCGACGGTTTGGCAGGCAGTTGTCGGGTTACGTCTGCGGCTAACCCGACCTACGGGGGCTGAACCTACGGGGGCCGAACCTTGAAGGCACTGTCATCCCCGACCCCGATCGGGGATCCAGGGTCTTGCTTTTATTTGCGGTTTGGCAGGTTGTCGGGTTACGCCTGCGGCTAACCCGACAGCCCCCCGCAACCCGCAGCCCCCCCCGCCGTTGCCAAAATTGAATGAGGCCTGAGCCCAAATTCTTTGCGTTTCACAAACCCTTTGCGACTGGTTTATTCTATTGTCTGTTTTAGATTCATTGGTCTGTAAGTGAGCAAAGACCTGGCGTGGGCCCGTGGGGATTGCATGGGGCGCGGCCCGGGCGAGCGGGGGCAAGGAATCCTCATGCTGGCACCAGTCAGATTGGCACGATTTGTGAAGAGAGAGGGAATCGAGGATGCGCCGACGGGCCCGACGCGGGGCGGGACGATGCCTGACCGGGCGACAGGCAGGCCCCCCAGGGTCAGCGTCGTCATTCCGACCCACAACCGCGCGGAATGGCTTCCGCGCGCCGTCGGCAGCGTCCTCGCCCAGACCTGGACGGACTTCGAGCTGCTCATCGTCGACGATCATTCCACGGACGAGACGCCGGCGGCGATCGCCCGATTCGCCGACGCCCGCATTCGGTCGTTTCGCCACGAACGCAACTTCGGCCAGTCGAAGGCGTTGAACACCGGGATCGAGCACGCCCGGGGCGAATATGTCGCCTTTCTGGACGACGACGACGAGTGGCTGCCGGCCAAGCTGGCGGCTCAGGTGGCGCTTCTCGACGCGGCGCCGCCCGGGGTCGGGCTCGTGTATTGCTGGCACGACGTGTTGGACGAGGCGAGCCGGGAACGAATCGGAACCACGCAAATGACGCTGCGCGGAGACATCCTGGAGCACGTGCTGGCGCTGCACGTACCGACATCGCCGTCTTCGTGGCTGGTGCGTGGGTCGACCGCCCATTCGGTCGGGGGATTCGATGAACGACTCCAGCAGGCAAATGACGTGGACTTCATCAGCCGGATCTGCGCCCGCGGCTGGCACGTGGACTTCGTGCCGCAGGTCGCGCTGCTGACGTACCGGCATACCCGCGGGCAAATGACCGACCGGAATCCCGAGAACCTCGCCGCCTATGCCGGCATGGTCCGAGCGCATCTCGTCCGATTCGCGCGCGACCTCCGCGAACGGCCGGCCGCGCATGCCAGGGCGCATCTGTGGCTGGCCCGGTACGAGCTGCCGTACGGCAGCCGTTGCGCCGCGCTTGCCTCGCTGGCCACCGCCTTCCGGCTGGACCCGATCGGCATGTGTCGGAGGTTCAGGTACTGGAGGCTCGCCACCGGCATGCTGGCCACGCTGATTCGCCGGCCCTAGCGAGGTGTCATGGCGCCTCGTCGGGAGGGGGCTACGCCGCGAAACCGGCCGTCGTCCTTGCCCGCGGCGGGCGGCGTTCTACGGGAATACCGACAGTGAGCGCAGAGGGAGGACTGGAATGATCGAGAGGCAGAAGTACTTTCAGATTGGCTTCCGCAAGTGCGGCACCACCACGCTCTGGGATTTCTTCAATCGCAATGGAATACCGGCGGTCCACTGGGACGAAGGGGATCTCGCGCGCCGAATGCGGGACAATCTTGAAGCGGGACGGCGGGTCCTGGATGGCTACGACGAGCGCTACGCTGCCTTCACGGACATGGAGTTCAACGATCCGGACGACTACTTCGAAGGCTTCAAGTGCTTTCGGGAGCTCCTGCGCGACTATCCCGGAGCGAAGTTCATTCTCAACACGCGCGATCAGGCGGCGTGGTTGCTGAGCATGCGACGCTGGGCACGCCGCACGCGGCGCTGGCGCCGCTGGCGGTACCTGAAGCACCGGTACGGGACCGCCAGTCTGGACGTGTTCTCCAGGAAGCTCGCCCAGGACCGGAAGGCGCACCACGATGCCGTCGTAGCGACGATTCCGCCGAAGCAATTGCTGGTATTCGACATCGAGGCGGATGACCCCGAAAGGCTGTGCCTCTTCTGCGACTTGCCCGTTTCGGCCGCCGCGCTGTACGGGCACCGGAACCGGTCCGGCGACGATGCGAGATACTATCTCGGTCGCCTGCTCGGTCGCCTGCCGGACCCGGTGCGGCGGATCGTGCAGCCGATCGTGCGGCTTGCCTGGCAGGTTGTCCGAAGATGGCTGCCGTCCGGCGCGGCCGGGAGGGCGGTCGACCGGTGGCGATGATGCGCAGGCGGCCCGGTGGCTGTGGAGGCTGCCGCGGCACCCTTCGACATTCGCAAATGAACAGGGGCCGCATGGCGGGAATCCTTGCGAAGTACACACCACAGGCGGTTCGCGTACCGGCCGGGGTGCGCGTGGAGCGGTCGTTCGCCGGATACGAGATCGGCGACGAGATCCGCGCGCTCTGCGACAGGACGACGGTCTTCTGCGATGTCTTCCGAGTGCCGAACAGAGACGAGGTCGTCTGTATCGGTCCGCCGTTTTCCGACTTCGGGTACCCGCGCGCCGTCAGGCTTTCCGGCCGGCGAAGAAGGTTCGTTGTCGAAGAGGCGCCCTGGGGTCCGGGGCGCATGTCCATCCTCCGCGTCATCGGCACGTCCGATGTCGCCGCCGCGGGCAACCCGAAGGTGAGCTTGCAGGTGGACTTTCCCGAATTCGAGATTGACGCCCAGGTCCGCCTGCCGAGGGGTGTGCCGCGGCCGCACGTGGCGTTGACGCTGGCCACCATACAGAAGGACAACGAACGGCAATGGCTGGACGACTGGTGTACCTGGCACCACCGGGTGCACGGTGTCGGCCGGTTCGTGATCTACGACAACGGCAGTGCGGACCGGGACGACGTCTATGCGGAGCTGGCTCGGTGTGTGAAGGGTCCGGAGTTCGTTGTCGTCCATTGGGACTACCCGTACGGCCCGCCGTGGCTGCATGCGTTGAAATTCACCCAGACCGTTGCGCTCAATCACTGTCGGCTGCTTTTTGGCCCGTACACGCACTGGTGCATCAACCTCGACGTCGACGAGTATCTCTTCAACTCCGGTTCCAGGCCGCTTGCGTCGTATCTGGGCCAAATGCGCAAGCCGCACGTCTACCTGCCCTCGTACATCGTCCCGATGACCGTCGACAGCACCCCGAGACGCTGCTTCGACTCGCCATTCCGATCCGGAAGCCTGGAGTTCGAGCGTGGCCGCAAATACCTCTATCGACCGGCGGGAACGGCGTTCAACAATGTCCATGACGTCGTCCCACGCAAAGGGTGGTTTCGCGGTCGATCCGCGCCGTCGCAAAGTCCGTGCTGCGTGTCTGCGGGGTTGACCCGGGACGCTTTCTGGCTGCCGTCCGGCGGATCGCAGCTTGGGTAACGCCGCGCCCACCGGGTCGGCCTGGACAAGGCGACGCCAATGGGAGCGACGAACCCACGTTGTTCTTCTTTCACTTTCGCGCGTTGAACACCGGCTGGAAGTACCCGCGCCGCGTTGTCCCCGTTGATCCCCATGAGCACGTCCGCGACGAGCGCATCTCCGCGATGAGCGCGATCGTTGACAGCCGGTGAACCCGGCGCTGTTGCCCTGCGGAATCCCCGCCGGCCCGGTGCATCCGGCGCCCACGGGAAGAACGGGACCGCGCGCCCGGCGCGCACCCACCTGAGATCGAGCCGCCGGCCCATCGCGGCGGCTTCGCCAACGTCGATCCGGACCAGTCCGCGGCGCCGATCCGGGAATTGCCTCCGTCCTCTTGCAAGATTCCGACTTTTTCATTAACCATTTTCACTACAGAATACAGTGAGTTACAGACGGACATGGCGGTACGGGACGACCAACCTCGACAGGTTGTCCGGGAGATAAGCGTTTCCAATGAGAAGAGGAGCCCGAGCAAGGCAGGCTTGGGCTGAGCGCCGAGGCGCCGCGGGGGGTCGCGGAAGCTCTTCCGGGACAGTGACCATACCGGGTCGACAGGGGGCCGCATGGCGGAAGTCCTTACGAAGTACACACCACAGGCGGTTTGCGTACCGGCCGGGGTGGGCGTGGAGCGGTCGTTCGCCGGATACGAGATCGGCGACGAGCTCCGCGCACTCTGCGACAGGACGACGGTCTTCTGCGATGTCTTCCGAGTGCCGAACCGAGACGAGGTCGTCTGTATCGGTCCGCCGTTTCTCAACTTCGGGCACCCACACACCGTCAGGCTTCTCGGTCGGCGAAGAAGGTTCGTTGTCGAAGACAAGCCTTGGGGTTCAAGGCGCGTGTCCATCCTCCGCATCATCGGCACGTCCGATGTCAACTCGGCGGATGACCCGAATGTGGACTTGCAGGTCCACTTTCCCGAATTCGAGATTGACGCCCAGGTCCGCCTGCCGAGGGGTGTGCCGCGGCCGCACGTGGCGTTGACGCTGGCCACCATACAGAAGGACAACGAACGGCAATGGCTGGACGACTGGTGTACCTGGCACCACCGGGTGCACGGTGTCGGCCGGTTCGTGATCTACGACAACGGCAGTGCGGACCGGGACGACGTCTATGCGGAGCTGGCTCGGCGTGTGAAGGGCCCGGAGTTCATTGTCGTCAACTGGGACTACCCGTACAGCCCGCCGGTGCCGCATGAGTTGAAATTCGCCCAGACCGTTGCGCTCAATCACTGCCGGCTGCTTTTTGGCCCGTACACGGACTGGTGCATCAACCTCGACGTCGACGAGTATCTTTTCAACTCCGGTTCCAGGCCGCTTGCGTCGTATCTGGGCCAAATGCGCAAGCCGCACGTTTACCTGCCCTCGTACATCGTCCCGATGACCGTCGACAGCACCCCGAGACGCTGCTTCGACTCGCCATTGCGAACCGCGGGCGTGACGTTCGAACGACGCAAGTACATCTATAGAGTGGCGGGAACGGCGCTCGCCGAAGTCCATCACGTCGTCCCGCGCAAAGGGTGGATTTGGCGGTCGATCCGCACCGTCGCAAAGCCTGTGCTGCGTGTCTTCGGGGTAGACCCGGGACGCTCTCTGGCTGCCGTCCGGCGGATCGCAGCTTGGGTAACGCCGCGCCCACCGGGTCGGCCTGGACAAGGCGACGCCAATGGGAGCGACGAACCCACGTTGTTCTTCTTTCACTTTCGCGCGTTGAACACCGGCTGGAAGTACCCGCGACGCGTTGTCCCCGTTGATCCCCATGAGCACGTCCGCGACGAGCGCATCTCCACGATGAGCGCGATCGTTGACAGCCGGTGAACCCGGCGCTGTTGCCCTGCGGAATCCCCGCCGGCCCCTCCGTCATCCCTGCCCCCCCGTCCGTCATCCCCGTATGTGTTCAGTCATTCGTTGACCATTCTCGCCCCGTCTTTCCCCTCCTTTGTCAGACAACCCCCTCAATCCCCCTTATCAGGGGGACGGCTTAGAGCCCCCCTGATAAGGGGGGCCAGTAGGTCGGATTAGCGAAGCGTAATCCGACAGCCCCCCGCAACCCGACGGTTTGGCAGGTTGTCGGGTTACGCCTGCGGCTAACCCGACCTACGGGGGCTGAACCTTGAAGGCACTGTCATCCCCGACCCCGATCGGGGATCCAGGGTCTTGCTTTTATTTGCAGGGGATCCAGATCCCGTAGGTCGGGTTAGCGCAGCGTAACCCGACAGCCCCCCCCGCCGTTGCTGGAGGGACAGGCCTGCGTGCCTGTCCTCTTGCCGTCATCCCCGACCCGATCGGGGATCCAGTGTCTTGCTTTTATTTTCAGTTGTAGGGGCCGCATCTCATGCGGCCCGACCTTTCCGCAATCGTAGCCGCGCCATCCCGGATCAAAACCCGCGCCATCTCATGCCGCTATTTCCCCCTCCTTTGTTGTACTGTCCCGTGTGATTCCCTAGACTCTTCTGCTATCATGCGTGGCATCGACTATGTCCACCAGAGGAGGACCCATGGACATCAAACTGCATAAGTTAGCTCGCACCACCCCCGCCACCCGTCGCTACATCCAGACCGCCCCCAAAAGCGCCGCGACCTTGGCCCGGGAACTCGGGGTCGCTGTGACCACCATCTATAAATGGAAGCGCGCCGGCCGGGTCCACGATGGCTCCCATGTCCGCCACCAGCTCCATGCCAGTACCTCCCCCGAGCAGGAAGCCCTTATCGCCGAATTGCGCACCCAATTGCGGTTGTCCCTCGACGATGTCACGGAGGTCATGAACCGCTGTAGTGCGACCCCCTTAAGTCGGAGCGCGATCCATCGCTGCTTGGTGCGGCTGGGCGTCGCGCGGTTGCCCCCCGCCTCCCCCGACGCGCCGCCGGTGGGGCGGTTCGCGGCCACCCCCTGCGGCTACATTCATCTGGATCTGAAAGTGTTAAGCAAATGACAGAAGCAGCCCAGTTATGTGTTCGTGGCCATTGACCGCGCCACCCGCTATGTCTGGGTCAAGGTGCTGGCCCGGCGGACGGCCGCCACGGTGACGCAGGCCGTCGAAGAATTCCTGGCCGCGTTTCCGCACAAAGTGCACACCATCTTGACCGATAATGATGGCGCGTTTACCGATCGGTTTGCCGTGCACAAGCAAGGCAAACCGGCGGGCCAGCCGAGCGGCACGCATCGCCTGGCTCACGTGTGCCGGGCGCATGGGATCACTCATCGCCTGATCCGGCCCTATCATCCGCAGACCAATGGCATGGTGGAACGCTTTAACCGGCGGCTGAGTGACGCGTTACAGAGCCAGCCCCCGCTCCGGGCCCATTGCAGCAATCGGTTTCGGAGTCACGCCGAGCGGAACGCCTTTATCACACGGGTGGTGGACAATTACAATCGCACCCGGTTAAGGTGCCTCAACTATCAGGCCCCTTTGCACTTGTTACAGAATCTCACGGGACACAACACTTTGTAAGGGGAATTATCTAGAATAGTTGACAGCCCTATTTTTGCTGGATTCCCCTTGGGTGGGCGTTTCGGGTCTTTCGTTTTGTGGGCCGTGTTGAAACGTGGCTACAACGGGACTTACCACAACTGGAGCATGAAACACACGAATCGGTATGTGAACGAGTTTACGTTCCGATTGAATGATGGCGGCGTACAGCGGGATACGCCAGACCGGATGGGATCGCTCTCACAAGCGTTGTGTGGGAAGCGGTTACGGTATCAGGAATTGGGGGCGTAATGAGAACGAACAGAATTAAACAGTCGCTCTATCCCTTTGTTTCGCAGCTTTCAACGTGTGCTGCAAAATAAAATTATCTCGTGGCGTTAAATTGCAAAAGTCGATACGCAGCTTTCCATCATCATCAGTCAGTTCTGGCAACAGATTGATTATTGCTCCATTGAAGAATGACGAAGAAGTTAATCCAACTCCTTGAAAGTCTAACACGACTTTTTGGGAAGTTTTGAGCAAAGGATGGATCACATGAGACAGTTTCGCTCCATGCTCATATGTCCCGCAATAAGGACCAACAATGTCTTTAACGACCAATTCTTTCATCGTCTTCACTCAACATTAATTCGGCAATTTTTTGATTATCAAATTCAATGTTAATGCAGGATCCAGGAAAAGAAAAGGGTAATGTCCTACTTGCCGAGTTTCCAGCAACATCCTGCTGCCATGGCCCGTCAATAGATATGATTTCTAATTTACCGCGCTGTTTGAGAAAATCACTGAGAATGGATAACCCGGCACCAATATTACGGGCTTTAGACTTTGATGATATACCTGCTTGTACGGCTAATGCAATAGCGCCTTCGTTTGCACTCAAACGTGGATATTTAGGAAGTAAAGTATCAAGAAATCCCACTCCAAGATCGGCAACTGAAAACATCAATCTATTTTCAGTGGGATAGGCTTGAGCACTGATGTAGCAACCCATAGAAGATCGACTATGATCTATGACATTGTTGACGATCTCTGCAAGCGGAATATTTACGGCATCTTTCATGCGTTCCTCGGGTAAGAACAAATATCTATTCAACCACATGGCAATCGTATCGAAATACAATGGCTCGAATGATACCATCCTGCGAAGTCCGACACTGGTGCTTCGAGGTAAAGCTGTGATGGTTCCATCTCTGCCCTCAATGTGAAATTCTTTGTAAAAACCTTGATCCTCAAAGTATTTCTCGCATTCTGAATCTGTAGAATGGACGAAAACGATCGTTCTTGACCCTTGTTGCAAGAAACTTCTAATGAGAAGGGCAATAACATTTAATCCGAATGGGCGAATAAAACGTATGTCTCTACACTCAAAAACAATTTCTGCGGATGAAGCGGTTTTCATGAATTCCCAGTAATCATTGAAAACCCTTTTATATGTATGGATTTGATTGTCACAGCGCCGTGGGAACGTAATCACATAACGATTTCTGAGCATACGTGAGTTTATCATAAACAGTTCGATCAGAACTAAAGACTCATGAACCCTCTCTTAAACAGGCCCATGATCGCGTAACCAAGACCTTGGCGACGTATCAGCCTTCCGGCAAGCCACCGAAGAAGCAGGGGAAGAAGAAGCCGAAACGGAGGGGGAAATAAGGCTGTCAACTAAAATGGATAGTTCCCTTTGTAAGGAGGGTGAGGGGGGCATGAGGCATGTCCCTGGCTTTGACCAGGGATGGCGCCGCTACAGAAGAGGGGGCAGATCCCGTAGATCCCGTAGGTCGGATTAGCGAAGCGTAATCCGACGGTTTAGCAGTTTGGCAGGTTGTCGGGTTACGCCTGCGGCTAACCCGACCTACGGGGGCTGAACCTTGAAGGCACTGTCATCCCCGACCCTGATCGGGGATCCAGGGTGTATCTTTGTCTTTGTTTTGTGTAGGGGCCGCATCCCGGGTCAAAGCCCGGGACATGCCTCATGCGGCCCGACCTCTCCGCAGATCCCGTAGGTCGGGTTAGCGAAGCGTAACCCGACAGCCCCCCCCCGCCGTTGCTGTAGGGACAGGCCTGCGTGCCTGTCCTCTTGTTGTCATCCTGAACTCCTACTGTGTCATTCCGAGTTCCTACTTTGTCATTCTGAACGAAGTGAAGAATCTCTCACTCAAACACCGAACGCCAGGAAAAGCAGATCCTTCACTTCGTTCAGGATGACAATTCTGGTGTGGTCAGCCCCCTATTGTGTCAACGAATGACTGAACCTTTACAATCCCCGACCCCCTCCTTCCGTCATCCCCGTATGTGTTCAGTCATTCGTTGACCATTCTCGCCCCGTCTTTCCCCTCCTTTGTAAGACAACCCCCTCAATCCCCCTTATCAGGGGGACTGCTTAGAGCCCCCCTGATAAGGGGGGCCCGTAGGTCGGATTAGCGAAGCGTAATCCGACGGTTTGGCAGGTTGTCGGGTTACGCCTGCAGCGTAACCCGACAGCCCCCGCAACCACCCCCGCCGTTGCCCAAATGAAATTAGCCCTGAGCCCAAAATCTTTGAGTTTTACAGCCCCCTGCGACTGGTTTATTCTATTGTCTGTTTTAGATTCATTGGTCTGAAAGTGAGCAAAGACTGGCGTGGGCCCGTGGGGATTGCATGGGGCGCGGCACAGGCAACCAACGGAACGGGCGAATGAAGACGAGGAGGTGCGGCGATGGGCATGACTTGGATGTGGTGGTGGAACGTACAGGACCGTACCGTCGTGGGCACCGGGAGTGAGGTGAGCGGCCCGGGCGAGCGGGGGCAAGGAATCCTCATGCTGGCACCAGTCAGATTGGCACGATTTGTGAAGAGAGAGCCCTCCGGCTTCCGGCCCGAGTGTGGAGCCATGACCGCGCCTCGGGCGCGGGAGCAAGCCGACCCGCCATCGCCGCCTGACCGCCTGCCGTCCCGCCGGGGCGGCCGTCCCTCATCTCAGACCGTAGCCGCCGGTCGGCCGGCGGGTTTCGCGCGCCTCGCCGGCGCGCGGTGCGGGTTCCTCCGCCCCGCCCGGGCGCTGGCCGCCGCGGCGCTGCTCGCGCTC
The DNA here is from genome assembly GCA_965223955.1 of Nitrospirales bacterium. Classification (GTDB taxonomy): domain Bacteria; phylum Nitrospirota; class Nitrospiria; order Nitrospirales; family UBA8639; genus Bin75. Next base: position 1,775,816 of record OZ245029.1, read on the forward strand.
ACCGGCGCCCTCGCCCTCCCCATCTCGACGGCCGAGGCGCAGACCGCCACCACCCTGGTCAGCAACGTCGGTCAGAGTCCAGTCGGTGCGGTGATGGACGTAATGAAGCTTGCACAAGTATTCATCACCGGTCCGAACGAGGACGGGTATACCCTGACTGGCGTCGACATCGTCTCTGCCAGCAGCAGCAGTTTCACGGCGATGGTGTGCGCGACGCTCACCCCCAACCCGTATCCCACATCGCCCTGCGAGGATCTCACGCCTCCTGGCAGCTTTGCGGTAGGAACGATGTCCTTCACCGCCCCGGCGGATACCACGCTCACGAAAGACACGACCTATGCGGTGGTGGTGGACGCTGCCGAGATTCACGTCCAGCACGGCAGGGTGCAGGGTTGGAGTACTACGACCTCGGATAGCGAGGATATGGGGCACGATGACGAGTGGAGTATTCGCGACAGCTATTATCGGAATTATGGCCCTGGTGCTACGGACTGGGCTGCTGATGGCCCAGCGCTCCTCATCGCCATCAAGGGCTACGCGGCGGTCGCCGAGCCGCCGGAGCCGGACACCACCAGCAACGGCAGCGAGGTCGCCTCCGCGGGCACCACTCTCTCGCTGGCGTTCGACGGGCCGCTCGCCACCGCCAACCTGCCCCCGGCGAGCGCGTTTACGGTCACGGCCGGCGGCGTCTCCATCGCCATCGGCGGCGTCTCCGTCGACAGCAGCGCCACTGTCGGGGGCGTCAGCCTCTCGGGGCTCGACCCCGCGATCCTCCAGGGCCAGACCGTCGAGCTGACCTATACCGACCCCACCACCGGCGACGACACCAACGCGCTCCAGACCGTCGCCGGCGCCGACGTGCGCACGTTCACCGTCACACTCACCAACAACTCGACCGTCACTGTGACGATCGAAAACGTGGAGGTGACGTCGACGCCGATGCTGGAATCGGACACCTACGGGGCGGGCGAGACAATCCAGTTCACGGTGACCTTCACCGCAGCGGTGGACGTGACCGGGGATCCGGTTTTCACGTTCTCGCTCGGTAACTCGGGCGTGGGCAATATTCGGAATGTCGATGCAGCGTACGAGTCGGGCAGCGGCACTGCCGCGCTGGTCTTCGGATACACCGTGGTGTCGACCGACGTGGACGACAACGGCATTTACCAGCTCGGAGGCAGCGACTTCGCCAGCAGGGACGGCCCGGTGGATCTCGATTCGGACGATTCGATCACCTTCACGGGGACCAGCACCGACGCCGTGCTCGCCTATGCCACCCGCGTGCAGCGGTCGGACCACAAGGTGGACGGCTCGCGGACATCGGTCGCCTCGACGGACGCGACGCTGAGCGGGCTCGCGGTCAACGACGGCAGCACGGACCTGACGCTGACGCCGACCTTCGTGTCGGGCATGTACGCCTACGCCGCGTCGGTGGCGAGCACTGTCACCGAGGTGACGGTGACGGCGATGACGACCGATTCCGGGGCGATGATCGAATATCTGGACGCGGGGAACATGACGCTCACCGGGGTGACCGGCCACCAGGTGGCGGTGGGCGACACCATCATCAAGGTGAAGGTGACGGCCGAGGACGGTGACACGACCCAGACCTACACGGTGACGGTGAACCGGGCGGCGGCCATGCCCCCGACCTGCACGCTGAACACCGGCGACCTCTGGTGCGGCGTGGTCGCGGTGGGGCAGACCCAGCTTTCCGATTTTGGAGTGACTGCCTATGGATTCATTGGTGCGGTAGGTGACCTGTCGGACAATGACAGTAACAAGACGTTCGCCATCGGAGCGAATTCCTACACGATTGACAGGGTTACCGTTGGGACATTAGTCGCCGGGGTAGAAGGGTACTTGACGTTCAGTCTGACCAGCGCCCTAACCGCCACCGATAAGGAAAATCTGGTGCTGCATGTGGGCAGCGCCTCGTTCGCGTTCAGTGATCGGCTCGCACATTCTGAACATCACTATCAATGGTCGAGCACCCTGGACTGGTCGTCGGAAAGCACGGTCACGCTGCGGCTGCGCGAGGCGCCCCAGGGCCCGGCCGCGCCGACCAATTTCATGGCCAGGCCGGCCGGCGACGCGAAGGTGGCGCTCTCCTGGGACGCGCCGGCGTCGGGTTCTGGCGTCATGCGCCACGAGTACCAGTTCAAGACGGACGGGAGCTACGGGAACTGGACGCGGATTGCGAACAGCGCGGTCGGCGGCGCGAACCAGGCCGGGTTCACGGTGCCAGGGCTCACCAACGAGGTGCCCCACACCTTCCAGCTCCGCGCGGTGAGCGCCGCTGGCGACGGCGCCGCGGCGGAGGCGGGTCCGGTGACGCCGACGCCCGGCATCTGCGACCGCACGCAGCAGGTGCAGGACGAAATCCTGGGCGAGCTCTCCGGCGTGGATGACTGCGCCGAGGTGACCGTCGCGGACCTGGCCACGATCCCGGACCTGTACATCGAAAGAAAGAACGTCACGGCGCTCAAGTCGGGCGATTTCGCGGGGCTGTCGGCTCTGGAGAATCTCAGTCTGAGAGCCAACTCGCTCACCGAGCTTCCTTCGGACCTGTTCTCCGGCCTGTCGGCGCTGAGGCAGCTAGTTCTGAACGATAACTCGCTTTCGACTCTTCCCTCGGATGTGTTTTCCGGGCTGTCGTCGCTGGAGGATCTCTTTCTGAACAACAACCCCTCGTTGGGGCCGCTCCCTGCGGCGGTGTTCTCCGGTCTCACGAGTTTGCAGAAACTCAATCTGAGCGGCATCGGCCTCGAAACGATTCCCGCCGGGCTGTTCTCGGGGCTGTCGGCACTGACGACAATCCGCCTCGCAGCCAACCGGCTCGAGACACTTCCCGCGGCGTTGTTCTCCGGCTTGGCCAAGATGGAGTTCTTGGTGTTGTCGACCAACCGTCTCGGCACGCTCCCGGACGGGGTGTTCTCGGGACTGTCGGAGCTGACGGAAATCTATCTCGACGAGAACCGGCTCACGGAACTTTTCGGGGGGGGTATTCTCCGGCCTGACGAAGCTGACGCGTATCCGGTTGGACGAAAACAGGCTCCGCACGCTTCCGGACGGCGTGTTTGCCGGCCTGACAGAGTTGGAAAGCCTCGACTTGTCCGATAATAACGACGGCAATCCCTTGCGCCTGACCGTGACCCTGGAGACGGTGGCGGGAGGCCAGGTGCAGGCGAAGGTGCTCACGGGGGCGCCGGCGGACCTGGTCCTGCCGGTGAGCGTGGAGAACGGCACGCTCTCGCTCGGTGCAACGGAGTTGCGGGTGGCGCAGGGCTCGGTGGCGGGCACCCCGGTGGGCGTGATCCGCACCGACGACACCGGCGAGGTCACGGTGGATCTCGACACGCCTCTGCCGTCGCCGCGCCCCTTCTATCATGTGGGCTACGAATACTTCAAGGCCGCGTCGGGGTTGCCGGTGGAGGTGCCGGACGCGCTGGAACGGGAGCCGGGCGTCGAGGGGCAGTTCCGCCTGGCGCCCGAGACCGTGGAGGACTACTCGGACGAGACGGCAACTCCAAATCGCCTGAACGGGAAAGTGGGGCGCGCCGAGGTGTTCCACGCCGGGCGCTGGGGCACGGTGTGCGACGACGGCTTCTCGCGGGAAACGACCTCCAGGTTCATCGTGGAACTGGATGCGAACGGCAACGCAACGGACAATGTCACGGAAAGTGAATCCGCCAACGATGCCCCCGCCCTGGTCTGCCAGTCCATGGGCTACGACGACGGCGAATACGCGTCGGGCTACGGCCAGCCGGGGGTGCCGAGCCAACCGTCCGAGTCGCGGATGACCTACTACCCGGTGGGCAGCACCTACCCGCCGGACGGACCGGAACCCATCTGGCTCGACGACCTGACGTGCGCGGCGGGCGACGCCGCTCTGAGGGTGGACGCGCTGCCGGCGCCGATGGCCCACTGCGGGTACGCGGGCTGGGGGCTGCACAACGCCACCCACCGCGAGGATGCGGGAGTGCGCTGCTGGGACGACGGGCTGGAGAGCGCCGCGGCCGGTGCGCGGGCGCTGAAGGCGCGGTTCGTGTCGCCGCCGGAGCACCATGACGGCTCGGGCCGGGTCAAGGTGCGGGTGGCGTTCAGCGAGGCGATCGAGGAGAGCCCGGAGAACGTCGGCGAGCACGGGGTGCAGGTCGAGGGCGGCCGGGTGACGTCGGTGCGCCAGGTGGACAACCAGCCGGCCGGAGGCGCGGCGGGTCGTTCGGCGGGCCGTTCGAGTGGCGGACAGGAAGACGAACAGGAAGACGGGGAGCGCGTGTGGGAGTTCGAGATCGAGCCGGGCTCGGACGACGACCTGACGATGCGGATTGACGCGGGAGGGTCGTGCGACGAGCCGGGGGCGATCTGCACGGCGGACGGGCGTTCGCTGTCGGAGGGGATCGCGACCACGGTCGAGGGTCCGGACCCGGTACCGCTGACGGCGGAGCTCCAAGGCCTGCCGGAGGCGCATGACGGGGAGGACACGTTCCACTTCCGGGTGGCGTTCAGCGAGGAGATCGGGATCGGCTTCCGGACGATGCGCGACGAGTCGTTCACGGTGGACGGGGGCGAGGTGACCAAGGCGCGGCGGGTGGACCGGCGTCACGACCTGTGGCAAATCACGGTCGCGCCCGACGGCGAGGGCGAGGTGACCGTCACGCTGCCGGCGGGGCGCGAGTGCGCGGTCTCCGGGGCGATCTGCACCCGGGGCGGGGACCGCCGGCAGTTGACCAACACGCCGACGGCGACGGTGGCCGGCCCGGTGGACGAGGCCGCGCCCGCGGTGCTGACGGCGAGTTTCGTGGAGGCGCCCCATGAGCATGACGGGGAGACGGCGTTCACGCTCAGGATCGGGTTCAGCGAGGGCATCTCGATCAGCTACCGGACGTTCCGCGACCAGTCGGTGTCCGTGTCCGGCGGGAGCGTGACCGGGGCGAATCGGGTGGACCGGCGCAAGGACTTGTGGAAGGTGACGGTCAAGCCGGGTTCGCGTGGCGACGTGACGGTGACGCTCGCGGGCGGGCGCGCCTGCGGCACGGCGGGGGCGGTGTGCATCGGCGACGGGCGGGCGCTGTCGGCGGGGATCTCGACGACGGTGCTCGGTCCGGCGGCGCTCACGGTGGCGGACGCGCGGGCCAAGGAAGGCACGGACGAGACCATCGACTTCACGGTGAGCCTGAGCCGGGCGACGCGGGCGGCGGTGACGGTGGCCTATGCGACCGCCGACGGCACGGCCACGGCGGGGTCGGACTACACGGCGACGAGCGGGACGCTCACCTTTGCCGCGGGCGAGACCGAGCAGACGGTCTTGGTGCCGGTGCTGGACGACGCCCATGACGAGGGCGAGGAGACGCTGACGCTGCGGCTCACGACCGCCACGGGCGCGGTGATCGCGGACGGCGAGGCGACGGGCACCATCAAGAACACGGACCCGTTGCAGCGGGCGTGGCTGGCGCGGTTCGGACGCACGGCGGCCACGCACGTGACGGACGCGGTGGGGGAGCGGTTGCGGGGCACGCCGGGGCAGGGCTCCCATCTGACGGTGGGCGGCTACCGGCTGCCGCTGGGCCAGCGCGGGGCGACGGACGGCGCGGATGACGGCGTGTCGGGGGTGGAGCGGCTGGTCCTGGCGTTGGGACAGCGGCTGGGCTTGGGAACGGGAACGGCTCCAGCAGGAGCCGGCGGCGTGGCGGGTGCGGGGGGCTGGCCTGACGCGCCGGTCGCCACGGACCCGCGGCTGGGCCAAAGCCGGACACTCGATGTCGGGAATGCCGTGAATCTGCGGCAGGTCTTGTTGGGCAGTTCCTTCCGGCTGAACCTGGGGGCGGCGGCCACCGGGTCGGCGGGCCCACGCCTGACGGCCTGGGGCCGGGTGGCGGGCACCGCGTTCGACGGGCGTGATGGCAAGGTGTCCCTGGAGGGAGACGTGCTCACGGGCACCGTGGGCGTGGATGGCGCATGGGACCGGCTGCTCGCCGGGCTCGCGGTCGCCCACAGCCGGGGTGACGGGTCGTTTACCAAGCCCGGGACCGACGATCGCGGCCGGGGCGACTTGGAGACCACCTTGACGAGCATTCATCCCTACCTGCGCTATGCGGTGAACGACCGGCTGGACATGTGGGGTGTGCTGGGGTACGGGCGGGGTCAAATGGAGATGGAGGTGGCCACCGGTGAGACCATGGAGACGGACATGGCTCTGGTGATGGGGGCGTTCGGGGGCCGGGGCATTCTGCTGCCGGCCGGCGAGACCGGGGGCTTCGAGCTGGCCACGCGCACGGATGCCATGCTCACGCGGACGTCTTCGGACGCGGTCCAGACCGCCGACGGCAACATGGCGTCGGGAGACGCGGAGGCACACCGGTTGCGGCTGGTCCTGGAAGGCTCGCGGGAGTTTGCGTGGCCCGAAGGCCGGCGCCTGACGCCGACGATGGAAGTCGGGCTGCGGCATGACTGGGGCGATGCGGAGACCGGCTTCGGCCTGGAACTGGGCGGCCGGGTGCGGTACGCGGACCCGGCGTTGGGCCTGACCATCGACGCCGCGGTGCGGGGCCTGTTGGCGCATGAAGACGACGACTATCAGGAATGGGGCGCCAGCGGCTCGCTGCGTCTCGCCCCGGGGGCCGGGGGCCAGGGCTTGGCCCTGACCCTGGCGCCGACGTGGGGCGCGGCCTCGAGTGGCGTGAACGGCCTGTGGTCCCGGCAGACCACGGCGGGCCTGGCGCCCGAGGGTACCCGGCAGACCTCGGCCGGTCAACAGAATGTATGGGTCCACCACATTTGGCACTCGGGTTGATGGTGAAGGAGGAATTGTACCGGAGATTGGCGGCCAAGGCTATGGTGGGGTAAGACGGTGTTATACGCGATCAACCAGTCGGCCAATTGTTGGTTGAACAGGGCCACGTCGTCGAACAGCAAGTCCTCATGATAGTCCACGAACTGTTCCTGAATGGTCCGGTTGAACCGTTCTACATGGGCATTCATTTTCGGGGAACGGGGATAGGTCCACCAGTGCGTGATGCCGCGCGCCTCCAACCGCTGCTGGAAGTGGCCCAGGAATTCCGAGCCGTTGTCGGAGAGCACGACCCGCGGGGGGCGTGGCAGCACCTGGCACAAGGCCTCCAGCGCGCGGGTCGCCTGGCGGCTGGACGCGGGGGGCGTGGCCACGGCGACCGCGAAGCGCGAGTGGGGATCGAGAAAGGGGAACAAGTAGCGGCGGAGGCCCGCCTGGAGCCGGACGACGGTATCACAGGCGAACACCTCGAGGGGCGGGGCGGAGTGGCCGCGGGGTTTCCGCGCTTTGCGCGGCCGCACGACGGGTTTAGGCTGGCCCCGCGCCGTCAAGCGGACGGGGGCGTGCCGCATCTTGTCGGGCGCACGGGCGATCAGGCGCCCAATGGTGGAGACACTGGGCAGGGCGAGGCCGTGGGCCTCACACCACGGGGCCAGCAGGACGTGGAGTTTGGCCTTCCCGAGGTTAGGGAAGGTGGTGCGCAGACGCCGGATCTCCTGGTTCAGTGCGGGCGGGCTGTGGGGCTGGCGCCGTCGGTGGGGGGCACGGGAGCGGGCGGCCAAGGCGGCGGGCTGACCGCCGGCCTGGGTCAACGTGTGTTTCCAGCGCGCGAGCGTCCGGCGGCTGACCGCATAGGCATCCTGGGTCGCCGCCGGGCCATGGGTGGCCCAGAACGTCAGAATCTTGAGTCGGTGGTGAGCTTCGTTGGGTATCATGTCCCAACGATAGCCCAGATTGGCTACTCGATAGAACCCCCGGATCCGGTAGCCGAGATGGTGGATGTGCATGGTGACTCCTCCTGGGTCAAGGAGTGCCATATGTTTCTGAACCTATACGCTGAACGCGGAAATCGGCTATGGTGTGGCTGCGCCCTTCGGCACCGGCCTCCTGACCCCCTATGCGGGCACGGTGCTCTCGGAGGGCGCGGCCCGCACCTACCGGGTGGGCGGGCGCCTGCAGATGCGCGGTGGCTGGGCCACGGGCCTGACGCTGAACCTGGAAGGCACCCGCCAGGACCCGGCGGGCCAACAGCCGGTCAACCAGGGCCTCCGCCTCCAACTCACCTGGGGCTTCTGAGTGAAGATGTCAGGTTACGCTTCGCTAACCTGACCTACGGGACTATTTCCCGCATTAAGCGGGAAATAGGAGAGGGTAGGGTGAGGGGGCGTTTTTTGTAGGGACAGGCCTGCGTGCCTGTCCTCTTGCCGTCATCCCCGACCTCGATCGGGGATCCAGGGTCGTTTCTTTGTCTTGTGTAGGGGCCGCATCTCATGCGGCCCGACCTTTCCGCAATCGCACCCGCGCTATCTTGGGTCAAAGCCCGGGACATGCCTCATGCCGCTATTGTCCCCTCCTTTGTCAGACAACCCCCCCTTCGACAGGCTCAGGACAGGCTCAATCCCCCTTATCAGGGGGACTGCTTAGAGCCCCCTTGATAAGGGGGGCCAGGGGGGTTCATCGCTGACGACACCCACCCGCCGAACGACCGCTTCGTCAGAGACGAAGCCACGAGAAGAAGCGGCGCAGGCAGTCCCGTAGGTCGGGTTAGCCGAAGGCGTAACCCGACAAGCATCGGGAACGTGACAAATGGATAACGAAATGCCTGAATGGGGAAAACGTGAACAATGGCGATGAATTTTGGAAATATTACAAAAATAATAAAATGTTAAATATTTTAAACTTTGTCATAAACTTTAAAATATTTACAAAGTTTAAACATTTTAAAAAAGTGCAAAAACTTTAACATATTGAAAGACAAGGTAAGACTATCAACCAAATGTCTGAACAGCTAACTGTCGGATTACGCTACGCTAATCCGACCTACGGGATCTCAACTTTTCCCCTCCTTTGTAAGGAGGGGTGAGGGTGCAGCGTCTTTGCCTTCTCTGTCATCCCTGTATGTGATCACTCATTCGTTCTTGCATTCATTTGTCGGTCGGGTTAGCCGCAGGCGTAACTCGACGATCCTCGGCGTTCAACGCATGTGTCGGATTACGCTACGCTAATCCGACCTACTCATCTCGACCATACCGTCACCCGACACCCTTCTGTCGGATTACGCTGCGCTAATCCGACCTACAACGAGGCCCCGGTCCGTCCCCTCTGTCTTGCCGTGCTGAAGGGGCTATGGTACGGTGGAAAGAGGTTTGAGCCTTCGTGTGCAAACGGAAAAGCGGGAGGGACCGTGGTCGGTACCGGCTTGAAAGTACTGGTGGTCTTGGGTCTTGTCGTGGGCTGGAGCAGTCATGGGTTTGGGCAGGTGACGCCAATCGTGCTCCATGATGCGGGCGTCTATTTTCCCGATCAAACGGGCAATGAGTGGACGTATCAGGGGCGTGTAAGCGAAGGGGTCGTCAATCAGATCGAGGATAAAACATTTGTGAACGTCTCGACGGTCACGGGAAGAGAAAAAAAGGACGGCGTCATGGTCACGGTGTTTCACGATACCAATCCCGGAGACCAAGGGCCGATCGACAGTTATTATCTTCGTGATGCCGCAGGAATTCGCTATTACGGGTCCAAACCCGGGACGATCCTGGAACAGCAGTTGATTCCCTATCAAATTGTGCGGTTTCCTCTTGAAATGCCAAGTTCCTTGCATCAATTGGATCGAAAAACCCTCAACCTGGGCTTGGATCTCGATCGTGATGGACAGGCGGAAACCGTGGATATCCGGGCTACGGTGAGGATCGATGGGCAGGAAGCCGTGACCGTGCTCTTAGGGACGTATGAAAAGGCGATTCGCATGGAAGCGCACATGGAGTTGTTGGTGCGGTTATCCGGGGACGGTACACGGATTTCCGGATTCGACACCATGACGCTGTGGTTCGTGAAAGGCGTGGGACTGGTCAAGTATGTCGAGCGTCAGATGGTTCCGATGGTCGGTGCCGGAAAGGACCGGCTGATTGAAATTACCGAGGAATTGGAAGAAGCCAGATTACAGGGTGGTACGGTCCTGTCCAGCCGGCGCAAACCCTCGACGCATGGTGTTCTCGCAAGTCAGCCGTTGCACCATGAATTGTTCCAAATACCCGTCCCCCCCAGCCTTGGTGCCCACCCCTGACAGGCGATGGCCGCCAAAGGGTTGCCGTCCGACCAGCGATCCGGTAATGGGGCGGTTAATATAAAAATTTCCCACGTCGAAGGCTTCGCGAGCCTGGTGAATGTTGGAGGGGCTTCGAGAGTACAGCCCGCCGGTCAGCGCGAAATCCGATTGCATGGCGACGTGCAAGGCTTCCGTGAACGTTGAGCAACGTAACACTGCGACCACCGGACCGAATATTTCTTCCCGTGCCAGTCGATGATGCGATTGAATCCCGGTCACGATGACCGGACCCTGGAACCAGCCCTCACCGGTCATCTTTCGATCCAGCAGTACCGTCCCTTCTTGTTGGGCGATATCGACGTATGCCCGAACATTCCGGAGGGCGCGTTCGTCGATCATCGGTCCCATGTGATGGGCTGGATTCTCCGGTGGACCAACGTGTAAGCTTTGCGCGGCTTGCCTCAAACGTTCGACAAACTCTTCATACACCGGTTCGAGTACGATGGCCCGGGAACAGGCTGAGCACTTTTGTCCTTGATAACCGGTGAAAGAGGACAGCACCCCACTCACGGCTTCATCGAGATCTGCGGTTTCATCGACGACGATGGCGTTTTTCCCACCCATTTCCGCAATGGCACGTTTCACGTGAGATTGACCGGGAGACACCTGTGCGGCCTGTTGGATAATTTGGAGTCCGGCTTCTTTTGACCCGGTGAAGGCGATCACGTGAATCCGGGGATGGGCGACGAGCGCTTTCCCGATTTCAGGTCCGCCGGGGAGAAGAGACAGTACGCCCTCAGGGAGCCCGGCTTCCTTATAGAGGTCAAACACATGATAGCCCATCATCGGCGAGCGTTCCGAAGGCTTGAACAAAACGGTATTACCCGTCACCAAGGCCGCCGAAACCATTCCCGTTGGAATCGCCAATGAAAAATTCCACGGGGAAATGACCACGGCCACTCCGCGCGGCAGCCATTCGAGGTGATTCAATTCACCCGGTTCATGTCCCAGGAGTTGCGGACGCCCCAGGTGCCGTATTTGGCGGGCGTAGAATTCGAGAAAGTCAATGGCTTCGGCAACGTCGGCGTCCGCTTCTCTCCAGGGTTTTCCCGTTTCAAGAATTTCCCATGCGGCCAGGTCAAACCGGCGTTGCCTCATGAGTTCCGCCACGCCACGGAGATAATCGGCGCGCGCGCCGGCCGGCGTGGTGCGCCAGGCTTGAAACGCTTCACGTGCGGCTTGAATTACCGGTTCCAATTCAGCGGGGGAATAACAAGGAACGCGGGCAATGACCTCGTCCGGCCGGCTGGGATTGGTTGAAACCAGTTCGTCTTTCAACTGCCCAACCGTAGACGGCACCGGGAAGGAAGGGGACTGCCCAAGTTGTCGTTTGACCCGTTCAATAGCCTGAGTCATCGCGTGACGCGAAGCGTCGCGTGCGAAATCCGTGTGTGGTTCATTGTGAAAATGTGGACGTACGTCCGGTTGAGAGGCAGGAGCCTCTTGGGCAACCGTTGGCTCCGGCGGGGCGAGTAACGCCTCAAGCGGCGTTTCCTGCTTTCGTTGTTGCGAGAGGAAGGATTCGTTGGAGGTGTTTTCCAACAACCGTCGAACGAGATAGGCCATGCCGGGCAGGAGTTTTCCGACTGGCGTGTATACTCTCACGCGACGCCCATATTGGACAATGGCGCGTTGCAACGAATCGGCCATGCCATACAGCGACTGGTATTCGCATGTCTCCGGGGAGAGATCTTGGGATTGGGCTACGGCCTCGGCATGGGCCAGACTTCGCACATTATGAGTGCCAAAGGCCGGACGGAGCAGCGACGGGTGGGCCAGTAATTTTTTGCTGAGATATTCAAAGTTGGCGTCCGTTTCGGTTTTCCGTCTCAACACGGGGATGGGCCAGCCACGTTGCGTGTTTTGAATGTTTTCCGCATCCCAATACGCGCCTTTGACCAACCGAATGGTGATGGGTGAGCCGCGTTGTCGGGCCCAATCCACCAGGCGGTCCAGGGTGCGGTCGGCATCCCGCAGATAGGCCTGGAGGGCAATACCCGCCCACGGGTAGTCCCGATACGCGGGTTCGGAGAAAATCCGCATGAACATGTCATAGGTCAAATCCTTGAGTTCATAGTGTTCCATGTCAAAAGTCAGAGACGCCGGCAGTTGTAACGCCACATTCAGAATAGGCCGAAGTCGTGAAGCCACACCCTCGAAACTTCCCTCGGGATCAGCCGGATCCAACTGTGAATACAGGGCGGAAATTTTAACCGACAGGTTGACGCGCGGAATCAATCCAAGGTGATCCCGTTCGAGCAACGGCCGGCCGGGCCAACCTTGGGCCTGTTCATGATACCCGCGAAGGGCATCCAAACACCGGTCTCGATACCCATCGGCTTCTGCTTCGCTGACGGTCGTTTCACCCAACAGATCAACCGACGCACAGCGTCCCGATCGCCACAGGTGCTTCAGAACCGGCATCGCGCCGTGTATGGAGTCTCCGGCGATAAACGTATAGGCCATGCGCGTGAATTGCCGGCGCAGCACGAGGGCTCCGACGTGGGCGCCGATCCAGGTGGTGGGAAGCTTCTGCAGAGACCACTTGAGGGATTGGGGAAGAATGGGAGTGTGACTGAAGTATTCGGCAAGGAGTCGAGTAAATTGTTCATCCGTTTTGAGGGTAGGGAGCACGTCCACAAAGCGGAAGAGTTGAACTTTGAAATCCTCATCCTGCATGCCCCAGTCCATGAGGAGGTCATTCCACCAGCGTTGACTCAGTACCGCCGGGGTGCCGGCCTTACAGTGCTCGGCCAACGTGCGGCCGATATGCTGAATGGATGGTTCGAGGATTTTCCCCGCGTGCATGGCAGCCTTCTACCTTCATTGTACTCCTCTGTCGATCAGTCGGGTAGGTTGGGTAGGTCGGATTAGTAGCCCAGCCCAGTAGGTCGGATTAGCGCAGCGTAATCCGACAATTAAGCCTTCCCAATGGCCTTGAGGTACTGTTAATTTGTGGTCCGATGGGGTATGGTTTTCATCGTGGTCGAGTCGGGTAGGTCGGATTAGCGAAGCGTAATCCGACAGGTTCCTACGAGACTTCCCACCCTCACCTTCATCCTCTCCCATCAAGGGAGAGGAGATTTTCCTTACCCCTCGCCCCTGGCGGGAGAGGGCAGGGTGAGCGAAGATGTCGGGTTACGCCTTCGGCTAACCCGACCTACAGGGGTACTCCTCTCCTTCTGTCGGATTACGCTGCGCTAATCCGACCTACGAGGACAAGTACTACCTTCATTGTACTCCTCTGTCGATCAGTCGGGTAGGTTGGGTAGGTCGGATTAGCGAAGCGTAATCCGACAATCAGGCTGTATGGCCCATAGCACGGAGATCAGGTATGGCGAATCAAAGTCAATTTAAAGTAGAGCTTGAGCAAGAAGAAGATGGCCGCTGGATTGGAGAAGTTCCGTCTCTTCCTGGTGTGATGGCGTATGGCGCCACTCGTTCTGAGGCACAAGCTGCCGTCCAAGCACTTGCCCTTCGGGTCTTGGCTGACAGACAGCCTGAAGTCCTCTCGTAGGTCGGGTTAGCGAAGCGTAACCCGACAATCAGAAGCGTAATCCGACAATCAGGCTCGTGGGTCCGCCACGTTGGTCGAACAGACACAGGCCTGCGGTGTTGGGTGACACGGGCATTGTCGGGTTACGCCTTCGGCTAACCCGACCTACAGGGGTACTGTCGGATTACGCTACGCTAATCCGACCTACAGCTACTACAGCTACGGCAAGGGTTTATTTTTTCTGGCACTACCGTCGGGAATGACAGATTCGGGCTATGTTCATATCAATGAGAGCGAGTAGGTCGGATTAGCGCAGCGTAATCCGACAATTCCGCCAAGCCCGTCGCGTTGCTCACCTCTCTATTCATGACCAATTTCCTCGTCCAACATCGGCTCCGTAGCGCCCCACTCTTTCGGATAAAGTCTCTCCTGGACGTATTGCCGGAAACTCGAATGCGGCCAGTCCCAAGGTCGCCGCACCTGCCCATGTTTCACCGGATTGTAATGAATGTACTCCACATGCTGCCGGTAATCTTCCTCATTCCGAATGAGGTGCTCCCAATACCGAGCTTGCCACACGGCGGGCTCCCTCAGCCGGGGGTGCCTTGAGTCATGGGGACGGCGAGGCGGGTAATGTTTTGTTACCCAGGTTTTGATCAATCGCCACCGGGTCGGATAGTCGTCATCAGTCGCCGGGAGGGTCCAGATACAGTGGAGATGGTTGGGCAAGACGACCATGGCGTTGACCATAAACGGGTGATTGGCGTTGACGTGGTGAAAGGCTTGGCGCACGAGTTGAATGGTCCCCTCATCACAGAACAGCTTTCGTCTTCGTGCGGTGACGACGGTAAAGAAGTAAGTGCCGCCGGGTACGAACGTTCGTCGATATTGCATGGTGTCGGCCTTCTGTCGGATTACGCTGCGCTAATCCGACCTACGAGGACAAGGACGATTGTCGGATTACGCTTCGCTAATCCGACCTACAGCTACTACAGCTACGGCAAGGATTTATTTTTCCTGGCACGGTTTCAGGCGGCGGCCGGTGATGTTGCCGTTCGGCCCCAGGTTATTCACAAAGGTGCCTGAGAGGAGTTGATCTTTTTCACTCAGCAGAAGGCTTTCTTCTTGCACGATTCCTTGTGGAAATTCCCATCGGATGTAGACGGTATCCCCTTGGACCCGGATCGTGGCCGGCTGGGGATCCATCCGGTGGTATTGTGATGGGGGAGGGTAGACCATGACCGTTTTATGGTCGCCATGGTTCTGGTGATTATGTATGAGCCATTGCCACGTCCCACACAGTCGTCGAAGACCTTTTTCGTTCTTTTGATCGTTGTTCCATTGTTGGATCGCCTGCCACTTGGTCCATGCTTGCTGCTCGTTCCTGACGTGTAATTGCAGGAGGGTAGCCTGGACGTATGCCGTCGTCGTCGGTAGAAAAGACAGCCGGAGAAATCGATTGATGGATGGATCAGGGTCACCCTGAAGGTGCTTCTCGTGCCGGCCATCCTGTGCAGGCTGGCGATCCCAGGCTTCCCGTAATCGCTTCCGCACCCCTGCTGAGCCTTCGGTTTGTGCCAGAGTCAGCCAACTGTTTGGAGTGCCGATCCAGTCCGGATACTGTTCATGAAGGAATTGCGTGAATAAAGAGTAGTGTGGAGAGAGTGGTGGCGTGACGGGTTCCATGGGCTGCAATTGTGCAATGGTCCTGACCAGGGCCAGGATATCAGGCAGGTCCGGTTGGAATTGCTTGAGCCACTCGAGTTGTTGTTGTCGGCTGTCGAGAATCGAATGCATCATGGGCGTCTTCCCCTGATCGAAAGCGGTCAGGAGGTCGTTCGTGAGATGCCACATGGTGAGATTCGCCATGAAGGGCGGCAGGTGTTGCGTGAGCCCATTCGGGAGGGCTGGTTGGGTCCGTCTGCGTTGTCGCAGCCCTTTGGGCAATTCGAGGGAGGATCTGAACGTTTTCAGGAAAAAGAGAGTGGCGTCTTTATCAGAAACAATGTCGTGTGTTTGAGAACCCGTTTCCCGCAGGAGATCTGCAAAATCAGTGTCCTTTGCCAAAAGACTGTGCGGCCATACCAGGAAAGCCGCGAGGATGAGAACCTTAACCCCTATGGACGCATCACGACTCCAGCAGGGCGATTTGAATCCCACAACGCGAGGAACGTTCGGAATGCCATGTGATGCACACATGCTCAAGGTGCGCGTTGGCTTCGATTGAGCCCCGACGAAGCGTTAAACGGGTAATTGTTTTTTGAGAAAAGAGATGGTGTCGTCCCAAGCTTGCTTGGCCGCTGATTCATTGTAGAGGTTAGGCTGCACTTGATCACAAAATCCGTTGCTTGTGCCGGGATATTGACGTATTTCTACGGTTTTTCCCGATTCCTGTGCGATTTTCGTCAGTTGCGCAAGCCCTTCGGCCGTTACGGTATCATCAGTTTCGGCAGCATGGTACAGGAGCGGGCAATACATGTTCTTGATCGAATCCAGCGGCTCGGGAAGTTTCCCGTAAAAGGAGACGGCGGCTCGCAACCGCTTTCGTTTGAGGGCAAAGAGGATGGCTACGGTTCCGCCCAAGCCCAACCCGACCGCGGCATGCGCGTTCCGTAGGGTAAATTCCAGGTTAGGGTCTTCGGGTAGATTCGCGTTCAAAAATTCGCATGAGGCATTGACGTCCTTCAGGACCGTGGTGAAGTCGATTCTTTCCGAGAGCGCATCGGCAACTTCGGCATTGGCCGTGACCATGCCGCCCTGCCGGCCGTACAGGTTCGGGACAATGACCACGTAACCTTCACAGGCCAGTCGCATAGCCATCTCTTTAGAGTCCGGCGTCAACCCCCATTTTCCGTGAAGCAGGACAATGGAAGGGAATTTCCCTTTTTCTTGTGGCCAGAATTGAAGGCCTTGGACTTGATGTTCTTTTGGGATTCTCGTCGCGGCATAGGGGTCAACCATCTGGTCTTTATGGGTATCGAAAACCCCCTTGCTGGAAAAACGAACGGATCTATACCCGATTTGGTTCAAGGTAAAGGGTGGGGGGTGATCCGACATGGTGGCTTTCGTAGATGACTCAGGTTTAAGAAGCGAAAAGAACTATATCGACCGGGTCGAAGTCTTGTCAACGAATGAGATTGTCGGGTTACGCTATTGTCGGATTACGCTACGCTAATCCGACCTACGAGAGCTACGAGAGCTACGAGAGCCCTGTAGGTTGGGTTAGCCGAAGGCGTAACCCAACAATCCCCTACGAAGCATGAAAAGAAAATTCGGCGAGTTCGGCGGTTTCCATCCCTTCCCTGGCCATTCCTTGGATGGGCAGGGCATTTTCAGCTTGTTGAATGGCGTCGAGCCGACAGCGCGTATTCGGATGACGTGGGACAAACAACGTACAACAATCCTGGTCCGGTTCGATGGACGTTTCAAAGGTTCCGATTTGTTGTGCTTCATTGGTAATTTCGATTTTGTCCATACCGATCAATGGACGAAGAATAGGGAGGTGAGTCACTTGGCTCACGGTTTGGAGGTTTTCTGCGGTTTGGGAGGCGACTTGTCCGAGACTGTCACCGGTGACTAACCCCCAGCACTGTTCTTTTTCGGCCAGTTGTTCCGCAATGCGCATCATCATCCGCCGATACAGGACGACGCGAATAGGGGCGGGAGAACCGGCGACGATTTGGCGTTGAATCTCCCCGAACGGGACAAAGTACAAGCGAGCCGCCAATTGATAGCGCGTGAGAAGGGAAACGAGATCGCGCACTTTTTCTTCGGAAGTCCGTGAGAGATAGGGCCGGCTGTGGAAATGAACGAAGATGACCTTACAGCCCCGCTTCATCATCCGGTAGGCGGCTACCGGCGAGTCGATGCCTCCCGAGATAAGGCAAAGCACGTTGCGACTGATGCCCGTAGGGAGTCCTCCCGGCCCCGGGTATTTGACGAGCGAGAAGTACGCGGTGTGATCGACGATTTCGACGACAACGTTGACGTCTGCTCCGTTCAGACGAACTCGTTTCCCGGTCGCGGCACACAAGTACGCGCCGATTTCCCTGTTCAGTTCAACGGAGGTTTTTGAAAACCGTTTGTCCGCGCGCTTGGTTGTGACACGAAAGGTCTCAAACGTCGTCGATTGAAGCGTGGTTTCAATGGCTTTGCACAGCGGCGTGATCTCCGGCGTTTCGTAGTCGATCGGCAGGGAATAGGCCAAGGAATAATTCGCCACCCCGAAAGTATGACGAATGCGATCCTGAACGTCTTCCCAGGACGACTCGTTCGTGAAGGTGACCCGGATACGACCGGACAGCGATTTGACTTCGGTGACGTCAGTCTTTTTAAGAGAGTTCCGGAGATGCTGAATCAAGCGTTGTTCGAAAAATCCCCGGTTACGGCCCTTGAGCGCCAGTTCGTGATAGTGAACCAAGGCATAGGGCATTACCCTTCAGCCTCCAAAAACCGTTCGGCGTCCATCGCGGCCATGCAGCCGGTGCCGGCGGCCGTGATCGCCTGTCGATAGTGAGGGTCCTGAACGTCACCGGCAGCGAAGACTCCGTGCACGCTGGTTGCCGTCCCATGTGACGTGCGGATGTAGCCGTTGGTATCCATCTCGATTTGTCCCCTGAAGATGTGCGTATTCGGCGTATGTCCGATGGCCACGAACACTCCCTTGCAATCCAGGGTCGCCGTGTCATTGGTGACGCTGTCCCGAAGGCGAAGTCCGGCGACCACCTCATCGCCCAACATTTCTTCCACCGCCGAATTCCAGCGAAACAAAATCTTTTCATTGTTCATGGCCTTGTCCTGCATGATCTTGGACGCCCGAAGTTTGTCTCGACGGTGAATGATGGTCACGTGGGAAGCGAATTTCGTCAAAAACGTGGCTTCTTCCATGGCGCTGTCGCCGCCTCCGATGACGGCAATGGGCTGACCCCGAAAGAAAAACCCGTCACAGGTCGCACACGTCGAAACCCCGTGCCCGAGGAGTCGACTCTCCGAATCCAGTCCCAGGAGGTTTGCCGAAGCGCCGGTTGAAATAATAAGCGATCGGGCCTGAATCGTTTCTTCGTCGTTAATCGTTAACACGAAAGGCCGGCGGCTGAGGTCGACGCTGGTCACGTCGGCCGTCTGAAAAACCGTGTCGAATCGTTCCGCTTGGGCGCGCATATCCCGAATCAGTTGCGGCCCCATAATGCCCTGAGGAAAGCCGGGAAAATTTTCAACGTCAGTCGTTAACGTGAGTTGCCCGCCGGCTTGCGAGCCTTCAATCATGAGCGGCGAAAGATTGGCCCGGGCCGTGTAAAGGGCGGCCGTGAGTCCGGCGGGGCCCGATCCGATAATGACCACGTTGTGCATAATTTTCTATCCTTCGTGAGAACAATGAGTGAGAAAAGTGAAAATGATCAGGAGTGATGCAGCCTGCCTGGTCGTGTCCGGTGCGGCAAAGCAGCCTCTTGGAGGAACTCTTGATAGAGTTGTCGCACTTGCGTCCGGAGCCGGGTAACCGGCAACGTGCCGTCCAGGACATAATCCGCAAATCGATGTTTGGTACGCAAGGGCAATTGCCCGCGAATTCGTCCCAATGCCTCTTTTTTTGTCAGGCCGTCCCGCTGCCGGGCTCGTTGAAGTTGTATGGGCTGATTGGCTGTGACCACAATGACGTGGTCCATTCGTTCATGTGCCTGCGCTTCGATCAAGAGCGCCGCATCGTAAATAAGCACGGCATTCGGATGGCGCCTGGCAATGGCGTTTGTCTGCCGGACCTGTTCGCGTGCAACGCGAGGATGCACGATGCGATTCAGGTCCGACAGCTTCCGGGGATTATGAAAGACGAGTTTAGCCAAGGTGACTCGATCCAGCGTGCGGTCGGCTTGCAGCACGTGGGACCCGAATGTCTTGACAATCTCTTTCCAGGCCGTTTTGCCCGGTGCCACCACGGCGCGGGCTAACTGGTCGGCTTGAATGACGAACGCGCCGCATTCCTGAAACAGGCCTGCCACCGTCGTTTTTCCGGAAGCAAGCCCTCCTGTTACGCCTACCAATAGCATCCTCCTAGTATAGGAAATTTTTCTGATCTCCGAAAGTCGCGAATCCGTCATTCCTGCGGTAGCCCCGTAGGTCGGGTTAGCGAAGCGTAACCCGACTTCCTCGCTGCCCCCCCCCCTCACCCTGCCCCCCGATTAAAAATGTCGGGGGCTTCGCCTTATTTCGGACCAGGGGCGAGGGGTCAAGAGAATGTCCTCTCCCTTGATGGGAGAGGATGAAGGTGAGGGTGGTGAGGCCCAGCTCTGAGCCCCCCCTGATAAGGGGGGTACGGGGGGTTTGTCTTCTCCGACCCCCAACCCCCTTACTCCCCCTTATAAGGGGGACAGTTTAGTAACCCGACATCTTCGCTGTTCGATGAGCACGGAACTTGTCGGATTACGCAAGGCTAATCCGACCTACTCGCTTCACGGACGAAGAAAAAAGAAAAGACCCTGGATCCTCGTAGATTGCCTGGATCCTTTACTTGCCTGGATCCCCGATCAGGTCGAGGACAGGCGTCGGGGACAAGCGTCGAGGATGACAGGAGGGGAGGAGTCGGGGTAGGTCGGGGTAGCGTAGCGTAACCCGACAGAGGAGCGTAACACAGGAATTCCGCTTGATCACGCCGGCGTGAATTGTTTGAGGAGTTGTAATGTTTCCAATTGGCTCAGGATTTTCATAAGGCTTTCCTCGGGCTGTTCCGTGTCGGTTTCGATAATAATCTCAGGATTCTTGGGTTCCTCATAGGGATCGGAAATGCCCGTGAAGTGTAAAATCTCCCCTCGTTGCGCCTTTGCATACAAGCCTTTGGGGTCACGCTCCATACATATTTGCAGGGGACACTTTACGAAAACTTCAATAAATTTCTCGATTTCTCCGCGCGCTTCCTCGCGAGATTGAGCATAGGGCGCGATTGCCGCCACAATCGCCACTCCCCCCACGCCGGAGATGAGTTTGGCTACATAGGCAATCCGTCGAATATTTTCTTCACGATCCTCTCGTGTAAATCCCAACCCTTTGCTCAACCTTTTCCTCACGTCATCACCATCGAGCAGCGCAACCGGAAGCCCCAGTTGGCTGAGATGGTCGTCCAGGAGTTTGGCGAGCGTACTTTTCCCCGCGCCCGGTAAGCCGGTCAACCAAACCGTAAATCCCTGCGATCTCTTCATGACAGGTCTTTTTTCTCGAGTCTGATTTTTGATGATTTATGTAACCTTCGTGCCCGGCTGAAGTTCAACGTCCTCGAACGTGACCAGCCCTTGTACTTCTTCATCCCCCGCCGCCAAGACCATTCCCTGATATTCCACGCCCATCAGTTTCGCCGCTTCCAGTTCGGTCACATGATACACCGCTTCGCGCACCCGGTGATAGACGCGGGTCACGACTTTCACATCCAGGCCCAGATCCTGGCTCAACCGATAGGCGGGTTGCAATTGATAGAAGCCTTGCAGGATCCGGATTTCCCGGCGCAATCGCCGGAGGCTCTTGCTTTACCACAGCGCCCACATTTCACATAGCCGCGCCGGGTCTGCAGGACCTGAAAGGAGCCACAGGAACATGTCGGATTACGTGATGCTAATCCGACCTGCTCTCTCCCTTGATGGGAGGGGAGAAAGGTGAGGGTGGTGAGGCCGGTTGTCCCGTAGGTTGGGTTAGCCGAAGGCGTAACCCAACAATCTGCAAATCTGTCGGATTACGCTGCGCTAATCCGACCTACGACTACTCGACAATACGTTCTGCAAAAAAACCCCTGGATCCTCGTAGATTGCCTGGATCCTTTACTTGACTGGATCCCCGATCAGGTCGGGGACAGGCGTCGGGGACAAGCGTCGAGGATGACAGAAGGAGGTGTCGGATTACGCAAGGCTAATCCGACCTACTCGCTACTCGCTGAATATAATCCAGTCATTTGTCATATCGGAACGTCGTACGCTTGACCAGGAAAAGGCACTTCCTGTATGTCCCCTATGGGTCTGATAATCCAATAAAGAGTCCTGGGCGGGGCAGAGACGAAAAAGGACGGAATACAGTCAACAATAAGGAACTTGGCCTGATGCCGACATTTTGGATGAAACTCATTTTTGCCATTGGTGTGTTGCTTGTTTGGTATGGCACAAGCGCATTGCTCGCTCAAGAGCCAGGTGGAACTCGCGAAAGCACGTCCGATACAGGATCAACCTGGCACGTGGCCCTGGACGGGTCCGGGCACTTCACGTCCATTCAAGAAGCCATCGATCAAGCGCAGAATGGGGATACCGTCTTCATCAAGGCAGGGCGCTATGTCGAGGACGTCACGATCCACAGTAAAGAAGGGCTCAAGATCATTGGGGAAGGCCGGGAAAAAGTCTTGATCGCGGGCCTGAAGCGGGTGGGCACGTTGCATATTGGAAAATGGCCTTATGGGGCCAGGAACGTGGAAATCCGCGGATTGACCGTTCAACAACACGGCGGGTTGGGCGTCGGTATTTTTAACGGTGAAGGGGTGACCCTCAAGAATCTCAAAGTCAATGGCTTTGTCTTCGGTCAACAAGTCCAAAACGTGCGCATCGAGCATTGCGTTGTGGGCGGTAGTGAAACCACGGGTATCGCGTTTGCAGATTCTCAGGCAACGCTCACTGATAATTTGATTCACGACAATGACCATGGCGTGTCGATTGGAGGAACGTCGATCGTGCATCTGGAACGGAACGTCATCACGCGAAGCTTGTTTGAAGGCGTCCTTGTGGCTGATCAGGGTCAAGCCACGTTGATTCGGAATACCCTTGTCAAGAATGGGGGAGGCGTCAAGTTTCAGGACGATGCAACGGGCAGGGTTGCCGGTAACATTATTGACGAAGCCCGGGTGGGAATCGCGTGGTCAGTCAAGAATACCGTGAACATAGCGCATAATGGATTACATCATATCGACGTGAATTATCAGGTCGACGGTCAAGCCGTGTCTGCTTCCTTGAAGCCCCACGCCTTTTCGGACGTTTATGCCGCCCCCAAGTTTGTCGCGCCACATCGTGGGGATTACCGATTGCAAGCCGATTCTCCACTGCTGCACGTCGGCGAGTTTCCTTACCTGGGCGCCCTTGGCCCGGTGCGGGAGTAGCGCCGTAGGTTGGGTTAGCCGAAGGCGTAACCCAACAATCTGCAAATCTGTCGGATTACGCTCCGCTAATCCGACCTACGAAACATCCCCCTCACCCTGCCCCTCTCCCACCAGGGGCGAGGGTAAGGAAAATATCCTCTCCCTTGACGGGAGAGGATGAAGGTGAGGGTGGTGAGTCTTGTGGTTGGGTTAGCCGGAGGTGTAACGTAACATCTTCGCTGTTCGATGAGCACGGAACCTGTCGGATTACGCAGGGCTAATCCGACCTACGAGGACTACATGGTTACACGGCTACGTCCCTCAGGGCATACCCACCACACAGAACCCGCTGGCTCTGGCGGCAATGGCTAATGCGGCATCATGGGTCGCCAGCATAAGGTCTTCCTGCCTTCTCTCTTTCCACAACAGCGCTGTGGCTAAATGAATGGCGTCCAGGGTTCCCAGTGCGGTGGGGAGTGGTTGCGCGGCCCGCGTCAGAATCGGGCGCGTCAGATCAATGATCTCCATGGCTTCCAGCAGTCGAAACACGGCCTCTCTTCTTAACGCAATCTCTTCATCTGAAAATCCCTCACTCAACCGCAATCGGTCTAAGGTGCGCAAACATTCTACTTCGACCAAGGCTGACGCGATTCCCCGTTCGATGGTCCGCCATTCTTTGACCGCGTTTCGTTGTCCAAGGATGACGCGCAGGAGTACGGAAGAATCCAGATAGGCGATCACCGCTCAGGCTCGCGTTCTTCCAAGAGGATACTGACGATATCCTTTCGCAGTTTGAGTGGGGGAGGTAAAGGTATCCGACGCAGTTTCGGAGCACCTGGGAGCGGGGCTCGTACGCTGAGCAAGGCTTTATTGTCTGTACAGGGCACGATGTACGCGATGGGCGTGTCTCGATCCAGTACCGTAAGCGTCCGACCCGCGCGAACGTGACGCAGATGTTCACTCAAGCGGCTTTTCAAATCGGCAATGCGGACGTTCTTCATGACTAGAAGATAGTCATTATTGGTCAGAAATGCAAGCTCAATATTTTTCGGAGCAAACAGCGCCGTAGGTTGGGTTAGCCGGAGGCGTAACCCAACAACTCTCTGTCGGATTACGCTGCGCTAATCCGACCTACGACTACTCGACAATACGTTCTGCAAAAAACCCCTGGATCCTCGTAGATTGCCTGGATCCTTTACTTGACTGGATCCCCGATCAGGTCGAGGACAGGCGTCGGGGACAAGCGTCGAGGATGACAGAAGGAGGTGTCGGATTACGCTGCGCTAATCCGACCTACGACTACTCTCTACCCCACCCCCGCTTTCGCGGGGGCATGCCTAGCTCACCCTCCCCTTACAAAGGGGAGGGAAAAGACGGGCATACCTTCTGTGTCCCCCTCCTTTGTAAGCGCCGTAGGTTGGGTTAGCCGGAGGCGTAACCCAACACCGCAACTCAAGGCGGATTACGCTGTGGATTGTCGGATTACGCTGCGCTAATCCGACCTACGACTACTACTACACGGCTGTGTAGGTCGCAGGCTTGGTTAGACCGGCCATTGTTCTTCACGCCAAGCCATGTCCCAAAACATCCATTCATAGCGCGAACTGGTCAGAAACGCTTCACTCATCCGCTCTTTTTCGGCCTTACCGGCCAGTTTGGCTTCTTTGTCGACCAGGGCGCGCATCCATCGGGTGACTTCGGCAAATTCCGGCGATCCGTATAACAGCAACCAATCCCGATAGGGATGTTTGGGTGACGGTGGTCCCTTTCGCAACAGATGTCGGCCCACGGCACAATAGATCCATGCGCAGGGAAGGGCCACGACCGTGAGTTCGGCCAGGGTGCCGGTTTGGGCCGTGCTTCGCATGTGCCGGCAGTAGGCATAGTTCGTCGGTGCGAGAGGGGTGTTTCGCATGTCAGCGGCCGTGAGCTTCCATTGCTTGCCGTAGGTTTCATGCAACCCGCGTTCGACAACGATGGTTTCTTCAACCAGTTTGGCAAAGCGAAGAGTCGTATCGGGGTCTTGGGCTTTTTGTGCACCCACGGCGAATATTCGGGCGAGTTCTTCGAGATACCGGGCATCCTGCAGAATATAATACTGAAATTTGCGTTTGGGTAGGGTGCCTTTCCCAAGGGCTACCACAAAGGGATGTTTGAATTGCGCGTCCCAGATCGGCTTGGCCAACTGTCGTAGACGTTTGGTGAAACTCACGGTACCTCCAATGCGTTAGAGTAAGGCTCGCGCGGCAGCGAAGGCTGCCTCCATGTCCGGCATGTTTGCAAGGTTTGGGGTAATTTGCAGATAGCGGATGATATTGTTTTTATCCACCACCATCACCGCCCGGGCAAGTAAACGTGGGCCGTCCAATAGAAGCCCATGGGTGCGCCCAAAGTCTCCGCCCCGGTAGTCGGACAAAAACGTGACGTTGTCGATTTTTGCTTCTTTGGCAAAGCGGTCTTGAGCGAATGGGGTATCGACGCTGACGGTATAGAGAGTGATCTTCGCATCGAGGCCTTTGTTTTTCTCACTGAGGTAATGGGTTTGCTGCTCGCACACTTTCGTGTCGAGGGAGGGAACCACGCTGATGATGCGTACGTTGCCTTTCGTCTCGGTAATATCCTGGAGGGATAAATCCCCTTTGGCTAATTTCACGGAACGGAGCGCTTCTCCCGTGGAAATCTCCGGGCCGGCCAACGCGAGGGTGGAGTCTCGAAAGGCAATGGTGGATCCTGCACCGGCAGCGGCCGTGCCCTTGGCGACAGGAATGGATTGATAGGAGAAGCCTGCATCCACCCGGGTGTCGAATGAGGCACATCCACTGAGCGTCAGTAAAACAATGAGGCTAACGAAAACGAGAGGGCATCGTATGAAACGTCTCATGAGTAAGACCTCCCTGTTGTTGGGTTCGATCGACTGGAGCATCGGAGGATTGTCGGTTGAAAATTTTATACGGCAGGATTGGGGGGCTGTCAAGAAATGGCACACCCGGGAGATTCCTTGGAGGAACGGTACGTGTGCACTCATTCGTTGACAGTCAGGATTGTCGGGTTACGCCTTCGGCTAACCCGACCTACAAAAAAGACCATGTCCTCGTAGGTCGGATTAGCGCAGCGTAATCCGACAATAATCCGACGAGGGCGTCGAGCTGCGGATTGTCGGGTTACGCCTTCGGCTAACCCGACCTACCCGGCAAGGAACTGCACGAGGGCGGGGTTGACGAAGTCGGGGTTTTCCCATTGGGGGAGATGCCCGGAATTCGGCGCGACGAGGAACGAACTGCCGGGAATGGTCGTTTGCAGGGTTTGCCCTACCGAAGAAGGAAAGATTTTATCGTCTGCTCCCCAAAGAATGAGCGTGGAGTGTGAAATGTCCGTTAATCGCGGGGCAAAAGTGGTTTCCCATTCCGGGATCTGATCCAGTTGTGAATACATGGCATAGAAGAATCCGGGCTGAGCGCGGAGTTGGTGAGCACGTTCCACGACGATTGGGGAAATCAGGGCATGATCGTGAATGATTTCTTTCAGAATGAGTTTGATGGACCATCGGCCGGTTACCCAACTTCCCAATTTTGACAACCAGAGTGCCGGCCGGTGTTTGATAAACCGGCTGGTTCTTGGAGATTGAAGATTGTCGAAAATATTGGAGGGAAATCCCCCGATCAGCACGAGTTTGGCGACGCGGTCCGGATACTCCAGGCTCATCCCGATTGCGAGACCGGCCCCCATGGAACAGCCGATCAATGTGGCTTTTTGAATGTGGAGGTTATCCATGAACCTGCGGAAGGTATCGAGCAGAAAGGCCGGAGAATACATGCGTTCAGGTTTCTCGGACAGTCCCGATCCCAACAAATCAGGCGTAATGATCCGGCACGACCGGGCGAGTGCGACTTGTTGGTGTTCCCAATGCCACATGGAGCCGCCCAATCCATGAATCAGAATGACGGGCGAGCCCTTCCCGTGGTCCAGATAGGCAACGTGATATCCGTTTACGGTGGTGGTATGAACGGCGTGTCGATGGAGCTGGTCAACGTGGGAGGGGATGCGAAGAGGGGAAGAGGTTGTCACAACGGTAGACTGACACGGCGGCAGAGTCGATCCATTTTGCTGAATTTATTCGAGTTGGATCAGGGTTTCATCGCAATTGACAAGATCGCCTTCGTTGACGTAGATGGCCTTCACCGTCCCATCAATCGGTGCGGTGATTTGGTTTTCCATTTTCATCGCTTCAATCACGATTACCGGCTCTTCGGCGGCGACTGTGCCGCCTTCCGTGACGAGAATTTTCACGACGCGGCCCGGCATGGGCGTCGTGACGTCTCCCGGGCCACTGGGTTTGGGGCGTTCTCCCTTGCCGGTGCCGGTTGAGACGGGTGCCTCGGGTCCGCTGGCCAACACTTCTTGCAGTGGTTCCAGGTAGACTTCTTCGAGTTTGTCATCGACCTTGATGTAGTAGGGTTTTTTCCCGTCGATGGACCGCCCTGAGCCTGAAACCCGTACGTGATACGATTCCCCGTGGAGGGTGACGGTAAATTCGATAGGTGCGAGATGTAGCCCGGGGGTCGACGAAGTTTCTCGTTCTCCTCCTGGTGGTTCGAGGGGTTCGGGCCGTAGCTCCCCGCTTGTACGTTCGTGGATAAATTGTAACGCAACGGAAGGGAACAAGGTATACGACAACACGTCTTCCTCGGAGACGTCATGTTCGCTCAGTTCTTTAGCGGCTTCTTCCAATTCAGGGGCAAGGTTATCCGCCGGTCTGTTTGAGATAGGAACGTCGTCGGCAATGGCTTTTTCCTTTGTGGTTGAATCCAAGGAGCCGGGCGGTTCGCCGTAGAGGCCCAAAAAGTAATTCTTGGCTTCATTGGTGATGACTTTGTACCGCTCTCCGGTTATCACGTTCAGCGTGGCTTGGGTGCCGACGATTTGACTGGTGGGGGTGACCAACGGCGGGTAGCCCATGTCCTTGCGAACCCGCGGGATTTCCTCCAGCACTTCTTTCATTTTGTCTATGGCATTCTGATCCGCCAATTGGGATGCCAGGTTTGAAATCATGCCGCCCGGCACCTGTGACGACAAAACGTCTGTATCGACGCCCGTGAAATCACTTTCAAATTGGTGATATTTTTTTCTTGCCGCTCGCAGTTGTTCCGTTATGGGGGCGAACCGGGACAAATCCAATCCGGTGTCGTATGGAGTCTTTCGCAGGGCCGCAATAAAGGTTTCCGTGGGGGGATGCGACGTGCCGCCCGCGAGTGGAGACAGGGCCGTATCCAAAATATCGAGACCGCCGAGAATCGCCATGAGTGACGACATCGAAGCCATTCCCGACGTATAATGCGTATGAAGGTGGATGGGAACCCGAACCGCTTCCTTCAACCGTTTGATGAGTGTATAGGCTTCAAAAGGAGGTAAGAGTCCGGCCATATCCTTGATGCAGATGCTGTCCGTGCCAAGATCTTCCAGTCGTTTGGCTTGTTCCACGAAGTGATGCAGGCTGTGCACCGGGCTGACCGTATAGCAAATCGTGGCTTCCACGTGTTTGTTGCATTGCCGGACCACTCGGATGGCGGATTGAAGGTTTCGAATGTCATTCAAGGCGTCGAATACGCGAAAGACGTCGATGCCGTGTTCCGCTGACTTGACGATGAATTGTTCCAGGACGTCGTCGGCGTAATGCCGATACCCAACCAGGTTTTGCCCGCGCAGCAGCATTTGCAGCCTGGTGTTGGGGGCTGCCTGGCGGAAGGCGCGCAACCGTTCCCACGGATCTTCTTTCAGAAATCGCAGGCAGGCGTCGAACGTGGCGCCTCCCCAGACTTCCAGGGACCAGAACCCGACCGCATCCAGTTGTTCCGCCGTGGGGATCAAATCTTCCGTGCGCATGCGCGTCGCCAGCAACGATTGATGCCCGTCTCGTAAGGACACGTCCGTGAGGTGTATTTTGCGTCCCGGTGAGCTTTCCAGTTCGAACGTCTCCGGACGTTTGCCCTTCCGTCGCTTTTTGGATGCTCCGGTGCGTCTTTTGAACTTATCCCAGAATGTTGGTTTCTTTGCCATAAGGTGCCTTTGCGTTAAAGATACTCGGTGCCGATGAGGCGTTATAGTCCTTCATACGCCGCAATGGCGGCAGAGAGCGTCACCACAAGATCTTCCGATACCAAGGGATAGTCGTATTGATAGAGGTCCGGGTGCGAGTCCAGGTAAAACGTATCGAATTTTCCCGACAGGAAATCGGGGTCTTCCATAATATTTTTCAAAAAGGGAATGTTCGTTTTGACTCCTCGCAACAAAAACTCCTCCAGCGAGCGGTGGGTCCGCCGAACCGTTTCGTCCCACGTCCGGCCCTGTACCGTCATTTTGGTCAACAACGCGTCATAGTAGGGGGGAACGGTATAGTCTTTGTACACGACGCCGTCGATCCGCACCCCAATTCCACCTGGAGAAAAATAAGCCGTGATTTTGCCCGAAGAAGGCCGAAACCCGTTTTGAGGGTCTTCCGCGTTAATCCGGCATTGAATCGCATGGCCCTGAAGATTCACTTCATGTTGCCCGAATACGAGCGGCCGTCCTGCGGCAATCCAAATTTGGGATTGTACGATATCAATGGTGGTGATCTGCTCCGTGACCGTATGTTCCACCTGAATCCTTGGATTCATCTCCATGAAATAGTAGTGGCCATCCTGATCCAACAGGAATTCGACGGTGCCGGCATTTTGAAACTTGGCGGCACGGGCCAACTCAATCGCGGCGTCGCCCATTTGGCCCCTCAGCTGGGGCGTGAGGATTAAGGAGGGGGCAATTTCGATTATTTTCTGATGGCGACGCTGGATTGAACAATCGCGTTCACCCAGATGCACGACGTGCCCCTCTTCGTCCGCGAGGAGCTGAAACTCAATATGATGCGGTCGTTCGATGTATTTTTCAAGAAAAAGATCGGCGTTTCCAAAAGCCGCCAACGCTTCCCGAGCCCCGGACTCCATGGCCTCTTTGAGTTCTTCGTCGGAACGGACGACTCGAAGTCCGCGTCCCCCCCCCCCGGCACTGGCTTTGACCATCACCGGATAGCCGATGGATCGAGCAAAGCTCAGGCCTTCTTCTACTCTTTGAACGTGGCCTTCCGTTCCCGGAACCACGGGGATCCCGATTTGTTTGGCGAGTTCCCTGGCTTGTACTTTATCGCCCAGCAGTTCCAAGGCCTCGGGAGTCGGGCCGATAAACGTGATGTCCGCCTCTCGACACAAATGGGCAAACTGGGCGTTCTCCGCCAGAAACCCGTATCCAGGATGAATCGCATCGGCTTCGATGCGTTTGGCCAAGTTGACGATTTGCCGGGCGTCGAGGAATCCCTGGACCGGACCGGGGCCTACCAGATACGCTTCATTGGCCTTTTTGACATAAATCGCCGTGGCTTCGCATTCAGCATAAATGGCCGCCGTGGCGATGTTGAGTTCACGACAGGCCCGGATGACCCGCATTGCGATTTCACCACGATTTGCTACGAGGATTTTTTTGAACATGGACTGCCCTGAAGGAGAGAGGTGTCGTTCCTTTGGTTGAGGACAACCACAGGGGGCTGTCCCTACGAATCTCCGTCCCGGGAAATTAATTGCCGGAGAGCATCTCGATGTTCGTGGGGCGAGGGCCTATGTATCATGGATGGTGAGGATCCTGTCAAGAGGACGCCATGGCCATCAATCGGGCTTACTCCCCGTTGAGCGGGTAATATTTAATGACCGAACTGGTTTTGTCATGGAAAAGACCGCTGGCGCCTATTTTTATGGCGCGTTGTCCTTGGGGTGACAGCACGTACTCTAAAAAGGCCTGGGCCACCGGAGAGGCATTGGGGCTCATCACGAAGATCACCGGTCGACGGAGGGGATAGGTGCCATCCAGGACCGTTTGGTATTCAGGTTCAATGTCATCGACGAACAGGAGGGTCACGCCATATCCGTCTTTACGCGCTTGCAAAGCGGGTCCCATCGAGACGTAGGAAATGGAATAGATATCACCGTTGATGGCCTTGAAGGTCTCACTTTCTTTTTCGACGACTTTGGCCTGGAGTTCCCTGTGATTTTCAAGGCCCAGGAACTTTTCAAATGGTTGGCGAATATTTTGATTCCAGGCTCGATGAATCAGCGAAATTCTGGCTTCCGGTCCATCTTCGTACACTTGCGACCAAAACGTTATTTTGCCTGCGAAAATTTTCGCTAACTGCTCCCGAGTGATTTCTTCAGTGGCATTAGCAAAATTTGTCACCACGGCGATGCCGTCCCAAGCTACGGTGGTTGATGGGAGATCGTGTCCCGCTTGACCCGTAATGGCGATATCGGCGGCATTTTCCTGAACTTCTTCGATGGGCCTGGCATTTTGGTGCCAGAAAAAATCAATGGAGGTTTTGGGATGCAAGGCTTCAAAATTTTTTGCCAAGGCTTCAATCGCATACCGTTCAGGCCCATTGCCCACGATTAAGGCGGAACCCGTTAATTCTTCGGCCGCTCCAACCAACGGCAAACCGACCAGAAACAAGGCGGATAACAGGGACACCAAGGGAAGAGGTTTCTTGAGCAGCATGGTTTTTCCCCGGATATTTCTCATCAATCATTCCTCTCACTTATTGGAGCAGGTACACGTTGAGAAACGAAGGGGTCTTCCCATTTCGAGCATTTTTCGGACGCCGGCCCTGTCGTCCATACAGTCACTAGATGGTCGTTAATACGGAGTGCCGAAAGAACGTTTTTGAGGCTGGACAGATACCGACATGATTTCTGGCGTTCCAGGATCAGCAGAATTCCAGGGTTTTTCTTGGTCATGACGGCGTAGTGTGTTGCCTGCCCGATGGCAGCTTTCCACTTTTTGGCAAATTCCCCCTCTATGGCATGTGTTTCTGTCAGACAGTCCACCCTTGTCTTGTCGCGCAAGGTCACTTCAGTTTCGCCCCCCTTGTCTGCGCACCATATATCAACATAGTGGCGCTCTGACTCTGATTGTAAGTGTTTGATTTCTGATGAGCAGCCCGTGACGAATGCCAGAAGCGGAAGTATCCTCAGTAATGTGATCGCAACGAACTTTGCCGCTTCCATGGATGATAGAGCGTGCGAGGTGAGGGTAGTAAGCGCTAACTTTCTCCGGAACCTGAATCCGTCGGTTGCGTCATTCTGGGAGTACCGGGGGCCGCTCGTGCTCCCCCCATGAGGGGTGGAAGCTTTTTAAATTTATCCATCCTCTCATTGTACATGTCGTAGGCTTTCATCTCCCTAAATCCGGTTTTATGATCGCCTTTGATTTGGGAAGCGAAAGCGGACATGAGTCGCTGGGCATTGACTTCCTTGCATTGGGGACAGGATGTCTCTTCCGGTCTCACATTGACGGATTGAAGCAGTTCAAATTTATGGTCACAGGTATTGCATTGATATTCATACACAGGCATAGATGGGGTCACTCCCTTTTTACGGATTCATATACGTGTTGCGACGTTGGGCCCATTATACAGGATTGAAAATGCCCTTGACTATCACTCAATGAAATTATTCTGCTCTCCTTCTCCTTCCGGGAGAGAGTCTGCCCCGGGCTCGATCCTTGGGGATAGGTGCGGGAGCCACTCTTGACGCCTTAAGGGTTTCTTCTTTAAATTCGTATGGTTCTGATAGTTTTTGTTCATTCTAACGGGTTGGAGGATTGCAGATGTCAGTCTTGGTGAGAACGTATCGGTTGGCAAGCGGGTTGCAACAGGTAGAACGAATTGATGATCCGGACCGCATTGAACGGTATATGAAACTGTTTGATCGTGAAGATCTGAAAAAAATCAAGACCGGGGCAAAGGTCAAGATTGAAAAAGATGAATGGCAGCTTCTTGAAGAGTAATTGCGCAATTTTTTATTCCTGAGGGGTACCATATGGCGCTTTGGATCAATATTCGAAGATCTGTGGATGAGGCCGTTTTGCATAAAGAACGGTGCATTGAAGTCCCTTCGATTCCCACACGGTCTGATTTTTGGGAAGGTGGCTGGTTTGAATATCCCGATAAAGATACGGCCTTGGACGCGCTGGAACAGTCCGGAGTCGTGCGTCAGGTGAAGTGTCGTCTGTGTAAGCCCTAGATGTATTGCACTAGCGGGCGCAGGGCGGTGCTGTGTCCTCGCTCAACCCTCACCTATCTATGTGATAAGCCTCGGGTTTAACGGATTGTCGGGTTACGCCTTCGGCTAACCCGACCTACAAGAAAAACTCCTTCTGTCATTCCCGACATTTTTTGATCGGGAATCCAGTCCTCGTAGGTCGGATTAGCGAAGCGTAATCCGACAGATTCACGGGAAGTCGGTTGCAGCGTTGCGAAGAACCTTGGGGGAAGCGATAAACGACCATGGCGGAAAAGTTCGGCGGATATCGATGGGTCAAGGAGGGCTATCTCGATAATCGCACACGGGGAGTCGTGGTCGGGAAGATGACCTTTGCCTCTCTCGGTCCGATAGAATTTTATTTGAACGGGGATTTCAAACCCGACATTGCCGGCCTGATTTTTTCCTTTAAGAACTCTCAATTTGTCGATGACCCCAACTCTGCGTCACGCCTTCTCGATTTGGCCAATCCCCAGATCGGCACCGTGAGTTCGATTTCTTTTGACCCGCATCCTCTTCTTGCGCCGCATCCCTATATCGAATGGTTTTCTCTCAGCGGCGATCATTATCGGATTGAATTACAGGAAGGTGATGCACGGCTTCTCGATCTTGCCGAAGCCTCATGCTATGAAGAGCAAAGCAGAACAATCAGGCAAGCCTATGCCGGCCGATCCGTCAAGCCTCCCCCGGAAACCCGGTCTTCTGATCAAGAATGGTTCTAGCATCGTGTCGTTGGCAACCTCGCCCCAGGCAGCGGAAACCGTTTCTCTTTCATTGACAGCCTTTTCTTTCCATCCGTACAATTCCTTCCCTTATGACGAATGATCGTTTTCTGAAAGCCTGCCGCCGGGAACCCGTGGACCGAACGCCGGTCTGGTTTATGCGACAAGCCGGTCGCTACATGGTGGAATATCAGCGAATTCGGGCGAAGCATGGCATTCTTGACGTCTGTAAGACCCCGGACCTGGCCGCAGAGGTGACGCTCCAACCCATCGAACGCTTTGATTTGGATGCGGCCATCATTTTTGCGGATATCCTGTTGCCCCTGGAGCCGATGGGGTTGCAGTTGACCTTCCGTGAAGAAGAAGGGCCGGTCATTCTCAATCCGGTCAGACATCAGGACGACGTGACGCGGTTACGCCAAGTGGAGAGTGACGCTTTTCGGTTTTCCTTCGATGCCGTCAGTTTGGCAAAAAAAGCGTTGGATGGACGCGTGCCCCTCATTGGCTTTGCCGGAGCCCCGTTTACCCTGGCCAGTTATGCGATCGAAGGCGGAAGTTCGCGGAACTATCTCAATACCAAACACATGATGTTCGGCCGGCCCGACCAGTGGCATGCGTTGCTTCGCAAACTTTCAGACGTGGTTATGGTGTATTTGAAGAACCAAATCCGGGCGGGCGTCGAAGTCGTTCAAATTTTCGACAGTTGGGTGGGGTGTCTGTCTCCGGCTGACTATGGCGAATACGTCTTGCCGCACGTTCAATCGCTTATTGATCGTTTGAAACCTGAAGGGATTCCGATCATCTATTTCGGAACGGGAACGTCGACGCTCCTGCCTCTCATGCGTAGTGCCGGCAGCGACGTCCTGGGGTTGGATTGGCACGTCGAGCTCGATGAAGCGTGGGCGCGGGTCGGGTTCGACGTCGCCGTACAGGGCAACCTCGACCCCGTGATCTTGTTTGCGCCCCTGCCGGAAATCGAGCGCCGCATCAAGGATATTCTGGACAGGGCCGGGAACAGGGCCGGGCACATTTTCAATCTTGGTCATGGAATTCTCCCCAAAACTCCCGTCGATCACGTTGAGGCTGCCATTGGGTTTGTTCACAAATACAGTACTCGATGAACTTGGCCCGGCTTGTTCACTGTTCCTTCCCCGTAACGCGTGATTCAATATGGCGGCTCCCAAACGAGTTGTGATTGTCGGAGGAGGAATTTCCGGGCTTTCCGCCGCGTTTGCCTTACTGGAACAAGCGGGAAGCAGGAATGAGTCTCTTCAGTGTACGGTGGTGGAGGCGCAGGATTATTTTGGCGGAAAAATCGTCACGAATCGTCAAGATGGATTCGTCACGGAGGGAGGGCCTGACTCGTTCCTCACGACTAAACCGTCGGCTCTTGCACTCTGTGACAAGTTAGGGCTGACTTCGCAGTTGATCAACACCAATAAAGAAAACGCGCAAACGTTTACCTATTCGAAAGGACGATTGCGTCAATTCCCGCAAGGTCTTATTGCAATGGTCCCCACGAAGTTAGGGCCCTTGTTTCACAGCGGGGTGGTCTCCTGGGCCGGTATTGTGCGAATGGGAGCCGATTGGATCATCCCTGCCCGGCCCCGAACGAAAGATGAGGAAACCTTGGCGGAGTTCTTCAGTCGACGCTTGGGTTCCGAAGCCTTTGATCGCCTGATCGAGCCGTTAGTCGCGGGGATTTACGCCGGTGACGCGAATGAGTTGAGCGTGGATGCGACCTTTCCCCAACTCGTCGAATTGGAGCGCAAGCACGGCAGTCTGATTAAAGGCGCGTTGACCATGCAGCGGGCGCGATCCTCGCACAAGCCGGATGCGACTGCCCGTACACTGTTCACGACCTTACAGGGTGGTCTGGGTGATTTGATTGCGAGTCTGGCAGACAGGTTGTCAGGTGCCGGCGTGTCCCTTCGGCGAGGCATCAAGGTACGAACGATTCATCCGTCACCGGATTCCCATGCCGATCCACCATACCGGGTTGAGTTGGAAGGCGGAGAACGATTGGATGCCGAGGCCGTGCTTCTTGCGACGCCTGCGTACGTTTCCGCGGGCTTTCTCCGCTCGTTCGACCATGAAGCCGCGACGGTCCTGGACCGGATTCCCTATGCCTCTACGATGACCATCTCGATGGTCTTTTCCGAGCCGGAGGTCAAGTCTCAGCTTCGCGGCTATGGGTTTGTGGTCCCGCGTGTTGAAAATCGTTCATTGATCGCGGCGACGTGGTCATCGATGAAGTGGGCAGGACGAGCGCCTTCGGGGCAATGTCTGATTCGGTGTTATCTGGGTGGGCGTGGCCGAGAGCATTTGCTGGATTTGGATGATGCGGAATTGACGGGACGAGCCTGTCGTGAGTTGGAATCGATGGTCGGCATTCAACGCTCGCCCCTCCGCGTGGAAGTGTATCGATGGCCTCGAGCCATGCCCCAATACACCCGTGGGCATCGGGAGTGCGTGCAACACATTCGCCAACGTGTCGGCCGGCACCCCGGACTGTACGTGACGGGTGCAGCCTACGACGGAATAGGAATCCCTGATTGCATTCGCGACGCGGAAAACACGTCTGAAAAAGTGAGTGCCTATTTGTGGGGCCAGGCTGCGTCATGAGTTGCGTATCGGTTGTGGTAAGATAATGAATCGAGAAGTCGGAGAAACTCGTGTTCGGGCTCACGTCGTGGCCCAAGGTCGCGTGCAAGGCGTCGGTTTTCGTGCGTTTCTGCAATCTCAGGCGACCAGGCGTGGTTTGAGCGGATGGGTCAGGAACTTGCCGGATGGTCGAATAGAAACGGAAGTTGAAGGGACCCACGTTTTCGTCGATGAATTCATTCAAGCCGCCAAACGCGGGCCATCCTTAGCGCACGTTCAAAACATTCAAGTGGAATGGATCAACCCGAATGCCCAGGGTTCATCCGATTTTATTATCACCCCCGGCAGTGTGTAGCGGGGTTTCTCGCTGAAACCCGGCCGGAAAGGATTGACCCATGGATTATAAATCATTAATTCGCGAGATCCCCGATTTTCCAAAACCCGGTATTTTGTTTTACGACATTACAACGTTGTTGAAGAATCCCCAAGGGTATCGAGCGGTCATTGACGACTTCACTGTGCGCTACCGGAATGAACATATCAGCAAGGTTGTGGGGATTGAGTCTCGAGGTTTCATATTGGGGTGTCCGTTGGCGTATAACCTGGGGGCGGGCTTTGTGCCGGTCCGCAAAGCCGGCAAGCTTCCCGCCGACGTGTTTGAAGTGAAATACAACCTGGAGTACGGGGCAAGCTCGTTGGCTATCCATCGAGACGCCGTGGCGATGGAAGAACGGGTGCTGGTGGTGGATGATCTTCTGGCCACCGGAGGGACTGCGGCTGCAACGGTGGACCTCTTGCGGAAATTAGGTGCGGAAATCGTGGGGTGTGCTTTTATGATTGAATTGCTGTCTTTGCAGGGACGTCAAAAAATTGAGGATTGCGCGGTTCATTCCTTGATGACTTATGATTGAACTGTTATCTTTGGCAACCTTGACGTCGTGGAGTGATGAAGGTCGTTGTTTATAGCGGTCTGAGCAGGAATCGAAGAACTGCAGTTGTGTTAAAAAAGGAGACCGGAAATGGCAGGGAAATCGACGAAGAAAAGTTCGACTGCGGTCGCCAAGCGTTCATCCAAAACTGCCAAGACGAAATCATCTTCGTCTTCCCAGAGCCAAACAACGAAAGCGACTTCTCATTCGGCAAAACTCAAAGCCGGTGAGGGGAAAGGCGTGAAAAAAAAGACTCCGGCCACAGCCAAAGCCCCCAAGCGGATGCCCTCTTCACGATCGATGACGTTACGGAAGATTATGCTGGAAAAACGGGCCAAGATCATGAAAGAAATTCAAGACCAGTTAGGCCAATCATTGACGGAAGAGCAGCAACGTCGGTTTGAATCGGCCATGGATAGTGGCGACCAGGCTTTATTGGATTTGGAACGTGAAATGGGCATTTCCCTTCAAGAAAAACGAAACCGGGAACGGCAAATGATTGATGAAGCGTTGGTGAGCTTGGAAGAAGGGACGTATGGTATTTGTGTCGAGTGTGATACTGAAATCGGCGAAAAACGACTGGCTGTCATGCTGTTCGCCCGGCTCTGCGTCGAATGCCAGGAAAAAATCGAGTTGCTTGAAAAAATTGAACGAGGGGAGCAACGGGTCTGATGTGACCAACGACTTGACCTTGAGTCCTGCCTTTTCTTTCTTCTTCGTTGCTTCTATTTTTTCCTGAAATCGATTGATTGCCTGTGCCTCTACCTCCCCTTACCCCCTCCCTACAAAGGAGGGGAACAGAACGTAGGTCGGATTAGCGGAGCGTAATCCGACGGAAGGACTCGCATCATCCGGCTGCGGATTGTCGGGTTACGCCTTCGGCTAACCCGACCTGCGGATTCTCTACCTTCCTTCCCGCTTCCTTACAAAGGCGGGGAAGGGAAAGGGGAAATTGCCGACGAATTCATGAACGTGTACGATCGCTTCACATGACGATGAAAGCCGTGGTACTGGCCAGTGGAGGACTTGATTCAACCGTGACGGCCGCAATGGCTCGTCACGAAGGGTACGCCCTGTATCTGCTTACGATCAGGTATGGGCAGCGCCATCATGCTGAAATTCAAAGAGCACAAGAGATCGCCGCATGGCTGGATGCCGCGGAGCATAAAATTCTTCAATTGGATCTGCATGAATTTGGTGGTTCGGCCCTGGTCGGCTCGGGAGATATTCCGAAGAATCGGTCGGACCAGGAACGGCAGACCGGCATTCCATTCACGTATGTTCCGGCGCGAAACACGATATTTCTGTCGTTGGCATTAGCCTATGCCGAGGTTGTCGATGCTTCCTGTATTTTCATCGGGGCCAATGTATTGGATTATTCCGGATACCCGGATTGTCGCCCCGAGTTTTTGCGCGCATTTGAACAGGTAGCCCGGCTCGGTACGAAAAAGGGAGCACATGGCAAAACGGTTCAGATTAACGCACCGCTCCTGCTTTTAAGTAAAACCCAGATCATTCAACAAGGCCGGACCTTGGGAGTTCCCTTTGAGTTGACCCACAGTTGCTATGATCCTCGTGAGGATGGCTCGGCATGTGGGCAATGTGACAGTTGCCTGATTCGGTTACAGGGTTTTCGGGATGCAGGCCTTCAGGATCCGGCACCTTATGTGGCAAGAACCCCTGGTCTCTAACCGTCGCTCCGGAAGATCGGTGACGAAACGCGCTCAGATGATACGACGTTTCAAGATGAAACGGGTGTGGCTCGGCATGGCCGTGTTGGCCTGTTTTGTCGGCTGCTCGGATGGGCAGGGTGAAACGAGTTCAAACCACGCCGCTCATGACGACGTCGTGCAGGAGACTGCCGCGCCCCGGGGCTCTGCGCAGCCGGTGCCGGAGGAATATCAAGCAGGGGAAGAACGGTTCAATGGCCTCTGCGCGCGTTGTCATGGCATGGCAGGCCGGGGGACGAACATGGGGCCGCCGTTGGTGCATAAAATTTATGAGCCTTCCCATCATGCCGACTTTGCGTTTATGCGAGCGGCCATGCAAGGCGTTCGAGCCCACCACTGGAAGTTTGGAAATATGCCTAAAATTCCCGAAGCCACGTCCGATGACGTGACAAAGATCATCCCCTATGTCCGGTGGTTGCAACGGCAGGCGGGAATTTATTGAAGGAAATGTGTCCAGTTGCCGGACGACCGCAGCAGTTGCAGGTCGGATTAGCGGGGCGTAATCCGACGGACGCACTCGCCTTATCCGACCGCGGATTGTCGGGTTACGCCTTCGGCTAACCCGACCTACGGGCTCTCTACCTCCCCTCACCCCTCCTTACAAAGGAGGGGAATCAGAGACGGGAATGCCCGGCGTTGTGATTCATCTTTACCGTGTTCTTGGTGCATGCCTTGCCTCCCCTTTGTAAGGGGAGGGGCGGTGGGGTAGAGTCGAAACTGGTTATTCGTGGAGCATGTAGACCAGGTGAGTATCCGTTTGGGCGACTCCTTCAATGGCATGGATTTTGGTGAGGACCAATTGCGTCAAGGCTTCCTGGCTTGCCACTTCCACTTTGACAAAAATGTCGGGTTTCCCCCAGCAGGCGTCAATCGTTTTAATTTCCTCGATTTGCGCCAATAAATTTTTCACGTTTGCAGTTTGTCCAGGCAGCACGTTGATGAGAACATAAGCACTTTCCGACATGTGTCAAACTCCCTTTTTCAAAATCCTGCGCTTCGAGATTGTCCGACAACGAACCCCAAATAGGCTAACGCAATAAGCGTCTCCAAATCAAGGGACTGTATGGGTCCACCACATTTGGCACTCGGGTTGATGGTGAAGGAGGAATTGTACCGGAGATTGGCGGCCAAGGCTATGGTGGGGTAAGACGGTGTTATACGCGATCAACCAGTCGGCCAATTGTTGGTTGAACAGGGCCACGTCGTCGAACAGCAAGTCCTCATGATAGTCCACGAACTGTTCCTGAATGGTCCGGTTGAACCGTTCTACATGGGCATTCATTTTCGGGGAACGGGGATAGGTCCACCAGTGCGTGATGCCGCGCGCCTCCAACCGCTGCTGGAAGTGGCCCAGGAATTCCGAGCCGTTGTCGGAGAGCACGACCCGCGGGGGGCGTGGCAGCACCTGGCAC
Source organism: Nitrospirales bacterium (assembly GCA_965223955.1). Classification (GTDB taxonomy): domain Bacteria; phylum Nitrospirota; class Nitrospiria; order Nitrospirales; family UBA8639; genus Bin75. The sequence continues at coordinate 1,816,030 of OZ245029.1, forward strand.
AAGGCCTCCAGCGCGCGGGTCGCCTGGCGGCTGGACGCGGGGGGCGTGGCCACGGCGACCGCGAAGCGCGAGTGGGGATCGAGAAAGGGGAACAAGTAGCGGCGGAGGCCCGCCTGGAGCCGGACGACGGTATCACAGGCGAACACCTCGAGGGGCGGGGCGGAGTGGCCGCGGGGTTTCCGCGCTTTGCGCGGCCGCACGACGGGTTTAGGCTGGCCCCGCGCCGTCAAGCGGACGGGGGCGTGCCGCATCTTGTCGGGCGCACGGGCGATCAGGCGCCCAATGGTGGAGACACTGGGCAGGGCGAGGCCGTGGGCCTCACACCACGGGGCCAGCAGGACGTGGAGTTTGGCCTTCCCGAGGTTAGGGAAGGTGGTGCGCAGACGCCGGATCTCCTGGTTCAGTGCGGGCGGGCTGTGGGGCTGGCGCCGTCGGTGGGGGCACGGGAGCGGGCGGCCAAGGCGGCGGGCTGACCGCCGGCCTGGGTTAACGTGTGTTTCCAGCGCGCGAGCGTCCGGCGGCTGACCGCATAGGCATCCTGGGTCGCCGCCGGGCCATGGGTGGCCCAGAACGTCAGAATCTTGAGTCGGTGGTGAGCTTCGTTGGGTATCATGTCCCAACGATAGCCCAGATTGGCTACTCGATAGAACCCCCGGATCCGGTAGCCGAGATGGTGGATGTGCATGGTGACTCCTCCTGGGTCAAGGAGTGCCATATGTTTCTGAACCTATACAGGGAAGATGCTTTACGCGTGTAAGCAGGTGGGTGGTTCGTCTTTTCTCTCAGCCTTTTTTGTCCATGGTTTTTTCGAGAGATTCAACGAGTTCCTGGATACGGTTAAACCCTGCTTGCCAAAATGATTTTTTACAGAGATCAATGCCCAGAGGTTTCAGCATGTCCTGGGGACTTTGAGAACCCCCGTGGCTCAACAATTCCAGGTACTGCGGAATGAAAGGCTTCCCTTCCTTTTTATAGCGTTGAAAGAGTGAGAGAACCAGCAAATTTCCAAAACTGTACGCATAGCAGTAAAACGGGCTTCGGAAAATATGGGGGATGGTCAACCATTCCCATTGAAAAGCCTTGGAGATGGTCATGGTACGGCCGAATTGTTCTTTGAGAAGATGAAAGTACGTTTGGGCAAGCCCGTCAATGGTTGTCCCTTGAGCGATGAGAGCATGGGCTTGGTTTTCGAATTCTACAAAATACGCTTGCCGGAGAATCGTTGCGTACAGGTCATCGAGTTGGCTCAACAACAACCGTTGTTTCACTTTTACCCCGGCGGCGTCTGCAAGCAGGGCATCGGAAAGAAGCTGTTCCCCGAATACGGAGGCGGTTTCAGCGAGAGGCAGTGTCGCGTGAAATGTCAATGCCGAATGGTGCCGGGCCATCATACTATGTACGGCATGACCGAGTTCATGGGCTAACGTGGCGACGTCTCTGGCGTCTCCGGAGTAGTTCAACAGGACGTACGGTGTGAGAGACGGCAACACGCTATAGCAAAAGGCCCCGCCCATTTTTCCGAAGGCGGGAGCCGCGTCAATGTGCCGTTCAGCGAAGACCTGGCGCGCGTGATCTGCGAGGGTTGGAGAAAATTGGTGATATGCTTCGAGAACCAGTTTGACTGCCTGGTCGAAGGGATAGGAGGCTTTTTTGATTTTCGGCGGTGCATACACGTCGTAACGAGTCATTCGCGGGAAACCGCAGATCCTGGCTTTGATTCGAAAATATTCTTGAAACACGTGCCGGTTATCTCGACAGGTTTGAAGCAGTGTCGAGACCGCTTTGTCGGGAATGTCGTTGTGAAGGTTACGAACGGCAATCGGGCTGGAATATCCCCGAAGATCCAACCCTTCGTTTTTCCAATCCATCACGAGAGTCTTATAGATGTCCCCAAGGGAGTTAGACTGTTTCGAATAAACCTGAAAAAGTTCATCGTAAGCCCGTTGACGCACGCGAGCGGAGGGATCTCGGAAATGCACGGCCAATTGTTCGCGCGACAAAGGCTGTGAGCCGTTGCGCGAATCCAATTGGAACGTCAACCCATTGGTGATCACGTCGTAGAGGCTGTCGAGGGCCTGCCGTCCGGTCGTGTTTTTGACGTTGATGATTTGTTCTTCGGCTTCGGACAAGGTGTGATGTTTGACTCGCCGGAGTGATTCCAAATGGTAGTGGTATTTTCCTGCATGACGCAGGAGTCGCCGGGCCGTTTGGTCCCCGAGCCGTTGCCACCACAAATCAAAAAAGACTGTCCGGTTGGAAAAAGGAAGCAGGTGTTTCCTGACTTGAGTGTCGAATGTCCTCGCACGCTGGTTTTGGGTATTTTGCGCGAACCACAACTGGGCATAGGCAGCCAGTCTGGAGGATTCCGCCGCAATCATTTCTCGAAGCTGCAGCCCTTTGAGAAAGATACGGGGCGTGAGCGTAGCGGAAAGACGTTTGCGAAGATTCTCCAGCGATCGCACGTGATCGTTGAGAGCCCGAGAACGGGTTTCGAGATCCTTGTCAGGATGCCGGAGCAGGTCTTTCAGGTTCCATTGGGGAAGGCCGGTTGTTTTGTGGCTTGTCTTCGTCCGTGAAAAAAACGCGGCATGTTTGACTCCTCATGGCCTCGTTAGGGTATTGCGGAATGACATGGACCCATGATTTCCATAAAGCCTGTCGTCAATGCCGGCAAAACCGCAGTCCCGGGAAAAAGAGGTTGTCACTGTTTTTCGAATATACTATTATACATGACATATGTCATGTATTTATTTCATTTAGTTTGACCATATACGATGCGTATTTCCAAGCCCCGGCAAGAAGTGACGAACCGTTTACGTGAAATGCGGATCGCCGCCGGTTTGTCCCAAGGAGATCTGGCGCAGAACGCGGGCATTACGCGACAGGCTCTCTATGCCGTGGAAAAAGACCAGTATCTGCCGGGCACGGAAGTCGCGTTGCAACTCGCTCGTACGTTGGGAACGTCGGTTGAGGATCTGTTCTCTTTACATGACGGTCGAGAAATTCTTGAGGCGGAACTGCCTGCCGATCATTCCGGGGTTTTGAAATCCACCAGGGTCAAGTTGGCGAGGGTAGGGAATCGTCTGGTGGCCAAGCCCGTGACGGAACTGGGAGACGTCCTGAATTATACGGTTTCCGCGGATGCCCTGATTTTGGGGATGACCTCACGGCGAAAACGTTCGGTTTGCGTACAGCTCTTGAAAAGTCAGAAGGACGTGGAAAGGCAAATCCTCGTGGCGGGATGCGATCCCGCCATTTATCTGGCCGGGGAGCACGTTCGTCAGCAGGGAGGAAATGCGTCGGTCGTCGGGTGGAACATGACAAGCCTTGCCGCCCTGCACGCGTTAAAACGGGGAGACGTCCACGTCGCGGGGATTCATATGAGGGATCCCCGTTCCGGAGAGTATAACCTTCCGTTTTTGAAAAAGCATTTACAAGGTCAACCCGTGACGGTCGTCCGGTTTGCCACGTGGCAGGAAGGATTGTTGTTGAAGGAGGGGAATCCCAAACACGTCCGTGGCCTTGAAGATCTGGCCAGGCCGGACGTACGGATGGTCAATCGCGAAAAAGGGGCGGGCGCTCGCCTGCTTTTGGATCATTTGCTCTCCCGTCATCATATCCCGAGTCAAATCGTGAGGGGCTATGGAACGATTGCTTCTTCCCAGATCGGCCTTGGGCGATGTATTTCGGAAGGGAAGGCGGACGTCGGCATTGGAGCACAGGCCGTCGCCCAACTGTACGATTTTGATTTCATTCCACTGCAGGAAGAACGGTATGATTTGGTCATTCCGACGGCGTACGTACACTCGCATCCCGGCATGAAGATGTTTTTGGACACCCTGGTAACGCGCAGGTTCCAACAGGAAATTGAAGCCTTGGGAGGGTATGACGCTAGAGAGAGCGGAAAGATCATCCGTGAAAAATAGATTGTTTCAAACCGCACGGCCTTCACGTACAAAGGCGCGGAGAGGTCAACGGCATGTCGGGTTACGCCTCCGGCTAACCCGACCTACAAAAAAGACCATATCCTCGTAGGTCGGATTAGCGCAGCGTAATCCGACAGAAGGGCAGCTACGCGGCTGTACCCTTGGGGCATTGATATGAACATAGCCGGGAACAGCAGGAATCCGTCATCCCCGCCGTTTTTATGATGTAAAGTATTATTGACCAAACATAAATTAGATAGTACTATCGTTCCTCCCAATGATAGGTCTTCTGATTAAAAAGAATTTTATTGATGATGCGTGAAGGAAGAAAGAACGCAGGCCTGGCTCTTGTCCTGTTTGGTGGGTTGGCCTTGATCGCTTGGGGGGGCATGGCGCACGGCTCCTCGGATGTTTCCCATCAAACGGGTATTGGGTTGCTTGAACCGGTGTCGAAGATGACGGTACCGGAACCCGCGGATGCCGTACTCGTACAAACGAGGGAATGGAAGTGGAATCGTTACCTGAAGGCCGCCTTGCATCTCCCGGCCTGGTTGGACCTTGGACTCGAACACCGGACGCGTTTTGAAACGTATGACCACCCCTGGCGACCCAACCAACCTGCGGGTCAAACGGACTCCCAAATTCAACAACGGTCGCGTGTACGGTTGGGTCTGAACGGGGAGAATTTCAAATTGTTGTTTGAGGGACAGGATGCCAGGGTTTATCTCGATGATGTTGAAAGTTATGTCACCACGGGCATCAGGAATGAAATGGACGTGTTGCAGCTCATGGCATCCTTCACGGTGAACAACGTGTTGGAGACCGGGCTCCGTACCGACCTGCACGTTGGACGGCTGACCATGGACTTTGGCCGGGGCCGCTTGATCATCCGGAATGACTTTCGTAACACGTCGAATGCGTTTGACGGGGTGCATTGGCAACTGGGGCGGGATACGCGTTGGCGTGTCCGTCTGTTTCTGGTGGAACCGGTATTGCGGGATAAGGTGCAGCCTGACGAACAGTCGAAACGGAGCGTCTTTTGGGGGGGCTTTATTGAAACCGATCACATGCCGCGGTTGCGCCTCAATGTTTATTATTTCGGATTGAATGACCAACGGAGTGCCACCGTCGGCAGGCACAGAACCTTTTCGACTTTCGGAACGCGCCTCTATGACGACCCGAAAAGGGGAAGAATCGATTATGAAATCGAGAGCGTCCTGCAGACGGGGAAAAAAGGCGATGTCACTCATTTTGCCCATTTTCAGCATATTGATATCGGGTACACGTTGGCTCTCCCTTGGTCGCCGCGATTTCTGATTCATTATGACTACGCCAGTGGGGACCGGAACGCGCAGGATAGCCGGAATTCGGCCTTTGATACGCTGTTTGGCGCACGACGTTTCGATTATATGCCCACCGGCAATTTCGGGCCGTTTTTTCGGACGAACTTCAGTTCGCCGGGATGGCGGGTGATTGCGGTTCCGTGTCAGGGTTGCGAAGTACAACTCAAACATCGGGTGTGGTATCTCGCGACCTCAAGAGGTGCGTTTGGAGGCAATGGATTGCATGACGCGACGGGTGGATCCGGAAATTTTCTCGGCCAGGATCTTGAACTGCGGGCTCAGTGGAAAACCAACGATAACCTGGAATTCGAATTGGGCTACACGCATTGGTTTAAAGGCAGTTATTTAGACCGGCTTCCCGATTCGGCAGGGTTGCCTCCCGGCGGAAATAGGGATAGCGATTATTTTTACATGCAGACGAAGTTCAGACTGTAAGGGTACGTAGGCAATGAGGAAAAATCGGTGTTTCAGGAAACCCACCCTGCTCGCCAAAATCCACGGTTTTCTGTGCCTTCTTTTTTTGGCGATTTGTCCGGCCACAAGTGGCGCCGAAGAGGTGCGCATTGCGGTTGCAACCAATTTTTTAGGGACACTCAATGAAATCGTGAGCCACTTTGAGCGAGACACGGGGTACACCGCCGTTATCAGTTCGGGCTCGAGCGGCAGGCTCTATGCACAGATCAAAAACGGCGCCCCGTTCGACGTGTTCTTTTCCGCCGACGTCATGCGTCCGAGGTTGATGGAAGAAGAGGGACTCGCGGTCCAAGGGAGTCGGTTTACGTACGTGGTGGGACGACTGACGTTATGGAGTCCCGGTCCCACCATGATCGAGGAAAATGGAAAATCCATGCTGTTGAGCGATAACGTCGAGCACGTGGCTATTGCGAATCCCAAGACTGCACCGTATGGCGCTGCTGCAAAGGAAGTCTTGCAGGCACTGGGACTTTGGGAACCGATTCAGGATCGGTTGGTCCGTGGAGAAAATATCGGACAAACCTTCCACTTTGTTTTCTCGAAGAATGCCCAACTGGGGTTTGTCGCTCTTTCGCAGGTTTTTGGTCCCAAGGTCAACGGGGCTGGTAGACGATGGGACGTGCCGACGCATTTGTATGCCCCGCTCCGGCAACAAGCGGTTCTGCTCCAGAATGGTCAACATAACGAAGTTGCACACGCGTTCCTGGACTACGTGAAAGGGGCAACGTCCCGGAACATCATTGAACGGTTTGGCTATGGCTTGGAATGATCGAAGCCGGGGAGGGGCCGGATGAACGTACCGGAAATGGATTGGGCCCCGTTATGGTTGACCGTGCAACTGGCAGGGGTGACCGTTGTCGTGTTGCTGTTGGTCGGCACTCCCCTGGCGTGGTGGTTGGCGTTCACGCGTTCGCGGTTCAGGACCATGGTAGAGGCAATCGTGGCGCTTCCCATTGTTCTTCCACCAACCGTGCTTGGATTTTATCTGCTGGTCGCACTCGGGCCCCATGGCTTGATCGGCGGCCCGTGGAAGGATCTCACCGGCTCGGCACTCTCGTTCACCTTTACGGGGCTGGTGATCGCTTCGACGTTCTATTCGCTTCCTTTTGTCGTTCAACCCCTGCACGGGGCTTTCGAGGCCGTCGGCAAAAAGCCGCTGGAGGCCGCCTGGTCGCTGGGCGCCTCAAAGCTGGATGCCTTTTTTACCGTGGCGTCACCCATGGCGGTTCGAGGGTATCTGAGCGCCGTCGTATTGGGCTTTGCCCATACGCTTGGCGAGTTCGGCGTGGTTCTGATGGTAGGCGGCAATATTCCAGGCGTGACCAAAGTCCTCTCCATTGCAATCTACGATCATGTGGAGGTGCTTGAATATACACAGGCCCATTTTCTTTCGGCCGTGCTCCTCATATTCAGTTTTCTCATTCTGACGATCGTGTACACGGTCAACCGGCGTTTGCCCATTCACGTCTCATGAATCGACTCGACGCACGATTCCGCATCGACTATCCCGGGTTTCGTTTCGACGTGGCCTGTACGGTCCCGCTGGATGGGACGATTGCGGTGTTTGGATCGTCCGGGAGCGGCAAGACCACGCTGTTGAAGTGTATCGCCGGTTTAACCCGTGTCCCTTCGGGGTTTCTTCAATTCGACGAAGCGGTTTGGCAAGACGACGCTCATGGGATTTTTCTCCCGGTCGAACGACGACACGTGGGGGTCGTCTTTCAAGAGGCGCGACTGTTTCCGCATCTCACCGTGACGCAAAATCTCAAGTATGGGATGAAGCGCAGTCACCCATCCCGGCGGCGCATTGCCTTTGATCACGTCAGCGAGTTGTTGGAACTTGAGCCGCTTTTTCAGCGAGGAGTGTCCCACTTATCGGGCGGGGAGCAGCAACGCGTGGCAATAGGAAGAGCGCTGTTGACCAGCCCCCAACTCCTGTTGATGGATGAACCCCTGGCCTCTCTCGATCAACAACGAAAAAAAGAAATCATTCCTTTTATCCAGAGACTGACTCGGGAATTGAGTATCCCGGTCCTGTACGTGAGCCACGATCTGAACGAAATATTACAGCTCGCCGATCACATGGTTCTGATAAAAGAGGGGAGGGTGGTGGCTACCGGGCCGATTCAGGAAGTCTTTGCCCGGTTGGATCTGCCGGGGTTGGTCGAATCGAACATGGTCGGGGCTATTCTTGAAACCCGGATTGCAGAGCATGAACCGGAATTCGGGTTAACACGGGTTGAATTTTTGGGGCAATCTCTCTTTCTCCCCCAACAGGCTCTTCCCCCTGGTGCACCGTTGCGGGTACAAATTTTGTCCCGTGACGTGAGCCTGGTGGTGGGCGCCCCTCCTGCGACAAGCAGCGTGCTGAATACCCTGGCGGCGACGATTGTCGAGGTCAGCGAATCGCCGAGCGATCAGTATGCCGTCGAAGTGAAGCTTGACGTGGGTTGTCCGTTGTTAGCCATGATTACGAGAAAATCTTTTCATCAACTCCGGCTACGACCCGGCCAAAAGGTCCATGCCTCCTTCAAAGCCGTGGCGTTGAACTAGCCCCCCTTTAGGTGAAAATCAATGGGTATCGGCTCATGGATGTTTAGTTTTTCTTTTTAGTTACGCATTGTGCTCCGTCAAACACGGAGCAGGCCGAATCACCGCTCGTCAATTTCCATGACTTGAGGATCGGCGGATTGGGTTTTCCCTGAAATTCAACGACGACGTCAATCAGTCCGCCGACGGGTAGTTCTGAAAGATGAGGCATTGCAGCCTCGCTGGCTTTGAGCCAAAGAATGCCGCTTCCACTACTAATCAGGATAAATCCTTTATCCGGGACGACACGGATCACCGGGCTGTAAAAACTTCCTTCTTTGCCGGGCTCATCGGTAAAAGCCCACCCCGGTACGGATACGGAAAGAACGATAATCAGCGGGAGGATGAAGGCAAAAGGACGGAACATGACGGATCTCCTTGTTAAAAGGGGAGAAGAAATTTTTCGCATTATGGCAACTTGGATGAGGGATGTCTAGAACAGCGTGCGCTAGAGGGATTTATCGGCGTTCGACGGGAACTTCGGTAGCCGTTGAATCCTGAATCCGATAGGCGCGAATGACGGGATTCGTTTTATCCTGGAGGGAGATAATGACGTGGAGGGGTTCGGGAATATTGAGTTTTTCCCTGTAGCTCTCAAATTCCATGGCGATTTTAATATCCGTGATGGATGGGCGAGCAGGGCTGAAGGTATGCGAGTGATAAAAGGCCGTCAGCGTGATGCCTTTCTGACGAATATCTTTTTGCGCTTGTGACATTTCCTGTGCATCCATTTGGAAGGCGATATCGGCTCGTTCTTCCGGAGAAAGTCGTTTAAGGTCGGACAGTTTTGCCTGGTCGAAGCGGGCCAGTTCGGCCTCACTCATCTTGGCTAAGATGTTGGTAATCCGATAATGCTCGGTAATGGTTTTGTCCCTGCCGGCTAAAATGCCGCAGCATTCATGAGGATCCAGGGCCCGGGCGTGCTCGATCATGTCTTCCCAAATGTCTGAAGGAATCGTAAGCATGAAGACGCTGCTCAGTGTGTTTGAGGTCTTGCCGCCGCAGGTTTCCGTGACGCCATGACCGGACCGGGGACGATAAATGGTCGAGGCGTATTCATTGCCGTTATACGCTACACGAGACGTGATGCACTTCCAGCGTGGTGATCGTTGGCGTGGCGCTGCAGAGCGGGCAGCGGGGATCTTTGGGGCGTCCGACGTTGCGGAACTTCATTTCGAGTGCATCGTAGATCAGTAAGCGGTCCGCGAGGGTGTCGCCTATCTCCAAAATTTCCTTGACGGCTTCATTGGCCTGTAAAATACCGATGGTGCCCGCGAGGACCCCCAATACCCCCGCTTCCTGGCAATTGGGGACCAACCCGGCAGGAGGCGGTTCGGGATAGAGACAGCGATAGCAGGGATATCCTTCATGCGGTTTGATCGTCGCAAGCTGCCCTTCAAAACGAAAGATGCTTCCCGAGATCAGGGGCTTTTTCGCAAAGAAGCAGGCGTCATTCACGAGGAACCGGGTGCCGAAGTTATCGGAGCCGTCGAGCACCAGATCGTAGTCGGGCAATAAGGTCATAATATTCTCGGCGCTGATATGCTCTTGATACGTCTTCACGTGGACGTCGGGATTCAACGCCTCCAGAAGCCGGCGTCCGGACTCGACCTTGGGGACTCCCACGTGGGGCGTGGTGTGGAGGATCTGGCGTTGCAGGTTCGAGAGATCGACCACGTCGCCGTCAATCAATCCAATCGTGCCGATGCCCGCTGCTCCCAGATACAGCGCGATCGGTGAGCCCAGGCCTCCGGCGCCAACGATAAGAACCCTGGCCTGGTTTAATTTCTTTTGACCTTTTCCCCCAACTTGCTCAAGGATAATTTGCCGGCTGTATCGTTCTATTTGTTCTTCGGTAAAATCCATTATTCCACCACGTTGAGTTCAATGGGATCGACGAGTACGCCCTTGGTCCGCAGGCCCGCAATCGCGCGTTCGATTTCTTCGATTTCACCTAAAAATTCCACGTCCATCCAGCCGGTGGTTTCGCGCACGTCGGCTCGGCGGATGCTGGTGACGACCTGGTATTCATGCCCAATCTGATAAATGATGGGTTCGGGAACTTTTTCTTCGGGAAACCGAATGTGAAATCGCAGTTTAGTCATGGCGCCACCGGCAATAGCGGGAACGATCGACACCTCGTCGCCATCCTTGACGGGCGTGTCTTTTCCCGTCAGGAACCGGATGTCTTCTTCATTCAGGTAAATATTGATAAACCGACGAATTTCTCCCTGTTCGTCGCATATCCGGTCTTTCAATCCGGGGTGAGTGACATTCAATTGGTCAATCAATTCGCCAATGCTGTTGCCTGTTCCCTCCACCTCACTCTTGCCTCCGGTCATCGGGCGGAGGGGAGTTGGTACGCGTACAGTGATCATGCCACCCCCTGTTGTCCAAACATTTGTTCAAATTTGGCCAGACTGGCCGGGATTCGGAATGGACGCCCGACCGAATCCACAACGGCTTCCTGTGTTTTTAATCCGTTGCCGGTGATGTAGGCGATGGTCACGTCGTTCTTCTTGATTACGCCTTGCTTCACGAGCTTACGAAGGGCTCCGATGGTCACGCCTCCCGCGGTTTCCGCAAAAATCCCTTCAGTTTGGGCCAAGAGCTTAATGCTTTCTATGATTTCGTCGTCGGTGACCGCTTCCATGGCCCCACCACTTTCCGCAGCAGTTTTCAAGGCATAGTATCCATCGGCAGGGTTGCCAATGGCCAGGGACTTGGCAATGGTGTTCGGCTTGACCGGTTTGAAGAAGTCACGTCCATCTTTAAACGCCGTTGCAATCGGGGAGCAACCTTCGGCCTGGGCTCCATTCACCTTCGTGGACACGTCCTTGAGAAAACCGATTTTCTTGAATTCGGTGAGTCCCTTCCAGATTTTGGTCAACAACGAACCCGAAGCCATGGGCACGACGACTTGATCGGGGGCACGCCACCCCAATTGTTCGACGACTTCAAATGCCAAGGTCTTCGAGCCTTCGGCATAATAGGGACGGATATTCACGTTGACGAAGGCCCATCGTCGTTCGCCGGCAATCTCGCTGCATAGACGATTGACGTCGTCATAGTTGCCTTCGATTTCCACGACTTTCGGTCGATAGATCAAGTTGCCGAGAACCTTCGCCGCTTCCAGGTCGCCGGGAATAAACACGTAACATTGCATGCCGGCCAGCGCCGCGTGAGCGGCGACGGAATTGGCTAAATTGCCGGTGGAAGCACAGGCTGCGGTTTCATAACCCAGTTCTCTTGCGCGCGTCAGGGCTACGGCAACGACACGATCCTTGAACGACAGGGTTGGATGATTGACGCAGTCGTTTTTAATGTAGAGTTCATCAAGTCCTAAAAAGGCCCCTAAATTTTTTGCGTGAACGAGTGGGGTCATGCCTGCATACAGCCCGACTGTCGGGCTGCCTTCAATCGGGAGCAATTCCTTGTACCGCCACAGGGACTTGGGGCCGGCCTCGACCGATGCTCGCGACATCGTCTCCTTGATTTCGTCGTAGTTATATTTGACCTCCAGCGGCCCAAAGCACAGTTCACAGACGTGAATGGCTTCCGTGGGATATTCTTTCCCACATTCCCGGCAAATGAGGGCTTTCATCTTTGGCATGGTTCAACCTCCTTCCGCATCCGGCCAGGAAACTAGGAGATACCGAACGCTCCGGGCGTTTGCAGTTGGCACGCCTCGTGTTCGTGCTCAAACAGTTCGGTAATGTCCGGATGGTCCCCACACAAGGGACACCTGGGATTTCGTTTCGTCTTTATTTCACGAAATACGGTTTTTCGAGCATCAAAGTCGAGAATGCGGTCGGTGAGCAGATCACCGATCCCAAGGATCAATTTTAACGCTTCCGTGGCCTGAATGGTCCCGATGATGCCGGCCACGACGCCGATGATGCCGGCCTCTTGGCAACTGGGCACGAGCCCGGGCGGCGGTGGATGGTTGAAAATGCATCGGTAGCAGGCCGATTGCTTGGGCACAATGGAGAAGACCCGCCCCTCGAACCGGAGGATTCCACCGTGGATAAGGGGTTTTTCCGCGAAATAGCACGCATCATTGATGAGAAACTTTGCAGGAAACGTATCCACCCCATCAATCACCACGTCGTAGGGCGCGATATAGTCCATCGCATTGGAAGCGGTAAAGCGATCTTCGTACGTTTCAACGGTCACGTCGGGATTCAGGAGAAAGATTTTTTCTTTAGCCGATTGCACCTTTGATCGTCCGACGTCGGGGGTATGGTGAAGCACTTGTCGTTGAAGATTGGACCGGTCAACCACGTCGCTGTCAATCAATCCAATCGTGCCGACACCGGCTGCGGCCAAATAGAGAGCCACCGGCGAGCCGAGCCCTCCCGCCCCGACCACAAAAACTTTCGCCTGGGCGATTTTCTTTTGCCCCTTCCCTCCGACCTCGGGCAAGAGGATGTGCCGGCTATATCGGTTGATTTGTTCTTCCGAGAAACTCATGTCGCTCTACTCTGCTAGATATTAAAATACTTTTCGATGCTCAGATACCGTTCGCCCGTGTCGCACAACACCGTGACCACGTTTTGGTCCGGTCTCAGGTCTTTCGCGACCTGCTGGGCTGCAAAGACGTTGGCTCCGGAGGAAATGCCTACGAGCAGCCCTTCTTTTTTCGCCAACAGCTTTGTGGTTTGGTACGCTTGGTCGTCGGTAACCCGAATAATATCATCAATGATGGAACGATTCAGTACTTTTGGCACAAAGCCGGCACCGATGCCTTGAATCTTATGCGGCCCGGGTGCGCCTCCGGAAAGCACGGGAGAGCCCGCCGGTTCCACGGCAACGATTTTGATGGTCGGAGCACGTTCTTTCATCACCTCTCCACAACCGGTAATGGTCCCGCCTGTCCCGACGGCTGCGACAAACGCATCGATGTTCCCGTCCAAGGCCTCCCAGATCTCAACCGCCGTCGTTGCCCGGTGAATTGCGGGATTCGCCGGGTTGGAAAATTGGTCAGGCATAAAATATTCAGGGTTTTGGGCAATAATGCTTTGGGCTTCTCGAATCGCACCTTTCATGCCTTCCCACGCCGGGGTCAAAATCAATTGCGCGCCATAGGATGATAAAAGGCTTGCTCGTTCGAGGCTCATGCTTTCCGGCATGACCAGAATCAATTTATAGCCGCGAACCGCAGAGAGTAAAGCCAACCCAATCCCCGTGTTCCCGCTGGTCGGTTCGACGATCGTTCCCCCGGGTTGGAGTGTGCCGGTGCGTTCCGCCTCATCGATCATATTGAGGCAGATCCGATCTTTGACGCTCCCGCCGGGGTTGGCAAACTCCACCTTTCCGAAAATGGTGGCGCCGCCTTCCACGGAAAGGCGATTCAATCGAACCAGGGGTGTCTTGCCGATTCCCTCCGTAATTTTTGATAAATATCGGGTGGTCACGACCCTCCACCCATATAGAACAGAAATTCCACCTTATCGCCGTCCCGGACGTTCGTGGTTTCGAGTTGGTCTCGTTCGACAATTTGAGTGTTGAGTTCAACGGCAACCATATGCGGGTCGATGTCCTTATGTTTCAGGACGTCCATGATGGTGTCGGCCTGCAGTTCTTCGGGTTTACCATTAATGGTGAGTTGCATTGTTTTCTCCGCCGTATGGGATCTGACTATAAACAGGTAAAAATAACAAACTCATAACAATTTCGTCAAGAAAATGTGAAATTACAAGGGGTTATGAAATAAGTTGAGGCACCAGGTCTTTAGCATGACCCTGGATGGCCATATCGACGAGGTCGGAATTGGGCGTCGGGTCCAGATTCAATTCCGCCACAAAGGCCCCATTTTCTTTGGCAATGGGCCCGAAAGACGCGGCCGGGTACACCACCCCGGACGTTCCGATAATCAGGAGCACTTCGCACTTTCGTAACGCGTCGAAACTCTTTTGCAAATCTTCAGGGTCCAGGGACTCTCCAAACCAGACGATGTGAGGACGAAGAAGTCCCGCGCACGTTGAACATTCCGGTAATATGGCGATGGGCACGTCGCGATTGAATGTTATCCGTTCGCATTGCGTACAACGCACCTTCCAAATATTGCCGTGAATTTCCGACAGGCATTGAGACCCCGCCAAAGGGTGTAGCCCATCGACGTTTTGAGTAATGAGCCAAAAGTCGTTGATTTTGTGTTCCAGTTCCACGAGGGCCGTATGGGCCGGATTCGGTTGCTTGGTTGCAATGAGTTCGCGGCGCCAATCGTACCATTCCCACACGAGTTCAGGATTGCGAGCGAAAGCCTCGGGTGAGGCCAGTTCTTCAGGCCGGTGATCTTTCCAAAGCCCATCTGCACCTCGAAACGTCGGCACGCCGCTATCCGCGGAAATTCCGGCTCCGGTCAGGACCGTGACGGCGGTGGCTTGGGCAAGCCTCGCCTTCAGGTCGTGAATCGTGGGGGAAGTGTTCATGTTCAATCAAAAACGTTGATCAGGAGAGGCTGTCTTTATCGAGCTTCGAGGCGATCAAGTCTTGTCTTGAGAACACCCACATCCGTTTCAAGCGATTGGATTCGATGATCCAGTTCTGCAAAAAAACTTCAGTAACGCCCTGACTTCTTTAAACTCTTCCTTGACATCTTCCCGAAATTGTTGAACCTCAGTAAGGATGACCTGATGGCCTTCGGCTACTTGCTGAAGATCGTGCCGGAGTCCTTCAGCAACAACGCTGAAATGGCGTTTTAGCCGCTCCATATCTTCTGCATTCATAGCTTCTCCAACTCTCGGAGAATTCGTCAGATTTCGCGGAGGTATTGCTCAAGCAAGGCGTGGTAGGTGCGGATGCGTTTCACGTACCGGACGGGCTCTCCACCGCGAGCGTACCCATACCGCAGGGTTTTGTAGTAGGGTTTTTGGGCCAGGAGGGGCAGCATGGTCTTGAGATCATTCCAGGAATTGGGATTCTTGCCCATCCGGCGGGCCAGGTGTTGAGCATCCTTGATATGCCCCATGCCCACGTTATAGGCCGCCAGGGCAATCCAGATTCGGTCGGCTTTTCCGATACGGCGAGGAAGGCGTTTCTCCAGCCTCTGAAAATATCGGGCTCCACCTTCGATACTTTGGGTGGGATCTTCCCGGTTTTGAATTTTCAGATATGAAGCCGTATCGCGGGTCAGCATCATGATACCCCGAACTCCGGTTGGACTGACGGCATGTCGATCCCAACGTGATTCCTGATATGCTTGAGCCGCCAGTAACGTCCAGGAAATTCCATAGGCCTTCGCGAATCCTTCAAATTGCCGCCGATATTGTGGCAAGCGGGTTTCGATATGGTGCTGGAAACGGAGTTTCTCCCACCCGGCGAGATCGGGTTTGACCTGGGGCAGCACGTATTCCACGGCTTTGGGTTGAGGCTTGGATGAATGGATCGGTTGAGTGGCGGAAATGTTCCACCATACCCCTGCAACAAGGAGGAGGAGAACCGCACAAGCAGCCAGACTCTTTCCAATGATGGATGCCGCCTGTAAGGATTCAGGCGTTCCTGGCCGGTATTTCGATAGAAATGGAATCATGGAATTTTTCGTTGCTGAAAAAGGGTTGCCCCCAAGAAATAGTTAACGTTCATTTTTGCACGGATCCGATGCCAATCGCAAGCATGTTTTCTTCATGAATGAGAGTGGTTTGGATGCAGGATGCGGACAACCGGAACGTGTTCAGCGTCATCTCTGGTGTCCTTGTGAAGTTCAGGACAGGCAGTTTTGAGACAAACGAGTTGGTGTTGTTCTTTTGGAACGTGTTAGTCTAGTCGGACCCTTGTATGAAGGCACCGGGAACAAAAGAGGAACTGTTTTCAGGAAAAGCCGGTTTTGAATGAGAATGAACGTTTGTCAAAGATTCCGAATGATTCAATGAAGAAAGGATGAGGAAGGATGGTGGAACGAACGTTAGCGATTATTAAACCTGATGCCGTTAAAAAACGGGTTATGGGCGACGTTATTCAGAGATATGAAGCTGCCGGGTTTACCCCGGTTGCCATGAAAATGATGAATTTGTCCAAATCGATTGCTGAAGGATTTTATGCCGTACACCGTGAACGTCCGTTTTTTCATGATCTGACCACGTTCATGTCGTCGGGGCCTTCAGTCGTCCTTGTCCTTGAAGGGGAAAATGCGATCCAGGCCAATCGAGATCTTATGGGAGCAACGGATCCTCAAAAAGCAGAGCCCGGGACGATTCGAGCGGCGCATGGGGCTTCGATCGAGGCCAATGTGGTTCATGGATCGGATTCTCCTGAAACAGCCGGATTCGAAATTGGATATTTTTTTCCGGATATGGATTTGCAAGCCGGGCAATGAACGCCGCCGTGTAGGTCGGGTTAGCCGAAGGCGTAACCCGACAATGTGCAGAGTTGCCTCTACCTCCCCTTACCCCTCCTTACCCTTCGCTCCACTCAGGGCAGGCAAAGGAGGGGAATATCAGGTGAACGGTACAGCAGGGGAATGCAGGCGGCATGCCCATCTGTTTCCTCCCCTTTGTAAGGGGAGGGCAGGGTGGGGTAGAGATCTGGTATCGGATGACAGTTGGAAGTGTCGGATTACGCTACGCTAATCCGACCTACGAGGACTTAAAAGTCGGGAACAACGCTTGTTGTTCCCGACGGATATTCCACAGTCACGCTTCGCCACATGTCGATTTCTTTTCCGCATTTGCGATTCATTGTCATCACGCTTTCCGCCCTCCTTTTGTTGAGCGGGTGTTTTCGCTCTGCCGGGCCTGACTTGGGAGTCCGGGCCTTACGCGACCAAACCGAGAAACACTCCTTGCGGCAGGCGGAACGCGCATTTCTTCGAGCCGACTATTCGACAGCTGTTCTGTTACTGGATGGGTTCTTACGCACTCATCCCCAATCTTCCCGGTCGCTGGAAGCACGATGGTGGTTGGCTCGGGCGTATCAAAAGACGGGCAATCGGTTTTTGGCCCTTGAACATTTTCGCTTTTTAGCCAATACGCGGGCTTCGAACGTGTATCAGACTGATGCCCGATTTCGCATGACGCAACTTGCAGAACGGCTGGGGGAGCCGATGGCGAGTGGATCCATAAAGGGGATTGTCATTTCTCTTGAATCCGTCCAAACGCCCGGCGACGTGGATTCCGTGATCGCAGCGAACCGGGGAATCGATGGATCCATGATTCTGCTGGATGTCCCATGCAGTGTTGACGGGAACCTGCAGGACAACGGACACCCGTTCTCTTTTGATACGATGCGTTCCGCCATTCAGCATATGCACGCTCGAGGGACAACGGTTTATCTTGGGGTGACCCTGAGGTGCCTGGGACATTTCGCCCAGGAACGGAAATTGGAAAATTGGAAAGACCGGGCCTATGACCCACAATCGGGAACGTTACGTCGCTCATCCTATTATTCGTTGCATTTCTGGGGTTACCAGGCGTTCCTTGTGGATTGGATCGCTCGACTCCGTGACCTTCCGCTGGCAGGACTGGTGCTTCGCAACGCGGTTCCCGTGGGATTGTATGAAGGGTTCAGTCCCTTGGCCGTACAGTTATTTGCCCAGGAATTCGGTGTGGACTTCGAGCCGGTTCACATGTTTAACGACGATCGAGCCGTGCACGCGACTGATTCCAGTTCCGGCGTTCATCTTCCAGCCGTGTTCTGGAAATGGGCCGGGTGGAAAGCCCGGGAACGGCTCCGAATTCTTCGGAACCTGGTTCAGACGTTGCGCGTTCGTCTCCCTCATCTTGAGTTCGGCATGACGCTGCAACCTCAAAGCATAACCGATCCCATACGAGGGTTGATTTATTTTGCTGAAGATTGGGTCGACGTGGCGCATGGTCCGTTTGATATGTTTCTGATAACGATCGAAGAATCGGAACCGGTGGTCGTCCATCCCACTTCTCAAGATTCACCCACGGGATTCTCAGAAGAGTCTGTCCCTGATCCTCGATCGAGCCGAGGACAGGCTCTGGTCGGGGAGTGGGTCGACAATGGAGTCGTTCCTGTCACGGAGATGATTCAGCATCTCGGGGAGCCTGAAAAAATCTGGACCATCCTGCCTCAGGCAGTTCATGCGCGCACACAATCGGGCATCCTTCCCAAAGGAGTCGGCCGCATCTATGATCACCGTGGAATTCCTTGACAAACGGCCGTCCCTCATTTAAGAAAAGTTTTGCCAAGGCGGCTGGCGGGAGAAGAAAGCATCGGAAATGATTCCTGAAGATTTACGGTATCACAAAGAACATGAGTGGGTGCGACTCGACGGGCAGCGGGTCACGCTGGGGATCAGCGACTTTGCGCAAGATGCCTTGGGTGACGTCGTGTTCGTGGATTTGCCGAAAATCGCTGCAGAATTGACCATGAACCAGGAAATCGGCGAGGTGGAATCGACCAAAGCCACGTCCAGCCTTTACTCGCCGGTCAGCGGAAAAGTCGTAGAAGTGAACGCCGAATTGGAAGGCCATCCTGAATACCTGAACCAGGATCCCTATGGGAAAGGCTGGATCGCAGTGATCGAATTGGCCAATCCCGCCGACGTTGACGCCTTGATGACGGCCTCGCAGTACGAGGAATTTCTTTCCTCGCAGAGTTAATGCCTCCCCCCAGACATATTGCCATTCTCGGTGCAGGTCCCGGTGGTTACGTGGCTGCTATTCGTGCGGCCCAACTCGGGGCCAAGGTGACGGTGATTGAAAACCGGGCGCTGGGCGGAGTCTGCCTGAATTGGGGCTGTATCCCCAGCAAGGCGCTGCTGTCGGTTGTCGAATTGGGTGAAAAACTGAAGAAGGCGCATGATCTTGGGCTGCAACTCTCCCATCCGCCGGCATATGTCCCGGCACAAATGGTAGCGAGAAAGAACCGGGTCGTCGGTGGGCTGGTCAACGGCATTGCCACGCTGTTGAAACAGTGGGGCGTGTCCCACGTCCAGGGAACGGGACGACTGGTGAATGACCGGACGGTGCAAGTGTCCCTTGCCGATGGCACTGACACGTCCATCCAGGCGGATGGCCTTATCATTGCGACGGGTTCATCGTCGCAGGCACTTCCGATGTTTCCCGTAGATGGGTATGACATCATGACGAGTCAGGAAGCCCTGGAGATTCCACGAATACCCGAACGATTGCTCATCATCGGTGGGGGAGTCGAAGGTTGCGAATTTGCGTCCCTGTACGCCGGATTGGGGTCGCAAGTGACAGTTGTGGAAATGATGTCCCGCTTGTTGCCGTTGGAAGATGAAGAGATCTCGGCTTTTATCGAACGTGAGTTGAAAAAACGTAAAGTGCGAATCATTGTCGAAAACTCGGTGAAGTCCGTTGACAAAACGGAGACGGGAATCACTTCTGAGTTGGCCGATGGAGAACGCTTGGCTTGTGATGCGATTTTGGTCTCGGTGGGACGGCGCTGTAATACAAAAGGAATCGGGCTGGAAGAAGTCGGCGTAAAACTTGGAAACAACGGTGAGATTGAAGTCGACGATCATCTGGAAACAAACGTACCGGGCGTGTATGCCGTCGGTGACGTGGTGGGGAAGGCGATGTTGGCGCACGTCGCGTCGGCGCAAGGCAAAGTCGCCGTGGACAACATTATGGGGAATGCCAAAACCATGAATTATGACGTGGTGCCCGCGGGCATTTTTACGCTGCCGGAGATTGGGCGGGTCGGATTGACCGAACGGCAAATTCGTGAACGGGGAGTTGTCCCCAAAATAGGACGCTATCGGTATAGTGCATTAGGCAAGGCTCATGCCGTCGGTGACACGGTTGGGTTGGTGAAGATCCTGGCCGACCCTCAAACGGATCGCGTACTGGGGGCGCATTTGGTTGGAACGCATGCAGCGGATCTGGTTCATGAAGCGGCGCTGGCCATGCAGTTGAATGCCAAGGCTCAGGACGTTGCCGACATGATCCACGCGCATCCCACGCATGCCGAAGCCTTGATGGAGGCATGCGAGGACGTCGAGGGCATGGCTATCCATCTGGCCAGGAAACGATCCTGATGAGAGGATGGTCGATCAAAAATTGTCCAACGGCGTGCTCATTTGGAGTCAAACTCCTGCTCCTTGCCGGGACCGTGGGGTTTCTGTCTCTTGCGGGCTTGTTGCAGAATCCGTTCCAGTCCATTCAAGCTGAAGCATTGCCCCTGCGGCAAGCCGGCGTTGACACGTCGTTGGGACGACTCCCGGAGCGGCAATCCGTGACGGTGGCAGACGTTGCTCACGTTGATATTAATCGCGATTCGACAGAAGATTTACAGCGTGTGCCGGGAATTGGGCCGGTCCTGGCTGAGCGTGTCATTCGGTATCGCCAGGAGAATGGAAACTTCTCATCCATTCGTGATATTCAAAACGTGAAGGGAATTGGCGTGAAACGGTTTGCGCGACTTGAACCGTACATTCGTATTGATCGGAAACACTCCTCGCCCGACGAATAATTTTGGATACAGGAATTTGTATGTCAGATCGAGAATTGAGACGGCAGCTTGATCTTATCACGCGCGGCACCGTTGAGGTGATACAGCAACGTGAACTCGAGGATCGGGTCAGGGCTTCACTCAAGGAGGGGAGACCCTTGCGGGTAAAGGCCGGGTTCGATCCCACCGCACCAGACCTTCACCTTGGCCATATCGTGCTGATCCAGAAGCTGCGTCATTTTCAGGAACTTGGGCATGAGGTCATCTTCTTGATCGGGGATTTTACCGGCATGATCGGTGACCCGACCGGTGTTTCTGAAACGAGAAAGGTTCTGAGCAAAGACCAGGTTTTGGCTAACGCCAAGACCTATGAGCGACAAATTTTCAAAACGTTGGACCCGGAGAAAACGCGCGTCGAGTTTAACAGCCGCTGGATGCAGGATATGCGTGCCAACGAAGTCATCGAATTATGTTCGCAGTATAACCTGGCACGCATGTTGGAACGAGACGATTTTTCCAAACGATATCGGGATCAGAAGCCCATCGGCATCCATGAATTTTTATATCCGTTGATACAGGGCTACGATTCAGTGGTACTCAAGGCCGACGTTGAACTGGGCGGCACCGACCAAACGTTTAATTTGCTCGTGGGGCGGGATCTCCAGCGCAATTGGGGCCAAGTCCCTCAAGTGGTCATCACGATGCCGTTATTGGAAGGGACGGACGGCGTGCGAAAGATGAGTAAAAGTTTCGGGAACTTCATTGCCCTGGAAGACGAGCCCTCGGATATGTTCGGCAAGATCATGTCGATCAGCGATGATCTGATGTTCCGGTACTATGAGTTGCTCACTTCCGATGATCTCGATGCGGTCAAGCAACGCCATCCCAAGGAGGCGAAACTGGACTTGGCGGAAGCCATGGTGACGCGGTATCACGGGGCAGATGCCGGGCGACAAGCCAAGGAGGACTTTGAGCAGAAGTTTCGGAAGCGGGAATTTCCCGAACAGCCCGATGTCACGGTCACGTTGACGGCAGCGGATTTTTCAGATCCGGAAAATCCCTCGATCGGGTTGGTGGATCTCCTCATGCGAACGGGGTTGTTGCCCAGCAAAGGGGAAGCGCGTCGCTTGATTGTGCAGGGTGCCGTGGTCATGAACCAGGAACGCTGTCAGGACAGCAATGCAGTTCTGCCGTTGCAGTCGAACGAGTCGTACCAAATGAAAATCGGCAAACGGAAATATGCGCTGGTACAGGTACGGATATAGTCCGACTTAAGAATGCCTCTACCTCCCCTCGCCCCTCCTTTGTTGTACTGTCCCGTGTGATTCCCTAGACTCTTCTGCTATCATGCGTGGCATCGACTATGTCCACCAGAGGAGGACCCATGGACATCAAACTGCATAAGTTAGCTCGCACGACTCCCGCCACCCGCCGCTACATCCAGACCGCCCCCAAAAGCGCCGCGACCTTGGCCCGGGAACTCGGGGTCGCTGTGACCACCATCTATAAATGGAAGCGCGCCGGCCGGGTCCACGATGGCTCCCATGTCCGCCACCAGCTCCATGCCAGTACCTCCCCCGAGCAGGAAGCCCTTATCGCCGAATTGCGCACCCAATTGCGGTTGTCCCTCGACGATGTCACGGAGGTCCTGAACCGCTGCAGTGCGACGCCCTTGAGTCGGAGCGCGATCCATCGCTGCTTGGTGCGGCTGGGCGTCGCGCGGTTGCCCCCCGCCTCCCCCGACGCGCCGCCGGTGGGGCGGTTCGCGGCCACCCCCTGCGGCTACATTCATCTGGATCTGAAAGTGTTAAGCAAATGACAGAAGCAACCCAGTTATGTGTTCGTGGCCATTGACCGCGCCACCCGCTATGTCTGGGTCAAGGTGCTGGCCCGGCGGACGGCCGCCACGGTGACGCAGGCCGTCGAAGAATTCCTGGCCGCGTTTCCGCACAAAGTGCACACCATCTTGACCGATAATGATGGCGCGTTTACCGATCGGTTTGCCGTGCACAAGCAAGGCAAACCGGCGGGCCAGCCGAGCGGCACGCATCGCCTGGCTCACGTGTGCCGGGCGCATGGGATCACTCATCGCCTGATCCGGCCCTATCATCCGCAGACCAATGGCATGGTGGAACGCTTTAACCGGCGGCTGAGTGACGCGTTACAGAGCCAGCCCCCGCTCCGGGCCCATTGCAGCAATCGGTTTCGGAGTCACGCCGAGCGGAACGCCTTTATCACACGGGTGGTGGACAATTACAATCGCACCCGGTTAAGGTGCCTCAACTATCAGGCCCCTTTGCACTTGTTACAGAATCTCACGGGACACAACACGTACAAAGGAGGGGAATGGAAGAAACACCTTCCCCCGTCATGACAAAGGAGAGGAATGGTCAACGGCGTGCCGGCGTTTTTCCCTCCCCTTTGTAAGGGGAGGGCAGGTGGGGTAGAGCCCTATGGGCAGGTAACGGCGTGTCTCCTTTCCACATCCTTGACTTGCCTTCCGCGCCCTGCCTAGAATGAATTTCCTTCTACAACTGTGAGCGGGTGTAGCGCAGTGGTAGCGCATCGGCTTCCCAAGCCGTTGGTCGGGAGTTCGAATCTCCTCACCCGCTCCAATCTCACCGTACTTTCCGCGGACAATCCTTAATCCTACCTACTTCCACTACAAGGACAAAGGGAAAGACACTGGATCCCCGATCAGGCCGGGGATGACAGAAGGAGCAAAAGCAGATCCTTCGCAAGCTCAGGACAAGCGCTGCGCTAATCCGACCTGCGCAGAACTGGGCGGCGTACTTGGGAACGCAGGAAGCCGCTTGACGGAAGAAACCCCTCTCACGTACAGATCAAAAAAGCCGTTCAAAATTCCGTGAGCGGCTTTTTTGTATCCCTTCATGCATCACAGAGGAACCCGTATGATCAATCAAGGTGAGTATGATGACTTACAATGCAAAGCCAAACCGGAAGGTATTTTCTTTCAACCTGTGACGCGGCAACGTGACGACGTGACGGAGCACGGGTATACGCCGCATGATTACAACCTTGACACAGGGGATGTGTCGGCGCACTCGATAGTGACGGAAGAAGACGGAACCCCAAAGTTTTTCACGTATGACGATGCGTTGAGGTTTTTGGGAAGTCAATTCTAAGTGAAAGCCGGTGTCTGCAGGTGGTAAAAGAAAACCCCTCATGGCGTGGTTGATTATGAGGATTATTAATACGAAAATAGCCGGCGACACCCAGAATTTGTGATTCTGAGCCGAAGGCGAAGAAGCTATCGCTCAACGACCGAAAGCCAGGGAAAGCAGATCCTTCGCTAGGTCCTTTGCTACGCTCAGGACAAGCTCAGGATGACCGCTTGGTCGTTTTTCAATTTCTGTGATACAGGTTTAGGAAGGGCGGCTTGGGAGTCAGGCATGGCCGACTTGGCCGTCATGACCGTCCGAGGGGAGTCCTACTGACTGGTCGGCTAATGAATTGCCGCCAAACTCTTGCGCCATGAGGGTGCTGATCACTTGATGGAGCCGGCTATTGACCTCTTCCTCCGAGACGTGATCGGGAACCTGGATATTGAAAACAATTTGGACGTTTTTCATAAATGTGCGGACTCCCTCCTCATTGCGTGAATCCACGATTCTCTTTGTCTGGCATCTTCCTGTTTCGATTTGTACACTTCTTTATTGGTAGTTTGCAATGGTGATGGAGGCAGGATACAT
Source organism: Nitrospirales bacterium (assembly GCA_965223955.1). Taxonomy (GTDB): domain Bacteria; phylum Nitrospirota; class Nitrospiria; order Nitrospirales; family UBA8639; genus Bin75. The sequence goes on from OZ245029.1 coordinate 1,840,459, forward strand.
GGTTCTTGTGATGGATCGGGGGTCGCTCCCTTTCCTTTTTGTGTGGAAATATGTTGCTCCTTGGTTTCCTTGGGATGCATCGTCTTGATATACTTTTTCCATGACAACGTTGTGTCCCAGATGTCATGGTCCCACTTCTCGGGATTCCAATCTATTTCATCCGTTCTGCTCGGAACGATGTCGGGTCGTTGATCTCGGGGCTTGGCTCAACGCCGGCTATCAGATTCCTGAAGCTTCTCAAGAACCTGCGTCCATTCCAATCGAGGAAACTCCCTCAAAAAATTCGCAACCCGGCTTTTCGGAGTAGAGAGTCTTATGGGAAAAATTATTACAGTCCAACGAAAAGAGAATGAGGGGCAACTCGCCGAAAATTACATCCGCACCTATATTTTGTTTCCGTCGGGGCTATTGGGTTTGTTGGCCATGATCATTGGAATTCTCGCGTTGGTGTATCAACTATTTTTCGAAACCTATGATGAGTGGACGTTTATCAAAAGTTCGGGGCTGATGCTGGCCGGCATTCTGCTCGGGTGGGGCCAAACACGCTATCACCGTTATCTGTTTCGAGCGTTTCCTGAATTTTGGGCAAGCCGAATGAAATCCTCCAACAGCCGGGGCGTGCAACGATTCAAGAAAACCAAAGCTTCGGTGGAAGTGGAGTTGCGGCATGCCGGCCGGAGTTTGGTGCCGGTGGCCTACCTGTTGGGGATCGGGTGTTTGCTCGGGCTTTCAGTGTGGAGCTTCAGTTCCGGTTCCTTGGACTATATGGCAGCGTTTGCTTTGCCGTGGGCGGGCTTTTTTTGGGGCAAGTTGTTTACCTGGCGATCGGTCATTCCTCCTTTGACGGGTATGAAGGGTAAAAAGTAAGCGGTCCTTCTTCGCCCGGACTTCGTGACGTCGATTTTTTGGTCTTGCAGCCTTGTAGGTCGGAGTAGGTCGGATTAGCGTAGCGTAATCCGACGGGTTCCTGGCCCGCACGCCGTCAAGCCGGCGCGTCGCTCGACCGTCGAGTGAATTGTCGGGTTACGCCTTCGGCTAACCCGACCTACGGGGTCTTTCTCCTTCTGTCATCCCCGACATTTTTCATCGGGGATCCAGGGTCTTTGCTTTTGTTTTCGTAGGTCGGATTAGTGAATTGTCGGGTTACGCCTTTGGCTAACCCGACCTACGGGGTCTTCTTGGTTTTGCGAGTTCGGGATTCCCCGGTTTTGTCCTCCATGGCGGCAAGACGTTTTTCCAGATTCGAGACCTGTTTGTACAGTTCGGGAAGGTGTTGCACCAGGACGTGAGTGCGTAAAAAGACCGCGCGTTGTTTCGCAGGCCGCCCGGACATCATGACACCGGGTTCCACGTCTTTTTCGATTCCCGCTCCTGCCGCGATCATGGCCTGATCCCCGATCGTGAGATGATCGATCAGGCCGGCTTGCCCTCCTATCATGACCTGTTTCCCGATCGACGTGCTGCCTGCAATGCCGACCTGTGCCACGATGATGCCGTGTTCTCCTACCGTCACGTTGTGGGCGATTTGAACCAGATTGTCGATTTTGGTTCCTTCCTTGACGTGGGTGCGCCCGAACGTGGCCCGGTCAATAGTCACATTGGCCCCGATTTCGACGTCATCTTGAATGACCACGATTCCCCGTTGTGGAATCTTATGATGGCGGCCTTCATGTTGAACGTACCCGAAGCCATCACTCCCAATGACGGCTCCCGCATGGATGATCACCCGGGAGCCTATCCGGCATCCGTCCAACACGCTCACGTTCGGATGGAGCACGGTATCATGACCGATGGTCACGTCTTCTCCTAAAAAGACCCCCGGGTAGATCGTGACCCGGTCCCCGATGGTCGTGCGATGGCCGATCGTGACGAACGGTCCGATGGAAACATCGTTGCCCAGGTGTCCGTCCCGGCCTTTCACGACGTGTTGGGCTACCCCCATGGAGGGGGGGGGCTTCGTGAAAAAACGGGTGGTCAACCGGACAAAATCGAAATGAGGCTGCGCCGAGACCAATTGGGCCCCGTTCAAATCAGGATAGTATTGGGGGACGATGAAAGCCGAGGCATTCGATTGTACGGCTTGTTCCATCAATCGATGACTGACCAGCAAAGCCAGATCGCCCGACGCTGCCTGTTCGAGACTGTTGACGCCTGTAATACGAAGATCCGCCTGGCCCTGAAGTTGTGCATCGATGGCACGGGCCAATTCGGTTAATGGATAACCGTCAGACGTTCGGGGAGTCATGGCCTTTTTTCCTTTGGATTTGGCAAACGCCGCACGTTTGAGTGAAGCCTTGTGATTCGTTTCTTAGTATCGCACTTTCAGAAAAAGGTTGAGGCTGACAACGAAAAACATCACGCACGCGATCCAGGCGGCAACCACGGGAAGTAAGGCGCCACTTTTTCCCAACGTAATGCCAACGGAATTCGTGGCCCAGAACAAAAAGCTGATGATTAAGGCCTGACCAATGCCTTTCCCAATGCTGGCCGTCCGGGTGCCGGTTTCAAGGAGTCCGATGGACACGCCAAGAAGGGTCATGATCACAGGGACGAAAGCAAAAGACACTCGCCTCCAATAATCGGTGAGAAATTTTGTGGCATTCTGTTTTTCTTGCCGTAAGTGCTCGATGTGTGTGCCGAGTTGGTTCAACGTCATATGTTCAGGCTCGAGAGCGTTCCAGGTCATCAGGTCATCGGGAGTTAAGGACAACGCCAGGGGAAGAGTCGTCTGTTGAGTCATCTTGATCTCCCCATCCGATTTGACCAACCGTCGAGCGACGTCGTGCAAGAACCATCGGCCATCCGTGAAATCGGCGCTGGCCGCCGTCAGCAATTCCTCCAAAGAGAATTGATCGCTCAGCCGGTAGAGTGTGACCTCGTGGAGGTGCGTGCCCTCGGGGTCGACTCGTTGAACGTGCATAAGCGCATGGTTGCGAATGTTCAGCCACAGATTTTCGTTTGTAAAAGAGAGCGGTTGCGGTTTTTTCTGGATCTCCACGGTTCGAATGTATTCCGCCTTGGCATTGGCCAGGGGAATAACGACTGCCGTCAATCCCAACAGGATGACCGTGATGAGGCCTGCGACCGCTAAAAAGGGCATGGTAACGTGAACGATGCTGACCCCACAACTTCTCATCGCGGTGATTTCCTGGTTTTTGTTCAGGAGTCCGATGGCGAGGAGGGAAGCCATTAAAACGGCAAAAGGCACGAGTTGAAAGGAAATGTCTGGGATTTTCAAGACGAAATACAGCAACATGGAAGTCAGTTCCGCATCGTGTCGAAGAAACTTTCGCAGTTTTTCAAAAAAGTCGATCACCAGGTAAATAGTGGTCAGCCCGGTGAGACACAGGGCCAGGATCCCGAGATAATGTCGAACGATGTACCAGAATAAAATGCTCATGCTTGTCCTGAGCGAAGTCGAAGGATCAGCGCCGGCTCGCTTGATAAAACAGCATCCACGTCATCAGGAGTAAGAGGACGTTTGGGAGCCATGCTCCGGCAAACGGATGAAGGAACAAGGCCGTGACGGAAAATTCTCCCAGCAGGTTGAGCAAATAATAGCCCACCATGATGAAAATTCCCAAAACAAACCCTCTCATGCGTCCGGTTCGTTTTGAGACAATACCCACCGGCATGCCCAGGACGCCGAGGATGAGCGTTGCCACGGGAAACCCCAGGTCTTTGTAGTATTCCATGAGGCGGCGAAGCATGACGGTGTCCCGCCAGTCGGATTTTTCCAATTCGGCCATAATGTGTTGATAATCCGGCCGTTCGGGTTTTTCGACGTTGAGAGCGGGAGACGGAGCCATTTTGAGATCATACGTGGAAAACGCCACCAGATGATGTTGGGCGCCGTCCTTGGAAATATGGTGAATCTCCCCTTCGTGTAATCGAATGCCGAATTGCTTGCGTTGCGGATTTCTGAGCATTTGGAAGGTTTGAGCCGTGACAATGACTTTTTTGGCCTGGTCCCGCTGATCAAGGATGAAAATGCCCCTGGTTTTTTCTTCGGGCTCGGGCTTGGGAACAAAAATCATCAAGTCGTCCGCTGGTTCATTAAACACGCCTCGATCCAACGCCAGGTGCAATTGGTCCTGGATCAGGCTAATGGCCAATTTTTTCAAGGAGATTGCCGACCAGGGTTGTCCCCATTGGGAAAGGAACAGGGTTCCCAGGAAAACGAGAAATGAAAAGACAAAAACGGGTACCGCGATTCTGAGCAAGCTCAGCCCTGCCGCTTGCATGGCGACAAGTTCCTTGTCGAAGGAAAATCGACTGAAGGTGGTGATCGAGGAGATCAGGCAGGCCATGGGAAGCGTCAGCACCAAAAAAGAAGGCATGAGATTGACGATAATTTTAAAAACGGCCAGGAGGCCCACGCCGTTGGTGACCAATAATTCAACCAGCCGCAACATCTCCTTGGTCAAGACGATAAAGCAAAGGATGCAGAGGCTGATGGAGAAAGGAACGAACAGCTCCTTCAATATGTAGCGATCGAGAATCGTCATGGCTGTCTATGTTCACTCATTCTCGTTTGTCATTCCTGTATGTGTTCACTCATTCATTGACAATTTTCGCTGTATCCTTCCCCTCCTTTGTAAGGAGGGGCGAGGGGAGGTAGAGACTCTCTCAGCATGGCGAAACCCTGCTTCAAGAACGGGTGGCTCTACCCCACCCCCGCTTTCGCGGGGGCATGCCTAGCTCGACCTCCCCTTACCCTTCGGCTACGCTCAGGGCAGGCAAAGGGGAGGGAACGAGAGAAGAACGATCACGCAGGGCTGAATATCATGATGTGGGCAGTCCCTGATTTTGTCAACGCATCAGTGAACATTTACAATGGTGGAAACCTCTTTGCTTGAAGTGTGGAGTGTGTTTTAATTGCGCTCCATTCGGTTGAGAAAAAAATGGTGATGAACCCTCGATCGGGACGAACGCCTCCGCGTGCTCGTCGGTTTACCCGGATCCTCAAAAAAATTCGGCTTGTCGCGACCGACGTCGATGGAGTCCTGACCGACGGCGGCCTCTATTATTCAGATTCGGGTGAACAGAGCAAAAAATTCAACGTGTGGGATGGTCTGGGGTTGGTTCTGTTAAAGAAAGCCGGGCTTGTGACGGCTGTCATCACCATGGATCAAACGCAGTTGGTAAACGTTCGGGCAACCAAACTCGGCATTTCCGAAATTCACCAGGGCGTCAAGGACAAACTGGCTGTATTGAAAGTACTTGCATCGAAATATGGAATTCAGCTTGAGGAAGTCGCATACGTGGGAGACGATGTGACCGATTTGTCCGCTCTTCAGGCGGTGGGATTTTCCGCCGCTCCCGCGAACGGACGCGACCCCGTCCGGAAAAAGGTACAGTACGTGTGTAAAGCCAAGGGCGGGGAAGGAGCGGTCAGGGAAGTGGCCGACCTGATTTTGGCCGCGCAAGGCTTGTCCTCAACGTCGTTAATCGAGCACGCAAAATCCGACGAGGGTGCTCACTCGTGAGTTCCCCCCACCGGTACGCGGTCATTCTTGTATGTGTTCAGTAATTCGTTGACAATTTCCACCGCTTGCTTCCGTGCCCCGGTTCCCCTCCTTTGTAAGGAGGGGTGAGGGGAGGTAGAATCCGTGACCAGGATGGCGAACCCCCGTGCTCCATGGACGTGTGGCTCTACCCCACCTACCCTCCCCTTACAAAGGGGAGGGAAACGACGGCCCTTCTTTCTTGGTTCCCTGGTCAGCCACTCATTCTGTCAACGAATGAGTGAACATTTACAATTCTTTCCTGTGGGAGCGGGACCCGTTCGTGAGTATCTTTCGAGAATATGACGTTCGCGGGATCGTCGGGAAAGATTTGACTCCCGACGTGGCGCAATCCATTGGCCGCGCCTATGGGACCATGGCCCGGCAACGCGAATGTCGAACCGTGGCCCTTGGTCGGGACGGGCGCCTGACCTCACCGGAACTCCGGGATCTGGTGCTTGCCGGCATCACCGCCACGGGGGTGAACGTCGTGGACATCGGGGTGTGTCCGACGCCGTTATTGTACTTCTCCCTATATGAGTTGCCCGTTGACGGAGGCGTGATGGTCACCGGGAGCCATAATGCGGCCGAATATAACGGCTTCAAAATGTGTCTGGGTAAAGCGGCGCTGTATGGCGAAGACATTCAGGAACTCAAGCGCCTGATCGAAACCGGGTCGTATGCGTCCGGATCGGGAACCGTGTCCACGGCCTCGGTCATCCCTTCCTACCTGCGTTATCTTAAGGAACACTTTGCCGGTCTTGATGGAAAAGGAATGCACGTGGTCGTGGATTGCGGAAACGGCGCCGCGAGTCTGGTGGCAAAAACGGCCTTGGAGCAATTGGGCTGTCGCGTCACGGGATTGTTTGACGACCTTGACGGCCGTTTCCCCAACCATCATCCAGACCCCACCGTCGTCGAGAATCTCCAGGATCTCATTCGAGCCGTGAAGCACCATCGCGCGGACGTTGGGATTGCGTATGACGGCGACGCGGACCGCATCGGAACCATTGACGAAAAGGGAACGATCGTATGGGGAGACCGCCTGCTCCTGATTTTCGCACGGGATCTCTTGAAGGACAGACCAGGGAGCACGGTGATTTCCGATGTCAAAGCCTCAGAATGCCTGTACGAAGATATTCGGAAACGGGGCGGGAACGGCATCATGTGGAAGACGGGCCATTCCGTGATGAAGGCCAAGATGAAGGAGGAACAATCCGCCCTGGCCGGAGAAATATCGGGGCATATGTTTTTTGCCGATCGCTATTTCGGGTACGACGACGCCATTTATGCCTCATGCCGGTTGATTGAAATTCTGTTGAAAGCGCAAGCACCGTTCTCTTCCCTTCTCGCGGATCTGCGGCCCACTCAGGTCACCCCGGAAATTCGCATGGAATGTCCGGACGACGTGAAATTCCAGGTGGTCGAGGCAGTACGAAACCGGCTTGTCGAAACGGCCAGGCAGCCGAATGCGACGAACTCTAATAATTCGAGCCTCGCGATTCGAGAAGTCGTCACGATTGACGGAGTTCGAGTCTGTTTCGATGATGGCTGGGGACTCATTCGCGCCTCCAACACGCAACCCGCGTTGGTTCTTCGATTTGAAGCAACCTCGGTCGAACAATTGCAGGCCATTCGCACCTATCTGGAAGGGGAACTGGAAGCCTGCACCCGGTCGTTCGCGCCATGAAACACCGCTCATTCGCGCGATAAGACGCAATGACCTGCCTATTCCCGCTTTTTCGTGCGCGATCAGCGGGAAATAATTGAGAAGACAAAAAGAGGCAAGATAGGGCAGAAAATACGCTAAAAAGACGTAATAAGGTATCGTTTTAGACTATTTTCGGCCCCTTTTAGCGTAATCAGACGGATTTGCCGATTGTCGGGTTACGCCTTCGGCTAACCCGACCTACAAAAAACTGAGAAAAGGGTGGTTGTGTTTTTTTCTATCCACTCTAGGCCAATTGCAGTCTTATTTCTTCCGTCGACGCGTTAGCTTCCGCGCAAAGAGACAAGTGTTAAATAGCGGGTTAGCGTCTTTATCAGGCGTGCGCTTCAGATTTAAACGCCAAGTGACTCATGCTGCTTGAAAAAGAGCGCCATGAGATGGTGCGGCTACGACTACAAAGGGAAAGCCTCTGGATCCCCGATCAGGTCGGGGATGACGGATAAAACAAAGGCTGTGCCTCTTTCAGCACGCGCTCGCGAAGTGCAGGATGGAGGGCGCGCTCGGTCACCACTTCTACCCGGCGCTGCAGGAGGTCCTGGACATCCATCAGCAGCCCACCGAGCACCAAGCCGCTCTTGCCGGGAGGCAGGGAGACCAACAAATCGACGTCACTGTCATCGTCGGCATTGCCCCTAGCCATGGAGCCAAATATTCGCAGATCGTCAATGCCGTGACGCTTTGCGAGAGCACAGATTTCGGTTCGGTGTTTTTCGATCAGTGGGTGCATGCCAGCAGCCTTCAATTCCAGCCCGGATGCGAACGAGGGTTTCGGGCTTTTTTTGATTGACTATCAATGTTCTAGATTAGCAGATTGTCAGCATCGGCGTCGAACCATTCCTCTCCAGGGAGAAAAGAGCGCCATGAGATGGCGCGGCTACAAAGACAAAGAAAAGACACTGGATTTCCGATCGGGTCGGGGATGGCGGAAGGAGACAAGCAAAGACTCTGGATCCTGTAGATTGCCTGGATCCTTTACTTGACTGGATCCTCGATCAGGTCGAGGACAGGCGTCGGGGACAAGCGTCGAGGATGACAGAAAAGGAAAAGGTAAAAGCAAAGACCATGGATCCCTGATCGGGTCCAGGATGACGTTAGGAGAAAAGTGTGGATGACGGAAAGAAGAAACTACGAGATCCTTCACTTCGTTCAGGATGACAGACCGGGATCTGCGCTCGGAATGACACTGGTTCTGATCGCGTTGCCCTCACCCTGGCCCTCTCACAGGGGGAGCGGGTAAAAAGACAAAGGGAAGGCGCTGGATCCCCGATCAGGTCGGGGATGACAGAAAGCATGTGGCTGTTCCCTCCGGGTAGTGTACAATCTCCGCAGATACGTATGCGCACTGTATCCATTCGACATAAACTGTTCATGATCGGTGTGAGCGGCCTGCTCCTGGGATTTCTGTGGGGGATGGCTCTGTCACCTGCCGCTTTTGCTGTTCAGGAAAAAGAAGATTATCGCTATGGCATCTCCCTGTGGGGTGTTCCAGCCGGACACGCATACATGAAAAACGAAACGCTGGTTGACGCGGACGGGCGTTCGGCCCGACACCTGACGACCACGATTCGATCGAATGATTTCATTTCTTTTTTCTTTCCCGTCAAGAACCACGTGGATTCGCTGGTCGATTCCCGGACCATGCTCCCCCGGCATTTATTTTTCCAACGTCGGGAGGGCGGTCGCCATGAACAGTTTGATGTCACGTTTGATCACGTGACCAACCAGGTCACGGTGATGAAAGACGGGACGCCCTCGGTTCATGACATTCCTCCCGGTACGCATGGTCCCTTATCGTGTTTATATTTTTTGCGCACGCTGCCGAATCTCGAACCGGGCTCTTCAGTCTATTTGAATATTCATCACGACCGGAAAAACTACAACGTTGAGGTCAAAGTCGAAGCGGTCGAATCGATCAGCGGGCCCTGGGGCGAGGTCGAAGCAATCCGCCTGTTGGCGATCATGCCGTTTCGGGGGATTTTTTTGAATGAAGGCAATATCAGAATCTGGGTGACCAATACGGAAGAGCGGGTTCCCGTTATGATGGAAGCCCGTGTGATTGTCGGGTCGGCCACAGCAATGATTGAAAAATGGGTTCCGCCACAAAAATGACTCTCGACTTTTTCAAGAAAGATCCTATAATAATTTATTTTATCTGCGGAATCCGGTCATGGTCTCCCTCACCCACCATATTGTCGAACAACGCCGACTCCAGCCTGATAGTGCGGAAGAATTTTCCACCATCATAAACCGGATCGTCTCGGGCGGGAAAAGGATTGCCCGGGACCTGATGGAAGCGGGACTGACGGATAGTCTCGGCACGACCAACACGACGAACGTCCATGGCGAGCAGGTGCAACGAATGGATGCACGAGCCAACCAGATTTTTGTGGATGCCTTTCAGGATTGTGACATTGTGCAAATCGTGGTGTCCGAAGAAATGGATGAACCGTTGGCCGTGGCGCGTGCCGAAGGAGCCCGTCCTGAGCCTGTCGAAGGATCTGGGAAATATGCCGTGTTTTTCGATCCCCTGGACGGTTCCTCGAATATCGACGTCAATGCTCCCCTCGGGTCGATTTTTTCCATCCATCGGTTGGACCCCAACGGAAATTTTCTGAAACCGGGGTGTGAGCAAGTCGCCGGCGGGTATCTGTTGTATGGAGCGAGCACCATTCTTGTGTATACGTGCGGAGAGGGAGTCCATCAATTTACGCTTGATTCGGTGGCCGGCGAGTTTTTCCTGTCCGCCTCGAACGTGCAGATTCCAGCCCGCGGAAAAATTTATAGTGTCAATGAAGGAAATAAGTGTAAGTGGTCACAAGTTTTGAAAAAAACCGTTGATTACTTTCAGGATGATGATAAGGAAACGGGACGGCCATATTCCTCCAGGTACACGGGGTGTCTCGTGGCGGACGTCCATCGGATTCTTTTGAAGGGTGGGCTCTACCTGTATCCCGGTGAAATGAAGAAGCCCGAGGGAAAACTGCGTTTGATGTATGAAGCCGCTCCGTTGAGTTTCGTGGTGGAACAGGCCGGAGGGTTCGGAAGCACGGGCGTGGAACGGATTGCCGGGATTCATCCCAAGACGCCTCACCAGTGCGTACCGCTTATCATCGGTAGTCGTGAAGACGTCGAAGTCGTAGAACAATTTCTGAGTCGAGAGTAACACCGGTTTGGCTTGTTTAGATAGTTTAAGGCAGTAACTGCTTGGAATAAGAGTATTTTTGTCACATATGTCCAGGCATGCACCACGTAAGAGGAGACCTCATGGCTCTGCGAGCCGGTTTTGTTGTCATCAGCATTCTGCTCGGGCTCACGGTGGGATACGTGACGGGAGACGGGAGGATGCTCTATGCCGCAGCCGGCGCAGGCTTCGGGGCCTTGCTCAGCGGAGCGCTGGTGTCCGTAGAGATTTCCTTCCTGGAACGTCTCCCGGCCCGCACCCTCGTGTATGGCGGTATTGGCTTCAGCCTGGGGATGCTCCTCTCGGGGATGTGTATTTTTTTGACACTCTTCCTGGGCCCACATCCGGTCATCCGATGGGTCACGTTCACAACGCTTCTGATTTTCCCGTATCTCGGACTCGTGTCGGGTGTTCGCTATGGCAAGGAGTACGATGGGGACGACACGACCACCACCGGCTTGAATCCGGCGGGACGATTTCTCACGCCCAAATTACTGGATACGAGCGTGATTATCGACGGCCGTATTGCCGACCTGTGTGAAACCGGGTTTATGGAGGGTGATTTCATCATTCCTCAATTTATTTTGCAGGAGCTGCAACATATTTCCGATTCGGCCGATTCGTTAAAACGCGTACGGGGTCGCCGGGGACTCGATATTCTTAACCAAATTCAAAAAAATGACGACGTGGTGGTGAAGATTATTGAAGACGATTTTCCCAACATCAAAGAAGTTGACGCCAAGTTGGTGGAATTGGGCAAGAAACTGAACGCCAAAATTTTGACCAATGATTTGAACCTGAATAAGGTCGCCGAACTGCAGGGCGTGCACGTGCTGAACATCAATGAATTATCCAACGCGCTCAAGCCGATCGTCCTGCCCGGCGAAATGATGCGGGTATTCGTGTTGAAAGAAGGAAAAGAATCCGGGCAGGGCGTGGCGTACCTGGATGACGGGACGATGGTGATCGTCGATAATGCTAAACGCTGTATAGGCAAAAACGTGGACGTCGTCGTCACGAGCATATTGCAAACGAGTGCGGGCAGGATGATCTTTACCCGCCTGCGGGAAGAAACCGATCGGGATGTGTTGAGTTTCGCACGTGGATGAGTGGGTTGCCGCGGTCGTACCGGCCGGAGGGTGCGGTACTCGAATGGGGAACGAGACCCCCAAGCAGTTTCTTCAATTGGGTGACGTTCCGCTTTTCGTCCACGCCATTCGGGTGTTCGAGTCGAGCAGGACAATTGCTGAAATCGTCGTGGTTGTTCCCCATGACACGGTGACCTATTGTCAAAAAGAACTCCTGCCGCGATTTGCCTTTTCCAAAATCAGCAAAGTCATCGCTGGCGGAGCACGGCGACAGGATTCGGTGTGGAATGGATTGCAGGCAGTCGACGCGCGTACCAAGATCGTATTGGTCCATGATGCCGTACGGCCGTTCGTGACGGACACAATGGTCCAAAGCGTGGTTGATGAGGCCAGGACCCATGGTGCGGCTATCGTGGCGATTCCCCTCCATGATACGGTGAAGCGGGCGGCTTCGGACGGGATGATCGAAACGACTCTTGACCGGCAACGGCTCTGGCTGGCTCAAACGCCGCAAGCCTTCAGAATCGAGTTACTGCGGGAAGCGCACCGGTCAAGCCGGCAAGCCGGCGTGGAGGCAACGGATGACGCGTTTTTAGTCGAGCGGGTTGGGCATCGGGTTTCCATCGTCAATGGAAGTATAGACAACATTAAAGTGACCCGCCCGGAAGACCTGGTTATGGGAGAAGCGATTCTCCGATTAAGAACGTCGGAGACAGGTTTAGCCGCCCAGAGGAATCGTCCTTCTTTATAACAAACTTCTGTTCTTTTCACTGATTGCTTTTTTCCTGTATCCTTATTGGTTTGAGAGTTCGGATAGAAAAGGACGAGCCAACGTATGCGGGTTGGAATCGGGTATGATATTCATCAACTGAAAGAAGGAAGGCCGCTCATCCTGGGCGGAGTCCGGATTCCGCATACTCACGGGTTGGATGGCCATTCCGATGCGGACGCTCTCACGCATGCGGTGTGTGATGCGCTGTTGGGAGCTATGGGAGAAGGGGATTTGGGCCGTTACTATCCCAGCAGTGACCCACGATTGACGAATATGAATAGTCTGGACATGCTGGAAGGCGTTCACGCCAAACTCGCGGATCGGGGGTTTCGTCTCGTCAATCTCGATACGGTCGTCGTGGCTCAGGCTCCTCGGCTGGGAACCTATTTGACTGAGATGAGCACACAACTGGCCCGGGTTTTACGGGTTGAACCGTCACTCGTCAACGTGAAGGTCAAAAGCCATGATCATCTCGGGACGCTGGGCAGACAAGAAGGGATTGCCGCCCAAGCCGTCTGTCTTATTGCTCACGTGCCATCTGATGAGAAAATGATTTGAACGATGTTCAGTACGATTCAACAGGATCTTCGAGCCGTTTTTGATCGCGACCCTGCCGCCAGAACCACGCTTGAAGTGTTTTTGACGTATGCCGGGTTTCAGGCGTTGCTGGCACATCGAGTGGCTCACCGGTTGTGGAAGATGCGGCTTCGATTAGTGGGCCGGCTGGTTTCACAAGTCGCCCGTTGGGTGACGGGCGTCGAAATTCATCCCGGGGCTTCGATCGGACATGGGTTTTTCATCGATCACGGCATGGGCGTGGTGATTGGCGAGACCGCGGAAATCGGCGATTACGTCACGTTGTTTCAAGGGGTGACGTTGGGCGGAACGGGAAAAGAAAAAGGGAAACGACATCCAACATTGGGAAGTCACGTGGTCGTAGGTTCCGGCGCCAAGGTGTTGGGAAATATTCGAATCGGGGATTCAGTGAAAATCGGAGCCAATTCGGTGGTCTTACGATCAGTTCCGTCCAATTCCACGGTCACCGGCATTCCGGGCCGAATTGTCAAGTCGATCGGGGTCCGGGTGCCCGAAGAAGCCATGGACCATGCGAATATTCCCGACCCGATCGCCGAACGCTTTGACGCCATGGAGCGGGAACTCATCGACCTGCGAAAAAAATTGGAGAACACGGAAGACTGATAGAGTTTTTCCTCCCCTTTGTAAGGGGAGGGTAGGAGGGGTAGAGTAGAGTCGCATCCCTAAATGGCACTGACCACACACGGCCTCCGGCTCTACCTCCCCTCACCCCTCCTTACAAAGGAGGGGAACTTAAGGTGCCCCCTCATCCCAGCCCGTTCCCTCCGGGCCAGAGGGTGTTGAGGGAGTGGGAATGGATTTACATAGCACAGGAGGAATGGCTTGTGAGTGAAGGTCCCAGAATCACCAAACGTGTACAAGAAATCCTCGGGTATTATCAAAGTGACGCGCCGAGCATTCGGGCTAATTTAGCCAGGTTATTGATGAGCGGCCGGTTGGCGGGAACCGGTAAGCTCTTGATCTTGCCGGTGGATCAAGGTTTTGAACATGGTCCTGCCAGAAGCTTTGCCGCCAATCCTGCCGGGTATGATCCTCTTTACCACTTTGAACTGGCTATTGATGCCGGATGTAATGCCTGTGCGGCTCCTTTGGGATTCTTGGAGGTCGGCGCAGCGGAATATGCCGGCCACATTCCATTGATCCTCAAGCTCAATAACAGCGACTCTCTTTTCGGCGGCGACGACTACAATCAAGCCGTGACGGGCAGCGTGCAGGACGCTCTTCGTTTGGGATGTTCTGCGGTCGGGTACACCATTTACCCCGGGTCGTCGTACAGCCAGGAGATGTATGAAAATTTGCAGGAGATTGCCGAGGAAGCCAAGTCCGTCGGACTGGCCGTAGTGGTCTGGTCGTATCCCCGTGGCGGGAAATTGAACAAGGCGGGAGAGACGGCCATTGACGTGGTGTGCTATGCCGCCCAGATCGCAGCCCAACTGGGAGCGCACATCATCAAGGTCAAAGTGCCGACGGATCATATTTATCAACCGGAAGCCAAAAAGGTCTATGAAGCCGAGAACATTCCGATCAGTACCCCGGTCGAGCGAATCCGTCACGTGGTGCAAAGTGCGTTCAACGGGAGACGTATCGTCATTTTCTCCGGAGGCGCCAAGGGTACGGACAAGACCATTTTCGACGAGGTGCGGGCGATTCGCGATGGGGGAGGTTTCGGTTCGATCATCGGCCGGAATTCTTTCCAACGCCCGAAACCCGATGCCGTAACGTTTTTGGACGCCTGCATGAAAATTTATGCAGAGGAAGTGGCGTAAGTTTTTCCCTTCTGTCATTCACACGGTCGTTAGCGGGAATTCAAGGTCTTGTTTTTGTCTTTGTCTGTCATCCCCGATCCCCGATTACAAACGTCGAGGACAGGCTCTGATCGGGGATCCAGTGTCTTTATCCTCATAAGAAACAACCCTGGATCCTCGTAGATTGCCTGGATCCTTTACTTGACTGGATCCCCGATCAGGTCGGGGACAGGCGTCGGGGACAAGCGTCGAGGATGACAGATTGGGGCGAGGCGTCCCATTTTCAGCATTTGTAGGTCGGGTTAGCCGCAGGCGTAACCCGACAATCTGAAAATCTGCGAATCCGTCGGATTACGCTTCGCTAATCCGACCTGCAACTCTGGACACCAGTCCGAGAGATTCTTGTGACTTATGGATAGAGGCCTCGGGCGGTATGGGCTTGCGCAACCTGATCGATTCCGCTCATGAGGGCGGCAGTCCGCATCGTGATTTTCTTCTCTTCTGCAAAGCGAAATGTCCGATGGAAGGCCGTGGTAATGAGTTCATGAAGTCGTTGCTGAATGTCACGCTCATTCCAGAAAAAATGTTGGACGTCCTGGACCCACTCAAAATACGAGACGATCACTCCGCCTGAATTGGCTAAAATATCGGGGATAATGAAGACGTCCCGATCGTTTAAAATAGCATCCGCCTCCAACGTCGTTGGCCCATTCGCCGCTTCCGCCAGAATGCGACAGCGGAGGTGTCCGGCGTTTTTGCCGGTAATTTGTTCAGAGAGCGCGGCGGGAATCAATACCGTACAATCCAGGGCAAGCAACTCATCGTTGGTCAGGTGATCACCGACTTTCATGTCTTGAACGGGCAAACCGAGCCGATGGTGTTGGAAGATCTCGTCCATCGGCAACCCTTTCGGATTGAAGACGCCACCCGTGACGTCACTGATGCCAATCACTCGAGCCCCGGCTTCGTCGAAGATTTTGGCGGTGTGTGAACCCACGTTCCCAAACCCTTGGATCACAACGCTCGTATCCTCCAGGTCAATCCCCTTATGGCGAAGTGCTTCTATCGTCACGTTCACCACCCCTCGTCCGGTGGCTTCTTCGCGACCCAGACTCCCTCCGATTGCAAGGGGTTTGCCCGTGACGGCGCCCGGGACGGAGAATCCGACCTGCTGGCTGTAGGTGTCCATGAACCAGGCCATGACTTGCTGGTTCGTGCCGATATCCGGTGAGGGAATATCTTTGTCCGGGCCGATCAGCGGAAAGATTTCAGCCGCATATCGCCGGGTGAGACGTTCCAGTTCGGAGAGTGACAGCATATGAGGATTGACTTGAATGCCACCCTTTGCCCCTCCATACGGAAGTCCGACCAGGGCGGTTTTCCAGGTCATCCACATGGCTAATGCCGCCACTTCTCCCAGGGCGACGTCCTGGTGGTACCGCAGCCCGCCCTTGGATGGCCCACGTGCGGAATCGTGTTGGACCCGGTATCCTTGAAAGACGCGAACGTGGCCGTCGTCCATTCGAATCGGGAGTGCGACGATCAACGACCGCTGCGGAGTCTTCAACCGCTCTCGCAGATTGGTGTCCAGGTTCATGGCCTCCGCCACCTGGTCGAATTGAGCAACGGCCAGACGAAAAGTGGGGTGGTCCAATTCTGGAATCATGGTCTCGGTTTCATAGGAAGGCCAGTTGGCATACCTTCTGATAAAATCCTACTCCTTGAGCATGGCAATGTCACTTGGGAACCATCGGGTTTCGCAAGACGGGGAGGATCGGAGCATCAAGTAAGCCGGTTTGTACCTAAAAGCATTTACTCAACATGTGTTGGTTTGTATGATATGCAGGGGACGGCCTATGTGCCGTCATTGGAAAGGGTAACCGCGGTGTTGAAATTTTTTCATCTCGGCTGGATGATGCTTGTCGTTGTCCTTCCGCTTGGCTCGGGTCAGGCAGGGGGTTCTCAAATCATCCTTTTGGATCGGACGCCTTTTTATGCACCCTCGACTATGACGATCCTCCCGGGGCAGGCGGTGCAGTGGTACAATCAGTCGATGCAGCCGCATACCGTGACCCACGACGGGTGTGGGCGGGGAGGGAAATGCGCCTTTGCCTCAGAACACCTTCATCCCGGCGAACGTTTCAGCGTGAACAGCTTGCCTCCGGGAACCTATTCCTATCATTGCGAGATCCATCCATTTATGCGCGGTCGCATTCAGGTTAAACGGGTTGTGCGAAGCGACGGCGTCACGGAATTGTAGCTTATCCTTCCGCCTGGATCTCCGGTCAGGTCGGGGACAAGCGTCGGGGATTGTAAATGTTCAGTCATTCGTTGACAGTTTTTGCCTGGCATTAGAGAGAAGCCATCATCCTGCGCAATACGCCTCATCTGTCATCCTGAGCGAAGCGAAGGATCTGCTTTTCCAGGCGTTCGGTTGTCGAAACTACGAGATTCCTCGCTACGCTCGGAATGACCATATTGGTGTGGTCGGTTCCTTCATTCTGTCAACGAATTACTGAACACATACAGGGATGACAGGAGGGGGGCCGGTCTTCGGCTGAATCGGAGAGACGGGCTGACGAAGGGGACCGGGCATTGAGCGCCGGCTTACGGGTCTTCCGTGTTGTAATGGACGCGAAGAAGGTAGAGCCCCTGAGGGGGGGCCGTGGGACCCGCCTCTCGGCGATCCCTGGCTTCGAGGATGGTCATCAACGCATCAGGGCTCCTTTTCCCATGACCGATTTCGACCAGGGTTCCGACTAATGCCCGAACCATTTGTTTTAAGAACCGGTCGGCCTGTATCGTGAAACGAATCAATGGGCCGTCACCTAACCAGTCAATCCGTTGGATGGTACAGACGGGATTTTTCGTGCCGGCAGCCGGCCCTTGAAACGACGTGCAGTCGTGTTGTCCCAGGACGTGACGTGAGGCATCGCGCATGAGGTTCACGTCAAGGGGTTTGGCAATCTGCCAAACCCGGAGACGATCCAACGCCGGTCGTGTCGGCTGGTTGAGAATTCGATATTCGTACATTTTGGAGTGCGCGTCGTACCGTGCATGAAAGTCGTCGGCCGCGACCTCCGTCTGGCGCACGCTGATGTTTTTCGGGAGCACTCCGTTCAAGGCGCGAGTCCACTCATGGGGCAGGAACGGTCTCTCCGATTGAAAACCGACGACTTGTCCCAGGGCGTGAACGCCCGCGTCCGTTCGACTTGCCGCTATCGTCGAGATAGAGGATTGGGTAATTTGGCGCAACGCATCTTCAAGCGCCGCTTGGATGGTAGGTTGGTCGGGTTGCCGTTGCCATCCGGCATACATTGTCCCGTCATATTCAAGCAGTAGCTTGTACGTGGTCATAAATCGGTGCCGGATTGGATGCATTCACTCATTCGTTGACCATTGATACGCAAAGAACCTCCTTTTGTCATTCCCGACGTTAGTAATCGGGAATCCAGTGTCGTTCTCTTTACAGACGAAGAAAAAACCCTGGATCCTTCCCTTGATTGGATCCCCGATTAAGAATGTCGGGGACAAGCGTCGAGGATGACAGGAGGAGTTCCTTGATACAAATTCTGTCAACGAATAAACGAACATTACAGTTTCTTGAGGTATGCTTGAATGCCTTGATAGATTCCCTCGGCCAGTTTTTTCTGAAAAGTTGTCGTCTTCAACCGTTTTTCTTCCATCGAATTGGACACAAACCCCACTTCAGCCAGGATACTCGGCATAGTCGTGAAACGCAGGACGTAAAAAGGGGCGGTTTTTACCCCATGATTTTTGATTTTGTAATTCTTGCGTAACGTTGTGATGAGCTTGTCATTCGTGCTCTCGGCAAAAGTCTGGGATTCTTTGATCTTATGGTCATTTAGATTATCGGTAATAATGAACTGCCAGGGTGGGGTGTTACTTTCCAATTTCATGCCGTTTTCTCGGGCAGCTACTTCCAGGGCACGGGGATCACTGGCCTTTCCAAAATGGTAAATCTCCACTCCTTGAATGGATTTCCGGGGATGAGAATTGACGTGAATGGACACAAACAAACAGATCCGTGACTTTTTCTTTGCATCAACGTTTGAACCCATGTCCTTCCCACACCATTCCAACTTTTTTTTATTGGCAAATTTCACGCGCTTTTCCAAATCAAGAAACATGTCTTTTGATCGAGTCAACAATACTTTGGCTTTGTGACGGTTTTGAATCAGTTCGCGTAAATATTTCGAGACCTGCAAGACGATAGCTTTTTCTTTGGTGCCTTTTCGCCCGATGGTTCCGGGGTCTCTTCCACCGTGACCGGGGTCGATGACGACGAGAACGTCGTTTTGAGTTTTCGAGAAGGAGCTTTTCGATTGCACGCCACGAGGGTTGCCTCGCCGAGCCGTCCCCCGATTAAAAACGTCGGGGGCAGGCTTGGAAGGTTTGTTTTCAGGTTTTGCCACGACTCCCGGTGTTTTTTTGGCATAAAAGAGATCCACCACCACCCTGTCGGGTTGACGGAGGGTGAGGACTCTGTACGTCCGGAGGGCTTGTAAGTCCAGAACGATACTGACGGTTCGAGGCTTTTCCGGAGATAGGACAATGGCCGGTGGAAAATCTTTTCTCTTGATTTGTTGCTGAACGCGCTTGCTCAGCGTGACATTGGTCAGGGAAATCGTCGCTATGCGTTGGTTCTTGCGTTCTTTGATTTTGACGCGGCCGGTCAGGTCAAACACAACCCGGGTATATTGTTTATGAGCATGATGCCGGACGTTGTTGAGGGTGAGTGTAGAGGTGGTTCGACCAGTCGAGGTTCCTTTTTTTGCCAACAGAACGTGCGCCGGGAATGCCTTATTGGACAAGACGGGGCGAGGGGACGATTCGGATGCCGATACCGGCTCCGCAACAGCCCCCCAAAAGGCCACGTAACATATCAGGGCAAGGGCAAAAACGTTTTTCATGAGAGTTAACGAAAAGAAGATGACGTCGTCTCAGAATAACAAACTCTTCGTGTTCTGTCATTGACACTATGAAAACACTGGGATAGCGTGTCTCGCCGTATGCCACTCTCTATCATCATAGACGGATACAATTTACTGGGAGCTCTCGGCAAGAAAAAGTCGGAGGAGCCAACCGACGGTGCCGGGACGCGGGAAGCCCTCATCCGGCGGCTTTCGTTGTACAGCCAATCCAAAGGGCATCCCGTGACCGTGGTGTTTGATGCCTGGCGGGAGCAGACAGGGCTTGAGCATTACGAACACCGGACGGGGGTGCAGGTGGTGTTTACCAAACGGGGAGAGCGTGCCGATCAGGTTATCCAACGCCTGGCCCGGCAGTATGGTCAAGCCTGTGCCGTGGTTTCTTCGGATTTGGAGATTATCCAGACGGCCAAAGCCCATGGGGCCTTTGTGATGAAGTCTCAAGAATTTCAAGTAAAACTCGAACTTTTTGGAGATAAAAAAACCCTTATCAGGAAACCTCAAGCCATTTCCTTGACGCAAGGCGGGGCAAAGATCGAAGACGAGAGACCTCCGGAACGCCCCAATAAAAAAGGCAATCCTCGTAAGTTGCCAAAATCCGTCCGGGCACGGAAACGCCAGCTCAGGGGATTCTGAAGACACGTTTTGTATTTTCAACGGTGGCCCGTGCAATGGATTCAACGGACCCGTTTCCACGGATCTCCGCCAATGTTTCCGCCACGTATTGTACGTAGGCGGGTTCATTCCGTTTCCCGCGATAGGGAACAGGCGCGAGATAGGGACAATCCGTTTCGACCATGAGACGGTCGAGAGGAACGGTCTTCGCGATGTCCCGCAACATCGTCGCATTCTTGAACGTCAGCACGCCGGAAAAGGAAAGATAAAAACCCAGGTCCAGTGCGTCCTTGGCGAGCCACATGTCTCCTGAAAAACAATGGAAGACGCCGCCGACGTCAACCGCGCCCTCTTCCCGAAGGATCTTCACGGTATCTTCCTGGGCTTCACGCGTGTGAATGACAAGAGGAAGGGCCAGTTCGCGTGCAAGGTGAATCTGCTCACGAAACCGTTGGCGTTGGATCTCCCGTGGAGAATGGTCATAATGATAGTCCAACCCGATTTCGCCATAGGCCACGACTTTCGGGTGTCGGGCCAGTGACCGAAACGACTCATACCAGCCTTCTCCGATTTCCTTGGCTTCGTGCGGGTGGACGCCGATGGTGGCAAAGACGTGAGGATGCGCTTGTGCCAGGGCAACGGCGGCTTGGCTGGTAGCTAAATCACAGCCAATCGTGACGATGGCTTCAATGCAGGCAGCTTCGGCACGTTGAAGGACGTTGTCCCGATCGGTATCGTATCTCAGATCATCCAAATGAGCATGGCTGTCGATGAGCATCATAACTCTCCGTATTCACGTTAGCGGGGAATCCTAGCACATCATCCGTCACCAAAGAAGCCGGGGGAGTCAATGGATTGGGATACGGCACTGTTTTACGCCGTCAATGGGTGGGTCGGCCAGTCATCAGCCTTGGATTGGTTGATGCTGCAATGCTCATCGGCGAGAAATTTCGTCGTGTTGGTTGTGGCGTATCTGGCCTGGCGGGTATGGATCGATTGGCGTCACGGCATGCTGGTGACGTCGGTCCTGGGTGTCTCGATCGGTGCAGGGGATTTCGTCGGGGCCCAAATCAAGCTATGGCTGGCTCGTCCGCGGCCGTGTCAGGTTCTTCTGAACGTCAATGAACTGGCCGGATGCGGGGGCCTGTTCAGCCTGCCGTCCAATCATGCCGTGAACGCGGCAACCACCGCGGTCTTTCTTGGTGTGCTGTTCCCCTCGACCCGATGGGTCGTGGGCCCCCTTCTGCTCCTTGGCGGCATCTCCCGCGTCTACCTTGGGGCACATTACCCAACGGACGTGCTTGCGGGATGGTGTCTCGGCGGTCTACTGGGCATGACCGTCGGGTACCTTATCGCAAGAAGTCCATGGCATGAAAAAGCGTGCAACACCAAGTAGCGCGTCGCGTCATCGGGTTTGCCTGTATTCCCATCCCGCGAACATCAATGCAACTTTTCTGACGTTTACAGCTTCCGCAAGGCGGCGACGCGGGCTTCGATCGGCGGATGCGTCGAGAAGATCTGCATAAAACTTCGAGACTGCCCTGAGATTTTCATGGTCGCCAGGGCATCTTCCGTCTGATACTGGTATTCGACCTGTTTGACCCATCGGTCAATCGCTTGCAGCGCCGAGATCATATCCTCTTTGCCTACCGTATTGGCTGCAAATTTGTCGGCGGAAAATTCCCGGCGTCGTGACCACCAAC
This sequence comes from Nitrospirales bacterium, assembly GCA_965223955.1. Classification (GTDB taxonomy): domain Bacteria; phylum Nitrospirota; class Nitrospiria; order Nitrospirales; family UBA8639; genus Bin75. The sequence goes on from OZ245029.1 coordinate 1,862,348, forward strand.
TGATGGGAATCATCGCGAGGATCGATAAGACGATCTGGAGAAAAAAGTAGACGCCGATGCCCAGCATGGGATTGCGTTCGGCTACCTGGCGATACACGATTCTGCTGATAAAATAGACGAAGGTATTCATCAAGCCGGCCAGGATCGTCGTCGTAAACATATCGCCATTATAGACGTGCCCCATTTCATGGGCCAGGACGGCCCGCACTTCTCCTTCGTTCAGGTTGGTCAGTAAGCCGGTTGACACGGCAACCATCGAGTTGTTCTTCGACGGCCCTGTGGCAAAGGCATTGGGGTCCGGCGAGTCGTACAGCCAGACTTCCGGCGTTTTAATGTTCAGCCGATTGGCGATCTTCTGTACCGTCTCATACACGAGTAATTCGGCGGGGTGCTGCGGTTGGGTAATCTGCCTGCAATTCAACATCATTCGCGCCATTTTCTTGGAAAACGCCAAGCTGAGGAAGGCTCCGCCGAATCCAAGGACAAAGGCCCACAAGAGGTCCTGATGAACGAACGAGCCGCTGAGGTCGATCCCAAACGCCGGGAGGACCATTTCCGAGAGAATCGTGAAGGTGATCGAAAGGGTGATAAAAATCAGGATGTTGGACAGCAGCAGCAAGCCGACGCCTTTCAGCTTTTTCATTCGTTCCTCCTCTACAAAAACACTTTGCCTGTTGATGAGCCGTGAATTATGAACTCGTATACTGTTTCATGAAATGCCGGTAGCCGGGCCGTTAAAGACGGGGCAGGAAGAAAGTGACTTGCCTTGAAACCCTCAAGAAGTCCCCTCTATATTTCTTTTATTAATGATATAGTAATACCATTTTTTTGTGAGTCAAGGTGGGATGTTCGCCGGGATGAGGCCCTGCAAATGTTCTCTACCTCCCCTCACCCCTCCTTACAAAAGAGGGGAATTGGGAAACAACTTGCCCACCTGTAGGCCGGTAGGAAAAGGAAAGGCGGAAAAGATTGATGGGACATAAACCTTGGGTGGCCGTGCTGTTCGGTTGTGCATTGCTGGTTTTTTCTTCAGGGGTTTCTCGTGGGGAGACCGACGAGGAGGTTCTGGTTCTTCAACCGGATGCCGATGGGATACAGCGGGCCTTCATTGTACTGGACAGTTATGAGTACACGCCGCCGCACATCAGCGTCGAGGCGGGCTTGCCGATCGAGCTTCAGCTTGAAAACCAGAGTTTTCTGACTCCACACAATTTCGTCCTTGATTATCCGGACGTGGCTTTGCAGCATGACGTCAGCGTGGATGCCGGAGATAGCGTCACGATCCGGTTTTCGGTGCAGACTCCGGGAACGTACACCTTTTATTGCGATAAGCAATTGCTGTTTTTCCCCAGCCATCGCGAAGAGGGGATGGAGGGGCGTCTCGAGGTTCGGCCGGAGAGTCGATGATGCGTGCGAAACACGTCGAGCGTTATTTACTGCATGACGTTTTAAAACAGGTTTCGCGTTCGTTTTATCTGACCCTGGCCGTGTTGCCGGGGAGCGTGGCCAAACAGGTGGGGTTGGCGTATCTGTTCGCGCGCGCGGCCGATACGATTGCGGACGCGGGCCGGATGGATCGGGGCACCAGGGCAACGCTGTTACGGCAACTCAAGCTCCAATTCGTTCGGGAATCCTGCAATCGGGAAGAAGTCAAGGCCATTCAAGCTGTGACGGCCCCACAACAGGAGCATCCTGGTGAACGCACGTTACTCGAACACCTGGATCGCTGTTTCGAGGCGTACGAAAACCTGGCACCTGACGATCAGGCGGAGGTCCGTGACGTCCTGCCGATTCTTATCAGTGGCATGGAAATGGATCTGGATCGTTTCCCAGGGGAATCCGAGGCTGAACTGGCCGCGCTTTCTTCGTTGGAGGATCTCGACCTTTATACGTATAAGATCGCGGGCTGCGTCGGGGAGTTTTGGACCAATATCATGTATGCCCATTTGCCGCGCATACGCCGCACGTGGGACCGGGAATCCAAAATTCGTACGGGCATCCGGTTCGGCAAAGGGCTCCAATTGACCAACATTTTGAAAGATCTGTCCAAGGACCTGCGCCGCGGACGCTGTTACATTCCCTTGGAGTTGTTGGCGCAGGCAGGCTTGGAACCTCGCGATTTATTGGATAAGCGCACGATGGCGGCCTTCAGCCCCATCCTGCACACGTTGGTGAAGACCGCCCTCGCACATTTGGATCAAGGATGGCTGTACGCCACGTCCATTCCACGACGCGACCTTCGTCTTCGACTGGCCTGTATGTGGCCGATTCTCATCGCCCTGAAAACGCTGCATCTCCTGACCACGTGCGACAATATCCTGGACCCCGCCCAACAATTGAAAATTTCCCGGTTCGAGGTCTATCGGATTATGGCTGCCTCTACACTGACCGGCGGAAGCAGAACCATTGGCACGGCCTATTGGGGGCACCTCCGCAAGACAATTGGATAAAAGCGATTACTCGGGTTGGGGCACGAGCAGCTTTTCTCCTTTTTGAAAGACGGCGTAAATGGCTTGTGAGGGACAGGCATCGAGGCACATCCGACACGTTTCCATGCACCGTGATTCGTCGAATTTATACGGGGGGGTCGATAACCAGGCCCCGGTGGGACAGACAGGAATACACACGGCCTTATGCGTGCAGCGATCAGGATGACGAACCAAATGGTCCCGCGTTAGCATCATGGGTTTTACTCCTTCAAAGAGCCCCCCGGAGAACATATCCAGCATATTTTCGGGGCGTCGCATGTTAAAGAATTAAGAATTCCACTTTTTCACGAGTGAACGAATCCGGTCTTTTAACTCGGGGATGTCTTCCAGGTTATTGTGAATGGCTCCAAGGATGTTTTCCATTCGTGCCGTCCTGGTCGCTTCCCTGTCACGTTGGGCGAGTGCTTCATATTCGCGATAGGCATCGGGGTAGAGGGTGCGGAGACGGGTTGCAACAGCAGTGATCCCATCCCGGAGTTGCTGAGGTTCCGGCGCAAGAGGTGGTACAATGGCAAAAGAACCGTTATCCAGCATGAGTACCTTTGCTTCGCTTTGTTCAATCGAGGTCACGGACGTGATGGTGTGGCCGGCCACCTCATCCCAGGTCCGGAGTAACCCGGGAAATTGTTTGAGGAACGCGACTTTTTCCTGATTCGCTTTCCATTTGGCTTCGTTTGCCGACATGTGGGCTTGCGTGCTTTGATCGCTACGGTTGAGAGTGAGGCTGTTCCCTTGTCACACCATGGGATTGAACGTCTAAGGGGAAATCAGGGTGGCGCGAGATTCGAGCTGTTGCGGAGGAACGTCGTGCCCCGGCATCAGCAGGCGTTCGACCAATTCACCCTTGACCACGTGCCGTTCCATAATTTCAGTGACGTCGGCCTCGTTCCCGACCCAATACCAGACGCCTTCCGGATAAATGACGACGCTGGGACCATATTCACAATGATCCAAACACCCTGCCTTATTGGCACGGACGATGCCTTTGAGCCCGAGCCGCTGGACTTCCTGTTTGAAGAATGCGTGAAGTTCCGCGGACCGGTTATCGGCACAGCACCCTCTCGGGTCGCCCTTGGGCCGTTGATTAATGCAAATGAAAATATGATGCTTGAAGCCACTCATGATTGCGTTTCTTAGCAGATTTCGTTGCGAAGCACAAAAAAAATAGTACAGGAGGGCTCTTTCTCGTGTCCAGTATTATGCGAGAATGGAGAAAGCGGGATTGTGAATGTTCGTTGACAGAATGAGGGGCTGCCCACCTCAGAGTTGTCATTCCGAGCGAAGTGAGGAATCTCTCGCTCAATAACCGAACACCTCAACTACGAGATCCTTCGCGTTGCTCAGGATGACAGAAGAAGTATTGATAACAGCAACGCGAGCCGCTGAATCGGGATGAAAATCGGAATTCCCAAAGAACGCAAAGACCATGAATTTCGGGTAGCCTTAACCACGGAAGGCGTGGATGAACTCGTCCGGAACGGCCATGAAGTGTGGGTCGAAACCAATGCCGGGCAGGGAGTGGATTTTCCTGATGACTCGTATCATGCCGTGGGAGCTCGAATCGCCTCGTCGGAAGAAGAGATCTTCGACCGGGCCGAACTGGTCCTGAAAGTCAAAGATCCGCTTATAGCGGAGGTTGCGTACTTGCAGCCCCGCCATACGTTGTTCACGTTTCTTCATTTGGCTTCTTCCAAGCCTCTGACCGAGGCCTTGATGCAATCGGGGAGTACGGCCATTGCGTATGAAACAACGGAAAATGAATGGGGGCATCTACCGATGTTGCAGCCCATGAGTCAAATTGCCGGGAAACTGGCGATTCAAATCGGCGCTCATTTTCTGGAGCGGACGCACGGCGGCAAGGGGATTCTCCTGGGCGGCGTCCCAGGGGTGCCCCGGGGACACGTCGTGATTCTCGGGGCCGGCGGAGTGAGCTCAGCCGCCGTGGGCGTCGCTCTTGGGATCGGGGCGCGAGTCACCGTCATCGGCAATGATATCAATCAACTGCAAGGGTTACAGGAGCGCTTCGGGAACAGCCTGACGACCTTGGCTTCTCAAAGACTCACGATTGCGGAAGCCGTGAAAAGCGCGGATTTGTTGATTGGCGCCGTCATGATCAAAGGTGCGAAAAGCCCGGTTCTGGTTTCCCGATCCATGGTGGCGACGATGAAAAAAGGCACGTTAATCATGGATATTGCGGTTGACCAGGGAGGATGTGTTGAAACCACGAGGCCGACAACGCACGCCGACCCCATTTTCGAAGTGGATGGAGTCCGGCATTACGGCGTGACAAATATTCCCGGTATTGTGCCACAAACTTCAACCTATGCCTTGACCCACGCAGCTCTACCTTTTATAGTCCAGTTGGCCAACGTGGGAATCGAAGCATCTCTCCGGGCTGATCCGGGTATTGCCCGAGGCGTCAATATTCGTCATGGGGCGATCACCTATCCGGCTGTCGCCGAGGCGCATGGATTATCCTGTGAACCACTTGTCCGGAAATAGGAAACAGAAGCAAGGTCGTCGGGGCGTAGCGCAGACAGGTAGCGCACCGCGTTCGGGACGCGGGGGTCGGAGGTTCAAATCCTCTCGCCCCGACCAGCCATTGCTTCATGTCTTGATGGACCGCAGTCAAAATTTCCCCAAACTCACGTCAGAATCCTTGTCCGTTCATCACGGCATCGGGAACCTGATCCGATGACTTTTCTGATTGTCATCGGAATCGGAATCGTGGCCGGCGTGATGGTTCTGGTCTGGTGGCGTCTCAGGTCGCTGACGCAAAAAGTCAAAGATGTCACGCGCCAACAGTATGACGGCCAGAACGAATTGAGGGAGACGGCCCGGCAACAGTCTGAAGCGCTCGCAATCCTGCGATTGCAACTCGCCCAGTTGGCATCGGGCAAAGAACTTGACGGCACCCTGGTCCGGACGGGGAGTCTGTATCACCAGGCAAGTGCGGATGAAGTACGGCAAATGATGGAGGGCCCTGCTGCGGGAACAGGTTCGGACTTGGTTGTCGTGGACGTTCGGAGCCAAAAAGAATTTCTCACAAATCACCTGCCTGGGGCCAAACATATTCCGTTCGAACATCTGGAAACGCGTTTCCAGGCCGAAGTCCCCAAGGAGACAAAAACAATTTTAGTGTATTGTACCCAAGGTGAACGAAGCCGGCTCGCTTGTGATTTCCTGAGCCGGGAAGGGTATACGACCCTTGTGACCATGCGGGATGGTTTTCAAAAATGGACGGGCCCGGTTCTGGGCACGGGGAGTCTCGACCTGGTGCAAATTCAATCCAGGACCCCGCACAACAACGTCGTCCGGGAAAGGGCGCAGTCCTAATGGCTGAACCGTATACCATCCTGAAGGTGATGGGGCCGTATCGTGAGCCGAGAGAGGCTGCCTTGTCTTTTGATTATTCCGTCCAACGCCCGCATTGGGCGACCCCACAGGGGGTTCGGGTCAAGATTGGTCTCGAAGAAGAATTGGACCTGCTGAAGACGAAGATCTTACAGCTTTCAGGAGGAACGGCGGGCCAGCAACTTCGAATCAATCAACTTCTCGGACGCGCGATCGGAGACCGCAAGCTTGAAATCGCCAATGAAGAAAACCTGTTCAACGACCGCCGTGACGTCATGCTCGACCCCTTCACGGGCTCATGGTCCCACCTCTTTCCCCGCCTCGAATCCTGGATGAACCAGGAACGCGACAGACTCCGACAGGAAATCCGCGAAAAAGTCGGCCTGTAGTTTCTTTTTGTCATCTTCGACATTTTTCCGGTCTGTCATTCCCGACGCTTGTCCCCGACTTGATCGGGGATCCAGGCGATTTATAGGAATCCAGGGTTTTTGCTTTTTCTTTCGTTCGTCAAGAGAACGATCCTGGATTCCTGCTTTCGCAGGAATTGTAAAGGTTCAGTCATTCGTTGACAGTTTCCGCCTGCATGAGGGAGAGCTATCATTCTGCGCAAACACGCCTCATCTGTCATCCTGAGCGAAGCGAAGGATCTGCTTTTCCTGGCGTTCGGTGTTTGAACGAGAGATTCTTCACTTCGTTCATCGTTCAGAATGACAACCATGGTGTGGCCGGCTCCTTCATTCTGTCAACGAATGACTGAACACATACAGGAATGACAGAAAGAGAATGAGGGCGCTTCTTCTATGGACGGTCTCTCCGGGTCGCATAATTAAAACAATGGTTGATACCGTCGTGAGTACAGGCCCGTAGCTGTTTCTCCGAATCCCAGGGAGGCGTGTTCAGGCTGACTTTTCCGGTTGAGATTGATAGCGTAATGTCCTCGAACCTGCTCCATGGCTATTTCGTACGGAATGGTCCTCTGGTAAAAATCACCCGGCGCATGTGCCCCGACGGATAAAATTTCAACGGCCTCGGGAACTGCGTATTTCGGATCGGAAAAGATATAAATATCGGCGACGGCAAATTCACCCAGGTTGTTCCCCGGCGTGGTCGCAGGAATCTGTGAAACAAGAGAGCCATCCTTTCGTGACAGTCTTAGGTGATTGAGTAAGGCCACGACTTGGCTGTCGGTGGTTTGTCGAGGAACGAGCAGGCTCAGGGCATTCATTCCTTGCACGTGAGCCGTGACTTTAATCGAAGGCACCGGTGCCGATTCGGCTTCCTTGAGCAACAGCGCCAGTTGTTCCGATCGAACTTCATTCCCCTGTGGGGGTTGAATATCCTTGGATTTGGGAATAATCGCTTGGACAAAAAGCCAAAGCCCGATAATCACTCCAAAGATAACGATCATCGGATGCAGTCCAACGCGTTTGTTTTGCTCTGGGGGGTCCGAGTCATTCATGGTCTTGGGCATGGTCCTGGGTTTCGAGAGAAACGGAAGCCTGGTGAGATTCGATTTTTTCCTGGCTTTTGGCTGCTTCCCACAACGTATCCCATTCCAAAGCCGTCATCTCCTGGAGGGCTCTTCCCTCTGGAGCCGCGTGACGTTCCATATATTGGAAACGCGCGATGAAACGGTTATTCGTCTTACGAAGAGCTTCCTCCGGGTTGATTTCTAAAAAACGCGCCATGTTCACGATGGTGAATAACACGTCCCCCAACTCGTGTTCAACAGCCGCGTTCGGTTGTTGGACGGAAGGCTCGGAGACGGGGAGGTGGGCGGCTGCCGCTCGCAGTTCCCCCAATTCTTCATCCAGTTTTTCAAGAACCTGTTCGGAGGTCTCCCAGTCAAAACCGGTACGTGAAGCTCGTTTTTGAATTTGATGAGCCCGTAACAGGGAGGGAAGAGAGGCAGGGATTCCCGCCAAAACCGAGTCGGATTGAGTCGAACGTTCGGCTCGTTTGATCGCTTCCCATTGCTTGACGACTTGTTCGGAGTCCAACTTCGGGGCCTCACCGGATGTGGCCGTAAAGACGTGGGGATGCCGCCTGATGAGTTTATGCGTCAAATCGGCGATTACGTCTTCAATGTCGAACGTCTGCTCCTCGGATTTGATGTGGGCATGAAGCAGAATCTGGAGCAGAAGATCCCCAAGCTCTTCGCGCAGGTGTCGGGGATCTTGCGTGTCGAGCGCTTCGAGTACTTCATACGCTTCTTCCAATAAAAAAGGCTTGAGTGACTCGTGGGTCTGCTTGACGTCCCAAGGACATCCCTCGGGAGAACGAAGTCGAGCCACCACTCCGACAAGATCGCGAAAAGCTTGAGTCATCTTATTCTCCATTGCCGCGCCTCGTGTTTGCGCGTTGGCTAGAATAACCTGTTTCCTCGACTGCTTCAATCGACTTCTTGTCTTGCGAGGTTATTGGGATTGTGCTACTTTTATTTAGAGTGAGTGCCATGGCTGATATTTCAGAATCAGAGTTTGTAGTCCGCGACAAACGCGGCCAGTTGAGAGAAGAAGCGGCTTTCGAGTCCGTTGAAAAAGCAGCCTCTGCCACGACACCTTCGTCATCAGACTCAAAGCCTTCCCACACAGGACCGCCACTCTCCTTTTCGACGTTTATTCTTTCGTTGGGTACGTCAACCCTCATGTTGATGGGCGAGCAACTATCGCCGGAGAATCCCGCCCTTCCGGTCAATCTGCCGCAAGCTAAGGAAATCATCGACATTCTTCTCATACTGGAAGAGAAAACGAAGGGTAATCTTACCGAAGAAGAGACAAACGTGATGCGCGACATGTTGTACACGTTGCAGATGAAGTACGTCGAGTTGGCTTCGAATTCCCCTTCGTCCACATGATTTTCGTTGTTCCTGCCTTTTCTTTCCCGTACACTTGAGCGTGAGTGAAAACCCCCTTGCTTTTTCAATCCGTGAGGCTCCTGTTGGTAATGGAAAACAGAAGGCGACAGGCCCCTTATGCCTCTGTTTGCACATGCATAACGCGTGTTTCCTGGGGGTAGCCTCCCGCTATCGTCATGGCGACTTCTAAATTGACCCCACGTTTATTTCCTTCCGTGAAATTGAAGAAACGGCTCATTCTCGATGATGAGCCGGGCCCCCAAGCCCAGCGTCTTCATTTGAAACCGATCTGGATTGTCCTGTTCCTCCTGATTTCCTCTCTGCTCTTGACGATGTACTACGCACAGTATGGAGGATTCGGAGGAAAGACGGCAGACTCGCTTCTCCCAAGCGCCAGTTACGCATTGGTTCTGTTTCTCGTCTATTTAGACGTCGTCGGATTGGTCGTCCTGACCCTTTTATTATCCCGTAATTTGATCAAAGCCTATTTCGAACGACGGCACCGGCTGTTGGGGTCGGGATTTCGCGCGAAATTAATCGCCGCATTCATTGGTTTTTCGTTGGTCCCAACCCTGTTGTTGGCGGTGATGGCCAGTGAGGTGATCAATGAGGTGATGAACGTCTGGTTCAATGATCAGATCGAGGAGGTCCTGAAAGACTCCGAAGAATTATCCAGGATGTATCATGAAGGACATACGGCCTTGGCCATGCAGAGTGCCAGGGCCATCAGCAAGGAAATTTATCGGGAAGATTTTTTGCAGCTGGACCGCCGTGAATTATTGATTGCTGCCATGGCCCGAAAGCGTGCGGAATTCAACGTCACGGACGTAGAAGTCTTTTCGTCAAAATTGGAATTGCTCGTTCGCGAGACCGCCCCGGAGGCAACCGACAGGATGTTCCATTTGCCGGTAGGGCAACTTGTTCGTCGGGTCTTGGATTCGCATGAGGAAGTGACCTCGGTGCAAGTCGCACAATCTGGACGACTGATCCGCGCAGCGGTACCGATTACCTCCAACAGCCAACCCGGAGGGATTGACGGAGTGGTTGTCGTCAACACCTACGTCTCGGAATCGATCTTGGCGAAAATGCAAGGAATCGCCAAACACTATACTGATTACCGGCAGATGAAGGCGTTGGAAAATCCCATTAAGGCCGGGGCCTATCTGTTTGTTGCGGTCGTCACGGTTTTATTGTTATTCAGCGCTACCTGGTTTGGATTTTACGTGGCGAGAAGCATCACCGTGCCGATTCAGAAATTGGCTGAAGGAACCGAAGCCGTAGCCCGTGGGGACCTCAACGTGAGAATTAGAGTCAATGCCACCGATGAGATTGGGACGTTGATCGACTCGTTTAACCGAATGACCGAAGATTTGTCAAACGGCAAAGTCAGACTGGAAGAAGCCAATCAATCGCTCATGCAATCGAACGTCGAAGTCGATCGCCGGCGGGCGTATACGGAAGCCGTCGTGGATACGATTGCTTCAGGCGTGATGTCCATTGATACTCAGCACACGATTACCACGTTCAATCATTCGGCTGAGCGGATATTGGGGGTCAGGGGCGACGCTGTCCGCAGGCGCTTGGCGTTTGACGTCTTCAAATTTCATCAATTCCCGTTGTTCCAGGAGGCCTATGACCGGATTTTACACGATCGCCAGGATAGTCTCACCCTCGAAGGTCAAATGGAGGTGCAGGGGAAACTCCTCACCATGGGGTTGAATCTTTCCCGCATGAGAAACGAGGCTGGCAAGGACTTGGGGTTCGTGTTTGTCTTCGAGGATCGGACCGAATTGATCAAGGCGCAGAAAACTGCGGCCTGGCAGGAAGTGGCCCAACGGATTGCGCATGAAATCAAGAATCCCCTGACGCCCATTCAACTTGCGGCCCAGCGGTTACGAAAAAAGTTTTTTGAAGGGTCTCCTGATTTTAAAGCCATTTTTGATCAATCAACGACCGTTATTGTGAACGAAGTGGGAAGTTTAAAGCGAATGGTGGACGAATTTTCGAAATTTGCCAGGATGCCCGCTCCGCATATGGCCAGGGAATCGTTGCACGACATCATTGAAAAGGTGAGTGACCTGTATCGTGGCGGACACCATGACGTCGAGTTTATTCCAACCTTTGATTCCTTGGTCCCGGATATCAATATCGACCGGGAACAGATGCGTCGGGTCTTCGTCAATTTGTTTGACAATGCCATCCAGGCCATGAAGCAAAAAGGGCGCATCTGGGTTTCCACGAAAATGGATTGGAAGCATAAACGGGTCCGAATCACGGTGGCCGACGAAGGGTCGGGCATTCCCCAAGAAGATCAGGAAAAATTATTTGTCCCGTCTTTTTCGCGAAAACGAACGGGAACCGGACTCGGGTTGGCGATTGTTCATCGAATCGTGACGGATCACAACGGGACGATTCAAGCCTCCAATCGCCACCCCCAAGGGGCCTTGTTTATTATCGAACTCCCCGTCGCTTGATACGAGCAGACGGTGCATGGAACAACAAGACGACGGATTCGCCAAAGATTTTTTATGACGTTCCGGCTTACGATCTGGTCATAACTTGGAGGAATAGGCATGTCCGGTACCATCTGTATCGTCGATGATGAACCTTCCATCTTGAATGCCTTGAGTGGTATTTTGGAAGACGAAAGGTATCAGGTCACGATCGCGAAAACCGGTGGGGAGGCCCTGAAAGTCATTCAAATGGAGGTGCCGGACGTCGTGCTTCTCGACATTTGGATGCCGGAGTTAGATGGCTTGGAGGTGTTAAAACGCATCCGTGAGCAATTCCCACACATCATGGTCATTATGATGTCCGGTCATGGATCCGTCGAAACCGCGGTGACAGCCACAAAATTGGGCGCCTATGATTACCTGGAAAAACCGCTGGATCTTGAAAAAGTCACTATCCTGGTCCGCAATGCTCTGCACCAGCGTAAGCTGGAAGAAGAAAATATCAACCTCCGCGTTAAGGTCCAGCGGCATTCGAAACTCGTCGGAGCCTCTTCCGTTATGGAGACGCTTCGACAGCAAATCGCGGCTGCGGCACCGACCCATAGTCGGGTCCTGATTTCTGGAGAAAACGGCACGGGTAAGGAATTGGTGGCACGGGCCATCCATCTTCAAAGCCCTCGCCATAATCGTCCGTTTATCGAAGTCAATTGTGCGGCGATCCCCGAGACGTTGATTGAGACGGAGCTGTTCGGGCATGAACGCGGTGCGTTTACGGGAGCCGTTTCTCAAAAACGCGGAAAATTCGATTTTGCGGACGGTGGCACCCTGTTCCTCGACGAAATCGGCGATATGAGTCTGGCCACTCAAGCGAAAGTGCTTCGCGTATTGGAGGAACAACAGTTTACCCGGGTAGGAGGGGGGAAACTGATTACGGTCAACGTCCGCGTCATCGCGGCATCCAATAAGGATTTTAGTCAGGAAATTGAAAAAGGGAACTTTCGCGATGATCTGTTTTATCGGTTAAACGTTTTGCCGATAGAAGTACCGCCGCTTCGCGCTCGACGTGAGGATATTCCGGCTCTCACCCGGCATTTCTTGAAGATTCATGCAGAAGAGCAGGGGGTGAAGTTAAAAGAGATCACTCCGGAGGCATTGGATGCACTGGCGCGTCATGAGTGGCCGGGCAACATTCGAGAACTTCGCAATCAAGTCGAGCGCCTGATGATTATGGTGCCCAAAACCACCATAGAGGTGGGCGATGTCTTACCGTTTATGCCGAGGGGTTTCAGCCGGATCAATCCCCTGGACGCATACGATTCCTTGCGGGATGCCCGGCATGCGTTTGAACGTGAGTATATTACCATCCGTTTGCGGGAGAATGGTGGGAACGTCTCGAAGACCGCCGATGACCTGAAAATCGAACGAAGTCACTTGCATCGCAGAATTAAAGATCTGAACGTGGAATTCCGTTCGGGAAACTGATGTCCCAGTCTCTCACTATTGAACGTGTGGTTGCCGGTGGATGGGGATTATCCCGTTCAGGCTCCATGGTCACGTTCGTCCGGGGCGGATTGCCCGGCGAGGTGGTCACGGTTATCTCCAACGAACGGCATTCCGATTACGAGTTTGCAACCCTTGATGAAATTCGCGTGGCGTCACCGCATCGCATTCAGGCTCCGTGTTCCGTCTATGAAGATTGCGGGGGCTGTCAATTTCAGCATGTTCGCTATGAGGCACAATTGCAGTATAAACAAGGCGTGCTGGAGGAAGCGTTCTCCCGTATCGGCCGAATCGAGCAGGCGATATTTCAAGATCCCGTTCCTTCGCCCTTGCCCTATGAATACCGGCGACGAGTTCGCTTCAGGGTGTTTCAGCAGCACGGTACGTTTCACCTTGGATTCGTACGGGAACGATCGCACAACCCGGTCAAGGGAGTGGGCTGCCTGTTAGTCTCAAAGCCCATGGGAAAAGTGATCGAAAACATCGAAGGACAATTGGCTCGCCTGCGCCAGTTACCCGCGTTTCTCTCACACGTGGAAATTCGATCCTCGGACGCGTTCGGGACGCACCTGATTCTGTGCACGGTGCCCCGTGCTTCGCACAACCAGGCACGAGAACTCTTGGCATTGTTTGAGGGGATTCCTACCGTGGTCGGGTGCATTCTGACCTCCTCTTCCGCGACAGCGTCTCAAAAAAGGCACCTGCGGCGAGTCGTCCGGGGTGAACCCCATTTGTTTGAACGATTTCAGGATATGGTCATTCGGGTCAGCGACCGATCGTTTATGCAGGCGAATTGGGCGGTCTATTCGCTTATTTTTCAAACGTTGGTGGATTGGATGAACGTACGGGATCGGCAAACTCGCGTGCTTGAGTTATATGCCGGGGTCGGATGCGTAGGATTGGGTTTGGCAAGAAACGGAGCACTGGTCACGGAAGTCGAGGAGAATCCCTATGCCGTGGCTGATGCCAAACAATCGGCATCTCAAAACCATATCGGGCGTTATCGTATACGGGCGGCAAAGGTTGAGGACTTTTTGGAGACGGTGGCCGCCGACGAATACGACGTGATCGTGATGGATCCGCCGCGAACGGGATTGAGCCGGCGTTGCGTCGAATCCCTGGAGCGCATCCGGGCACCCCACATGTTTTATCTTTCGTGTGACGCTTCCTCCCTGGCTCGTGACCTCAACCGGCTTTCTACGACCCGGTACCACGTCAGGCGAGTGCAGGTGTTTGATATGTTCCCGCAAACCGCGCATATCGAAACCCTGGTGGAACTCGTCCGTGTGTAGCTCCGGCGTTCGGACTCTACCCCACCCCCGCTTTCGCGGGGGCATGCCTAGCTCGACCTCCCCTTACAAAGGGGAGGGAAAAGGCGGTCATGCCTTTTCCATTCCCCTCCTTTGTAAGGAGGGGCGAGGGGAGGTAGAGATGTACGGGAGGACGCAATGAACGTTCTCCGGTTAGGTGTTCTTGTTTCAGGCAGGGGGTCCAATCTTCAAGCCATTATGAATGAGATTGAAGCTGGAACCGTCAAAGCCGAGATTGCGGTCGTGATCAGTAATAAACAGGGGGTCCCGGCCTTGGAGCGCGCGGAACGCCACGGGTTGACAACCGTTTTTCTCGACCCAAAGTCAGTGGCGGATACGCCGAACCCCCGGCAGGCGTATGACCAAAAACTTTTGGAGACGTTGCAGCATCACCAGGTGCAGTTGGTGGTATTGGCGGGATATATGAAAATTGTCACTTCGGTCCTTATCGATTCGTATGAATCGCGCATCATGAACATTCATCCTGCACTTCTTCCGAGCTTTCCCGGCTTGGATGCCCAACGACAGGCATTGGACCATGGAGTGAAAGTATCCGGCTGCACGGTTCATTTTGTGACCGAAGGCATGGATACGGGCCCTATCATCCTGCAACGAGCCGTACCCGTGGAAGAAGGTGATACCGCAGATACCTTATCCGAACGAATCCTGAAAGAAGAGCATGGACTTTTGCCCAGGGCCATCCGGTTATTTGCGGAGGGGCGACTGACAGTTGAAGGTCGGGCCGTCCACATACGCGATGCTTGACTTGATTGCAGGGCGCCGGTCCTTTTGATAGAGTGCCAGACGTGGGGGGGCTAGCTCAGTTGGGAGAGCACAACGTTCGCAACGTTGGGGTCGGGGGTTCGAGTCCCCTGCCCTCCACCAAACTTTGTCTTTGTTTGCGGAACTTCATGGGGTGTCGTGACAACGGCAAAGGAGGGTTTGATAAGGAAAGAAAATTTTTTGCCATAATCCTTAATAATTTTTCTAAACATTATTAAGAATATGAGACTGTCCAGAAAAAGCGAATACGGATTGCGGGCCTTGATTGAATTGACCAAGGCGTACGATCAGTCTGCATTGCGACGATCCGACATTGCAGAATCCCAACAAATTCCCGTGGGCTTTTTGGAAACCATTCTGTTGGAATTAAAGCGGGCGGGGATCTTAGGGAGTCGTCCCGGCGTTCAGGGCGGATACCGGTTGATTAAACCCCCGGAAGACGTGTCACTCGGACAGGTCATTCGTATTTTAGACGGTCCCCTCGCACCGATTGCCTGTGTGAGTCAGACCGCCTATCAAACGTGTCAGGATTGTCCGTATTCCGAAGACCGTGAATGTCCGATTCAAAGCGTGATGTTCGAGGTCAGGAATGCCATCGTCAACGTATTGGATCGGTATACGTTGAGAGCCTTTTACGACCAAGGTCGAAATCGGCGCTTCCGGAAATCTGCGAAACCCCGAAGGGACAACACCCGCAGTCAATAAGGAGTGGGCTATGGATACAAATCTTCGGAGTCTGGTCAAAGGCATCAGTTGGAGAGTCTTGGCGACCATGGTGACCACGATTGTCGTTTTTCTGTATTCGGGTGAGTTGGCGGCAGCGGCTATCGTTGGCACTTTCGATGCTCTGGCTAAAATCGTCCTGTACTGGGGCCATGAACGAGTATGGCAATGGATCACGTGGGGCCGTATTCTGCCCACGGTCTTCTCGCCCTAGTCGTCTTCTGCCAATTCTTTTTCTTCTTCGCGATCTTTCATTGGGCTATCGCCCAATCTCTCCCAGGGGTTGTTCGGTGACGATACAGGCTCCGCGTGGATTTTCATTAAGAGCGTTGCAGGACAGGAGCTGATCGAGTTCGGGCGTCAATCGGCAGTCGGGTGTCATGACGAGGCCCCAGTGAAAATTGTCGTGACATTCATTCTCCAGGATCAATGCCTGAGCCCCGTAAAACAGGAGTATGCCACTGAGCATATTGTGACGGCAGATATTTTTAATCAAATCCGGTCGCGTGCCATCGTCCCGAACCGCCAGGCCGAAATGGTGATTGTGGAAACACACGTTCTTGGCTAAGTAGGGTTGCGCCCCGGCAAAACAGAAAATGCCTGATTCGCGATTCTGACACACCTCGTTTTCTATAAGGGACGGGCGGCAGTTCGGGCCGTAAATGACAATTCCCGAGAGTAGGCCTTCGGTTGCCCGGCACTGCGTAATCGTACAAGTAGAATCAAAAATATTGATCGCGGAATGCTGGTCGCTTCCCACGTAACGGAACGTCATGCCGGAAATGTGTCCGCCGGGAACCTGTTGCAGATACAGGGGGCCACTCCGGCGGCTGAAGATTTGGACGTGGTCCCGCCCGGCTCCGATTAATTGAATGGGGTGTTGCGTGGCGAATAAACGGTCTTCATAGAGTCCCGGACGAACAAAAATCTGGTCATCCGGTCCGGCATCTTTAAGGGCTGTGCTCGGGCGGGGATAACAGGCGGCATCGGCGTGGTCCACAATGAGGGTCTTGCCGCCCTCGGGATTCGGAGGGGGTTCGTTGAGCGCGGGAGGGTTCCGGAAGGAATCCGAAGGTGAGGAGGGGTCTTCAGGCATGACGGTGAATTCTATAACACAGCCTGCCTGTCAGGTTCAGCATATAGTTCCAACAATTTTGTCTTGACTGTTACAGAGGACTGCTGTAAAAGCAGAAAATCTGCTGAGACATCGTTGTCTTGGCTTGTATCCTTTATGTTCAAAGGACGACGGAGTCCTCAACCACGTAAGAAGGGGTTGAGGGCTTTTTTTTGGTCGGGAAAGGAGCCTTAAAGAAACCAAGGCTCTTTCACTCACGACGAGGTGCACACAAGGGAGTGTGCCAAATTGACTCTAGTTTCCTAAAGACGGATTTCGACTAAGGAGAACCGAACATGACCAAACGCATGATGACTCGAATGTTTTTGTTTGTTTTTGGTATTGCGGTTGTTGGGTGGCTTCCCGCACCGCTATTGAGTTCCGTGGCCCTGGCGGAAGATGACTCGTTGGCGAACAAACTGAATCTTTCGCTGTATGGCTACGTGGAAACCTCGTATACGCAAAATTTCAATAACCCTTCGACCGGCGTAAACAACAGCAGGAGTTTTGACGGCGAGGCGAATTCCTTTCGACCCAATATGGCGCAACTCGTCCTGGAAAAAGCCGCGAGTCCCACAGGGGCTTTGACCGATCGAGCAGGTTTCCGTCTCAAGCTGAATTTCGGGGAAGATGCCAAATTTACCGGTGGTACGGGTGGCGACGATTTTGACTTTCAAGAAGCATACATCCAATACATGCCGGTAGATAATCTCACGTTCCAGGCAGGGCGCATGAACACGCTGATCGGGTATGAAGTGATCGAAAGCCCGCTCAACCCCAATTTCTCGCGTTCGTTCCTGTTCGGTATCGGGGAACCGTTCACGGTGACTGGGTTCCGCGCCTCGTTTGATTTCTCGGATTCCGCCTCATTGGCCGTCAGCGCCATCAATTCCTTTACCGGGCTGCAAGCGGATGACAATAACAGTAAATCCATCGAAGCGCTTCTGTCTCTCGCGCCCATGGACAACGTGGGAGTTTCCGTGTTCGGGTTCTGGGGACCTGAGGGCAACGCTCGAGGACAGGAAACTGCGGACCGCATGCAGGTCGGAGGGATTCTCGACGTGCAGGCCACCGATCAACTGGAACTCGTGTTGGAGGGCTATTACGGGAATCAGGCAGTTCCGGGGTCGACCAATGCCAGATGGAACGGCGTGGCAGGCTACGCCATCTATGATTTCAACGATCAGTGGGGACTCCACGTCCGGGCCGAAGTCTTTGAAGATGCGGCCGGTGCATTCTCGTGCTTCGGGTCAGATTCACCTCCTGATCCCGATAATCCTGAATCTAGTGGCAATTATGGTGATTTAGGCAATGCCCATTTGTGTCCCCACTGGGTGTCAGGCGCACAAGCGGCTGGAACTTTCAATCAGACGTTGTGGGAAACCACCTGGACTTTGCAATACAAGCCGACTCCCAATCTCATTACCCGGGCAGAATTCCGTTATGACAAATCCGACAGGGAGACGTTCAGCGATGGCAATGGTGTGAGCGATAGCCAATCAACATTGGCAGGAGAAATGATCTTCCTCTTTTAGGGAAGTTCCATAACACATAGCAGGAGGGAGAAAATGGAAAACAGGAAAGCTTTGTCAAAATATTTAAGTACATTAATCTCAGTATTACTACCTTTGTTTTTTGCCGGGGCAGCCTTGGCGGATGAAGGGGGTACAGCGATCAGTGCGGGGGATACGGCATGGCTCCTGACTTCCTCCGCGTTGGTTCTCGCCATGATCATTCCTGGCCTGGCTCTCTTTTACGGAGGGATGGTACGCGATAAAAACGTGCTGAGTACCATGATGTACAGTTTCATCTCCGTGTGCGTGGTCAGCGTGGTCTGGGTGTTGTGGGGTTATACCATTGCCTTCGGCACGGACGTGGGTGGCATCGTCGGCAATTTCGAGTTTCTGTGGTCGAATGGCGTCGGGCCGGAAGCCTTTCCCGGAACGGCAGTCCCGCATCTTGCCTTCATGGTGTTTCAGCTCATGTTCGCAGGGATTACGGTGGCGCTGATCAGCGGGGCCATTGCGGAACGCATGAAGTTCAGCGCTTTCGTGCTGTTTGCGATCCTGTGGGTGACCCTGATCTATGCACCGTTGGCCCATTGGGTCTGGGGCGGTGGATGGTTGGGCGAATTAGGAGCCCTGGATTTTGCCGGCGGCACCGTCGTTCACATCAGTTCGGGTGTGGCTGCCTTGGCCGCGGCGTTGGTCCTGGGGAAACGGCACGGCTACGGGTCCGAAAAGATGGCTCCCCATAACCTGCCGTTTACCGTGGTTGGAGCGGCATTGTTATGGGTGGGATGGTTCGGGTTCAACGCGGGGAGCGCCCTGGCGGCCGATGGAGTTGCCGCGGGGGCTTTTGTCGCCACCCAGGTGGCCACGTCTGCCGGTGTCTTGGGATGGCTCGCGATCGAATGGATGTATCGCGGCAAACCAACGGTCTTGGGTGGAGCAAGCGGCGCCATTGCCGGGTTGGTGGCGATTACTCCCGCGGCGGGTTTTGTCGGCCCGATTTCTTCGATTTGGATCGGTCTCGGCGCCGGAATCTTGTGTTATTTAGCCGTGGTATGGAAATCCAAATTCGGCTATGATGATTCCCTTGACGTCCTGGGCATTCACGGCATCGGAGGGACTTGGGGGGCGATAGCCACGGGACTCTTTGCCAGCGTGGGGGCAACCGGCTTGTTTTTTGGAAATCCGGGGCAAGTGGTCATTCAAGCCGTGGGTGTGGGAGCCACTTGGGTGTTTTCGTTTGTAGGGACCTTTATTATTTTGAAAGTGTTGGATACGGTCATAGGCCTTCGCGTAGGGAAAGAAGAGGAGATCGTTGGACTTGATCTGAGTGAACATAGCGAACGCGCATACACGTAAGTTGCAGATCGATTCATGAGACTGGATCACGTCAGCCATGAACGATGTGGATCGTTTATGCTTTTCCGCCGACACTTTCAATTTTGAGAGGGGAGAAACCCATGAAACTTGTGACAGCCATAATCAAGCCCTTTAAACTCGATGAAGTGAAAGATGCCCTGACTGAAATGGGTATTCAGGGAATGACGGTCTCGGAAGTCAAAGGGTTTGGCCGACAAAAAGGCCATAAAGAAACCTACCGCGGAACGGAGTACCAAATTGATTTCGTGCCGAAAGTCAAGATTGAACTCGCCATTGCCGATAGCATGGAAGAAAAGGTCTTGGAAACCCTGAGAACCACCGCCAAAACAGGGAGTATCGGCGATGGGAAGGTTTTTGTTTCAGATTTGAACAGTGTGATTCGCATTCGTACCGGAGAGACGGGCGAGGGGGCGCTGTAACCGGTTCTTCAAAAACCATGCGAACATCATGAAAACCCTGTAAGAGATCAGGGACAGTCGTGGGAACGGCTCCTGGGGCACTGAGGCGTGAGCCTTCAACGCCCCGGTAACGGATTGTTTCTGACTGTTTGCGTATCCGGCCGACCGGATACGCCGGTTCATCTAACCCTTAACCAGAGGTGGAACCGTGAAGCACTCGACCTTCTCATTTATGCGGCTATTATTTGTGATTCTGAGCGTATGGTGCGGGCCGGCAACCGTATGGGCCCAGGAAGGGACCCCGGGAGCCATTGATACGGGTGATACGGCATGGATCCTGGTGTCGTCTGCATTAGTGTTATGTATGACCTTGCCCGGGTTGGCACTCTTTTATGGCGGGCTTGTCCGGAGCAAGAACGTACTCGGGACGCTGATGCATACCGCCATCATCCTGTGCATAATCAGCATCGTGTGGGTCCTGCTCGGCTATACATTGGCATTCGGCACGGACGTGGGTGGGATGATCGGCAGTCTCGAATTTCTCGGCTCGCTGGGCGTGGGACAGGACGCCTATCCCGGCACGGGCATTCCACATTTGGCCTTTATGGTGTTTCAACTCATGTTCGCCGCTATTACGGTGGCCCTGATCACCGGCAGTTTTGCCGAGCGGATGAAATTCTCGGCGTTGCTGCTTTTTGCCGTGCTCTGGTCGGTCTTGATTTATTCGCCTCTTGCCCATTGGGTCTGGGGGGGAGGCTGGCTGGCGGAGATGGGCGCATTGGACTTTGCCGGAGGGGCCGTCGTGCACATCAGTTCCGGCTTTGCCGCCCTCGTCTGTGCGCTGATGTTGGGAAAACGGAAAGGCTATGGGGTTGAGTCCATGCTGCCGCACAACCTTCCCATGACGGTTTTAGGGACAGGCCTGTTGTGGTTCGGGTGGTTTGGATTCAACGCGGGGAGTGCCCTGGGCGCCAACGGGGGCGCGGCTTCAGCTTTTGTCGCCACGCATATTGCGGCTTGCGCCGGCGGGCTCAGTTGGATGGGTGCGGAATGGCTAAAGACCGGCAAACCAACCATGCTTGGAGTGGCGAGTGGAATCATCGCGGGACTGGCCACCATTACCCCGGGAGCCGGATTCGTTTCGCCCCTGTCGGCTTTAGTGATTGGACTCGTGGCAGGCACAATCTGTTACGCCGCAGTTGTCTTGAAAATCAGACTCGGGTACGATGATTCGCTCGACGTGGTGGCCATTCACGGAGTGGGAGGGTTTACCGGAATCCTGGCAACCGGGTTATTCGCTTCCGTAGGCGCCCAGGGGTTATTTTTCGGGAACCCGGGCCAATTCGTGATCCAGCTTGTGCTGGCCGTTTCCACGGTCGTGTTTGTCGTGGTCGGAACCTTTATCATTTTGAAAGTCGTCGACCTGATAGTCGGCCTTCGAGTGTCATCGGAAGACGAAGAAATCGGGCTCGATTTGAGCCAGCATGATGAGCGCGCCTATTCTTGAAAAGCGTTCGTGTCAGCGTTGTAAACTATTTTGTGAAGAAGGAGGTACGGAATGACTCCGCGTGAGGTATTGGATTTTGCAAAAAAGAACAAAGTGGAAATGGTCGATCTCAAATTTGTGGACCTGGTGGGAACGTGGCAACATTTTTCCATCCCGACATCGGAACTGAATCTCGATTTGTTTAAAGATGGCTCGGGCTTTGACGGGTCGTCCATCCGCGGGTGGAAAGCGATTGAAAGCAGCGATATGCTGATTTTTCCTGATCCGAACACCGCCCGGTTGGATCCGTTTACCGAACTGCCCACTCTCAGTATGGTGTGTAACGTGCAAGATCCGATCACGCGCGCCGTCTATGAGCGTGACCCGCGAGGCGTCGCTCAACGGGCGGAGCAATACCTAAAGAGCACCAGAATCGGCGATCTCTCCTATTGGGGGCCCGAAGCCGAGTTCTTTATTTTTGATCATGCCAGTTATGACCAAACCAGCAACTCGGGATATTATTTTATCGACTCCGAGGAGGGTATTTGGAATTCAGGCGACGACGGTCACAATTTGGGATCACGACCTCGGCACAAGGAAGGCTATTTCCCCGTCGCCCCAACGGATACGCAACAGGATATCCGCTCCGAAATGGTCCGGGAAATGGAAAAAGCCGGCATTCACGTTGAAAAACATCACCACGAAGTGGCAACGGCGGGACAAGCTGAAATCGATCTCCGCTTTGATACCTTACTGAGTATGGCCGACAAAATGATGATGTATAAGTACATTGTCAAGAACGTGGCGCGGCGTCACAGCAAAACCGCAACGTTTATGCCGAAACCGTTATTCCAGGATAACGGCACGGGCATGCACACCCATCAAAGTATTTGGAAGGATGGGAAACCGACGTTTGCCGGCAAGGAATACGCGGGCGTTTCGAAAAATTGTTTGTATTACATCGGTGGCGTCCTGAAACATGCTTCGGCGTTGGCGGCGTTCACGAATCCGACGACCAATTCTTATAAGCGGTTGACGCCGGGATTCGAAGCTCCCGTGTTGTTGGCGTATTCCAGCCGGAACCGGTCAGCCGGTATTCGGATTCCAATGTATTCTCCCAATCCGAAGGCCAAACGGATCGAAGTCAGATTTCCCGACCCCTCGGCCAATTGTTATTTGGCGTTCAGCGCGATGCTGATGGCGGGACTCGACGGCATTCAAAATAAAATTGATCCCGGGGAGGCCATGGATAAAAACCTCTACGATTTGGCACCGGAAGAGGCCGGTAATATTCCAACCATGCCCGCAAGTTTGGATGAAGCCCTCAACAATCTGGAAAACGACTATCAGTTCCTGTTAAAAGGCGGCGTCTTCAGTGAAGACCTGGTGGAAGCCTGGATCGGCTATAAACGGGAAAATGAAGTTGATCAAGTCAGAATTCGACCCCATCCGCATGAATTCTTTTTGTACTACGATATTTAATTCAGCAGTGCTTGGGATATAAAGATTCGTTCAGACAAAAAGGCGCATTTCCGGTTCAATCGGAAATGCGCCTTTTTCCTCCGCAGCGCCTCCTGAAAAAAGGCTTCGCCATTTCGCTCTCTCCAGTTCCTGTTTTCTACTGCCGTTTTCCTTTCCTGGATTGCTTTTGGCAAAACAATTTGACAAAAATGGCATGTGACCGGTTCATTCGTTTTTGCAACTCGCGTTCAAACGCCAGTGCCCCTTCTTGCCAGACGTCGGTCATATACTCCAATCTTCTTGCAAAATACGTCATGGCGTCGGAACCCGATTCCGGCAGCACCAGGTCCTTGGCATTTCCCCGAACGATGCGCAAGCCATCGATGACCTTTCTCAGAAACAGATAATCTTCCATCAGGATCGTTGCATCGTGAGGTGAGAGAAGCTTTGTCGCTTGCAGGGCCTTGAGCGCTTGCAGGGTGTTGGGTGTATGGAGTGAAGGCTTACGGCGGCCATACTCTAATTGGAGGTATTGCACGGTGTATTCAATATCGATAAGCCCGCCCGGGCTGTATTTCACGTGAATGGTTCCCTGGGGAACCAACTCCCGTATCTGCCTGCGTCGCAGGTGCAACGCGGTGTCCAGCGGCCAGGGGGACCGGCTGTAGACGAAGTCGTCACGGTAACGTTCTATACGCCGGCCCAGCGCGGCATTCCCCGCGACGTGGCGGAGCTTAATCCAGGCTTGTCGTTCAAAAGGCGCAGCGGCTCCTCCCGTTCGGTAGTAGCGTGTGATGTCTTCAAATGAATTCGCCAGCAGGCCTTTTTCTCCGTGAGGTCGAAGTCGGAGGTCGAGTTGAAAAATTTCCTCCTGTTTCGCCTCGATCCAATGAAGAAATTCCTGCACGAGTCGTTCGTAGTATTCACCGATGACGGGATTGGGAATGCCGGAAGCGCTCGTGGAGGTCCCATAGACAAAGACGAGCTCGATATCGGAGGCGTAGCCCAACTCACGCCCACCCAATTTGCCTAATCCGCAAATACTGAAGGGCAGAGGTCTCCTCTTCAGCGTGGACGGCGACGAGTGTTTTCGATTGACCACGGCCTGGGCCTCGATGAGGGCTTGTGCTAAGATCACTTCTGCCAAAGTCGTGAGAGATTTGGAGAATGCGGGGAGAGACGTCTTATTGAGAAGATGATGCATGTCGATACGAAACAACTCCTGATCTTTAAACTGATTCAAGATCATTTTTCGAACTTCAGGGTTTTTACGCTTTCCGAGTCTGGCTTCCAACGCTTTCGCGAGAGAGGTTTTTGACGAACGGACCTGGGGTTGATGAAACGTTTCAACAATGGGCAGAAGGTTGATGTGTTGTCGGCGAAGAAAGTCTTCCCACAAAAAATCGCTCGTGCCGAATAAGCGGGCGAGGTTGGCCAACGAATCTTTTCTGGCGAGCCAGTTGATTTGTTTCTTGCTGAGACGATTTTCCAGCAACTGATCCAGGAAGTGACTGAAATGATTCAATGCCCTGCCGGGGTCCGGAGCCCAGGTGAGGTAATGGGTAAATTCCTTGATGAGGGCCGCAGCCACGGTCAGCTCTTGCTGTTCCTGTGTCGAGACGATTTTTTCCCCATGTTGATCCCTGACAAAAAATCGGTTGCGGACTCTTAGCCCGTCTCCTTCGATCGTGGCTTTTGATAAATAGAGCCCTCTCATGGCCAACGCATTCGTAAAGGCATACAAAAAAGCCGGAGAATCCGTGCCCCTGATGTCTATGACCGTTTCCCGTACAGAAAGCGCATTGTTAAAAACAATTTCTGCTGGATGCACAAGAGCGGAAGCAGCCGCTTTTCTTTGGCCAAGCGTTTCGACCAATTTTCGGTTCACACCATTCCGGACCTCCTGGATTTTCCGTGACTCGAGCAATCGAATCATTTCCGTCAATTTCCGACTCAGTTCTTTTTCGATTTCTGCATTGAATACAGTGCCTGGGAGAAGGCGAACCTGAAAGACGTCCACGACCTTTTTTCTTGATAATCCTGGCCGTTGGAGTTGCCGGCGGATCGGCCATTTGGGTGCTTGCATGCGACGTAAAGCTTTCGACGGAGGGGAAGGAGCGGGACCGTCCTGGTACGTAAAAACATGGGCTTCGCGTATATCGAAGCCATAGGCAGACAGCAACCCGCAAATTGTGGCAAATTCCGCAAAATAATCGTAGGCGACAACCGTAAGCCGGTACTGGCCTGCATCGTTTGCCGGTTGGACGTGGAGCGTGCAAGGATTTTCCGGGGTCAGGGCGTTGGCCAACGCCACGTGTTTTGCAACGGTCCGTGGCGGAAATTGAGAGAAATAATCCGGATCCATGCGATCCAGAAAGTCTTTGATAACCGTCTGGTCGACCTGGTGAGATAGTTGTTCCAATTCCGTCGAATCGAACGTGTCTTTCATGGCAGGGCAGTATACCTTAACGTGTTACCATTGTAAGGGCCCTTTGCCCATTTATCCTCAAACGCTTCTCAGAGTTGTTACCAATGCCTATCATTAGCAACCCGCCATCAGGCTTCGACCCTCGCCCTTTGCTGCTTTCTCCGAATTTGGCGCCTTCGGAAGTCTCACGGCTGTTGGCTCCATACGGGTTCCATGATTGGAAGCAAGCCGATGCCAACCTTCAGCTTATGGCTGGTGATCCTCGAAGTCGAAAACGGCTTGCGGTCTTTCTCCCTGACCTGTTGCACGCCGTTTCGGTCACGGCCGATCCGGATCAAGCATTGCGTGAATGGGAACGCTATCTCGATGCCTGCGATGCAAGGGCTCAAGTGTTCGATTTTCTAGTGCAGGTGCCACATGTCCTGCAATTGCTTTGCGTACTGTTCGGGAACAGTCCCGCAATGGCGGAAACGCTCATTCGAAACCCCATGCTGATTTATTGGATCGAGGAAGACCGTATCCTGAAATTTCGCCCCACTTCCAAACGCCTTCAAGCTGTCTTATACGAGACCCTTGATCTCGTGCAAACTTACGAACGCAAACTCGACGCTCTTCGACGCTTTCACCGCTGCGAAATGTTGCGCATCGGCGCGCGGGACCTCTTTCATGTTTCGTCTGTGAAGGAGACTGTTCAATCCCTGTCGCGACTCGCGGAAATCGTGATCCATGCCGCGTATCAACTTGTGAATAAAGAACTGCAAAAACAATACGGCATTCCCCATCATCAAGGTTCCGGAGGGACATCAAGGGAAACGGGTTTTGTGGTGTTGGGAATGGGAAAGTTGGGCGGACGCGAACTGAATTACAGCTCCGACGTCGATCTCGTCTATTTATATACATCAAGTGAAGGGCAGACAAAGACCGCAAAGGAGCCGATCAGTAATGAAGTTTTTTTTCAGCTCCTTGCAAGAGAACTCACTCGAGTACTGTCGGCTTCCACTTCGGAAGGATGTTTATTTCGAGTGGATTTGCGATTGCGACCCGAGGGAGCAGTCGGATCATTGGCATGGTCGAGCCGTGAAGCCGTGAAATATTACCAAACACGGGGGAGAACCTGGGAGCGGCTGGCATTGTTAAAAGCTCGTGCCATAGCAGGGCAACGGTCCTTGGGACAGGCCTTTCTCAGGAAAATCCGGCCGTTCGTCGTGGGGCGAGAAGAACAGGGAACCCGAAACGTGATCGATACGGTTCATAAACTCAGGGTACGAATTCATCGAAACGTGCGAAGAAAAAAGGAGTATGAGCGCAACGTCAAACTCAGCCCCGGAGGCATTCGCGACATTGAATTCATTGTCCAGACACTCCAATTGCTTCACGTTGCCACGTATCCGCAACTGCTTGAGTCCAAGACAACCACGGCCCTGCAACGCCTCCGAACCTTGAACCTCCTGCCAGCCGCCGATGAAAAATTTCTTGAGGAAGCCTATCTGTTTTTGCGTGACATCGAGCATAAGCTGCAAATGGTTCATGAACTGCAAACCCATATCTTGCCGGTTCAACCGTCCGAATTGACCAAATGTGCAATCCGCATGGGTTACGCAAGACAACTTCCTTCCTCTGCGACCACGAAATTTCTTGCCCGCTACAGGTCCGTCACGACCCGGGTTCAAACCATCTACGAACGGATCTTTTCTTTGCCAAACTGATCGTTCGAGAAAAACAGGCATTCCTAACTTCCTTTTTCCGACCTTTCAGGCCCGTACTTCTTGATTTTTTGAGGAACGGTGGTTATCTGGTGGTATTCAGCAAACGCGTAAAGAAAGAGGAGTCGGAAATCATGGATATGAATCGTATGACGCTAAAAGTGCAAGAGGCGCTGCAAGCCGCGTCTGCCCTTGCCATGCACCGGAGTCACCAGGGCATCGACGTCGAGCACGTGCTGGCGGCATTACTGGAACAACCTGACGGGTCCGCCGGTCCGATCCTGGAACAGACAGGGGTATCCAGTTCCGCTGCCAAAGCCAAGGCCGAGCAACGACTCGCAAAGATTCCTCAGGTCCGCGGGACAGGAGCGGCACCTGGACAGCTTCACTTGACCCAACGAACGGCAACGCTTCTTTCTCGTGCCGAAGATGAAAAACAATCTTTGAAAGACGAGTACATCAGTGTCGAGCATCTCTTGCTTGCCATGGCGGCACATGAAGGCGTGTTAAAAGACCTGGGGGTGACACGCGATACACTGTTGGCCGGGCTGCAAAACATTCGCGGGAATCAACGAGTGACAAGTCAGGATCCCGAAGGGACGTTTCAGGCGCTGGAAAAATATGGCCGGGATTTGACCAAGTTGGCCGGGCAGGGAAAGCTGGACCCGGTTATCGGTCGTGATGAAGAAATCCGACGGACGATTCAGATTTTATCGAGACGAACAAAAAACAATCCTGTGCTCATTGGTGAACCCGGAGTCGGAAAAACAGCCATTGTCGAAGGACTGGCCCAACGGATTGTCAAAGGAGACGTCCCTGAAGGATTGAAACGGAAACGCGTGGTTGTTCTCGACATGGGAGCATTGGTGGCAGGAGCTAAATTCCGAGGAGAGTTTGAGGAACGGTTGAAGGCCGTCTTAAAAGAAATTCAGTCGGCGCAGGGTGACATTCTCTTGTTTATCGACGAACTGCACACTGTTGTGGGCACGGGAGCGGCGGAAGGAGCCATGGACGCCGCCAACCTGCTCAAACCGATGCTTGCGAGGGGAGAACTCCATCTGATCGGGGCAACGACCCTGGATGAATATCGCAAGCATATAGAAAAAGACGCGGCTCTTGAACGTCGTTTCCAGCCCGTGCTCGTGGAACAACCATCGGTGGAAAACACGATTTCGATTCTGCGGGGACTCAAGGAGCGATATGAAGTTCATCATGGAGTCCGCATTAAAGACGCGGCCTTGGTTGCGGCCGCACGGCTCTCCCATCGATATATCGGCGACCGATTTCTTCCGGACAAGGCTATCGATCTCGTCGATGAATCCGCCGCGCGACTTCGTACGGAGATCGATAGCATGCCCGCCGAATTGGACGAGGTGTCCCGAAAAGTTCTGCAACTCGAAATTGAACGGGAAGCTCTCAAAAAGGAAGAAGATCCTGGAAGTCGAGCGAGACTGGAAACGTTGGAAAATGAGCTTGAAGGCAAGCGTCGAGAATGCACCGAATTGAAACAACAATGGGAAGCGGAAAAATCTGCCGTCGGGCGATTGCAACAGATCCGGCAACATATTGAAGACTTGAGGCATCAGATTGAAAAGGCCGAACGCGAATATGATCTCAATCGCGTTGCGGAACTTCGCTATGGAACGATGCCCCGGCTGGAAAGAGAGCTTCAGGCTGAAGAAGCACATCTTGATCGACAAGAGGGGGAGTCACGTCTTCTGAAAGAGGAAGTCGATGAAGAAGATATTGCGGAAGTCGTCAGCCGTTGGACGGGCATTCCGATTAGCCGGCTTCTTCAGGGAGAAATGGAAAAACTTTTGCAATTGGATGAATTGCTTCATCAACACGTTGTCGGTCAGGATGAAGGAATTCTGGCCGTAGCCGATGCCGTCCTTCGGGCTCGATCAGGCATCAAGGACCCCAATCGGCCGATCGGATCGTTTTTATTTCTTGGCCCGACCGGCGTCGGAAAAACCGAACTGGCTCGAGCCCTGGCACATATCCTCTTTGATGACGAAGCCAACCTCATACGGATTGATCTGTCGGAATATATGGAAAAACATGCCGTGGCGCGACTCATCGGCGCCCCGCCTGGATACGTCGGATACGAAGAAGGCGGGCAATTGACCGAAGCCGTGAGACGCCGTCCTTTTTGCGTTATTTTGTTGGACGAGATCGAAAAAGCCCATCATGACGTGTTCAATGTTTTGCTGCAGGTGCTTGATGACGGTCGATTGACCGATTCCCAAGGGCGAACCGTCGATTTCAAGAATACGATATTGATTATGACGTCGAATATCGGCAGTCAGGAAATTCTGGAAGCTCAACAACGTGAACAAACCTATGAAGAATTGCAGACTCTTGTCTTGAATGAGGTCAAGCACCATTTCCGTCCGGAATTTTTGAATCGCATCGATGAAACCGTCGTATTTCATCCGCTGAGCACGGATGAAGTCGGTCGAATCGCGGAAATTCAACTGGCTCGCTTAAGAGCCAGATTGGAGGACCGGAGAATTCGTTTAGAGGTGACCGGCGAGGCGATATCGAATTTTGGAACGCGAGGCTATAGTCCCCTGTATGGTGCTCGACCGTTGAAACGATTGATCCAGCATGACGTGGAAACACCCTTGGCGAAGCTGCTGGTCAAAGGGGAACTGAAAGACGGCGATGCTGTGACGGTCGATTGTAAAGACGGGCAGGTGGTTATCGTCCCCATGATTGGAGGATAAGCGCGCCGTTACCCCAATCGGCCCGTGGTTTTTTCTCACACAAACATTGGTGTTGCTGCTTATTTGGTTACCGTCATAATGGCTTGGCGAAGACCGGCCGAATGCTTGTTCTTGACGGATTTTGTCACGAGAATGTCAACTGGCCGAACTTTTTTCCCGTAATAGGCTTCATTGGCATCATCGTTTACATGGATAAGAGATCCTTCCAATGAGACACCCGCATAGGCACCTTTTGAACGCGAAAAGGAAAGAAAGTCAGCGTTCATATTTGCCGAGGTGGAACCCTCGGCTCCGGCTCCATA
Source organism: Nitrospirales bacterium (assembly GCA_965223955.1). Taxonomy (GTDB): domain Bacteria; phylum Nitrospirota; class Nitrospiria; order Nitrospirales; family UBA8639; genus Bin75. Next base: position 1,892,329 of record OZ245029.1, read on the forward strand.
GGGTCCGGCTGCAATGGAGGCATCCCCGCCAACTTTAAAGGATGAGGCATAGAGTTTTTCGACCGCCCCTTGGGTCATGGCCAAGATGATGACTTCCGAGGCTTCGCCACCGAATTGAAATCCAAAGCTGACTCCCCCTAAGTCATAAAAGGCCGGTTCGCTCCACTCACCCGTCTGTTCGTCACGGACGACTAATACCCCGCTTCCTCCATCCACCCCAAACCAGAAGGCAGCCTTCAATTGTTGAGGAATAATCAAGAGGGCTTTGGCGTCTTTGACGTGATCATGAAACCAGGTAAAATTCGGATCGTCCATAAAACCTTCAACGGTGTGCTTGGCTTTTTCCACGAGTTGTTGCTCGTCCAGGCCGTTGGCCCAGGCAGGGGTCCAACACAAGCAAGAAAAAAGAAGTGCCGTCATCCAGAGGTACAACGGTTTTTTGTGTCGTTGTTTGTCGGACTGGCTTTTCTGTGTCATGGATTGTCCCTTCCGTGAACCCACAATGAAATGAAGTTATCCTCTATTGTCACGTATTTTTAAAAAAAAGCAAGAATCTCTCATGCAGGCTCACTCGCCCATGACTTGAACGATGATCTCTCGAGAGCGTGCTCGTGTATCAAAATCGAGAATGACAATTTCTTGCCAAGTCCCCAAAAGTAATTGGTTGTCGGCAAAAGGAATGGTGAGGGATTGCCCCTGGATTTGGCCTCGCAAATGACTATGCCCGTTGTTTTCTCCTGGGTTCCTGGTGTTATGCTGCCAGGTGGAGTCTGCAGGAATCAGGCTGTCCCAGACAGCTTTGGTATCGGCGCGCAAGCCCGGCTCATCCTCGATGATCAGGACTGAGGCGGTGGTATGTTTTACGAATATCGTGACAATGCCGGCTTGCATGGGCGTGGAGGCAAGCAACTGCCGAACGGGTTCGGAGATGTTCTCAATCTGCGAATGGCCTTGCATCGTGACCGAAAAATGGTGAGTGAGGACGGGCATCGGGTTTTGTCTATTGAAGGGATCGAAGAAATTGTCCTTCGTGTCGTGATAATATCCCGCCTCGGGCTGCTTTGAGAATGGAGTCAAAGAGCCCGGAGGCTGTCAATTGTCGAACGGCCTTGACCACCTTTGCACGCAATCGGCCTTGCCGTTTTAATGAGTCAAGGTAGCGAAAGGCCTCACGAAAGCTTTCTTTGGAGCGAACGTAGTAGTCCGTTCCTCGTCGGTGATTGCTGTAGGCTTCCAACTGTTCGCAAGCGACAAGAATTTCCCCGAGTTCCCTGACCCATTCCGGAGATTTTGCCAGTTTTTCAGGGTAATAATAATACAACGTCACCTGCTCCATCCACGGCAACCAACGAATTTCCAGGCGTTCCAACAAGGGTTTGACCCTTTTGAGTTGCCGGCGATGGCGACGTGCAAATCCCAAACGCATTTCGACTTGCTCGCATGCCCACTCGGTGAGCGGCAATCCTTCTTCAGCCAATGACTGTCGATACGTCTTCACAAACGCTTCGGTCTCTCTGCCATAACTCGAATGGGGGTGTCGCGACCGCCATTCGGCAGGTCTCGTCGGAATATTCCGGCTACGTGCCCAGGACCATATTTTGCCAAAAAGCTGGCGGTCAAGCCCGGCTCTTCCCAAATCATGAAGCAGACAGGCGATTTGAAATTGACGGACTCGTGAGTGTTCATACAAGAGGTGTTGGGCAACAACCGCACACATCTTCGCCGTTCGAAAGGCATGTGCCTTGTCATATCCTCTGATAATGGCATGAGGTTTAAGCGGGTGAGGGTAGTCATAACATTTCAGCAGCGTACCGGCTAAGGATGGCGACACGAGAAGATACCTGTATGAAGATTGCAAGGCAGGCGTGGTTCGAGAAGTCGATCTCATGGCCCGTGAACTGCCGATAGAATAACGAATGAACTTTCGTTAGAATGGGGAAGGACCATAACGGTGAAATCCTCAGCCTGTCAAGAAAACGCTGAGGTGACGCTGTGTGAACCAAAGCGGCACCTTTGCGAAAACGTCAACTGGTTCGCCCCCTGAAATTCGTGACCGTCAAAGCCAAGCATAAACAAATGCCTTCCAAGCGCAAGCGTCTGATTTCCAGCCTGTTTCTCGTCATAATTCTCTGTGTCGTGGGTGTCGTGTACGTTGCGACGTTCCACATGGAGGACCTGCAACGAATGGTTCGAGATCTCATCGCAAGATCCTTTGGCGAACACGTCGTTGTCGAACAAATGCAAGTAAGCTTTTTCCCGTATCCCCAGTTGGAACTGACGGGTATCAGTATCAATGACCCCAAACAGGGCACCCCGATTTTTCAGGCCTCTCATATTCAACTGGATTTGAGTTTTTTGTCACTGATACAGGATATGCCCATGCCGAATGCATTGATTATCGAAAATGCCTTTCTTGATCTTGAACGAAATGAAAAAGGGCAATGGAACTACCGGAACATTCTTCAACAGGAAACAAGCGATCAGGTGGGGATAGGGACCTGGCTCTCGGGGCGTTCATTAAAATTAACCAACGGATCAGTCCATCTGGAGGATCGGTACCGCCGCGAATCCGCGTTTATCGTCCACGCAGAAGAAGTGGAATTGCAAGTGGAGCAACTCGTGCTGGATGGTCCCACGGAAGTGTTTCTTTCCGCACGATTTTCCGAACGGGACGCGGGATCCGTCATCTCTTCCTACGGGACCCTCCAGCATATCGGCGGGTTTCTCGGGGTCGGATCAACGGCACGGCATAACGCTTCGCCTCAATTCGATCTGCACACCCGCATGGACCTTGATCGGAAAACGCTTCTGCAACTGGCCGATCTTTTTGAAGTGCGTGGGGTGCCGGTCGGGTTCCAAGGTCGAACCAAGGCCCAAGGGCATATCCATTTTGCTCCGGGCCTTGAGGGATATGATTTGGTCTTGTCCGATCTTGTGGTTCTGACGGACAGCATTGACCTCAATGCGGAAGTGAGCGTGACGGGTTTATTGCGGCCTGAGCCTCCAACTTTCTCCAGCCAATGGACGAGTGGCCCCATGGCCGTTCAGCATCTACCGCATTTGCTTCCGCCAGAACTCGTTCCATCAGAACTATATGATGCCATTCATCGTCAAACTATCAGTGGAAAAATACAGGCGATTTCGGCAACGTTTACTGGTTCTGCCCGTAAAGAAGCCGGGTATTCTCTAACGGGCAAATTTCAATTTTCGGAAGGAACAGTGGGCTTGGGACCTAAGCTGGGAAAAATCGAAGAGATCGCATGTACCATTCATATCGAGCCAGATCAGATTCGGCTATCGGATTTTCAGGGCCAATATGAGCAAATTCCCCTGACTCAAGGCACAGGGACGATTGTCTTCACCGAACACGGGCCTTGGTTAACGACGGAATTCGGAGGAAATGTGCCCTCAAAAAAATTCGTCGGTCTCATGCAAACCATGTTTGAGTCGAACGCTCCACAACACCCGATACAATCTTTGCAAGGCCAGGCGGGGAGTGGATTATTGACCGTACGATTTGCCGGACCACTCAAGAATCCTCAAGCCATAACGTTTCAGAACGCCGAGTATCATCCTGAACAGATCGCCGTACAACTTCCCGGATTACAGGCTCCCCTTACCCAAGTCGAGGGAATTCTTGCCTTTTCCAAAAAACATCTTCGCTTTGAGAATGTAACGGGACTCTACGGACAAAGCGATTTTCAAATCGAGGGGAAGATAAAATTTGAAGAACAACTCTACCTTAAGGACGTGAGAATTCAAGGTCGTCTCAGTGACAACGATTTGTTGAATCTTTTGCCCAGCCAAACCCGTTCAGCGCAAAAGATTATTTCGGGCAAGACGGATTACCTCGTCATAGTCAACGGCAAACTGCAAAATCCTACCATGCGAGGAAGAGTGACACTCCAAGGATTGGAAATTCTTCTGCCGGGCATCCTGCACAAACCCCCGACCCTTGCCGGCAATCTGGATTTTCACGTTCAGGTAGGCAAAAACCATCGATTCACGTTTGAACGCATGATCCTGACCCTTCCCTCTGTCCGCTTCGCAGGGCAGGGAGAGTTTCATTACGATCAAACGTTGACCTTCAATGCTTCGCTGAAGGCTGAGCCGATAAATTTCGAGTCGTTGCCGCCGGAGCTTGAATTGTTTGATAAAACGATTTCTTCTGGAACCCTGGAAGGTTTGGTCAATCTTCGGGGAACTGGGACCGATTGGAAATCATGGAGCAAAACAGGATGGGTGGCGTTAACGAATGGAGTCGTCAAAGTCGAAGGTATAAGGTCACCGATTTCCCAGGTGGTACTTCAGGTGAAACTGGATGGACATGCCGCTGAACTGAAGCAGCTTCGATGGAATTTCGAGGAAAGCCAAGCTCAGGCCACGGGAATCATCCGCACGTGGGACAGTAAGCCGACAATGAACCTGGCACTCACTTCACCGCAATTCAATATCGATCTTCTGCTACCCAAAGAACAACCGTCTCCTCTTCGAAAGTTTTTGGAAAAAATCGCCAAAACAGCCAAAATCAAAGGGAAATTACGGTTCGATCGTGCATCGTACCACAACTTGCATTTTCAGAAATTAACCGGCCAATTGCGAATCGAGAACGGCATAATCCGTGTCGATCGCATTCGAGGGAAAGTCGATGACGGGACGATTCAAGGACGCCTTGTCGTTCATCTGCCCGTTCAACAGCCTGCCACGATGCAAACGTGGTTTAAGGTACACTCGATTCCCCTGTTAACCCTGGAACGAACCTTTTTTGATAAGGAAATGCTTGAGAAACGATTGATGACGGGCCTGTTGTCAGCGGAAGGCACACTTCAAGGACATGGCAAGAATCCCCTCGGCGTCCTCCCGACCCTCAAGGGAACGCTGAAACTCTCAATCGTAGATGGCCGGATCAAAAGAGGTATCGTGATTCCCAAAATATTGGCCCTCATGAACCTGCCGAGCATGTTGCAGGGGACGGTCGACCTTGAGAAAGACGGCTATCCTTTTGACCGACAAGCCGGAACTTTTGCCATAGCCGAAGGCCGGATTGTCTCGAAAGACATTGTCATGGATGGACCTATCCTGAAAATGACGGCTGCGGGGCAGTACGACCTGGTGAACGATGAGTTTGACGTCGTGACCGCGGCCAGCCCCTTAGGCCCGTATTTCGAGTTTTTTCAAAAAATTCCGATATTGCATCTGTTGCTTGACGGTGAAGAACGGGGAGTCGACTTGGCCATGTTTTCAGTCAAAGGCTCGCTTCATGCTCCGGCGATCGAGCCGATGGCCGTGGAATCCGTGGCGTTCGGATTAACGGGATTTGCCAGATTGGCCCTGACAATTTTGAAAAATACGCTCACTTTGCCACAGAAAATATTGTTCCCGGAGGAAAATACAGAACCTGGTTCCCAATTGAATGATCCCAAGGAGCAAAAGTCTGAGGATATGGACATGGAAAGTTATTGAACGTTTCTCATCACAGATCTTTCCAGTCCTTCAGCAACAGGACTTTCCACCATTGTCCTGTCTCCTCTCTCCCCAAAAGGCTGAAAAGCAGAAGGGCCTCTCTCTGATTTCCATTGGCAGATGATATGGGGAAAGCATACCGGTTTCGCGATGAGATTGTCCTGGGCGACCTTGCTTTTGAAGCCACCGGCGATTCGGTGTCCGAGTTGTTTGCGGCTGCGGCATTGGCCGTGATCGAATCAATGGTGGACCCCCTGAGCGTGGAGACGAGTTGGACGCAAGCGGTTCGACTTTCCGAAGCTGAAATAGAGGATTTGCTCTTCGAATGGTTGAACGCCATCGTGTTTGTCAAGGATATGGAAGGGGTTGTGTTTCATGACGTCCGTGCAACGGTGAGCCGTGATTCAGAGAAGAACCTGTGGCATCTTGAGGCCGTACTCATCGGTGACCGGGTTGATGCAACCCGACAGGATGTACGAACCGACGTAAAGGCGGTGACCAAACATTTGTATGAAGTCAGACAACAAGAAGAAGGTGCCTGGTATGCTCACGTGGTTCTAGACGTGTAACACGATTCAATGAGTTTGCCAGACTCAATTTTTGCATGAATAGCTTGAACGGCAACCGAAAATATTTATTGAGGTTTTTGGGTTCATGAAACTCGCCACTGCAATGAAAGTCAATCGGCTTACCGACGTCGTATGGGAAATTCCCAAGACGGAAAAGCCGGGCATGCTGGTTCCCGCCAGAATTTATGGAACGGAAAAGATTCTCAGGGCAATGGATGCCGGCATGTTTGAGCAAGTGACGAACGTGGCGTGTTTGCCCGGCATTCAACGGTATGCCCTGTGCATGCCGGATGGACATTGGGGCTATGGATTTCCCATCGGGGGCGTTGCGGCATTCGACGTTGGGAAGGGCATTATTTCTCCGGGGGGCGTGGGCTATGATATCAATTGCGGGATGCGGCTGATCCGTACGGATTTGACGCTGGCCGACGTGAAACCGAGGCTGGATGCCCTGATGACGGAGTTGTTTCGCACGGTCCCTGCCGGCGTCGGGTCGAAAGGCTTCGTGAATCTGTCCCGTCGGACCTTTCAGGAAATGATGCGGAAAGGAGCACGATGGAGCGTCGAACAAGGGTATGGATGGGACAGTGATCTCACCCATACGGAAGAAGAAGGCTGTCTGACGGAAGCCGACCCCGAACACGTTTCCGAACAAGCCTGCCAGCGGGGAATGGGACAATTGGGCACATTGGGATCGGGGAATCATTACCTTGAAGTCCAGGTGGTTCGGAATGACCGCATTTACGATCGACACGTGGCTGAACAATTCGGCATTCATGGGGATGACCAAATTGTGATCATGGTTCATTGTGGGTCTCGATGCCTTGGGCACCAAGTCGGCACCGATTACCTACGGATTTTTGAAAAGGCCATGAAACGCTATGGCATCACCGTGAAGGATCAACAATTGGCCTGTGCGCCTTATCAATCACCGGAGGGGCAGAACTATTTTTCGGCAATGAACTGTGCGGCAAACACGGCCTTTGCCAATCGGCAGGTTATTGCCCATCAAATTCGCGAAGCCTTTCGGAAGGTGTTCCAACAATCCCCCGAGAGGCTCGGCATGCGCCAGGTCTATGACGTGGCCCATAATATCGCTAAAGTTGAACGTTGCGAAAAGACGCAATTCCTGGTCCATCGTAAAGGCGCGACCCGGGCGTTTGGCCCGGGGAGTCCCGATGTCCCGGAACCATTCCGAAAAGTCGGCCAACCGGTGCTCTGCGGCGGGTCCATGGAAATGGGGTCATACCTGCTGGTGGGTACGGTGCAAGCCAATACGGAATCCTTCGGGTCTACGATGCATGGCGCCGGCCGGACGATGTCTCGGGCGCAAGCAAGACGATCGGTTCGTGGGGCGACCCTTCAACAAGACATGGCCCAACGGGGCATCCTGGTGAAAGCGGTCTCGATGTCGGGATTGGCCGAAGAAGCAGGATTCGCGTATAAAAATATTGCCGACGTCGTGGAATCGGTGGAGACTGCCGGAATCACCAGAAAAGTGGCCGAATTATTACCGATAGGTAACATCAAAGGGTAAGATACCAGAAACCGGCATGTCTCACGAAATCGATAAAAGGTTTGGGAAATGATCCCCACTGTGGAATGGAAAGAGGGGGGCGTGTGGCTCCTTGATCAAAGTCAGTTGCCCGGCCACACCAGACTGCTCGAGTGCAAAGACGTTGATGCAGTGGCATCCGCCATTCAAGGGCTGAAGGTGCGAGGGGCACCTGCCATTGGCGTGACCGCAGCCATGGGGGTCGCATTGGGAGCGCAATCCGTATTCGAGACCGATGTCTCGAGGTTTGAACAAAAAGTCCTGGCCATTTGCGATCAATTAGCTGCAACTCGACCCACGGCCGTGAATCTTTTTTGGGCTCTTGCGCGCATGAAGGACGTGTTAGGGGAACACCGTGACCGCACGGTGCCTGAGATCCAATCTCGACTCGTACAGGAAGCCTTGGCCATTCAACGGGAAGATATTGCCATGTGTAAGGCCATGGGCCAAAAAGGAGCCCATCTCATCAAGGATGGGCACAACATTTTGACGCATTGCAATGCAGGGGCCTTGGCAACCGCCGGATATGGTACGGCTTTGGGAGTGGTCAGGGCGGCGGTGGAGCAGGGGAAAAAGGTTCACGTTTTTGTGAATGAAACCCGGCCCGTCCTTCAAGGGTCCAGGTTGACGGCTTGGGAGTTGATGGAAGACGGCATTCCCGTCACCCTGATCACGGACAGCATGGCCGGCGTTGTCATGCAGCAAGGGAAAATCGATCTGTGCGTGGTCGGTGCCGACCGGATTGCTGCCAACGGCGACGTGGCGAATAAAATCGGGACGTATGCCGTCGCGGTCCTCGCCAAGGCCCATGGCATCCCCTTTTACGTTGCGGCACCTTCTTCTACCATCGACGTTTCGACGCCATCCGGTTCCGCTATTCCTATTGAAGAACGCCCCGGTCATGAAGTGACCACCATCAATGGGGAGGCATGGATTGCCCCAAAAGGCGTAGCAGTCTTTAACCCGGCCTTTGACGTGACTCCTGCCGAGTACGTCACCGGGATCATTACGGAGCAGGGGATCGTGACTCCGGACCGGATTGCAGAACAGTTTAAGCGCTGAAGGAAGATCCGGCTTCGCCTAAGGAACCTCTGAGGCGCAAGGTGGAACATGAGAAACGAAGTTCCCAATAAGCCACGGTCCGGATTCCTTATTTATGACTCCCATTGTCGTCTTTGCGTGACAGTGAAGCGGAAATTAGAGCAGTGTTCCGAAGATATTCAGTTTGTACCCTATGAAAGTCAAAAGGCTGCCGAATGTCTGGGAAAAAGCCATCAACCCGGATGTCGGCCTTCCATGGCCTATTGGGTCGATGAGAAGGGAGCGGTTATTGGTGGGCTGGAAGCGTTTCTTCCGTTTCTTCATGGACTGACGGGCGGAAAAATCTTCATGTTTTTCTGGAGGTTCCGCGCATGGCGTCAGATCACAATTGCACTATATGAATTTGTGGCCAAGCATCGCTATCGTTGGTTTGGTGTGAGTGAGAAATCCTAGTTCAACCCTGTTTATAGCCGGGCCAATCTCAGGAGGATTCCTCAGGAAGGCGAAACTTGAGCACCTGTCCTTGGACTTCGACTTTTTCCAGAAATTCCCCGAAGCCTTCCGCGACCACTTCTCCGATAAGTTTTTCCAGATCCTCTTCAGAGAAGAACACTTCATTGTCCGTTCCGCCAACCCCGATAGCGATCCGGACGGTGCTTTTGTCGGCTGCGTTATGGACCGTAAATGACATGACTGTGTCAACTTCGAGGAAGGTGGAAAGAGGTCTATCGGTAGCCCGTACCATGAACTTTTGGATGGTCGGCTCAATGCTGACATCGGCGGGTCCTGCGCCATTGGCCGGTGAGGCAGAAAGTCCCGCTTGATTCAAAAAATCGACGAAAGAACTCGTGACGCGTTGACTGAGAGTGCCGTCCATCACGTCAAAATACGTTTGGCCTCCACCACCACGTGCCCGCATGCCCAAGTGCTCGGATGACTGTCGTCGATCATCGAATGGAGAAACCGAAACGGTAAGGGGAGAGCCTTTGGAATCAACTGCGGACTCCACGTGCTGGATACGTAATTTGACAATTTCTCCAGTCCCTTGACATCCGGAAATAAACAGAGCTGCCAAGAGGAATCCTGCCAGACACAATGGTTTCATGAGGCGACACTCCTTTTTCCTATGTGGTTCAACAAATGATGCTACACGTCAAGAGTGCATTTTTGATAACGGTTTCGGCACTCAATTCTTTACCCAACAGTTATCCGATAACACTATGACAAGCCAACAAGAAAATACAAGCGTTATCTTGCGCAATAAGGTATAAACTGTAACATTTGACTTTCATGACGGCTCCTTGACACTATCAGGTGCCGTTCTTTTATCCCCTTATTTTCCCTCATGTGGAATCGAAATTTTCTCTTTCGGGCTCATGAAGCCGTCCCGTTACCTGAAACGGAGAATGACGTCTTTCATGAAACGGATCCGGCGCTGGACAGCTCGGGCTTGACCATGGACAAGTATATCTCGGTCTGGCTCCAGGGGGAGGGAGAAAACGATGAACCCTCGGCCTATACCAACGTCTATGTCCGGACCGCCACGCTCGACCCTGTTAAAAAGGTTGGGTTTTTGCAGCCCTTGCAAGGCCGTTCCCACCAGATCAAACAAATGCTCTCTCCCGAACAGAAAGCATTTTTGAAAGATTGGCTGAAAAACACGAACTCCACGGCATGGGAAGAAGCCGACGAGCATTTTCAAAAAATATTTGAATCCGAGTAGACGGTTTTTCCCGGGAACTATGCCCTAAGCCCTTCGTTTCGCTCCTTTCCCTTCGTTTTGTATGGATATGCAAGTTGATGTCGTTGTGGTCGGTGCCGGAGGTGGCGGAGCGGTCCTGGGCCTTTTGCTCGCCAATAAAGGAATTCGAACCCTCGTGCTAGAACAAGCCTCGGGTCCTCCCCACGGCATACGAGGAGAAATTCTTCAGCCAAACGGGCAAAAAATCTTGGACGAATTAGGTCTGTTGGCTCAACTGCCGAAAGACGCGGTGCAGCCCGTTCGACATTTTCATTTTCGGCAAATTGGTGGGAATCGGCTGTGTTCGATTGACTACGGCGAACTGCCTCCTCCCTATAATCACGCCCTCGTCACCTTACCGCATGCCGCTCATCGGACGGTGCTGGAAGCCTTGGAGAAACAGAATCCCGGAGGCTTGTGGTACAACGCGTCTTTTACCGATGTCTTGAAAAAAGACGAAAAAATCATTGGGGTAAAAGCAGACGTTCAAGGCAAGCCCGTACACATTTCTGCCAAATTAGTCGTCGGAGCTGATGGACCAGCCTCCAAAGTTCGTGAAGCTCTCGACATTCCAACCAAACTGTATCGGTACCCCGAAAGCTATCTTGTCGCCATACTGGACTGTCCCGAGAGATTGGATGAAGCGCAATACTTTCTCGGGAAAAAAGAAATTCTGGGTTTATTCCCGGCCGCAAAAGAGAAAATTTATCTCGTCTACTTGATCGACGCCGAATCCCGGAACGCGATACACGCAGCCGGAGTCGAACCACTTCAAAAACGCTGGTCTGGCATTTATCCTGAATTGTCGGCTACGTTTCAAGGCTTCACAAGCTGGGAGCAATCAACGGTGATGCCCACGGGTCGAACCCGTGCGCAAACGTGGGTCACCGATGGGGCCGTGCTGATCGGGGATGCCGCCCATGGGATGAATCCCCATGCCTCTCAAGGACGCATGCAGGCCATGGTCGACGCCACGGTATTGGCAGAGTTAATTCCTTCGTGTTTGGCAGAAGACAATTTTGGGGGACCGCGCTTGAAAGTGTATGAAAAGCAGCGTCGCCCGAAAGTCGAAATGTTGCAGAGGCTTGCCGATGAAGAGGCATTTTTTTGGAATACGGGGAACCCCGTGCTCGCCTGGCTGCGCAACCGGGTCTTTTCCACCATCGATCAAAACCGGCGGCTCAAATATCAAGTCCTGACTGCGACCGCCGGACTTCGTGAGACTCCACCATTGGGGATGCTGGATCGCTTCCTGGCCCTGGGACTGGTGCCGGATCCCCGTGCCGATCAACGACCACCTCATGTCCTTTCGTAAGATCAATTTCCACGACACCTTACGTGCGAGGCAATAAGAATGACCGCCAATCCGCCCTGGTCCCAGCTTCAGGAAGGCACGCATGCCCCGCTGCGCGGCTTTCTCCGCTCCATAAAAAAACACCTCACGTCTCAAGCCATCCTCGTCTATGGAAGTGCAGCGCGTGGAGAGTTTCTGCAAGGATACTCCAACATCAACATATTGATCGTGCTGGAACACATCACGCAGCCCGTTCTTCAACAGTGGAGCGGCATTCAAAAACAATGGGCCAGGGAAAAAATCGTTGCCCCGTTGTTTCTCACGCACAAGGATCTCCAACAATCCTCAGACGTGTTTCCGTTGGAATTTCTGGATATCAAGGAACAGCACATCCTGCTTGAAGGACGTGATCCGTTCCCTGAATTACACGTCAACTCCACGAACCTGTTTCTCCAATGCCGGCAAGAAGTGCACGCGAATCTTCTGCGTGTTCGCCAATGTTACGTCGAAGGGTGGGGGAAGGTTGAAGCGATTCAAACCCTGTTGCCCCTCTCATTGACCTCGCTTCTGCCCTGTCTTCGTGGACTGTATCGCCTGCTGGACCGTCCGTCGAACATGAAATCCCCAGAAGTATTGGATGAGCTGAACGCCACGTTGGATCTGGACCCTTCAGTATTCCTCGAAGTCTGGCGCTTGAAGCGCGGCCTGAGCACACCGGGGAAACATGAGCTTCCCAAGCTGTTAGAGCGGTACCTTACAGGGTTGGGTCAATTGGTGGACCGGATCGAATCGATGAAACACGAGGAACGATTTTAATGAGCACGATTCCTTGAGAATCAATGATTAGCTTTCATGGAGAGCTTCATGGCACCCAATACGCCGCACATTGATCTTTATCGCTTTGAATGCCAATGCGAAGCGTTTAGAAAGTTCATCGAAGAACAGTCCGGCAGGCCCTTTGTGTCCTTCGCCTCTAACACTTACATCCAGATAAAAGAAGGCTACAAGCCTAAGATCTATTGTGACGGTCGAGACGCACTCGCGCTTGATAAATGGAAGAAATCGGCAATTGGAAGCGGAAAGATCGCTCAGGCGGTGGTCAAAGCCATTGAGATACCGAAGAACAATCTTGTTCGTTGGCAAGCTCGCTATGGAGAGACAGCCCGTCCACATCAACCGCTCTACGAAGCCGAGAAACAGCAAGACAACTTGTTAAGAATCGAAGGGTGTTTGTTTGCGCTCTATCGAGAGCAACAAGAAAAGTCATCCTTTGACGAATTGGGCGATATATTCGGCAAAACCTATCCACTCATTGCCTATCTGTTCTTCCTGAAAGACTACTCCCGATATCTTCCAATAGCGCCGACATTCTTTGATCGTGCCTTCGAGCTGTTGGGGGTCGAATTCAAGACAAGTCATAAATGCTCTTGGGAGAACTATCTGGACTATATCTCCCTTATCCGCGAACTCAAGACCATGCTTGCCGAAAGCCTGGACGTTGAGTCGACTTTGCTTGACGCTCACTCATTCGCCTGGATACTGGCTTCGCAGATGTGGAAGGCGAACAAAATTGGCGATATCCGTGAGTACCTCGACCGTTCATCTTCAGAGCGCGAGGCCATTGTCAAGGCTCGGATTGGCCAAGACAGATTCCGGCAAAGTCTTATTGAATACTGGTCTGCGTGTGCTGTCACCGGCTGCAAGGAAGAGACCCTGCTTCGCGCCTCTCACATCAAGCCGTGGCGTGACGCTACGCCAGAGGAGTGTCTCGATCTTTATAATGGTTTGCTGCTTTCCCCAGCCCTTGACGTGTGCTTTGACTCCGGATACGTGAGTTTTGATGATAAGGGCGGAATATTGATTTCAGAAAGTCTTACAGCAGATGACGCGAAAGCCCTGGGGATCAACTCCAAAATGCGCTTACGTCGAGTCGATCCGAAGCACAAAAAATATTTGGCATTTCACCGCGAACATGTTTTCAAGTGAAGGCTAACAAGCCGACCGACAGCAACCGGGTAACTCGCTACGCGGCTTCCCTAGTGCCTCATTCTAGCGGACGCCGTAAAGCGCGGAGCAACTTTGGCATCTAGTCATTTGTAAATGTCAGATTGTTTAAGTATGGGCTGCAGAGGTAAATCGTACCGTTATGAAACCTGAAAGTTTCTTTTCAGTTCAGGGCAACGATGCAAGGTATGAGAATCTGCGTTCTAATTCTGATCATCAGAATATTCGTGATTTCATTGAAGAGATGTGGGAAGCATACCGGCCTTACGCAGACTCAGATTTTCTTCAGAGTGCACAGAACGATGACTTCCAAGCCCGTTACTGGGAGATGTATTTAGGATGTTCTCTGCTGCGTCAAAATACGCAGATCGAACCAAGAGAACAACGAAAAGAGCGTTGGGGCTCACCAGATTTAGGCCCTGATTTCAGGATAATTGCACCGCATCCTTTCTGGCTGGAGGCTACCACTGTTGGGCCTGGTACTGGAGAAGACGCTGTGCCGGAAGCTGAATTTGGTGTAGTTCGTGATGTGCCGGATGACCAATTGAAACTTCGGATTCTTCAGGCCATACGTGACAAGGCCAAGCAACGGTTGCATTTTATAGAGAAGGGCTGGATTGATCACACTGACTGCTACGTGGTTGCAGTGAATCTTGGGAAGATTCCTCACGTATCCGATCTTCATACGCCGCGGCTTATCCGGGCCGTATTTGGTTTCGGTTTTCTCGAAGTATCGAGGAACGTGGATTTTGGTGAGCGTTCGAATTGGCGATACCAACCCCAAGACCATGTAGTCAAACAATCTTCCACGCTCGTATCGACAAGGATATTTCTGGATCCCGAGCAATCCGATGATCCTAATTATGTAGGGTATGAAGGCCTCAGCGCCGTTCTTTCATCTGAAATGGAGCCATACAATAGTTATGAACCTTGGTTCGATCACAATAAGTATATGATGGGTGACGACTACTGCATCGTTCACAACCCTCGAGCAACAAATCCTTTGCCTCACGGCTTTCTGAAGTGCGGTCAAGAATATTGGCTTAACAACGAGAGAGTTTTGGAATTCAACCTATGGTTCAAAGACAGAGAGAAACCACCCAACAAAGAGATGCAAACGACGCTTTAAAGCGTACCGCTCCCACTTCCAGGCTTAGCTCATGTCCATCGTTAGGCGAGGGTGATAGCACCTAGAAGACAATAGGCCAATTGCCAGTCGGTTCTTTGGAATTGTCATCGCCATCTATTAGTATGATCATGCTTCCGCACTTCCACGAAAAGTATGAGGAAGATGGTTGACCCCCCATATTCTAGGCCTTATAATAGGGCCGTAATTCAGGGTCGTATAATAGGGATATTTTTGGAGGTTGTCGTGATTCAGGCCAAATTTAGTCTCGAAGAATCGCATATCCAATTTCTCGCACAACGCAAGCGGTATGGATTTAAAGATAAAAGCGACGTTGTACGGACTGCCCTCAACCACTTGCACACAGAATTAGCCCGGCAGCGCTTGTGCGAATCGGCTGATCTGTATGCCAAAGCCTATGAAAAGGATGATGAAACACAAGAATGGACCGATGCGGCGCTGTCAGAGTGGCCGACATGAGCATGTTAAGGCGGGGAATGGTCATCGATGTCAATCTTAATCCCACCAAGGGGGCAGAAACCGGGAAAATCCGGCCATGCGTGATCGTCACGAACAACACATATAATGCGCGTGTCCCAGTTATCCAAGTGGTGCCACTAACGGCATGGAGTGAGAGGAAAACCCGCATTATCACCAATGTAGAAATTGTGCCGTCCTCCCGTAACGGATTAACCAAAAAATCGGTGGCGGATTGTCTGCAGACCCGGCCCATTGATCACCGCACTCGATTAGTCAGTGTACGTGGTGAACTGAAAGACGAGGACATGGTCAAAATTAGCGATGCCTTAAAAATTGTTTTCGACATCGCGTAAGGTATGGAGCCACCATCTCCTAAGAGAGGTCCTTCAATCACAGCATCCAGAAATTTATAAATGTCAATTTGGGGTGGAGGCGTCATGAAGACGAAAGACTTAATTGCAGAGGCGGTTGACCTTCCAGTAGAGGAACGGGTGATGGTTGTCGATTCGATTCTGAAAAGCCTCAGCCCGCCAGAATCTGATATTGATAAGAAATGGGTGACAGTTGCAAGGCAACGATTGAAAGAACTGCGGTCTGGCGAGATCGAAGCTGTTCCAGGAGACGACGTGTTTCAAAAGATGTGGGCAAAATTTTCCTCGTGAGATACGCATTTTGATACTGCTCCTCGAACTAATCGCCACGTTCTGTGCGGGTGTGTTCTTTGGAGCAGCCATTTACATATCCATTGTCCAGCACCCGGCCGTGATGAAAGCTGGGCCTGATGTTGGTGGCCGGTTCTTTCCACCAATGTATCGACGTGCCGCCCCGATGCAGATCAGTCTGGCTGTGGTGGGAACTCTTTCAGGCTTTGCCGTATTTGGAGTCGGAGGCAACATACTCTGGGCAATTGGTTCCCTCTTTCTGATCTCGGTCATCCCGATTACATTGGTGGTCATTAAGCCGATTAATGACGTGCTACTCGACGAGAGCCGTGACCCTGATACATCCGATACCGCGGGACTCCTACGTCAGTGGGGCCTCAAGCATTGGTGGCGTAGCGTCATGAGTGGAATCGCATTTGTCTTGTTTCTGTTGACATATGGATTCAACGCCTAAACATGCGATGAAACACGAGGGGCGATTTCAGTGAGCAGGCAGGGCATTTCATTATGCGCGGAACTTGATGAGCCCTAACGTTGGGCGTCTTTGGACGATCATATTGCACGTAGCTGATCTGCTTGAATCAAGACTCAATCCCATATAAATTAAGCAAAATTGCTTGTTAATCGCATCGAAACGGTCTGCCGCAGTAAAGGTTTTGAGGTTCCGATTATCTGTACGCCTGAAGAACTATTGGAGGGGTAAAAATCATGTCTATCGACAGCATTGTGGAAGAAGTGCGGCAAGTTCGCGAAGCCTATGCGAAGAAATTCAACTATGACGTCCACGCTATGTGGCGTGACATCAAGAAACGGCAACAAAAAAGTGGCCTGCAAGGGGTCTCATTATCGCCCAAGCGTATAAAGGTCGCATCTTTGGAGATGTCTACGCAGCGACAGAATTCGCCTAAGGAAGGTATAGGTCCGACGCCATGAAGAAGGCCGTGGCTCATGTCCGGCGCTTGAACCTCGGCCTCAATACATCTGTAAAATCGGAGGGCCAGGTAGATGGACGATCTTCTAACCATAGTCCAAATCGAAGAGCAATTTGCCTCAGAATGGGTTCTCATCGAAGACCCACAGGTCAATGACGTCTTGGAAGTGCAATGCGGCAAGGTAAGTTGGCACAGCAAGGACCGGGAAGAGGTCTATCGCCAAGCCGTGATCTTGCGCCCTAAACGGTTCGCTGTTCTGTACACGGGGAGGATGCCCGAAGGCACGGCGATCGTTCTATGAGTTTCTCCTTCGATCCACAATAGTGGTTAATAATCCCTATGATGGAACCACTCAAACAAGAGTGAATCCATGTGGAATATGAATGACGTCGTAAAACTTATCTATAAGAAAGATTACGTTTTTCATGTTGAGTTTGATGATGGTGTAGCCGGCGATATTGATTTCCATGAATACATCAACAAAGGCCCTATTTTTAAGCCATTGAAAACGAAAGAGTTCTTTATAAGGGCAGCCATAGAAGGTGGAACGATAACGTGGCCGAATGGAGCAGACATTGCGCCGGAGACGTTGTATGAGAAAATTGCTGACTAACAAGACACGGCAAGCGCGCTCCATATTGCCATCGTCGTCCTCAACGGGATGGATTACTTCTTCTGTGATGAGTTCATGCCGTTCAGTCCCTATATTTTTTCTACTTATTCTGTTCGTATGTGTGTCTTCTGGGATAGTTGCTGCCGCCGGAGAAGAAAAGAAACCCGTTTTTCCGACACCACTCGGCTATGTCAGTGATTACGCGGATTTGATTGAACCCGACTGGCAACGCCGAATTCGTGAAGTCTGCAAAGAACTGGAAGATCGTACGGGTATCGAAATGATAGTCGTGACCATCGAGACAGCCAGTCCTCACTCGCATGCACGGGACTATGCGCAGGGCTTGTATAAAGAATGGCACATTGGCTCGGCGCAACAGGAGCGGGGCATGTTGTTGCTCGCTTCATTGAAGGAACAACAAGCCGTGGTTGTACTCGGACGGACTTTGATCCCGTTGATCGGAAGACCGCAGTTGGATGAATTGTCCACGCAGTATCTCATCCCCATGTTCCAAAATGCCCGGTACGGAGAATCCTTGTCTCGTACGGCGGTAGGCTTGGCTTCAACCGCTGGCAGTGCGATCCAGGCGGCCGCAAAAACCAAACGCTCTTCGAGTGCCGGGTTCTGGATGAACGTTGCCGCAGCCTTTGCCATGCTGTTTGCCCTCTGGCGTTTTACCCGCCCGGAACGGCGACATCCTTTTCAACGTTGGCGACGGGGCGGGTATTGGAGTACCGGCCAGGGTGGCTTTGGTGGGAACTTCGGAGGGTTTGGCGGGAGCACGAGGGGGCAGGGGTTATCGT
Source organism: Nitrospirales bacterium (assembly GCA_965223955.1). Lineage (GTDB taxonomy): Bacteria > Nitrospirota > Nitrospiria > Nitrospirales > UBA8639 > Bin75. Next base: position 1,910,612 of record OZ245029.1, read on the forward strand.
AAGGTGTGCCGTAGATCCGGGAAATCCCCTCTACCTCCCCTTCGCCCCTCCTTACCCTTCGACTTCGCTCAGGGCAGGCAAAGGAGGGGAAGGGAAAGTAGACTTTCGCTGGATCGTCTTCAATGGCGATTGTCAGAGCTTGGTCATAACAACCGTCACGCTTACAGCGGTTTGTGGTTTTCAAACGTCATGGTACGTGTCACCGTGGCGCCTTTTTCATAGGAAATGATGCGGCGGGTTGCAGGCAGATCCGCATTCCCCACCCTGGTGTGAGAATCCGAGAAGCTCTCCACGTTTGCCAGTGAGCCATCCTTGGGCGAGTAGTAATACACGGTATAGCGGGTCGTGAGATGTTTCTCGTCCTGTGTCAACGCGCTATCCTCGACGTTAATCGTAAAGGCTACGTGCGGCATCTTTCTGTTAATCTGGGTGAGGCGGTCATCCTTGACCCGATAAGTGGAACCCATGGAATCGCCTAAACCGATGCGGGGGCCCTGGGGATGATTCTCTCCACCCTCAAAAGACAAATGATATTTCCCATCGGATTCCTCGAAGGTTCGCGGCCCACGATGCGCGGCGATCATTGAAATTTGACCCTGAGCCCACTTTTGAAGTTCTTCATTCGGAAGAGACACTTCGACTTCTTTTGATGATTTGACCGTGACTTTCCCCGAGGTTTCCTCACCATTCACGTTGATGCGAAGATCGGCTTCGAATCCTCCAAAGGTATCGGGCCACCGTGAGGTTTTCGCAAACGCCCGTCGTAAGAGTTCGCGAGCCTTGGGGTCATCGGTGGTTTCGGTTTTGGCTTCTTCACGTGTATACGTTTCCATTGTTACGCTCCTTCGTTATAAGAAAAATTGGACATGGATAAATAGAAAACTCTCCCTTCGACAAGCTCAGGACAGGCATTGCCGTATCATAAAAAAAATCACCGGAGCAGGACAACTGATTCTCCTCCTCAAGTGAGCCTGTCTTATCGCAAACACATAGCATCGAGCATTGCGTGAGAATGTTTCCCACCTCTAGCATCAAGCTCTGTCTTTCCTTTATGATACAAGTCTGTTCTCAAGGTCAAATCCATCGACCCGGTAGTCCACGACAAAGCCATTCGCACGGAAGCAAAAGGCTCCTTTTATGAAAAGATCTCGCAAGAATGCCGGCACACGTCCGCTTATGGCTGACCGGGCCGATCCTCATGTCCTGTATGAAAAAAGCGTGCAAAGTCCGGACTTTGACCTTCCGTTTTTTGCCGAGTACTTCGAGAACCATACGGGCCGTCCCCTGCGCTTGCTGCGTGAAGATTTCTGCGGTACCGCCGCGTTGTCCGCGTATTTCGTGACTCAACACCCCGAAAACCATGCCATCGGCGTCGATCTGGATTGGCCGACGCTTAATTGGGGCATAAAACATCACGTATCGCCCTTGCCCGTGGATCAGCAAAACCGCCTGACGCTCATCCATGGCAACGTTTTGGATTCTCATTCCTCGCAAGTTCAATTGGCAGTGGCTTTGAATTTCAGCTACATGATCTTCAAGGATCGCCCCACGCTCCGGCAATATTTCAAAAGAGCGAAAGAATCGCTTCAGCCCGGCGGCATGTTTATATTGGACATTTGGGGAGGCAGCGAAAGCCAGGTCTTGCAGGAAGAACCCCGTGACATCGACAACCCCGAAGATGACGGCATTGGCGATTTTACCTTCATTTGGGATCAGGACGCCTTCGACCCCACAACGTACTTCTGTACGATGCGCATGCATTTCACCTTTCAGGACGGCAGTGAAATGCGTAATGCCTTCGTCTATGACTGGCGCATGTGGACCATGCCCGAAGTCATGGAATTAATGAACGAGGCCGGGTTCCGGGACGTGCATTTCCTGTGGGAAGGCACCAACCGAAAGACCAACGAAGGGACCGGCACCTATCATCGTGTCGAAAAGGGTGACGCCGATTTAGCGTGGGTGACCTATATCGTAGGCGTCAATCCCAATACGGATTGAGCGTATCTCCCGCTCTACCACCGGCTTCTGACTATACCGTCGAACACATAATTAAAGTCATACCTTAAGTTTTATGGAGCATTCACCGCCTCACATGACACCGGAAGTGATTCAACGGCACGGCCTGACGGAGGAGGAATTCGAGCAAATCCTCACGCATCTGGGTCGTGAGCCCAATCTGACGGAACTCGGAATCTTTTCGGTCATGTGGAGCGAGCATTGTTCCTATAAAAGTTCCCGGATCCATTTGAAGCGCTTTCCCACCGAAGGGGAGCGGGTGGTCCAGGGACCGGGAGAGAATGCCGGAGCCGTGGATATCGGCGAGGGGCTCTCCGCCGTCTTTAAAATGGAGTCCCATAATCACCCTTCGTTTATCGAACCCTTTCAGGGCGCGGCGACCGGGGTCGGCGGGATCCTGCGCGACATTTTCACCATGGGCGCACGGCCGATCGCCTTGCTGGACTCCCTTCGGTTCGGTGAATTGGACCTTCCGAAGAATCGTCATTTGCTGAAAGGCGTGGTTTCCGGCATTTCCTGGTACGGGAACTGTATTGGGGTTCCCACGGTCGGCGGCGAAATCGCCTTTAACGACATCTACGCCAAAAACCCCTTGGTGAACGTCTTTTGTCTGGGAATTGTGAAAACCGATCAATTGCTTCGAGGCCAGGCCGGCGGTGTCGGCAACCCGGTGTTGTATATCGGCGCAAAAACCGGGCGTGACGGCATCCACGGTGCCACGATGGCTTCGGACAGTTTTGACGATGCTTCGGAACAGAAGCGACCGAACGTGCAGGTCGGCGATCCTTTTCTGGAAAAATTGCTCCTGGAAGCCTGCCTGGAATTCCTGGACCAAGGGCTCCTAGTCGGCATTCAGGACATGGGCGCGGCCGGTCTCACGAGTTCATCATGTGAAATGGCCTCCCGGGCCGGAACGGGCATCGAGCTGGAATTGGCCGACGTACCTCGCCGCGAGCCGAATATGACGCCCTATGAATTGATGCTTTCGGAATCCCAGGAACGCATGTTACTCGTGGCCGAGGCCGGAAAAGAAGACCGGGTTATTGCCATTTGCCAAAAATGGGGGATTGACGCGGCGGTGATCGGGAAGGTCACGGACGACGGGTTCGTGCGCGTGAAGGAGCAGGGGAGGGTGGTGGCTGAGATTCCCGCCAAGGCCCTGGTGGATGAAAGTCCCAAGTATGAGCGTCCGGCTAAGCCCCCCGAGTACCAGGAACTCCTGCAATCCCTGACGGTTGAAAATCTGTCTGATGTGCAGGATGCAGGGAACGTCCTGCTCCGGTTACTGGATTCGCCGACGATTGCCAGCAAAGCCTGGGTCTATCGACAATACGACCACATGGTGGGCATCAATACCATTGTCCGACCGGGTTCGGATGCGGCCGTGGTGCGTATCAAAGACACGAACAAGGCCTTGGCCATCACAACGGACGGCAACAGCCGGTACTGCCTCCTGAACCCATACATGGGCGGCACACTGGCCGTGGCGGAAGCAGCCCGGAATTTAGTGTGCTCGGGCGCGCAGCCCATTGGGGTGACGGATTGCCTGAATTTTGGAAACCCCGAGCGACCGGACATCATGTGGCAGTTCGTGTTGGCCGTCGAAGGCATTGCCGATGCGTGTCGGACCTTTCACATCCCCGTTGTCAGCGGTAACGTCAGCCTGTATAACGAAACTAACGGCCTGTCCATTTATCCCACGCCTATCATAGGCATGGTCGGGCTCATCGAGCCGGCCGAGCACGTGACCACTCAATGGTTTAAAAATCCCGGAGATCGGATTATTTTTTTAGGAGAGACCAAGGAAGATTTGGGTGGAACCGAATATTTGAAAGTCGTACATTATCGGGAGCAGGGGGCTCCTCCATGGATCAATCTCGAGACGGAAAAAGCCTTGCACGATTGCACGCTCCGATTGATTGCGGAAGGCTTGGTGCAATCGGCGCACGATTGTTCGGACGGGGGATTGGCCGTGACGGTGGCGGAATGTTGCCTTTCACCTCAGGTGGCCCAAGGCAAACCGTTGGGCGCGACAATCCGGCTTGATTCGAACGGGCTTCGGACGGACGAATTGCTCTTTGGGGAAAGTCCTTCACGCATCATTCTATCGGTATCGCCTGCACAAGCCGAACACGTGCTGGCCATTGCCCGTGAGCATGAGGTGCCCGCCCGGGATATTGGCACGGTCGGCGACGACCGTTTGATCGTTCATGTTCATGAGCGACCAGCGATCGATGTGCCGGTTACCGTATTATTCGAACAATGGAGCCGAAGTTTGGAATTGAAATTGTCCGCCTGAGTGGAGGCACCGGCAAGACTGAGCGCGCGGTTATCGAACATGTGGCTCTACCCCACCTGACCTCCCCTTACAAAGGGGAGGAAAATTTCTTCCCGGTTCCCCTCCTTTGTAAGGAGGGGCGAAGGGGAGGTAGAGACCGAATTCTTGAGATATGAATAATTCGCCAAAAAGAACACACACGCCTTTTCATCTGGTTGCCCCGGACAAGTTTCATGATGAATGTGCGGTGTTTGGCATTTACGGGCATCGGGAAGCCGCCAATTTCACCTATCTGGGGTTGTATGCGCTACAGCATCGCGGGCAGGAAGGGTCGGGAATCGTCTCGTCGGATGAACGAAATTTTTACATGGAAAAAGGCATCGGGCTGGTCTCGGAGATTTTCACAAAAAAAGAAATTCGCCGCCTGCGTGGAAACAAAGCCATCGGTCACAATCGGTATTCCACCGCCGGAGACAGCCACCTTCGCAACGTCCAACCGCTTACCGTCAATTTCGCATTCGGAAATTTGGCCGTGTCCCACAACGGCAATCTCACCAATGCATGGATGCTCCGGAGCGAACTCGAAGCCTATGGCGCCATTTTTCAATCCGATTCCGATACGGAAGTGATCATCCATCTGATGGCCCATTCCAAAGGAGATACCTTACTCCAACGATTGACCGAAGCGCTCTCCCTGGTCCGAGGAGCCTATTCACTGGTGCTGCTGACCGATCAGGACCTGATCGCCGTGCGGGACCCCTATGGATTCCGGCCATTGTGTTTGGGAAAATTCAAAGACGCCTGGGTGGTCGCGTCAGAGACCTGTGCGTTTGATCTCATGGGAGGCGAGTTTATACGGGAAGTCGAGCCCGGAGAACTCATCGTCATAAACGACAAGGGGATGACCTCGCATCACCCGTTTATCCTTCCCGAACGTCCTGCAAAATGCGTCTTTGAATACGTCTATTTTGCGAGACCGGATTCCAAAATATTCGGCGACCACACCGTCTATCCCATTCGAAAAGCCTTGGGCCGGCAACTGGCCAAAGAAGCGTACGTGCCGGCCGACGTGGTCATTCCCGTCCCGGACTCCGGTGTGCCGGCGGCATTAGGGTATGCGGAAGGGTCGGGGATTCCGTTCGAAATCGGGCTCACTCGCAACCATTATATCGGCCGGACCTTTATCGAACCTGAACAATCCATTCGGCATTTTGGCGTAAAATTGAAATTAAACGTGGTGCCCGACGTCCTGAAAGGACTCCGCGTAGTGGTGGTGGATGATTCCATCGTGCGTGGCACGACAAGCCGAAAAATCATCAAAATGATCCGTAATGCCGGAGTCAAGGAAGTGCACGTGCGCATCAGTTCTCCGCCGACGATCGCTCCGTGTTTTTACGGCATTGACACGCCCACCCAAAAAGAACTGATCGGTTCGAGTCATTCCATCGAGGAAATCCGCAAATACATCACCGCCGACAGCCTCCAATACTTGAGTCTGGAGGGCATGCTGACCGCTGCCCCTGGTCGAAACGACCACTACTGCCATGCCTGCTTCACCGAACAATATCCCATATCCTTCACCAAAGCCGAAGAACTGCAACTCGGCTTGTTTGATGCCAATTCTTCCAAGTAGCCGATTGCTTTTTGGAGAATCTCTCGTACAGGCTTACCGCCTGCATCCTAAGAGATGACGAGGGTCAGGTGGTCATCCTGAGCTTGCCCTGCTTGTCCTGCTTGTCCTGAGCGAAGCGAAGGAACTAAGCGAAGGAACTAAGCGAAGGGCTTGCGAAGGATCTCGTCGTTGAGGTACGTGGTTGTTGAAACTACGAGATTCCTTCCTTCGAAAGACCCTTCGCAAAACTCAGGGCGTACTCAGGACAGGCGCTTCGCTCGGAATGGGAATAAATGCCAAAAAGAGTTGGGGATAATGGAAGAAAGTTGTTGGATGACGGTAAGTTACCGCTATTTGTATTGAAGGCGTTCAACAAAGTGAGGCTGGGATGAGCAAAAAAGCCCTGTCCGCAGTGTGGCTCGAAGGAGGTGCAGCGCTATGGCATCAACCGACAAGGCAAACAACGCTGGCATTGTCGCCAATGTGCGCGCACCTTCATATGGCGCAATCCGGCCAACCGCTACCAGCAGCGACGGGTATGGTTCAAACGCTGGATTATGGAGGGCTACACCGTCCGCCAACTGGCCGCCCACAGTGGCTACAGCCCGCGGACGCTTCATCGAATCATTGCGCATTGGTTGCAACAGCCACCTCCCCTGGCGGGCGAGTTCTCGGCGGCCCGCCATCTGATCCTCGATGGCACCTTTCTGGATCGCCGGAAAGGCGTCTTTGCGGTGATGGATGCGGCCCGCTTCGCCGTGGTGTATGCGGCCCCCGAAATGGCGGAGGGCCCTGCGCATTTGCAGCCGTTTTGCACCACGCTGGCCCACCACGGGTTAACGCCTTGCAGTGCGACCGTCGATGGCAACCTGCACTTGCTCCGGATCTTGCGCCAAGTGTGGCCGACGATCGTCATTCAACGCTGTCTGGTCCACATCCAACGGCAAGGCCTCAGTTGGTGTCGCCAGTCGCCCAAACGTCCAGACGCCCGGCACCTGCGCGCCTTGTTTCGCCACGTCATGGCGATCCGCACCGTGGCCGAGCGGGATCAGTTCATCGCTCAGGTGCAGGCCTGGGAGGCACGGTACGGGCAGCGCCTGGCACGCCAGGCCGAACGAGGGCGCGTTTTCAGCGATCTCAAACGTGCCCGGAGTATGTTACTCGCCGCCTTGCCAAACATGTTTCACTATCTCGACGATCCCGTGATCCCGAAATCCACCAACGCCTTAGAGGGATATTTCGCCCGACTCAAACACAAGTATCGGCAACACCGCGGGCTCGTACGGCCCCATCGGAATGCCTATTTGCAATGGTATGTCTATCTTTGCCCTCGATAGAAACCAACTCTTTTTGGCATTTATTCCCGGAATGACAGATTCGGGCATCTTTGGTTATTTTCCCCTTCCGTCATTCCCGACGTTTGTAATCGGGAATCCAGAGTTTTTTGTCTTTCTCTGACCTATAATGACTCGTTTTGAGATAACGTCAGGGAAACTGCACGTCCTCCATTAATTGCCCGCCTGAAAAATCGTGTGTTAAGATTCCGTATGGGCTTGCTGTCGCTTGCCTGCATTGCTTATTAAGTGGAGGATGCCATGAAACGCCAAATCTTTTTACCGGTTACGCTTTCCATAGCCATGGTGACAATCGCCTGGGCCGGTGGGTTTTTTAAAGTCGGGGAGACGGCTCCGTCGTTCTCGCTCACCTCGGTCACGGGGGAAACCGTCTCGCTGCAGGACTTGCAAGGCAAAGTCGTGGTGCTTGGCCTTTTTCATATTTGCGAACCGTGTTTGATTCAAAGCACGAATTTACAAAAAGTATATGAAGCCACACGCGGACAGAACGTCGCGGTGATCGGCGTGAACTCCTCGGGTGATTCCCAGGCCGACGTCCTGGAATTTCTCAGCGTTTTTCCCATGAAAGTCACGTATCCCTATCTCACGGACCCGGACCAGATTACCGATAAGTTGTACGGCGGAGGACGTTTTATTCCGAACGTGTATATCCTGGATCAAAACGGCGTGATCCGGTGGCAACGAGTCGGCAATATGGATTTGGCGAACCATACGGCGATTCTGGATGAGGTGAACAAATTATTGGGGACATCTTCCGGATCGACCGCCTTATGAGATTGTGCGCCACGCCGTCTCTCGAAATCTTGCCGGACGACGAGCCGGGCCGTGGCGATCATCAGGCCCGTCGTCAGTTCTCCCATTTGAGCGAAAGGATTCAAAAACGAAATGGATGAGTTTGAAGAGGGGAAAGCGAAGTTCCTTGAACTGGTGAAGGGTATTGAAAGCACGGTCGAGGTGGTCATTCCGACCACTCCTTCCCAGGGCCGGTTTTTGATTTCTCTGACCAAGGGAGCCAATCGAAAATTTATCACGGTGCCGGAAGACGATATTCTTGACCTGCCTTCGGAAGAGGACGTCCTTTCCAAAACGACGACCATGCTACAGGAGGCGATCGCCGAACTATGAAGCCGATTCTACCAGGGATAGCCACGTGGTCGTGGTTTTCCGAGGAAAAGCAGATTAATTTTAACGGCCACCTGTTGGACGTGGGCGAACATCGAATCCTGGTCGATCCTCCGCCTCTCTCCGATGCCGATTTGTCGCAACTGAGGAATGCGGGGCAACTCGATTACATTCTTCTCACCAATCGGGATCATGAACGGGAAAGCGCGACCTACAAAGACGCATTGAACACTCGCGTGTACGTTCCCCAGTCCGATGCCCCGGAAATGTCGGTGACTCCCGAAAAGACCTTTGTCGACGGAGAATTGCTGCCGGGCGGGATTTGGGTCGTGCACCTCTCTCATCAAAAATCACCAGGCGAATCGGCCCTGTTTCTCCAACAAGGACGAGGCATTCTTATTGTCGGCGACGCCTTGCTGGGCAAGCCTGAAGGGTCGGTGAGTATGCTGCCTGCCGAGAAGTACGCCGATCCCGCCAAGGCGCGTGAAGGATTGCGTCGATTGCTCAAATACAATTTCGATTCGCTCCTGGTCGGGGACGGGACCTCTATTTTGGCCGGCGCCAAAGCCATTGTTGCGCAGGCGTTGGAGTAGACAAGAACCATGACCTGTCTGCTCCAAGAATAGCCCGAATCTGTCATTCCGAGCGAAGAGAGGAATCTCTCCATCAACAATTGAATTCTTGGAAAAGCAGATCCTTCGCTTCGCTCAGGATGACAACTTGGACCATTTTTATCTCTTAGGGTGCAGCGCTGACACTCTCCGGAAACATTTCAAATTAAAACAACCGTGCGACAGTCTCATTCGGCACAACTCAACCAACGAGGCAATGCCCATTTTTCACGGGGCTTCTATACGGAGGCCTACGAGTGTTATGCCAGGGCGTTGGAAGCTGATCGAAAAAGCGGTGACCCCAGGGCCCTGTCGGCGACGTTGGGGAATCTCGGGAACATCTGTGCCGTCAGCGGTAAACGCCAACAAGCCCAAGAATATTATCAGGAGGTATTGGAACTGCAGAAGACAGTCGGGGACAACCGCGGGGTCAGTGCGACGCTTACCAACCTTGGTAACTTGCACGTAGACGCCGGCGAATGGGAACGAGGCCGCGCGTATTATCTCGAGGCCCTGGACAGAATGGAGTTGTTTGAAGACCACGCAGCCAAGGCGGTGTTGCTCTCCGATTTGGGTTTGGTTGCAAAGGAAACCCGACACTTCGAGCAAGCCATGGACTATTATTCGGAGTCCATTACCTTGATGAAGCGAGTGGGCAATGACGCCGGTCAGGCCGACGTATTCAAGATGATGGCGCGGATGTACCTGGCCTGGGAGCGTTATGATGACGCCATGGCTTGTGCGCAAACGAGTTTGGCCATTGCCAGTCGGCTTCGTGATGAACTGCGCATGGGTGGGGCTTGGTACGTGATGGCTGATTGCCATAAAGCGAAGGGCTGTGAGGAACAAGAAGCCAGATTCCTTCATCGCGTGGTTCGCGTGGATCGAAAATACGGGTTGCCCAAGCTGGAAGAAAACACCAGGCGACTCGAGGCGCTTCGGACGAGTCTGCTGCAGAAGCGCACGAAATCAATGGCAGGGGAGGGCGCTTCATGATTGACGGATCCCGCTGGCAACACGTCCAGGACCACCTGAAACAAGCCAACGCAGACTTTATCCAATATCAACCCGATGGGGCCTTGACTCTCGAATTGGATGATGAGGACTGGCAACTCGAAATCACACCGGCCGGATTTTTTGTGTGTCAGGCGGGGTATGCCCTGGAAGACATGCAGAGCCTGCTGTCGGACGGTACGGCCGAAGACCTTGGAAGCGATGAACTCGCCAAACAAGCCAAGTTTTACATTCAACAAGTCGTCTCGAAATATCGTGATCGTCTCATAAAGGACGGCTTCAGCGAACGCGTCGAAATGAACGACGACTACGTCGCGGTATTTTTCGAGCGTCAGGTCGATTTCGACAACCTGTCGGAACTTGAGCAATTGATCACACGCTATCGACGGCAATTTGCCGCCACCTGAATGATTCCTCACCGCAGCTTCAAAAAGGATTCTTATGAACGCACAACTTCCCATTCGTACGATGGATGACTTTCGTGATGCCGTCTATACCTTTCGCTTGTCACGTGTGTTCGCCACGGCACTGGATCTCGACCTCTTTACGCATATGGGGCACCGGTTCTGGACGCCCAAAGCCTTGGCCGGGACGTTGAAGGCCAGTGAACGGGGAGTCGAGATTCTCCTTCGCAACCTGAAAACCGCCGGCTTGCTCAAACAACGGGGAACATCCTATGGCGTGGAGAAACTCGGTCGCACGTTTCTGAATAGGAACAGCCCTGCTTATGAGGGGGCCTATTTGGATCTGGTCCATCGCCAGTGGGAGAATTGGGCACAGCTCACCGATTCCGTTCGAACGGGCAAGCCGGTTGAAAATGACGGGCCGGATGATCCGGAATATCGGCGATCCTTTACCTGGGCGATGCATCAGCGCTCCTTGAACCCCGCAAAACAAGTGGCCGCACAACTCGAGCTGACCGATGCGAAAACGTTGTTGGACGTCGGAGGAGGGCCAGGCACGTATGCATTGGAATTCTTGAAGAAAAATCCCACGTTACGGGCGGGCATTTGGGATCGGCACCCGGCGCTTGAAGTCGCCAGGGAAATCGCCAAACCTTTACGCCACGCCAAGCGGCTGTCCTATTACCCCGGCGATCTTTTTGACAATCTGGTTCCTGGATCATTTGACGTGATGTGGGTGTCGAACCTGCTTCACATTTTTTCGCCGGCTGAAAATAAGACCCTGTTCCGAAAACTCAAACGCGCGCTCAATCCCGGCGGACGCATTCTGATTCAAGACACGTTCCTCATGAACAAACCAGGGTTTGATACTCTAGACACCAATCTGTTTGCGATCACGATGCTCTTATTCACCCCGACGGGGAATACCTACAGCGCTCAAGCCGTTCAAGAGTGGCTCAAGGCCAGCGGACTCAAAAAACCCCGGTGTCTTCAGTTAAAAAAAGGAACCGGCGATTGGGACGGGGTCATCATCGAGGGGAGGGTATCGTAGCGGCCGCATCTCAATTTATACGGTGACAACCTGTCGTCCGCCGATCACAATGAGTAGGAAGTTGAATAGGGCGGTCAGGAGAATCAGGCCGACAAAGTGCAGTGAATCCATTTCAGAAGTGATGCTCTGTACAAATGTGGCAATGTCCAAGGCCAAGCCGATCGTTCCATACATCACCCCAACCATGGACGTCCATCGTTTCCCGATCAGACAGACTCCACCGACAAGCAAGGGAAGTCCGAATTGAAACCCGTACCAGATGGATCGATGGAGATCCGAAGTAAAAGCTCTCTCGGGTTGAAGGGCATCGGAGGCCATGGCGCTCACGAAAAGCCCGAAACAAATCGCTGCCATCAGGCGAGTCGTCAGGTTTTCGGTACTGGTCATGAGAAGTCCGTGACTGAAGAGAGTACGTTACGATGGCTGTTCATTGATACGAACATAGCCCGAATCTGTCATTCCTCTATTATGTGTTGAGTCATTCGTTGACAGTTTCCACCGCTTCTTTTTGTGCCCCAGTTCCCCTCCTTTGTAAGGAGGGGTGAGGGGAGGTAGAGTGCCTGGATCGAATAGTCTCTGCTGCGAGCCGGGGCGTAAGATTTTCTCAAGTAGAACTCTACCCCACTTGGCCTCCCCTTACAAAGGGGAGGGAATGAAAAAAGCAGGCTCTTCCTCTCTGGCATTCCGTCAACGAATTGATAAACATTTCCACCTGCCCTCCGCCCTGCAATTTATTGACACTCAATTCGGCCAAGCCTAGAATGGCCGAGATTACAAGGGGAGGGCGTATGACACATTCTCAAGCCATTCGAAACGTTGTTGTGACGTCGTATGTCGGTGCCGGAAAAACTTCTCTCGTTGAAGCCCTGTTGTTTTCCGCCGGTGTGACGTCGTCAATGGGTACGAGCGCCAACGGAAATACCGTGGCCGATTTCGAAGCAGAAGAGGTTCAGCATCGTCATTCCATGAATGCGACCCTTCTTCAGTATGAACACAAAGAGACCTTCCTGAATCTGCTCGACACTCCGGGATCGCTGGACTTTTTTGCCGATACCAAAAATTCCATTCACGTGGCAGACGGCGTCGTGTTGGTCGTAGGTGCTTCGGGCATACGATCGGAATTGGACCGGGTCTGGGATTATATTCAAGCACGAGAACTTCCCTGTCTTATGTTCATCAACGAATTGGATAAAGAACGAGCGAACTTTGAATCCGTTTTGGAAGAGATTCAGAAGACGCTTGAGACCAAATGCGTCCCGATTGCATATCCGATCGGCGAGGAAGCGAATCTTCGAGGCGTGGTGGACCTGGTGACACAGAAAGCCATTATCCCGGTACCCAACAGTCATAAGGTGCAGGAAGAAGAAATCCCCGCGGACCTGAAGGATAAAATTTCCGAGTTGCGGAAACAATTGATTGAAACCGTGGCTGAAGCCAGCGATGACCTGGTGGAAAAATATTTGAGCGACGGGGATCTGACGCAGGAAGAAGTCCTCCAAGCGTTGGTCTCGGGCACGAAAACCCGCCAGTATATTCCGGTGTTGTGCGGTTCGGCGATCATGAATCTCGGCACCACGGTGCTGCACGATGCGATTATTCAATGCCTGCCTTCTCCCGAAGAGCGAGCCGAAACCTTTTCGCTGGCCGGATCGCATCCCGACACGAGTGAAGAACTTGCGCGACCCATGAGCGCGGAAGAGCCGTTCTCCGGCTACGTGTTCAAGACCACCATCGATCCTTTTATGGGCCGGCTCACGTATCTCAAGGTCTGTTCGGGAGTGCTCGAAGCCGATTCAACCTTTTTCAATCCCGTGAAAAACGTGAAAGAAAAAGGGGGACATCTGTATTATCTGCAAGGGAAGAAAAGCACGCAGACGCAACGAGCCACGGCAGGTGAGATTGTGGTTATGGGAAAATTAAAGGAAACCCACACGGGTGAGACGGTTTGCACCGACAAAGCTCCCATCGTCTTTCCCGCGGTGCCACTCCGCCGGCCCGTGATGTCGTTTGCGCTTGAACCGAAATCGAAGGGGGACATCGATAAGGTGAGCATGGGTCTGCACAAGCTTGTGGAAGAAGATGCGTCATTGGAATTTATCCGCAATGAGGAGACCAAGGAAATGTTGTTGAGTGGAGTCGGGCAGACTCATATCGAGCTGACCCTGGAAAAACTCCACCGGAAATACGGAGTGGACGTCAACCTGCATACACCGAAAGTCGCCTATCGCGAGACCATCCAGAAAATGGCCCAGGCCCAGGGAAAATACAAAAAACAAACGGGCGGCCACGGGCAATACGGCGATTGCTGGCTTCAGCTTGCCCCATTGCCACGCAATGGCGGATTTGAATTTCTCAATAAAATCGTTGGAGGGGCCATTCCCCGGAATTTCATTCCCGCGGTGGAAAAGGGCGTGGTCGAAGCCATGCACGAGGGCATTCTCGCCGGCTTCCCGGTCGTGGACGTGCAAGTGAAGGTCTATGACGGGTCCCATCATCCCGTTGACTCTTCGGAAATGGCCTTTAAGGTTGCGGCCTCGATGGGATTCAAAAAAGCCATGGAATCGGCACAGCCCGTTCTCCTCGAACCGATCATGAACGTGGAAGTGACGGCGCCGGACGACATGGTGGGCACAGTGATTGGAGATTTAAACAGCCGGCGAGGTCGAATCCTGGGAATGGATGCCAAAGGGCATAATCAAATCGTGAAAGCCGTGGTCCCGTTGGCCGAAATTCTGAAGTATGCGCCCATCCTGACCTCCATTACCGCCGGAAAGGGTTCTTATGCCATGGAATTTTCAGGCTATGAGCAGGCGCCTCGTGAGGTCGTCAATAAGGTCGTGGAGGAACACAAAGCCGCAAAGGAGGCTGCTTCGTCTTGAAGCAGGGGGAGCAGAACTTTCTCTCCCTTGACGGGAGAGGATGAAGGTGAGGGTGATGAGCGGCCCAGGGAAAACAGGCACAATAAGATCCCGCAGCTAGAAATACCGAAAAAATCAGAGAGCTTATTCAGGAACTCAAGCTGTTCCAGCTTGGCTGCGCCGTTTTCACCGGCGGGTACCGCTCCGACGCACTCGACATCGCCATCCGTAGACCTAAGACCAGCCCACGACGCGCATGCACGACAGGGGACTTATCCATTTAACTTGACACTCATTGAGAGTGGTAATGCCGGGGAAACGCCTCACGTATGCGCAATTGACGGCGAGAGCGTGAACATGCGTCCCCCTTCCCGGCCCTTGATCGGAGTATGGATTGCATAGTACTTCCATCGCATGGAAGATTTATTTGCCGCCTTGCTTGGGCTGCTCGGCCCTACGATCCTTCTTTTGCTTGCTATTCTAGTGGGTAGCATTCTTGGCATCTGAATGTGGTTTGCGGCTGGCAAACCAATAGGTGATGATACCCGTTGCTATGGGGGCGTCAAGTTAAACGGATAAGTCCCCACGACAGCGGCTTGACGATCGAAGACTATGGGCAGGCCTGGAATGCACCTCGAAGCGCTTGAAGTTCAGTGACCTCCGAAATTGTATCCTCATGTAGAACACACCGTGCCGGCAAAGGCGCCGTCAAACAGCGATTTGAGAAGAGTGTATTTGGATCGTCCATGAACGAGCTTCCCGTTCAGATTCAACACCACGATCCCATGTAGTGACGTCCAATAGAGATGTGCCAGCGAAACCGGATTGCCTTGCAGCCGACCCTGCTTGACAGCCTCTGCGACGGCATCGCGAAGTGTGCGAAAGGCACGACGTTCGGCCTTCTTCAATCCCGAGCTCGATTCTTTCGGCTGATGTTCGAGCTCGAACATCAGCCGAAAGGCAGCTGGATTCTCGTCCGCAAACGAGGCATACGCCTCGCCGAGCGCCCGAATCCTTTTGAGAGGGTCTGCATGGCGGGTGGCGACAAGTTCCTGCACTTCGGCAAAACCCTCGAAGGCATGGCAGCGGCAGGCATCGAAAATCGCCGACTTGTCATCAAAGTAACGATACGGCTTCATCGCGCTGCATCCCACTGCCTCCGCCAGAGCCCGAATCGATACGGCGTCGTAGCCGTTTTCGGCAAACAGCTTCAGCGCTGCGCGCAACAGAGCGTCTCTGAACGCCCGTCTGCCCTGCTTGGAAAGTTTTTTCCTACCCATAGCTTGACACTACCACTTTTGTGTGACATTGTAAATTTTACATCGTAAATAAAGGAGTAACCCAACATGGCCGAGATTGTTGCGCGTCGCATGACGGCGTGTTTGAACGAGGATTTCGTTGTATTTCTCATTGGTTTTCGCATCAATCGATTCTTTCGAGTCCACAAATGGTTTCCTGTGTTTCGCGCGATGCGCCCGATGATTGACGAGCTCACGGCAAACCCCGAGTTCGGATTCTTGAGTGCCGAGCTTGGCTGGGGAAACCCCATCATCATGATCCAGTACTGGCGCTCGCTAGACCATCTGATTCGATACGCCACCGATCGGGACGCGACTCACCTTCCTGCCTGGTCGCGTTTCAATAAGGAAATCGGCAGCAACGGCGATGTTGGCATCTGGCACGAGACGTACCTCGTTCGGGATGGCGGGTACGAGTCCGTGTACAACAACATGCCCCGATTCGGGCTCGCCCGCGCGGGCGAGCACATCCCGGCTGAAGGGCGCTGGGGTAATGCCCTCGCGCGAATTGAAGTCAACGGAGGCCAGTAATGAAAACAAGAAATCTCCTGAGAGGTCTGCACTTGATCGCGGCCGTATGTCTCGGGACATTAATCTATTCGCTCCGCTCCTTGCCCGCCCGCATCAGTGCCACGGTCTCCCATTCCCATTCCCGCGCGACCGCCCGCGTCCATGGCCTAGTGCTTGCCATACTCCGGGCGGTGGCTCCATGCAGTCTTCCGTCCCGTTCCAAGACCTCGACCGCCCACTCCGCGCTTTCTCGACAGTGCCGAACCGGGTTCATACGAGAGCCCCGCCGCCAACAGATCGGCATGAGAAAACACCGCTTGCCGCTCGGAAAGATGCTCGACCGTCCAGTTCGCAGCGTCGGTCACGAAGTAGTCCTTGCCCGCGAGCAGCGAGTCCCTGTCTGCCTTGCCCCAGGTGGCGGTCTCCGCCGCCCGCGTCATCAGCGAGGCACGGTCCGCGAGACGTTTGTTGTCGGCGGGGTCGTCGCCCCCCTCATCGCCGCGTCGATAAGGCTTCGATGACATCCCGAGAAACGCCCGCGATCTCGAAGAGCCCGTCCGCATGCGTCCTCTCGATCCCGTAGCCGAGACGCACGAGCCCTTCCGCGAGCTCCGCACGGTAGATCTCGCGCTGATCGCTTTCTGCTGTCGGTAGAGGCCGTCGTTGACCATGGTCCGCCATTTGCCGTCATTGCCACACCAGATCGCCCTGCCGGATGCTAACCCGGAGGCTGGTGTCCTTATGGTCCGATCATGTGAATGGAATGGTAACACCGCCAAAGCGTGGGATGTCGAAATCCTCGAAGCGAATACGAATTTGCCTGAGGATCTCATGCGAGACATCCTGGGAGCTAGACAGAGAATCTTTTTCGTGGAAGGTACAATCAACGGCCTTGATCTGCCACTCTACGATGCTCTATTTCCAGGCCTCTCTGTGGTCACGAAGGGAAGTTGTAGCGATGTGCAGAGAGCAGTAAGCGGCCTGCGATCGACTCAGGACCTCCATCACGTTGAGGCATTTGGCCTCATAGACAAGGATGATCAGCCCGCTAACGAAATCGAGCGTCTTGCCAAAAACGGCATCTTCGCCTTGGGCGTGCGTTCAGTCGAAGCGCTCTACTATTGTTCGGACGCCATTGCGGCGGTCGCCGGCGGGCAAGCGGAGTCCTTGGGGTCCAACGGCGATGAACTTGTCAAATTGGCGAAAACGAAAGCTCTGGATGTCCTGAAGCAAAGCGGCCTCGCCGAAAGGATGGCCGCACGGCGGTGCGAACTCACAGTTCGCAACTCGATGCTGTCGCAGCTCCCAAACTGGAAAGAACTGATCAAAACCGATGCAGCCTCAAAAATTGGCGCCGGGTATCGGTTCTCCCTATCCCGAAGCGTTGAAGTACTTCAAGAAGCTCGTCTCTGACGAAAACCTTAGTGATTTTGTTGTTCGCTATCCGCTCCGAGAGAGCGGCGTATTCGGTGCAATCATGGAAGCCTTAAGATGTTCTAGGCGAGGGGATTAACGAGCAAATGGTCGTCTCCCAAATTCGAAGAGATAGCGATCTGGCCCAAAAACTCAGGGAACGTATCGCCTCCCTCTCTACCGCACTCAAGGCTGAACCCGTGGTAGCCGAGAATACTGGATCGTAACGGTGCCTCGTGAAATGCTCGATTCGGTTGGCGGCGTGCCCAGGGGTGCCAAGATGAGGGGCTACCCGCTTAGCAGCGAAGGTAATATGACCTGTTACAAAAACGGATTCCCTCATGCGCTCGGCTGTGCAGAGCTTGGAAACAAAGCGGTGCCTATGAGGTGTCTGAAGAAATTTACGCTCTATAGCCGCAAAAGAAAATCCCCGCCATCCTATTGGAATAACGTGGATTTTTTGGTTGCGGGGGTTGGATTCGAACCAACGACCTTCAGGTTATGAGTTTTACGAAATTTAACTTTACGGTTTTAACACCACAAAAAACGCTTTCGACTCTCGAAGGATCCGAAGAAGGATCGTTTCGCCGGGATGAATCGCTTCGAGGATTTCGCGAAATTCCCTCATGGTCGGCACCTCGACCCGATTGACTTCCTGGATAATGTCTCCTTTTCGTAATCCCTCCGCATACGCGACACTTCCCTGAACAACCTGAACCACCAGGATACCCGTTGTTTGTTCGAGGGAAAACTTTTCGGCCAACTCCTCGGTAATGGGAGACACGTCGATGCCCAAATCGACTTCCGCCGCAGTCGGGGGCAATGAAGCCACGATAGGCTTATCTTTTTTCACTCCCAACAAAACGGGGAGTTGGAGTAACGTTCCATCCCGGATGACGTGGACCAGCACCTCGTCACCCGGAGAAAAACCCGCGACCACCCGGGACAACTGGTTTGGAGACTCCAGGCGCTCATTCCCGATTCGGGTAATGATGTCCCCGGATTGAATACCTGCCTGATCCGCCGGATCGTCCGCAAACACTTCATTCACCAGAATGCCTTTGCCGTCAGGGATGCCCAATTTCTCTCCGAGTTGGGGCGTCAGCGGCTGAATGCCCACCCCAAGCCAACCTCGAACCACTTTGCCGCCGGTTTTGAGCTGCTCGATAATACGGCTCGCCATATTGGATGGAATCGCAAAGCCGATCCCTTGTGCGAAATTGATAATGGCCGTATTGATCCCGATGACCTCGCCTCGCAAATTAAAGAGCGGCCCACCGGAATTGCCCGGATTGATCGACGCATCGGTTTGAATAAAATTTTCATAACGGGACAGATTCATGTTTTCCCGGCCGATTCCACTGACGACCCCCAAGGTGACGGTCCGGTCCAGCCCGAACGGATTACCCACGGCCAGGACCCATTGTCCGACTTTGACCGTACTGGAATCCCCAAACGTGGCACTCAACAGTTTGTGGTCGGCCTCGACTTTCAAAAGTGCCAGATCGGTATCGGGATCCTGCGCGACGATTTCCGCAACAAGAGTCGATTGATCGGAAAAATGGACCTCGGCTTCCACGCCATTACTGATGACGTGATTATTGGTCACAATATAGCCATCTTCATGGATGACCACGCCCGAACCCGATCCCGGCACCTTAAAGCGGCCTTGACGCGGAATGCTTCCTGGTGAAGAAAGTTGTCGGATAGTGGACACGCCCACCACTGTCGGAGTGACGTCTTCGGCCAGTTGCGAAATAGCATCCTGAATCTCTTCCAGGAGTTGGAGCCCCTTGGACTCTTTCAAAAGCGGAACAGCCTGCGCAAACGCCGAACCCGAAAGGATTGCGGACAGGATCATCAAGAGAAGAACGGGGAAATACCGAGGAACCCCCATGTCCGTTTTCGACGTCATGAGATCGTCAACCCCAAACGTGCCGACAACGTCACTGTCGGATATGACACCAAAAAAAAGGTCTTCATGCAGGCTCCTTTGATTGGGATTGTTGGAAGAGAGGCCGGAAGGCGAAAGAATCAAGGAGAAGGAAGGAGTAGGTATTGCATAATCCCTAAAATCACCCCGGTCGATGCTACCACCATTACCCCAAGCTTGATGGTGAGCCGGTATTCCATCTCTCGCATTTCTTGTTGCAGATCTTTTATATCGCGTTTGGTGGCGAGGTCGGATTCGATGATCCGTTGAAAGACCCGAACTTGTGCCTTGGCCTGGTTCTCCGGAATTCCAGCTTCTTGCAATTCCTCAACGGATTTCAAGGTATCAAAAACCATGATGCTGTCACCTTACCATGGGCCAACACGTGCTTCAAGAGAAACCGCCATGTGTCGGCGTGACTGAGCCCCGTAGGCCGGGTTAGCGGAGCGTAACCCGACAGGGTTAACTGCATAAGCGGTTCCCGCCGAGTGTGAGCAAACATCCACACCCTCTCCCCAACGAGGGAAAGAGTCTGCCCCGGACTCAATCCTGGTACCGGGGCGAGGGATCTGTAGGGGACGGCCCCTGTGCCGTCACACCGGGACCGCACGGCTACTACAAAAACAAAGACTCTGGATCCCCGATTAAGGATGTCGGGGATGACAGATATGGGGTAGGCACCCACTCCTTCCATCAACGAATGAGTGAGAACATACAAGGACTAGAGGAGCCCGCGGAAAGCACAACAGAAGCGTGGCAAACATTACAAAATGTAACAAACTTTACAAAACTCACTGAATTTTACAAAGTTTAATAATTGTAAACTTTGTTACAAACTTTAAAAAAATAAAATAGTTAAAGAAAAATAAAAAAGTAAAAAATGATACCAAATGTCCAGGATGGATAAATGGCACAAAACGTCACGAAGAACAGGAAGGTGCAGAAGAAAAAGACTTGGATCCCCGCTAAAAACCGAGAGGATAACACAGAGGGAAACAGGCCACATAAGGTAGGTCCCGGGCCGTGACCTGAAATGCGGCCCTACAAAATACAATCCTTTTGTAGCCGCGCCATCCCCGTTCGGAGGCGGGGACATGCCTTATGGCGCTTTCTTCCAACCTATGGCTGCTTAGAACAAGAAGAGTCCTGCCTCTTCGCTACATTTCAGCGTGACGTCGTTGTCGCTCGCGAGCCTTTGGCACTTTTCGGTGAAACAGTCCGCGCTGCTGAACAACACGCGGGCCACTACCTGCTCTTCTTCGCTGGGCTTCCACTTGCTCAGTTGCTCTACCCCCCTCCAATCATCATTATCTACGCCCTTTTTGAGCTTGACCTGCACAATGAGTAAATATTGAGGGCGATCTAAGCTATCCAAGTCATCAAGGCCTGGCATGGGTATGGAGAGTACATGATCCGCATCTGCACCGCCCTTCTGGTCACTCTTACCTCTGATGTATTCATATCCTTTTCGCACAAAGGCTTCTCCTACTGCGGCCTCAAACTGGTCGAACCCCCAGCTTTGGTTGACGTATTCGATTAAGTGCTTTGCGGCTTCCCTTCTAGCCTCCGTGTAGCGCTGTTTCCTGATGGCATCACGGGTTTGAGCAGTGCGTGTATCTTCCTTTTTGCTCAACCTTCTCGCGGCCTCAAGAACGCGTTCTCTAATAGAGTCTTGGACCTTGGTAACCGGTGGCCTGAAATACGCGCTTTGGAACAGCTCATGGATCGTCTGTGCATCGCCGTCATACCAGTTATTAACCTCACGCTGGTCTCTCACGGAAATAATATGCCCGAAGTCTTCTTGGTCAGGAGCCACTTCAAATCGATAAAGCCCGCTCACCGTGGCAATCGTAAAGTAACTGTAGTCCGGTACCTTGGGGCAGACAACCAGATCTCCTTCCTTCATCTCCAGCATGCGGCGCAGTATCCCGTACCGTCGAGGGCTAGGGTCGTGTCCCCACGCATCCCTGTATGCATTTTCCCATGCCTCCTTGGTACGTGGCGTGCCATTGGCATCCAGAAGAGAAGTGCCCGGAGGCGACCAGCCCTGACACAAACGGCCTTTTTGCAATTCTTGCCTGACGAAAGGATCGTTGGCCGTGCGAAAGACAAAGCAATTGACATTTTCTGGCATGATGGTTTCCTCCTGTGTGGATGAGGCAATAGAAGACATGCCCACCAAAGAAGAGATAGAAGCCCTAGAGAAAGAGATACAAAGGGAAATTAAAAAGCACGAAGCCCTGGAAAGAAAGTATGGCAGATGAGCCACTACCGGAATCGAACAGAATCAAAAAACGCGTACCTGAATTAACTGACAAAGAAGTCCCCAAAAATTGTCAGTGGCACGGTGAGTACTGAGGAAAAGTCTGCTGGTTAAGCTCAACGGCCTATCTTGACCAAATCCATAATGTCGGATAAGAATGATTATGTCAAATTATAAATTTGTCTGAAACCCGCCCTATCGTTGGCTCGGTTCCATGAAGCAAACGGACGATATTGCTCTTATGTTTGCCAATGACGAGGCCACTCAGGAAAAGGCTGAATATCGTAAATTGCAGATCGAACGTCATAAACCAGCTCACCACCGGCAATGCCCCGAAGGCCATGAGCGCTCCGCCAGACGAATATTTCCAAATTCCGACTGTGGCAGCCCATATCACAACGAGAACAAGCCCCATGGGAAAATGTAGCCCCAGAATTCCTCCCAAGCCTGTGGCAACCCCTTTTCCTCCACGAAATTTTAAAAAAACGGGAAAAAGATGCCCGAGTACGACTAAGAGCACGGCCAGCAAGGCCCACAGATTCGGAAGAAAGCCCGAACTGGCGAGCCACCCCACCAGCCAACCTTTTCCCAAGTCACCAAATAAGGTGAGGATTCCAACCTTTTTCCCCGATACTCGAAAGACGTTCGTAAAGCCGATGTTTCGACTACCGGCTTGCCGAGGATCAGGCGCTCCCAGCATATGTGAAAAAACGAGTCCGAATGGAATAGAGCCAAGCAAATAGGCTCCGAGACAGGAAAGTGGCCCGAGAATCTCAGGAGACATGGCCTGCGACGACGTTATGGGTGTCACCCTTTTTTGGAAAACTCATTCCAGGCTTCAAGAATATATTGTCCGGCAGAGACCAGAGAAAAGATCAGGGCCACATAGAGGGTCAGGGTTCCGACCAGATGCACGTTCAAGACGGACGTGGAAACTGCTCCCTCCAGGGTCAAAAGAATGATCGCGACAATTTGAAGTGCAACTTTATATTTTCCGAATGTTCCGGCGGCGATGATCAGGCCTCGACTCGCGGCAACGGCTCGGATTCCGGTCACGGCGAGGTCACGGACAATGAGCGCAATCGCCAGCCAAGCTGCGACTCGTTGAAATTGCACGAGTAATATCAAACCGGAGATCACAAGAAATTTATCGGCAAGCGGATCGAGCAGGCGGCCGACTTTGGTGACTTGCGCTCGTTGTCGTGCAATATACCCGTCCAGTAAGTCCGTTAAGGCCGCGAAACCGAAGACTGCCGCAGCGGCGATGGACCTCCCTACCGTTGGCGTTGAAAAGAGTCCGATATACACCGGCACCAATAATATTCGTAAAAACGTGAGCGTATTCGGCAGATTGAACGTCCGCTCAACGCTTTTATTTTCAGGGACGGCTTTGGGTTGGGCTTTGGCGACGTGAGCTTGCGGCATGGTTAGAGCGTGACGTTCGAGCCTTTTCCTGAAACCTGGCAAATCTGCTTCAATTCTTCAAGCAACGATTTGAGTTTGTTGAGCGGAACCATTGTAGGCCCGTCTGAAAGGGCCTTGTCCGGATTCGGGTGTACTTCCATGAAAAACCCGTCACAGCCTGCTGCAGCGGCTGCGCGAGCCAGGGGCGCAATAAATTCGCGTTGACCTGATGAGTGCGTTCCCCCTCCTCCGGGAAGTTGTACGCTGTGCGTGACGTCAAAGACTACGGGATAGCCCAACCCCTTCAGGACCGGAAGGGCTCGCATATCGACCGCTAAATTATTATAGCCGAAGGAGAACCCTCTTTCAGTGAGGACGATCCGGCGAGTTCCGCTTTCTTCCAATTTTTTGACGACGTTGCTCATATCCCATGGAGAAAGAAACTGCCCTTTCTTGACGTTGACGGTTTTGCCGGTTTGCGCTGCAGCGACAAGCAGATCGGTCTGCCTGCAGAGGAACGCGGGAATCTGCACCACGTCCACGACTTGTGCGGCTTGCCGGACTTCCTCAACACTGTGAACGTCCGTCAGGACGGGTACGTGAACCTGTTCTTTCACTTTTTGGAGAATGGCCAGGCCTTCTTGAATCCCAGGCCCCCGGTAAGAATGAATGGAGCTTCGGTTCGCCTTGTCGTAGGACGATTTGAAGAGATAGGGAAATCCTACCGACTGGGCAATCTCGGCCACTTGAAACGCCGTGTCCAAAACAATCTGCTCACTCTCGATCACGCAGGGCCCCGCAATCAGGAAATGAGGCTGCGCTCCTCCACCCGGGAAATCCCCTAACGTAACTTCCCGCATCATGGTGTCTTTTTCCATTAGAGACCTTTGCAAAATCACGTCCCCTCTCCCATCAAGGGAGAGGAGATTCTACTCCATTTCTCTTTCCCTTCATTCTTACCGGCCGAATTTGCGTTTCAGTGCCGCGTGAATGAACGCTCGAAAAACAGGATGCGGGGCATGCGGTCGTGATCGGTATTCAGGATGAAATTGGGTCCCGACAAACCAGGGATGGTTTTGCAATTCAATGATTTCAACGAGTCGGCCGTCGGGTGACGTTCCACTCAGCACCAAACCCTTTGACGTCAGGATCTCGCGGAAATCATTATTGAATTCGTACCGATGCCGGTGTCGTTCCTGAACCTCCGCCGTTCCATAGATTTGTTCGGCAAGAGAACCTTCTTGAAGACGACAGGCATAGCCACCGAGTCGCATGGACCCTCCCTTTTCCTCCACTGTCCGCTGTTCCGGGAGCAAGTCGATCACTTTATAGTCAGTTGCCGAATCGAATTCACCACTGTTGGCCCCTTCCAGCCCGGCAACGTGACGAGCAAATTCCACGACCGCACATTGCATCCCCAAACAGAGTCCGAGAAAAGGAATCCCCTTTTCCCTGGCGTAGCGAATCGTCGTCACTTTGCCTTCGATCCCTCTGGTGCCGAACCCGCCCGGAATCAGAATTCCGTCGGCCTCGCTCAAAAATTGCTCGGGACTGCCCCGTTCGAGTTCCTCCGATTCGATCAATCGGATATTGACGCCGGCATCATTGGGGAGCCCGCCGTGTACGAGTGCCTCCGACAAACTTTTGTACGACTCCTTGAACGCCATGTATTTTCCGACCATCCCAATGGTCACTTCATGCGTCGGGCGTTTGAGTTTTTGGACCATGGCGTCCCAATCACGGAGGTTGGGCGGACCGGATTCCAACCGCAGGAGGCGCACGATCAACTCATCGAGCCCTTCTTTTCGCAACACGATGGGCACTTCGTACACGGTATCGACGTTTTTTGCCGTGATCACCGCGTCTTTGTCCACGTTGCAAAACAATGCGATTTTGTCTTTCAACGACGGCGACAGGAACCGATCGGTCCGGCACAACAGGATATGGGGTTGGATGCCGATTTCACGAAGTTTGTTGACGGAATGTTGGGTGGGTTTGGTTTTCAACTCTCCCGCGGTTTCAATAAACGGCACCAGGGTGAGATGAATATACAAGACGTTTTCGCGGCCCACGTCGAACGGCATCTGTCGGATGGCTTCGAGAAAAGGCAAACTTTCGATATCACCGACCGTCCCCCCTATTTCCACGATCACCACGTCCGTGCCGTGTGCCACGCGTAGAACCCTCTGTTTAATCTCGTCGGTAATATGCGGGACAACCTGAACCGTGCTTCCCAGATAATCTCCCCGACGCTCTTTCTTGATGACCGAGTCGTAAATCCGTCCCGTCGTACAATTATTGATTTGTGAAAGGGTCAAGTTGGTAAATCGTTCATAATGCCCAAGATCGAGATCGGTCTCGGCGCCATCGTCCGTGACGTAGACTTCGCCATGCTGGTAGGGATTCATGGTACCGGGATCGACGTTAATGTAGGGATCGAGTTTGAGAAAGGAAATCCTTAACCCCCGGCTCTCCATGAGATGACCGATGGAAGCCGAAGCCAATCCTTTCCCCAAGGAGGACACCACGCCGCCGGTCACGAAAATGAATTTACTCATCGGCATCTCTCATGATGATTGCAAACCGTTTTCCGTGCTCCCCCTCACCCCAGCCCTCTCCCTCCAGGGGCGAGGGAGCAAGAGCGGATGAGTTCGTCCCATGAAGCGTTCGCTTTTTCCAAATCCTTTTCGGTATCGATCCGAAGTGAGGCATGGGTCGTCTCCCACACGTGAATGGGAATGCCATGTTCCAGTGCCCGTAATTGTTCGAGTTTTTCCGCTTCCTCCAACTCCCCGCTCGACAATGAGGCAAATTGATTCAAGGTGTGTCGACGAAAAATATACACTCCTAAATGAAGCGAGGCAAAGGGTGAATCAACGTCTTCGTGGACGTGATCGCGCACGTGCGGAATCGGGGCTCGGGAAAAATAGAGGGCCCTCCCCTGCCGGTCCGTGACGACCTTCACGACGGAAGATTGCGCAAATTCCTCCCGGTGTTTGAGCGGGCGACACAGGGTGCCCATTTCTGCGTCACTGGCAAGAAACGGATCGATTAAATCCAGCAGGAGATCGGGAGACAACAGAATTTCATCAGCCTGAAGGTTCACGACGATCTCACAAGGAAGCTCCCGGATCGCCTCGGCCACACGGTCGGTCCCCGTGCGGCAAGGCCTGGTCACCATCGTGGAACGGCCGCCGAAATTTTCTACGCTCTCGTGAATGCGAACGTCATCCGTTGCCACAAGAACCTGGGCAACCTTCGGGACGCGGGTGGCTTGTTCATAGACGTGACGAATTAAGGGTTTGCCCGCCAGGAGCGCCAAGGGTTTGCCGGGAAATCTGGAGGAGGCATAGCGAGCCGGAATGACGATCGTGACATGGGGGTTATCCACCGGCATGGCGAAGGGCCTCTTTCAGTTGCGTTCTGGTAATGGCCGCAGTCCTCTTTTGGGGTGAAAGGGAGGTCCTTGTCGACGAAACCACAACCTGCCGTCCCATGCGTGTCACTCAATCATTTTTCCAATTCGATTCCATCGAACCCATTCCATCAACGAACCCTGACCATGCCAGGACCAATAGACGAGAAAAGCCCGGCCCTTGATTTTGTGCTCTTGCACGTATCCCCAAAAACGACTATCCAGGCTTTGGTCGCGGTTGTCGCCCATGACAAAATAAGAGTTCGGGGGAACCGTAATGGGATCGAGATTGTCACGGGGATTGATCCGACCATCGATAACGCCGGGATCCACGCGTTGGGTAAACGGCTCATCCTGAAACGGTTCGCCGTTGATATAGACGATTTTTTTGTGAATGTGAATGGTGTCACCGGGCAGGCCGATGATGCGTTTAATGAAATCCTTATGCTCATCTTCCGGGTATCGAAACACGATGATGTCTCCCCGTTCGGGTTTTTCAAACTCAAAAAGCATGGAAGAGGAATAGCAGGTAACCGGAAGCAGAGAGGCCTCAAATTCGCAATCCTGGGGAATTTGTAACCCATACGCGAGTTTGTTGACCAAAATATGATCGCCGATCTGCAAACTGGGAATCATGGATCCCGAGGGAATCTTAAACGCCTGGACGAGAAACACACGGATGGTCAGAGCCAGGACTAACGCAATGACGATGGCTTCGGCGTATTCCCGCCACAATGGTTTGCTCCGGGCCGTCTCCTGCCGGCTTTCTTCACGGGAGGAGGAAAACTCGGGATCATGGGACGAGGAATCCGGCGGCAGCACCGGGTCCGGCTTATAATCGGTCATTACTCATCCTTTACCTTCAGGAGGGCCAGAAAGGCTTCTTGCGGGACTTCCACACGCCCGAGTTGCTTCATCCGCTTCTTGCCCTCTTTTTGTTTTTCCCAAAGCTTGCGTTTTCGCGTGATGTCTCCTCCGTAACACTTGGCGGTGACGTTCTTTTTGATGGCGGCAACCGTCTCGCGCGCAATCACGCGTTTGCCGATCGCGGCTTGAATCGCGACCTCGAACATTTGCTTCGGAATCAACTCTTTCATTTTTTCCACCAATTGACGGCCACGATGATAGGCTTTCTCCTTATGAGTGATAAAAGACAGCGCGTCGATGGTTTCGCCGTTCAGCAACACATCGAGTTTCACCAAATCCGCTTCCCGATAGTCCGTCAATTCGTAATCCAAGGAGGCATAGCCCTGGGTACGGGACTTTAACTTGTCGTAAAAATCCAGCACCATTTCGTTCAAGGGCAAGGCATAGACCAGCATGATTCGCGTCGTATCCAAATACTGCAAGCTCGTTTGGACGCCACGCCGCTCCTGGCACAAGGCGAGGATATTACCGGCATAGCGTTCCGGTGCAATGATCGTGGCTTGGATAAACGGTTCCTCCATGGTTTCGATGGCTTCGGGGTCAGGCATTTTGGAAGGATTTTCAATATTCAGCACCTCTCCGCGTAGCGTCCTGACCCGATAAATCACGGTGGGGGCCGTGCTGATGAGCTCCAACCCATATTCACGATGCAAGCGTTCACTAATGATTTCCATGTGCAGCAGGCCCAGGAACCCGCATCGGAAGCCGAAACCCAGGGCCAATGAAGACTCCGGTTCATAGACAAACGAAGAATCATTGAGGCTGAGCTTGTCGAGCGAATCTCGAAGATCCTCGTAATCCGCATTATCCATGGTATAGAGCCCGCAAAAGACCAGCGGCTTCACTTCACGATAACCGGGTAACGGCGTCATCGTGGGTCGATCGGCATCGGTAAGCGTGTCGCCGACTTTTGTGTCCGATACGTCTTTCATGCCGGCGACGACGTAGCCGACCGCACCGGCCTTCAGCTCATTGGTTTTTGTGCGCTTGGGAGAAAAAATTCCGACTTCAGAGATTTCAAAGATCCGCCCAGTCGACATGAGCTTGATTTTCATGCCCGGTTTGACCACACCGTCGAAAATGCGAACCAGCACAATCGCGCCCTGGTAACTGTCGAACCAGGAATCAAAGATCAGCGCCTTCAAAGAGGCATTGATGGACCCCGTGGGCGGCGGCACTTGCCGGACCATGGCATTCAGAACGTCATCGACCCCAATCCCCTGTTTGGCACTGACCAGGAGAGCATCGTCCATTGGCAGGCCCAGGATCTCTTCGATCTGGTGCTTCACGCCTTCAATATCCGCGCTGGCCAGGTCGATCTTGTTAATGACGGGCAGGATCACGAGATCGTTGGCCATGGCAAGATACACGTTGGCAATGGTCTGCGCTTCCACGCCTTGTGTGGCATCGACCAACAACAAGGCGCCTTCACAAGCGGCTAAACTGCGAGAGACCTCATAAGTGAAATCCACGTGCCCGGGAGTGTCGATGAGATTCAATTGATACGTATGTCCATCATGCGCCTTATACGACGTCGTGACGGCGTGAGCCTTAATGGTAATCCCACGCTCACGTTCCAAATCCATATCATCCAGGATCTGCTCACGAAATTCCCTCGGCGTGATCGCTCCCGTCAACTCCAGTAAACGATCAGCGAGGGTGGATTTTCCGTGGTCGATATGGGCGATAATGGAAAAATTGCGGATAGAGGAAAGTGTCTTCATTGCGAAAGCACAATTTATTGATTCTATTAGGGTTTCCTTATCTTGTCAAAGAAAGAATGCACTCCTATAATCCTGCTGGTCACGCGACCGGCTCAAAAAATTGCATTAGCATAAAAAAGGGGCGAATCTGTCATTCCGAGCGAAGCGAGGAATCTCTCACTGAACAACTGAGCGCCTCAATTACGAGATCCTTCGCTTCGCTCAGGATGACGACTAGGTCCTTTTGCGGCAAGCCTGCATGAGAGATTCCTGATTATCTCGGCGACAAGGAAAATCGAAAACAGGGAATTCATAACCTAAAGCATTTCCATAAATTATAAATGAAACAATTTAAGAAAAAAGAAAAAAACAGGACTTCTCATTTTTCATTGAAGCTCTCAAAATGGGATCGGCAATATGTTTGGCACCCGTTTACCCAAATGCAGGAGTGGGAACAGGAAGACCCGTTGATCATTGAAAAAGGCAACGGCGTCTACCTTTACGATATACACGGCAATAAATATCTGGATGGCTCCTCATCCATTTGGGTCAATCTTCACGGACATCGACACCGCACGCTGGATACGGCCATTCAAGAACAACTCGGCAACATTGCCCACAGCACGTTATTGGGCGCAGCCAGTCCCCCCTCCATTGTCTTAGCCAAGGAACTCGTCAAAATCGCCCCGAAAGGCCTGACGCGCGTATTCTACTCGGACGACGGCTCGACGGCCGTGGAAGTGGCCTTGAAAATGGCGATTCAATATTGGCAACAGCAAAATCCCCCGCAAAAAAAGAAAAAAATGTTCGTTCGCCTGGATGCGGCCTATCACGGCGATACGATGGGGAGCATGAGTGTCGGTGGGCTCCCCCTGTTTCATCAACGCTTTCGACCTCTTCTGTTTTCAACGATCGCGCTCGATGCTCCCTACTGTTATCGATGCCCTCTGCATTTACGCTTTCCTTCGTGTCAGACGGCGTGTCTCGATCCCCTGGAAGACGTCCTGACCAAGCGACACGAGCAAATCGCCGGAGTCATCATCGAGCCCATGGTGCAAGCAGTTGCAGGGATCATCACGCAGCCGTCTGGCTATCTCGCGCGTGTTCGGGCATTATGCACAAAATACAACGTGCTGCTGATCGCAGATGAAGTGGCCACCGGCTTCGGCCGAACCGGAACGATGTTTGCCTGCGATCATGAACGCGTGACGCCGGATCTCCTGTGTGTCGCCAAGGGACTGACCGGAGGATATTTGCCTCTCGCAGCAACCCTGACCACGGAAAACATGTATGAGGCGTTTCTTGGAGAGCCTAAACAGACATTTTTTCACGGCCACAGCTACACGGGTAACGCGCTCGGCTGTGCCGCGGCCCTGGCGAATCTTGAAATTTTCAAGAAAGAAAAAACACTCGTTCAGGTCAGAAAAAAATCCAGGATACTTCAAACCCTGCTCAAGCCATTGGCTGAATTGCCGATCGTGGGAGACGTTCGTCAATGCGGGCTGATGGCAGGCATCGAATTAGTCAAAAACAAGGAGACCCGTGAACCCTTTCCATTATCCGAACGCATAGGCTACAAGGTTACGGCGGAATGCCGTCGCCATGGACTCCTCATCAGGCCGATCGGCAATATTGTCGTCCTCGTTCCCCCACTGTCAGCGACCGAGCGGGAACTGCGGCAGATAGTAAATATCGTAACGAAATCCTGCCGAACCTTATGCTGACCAGAATTTCTCGTGTTCGCAAAAAACAACGACAGATTTTGTCGTGGCAATTACCTTGGTTGCAATAGTACCATATTAACTTCAGCGCGAGCCGAGGTTGTTGAGAGAGCAAGGTGTGACATGCTCCCCCGGAGACAGACCATGATTCTGGCATTGCCTCGTACATTTATGTGCGATATACTGTGACGGGTGGAGATTTTATCCGACGCGTGGGAAAACTCGGTCGTAAGCGTGGCATCCATGTACGCTTCGAATCCCGGAAAGGCAAAGGAAGCCACGGACGCATTTACTATGGAGATCGTTTTACAACAGTCAAAGACCGCCGACAAGAAATTGGGAAGGGGCTTCTTGCTTCAATGCTCGCACAACTTGGCTTGCCCTTTAAGGATCTCTGAGAACTAAAAGGAGATACGGAATATGGCGAAGTCAATGCAATTGGCGTATCCGGTCAAGTTGGACACACAAGAAGAAGGCACAATATTCGTATCGTTTCCAGATGTCCCCGAGGCACTGACAGAAGGCACTACCGAACGAGAGGCACTGGCTGAGGCAGAAGATTGTCTCATTGCCGCTCTCGGTGGATACGTCAACGAACGGCGCAGCATTCCGTGCCCGTCGCCGGCACGCGCATGCCCTGTCGTCATACTTCCGGCGTTGGTGGCTGCCAAACTTGCCCTTTACCAAGCAATGCGCGAACAAGGTGTCAGCAATGTGGCGCTGGCCGGACAACTTGGGATCATGGAAGGAACCGTCCGGCGCCTGCTTGACCTCGATCACCGTTCACACATTGGCCAGATAGAAGCAGCTCTCAAGACATTCGGAAAGCGGCTGGTGATTGCCGCACGTGCTGCATAGCCGAAAGATTTGACAACAGTTGATTCCGGGTTCTGTTCAGGCACCCTACCCTCTCACCTTGTTCTAGGTGTTAAAAGAGACCAAATGTATTGTTCAAAATGCGGCACCCAATTGGCGTCAGGTGCTAAATTCTGCTCGAAGTGTGGGATTGCTGTCAGCGGAACTCTCCCGCTTGCAAGTGAATCGAAGATGTTAAATCAAGGAACGATCACCTAAGAGAAGAGACAATAAATGAATAAAAAGCCTTACCGTAACGTTTTATCAACATCCCAAGCGAGCCTGAAAGCGGGGATTGAACAAATCCGATCTTCAATACCTCATGCAGGCGAGATAGGAACGCTGATTGAGAGGCTGATCCGATCCGAGTTGCAAAAAGTTTTGCCTGAGAAAGTTGCCGTAGCAGACGGTTTTGTCGTAGATGCAGATGGTCGCGCCTCGAAACAAATGGACATTATTTTGCACGACAAATTGAACACGCCACGCATTTTTTCAAGTGACGGAGCCCAGATGTTTCCAGTGGAAACAACCTATGCTGCCGGAGAGATCAAAACAAGACTTGATGCGAATACGCTCAGAGATACTTTTGAAAAATGTTCAAGCTACAAATCCTTGGTCAGAAAGGCTTATTTCGAACAAGCCAATCCGATACAGCCAACATTCTCTCTTTTTGGAAAGTCGCATAAAAATTGGCAGTCTATTTTCTTTTGCATCGCTGTCGAAAGCATGAATGTCGAGAGTCTTCGTGATAAATCTGTAGAAATCGTGGAAGAAAAGGATCTGACATATAACAATCGTGTTGATACCCTATGCTCTCTAGATGGAAATTTTCTGCTCAACTTGACAAAACGGCCCAATGCTGGGGTTCCTCAAGATCAATCAATTGACCTTCTTCCAGATGAAAGCAATAGATTTGGTGTATATTCAGCGAGGGAGCCGTGGGCGTTGTTCATTTTTGTGTTGATGAAGTATATGGCACAAGCACCACAGATAATTGTTAATATGCTCCCTTACGATAATGGACAACCGTTCTAACGGCTTACTGGAATCCTAATGAAGACCCCTCCAGGATACTCCGGAGGGAGAGAGGTCCGTGCTATTGTCGCGTCACTCCAAACGCCCCCACGATCTGGTTCCGCTCAAAGACTCCACCGCCTTTTTCGCTCTCGTCATGGACCTAATTTGGGGGAAGGTCAGCACAGTTAGATGAGGTTCAATAAAAATTGCTGTCCGCGGCAGTAGTTAAAGAATTTTGATCGTAGTAACGACTAGCGTTAATTATCACATTCGTGAACAACAACGATGAATTTTGATCCCGCCATTACCGCACGAGAAGCCCTGACTCGGGCATACGTCCACGATGACCTGGGCGATTCTCAACCGGACATTGAAGAGGCAGAAGAAACGTTTTCTTCTGAAATGGGCTTGGAAGCCAGACAGGCGTATGAAACCCTGATTGCCATCGGTGAAACCCTGCCTGATGCCCGGGCTTTTCAGGAATTTTTGATTTTCATCACTTGGCAACAAGTCACGGAGGAAACCATTCCTCGCCATTTCCAGAAGGGCGTTCAGCTCACCGGGCAATTTCTTGAACGATTCGGCTCTCACGTTCAAGGGACCGACGTGTACGAGCGTATCGTCGCGATTCGACAGTCTTTTAAAGAAGGGTTGGGCGACTGCAGTGAATCAATGCAGGACGAGTACGATCGGGATGCGTTTCATGGCGGCGATTGATTGGCTACGCGCGCACGGTTTGGCATAAAAATAGTCAGCAACACCGCAGATTTGTCATTCTGAACGAAGTGAAGAATCTCTCCCTCAATAACCGAGCGCCTCAACGACGAGATCCTTTCCTTCGAAAGACCCTTCGCAAAACTCAGGGCGTACTCAGGACAGGCGCTTCGCTCAGGATGACCACCTTGGGGTTGAGCGAGGGCACAACACCGCCATGCGCCCGATAGTGCAATAAAGCAGAGGTTCCTTATCGTATTTCCAGAGACGTTCCGGTTTTCACTCCCAACCTTTCCGCGGCGCTGCCTTCTTTCATAAACACTTCGAGATAGCCATTGCTGTTGATCAAGGCGTCCGGTTTTTCCGAAGATCCTTGCTCGTAATGCGTTTTAAGATTGTCGATGGTGACACCACCAATTTCAAAAGAAACGTTTTTGCGCTTGGTGATGGTCTGGAGTGCTTGAATGTCGGCGGGCGTGACATCGGTAATAATATTGCCGAACCGGTCGATATAGGCCACACGACCGTGGAGGGACCCGTCTCGCACCTCGGGCTTTTGAATCGTTAATTGTTCATAGTCAGCCACCAGGCGACCATAGGCTCCGGGCGTTTGTCCTCGCGTCAACCAGGCGGCGGCCGGCGCAAATAAATCCCGGCCTTCAAAGGTGGCTCCTTCCGAATCCAAGCGAAATTGTCGATTTTCGATTTGCCGAACCTCTACGGAGAGTTCGTTTTCGAAAATATAGGTCAACACGCCATTGTCGGGTGCGACAAAGAAAAACCTCGAAGTCGTGACGAGTAATCCTCGACGCGCCGAGCCGACTCCCGGATCGACAACGACGACGTGCACGGTCCCATCGGGGAAATAGTGATAACAGGAGTTCAGCAGGAAGGCGGCTTCTTCAATTGAGTATGGTGCCACGTTATGCGAGATATCGATGATGCGGGCCTGGTTGTTAATACCCAGGATCACCCCTTTCATGCTGGCGACAAAATGGTCGCGGGCACCGAAGTCGGTCAGTAACGTCAGGACGGATATGGCTGAAGGCATGTGATTACTCCGTAAAAAAGATTTCTTGAATTTCGTACTCGATCATCCCCGCCGGCCGGTTCACTCGCACGACGTCCCCAATGCGATGACCGATTAACCCGCGTCCAATGGGAGATTGCACGGAAATCGAGCCGTTTTTGAGATCGGCTTCTTCCTGGCCGACGAGGGCATAGGTTTTCTGTTCTTCCGATTCGACGTCCAGGAGTCGGACGGTGGTGCCGAACACCACGATTTCACTGGGCCCGGTGCCGGACTCGATAACCTGTGCGTCTCCCAATTTATATTCGAGCTCACTCATCCGCGTGTCAATAAATTGCTGTCGTTCCTTCGCCGCTTTGAATTCGGCATTCTCCCGCAAGTCCCCATGTTCCCGAGCTTCGGCGATGTCCTGAATGTTTTGCGGACGATCGACCTTCCGCAACCGGTTCAATTCGGCCTTGAGAGCCTCATATCCTTTTTTTGTCATCGGAACAGCCATAATTCCTCCAAACGAAACTCCGTATTCACCCTTTTAGGTCAAGTGAGTCATGCCTCATGGTGCTTTCCGTTTTTACCTCCCCTTTGTAAGGGGAGGCCAGTGGGGTAGAGTTATCCTGGCGATGCTGCCCACGGGCAACCTCTCTACCTCCCCTCACCCCTCCCGATCCTTCGGCTACGCTCAGGACAAGCAAAGGAGGGGAACAGGCCGTATTAATCGACACGTTTTTCCAGGAAGAACCGTCGTTGTCTACTATTCTTGATAAATCCAAAAGACATTCTCACTGTCAGGTTGGATGATATTCCTGCAAGGGTTTTATCGTGAGTGAAGATTTCCTCATGGCCTCAATGGCCGTCACCGCAGCCTGAATGCCCTGGATCGTCGTGAAATACGGAATGTTCTGTTGCAGAGCCTCTCGTCGAATCGGCAGCGAATCATTATGTGAGGAGGCGGTGCCCACGGTATTGACGACCAACTGAGCCTGACGGTTTTTAATGTGATCCACGAGATGGGGTCGTCCTTCTTTGACTTTATTGACGGCTTCCACGTTGAGACCCCGTTCGAGTAAATATGCGGCGGTTCCCCGTGTGGCTTGGAGCTTGAACCCCAACGCCTGCAACCGTTCGGCGACGTCCACCGTCCCGGGTTTGTCGCCGTTTTTCACGCTCATGATGATCGTGCCCGTATAGGGCAGGCTCAGGCCCGCCGCCGCCTGGGATTTCGCAAACGCCCATCCGAAGTCCTGGTCGATCCCCATCACTTCCCCGGTCGACCGCATTTCAGGTCCCAATAATACATCAACGTTTCCCAGTTTCGTAAAGGGAAAAACCGATTCCTTGACCGCGATATGTCGCGCCACGGGAACCGTGGTAAAATTCAGGTCCCGGAGTGAATGCCCAACCATGACTTTCATGGCAAGTTTTGCCAATGGGACTCCAATCGTTTTACTCACGAAGGGGACCGTACGGGAAGCCCTGGGGTTCACTTCTAGGATAGACACTTCATTCCCTTGAACGGCAAATTGCACGTTCATGAGACCGATCACCTGAAGCTCACGGGCCAATGCCACGGTCTGGATGCGAATCAGATCAATCAACTCCGGTGCCAACGAGTGCGGAGGGAGGGAGCAGGCGGAATCTCCAGAATGAATGCCGGCTTCTTCCACGTGTTCCATGATGCCGGCCACGACGACGTCGGCCCCGTCGGAAACCGCATCCACGTCAATCTCAATGGCATCGGTTAAATATTGATCGATCAGGAGTGGATATTGGTCGGTGGTCATGACCGTGTTTTTGACGTACGACCGAAGCGAGGGTTCATCGTAGACGATCTGCATCGCCCGCCCGCCCAGGACGTACGATGGGCGGATAATAACCGGATAGCCGATGTGCGAGGCAACGGCAGAAGCTTCCTCGCCGGAGCGTGCAACGCCGTTTCGTGGTTGCCGGAGGCCCAACGCGGTGATCAATTCACTGAACCGCTCGCGATCTTCGGCCCGGTCGATCGCGTCCGGACTTGTGCCCAAAATCGGAATCCCCGCCCGGGCCAGTGGAAGCGCCAACTTGAGCGGCGTTTGCCCACCGAATTGGACAACGACGCCCATGGGCCGTTCCACTTCTATGACGTTCAACACGTCTTCCTCGACAAGCGGTTCAAAATAGAGTCGATCAGACGTGTCATAATCCGTGCTCACCGTTTCGGGGTTGCAATTCACCATGATGGTTTCAATGCCCAATTCCCGTAAGGCCAGGGTGGCATGGACACAACAATAATCGAATTCAATCCCCTGCCCGATCCGATTCGGCCCGCTACCCAAAATAACGACTTTTTCCCGGTTTGTCGGGCGTGCTTCACACTCCTGGCCGTACGTGGAATACAAATAGGGCGTTAAGGCTTCGAATTCGGCGGCGCAGGTATCGACCCTTGAATACGTGACGTGGTGGGAAGGCAGATGGACCTTTCGAAACGTCCGCACGGCTGCGGCCGTCGTGTCGAGTAATTGGGCCAATCGTTGATCCGAAAAGCCTAAACACTTTGCCTCTTTGAGCAGTTCAAGAGCATCAGGATCATCGAACAGTGCATTCAGCATCGCAGCAGCTTCACCCGTTGTCTTTCGAGCGCATGCACGGGCTTGAGCCAGTAGTCGTTGCTCGAACAGCACGAGTTCCTCGATTTGATCCAAAAACCAGGGATCAACGTGCGTCGCCGTAAAGATTTCTTCCTTGGAGATGCCGGTTCGCAGTCCATCTGCGATGTGCCACGGACGGTCGGGATGGGACGCTCGAATGGCGGCACGAACGCGCTCCAAAACGGACGGATCGAGGTCATCTTTCGGCAGGTAATGGTCCAAGGCATTGAGGGAGATCAAGCCGCAGCGGTCCGTTTCCAGGGACCGTAAAGCTTTTTGAAACGCTTCTTTAAACGTTCGCCCCAATGCCATCGCCTCGCCTACGGATTTCATCTGGGTCGTGAGCGTAGGATTGGACCCATGAAATTTTTCAAAGGCAAATCGCGGAATTTTGACGACGACGTAGTCGATCGTGGGTTCAAAGGATGCTTGAGTCACCTTGGTAATGTCATTGGTAATTTCATCCAAGGTATACCCGACGGCCAATTTCGCTGCGATCTTCGCAATCGGAAAACCGGTAGCCTTGGAGGCCAAGGCCGAACTCCGCGATACACGCGGGTTCATCTCAATGACAATCATCTCCCCGTTTTCGGGGTTGAGGGCAAATTGAATATTTGAACCGCCGGTATCAACGCCGATTTCCTGGATAATGCGAATTGCCGCATCCCGCATGCGTTGATACTCTTTATCCGTCAGGGTCATGGCTGGAGCAACCGTGATACTGTCACCGGTATGAATGCCCATGGCGTCAAAGTTTTCTATAGGGCAGACAATCACGACGTTATCGTTCAGGTCTCGCATGACCTCGAGTTCATATTCCTTCCATCCGATCAACGACCGTTCGATCAGCGCCTCCCCGACCGGACTCATGAGCAACGCCCAATCAACGTATTGCTCGAACTCTTCACGATTGTAGGCGATATTTCCCCCGGTTCCCCCTAACGTGAAGGAGGGACGGACGATGGCCGGAAATCCGACGATTTCCAAAAAACTCATGGCGTCTTCCCGGTTTCGAATCAAGCGGCTCAGCGGTGTGGCCACGCCGATGTGTTTCATGGCCTGTTTAAAGGCCTCACGATCTTCAGCCTTGTTGATGGCTTCGTAACTGGCCCCGATGAGTTGCACGTTGTACTTTTCAAGAAGGCCCCGTTCCTGAAGGCTCATGGTCACGTTCAGCGCCGTTTGGCCACCCATCGTGGGGAGCAACGCATCAGGACGTTCCTGCTCGAGAATACGTTCCACCACCTCAACCGTAATGGGCTCGATATACGTCCGATCAGCCAAATCGGGATCGGTCATGATCGTAGCGGGATTACTGTTGATGAGCACCACTTCATACCCTTCCTGTTTCAGGGTCTTGCAGGCCTGGGTGCCGGAATAATCGAATTCACAGGCTTGGCCGATCACAATGGGTCCCGAGCCAATGAGTAAAATGCGGCGTAAGTCGTTTCGTTTCGGCATGGGATGTCAGTTCACCAGAGTTGAAGCCTGAGCCGGCGCCGTGGGTTCGGAAATATCAGTTTGAGGTTCAGCATCATCACGGTACGATCGATAATGCTTCATGGCATTCGGAATCCAGGCCTGTATTTGTCGAATCCGCGTGACATCCGAAGGGTGAGTCGAAAGAAATTCGGGGATGGCCGCATTTGACCGGAAACAAAACTTCCCGATCATTTGCCTCGGGCATCCACTCATTCGCTCCCAAAAACTGATGGCCTCACGCGGATCATACCCGGCCTTCGCCATCAGTTTCAGGCCGACGAAATCCGCTTCCGATTCCTGTTTCCGATTGTGCGGAAGCGTGATGCCCACGCCGTACGCGCTCATGGCCCCCATGGCAAGCTGCGGGTTGACGGCGCCGGTGGCCGCCCCGGCAAGAATTCCTATTTGGGCAATCTGATCAAGAATGCCGCGGCTCATGCGTTCGGCGCCATGGCGCTGAAGGGCATGCGCGACCTCATGGGCCATGACCGTGGCCAGCCCATCTTCGTTTTTCGTGTGTTTCAGGATACCCGTAAAAATCGCAACCTTTCCTCCGGGAAGGGCAAAGGCATTAATCATGCTGTCGTCTTGAATAACCGCAAATTCCCAATGATATTCCGGTTTGTCGGCTGCGACTGCGATGCGACGGCCGACGCGGTTGACCATTTCATTGATGTCGGGATTGATGCTGAGCCGGGCCTGTCGCAGAACGTCACGAAAGGCACTGATCCCCAATGCAATTTCCTTTTCCTCCGAAAGAAAGATGACCTGATCGCGCGCGGTCCCCGGAGCTTTGATGCAGCCGGCCAAAACCAGGAGCCCGCAAAAAATTGCCATCTTGCCGAACTTGGTGCTGGAGACACTTATGTCGTTGCGAATGGTTTTAAGCATGTTTGTCGTTGGCATGAAAATAACCTGCCTCACTCAGGCCGCCTCTCCTGTTCCCCTCCTTTGCTTGTCCTGAGCGTAGCCGAAGGATCGGGAGGGGTGAGGGGAGG
The DNA here is from genome assembly GCA_965223955.1 of Nitrospirales bacterium. GTDB lineage: Bacteria > Nitrospirota > Nitrospiria > Nitrospirales > UBA8639 > Bin75. The sequence continues at coordinate 1,950,246 of OZ245029.1, forward strand.
TAGACCCTGAGGCTAGGATGGCGAAACCCCGTGCTCTATGGGTATTCAACTCTACCCCACCTGCCCTCCCCTTACAAAGGGGAGGAACAAGATGGCCCTGCTTTTCTGATCCCCCTCTTGTAGTCCAGCTTCTTATGCTGTCGTGAACATTTGCAAGCCTACGGAAGCCAGAGATACATGAAAGCCGGAGTGCCTCCCGTTAACAGCAGTGAAACCGGATCGAGTTTCGGGAAAACCCAATCGGTCCGGCCCAGGTCTCCGGGGCCTTGAGCATAAATATTCGGCTGATATCCGCCTGCACGTTGATACATGACAACTCGAGCCTCTTCGATTCCCGCTTCTTTTTTAGCGAGAGCAAGCGCGTCATCCAAATAGCCTATCACATCAACCAATCCATGGTCCTTAGCCTGGGTCGCCGAATAAATTCGACCATCGGCCAACTGGCGTATCGTTTCGGGTTTCAGATTCGGTCTCCCTTGTTCAATGACGCGAAGGAACCGGGCATAAAAGGAATCGATCACGCCTTGAAAAATGGCACGGTCCTGATCTGTCATAGTACGGAACGGTGACCCCATGTCCTTATGAGGCCCTGACATGACCGCATCGGCCCGGACGCCTATTTTTTCCATCAGGCCCGACGCATTGAGTGTCAGCATAATGACACCGAGACTGCCCGTCACCGACGATGGATGCGCCACGACTCGATCGGCGGCCATCGCCACGTAATAGCCACCCGAAGTGCCAAGGTCCATGATGGATGCAATGACCGGGACTTCCCGTGTTTTTTTCAATTCCTGAATTTCATGATACAAAATATCCGAAGCCGTGACCGTCCCTCCCGGCGTGTTGATCCGGAATACGATCGCCTTGACGTCCTCGTCATCGGCGGCCTTGGAGAGTTCTTCCTTGAAGCGCGCGGGCAAACTGAGCCGATCAAAGAACCGGTCGAGCACACCACTCGGTTTGGCCGAGGTCAAAACCCCGGAAATCTCGATCAGCAAGACTTTACCCCGTCCTTCGCCTGAAAGCACGACTTCCTGTAACGGGCTCGTTTTGGGGAAGAGGGACGGGGTCATACATCCCGTCATCGTCAGCAACACGAGGCCGAGAAACAAATATCTAGACATGGGCCTGTTCCATCATGGCTCGAAATTGACTGAACAGGTATGAAGAATCATGAGGCCCGGGAGAGGCCTCCGGATGATATTGGACCGAGAGAACCGGCGCAGTTTTGCCGACAAGCCCCTCCAAACATTGATCATTGAGACTCACGTGCGTTGGTTCGAATTGCCCCCAGGGCGTATCCAACAGGCCATTGGCCTGTTCCGCCGAAGACATGCGAACGGCAAAGTTGTGATTTTGTGAGGTAATCTCCACTTTTCCGGACCGTACATCCAGCACCGGATGGTTGGCGCCATGATGTCCGAATTTTAATTTATACGCGGAGAGTCCCAAGGCCAGCCCCAACATCTGGTGGCCAAGGCAGATTCCCATGAGCGGCCGCCATCCGATCAGATCTTGAATATAAGGAACCGCATACGACACGCCTTCAGGATCCCCCGGGCCATTGGACAAAAGAACGCCGTCCGGATTCATCGCTCGAACCGTCTCGGCAGTCGTGGATGCGGGAACCACGGTGACGGCACACCCTTCATCCACCAGTCGCCGTAAAATGTTCTGTTTCACCCCAAAGTCGTAGACCACAACCTGGAATTGTTTTGTCGGAACCGGACTGACTTGCCCGTTCGCATTCAAACGCTGCGGCCAGGCCCCGGTGCCTTCTTTCCATTGATAGGCGGAAGCGCAGGTCACGGCCCCCACTAAATCCTGTTTGGAAATGGAGGGCAGCGCGTTTGCTTTTGCGACCAATTCGTCCGGGGAACCGTTAGCGCAGGCAACGTGGGAGATGACCCCTGCCTGTGAACCATGAGTGCGCAAATGGCGCGTGAGGTACCGTGTATCGATTCCTTCAATGCCCACGATTCGATGATGCACTAAATACTCGTGTAACGAAAGCGTCGAGCGCCAATTGCTGGGACGACGAGCAGCTTCATTCACGATAAAGCCCTCGGCCCACGTGCGCCGGGATTCGTTATCCTCCGGTGAAATTCCATAATTACCGATATGCGGGCAGGTCATCAGGACCATCTGGCCTTTGTAGGACGGATCCGTCAGGATTTCCTGATACCCGGTCATCGCGGTATTGAACACCACCTCACCGGACGCTTCGCCCTCAAATCCCAAAGCCCGTCCTTCAAGGATAGTCCCGTCAGCTAATGCAAGAATCGCTTTTTTTGTCATCCTACAGACATTCTCCTGTCATCTTACGCAGGCCCCTTCTGTCATCCTGAGCGAAGCGAAGGATCTGCTTTTACAGGCGTTCGGTTGTTGAACGAGAGATTCTTCGCCTCCGGCTCAGAATGACCATTCTGGTGTGGGCAGTCCTTCATTCTGTCAACAAATGAGTGAACACATACAAGTCTGCCCGTCATTCAAAACCAAACGCGCCTCTATTCCGAACCCAGTGCCGGAATTTAACCACGAGCAAACTGACGGCAAGCCCGGCATTGATCAGATGAAGGGCCCGCACGATCATATGCATGCGAAAAAAAGCCTCAAGGGCTGTTTTCTTTGCCTCCTGCGAGTCGGCCGCAAACGCGGCTTCCTGTAATGCAACGGCCTTTGGTCCCAATACCACGACAACCAAAAACGTGACAAACGTGAGGACCACCAACAGGCCGACCTCGGATCGTCTCAACGGCAGACTCCCATCCGATTCCTGGCGGTGTTTCCAATATCGAAAGAGAGCCGTCCCGATCAGCACAACGACGACGCCACTCGTCAGGGCATTATACCCGTCAAAGACGCGACGTAAAAACCGGCCGCCCGTTTCCATGCCCAGGGTATTGAACACCGCGGGGATCACCGTCGTCAGGAGGACGGCAAGCCCCCCGATCCAAATCATGAGGCCGAGCAATTCCAGCAACGAACAGGAGAGTTGCCATCCTGAAGTACGTCGAGCCATTCATTTCTCCTGCCGTGCCGGACGTCCCGGATAAAGTCGACCGTTCTTTCTTGATCCCCCTCTTTTGTAAGGAGGGGTTAGGGGAGGTAGAGCTTGAATTATTTGGCTCATCGCTTTTCTATGATTTCGGATTCGCGGTCATACACCACTTTCCCGCCGACCAACGTCTTGACCACCCTCCCTTTCATGGTCCAACCTGCAAACGGCGTATTGCGGCTGCGAGAATGAAGCCGGGCGGGATCCACAACCCATGTGGCATTCGGGTCGATCAACGTGATATCGGCCTCGACTCCCGGCGCAAGGGTGCCATGCGACAGACCAAACACGCGGGCCGGTTCCCGCGTCAGTTTGGCAATGGCTTGCTCCAGCGTCAGCATCCCCTCCTCGACAAGATTCAGGGTGAGCGGGAACGCCGTTTCCAAACCGATGATGCCAAACGGAGCGGCGTCGAATTCCAATTGTTTCTCCTGAACGGCATGGGGCGCATGATCAGTGGCCACGACATCGATGGTGTTATCGCGCAACCCTTCCTTGATGGCCTGCACGTCCTCATCGGTCCGCAACGGGGGATTCATTTTAGCATTGGCGTCAAAGGATCGAACGGCTTCATCCGTTAGCGAAAAGTGATGCGGACAGGCTTCGGCGGTGACGGGAACCCCGCGTGCCTTGGCTTCACGCACCATCCGAACCGATCCCACCGTACTGACGTGAGGCAGATGCAACCGTGCACCGGTTAACTCGGCCAGGGAAATATTCCGGGCGACCATGACTTCTTCGGCAGCTTTCGGAATCCCGGGAATGCCCAGTTCGGTAGACACCGCGCCCTCATGCATACTGCCGCCGCGTGAAAGCAGCGAATCTTCGCAGTGATCGATAACCGGAAGATGAAAGGCCGAGGCATATTCCATGGCGCGACGCATGACCAGGCTGTTCATGACCGGAGACCCATCGTCGGAAATGGCCACGCAGCCGGCATCGAACAATTCCCCGATTTCCGCAAGTTCCTCCCCTTTCGATCCTTTGGTAATGGCACCGATGGGAAAGACCCTGGCTTTCCGGGCAGCCGCAGCCTGGGCAAAAATGAATTCCGTAACCGACCGGGAATCGTTGACGGGCATGGTATTGGGCATGCAACACACCGAGGTAAAGCCGCCGGCCACAGCCGCCGCACTCCCCGTGGCAATCGTTTCCTTATGTTCGAATCCGGGCTCTCGAAAGTGGACGTGCAAATCCACAAACCCGGGACATACGAGCAGCCCTTTCGCGTCGATCGTCGTCAGCGCCTTCAACCCTTGAACTTTTTGTTGCAGGTTCGGCTCCACCGCGCTGATTTTTCCCTCTTCGATCAGCACGTCGGCCACGCCGTTCCATCGACCTGGGTCGATAACCTGCCCTCCGGTGATAAGAATCTTCATATCATTCGCCATGCAGGTTTACCGGCTGTACTCCAAGAAATGAAATGGCGCCTCTCTCCAATCTGTCATTCCCGTATGTGTTCAGTAATTCGTTGACAATTTCTGTCTTTTCCTTCCCCTCCTTTGTAAGGAGGGGTGAGGGGAGGTAGAGCCTGGGTCGGGGTGAGCAGTCCGCGTGTACTGGTCGGTGTTGTTGCCCCTTGGGTATGCGACTCTACCCCACCCCCGCTTTCGCGGGGGCATGCCTAGCTCACCCTCCCCTTACAAAGGGGAGGAACAAGACGGCCCTTCTTGTGGTCAGTCCCTTCATGCTGTCAACGAATCAGTGAACATCTACAATCCGACGCCTGTCCCCGACGTTCTTAATCGGGGATCTAATCGGGAATCCAGGGTTTTTTGTTTCAGGCGCGTCCGCACTAATGGAGTAGCAGAAGCCAAAGACACTGGATTCCCGCTTTCGCGAGAATGACAGAAGGAGGTTATTTTCATACCAATGACAGATTCGGGGCGTTGCTGGCTATTTTCATATCAATCTCGGTCAATTTCGTTGCGACAGCAGATACATGAGCCCCATTCGCAGGGCCACACCGTTGGATACCTGATCCAAAATAACGGCTGAACTGCTGTCAACCACGTCATGGGAAATTTCAACGCCTCGATTCACCGGACCGGGATGCATGACGAGCACGTCTTTGGCTGCGCGTTGCACACGTTCCGCGGTCAGGCCATACAACCGGGCGTATTCCCTGATAGAAGGAAAGAGTGAGCGGCCCTGTCGTTCGAGTTGGAGTCGCAACATGATGACGACGTCGACTCCGGAAATCGCTTTATCAAAATCGTGAAAGACCTCGACCCCAAGCCGCTGGAGAAACGGGGGAATCATGGTTGGAGGTCCAACGACGCGCACGTTCGCTCCCATTTTCGTCAACGCGTGAATATTGGATCGCGCCACCCGACTGTGAGCCAGATCTCCCACGATAGCCACTTGCAGATCTCGAACTTGCCCTTTTTTCTCTTGAATCGTAAACAAATCCGAAAGGGCTTGCGTGGGATGTTCGTGCCATCCATCTCCGGCATTAATGACGGACAACCGGATATTCTTGGCCAGGATCTCAGCGGCTCCAGCCGACGAGTGTCGAAGCACAAGAATGTCGGCCTGCATGGACTCGATATTTCTCGCGGTATCGAGTAACGTTTCCCCTTTCACCACGCTACTCGAGGAAGGTGAAAAATTCACCACGTCGGCGCTCAGCCGTTTTGCAGCCAACTCGAACGAGGTTCGGGTCCTGGTGCTCGGCTCAAAAAACAAATTCACCACGGTTTTTCCTCGAAGGGCCGGAACTTTTTTGATCTCTCGTCCGCTCACTTCCTTAAAAGGTTCCGCAGCCTCCAGGATAAGTGCTATTTCTTCAGACGACAATGCGGCAAGACCGAGGAGATCTTTTCGTTTGAAGCTCATACCGTGCCCTCCGCGTTGATGAGCTTGGCCACACGATCCTCTTCCCCCAATTCTTCAAGGAATACTCGAATATTTTCGTCTCTTGCGGTTGGAATATTTTTTCCCACGTAATTGGCTCGAATGGGAAGTTGCCGGTGTCCCCGATCAACTAACACCGCTAATTGAATTTCAGCCGGCCGGCCCAAATCCATGAGTCCATCCATGGCTGCACGAATGGTTCTTCCGGTAAACAACACGTCATCGACCAGGATGATCTTGAGATCCGAAATATGAAAAGGGATGTCCGTTTTCTTGATGACGGGTTGATCTTTGCGAATGGCCAAATCATCCCGATAGAGCGTAATGTCCAACTCCCCCAGGACAACCTCCGTTTGCTCGATTTGCGCAAGTAAGTGTTTTAATCGTTGGGCTAAATAAACCCCGCCGGTGCGGATGCCGACCAGGCCGACGTCGTGGCAACCCTTGTTCCGCTCTAAAATTTCATGGGCAATCCTGGTCAAGGCACGCGTCATTTCATGGCTGTCCATGATGACGGATTCGTGGTGTTTCGGATTCGTTTGTGTCATGACGTTCACGAATGCAAAAAAACCTTCCCCTCGCAACGAGAAGAAGGTTCGATAAATTAGGGCCAATCCTTGCCCGAACACGTGCTCATGAATGAACTCCTTCCTCACCTCACGGGATGAGTATTAAAGGTAGAATTATCCTAAAAGGTCCGGAGGGTTTAGTCAAGAGCTTCCTGCCGGGAATTATATACTTAGAGGCGCGAAGCGGGAACACGGCCAACAAAGTAGAGCCGTGCGAACCGGCTTGTCCGGGTGGCTGATGAGGGTGTGTCGTTGTATGTAGTGACGTCAGTCGTTGGGCTGATGGAAGCAGTGCGGATGATCGCAAACACATTTGTAGAACGGGCGGCGGAGGCTTCGTTCATCTTTGGTCATGATTGAGCTCCTGGTTAAAGGTGGACGAGAGGTCGATCGATTGTTCATGATGAAAATTCCTTTCGTTTGGTGGGTAATCGGTCGACGAGACTGGGTGGGGTGGAGCCTACCCAGTCTCACTTCGCGGTGTATTGGTCAGCGTTTCATAGATGTGCTTGGCGATTGTCACATTCTTACTCCGCGTACTTGGAATAATTAAGAACCAGTCGATGACTTCGATGACGCCAACGCCACCTAACGTCAGAAGTTTCACGAGTCCTTTTTGCCAGTCTCCAATATAAAACCTATCAATTCCGGTAAATCCAAGAAAAAGGCTTAGGGCGAATGCAATCGCTGGGTCTTTCTTTTGCTCGTTAAATAGAAGGTCGAACTTTGCTTGGTCGGCATCCGGCAACGATTCACGGAAGGGCATGACATTTTGGGGAAGTGGTTTTATGACTCCTTTTCCAAACCGGTACGGAAGTCGGGACAGGATAATACGGTGTAGAGTGGATTGACTCATGACAACTCCTTCCCAGTTAGCGGCCGAACCGCCAGACAAGCCGGTCGAGTTCCTTCTCCACATGCCGTTCCAGTTCACGGGTCTGGGCCTTCTCCCAATTCTTGAGCTTTCGCTGCAATTCGGCTTCGGAATTGGCTGTTATCGTTGATTGTCTTTTGGGGGACCGGAGTGTTACAGCAATCATATCTAGTGTTCCTTTCGTAATCAAGCCCTCGGCGGCGCAACGTCGAGGGCTCTTTCTTAGGTAAACTGGTGCACAGATGTGTCTTTGCGCCTCTAAGCATATAACTCCCTTCCTGCCGGAAACGGAATTACGATTTCTTGAGAATCCAAACGGACAGGCGAGGATTCAGCATCGCCTTGGGCAAAATCGACTTGTGCATGCGGAAAGGCTGAACATGTTCAACAAGGTCCCCGAACACGATGTCCAACGGAAACCCGGACACGATGGATGAGAGCGAATCCGGTCCGGCTAGAAACGCCAATGCGTTGGGACGCAGCGCCGCACTGATCCGGGACAGGTGATCCTGTAATGTCGCCGTGTCATCATACGACGCAAACGGCAGCCAGAGGTACATGAGATCGTAGGTGGACACGTCATGACGGAAAGCCTCTTCGCTCAGGAACCGATAGGGCCGGTCGAGTTGGTTGTTCCGAGCCAATTGGTTCCATGCTGCCTGGGCGTGTTTTTGGGCATAGGCTGCACGTGAATAGACGATTGTTGTGGATTGGGGTTGGTCAGCCAGCAAGGTGCCGATGACTCCGTCAAACCCATGAATGAGGGTTTGGCCGGATTGCCCGACTTGGACGGCCAGGCGTTGATCCTGCTCGATAAAGTCGTTCAAAAAATCAGCCACAAAAGGTTGGCTCGCGAGGTCACTGATCGGCGCGTCATCTTCAGGATAGAGCAACACGGCCGAATACGCCTCCTGTGGCGAGACCACGGGAACGCCATCAGGGAAAAACCCTTCCCAGGAATTTTCCCTGTTTGCAGCAGCCTGATGTTCCAACTGATGCGTGATACCCCAGCCTGGCTGCAAAGCAATCTCGGATGAGGTCTTGTGGTCATACAAAACAAGTCGATCGGAGTCCACGGCAATCCGCTTTCCACAGGGAGCGAACCCTTGTTGATTCGAGGGCACAAACGGGAGACCGCTCGTGTCATCCGTCTTCGTCACCTTGAGCACGTTTCCTTGTTTGACCGTCAGGCAAACCCGATGGCGCGGGTCAACGTGGCGCACGGGCGGATGAGGATTCGGCAGCCAATCGACTTCATGCGACCGGGGTGAATCCATGAATACGGCAAAAGGATTTTCCCCGCCCCGGTGTGTTGGCGTAAAAAAATTACTGAATAGTCCGAAAGCCGCTGCCGACGGATAGGTTGGAATGCCCCGGTATGGCAAGGACCGTGGATTACGAGGGTTTTGATCATCATGCAGCCCGCGGATCAATTCAAACGCGGCGCTACCCGTTCCCGGCAACAATGACTTGAACAATTCCACCACCGGCAAGTAATCGATGGTTGCCCAATGCATCGCACTCATGCAGGACATAAATCGCGCCCGTTCCCAGGTGCCGTCCTCCAAAACATAGAACGCGTCCTTCCGTTGTCGAATCGTGGCCTGACCGGTCTTCTGATCGAGTACGAGATCCTCATCGGCATAAAAGAACTCGACTTCTTCAAAGGCAACGCCCATGGCCCGGGAAGCCATCATGCGGAGATCTTGCCGGGTGAGAGTTTGCCACTCGGGGCGAGTCGTCAAGTCCAGCTTCATGACGTTCACCAACCCGTTGGGTTTCAGGCCCACCCATTGTCCCCAGTCCAAATAGAGCCGGGCCGACACCAGATGCACCGTACCATCGGCGCGTTCCTCCCACTCACATTCGTGCAACGGATGACCGTCGGGATCGGTCATCAGAATTCGCCGCCCCAACGGGCCGTGCAACACCACGTGACCGGTCGCGAGTTGGTTGCACGTCAGACGACCCAACGACGCGTTCGCAACAAACGCCTGGTTGCCTTTGAGCGTCAAGCTCGCCGGATTTTGAAGAATGGAGGAAAAAATCGTGGAAGGGTTTTTCAAACGCTCACTCGTGCGAAGATACTGAGAGGATAGTCGTGAGTGAAGACGTGATGCTCACTCTCGAAGCTGCCCTGATCCATACACCACATATTTGGAACAGGTCAGATCTTCGAGCCCCATGGGGCCTCGAGCATGAATCCGAGTCGTGCTGATGCCGATTTCCGCGCCAAGACCGAATTGGTAGCCGTCATTGAGTCGCGAAGAGGCATTGACCATCACCGCCCCGGCATCGACTTCCTGTAAAAATCTCATGGCACGAGCATAGTCCTTGGTCACAATGACTTCGGTATGCCGGGACCCATACGTCAGGATATGATTCATGGCCTCATCCATGTCCTTGACGACTTTGACGGCTAACGTCAGTGCGAGAAACTCCTGGCCATAATCTTCTTCCGTCGCGACGTGGGCCTCGGGAATATATTGCCGGGTTTTTTCACAGCCACGGATGTCCACCTTGGCCTCGGTCAAGGCCTTACCCACTTTCGGCAAGAAAGTTCTGGCAATGTTGTGATGAACCAATAAGGTCTCCATGGCATTACACGTCGAAGGCCGTTGAACCTTGGCATTCACACTGATGGCTTCAGCCATCGTGAGATCGGCATCGGCATCGATATAGGTGTGGCAGACCCCTTTATCATGCTTGATCACCGGGATGGTCGAATGCTCGGTGACGAGTGCCATCAGGGACTCCCCGCCCCGTGGGATAATCAAGTCGACGAACCGGTCCTGTTTCAACAACTCCAGAACCGCCTCCCGTTCAGTGCGTTCAACCAGGGAGATGGCCCCTTCGGGAATGCCGGCCTTTTGTGCGGCTTCGGACAAGACGCGGGCTATGGCCATATTGGAATGAATGGCTTCCGAGCCCCCTCGCAGCACGCAGACGTTCCCTGATTTGAGACACAACGCCGCGGCGTCGGCCGTGACGTTCGGGCGGGACTCGTAAATGATCCCGATCACCCCAATGGGCACGCGGACCCGCCCGACCTTCATGCCGTTGGGCCGTTCCTGCATGCCTGACGATTGACCAACGGGATCACGCAACTTGGCAATTTGTCGAAGACCGTCCGCCATTTCCTGAATGCGCTCGGGAGTGAGTCTAAGCCGATCAGCCATGGCCTCTTGCCCATTATTCGCGTCAAAGGCTTCCAGGTCTTTCGCGTTTTCTTCCAGGAGCGCGTCGGTGGCTTCTTCCAGTCCCTCGGCCATGGTCACCAGGGCCTCATTTTTGACTGATGCGACCAGACGGCTTAATTGGGGAGCTGCGGCTCGTGCCTTTTCCAGAAGCATGCGAAGATACGTCGGAGTATCAATAATCTCTTCCTCGACGACCTCTTCCTTGGGACTATCGACGGCTTCCGTCGACTCTTCTATATCTTCTTCGTTCAGTTCTTCTTTGGTTTCTTCCATGCTCATGTTCTCCAGCCTTTACAATATGACGAGTTTATCTTGGATTCGAGAATACCCATGCCTCATGAACCAGGTCAAGCAAAGCAGGAAATAGCCGAGATTAAAGTCCAATTTCAGACGCATTCAGGAAAACCAGCGTCTTTCTCCATGCCGTTTCCTTGATTTTCCGCATTCAATCCTGTTACACATGTCGGCGCTGTTACTTCAGCGAACATAGAAATACCGCCTCCCCATCGCGATCTGACCTTGTGCCGAGGTAGCTCAGTTGGCAGAGCACAGCCCTGAAAAGGCTGGTGTCGGCAGTTCGATTCTGCCCCTCGGCACCATATCTCTCTCCGACACTCACGACTGACAGACATCATCACGGCACGATCCTTGTCAGGAAACGGGGCCGCTGACGCCAGACGGCATCAGATCCTTCAATAGCGGTCTCGCCTGTTTCTCACAAAAAGACAGAACTTCCAGCAACTCACTGAATTATAGACATAAAATAATGCCATAAAGTTGACATTATTTATTTTTATGGCATGATCCGATAACTTCATCTAAGTTTAAAGTTAACCTCTGGCGATATTATGGAGAATTTAAAGCTCCGCATAAAAGTACGCGATTGCGAGCTCGAAGCGGAAGGGCCCCAAACTTTCGTTCATGAGCAATTTGAGGCGTTCAAGCAACTGCTTGCCGATATGACACAAAAACCGGTTCTGTCTGAATTAAGGGACGAAACGGATCGGGTCCCGTCACAGGAATTATCGTCCCCTCCCCGGTTCCCCCACGAGCAAGCTCTTCCCAAAAATTCCCCGGCCGCAGCCCTTCAGAAATTGTTGGCTTGGAACGACCGCACCCAACAGGTCACGTGTGCGGTCATCCCCGAAGGCCATTTGAGAACAGCTGACACGGTGCTTTTGCTGTTATGGGGATATCAGGAACTTCGAGGGCTGGGGGAGATATCAGCCATGATTCTGAACAGAGGATTGAAATCCGCGGGCTTCAGCCAATTCCGTTTGGATCGGATACTGACGCCTTACCTGAAAGATCGGCTGGTTCTGAGATCGGGAGTCGGGAAAGGTGGGCGGTATCGACTGACGACGCGTGGAGTTGAGAAGGCCCAGGATCTGGTTCAAACCCTGGCCGCGCTGATTCCCGATCCCCTACCCTGATTGGCCTGGTGACGATTCCGGATAGACCGGATTGCGGCATTCTCTTCTGGCTATTTGCCCTGCCTTTTCCGTTTTCCGTTCGAATGGCACCGGGTTCAGAACGCGATCCGCCGGACACCGGCGACCACATCGAAATGGGTATCGTTGCTCAACACCGGGAGAGCGTGCTGGCGGGCGAGTGCTGCGATCCAGGCGTCATTTGGGGGGATGGGATGGCCCAGCCGTTTCAATTCCAGGCGGATGTCGGCGTAGGCATCTGCCGTGGCCGAGGTCACGGCGGCGATTTCGGCTAACGGCAAATAGCGGCGCAGCCATTCTTCGTAGCGGCTGCGATACCGTGATTGGCGAATGCCGAAATAATATTCACCGAGGACGACGCTCGGCACGACAAGCCGATCGGCGGACCGAAAAGCGGCCTCCACCGTCGCAAGGCCTTCCACCCATGCGGATAAGGCATTGGTGTCGAGGATCATGTGAGGTCTTCTGGGGAGAGGGTCTCGAATTCCTGCTCGATGACAGTGAGGACGTGGCGGTTTTCATCGGAGAGATCGGAAAGCACGCCGAACCCGGCCATCCATGGCGCCTGGGTTTCGCTGGCGCAACGGCGAAGCTGTTCCTCAAGCGCTTCGGTAAAGAACCGCTTCAAGGTCATGCCGCGGCCGGCGGCAAGGGCTTTGGCCTGCCGGAACGTGGAATCAGGGAGTTCGATAGTTGTTTTCATTTGCCCATATTCCCATAATTACGGGAATATGGGCAAGACATTTTGGATGGCGGTAGATCGCTGGGGTGGCAAAGGGAGAGGCAGAGGGAGGCTAGGAGGTCGTTTGCTTCTTGTCTTGCTCGATCATGACCGCATCGATCATGGAGCGGAACAGGAGTTGCCCATCCTGGTTGCCTAACACGGATTCGGCGCAGCGTTCCGGATGCGGCATGAGACCCAAGACATTGCCTGCCGCATTGCGAATTCCGGCAATATTATCCAGGGAGCCATTGGGGTTGGCTTGGTCCGTCACGGTGCCGTCTGCCTGGCAATATCGGAACACGATTTGGGCATTGGCTTGAAGGGCGGCCAGGGTCACCGGATCGGTATGGTAGTTGCCCTCGGCGTGGGCAATGGGGAATCGCATCACGTGCCCGGATGCATAGCGCCGGGTAAACGGGGTCTCGGCATTTTCCACTTTTACCCAGACGTCTTCGCAAATAAAGGACAGGCCGATGTTGGGCAGCATGGCTCCGGGCAATAACCCCGCCTCGAGCAGGATCTGGAAGCCATTGCAGATTCCCAGGACCAACCCGCCTGCCCGGGCGAATTCCTTGACCGAGTGCATAATAGGCGACAGTTGCGCGATGGCACCGGTGCGAAGGTAATCCCCGTATGAGAAGCCGCCTGGCAGGATAACGGCATCCATCTCACCCAGGGACGTGTCGCCATGCCAGATGAGGCTGACGTCCTGCCCCAGCGTATCCGCCAGGACGTACGCGCAATCGCGATCGCAATTGGAACCGGGGAAGACGATGACGCCCCATTTCATGAGGGAGGCCGTGACGGTTGGAGTTCCAGCTCGTACCGATATTCTTCAATGACCGTGTTGGCGAGCAGTGTTTCACACATGGCTTTGAGTTGTTTTTCTGCTTGAGCGGGATCATCCTGGTTCAATTCGATTTCCAAAAACTTTCCCACCCGAACGTCGCTCACGGTGGAAAACCCCAGGGTCTCCAACGATTGTTGGATGGCCCGGCCCTGCGGATCCAAAATGCCCGATTTCAAGGTGACGTGAATTTTGGCCTTGATCATGAGCGGGCCCTGCTTGTCCTGCCCTGTGCGCGCTTCACTTTTGATAAGACGGCTTTGGAGCCAAAGACTCGACGGTATATTTCGTCGAGGTGACGAACGTACCATTCCGGCTCGAAGCAGGCCTTGATCTCGGCGGGTGTCAACTTTTTCGAGATCAACGGATCGTGCGACACGAGGTCGTGAAAGGTTCCCTGCCCTTCCCAGGCTTCCATGGCGTTACGTTGAACCGCTTCGTAGGCGGCCTTGCGTTCGATCCCGCGATCGACCAAGGCCAACAACATGCGTTGGGAGTACACCAACCCACCCGTCAGGTTTAAATTCTTCAGCATCTGTTCCGGATACACCACCAGGTTTTTCAGAAGTTGGGTCAGGCGCACGATCATGTAATCGATCAGAATCGTGCTGTCCGGGATAATAATACGCTCGACCGAAGAGTGGCTGATGTCACGTTCGTGCCACAGCGCGACGTTTTCCAACGCGGCCAGACTATTGGCTCGAATGACCCGGGCAAGGCCGCAAAGATTTTCTGATCCTACCGGATTCCGTTTATGCGGCATGGCGGAGGACCCTTTTTGCCCGGCGCTGAAATATTCCTCGGCTTCCAGGACTTCGGTCCGTTGGAGATGGCGGATTTCTGTCGCCACTTTTTCAATACTGGCGGCAATCAGGGCCAAGGTGGTCATAAACGCGGCGTGCCGGTCCCGTTGCACGACCTGATTCGAAACCGGAGCCGGTTTCAAGCCCAGCTTCGCGCAGGTGATTTTTTCGATCCGCGGCGGCAGGTGCGCAAACGTGCCCATGGCTCCGGACAGCTTTCCAACGGCAATATCCTCTCCGGCCGCGATCAGGCGCCGGCGTTGCCGGGTGAATTCCTCGTACCAGATGGCAAACTTGAAGCCCAGGGAAATGGGTTCGCCGTGAATGCCGTGCGACCGTCCCACCATCATCGTCTCCCGGTACGCGAAGGCTTGATCCCGCAGGACCTGCAATAAGGCGTCCAGGTCCTCCAGGATGATTCCCACCGCCTCGACCAATTGGATGGCCAGCCCGGTGTCGAGCACGTCGGAGGACGTCAGCCCCACGTGCAAATGCCGGGCCGGGGGACCGGCCTGCTCGGCAACGGATTCCAAAAACGCAATCACGTCATGTTTGGCAATCCGTTCGATTTCCTCAATCCGGTCCGGATCGAGGGCAACCTTTCGTCTGACCCGTCGCGCCACGCCTCCGGGGACTTCACCCCTTTCTTCACGCGCTTCACACACGGCCAGTTCGACTTGCAGCCAGGTTTCATACTTCCGCTTCGAGGTCCATACGGCCCCCATGCGGGGCAAGGTGTAGCGTTCAATCATCGGTGCTCCACGGTAAATCCTTCTTCAGCCAATGCCTTTTCAAAATCCGGATCGAGTTTTGCACACTCACGGGCCAAGCGTTCCCGCTTCAAACGCGACAATTTTTCTTGCACCGCCACTTCAACGGCCTGACTGCGGTTGGGAAATACGGCCTCCGCACTAATCCGTTGCTCCCTCGAAGCGCCTGGTGTGCGAGATTCAGGCATCGCCATTGCCAAGTCTAGTTCGTTGCATGATGGCGCGGTCAATCAGACCTTCGATCGTGGGATCAACGTTACGCATTTGGATTTGGGTCATGAAAGCGCGCGGCCCCATCTCCACGAACAGGCGCCCAAAGACTTCATCGGCGAAGCTGCTTGAGATAACGCCTACACCGTCAAAATCGATAATAACCGGACGCTGCTCACGCAGCAGATTCTCGATCATGCCTCGAATCCGCCTTCCACCTTGGCGAGAGCCTGTATCGCGTTGAGCCTCATCTTGGACGCTGAAAATCAATTCGCCCTCCTGGTTCTCAAATTTACGTTCAATATAATCGTAAGGCGGATCATGTGACCGGCCTTTGAATTGAAGAGCTTTCCCTAGCAATTCAGGATCGCCGACATCGATCCCACATCGCACCGATGTCCCGCGATAAAGAACAAGGTTCCCGCGATTTACGATTTTTTCTTCATTTTCTTTACAAAAAAGCGAGCCTTTTAAGGAATTAATCTCGCATTGACCACCTGAAAGAGTTGCGACCCGATAGCTTCCGTAGAGCCCGTTACCAGCGCCCCGGCTCTTGTCCCGCGTGACACCTTCGTTGATCGCTTGTCGAATCGCTTGAGCATGATCGGTCATCTTCATGCTACCAGGAATGCCGATACCGGCATCGGCAACGACAAACTCAACCCGATTAGAATTTTTGTATGCCGTCGCCTGCACGAACCCGCCGACCGGCGATTGGGAATGATTGACAACATTGTCCATGATCTCCCCCAGCGACCATTCGACGGCTTTTAAGGTTGCCCTATCCGTTTCCAACTGACCCAGGATCAAGTTCATGACTTTGCCGAGAATCTCGCCCGCGGCACTCGTCCCATCCTCGCCGAAACGAAGGGCGGGAACATGGCCGCCTTCGTGTTGGTTTTGGTCATATTTGTCGGGGTCAATATAGTGAGCCCAATTGGTATTAGAAAAAAGCCTTTGCAAATTATCGTCTTTCGGCTCGGTCAATTGGAAACCGACACTCTCTTTCCTGTAATTCGCAATGATAGGCATCAGCGGCAGCATCACGGCTTCCGTAACGCCGTCGCACATTGAAAAATCCAGTATGACATCAGACCATCCCTGTCCTTTTATCGTCTTATGAAGCACCGAACATAAAGACCGCAAATCGCCGTACCTCACATGCCCCTTGACGATAATTCGATTGCCGTCTTTTTCAATTCCGTCGTTCATTCAAACTGTCTCAAGTTCTTTGATCTTTCCTGCCTTGCAACCGCATCTTATCAGGCCAGTCAAATAATTCACCAGAAACCAACGCGGAAATTGATGGATGAAATAGGCTTAAACACAGATTCAAAAACTTTTAATTCGATTCATCCTAGGTTCTATAAACTTCCCAATCAAGGAAACAGGTGTCAAGTAGAGGTTTCAAGAAAATTCATCAGGTTTTCGTTCGGGACTAGCTAGGCGCCTCAAGTGGCTTAACAGAATGCGGCATGAGATGACGTGGCTACAAATGCAAGAGACAAAGACACTGGATTCCCGATTAAGAATGTCGGGAATGACAGAAAAAGACAAAGGCCAAGGACAAAGGCACTGGACGCCCGTGTGCGCGAGAATGACTCGTAGCTTGCAAGAATAATTATTCAGTGAGCAAGATCGCTGCGTTTGGGCTCCAGACGCGCATCGTGTTTGATGAGTTGATCCAATATGCCATTGACGAATCGTCTGGTTTCGTCGTCCGCAAAGATTTTTGCCAATTCGAGGGCCTCATCCACCGTCACTTTCGCCGGCACGTCGGGGATCCAGAGCAATTCATACATCGCCTGTCGCAAAATATTCCGATCCACCACGGGCATACGATCCACCGTCCAGTTTCGTGCATAGGCGGTAATGAGTTCATCGAGTTCGACTTGATGGGTCCGGACGCCGGTGACCAACTCGGACGCAAACGTTCGGACCGATTCCGACGCTTCTCGTTCTGCCCAGAATTGCTCCAGCCAAAATTCGGTGGACTCGTGAAAATCGCATTGAAAAAGAATTTGGAGGGCCAATTCACGTGCATCACGCCGTGTATACCCGCGTCGAGGTTCGGGCGAAGAGTCTCGTTCTTCTGTCATATTCTCAGACATTCGCGCTTAACCGTGTTGGAAGCCGGTCGGCTTTCGATCAATTTCGTGCAAGTCCTTCATCAGGGTTGCCATTTCAATAGCGGTGCAAGCGGCTTGCGCGCCTCGGTTGACTTCAGTGGTGCCTGCCCTGGCCAAGGCCTCTTCCGCGGTATTGGTCGTCAGGACCCCGAAGATAATGGGAATGCCCGTCTCCCGAGAAGCCTGGGCAATGCCCCGGCTCATTTCCGCACTGATAAAATCGAAATGAGGGGTCTCGCCCCTGATGACCGCTCCCAAACAGATCACGGCATCGAACTGTTTGGAGTGGGCCAACTGCTTGGCCACCAACGGGATTTCAAAGGCGCCGGGGACACGAACGATTTGAAGGTTCTCCTCCGAGGCACCGTGTTTTTTCAAGGTCTCGAGCGCAGCGGCTTCCAGGCGGCTGGTGACAAATTCATTGAATTTACTCGCCACGATGCCGAATCGCAGTTCCCGGGCATTCAAATTTCCTTCAATGGGTATCATGGGAATTGACTGTAGGGCATCTTCATTCTTGACAAGGTGATCCTTTGTCTCTTTCTGTCATCCCCGACTCCGATCGGGGATCCAGGGGGTTTTCCTTTTTCTCCGTGAAAATAAAGACTCTGGATTCCTATAAATCGCCTGGATTCCCGATCAAGTCGGGGACAAGCGTCGGGAATGACAGAGAGGGAAAAACGAGAATGACACATCAGGATGTGGGCCTACGGGGTTGAGCCCGTTACACGTTGTTTAAAAGATGACCCAGTTTGCTCTTTTTCGTTCGAAGGTAATGGACGTTCGTTTCCTGGGGGTCGATTTCAATGGGGACGCGTTCGACAACCGTCAAGCCATATCCCTCAATCCCCACGATCTTTCGTGGATTATTCGTCATGAGACGGATCTGTCTGAGTCCCAAACTGACTAAAATTTGTGCGCCAATCCCGTAATTCCGCAAGTCCGGTTTAAATCCCAACTTGAGATTCGCCTCGACGGTATCGCTGCCCTGGTCCTGGAGGTGATAGGCCCTTATTTTATTCAGCAACCCGATGCCCCGCCCCTCCTGATTCAAATACAGCAGCACCCCTTTGCCTTCTTTTTCAATAACGGCCATGGCGCGGTGGAGCTGATCGCGACAGTCGCACCGCAAAGAGCCGAAGACGTCCGACGTGAGACAGCCGGAATGCACGCGGACGAGGGTGGGTGCTTCGTCAATGAGGCCCTTGACCAAGGCTATATGCGTGCCGCTATCCAGTTCATTCTCGAAGACCCAGGCCTCGAAATTTCCGAAAATCGTCGGCAATTCGGCGCTCACGGATTTTTTGACAAAGGTCTCGCGTGACAACCGATATTGAATGAGGTCTTTAATGGTAATGAGCTTGAGGGCGTGCCCCTTGGCAAATTCCATGAGGTCGGGAACCCTGGCCATGGTTCCATCGTCATTCATGATTTCACAAATGACCCCGGCCGGATACCTGCCGGCCATACGCGCCAGATCGACGGAGCCTTCGGTTTGGCCGGCCCGCTTGAGCACTCCGCCATTATGAGCCCGCAGAGGGAAAATGTGTCCCGGCTTCGTGAAATCGGAGGGTTTGCAGGAGAGATCGACGGCCATGCGGATTGTGGTCGCCCGGTCAGCAGCCGAAATTCCCGTGGTGACGTCCCGTGCGGCATCGATGGACACGGTAAAGGCGGTGCCGAACGGCGCGGTATTGTCCACTGTCTGAGGATGCAAATTGAGTTGCTCTGTCCGGTCGGCCGTGAGGGTCAGACAGATGAGGCCACGGGCATGTTTGGCCATAAAATTGATGGCTTCCGGGGTGACGGATTCGGCGGCCATCACCAGGTCGCCCTCGTTTTCACGATCTTCATCGTCGACCAGGATCACGAATTTTCCGGCACGGATGTCCTCAAGGGCTTCGTCGATGGTATTGAAGTTGGTCGTCATGGATGCAATCCCTCTCTACCCCACCTGACCTCCCCTTACAAAGGGGAGGGAACGACAAGCAATCCTTCCTGATTCCCCTCCTTTGTAAGGAGGGGTGAGGGGAGGTAGAGCGCATAAAGAGAGATCATGGGTATCCCGTAGCAAGCAAACCCCTACATTTTATATGGGGTTTCTACTCGCCTTGTCAATGGCGCGGGATTACGAGGCTTCCTCTTTGATCGAGAGTGGCTGGGATCGTTGAATGTAGATCACGCTGCCGGTGGCAATTCCCGTCAGGACGACAAAGACGAGAAATCCGCTCGCGTACGTCCCTGTCACATCCTTGAAAAGACCAAACCAGAACGGGAGGAAGAATCCGCCGAAACCACCGGCTGCGCCAATAAATCCAGAAGCCGTCCCCATCATGTTCCGGTAGCGCAGTGACGCCACCTGAAAGACAACCCCGTTGCCGAAGCCCAAGAGAAGGAGGGTTGTGACGATTAAGGAAAACGCCCAGAACGGCGGCGGCAACCACGCCAGGAGAATGCACAGCCCCCCGATAGCGGGAAATCCCACCTGGAGCAGGCTGAACCCTCCGACCCGGTCGGCCCAGTGACCGCCAACCGGTCGTGCGATACTTCCCGCAAGCCCGCAGATCGCCGTCAGGGTCCCGGCAGTGACCATATCCAGGCCATATTGATCATGAAAGAAAATCGGCAAAAAGCTGGAAAACCCGACAAACCCTCCGAACGTCACCCCATAGAAGAAACACAACCACTGCATGAATCGTTCCTGGAAGACCATGCGGAAAGAGGCTGCCAGGCTCTTCCCGGGTTGGTTGTGCAAAGGGGTCTCATGGACGAACAACGAAAACACCACGGCCGCGAACAGGACCGGCACAATCATCAGGCCGAACACCCCGTGCCATCCGACGTGGGCGGCAAGATGTGGGGCGAAAAACGTTGCCAGGAAAACCCCGCTGTTTCCGGTCGCGGCGATGCCCATGGCCAGCCCCTGATGCTGAGAAGGATAGGCGCGGCTTGCCACGGGAAGCGCCACGGCAAAACTCGCACCCGCCGCCCCCAGCAGCAGACCGATGCCTAACATTTGGGCATAGCTGTGACCGAACAGCCAGCCCAACGACAGCGCCACCACTTCTATCCAGAGAATGCCGAGTCCTACCCGTTTCGCGCCGAACTGATCGGTGAACGGCCCGACCACGATGCGTAACAGGGCCCCGCCGAGCAAGGGGATGGCGACCAGCAACCCTTTCTGCGTGGCACTTAAGGCGAAGTCCTGCGCAATGGCAATGCCCAATGCGCCGATCAACAGCCAGACGACGAAACTCACCTCGAAGTGGAGCCAGGCTCCCAATAAAGAAGGCCAGTGGCCGCTTTTCAGGGCATGCTTCAGCGCGTACGGGTTCATGGGCAAAAACGCATTAAAAAGATTGCATGAAGGTAACGGTGACGTTTTCGAAAATTGCGTGCGTCGTGACTATAGAGCACCGAAACAAACCGTCGCAATCGAAGTCTTCTTTTGTGATTCCTCTTCGCAGGGTTTATAATTTTGCAACGATTGCACGAATTGTATATATGCGTTCACTCATTCGTTGACATTCCCCCTCACCCTACCCTCTCCCGCCAGGGGAGAGGAAGAACGCTGCTTCGATCGAAAAGCTGATGCCTTCTTCTCATAAAGAAAACGAGAGCCAACTCGAAGAGGATGAAGTTTCTGCTTCTATCGAGGCTGAATTCTTAGTCGAGCCCGAGGAAACGGAAGATCTTTCCGGCGGCGCGGGATCTGCCGGCGACGAGACCCGGCCGGAACAGTCCGAGACCACGGATCTTGTTCCCACCACGATCTTGAGCCGTTACCTGGTTGAGGTCCGTCGCTACCCTTTTCTGTCCAAGGAAGAAGAATTAGCGCTTTTTCACGAATATCGGTTGACGGGCAGTCGAGATGCAGCCGTCAAGCTGATCCTGGCCAACCTGCGCGTGTCGGTCGCCATCGCCAGGGAATACGCGCATACCGGCGCCGACCAGATGGACCTCATCCAGGAAGGGAACGTCGGCCTGATGCAGGCCATGAAAAAATTCGACGTGTCCCGCAACGTCCGCTTCTACGCGTATGCCGCCTGGTGGGTCAGGGCCTATATCCTCCGGTACCTGTTACAGTCGCATCGACTCGTGAAGATCGGCACGACCCAGGAACAGCGAAAACTCTTCTATAACTTAAAAAAAGAAAAAGCCAAACTTGAACGAGAGGGGTTCGTGCCGGATGCCAAACTCCTGGCAGATCGTCTCCAGGTTCGAGAACGGGACGTGCTGGAAATGGATCAACGGTTGGGGAGCTGGGAACTCTCCCTCGACCAACCCATCGGCCAAGACAAGGACGACGGGACGTTTCTCGACTTGCTCCCCTCCCCCACGCCCCGAATCGACGAGGCCGTGGCTCAAAAGGAACTGAAGCTGTTATTCCGGAAAAAGCTCGGGGAGTTTTCAAAGACCATCGAGGAGCGAGACGAGGATATCCTGCGGAACCGGCTTCTGTCGGAAACGCCACTGACGCTTGAGGAAATCGGCCGGAAGTATTCGATTACCAAGGAACGGTCGAGACAGTTGGAAGCCAGAATCATTAAGCGATTACGCGACTTTATGAAAGCCGAATTGAAGGATTTCGATGCCTTACGAGGGTAATCCCGCCGAAATGCCCTGATCCCCTCCCACACATTTTTTCACTTTCAGACCTTGACTTTCGTCAAACAGGCCTTACCTGTTGATCTAAGCATTGCATGAGATTCTCGAATCCTCGGGATTTCCAAATGCGATCATATATTTACCACACATCGAGAACCGAGACTTTTAACCAAAGGAGGAAGTTGTCACATGGCCACACAAACAAAGGAAAAAGAAACAACCACGGGAACGGCGGCCAAAGGTTTTTTGCCCCTCGGCGACCGTATCTTTGTGACGTATACGGAAGAACTCGAACGCACGGCCGGCGGCATTTACGTGCCTGACTCCGCCAGGGAAAAACCCCAACGGGGAAAAGTTGAAGGTGTCGGAAAAGACGTCAGCATCCTGAAAGTCGGCGACCAGGTTCTGTTCGACAAGTATTCAGGAACCAGAATCACGATTGAAAACGATGATTGCCTGATTCTGAAGGAAGAAGACATCCTGGGCGTCTTCATCGATTCCTAACGATTTGGCCCATACCACAGAACAAAAACTCAAGAATTACTTTAATTTGATGGAGGAAGATTAAGATTATGGCAAAGCAGCTACTGTATAGTGATCAAGCCAGGAGCGCGATTCTCCAAGGCGTGAACCAATTGGCCAATGCCGTGAAAGCCACGTTGGGTCCAAAGGGCCGGAACGCCATTTTGGATAAGAAATTCGGCGCACCCACGATTACCAAAGACGGCGTGACCGTCGCAAAAGAAATCGATCTGAAAGACCCCTATCAAAACATGGGGGCCCAATTGGTCAAGGAAGTGGCCAGCAAAACCAGTGACGTGGCCGGTGACGGCACCACGACCGCCACGGTGTTGGCACAAGCCATTTTCCGCGAAGGGGTGAAACACCTCAGCGCCGGCGCGAACCCCATGGAATTGAAGCGTGGGATCGACAAGGCGGTTGAAGTGGCCACCACGGAGTTGCAAAGCCTCAGCAAGCCCTGTCAGGACAAGAAAGAGATCGGGCAAATCGGCTCCATTTCCGCCAACAACGACTCCACCATCGGCGACCTGATTGCCGAGGCCATGGACAAGGTCGGCAAAGACGGCGTCATTACCGTTGAAGAAGCCAAGTCCATGACCACCTCACTGGACGTGGTCGAAGGCATGCAATTCGACCGCGGGTACATCTCCCCCTACTTCGTCACCAACGCCGAACGCATGGAAGCGACGCTCGAAGATGCGTTCCTGCTCATCCACGAAAAGAAAATCAGCTCCATGAAAGACCTGCTCCCGATCCTGGAGCAAGTAGCCAAAATGGGGAAACCGTTCGTCATCGTGGCCGAGGACGTCGAGGGTGAAGCCCTGGCGACCCTGGTGGTGAACAAACTGCGCGGCACCTTGAACATCGCGGCGGTCAAAGCCCCAGGGTTCGGGGATCGCCGGAAAGCCATGCTGGAAGACATTGCCATTCTGACCGGCGGCCAGGTGATTTCCGAGGAAGTGGGCGTGAAACTGGAGAACGTGAAACTCACGGACCTCGGTCGCGCCAAGCGAGTGACCATCGACAAAGATAACACCACGGTGGTGGAAGGCGCCGGCGATCCCAAAAAGATCGAAGCCCGGGTCAAGCAAATCAAAGCGCAACTCGAAGACACCACGTCGGAGTACGACGGTGAAAAGCTGCAAGAGCGGTTGGCGAAAATCGTGGGCGGTGTGGCGGTCATCAACGTCGGGGCCGCGACGGAAACCGAAATGAAAGAAAAGAAAGCCCGCGTCGAAGACGCATTGCACGCGACGAAAGCGGCCGTGGAAGAAGGGATTGTCCCCGGCGGCGGCGTGGCGCTGCTTCGGGTCGTTCCCGCTTTGGACAAAATGCAATTGGAAGGCGATCAACAATTCGGCGTCAACATTGTCCGGCGGGCATGCGAAGAGCCAATCCGGCTGATCGCGGAGAACGCCGGCGTCGAAGGCTCGATCGTCGTCGACAAAGTCCGTCATTCCCAGGGAAGCCACGGGTACAACGCGGCCACGGACGAATACGTCGACCTGGTCGAGGCCGGCGTCATCGACCCGACCAAAGTCACGCGATGCGCCTTACAAAATGCATCGAGTGTCGCGGGGTTGATGCTGACCACCGAGGTCACCGTGACCGATCTGCCCGAGGACAAGAAAGAACCAGCGGGCATGGGCGGCCATGACCACGGCATGGGCGGTATGGGCGGCATGATGTAAGCAACCCGAAGCACTACTGCTTCGTATTTCTTGAAGGCCCGTGGGACTATTCCCTCGGGCCTTCGTTTTTTGGGGTATCTCACTCAGAGGTCATAAGATCGTTGGCCACGTGGACTAGAAATCGGGTCCCTTCAAGTAAGTCCGAATTTCACAGAAACCGCGGCCTAGTTTTTGGGGAAGGGCTATGACGACCCGCGACCAACATTATGTTTGGCAATACTACCTTAAAGGATGGTGCCACAAAGACAGCCGGGTCTGTTGTTTACGGAGCAGGAACGAAAAACCGTTTTGGACTATCCCGAAGAACATAATGGTTGAGAAAGATTTCTATCGGTTGATTCCGTTTTCCAAAGAGGACATGGATTTTTTCGACTATTGGCTAAACAAGGTGTGTCCACCGGAAATGAAAGCCAATAATCGATCAACTTTTTCCAAGTTTGTCATGGTTGCTAACGGCAATAAAAGCATTTGGGGAATGAATAACGCCACCGCTTTGGAAAAGGAACACGCCCTTAAGTTAGCCATAGAGCTTGAGGAAATCCTCCATGGAGATATAGAAAAAAGGGCAGTGCCGTTGGTGAATCAACTACGTCAAGAACGCCTCGATTTCCTTTGTGACGATGAATCAACCATAAGCTTTTTCCAATTCCTGGCGCATCAACATTTCAGAACAAAACGAGTTCGGGAAAACACAAGACAGGTTCTGGCTTCTTTGAGACCAGGATTAAACCTTAGTCAACTTCGTCACGTGTTCTGTTACTGCTTTGCAGACAATTTCGGCGGAAGTCTGTTTGTTGATCGGAATAGGTTGCAGATTATATTTCTAAGGAATCAGAACAGTGGGTTTATTACAGGAGACCAGCCCGTAGTAAACTTAGCAGCTAACGATAATATGAAACATGACGACGTGGTTATGTATCATCCTTTGTCTCCACGACTTGCGGTATTGGTGGGCTTCACGAAATTCCAGCATCGATCTGTCGAAATCTCGATGGAGATTGTGAAGCAACTAAATGAGACCATGGCTTTTTTCTCAAGTCAGTTCTTGGTGGCAGATTCAGAAACACTTCTAATGGAGTGGGTAAAAAAACCGCAGAGACAACCAGATGTGCTGTCGTTGATTACCTAGCGCAACGGAGCCGTCGAGGTCATTTGGGAGCGTGGCAATTAGACGGAACGCTGAAAGGGAGCGTTGAGGGGTAACTGCATTATAGGCAGGTCAACAACCCACGCGAGAAGCTGTTCGAATTCGGGCGCTACGGTGAGCTTCCTGCCAATTGATGCCTAGAGTCAATTTAAAGCAGTGGGTTCCTGCCTGCTAAGCGCCCATTAAACATCCATTCATCGAGTATTTATTCGTAAACTGAACAAGAGGCTGTCTCTGTTGGGGCACGACTCCTACGCTCGAACAGAGACAGCGCGGGTACGGAGATAAAGCAAAGACACTGGATCCCCGATCAGGTCGGGCATGACCGGAGGCTTAAGCCTCGACCAGAATCCTGCCCAGTCGCTTGGAGCGCGGTTCTCGAATGACGATTTGCACGTCACGCCCAAGTGCCAGCAACAGACGGAGCAGACGCTCCACGGAATACTCTCGAAAATTTCCCCGAAGTAGGCGCGACACATCGGGCTGAGACAGGCCAAGCAACTTCGCCGCCTCGACTTGTTTGAGACCACGCTGGCGGATGATCTCATCAATGCGGGAGACGAGTTTCGCCTTGAGCAAGTGCTCCTCCGCATCCGGGCGCCCCAGATCCGCAAACACGTTTCCGCTACCACGTTCGATCTTGATTTTGTCTACCGTAAGTCCATACATGAGGCTGCCACTCCCCGATTACAAATAGCCTGTCCTCGACGTTCTTAATCAGGGATCGGGGACAATAAAAAGAGAAAAGCAGTGCCTTCTTGGTGCTCAGGATAGAGAGTCACCGTGTCTCCCACGGATTGACCACGTCCACCTCCAGACCCTCGAAGTCCACGGCATTCCTTGTTACGACAGCAAAGTCATGGGCCTTGGCGGTCCCGGCGATAAGCGCGTCGGCCAAATGCAACACACGGCCCAACCGACGGGCTTGCGCCCTCAGCATCGCTGCCTGCTGTGCTTCCGGACGACCTACCGGCACAATCCGGTTGTCATATTTGGATACGAAACCTGACAATACCGTACTAAGACTGTCGCGACGATGCCCAGGCGGGAGCAAATTCAGCCCAAAGTCCATCTCATGCAACACAATAGTCGAAAGCCACAGATCGGGTTTCTCGATCAAGAACATGATTACGCGTTGTTCGGGGACGGCTTTAACAAGTTCCGAGACGACGTTAGTGTCCAGCAGGAAGCCTCTCATCCATCTTCCCGTGTGCTGAACGGAATTTCCCGTTCAGGTTCGCGGCGGCTCGGAAGTTCAAGCTCTATCCCACGCGGCATGTTCTCGACCAGCCACTGCCCCAACGGCTTGCGCGTCGTCGTTTTCGCATCCCACGCGGCTGCGGGCACCACGACGAATGACCGACGGGTGCCGATACGCTGCGGTCCTTCCTCTTCGGCAAGACGCAGGATTTCGGACAGTCGCGCTTTGGCTTCGGCAACCGTCCAAGGCCGGTTGGGCTTGGTATGTTTGGTGGTCATATGTCCTCCTACCAGTTCCTAATAGTCCAATATAGACCATATTGGAAGCTGAATCAAGAAGTCTCAGCCCGGCCCGGTTCTGGTACGACTATAGAGCAGATTCCTCGCTGTGCTAGGAATGACCATATTGGTGTATCGCTCAGACTACCCGAGGGAAGAAGGCGCCAGTGAAACAGAGAGGGAAAACAAGTATGGGAGGACTTTGGGACCGTCAAGCGATAGATACCTTATATCGGCGGCAGATCTGACAACAATATTTGGGGGAGAACCTTATCAGGGCTATGGGCTTTCTCTGCCGCCCGTCTAATCATCCTCTTGATCGCCTGTTTTAAAAAAATACTCTCCTGACTTGTAAAATCTTTGTCAACTCCATCCGCCTTTCTCGCATCTCGCCCACCCTTTATGGAGGAAAGCTTGCTAACTTCATTAAGCACCGGCACTTCGATTTGATATTTTTGGGCAGCTTTATCGAGCCATCCTTTTTTCTTTTGTCCCGTTGAATACCCGCCAAGAACGGTTAGACAGAAATACGCCATGCTCGCCAAGGGCTCCTTGCGTTGACAATAACCCATATAGCGCTGATACATCGTCTGAACATCTGGTTCGCCGAAATCAACTCCCGAAGGAGGTGCAGGATAACTGCGAACCATTTTGGATACAGCAATGGACACAGTTGGGACTCCAGATCTAATGGTTACGGCAACATCCTTTATGCCTGGTGTTGGATTCCGATCTTTTATTTCTGCCTTATCGAATTGCAACCGAAAGGAATTTGGGCCATGTGTAAGGCATACATCGAACACCCAATTATCGATATAGTCTCTAATTGCATTTCGCGCATCCTCTTCGGTTGCGTAATGGTCCTTCAATTCAAAACGGGCCTGGTTGTCCTTAACTTCAAGCCGAAAAGCGGGTTCATCACAAACAAGCGGCTTCGCTTCTCTGTAGTCAACGGAGTTTCCGTGCTCAACACGGTAAATCAACGCGACCACATGAGGATTATTCATCGTCAATTCCTGATCTGCCCTTGGTAATGCAACGTACGACTGTCACTGCACTGAGTCTATCTCTTTTCGTCGCCCCCGTCGTCGTTTTGTTTTCGTGTGCATCACGGCTTTTAGAGGGGCACTCATTTTCTCATAGAGCATGAACAGGTGCTCTACTCTTTCGCGTTCGGACGCAAACCCGCCACGGCGATAGAGCCGGTCCACTGCACGGTCGAGGGCTTGGTGGGCCTTGCGAAGATCGGGAGGCATGAGGTCGGGATCGTAGAGGTCGGCCAGCGTGGCGTCCGGATGTGCGGCGCGGGCATCGAGTACGGCCTGTGCCAGCGGCTCCAGTTTTGACAGGTCTGGTTTCTCAGGTGGCATCGGGAAAGTATTATAGACAAGGCCAATGGAATAGCGATAATCGCTCTTCAGACGGCCGCCGACATAACGCAGCCAAGCCATGTGCATGGCAGATGTGAGCAGTGCAAAATCGGCGACGGTCGCGTTCTCTAAGACTCGAACGAGATTGCTCGGAATCACCGGTGGCTCAAGCCAACCGATAGGCACATACTCACGCCGTTCCGAACTGACTTCTGGAATGACCAGAAACGGCTCGGTGGGAATCGATCTCCCTTCCAGTTGGGTCGGTCTGTCGGCGAGCTTGACTGTTGCGGATTTCTTGCTCGCTAAACGCATTTCCCGCACCAGCCGAATGCGATCAATGACCATCGGCATTAATCGCAGTTCCGTTGGTCCCGCTTCTTCGAGAAACAGTATCCAGCGAGAGAGCCCGTTGATATGCTCGCGAGCCCCGATGAACGGACGAAAGAACTTCTCGGCGTTTGGCTCCCCGTCAACAAAGTCACATCGCTCCTGCTCCGAGAAGATGAAGTGACCTCCGTCCGTCGGTTGCACCCCGCGTTGCATGATCGCACGGGACGACAAGGGCTGACGAAGGTCCTTAACCATCAAATGAGGATCATCAAGTGCGGCAGCATCGAACAGATAGGGCGATAGTGCGGCATGAAACGTTTCTTCCGGCTCGCCGTTGATGTCGGGATAGCTAAACAGGCGCTTCTCCATCCGCATATTTTCCTGCCGGCTGAGCCCGATAATGACAACGTGTACATGGGCCTTGCCACGCGCGTCCGAGCCCCAAGCAAAGGTGCTGTGCGCGAAATCGATTTCCAACTTGTACTCCTCAAAGAGGCGCGGCCAAAGAAGGGCCACCTGCTCTCCCTGTGTGATCGAATTCGTAGACACAAACCCGATGCGTACCGCTCCGGCAACATAAGACCCAGCCTTCAGAAACCATGCCCCCACATAATCGAGCGGAGAGGCCGTCTTGCCATTTGGATTGGTCAGGCAGCGCATCTGTTCGCGCTGTTCCTTCGACTGATAGCTCTGCCCCACAAACGGCGGATTGCCGAACACAAAAGAGCAGCCTGCTGGCGGTAGAAAATTTCCCCAATCCACTTCCAAGGCATCGCGGTTCAGGATGTGCGGCGCATCTTCAAGCGGAATGCGGACGTGGCTCTGCCCAAATTCCAGGCTCAACCGGTTATTCATGATATGATCCATCATCCACAGCGCGGTTTCAGCAATGCGTGCCGGGAACTCGCCGATCTCGATGCCGTAGAACTGATTGACGTTGATCCGTGAGAGATCGGCCGTATCGAGCACCCGTTGCGTTTTATCGGCCTCGTCGCGGTGCAATTCCCGGATCAGTTCGATTTCCAATTCGCGCAATTCCCGGTAGGCGATGATCAGAAAGTTGCCGCACCCGCAGGCCGGATCGAAGAATTTCATCTCGCCCAGCCGCTTGTGAAAGGCTTCCAATGCCGTGCGGCGGCGATGATCTTTACGCCTTTTGAGCCGTTGAAACTCCGCTCTCAGATCGTCGAGGAACAGCGGTTCGATCACCTTCAAGATGTTTTTCTCGGTGGTGTAATGGGCGCCCTGGGCACGGCGCTCCGCGGATTCCATCACGGACTGAAAAAGTGCGCCGAAGATGGCGGGCGAGATTGCCGTCCAGTCGAACCGACAGGCGTCGAGCAACACCGCACGCATCTCCGCGTCGAAATCAGGAATCGTCAACCGTACCGCGAACAGATTGCCGTTGATATAGGGGAATCGGGCAAGGTCTTCATCAAGCTTGGCTTGTCGCCGGTCTACAGGCGTGTTCAGCACCTGGAACAGTCGTGCGAGCCAGCCGCCGAGGTCGGAGCCGTCTTCCCTGGTCCGGGTCTCCAGCAGATCCAGGAAGATGTCGCGTGGCTCGAAGATGCCGGTGTCATCGGCGAACAAGCAGAACACCGTCCGCACCAAAAACACTTCCAGATCATGGCCGTCGTACCCGGATGCCTTGAGTGCGTCGTGCAGCCGTCCCACCAACTCCGAAGCTTTGACGTTGACCGGGTCCTGATCGCGGAAGGTGCGGCGTTGTACGCCGAGGATGAAGCCGAACTTCTCGACGTGGGCCGACAAGTCTGCCAGCGTGAACGTGGTCTCCTCGCGCTCGTCAAGGTCGTGTAGCTCGAAGTGCTGAAAATCGCTGACCAGGATGTAGCGCGGCCGGTCCTTCTCGGCTAGGACGTCGAAGTACTCCCCTGCCTGCCCGTAGGCTTTCGCCAGGTCACGGCCGGCACTCTTCTGTTCGACAAGCAGGACGCCCGGCCAGAACAGGTCGATGAACCCGGACTGGTTGTCCAGCTTGCGCACGTGTTCCTCGTACCGTGCGACAGACCGGCGCCGGACCCCGAAAATCCCGAAGAAGTCGTTGTAGAAGCTCTGCGTCTCGCCTTTTTCGTAGGCCGCGTCTTGCCACTCAAGGGCGAATTGAGCGGCACGAGTGCGAATTTCGTTCCAGGACAGGCGCATGGCTTACAGGTCTTCCGATTCGAAATAGTCCTCGTCGATCTGTCTGACCGCGTGGCTCATCTGTGCGCGCAGACTGTTTTTTTCGAGGTGATGCAAGGCAGATCCGACTGGACCTGCCGCTTCAAATCATGAATCGTCACCATAGTCAACCTTCCCGTATCCGTCAATAATGATGACGACATGCACAGCGGGCCACCGTCGCTCACTGGGTTAGCGCGTATCATGTGACGGAAAAGGCCGTCCTGCAAACCCAACTCCTACGCGTTCCATAGATATCATGATGAGAACAATGCACCTCAGTTATTAGCGGGGACCCAGTTCTTTTGCCCCTCATCCCTCACCCTGAGAGAGAGAAAAAAGCGCCATGAGATAGCGCAGCTATGAAGATACAATACAAAAACATGGGATTCCTGCTTTCCTGGATGTTCAATAACCAGCGATATTGACAAATATTTCGTTGATTGTCATGATAATCGTCATTTACTAAATTGATTATCATGAAAATGCCTGCTCCAATTATTGCACGTTATCTTGACGCCCGAGAGCTTTTGCAACAGAAGTCCTGTTTCTTGTTCGGCCCACGGCAAACGGGAAAATCTACCTTGATCCGCCAGCAACTGGCGGACGTCCGCACCTATAACCTGCTCGACCAAACGCTCTTCATTCGTCTCTCAAGAAATCCGGCGTTGATCAGGGAAGCGCTCACACCGGAAACGCGCCTCGTCGTGATCGACGAAATTCAAAAGATGCCGGCGCTGTTGAACGAAGTCCAACTCATGATCGACGAGCACGGAATACGCTTCTTTCTGACCGGGTCGAGTGCGCGTACGTTACGCCGCAAAGGTGTCAATTTACTCGGCGGCCGGGCGCGCTCCCGCGTGCTGCATCCATTTGTCCATGCCGAACTCGGTGATCATTTTTGTTTGGAAAAGGCGCTCGAATTCGGCTTGCTGCCGTCGATTTATTTTTCCGACGCGCCAGCCGAAGATCTTGCCAGCTACTCGGGAGACTACCTCAAAGAAGAAGTCGCGGCCGAGGCCCTGGTCCGGAATATCGGCGCATTCAGTCGGTTCCTTGAAGTGGCTGCGCTGTCACACGGCCAGATGATCAATTTCTCGCAGGTTGCCAGCGATGCTCAGGTGCCCGCCTCTACGGTACGAGAGTATTACGGGATTCTCAAAGACACGTTCATCGCGCATGAAGTACCCGCCTATACCGAAACCCGCAAACGCAAGGCGATCTCGACCTCCAAGTACTATCTGTTCGACGTCGGCCTGGCGCGGCACCTGCAGGGGCGTCGCGGTCTGGCCTTGGGCACAGTCGAGTATGGCGAGGCGTTCGAGAGTTTTGTCTTGCAGGAGATCAAAGCGTTCTGCGATTACCACCTGCTCGGCCCGCCCAGGTACTGGCGTTCCAAGTCCCAGCTTGAAGTAGATTTTGTTGTCGGTACACTCGCCATTGAAGTGAAAGCCAAGAAGGTCATAGCAAATAGGGACTTGAAGGGATTGATGGCACTCCGCGAAGAAGCCCTGATGTCACACTATGTGCTTGTGTCCATGGAACCTAAGGCTCGTCAGGTGAATGGCCTCGATATCCTGCCGTGGCGGGAGTTCCTTGATCGGCTGTGGAGCGGCGAGTGGATGACCAGCATGGGGCCTTCGACGCTTTCTACTCAGATGTAGGGACCGCGCGGCTGCAAAGGCAAAGACATTTGATTCTCGTGAGATCCCCGATCAGGTCGGAGACAAGCTGTCGGGAATACTGGAACTCCTTGGAGGTAGCGATGAAACAGAACTTGAATGATCCGGTCATTGACGAGATCCGGGAAGTACGGCACCGCATCTCTGCGCGCTTTGATCATAATCCCACACAGTTGGTGACCTTTTACATAGAGATGCAGAAGCAGTACCAGGATCGACTGATTAGCCCCGCAAAGAGTACTGAGCGAAGGGATCAACCAAGCGCCTTGTAAATATTCTCGGATTCGTTGCCAATCCTCACCTTCGGCCTTTCTCCAACTTATGGTGAGGCCGCGCGTGAGGGATTGACGAAATTTCAGAGTTAGTTCGGTTGCCCCAACCACCGACTCATTCCCTGCGCATTTGCTTAACAGGCAGAAAATGACTATAGTGGTCTTTTAATAGTGTCCAGAAAGGTCATTTCATGAAGACCACAACCGTATCGCAGCTCAAGATGTCGTTAAGTGCCTACTTGCGCCAGGTCAAAACCGGTGAAGAAGTCTTGATTACCGAGCATGGCCGGCCCATTGCGCGGTTGTTGCCCATTGCGAATCCCATGTCCCTGTCCGAGCACTTGCAAGACATGGAAAAAAAGGGGCTCCTCAAGCGCGGCGAGCAGCCCCTGCCTGCGGATTTTTGGAATCTGCCGCGTCCGGCAGACCCCCAGGGGGCCGTGCGCTCAGCGGTCCTACGTGAGCGGGAAGAGGGCCGGTGACATTCTGGGATACGTCGGCCATTGTGCCGCTCTGTGTGCAGGAGCCCAATTCAGGCACAGTACGAGAGATCCTCATCGAGGAGCCGTCCATGGTCGTGTGGTGGGGCACACGCACCGAGTGTATCTCTGCACTGATGAGACAGGTCCGGGAGGGCGGTTTGACACCCACGGATGAACGCGCCGCCCGCCACGTGTTGCAGACCCTGATGCACACCTGGACGGAGATGCAACCGAGCGAGGCCTTACGCAGCACGGCTGAACGGTTGCTCACCGTGCACCCCATACGGACAGCGGATGCCTTGCAACTTGCCGCAGCCATCCAGTGGTGTCAGGGACTCACAATGGGACAGGGCTTTGTGACGTTCGATCGACAACTGCGTGACGTGAGCTATCGAGAAGGCTTTTCCGTCCTTCCTGAGGCTTTCTGATTGTGTTCAACGTATCAGACAGCATCGTCGAACCGGTTCTGGCTCATGCGAGCCGGCAGGTTCGACTTCAACCTGCCTGTGTCGCCAGCACGGCAGACAGGTCACTCTCCTCTTTACGACTCCTGGACGAGGAAGGTTTTGAACGACACCGACTAAGTCTTATCGTCTGAACCTTCTGAGTGCGTTGCCGACCTGATCATCCGGGAAACGATGGACGTCACGTAGCCACAAGCCTGTTTCCCGTCACGGGCCCCCCCCTTAAATTTATAATTGAATATTAAGCAAGAGTGTTTTGTATGGTATTCTATATCTATATATTGTATATTCCTATCGGTGGACACCCTATAAGATGTGCTAAATGTAATCATGTAAGTTTGCCTATCACCAACGTGATCCAGCAGGTGTGAACGTGTTGTCCCGTCATTTGCAGAACAGTTGGTCCCCACTTCCCTTCCTGATCCACCAGCGCGAGGCCTTCTCCGGTTGTGTGTTTGCCAAGCCCCTCTTCGAACCATCTCGTACGGACGCGGTTCAGCCAACCGCTGTTTGAGAGGAGGACGACACCCCAAGGGGAGCGCCTTTTGTATAATGTTACTAGGCCCTACTCAAGAAGCCGTTCACTAAAGATGATGATGACATTCACCCGGAAACGAAGCCTGTCCCTCGGATCCCGCTATCGGTGTCTCCTGACCTTCGCCGTTCTGCTGCCGGCGCTTTTGTCCGGTGTCGCGGCAGCACAGACCACGACGGACATCTTCGACTGGGGCGGAACCGTGGAGGTGGAAGTGGAGGTGGATGGGATCTGGAAGAGTCAGACTCCGCTGACGCTCAAAGAGGGCGAGACCAAGCGTTATCGTTTGAGACTGACGAAGCGACTGCCGGCGGGTGAGGCGGGGTGGTGGGTCAGGATACGCGTCGACGGCGCGGTGCGCGTCAGTGGTTCCTACGACCCGGACGACCCGGACAACGGGAACCCCAACAGGGACAAGTGGGGCATCAGTTGGGTGCCGTCGGTCGGCTGGCAGTTCGACCCGGGTGACTGGACAGGCATGAATGAAGAGAGCGATTGGCGAGGGGTCAGGATAACGGCACACAAGAATCTGGACATGCCGGTGACCATCACCCACGACGTGTTGGATAAACAGTCCGAGTGCCCTCCGTACTTACACCCCCCGAACCTGCCGAGTGTGAGCATCAGCTCCGATAACAACGGCGGCAATAACAATAATAATAATGGCAATGATGGAAACAACGGCAACGACGGGAATAATGGCAATGACGGGAACAACGGCAATGACGGGAACAACGGCAATGATGGGAACGACGGCAATGACGGGAACGACGGCAATGACGGGAACAATGGCAATGATGGCAATAGCGAGAACGGTGGCAACAATCTTGTCGACGGTAACACCGGTAACGGTGGGACTCCTGGCACCCCTGACGGTCCCAACAGCGGTGGACAGGGGAACGGACAACCCCGCCAGTTGTCGCCGGATGCGACACTGCGCGACCTTGTCCTGAGCCACGGCACGACCGTGGTGCCGCTGAAGCCGGGTTTCATGCCGGAAACGGAGATGTATGCGGCGACGGTTGGCGTCACCGTGACTCAGGTCACAGTCGTACCGACGCCGACCCATCCTCAGGCGCAGGTAACCTACCTGGACCAAAACAACCGCGTGCTCACGGACGCAAGCGACAGGGACAACGGGTTCCAGGTCGACGTGGCTGCGGGAGATACCGTGATCAAGGTCAAAGTGACGGCGGAAGACGGCAGCACGATGAAAACGTACACGGTGACGGTGACGCGGCCTCCGTCATCGGACGCGACCTTGCGCGACCTCGTCCTGAGTCACGGCACAAACGTGGTGCCGTTGACACCGGGGTTTACGCCGGAGACGAAAGCGTACACGGCAAACGTTCCCAGCGACGCGACCCAGGTCACGGTCACGCCGACGCCGAATCATGCTGGCGCGCAAATCATGTACCTGGATGGTGACGACCGGATGCTGACGGACGCGAACGACGGAGAGGACGGGTTCCAGGTCGACGTGGCCCCTGGGGATACCGTGATCGCGGTCAAAGTCACGGCGGAAGACGGCACGATCGAAACGTACATGGTGACGGTGACGCGGCTGCCGTCGTCGGACGCGACGTTACGCGACCTTGTCGTGAGCCACGGCACGAACGTGGTACGGCTTTCGCCACGGTTCAGACCCGGGACAATGATGTACCGGGCTGAGGTCGACAGCACCGTGACTCAAGTCACGGTGACACCGATGCCGAACCATGCCGGCGCGCAAGTCATGTACTTGGATGGGGGCGACCTGATGCTGACGGACGCGAACAACACCGAGCGCGGGTTCCAGGTCGAATTGCCCGTCGTGGACGACAACGTGATCAAGGTCAAGGTGACGGCGGAAGACGGCGGTACGATGAAGACGTACACGGTGACCGTGACGCGGGTGGTGGGGCTGACGCGGAACCGTGAGGGCGTTGGGCATGAGTGGCTCGCGCGGTTCGCGCGCACGGTGGGGACCCAGGTCGTGAACGTGGTCGGTGAGCGTTTTGTGGCCCCGCGCCGGCCGGGCCTGGCGGGCCAGGTGGCTGGCCACGACCTCAGCCGGCTGGTCCGGGCTTCGGTGCAGCCGGACGATGAGCCTGAGGCACGGGTCCGTCCCGGGGCCGGTTTGGCCGAGTACGCGCCCGGGCGTTCCGACTCGCGGATCCTGACTGGCCGCGATTTCCTGAGCGGCACGGCCTTCACGCTCACCATGGGCCAGGAAGACGGTCTCTCTGCCGCGCTCTGGGGCCGGGGGGCGATCATGCGCTTCGACGGGCGGGACGGTGATCTCTTGCTCGACGGCGAGGTCTCGACCGGCATGCTCGGAGTCGATTACAAGCGCGGCGCCGTGACCGGCGGCCTGCTGGTGGGGCTCAACCGCGGTGAAGGCGATTATCAGTCGCCGACGGGCGACGGTGAACTCGATTCCTTGCTCGTCGGGGTGTACCCCTATGCCCGGCGTCGAGATCAGCGAGCGGATCTCGGCCTGGGGCCTGTTCGGGCACGGCCGGGGCAACGTGACCCTCACCCCGGATAACCAAGCCCCCATCTCCACGGATATTGGCCTGCACATGGGCGCCCTCGGCGTCGAGGGGATGCTTTCCGACGGCTCGGGACCGACCGGGCTCGACTTGACCGTGAAGTCCGACGCCATGTGGGTCAAGATCGAGTCTGACGAGGCCGTGGGGCTGGACAGCACCCACGCCAAGGTGAGCCGCCTTCGGTTGATGCTCGAAGGTGTACGGGTGTTCGAGGTGGCTCCCGGTGCGACGCTCACGCCTTCGGGCCAGATCGGCCTGCGGCACGATGAGGGCGACGCGGAAACCGGGTTCGGTCTCGACATGAGCGCCGGCATCCGTTATGCCGCCGGCCGGCTCACCATCGAGGGGACCGTGCGAACCCTCGTGGCGCACGAAGACAGCGCCTATGAAGAATGGGGCGCGAGCGGCGCCATCCGCATGACGCCGGACGCCTTGGGGCGCGGGCTCTCACTTACCCTTGCGCCTGCGTGGGGCAACACGGCGAGCAAGGCGGAGCAGCTTTGGGCGGGCCAGGCCCCGACGGGCTTGGCGACAACCGGCTCCACCCTGCCAGGGACACGGCTCACTGCCGAGCTCGGCTACGGGATGGTGCCTGTGAACCACCGGGGCATTCTGACACCCTATGCCGGACTCTCGCTCGGAAACGGCAGCAGCCAATCCTACCGGACCGGGGCCCGCTGGCAAGTGGCGCCGGAGACAACACTCGCGCTCGAAGCGTCCCACGCCATGGCCGCCCTCAGTCCGGCGCCGGTGAACGCCGTCATGCTGCACGCGGCGTGGCGCTGGTAGACCGGCGTACGCCTGATCCCCACCCCTTTCCCACATCTTCCTCATTCCAACCCTCTCCCATTGGGTGCGGCAGGGATGAGGGGAGTTGTCATTCCGAGCTTTGCGAGGAATCTGCATTTGGTTTTGTCTGTCATCCCTGTCAATGTTCACTCATTCGTTGACAGAATCAGGGCTGACTATCTTCCCCCTCTTCTGTAGCGGCGCCATCTCATGGCGCTTTCCGTTGGCCGCATCAGAGGCGGCCCTACGAATACCTCTACCTCCCCTCACCCCTCCTGATCCTTCGGCTACGCTCAGGACAAGCAAAGGAGGGGAAAGGCGGGGACATGCGTCGAGAATGACAGTGCGTAGGTCGGATTAGCATCGCGTAATCCGACATCTTCTCACCTCGTCACACAACGAAGTTGTCAGGTTACGCTTCGCTAACCTGACCTACGGGACTTGCAGAGGGAAATCACTTGCTCTTGTGCTCGCAGCATTCTATTGTAGGAAGAACGTCTGCTGTCTCTGGAATGAGAACATTCGAAAAAGGACTTGGATCATGAAACACTTGGCACTGGTCGTCTCTCTGGCATTCGTTTTTAACGGAATCCTGTTCCTGGATGGCGGGGTGGCCGTCAATGCCGAACCCCAAACTGAATCGATCTGCAATCTGGGCATGGTGAAGGGAGAGCAGGGCCGCACGTGCGAGGTGCCGATTCCGTCAGGATGCACGGTCGCCAACTTTCCGGGCTATGACGATCCGTGGATCGACGTCTCCAAGGGCGGCAAGACCAGTTGTGCCATCGATGAGGAAAAAACCGACTGGAAAACCAAGATCGTCGGCTCCTGTGGTCCGTGCGGTACCGATAACTGTTCGGCCCGGTTCAGCGTGATGTTTACGTGCGGCGACAGCCCCATGACGACCCAACCGAGAAAAGTCTATAAGGATTAGGCGGGAAGCGCCATAAGGCCTCTACCTCCCCTAGCCCCTCCTTACAAAGGAGGGGAAAAAGCAGATCCTTTCCTTCGACAGGCTCAGGACAGGCACTTCGTTCAGGATGACCACGTTGGTGTATTGCTCTGGATGACAAAAGCGAGGGGTCTCTTTCGTGTCGTCAACCACCCAGCTTCTTAAACAGGCCGCCCTTGAGCAGGGGTTTCACGCGGTGGGTATTGCCCGTGTCCCTGCGTCTCAGCCGGATCAGGGCTCCTCTTCGGCGAGTCGTCCCCATACAAACCTTTTCGATCGCCTGCGGCATTGGTTGGCCCAAGGCTATCACGGCACGATGGCGTGGATGGAACGAACTCCCGAACGGCGTGCCGATCCTGCACAGGTGTTGCCGAACTGCCGTTCAATTCTTGCCGTCGGCCTCAATTACTGGACCGACGTTCATCCGGATGAGCGGCGGGGTAACGGGCGGATCGCCCGGTATGCCTGGGGTGAGGATTATCATCGCGTGTTCAAGACAAAACTCAAGGCCCTCGAACGGGCACTCAAGGCTCTTGAGCCGGATTGTCACACGCGCCATTACGTGGACACGGGTCCGGTGATGGAGAAATTCTGGGCGCAGCAGGCCGGCTTGGGGTGGATCGGCAAACATTCCAACCTCGTCTCCCCTGCCTTCGGATCGTGGCTGCTGCTGGGAGAAATTTTAACCACCGCGGAGTTGGAGCCTGATGAACCCGGGGCCGACCTGTGCGGGACGTGCACGCTGTGCATTCGCGCCTGTCCGACCGGAGCCATTGTCGATCCCTACGTGGTCGATGCCACGAAATGTTTTTCCTATGTCACGATCGAATACCGCGGAGACCGGCCTTCGCTGGACCGGGACCTCCAAACCCGCATGGGCAACCGCATCTTCGGCTGCGATGATTGTTTGGACGCATGCCCGTATAATGCCTTCGCTCCGGCTACGGACGCGCCGGCCGTCCATCCTACCGAGCTGACGCAGGGCCCGAATTTGTCCCGGCTTTCGGCCTTGAGCGAGGAGGAATTTTCCCGAACCTTCGCCCGCTCCCCTATCCGGCGCGCGAAGTTTTCAGGGTTCCAGCGCAACGTCGCCATTGCCCTGGCGAATGAACCCCGGTCTTGAACGTCATCACGAACTACGTCAACTCCGCCATCGTCACGCCGTCGCCGCCTTCCTCTTTCGCTCCCGGTCGAAACGCCGTCACGTAGGCCGACTGCGCCAGAAATTGTCGAATCGCGACCTTGAGCTTTCCTGTCCCATGCCCATGAATGATCCGGACGGATTTGGCGTTGCTCAGCAGGGCCTGATCCAACTGAGCCGTCAGTTGTTCAAGCGCTTCTTCCGCGGTTTGCCCCCTCAGATCAATGCCGGCAAAACCCGACGACGTCGAGCCCGATGGCGCATTCTCGTTAGACAAGAGCCGTCCCGGTTTCGATGAACGTGGTGCGGGTTGTGCCGGACGCGAGACCGCAGCCGGTATCCCCTCCCCTTTTCCGAGCCCCACGAGTCGGTCTACGTGCACGGACATCTCGGATTCCCCCACCTGCACACGCACGGATTTCTTGCCTTGGGGCTTTTCCAGCAACCGCCCCAACGTGTCCAGGTTGGCGATTTCCACAATATCGCCTTCCTCGAGCGATTCGACCGACACGGTTTCGAGCGATGCCCTGGTGTGCTGGCTGACGGAATCCTCGACACGTTGTAACTGGTGTTGCGCTTCCTGCGCGTGCGTCCATGTCCGTTGCCGGTGCAACGACTCGGTGATCCGGCGAATCTCCGCACGGGCCGCCGCCAGTTCCTCGCGAAACTTCTTTTTCATTTTCTTGATTTCTTCGCGTTCGACCGAGCGCAATCGTTCGGTAATCGCATGGGCCTCCGTCGCGTCACGGTCAGCACTCTCGCGTTGGGTCCGGGCTTCTTCCCGTTCTTCCTTCAACTCCTGATGCGTGTGTTGCAGGTCCGCGAAGATATGATCGAGTTGGCGATCTTCCTGATGGACCAAGCTCAGGGCATGGTCGAGAATCGACGGGTCCATCCCCAACCGACCGGCGATATCGAGCGCGGAGGACCCGCCGGGAATTCCGGTGATGAACCGGTACGTCGGGGCCAGCGTGTTCACGTCGAATTCAAGGCTCGCGTTCAGAAACCCCGGGGTCGACAGGGCCAGGGTTTTCAATGAATTGTAATGCGTGGTCACGACAACCTTGAGATTGAGTTCGGCAAACCGGCGAAGCAGCGCTTCAGCCAGGGCCGCGCCCTCGGCGGGGTCCGTCGAACTGATGACTTCGTCCAGGAGCACCAGCGTGTGCGGAGACCCGCCGGTACGGTGCTCGATATTCTTGAGCAGGCCGATCAGTTTTCTGATATGCGCGGAAAAACTGGACAGGTCCTTGGTCAAATCCTGCGCATCGCCGATGTCCGCGAAGGTGTCTTCGAAAAACGCCATTTCCGACCCGTCCCTGCAAGGCAGATGGAGTCCGCCCCGCACCATCAGACTACAGAGGCCCAACAACTTCAGCAGCACGGTTTTTCCGCCGGTATTGGGGCCGGAAATCACCAGCACGGCGAAATCTTTTTCAAACATGACGTCATTGGGCACCACCTGCTCTTTGGACAGCGGCAACAAGGGATGCCGCGCGTTCCACAGACGAACGTGCCCGTCCGTATTGAGACCGACCGGCGTGCCGTCCATGCGGGCGCTCAGGCGCGCCTTGGCTCCGATACCGTCCAGGGTGGTCAGGACGTGCAGCAGGCTCCGCAGGTCTTGCAGGCGCTCCACGACCCGGTCCGTGAGCTCTTGCAGAATCCTGTTGATTTCACGGGTGACTTGAAGCTCGGCGACTTTGATCTCGTTGTTCAGGTCGATGAGTTCACGGGGTTCCAGAAACACCGTGGCGCCGCTGGCCGACATATCATGTACGATCCCGGGAAGGTCGTGCTGGCGCTCGGCTTTGATCGGCAGGACGTACCGGTTCTCCCGTTGGGCATAGTACGGTTCCTGCAACAATTCCCGGTAGCGTGAAGACGCCACCATGTTCTCCACGCGCCGGCGTATGCGTTGCTTCAACCCCTGAGCCAGACGAAGCGCGTCGTGCAGGGCCGGTGAGGCCTGGCCCAGCATTTCTCCTTCCGCGCTCACGCAACGATCGATCTCTTCTCGCAGTTCGGAAAGATCCGGCAGGGACGCATAATAGGAAAACAGGGCGGGGGCGGTCTGTTGATTCACCACGAGACAGCGTCTGACCGACCCGGCCACGTGGATCATGACGGAGAGAGCTCTCAAGGTGTGGAGGTCCAGGACCCCGCCCTTTTCCGCCTTCTGCAAGGCTTGTGACGAGTCCTCGAATTGCACGGCAGGGAACGACACGGGGGCATAGTGCAGTTCCAGCATGTCCGTGGTTTCCTGCATGCGACGCTGCGCGAGTTCGAGCGTATCCTCCAACGGCAACCGCCGGCACAACTCGGCTCCCAACGCAGAATGCGCCTGTGCGGCCAACACCTCCAGCACCTGCGGCCATTCAAGGACTTGTTGCGTTTCTGAACTGTGGTCTGACACGAGGATGATGGATGCGGTTTAGATTGCCCTTACTTACCTTCAGTAGGTTTTCTAGACCAGACAAGAAGTACAACTCTTTTTCCAGGACAGGCGCATGAGGCTTACAGATCTTCCGACTCAAAATAGTCTTCGTCGATCCGTTTGACTTTGTACTGCATCTTCAGGCGGACACCGATATTATGCTCGACCATGAGACGCGCGAGTTCTTCTCCGTCGATCAGGACGATGCGCTTCGGACTTTTCTCCACATAGGCTTTGGCGGCCTTCGTAAAGCCGGCTGTGGTGACGAACACGCCTTTGGTTGTACCCGCGGCATCGATTGCCCCGGCAAAATTGCGCAGGTCGCCTTCACCCACGATGTTGCCAGCAGCGTATCTCTTGGCCTGAAGATACACCTCATCCAGGCCGAGCGCATCTTCCCTGATTTTTCCGTCAATCCCGCCATCGCCCGAACGCCCGGTCACCTTCCCCATCGCAGCATCCCCCTTGCCATAACCCATGGCACGTAGGAGGTCTACCACCACCCGTTCGAGAAACGCAGGCTCTGCCTTTCGGATCCGTTCCAGTACCTCTGCCTCCAACTCATTGCGCAATTCCTCGGCAGCGCGTTCCAGTGCTTCCTCCGGCGTGACTGATCTATCCTCTGACGGAGCAAGTGCGGCTTTACCGCTTGCTGACAGAGTACTTTTTCCAGTCAGCCACTCGACATAAACCGGATAACGACGCAGGATTTTGCGATCTATCCGCGTGGGAGCTTGAGCCAACAGATGTTCGCCTTTAGCCGTCAGCCGATAGACACCACGCCGAACCTTTTCCACCAGCCCGGCGTGGCTCACCTCAGCCACCGCCCAAGCGACCCGGTTCACAAATACCGTCTGGCTGCCGCTGGGAAGTAATTCTCGTACGTCTTCTGGTGTCAACCCTTCTACGGTGGCGACACGGTCACGCACCTCGGAGATCGGTGTTTCCGCACCACCGATCAGCGCCTTGAGGACCGGAAGCATAAGCGACTGAAAATCAGGGATAGGCATGGGATATCAGAGCTCCTTCGTTCACAGTTCTTTTGCAGATCCAAACAAACCCTTTCTATTTCAGTTCATGTAACGTCACCCTAGTCAACCTTCCAGTATCCGTCAATAATGATGGTGACACATGCTGGCTGATACCGTCGACCAGTGGACTGGTGCGTGTCCGACACCCCACCAAAGACATGGGGCAAGCAAACAAGGAGAATGGGGAAATTGCTATGTTGGAGGAAAGCTATAGGATGAGTTTGATCAGTGCGACCGTGAGACCTGATGTCAAGCCGATGATCGACACGGCTGCCGTTAATACAAGGCGGTACATCTCGGCGCGCAACTCAGCAATATCGGTTTTGGTAGCGATATTGCCGCCGATGGCGTCACCCACAGTGGCGACCACGGCTTCGGCTTTGGAGTCGTCGAACCCGGCCTCCTTGAGGGCCTTCACGGCTTTATGTGTGTCGAATGCGAGCGTAGCCATACGCCGGATAGTACCACGCAGCACCTGAGTGAACAAGGCAATGCATGATTCCACCACTCCCCGATTAGATCCCCGATCCAAGCCTGACCTCGAAAAGTTTTTGAGAGTTTATTATTCTCCGCCCTCTTGTCAGAAGAATCCAACGAAACGTACAGTAGCCACATTAAAAAACCCTGTTTGGGGGATTTGGAGGATATGATACGTAGCGTGAATTTCCGGAACCACATTTCGTGACCAGCATTCTTCTGCTGGGCGGACAGGTGCTCATTCGCCTAATAATGATGGCGGGTCGTGCCTCAACCTAAGTTTCTTTTCAAATCCTCGTTTTCTTGGCACTTGTTTTCCTTCAATTCAACACATCATCCTTCGTCATCCTGGGCCGTAATCGGCAAAACACCTCAACCTTTCCGTGTTAGCACCTCTTCGAGTTGAGCCGTTAATTTCGCTCGCCGTTGTGCCTCCATGCGCGACAGATTCTCCAGCTTCCAGCGCACGGCGGGTAACGTTTTCGCATTGGGCACGTCGAGCAACGACCAGTCGGGCTCGCCTTTCTTGAAGGACAGCAGGAAGCGTCTGTGCGCATCAGGCATCCGGCCGACGATTTCAGCGATCAACGCTTCACGGGTCTGGACAAGAGCATCAAGGGTGACGGGGACCTCGGTTAAACCGACAAACCCGCGGGCAAATTCGTCCGATATGTCGCGGCGCGTGGGCGCCAGTACTTCGGCCATGGGTCGGTTGTGACTGATCAGATAGACGATAAAGGCGTTGCGGAGCGGCTCGTCGATGCCTTCGTTGGACAACAGATCATGTACGTCGAACAGGTCGCGCGGATGTTGCCGGTCAAGGGCCGCCACCAGTTTGCCGGCATACAGGTCGGCAAAGGACACCACCTGGATCGCAGCAAAGCCGAACCGCTCTTCAACGGCGTCTGATACCGCCTTCTCCTCCGGCTCATACACACAACCGCGTAACACCGGTGTCACCTCGACCTTGATCTGTACACGGTCGTCTCGAACGAC
Source organism: Nitrospirales bacterium (assembly GCA_965223955.1). Classification (GTDB taxonomy): domain Bacteria; phylum Nitrospirota; class Nitrospiria; order Nitrospirales; family UBA8639; genus Bin75. The sequence continues at coordinate 1,994,866 of OZ245029.1, forward strand.
GAGTTTATTTACCGCTTTGACCGCTTCCTCTGATTGCAGGGTACTCTTATGAACACGGGTGGAAGGCAGCGAAGCCTCGATGCGGTCGGCGATCCTACACAAAGACGCGTCAATGTCGCGGAGCGAGTCCTCGTGATCTGCAACCGGCAGATAGGTCAGGTCGATATCCACCGACAAACGCGGCATGTCCCTGACGAACAGGTTGATTGCCGTGCCGCCTTTCAGGGCAAAGCATTTCTCTTGTGCGACAAGCGGCAGGGTGCGTACGAGCAGGGCAACCTGACGCCGATAGTGCTCATCCGCCGGCATCAAGATCCTCCGGAATGGTGATCTGGTATTTCGGGTCGAGCTTCCCGCCACGCACCAGCATGCGCTTGCCGCTGCCGAGGTCAATACCTTCACGGTCAAGCTGTTTGAGCCAGGCGTGGTCATGCCGGTCGGCGAACCACAGGAACAAGCGCTTGACCTTGACGCTGCGGCATTCCCGCAGGAGACGGCTCAATCGTTTGGGACTGAGGCTTGTCAAACCGGCCATCAATACGTCGGCTTGGTGAAACGTTTCCTTTTCCGGAAGCTCGTCAAGTAATTCCAGGACCGCTCGTTCCGGTGTCGAGAGAACGAGCGGCCAGTCCCAGTCGCCGATATCCGTCCACGTCAGGCTGCCGTGTATGGGCGTATGGAAAGACGGCTCGTCACTTGACAGAATAGAGTTAAGGGCCTCAAAGCCAGCGGTTATCGGTTCCGCACGAAAGAGCTTCCTGGCGTTGTGGAACACAAATGGCGTCTCGAGGAGGAGTTTCTTGAGCCAGCCAGGCGCCGGCTCATCACCGTACAGATGGACTTCCCGCGGCCCGGAACTGGAGGTATAGTGGGAGAAGCCGTGGAGTTCCAGCGCGGTCCGCCCACCGACCATGATTGGACGCTTCAGTACCATCTGAATGGAGATGACGACGTGCTGCCAGCGCAGCGGTGCTTCTTCGTCTTGAAGGCCAGGTTTGTACGGCGGGCGACGGAACACGCCTCGGGTGACCGGTTGCAACCAGCCGCTGGCAAGGTAGCGGCTACGCAAGGAACTGGGATAGCCCATGTCGCTAAACCATGCAGCATCCGCCAAGAGGCCTTCGGGCAGAAGGCGCTGCAACCGGTTTAGCATAGTTCGTTTTTGGTATTTCACAGTGATTAAAATATAATTTTAATAAACCAAATGCAAGTTTATAATTATCTCTTATTAATAACTTATATAATGCAAAATTGTATATATTTAAACTTCATAAATCAATAGAGGTTTATAATTATATACAATTAACAACTTACATAATGCAAAATCATATTATTTTAAACTGCTAGGCCATACAGATGAGCGGACGAGGCCAAGAAAGTCAAGGCTCTGAGGGCGAGCCTTGACAGGGCTGGACGTTGTTCTCCGCCCTCTTGTCTCGAACGCCGGCACGCTGGTGCTGGTGGAGGCCGGAGGCGCGTTATGAAACGATTATTTAGCATCCATTTCGCATCCAATAATACAATTTTTAGTACCAATATAGCTCCTTTTTAGCACCTTACAGCATACATTTAGCCCCAATGAGCCTGATGAAGATATTTGACTGAGACTTGAATTCTCTCGAAATCGAGTGAATCCTGGCACCACACTCGGCTCGGCATCAGCACACGAATCTCTTCCGACTTCTCGCCTCCGGCTTGGCCTATCCACCGGTTTGATCTTCCCCTTGTCCTGGCAGACCCGGTTTCCTTAGAATTGCGAATGTATGTTCGTTGACAATTTCCGCTGTCTCCTTCTGTCATCCCCGTATGTGTTCAGTCATTCGTTGACAGAATGAAGGAGCCAGCCACACCATGGTTGTCATTCTGAACGAAGTTGAACGAAGTGAAGAATCTCTCGTTCAAACACCGAACGCCAGGAAAAGCAGATCCTTTCCTTCGACAGGCTCAGGACAGGCGCTTCGCTCAGGATGACAGTTTCGGGCCAGTTTCGCATCAATGACCGAAAGTTCAGACTATGACCCAGGATGAAGCCCGTTCTTATCTTAATTATCTGCTGACGCTCGGTCTCCGCCGCGAAGAGGCGTTTGGTCCATTGGCGATCTCGTTTCTTCGCGAACAGGACTTGACGGCACTCGGCATTGGTCCGGAAGAACAGTTCAGTTTGATCATCGCAACGACCCAGGCCATCGCCGCGGAACCCAAACGCTATTCGCTCAAATTGGAATTGCTGCAAAAGGGCCGCCAGCTTCTCTCGACCACGCGGTTCTTCGATCCCGAGTTAGCCAAGGACTTGGAGCATGATATTCAGAAGACCACCGCCGAGTTGAATATCTATACCGAAGCCATGAAATCGTCACGGAATGCGTCCGTCGACCGGCATACGCTGATTGTCGAGACGGATCTCCCCGAGTATTTTTTGGACCTGGCGCAGAAGCGCGCCGGCGCGTATTACCAAAACAAGTATCGACTGACCAAGGAGGCCAAGACCGCTCAACATTTCGGCGGCACGCCCAAACGATTCGAGCCGGAGAATGAGACCGTGCATAAGGAGTTTCCCGGGGCCTGCGCTCCTTTCATGGCCGTTCGGACAAACGGGTTTCATATGACGCTCCCCTTCGACCTGAAGATCAGTCGTCGTCCCGATGACCCACTCGAAGCGGGCATCCGGATTTTTTATGCGAAAATGGGGTACTCGTATCCTCTCCGGTATGAGATGGGGAAACTGTGCAGTTACCATGACGGGCAGGTCTACGACATTGCCCTGGATGACCCGCATTTATTGTTCGTGTCCGTCTCCGGCATCAAGGATTCTGAGTTTTCCAGCCAGTCCGTTCCTGCTTCCGGGGACGTGCCTCCGGAATACGCCTACCCGCTCGCCGTGCTCGAACATACCGGCAGTCTCGGGCCGTTCATTCAGGTCAGTTGCAATTTTAAAATCTGGTTCGACGCCTCCAAGGTGTCCATCCTGATCCAAGGCGCACCGGACTTGTACGAATACGGGCTTCAGGGCGGCGCGGGTTTGATGACCCGTTCCTACGCCTCGGACAAGGTCCCCACCTATGCGGAAGCCCAATCTCAACCCTGGCAGGAAGGGCTGAGTTTCAATTTCGTGAATTTACATCTGACCTTGAGCCCGGGAACGGACACGGGCTTGATTCCGCACAGCACGCCGGTCTTTACGGTTTTTCCCGTTCTAAGCAAGCAAAGCTACAAGTTCGACCGGTTATCGTCTCAATAGGATGGCGGGAGTCGGAGATGCAAATGCCTCTACCTCCCCTCACCCCTCCTGATCCTTCGGCTACGCTCAGGACAAGCAAAGGAGGGGAAATTAGAGAGAACGCCCTCTTCCCTCTTTATCTGTAACTGCGCCATTCTTTTGGTTGTTTGGGTTTTCAGAAAAAATCCGAGAATCCTGTTGATACGGAATGAGTTCCTGTGGTAGGATTTTGCACCCGATGGATGACGACGGTCCCAGACGATACTCCCGTCACCAGAGCAAGCATCTTTGCCTCCCCTTCCGCTTTTTCTTTGCCCGTTTCTCAACACATGTGCACTTTAACTCAAAGGGCTTGATTCTTTTAGCTTTTCCAGCCCTTCTACCAAGGATTAGGGTTTCACTCTGATCTGATCCCATGGAATACATCGTCATTTTGATTTGTCTGGTGTTCTCCGGCTTGTTTTCAGGAGCGGAAATTGCGTTTTTTTCCCTTCCCGAAAGCCGGTTTCAAACCATGAAAGAGGAAGGCCGCCGGGCAGCGAAACTGGCACTTTCTCTCAGGCAGAACCCCCAGCGACTTCTTTCGACCATCCTGATCGGGAACAACGTCGTCAACCTGACGGCCGCCGCGTTGGTTTCCATGGTCACCCTTGAACATTTCGGCTCCGAAGGGGTCGCGATTGCCACGGGGGCGCTGACGGTGTTTGTGCTGATCTTCGGGGAAATCGTTCCCAAAACCCTGTGCGCCAAGCACGCGGCTTCCGCCGTCCAATTTTTCGCGTATCTCATCTATTGGGCAGAAAAGCTCTTTGCTCCGGCTTTATTCCTGTTGGAACCGCTGATTCTGAAGTTGACCGGAGGACGGGGGCTGTCTGTTCCGTTCGTGACGAAAGAAGAACTGAAGAGCATGATCGAGGCCGGAGGCAAAGCCGGGGTGCTCGAGACCGAAAAGGTGGAGATGATCAAAAACGTCTTCGAGTTCACCAACCTCACGGCTAGAGACGTGATGACACCGAGAATCGATACGTTCGTCATGGACGGCAATCTGTCTTTGGACGAAGCCAAAGAGGACTTATTCACTGTCAAACATTCACGGATTCCCATCTATGACGGCATCCGCGATAACATCACGGGCATTCTGTATCGTACTCTTGCCTTGATCGAACTGGCTCAAGGAAATCGCACCAGCCGGCTCAAGGAATTAGCCCTCTCGCCGCTCTTCATTCCGATTTCCAAACCGGTGGGTAATCTGCTGAAGCAATTCCAGCAGGAGAAACGCCACATTGCGATCGTCGTGAACGAATTCGGCGGGATCATGGGATTAGTCACCACGGAAGATCTGTTAGAAGAGGTCGTGGGTGATATTCTTGACGAGACGGACGTCACCAAGGAACTGATCAAGCGGCTTGGCAAAAATGAGATTTTGGTGAGTGGACGAACGGAAGTTCGAAAAATTAATGAATTTCTGAAAGTGGAATTGGATAAAGAAGAAGATATTCTCTTCTATACCATCAGCGGCCTCATCCAGCAGCGCCTCGGCCATATTCCTTCGGTCGGTGAGGATCTCCAGGTGGCCGGTTGTTTGCTGACCGTCCGGGATGCCGATGAAAAATCCATCAAGAGTGTCCAGATCCACAAATTGGAGGACGTGGCTCAAGAAAAACCGGAACCCGCCCAAGCCGTTTCTTCCAAATAACGCTAACGGTTTCGGCTTTCACCTCAGCCGGTGCCGGCGGCCCGAATCAACTCAAGCAATCCGGCTTCATCGAGAACGGCGACACCCAAACGTTTGGCCTCCGCTAATTTCGACCCCGGGGCCTTTCCGACGACCACGTACGCGGTGTGTTTGCTGACACTGGAGGTGACCCGTCCTCCCAGTGCTTCAAGGCGTTGCGCGGCTTCCTGCCTGCTCAGGCTGTCCAGCCCGCCGGTAAACACAAAGCTTTTCCCTTTCAAGGGCGCGCCACGTCCACTCGTCTCACGGGGAACGGCTTGCACGTTCACGCCCAATGCTTTCATGTTTTCGAGCACGGCCACGTTTCGCGGTTCGGCAAGAAAGTGCACGACACTCTGTGCAATTTCAGGTCCGATATCGTAAATCTCCAATAGCTCTTCTTGGGTAGCGGCCAGCAGCGTCTCCAAAGAACCGGATTGCGAGGCCAGAATCTGCGCGACGTGATGCCCGACGTGGTGAATGCCAAGGCCAAAGAGAAACCGTTCCAATGACGGGGTTTTGCTTTGTGCAATGGCCGAAAGCAATTGTGTGGCCGATTTCTCCGCGAATCCGTCCAGGCTCAAAAGTTGGTCATTGGTTAGGCGGTACAGGTCCGACAAATCCTTCACATAAGCTTTGTCGACAAGTTGCGCAACGGTTTTCTCCCCCAGTCCTTCAATGTTGAGGGCACCTTTGGAAGCAAAATGTTGAACGCCGCCTTTCAACTGTGCGGAGCACACCGTTTGCCCCGTGCAATAATAGACGGGGCCTTCCTGCACCACGGCCGATTGACACACCGGGCAGCTATCAGGAACCTCGAACGGAGCGGCGCGTTGTTCGCCGGGAATCGCCACACGCTCGACAATATCGGGGATGACGTCCCCTGCCCGTTCGACCTTGACCGTATCCCCTACCCGCACGTCTTTTCGCGCGACTTCTTCCACGTTGTGCAGCGTGGCCCGGCTGATCGTGACGCCACCGACTTCGACCGGCGTCAATAAAGCGATGGGCGTCAACGCCCCGGTCCGCCTCACCGACACCACAATGTCCCGGACAGTCGTCAATTCCTTGCGCGGGGGAAATTTAAAGGCGATCGCCCAACGCGGACTTCTGGACTTTTCGCCAAGTTGCTGTTGGTGAGCCAGGGAGTTGAGCTTCACCACAATGCCGTCGATTTCAAAGGGTAAGCGCTCACGTTGTTCCATCATGCTTTGATGAAAGCCTATGATCTCTTCAATGCCGTAACACACCCGGCGTTGTTCGGGAACGGGCAAGCCCCACGTTTCGAGTACGGAAACGGTCTCCCAATGCGTACGCGGTAACGGATCGGATGAGACCATCAGGTCGTAACAGGTGAGAACCAGGGGTCTGGATGCAGTAATCTGGCAATCGAGTTGCCGGAGCGAGCCGGACGCGGCGTTGCGGGGATTCGCAAACGTCTTTTCATCCCGCTCGGTTAATCGGCGATTGAGTGCCTGAAAATCGGAAAGGCGCAGATACACTTCTCCACGGACCACGATTCGCCGCGGCACGTCCCCGTCAATCGTCAGGCAACGAGACCGGGAAAGAATCGCTCGAAGATTCGGAGTGATCAATTCTCCGGTTTTTCCGTCTCCTCTTGTTGCACCACTGGTGAACGTCCCATTTTCATACACAATGACAACTGACAACCCATCGTATTTCGGCTCGACAACGTACTCGATCCGGTCGACGTCGAGTTCCTTTTTCACGCGTTTGTCAAACGCATACACGTCATCCGGGACCAGGACCGAATCGAGACTCAACAACGGACGATCGTGGGGTATTTTCGAAAAATGTTCAAATCGTTCGAGACGTGCGGCCCCAACCCGTTGCGTCGGCGAATCCGTGGTGATCAAGCCGGGATATTGCTCTTCCAAATCCTGAAGCTCTTTGAACAGTTTGTCGTATTCCGAATCGGAAATTTCCATCGTGCCGAGACCATAGTAGAGGTCGTCGTGATGGAGAATCTGCTCGCGCAATTCGGCGATTCGATCCTGAATATGAGGAGGAACGTCAGATGGGGACATGCCTGCACGCAACAACCTCGGACCATCCGAGGCTTGCACCTACCCTTGAATGAATTGGCCGGCGAAACTGCGGATTTCGTGCCCGTTGAGCACGTGAAAGCGTCGCAAGCGGGCAACGGTCTGTCCTGAAAACCGCGACAGGGACACCGGAATGAGTTTGCGCTCGAATCTTCTGGCAATGTGTTTCCAGCGGGCCAGAGGCGGAATGGGACTCACGAGCGTGATATGCTTTTCCAGGGAATGGAGGGCCGCTCCGGCGATCAGTCGCTCCTCCAGGGTTTGCGAAAAATCGAGCCGGGGATCTTCCCAAATATCCGGAATCGGCCTGGGTGGAAATTGGAACAGCGATCCCCCGTATTGTGACTGGCCGATTCCCGGTCCGACCATGTTCTCTAAAAACGGGGTGGCGTAAAAACAGAGCGTGGATTCTTCGGCATGTTCCGCGTACCACGTCGCCTGCCACGAAAATTTGTCGGGGTCCGCCGGCACCTCGAATATGAACACGACCATTTCCACGGCGCCGCGGGACGGCGGGATTTCTTTTACGTAAATGTGGGGCGACTTCTCCCGGGGATTCCAATGACGCAGGGTTTCCCGCATGTCGATGCCGTCGCGAATCGAGGTCGTGAATTTATCGACACGGGCAAGATCTTCCCCGAGTAACGCTTTGCTTTGTTCACGAACGTGGGCCGTAAATCCTTCGATACGATTGTCTTCCGGCGGCCAGGAACATTGGCCAAACGGGTTCCATCGATAAGCCCATTGACGTCGTTTGCGCGGGTCCTGCCGCGGCTTGAGCGACAACGTTCGCCACGATACCGATGCGCAGCCCAACCGGTTCTTGGCGATGGAGAGGTGGCCTTCCGGAGATTCGAGCAGGCCAAGGCCTAACGAATACGGCGGTGACGCCGCGTGTAATGCTTCGCCCGGCTCATAGCGATACCTCTTCGCCGTTTCAAGCAAGGTCACGGCGAACTCGTCTCCGGCGAATTGTTTGGCCGCCAGGGTCAAGGTATACAGATCCGGCGTCAGCCGGTGTTCGCCCAACGCAAGATTCCGCACGTATCGCAGATACATCTGGAGTAACTGGGGCGTCACCCAATTGGATTCCTGCCGTAACTGGGCCGGTCGAGTGGCAAGCCATCGTAGCCGGGTCTCAAGCAGCAGTTCCTTGATCCCATCGACGGATAAATGGGCGTCGGAACGCGCCTCGGCTCGTCGCTGCTCGAACAGTTCCGTGAGAAAAGGCAATTCACAGAGCAGGAAGTACAACGTACGGGGTTCCACAAGATGAAGCGCCGGACGGCCCGCCAAGGGTTCGGGAAGTTCATACGGCCACCGGTTCTGGTACGCGTCGCGCAGCCAGGGCCAGTCTTCAACGGAACACACACACAGGATCGATCGATAGTCCAACTCAAGTTCGTGCAGTTTAAAAGCCATCCATTTGATACGCGACCAGCGTTGGCTTTGCGGTTTGGGATACGGGAGAAAGGGCAGCGCGGCCACGGAGAAGGAGGCCAGGGAGACGCTTTTCAACGCATATGGATCGGGAGCGGGATATTCCACCGGTTCGTAGACAGTCACGTCCCGGTCGATATAGGCCCGATCGATCCCCTCTTCCATGGCCGTCCGAATCGTGGAAATGACGGGTTGGCAGGGGTCAAGCGGGATGTAACTGCATGCAGGACGTTCGCTGTGATCCGGTTCCGGCATGACCACGACGCTGACGACGGGCAACCGCCTGATCCCCTCTTCAACCGGGTTCTCAACGGAAGCCGGTAACGGCAAGGCGACACAATCGAACCGATGCTCCAGCCACAGCTCTCGAATGGCCCGGGCCACGTCGGCACTGCCGTGACGGATCGGGACAACGTGCAGGCGAGGAGAAAGGTAAAACACCGCGTTGTCCTGTTGCGACAAAGGACTCATGGACGCTTATTTATCGGGATGGAGCGGATCGTCGGGTTCAAAAAAGAAATCACCCAATCCTCTGGGAAACGCTTGTTCGCCGACGGCTCGTTTTCGCTGTTGCGCAAGCGCCCCCAAATCCAGCGCGTCCTCACCAAGCACTTTGATGAGCGCTTCCCGCCAGATCTCATCGCGGGACAGGGGATGCGACGGATCCTGCGCCAACCGTTTGAGCGCATACTGCACCAGGTGAATGCCATCCCTCACCGAAAATCCAAGATCGAGTTGATGCGCCTTTTGCAGGAACTCCACGGTGATGGTCAAAATCTCTTGTGGAGAAAAAGGCAAATGATATTGGAGGATGGCCAACTCGTGGTCACGGGCCGGAAACTCGAGTTTCAAACTGGGTTGTAATCGCGAAAGAATATAATCCGGCACTTCATAGGTGGAGGCATCTTCATTCATGGTCACGCAACATCGGAAGTCCGCATGGGCTTTGACCTGGATGCCGGCCACCACGGATTCCACCGAGCGCCGGTGATCGAGCAACGGCGCGAGGGACGCCCAACTTTTTTCATTCATCCGGTTGCCTTCGTCCAGCAGACAGACCCCACCGGTCAACATCGCGGTGACCAACGGAGAGGCCTGGCATTGAATCGTGTTCCCTTCCGCAATCACCGGCGTAATCAATAAATCTTCGGGCCTCGTATCGGCCGTACATTGATAAATATAGAAGTCCTGTTTCCGCTCCCGCGCTGCGGACGTGGCCAAGGTCGTCTTTCCGATACCGGGCTGGCCGATGATCCGCGGACACAGAGGAAGATCTTTTTCAGCGATGACAAGCCAGCACGCAAGGAGTTGTTGAAGGATTTCACGATCGCCGATCCACTCCTGCTGCGAAGGATCGGGCTGGGCCAGGCGCAAGGAAAGGCCTTCGATCTGCATCATTCTCTGCTGCTCAGGGGGTCGTTCGGAGCTATGAGACATGGTACGCTTCCTTTGGGAAAACCCGAGTTTACAATCCAACACAAGCTAGCACAGGCGTTTTCGAGGGTCAATGAACCGGCTCCTCGCTGAACCGACAACGAGGGCCTCTGCCGCGCCTAGTAGACATTAACGGCCCCCTCACCCCAACCCTCTCCCGCCAGGGGCGAGGGAGGGAAGCGCCATAAGGCATGGTCCGGCGATGCGTGAGACTCATTATTCTTCTACGCCTCTTGAGATCTTGACAGCCAACTCTCTTGCTCTATGCTATCAGCCGAATCTGACCATTGGAGGTCGGCGGCAACCATTCACTCGCTTTTCCAAACGGAGTGTTCCATGAACCCATTACGTCTGGGAATCATACCATTCAGTTTGGCAGCCGTGTTGAGTGCCTGTGGAGGGGGTGGGTCAGGGACATTACCTCCAACGATTCCATACCCGATTACTTACAATACGATGGTTTCTGAGGTCTCAACAATCGTGCGGTCTTCCGATTCGCTATTGATGACCGATGTTTTTCTAGCACATCCCAGCCTGCCCCAAGGGGCTCGCATTCAGACATCATGCGTATCCGGACGATGCCAGGCATATTATTCCGGCTATAGGCTGGTTGATATTTCTTTGTTGGATTTCAAGCTTTCGGATCCTACGGACGACCATCGATTCTTTACCAATATTGGCGGCATCAAAATGGCTGATGTTCGAGGAAGAAATGAAGAGACCGGAGTAGCAACTGACTTCAAAAACCTTGGAGGCTGGCTTGATTATAGTGCTTTTGCCGTAGAAGTGAATTCTCTTGTCAGTGGCGTTGGGGAGGATTTGAGAGGAACTGTTTTTGGTGGAGCGTACTCGCTTGGTGATGCCACTGGAACAACGCCGGCATTTGGCAATGCGACGTGGACTGGAACGATGGTTGGCGGTGATACCAGTTTGACTGCGAATCGAGGCAATCGGATTATGAGTGACGCAACCCTCACCTTTGATCTGTCTCAAAGGAACATTGATGTGGCTTTTACGAATATCCGTGACATTGATGCGGGACGCCCGCATGGAAATATCACTTGGCAGAATATTCCAGTGACATCAGGTTCGTTTGCAACTGAGACTTATTTTGGCAATTCCATCGATGGCCGGTTCTACGGTCCGAACCATGAAGAAGTCGGCGGTGTTTTTGAACGAAACCAAATTGCGGGGGCGTTCGGAGCGAAACGCTAGTGTCGTGGTTCCCTGGAGCTTGACTGAGGGTAACAAAACCGGCTCCTATTCAACGAAGACAAGTGGCTGTGCCGCGGAGGTCAGCCCCGTAGGTCAGGTTAGAGAAGCGTAACCTGCCCTGTTCCCCTCTTCTGTAGCGGCGCCATCCCTGGTCAAAGAGAGGCCGGGCCGCATGAGATGCGGCCCCTACAACTGCATAAACCAAAGCAAAACCCTGGATCCCCGATCGGGGTCGGGGATGACAGGAGGGGGAACGCCCCCTCACCCTACCCTCTCCTATTTCCCGCTTAATGCGGGAAATAGGAGAGGGGGTAGGTCAGAAGCCCCAGGTGAGCTGGAGGCGGAGGCCCTGGTTGACCGGCTGTTGGCCCGCCGGGTCCTGGCGGGTGCCTTCCAGGTTCAGTTCCAGGCCCGTGGCCCAGCCACCGCGCATCTGCAGGCGCCCGCCCACCCGGTACGGGCCGCGCCATCCGAGAGCACCGTGCCCGCATAGGGGGTCAGGAGTCCGGTGTCGAAGGGCGCGAAGCCGTAGCCCACCTCCGCGTTCAGCCGACCCGCCGGGGTCTGCCGGTTGCCTTGCGGCGCCAGGCCCGCCGTGGTCTGCCGCGACCACAGGCCGTCCACGCCGCTCGCGGTCGCCCCCCCACGCCGGGGCGAGCGTCAGGGCCAGGCCCTGGCCCGTGGGGCCCGGATCAATGCGAAGCGTGCCGCTGGCGCCCCATTCTTTGTAGTCGCGGTCTTCGTGCGCCAGCAGGCCCCGGACCGCGCCGTCGAGGGTCAGGCCCCACGCCGGGTCGGCGTACTGCACCCGACCGCCCAGTTCCAGCCCGAACCCGGTCTCCGCGTCCCCCCAGTCATGCCGCAGGCCCACCTCGATGGTCGGCGTCACGCGCTGACCTTCCGGCCATGTGACCGGCCGTGAGCCTTCCAGCACCACCCGCAGCCGGTGCGCGTCCGCTTCGGTCGCGGCCAGGTTGCCGGCCGCCGTGGACACCTCGTCCGAGGTCATTCGCATGAACATGGCGTCCGTCCGGGTGGCCAACTCAAAGCCCCGGCCTCCGCGGCCGCCAGCAGAAGGCCCCGGCCTCCGACCGCGCCCATGAGCCACGTCGTGTCCGTGGCCAGGGGCTCGCCGGCGCCCTGCGCCAGGGTCGACTCGCCCCACCCGTACCCCAGCACGCCCCACACGGCCAGCCGGTCGGTGACGGCATAGTGCAGGTAGGGATGGAGACTCGTCAGGGTGTGCTCCAGCGCCCCCCGGCTGCCGGCCCCGGTGAACGCGCCGTCGCCCCGGCTGTGGGCCACCGCCACCCCGGCCAGCCCCCGGTCCCAGGCGCGATCCACCCCCAGGGTGCCCGTGAGGACGTCCCCGTCCAGGGACAGGGCCCCCTCCCGGCCGTTGAACTGCGTGCCGGCCACCCGGCCCCAGGCGGTCACGCGCCGGGCGCCGGGGACGGCGTCCGCGCCCAGCGTCAGCCGGAAGGAACTGCCCTTCAACAGCTCCCGCAGCCGGAGGGGTTGCAGGGTCTGCGAGCGGCCCAGGCGCGGGTCCTCATCCGACAGGGCCAGCCCCGTGGCGCCAGGGGCCGGCCGGGTCGCGCCCGATCCCATGACCAGGCCCGCCAGCCCCTTGAGCAGGGCGGTCAGCGGGTCCCCGCCCGGCTCGGCGTCCGGCCCGCCGCGCTGACCCAGCGGCAGCCGGTAGCCGCCCACGGTCAGATACGAGCCCTCCCCCGGCGACGCGCGCAGCCGCTCTTCCACCGTGTCCGTCACATGGGTCGCCACCGTGCGCCCGAACCGCGCCTGCCACGCCCGGACCGCCCGGGCGTCCTTCTGCCCGGTGCGCCCGCGGCCCGGCGCGGACCAGGCGCTTTCGCCGTCCGCGTTCACCGCTCGCACCCGCACCTCATAGACCGTCTCGGAAAGCAGGCCCTCGAGCCGCGCCGCCGGGCCGGGCCGCGCCGGCGAGTCGTCGATCCAGGGGCCCGACGTCCCCTGCCGGTATTGCAGGGCGTAGTGCGTGATCGCCGGCCGCGCGGTATTGGCCGGCGCCCGCCACGTCACCTGCAGGTCGGTCTGGCTGTCCCGCACCCCCGAACCTTCGGCGGCTCGGGCGCATCCGTGACGTCGAGCCGCACGTCGACCGTGGCGGTGCCGCCCTGGCCGTCGTCGGCCCGCACTGTCACCGTATAGCTCGCCTGCGCCTCATGGTCGTAGCGCCGGCCGGCCTTCGTCCGGAGCTGGCCGGTGCCCGCGCTGATGGTGAAGGCTTCCTGGTCCGTCCCCTCCAGGCTGTAGTGCAGCGGGTCGCCGTTGGGGTCGGTCGCGGTAATCGGGTCGCCGATCTCCACTGCCGCGCCCGGCGCGGCGTCGCCAACGGTCTCGGCGAACTCGCGCGTCGGGGGGGGGCGAAGACCGGCGGCGTGTTCCCGATCGGCGTGGCCGTCGTCCTTACCGCCGGGCCGGGGCCCGCCTGATTCACCGCCCGCACCTGGAACGTGTAGCTGGTGCCGTTCGTCAGCCCGGTCACCTGATGGGCCGTGGGTGGCGGATCCTCCCCAATGATCTGCCACGCGCCAAACGGCCCGTCGCCTTCCTGCTGGCGGTACTCATAGCGCACGATCCGCGCGCCGCCGTCCTCCGCCGGCCGGCGCCACGAGAGTTCGACGGCCTGGTCCCCGGCCGTCGCCGTCAGATCTCTCGGGGGAGACGGTGGGCCAACCGGATCGGGATCGGAATCTGGGGGCACCGTCACTTCCGACGGCGTCGCGAAGATCGGCTCGGAGGCCCTGCTTTCGCCGATGCTGTTCACCGCCCGCACCCAGAACGTGTATCTGGTGCCGTTCGTCAGCCCGGTCACCGTGTAACGGGTCGTCGTCCCGCCCGTGGTTTTCCAGGTCCCGGCGTCGTCCTGCTTGTATTCGTAGTCCGTGATCGTCGCCCCGCCGTTGTCCGCGGGCGTCGTCCAGCGCAGCGTCACCTGCCCGTTGCCGGGCGTGTATCTCAGGCTCGTCGGCGCGTCCGGCGCGTCGTCCACGTTCGTGAGATCGATCCTCACCGCGATGGTGTCGCTGGCCGTGCCGTCCGACGCCCTCACCGTCACTGCGTAGGAATTCTTCGTCGCCTCGAAGTCGTAGTCGACGCCCGCCTTAGTCGTGATCTGCCGCGTCGAGGCGACGAAGGTGAACGAGACCGCGTCCTCGCCTTCCATGGTGTAGGTCAGCGTGTCGCCGTTGGTGTCCATGGCGGCGGGAATGGGCGCGCCGACGTTGGTGTCCGCCTCGCTGTTCTCCGGCACCGTGCGCGTCACACGGCCATCGGCGAAGACCGGGGCGGTATTGGTGCCTGACGGCGCCAAGCTGCCGTCCACCTTGTGGCCGGACTGCTGGCCGAGCGCGGCATGGGTGAGGTCCGCCGCCACGTCCGTGGTCTCGCTCGTGATCGTGCCGGTCTGGGGCGTCCCGTTGCGGTTGCCGACCAGCGTTCGGCTCTGGTCCCCGATCCAGATGCCGTTGTCGTCCTCGTCGGCGGCCAGCACGGTGTAGCCGAACACCAGCGTCGCCGTGCCCGACCCGCGCATCAGCGGCGCGCGCTTGCGGCCGGCCACGGACAGCACGAAGTCCGTGCCGCTCGTGGCGGTCACCGCCTCGCTGAAGGTCACCGAGACCTCGATCGTCTCGCCCCTCCCGTAGGTGTCCGGCGTCGACCCGCCCGACGAGGTCAGCAGCGGCGTCGACGTCACCGCCACTTCGTCGATCGTCGGCGGGGTCAGGATGGCGCTCGGCGTCACCGGCCCGTCCTCCGCGGCCGTGCTATTGCCGGCGGCGCTCACCGCGCGCAGCTGGAAGGTGTGGGCCGTGCCGCCGGTCAGCCCCGTCACCGTGAAGCTCGCCTCGTTCGCGCCGCCCGGCGCGCTGTCGTCGATCTGCTCCCACATTGTGGGATAGCCGCCGTCCGTCTTGAAGCGGTACTCGTGGCGCGTCACCCCCGAACCCGACGCCGGCGCGTCCCAGGTAAGCGCCACCTGCAACCCGCCGGCCGTGGCCATGAAATTGGTCGGCGCGGGCGGGCCCGCCACCTGCGTGGAATTGTTCACCACCGCGGGAACGCCGTCCTCGCCGGTGGTGAAGGAGGCGACCTCGTCACCGTCGCTGTCCGCGAGGGCTTCGCCGCCGGCAGCCGACTTGTCGTAGCTGACGACGACGGTCTGGCCCTGGTAGATGATCGATGCCAGGGTAGCTCCCATCCGATCCGCGCTATTCGCCACCATGTTGTTAATCTGCCGTTCGACGCCGTCGACCGTGAGCGTGAAGGCGCTAACAATCGCGGTCGGCACTATCAGCGGTACTTGGTGCAAATCCTCGCTGTATCTGATTACGAAGGTATCCCCGCCGAAGGCCACCGTCACACTGCTGGGCGTCGGCGGGTCGATCGTGGTGGCGTCGGCGGTGCCGGAGGCCTCCGACGTGCCCGCGGCGTTGATCGCCGACACCCGGTAGTGCCGCGTGTCGCCGACCGCCAGCCCGGTATGCGAATAGCTCGTGTCGGCGGTGTCGGTGTCGGCGACGCGGTCGCTCCAGCTCCCCGCGCTGCCGTCCTCGGAGACCTCGATCCTGTAGCCGGTCACCGCGCGCCCGCCGTCCGATGCCGGCGCGGTCCAGGCGAGGTCGATCTGCGTGCCGCTCGCCGTCGCCGTCAGCCCGGTCGGCGTGCCCGGCGCGGTCGCCCGCACCAGGCGCACGTCCACCGTGTCACCGTGCGACCAGCCGGGATCGGAAATGTCGAGGCTCATGGTGTCATCGTCCCCGGGGTCGTCGATCTCTTCGGTAACCGTGCCGAGATGCAGGTTGAAACGCCCGGTACCGAGACCGGTGTCAAAAAAAACCTGTAAATCGCTGAGGCGCTCCCAGTAATAGAGCGCATCAACCGTGACGGTGGTCCCGTCGCCGCGGTCGAAGGTGGTCGGGGTGAGCGCGCCGAATGGAATGTCGTCTTTAGAGCTACGGTAGCCAATAAAAGTGGTGTTGGTGAGCGCCTCCACCGTCATCGTCGCGCTCCACACGACGGTCCCGTGGATGGGGGCCGGCACGGCGTGGTGGGCGGCGGTCCCGGTGGTGGCGCTGTCGGGCGCCGAGGCGGGCGACGTGCCCTCGGCGTTGATCGCCGAGACCCGGTAGTGCCGCGTGTCGCCGCCGGACAGCCCGGAGTGGCGGTAGTCGGTGTTCGTGGACTCGGTGTCGGCGACGCGGTCGCTCCAGCTCCCCGTGCTGCCGTCCGTCGAGACCTCGATCTTGTAGCCGGTGATGGCGGAGCCGCCGTCGTTGCCGGGCGCGGTCCAGGCGAGGTCGATGGCGGTCGCGCCGAACGCGGTCGCCGTGAGCGCCGTGGGCGCGCCCGGGGCCGCCACCGCCGTGGAATCGTTCGTCACCGCGGGAACGCCGTCCTCGCCGGTGGTGAAGGAGGCGGCGGCGTTTCCGTCGCTGTCCTGGATGGCGACCGCGTCGTCGCCGGAGGTCGGGTCGGTGTAGGTAACGGTGACGGTCTGACCCTGGTATATGAGGGGATCCAAGCTTAGCAACTGGATCCGATCCGGAGTGATGCTCGTGAGCACGACGCTGCCCACCACGATGGACGCGCCGTCGGCGCTGACCGAGAAGGCGCTCCTCGCGGGTGGCCTCGCTCCCGCCGACGTGTCCAGGTTCTCGCTAAAGTCCAGCGCGATTCGGTCGCCGGTGAGGCCCACCACCGCACTGCTGAGCGTCGGCGGGCTGGTGTCCGCCTCGGAGTTGTTGACCACCGCCGCGACGCTGTTTTCTCCGGTGGTGAAGTTGGCGACCAGTTTATTGCTGGTGGACCCGATGGCTTCGCTGCCGGCGTCGGACCGGTCGTAGCTGACGATGACCGCCAGATTTTCCACGATCGGGTCCGACATCGTGAGTGTCGCGGTAGCCCCGGAAACGGCGAAGTCCGTGGTCTGGCTCTCCGTGCCGTCGACGGTCACGGTGAACGCACCTCGAATCACGGACGAGAAGGCCGTCGGGAAATCAAGATCGGCGCTGAACGTCAGCACGACGGTGGCTCCGTCCGCCGGCACCGCGGCCGCGTTCAGCTTGGGCAGCGTGACCTCCGAATGGTTGTCGACGGAGACGTTGGAGAAGGAACTCGCGTCGTTCCCGTTGGTGTCCTGAATCGCGTTGATGTCGTTGCCGGTGGTGGGGTCTCTGTACGCCAGCGTGACGGTCTCATCGTCCCCGATCAGGGGGGAGAGGCCGCGCAGTTCTATGGAGTCGCTTGCGACGCGGGGTGCGCTGCCGACAGTCACGGGCGATCCGCCGGCGGTGACGGTATACGCGCTGGTCGGCGGAACCATGTCGCTGACGCCCTCGCTGAAAGTCATATATATCCTGGCGCCGTCTGGGCGAACCTGAATGCCCGTCTTCAGCGTCGGCGGGGTCTGGGGCGGCACAGTGCCGTTGACGCGGATTTGGAGTGGGTTGCCGGAAACACTATGCCAAGTGTCGGATTGATAGAAGCGTTGTGAGTTCTGGATTGTCCACCCGGTGACCCCATCCTCTCCGGACGAATTGGTTGCACTGAGGACTGCATCTCCTAGAGTGACGTCCTCGGTTTTGATCACGACAAAGTACTTCGTACCGGCGGCGAGCGTGGTCCCGGCGAGCGCCATGAAGGTGTTGTTGCCCCGAACGATGGCCGACGGGGGTGTAAGGGTCGCGTGGACGTCTCCCGGATTGTCGTTGGCATCGGCACGCCTCACCGTCGCCGTCAGTGTCTCCATGCTCGACGGAGCTGTAGTGAATTTCACGTCGATACTGGTCAACGGAAAGCTAGCGTCGCTCCGTCCGGTCGTGAAGCGTTGCCCCAGTTCGTCGAAAAGAGAGCCGCTACCGGTTGTCGTCTTGCCAATATTGCTCACCAGCACCTCGGCCTGGGCGGTGGCGGGCAGGGCGAGGCCGCCGCAGAGCGCGAGCAGCGCCACGGCGGCCAGCGCCCCGGCGGAGCGGACGAGGCCGCGCGCCGGCGAGGCGCGCGAGACCCGACGGCCGGACGGCGGCGGAATAGGTCTTTGAGGAAGGAAAGCCGCCCCGGCGGGGCGGCAGGCGGTCAGGCGGGGATGGCGGGCGGCAGTGCTCGCAGCCGAGGCGCGATCATGGCCTCCACACTCTGGCCGGAATCGGGCCGGAAGCCGGAGGTCTCTCTCTTCACTAATCGTGCCAACATGGTTTTCTCCCCAATCTCGACAGGTTCGTCTCGACTCCTTTTGACCGGCCCCTAGCATGAGAGGGCGCGGTACCACTACCCACTGCAACGACGCTGGATCCCTTCGCTGACTGGATCCATTCTTTGACTGGATCCCCGATCAGGTCGGGGACACGCGTCGAGGATGACAGAGGGAGGCGGCAGCCTCGGCCCTCGTCTTCGTTCGCCCGTTCCGTTCGTTGCCTGTGCCGCGCCCCATGCAATCCCCCCGGGCCCACGCCAAGTCTTTGCTCACTTCCAGACCAGTGAATCTAAAATAGACAATAGAATAAACCAGTCGCAGGGGGCTGTAAAACTCAAAGATTTTTGGCTCAGGGCTAATTTCATTTGGGCAACGGCGGGGGTGGTTGCGGGGGCTGTCGGGTTACGCTGCGCTAACCCGACCTACGGGATCTGCGGAGAGGGCGGGCCGCATGAAAACCAAAGAGGCCGGGCCGCATGAGATGCGGCCCCTACACAAAACAAAGACAAAGAAACGACGCTGGATCCCCGATCGGGGTCGGGGATGACGGAAGGAGGGGGAAAAGAGGGGAAGAGAACGACGCTGGCTCCCCGATCGGGGCCTGTCCTCGACGTTAGTAATCGAGGATCTAATCGGGGGTCGGGGATGACGGCAAGAGGACAGGCACGCAGGCCTGTCCCTACATCGTTCGGGATGACGGAAGGAGGGGAACAGGATGGCGGCATTTGACTTTCCCGAGCGTCTCTCTCTATTCTTATTTCCCAAGTCATTCATGAGAATCGATCGATTCTCATCCCTAGACCGACACTGCCATTCGAAAGAGAGCCTGCTAATGATCCCAACACCTCAGTCCGGAGTGCCGCGCCAATCTGCTCCTCGCTCATTTTCGACAAAATTGGCGTCTCAGATGGTCATGCTCTTCTTGTTGAGCGCCGTCCTGACAGCGGGATGCGTCAATACCGAAAAATATGAAGCGGAAAAGGTTCGGGGCTTGAACTTTCAACGCTTGTTGGCACAAGAGGAAAAACGTGCAAACAAATTGAATGCCCAATTGGCGCTCAAGGACAAGGAAATCAACGAACTCACTGGCCAATTGAAAGAGACGAAGGATACAGTCGCGTCGTTGGAATCGCAAAACCGCGACCTGACCGTTGAACTCAATGCCTTTAAAGAACAAAGCCGTCGCCAGCAGGAACAGGAACCTGTTCCGGACTCCCCTGCCCTCTCAAAAGATCCCGGCCCCTCCGAGGACAAACCGCTTTCCGACACGTCGCTTTCCGATCCTTTTATGAGCGAAGAAGAACTGATGAATATGCTCGATAGAGGAGAGACGAAGTGACCTTGATTGCGTTCAGCGGCATTTGACATTTCCGGGCTCTCCTTTTATTCTTAGTGCAGACGCCGGCGTCTATTCCAGCCTAACCATCTACAGGTACGTTTTCCTCACAAACCTGCACGGATAAAACCAGAAAGAGAGCCTGACGATGACCTTGAATCTTCAGCCCGGAGCACAGCACCAACAACACCTTGGCTCATCCTCAACCAGATTGACGCTTCGGTTTGGAATGCTTTGCCTGATGAGCGCAGCCTTGGTGTCTGGCTGTGTGAGTTCGGGTGAATATGAGGCAGAAAAGGCTCGGGCCCTGAACTTCCAACGGCTGTTGGCACAAGAGGAACAGCGGACCGGAGAACTCGACAACCGTTTGCAGGAGGCGCAACAGGAAATTACATCGTTAGACTCTCAAAACCGTGAACTGACCGTTGAGCGTAACTCCCTTCGTGATCAAGCCGAGCGCCAGCAAAAACGTGCTCCAGCCAGTGACATGCCCGGCACTTCAAGCGATATGGGCGTGTCGCCGGATATGTCTTTTTCCGACCCTGCACTCTCAGAATTCGAGCTGAGTGATTTTTCGTTCGATGAGTCGGATTTCAACGACTTGGGCATGGAGAACACCGATGCCACCGGCTTGGACACACCGACCATGGGAACACAGACCTATTACACGGTTGTTCAGGGAGATACCCTCTACCGGATTTCTCGCACATATGGTGTGACCGTTAATCAATTGAAGCAGTGGAATAACTTGATCGACAATATCATTTCGATTGGTCAACGATTACTCGTCAGCCGGCCGTAACCGTCCCTCCCACAACCCTCTACCTCCCCTTCGCCCCTCCTTACAAAGGAGGGGAAAAAGGAAACCAATGGCCCTCTGTTCCCTCCCCTTTGTAAGGGGAGGTCAGGTGGGGTAGAAGCCTACCTCCCGAGGACCTCGGGCTCTGTCTGGCCGTGGCCCCAGATGCCGCCCCGATTCTTTTTTAATTGAGTTTATTCAGTCAAAAGGAGGATGATACGAATAAGCGACCCATCATGTTCTCATCAAAGGAGGTGTGGCCATGGACAAATCACCAATGAGAACGTTGCTCGGAATCGCCTTCTTCGCGTTTCTCCTCTTTCCCCTCCACGCAGGATCCGGTGAACAAACCACAGCCGGTGGCGTTCCTCCGCAAGTGGTGGCTGACTATATTCACGCCATTATTCAAGCCGACCGCACGCTCTATACGACCCACGTGGTTGAACGAATGGAAACGCACAAGGTCGTAACATCACAGGAATATTGGCAGCAAACCAAATCGTTGCCCCTTCCCGCTCAAATGTTGTTGCTGTCAGGCTTGCAGGTGGAACAACAGGGGTTGGGGCTCCAATTCCGGTTGGCCGGCCTGCACCCCATTTATGAGAAAAACGGACCGACCACGGATTTTGAAAAAGCCGGATTGGCTGCCGTGCTGGAAGATCCGAGCCGACCCTATACCGGTGTCATCCAGCGGGGAACGCAGAAGTTTTTCAAAGCCGTTTACGCCGACCATGCCGTCTCCGTTTCCTGTATCAATTGCCACAATGGGCATCTGCTCTCTTACAAAAAAAATTACAAGTTGGGGGACGTGATGGGCGGGATCGTGATTTCGTTTCCCATTCAGTGACGGCGCTCACTGAGAAAAACCAAATGCAATGACAAAGCCCCTGGATTCCCGATGACTACCGTCGGGAATGACAGATTCGGGCTATTTTCGTATCAATGAGTAGCCCCTCACCACCCTCACCTTTGTCCTCTCCCATCAAGGGAGAGGACATTTTCCTTACCCCTCGCCCCCGGCGGGAGAGGGCAGGGTGAGGGGGGGGGGGGGGGTAGCGAAGCGGTCGTTCGGCGGTTGGTTGTCGTAAGAGATGAACTCCCTTGATCAAGGGAGGCAGATCTAAGCAGTCCCCCTGATAAGGGGGATTGAGGGGGTTGTCTTACAAAGGAGGGGAACCGTGGCACGGAAGGAAGCGGTGGAAATTGTCAACGAATTAGTGAACACATACAGGAATGACAGGAGGAATGGATTCTCGCCGTTAACCGGCTAACGGGGTCGGGTGTTCTGAGACAAAAGGCAGAGAGCCTTTGGAGGTGGAGTGTTCAAACCGCAGCCCGTTCACCGTGACGTTCCAATGCCAGTACTCCCCATTTTGCGTTGAGGACATTTCCACCTCAATGCAATTGCCGCGTTCCACGGAAACGGGCCGGTCGATGGGGAAAAAGGCCAGCCCCCAATGAGAGGCTTTATCCTGGGGACCATTGGAGATGGAAAGCGTCGGGATCAATTCGGCGTTGAACCACCCCGCCAGCCCATGAAACCATCCCCGGCGTTTGGCATAGACGGAGAAGGTGGCTTTGACTTCCACCTGCGTCGTTTTCCCGAATTCAACTTCTTGCACGCGCATGGGATCACCGAGAAACGTTCCTTCATGCAGCTTCAGCGGATGAAAGTTGTTCACCGTCAAGTGACGAACGGGTGAAAAGTCGAACCCCTGACACCGGTTCACCCAAAAATCGACCACGTGTTCATAAAATTGCGGAAGTTCGACGGGGACCAGGAACAAGTCCACGCCGTGGGGGATGAGCGTACCGTCTTTTTTGAGAAAACGATCCCGGGCATCGGTCAGCGATCCGAGAATCCCTTCTTCAAACCCGAACGTGCCCATCGTTTCCGTGACGATCACGTCCGCGGGTTCAGGCAACTCCACGTTGAAAGACAGGTCGTTGTAAAACGTGATCCGATCCTGAAACCCGTTTTTCGCCGCCACGAGTTCGGCAATTTCAATGACGGCTTCGCTCTCCACGGCATACACGTGGCGGGCGCCGGCACGGCACGCGAAGAAGGAGAGAATGCCTGATCCGCAACCCACGTCCACCACCACGTCACCCGGTTTCACGACATGGGAAATCGCTTGACTGTAGGCACCCGTCCGCGTCTCATCAACCAACATCGACAGATGATAATTGATGAAGTCGGTGTATTTCGTCATCACTTCCTTTCTCCCGTGGAATTCCTCATGCAGACTTACCACCTCCGCCCCAAGAGACGAAAATGACCCAGGTGGTCATGACAGATTCTGATGTTTCTGGCTATCTTCATACCAAGCAACCCCACGGCAGGCTTGCCTCGCACCAACGTTGCCGCGTTCTGCCTCCGTATTTTATGGACGCCTCATAGTAGAGCATGGCAGACTACCGGGCAAGATTCCCCGGTCAAAACCTGGCTTCACGGCATACGGATTTTATTGAAAAACGATGCACGCGACCTCGCACCCCTGGCGGCACTCCTTGCAGTCGTTCGGGCACCCACGGGTCATCACCATGTTGTTTCTCGGCTTCTCAGCCGGGCTTCCCCTCCTGTTGATTTTTTCCTCACTCTCTTTGTGGTTGCGTGAGGCGGGCGTCGAGCGTTCGGCCGTCACCTTTTTCAGTTGGGCCGCATTGGGCTACTCCTTCAAATTCGTCTGGGCGCCGCTCGTGGACACCCTACCCCTCCCTCTCCTGACCCGAAAGTTGGGACGGCGACGCGGGTGGATGCTGCTGGCACAAGGTTCCATCATTGCGTCGATTGTCGGCATGGCTCTGATTGATCCGGCCCAGGGCCAAACCAGCCTGACCATGATGGCGTTGGCCGCCGTGCTGCTGGGATTTTCATCCGCCACCCAGGATATTGTGATCGACGCCTACCGAATCGAATCCGCAGACGTCTCGCTCCAAGCCCTGATGTCGTCCACCTATATTGCGGGGTATCGTATCGGGATGCTGGTTGCGGGGGCGGGGGCTCTGTTCCTGGCCAGTGATTTCGGGTCGACCAGGGACGCCTATGATTACCAGGCTTGGCAGTGGGCCTATCTCATCATGGCCATGACCATGTCAGTGGGAGTATTCACGACCCTCGTCATTTCCGAACCACCCACCCGTGCAACGCGCACGCCTCCCCGCTCAACCGGGGATTATGCGGGGCTTCTGTTTATGTTCGTTGCGGCCGTCACCGGATTCATCCTGCTCTTTTACTATTCATCCGAAGTAGCGGCCGAACTCAGACGCACACTGACCGAGGTGTTCGGTGCCGAAGCAGTCGCGGGCTTTGTGGTCGAAACGGCACGACTGGGCACGGGCGTGGTGGCGGCGTGGCTGGTCGCCACACTCGTGATTCGCACCGGAGTCGTGAACAGGGCCATGATGCAGGACACCTATATCGCCCCTCTGCAAGACTTCTTCAGGCGCTATGGGCTGAAATCCGCTTTGGTGCTTTTGCTGCTGGTCGGAGTTTACCGCATTTCCGACATTGTGTTGGGTGTTATCGCCAACGTGTTCTACCAGGACATGGGATTCACCAAGCCCGAAATTGCCGGTGTCGTGAAAACCTTTGGGCTGTTCATGACCATTGCCGGCGGGTTTCTGGGAGGCCTTCTGTCCGTCCGCTACGGCATAATCCGCATTCTCTTGCTCGGGGCCATTTTGTCTGCCGCCACCAACCTTCTGTTTATCGCGTTGGCCGCCACGGGACACGATCTCGGCATGCTCTATCTGGTGATCTCCGTCGATAACCTGTCGGCGGGATTGGCCAGCGCCGCCTTTGTCGCCTTCCTCTCCAGCCTCACCAATATCCAATTTACCGCCATGCAATATGCCATCTTCAGCTCGCTCATGACCTTGTTCCCCAAAATCCTTGGGGGCTACTCAGGCACCATCGTGGACAGCCTGGGCTACTCGAGTTTCTTCATGCTGACCGCCTTGCTGGGATTGCCCGTACTCGCACTTATTTGGCTAGCACGAAACTGTGTGGAGATCACCCCGTCCTTCAGAACAAACCAGTCGTAAACGTTCGTTCATTCGTTGTCCATTGGTATGAAAATACCCAACGATACCCTAAATCTGTCATTCCTGTATGTGTTCAGTCATTCGTTGACAATTCTCGCCCCGTCTTTCCCCTCCTTTGTAAGGAGGGGTGAGGGGAGGTAGAGGCTATGACCATGACGGCGACCCTCCGTGCTCCATGGATGGTTGGCTCTACCCCACCCCCGCTTTCGCGGGGGCATGCCTAGCTCACCCTCCCCTTACAAAGGGGAGGAAAACGACGGCCCTTCTTTCTTAGTTCCCCTCTTGTGGTCAGCCCCTCATGCTGTCAACGAATTACTGAACCTTTACAATCCCGACGCTTGTCCCCGACCTGATCGGAGATCTAATCGGGAATCCAGGGTTCTGTTCCAGGCGGACCCACACGCATGGATGGGCAGAAGAAAAAGACCTGGATCCTTCCCTTGACTGGATCCTCGATTAAAAATATCGAGGACAAGCGTCGAGGATGACAGAAAGAGGGAAAGGAGGGGAATTGAAAGAGGCATACGGCGGCCCTGTTACACTTCCTCGGAAACGGGACTGACAAGCGTTCCGATTCGTTCGATTTCAATGGTGACCCGGTCCCCCTTTTTGAGAAAGACCGGCGGGTTTCGTGCAAACCCGACGCCCTGTGGTGTCCCCGTCAAAATAACCGTCCCCGGCAACAACGTCGTCCCTTCGCTCAAAAAGCTGACCAGGGATGGAACGTCGAAAATCATATCCGAGGTGGTCGAATCCTGCATGGTCTCGTCATTGAGCGTGGTTTTGATCTTGAGATTGTTGGGATCCGGGATTTCGTCAGGGGTGACCAGGCAGGGACCGAGAGGACAAAACGTATCGAAGGATTTTCCCCGGCACCATTGTTTGCCCCCGCCCTCTTTTTGCCAACGCCGGGCGCTGACGTCGTTGGCGCACGTGTAGCCCAGCACGTGATCGAGGGCCTGGTGCCGTTCGATGTTCTTCCCCGGCTTTCCAATGACCACTGCCAATTCGCATTCGTAATCGACCTGCCCAAGGGCGACTTTGGGAATGACAATGGGATCACCTGGATCATTGAGCGCATTGACAGCTTTGATGAACAACACCGGATAGTCCGGCATCTTTGCGCCCGTCTCTTCCGCGTGCCGCCGGTAATTTAAGCCCACGCAAAGAATGCTCGGAGGTTCGACAGGAGCGAGGAGCTTGTCAATCGCAACAACGTGGTCGGTGACCTCGTACGTATCGTCCACCGTTTTCTCGATGAGTAAAGCCGACCACTCCTTTATCCACTCGCCATAGTGGACGGTACCCTCAGTGTCTTGAAACCGGATGATTTTCATCAAGCCCAACGCGCCCAATCTGTCATCCTGAGCGAAGCGCTTGTCCTGAGCGAAGCGAAGGAACTATCTGCTTTTATAGGCGATTGTTGTTGCAACGACGAGATTCTTTCCTTCACTACGTTCAGGACAGGCGCCTCCGGCTCAGAATGACCACTCTGGTGTTTCCCACCCGATTGCCTTAGTGAGACAAAGTATAATGAGAAAGAGTATAATAAGACAAAATGATTATATCATGCTCGCCGGAGACATTCCCCGGGCTGTATGGGTCCACCACATTTGGCACTCGGGTTGATGGTGAAGGAGGAATTGTACCGGAGATTGGCGGCCAAGGCTATGGTGGGGTAAGACGGTGTTATACGCGATCAACCAGTCGGCCAATTGTTGGTTGAACAGGGCCACGTCGTCGAACAGCAAGTCCTCATGATAGTCCACGAACTGTTCCTGAATGGTCCGGTTGAACCGTTCTACATGGGCATTCATTTTCGGGGAACGGGGATAGGTCCACCAGTGCGTGATGCCGCGCGCCTCCAACCGCTGCTGGAAGTGGCCCAGGAATTCCGAGCCGTTGTCGGAGAGCACGACCCGCGGGGGGCGTGGCAGCACCTGGCACAAGGCCTCCAGCGCGCGGGTCGCCTGGCGGCTGGACGCGGGGGGCGTGGCCACGGCGACCGCGAAGCGCGAGTGGGGATCGAGAAAGGGGAACAAGTAGCGGCGGAGGCCCGCCTGGAGCCGGACGACGGTATCACAGGCGAACACCTCGAGGGGCGGGGCGGAGTGGCCGCGGGGTTTCCGCGCTTTGCGCGGCCGCACGACGGGTTTAGGCTGGCCCCGCGCCGTCAAGCGGACGGGGGCGTGCCGCATCTTGTCGGGCGCACGGGCGATCAGGCGCCCAATGGTGGAGACACTGGGCAGGGCGAGGCCGTGGGCCTCACACCACGGGGCCAGCAGGACGTGGAGTTTGGCCTTCCCGAGGTTAGGGAAGGTGGTGCGCAGACGCCGGATCTCCTGGTTCAGTGCGGGCGGGCTGTGGGGCTGGCGCCGTCGGTGGGGGGCACGGGAGCGGGCGGCCAAGGCGGCGGGCTGACCGCCGGCCTGGGTCAACGTGTGTTTCCAGCGCGCGAGCGTCCGGCGGCTGACCGCATAGGCATCCTGGGTCGCCGCCGGGCCATGGGTGGCCCAGAACGTCAGAATCTTGAGTCGGTGGTGAGCTTCGTTGGGTATCATGTCCCAACGATAGCCCAGATTGGCTACTCGATAGAACCCCCGGATCCGGTAGCCGAGATGGTGGATGTGCATGGTGACTCCTCCTGGGTCAAGGAGTGCCATATGTTTCTGAACCTATACAGGGGCAGACAAAACGTTGCACGTAAGTGCGTTGAGCACCAGTGAAGCGTACCTTCAATGCGATCCCGTGAAAGTGCGAATATGGCTGGACTCGATCTTCTGAAAACCGTTCCTCTTCTTTCCTTTCTTCCCGATGATAGCCTTGAAGACATCAAGACCCGGTTGATCGAACAGCACTATGAGAAAGGCGAGTTCATTTTTCGGGAAGGCGAAAAAGCCGAATGGTTTTATTTCCTGAAACAGGGAGCGATCAAATGTTTGAAGTACGCTCCACAAGGGAATGAACTGATTCTCAAGATCCTGCTGCCCGGGGAAATGTTTTGCTGCGAGTCGGTCACTTTTGAGGGAGATACGGTCCATCCCGGCAATGCCCAGTCCCTGGGACCAACCACCGTTCTTAAACTCAGCAGGGCGATCTATTTCGAATGTCTTCACCAGCACCCGCCCGTGACGATTCAAGTCATCAGTTATCTCGGGAACCGACTCAAGGAATCGCAAGACCTCGCCAAAAGCCTCGCTCTCGATCCGGCTGAAACCCGACTCGCTGCATTATTATTGCGGCTTGCCGGAAAACTCGGCGAGAAGGAACCTGAAGGCATTTATATCGGGATCCAACTCACCCGACAGGAGATTGCGCATATGATTGCCATCACGGAGGAGACCGCTGTTCGCATTTTGACCCGATTTAAGGAACAGAGTATCCTTCTCACCCAGCCCGGCAAGAAACTCATCATTTCCGATATGGACGCCTTGAGGAAGCTCGCTTCTTGAATCTCCCTGAAAACACTCCGAACCGGTCATTCCGAGCGTAGCGCTTGTCCTGAACGGAGTAAAGGAACTCTCTCTCTCTCTCTCTCGCTCAATCACCGAACGCATGGAAAAGCAGATCCTTCGCTTCGCTCAGGATGGGAATAAATGCCAAAAAGAGTTGGTTTCTATCGAGGGCAAAGATAGGCATACCATTGCAAATAGGCATTCCGATGGGGCCGTACGAGCCCGAGGTGTTGCCGATACTTGTGTTTGAGTCGGGCGAAATATCCCTCTAAGGCGTTGGTGGATTTCGGGATCACGGGATCGTCGAGATAGTGAAACATGTTTGGCAAGGCGGCGAGTAACATACTCCGGGCACGTTTGAGATCGCTGAAAACGCGCCCTCGTTCGGCCTGGCGTGCCAGGCGCTGCCCGTACCGTGCCTCCCAGGCCTGCACCTGAGCGATGAACTGATCCCGCTCGGCCACGGTGCGGATCGCCATGACGTGGCGAAACAAGGCGCGCAGGTGCCGGGCGTCTGGACGTTTGGGCGACTGGCGACACCAACTGAGGCCTTGCCGTTGGATGTGGACCAGACAGCGTTGAATGACGATCGTCGGCCACACTTGGCGCAAGATCCGGAGCAAGTGCAGGTTGCCATCGACGGTCGCACTGCAAGGCGTTAACCCGTGGTGGGCCAGCGTGGTGCAAAACGGCTGCAAATGCGCAGGGCCCTCCGCCATTTCGGGGGCCGCATACACCACGGCGAAGCGGGCCGCATCCATCACCGCAAAGACGCCTTTCCGGCGATCCAGAAAGGTGCCATCGAGGATCAGATGGCGGGCCGCCGAGAACTCGCCCGCCAGGGGAGGTGGCTGTTGCAACCAATGCGCAATGATTCGATGAAGCGTCCGCGGGCTGTAGCCACTGTGGGCGGCCAGTTGGCGGACGGTGTAGCCCTCCATAATCCAGCGTTTGAACCATACCCGTCGCTGCTGGTAGCGGTTGGCCGGATTGCGCCATATGAAGGTGCGCGCACATTGGCGACAATGCCAGCGTTGTTTGCCTTGTCGGTTGATGCCATAGCGCTGCACCTCCTTCGAGCCACACTGCGGACAGGGCTTTTTTGCTCATCCCAGCCTCACTTTGTTGAACGCCTTCAATACAAATAGCGGTAACTTACCGTCATCCAACAACTTTCTTCCATTATCCCCAACTCTTTTTGGCATTTATTCCCAGGATGACAACCTGGGATATTTCCATCGCTTGGGGTGCAGGCGCAAGGCTGCTTGAATCACCCCGACAAAATAGTTGCATGAGTTGATCCATATCAATCTTTTTCACTCGTAAAGCTGTCATAGTTGTTATCCGGTGCGGAAGGATGCACCGGCAAATGTACTTGTGCCTTCGTCTTTCCGCTGTTGAAATACCCTGGAAAAAGGCAGTCATCCCGAAAGCCGGAAAGATAATCAGTAAGGCGAAATTTTTATTCATCACGTCAAGGAGGTCTGAGTAATGCAGCAGGAATTTTCTCGAAAAGCAGGGATTCGTGGCGCATGGGTTGTTGCCCTGTGCCTGGCCGGTTGTCCGGTCCTGGCATCCGCGGAAACCATCAAGGCCCAGCTCTCGACGGCGCCAAACGTTCCTCCGCCCATCACCCGTACCACGCCGGCAACGGTCGTGGTTGAGATGGAAGCGAAAGAATACGTCGGCACGATCGCAGAAGGGGTGCAATACAAATTCTGGAGTTTCAACGGCACAGTGCCCGGCCCCATGATCCGAGTGCGGGTGGGCGATACCGTAGAAATCCATTTAACCAACAGGAAGGACAGCAGCGAAAGTCACAATATCGACTTCCATGCGGTCAACGGACCGGGTGGCGGCGCTGCGATGCTGAATACCGAACCCGGGGAGACAACCGGACTGAGCTTTAAAGCGATCAATCCCGGTCTCTACGTGTACCATTGCGCCACCGCATCGCCGTCGATTCCGGCACATATTGCAAACGGCATGTATGGCATGATTCTGGTGGAACCGGAGGGCGGACTTCCTCCCGTGGATAAGGAATTCTATCTCCTCCAGAGCGATTTTTACACCAAGAAGGCCGGCGGCTTTTTCGGCGGGGGCGGCGACGTCCTGGAGTTTGACCACGCCAAAGGGTTAGCCGAGCACCCTACTTACGTCGTCTATAACGGCATGGCCGGCTCTCTGGTCAAAAATCCCCTCACGGCAAAAGCCGGGGACCGTATCCGGATTTTCTTTGGCAATGCCGGCCCCAACCTGGTGTCTTCGTGGCATATCATCGGCGAGATTTTTGACAAGGTATGGACGGAAGGTTCGCTCACGACTCCACCTCTGGAAAACGTGCAAACCACGCTGGTGCCGGCTGCGGGCTCTACCATCGCGGAATTTACCGTGGAAGTGCCCGGCACCTATATTTCGGTGGACCACTCGATCTTTCGCATCGAGAAAGGCGCACTGGGTCTCCTGAAGGTGGAAGGGGAAGAGAAACCCGACATCTATAAGGGGCTGCAGTAAGCCGGTCAGTCTATAGTTTCGGAAACGTTAGGGATGTCGGAATCGACTTCTAAGCAACGAGAGGTTTGTTTTGGGGCAATGCATGACCCCTGCCCCACCCGGCCGAAACGCAACCCCCTATTGATTGAGGCGAGGGTGGCTCTCCTCCAGCCCTCGCCGGCCGGGTTCGCCAAGGTAGGTTGGATTAGCGTAGCGTCATCCAACAACTCCCTCAGCTCTTCCAAAATTGTTCATACTCGCGCAAATGCGTGAGTGTCTTCAGGTCCGGCAACCGATCCAAAAAGACCCGGCCTTGCAGATGATCCACTTCATGCTGGATCACGCGCGCGAAAAACCCTTCGGCGTCCAATTCCACGGCCTGGCCTTGACGATTGAGGCCACTGACCTTCACCCTCGTCCAACGCGGCACGAGCCCGCGTAAATCCGGCACGCTCAAGCACCCTTCCCAACCCTTTTCCGTGATCTCTGCGTGTTCCGTAATTTCCGGGTTGAGTAAAACCGTCAGCGGAACAGCCGGTTGGTTCGGATAACGCGGGTTTTCCGTCGACACTTCGATCACGATGATCTGCTTGGATACGTGGACTTGCGGTGCGGCAATGCCCACGCCATTGGCATCCCGCATGGTTTCGACCATGTCATCAATGAGTCGCTGGATGTCCTGCGAATGCAATTCTTCCGAAGAAACCGGTTCCGTCCCTTGTCGAATTTTCGGGTGCCCCAGCCTGGTAATTTTTAATAACGACACGATAAATTCTCCCTCCTGTCATACTCACCTCTCTACGCCGTCATACTGACCACTCCCCGCTGTCATGCTGAGCGAAGCGAAGCATCTCTCTTTCAAAACCAGATTATTCAGAATTGTAAAGGTTCGCTCATTCACTGACAATTTATATAAGAAGCCAACGATACCCCCTATCTGTCATTCCCGACGCTTGTCCCCGACGTTCGTAATCGGGGATCCAGTCAAGGAAAGAATCCAGTGTCTTTCTCGTCTCCCCATCTATTTGCGCGGCTCCACATGGAGCAAAAACTCCTGGGTCCCCCTCACCCCAACCCTCTCCCACGGCGGGGAGAGGGAGAAATCGTCTCTTCCGCTGCGTTTCATTGACTTGTTTTGAAGCCGCATGATACCGTGCCGATCATGAAAAAGCCTTGTTATTCAATAAGTTTCGATCAATTTCGCCAATTGGCCAGGCTAGGGAACCTGGTGCCGGTGTATCGAGAAATTCTGGCGGATCGGGAAACACCGGTCAGCGCGTTTTCGAAAATCGACTCCGGCAATACGGCGTTCCTGTTTGAAAGTATTGAAGGCGGCGAGAACTGGGCGCGGTATTCCTTTTTGGGCAGCAGTGCCACGCAAGTGCTGTGGGAAGAAGACGGCAACCTCCGTGTCAAAAAAGGTCGAAAAACGGAAACGCGTCCTTTAGGGCACAATCCTTTGACCCATATCCGGACCATACTGGACGAGTTTCAGCCTGTGCAGGTACCCGACCTCCCTCGTTTTGTCGGGGGAGCCGTTGGCTATCTGGGGTATGACGTGGTGCGATTTTTCGAACCGATTCCCGGGTATCCCAAGGATTCCGCCCACTTACCCCTGCTTGCCTTCTTCGTCACGGATACGCTTTTGATTTTTGATAACGTGCGGCATACGATCAAAGTCGTAGCCAATGCGCATATTGCGTCTTCCACGAAATCAGACATCAGAGCCGCATACGTGGATGCCACGGCCAGAATTGAAAAAATGATTGCAAAGCTCAAGACCCCCCTGCGGCACCATTCTGTCTCAGCACGCCGTCACGTTCCGCGCTTCACCTCCAATATGACCCAAGCCAACTTTGAAAAAATGGTCCTGCGGACCAAAGAATATATTCAGGCCGGCGATATTGTGCAGACCGTCGTCTCCCAACGTTGGCAGACCAGGATTCACACGTCCCCCCTGGAAATCTATCGCGCGTTACGGGTGATCAATCCTTCACCGTACATGTTCTATCTCCGGGTCGCGGGAGTCGAATTGGTCGGATCCTCACCGGAAATCCTGGTCCGATGCGAAGAAGACCAGGTTGTCGTCCGGCCGATCGCGGGTACGCGAAAGCGCGGGGCCACGGTTGCGGAGGATCAGGCGTTGGCCGAAGAATTGTTAGCCGATACAAAGGAACGCGCCGAACACGTCATGCTGGTCGATCTGGGACGGAACGACGTTGGACGCGTGGCTCGAACGGGCACGGTCTCGCTTGATCCGTTCATGAAAATCGAACGATACTCTCACGTCATGCACATTGTCTCGCAAGTGACGGGCACGTTGAATCCGGGACAGGACGCGTATGACGTCATGAAGGCGTGCTTCCCGGCCGGCACGGTCTCGGGTGCGTCGAAGATTCGAGCCATGCAGATCATCGAAGAACTCGAACCCACGCAACGAGGACCCTATGCCGGCGCCGTTGGCTATTTCAGTTTCTCGGGCAATATGGATACCTGTATTAATATTCGAACCATTGTCATTCAAGGCCGGGACGCCTTTATTCAAGCCGGCGCGGGGATCGTCGCCGATTCAGATCCAACTAAAGAATACGAAGAGACGTGCAACAAGGCCCGCGCCATGATGCGAAGCATTGAAATGGCCGAAGAGGGATTGGAATAATAACGAGGAACCGATCCTCAGACTCTACCTCCCCTATCCCCTCCTTATCCTTCGGCTACGCTCAGGACAGGCAAAGGAGGGGAATCAAGACGGAATGACTGGTGTTCCCTCCCCTTTGTAAGGGAAGGGTGAGCTAGGCATGCCCCCGCGAAAGCGGGGGTGGGGTAGAGGGAGCGAAGTAGAGTTGAATGCACGTGGACCACAGGCAACGAAACCAACCAGATGGTTCTTTCTTTGATACTTTGCTTAGGGTGATCGTATGTTGCTCATGATCGACAATTACGACTCCTTTACGTACAACCTGGTTCAGTACCTTGGGGAACTGGGTGCCGATATTGACGTGTATCGAAACGACAAAATCACGGTGGATGAGATTACGGAACTGGATCCGAAACGCATCGTGATCTCTCCTGGTCCTTGTACGCCCAACGAGGCGGGAATTTCCGTGGAGGTGATTCGACGTTTTGCCGGACGTATTCCGCTGTTGGGCGTCTGTCTCGGGCATCAGTCCCTGGCCTTTGCCTTCGGCGGTGAAATTATTCGCGCCGGTCGTCTGATGCACGGCAAAACGTCGTTGGTCAAACACGACAATCAAACGATTTTTGAAGGCCTGCCCAACCCGTTCGAAGCCACACGGTATCACTCGCTGATCGTCAACAAGGAGACCTTGCCCGACGACTTTGAAATTTCAGCGGTAACGGAGGAAGGCGAAATCATGGGGCTCCGGCATCTTCCGACCGGTGCGGAAGGCGTGCAGTTCCATCCGGAATCGATCCTCACGAAATCCGGCATGGATTTATTGCGAAATTTTCTTGAACTGGGATCCGGGAATGGTGAACCGCTTGCGACATAGACTCTACCTCCCCTATCCCCTCCTTACAAAGGAGGGGAATAGATCTGAACTGCCGCCGTCTTTCCCTCCCCTTTGTAAGGGGAGGCTGAGCTAGGCTTGCCCCCGCGAAAGCGGGGGTGGGGTAGAGTCGAAAAGAGGGGAATCGGTGAGAAAACGAAGGAAAACGGCATGATCAAAGACGCCCTCACAAAATTGGTTGACGGCATCAACCTCACGGAAAAAGAAGCCTATGACGTTATGCTTGAGATCATGCAGGGTGCCACGTCCGAACCCCAAATCGCCGCATACCTCATGGGCCTGCGTATGAAGGGCGAGACCGTCGAAGAAATCACGGGGTCGGTCAAAGCCATGCGTGAAATGGCCGTGCGTATCCACGTGGGAGATCCCCAGGTCGTGGACACCTGCGGAACCGGCGGCGATCGATCCAATACCTTTAATATCTCCACCGCGACGGCGTTCGTGGTTGCCGGAGGAGGCATCACCGTTGCCAAACATGGGAACCGTTCGGTTTCTTCCCGGTCCGGGAGTGCGGACGTGTTAGCCGCCATGGGCGTCAAGATCGATCTTCCTCCGGAACGGGTGGAAGCCTGCGTCAATGAAATCGGGATCGGCTTTTTGTTCGCGCCGCTCTACCACGGGGCGATGAAGCATTGCGCCAAGCCTCGTTCAGAAATGGGCGTACGAACGTTGATGAACATCATGGGCCCCTTATCCAACCCCGCGGGCGCCGGCGTCCAGATTTTAGGAGTCTATGATCACGCCTTGACGGAAAAGTTGGCCCAGGTCCTCATCCGCTTGGGCACCCAACATTGTTTCGTCCTGCACGGCAAGGACGGATTGGACGAAATCACATTGACCGATTTCACCTACGTTTCCGAAGGCAAGGCCGGACGGATTTCGAGTTATCACCTTGCGCCGGAAGATTTCGGGTTAACCAGGGTGAATCCGAAAGACCTGCAAGGGGGGACTCCCGAAGACAATGCGGCCATCATCCAGGAGATTCTCAAGGGGCATCGTGGCGCCAAACGGGACGTGGTCCTCATGAATGCCGCGCCGGCGTTTGTGGCCTGCGGAAAAGCTAAAAACCTGAAGGAGGGGTATGGCCAAGCCGCGAATGCATTGGATAGCGGTGCCGCTTACGAGAAATTTCAGAAACTTGTCCGGTTTTCGAATAGGGCCGCCGTATGATCCTGGATCGAATCCTGGAACATAAGAAGTCGGAAGTCCGCCGAAAAAAAAGCCGCGGATACCTGACCAGCCTGAAAGGGAAAATCGCCGATCGGCCCGAACCGTCTGGCTTTATCAAAGCCCTGGAGGAAGCCTGTACGCCGGACTGCCCGGCCCTGATTACGGAAGTCAAGAAAGCCTCACCCAGCCAGGGCTTGATGCGTCCTGAGTTTAAAGACCTGTTCGACCCGGTCGAGATTGCCTGCACGTATAAAGAACACGGAGCGGCAGCGGTGTCGGTCTTGACGGATCAGGAATTCTTTCAAGGGCATTTGGACCACCTGGCCCGCGTCAAGGACCACGTGGGGCTGCCGGCCTTGAACAAGGAATTCATGATCGAAGACGTCCAATTCTATGAAGCACGGGCCTATGGAGCCGATGCCGTCCTGCTCATCGTGGCGGCCCTGGATCGGATTCAGCTCGAAGACTTCTATGCGATGGCCAAGGGCCTGGCACTCGACGTGCTGGTTGAAACGCACGACGAATCGGAAATCGATATGGTTCTGGAACGAATTCCCGACGCGGTCCTGATCGGCATCAACAATCGGGACCTGACGACCTTCTCGACCGATCTTTCGGTTACCCGGCGACTGGCCCCACGGATTCCTTCCGAGAAAATCATCGTGAGTGAAAGTGGAATCCACAAACGCGAGGACGTCATGCAGATTTTGGAAGCCGGAGCCAAGGCCATGCTGGTGGGTGAATCTCTGATTCGAGCCGAGAATATCGGTACCAGAATTCAAGACCTGCGAGGAACGGCCGGGCAGGAAAACGAAGTCCAACAGCCCGCGCAAGGAACCCGCTGGATTTAACAACCTTTCCCCGTTTATCACGCCATGACTCTGCCGAAAATCAAAATCTGTGGGATCACGAACCCCATCGACGCCTTACAGGCCATCGACGCCGGCGCCGATGCGCTCGGTTTCGTCTTCTACAGGAAAAGCCCGCGCAACGTCAGTGTGAACGTGGTCAAGTCCATCGTGGTCAATTTGCCGCCGTTCGTGTTGCCCATCGGGGTATTCGTCAATGCGAAACCCGAGAACGTCCGCAAGACCATGGATGAATGCGGGTTGGCGCTCGCGCAAATTCATGGAGACGAATCGGCGGAGTATTGTGAAGCCCTGGGACGTCCGGTTATCCGAGGGATCAGACTTCGTGACCGTCACACTCTATTCGCCATGGCCGAGTACAAGGGCCGGTCCCGAGTTCGAGGATTCATCCTGGATGCCTTTTCA
Source organism: Nitrospirales bacterium (assembly GCA_965223955.1). Taxonomy (GTDB): domain Bacteria; phylum Nitrospirota; class Nitrospiria; order Nitrospirales; family UBA8639; genus Bin75. The sequence continues at coordinate 2,031,296 of OZ245029.1, forward strand.
ACGACAGCCTATGGAGGAACCGGCAAGACCGCGGACTGGGCCCTTGCCGCGGAAGCCGCTCAATCTTTTTCCTTTTTGCTTGCAGGGGGGCTCACTTCGGATAACGTCCAGGAGGCGATCCGGAAAGTGCAACCGTACGGTGTGGACGTCAGCAGTGGCGTCGAAGCCAGTCCCGGCAAGAAAGATCCGGCTAAAGTGACGGCCTTTATCCAAGCCGTGAAACTTGTGTCGTCATAAATCGAGCCGGTATATTTCGACTCAAGGCCCGCCACTCAGGCAAAGCTCTACCTCCCCTACCCCTCCTTACAAAGGAGGGGAAAAAGTAAGGACTTCGGAGAACTCTTGACCGGAAACGTCGTCTTCTCATTATCTGTTCCTCCCCTTTGTAAGGGGAGGGAGAGCTAGGCATGCCCCCGCGAAAGCGGGGGTGGGGTAGAGACGGCGTGGTAGAATCGCATGCACATGAGGCACAGACAACAAATATAACAAGGACTTCTGAAGGCTCCTTCTCTAATGCTCACAGTACTGGACGTAACCTCTACCTCCCCTACCCCTCCCGACCCTTCGCTATGCTTCCTTCGACTTCGCTCAGGACAGGCAGGGCAAGCAAAGGAGGGGAAATTGAGGAAGGTTCTTTCCTTGAAACGGCAATAAGACTCCATGGCACGAATTCCCGCTAAACAAAGCCGGTTTGGCAAATATGGGGGACAATACGTTCCCGAAACCCTCATGCCGGCTATCCTGGAACTGGAAACAGTCTATGCGAACCTTCGGAAGGACCGCGGATTTCAAAAAGAATTTCACGACTGTTTAAGACAATACGTGGGGCGTCCGACTCCCCTCTACTTCGCCAAACAACTCACCAGGACGTTGGGCGGAGCGAAGATCTATCTCAAGCGCGAGGACCTCTGTCATACCGGTGCACACAAAATCAACAACACCGTGGGCCAGGCGTTGCTGACGAAACGCATGAAGAAACGGCGAATCGTCGCGGAAACCGGTGCAGGACAACACGGCGTCGCGGTTGCGACCATCGCCGCCATGTTCGGGCTGGAAGCGGAAGTGTATATGGGGACGGAAGATATGGCGCGCCAGTCGCTCAACGTTTTTCGCATGCGATTACTCGGATCGAAAGTCACCGGCGTGGACGCGGGCAGCCGGACGCTCAAGGACGCCATCAGTGAGGCCATGCGTGACTGGACCACGAACGTGCGGACCACGCATTACCTGCTGGGTTCCGTGCTGGGGGCCCATCCTTATCCGATGATGATCCGTGATTTTCAATCGGTGATCGGCCGCGAAGCGCGACGACAAATCATGGCTGCAGAGGGCACACTCCCCCATTGCCTGGTGGCTTGCGTGGGAGGCGGAAGCAACAGCATCGGCCTGTTCTACCCGTTTATCAAGGATGCCCGGGTTCAAATGATAGGGGTGGAAGCCGGTGGAATGGGCTTGGCCAGTGGCAAACATGCCGCTCGATTTGCCGGTGGCATGCCGGGAGTGCTTCATGGAACCATGACCTATTTGCTTCAGGACCGGCACGGCCAAGTCAGCAGCACACACTCGGTGTCAGCCGGACTCGATTATCCCGCGGTCGGCCCTGAACACGCCATGCACCATGACTCGGGTCGCATTGAGTACACTTCGGCGACCGATCAGGAAGCCTTGGAAGCATTCGATCTGTTGTCTCAGGAAGAAGGGATTATTCCTGCCCTGGAAAGCGCGCATGCGGTTGCCGAAGTCATGAAACGGGCACCGAAGATGAAGAAAAACCAGATCCTGATCATGAACCTGTCGGGACGCGGGGATAAAGACGTCAACCAGATTGCCCAGATGCGGGGCATCCAACTCTGAATCATGATTGTCGCTTCCAATCGCATAACCGCCACCTTTGACCGTCTTCGCCGACAAGGGGAAAAAGCGCTGATCCCCTACCTCATGGCCGGGGATCCTTCATTGGCTGAGACGGAAGCCTTGGTGGTGGCATTGGAAAAAGCCGGGGCCGATCTGATTGAAATCGGTGTCCCGTTTTCCGATCCGATTGCCGATGGCCCCGTGATCCAAAAAGCGGCTGAACGGGCGTTACGAGCAGGCACCTCGCTACGCGGGATTTTACGGACCGTCAAATCCCTGCGAACCAAAACCCAGGTGCCGCTCATTCTGATGGCCTATTACAACACCATTATGGCAATGGGAGAACAGGAATTCTGTGATGAAGCGGTTCAAGCCGGAGTGGATGGAGTCATTATTCCGGACATGCCTCCGGAAGAAGCCGGCCCGTTGCAACAGGCCTCCGCGGCGAAAGGCCCTTGCCTGATCTTTCTTCTCGCGCCGACGAGCACTGCGGCGAGAAAAGCCGAAGTGATCAAACGCACCAGCGGATTCATTTATTATGTGTCGATTACCGGGATCACCGGGGCAAAGCTGCAAGATACAGATTCCATTGAACGCAACGTGCGCGCGCTCCAAAAGAAAGCCAGGAAGCCCGTAGCCGTGGGATTCGGCATTGCCACACCCGACGATGCCCGCCAAATCGCGGCCTTTTCCGATGGCGTCATCGTGGGCAGCGCCCTCGTCCGCAAAATAGAAGAACTCCAACATTCTACCGATCTGATTCACGAAGTCAGCCGGTTCACGGCCAGCTTGAAAGCCGCCCTCTCCAGTAACGGCATCGAGTAAGGCTTCTCTCTACAGCCTCTACCTCCCCTCGGACAGGCACGCAGGCCTGTCCCTACAAGAAAAGAAGGGAACCGAGACACCCTCTCCCTTGGTGGGAGAGGGCTGGGGTGAGGGGGAAATGGTCAACGAATGACCGAACACATACAGGAAGCCCCGTCTTTTCCTCTCCTTTGTAAGGGGAGGCTGAGCTAGGCTTGCCCCCGCGAAAGCGGGGGTGGGGTAGAGTGATAGTAACGCACCACTTCGTCCGGATGAAATCTGAAGAGCAAACATCGTGTTAAGCCTCGATGACGTGAATGCCGTTCTCACCGAAATGGCACCGGCTTGCGTCGGCGGATTCATCCAAAAAATCCAGCAGCCGACACCCGATACGATCATTCTTTTTCTTCGCCGACCGGGGCGTTCTCTTTCGATTTTACTCTCAGCCCATTCCCAATACGGACGGTTGCATATCCTGAGCCAAAAAGTCTCATCCACTCAAACTCCGCCATCGTTCTGTCAATATTTGCGCGCTCATCTCTTGGGAGCAAGAATTCATCGTCTCGCCCAAACACCTCAGGATCGCATCGTGTGGTTCGAGCTGAAAAAAAGCGAGCACGTGTTCTTTCTGGTCGTCGCGCTTATCGGACGTTCGGCCAATATCTTCGTCCTGGATGACCGGACCACGGTGCTACGGTCCCTCAAAGCCAGCCGCCAACTCGTGGGGCAACCGTTTACCCTTGTCCCCTGTCCTTGGGCCACCGAAATACCACGGGAATCGTGCCCCCCCGTTCAGGATGCCGACAAGATACGCTTTCCCGTTTCTGAACGAATCGAATCGTCTCATTCCGTATCCGAACGGAACGCGTATATCGAGGACCAACGTCATCAACAAATCGTTCACTTACGCAAACACGTGAAAAAGATACAGCGACGGATAACGAAATTGACCCAGGATCTTGAAAAAGTCAGTGCCTATCGTGAGTATGGCCGGTACGGCGAACTCTTGAAAAACCACGTCTCTGCCCTGGGAAGAGGGCAGAAACACATTACCGTAGTTGATTACTTTGATGAACAACTGCCCGAACTCACGCTTCCGCTGGACCCTGAAAAAGATGGACCCGGGAATCTGAAAGCCTATTTCACAAAGCATGGGAAATTTGCCGGAGCGCAAAAGAACCTTGTGCCTCGTATCGAGGAGACTAAAAACGAACTGGGTAAACTTCAAAACGAATTGCAGGAATTGGAAAGTGGAAAAGTGACGGACCAATCCAAGCAGGAGGATGATCAGGGGTCAGCGCAGTCGGTGCCGCCGGCTCCGCCACAACCCCAACGCTCCGGGCTCAAAAGACAAACGGCCATACCCTACCGTCAGTTTTACTCCCAGGATGGACAAGCCATCCTGGTCGGGAAAACCGCCAAAGATAATGATACCGTCACCTTCAAGGTATCCAAACCCGACGATCTTTGGCTGCACGCCAGGGGCACCCCGGGGTCACACGTGGTCGTCAAACTGGAAAAGAAACAGCAGGTGCCGCCTGAAACCTTGAAGGACGCCGCGAACCTGGCCTTGTTTTACAGCGATTTACGAAAAAGCGGAAAAGGCGAAGTCATCTATGTCTTGAGAAAAAACGTCAGAAAACCCAAAGGCGCGAAACCCGGGGCTGTCATGGTGACCCAGGAAAAGAGCTTGTGGGTTTTCGTGGACCAGGCACGTTTGGATCGGCTGAAAGAATCCGGTTCTGATCTCTCTACCTCCCCTCACCCCTCCTGATCCTTCGGCTACGCTCAGGACAAGCAAAGGAGGGGAATCTGAAGGGAACGTCCATCGTTCCCTCCCCTTTGTAAGGGGAGGGTGAGCTAGGCATGCCCCCGCGAAAGCGGGGGTGGGGTAGAGTCACATGCACAGGAAGCACCGACAACGAACACGACAAACGGCCTGCAGATCTCGACCCCGTCTCTACCTCCGGGAAACAGAAGTGCATGAAAGGAGCACGTCATGAATGATTCACTCACTGACGAAGTACGAGAGCAGCGAAAAACGAACTATGACATTCATCCCCTTATCGTCAACCGATGGTCTCCCCGTTCGATGACCGGTGAGGAATTATCCGACGATGCGCTCATGCCGCTTTTTGAAGCGGCTCGCTGGGCTCCGTCGTCGTATAATGCGCAACTGTGGCGATTCGTCTATGCGAAACGCCAGACGAAGTTTTGGGAGACGTTCGTGGATTTACTGGCAGAAGGGAATAAAGTCTGGGCTCCTCAGGCTGCCGCATTGGTCGTCGTCACGGCCAGGAAGTTCTTCGAACGTAATGACAAACCCGCCGTCACGTATGCCTTCGATGCAGGTGCGGCGTGGCAAAATCTGGCGTTGGAGGGGACACGACGGGGATTGGTCGTGCACGGCATGCAAGGATTCGATTACGAAAAGGCCAGGAGAGAACTGCACGTGCCCGAAGACTACGAAGTCCTGGCCATGGTCGCCATTGGAAAGCGCGCGCCCAAGGAATCCCTGCCCCCTCAGCTTCAAGAGATGGAACGTCCGAACGACCGGCGGCCGTTGGACGAAATCATCATAGCAGGACGTTTTCGGGTAGAAGAGAAGCCGTGAGATTTAAAAAAGATAACGATCCGTTATTCTCCGACCCGCACTAACATGCCACGGTCCTTACACACGGAAAACGTGTATTGATAGAGCGCGATCATGAGCAGCAAATACAGGACGTTCAGGCCCATCGCCCACCACAGATGGGACCACGGCACGACCTGATTCAGTAACACCTCCCGCATACCTTCAAACACGTGCGCGGCCGGATTGGCCAAGGCAAAGGGTTGCAGCCAACTCGGCAACACGGACAGCGGATAGAACACGCAGGAGATCGGTTGGAACAGAAAGACCAACCCCCAGGCGAGGACTTCGGCTTGCTGGCCGAATCGCATGATCACCGACGTGGTTAAGATCCCGATGAGCCACCCGGAGGCAATCAGGTTCAGGATGAATGGAATAAGAGTCAGACCCATGATGAAGACGTTGTAGGAATAAAAGAACAGGGCGGCAAACGCCATAATGACGGAAACGGCGGCCACCTTGAAGATACTCATGACCATCATCGCCGCCAGAAATTCTCCGGCGGTGAGCGGGCTCGCGAATAAATTCATGAGATTTCTCGACCAGATTTCTTCGAGAAAGGAGATGGTGATCCCCTGTTGCGCCCGAAAAAGAATGTCCCAGAAAATGAGCGCGCCCAGAAAAAAAACGACGGCCCCGTGCAGTTCTTTTCCTTCCTGGGCCAGGTACATCGTAATGAAGCCCCACACCACCAGGTCCAACAAGGGCCAGTAGAAGATCTCCAACAACCGGGGAAAACTCCGGCGATAGAGAAAGAGATGCCTGTATATCAGTGCGGTGATACGACCGAGGTTCATGAAGTGGTTTTCCTATTCTGCATTCGGCTCTACCCCACCCCCGCTTTCGCGGGGCATGCCTAGCTCACCCTCCCCTTACAAAGGGGAGGAAATGACGGTTATTCCCGCGCTCCTTGTCCTATCTCCACAAAGATAACGAGTCTTTAAATTCTCTGCCCTGATACGGTCATCAACTTTCACGGGCGATTTTGAGGAAGACTTGTTCCAGGTCGTCTTCGCCGTATTGCGCAATGACTTCTTCGGCGGTTCCCTGGGCGATGATTTTTCCTCGTTGCAGGAACACGATCCGGTCGGACATTTCTTCTATTTCCCGCATGTTGTGCGAGGTGTACAACATGCTCAGGCCGGACGCCTCACGATATTCTTTTAAAAACCCTTTCACCTTATGGGCGATATCCGGGTCCAGACTGGCCGTAGGCTCATCGAGAAACAGGATTTTCGGTTCGGTCAGGACCGCCTTCGCCAACGTCAGCCGCGTCATTTGTCCGGACGACATTTTGCGGGTCACTTTATGGCGCATGTCTTCCATCTCGAGTTTTTTGATCACGTCATCGATTCGCCTGTCGATATTCGATACACCATATAACCGACCCGTTACCCGGAGATTTTCTTCCGTGGTCAGGGCATAGGGCATCGAGATGTAGGTGGATGAAAAATTGACCTGCCGCAGAATCGTTTCCCGATGGTGCAAGAGATCGAGTCCAAACATCTCGATCGTCCCATGTGTGGGGGTAACCACCCCCAGGAGCATTTGAAAAGTCGTGGTTTTCCCCGCGCCGTTGGGTCCGAGCAGGCCAATGGTTTCTCCGGGTTGGATCTCGAACGACACGTGATCCACCGCGGTGAAATCGCCGAATCGTTTGGTCAGGTTTTGAATGCGAAGGATTGGTGCCGACATCGGTGACGTTTACGTAGGGTTAAAACAAAAAATCTCCGATTTTGTCCGGGAGATGACAGACTTCACAATCTTTGCTGAGCACCTTGCCTTCATATGCGGTCTTGTTGTCGTGGCACCGCACACAATCGGCCAATGAAGATTTCCATAACGCCGAGCCTTCGGGATGGTCGGGATGATACGGCTGCATGTCCAACTTGACGTGACCTCGTGGGATCACGATGGGGTAGCCTTTAACGGGCTTGCCGTGGACCACTCGTGCGTGACAGGTGGTACAGCCCTCCCCTTGCCCGCGTTTCTGGAAGGCTTCCATGTGTTTCCGGTGACTCATGATCAATCCGATATCATTGACGGGTTTCGGCAGGTCTCTCGTTGAAACTTCCGACACCCTGAGTATCGCACGATGGCAACTCAAACAGACGTTTGAATCCATGTGCGCTTGCAAGTCATGGGGCTCGGTCGGCGTTCCGAACCACGTAATCGCCACGTCCTTCAGACCGGCATACACTTTATCTTCGACAAATCCTTTCAGGCCCGGGCGAACGTGGCACACCACGCAGGTGACGTCTTTGTGGGACGACGTTTTCCAACTGTCGACCGAGGGACGAATGGTATGACAGGACGCGCAAAACTCGGGATGGTTGGTGATTGGAATGGCTGCCGTCCCGGCTACAAAGAGGATCACGACAGCGACCAGGAGGACGATGACGGTCCCGCGGTTCATGTTAGGTGGAAGGGGGCTTGGGGTAGTGCTGAATAATCAGCTTGGCCAGCGCCGCGATATCGTCGCGATCGATGCACGGAACGGATGATTCTATGGGTTTCATCGAGACGATGGCCAACAACCCGTCAATGGCGACGTTGACTTCTGCCAGTTGTTCACGAACCACGGCAATTTTCGGGTAGCCTTCGCTTTTCCACCCTTCCGCAATGATTAAATCCGTGCGGCTGTCCAAAAACCGGTCTCGCACCTCTTCGACTTTCATTTCTTCGGAGACGTCGGCAAACATGGCAAGGCTTCCCTTGGAAACTACGATGACCGCATGCGCCCCGGCTTGTTTGTGCCGCCAACTGTCCTTGCCCTCCGTGTCCAATTCGAACCCGTGTCCCGCGTGCTTCACCGTTGCCACCCGATACCCTGCGCGGGTGAGTTCGGGAATGACCCGTTCAATCAACGTGGTTTTCCCGCTGTTCGAACGACCGACAAAGGATAGGATAGGTGGCGCCATGGGTTAAAAATTCTTGCTGAGCACTTGCACGCGAACGGTATCGCCGGGATTGATTTTTTCCACTTCTTCCGGAATATCAATCAACCCGTTGGCCTTGACCATTGAGGTCAAAATCCCTGAGCCTTGCGGCCCTGTCGTCCGAACGGTGAGCTTTCCGTTTTCTTGTTCCAGGATCCCTCGAAGGAAATGCCGGCGATCAGGACGTTTGGAAAACTTTTCCTGAAACTCGGCCTCAACCACCGGACGCATCAGGTGCCGGCAGCCTCCCATCTTCATGACCGCCAACCGAACCAACTGTTCAAACGTGACCATGGACGACACGGGATTCCCAGGTAACCCGAAAGCCAATTTGCCCTGGATCTTGCCGAAGGCCAGGGGTTGTCCCGGGCGAATCGCCAGCTTCCAGAAATGCATGTCGGCTCCAAGTTCCGCGAACACGACTTTGGTGAAGTCGTAGTCGCCCATGGACACGCCACCCGAGAGAACGACAATATCACAACCCAATCCCTGCGAGATCTTTTCCTTGAGGGATTCGGGCGTATCCCTGGCAATGCCCAACAAGAGCGGCATCCCACCCGCCTCTTGAACCGCCGCCGCAATGCCATAGCTGTTCGAGTTGACGATTTTATTCTCGTCGAATTTCTCATCGAGATCGGCGAGTTCATCACCCGTCGAAAGGATGGCCACTCTGGGACGTTGATGCACCAACACGAACGATTTCGCCAAAATCGCGAGCATGCCGATTTCCGCCGGACGCAGTTGGGTGCCTTTGGGAATGATGCATTCGCCTTCCTTGACGTCTTCGCCCTTTGGACGAATATTGGCACCCTGGGGTTCCGGTTGGAAAATCCGGACGTGGGTTGCGGCTGGTTCCGTGAATTCGACCCGCACCACGGTATCGGCTCCATCCGGAACCGGGGCGCCGGTCATGATGCGAATGGCTTCACCGGGCCCCACGGATTTCGTGGCCACCTGGCCGGCCTGCACGTCTTCGACGATCGTCAATTCCGCCGGCTTGGTGATTTCGTGCTCTTTCCTGATATCTTCCCACCGGACGGCAAACCCGTCCATGGCCGAATTGTTCCACGGGGGATTATCTCGTGGCGCCACGATATCCTCACCAAGGACCCGGCCCAATGCATCCAGCAATCCGACTTTCTCGCACCCCAACGGGGTGGCGGCGTCCAGCACGATCTCTTGAGCTTGTGTGAGAGAGGTTAACCCGTCCATGCGTCTCTACTTTTTCTTGAATGGGCTCTTGGTCGCAATCTCCACCAGCGACCCTTTTTTCTTGCAAAACTCATCAACTTTATTGGCTATGCCGTGATACGCGTCGGCCGTCGGCAAATCTGAATGGAACAAAGCATAGGGTTCGCCGTAGTCACACTGCTTCACCACCTCGGGATCAAGCGGAACCCTTCCTAAAAAGGGAACGCCCATATCGTGGGCGGACGCTTCTCCTCCACCCATGCGAAAAACTTCGATATGCTGGTGACAATGCGGGCAATCGAGACCGCTCATATTCTCCACGATACCGATAATCGGCAATTCACTGTCCTTTGCGAAGGTGACGGACTTTCGGGCATCGAGCAGGGCCACTTCTTGCGGGGTCGAAACGATCACGCACCCGGTCACATCCCCGATCAGGTCGATCGTCGTGACCGACTCATTCCCCGTTCCTGGCGGCAAGTCCACGATAAGAAAATTCAAATCCTGCCATTCGACGCCACCGAGTAATTGATTGATGAATTCGAATTTATAGGCATCGCGCCAGATAATGGGATCATCGGAATTCTGGAGCAGGAACGACATCGAGGCAATTTTCATGTTGTAGGCCTGATGGGGAATAATCCCGCCACCCGAGCTGATCTTGAGGCGTTGGCCTTCGGCTCCGACCATTTTGGGAATATTGGGGCCGTGAATATCCATATCGCAGATACCCACTTCGTAGCCTTTCAATGCCAGGCTGACGGCCAGATTCGTGGAGAGGGTGCTCTTGCCGACTCCCCCTTTGTTACTCATGACGAGGATCTTATAGTCGATCCGCTCCATGCGTTTGGCCACCAACCACCGGCTATGACCTTCTTTATCTTTTTGGCACGTTTCGTTCTCGTCACAAATCGCACAGGCCCACATATACGTACAGGCATCGCTTTCCGTTGTCGCATGTTGAAACATTTTCAATTCAGGACTCATGAACGCCTCCAAATTTTCTGCTTCGATCAATCAAACAATTTACGATCAAGCTGTCATTCTTGTATGTATTCACTCATTCGTTGAGAATTCCCACCGTTTCCTTCTGTACTCCATTTACCCTCCTTTGCCTGCCCTGAGCGTAGCGAAGGGTCGAGGGGTGGAGGTAGAGCTAGGCCGGGGTGGATAGACCGCTGGTCGTTGCCTGTGCCTTCTTGGATATTCGACTCTACCCCACCTGACCTCCCCTTACAAAGGGGAGGTAACAACAAGAAAAACCGTTCAAGGCTGACACACCTTTGCTCTCACTCTGCGCGCCTCCCGTTCCCCTCTCTACCGGAGGCAACACCGGATATTTTTCCAACGGTGTGATCGAGAATCGGAAGCAACGTCGATAAATTGTCTATCGCCCCCTTCGGACTGCCCGGCAGATTCACCACCATCGTCTTGCTCCGAATCCCTGCGGTTCCCCGGGACAGCATGGCCGTCCTCATTTTTTTAAGACTTTCCGCCCTCATGGCCTCCCCTATGCCGGGGATTTCCTTCTCGATGACGTCCCGCGTGGCCTCCGGAGCCCAATCCGTGGGCCGAACCCCGGTTCCTCCTACGGTGAAAATCACCTGAAGATCCTGTTTCTCACACAGGTTCATCAAATGCTTGCGAATGACCTCGCGGTCATCCGGCACGACTTCATACCCGACAAGATGAAGTGCATTGTTCTGCAAATATTCGCAAAGGCTTTCTTTTCCACGATCTTCCGCTTCTCCGGAACAGATTTTACTGTTGATGACCAATACCGCGACGTCAATCATGTGACCAGGTAAAGACGTCAGGGTACACCCACGTACTCGTCATCGGGACCACCAGTTGCCGCTTGAGGCTTCAGCACGTCGGAGCCCTTTGACGAGGGACCTGCGTCAGCCTTCTCTTCCGCTTCACTAGCCTCGTCCGTTGGTTTTTTCTTAAAAAACCCGGCACTGATAATGCCGACTTCATAGAAAAAGTACATCGGCAAAGCCATGATACATTGATTAAAGGGATCCGGCGTCGGCGTTAACAGTGCGGCAAAAAGAAACGACCCCAAAAACGCCCATTTTCTGTACTTTTTCAGAAATGGCGCATCGACCCACCCCAATTTGGCCATAAGCGTGAGCGCCAGCGGCACTTCAAAAATCAGGCCGAAGACCACCAGTAACCACAGCGCGAATCCCACGTAACTCGCAATCGACAATTGCGGAATGAATCCCGCCTGAACGCCGTAGGAAATCAAAAAGTTCAGGGCAAATGGCAACACGAAAAAGAAACAGAATCCCAATCCCAAATAAAAAGCAACGGCACTCGTCATGACAAACGGCGCCACGAACCGGCGTTCCTGTGCGTGCAAGCCGGGAACCACGAAGGACCATATTTCCCACAGGATATAGGGCGTTGCGAGCACCAGGGCAAAAAGAGCCGCCACTTTGAGGTTTTGCCATAAAGCTTCGGCCGGAGACAAAAAGATAAAGGGAATCTTCGGCAGGTCGGTTGGAACCCATTCCAGGTTTCCGGGAACGAACATGTTCTGCAGTGGAATCCGCAACCACTGCACCAGGATATCGGCGTAGAAAAACGTCCCGATGAAAAACAAGGCCACGACCACCACCACTTTCGTCAGCTTTGCCTGAAATTCAAACAAGTGCTGCATGACCGGCATTTTTTTATCCTCGAGAGGATTAAAGATCTTGTCCTGCAGCCACTTTGTAATTTTCGATTGTTCCGCCATGTCTCAGTACGACTCTTTACTTTCGCTCGGAAGACCCATCAATAATAGCCGTGGCCCAGGCCGCGACCCGGCATGACACGCACCTTATTGGGGATTGACCGCCACAAAGAGATTATTCCCTCTCCGGCTTAAAAAGAGAACGGCCAACTCCTCTTTTTTAATCATAGGGGCCACCCGTTGGTAATCGGCCAGACTCTTCACGACTTCCCGATTCACTTCCTGAATGATGTCACCCTGTTGCAAGCCCGCGGCTTCCGCCGCACTCCCGGGCTTCACCTCATTGACCACAACGCCGGCAACCTCTTCAGGGAGGCTCAGTTGCTTCCTTCGTTCATCAGTCAACGGTCCGACGCCCAATCCGGCAAGAACATTGTCGAGCTTTTCCATTGACGTGGGAGGAAAGACGCCTCCTTTGCTGGCAAGCATTTCATCCGTTGGCCGTTCTCCCACTTTCATGGTCAACGTCTTTTCTTCGCCGTTGCGTAACACGGTGATTTCAACCTCGGAGTCGACTGGCGTCCGTGCGACAATATTTCGGAGGTGATTGACGTCTCGAATCTTTTGACCGCGATACTTGAGCAACACGTCTCCCCGTTGCAATATTCCACCCGCGGATGGGCCTTTTTCATTCACTTCACTGATCAGCACCCCACCCTGATGGGATTCCGGCAACTGAAAAGACTGCGCCAAGGCCGGACTCAACTCTTGAATCGCAATCCCCATCCATCCTCGCACGACTCGTCCACTCTTGATCAGGCTGCTCGTAATATCCTTGACAATATCAACGGGAATGGCAAACCCAATCCCTTCCGAGCCGCCGGTACGGGAAAAAATGGCGGTGTTGATGCCGACAATTTCACCCGCCATGTTCACGAGGGGCCCACCGGAATTACCGGGATTGATCGGCGCGTCGGTCTGGATAAAATCTTCGTATTCCGTGATTCCGACGTTTCCCCGGCCCATCGCGCTGATAATCCCCATCGTCACGGATGATTTCAAGCCAAAAGGACTCCCCACGGCCAGGACCAGATCACCTACCCTGATTGTCTCGTGCGCACTCCATGAAATGAACGGGAGATTTTCTCCTTCAATTTTGATCACGGCCAAGTCCGTTTTCGGATCAGTCCCCACGACTTTCGCCGCAAATTCTTTTCCATCGAAAGTCGTCACCGTAATGTTCGTGGAATCTTCCACGACGTGGTTGTTGGTCACGATGTACCCTTCCGGACTGATGACGACTCCGGAACCGGCACTCATGCCGGGCGGTCCGAACGGCGGTCTTCCGGGAGGTCCTGGGGGTGGCATGGGAGGCCCAGGAGGCCCTGGCGGACCACCAAAGGGGCCCGGAGGTAACCGTCTGGGTCCCCGGGAGCTGGCTGGTTCTATGACCGCGACGTTCACCACGGCGGGTTGCACTTTCGCAACGATGTCGGAGAATCCTCTGCTAAAGGCCTCGGGTACCGTTGCCGACGCCGGCTGGGGCGGAAAAACCGTCATGATCCCCACGAAGGCCAATACGGTGAGACCGAATAAAAACTTCCCCTTGCGACACCCGTGTGAAGTTTCCATAATCATAAAGTTTATCCTTTAAGGTTAATGGCTCAAGTCAGTACCAACACGGGAGACAGGGGAACCCCTCGCCGTTTCCCGGAAAGATCGCTAGAATTAACAGATTTTACACTAATCCCTTTCGACTGTTCAAAGGCCAATCGAGAACACCTTGAAAGGGAGCCGGAAAAACAGAATCACGCCTTTGTCGTGGAGATATGGCAAAGAGTGAAAGAGCGCCTATCGGTCCCTCCCCTTTGTAAGGGGAGGCCAGGTGGGGTAGAGCCGAACGCACATAAGACACAGGCAACGAACACAACAAGAACTCGGGAAGGCTCCTTCTATGAGGCTTGCAGTACTAGCCGTAACATCTACCTCCCCTAACCCCTCTGACCCTTCGCTGTGCTCAGGGCAAGCAAAAGAGGGGAATCAGGCGGGAATTGTCAACGAATGAGTGAACGACACATATTCCTTTGACCCTATGCCGACCCTATGCGCGCACTGACCTTACGCTCCGGCTTGGAATATTGCGAGCAGTACCCCACCACGGCGCCGGTCGACGGAGAAGCCGTCGTTCGGGTCATCCAGGCGGGAATCTGCGCCACGGATCTGCAATTGGTGCAAGGCTATATGGGCTTTCAAGGAGTGCCGGGCCATGAATTCGTCGGAATCGTCCAAGAGGCCCCGCACCATCCTGACCTCGTCGGAAAGCGTGTCGTCGGTGAAATCAACGCGGCCTGTCGGGTCTGTCCGGTCTGTCAAGCCGGACGACCGACCCATTGCCCGCGTCGAACGACCTTGGGTATCGACCGCCGGGATGGAGCCTTTGCCGATTTTCTCTCCCTGCCTCCCGAAAATCTCTATCCCCTTCCAGACGAGATCACCAACGATCAAGCCGTCTTTACGGAGCCCCTTGCCGCGGCCTGCCAAATTCTCGAACAGGTTCCTATCGACGCAACGGATCGGGTCCTGGTCATCGGCGATGGAAAACTGGGGTTATTATGCGCCCAAGTCCTGCATCACACCCAGTGCCGCTTAACGGTCTTGGGACGTCATCCGGAAAAATTGCAGATCCTTGCTGCTCACGGCATTGACACGAGTAAAAATCCTGCATCGCTTTCTCCCGGATTCGATATCGTGGTAGAGACAACCGGCACACCCGATGGATTCGCATTGGCCCGTGAATACGTACGACCCAGGGGAACCATCGTGCTCAAATCAACCTATCATGGGCAAACCGCCGTGGACATGACCGCGCTCGTGGTTCATGAAATAACCGTGGTGGGCTCGCGGTGCGGTCCGTTCCCGCCGGCGATTGCATTGCTGCGGGAACACGCCATCGACGTGCAATCGCTCATCCACAAACGCTTTCCGATCGAACAGGCCACCGACGCCTTTGCCTACGCGGCAACCAAAGGCGCGTTGAAGGTCATCGTGGAGATGACCGAGAGAAATGATAAGGAGTGAGCCGGACTTGAAAGAGAACCTCTGATACGGACGATTTCAGTCAGCATTTCGCAGAACCCGTGGCCTGGTTTTTGGGGGAGGATCACCACCACCACTTCCTCACGCTCGACTTGGACCTACATTGGGAGAAAGGTCAACCAGCCTTCCCATCGACGAGACATATTTCATTTTCTTAACTGGTAGCTCACATTCGTTTTATCGTTGCCGACAATAACGATTCCGCGCCTTACCAGCTCGTCTATGAGAGCGTTTAGCTCGTCCTCTGCTAACTTTTTAGAAAATAATGAATTTATCGAATTAGAAAGAGTTTTTAATTTTCTTGGTTTTGCATTGCCTCGGGACCTCAAAAACTCAACAATTCTCTGAACGTGATTTGCTTTTATTGCTGAGTTCGCAGGGCTTGAAACTTGAACGGGCTCTTTTTTTGTTGCGTTTGCAGGTTTTAAAAGTGGCAACTCATTTATGTCCTTATGCCTTTGTGCCAGAATTTTTTTAGATTCAAGATGCTTAATAAGAGGGTCAAAACCCTTGTCTTTTGAGATGATGTGGAAATGGCCATCGCTGTTTTCTTTGGAAAGCTGGCCGATGTAAAACGCGACATGAAAATCAAGGGCGTTTGGTCCATTGCCTTTAATTTTGATGTACTCGGCGTTTTCACCTAAATTCTGAACCGCTAGCACTAAATCAAATGATAGCTTTGACTGATTCTCGCCTACGAAAACAATAACTTTGAAGTTCTGCCCATCTAAAACACTCATGTGTTCCGGCTGAATATTTTCCAAGTCGATTAAGACATAATGTGTTTTCACACTTTCTCCTTCGTTGTCATAAACAAGCGATCAAAGTCCTTTTGCTTCACTCGAATTTCTCCTTGATCAACCGTCGTAAGGTGCCAATTTTAAGTCACATTCATCTCTTGTCAAAGCGATTGCAGTGCGCAACAATAGGCGTGAAGCTGGCGTAGCTCAATGGCAGAGCAGCGGTTTTGTAAACCGCTGGTTGGAGGTTCGATTCCTCTCGCCAGCTCCATTTTTTCTTCTGACACTACTTCCCGGGCTTTCTCGGACCATCGATCTCTTAATCCACGATCTTTTATCCCCCCTCACCCCAGCCCTCTCCCGCCTTGGGGAGAGGGTGAAGACAGCGCCATAAGGCATGTCCCGGGCTTTGACCCGGGATGGCGGGGCTACGAAAGACAAGGGAAAAGACCTTGGATCCTCGATGACAAATGTCGAGGATGACAGAAAACGGCAAAGACGCTGGATCCCCGATCAGAGCCTGTCCCCGACGTTTATAATCGGGGATCGGGGATGACGAAGGAAAGACAGAGATGAAAGATCCGATCAGCCTGTTTCTGCTGTCATGCCGGTTCTACGACGAAACCGCTACCGTCACTTCGATGCGTTCAAGGGGATTATCGCGACCGTCGCGTTTGGCGCCGACGATGCGATCAACGACTTCCAGCCCGCTGACGACTTCTCCAAAGGCCGTATATTGACCATCGAGAAAAGACGAATCGGCCACACAGATAAAAAACTGTGACCCTGCACTATCCGGGTCCTGGGCCCGAGCCATCGAGAGCACGCCCCGCTTGTGTTGCTTGGGGTTAAACTCAGCCTTGATGTAATACCCGGGTCCGCCCATCCCATGATTGGAGCGATCGGTGTTCTTGCTGTTCGGGTCGCCACCTTGGACCATGAATCCGGGTATGACTCGATGAAACGTGGTCCCATCGTAAAAATTCTGCGTCGCGAGTTTGCAAAAATTCTTGGCGTGATCCGGCGACACGTCCGGATAAAATTTCAGGACGATGTCTCCCCAGGACTCCCCTTGAGAAGACACGGCAATGGTCGCACGGGTGTTTGTGGTGACCTCGATCATCTCGGACATACGTTCTCCTTTCAAAAATAGGGCCGGGGCATCGCGTAGTGAATGCCCAGCTTTTCGCTGATATTGACCCAATGGTTGCCGGCGTCTTGACTGCGAAAGGCGCCCGCGTTGGTCCCGGCGTAAAATGCACCCTCCGAAGAGGCCATCAAGACCTGAATCGATAATTCGGTTAACCCGTTATTCACCGGCACCCATTCGGAATTGTGAAAATTATTCTTGAAGATCCCTCGACCCGTGGCGACGTATAAGGCCGCCCTCGTGGCAACAATGCCACGAATCGAATCATTCGGCAGCGAACGACCGATCGGCTGCCACGTCTTCCCTGAATCCTTGCTTCGATAAATGCCCCCATCTTGTGTGCCCACGTACAGATGTTGTTGAGGGCTCACCGTGGTCACACGAATATACGTATGGGTCAGATGTTCCTTTGGATCCACCAGGGGATCACCCACTTTTTGCCAGCGGACCGTGCCGTGTTTGGTCGCATCGATCTGATACAGTCCCTTGCCGGCGGTTCCGGCGAATAATTGAGACGTGTTCGTCATCGCCAGGCTTGCGATGAGCGTTTGCTCAAGACCGGGTGCCACGGCAGACCATTGTTGAGCGGCTTCATCCCACTGGTACACGCCCTTCCCCGTACCCGCATAAATCGTCCCGTGGTGAGTCAGGAGGGATTTGACCTCCACGAGTCTCAGGCCGGCCTTGATCGATTCCCAGGTTTTTCCATCTTCTTTTGTGCGAAAGACGCCACCGCGTACCGTCCCTGCGTACACCGTCCCGTTCTCATCCGCACTCAAACAGAGAATAAAGCGATTCCCCAAGCCGTTGTTGATCGATTCCCATGTCCCGCCGTAATCGTCACTGAAAAACACCCCGAACCCGAACGAACCGGCATAGAGCACTCCCCCGCCCGTCGTCGCCAAGGCTTGGATACTCGGCGGTACGCCGCCGTCGCGTTCCAATGGATTGGGATGCACCTTGTCTTCAGCGAAACAGGGAACTCCTCCCCACGAAATGATGAGGACAAGCAGAGAGACTATGCGGAATGAACCATGCGACGTCACGAGGCGCCCTGCCTGGCAAGCAACCGGTGCGTTTGATTAGGACACACGATGACCCGCCGTTCCGCTTGGCAAGGACGTCTCTTCTTCCTGGTCATCGTTCTCTTCTTTTTCCTCGGAAGGTTTAGGAGGAGTCCGGCCAAAGATCTTGGCACCCCACACGCCGATTTCATATAACACGATCAGGGGAATGGCCATGAGGAGCATCGTAAAAAGGGTCGCATCGGGCGTGATGACCGCCGACAGGATAAGCGCCAACATGGCCGCGTGCCGGCGGTATTGAGCCAGGTGCGTGTGAGTCACCAATCCCACCCGCGCCAGGAGAGAAAGCACCAACGGAATTTCAAACGCAAACCCGAACGCCACCAAAAACTTCACGTTGAAGTCGACGTAGATGCCGACGGCCAATTCAGGCTTGAGCTCGCGCTCCAGCCCGAATGAAACGAAAAAATCAATCACCAGTGGGAGGATCACCAAATTGCAAAAACCCAGGCCCAGCACGAAAAAGCCGGTAGCGAGCAAGAACAGGGGAATGCCCCAGCCTTGTTCTCCCGGTAACAAGGCTGGTTGAACGAATTTCCAAAATTGATAAAGAATGACGGGCAGGCTGGCCACGACCGCGGCGAGAAACGAGATCTTGATCGACGCAAACAAGGCTTCAGCCGGCCCATAAAATATAAGATCATCCGCAAAGGGTCGCTTGAACCATTCAATCAAATCTGCAGAAATCGAAAACATCACGATAAACGCCACCATCATCGTCGCCCCGACGATAATCAGCCGGCGTTTCACGTCACGGATATGGCGAGAAAAAGGATGTACTAGTGTGGCCATTGTCTGTTGCGGAACGTTAACCCGAAGTCACGAGTTACGAGGCTGCGGTTTTTTGTTGCTCATTCCGGTATTCGCGGATGAACATTGCCATTCGGTCCTTCTTATCCAACTTTTCCTTCTGAATCTGTTTTTTGAGCACTTCTTCTTCAGGAGTTAAAATGTGATTTTTCAGTAATTCCTGGAGTTGCTCGTCTAATTGATGATGCCTCTCTTGGAGTTCACGAAAATCGGCATTGGTAGTCCGGAGGTGTTCGTCGATTTGGTCATCAGTCAGCATGATACCCCTCCTTTGTCAAGAAATGAATGTTACGGTTGAACATTTTCCGCCAATTGCAATTGCATAAGAATAGCATCCTCATCCGGGTTCGTATAGTAGGACCGGCGTCGGCCGTATTGCTGAAAGCCCAATGTCTGATACAGCTTCTGCGCCAGGCGATTGCCGGCCCGGACTTCCAGAAGGGCCCGTGTCGTTCCTTGAGTAATCCCCTCCTCTACGGCATGCCGGACCAGATGGCTCGCGATTCCCTGGCGCCGGTGATCCGGTTGCACTGCCAGGTTCATCAGGCGTAACTCGTCAAAGACCACCCAGTAACAGATATACCCCAGGAGCCGCTTCGCGGAAGGCATCTCGCTGTCACAAAAGGCTCCGAGGAACCGGCCGAAGGGATTCCCCAGCAACTCCGCTTCAAACATCCCCCGCGTCCAAGGCTCCGAGAATGATTC
This sequence comes from Nitrospirales bacterium, assembly GCA_965223955.1. GTDB lineage: Bacteria > Nitrospirota > Nitrospiria > Nitrospirales > UBA8639 > Bin75. Next base: position 2,050,985 of record OZ245029.1, read on the forward strand.
CTCTTCAATGGCGAGGACGTCGTCCAAATCCCGGGAGTGAAACGGGTGAACGTGAAAATCGAGACGGGATGAGGTTCGGGTCACCATCGTGCAATACTCAGGGCGACGTGCGCCGTCTTTTTAGGTCCCATTGGACTTCCGCTTCCGAACGTTGAACGTAATGCGGCGAGAGATGAGAGCCGGCAAACTGTCCGGTTTGAAAAGCGTCCAGACTCGCCAGCCCAACGTGGTAGGCAGACGGGTTCATCGACTCCGACGCACCGCAGATGGCAACATCTCCCAACGCTTCCATGATCACGCGCTGATGACGCAACCACCCTTCTCCAAAGAAGACCGTGGGTTGGCGAATCGAATCCATCATGTCCCGAATCGTGCCAACCCGATCTTCCAATAACCGAACCACGCGCCCGTCTTTCCATTGAAACTGTGCCCAATACACTTCATTGGTTCGCGCAACCAGCATGGGACATACGGGGTGCACGGAGCTTCGGTGACTCCATGCCATCGCTTCCAACGTCGGCACGGTGACAAGGGGCAACCCCGTGACGGTTCGGAATCCTACCATAGTCGAAAGGCCTACGCGCAAACCCGTAAAAGACCCGGGGCCGGCGGAAACGACAAGTCCCTCAATAACCGAGAACGGGCATTGCCCCGAGGCCAGGAGGGCTTGAATGGCAGGAATCAGGGAACTGGCGTGAGAGGAACAGTTTTCCTGACTCTTTTGCGCCAATAATACCGTCCCATCCATAAGAGCCACACTTTGGTACCGTGTGGCGGTTTCAACGGCGAGTAGTTTCATGGGTGTCCCAAAGATTCACAGCAGTCTCTACCCCGGATCAAGTCCGGGGCAAGCCTAATGCCCCCTAGCCTCTCCCGACCCTTCGCTGTGCTCAGGGCAAGTAAAGGAGGGGAAACGCTTTACCGGAGCGCAAACTCGTTTCCGGACACCGGCACATTGGCTACAAGCTCCGAAAACTCCAATGTGACCGATCCTGACGTCACGTGTTCTTTCACTTCAACCCAAAAAGGCAGCACCAGAGAACCCGTTTCCTCAGGTGACCCCACGTTTCGAAAATCCGAGGCAGTGAGGGTTGCCAGCTTTTTCCCTTCCGACGTCTGAAATTCAATGCCTAAAATTTGAGCTGAATACCGATCCACCCACACGTGTTGCAAAAAAGAGGCATTCCGGGCATTCACGGGAGACAGGAGCACGGTATATCGATAGGCGGTTTTCGCAACCCGAACTTCGCGAAACTGTTCTGCGGTCCAGCGAATTTTTCCAAGGAGAAGATCTATCGCACGCAAACTTAATTGAACCGGGATACTGAGATCCCCAAGACGACGAAAATCCGGCACCTGCCCAACCACGGGATCCAGACGGTCAGGCGTGCGCAGTGCATACGATCGTCCGCGCAACAGGAAATCGAAGACCGTGCTGCCGAATCGTGTAAACCCTTTCAGCCGAATCGACTGTGGTCGTTGGTACAACAGGGTTCCTTGAATGCTGTATGAAAACGGGGAAAACGACCCTTGAACGTCGGCCTGAAACAACCCCATTAAACTTGTTATGTTCGCCTCGCGTGCGTGGAGGATCGCAAGAACAGCTTCAGGAGTCAGCACAGGTCCCGGCGCGACCGGCGGCGGTGAAGGAGCACGACCGGCGCACGCACCAAGACTGAGAACCAACACCCCGCCGGCAACCCACGCGAAGAAAGGGCGCCTGAAATAAGACACGTACGCGTACCTCCAACCTACAACTACGAGGCCGACGTCACCACGTGATCGAACACTTCACCGACTTCATGAACCCCATAGAGTTCAATCCCCGGGTTACTTAAATGCTTGGTCAGATTCCCCTGAGGCAACACGCACCGTTGAAAACCCAGTTTCATGGCTTCACGAATTCGCAAATCGACTTGACTGACGGGACGAATCTCCCCTCCCAAGCCGACTTCCCCAATGCAGCACGTCTGACTGTCAAGCGCATGGTCACGAAAACTGGAGACGATGGCCGCGACGATGCCAACGTCAATCGCGGGCTCGTCGAGTCGAAGCCCCCCCACCACGTTGAGATACACGTCATATCCGGACAGGTGCAACCCCAATCGTTTTTCCACCACGGCGAGCAAGAGGGCCACACGATTCAATTCTATACCATTCGCCATACGCTTGGGCATCGCATACCCCGTGGCAGTGACCAGGGCTTGCAGTTCGACCAGAATCGGGCGACTGCCCTCCAGGCTCGACACCACGACCGACCCCGTGCTTCTGGCGGGCCGTCCCGCCAAAAACAATTCTGACGGATTTGTCACCTCCTGTAGCCCTTCATCGTTCATTTCAAACACGCCGATTTCATTGGCCGCCCCGAACCGATTCTTCACGGCCCGCAGGATACGGTAGGCATGGCTCTTGTCGCCTTCAAAATACAGAACGGTATCCACGATATGCTCAAGCAGTTTGGGGCCGGCAATCATTCCCTCCTTCGTCACGTGCCCGATGAGGAATACCGGCACACCCGTTCGTTTGGCATACCACATGAGCTGGTACGCCACTTCCTGCACTTGGCTGATCGTTCCGGGAGCGGACGTCACCTGGTCGGTATAGACGGTCTGAACGGAATCCACGACCAGGGCCGTAGGACAAAGAGTGCTTGCGACTTTGAGCATCTCTTCGAGAGAGGTTTCCGTTAAAATATACAACGAGGAACTCAAGACGCCCAGGCGATCCCCGCGCATTTTGATTTGTTGAGCGGATTCTTCACCCGTGACGTAGAGTACCGGCGGATTTCGTTGCTCCAGCCCATGCAAGGCCTGAAGCAGCAAGGTGGTTTTCCCAATGCCGGGATCGCCGCCGACCAGGACGATCGACCCGGGGACGACGCCACCACCCAGGACACGATCAAGTTCGGTTAGCCCGGTTGCACAGCGGGGCTCCTTGGTGACGGCCACTTCATTGATCGGCATCGCCGACTTTTTGTCGCCAACCGTCCTCTGTCCATGGGACCGGGGCCGAACGGCGCTTTCCTCTTTCAGGGAATTCCACTGTCCGCAATCCGGACAACGCCCGGCCCACCGTGGCGCTTGGCCCCCACATTCCTGGCAGACGAAAATCGTGCGAGCTTTACCGGTCTTCATGAGACGTTTGCGCAGCCGGAGAATCGTCGGAGGTTATAACTGTTTCCGCACTTCTTTCCATGAGGTGACGATCTTCGCACGTCGTGGATATTTCTTCTTTTCCCTGGGATCGGGAAAGATCACCGTCTTGACCCGACTTTTTACCAACGTTTGTGCAAACTCCCACGTTCGTCCGATAGCCGCTTCCAGGTTATCCCACCCGCCTTCCTTCAACTTTTCCATAAACGCCAACAAGGCCTTGGGGTCCTGGGGAACCATTCTGGTAATCCCGACGGGAAATTCGTGCTGCCTCAACCACTCACGGGTTTCGTGCAAAGCCGTGCCTTGATGTTCATGCAAATAGATCACGTTGTAATAAAATTTGGCCAGCTTCGACAACGTATGCGCGGCATCCTCCTGAGGCTTTCCCAATGCACCAAGAAGGCTCCCGACAACGGGAAGAGTGGGCAACGGGATCGAACCATCTCCTTGAACAAGAGTGGAAAAGTCCACCAATAAAATCGGACGCCGGCGTTCCCAGGATGCCAGATTCCCTGTCCCTTCCACGGATTCGACACGTGAGCTGGATTCAACGGTGGCCACAATCTTGTGATTACCCCGCATGCGGGTCTTGAATTCCAAAAAGGCCCGGCCGTCTCCACCAGTGAGTGCCGTACCGGCATGCTGGCCCTGAACGGTAAAGGTAATGGTTTCTCCTCCCAAACCCTTGTTGCCCAAAAGCCCTTTTTCAATCAACGCGGCCTTCAACATGACGGAGGTCCCCGGTCGAGCCAGGACGTCCTCGACAATCAGATGCCCCTTTATTTTATCCTGTGCCCCAGTCGTACCGGGAATGAAAAGAAAGCCGATGAAAATCGACAAGACGAATCGGAAGGGAAAAACACCGTTCACGGGGGAAATCCTAAAGAATGTCGAACCGGAGGCCTATCAGACTCGAAACCACTTTCAACGAGATAATGTAGCACGCCGATCTTGGATAGATCCAGCCGGGATTTCTCACACTATTCATTCGACTCCACACTGCTCTTCATTCCCCTCTTTTGCCTGCCCTGAGCTAGCGAAGGGTAAGGAGGGGCAAGGGGAGGTAGAGTCTGAAGACGTAGGACCGCATCCCATATCTGTGCAAACCGGACATAGCTTCCCCCGCCGCCGCTAGCCAAGCTGACGCTTGCGCAGTTCTTCCTCATACGTCTTCTGGTACAGCACGTCCCATTCCGAGGAACCCTCCGGAATCCGGCGGGAGTAGGAGTTCAGGCGGGACCGGACCAACTGATGAATGTGCTCCTCGGCTTTCATCGAATCCGTCAGGATGCGTTTGATTTCTTTCAACGCTTGAGCGGAAGCACCACGAAGCGTCCCTTCAGGCGTCCCTTGAAGAGCCTGAAGAATCACGTGAGAAAGATGCGTCTGCTTGTCGTCAGATAAAAGGGGGCCCATACAATAGCGTGTTCAGCGGTTCTGTAGACAGTTCCGCTATTTCCTTCCCCTCCTTTGTAAGGAGGGGCAAAGGGGAGGTAGAGCGCAGTGCCTGCTTGAGTTTACAGGACCAACTCTCGCTCTTTGACCAACTTGTTTTTCACCATCGTGAACATCTTTTGATAATCCGATCGACCGCTTTGAAACTCCGCGTCATATTGTTTCAACAGAGCCCGAATTTCGGCATGAAGCCGGTCTTCCACGGAAAGCTCGTCAGTAATGGCTTTCCGGACGGCATCGATCAAACGTTCCTTCGACCCGGCAACCTCCAAAAGCCCTTGCTCCTGCAAGCGCTCCACGACAGCCGTTGCCAGCAATCGAATGCATTTTTCGGTCACTCGCATCCCGTCAGGAAGAAACCTTTTCGACTTTCATCATCGTGGCACCGACGGCTCCATGAAGCACCGTTGGATCTCCGATCAATCGTCCGACAACGTTCACCCGATCAGCAGGGACAGGATCTTCTCCGATACTCATGGGGGTCCGTCCAAAAAAAACAGCCAACATTCCACCAAGCCCCCAAAACGCGACGTCACCCACTTTCACGTTCGTCGTCGCGGTTTCACGGTGGTCCTTGACTCCGGGAAGCTGGCAATAAAACTCCTCTCCCCATTGATTCACCCTGGCTTCAACCGGCAAGGCGTCGTAGATATCCTGCGCCGTGCGCGTAGGCTTTAACTCGACTTCCACGGCAACGCCACCGATCGTAATTTTAATCCGTTTTTGTTTCTCTTCCATCAACAAGTTCTCCCCATATTTCAAGCGCAAGACCTGGGATGCAGGTAGAAATTAAGGACTCCTGGCATGAAAATAGTCAACACACTCCAAGTCTGTCATTCCCGACATTTGTAATCGGGAATCCAGCGTCTTTCCCTTCCTTTTTCACCCTTATTGTCTGCCGACTCCTGTCCAATTAACAAGCTTACCAGCCTCGTGTAGCAGTTGGGCGGTCCGTATCAAGCACCTAGTCAGACGACGTAGCCCCATTTGCGGAAGGTAGCTTGGAGTTCCGGATCGTCTCAAAACGTTAGAAGCCACTTGCGTCACAACTTAAACCCGATGCCTTTTAGAATCCACCTGCTTGTCGACTTATTCAAAGGTTGACCTCTTCCCTTGAAACCACGGAGATCTCCGAACGGCCGGAACCCTGCGATCACGTTTACATCGTCATTAAATCGCTCAGCAAACTCAATAATGTCCACGACCGCCTTCCGTTTGTCTTTCTCTGAAGCTTGCTTCCCATGCACAATTCGATCACGGATGGCTTCCGCCTCCTCCAACTTCACGAAAGTTATCTCCTTCGGCTTCTTTTCAAAAATAGCCTCGTAGAACTGACGAAAATCCGCTCGAAAAATTGGATGCAAATCGATAGCCTTTCTGGCTAACTCCTTATCGACACCGTGCAACTTGACCATGCCACAATAAAGGCTATTGTTCTGAGCAAGCTCTACCATCCCAAACAGGTAACTGATGCTGACATCCAATGGATAGTCTTTGAGGAGTCCGGGCAAGTGCGGAAAATATCCACTCACCGGCGAGGCATTAAGCCGATTGACAATCCCTTTCCAAGATCCTGGTATGGGCACAGACTGTTTCCTTCTAACGGCCTACTTAACCAGCTGGCTTCAGAGCGGAGCGGAAAGGCCGATCCAGTTCAAGCTGTTGCTAGGTGGCTTGCTCGGACTTGGCCAGCAGTTCTCTTGCCTTTGGAATGCGAGCAACAATCGCTTGAAACCTTGGGCCTTTCCGCACATCGGCTATGCCTTCCGTGCCCTGCTTGGTGTAGTAGTTTTCGACCAACCGAATGTACGTTTCACAGTAATGAATCTCTTGGCGAAAATTCTTCGCTTTCCTAGAAAGAACCGCTACGCGTTCGAAATTGTACGGTGCCGCAACCAGACCGACGGTTTCCATGGTCTTCAGTTCCGCATCACAGCACTTCTTCATGTACTCGATGTCATGCTTCTTCTCATCAGTAAATTTCCAAGTCTGCTTCCCATCAACTAGGTTCACGCCGTCAGTGAGTTCCGCGATTAGCTCGCCACTCGTCTTCGGCTCACCGCTGACTTTGCTCAAAGAGGGGTTCTTTTTTTGGAAGAGTTTGCTGAGAAAGTTCATTGGCCTTCCTGCCACCTAACGCCTGCGTTCATGTGCGGCCGGCACGTGTAGGTGGCTGGACGTCACCTGCAACGCACTGTTAGATGCTCGGCCCTCAGTTTGCGAATAGCTAGCAGAGATGTACAACCTGAATTGCTCCCTGCATGAGCGGTTTCATTCGGTGAATGGTGGCAATCTGACTCATATGGAGTTTGTCCGTAGTCTTGATCTCGGCCCAAATGAGTTGCTGTCCGTTCGTCAACATCAGGTCCGGCCAGCCGCTACGATACTGATACGGGTCTTCGGCGATCGCCTCAGTAAATTGCCGAAGCCGTGTGCTTCCGATAGCGTTGAATAATGCGATCATAGCTTCTTTAGTGAGTCCAGGGTAGGCATCCTGAATCATGAGCGACCGGTAGATCTCGCCGAAGCCGCGCACAATCATATCGGCGTCCGCATGCTCTACAGCATCTGCGATTTCCGGAATGTGATTTTCATGGATTTTGAGTTGCGCCTCAGTGAACCTCAAGCACGCATCTTGACGGGACTTGAAAGGATTGAGTTGTTCTAGCGTATCAAGTGCCGCAGCACGAATCAGAAGCAGCAACGCCCCACCTTCGCAGTATGATCCGAAGTAGCCATTCTCTAAGAAATATTTCCAAGCTGTTCTTTCGGGATCACCATTGAACTCCAAGCCCTCCAACCTTTCGTGACCTATACCAAGGTGCGCGCATTGCCTTGGCAAGGCTGAGATAACCAAGGCCTGCTTCCAACCTTCAACAGTCAACTGCATATTTGGGCCGACGAAGCCACGACCGACAAGGGCTTTCAAGGTCCCGCGTTTGAATTCGCCCGCATCCCCCTCAAGCATCCCTCGAAGGGCGGATTTCATTTCTGCGGTTAAACGTTTCTTGAGCATCTAACGCTCAGCTTAACCAGCCGCTTTGGAGTGCCAGCGGAAAGGCCGGTCCGTGTTGAAGCTATCGTTAGGGAGGGTTGAAAAAATTGCCGAACTCCCGCTGAAGCTAATGCTGGACTTCCTTTGACACATCGACGACGCCTTTTCCCTTAACGACCTCTATGACGCTGTCGCAATCAGATCCTTTCATCAATCAGCAGATTGACGATAGCCGGTTCGCCTTGGCTAAGCGTCTAATGAGTCTCCCATCTCCTTGAATTTCCCGGAAGCCGACTGTAGCGTGTTCCCAAACGCGAACACAAGAAAAGGCGTCTTGGAATTCGAATCAGTCGTTTGAGGTGGGGTGCTGCTCACTCGCATATTTTTTTGCGAGGGTACGCAGGGATTCGGCGTCATCAAGCGACATCTTCAGGCTTTCTTCAATCCATGGCTTCAGGTTTTCGAATTGCGCGGTTAGGCTCTCGATCTTCTCTCTCAACGCAGCTTTGCTGTCATAGAGGCCGCTGAGCCGATTCCATTGCAGGCCTATAGAGCGGTGAACTGCGCGGTCGCCCAACAGGCCACGACTACCCTCGGTCAGGACAGATCGAAGAAGAGCAAAGGTCAGTTTGGGTGAATCGTTAATGTCGAGCGAGTTTTCCAATGGATCAAGGTTGTTCTTGGCAAACTCAAATACCTCTGCCAAATTTCGGTCTCTGGCAAGATCGTCAACAGACGCGAAACGAATTTCGTCACGCAACCTTCTCTTAAACTCATCAAGTCCCGTCTGTGACTCAAGACGGTGGACCAAATCCATCTTGGAAGAGAACGATGTCAACTCGGGAAGAATGCACTGAACAGCATCTTTAACCGCATCGGGACTATTTAGCAAATCCAAGAGGGTACGGATAACGGACCAGACAATCCTTCTTGCTTCATGCCATACAACATCGTTTACGGGGATATCCGGCAACAAATTCAACAACACAATGATCCCCGGCTTCACATGTTCCAAAGCGAACCGATCTTTGAATTCTTTCAGATAAAAAATAACGTGCTGCCATCGCACCGGATCAAGCGAACGAATGAATTTCTCCAGAGCCTCATAATCAGCCATCAATGCGAAGGCTCGCTCTGCGTCAGCAAAAGCTAGTAAATCATGACCCGCTACACGTTCCAGATAGAGTCGCAGGTAGCATTCATGGCCAACACGGCGCTCTTTTAGTTGTTCGCTCACCAATTGTTGATATCGATCACCTAGTTCAATGTCACGTATGTGATGCCAAGCAACGGGAAAGAGGCGCTGAAACATGGCTTTAGCTACTCCATCTCGAGGCTTGGCCGCTTCGATTAATGCTTCGATCTGCTTTTTCCGATGTACATCCGGTTCAACAGCGGGGTTCCTGTATCTCTCAACGAATTCCTCCGTAATTCTTGCGTTACCAAGAGATGAGGCGGTTGCGGTGAGGCTATCGATTGCGCCCGGCAGTTGCATGAAGACATCGGGCAGGAATATCCGAACGGCTTCAAGCCCGAGCACGTCGGCGAGTGCTACCTGACCGTTGAGGCCGGCCACTGTCCCCCTGATGGCGGCGGCGTAGCGGCGAACGTCCCGCATATTGCGGATAAGCGGCCAGACGATATCCGGATAGACATCCTCCCACACTTGTTTGTTGAACTGGCCGGGGATTTCGATGCCGTCGAGGGCAGCATTAATCGTGGCGTCAATCTGTTTCTGGAGAAGATGGCGCGAGACTTCCGGCAGATCGAACGGCAGTTGAAGGATTTTCTCCAGATAGTCACGTCCCAGCAATCCCTGTTCTTCAAGCGCTCCTTCAACGCGGAGCCGGTCGCAAGCCACGATATAGATGAGATTGGGAAAGCTCGCCGTCAGCCGTACCAGCTTGAAGACGTCACGGATTTCGGAGACCGACAACCGGTCAACATCGTCGAGCACTACAATGATTGGCTTATCGCGCTGTCCCAAAACCTGCTCGACCTTTTTGCGGTAGCTGGTGATCCCTCCATGGCGACGGTGGAGATACTTCTCCACCAATTTCAGTACCACACCCATCTTCCCGGTAAACGCATCGCCATAGTCCCCGAAAGCCTTACCCACTTCGGCAAGGTCGCGAAGTTTCAACTCGGCCGAGAGTTCGGCGAAGAACCGCTCGACAAGCTGCTCCGTGCCGCTGAACAGCCACGGGTTGAAGTCAAGTACGGAGATATTAACCTCCTTGAACTCCGTTTTGGCGAGATTGATGAACGAGGTCTTGCCGGACCCCCAGGGTCCCAAAACCCCGACGGCGACGCCTTCGCTCGCATCAAGTTCGAGAACCTGCATGGCGAAAGACTTGGCGGCGTCCAACCTGCCCAGGACGTCGTCGTCGGGGTTTTGAATCGGATTGTCGCCGGGAATTGGGACAGGCTTCCTGTCGTTGCTCATGTTGGCAGGCCTATTCAATCAGCGCAATGTCTTTACCAGAATGCCCATAGAGCAATATACGAATCTCGCCTTCTGATTCAGAACGGTACTTATAACCTATCTCCGGATATTTCTTGAGCAATTGCGCTTTTTCATATATTCCTTCTACAACCCTAACGGCTGCACTGGGATTCTCTTGGGCGACATAGTCGTAGATGTCCTTCAGCCACGTTTCGCCTCATTTGTCCACCTTATCTCTGCCGCGAGCGAATACGGTGCTCCATTTTCTCATTTGATAGCACATGGCCTTCTCGGGAATCCGCAAGACCACGTTCCACCATGCGTTCGAACGTCAGTTCGCGCAAGATTTCCTCATAAGTTGCATCATCCGGCTGCGACTCGATGACTTCCTTCATCTTCTCTTTCGCGATTGCCATAGAATCTCTCCTCTACTCTTCTTAAGACATCACGTTGCAAGTCGGTCGTCAAAAAATGAAGTCGTTTGGATTTGCCTGGTTAGCTGCTGTTTCTATCAAACTCCAGCCGGCCGGCCTGTTGATAGAGTTCGGCCAAAGACTCCTCGGCTTTTTCATACATGGCTTGCAGTGTTTTGTCTTTCCTTATAAGCGGATGGCTGCCAAGAAATTGATAAATGTAATCCAATGCGACGGACGCTCGATCCATGAGTTCGAAATAATGGCCATCATTTATGGCGTCGTCCGTATCGTCAGAAACAAGGGTTGACCCTTTGTCTGTTTCTTGTGCTTCAAGTATCGGACGACGGAACGCGTGGAGAAAATACCTGATGTCTTCTCTTAGTTCCTCAGCCGTTTCACCCATAGGTGCGACTGATTCTTGTGTCCAACCTTCTATGCCGCCGTCCTCCCGGTAATAAACCTCGTGGACATGATACGTCACCGAGTCTGGTTCAGGATGATGCTTCCTGATTACCCTGTAATTCCAGTGTGACATTTCTTTTCAGCTAACGCTAAACGCAGCGGCGGCGTTACCCGTCCACTGAAGTGCTTTGTTGTACGATGCGGCACTTTTCGTAAACGAACTCAGGGGCAAGGTCAGCGCCAGATTCCCATGCATAAGTGCCCCATCTCCTTGAATTTCCCGGAAACCAACTGTAGCGTGTTCCGAAACGCGAATCAAGAATCAGGGGACCGTGCGACTTAGTCATGCTTGAATGTTCGTTCATTTTTCTGAATGGTATTGGAGAAACCACGGAACGGCGTTTGTGGGACGATGGCATGACCCACTGGCGGCAATTCCTGGAGACTTCCACCGCCTTGGGCATCGGTCCTTCACGAAAAGCGCTCTATGACCGTGAAGTGGAACAAGCCTGGGACGATTTCCAACGTGCGCAATGGCGCAGGGTGGCCAAGCGGTTCAAGACAGCCCATCATTGGCGGCTGTTCGAAGCCTTTCGCACGCGGACGGTGTTCCTGGACATCGAAACCAACGGATACCCTGCCGGAGAGGGTGAGATCACCATGGTGGGCTTATACGGCAACCACACGATGACCACGTTGGTTCGCCATCAGAACCTGACCCTGGATCGTTTAGAAGAGGAACTGTCCAACTACGACTTGATCGTGACGTTTTTCGGATCGGGGTTTGATCTGCCGTATTTGCGGGCGAGTTACCCTCAATTGGATCTCTCCCACGCCCATTTCGACGCGTGTTTCGCCGCCAGACGATTAGGCTTACGAGGCGGGTTAAAACACATCGAAGCGGAACTCCGGCTGGCTCGTTCCGCCGGCGTTCAAGGCTTGGATGGCTGGGATGCCGTCAATCTGTGGCACGCATGGCAAGCCGGAGATGAGCGGGCCGGCGAGACCCTGCGTGCGTACAATGAGGCGGATGTCCGCAATCTCGAGCCGCTTGCCGAATATCTGTATCAAGCCCTTCGAGAGCGGCACGGACCCATTCACGATTGACCATGGACCGCACGACACAATGGCATGGAGTCGGCATGACGCACGTCGGCTTCGTACGTCCCACGAACCAGGACACCTTCCTGGTTTCAAATGAACGGGGGTTATGGATTGTTGCCGACGGCATGGGCGGGCATGCAGGAGGCGACGTGGCCAGTCAAAAAACCGTCGAAGCGATTCACGACTACGTCGCGGACCATGCGGGACAGGGCCAAGCGACCAGGACGGAGGAGATCCCCTCGTTTTTACGGTCGGCGATCGGGTACGCCAACGAAACCGTTCGTGCCTATGCCAAAGCCAACCCCGAATTCAGCGGGATGGGAACGACCGTGGTCCTTCTCTACCTGCCTGCACCCTCCTCCCCTCTCGCGTGGGTCGCCCATGCAGGTGACAGCCGTGCGTATCTCATTCGGGATCAACGGATTTCCGCATTGACCAGGGATCACACCGTACTCGAAGAACACATTCAGCAAGGATTACTGCCGAGATCAACGCCGACCAGTCATCCGTTCGCGCATAGACTTACCCGAGGCGTTGGAGTCAGCCCCACGATCGAGACCGATATCTCGACCATAAAACTTCAACAAACGGATGAGATTCTTATGTTTAGCGACGGCCTGAACAAAATGTTGAGCGACGCTCAAATTCTGGACACCCTGACGACGAGACGCCCGCGACCAGAAAAATGTCAGGCACTCATCGATCAAGCCAATGTTCGGGGAGGCCTGGACAATACGACCGTGATCCTGATCTCAGGACCACGATGAGGAACACCGTACTCGACGAAGATTGAAGGTCAGTTACACTGTCGGGTTACGCTGCGCTAACCCGACCTACGACACTACCAAGGCGAGAAGGGACGGCAATGATGGAGGACTTTAAGTCAGTACTGCTTGCCCATGGGCTGGCACGTGAGCCAAGTGGCACAACTCCATTCATAGAATTGCACGATCAGCCACAACAGCAATGGGATCGTAATGGCCACAAGCATGGCAAACAACAGGACGCGAACGGGAACTGAAAGTTTTTTGATCAGCGAGGAAACCATCGATTATCGTTGGCTTACGTCAGCCCGTGTTTTTGCAGATAGTCGCGGTCAATGACCGGAGCCGATTTTTCCGGCAGCTTGCCGCTGTGTTGAAGCAACCGCTCGACATATTTGCCGATCAAGTCCGACTCCAGGTTGACGGCATCCCCGGGCTGCTTGATCCCGAGTGTGGTGACCTTGGCCGTGTGGGGAATAATTGCCACGGACACACCGTTCTCCAACACGCTATTGACCGTCAAACTGACACCATCCAGGGTAATCGATCCTTTGGGAATACAATACCGGAGGATGGGGTCCGGCACTTCAACCGTCAGCAGTAAGGTGTTGCCCGTTTGAGTTCGCTCTCGAAGGATGCCGGTTCCATCCACGTGACCCGTCACGAGATGCCCTCCCATACGGTCGTTCAGTTTCAAGGCCCGCTCCAGGTTCACTGCCGCGCCTGCCATGGACCTGCCCAGCGTGGTGACGCTTACGGTTTCTACCGAGACGTCAACTGAAAAATCCGTTTCACCAACGTCAGAGACCGTCAAGCAGGCCCCCGAGACACTCACGCTTTCACCAAGCTGAAGATCCTTGAGAATGGTATGCGCCAAAATCGACAAGCGCGCACCGGCAAGTCCTGGCTCAAAGGATTTCACCACGCCCATTTCTTCGACAATCCCGCTGAACATGTTACTGATCCTTATCGCCGCTAAAAAAAACCATGCGAAACACGATGATAAACATCACGATCAACACGACGACTCCCGCCCCGGCCAACAAACCAATGACGACGTCGCCCGTTGTCATCGCTTCTTCCATGCTTGTGTATCCTTTCCATCGATGCGCGGCGGTCCCGTTAGAGACGCCCGAACCGCCGGCTGGTCGCCACCCAAAAACCCGCTGCCGTTATGAATTGCAGGCAGCCGATTATGGCAAATGCTCCAGTATAACTGATTGCGGCGACGAGCACACCTGCCACGATCGGCCCGCCGGCATGCCCGATATCCATGATGGTCCCGCGCAATCCCATACCGGCTCCGACGTTCTCGGCTTTTCCCAGATCCGCGATCATCGCGGCCGATGACGACGTAATGATCGCTTCACCAAAGCCAAACCCTGCCGCGCACAGGAGCAACCAACCCAAGTGGGTCGTGTGAGGAACGGCCGTGATGGCAACGCCGCAAATCAGAAGGCCCAGTGCGATCAACGGGCGTCGCCCGACGTGATCCGATACGCGTCCCATCACCGGTTTGGAGAGAACCGACGTGAGTCCTTGCATTCCAAACAGTAATCCACTCTCTGCCAGACTCAGCCCGATGGAAAGCCCGTATAACGGCAAGAACGCCATCAGGGTGCCGTTGGCCATCATCTTCGAGGCTTCCGCAACACTCGCGGCCAGCATCTGGAAATGTCGCAACACGGTCCGCAACCCTTGCAGCACGTTCGAGAGCAAAACCTTGGGCTCCAGCTTCACGGTGCGCGACGGGGCGGGATAGCGCCACCAAAGCGCCAGATAAAACGCAAGCGCGGCCAGCCCGAACCCACCACCGGTGAGAAACGTTTCGGTATATCCGGCCGTATCGATGATCCAGCCACCCAGCATCGGGCCTAACAGTGCTCCACCTTGCGCGGCAGAGGTATACCAGCCCAATGCCGCACCTCTCGTCGCGGGATACAGATCTGCAACCATGGCGAGAGCCAACGGCGTAAAGACGGCCGTGGCCAATCCATGGACCACCCGCAACACCGTCAGGACCTCCAGGTTGGGCACGAACGGATAAACAAAGGGGGGCAATGCAAACGCCAAGACGCCAATCAACATCAAGCGTGGCCGGTTCACCAGGTCGGATAACGTGCCAACCGGGAGCTTCAGAAGGATGCCCGTCATGGTCGAAGCGGCGACGATGAACCCCACCGTGACCGGTCCGGCACCCAACGTTTCAGCGAACGGAGCCAAGGCCGGCATGCGGACAAGATTGTAGCTGACGAAGGAACAAAACCCCACGCCACACAACAGAACGAAAATCGGAGTGCCGGTCATTCGTGTGCGCATTCACTCATTCGTTGACAATTTCCCCCTCACCCCAGCCCTCTCCCGCCAGGGGAAAGGGGGTTGGGGTAGTATCGGGCGCGCAGTTCTGCGGCGAATTCGCGAACACCGACCGCCTCCAGGGTTCTCGAGAGCGGATAGCGGTCGTCGCCGGCATGGACGACGAAGGCACGCGACGGCTCAACGTCCGCGCAGGCGAGGTGGAATCCCCGCTCGACGCTGGCGGACAGCGAACGTTTGACCTCGATCGCCCACAGCGCGCCGTCGTCATGCTCGATCACGAGGTCGATTTCGGCACCGGTACTCGTTCGATAGAAAAACGGCTTCACCGATCGCGGTAGGACGCCAAGCAGCGTCTCGATAACGAACCCTTCCCAACTCCTGCCGACCACCGGATGCCCCGCAAGTTGCTCCAGCGACGCAATGCCCAACAGGGCATGCACCAGACCGCTGTCCCGCACGTACACCTTCGGCGACTTCACGAGACGCTTGCCGATAGTGATCCGGAAGGGCGGTAACCGGCGCACCAGCAGCAAGTCAGCCAACAGATCAACGTAACGGGTGACCGATTGCGCGCTCACCTCCAGTGCTCTGGCAAGATCCGAAGCATTCAGGATCGCTCCCTGGCGGTGTGCGAGCATCGTCCACAGCCGATCCAAGGTCGTGGCCGGGATGCGTGAACCGAATGACGCAACGTCACGCTCCAGGTAGGTGCGGATGAAGTCCTTGCGCAAGGCCAAGCTGTCCCGAACGCTGTCAGCCAGATAGCTGTCAGGGAACCCGCCACGCAGCCACAGCCGCTCACGCGACAGGCGCGCGTCTTCAATCTCAAGTGCGGAAAACGGTGCCATGTCGATGTACGCGATGCGCCCGGCCAGGGTTTCGCCAGATTGGCGCAGCAAGTCAATCGAGGCAGACCCCAGGATCAGGAACCGACCCTTGCCCTTTCCTTTGCGCCGGCCCCTGTCAATAACGCCACGCAAGATTTGAAACAATTCCGGCATCCGATGGATTTCGTCGAGGATGACAAGCCGGTCTTCCGCGTTGTCGAAGAACAGCACGGGTTCAGCGAGCCGGTTCCGGTCATCCCGGTCTTCGAGATCAAGATAAAGCGCATTGCGCGGGCCACCGATCTCCAGCGCCAACGTGGTCTTGCCGACCTGCCGCGGTCCAATCAGGGCGACGGCGGCTTGACGGTGAAGAGCGTCTTCGATGTCACGTGTAATGAGCCTTGGTATCATCATTGCATTTTATCCATGAAATGGATAATTTACAAGGCAAGCATGGTGGAAAGCCAACAGAGCTATCGAATGCCAAAAGCCGATTTGTAGGATGAGTTACTGAAGGGAGAAGCCCCTTGAGAAACGTTTTATGACGGCCACCTGTTTGGGGGTCTCAAATCCGGCGGTGGCGGGGCGGGCAAAACGGTGCGCATGGGATGCACATCAGCAACGGGGTTGACCAAGGGTGACTGGTGGGCAACTTCACGTCGACGGTGAACGGTGCGCTGATTCAGAAATCACTCGCTTTCACTCTCGTCGTCTTGGTCCTTGGTCTCCTGCTCCAGTTCAGGAACTTCTTCATATCTGGAGCTGAACTCCGTTCCTTCTGTTTCAGGGCGCGAATTCGGGCACAGCCGTAGTAAGTCCCATTCATTGACGGCTGCTCGTACCTTGTACCTCATCCTGCCTTGAAAACCTGCCCCACCTGCTTTTCCCTCTCTTGGCGGTGCATCCCAGTCGTAGGCAACGCTATAGATGTCTCTCAGTTTCCCAACGGTTGCGTTCACGTCTTCGTCCGTCGGAGAGGTTAATGAAGTCGTTTCCCGTTCAAGGATTCTCATGCCCGTTTCAGCCCTGGCTGCAACGGCATCTTCTCCCCGTGAACGCAACCATTGGGCTGCCTTGTGGCGATCCTGCTTGCCGGCATCACCCAAAACGGCTGCCGCGAAGTCACTTGTCACTGTGCCAACGACGACAAGCCCCGGACATGCTTCATCTGCGACTTTTCCCAACCAGCGAGCAAGCTCCGCGTAGGACTTGGCCCTCTGTGGCAGGGTGTAGGAACCCACTAATTCGAGTTCGTCCAACAAGACGACCCAGCCGTTGTACCCGGCCCCCTTTATCAACTCCGTTGCAAAACGCAACCGTTGCGGGGGCAATTCCTTCGCTTTCGGTGCTTTGAAAGGATAATCAGGCAACTGACCTATTTGTCTGAGACCGTCTTTGACCGTGGCAACCTTGATTCTTTCTCCGGACCAGAACAACCTGATGTCGCTCATAAGCTCAAGATCGTTCACCCTTTCATGAACCATCAGGCTGGCAGGAAAGATACGGTGCAGTCCGTTCTGCCCGGAATTGGCCCACTGAAAAAAACGAGCGTATGCCCCTGAAGAACCCTTAAGTCTGAGCCCGAGTTCTTCCATTAGCTGCCCGGTCCCGTCCGGCATCCGTCCATAGTCTACTGCGGACTTGAACACCTTATTCAAGTTATAGAAAGGGGTTTCTTTACTGATCGTTAATTTGCTGCACACAAAACCCTGCAATAAAGCTTGATGTTCCAGGTATGAAAGCAGGTGAGATTTCCCCGTACCAAAATCGCCGGCAACCAGCATGCCCAAGGCACCGGAAGGAGGCTCGTCCTGTTTCATGGCTCGGGACAGTAGTGCCTGAAATTGACTTTCTGCCTGCGGTTGGTGACACCCTAAGATCTTGACGGCTGCCTCGTTAGGCACACCATTCCGAAGCCCTTCCAACGCCCGTCTACAAGTCAGCGGATTGTTCTCGTCTGCAACGATAGTCATGGGGCCGATCCTTTCTTCAGGAGAGTCGCACCAGGGAAGCTATGGGATTTACCAGATTTTTATCCCGGACGTCATCCATGATTCTTGTCATAAGGGCTTCATAAAGACCAAAGCCTCTGGAACGAGCGTCTTCATCCAGGAACACGCTATTCGTCACGAGCACCAGCAACGTTCCGCCCAACCGGTCTATTCCATCGACAAACTCTCTCAAAATCTCGTAGTGGTCCATGACCATTGCTTTTGTATAATATCTGTGACCGTCCTTCGGATCGGAAGACAGTGTGATACGGGAGTTGTCGAGTAATATCACCGTCCCCGCATATCCCGCGTGCCGGAACCGGAACAGGGCTGATTCAAGGAAATGTCTTGCCGTCGTCCGGTTTATAGCCGTATAGATTGAAAATGGCCTCACACTGCTTATTCTCGTATTCTCTCCCGTTAACCAATCAATCAATGGTTGAGCTATGTATTCCTGATTTGGATGAACATTTTCGCGCAGGCACAGGTGACTCATAGCAACTCTGAAATCCTTAGCCATTCGATATTCCGTGGCGACTTTGGCTTCTAATTCAGGTCTCAACTCACGGAGAACAGACTCTAAATCGAGATTTTTATTTCTCCTGCCTATAGCCTTAAAAATATTTTCCGCATCACCCGGGTCAATGTCATCGACTCCATATCCATACTCTTTTGCCAAGCGCAAAATAAAGCGTCGAGCCAAGAGTCGCCAGTTCACCTGTCTCGCCATCCCGAAGAAAATGTCCTGCGGCATGTGAACCCTGAGATCCGCCGCATCAAGCTTGATGACAAGGTAATCCAATTCCCGGCCTTTGCTCTCCACGGCTTTATACAACTCCGGTTTCAGAGCATCTTTCGTCACGGCAAACTTGATGGACGCGCCGCCATCCCTGATGAAAGTCGATAAGTATTCGGAGTCAATATGCCGTAGCCAATCGTGAAGTTGTATGGTGTTCGTCATTATGCACCTCCGGAAAACTGGATGCCGTAGTACGTAACTCTTTGTCCATCAGGACCTACGAAGTGGAAAGTATCTTTCGCTCTTTTTGTGCCCGTAGAAGACGGGAAAAATACACGTACTCCTTTTTTGGTACGGGACGTCTTATCGACATCCAACAAATAGATGCTCCTGGCAAACTCTGTCCTATCATATTCTCGCCCAACATCAGGCAAAAGAGTGAGTGCCTCATAGATTTCGACCAACGGCTTGACAGGACCAGTTCCATCATTGATTGGAAGTGTAGAAGTCTGTTCCTGCGATATGAGCAGGTACGCTTTGTACAAAGCCTCCAGGAAAGCATCTGACTTAAAGCGAGGCGGCTTTTTCTGTTTCTCTCTTAGAATTTCCGTAAGGCGGGACGGCCTCAAAGTTACGACCTTCTTTCTATCAATTTTCACAGTTCGGTCCCCAGGTAGGACATGAACTATGGACGGATAAGAAATCAACTTGCCGTCTCTTTCATAGATGTTTAACCCTTTTTCTTCGGCGGTATCACGGAGTTCATCAGCATAGTGTTCTCTGAGGTATTCCTCTTCTTCCTCATCCTTGAAAGGCCACGTTGCAACTGCGTTCGAAACCTCTTGCCTCAGAGAATCCAGCGTAGGATTAAGCCTTGAACATTCTCTTTTGATTGCGTTGATGTTCCCCTCCTTAGCCGCCTTTTGTAACGCTTTAGCCAGCTTTTCCATGCCTTTTACAGCATTGAGAGTCGAATCCGCAGCTTTTTCCGTATCGCTGAACGCCCGTTCAAAGGTAGTCACCAATTACTCCTTTCCGCACGCCTCAAAAAGGCGATCTTTCTTTCGCTAAACGCTCTGGACAAGCGCCTGGTTCAAGCATGACCACCCGGCGTTTCGCGAAGAATCTGTCGAAGAAAAGAATCTCTTTTCCGGAAAAAAGCATCAAAGTCACTTTGATTTTCTACCGCATTTATATCCATTCAGTGTGTCAAAACCAAAACGACAAACGCAACAAGCCCTGCCAGGCTTTTGTTGTTTTCGTCTTCAAGATGTACTATACGTTTTTGGCGTTTTGCCTCTCGCAACCTTTCTGAAAACGTGACGATTCATGACGACGCGTCTTACGGAACTGTCCATTGCGCCGTACGCGGCCACGAGTTGTGCCATGAGTTACCTGCTCACGGGTCATCGGAGCGTCATCCCTGTATGTGTTCAGTCATTCGTTGACAGAATGAAGGAACTAACCACACCAATATGGTCATTCCGAGCGTAGCGCCTGTCCTGAGTACGCCCTGAGTTTTGCGAAGGGTCTGTCGAAGGAAGGAATCTCGTAGTTTCGACCACCGAACGCCTGGAAAAGCAGATAGTTCCTTCGCTTCGCTCAGGACAAGCGCTTCGCTCAGGATGACAGATGAGGCGTATTGCGCAGGATGATGGCTTCTCTCTAATTAATGCCAGGCAAAAACTGTCAACGAATGACTGAACATTTACAATCCACGCAACTGCTGCACGAATCCAAATCGCCGACTTTTTCGCTCGCGTCACAACAGGAAATCGAGGGTGCCACGTGGAACATCAAATCCCGACGCACGACGTTCACGAAACTTTTCTTCGGCAAACCGTCTTCCCCTGAATCTTCAGACGAATAGCCGCATCTCCATCCAGCCTCGTCAGGTGTCGGTCTTCTTTGTGCTTCCGACAAGATCCTGTTACAATTTTTTTCATTCATGCCGCCCGCCATTCACCCAGTCGATCTTCTCCAGGCCCTTCGACAGCAACGTCTGACCCCGGCCATTGTCTTTTTGACTTCCCGGCGCGCTTGTGATGAGGCCATTGATAGCTTCGAACATCGCCAAGTCTCCATTCCAGCCACGCGATCGACCGCCATCACACAAGTGCTGGAAAAGATGACTGCCGAATATCCCAGCATCGCCAACCACCCCCTGATTCCTACGGTTCAACACTATGGAGTGGCGGCCCATCACGCCGGACATCTGCCGTCCTGGAAAATTACCGTTGAAGAACTCATGCGTCAGGGGTGTTTGGATGCGGTCTTTGCCACCACGACCTTGGCCGCCGGTGTGGACTTTCCCGCCCGCACCGTCGTGATTACCCAATCGAGTGTCCGCAAGGACCGCGACATCATGGAACTGACCGTCAACGAAATTCAGCAACTCGCCGGCCGCGGCGGGAGACGAGGAAAAGATTACGTGGGTTTCGTCGTGGTCACGCCGTCGCCGTATATCGACATCGGCCCTATCGCGAATGGACTCACGAACCACCCGGAGCCTATCGACAGTCAATTTCTCCTCTCCTATCCCATGGTCCTGAATCTCTTGAAAGCCCATACCATCGATCATATTCAACCCATTCTGGAAAAGAGTTTTGCGCAATTTCAGATCAACCAGCGAGCCGACAAGTATGAAACCAAACTGGATGAAGTGGAAACGCAACTGGAAGCCTATGGCCAGCGTGAATGCGCCGATTGGATTACGCAATGGCAATCCTTCACCCTTGCCAAAAAACACCGCTCACACCATCGCCTGAAAACGCGGCACGACCCGCCGGAAGTTTCGGCCCAATTGGCTTTCCTGACACCGGGTCGCGTCGTCGAACTCTCCAAGGATCACGCCATCGTCCTGCGTCAATATCGAAGCCGCGGACAAGGGTACGCCATGTTAACCGTGATTCGCAGTGGCGGACAAATTGTGGAATATCCCGCAAACACGATAACCGCCGTGATCGATGAAAACATTGACGTCGCGGAGGCCAGAAAATTTCCATGGTGCACGCCTCATAGCCTGGAGCACGCGATCGAAACCCTGGAGAATTTTCCCACTCGATTACGACACCTCCCCATTCGGGTGGACCAGGACGGCACCGACAACCCGGTCCTGACCGAGATGCTCAGTCACGAGTTTCCTTGCCCAACCTGCCCGTCCCGTCCTGCTTGTCAAAAGGACCACCCGCACGCGCTGAAGCTGCGCCAGGAAGATCATCGACTGACGAAAACCATTCATGCCTTGCGCACCGAACTCTGGCATCGCTTCCAGCAACACGTGGAAGTGTTACAGAAATTCGGCTACCTGACCCCCACGTGCCAGATGACCCCCGAGGGTGACTGGGCACGCCTGATTCGTATCAATCATTCGTTACTCATCACGGAATTGATACGGATGGGGGCGTTTGAAGGGATCAGCCCTTCTCTACTGGCAGGAGTGTTGGCGAGCATCGCACATGACGACGACCGGCCGGCCTCCTTTCCCGGACGTCATCCGGTACTGATCTCTACCCTCGGACAGGTCCGGAAGGTAGCCCACTCGTTGGCCGCGTATGAAGAGCCACCCCTCCTGAGGTGGGACATCGCAGCGATCGCCGACCTGTGGATCGGCGAGCCCACCCTGCCCTGGAGTGAATTCATTCGCTCGACCACCATGGCGGAAGGGGATATCTATCGACTCCTGGCCAGGACCTTGGAATATCTCTCGCAACTGCATGGATTAAGATCGACTCATCCCGGGCTGGCCGATAGCGCGAGGGACGCAATGGACCGCATGCGCCGGGACGTGCTGCAAGAATTGCCATGAGAAACAAAAAGAAGAACTGTAAACGTTCACTCATTTGCTGACAGAATGAGTGACTTAATCTCCGCTTCGCAGGCCCATCCTGTCATCCTCGCGGTTGTTAGCGGGGATCCAGGTCTTTCTCTTCTGCTCCTCTATTCGCGAGGACCTGCGTGGAACAGAATCCTGGATTCCCGATAACCCTGGATCCCCGATTACAAACGTCGAGGACAAGCGTCGGGAATGACAGAAGGAGACAGCGGAAATTGTCAAAGAATGAGTGAACACGTACAAGAACGCCTGAACGCGCATCGAGCAAACATATGACGAACGACGTATTGGCAAAACAATTGGCCGACCTGCCCGTCAAACTGCTTCACCACCTGGCGGGGAAACGGGTGCCGCGACATTTCCGAATGGGGAAGAACCGACTGATTCAAACGCTCTTGGCCCTGTCACCCGATCAGCAGGCAAAAATCGAAACCAGCCTCGCGTCCCTCCTGCAAGAACCTGCACGGCCTCCCGACCCTCCCAAGCCACCCCCCGATGCGCCGTCCCGGCCCTCCCCGCCCCGGCACAACGTACCGGCGGCACCGGCACCGGCTATCAGCACGAAGGAGCTTTTTGAAGGAATCGGCGTTCCTTCGCAACAGCCTTTCAAACCTGACGCCTGGCAACAAGAAGCGATCAACCACTTGGCGACCAATGACGTGATCTTGAGCGTACCCACCGGCAGCGGCAAAACCTACGTGGCGATAGAAGCCATGCGACGGGCGATCGAAGCCGAGCAAACGGTTATTTACACGTCACCCTTGAAGGCGCTCTCAAACACAAAGTTGACGGAGTTTTCGCAGATGTTCGGTTCTGATCAGGTCGGCATTCTCACGGGCGATCGTCGTGACAATCCGCAGGCTCCCATTCTGATCATGACCACGGAGATCCTGCGGAATTTACTGTACGATGCCGCAAGCGGTGAGATCGACATGCGGTTGGATACATTGGGCTTGATCATTTTGGATGAATCGCAGTTTCTGGCTGATCGGGAACGTGGAGTGGTCTGGGAAGAAACGATTATTTTCGCTCCCGCGCAATCGCGATTACTGCTGCTGTCGGCCTCCATCGGGAACCCTGACGAAGTCGCCGCCTGGATCAGCTCGATTCGTTCCATGTCCTGTCACCTAATCCATCATCGAAATCGCTCCGTCCCGCTTCGTGCCGCTTATCTCGATCCTTCCGGAAAACTCGCACCCTTCTTTCGCACGCGAGACATTGCACACGGCAAAGGCTTTGCCATCCACCCCGAAACCAAGCGCCTGTTTGCGAACTACGAAGAGCAAACCCTCGGTCCGCGCAAACGCTGAAGCCCCGAGAGACGAGAAAGAAAAAAAGAAGACTGCTCAGAGGAGTCGGCGAGAGGTGTTCTTGGCCGAGGCCGGATCTTTATCGGGCTGGCACACGTCGCATTGACACATCTGGCGGAGTTTGCCTAACGCATACAACCCGGTATCATGCCCGTCACTCCACAGCAGGCGTAAGGCATAATGCCCCACCGGCTGGATATCCTTCAGCATGATCAGCATCGGGACGTCATCGGGTTTCAGTTTCAACTCGCCGGTCCATTCATCCGTACAGGCCGCACAGGGGCAGTGTAACCGCAGATACCGAATCGGATAGACGCCTTGGTGCCCATCGCTCCACGCGATGCCGAACACGCCCTTCTCAAGCCACTTCATATCTTCGGGGTGAATGATCTCCGTGCTCATGTGTCTACGCCTTTCCCGCTATCACGTCTTTCTACACGAGACCATACGGCACCGGTGCCGGTTCCGCGGCCAACAACGCTTTTTCCGGCAACCGTTTCCCGACAACGGTTCTCGCATAGGTTTCGACAATGTCTTCGACTTCTCTCCGTACCTGGCCTGTCGCCTTCAGCCGCACCGCAAGCGCGAATGGGATGCGCCGGGCCTGGCGGAGAAACGCCGTGCTTCCCTGAGACATCGGCAAACAATAGTCCCAACTGCCCTGGTCACACCGCTCACACAGTCTCCCCCCGGCCGAAGGAGAAAACCTGGAGGACTGCGCTGCACCATCCCGGCCACAGGATGCACATTGATCGATCTGTGGTTGAAACCCTGATTGTCCCAGGACCTGAATCTGAAAAATCAACGTGAGTAACCCCGGATCATCCGTTCGGGCCAACGAGCGCAATCCCTCCAGCAGCGTGTGAAAAATCGTGGGACTCGGATCACGGTCCGCCGTCACGCCGTCAACCAAGGCCACCATACAAGACGCCGCCCAGATATGGTCCAAGTTCTCTCGCAACGAGATGAAGGATTCGAGGCTATCAACTTGGCTGACCGATGCAAGGCCGTCATTGCGTTTGTCGAACAGTGTGAGATTGACCGACGAAAACAGTTCGAGCATGCCGCCGAATCGACTTTTCATCCGGCGCGCGCCGCGTGCAATGCCTCGAACCTTGCCGAGTCGAAGAGAAAAAAACGTGAGAATACGGTCAGCTTCTCCCCAGCGCATGCTTCTGAGCACGATCGCATTGGTGGTGACAAGAGCCATACAAGGACGTCACTCGTCGGATTCAGAGGGGGAACACCAAGAACCCCTTCGCCCCTTCACCCGGGCAGTTATCTCAGATAGTCCAGCATCAGGGTGGCGAATCCAAGATAGATGCTGACCCCCGTGATGTCCATGGCCGTGGTGATAAACGGTCCTGCCGCCACGGCCGGGTCAATATGAAACTTTCGTAAGAGTAACGGGGTCACCGTGGCCATACTCGACGAAATAAGAAACGTAATCAGTAAGGCCACCCCCACCACCAATCCTAAATATCCGCTTCCCTGCCATACCCATCCCGTCAGAAAAAGCAACGTTCCACAGATCACACCCAAGAGTAACCCGATCCGCATTTCTCGAAACACGACTTTCCAAATATCACTGTGCTCAACACGACCCGTCGCCAGCCCCCGAATGATCAGCGTCGAAGATTGAATCCCCAGGTTCCCGCCCATCGCCGCAATCACGGGAATAAAGATCACCACGGCCACGACCTCCTGAATCGTGAACCGGAACCACCACAGGATGAGTCCCGACACAAGGCTTCCGGCTAAATTGGTAAACAACCAGGGGAACCGCAAGCCCGCGGCCAGAAGACTGGAGGTGCGCATCTGCGCGTCTTCTTCGGTGGCTCCGGCCATCTTCAACATATCCTTGGTGTCTTCATCTCGAATGACGTCCACCACGTCGTCTACCGTAATAATCCCCACGAGCCGATGTTCGGGATCGACAACCGGGATCGCCAAGAGGTTGTAGTTTGCCACCTGACTGGCGACTTCTTTTTGTGCGGTCTCCACACTCACACTAATGACGTCGCGGAACAGCAGGCTTTTCAGGGGCGCCGTTGGAGCCACCACCAGTAATTCGCGCAACGACACCACGCCCGTGAGCTGCCCTTGACGGTCCGTTGCATAAATATAAAACACGGTCTCGGCCTTGGTGGCCTGTTGAAGTTCCTGAATCGCGTCACGGGCAATGGTTTCCTCAGGCAGGGAGAAGAACTCCGTCGTCATGATGCTGCCGGCCGTTCCCTTGGGGTACGCCATCAGATTGGCCACCTCTTGAGACTCTTCGGCTTTCATCAGCGGCAAAATATTCTGCGCCAAGTCCTCGGGCAGGACGCCCAAAATATCCGCGGCGTCATCAGCCGGCACGGTCCGTAACATCCACGCAATATCGGAGGCGTTCCGCTCCTCAAGCAGTTCCAGAATCATCTCGTCACTCAACTCGCTCACGACTTTTCCCTGCTCCGCCACGCCTTCGACCAATTCAAAGACCGTCCGTCGTTCTTGAGACGCATCCAAATTCATAATCACCCGGGCAATATCCGCAGGATGCAACCGGGCAATCAGATTCGTCAGGTTTGAAATGGCACCACGCTTCAAGAGACGACGCGTCGAGAGCCGCACCACGTCAAATTTGCTCTGATTATTGGTCGGCCCCGAAGCGGCCTGCTTCTTGGCGGTCACAGAGGCACCTGGGGTCATGGTCTTTACCGGATCCGTCATGGTTGTGTTTCGTATCCTAATTCTCCCAACAAACGATCATCATCGCGCCAGGCCTCTTTCACTTTCACGTGGAGTTCCAAAAAAACCTTGCCTGCCAAGGCCTCCGCCAACTCCAAGCGGGCGGCGGTGCCAATCGCTTTTATCCGCGCCCCGGATTTTCCGATCACAATCGCCTTCTGGCCGGGTTTTTCAACGAAAATGGACGCGGCAATTTTGGTGACGCGCTTTTCTTCCTGAAACTCGTCCACCTGCACGGCTACGGCATAGGGCAGTTCCGCCCTGGTCGATTCAATGACTTTTTCCCGTATGGTCTCCGCCGCCAAATGACGCCATGACTGGTCCGTCACAAAACTTTCATCGAAGGCTTCGTCCTGCTCGACGACTCGATCAAAGGCCAGCGACGCCAACCGGTCAACGTTCAGGCCGGTTTTAGCCGATAATGGAACAATTTCCGTCCACTCCCCCAACGTACGATACGCCTCGATCACCGGCAACACGTGACGTTTAGGAATCAAATCGATTTTATTCACCAACAAAAAAACAGGTAACCCTTGCGGTCGCTCGAGCATCGAGAATATTTGATCTACCACAAATCGATCGGCAGGGCCAGGCAAATTTCGTCCATCGACCATGACCGCAAGTATGTCGGCATCGTGAACGGTATCCAACGCCGTTCGCACCATGAGTTTATTGAGTCGATGCCAAGGCCGATGCAGCCCCGGCGTATCCAACAACGCCAATTGACCTTGCGGAAAATGCGCCACTCCGAGAATCCGGGAACGCGTGGTCTGGGGTTTGTCGGAAACAATGGAAATTTTTTGATTGACCAACGTGTTGACGAGGGTGGATTTCCCCACGTTGGAACAGCCCACGACAGCCATCGTACCGAATTTCATCACGTAACCAATCCAGCGGGAATTTGCCGCTCTCTCCCCTGACGGGAGAGACGCCCTTCTTTCTTCCTCTCCTTTGCAAGGAGGGATGAGGGGAAGCAGAGAGCCTTTAGCGAGGGGAGGAAACGACAAGAGGGACCATGCAGGGCTGCCCCCTCTCTGTCATTGTGTCAATGCCGGTTTCGCTCATTGTCGTCTACGGCGACTCAACAAATTGATACACCGTCTCTCCTTCCTTCACGTACCCTAACCGCTCCCGTGCCACTTGTTCCAAGGTAAAGAGATCGGATTCCAGAAGATCGATGCCCTCTCGAAGAGCAGTGTTCGCCTGCTCCAAGGAGGTAATCTCTTCTTGCGTCTTATCAAGTTCTTGAGTCATCTTCCAATACTGGGGTAACCCCGTTCCCTCCAACACCCACACCAGGCACAGCGAGATCCCAATGCTGACACCCAGTGGATAGAACACCGATCGTGGGATGGACCATCGACTCGGTTTCTCCAGTTTTCGATTCTGGCGGACCACCTTATGCCTTTCGGGTTCGGAGCACCTTTCTTCCTTTATACACCGCCGATTTCCCCAGCTCTTCTTCGATTCTGAGGAGTTGATTGTACTTGGCCAAACGGTCCGTTCGAGACAACGAACCCGTCTTGATCTGCCCGGCGTTCAATGCCACGGCCAAGTCGGCAATGGTCGTGTCCTCCGTTTCTCCGGAACGATGGGAGATCACGACACCGAACCCCGCACGCTTGGCGAGTTCAACCGTCTCGAGGGTTTCGGTCAAGGTACCGATCTGGTTCACCTTTATCAGAATAGCAGTTCCGACGTGTTCTTGAATACCCCTTGACAAATAATCGACGTTGGTCACAAACAAGTCATCTCCAACCAACTGGACCCGTGCACCGAGCCGGTCGGTCAGGAGTTTCCAGCCTTTCCAGTCGTCTTCATGGAGTCCATCTTCAATCGACACAATGGGATACCGCTCGACCAACCCTTCATAAAAATCGATCATCCGGGCAGAACTTCGCGCAGCACGCTTTTCCGCGCGAAGCACATACCCCTTTTTACCGTAAAATTCATTGGCCGCCGCATCAATCGCCAACACAATATCCGAGCCGAGCCGGTACCCTGCCTTGCGAACGGCCTGACTAATCACGGCCAACGCCTCTTCATTCGACTGCAGGGCCGGCGCAAAGCCACCCTCATCGCCCACTGCCGTACTCAAGCCCTTGGCCTTCAGCACGGCCCGTAAATGGTGAAACACCTCCGCACCCATCCGCAGCCCTTCGCGAAACCGCGTCGCGCCGACGGGCATGATCATGAACTCCTGCAAATCCAATCCGTTATTCGCGTGAACGCCACCATTGATAATATTCATCATGGGCACCGGCAATTCACGGGCCTTGGCTCCGCCGATGTATCGATAGAGGGGTTGCCGCGTTTCCGCCGACGCGGCACGGGCCACGGCAAGCGAAATCCCCAGGATGGCATTCGCCCCGAGTCGGGACTTTCCCGGAGTCCCATCCAACGCAAGCATTGTGGAATCGACCAACGTTTGATCCAGGGCATTCACCCCCAGAAGTTTGGGGGCCAGGGTTTTCGTAATGTTCCGAATGGCCTTCGTGACCCCCTTCCCCATCCACCGTTGAGGATCGTTGTCCCGTAATTCAAGCGCTTCTCGTGTCCCCGTCGACGCACCGGAAGGCACGGCTGCCCGTCCCCATGCACCACTGGTCAGCAGAACGTCCACCTCCACCGTAGGCGTCCCGCGAGAATCAAGTATGGTTCTTGCTTTGATTTCCCGAATTCTGCTCATTCACGCGTCGCTTTTCACAAAGAGGAACGTCTCATGCAGGCTTGGCGCTTGTACATACGCACTGGTCTCCAGCCCTTTTCCTCCCCTTTGTAAGGGGAGGTCAGGTGGGGTAGAGTTGAACGTCCATAGAGCACGTAGGGTCGCGCCCTGATCATAGCCTCTACCTCCCCTCACCCCTCCTTACAAAGGAGGGGAAGTGGAGCACCGAATGTTAGGGCGAAAGCTGCGTCTTGAACAATGCATTCACTTTTTGGGGATTGGCTTTGCCCCCGGAGTTTTTCATGACTTGGCCGACCAGGAACCCGATTACCGTCTCTTTTCCCTCTCGATATTGGGCCACCTGCGCAGGGTGCCGCTCGATGACGGCGTCGACCAAAGCCAGTAACTCCCCTTCATCGGACAGTTGCCGGAGCCCCTTTTCCTCTACGAGTTGCGCGGCCGATTTGTCTCCGGCGTAGAGTTCGGGGAAAATCTCCTTGGCGACTTTCAAACTGATGGTTTCATCATGCACGAGTTTCAATAATCCCACCAACCGTTCCGGAGACACGGGGGAAGACTCGACGGTCGTCCCGGATTGATGCAGCGCCCGCAACAATTCACTCATCATGAAGTTGCTGATGGTTTTGGGTTCGGCAAACAACGTCACGCAGGCTTCAAAGTAATCGGCCAAGGCACGAGAGCTCGTGAGCACACCGGCATCGTAGTCCGGCAATCCGTAGTCCCTCAGAAATCGCTGATGGCGATCCTGGGGTAATTCCTGAATCGTGGATCGCAATTCTTCAACCCACTCGTCGGAAATCACAAGCGGAACGAGATCGGGATCGGGAAAATAGCGATAATCATGGGCTTCTTCCTTGCTTCTCATGACAACGGTCTGGCTACGCTCAATATCCCACAATCGGGTTTCCTGATAGACCGTTCCTCCTTCCGTGAGGACTTTGGTTTGACGTTTGATTTCATACTCGATGGCGTCTTTGACAAACTTGAACGAGTTGATATTTTTGAGTTCCACCTTGGTGCCAAATGCGTCGGATCCCGCCGGCCTCAGCGAAAGGTTGGGTTCACAGCGAAGACTGCCCTGTTCCATGTTACCGTCACACACGTCTATATACATCAACACGTCCCGTAAGGACTTCAAATACGAGACGACTTCCTCTGCCGAGCGCATATCGGGCTCGGTCACAATTTCTATCAACGGTGTTCCCGCTCGATTCAGATCGACGAAACTGCCGGCATCTTCACTCGCGTGAATATTTTTCCCCGCGTCTTCTTCCAAATGCGCTCGACGGATTCTCACCTTTCCGGACGTCCCGTTTGCCTTGAACGCCAGCCAGCCATTCTCGCAAATGGGCCGGTCATACTGGGAGATTTGATAGCCCTTCGGCAGGTCCGGGTAAAAGTAATGCTTTCGGGCGAATTGGTTCGTTGTCCGAACGGTACAATTCAAAGCCAATCCCGTCCGAATCGCCATTTCCACCGCACGTTTATTCACGACCGGCAACGCACCCGGCAATCCCAGGCAAACGGGACAGGTCCGAGTGTTGGCCGGCGCCCCGAACTCCGTCGCACAGCCGCAAAACATTTTCGATTGCGTTTGGAGTTGGGCGTGAACCTCCAACCCAATGATGGTTTCGAACGTCACCGTGTCGGATCGGATTCTTCTGAAGAAGGACGCCGCATTTGCTGCACCGACTCCCGCCCCGCATCCACCGCATCCTTGACGACCGTCCCGGCTTCATTCAGAAACTCCCGGCTTTTGTTCATCACATCGTCCCAGGTATCCGTGGCTCTTTCCGAAAAATCTCGAACGTCATCGCCCGCCTGTCGCACCGTACGGAACAAGGTCTCCCGCGATTCCCGTCCGGCTTGCGGAGCCAATAACAAGGCGGCAACGGCGCCAAACGCCATCCCGCTCAAAAACGCCACCATCACGCTGCTGGCTGATGCACCAGAACTCTTGTTTCCCATTTACCTGCCCTCCCTTTTTTGTGCACGATTTTTTAAAGTCAGTACCACGGCCCTCATGCCCACCAGCACGCTGGCCAGATTCTTCATGAGCGTCGTACTTTGTCCACGAAGAACTCCATGGACTTGATTGACCGTCTCACCCACGTCGCCAATGGCATGCATCAACACCGATGCCCTGCCCACTCCTTCCCGAGCTTGCATGGACATGGCTCGAATGTTCTCATTCGTCTGCTTGATCTCTGTCAGGATCTCCGGCAATTCGGAATTAATCTGCGATAGTAATCGTTCGGCTTGAGTCGCGGTCTTCCGCACCTGAATCACGGTCGGAATGACGTAGCCCACAAGCACCACAAAGGCTACGGCAATTACCACTGCGGCAACCTCAATCATACGTCACCTTCCTTATCGAATAAGTGGTCGTTTTTTGTGCCAGTCCGTGGCCAACTCATACGCACGTGCGGCCCGAAGAACGACGTCTTCTTCAAAGGGACGACCCAAAATTTGCATGCCGATCGGCAACTTCTTCCGGCTCAACCCGCAAGGCAAGGAAATCGCCGGAATTCCGGCTAAACTTGCGGAAATGGTATACAGATCCGACAAATACATTTGCAGGGGATCTTCGATTTTTTCACCGAGTTGAAACGCCGGGGTCGGCATCACGGGGGTCACGAGCAGATCGACGTCCTGAAAGACCCGATCAAAATCCTGTCGAATCAGGGTCCGTACCGCTTGAGCTTTGGCATAATAGGCATCATAGTAGCCGCTACTCAAGGCATAGGTGCCCAGCATAATCCGTCGTTTCACCTCCGGACCAAACCCTTCTTGCCTGGTGCTCCGATACATCTCCAGAAGATCAGCGTTTTCTTTGGCCCGGAATCCATATTTGACGCCATCATAGCGGGCCAGGTTGGAACTCGCCTCCGCCGTTGCCAAGATATAATAGGTCGCCACCGCAACCCCCGTGTGCGGGAGCGAGACCTCGTGAAGCGTACCGCCCAATTCTTCCAGAACGGCGAGGGCTTCGCCCACGGCGTCGCTGACTTCCGGATCCAGACCTTCTGCAAAAAATTCAAGCGGGACCCCGATTTTCAGTTTTTTGAGGTCTTTCTTTTTGAAAGCCCGCGTAAAGTCGGGAACCGGTATGTCCGCCGAGGTCGAATCCCGGGGATCATGCCCGGCAAGCACGTTCAACATCAACGCGGCATCCATGACGTCCTTGGTAATGGGCCCGATTTGATCGAGAGAAGAAGCAAACGCAATGAGCCCATAACGAGACACGCGTCCATACGTCGGTTTCAGGCCGACGACCCCACAACACGCGGCCGGTTGGCGGATAGATCCCCCCGTATCCGTCCCCAGCGCCGCAACACATTCATCGGCAGCCACGGCCGCAGCCGAGCCGCCACTCGAGCCACCGGGCACAGAGGAGAGTCTCCAGGGATTTCGACTCGGGCCAAAAGCCGAATATTCGGTGGAAGACCCCATCCCGAATTCATCCAGATTGGTTTTTCCGATCAGTAAACACTGCTGCGCCTGCAGCGCGTTCACCACGGTGGCGGAATACGGCGGGGTGAACCCCCCAAGAATGCGGGACCCACACGTCGTGGGAAGGCTTTCCGTGCAAATATTATCCTTGATGGCAATCGGCATCGCCATCAGGGGCTCGGTTTTTCTCCAGGCGCTCAACGACTCATCCAGCGCCTGGGCCTGAGACAAAATGGTCTCTTTGTCGTTCAGCGTAATATAGGCTTTGACCTTCGACTCCACGACGCTGATCCGAAGAAAGTAGGCGCGGACAATCTCCACGGCACTGACATCTCCACGCGTAAAGCGATCCTGAAGCTCTTTCAGGGTACATTTAACAAGTGACATAGCTATGAAACGGGCTTACAAGTGAAGGAAGAAACGACGATCAGAAGCCGCCGTCGGCATCAGGCGCAATTGGCGATTCGATTGTCGTCGTCTACTTGAATGATTCGAGGGCAATGGTGCTTTGCTTCATCATCATTGTAATATTCATAACAAAAAATGATGACCCGATCCCCAATCACCCCTTTTCTGGCCGTGGGTCCATTGAGCACGACTTCGCCGGACCCCCGTTTTCCATTGATGGCATAGGTCGTGAACCGCTCACCATTGTTCAAATTCGAGACCATTACGAGTTCATAGGGCAGAATCCCTGCCGCATCCAACAAATCTTCATCGACTGTCAGACTGCCCTCATATTCCAGACAGGCATCCGTCACCAACGCTCGGTGGATTTTCGACCGTAACATTTGCCGTAACATCGTTTCCCCGACTTCCTCGGATTCACCGATCACTGATAATTTGCGGAACCTGAAACAAGCCATCCACCGCTTCCGGCGCGTTGCTCAACGCGTGCACTTGCGACAGGGAGGGTTGTCTCTCATCTTCACGCAACACGTTGGCGTCACCCGCGACCACCGACGTCGTCCCTGGAATACCCGTCGTATCAACGGCGTTCAACTCTTCCATGGAGGTCAAAATACGACTCAGTTGGCGACTCAACCGCTCCAGTTCCTCCCGGCTCAGTTGAAGCCGGGCAAGATCCGCCACGTGTTCCACTTGACTCATCTCGATGCTCATTGACGAGGGCCTGCTCCTCTTCGGGTTGGGCTATTCCTGCCGCTCCAAGAAAAGATTATACCATCAGGGCCGAAAGACTACAAAGAGTTTACAATTTTATCATGACGGGCGTTGGAAAGCTACGGAAGACCGTCACCATACGACGGACTTTCGGGGCGAACGATGTTTCGTCAACGCAGGTATTTGCTCGACAACGCGGCCATCGGCGGCGACATCCACCCTTCATCGGCAAAAGAGACATAGCGTCCGTCACCCACGATGACGTGGTCAAGCACCTGCACGCCGAGAATGTCGCCGGCTTCCTGCAAGCGTGCCGTCAACGCCCGGTCTTCTTTACTGGGCTTGGGGTCCCCACTCGGATGATTGTGCAGAAAGATCACGGCCGCCGCCGACTCGCGGACGGCTTCATTGAACACTTCCCTCGGATGTACCAGGCTGCTCGTCAAACTCCCTTCGGAGACGGTCTTTTCCCGGATGACCGCATGCTTGGCATCGAGAAGGATCACCTTAAAGAGTTCGCGCCGTAAATCCCGCAACAGTGGATAGTAATGGTCAAAAACCGTTTGACTTTGGGTAATCACCGTCCCGGTCGTCAGCGGAGTGGACAACACACGTTTGCCCAACTCAATGGCCGCCTTGATCTGGGCCACCTTGGCCGGGCCGATACCCGGCACGGCACAGAGTTCCTGGACGCCTCGATTGGCCAATCCCTGCAAGCCTCCCAAATGCTGTAGAAGATCCATGCCGACCTGGACAGCCGACGTCTTATGCCGGCCCACCCGAAGCACAATGGCCAGCAATTGCGCATCGGTCAGAGACCCCGGACCTTCTTCCAGCAGTCGCTCACGCGGCCGTTCACCTTTTGGCCAATGCAGGATCGCTTTAGAAGATTTCTCGTCCATCCTCTCCTCGTCTCTTACCGGAAGCTCTCGACGACCGTTGCCGCGAGGGTAAACCATTCGGCCGCAACTTCACACCCCACCAAAGCGGAGACTCCTTCTGATGGGCTTATCTTGCCGCTCACGAACCAGTATGCTACTTTTTCTCGTCTGAAAGGAGCAAGCGGTGCGAGTCGTTGCCGGCAGCCAAAAAGGGCGTCGTCTCAAAGAGCCAGAAGGGCAGGACCTTCGTCCGACCTCGGCCCGAGTCCGCGAAGCCTTATTGTCGATCCTGGCCCATCGCACACAAGGCGCACGCGTCTTGGATCTCTATGCCGGAACCGGGGCATTGGGCCTCGAGTCCTTGAGTCGTGGGGCCCACCAGGTCGTCTTTGTGGAGAACCACGTCGCCTCGGCACGAATCCTTCGAGAAAACGTCACCCGGTGCGGCCACGACGAACGATGCGTCGTCATCATACAAGACGTTGAGACGTTTTTAACCGCACCTCCATCGTTTGGCGAACCGCCTGCGTTCGATATTGTCTTTGTGGATCCGCCCTATCACACCACCGACCTGACCCGATTGCTCGAACGCCTGAGCCTGAGTGAGAAAATCGCTTCTCAAGGGATGATCATTCTTGAACATTTCTTCAAGCATCCCGTACCGGGCCGAATCGGAGCACTCACGCAAACGCGTCAATCGCGGTATGGCGACACCATGCTCACCTTCTACCAACGTTCTGCGGAGGACACATGCGACTAGCCATCTATCCGGGCACCTTCGATCCCATTACCCGTGGGCACACGGATATTGTCAGTCGCAGTCTCAGCGTCTTCGACCGGCTGGTCGTGGCCATCGCTCCCAATCCGCGAAAAGGAGCGCTGCTGTCTATGGAGGAACGAGTCGAACTTGCGAAAATCGCCACGAAGGGATTCCCCAACGTGGAAGTGGAATCGTTCAACGGCCTGTTAGTGGAATACGTTCGACAGCGGGGAGCTCATGCCATTATTCGAGGATTACGAGCGGTTTCCGACTTTGAGCACGAGTTTCAAATGGCGTTACTCAATCGCAAGCTCGATGAACAGTTGGAAACGGTTTTTCTGATGCCAAGCGAAGAATATTCGTATCTGACTTCCAGCATCGTCAAAGAACTCGCCCTGTTCGGAGGTGCATTGGAGGCCTTTCTCATCCCTGAGGCAGCCAAACTCCTTCGTGAAAAGTATGGGCATCCCTCACCATGAAACTGGCCACCCGTACCACTCGCATCGTCCCATCCCCGACCTTGAACATTTCGGCAACGGCCAAATCCATGGTGGCCCAAGGCATGGACGTCATTGATTTTTCCGCAGGGGAACCGGCATGTGACACGCCTGAGGTGGTGAAAGCGGCCGCGAAGGCGGCCATCACAGACGGGTTTACCAAATACACGCCGGCCTCGGGCACCGATGAGCTCAAACAAGCCATCGTTGAGAAATTTTCACGAGACCAGGGGATCCACTACGAGAAATCGCAAATCCTGGTGTCCTGCGGGGCCAAGCATACCCTGTATAACGTCGCGCAAGCCCTTTTGGATCCCGGGGACGAAGTCATGATCCCCGCTCCGTATTGGGTGTCCTATCCGGATATCGTGCGACTGGCCGATGGACAACCCGTTATTCTGGAAACAAAGGAAAGTAACGGGTATGCGCTTGATCCCAAACAATTGGAAGCCAGCGTCACCCCCCGCACCAGGGCGCTGATCCTGAACAGCCCGTGTAACCCGACGGGGACACTGTATACACGGGAGACGCTTGAAGCCGTGGCCGACGTGGCCAAACGTCACGGCTTTCTCGTGATCTCCGACGAAATTTATGAACAACTCGTCTATGGAGAAACGCCGTTCCTGAGTATCGTATCCGCCGCACCCGAGATTGCCGATCAGACTCTTGTGGTGAATGGCGTTTCCAAAGCGTTTTCCATGACGGGATGGCGTATCGGGTACGCCGGGGGACCGAAAGCGTTAATCGCCGCGATGGCGATGATTCAAAGCCAAAGCACGTCCAATCCCACGTCGATTTCGCAAAAAGCCGCGGTGGCCGCCCTCCGGGACGGGACCCCATTTTTCGAGGAGTTGCTTGCGGATCTGAGTCCCAAGCGTCGCCTCATGATTGACACGTTGAACGCGATCCCCGGCATGACCTGTCCAACCCCTACCGGAGCCTTTTACGCATTTCCCAACGTGTCGGGAATCTTGGGCAAACGGCATGCAAATGGAACCATCGCGACATCGGGAGACCTGGCCACCTACTTATTACATGAAGCTCACGTTGCATGTGTGCCCGGTGAACCGTTTGGAAGTCCGCACCATCTGCGGTTGACCTATACCCCCACGCTCGACTCGATCGAACGAGGACTCAAAAGGGTCGCAAAGGCCATTCAGGCCCTGGCCTGATCCCCAAAGATCCTTGACTTTGCCGAAAAAAAGATTATTGGAAATAGAAAGACCGTGAAACGAGGGGATAACGATGCCACTATACGAATATCAATGTGAGACCTGTCACCATCAATTCGAAGTCCGGCAAAAAATTTCCGACCCGGTGATCGACAAATGCATACAATGCGGGCACGCGGTCCGAAAACTCATATCGGCGTCCGGCATCATGTTCAAAGGGACCGGCTGGTACGTGACGGATTACTCAAATAAGATGAAAGATCCCAGCCAAGCGAAACAACCTGAGAGCCCGGCAAAGGACGGAGCAGGCAGTGGATCGGAAAAGACCCCCGCGAAAAGCGAATCCGGCTCCACCCCTGACACGTCATCATCCTCGCCCACGTCTCCTCCGTCGAGTCCGGCACCTTCAAACTCAGGTTCGTCTTCGGATTCCACGACCTGATTCCTCTCAGCCAACGGCACCGCGAATCTGTCATTCCTGCTTTTCCCTCTTCGGTCATTGGTATGAAAATAGCCCTAAGCTGTCATTCCTGCGGAAGCAGGAATCCAGGGTCGTTCTCTTCTGCTCCTCCATGCGTGCGAACCCGTCTGGAACAAAAAACTCTGGATCCCCGATTAGATCCTTGATTAAAAATGTCAAGAACAAGCGTCGGGGATTGTAAAGGTTCAGTCATTCGTTGACAGAATGAGGGGCTGACCACAAGAGGGGAACCAAGAAAGAAGGGCCGTCGTTTTCCTCCCCTTTGTAAGGGGAGGGTGAGCTAGGCATGCCTAATGCCCCCTCACCCCTCCCGATCCTTCGGCTACGCTCAGGACAAGCAAAGGAGGGGAAAGACGGGGCGAGAATTGTCAACGAATGACTGAACACATACAGGAATGACAGAAGGAAGGTCTTGATACGAAGCCTGTCCCGGTCATGCCCCCCTCACCCTGCCCTCTCCCGCAGTGGGGAGAGGAGTTTAGAAGATCCGGGGCAGGCGCCGAAACGATCCGCGAATAATGCGTTCCATACCAACCGGGCAAACGTCCGATAACCCGCGGCATTGAGATGCAGGCCATCGCTGGAAAAGTGCGAGGCCAGGAGAAAAAAGGGGCCTTCCGAAGTCGCCTGAAACAAATCCACACACGGCATGTGATGACGTTGACATCGTTCTGCAATCAGGCGATTCAATTCCAACCGAGAGTGAAGATGTGAGTGAAGCCAGTCAGGCAGTTGGCCGGCGCCGGGATCCTCGGCCCTGATGGAAGGGACCGTCACTCCAACGGGTTGGACATTCGCGGCCAACGCCAGCGTATAGAAACGCTCTAAATTCGTGATAATCGTCGAGGGAGCAGCGCCCCATCCTAAATCGTTCGTTCCGCCTAAAATCACGGTAGAAGCAGGAAGCACGTCAACAACGTCGCGAGGGAATCGCGTCACCATGTCGGACGTTGTTTCGCCGCACATTCCTTTAACGGAGACCCGCCCTCGTGCGCCTAACCATTCCTGGAGAAATCCGCCGTAGGGAGTATCCGGCAGAGGCATCCCCGTCTCAGCCTGAACGTGATACCCCGCGGTGAGACTATCGCCGAAACAGACGAGTAGCGGAGAAGAATCAGCGTGCGACTTGAAACTTAGAGACATTGCCGAAAACCCTCCTCTTGACATCGCCCAGTCTCAATGAATAGCCTTATAAATTCAAAGATAGACCGATCGAGGCAATTCATCTCCATAACAACACTCGTTTTCCGTTACCGATCATCACTCACTATCTGTTTTGAGGAAGGAGTTCTGTCTTATGCAAGGACGTCATCAGCATACTTCACATAAACGCGGCAACATGATCCTCGCCCTGCTCGGATGGTTCATGATCCAAAGCCTGTTTTGTAGCCTCCCCTACGCCTTGGCAGAGGAATCGTTTCAAATAGCCATCGTTGATCCTCAAGCGGTCCTGGAAAATTCCAACGCAGGGCAAAAGGCGCTGGCGACCTTAAAAGAACACGTGATGGTTCGTCAAAAACTGTTGGAAACGGACGAAGAAGAAATACAGAAACTCGAACAGCAGCTTCAAGGCGGTACGGGTCGCAGTGACACCGAAACGCAAATCTTGCAGGAAGAGTTACAAGGCAAGATCCAGGATTACCAACGGCGGCGACAAACGTTCCAGCAAGAAGTGCAGGAAAAGCAAAAGACGTTGATGGTGGATTACATGAAGAAAATCGAAAGTGCGACCAAGACTGTAGCCGAACGGCGTGGCTTTTCGTTGGTCATTGATAAGGGCAATGAGGCCATTATGCAAATTGTGATCTACTCCACCAAGGGCATGGATATTACCGATGAGGTCGTGAAGGAGTTTAATCAAACCCACAAATAAAGGGCTCAGCCTTCATACGAGGGAAGAGTGACGGGACGTGTGCATGCTAGTCTCGAGCATCAGGGCCTGGCTCCAGAGGATACCCCGCCTGTCGCCATGCCTTGATGCCTCCTGCCATGGACAAGACCTGCGTATAGCCCATCTCTTGCAAGTTGGCAGCCGACAAGACCGATCGATATCCTCCACCACAATAGAGAATAATTTCCGCGTTTTTATCAGGAATCATTTCCTCGATATCACGTTCGAGAATCCCCCGGCCTTTGTGAATAGCCCCCTGGGCATAACCTTGCGCAACTTCACGATCTTCCCGAACATCGATAAAATGAAAGGCTTCACCACGTTCGAGGCGAGCCATGACCTCACTCGGCCTGCACTCACGAATGTGGCTTTTTCTTATCTCAACCAACCGTTCGAATCCAGGATTATGCCCCATCACAACGTGACCTTTATGCAGGATCCATCCTTCTACGTGAACAAGCCGAAACGCCGCCAGCCTCAAAAGCCAAGCGCAGGACCGTGAGTCTGTGCAGCAGAGTGGCGCGCCCGGCAGGGGTCGAACCTGCGACCCTCGGCTTAGAAGGCCGATGCTCTATCCACTGAGCTACGGGCGCTCGACCTTACTCTTCACCAAGTGATGCGAGGTGGTGTGTTGAGACTGGTCGGGGCGAGAGGATTTGAACCTCCGACATCCTGCTCCCAAAGCAGGCGCGCTACCGGGCTGCGCTACGCCCCGACGTCTCTCCAAAGTTTGCGTTTCAACACGTCTTTGGCTTTAGCCAACGCTTGTCCACGATGACTGATTCGGTTCTTCTGGTCAAGCGTCAATGCCGCCAGAGTTTTTCCCAGTTCAGGGACAAGAAAGACCGGATCATATCCAAACCCGTGGCCTCCGGAGCAGTGCTCCGCGATCCGTCCCCGTAACACACCTTCCACGAACTCGACGGAAGAAACAGGATCGGCAATGGCCACCACCGTCAGAAAACGAGCCCCCCGTTGATCCGCTGGGACACCCGTCAGTTCGTCCAACAATTTTCGACAGTTGTCTGCATACGTCGCGTGGGCTCCGGCATATCGAGCGGCAAACACGCCCGGGCGGCCCCCTAAGGCGTCGACCTCCAAGCCGGTATCATCGGCGAGGGTCAGCGCGCCGGTGAACTGCGCAATCTCCCTGGCCTTTTTGCCGGCATTCGCCTGGCACGTCTCGCCATCTTCAACCACCACCGGAGCGGCGGGAAACTCATCCAGCGTCCGAATGGTCAAACCAAGGTCCTGCAGGAGCGCCTTCATCTCCTGCTGTTTATCCCGATTCCCCGTCGCTAACACAAGCTCCATGACGTTCTACGCGAGATTGCCGATACAGTCTTTTTGCAGCTTGATCAATTGCTGGATACCATTCCACCCCAAAACCAGGAATTGGTCCAACTCCTCTTTTCCGAACGAACCGCGTTCGGCTGTCCCTTGCACCTCAACCAAGCGCCCCTTGCCGGTCATCACGAGATTCATATCCACTTCGGCCATGGAATCTTCTTCGTAGCACAGGTCCGCTAAGGAGACCCCTCCGACTCGTCCGACACTGATGGCGGCCAGATAATCCACCAGCGGCATCTTCTTCAGCATTTTCTTCTCTTTCAATGCGGCAAACGCATCGGCGAGTGCGATAAAGGCTCCGGTAATCGAGGCCGTGCGCGTGCCGCCGTCGGCTTGAATGACGTCACAATCGATCCAAATCGTGCGCTCTCCCATCGCAGGCAAATCCGTCACCGCGCGTAACGCTCGGCCCACAAGCCGTTGAATTTCCAGGGTCCGGCCGCTTTGCTTCCCTCGCGAGGCTTCGCGGGGCATGCGATCATGCGTGGCCCGTGGCAACATGGCATATTCAGCCGTCACCCAGCCTTGCCCTTTATCCCGTAAAAACGGCGGGAGCTTTTCCTCAACCGACGCCGTGCAAATGACTTTGGTTTCGCCCATTTCCAGCAGGACGGACCCATCCGCATACTTGATAAACGGTCGGGTCACCTTGACGAGACGAATTTCATCGGGTCGGCGGCCATCGGGTCGTTGCACTCGTGACATGTCATTCATAGGCTTATCTTCCTGAGTAAGGTGTGGGACAAAAGGCGGGATTATAGTAACGCAAGCCAAAAAAGATCAAACCGAGGCTGACTAGAGATCGGTCCGATCAACGTCTTTGCCTCTCTGTTTTTTAGCAACGACCGCTCGCACGAGCAAAAGCCCGAGAATCATGAAGACCACACCCCCGACAAAAAGATCTTCGTACGGAAACAGATACGGCATAGACTCAGAGTAGGAGAAACCTCACGCCACCGCAAGTATAACGCCTCGTTGCCTCTTCGTTGACTGGCTCCGAGACACATGCTAACTTTCATCCGTCTTTTCAACAAGTTGGGATTTTCTCCATGTATGATCTTCGATCGCTCAGAGAACAGTTACCCGCCATTCGCGACCAACTCGGACCCCGTGGAGCCGACGTGGCATGGGAGGAAGTCGAAAAGCTCCTACAGGACCGCCTCGACCAGCTCTCCCAAGTCGAAGCCCTCCGGCATCAACTCAAAAAAGGCTCCGAGGTTGTAGCTACCACACAGGGCCTTAACAAGACGTTGGAGATAATCACATCGCTCCAGGCGGATATACCAGCAGTGGCCAAAATGCAAAACCTTATCAAGACGTTGGAGAAAATCACCC
Source organism: Nitrospirales bacterium (assembly GCA_965223955.1). Classification (GTDB taxonomy): domain Bacteria; phylum Nitrospirota; class Nitrospiria; order Nitrospirales; family UBA8639; genus Bin75. The sequence continues at coordinate 2,093,107 of OZ245029.1, forward strand.
CGCTCCAGGTGGATATGCCCGCCCTAACCGCCATGCGAGAAATTCACAACACATGGAAAGAGAAAATCACTTCACTCCAGTTGGATATACCAGCCCTAACCGCCATGCGAGAAATTAACGACACGTGGAAAGAGAAAATCACCTCACTCCAACTGGATGTACCAGCAGTGGCCAAAATGCAAAACCTTATCAAGACGTTGGAAAAAATCGCCCCGCTCCCTAGGCTTGAAACAGCCGTTGACGCCATGCGGGTACAGGGCAATGCCATTGCTAGCAACAAAAAACGTTTGCAGATGATTGAGACCCAACTCGAAGAACATGCGCTGGGCATTCCCAACGTCCCGCATGACACGGTTCCTCAAGGAGCCGATGCGTCGCAGAACGTTGAAGTTCGTCGATGGGGTGAGCCGCCCTCCTTTGCCTTTCCACCGAAACCGCATTGGGAAGTAGGAGAATCCCTGGGCATTCTGGACTTTAAACGGGCCGGCAAAATCGCGGGAGCGCGCTTTTCCATGGCACTGGGTACGGGCGCCCAACTCGAACGCGCGTTAACCACGTTGATGCTCGATATCCATACCCGGACGCATGGCTATACCGAAGTGCTCCCACCCTATCTCGTCAATCGAGAGGCCATGATCGGCACGGGACAGCTCCCGAAATTCGAAAGCGACCTGTTTCACCTCCGCGATGACGAGTACATCTTAATCCCAACGGCCGAAGTGCCGGTCACCAACATGTACCGGGACGAAATTCTTCCGGATACCGCCTTGCCGATTCGGCACGTGGCGTCGACGCCCTGTTTTCGTCGAGAAGCCGGCTCATACGGACAAGACACACGCGGCCTGATTCGCCTACACCAGTTTCATAAAGTTGAACTCGTGGCCTTCACCACCCCGGAGGAATCGTATTCCGAGTTCGAGCGCCTGACCAACGCGGCCGAAGCGATTCTGCAAGCGCTCGAATTGCCCTACCGGGTCGTCAGCTTGTGCCGCGGCGATCTGGGGTTCGCCACTGCCAAAACCTATGATCTCGAAGTCTGGGTCCCCTCGCAACACGCGTACCGGGAAATTTCGTCGTGCAGCAATTTCGAAGCCTTTCAAGCGCGGAGAGCCAATATTCGATTTCGGCCCAAGGGCGGCAAGCCGGCCTATCTTCATACGCTCAATGGCTCCGGCGTAGCCGTGGGCCGGACGGTCGTCGCCATTCTGGAAAACTATCAACAGGAAGACGGTTCGGTCATCATTCCCAAGGCGTTGCGTCCGTATATGAACGGGATCGAACGAATCAGCGCAAACCCGGTATCCTGACGCTGCCGACGGACCCGGAGTTCAGGCAGGCACAGGAGCCTGCCCTACAATCATCTGTGCCTAACAAGGAGGTCCTCCGTGAGCATTGGGAAGCTGATCAGACTATCGGCCTGTACCCTGGCCGTCCTCGGCATCATGAGCGGGTGCGGAATGACGAAAGTTCAAACCTCATGGTCGAAACCAGGCGCGCCTCCTGGTGAATTTGAACGCGTGAGCGTCAAATGTGAAGAAGACCCGGGCATGGCCGGGCTCAAAGGTTCCGCAAGCTACGAAGTCTGCATGCAACGGCACGGCTGGTTTCTCATCGAAGAACCCATGCAATAAGAAGCGCAACCCGGAGGGGTGCTGGAGTGGACGAACAGGCCGGTCTTGAAAACCGGAGTCCCTCACGGGACCGTGGGTTCGAATCCCACCCCCTCCGCCATAATGTCACACGCCGTACAGCCTGAACATGGAGCCATCATATCGGTGCATTGCCATCTATGTGAATGGGATTCGAACGGGGGTTCTGAAGGGGGTGCGCCCCCTTCATGGGGTGACCGGCGCACCGCGACGGCGCGAGGGGGCTTGGCCCCCTAGCGGGAGCACGGAGCCCCTCTCCGTGCGACTTCGAATTCCCACCCCCTCCGCCAAACTTCAAATGCTGTAGCCTGAGCGTCGAGGCACCAGTTCAATTAATTGCCGTTATTTAGCGGGCCTACTTAATAGACCTTTCAGTCCAGACGTTTAGCTTTCCATCTGCATTTGTTTCTGCTATCTTTATACTGTTTCTCACATCCCAAAAGACAAGGAGAACGAGGCATGCGGTACAGAAACCTATTGCTCACAATCTTGATTATCTGTGTATTGGCGCCCGTGGTTTCAGCGCAGCAATCCGATCCCGAGGAGGAGCCAACCAGACTTGAGGAAATCGTCGTTATCGGAAGCAGGATTCAAGGCAGAAGCATAACGGATTCCCCCGTGCCGGTGGACCTCATTAAACAGGAAGATATGCGCAACACGGGACAACTCGAAGTGGGCCGGGCCATCCAGCGGTTGATCCCCTCGTTCAATTTCTCAAGCTCGTCGATCAGCGACGGGTCTGACGCCGTACGCCCCGCAACGCTGAGAGGAATGGGACCTGATCAGGTGCTTGTTCTGGTCAATGGAAAGCGGCGCCACGGCAGCGCGCTCATCCACGTCAACAGGTCGGTAGGACGCGGAACAGCGGGTACCGACATGAACGCGATACCCATGGGCGCGATCAAACGCATCGAAGTCCTGCGGGACGGGGCCTCCGCACAGTACGGGTCGGATGCCATAGCCGGTGTCATCAACGTCATCCTCAAGGACGATTACGAGGGCGGATTCCGGACAAACTATGGAACGACCTACAAGGGAGACGGCGATCAGTTCGTCGCCAGCCTGGACAAAGGCTTCAAGGTCGGAGAAGACGGCACGTTGCACACGACGTTCGAGTATCGTAACCGGGAGAGAACCAACCGGGCCGGGCTGTTCGGAATTCCCAATTACCCCGACACGACAACCTGTACCCTGAGTGAGACTAGCTGTGCGTCCGGGGCATCATGGAAGCCAGCAGCCTTGGAGAAATATGGAGAAGGCGCCAAAGTCATTACGAATGACCCCGGCAATAAAGAAAAGAATTTCAACCGCCGCAACTTCCGCGTCGGGGACTCCGATTCGGAACAATTCAGCGGCGCCCTCCACTTCGACACGCCGATCGGGAAGGGACTCGAACTCTACTCCTTCGCCGACGTGTCGAGGCGACAAAACGAGAGCGGCGGTTTTTGGAGAGCGGCAAACTCTGACTCCCAAAACCCTCCCTTTGGAGACCCACCCCTCCGTGCCTATCCTGATGGATTTCTCCCGATGATCAACACGACCATCTGGGACTATTCCTTCGGCGCGGGTCTCGTCAAAGAATTCGATAATGGAATCACCGCTGACCTTGGAGTGGTCCACGGAGCCAATACGTTCAATATTGAGATTTCAAATTCCCACAACGCCCTTGGGTCGCCGCCAGAGGCATGGCTGGGCCAACCTCAGCGGAAATCGGACAACTGGGACTCTACCTTACTACCGTGAACCTGGATTTCTCCCTGCCGGTGCCGGAGAAAAACATGAGCCTGGCATGGGGAGCGGGATACAGGAGAGACAACTACCAGATCGAAGCCGGAGAAGAATATGCGTATGAAGATTATGACGGACCGACAGGGGCAGCGGGCGGCATGCAAGTCTGGCCTGGATTCAGACCTGAAGCCGAGGTGAACGAGTCGCGGCACGCCTTTTCTTTGTATACAGACGCCGAGATGTTCGTGAATGATCTTGGTATTTTTGATAAGGTCCTAGTCAGTCCCGCGGTGCGTTACGAGCATTACAGCGACTTCGGCCATACCGTCAACGGCAAACTCGCCACGAAACTGGACCTCTCCCCGGCATTCGCAGCCAGAGGGTCCATGAGCAGCGGGTTCCGCGCACCGTCCATGCAGCAACTCTACTTCAACAGCGTGAGCACCCAATTTGTCACTGGACAGGAAGCGCCTATACAGGTAGGGACGTTCAGGAACAACAGTGCTGCCGCGAAAGCCATAGGAATACCCGAACTCAAGCAAGAAACCGCGACCAACTTGAGCGTAGGGTTTGTGTATACGCCGTCTTCCTCGTTTACCCTCACCGCTGACTTCTACCGCATTGAAGTGAAAGACAGAATCATACTAAGCGGAACTGTGAAGAAGGACGTTCTTTCAAACGACGCCATCATGCAACTCGAAGGCGTGGGCGCCGGCGAGGGGCAGTTTTTCATGAATGCGGCGGATACCGAGACCCGAGGCATGGATGTGGTTGCCTCATGGGACGTACCGTTCATCAATCGCGGGGACCTGGAACTTAATTTCCTGGGAGCCCTCATGCAAACCCAAATCAGGGACGTCAAACTTCCTGCCGGTCTTCCCTCTTCACTGTTTGAAGAGCGTGAACGGTCGATCATAGAAGAATGGCAGCCCAAGAGCCGCTTTACACTGTCGAGTTTGTACCAACTGGACCAATTCTCCGCATCGGTGATGGTACACCGCTACGGCTCATACACGGTGAGTTCCGATACGAGAAACGGTATCACCACAAAACAGAAATTCGATGCCAAGTACGTCACCGATGTGCAGGCAAGCTACAACTTTGGGAAATTCGGGATTTTCAAGATCGGTGCCAACAACCTGTTCGACGTAACGCCTGACGAAGATACAATTGGCACGGCTAGACGTGGGACAATCATCGACAGCCAGGGCAACGTCATCGTGGACTCACCTGGTGTGTTCCAGTACTCGCGCCGTTCCGCGCCCTTCGGCTTCAACGGCGGGTTCTACTACGTAGCGTTTGAATACCGGTTTTAGTAGCCTAACCGGAAACGACACCCTCACCCCACCCCTCTCCCATAGGGAGAGGGAGTGCAATGTAATCTGCCTGCCACGGCAAGCAGGCTACCGCCGAACGTAGAGCAACTCACAGGCTTCACAATAGCCATCCACCCGACCCCGACGAAACGCCGCGGCCAATTGCCGTCTGACCCACTCCTCTCCTTTCTGGCCGCCCCGGCCGTCGACGCCTTGAGACAACAGCATGTGTAAGGCCACGTCAATCAACCGTTCTTTTCGCTCTTCCATCTCAGGAGTGATGATTTCATCGATTGCGTGTTTGGCATATATCTTCACAATTTCTTCATGAAATTTGTCATAGCCCAATTTGGCGACCGTGGCTTTGCGAATGTTGGCCAGTTCCTGTTTCACCAGGGGAAGGGCCTTCATCAATTTCCGAAAGATTTCCACTCGCCCTTCCTCCCACAACTTTTTCTCCATGGCTTCGAGGACAACCCCAGGATCGATCGTTTCGGTGGGTTCCTCAGGGGCAAAATCCGATTTCCGGCCATAGCCCCCAAACCGAAGCCGTTCGTAAGATTTCCGGGCTTCGGGATCACCGAGCACTTCATACGCGGCATTGATTTCCCGAATTTTTTCTTCAGCGCTCTTGTTTCCCTGATTGCGATCAGGATGATATTTGAGCGCAAGTTTGCGATAGGATCGCTTAATCTCTTCATCCGACGCCTCTGGAGTCACCCCCAGGGTGGTATAGTAATCAAGATGGATTTGTGCCATCAGCTCTCATCGACTCCTTATGCCTTGATCATAGCGGGGGGCGGGGTTGCAGAACAAGCGGCGACGGCTCCCGCTTCATGCACTGGGAATCCGTCATCCATCTACTCTACTCTCACGCATTGGGGCATCTGCCGTTGTGTCACACATTCTTATTGCCAAATTGATCTCAGGCGGTCAAACAGGCGTTGATCGGGCAGCCCTCGACGTCGCCTTGGCCATGGATCTGCCGATTGGAGGCTGGTGCCCGAGGGGGCGTCAGGCCGAAGATGGCATGATCCCGATGACGTATCCGTTGCAGGAAACGCCTTCGCCGCATTATTCCCAACGAACACGGTGGAACGTCCGCGATGCGGATGGAACCTTAATCCTGACCCGCAGCGACCCCACGGGTGGCACAGCCCTGACGATCCACACAGCCCGGCGCTTTCACAAGCCCTATCGCGTCATCGACTTGACAACAAAACCGGATCCCCATGCTGTCGCCTCGTGGATTTCCCATTCGGGTATGACCGTTCTGAACGTGGCCGGACCCCGGGAAAGTACCTGCCCGGGCATGTATCATGAAGCATTCGACTGGTTGCAGGAAATGTTGGGAAACCAAACCTGACGAAGGATTGCCCGCATGCCGTCACGACAATTCCTTGCAGGAAAGACGGAAGGCGCATACCTGACGGGCAGAAGAACGTAGCCCGAAAAGCCCTCTCTATCCCTCAGACCTGACTGGATCGTCTGGTGAGAGGCGGACGCCCCGGCCCGCCGGGATGCCAGGGACGACTGCCCTTACGCACCCGCATCAATGTCCGCCGTTTTTTCAAGTGCATAGCACAAAACCACTGGCTGAGGGCTTTTCTGGGACAATAAATGCACAGGCCTGCTTCCTTGTGACGCCGCTGATACCGTTGTTGCCGTGTCATAGGAATACTCTACCGATGTTGAGTGAGTTATATATAAGGGAAAACTCCTTCCTGCTTGTACTCTATACCACCGGCCCAATCCTCTTCAAGATAGCCCGGTCTTGCTCGGGAGAAGAATACATGAGACAGTACGTCGAACCCGTGAAGGTAACGTAAAGTATGTGTATCCTCTGGTTGGGGCTCATCGTATCAGGTCTGTCAGGACAGGTGATCCCCAGCCATTTTCCTCCTCCATGTTTTTCGCAACAGATTGAAAACAAAAGGCTTATTGAGATTGTCACCATCACGCAACTGCTTCAGACCCCCAGCCAATACCACCAAAGACTGATTCGAATCCGAGGAACCGTCACGCGCCTGGAACTTCACCTCGACGACTCGAAACATTTCATCAATTTTGTATTCCACCTCAAAACAGGACCCGACCGCGTGCTGGTTTTCGGGCGACATGATCGCACCTTGGGCGACATCCAGATGACCACCGGTCGAACCGTTGAGGTTGAGGGCATCTTCTGGCAAGAACGAGAGGCCAATGGCTACAGGTTATTCAACAATATCGAAGCCAATCGGGTCACGTTCCATCCTCCACTCACCCCGGATCAAGCCGCCTTCTCCTCTCCTCACGAGCTTTTGATGCGAGAAAAACGATCGTCACCACGTTTCAGCCCGAAAACTGAGCGGAGCCAGTTGTGCCTGCTCAAGCCCCAAGACGAGTTGATCCTTTGCCAGCGTATTGCCACAAAACCGAACGTGACACTGCCGCAGGTTTGGTTCCAGCGCAATGAGCGGAGTAAGGTTCACGCGCTCTTCCTGTCCCTCGTTCGTCAGGACTTGCATGATTCGCCCTTTCACATGAGACCAATCTTCCGGCCATTCCCGGGTTAACACGGGATAATACGAAAAGTGTTGCGGAAACTCCTGGGCCAGATCCAGCAATGTCTGATGCTCCATCAACTGACGAGGCGTTTTGACACTCACGATAAGGCTGAAATGTCCCTCCGTTGTTCCGTCCAGGGTTCCGAACGCTCTGGCTTTCATATACTGCAGATACGACAAAAACGGCGTAATGCCCGTCGAAAGCGCCAATGCCACGATCCGCATGGAACGCCATTCGTGATCGGCTTCCAAAACCAGGGTCGTTGGATCAACCGTATGACTGTTTTGATACACCACCAGTTCCGAATGGGTTTCATCATACTTCACGCACACGTCGATCGATCCACCCGTGCGGCAACGCTGCACGAGATCATCGGTCTGCCACCAGGGAGAGGTATCGGCTTTTTCCTTATGAGTATCATTGATAATCGTTTCCAACACGCGCGGGCTTTCATCCGAACAATTGGTGCGCGTATACATTCTGCGGCGATACTTTTGCGTCCGAACACCAAACGGTTTCACCAAAAACGCCGAACCGGGACGCATGCGATCACGAACCGGAACGGGCCGTCCATCGACCTCGAAAGTCTCCGGCAACGTGAAGGCGACCTTTCTCATTTCGCCCGGGTCGTAGGTATGCACGTCGGTGATTTTCGCAGGAACAAAGAGTTCACGTGGTCGGTTCATCCAACTCTACCTTTCCCTTCTGGCATCCGGGTTTCTTAGGGGCACCATTGCCATCTGTATGCCACTCGATAACAGTATAGGAAGCTGAAGAGAATTCGCCAACTGCAATCAACGACATTCGCCAACACCGTCCCGCCTCACCATAGCCTCGACCGGTAATCTCCGGTACAATTTCCTGCGTCAACGGCAACCCGGGTCCCAAAACCTGTCCGCGAGACTTGTCCCGACGGGTTTTAGCGAGGCTCCATCGGGGAGTAGCCCCATACAGTCTCTTGCGAGGAATTTTCATTTTCGCTAAGCTATGTAGGAAATTGTACGAATATTATTCATTTTTTCTGGAGCCCTTCGTATTTCTCAGGAAGGTCGTTTTATGAATGAACCTCTCAATAATCGATACGTCATTGAAATCGAGGAACTGGTAACCCCTCGGCAGATCAAGGAACAACTGCCGGTTCCCGCGGCCGCGGAGACCACGGTCCTGCAAACCCGTCAGGCCATCAGGGATATCCTCTATGGACGAGACCAGCATCGGCTCCTCGTGGTCATCGGGCCATGCTCCATCCATGACTCTGAAGCGGCCCATGCCTACGGGTCCGCACTCAAGAAAGTCGGTGAGGCCACCAAAGAACACCTGCTGATCGTCATGCGGACCTACTTTGAAAAACCGCGAACGACGGTCGGGTGGAAAGGGCTGATCAATGATCCTCATTTGGACGGTAGCTGCGACATTGCCGAAGGATTGAGACAGGCCCGAACCCTTCTCCTGAACCTGAATAGTCTTGGTGTGCCCTGCGCCACCGAATCGCTCGACCCGGTGACTCCCCAATATCTTTCCGACCTCATCAGTTGGTCAGCCATCGGCGCACGCACCACCGAGAGCCAGACCCATCGGGAAATGGCGAGTGGATTATCCATGCCGGTCGGCTTCAAAAACGGAACGGATGGCAGTCTGCAAGTCGCCCTCAATGCCATGGTGGCAGCGAGACAGCCTCACAGGTTCGTCGGGATTAATCTCGATGGTGTCACATCCATTATCAAGACCAATGGGAACCCCGACCGACATATCGTGTTACGCGGCGGCGGCGGAAAGACGAATTACAGCCGGGAACACATTCTTCAAGCCCGAGACGGGCTGGTGGATGAGAAAATCGTGAGACCCATTATGGTTGATTGCTCACATGGGAATTCCGACAAAGATCACACGCGCCAGATTCCGGTTGCCCATTCCGTCGTGAAACAATATTGCGAGGGGCAACGATACATCCTGGGGCTGTTGTTGGAAAGCAATCTGAAACCAGGCAAGCAATCCTGGGTGAACGGCAAAACGTTGGAATATGGGGTCTCAATCACCGATGCCTGCATCGGTTGGGAGGATACGGAAACCCTGTTGTACGAACTGGCGGATACGTTGGCGAAACAATCACCCATGCACGTGGGCGCCACTTAAACCCAGTCCCCCCGTACAACGGCAGAGCACCTGAGGCTCTGTGTGGAATTTCCTTCACTGAGTTAGCTGGACCCGACACCCGCAGCGCCACTGGCGACCCCTGAATACAGCGGTAAGTTCATGGTACGAATGCCGCCCGAACCGCAACCAGAGTAGAGCGATACAGGAATTACGTCTCTTGATCAGACAGGGGAACTACCGTGGCTTCTGTTGGCTCCGCTTCCACACGTGGTTGTGAGGCCTTGGCTGTGTTCCGTTTCTTGGTCTCACCAGAGGCATTCAGGCGCTTTAAAAGAGTGCGATTGACTTTGAGTTTTTGGTCATCGCCAAGTCTTGTTTCAATTATTTCTCCGACGAGTTCTTCAGGAATTTTAACCCCATGAATGTCACCTAACAGTTTTGTCACGAGCTTGATGGCTTTCTGACTCAGCAAAATCGTAAAAATATCATTGACATTCGTGGCTCGTTTTAAGGTGGCCACACGCTCCCAATTTCCAGCTAAATAAGACGCCCGAGACAGAATATAAAATTCTTCCGCCAACGCCTCCATATTATTTGGTTGTGTAAAATCAACCTCATGAATCAGTTCTGCGTCGGGTCTGGTCTCCTTCTGTGCCGGTTTGATTTTATACAAATGCCATTGTCGGACGTTGGTGAGCATAAAATATTTGGTGTTGGTCGTTAAGCAATAGGTTAAGGTTTGTTCTACATATTTTCGAGTAAGGTCTTGGTAGATCGCTTTGGCCTCAACAACGCAATCAATTTTGTCTTTTTTACTGGCATACGGACCTTCTGTGAGCTTAACAACATAATCTAAGCGACCTGCTTTTTCTCGTTGTTCTGTTTTCAATTCAGTATATTTATCATACCCTAAGACATCATTAAGTATATCGTTTAACACGATGCGTGAATCGTCTTCCGATGTTCCGGTTCCCCTCGATTTGAGATTTTGAATGACTGGGAAAAGCGCTTCAGTTCAAGGCCGATAGCACTTTTTATTTTTGAAGGAATTTTCATCATTGCTTAACTCTCCTTCCTTGTTGCAGACAACCTCTCTGTCATCACCAGAGAAAGGTCCTCATACTCCTTCTGCCGCTGGGCTACCTTCCCCCGATAGTCCAGAGTTCTTTCGTTAACAGGACACCTTCATAGCTGGAATTGAGCGCGTCTCCAAGATTTCAGTAGTCATTAATATCCCTCTTCTTGCCCTTACGGTGGAAGATTCGTCGCAAGATTACAATACTGACAATCGCAAGGCCACAATACACCAATAACATGTGCTTCCAGCTACTGAAATGGAGGCTCTCCGGAATAATCTCCCGCGCTTGCAGTTCAAGAAATATTGACAGGATAAATGCTGCCACTCCCAGAGGCAGCGCAATCATATTGCCGTCCGCCATCTCTACAAGGCCCAGCGCAAGGCCCAGCAGAACCCAACTCACCGGCAAAAAAATCCAGAACAGGATGTCGATGTCCATATCAGTCCTTTCGCTCATTCGCGCGATTTATGCTGATAAAATCTTTGAGGCTCTCAAGCGCGCCGAGAACACCGACAACTTCTGCTGGAAGAACCACCGTCTTGGTGTTTTCCCCTGCAGCAAGTTCGGAGACGGCTTTTACCTGCCGCTTCCTGATTTCAAAATCCACGGCGGGCTGGCCGTTATCGGCAATAGCTTCCGCGAGCATCTTCGTTTGTTCGGCATCCGCTGCAGCCTTCTGGCGCACGGCGTAGGCTTCCGCTTCGGCTGTAACTCTGATTGCCTCGGCCTTCTTCTGTGCTTGATAGAGCTCAGCCTCAGCCGCGAGTTCCACAGACCGCTTCTCGCCTTCAGCTTTCGCAATTACGGCGCGACGTTCACGCTCCGCGTTCAATTGTTGACGTTGAGCGGCCTTGGTCTGTTCATCGACGATCACATCGATGATCTCGGTACGGGTGATCTCCAGGCCCCAAATGCGGGCGGCATCCTGCAGATTTGTGGCAATTTCCTCGGTCATGGAATTGCGCGAAGACTGGAGTTCATCTAATTCCAGCTTTCCGCCCGCGGAACGCACAATAGAAGTTGCTGCTGTTATGATCGCTTGGTCAATATCTTCGATTCTGTACACTGTTTTCTCGGCTTCGATGACCCGGAAGAACACCGTGCCCTGCAGATTCACCTCAACATTATCTTTGGTAATCACACTAATCGTGAACATCGGAAGTTGCCGTTCAAGAATCGAAAGACGATGACCGATACGGTCAAGGAAAGGTACTATCAAGTTAAGCCCTGCAGAGAGGGTACGCGTGTACTTGCCGAAGCGCTCGATGACGTACACCATACTCTGGGGAACAACCTGCACCCCTTTCCAGACAACGGTGACCGCAAAGATGAGCACGACGATGGTCACGACTGCATATACATTAATTTCCGAAGTACTCATAATCACCTCACAATTTCATTCCTCAATCTCAAAATTCGTCTCCGGCTAAATTTAAGTGACAGCTTGCTGAATTCGCAAGCCCCGAACCAATCATCTAGTGTTCTGTCGCTGTCAAAAAAACGGTTTATGATTTTCAGGAACGCAAATCCGACTGCCGGAAGAGGACAGGGGAACCAAAGTACGCAAAGGCATCCTTTAAATTCGAGAACCAGCGTTTGGGTCGGCTTATCGTGGGATCGGTCACGTATTCCAGCGTGAGGACGATACGTTCTTCTCCTTCACCCAGAGGGGTCACGGCATGCTGCAGTTTGTCGCCATTGAAAAAAATCAACGAACCGGGGTCCGTTGAGAGACTGAGTTCCTGCACTTCACGTCCGGGCTCTTTGGTATGTAACCGGCACACCAACCGGCTCACGGATCGATCCACCAACCCAAGCAAGACCGTATAACGCGCACCGTTGTAATAGGAGGTATCATAGTGCCAACCGATGTGATCGCCAGCTTTGGTGTAAAAATACAGGGCGCAGGCATGCGGGTCATCATCGGGGCACACTTGCAAAGGCACACCGGCGATTCGGCTGAGCCACTCGATAAACGCCGGTGATTGGTACAAAGACAAAATCGACGGGGCGGCCGGGCGAAGCAAATAATAACTCACACTGCCACCTTTTTTGTGCGTGGGGATGTAATTTCGATTTAATCGAGGCCGAACTCGCTCCACCTCTTCCATAAACTGCTCAATAACGCCTTGCGGCACAAAGTGGCTCAGGGTGACGAATTCACCTTGTTCCAAAAACGTCGGCGCCAGGTGATGAGCGGGATGTCGAGCACATGCCTGCTCGAGTTCCCCGATCACATGGCTCTGTAAGGTTTGTTTCATCCGTGTTTTCCCGATTCCCGATCGTACCTTACCGCCGGCACCTCTCATTGAAACACGGCATGGAGGATTTCCGCCACCCTTCAGGAACTCTCTCTTGACCGCAGATCAATTCAATCACTATGCTCCCTTGTTCTATCTTCAACTTCTTCATTGACGACACAGGCAAAATGCAAACCTCACGGAGCGGCTCATGACTGTTGCCCTTCCCTTTCGTGAACCACGGTTGGGACAGGATTATTGGATCGAAGATACTATTCTTCCCAATGCCCTTGAAGTGGCGCAACGGTGCATTGCAAACAGTACCTGGACGTTGGGCTCACCGTGGCGTCCGGAACCCTGGCCTGGCATGAGGGCCCCCAATGCCCTTCTGCCCGAGGAATTGCGTCACATCGAGGAGTGCGTCACACGACGACTCGGCATCCCGGCTTTGCAACCGCAAACCGATTCGGACATGGGGATTTCCGGCCATAATCATATACAACTGTGTGGCGGGGCCGAAGGCGTGGCACGTCCTCACGTCGATTCCGCAGCCATTTGCGATTACGCGGCGGTCCTGTACCTCCACCCTAATCCCCCGACCCCTCATGCGGGGACGTCGTTTTACCGGCTCCACATACCGGGAGAAGAACCCGGGGGCAACGTCTGCCCACGGGAATATGAAAGTTTGCGGGACGTTCCCGGGATGCCTCAAGAAATGGATCCTACGCTCTTTGAGGAAATTTTGGAGGTACCTTACGTGTTCAATCGACTCTTGGCCTACAAATCCGACCTGATTCATTCTGCCACTTCATATTTTGGGTGGGGCACCGAACTCGCTTCAAAACGGATGGCCGTGGTGTTTTTCTGGAAAGTCCGGTAAGGAAGAGACGCTGTCGAAGGAAAGGGTGACTGATCAGGGAAAATGCTTGCCTGCCCGATAAGGATTCAGTTTGTGGCGTTGAGCATTTCTCCGGCAGCCTTCCTGACTGTTTGTGTAATCGTCGTTCCTCCCAACATTCGCGCAATTTCTTCTTCTCGATCCTCGACACGGAGACGTGTGACCATTGCAACGGTCCGCTTATTCACACTCTCTTTTTTGACCAGATAATGATGGTGGGCCTGGGCTGCAATTTGCGGTAGATGGGTGATGCACATCACCTGGTGTGTTTGCCCCAATGCTTTGAGACGTTGCCCCATGGTCGCGGCCACGTTGCCTCCGATTCCCGCGTCCACTTCATCGAAAATCAACACCGGGACTTGATCCACGCCCGCCAGCACCGTTTTCATCGCCAACATCAGCCGGGAGAGCTCTCCGCCTGATGCTACACGCGCTAACGGTTGCAGACTTTCTCCTGGATTGGCACAAAATGCGAACTCGATCTGATCAATGCCGTTTGGTCCAATGTGTTCTGCTTGAGAGGTCGCAGTGATCTCAATGTGGAATCGTGATTTTTCCATTTTTAATTGGGCCAACTCAGTCGCGATTTGTTTTTCAAGCTTTTTTGCCACGGCCTGGCGGGATTCGGATAGCTTCTGCCCCAAGGCCCATAGGTCGTGATAGGCTTGTGAGACTTTTTGCTGAAGCTTCTGGATATGTTCTTCGAGGTTCTCGAATTCCTCCAATTCGGATTGAATCCAGGTTTGACGAGCGAGTAAGTCTTCCAGCGACTCACGGTATTTCTTCTTCAACCGTTGCAGTAACGCTAAGCGTTCGTCGATCTGTGCGAGTCTTGCCGGGTCGTGCTCAAAACCATCTTTATAACTTCTGGTGGCCAAAACCAGTTCTTCAACCTGGGCGATGCCGCCATCGGTCAACTCACTCCAATGACGAGTCGTCTCATCGATTGTCCCCAGCTCATGCACCAGTTTCCTGACTTCCGTCAGTTGGGACAGGATCGACGCCTGATTGTGATACAACAGGTCATAGGCCTGATTGACGATTTCCAAAAGCCGGCCACCATTCTGCAATTTGCGGTGTTCTCGTATGAGCGATTCATCTTCTCCGGGAGTTAATTGGGCCTTGCCTAATTCCTCGCATTGAAAACGCAAAAACTCCTCGCGTTCCTGCCGCTCCTTGGACCGCCGGGTGGCGTCCTCCATGGATTGGACCAGTTCTTGCCATTGATGATAGTGGGTGGTGTATTCATCACGTAACGCCGGCAGGCATCCAAAGGCATCAAGGACACGCATTTGCACTTTTGATGAAAGAAGCGATTGCTGCTCATGTTGCCCATGAATATCGACCAACCAGCCACCCAATTCCACCATCTGGTGCAACGGGACCAGCGTCCCGTTCACGTACATCCGGCTCCGCCCTTCCCGGGAAAGAATCCGGCGAAGCAGGAGATCGTGCGTGCCTTCGGGCAGCAGATCCCATTCTTTCAATTTCGTGAGAATCGGCGGGTGGTCTGATAAGGAGAACACCGCTTCCAACGTAGCTTCCTTTGCCCCGCTTCGAATATGCTCGCCGGAGGCGCGGCCGCCCAGCAACAGGATCAAGGCGTCAACCAGGAGAGACTTTCCGGCTCCGGTCTCTCCCGTAAACACCTGGAAGCCCGGCGAGAACTCAAGTTCGAGGTAGTCGATGAGGGCAAAATGGGAAATGCGCAGATCAGTGAGCATAATCACGGCGCATACTCACCACCTTAGGCAGGAGCAGAGTGCTGTGCGAGAAGCGAATCAATGACTTGTTTGAATTGGGGTTTGGGTCTTGCCCCCACTATCTTTTCAACCGGTTGTCCTTTTTTAAAAAAGAGAATCGTGGGAATGCTCATGATTTGAAACTTGCCTGCAATCTCGGGCACTTCATCCGTATTGAGTTTCATGACCTTTAATTTTCCCTCGTATTCTTTGGCCAATTCTTCGACGATCGGGGCGACCATCTGACAGGGACCACACCAGACGGCCCAAAAATCAACCATCACCAATGCATCGGTCTGATCCACTTCAGCTTCCCAATTGACAGTCGTTGCTTGAGCGACAAGTTCGGACACGGCATCCTCCTTTTTTCAAATATGACGACACGATCTCTTTCTGCAAATGGTGGAAAGAATCCTAACCGTGCAGTCAAAAGAGTGTCAACTTCAGCCTTGCATCATCGCGCAGCATCGCCTTGCCATTACCATTGCCATTGTTCAGGCACGCCGGCCCACCAATTTTCAGGGTGCGTCTTTTTCCAGGCTTTCATTTCCAACCATATTTCATCGGCACGAGTCCTATCGAGGCGGTTGGCCATGCCGGCCACTAAATCATATTGCTGCCGGATCCCTTCATGCAGCAGTTCTTTGGCCATCCTGGCCAACAGATCGGAAGGATCGACAAGATCCATGGTTCCGCGGTTGACCATGGAGAGTGACAACTGCCCCACTTTGACCCACTCATCACGTTTGGCCAACGACTCCAAATAGCCATCCAGCGCATGATACACGTAAATAAGGTACACGTAACTTTCAACGGATGGCGATTGATCGATATTCATCTGGCAGGCTTCGACCGCACGACGGTAATCCCCGGCAGCCAGATACACTTTGGCCCGCGCCAACGGAGGGTCGATTGTTGGGACGGCACGCGGGCCGTCCCCTGCGTCCGCAACCGACACACTGGTTCCTGTCAGACACCATCCGAGAAACAACAACAGAAGACTCAGATGAATCGTTCGAGACTGATCCGGCACGTTCATCACACCCTCCTATGGTTCACGGTTCACTATGCGGTCAAGACCAGAATACCACGTCTTGATCCATGCGTGCATGCAGCTTAACTTCTTCACGGCGATGTGGTAAAAATTGATCGACACTCGCGTGCCCTACAGCCCGGGACTCACCAATGTATGCTTTGATACTGATTTTAGGAATAGTCTTGGCGTCCTCCCCCTCGCAAGCGGAGACGGAATCATGGAAGACACTCAATACCGCCGGCATGTTGGCCTACAAAGAACGCAATTTTGCCATGGCACAAGAGATGTTTTACCGGGCCTTGAACGTCTTCGAAGGAACCACCGAACTCGATCCCCGCATCGCCACGACCCTGAACAATCTGGGCGCCACCCACGAAGCGTTGGGAGAGTACGAACAGGCAGAACTCCGTTATCGTCATGCGCTCACGATGATCGAAACGATCCAGGGCCCCGATCATCCTGACATCGTGGTAGGGTTAAACAATCTGGCGTCTTTGTATTTTTCGCAAAGAGCGTTCGACAAGGCAGAGCCGCTTTGGCAAAGAGGGCTCTCCATCAGTGAAGGTTTTTTGGGAGACGCGCACCCCCATCTTATTCAAACCCTGCTCACATTAGGACTCGTCACGCAGGCACAAAAAAAGTTTGATCAAGCGGAGCCCTACTATATTCGCGCCATTGAAATCGGCAAACGTTCCCTGGGTGACGACCATCCCAGTCTGATTCCCTTCTATGAACGATATGCGTCATTACTGCGCCAAGCGGATCGTGAAGAGGAAGCACAAGTTGTCGATCGCCAGGTGGAGGCTATTCGAGCGACCAATCAACTTTCCTTTCCTCATGAGTAAACCGGCAGAAGATTGATTTGGGAGAGAACGATGGATTCACAAAACACCCTGTGGCGGGTGGCACGAAACCTGAATTTTTCTCATCTTGACCGCCGGATTCACCACGGGTAAGATCCAGCTATGGCACGAATTCCGTTTGATCCTCGCTCCTTGGGTTCCATGCGCCCCCGACCCGGTCCTTCTCAGGCTGATCCAGCCGCCCAATTTCGTTCGCTGAATGCCACCCTCTTGTTTTGTCCGAATTGCAAAGAGGCGACACCGGCACGTGAACGGCTTTTGCTCGTCCTGCCGTCAGGCAACAAATATGAATACATGTGCTCCTACTGCGGGACCTTGACCGGCGAAAAAATCGACCAGGACCACCAGGCCCCACGTTAATCATTCCCTGACTTTTTTGAAAATCGTCTCACGGCCCGGACGTTGTTTCGGGAACCGGCAAGCCTTCCATGGCCATGATGCGAAGCGCATTGGTGGTGGAACAGGGCCCGGGACGGAGCCGGTAGTCGAACGTCAATTCCTTGTCACCGAGCGTTTCCTGAAAATGAACGTTGACGAGACTTGCCGATTCTTTTTCCAGGTTGGCCAACTCCAGGTCGTGCGTCGTGACGAGGCCCAATCCCCGCCCGGCAGTCAGTTCGCGAATAAACGCTTCACTTCCCAGTAATCGTTCCCGGTTGTTCGTTCCTTTGAAAATTTCATCGATGAGAAACAACACCGGAGGTTCACGATGATCGCCCATCGCCACCAGCAGGTTTTTCAGGCGTTTGACTTCAACGTAAAAATACGACAACCCCTCTTCGAGGGTATCCCCGACTCTGATACAGGTCTGCATCCGCAGCCACGACCATTCCCAGGATTCGGCACACACCGGTCCCCCGGCCTGCGCCAAGCACACGTTGATCCCAACCGTTCGTAAGAACGTGCTCTTTCCGGACATGTTGGAACCGGTAACCAGGAAGACCCGGCCCAAACCTCCGAGTGTCAAATCATTGTTGATCCGTTGTTGATGGGCAATCAGGGGATGCCCGATAGCCGTCCCGGAAAGGCCGATGTCGGCAGCGTTCCCCTCCGGCCGTCTATGGGGCCACGTGTAGGATGGATTCAAGTAGGCAAACGTGGCAAGGGCCATCGCCGCGTCAATGGTCGCCAGTCGCTCGATCCAATCCGGCAGAACGGGTCGCAGCCGGCTGCAGACCTTCTGCAAATACCAGGTCCACGCCAGATCCCAGGGGACCACGACGTGCATCGCAATATGCAAGAACGGATGCGCTTTCAGACTGAGTCCGCTGCAGATTCTCGCAAGTTGTTTGATAGCCGCCGAAGGTTGCCTGGCCCAGGCTCTCAACGGTTCGGTCACGGCTTGAATCGCGGGAAAAGGTCGAAACGACCGCTTCTCGAAAATGCCGATGACCGCGGCGAGTTTGTCCAACTCCAGGTGCAGATCGAGAGTCCGTTCAAACACATGGCTCAACCGCCCGCCGGTGACGAACATCAACAACGCGTAGCACAGAAAGGAAACGATCCAATATCCGGGCCCTCCACCGACGACCCAAAAACCAAACAGGACAATATTGAGTCCGGCCAGAGCACTTGCCACCAGCAACAGCGGACCCCATTGAGCCACGGACAGGGAATTCTCCAACAGGCTCCACAGGCGATCGGCATTGATCGGTTTGGGACTCATGCATTTCGCCACGAGTCGAATCCGATTCCGTAATCCCGGCAACGAGGTAAGGGCCTGAACGAGTTTCCGGCGACTTTCCCATTGGTCGAAAGAAAGCGAGGGATCATGTTGATACGCCACCCAGGCCATCAGCCGTGTCTGCCCTTCTCGTGATACCGTCGTGTCCAACAAACGGAACAAAGAATACCTCCCGACAAGATCAAGATCCGCACCGTACGGGTGATCGGAGGGCAGACTCATCGTTGTTTCCGGGATGCCTTTCCAATCCACACGAAGACGAGCCAGGTTTCTTTCCTGGATCTCAAGCCACACTCCAAGGCGATGCAGCCGGCTTTCCAATCGGTTATGAACGTGAGCCACTCCCAAAAAGCAAAGAAGGAACCCCAGAAGCGCCCAATTTCCCGTGACGAACCATCCAAGTTCGTACAACGCGGCGCAAACCAGAATCCCGAGAAGTACGAGTCCCATACGACCCCGGCTCATCGCCAAACTGACGCGTTGGCCTTTCTGGAGAAGGCGGGTTCCTCGTTCACTGCCGCGGATGATCATGCAGTCGCGTTTGTGCCGTTTGTCATCCATGATGCTGACCAATGACGATCCGTGTGAAAAGATGCGTCACCACACATGAGTACCTTTTCAGTGTACTATTCGCCTCTGTGGATACGAGTGAGGAAAAAATAGGCAGATTAGTCGGAAGACAATTGCAGGTTCTCGGGCAGGCTTTCCAAATACTCGATCAAGGCTCGATACGTCAGTTCGCGGACTCTGGCTTTCGTCGCCGGCTCTCCATCCAAACTGCGTTTCAGCCAGACCGTATCCTGCACTTGGGCGTTCGCCTGATTGCACAGGGTCCACATGTGATGAAGAAACTCTACCGACAATCCAACCTGAACCCCTTCCGATTCAATGCGATCATCCAGGATGGCCAACAGGTCTGAAATAGCCTGATCGGCCCGATACGGCTTGGAAGCATATCCGAATGCTTCCGTGGTGGCTTCTTCCTGTTTGGCCTGTTCGACCAAATCATGCATATACTCTTTCAAGAGTCCGATTTGTCGGCCTGAGAGTCGCTTAGTCATTTCGACGTCAGTCTCAAGTACACGCCAGCAGGAAGTGTGCCCTACCTTATCTCAACTTCTCGAGATCGGCAAGCACCCGCATGACAAGAGAAAGCTGTTCGTTTTCTGAACCTATTGGTAAAATTATATTGACGGACGCTCCAATTTGTGATTCTATCCATGTTTTTAGCTCGTCTTGAACGTATGCCTTCAACCCCTACCGGCGCAACAACAACGGAGGGAGATCAATTCGACCGGTGGCCGGTGCGTAAAGAATGGGCATACGCCACCGAACCTGCAAAACCCCTTTGCCCGACGGTCGATGACACGGAATCCTTCGATGTGACAGTGGGGCGGCTCACGGCGAGCCCCGGATGGGTGTCGGCTGGCAGATAACGTTACACAATGAACGTCATGAAAACAGGGGGATGAATATGTGGAGACAAAAGCCATGGGTAAGTTTTCGCCGTTCAGGCTTCGGGTGGCAGGCTGGTGCGTGCGCGGCGATGACGGCCTTACTGATGTCGGCCATCGCACCACCTTCCCTAGCCATCGCTGCGGAACTGCCCTACAACGAGAGCGGCATCACGGGGTATTTCGACACCACCGTCTCGATCGGTACGGCGATACGGACCCAGGGGCGGGACAAGGCTCTGGTCGCCATCGCCAATGGCGGCTACGCGCCTTCCTTCAACGAAGATGACGGCAATCTCAACTACAACAAGGGTGATTTCGTCTCCGCCAACGTGAAGGTCTCGCACGAACTGCAGCTCGACGTGGGCAAACTGAGTTTCTTCGGTCGTGCGTTCTATTTTTACGATCACGCAGCTGCGGCCAACGACACCCGCCGCACGTCCCTGTCGGGCAAAGCCCAGCAGTATGCCGGACACGACATCCAACTTCTGGATGCGTACGTCAGCACCGATATCGACGTGGGCGAATTCCCGCTTTCAATTCGAATCGGCAATCAAGTGCTCAACTGGGGCGAAAGCGTCTTCATCCGCAACGGCCTCAACTCGATCAACCCGATTGACGTTTCCAAGGTCCGCATCGCCGGCGCGGAGGTGCGCGACGTGGTGACTCCGATCCCGGCGGTCAATCTCAAAGTCGGCCTGACCGACAACCTGTCCCTGGAAGGCTTCTACCAGTTCCGGTGGCTTCATACCCGGCTCGAACCGGCGGGCACGTTCTTTTCGACCACCGACGCCGCAAGCCCTGGCGGAGACATCATCCATTTCGGATTCGGCGATCCGCTCAGAGGCAACGACAACGACTATGCGCCGGACCCATCGTGCCCAGGTCTCTGCTCCCGTCTGCCACGCGTCAGCGACCGGGATGCCAGACTCCAGGGCCAGTTCGGTCTGGCGGTGCGCTATTTCGCACCGGCGCTGAACGACGCCGAACTGGGTCTCTATTATGCGCGCATCCACAGCCGCCTGCCACTGGTTTCGGCCCGCGCGGGGAACCCCCAAGCGCTGACGGACCCCAAAGGCTATGCCGGCTCCGTCCAGTATTTCCGGGAATTTCCCGAGGACATCGACATCATGGGCGCGAGCTTCAACACCGAAATCGGCACCAGTGGGTTCGCGATCCAGGGGGAGGTCTCCTATCGCCGGAACCAGCCGCTTCAGATCGACGCCGTGGAAGTGATTTATTCCACCCTGTCGCCGCTCCGGTTCGTGCAAGTGCCCCAGACTCTGTTGCCACTGTTACAAAATCCAACTGCTTGCGCACAGAATCCAGCTTCTTGCGCACAGGCGAAGACACTAGCACGGTTACGAGGGGCGGGAGGGTTGTTCAGCCAGAGCCAAACCGGTCCTCTCGCTCCTGGGGAAGAGGTCACCGGCTTTCGCCGCAAGGACCTGCTGCAGGCGCAGGTCGCCGTTTCAAAGGTGCTGGGTCCCATGTTCGGCGCCGATCAATCCCTGTTCCTGGCCGAGACCGGTTTCACCTACGTCCGGGACATGGAGGACAAATCGGTCCTTCGCTACGACGGACCGGGCACGTGGACGAGCGGCAACCCGATCTTTACGCAGGCCCAAATTCAGCCGGTGACCCAGAACGGCGGCTTCGCCGATCCGTTCTCCTGGGGTTACCGGATAGTCGCGCGGACGACCTATAACAACGCCCTCGGCTCCGTGAACCTGTCGCCGCAGATCTCGTTTGCGCATGACGTGAACGGCACGACGCCGTCACCGATCAGCAATTTCGTCGAGGACCGCAAGATCATCACGCTGTCGATCGGGGCGACCTACCTGCTTTCATGGCAGGCCATCCTGTCCTACACCAACTCGTTCGACGGCGGCGCGTTCAACCTCTTGAACGATCGCGATTTCGTATCCAGCACGGTGAACTATTCCTTCTGAACCGGGGGTACAGATGATAAGCCATCCACCGGAAATATTGATGAGATTTGAGTCAAGGATGCGAAGTCACTCTGAAGCCTAACGTTTCTCATGACAACTTTTGGAGGAAGACTCATGAAAGCACGATGGATCATTGGGACAACAGTGCTGGTAGCACTGACCACGGTCATACCGGCGGCGGCGAAGGTCACGGCCGCCGAAGCGGCGAAACTGGGCAAGGACCTGACGCCGCTGGGTGCCACGGTGGCCGGCAACGCATCCGGTTCCATCCCGGCGTGGGAGGGCGGAATCACCAAGCCGCCGGCCAAATACCAACCGGGCGCACGTCTTCCCGACCCGTTCGCGGACGACAAACCGCTGTTCACCATCACCGGCGACAATTTCCGTAGCTACGAAGCGAATCTTTCTCCCGGCCAAATCGCGCTCTTCGAACGCTACCCGAAAACCTTCCTGATGCGGGTCTATCCCAGCCGGCGTAGCGCGTCCCTGCCGCAGCGAATCTATGACCGGACGATCGCCAACGCGACGACCGCAACCCTGACCGAGGACGGCAACGGGGTGATGAATGCCGGCGAGGGTATCCCCTTCCCGATCCCGAAAAACGGGCTCGAAGCGATCTGGAACCACCTGATGCGGTACCGCGGCAAGACCACGCGCCAGATAACCGGCCAGGCGACGCCGACAGCCGATGGGAACTACGTCGTGGTGCGCCTCAAGGAGGACCTGCTGTGGGCGTACTACCAGCCCGGCGCCACGACCGAGACAGTGGACAACGTTCTCGCCTATTTTATACAGGAGGTCATGTCCCCGCCGAGGCTCGCCGGGCAAATTCTGCTGGTCCACGAGACGCTCAACCAGGCGGCCGAGCCGCGCAAGGCATGGGTGTACAATCCGGGCCAGCGGCGGGTGCGCCGGGCGCCCAATATTGCCTATGACAACCCCGGTATCGCATCGGACGGCCAGCGCACCAACGACCAGCATGACATGTTCAACGGTGCACCGGACCGTTACAACTGGACGCTGGTGGGCAAGCAGGAACTCTATATTCCCTATAACAGCTACACGCTGCACAGCAACCACCCCATCGACGACATCCTGAAACCAAGCCACATGAATCCGGACCTGGTACGCTACGAACTGCACCGGGTCTGGGTCGTCGATGCACGGCTGAAAGAAGGAACCAGACACATCTACGCCCGGCGCACCTTCTATATCGACGAGGATAGCTGGCAAGTCGCCATCGTGGACCACTATGACGGACGCGATCAGATCTGGCGAGTGAACGAGGGGCACGTGATTAATTTTTACCAGGTACCGTTGGTCTGGACCTCGACGGTAGCGGCATACGACGTGCAGAACGGACGCTATATCGTCAACGGGCTTGCCGTCGAGAATACGATCATTGAATTCGACGTGCCGATGAAGCACCGGAGGTTCACCCCACAAGCTTTGCGCAAACTCGGCCGCCGCTAGGCAGGGCCGGCGGTTCGGGGACAGAGGCAGGAAAGTGTAAGTCTTTACCCGGAAGATGCTTATGAGCCTACTCCCCACTCGATCCTTGGCGCTTGTGTTGTTCCTGGTTGCGGGCTCAACCGCTCCATCCCTCCCCCGCGCCGAGCCGCTTGACGAGGCGGCAACGATGGTGGCCTGTCCGGAATGCGGCCTGCTCACCGCTGCAGTCACGATTCCGGACGGTTTCGTCGCAGTCGGTGAACGCGGCCTGATCATCCGCGGCACGGCGGGCAACTGGCATCAGTCGCCAGCGCCGTCCCGGCGCATGCTGACGGCCGTAACCGGAACCGATGGCGGAAGTCTCGTTGCCGTCGGGCACGATGCCCTGATCCTGGCAAGCGCCGGACCCGAGGCTGCCTGGACCGTCGTTCGGGCGAGCCCGGAACTGGATGCTCCGCTGCTTGACATCTGGATCGCTACGGACGGAAAGGGACTTGCAGTCGGCGCCTACGGGATGGCGCTGGCCACTGAGAACCACGGCCGGGACTGGGCACCCCGCGAGATCGATCCGGACGAACCACACTTCTACGCCATCCGCGAGGCTGCGGATGGAACACTTTTCATCGCCGGCGAATTCGGGACGGTACTCCGATCCCGTGACCGCGGCGAAAGCTGGGCCAAGCTGGACGCCGGCTGGGACGGCACGTTCTTCGGGTTTCGGGCAGGGGACGACGGACGGCTCCTGCTCTACGGGCTCGAAGGCACGCTTCTCGAAAGCCACGACGACGGCGAGACCTGGCGCCGTCTGGAAAGCGGGGTTTTTTCCGCCCTTTATGACGCCGTCTTCCTGCCAGACGGCCAAGCGGTCGTCGTTGGTGCCGACGGGACGGTCTTGATTGAATCACCGCCGGGCTTCGGGCATGTCGACCGCGCCAGCCGGGAGGCGATCACCTCCGTCCTGGCAACGGGGCCGGATTCTCTTCTGTTATTCGGCGAGGGCGGGATCGATCACCTGACCCTGACAGTCGCGGATGATGGACAGTAACGGCCAGGTGGAACGGATGAGAACGGGACACTGGACGCACCGGATCGAGGAGATGGTGTTCCGCCACCGGCCGCTGGTTATCATGGTCTTCGCCCTGGCGAGTCTCGCGCTCGCGGTGTCCGCCACCCGGCTTGAGATCGATGCCGGCTTTGAAAAACACCTGCCCGGCAGCCACCCCTTCATGCAGGTCTTCACCAAGCACCAGAGCGAGTTCGGCGGCGCCAATCGCCTGCTGATTGCGGTTCGCGCGCGCACCGGCGACATTTTTTCCGCGCCGTTCATGGAGACGCTGAGGGAGGTGACGGATGCCGTGTTTTTCCTGCCCGGCGTCAACAAGGCCTCCGTTCGTTCGCTGTTCACGCCTAACGTCCGTTTCGTTGAGGTGGTACGAGGTGGGTTCACCGGCGGCAACGTCGTGCCGCACGACTACCGGGGCAGCAACGAAGACATGAAACGGGTTCGGGCCAACGTACTCAAGGCCGGGATTGTCGGCCGGCTCGTGGCCAACGACCTGTCGGCCGCAATGGTGACCGCCGAACTGGTCGAGGTCGATCCCCACACCGGTAAACGGCTTGACTACATCGAGGTCTCCCATCTCCTGGAAAAGCAGTTGCGCGCGCCTCATTCCAACCCGGACACGGAGATTCACATCATCGGCTTCGCCAAGGTGGTCGGCGATCTCGCGGACGGCGCGGGAAACGTGCTGACGTTCTTCGTTATCGCCCTCGCGCTATCCTCGATTCCGGTCTATCTGTTCACCCGTTCAGCTCGGTACACGGGCTTGCTGCTGCTGTGCTCGATCATGGCGGTGGTCTGGACCCTGGGCTTCCTGTCGCTGTTCGGCTTCGCCATCGATCCGATGTCGATCCTGGTCCCGTTCCTGGTCCTGGCCATCGGCGTTTCGCACGGGGTGCAGGTAGCGGGCGCCGCCGGAGCCGCGATCCGCGACGGGGCGACCGCGCCCGAGGCCGCCCTCACCGCCTTCCGACGGCTCGTTGTCCCGGGAACGATGGCCCTGGCAAGCGATTGCGCCGGTTTCCTGACCATGCTGATCATCGACGTTCAAATCATCCGCGACCTCGCGATGACCATGAGCATCGGCGTGGCGGCGATCCTGTTCACCAACCTCTTGCTCCTGCCGGTCCTGATGTCTTATGTCAGGCACAGTGCCTCATACGGCGAACGCCTGCGGGCCGCGGCCGAGGCCAGGGCTCCCATATGGAACCACCTGTCACGTCTGACGTCGTGGCCGGTATCCGGGGTGATGCTGTTACTGGCGCTGGTCGTGCTCGGGGCAGGCCTCTATGGCGCGCGGGACTATGCGATCGGCGACGTCCATGAAGGGGTGCCCGAGTTGCGGCCCGAATCCCGGTACAACCGTGACAGCGCCGCGATCACACGGCTCTTTGCCGTGGGTGTTGACGTCTTCACGGTGATCGTGGAGACCGAACCGGACGCCTGTATCGATTTCACGGTCCTGGACCGGATCGACGATTTCGCAACGCGGATAGCCCAGCTTCCCGGGGTGCGATCCACGCTATCTCTGCCCGGGGTTGCCCGCCGGATCAACGCCGGGTTCAACGAGGGACACCCGAAATGGCGGGTCCTTCCGCGCACGACGACGACCCTAGTGCAATCGACGGGTCCGATTGAGACCAGTTCGGCGCTCCTCAATGCCGACTGCTCCGTCATGCCCGTCCTGATCTTTACTACCGATCACCGCGCCGAGACCATCGACCGGGTGGTCGCCGCGGCCACCGGGTATGCCGCTCAGCATAACGACGAAACTATTCGCTTTCGACTCGCCGCAGGCAACCTTGGCGTCATGGCGGCGACCAACGACCTCGTACGGGACGCCGAGTTCGAGATGCTGCTTTGGATCTATTGCGCCGTCAGCGTGCTCTGCCTCCTGGCCTTCCGTTCGATCCGCGGCATGCTCTGCGTGGTGTTGCCGCTGGCGCTGGTCTCGACCCTCACCTTTGCACTCATGGCGCTCCTGGAAATAGGGCTGAAGGTCTCGACTCTGCCCGTGGCGGCACTCGGCGTGGGCATCGGGGTCGACTATGGAATCTATATCTTCAGTGACGTGAAGCGTCGGCTGGACGTCGGCGTGAACCTCGCCGATGCATTCCGGCAAACGCTCGCGATCACCGGCAACGCGGTACTGGTTACCGGACTGACCCTGGCCCTTGGCGTGATAACCTGGATATTTTCCGACCTCCAGTTTCAGGCCGATATGGGTTTGCTGTTGGCGTTCATGTTCCTCGCCAACATGGCTGGCGCGGTGCTGCTGATACCGGCACTCGCCTGGCTGTTCCACGGGGCCCAAGGCCACACCACGGACTGAGAGCAGGAGCACGGCGTGGAGCGGGTGATTTATTACTATCTCGACGAAGCAATGCCGGTCTATGCGCTACTCGCCTATACAAAGGCAACGAAAACCGATCTGACGCCGAACGAAAGACGTGTGGTTTCGGCCCTTGCAGCCGCGCTCAAGGCCACACGGAAGGAGATCAAATGAACACTTTTGGCGACGATCTGATCCAATCCCTCACTGAAGCCCTAGCCCATGCAAAGGGCAAAGGCCCCGCCATCGTCCACGTCCCCGTGGCGCCGCGCGAGGTTCGCAAGCAAGCAAACCTCACACAGGCACAGATGGCGCCGTTGATGGGCATGAGCCTTTCCGGCTATCGGAAGTGGGAACAGGGAACGCGTCGGGTCAGCGGCCCGGCCGCAACTCTTCTGCGCGTGATTGAAAGGGAGCCGGAGGCCGTCAAGCGCGCATTGCTGTCCGCTGGACAGATATGACGGGCGTCTCAGGACGTAGTTCCAGCAGTAATTCAGCGGCGGCCATCCGTAGGCAGGATCTTCCGCAAACGGCACGAGCCAAATGTTGACTACCTCATCAGGTATATTGGGTAGGTCCTGTTTTATCCTTTGCCTCCAGCACCCTTTTTCCAAGATTTCATCACCACCGGCGCGCATTCAATCATCACCCTCTATCCATGGCGCTCGTGTTCGTCTCCCCACAAGGTTGCCAAACGGGCGTCGCGTCCACAGGTGAAGCGGTAAAATTTATACCGGATGGGGTTTTTCCGGTAGAAATCCTGGTGGTACTCCTCTGCCGGATAAAACGCCGTGGCCTGCGTAATTTTCGTCACGAGCGGGGCGCTGAAGGTTTTGGTCCGTTTGATTTCCTCTTTCGATGCTTCCGCCGACTGACGCTGTTTGTCATCATGATAGAAAATCTCAGGACGATATTGACTTCCATGATCACAGAACTGTGCGTCCGGTGTCGTGGGGTCCGTATTTGGCCAATAGACGGCCAACAACTCCTGATAACTGATTTTTTGAGGATCATACACGACCTGAACGGCCTCGGCGTGTCCCGTTCCTCCGGCAGAGACCTCTTCATAGGTCGGATCGACCGTCTGCCCACCCGTATATCCCGACGTCGTGGACATCACTCCATCGAGTTCATCGAACGGGCCTTCCATGCACCAGAAACACCCCCCTGCGAACGTGGCGATGGCCTGGCCGCCCTTGGCCGTTTCACTGATCGACGGGCTGTTCATACCGACGAGCAGCCCTCCCCCCAGCACGAGCAAGAGAAACAATTTGTAGACTTTCATGACGGCGTCTCCTTTCCTTCGCTTAGTTCCTTCGCGACGCTCAGGACAAACTTCGATTGCGAGGCTTTTTCTTTATTCTACTCTACGCAGAGAAGACCGTGTCCAGATTCTTCGATACTTCCTCATATGGTACGCCTCGACTCTCTTCAAAGGACCACTGCGCCGGGTTTTATATAAAACAGCAACACGAATCCGACCAGCACCATCGCCAGCAACGAAAGCAGGCCGGGGAGACGATTGTGCGGCGCCGGCAGACGGATCTCCAGCCAGCGCGCACAGCCCATCAAGACGGCAAGGACTCCTATCGAGACGTGCGTGCCTTGAATAAGGAATTCCTGTTTTCGTTCCATCACCCCATGGGAATGGGTCAACAGGATCATGCCGCCGGCAATACACAAGAGAGGAAAGACAAATTGAAAGGATTTCCTGCCTGATGCTTGCGTTCTCACCAGCCATTCGAACCAACCCAAACCAAAGACAAGCATCGCAACGAACCAATGTTGAATCACCTCAGGATTTTGCACGCTGGCCATAAACCCGACGGGTCCCAACGGCCAATGATCCGAATTGGCAAAAACAAAAATCAGTGGGGAGAACCCGAGAAACATGAGCGGCCACAGTCGCGCCCATGGAACCCCTCCCCATTGTTCAAGCAGGGCCACGATGCCCGTTGCGAGGATAATGACACCGGAAATATTATGGGTGAAGCGGTCCCAACTCACGTCTTCTTTTTTTCCTATTTCACCGGTTGTGAGATCAGTCAATTCAGGGGCATCGATGAGAATCCGTTCCGGGCCGAGAAGACGAGGAAATTTCGGATCATACATCACCCGGATTTCCGAGAACGTGACGGTTTCCTCGGTCACGTTGACCGAAGGGGGGTATCCCGTCAGAGAAACGGCCGCAAACAGTAAGACCCCTGCCAGAAGCATTTCCACTTCAAGATAAGAAGGAACGTGAGAAAACAGCACGTCAGCGGCTTTACCCTTGGCCCATTGCCTGGCAGACAACAAATTGATGGTGGCCAACGCCAGCACACCGACAAACAGTACGATCTTGACCAGGAGCATGTTCCCGTATCCCGTCCCGATCAATCCCGCCCAACCACCTACGTAATGCCACCAGAGAAACACTCCCGGCCCAACGATGAGCCCTGCACATCCCATCCCCAACGGAGAAAAACGTGCCACCATGCGGGGCCATCGGCCGGCGTGCTTTTTCCGTGTCATTCTCCAGAGGAGCACCATGTGGGCCACCCCACCCGCCCAGACCGTCGCGCCACACACGTGTACCATGGTCGCCACCATCAATGGTCCTTGATTGTCCAACCGGCTGGCCGCGTGACTCAGCCACGCTTCATTCACCAGAAACAACCCGGCCATGAGCAAGACCACACTCCAAGGGAGTCGCCTGGAAACGTCTCGCCGTACCTTTGCCACCGACCCGGCCATGCCCAATGCCAGCAGGATACCCGATGTCCCGAATCGAAACAGTCGAGTTTGCACAAAGGCCTGCACCCCCAAGGATCCAAGCACATCGCTCAACGCCAGGGCTTTTAACGCCAACTGGAGGACCCGTAGTCCGGCCATGGCACACAAGCTCAGGACGCTCACCTTTAACAGCATGTCGCTCGCGGACAAGACAACCGGGTCCTGATCGTGAAGCGGTCTCAGGACCGCCAGCGTACAGGCAATGCCTCCCAGGGATAACGCCAAGGCAACAAAAGACGCGCCATCCAGCAACCCGCTGATGAATTCAAGAAGTTCCGTCATGAAATGAGATGATCTATCGGGTAATGATGGTAAAGCGAATGGAGCCTTCGGTCACGTGACCATCGGTCGCCAGTACTTTGTACTGCACGTTGTAGACACCCGGTTGCAACGGCGGGATTTTGGCCACGACCGTATTCACCGTCGAAGCGTTCGTCACACCCAACGGAGTGAGGACTTCCTGCAAATCGACAAGGTTGACTTGAGTAATGGAAGGTTCAAGGATAGCATTGAAATGCAAGACAACCCGGTCGGGACTGGCTCGTAAAACGGACCCATGCGTCGGGGAAGATTCCAGCAAGACCCCATGAGCCAGAACCATTTGAAAAGGGACCATGCACAGCACAAGGGCACACGGCACAATGAACAGGCCGGGACAACGGTTCAGAAAGGAAAATTTCAACTTCGGCACCATTGAGTGAAAGATGATTGATTGTGGAACGTCCGGGCCAAAGAGTACGCAAGGGTATCATACGATTTCAAGGCAGTAAATCAGATGCACGCCATGTTTAAAAAAATCGCGACGGTCCTTTGCCTTGCTTCAGGCACATACCTGCTCACCCCTTCGCTGCTTTTGGCAAACGCATCCGACTTTGCCGAAATTGTCGAAGAAGCCAAGCACGGGACCGTGGGCATTCTCAAACAGGCTGACGCTCAATCGACTTCGCCCGACCGGAACTCTTTGTTCGTGAGAGGGTCGGGGATTTACCTGGGAAACGGGTATATCCTGACCGCCCGTCATGCCACGAAGCGCCCGGGAGGTGGAGCAACCGTCGATCCTCCGCATATTTCCGTAATTTCGAGCACGTTGAAAGAAGCATCTGCCACGTTAGTCGGCGTGAATCAATTTTTGGACGTTGCCCTGTATCACATCCCCCAGGAGATGTTGCCTCACGGGCTTTCCGCCAGGACGTTCAATCAGGTTGAGGCCCTGCCTGGAGAGCAGGTATTCACCGTAGGCTACCCGCTGGGTTGGGGGCCTGCCATCAGCTACGGATACATCGGCAATCCCCATACGTTTTTGCAAACGATTCAATCACGTCTCTTGCAAGTCGATCTTTCAGCATGCAGTGGCAATTCCGGCGGAGGGTTGTTTAATACACGAGGGGAAATCGTCGGCCTTGTCCACGCGATCATTCAAACCGAAACGACCCGGGAGGAACGTCGTTGCAGCCGATTTGCGTTTGCCGTCCCGGGACCGTTGGTCCACAAGATCGTCACGGCTCTCATACAGGGGAAACCTTTTCACTTTTCAAAACTCGGGCTGCAACTCACCTCCGTCAAAATCGGACAACAATGGCACATGGCCGTGGCTCAAGCCACGGGGCCGGCACGACGGGCAGGCTTCAAAAAAGGCGATATCCTTCTGTCCATCGACAACCAGCCGGTCGACTCGGCAAGCCAATTAAAAACCTATCTGATCGAACAGACACGGCCCTTTCAGCCCGTCAGCATTCGAATCCTGCGGGATCACAAAGAAAAATTGATACGGGTGATTTTAGGGAAAGCCTGAGAGAAACGACCCCTTTGTCCCTCACGCAATCTTTGCGTCGCACGCGCGGCAACGGGTATCATGCACCACGCTTCGACGCGATCAACATGAAGGCCTTACATCCGGTTTCCGGTCACAAAGGACGTGACAATGGCAAAACATCGTAAAGGGCAAAAAGCCGCAAGTGCCGGAGACACACAGCGTATTTCGCACTCTCCTCCGACTCGCGCACCGAACCTCAGCGCCCCACTGACCATCGTCCTGCTCGTGCTGACCTTTTTCGGAATTGTTCTCACGTCGTACCTCAGTTACGTCGCGTCGGTCGAGACGCATCCGGCCTTCTGCAGCGAGGGATCAGGATGCGACCTGGTTCAAAGCAGTCGTTGGGCGACGTTTCTGGGAATGCCCATGGCCACGTGGGGCCTGTTCACCTACATCGTACTGGCGGCACTGGCGTGGCGAGCCAGGACGAAACCCAAGAGTTGGACTCCCCTGCTATTCGTCGCAGTCGGCGGGTTCGCCATCAGTGCCTACCTGACCGTGATCTCGATCGTGGAAATCGAAGCGACCTGTTCCTACTGTCTCGCCTCATTCGGCATCATCACGGCGATCATGATCCTGATCTTCGTGCAGCGACCGCCAGATTGGGTAACGTCGTTGAAAGAAGCGAGCGTGGTCGCCGTGCTCATCATCGGCGGGCTCCATATGCACTACAGTGGGGTGTTCGACGAAGCGGCCGGCCCCGAGGACCCACAGCTTCAGGCGTTGGTCATTCACCTTACCGACACGGGAGCCAAATTTTACGGCGCCTATTGGTGTCCCCGCTGCCAGGAGCAGAAAGCCCTGTTCAAGGCATCTGCGGATCGGTTGCCTTACGTTGAATGCAGTTCAGGCGGTCGCGGCAGCCCCCTCACCGCGCCGTGCATGACAAACGACATTCGCAGTTATCCAACCTGGATCATCGACGACCAACGCTACACCGGCTTACAAACCCCTCGAACACTCGCCGGTGCCGCCGGCTTCACCTGGAAAGAGTAACAACGAAGCCTGAAACCTTATATCGCCAGCCATGGTGAACGGAGAACGAAGAGCGTCATATGGAATTTAACGAAAAAACCATTCAAGCCAAACAGGAAATGGCTCAGCACCGCCGTGAGATCTCCGGGCGTGAGGTTGACGAGGAGTATCAAGATGATCGCGTCCCCCCCGGACAGCATATCGTCAATAATTGGCCCGTGCTGGACCTTGGGTATAAACCGCAAATTTCACTTGAAGAATGGAAACTCACGGTGGATGGATTGGTTGAGTATCCCATCACATGGACCTGGAAAGATTATCAGGCTCAGCCACAGCAGCCGTTTGAGTCCAATTTCCATTGCGTGACCTCCTGGAGCCAGCTTGGCATGGAATGGGTCGGGGTGAGTTTTCGGCATCTGCTCAGCCTGGTGCACCCCAAGCCGGAAGCCAGATATGTGCTCTTTGAGTCGTATGACGACTATACGACCAACTTGCCTCTTTCGGTCTGCGACGACGAGGACGTCTTTCTTGTCCATTCCTGGAACCACAAGCCGCTGTCTAAAGATCATGGGGGACCGGTTCGCATGATTATCCCCAAACGCTATGCATGGAAGGGAGCCAAATGGATCAGAACCATCACCTTCGTGGAAAAAGATCAAAAAGGATTCTGGGAAGTGCGTGGGTATTCCAACACCGCCTTGCCGTGGGGAAATGATCGGTATGGGTGATCGATTGTTGTGACCGTTTCCCTCCAGACCCTACCTTTTTTCTCCTCCAGATTCATCTTATAGAATGAGCGCCTCCACCTCCTTCACCATCACGAAAATCGAACTCTGTTCACTGGATCTTCCCATCACCGATCCCTTTGTCGTCGCAACGGGCCAACTCCAGATGGCGCACAATGCCTTCGTACGACTTACCCTGCATGATGGAACCATCGGATACGGCGAGATTGCCCCCTTTCCCGCCATTACCGGGGAAGATCGCGAGAGCAGTCTGAAGAAGGCCCGGATATTGGGAAGCCACCTTCTCGGACAATCGACTCTTTATTACCAACGACTCGGACACGAACTGTCCGAACTCGCCCCCGACGCACCCGCGGCTCGGTGTGGATTGGAAACCGCCTTACTCGATGCCTTGACGCGCGCGATTCACGTCCCCTTGTGGGCCTTGTGGGGTGGAGCAGACGTACGCGCGCGTGAAACGGACATCACCATTCCCATCGCCTCTTTGGAGCGAACCCGGGAACTCGCTCGACAGTGGTATGAACAGGGCTTTCGTCTATTCAAAATAAAGGTAGGCCACGACGTGGACGAAGACGTTCGCCGGGTGGAAGCCCTTCATCGTCATTGTGCCGGCGTGGCGTTTGTAATCGATTCCAATCAAGGATACACGCGCGAGGAAGCCGCAACCTTGATCAAAGGCGTCAACCGGTTTGGCGGCACTATCCGCCTCCTTGAACAACCGCTGGTAAAGGACGATCTTGAAGGCCACGCCAAACTCCGCCTCGATTTCCACGTTCCCGTTGCCGCGGACGAATCGGCGCAATCAGTGCGCGATCTCCAAGCCGTCATTCAGCACCGTGCGGCGGACTACGTCAATATTAAAATCACCAAGAGCGGCTTGACGGAAGGGATCGTCATGGCAACCGTGGCGAAAGCCGCCGGTCTTGGCGTGATGCTGGGCGGGATGGTGGAAACCCGGGTCGCCATGGGGTGTTCCTACGGCCTCGCCATGGGCCTCGGCGGTTGTCCCGTCCTGGATCTCGACACGCCTTTGTTGATGGAAACCGATCCGATTGATGGAGGGTATACGTACGAAGGGCCCCTGCTTCAACCGTGGCATGGGCCCGGCCTCGATCTCGATATCCCGTCCTTTCAGGCCGCGACGTCCGACCACCTGTAAAACGAGAACCTGCGATCACCATCCCTTTCCGAACACTTGCATATCTTGTTGCAAATCTGATAGTATGCTTATAATTCTAGTTCTTGCCTGCCGGAGTCAGAGATGCCCAGAAAAAAACAATTCGGTGTTGATGATGTCATGCACAAGGCGATGGTTGCCTTCTGGGACCATGGCTATAAGGCAACGTCCTTACAGGATCTCGTGGAATGCATGGGTATCAACCGTGCGAGCCTCTACGACACGTTCAACGATAAATATTCCCTCTTCCTCGATAGTTTATATGCCTACAAATTGATCTACATCAAGTCCTACTTGGCGGAGCAAATGAAAAAACATACGCCCCGCGAAGCCATCATCAACTACTTTGTGGATATGATACTGAAGGCAGACGAACGAAACGGGTGTTTGATGGTCAATACGGCTTTGGAATTATCCCCCCATGACGAGCAAGTGGCGAAAATTGTCGATCAAAGCTTCAATTATATAGAAAGGAATTTCTTCCGCAAAATGATCGAACGGGGTCAGGCCAGTGGAGAAATTGCCAAGTCAGTGATTCCAATTACGACCGCACGCGCCTTGCTGAGTCTGCTTATCGGGTTGTGTGTCCTTTCCCGTAGCGAATCGAACAAGCCGCTGATGCAGGCGATCGTGTCCCAGGTGAAGTCGCTTTTACCTCTTGGCGATAACGTCGCCCTTCCCCACCCCATCTCGCGCACCTCCAAGAACCACCGCCGGAAAGTCCAGCCCAGCGTCGCTCATGCAGGATGACCGTTGAAGGCTGATGATACATGACTCTATCGTGGTGTTGTTGCCTTTCGCTTATCAAACAATAGACCTTGCATCCTTCGAGCAGAAAGTCACGGAATAAACCGTCAAGAACGGCTGGACTTTTATTCTCGTCGAGCGACCCGTGGTCCCGGTTTTTATCTTTATGACGGCCGCAAACGTGGGGTCGGCCCAGGAAGGCACGGGTAGAACCGGGCTCGCCCACATGTTCGAACACAGGGCACTTAAAGGCGACCCACGCCTCGGCAACAAAAACTACAAAGATGAGAAAAAAGCCCTGGAGAAGTTGGAACAGGCGTATCCCGCTTGCCAGGAAGCCTGCTTGAGTTCCACCTCCGATGCCAACACATCGAAGACTTATCGAACGTCTATAAACGCAAGCAACAAGCCGCGGCGAAACATGGGCCTTGGCGGCTGTCCCGTCTTGGATCTCGACACGCCTTTGTTGATGGAAACCGATCCGATTGCTGGAGGGTATACGTATGAAGGACCCCTGCTTCAACCGTGGCATGGGCCCGGACTCGATCTCGATATCCCATCCTTTCAGGCCGCCACGTCCGAGCACCTGTAAAACGGGAACCTGCGATCACCATCCCTTTCCGAATACTTGTATATTTTGATGCAATCTGATAGCATGCTTACTGCTTGCCTATTTTTCCACTAGTGGTGGAGATGCCCAGAAAAAAACAATTCGGCGTTGATGATGTCATGCAGAAAGCGATAGGTATCTTCTGGAGCCACGGCTATAATGCGACGTCCTTACAGGATCTCGTGGAATGCATGGGTATCAACCGCGCCAGTCAGTATGACACGTTCGGCGATAAGTATAGCCTCTTCATCGAGACCTTGCACAGCTATAAGCTCATCTACCTCAAGCCCTTCTTCGCAGAAAGAATGAAGGCGTATTCGCCACGCCAAGCCATCCTCGGCTTATTCCAGGAGGTCAGTACCCGGGTACTGAAAGGTGAGGAACGAAATGGTTGTTTTATCATCAATATGGCCTTGGAGTTATCGCCGCATGATGAGAAGGTGGCGAAGATCGTCAATCAGGCCTTCGCCCAGATAGAAAAGAATTTTTTCCGCAAACTGATCGAACAGGGCCAAGCCAGCGGAGAGATTTCCATGGCGGTGGTTCCGCTCACGACCTCGCGTGCTTTGCTGAGTCAGTTCATCGGATTGCGGGTGCTTTCCCGCAGCCGTCCTGAGAAGGCTTTGCTGCAGTCGATCTCGAACCAGGTGGAGGCGCTTTTACCCCTTGCCGATAATGTAATCTTTCCCCACCCCGTCTCCCGCTCCCTCAAAAAACAAGGTCGCAAAGTCCATTCCCCTGCCGTTCTTGTGTGACTCCGCAGTGATGTTGATACCTCCTGCTTTTCTTCTCAGTGCGACACACGTCATACTCTCCGAACATCAAACTCAGTAACAGGACCTGCTTGAGACTCCTCATAGCTTTGTGGACCTTGGCCGGGGCTACAAGCTTTTCTCTTCTGACGAGTGGTGTCTTTGTCGTTGCTTTTGCCTTGGGCAATCCCGTTACGGAAACACACTCCCCGGACCTGAGCGGGACATGGGAAATTCAAGAAGAAGACAAAACCTATCATGCGACGTTGGATGCGCAAGGAAACGGGCCTTATACCCATGAAGGAGGCCGGTTCACCACCACGAAACTGGATGGACGGCTCTGGTCAGGGAAATGGGTTCAAACCGGAAATGACCGCGAAGGAGAGTTTGAAGTCCTGCTGTCAGAAGATTTTTTAACTGCCGAAGGGAATTGGTGGTATACCCGCGTCGGCGAAAACCTCGCCATTCCGCCCGGGCTCTACGGGGGCTCCTATTTCTTCAGGAAACTTCAAGAGAACCCAACCGGACAGGCTCAACAGC
Organism: Nitrospirales bacterium; assembly: GCA_965223955.1. Taxonomy (GTDB): domain Bacteria; phylum Nitrospirota; class Nitrospiria; order Nitrospirales; family UBA8639; genus Bin75. The sequence goes on from OZ245029.1 coordinate 2,130,368, forward strand.
CCCCCTGATCACGTTCTCCTCCTGCCTGATCGTTCGGGCTCCATACGCACGATTTGCCGTTTACTGTATAGGTTCAGAAACATATGGCACTCCTTGACCCAGGAGGAGTCACCATGCACATCCACCATCTCGGCTACCGGATCCGGGGGTTCTATCGAGTAGCCAATCTGGGCTATCGTTGGGACATGATACCCAACGAAGCTCACCACCGACTCAAGATTCTGACGTTCTGGGCCACCCATGGCCCGGCGGCGACCCAGGATGCCTATGCGGTCAGCCGCCGGACGCTCGCGCGCTGGAAACACACGTTGACCCAGGCCGGCGGTCAGCCCGCCGCCTTGGCCGCCCGCTCCCGTGCCCCCCACCGACGGCGCCAGCCCCACAGCCCGCCCGCACTGAACCAGGAGATCCGGCGTCTGCGCACCACCTTCCCTAACCTCGGGAAGGCCAAACTCCACGTCCTGCTGGCCCCGTGGTGTGAGGCCCACGGCCTCGCCCTGCCCAGTGTCTCCACCATTGGGCGCCTGATCGCCCGTGCGCCCGACAAGATGCGGCACGCCCCCGTCCGCTTGACGGCGCGGGGCCAGCCTAAACCCGTCGTGCGGCCGCGCAAAGCGCGGAAACCCCGCGGCCACTCCGCCCCGCCCCTCGAGGTGTTCGCCTGTGATACCGTCGTCCGGCTCCAGGCGGGCCTCCGCCGCTACTTGTTCCCCTTTCTCGATCCCCACTCGCGCTTCGCGGTCGCCGTGGCCACGCCCCCCGCGTCCAGCCGCCAGGCGACCCGCGCGCTGGAGGCCTTGTGCCAGGTGCTGCCACGCCCCCCGCGGGTCGTGCTCTCCGACAACGGCTCGGAATTCCTGGGCCACTTCCAGCAGCGGTTGGAGGCGCGCGGCATCACGCACTGGTGGACCTATCCCCGTTCCCCGAAAATGAATGCCCATGTAGAACGGTTCAACCGGACCATTCAGGAACAGTTCGTGGACTATCATGAGGACTTGCTGTTCGACGACGTGGCCCTGTTCAACCAACAATTGGCCGACTGGTTGATCGCGTATAACACCGTCTTACCCCACCATAGCCTTGGCCGCCAATCTCCGGTACAATTCCTCCTTCACCATCAACCCGAGTGCCAAATGTGGTGGACCCATACATTGACTTGCAAGGCGCCATTGAACTGGGTAGGATACCAGAGAGGACCATTGCTCAAGCCTGCCTATGATTTCGATTCCCGCACAGCAAACACCACGGCGTCTTTTCATCCTTCTTCTGTTCTGCATCTTCTGTTTTCCCTCGATTTCTCGAGGAATAGACCTTGCGTCATTCGAGCAGAAAGTCACGGAATACACCGTCAAAAACGGCTGGACGTTTATTCTCGTCGAGCGACCCGTGGCCCCGGTTTTTGCTTTTATGACGGCCGTGAACGTGGGGTCGGCGCAAGAAGACGCCGGCAGGACCGGGCTCGCGCACATGTTCGAACACATGGCCTTTAAAGGCACGCCTCGCCTCGGCACCAAGAACTACGAAGAAGAGAAAAAAGCCTTGGAGGAGTTGGAACGGGCTTATCTGGCTCATCAGGAAGCCAGGTTGGGTTCCCCGTCCGATGCTGAACGCCTCAAACACCTGTGGAACGTCTATAAAAGCAAGCAACGGGCCGCCGCGACGTTCGTGAAGAAAAACGAATTCTCCGACGTCGTTGAACGAGAAGGCGGAGTTGCCGTGAACGCCTTTACCAGTGCCGATGTTACCGGATATTTTTACGCACTCCCCGCCAACAAGATCGAGCTCTTTTGTTATCTGGAATCAGAACGATTTTTACACCCGGTGTTTCGTGAGTTCTACGAAGAACGGGACGTGGTCATGGAAGAGCGCCGGATGCGCACGGAAAGCCGGCCCGTCGGCCGGCTCATTGAACAGTTTGTGGCTACTGCCTTTACGGCCCACCCCTATCACCATCCGGTGATCGGCTATGCCAGCGATATTCAATCCTATACCATGACCGATGCCGAAACATTTTTTGAAACCTACTACGTCCCGTCCAATATGGTCACGGCGATTGTCGGAGACATTCACCCGGAAACCCTCATCCCTCTTCTCGAAACGTATTTCGGCCGGATCCCCGGCGGACCGAAACCTCCGCCCTTGAGAACCGTGGAACCCCCGTCAATCGCGGAAAAAGTGGTGAGGATTCAAGATCCGTCTCAACCATTTTATCTGGAGGGATACCATAAACCGGCGGCCACGCATCCCGATCAACCCGTGTTCGACGCCATCGACGACATTTTAACGAATGGACGGACCTCCCGATTTTATCGCTCGTTGGTCCGGGACAAGCAAATCGCGGTCGACGCCGGGGCCTATGGGGCTTACCCGGGTGAAAAGTATCCGCATCTGTGGGTGGCGTATGCGGTTCCCGCGCGCGGGGTCTCCAATGAAACCGTTCAGCACGCCATTCGTGAGGAATTAGATCGCCTGAAAACCGAAGACGTCACGGACGAGGAATTAGCCAAATTCCGGACGAGGGCCAAAGCCAGTCTGATCTATTCCCTGAAAAGCAACCTCGGCTTGGCCATGAAGCTCACGGACTACCATACCCTTTTTGGTGATTGGCGCGAACTGTTTCGTTACATCCAACGCTTTGACGGAGTGACGAAAGCAGACATCCGGCGTATCGCCCGGCAAACGTTTATTGCACCCAATCGGGTCGTGGCACAAATCGAAACCGCGACAGCACCCGCTGCTCTCATGCCGACGGCACCCCAAGAAGGACCATGACATGAGAAAAGCCGCGTTCCGATCTCTCAGGTTCCGGCCGGCCCACGGGCTACGACGTTCCCTGCCGTTCTTGATTACGTGTGTCGTGCTCTCTCTCTCGCTGACCACGCAGGTACTCGGTCAGGTGAACACGGTTGAGCAACTGGCGTACCCCCCTCTGCCGGATATTCACATTCCCCAACCGACCCGGGTCGTCCTGGACAACGGCATGGTGGTGTTTCTCCTGGAAGATCACGAACTCCCGACCATTCACGTTTCGGCGCGCATCCGGACCGGCTCCCGCCTGGAACCGGCCGACAAGGTGGGGTTGGCCTCGCTCACGGGGACCGTTATGCGAAGCGGAGGCACGGCAACGCGCACCGGAGACAGGCTTGATGACTACCTGGAACGCAAAGCCGCTTCCATTGAAACCGGCATCGGCGTGACCGCGGGCTCGGCCTCGATGACGTGTTTGAGCGAAGACTTTTCCGAAGTCTTTGCCGTCTTCGGCGACGTCCTGCAAAACCCACGATTCGATCCGGGGAAACTGGCCATCGCCAAAAACCAGGTCATGGCGGGTATTGCCAGGCAAAATGACAACCCCGACGGCATTCTGTCCCGAGAATTTGCGAAGTTGGTATATGGCAAGGATTCACCCTATGCCCGGGTCGAGTCCTATGCCACCATCAACAGTATTTCCCGACAGGATCTTATCGATTGGTATGCGAAATATTTTTCCCCGAATCGCATCATCCTGGGCCTGGTCGGGGATTTTCAAACGGAGCAGGCGCTAGACATGGTGAAACATACGTTCGGGACGTGGCCACAAGGGGAGAGATTTGACGACCCGATTGTCCCCTACCAGCCTTCCACGACCCGAAGGGTTTATTACGTGGAAAAATCCGACATGACCCAAGCCAAGATTGTCATCGGACATTTGGGACTCATGCGCAACCATCCGGACTACCATCCGGTGGTTATCATCAACCAAATACTATCCGGCTCTTTCGGTGCCCGGCTCTTTTCCAGTATTCGTTCTCAAAAAGGGTTGGCCTATGACGTTCATGGTGGGGTCGGGTTCGGGTGGGATTATCCGGCAACCGCCAGTTTTTCAATGTCCACCAAAACGGACACCACGCAGGCGGGTATTGACGCCTTATTGGAGGAAGCCCGTAAAATCATGGAGACGGAACCCCCAACCGAAGAAGAAATCAACAAGGCTAAAGCCAGTCTCCTGAATTCTTTTGTCTTTTCAGTCGATTCGCCGGGGAAAGTTCTTGGGAAAGTTCTCACCTATGAATATTTCGGGTATCCTGCTGATTGGCTCGTCAGATTCAGAACAGGCATCGAACAAGCGACTGGATCACAAGTTCGGAAAGCGGCTCACACGCACATCAAACCGGACCAGTTCGTGATCTTCATCATGGGGCCCCGCCAAGGCACGGCGCCTGCCTTGGCGCGATATGAAACGGTCGAAGAACTCGACATTTCCATCCCTGAATCGTAATAATAGCGATCGTCACAAATCGAAAAATTCGGATCGGCAAGGAGACTTCTGATGCACTTCCGAACGATGGTCAAACACGCGATCCACACACTTATCCCGTTTCTTGTCCTCGTCACCGTCGCGGGGTGTGCGACCAACCCGTACACGAACCGGTCGCAGTTCCTGCTCATCCCGGAAAGCCAGGAAGTCCACATGGGCAACCAGGCCTACGCCCAAGCCATCAATGATCCAAAAGTCGCCATCTCCAAGAACCCGGCCGAAGTGGAACCCGTGACACGCGTGGCCGAACGGATTATTGCCGCGGCCAAACAATCCAAATACGCCAAACGCGCGGAGTCGTTTCAATGGGAAGTCACGGTGATCAAGAATGACAAGACCAAAAATGCCTGGGCCCTGCCCGGCGGCAAAATCGCCGTCTACACCGGCATTTTCCCTGAGGCGAAAAACGAAAACGGATTGGCGGCGATCATGGGACATGAAGTGGTTCACGCCTTGGCCCGGCATGGCGCCGAACGAGTCAGCCAGCATACGGCGGCCAACTTGGGGATGCAGATCGCCGCGGTAGCCTTGGACATGAAGCCCATTGCTCAGACACTGGCCACGCAGGCGTTGGGGATCGGCGTCTTACTGCCCTTCAGTCGAGGTCATGAATCGGAAGCGGACTATATCGGGTTACTCCTCGCCGCCGAGGCCGGATATGACCCGAGAGAAGCCGTGCTTCTATGGGAACGCATGGCCGAGTCTTCTAAAGGCGGACCCCCGGAATTTCTGTCCACTCATCCTGCCCACGACACGCGCATTCAAGACCTTCAGAAATGGATGCCCGAAGCCATGGCCCGTTACGAACGCGCCCCGAAAGCACCCATTTCACCCCTTCCCTCTATCGAGTAACGTTGCTCCGGTCTCGCGTAATTTCGATACGGTATGGAGGATTATCGATGAGTAAGATAGTACATTGTTTGATCTCATCGGTTTTCATGACGGTTGGCCTGTTCCTGATAACGGACGCAGGAGCTTCCGAGACACCAAATAGTGCTCGTCAAGGATTCTATCTCGGCGCGGACATAGGGGTCTCCGTACCGGACGATCTCGAGTCCACCCGTACGAATAACGGCATTTCGACAAACTGCGATCAGTGGTTGGGAGGGGACACGTTAGGCGATGGCACCACAGTGCCACTTTCACTGGCCGAATGTTCACCCAGAGCACTGCCAGGCCGCCCGAACAGTTTTGATCTTGGCACGGGTTTTCTGGCCGGGGTCAATCTCGGCTATGCCCTGCACGACTTTCGTCTTGAAGCCGAGTACTTTCGGCGCGAGCAAAGCGGTGAACGTTCAGCACTCAACGTTCCCGGGGACCCCAAACAAGCTGAGTTTGTCGAACGAAGTGAAAAAATCAGTGGTTTCCGCGCAGATAACTTCTTCGCAAACGTCTACCATGATTTCCACAATATGCTATCGGCAAGAGTGACGCCCTACCTTGGTGTCGGGTTGGGGATGATGCGCGTGCAAATGGATTATTCTGGAGCATCCATCAGAACAAACAACCGAGAGACACCCATGTATTGGGACGAAATCGCAACGCGGCAGGGCTGGCCTCGTTAGCCGACGAAGTGCTGTCCGACACGTTGTTTGGGTATCAATGGATAGCGGGCCTGGATTACGCATGGAGTGAACGATTTTCAGTAGGGCTGAAATTCCGCTATGGAGATTCCTTTGACGATTTCGAGAACGGCGATAATGCATGGAAGCCATTGAGAGGCCACGAATCCACGGTCGGGCCACCCGGCACTCCAGGGAGCAATCTGCCCGTTCGTTATGCCATTCAAGCCGATGATCTGAACTTCTGGGGAATTTCATTGAATCTCAAGTACTTTTTTGACATGTGACGCCGCTCGGCAGAATCCATGGGCACATGACCGCTCCCAAAAGGAGCGATTTGTTTCCTTGGGCTCAACCTCTTCAAAAGACCTATTGAAAGACCATTATAACGGACCTATAATAAGCCCTCTTTAGCTTATCTCATGAGGAGGCTGAATCATGGCCGTGAAGTTCTCTCAGGACGTCGTACCGCTGACAAATCTGAAAACCAATCCCGGCCGCGTAGTGAAACAGGTAGCCGAAACAAACCGCCCGGTGCTACTGACCAGCCGAGGGCGCGGCGTCGCAATCGTCCAGTCCGTCACCGAATTTGAGATTGCCGAGGAGGAACGGGCCTTCATGCGGGCCGTGGTTGAAGGACTCTCCGATCTTGAGAGAGGCCATGAAGTATCGTTGCACGAAGTCAAGGCCAAGCTGGGCATCAAGTAGCGCATGCCCGTTCAGGTCCGCTTTGCCAAATCCGCGTTGACCGACCTCCAGACCATCCAAACCTGGTACGCCGAACAGGGAGTACCGGATGTAGGCGCTCGTTTGGTTGGCGACATCGTCAAAACGGATTGAACGCCTTGCCGATCATCCCGACGTGGGGCGTGTCGTTCTGGAATTCGGTCAAACCTTTTTGGGAGAAATCATCTACCCCCCGTTTCGCATCGTGTATCGGCGCGATCCAAATATCGTGCGGATTGTGCGTATATGGCGCAGTGAACGCCAGCTTCGGCTGACGGAACACGAAGACAAACCAACGTAACCACCTCAAGCCTCATGCCTGTGACGAAGCTCTCCTTCAAGCCAATCTCGCCTACGTCATTGAGCACACGAAGCGGCCTTCTCAACCAGTCATGCATGTGGTAGTGTGGCGGAACGGTCCATCCCAAATCACGAATCCACATTGACACGCCTCCCATCAATTCTCGCTTTTTGTCTGATCCTCTCGGCTTGCGGGGGAAGCGGTGAACCGGTCGTCGAGATTGCGTTGCACCCGACCAAGCCCAACCTGCTCTACCTCGCCACAAACGATTACATCTACAAGACACGTGATGCAGGCAAGACCTGGAAAAACGTGTCAAAAGGCATGACTTATTCTCGCGTGATTTCGCTTGCCGTCGATCCCCTGCTTCCCGCCAACGTGTACGCCGGCACCAAAGGCGATGCGGTCTTTAAAAGCTTCAACGGCGGCCACCAGTGGATATCGCAACGCAAGGGCCTGGAAGGGGTGACCATTACCTCGGTGGTCCACGAAATCAAATTCGTTCCGGGATCAAGCCAACATATTTTTGCCGCAACGTCGATGGGAGTCTTCGAAACGGACAATGCCGGAGAAACCTGGGCCAAACGCATGGACGGCATGATCGAAGTCCTCATGGTCGTCACCATCGACGTCGACCCCAACCAGCCGCAGACCCTGTATGCCGGCACCAGCGGGGGAGTGTATCGGTCTCACGACGGAGCCAAAACCTGGACAAAGGTCAACAACGGCCTGGTGCCGCCAGACGTGTTGAAATCGTCCCGCGCACTCAGCGTGGTCAAAATCAAGATCGACCCACATGCGCCCCACACCGTGTCTACGGCCACGTTGAAAGGACTCTATAAAACCACCGATGGGGGGGAGTCATGGCAACGTATCGGTGAAGCACTCCCCGACCAATTTTTCAGCGACCTCATTCTGGACCCGATAACCCCGGGAGTCGTCTTTGTGGCCAGCCGAGCCGGAGTCCATACAAGCCGGGACGGTGGCCGAACCTGGGACGCGGTCAATGAAGGGCTGACCAATCTCAACATCCGTGCCTTGGTCATCAGTCCGACGGACCCTTCGACCTTGTACGTCGGGACGAATCGAGCCGGCCTTTTCAGGACGAACAACGGAGGCGGATTATGGGAACCCGTTCCGTTAACCCCCGCTCAGCAACGTTCATGAGAATGTAGAGCCACGTCTTATGCGATCAAGAAGAAGCGCCATGAGATGGCGCGGCTACAAAGGCCCCTCTTGCAGAGGGTCCGGCACTGTACTATAGTAATTGCAAGAGGACGACCATCCTCGGAGACTCGCCCACCTAACTCATGGACATCACCCGTCGAAAATTGTTTCAACTGAGCAGCCTGGGAACCATGGCAGGCCTCGGCAGCCTCACCAGCGGGTGTGACCTCGGCAGTATGTTTGCAGTCCCCTCAAGAGAAACACGGTATTTCACGCCCAATGATAAATTTTATACCGTCAATTATATGGACTCTCCGTACAACCTCTCGCGCGATCTTGACCAGGAGCAATGGCAAATGGTGGTCAAAGGCGCAGTCGCCAACCCCATGGTGCTCACGTGGCGGGACATCCTGAATCGCAAACCGTTCGACCAGGTTTCCACCCTCATCTGCATCGATACCCTCCCGGGGGGGACGAGTCTGGGCAATGCGATTTGGCGGGGGATTTCGCTGAAAGAGTTGCTCATCGAAGCCGGTGCCGATTCTGAAACCGCACGGGACGTCATTTTTCGAGGAGCCGACGCCTATCATGACAGCATTCCCTTTGAGCGGGCCATGCACGATGAAGTGATGTTGGCCTATCTCATGAACGGGGAAAAGCTCCCGAAGGCCCATGGATTTCCGCTCCGTCTGATCGTGCCAGGGTTATACGGCATCAAGAACGTCAAATGGATTACGGAAATTGAAGTGTACAACGGCGACTATCAGGGATATTGGCAACGCAAAGGATGGACCGACGAGGGGACGATCCATGTTTTTTCCCGAATCGATAGTCCCGGACATTATCAGGACGTCCGCGGGCCAAACGTGCAGTTCCGCGGCGTTGCATTCGGCGGGCCTAACTCCATTGCTCAAGTGCAACTGAGTTTCAACCAGGAAAAAACCTGGAGCGAAGCCACCATCGAACTACCCCACTCCCCTTGGTCCTGGGTGGTCTGGAACTATCAACGGCCCGATATGCCGGACGGCAAGAGCATGGTTTCCGTTCGCGCCGTTGATACCACCGGCACCGTGCAAACCTCAACAATCACCCGTCCCCAACCCAACGGTGCCACGGGCCTGCACAGCATCGTGGTGAACGTGTTCAAGGCCTGAGCCTTGGGCTCCGCTACGCGGCCTTAGATTTCAAGATCGAGTTTGATGCCGAGTTCTTTGAGTTGGGTCTGCCCCACGTCCGACGGGGCTTCGGTCATCAGGCATTGAACTTTTTGCGTTTTGGGGAAGGGAATCACTTCTCGAATGGACTCGGCTTTTCCGAGCAACATGATCAGGCGATCCAGGCCCAGGGCAATCCCACCGTGGGGAGGGGCGCCATACTCCAGCGCGTCCAGCAAAAACCCGAATTTTTCCTGAGCGGCTTCCCTGGAAATCCCCAACAGGCTGAACACCTTCTGCTGCAACTCGCTATGGTGGATACGAATACTGCCCCCGCCGATCTCAAACCCGTTGAGGACCACGTCATAGGCTTGCGCGTGAACGTGCAACGGGGCGGAATCCAGGGTGGAAAGATCGTCCGCACGAGGCGATGTAAAGGGATGATGAAGCGCCACGTACCGTTGTTCCACCGCATCGTATTCGAACATGGGAAAATCCGTCACCCACACCGGCTCCCATTTATCGTGATCGATCAACTCCAATTCGACGCCAAGGTATGATCGAAGCCGGCCCAACACCTCATACGTGACGGCGGGCTTGTCCGCGACAAAGAGCATGAGATCACCGGGACCGGCGTCCGGAAGCGCCTGCTGAAACAGTTCGGCATTGAGGAATTTGGCAATGGCCGACTCGAACTGCCACCCTTGGGTAATCTTGACCCAGGCGAGGCCCTTGGCCCCAAACCCCTTGGCGACTTCAATGAGACGGTCGATCCGGTTGCGTGCAATGTCCGCGCCGCCTTTGACCACGAGACCGGAAACCTGCCCGCCTTTTTCGACCGTCTCCCGGAACACTTTGAACTCGACGTGTTTGGCGACTTCGTTCAGATCACGAAGCTCCAACCCGAAGCGACGATCGGGTTTATCGGTCCCATACCGCGACCTGGCTTCCTGATAGGTCAGGCGCGGAAACGGAGACGGCAACGAAATGCCCGCAGCTTCCTTGCTCACGAGTCTCAGCAATTCTTCCGTCAGGTTCATGACGTCGTCAGGTTCCACAAACGACATCTCAAGATCGATTTGCGTAAACTCGGGCTGCCGGTCGAGCCGGAGATCTTCATCACGGAAGCATCGGGCGATTTGAAAGTACCGGTCGGCTCCGCCGACCATCAGGATCTGTTTGAACAATTGCGGCGATTGCGGCAAGGCAAAGAAGGCACCATGATTGACGCGACTCGGCACCAGGTAATCTCTGGCCCCTTCGGGTGTACTTTTCGTGAGGATCGGAGTCTCGATTTCAAGAAACCGCCGTTCATGGAGAAACTGCCTGGTCCGGTAGGCCACGTCATGACGCAGCGTGAGTAACCGCTGCATGGGCGGCCGGCGTAAATCCAAATACCGATGTTTCAAACGAAGGGCTTCCGTGGCCTGACTGTCGTCTTCGATTAAAAAGGGCGGGGTGTTGGCTCGATTCAATACGTCCAAGTCGCCGACTTGGATTTCGATTTCCCCGGTCGTGATCTGTGGATTAACCGACTCCTCGGGCCTGAGCCGCACAGTTCCCGTGGCGGCAATCACAAACTCGTTGCGGAGTTCGTTGGCTTGCTCATGAATAGCCTGATCGTTCACCACGTCAAACACGAGTTGCGTCACACCGAAACGGTCACGCACGTCGATAAACAACACGCCCCCGTGATCACGCCGGCCATGCACCCATCCCATCAACGTGACGGTTTGGCCATTCTGTTCACGCGTTAATTCTCCACAATGGTGTGTCCGCTTCACCCTGCTGCTTACCCTTTCCGCGTCCGTGTGCGACCCCGTCCTTTCACGACTCGCCCTGGCTGCCGGGCACTGCCGGAAGCCGGACGAGCCTTGCTGCCCTTGCTGCGTGAATCCTTCTTTGCCGGAGGACTCGTTGTCCGTACGCGCGGCGGCCCAGTATCTCTAGCTGGTCTCAAACTTTGGTCGGACCGTGGGGCCTGCGCACGGACGTTCCGGGGCTTGGTCGCCGGACGAGCCTTGCTGCCCTTGCTGCGTGAATCCTTCTTTGCCGGAGGACTCGTTGTCCGTACGCGCGGCGGGCCAGTATCCCTAGCTGGTCTCGACCTTTGCAAGTCGGACCGTGGGGCCTGCGCACGGACGTTCCGGGGCTTGGTCGTTCGATGAAGGATCCCCCGCAACGCATTGGCTTCGAGGTCGGTGGCAAACCGGGACACGCCTACGGGCAAATCTCCCAGGTCAAGCGGACCGAAACGAATTCTTATGATGCGCATGATCCGATGGCCCAAGGCTTCGAGCATACGCTTGATCTGATGCTTCCTGCCTTCGTGAATCGTGATCTCCAACCATGAATTGGCCTTGGCCTTTCCGGATTTCCTGATCACGGCGGGAGCGGTCATCCCGTCGTCCAAGGCGATACCGTCTTCAAGATTTTGGATTTCCTCTTCCGTACAGACCCCCGAGACTTTGACCAAATACGTCTTCGGTACGTGGTACCGGGGATGGACGCACGCTTGCGCCACATTTCCATTATTCGTCAACAGCAACAGGCCTTCGGTGTCATAGTCCAGCCGTCCGACCGGAAAGACCCGCACTCTCACTTTCGCCACCAGATCCGCGATCGTGGGCCGGCCATAAGGATCGTCCATCGTCGTCACGTAACCGGGTGGTTTGTGCAGGAGAACGAAGACTTCGGGCTCGGCCGATTGCACGTGACGACCATCGATCTTCACGTGGTCTTTCGACGGATCGATACACGTTCCCAGGACACGCACAACTTTGCCGTTCACCATGACGTGGCCTTCCCGAATCATGGTTTCAGCCGCACGCCGGGAAGCGACCCCACTGGCGGCAATAACTTTTTGCAATCGAACCATCATGGATTTCAACGACCTCTACCTCCCCTACACCCCTCCTGACCCTTCGCTCCACTTCCTTCGCGTTGCTCGGGACAGGCAGAGCAGGCAAAGGAGGGGAAGGGTCACAACCAAGTCGAATTCGTGTCGACTATTCCCACTCGATCGTACTCGGTGGTTTGGAACTGATGTCATACACGACGCGATTCACCCCCGATACTTCGTTGATGATCCGATTCGCCACGTGCGCCAGAAAGGATTGCGGCAATGGCGCCCAATCGGCGGTCATGCCGTCCACACTGGTCACGGCTCGTAACCCGATAACGTGCTCATACGTCCGTTGATCACCCATCACCCCCACGGTACGAATCGGCAGCAACACGGCAAACGCCTGCCACGTCTGCCGGTATAACCCCTGTGCCTTTAATTCATCGATAAAAATAGCATCCGCTTCACGGAGCATGTCTACGCGAGGCAGTGTCACCGCTCCAAGGATGCGAATGGCCAAGCCCGGGCCCGGAAAGGGATGACGATGAACCACGTCATCCGGCAAACCCAGTTCCTTGCCCAGGACTCGGACTTCATCCTTGAACAATTCCCGGAGCGGTTCGACCAAGCGGAGTTTCATCCGCGCGGGAAGCCCACCGACGTTATGATGCGTCTTGATCGTCGCGGATGGCCCCTTGTGGCTGACACTTTCAATCACGTCGGGATAGAGCGTGCCTTGAACCAGGTAACGCACGTTGCCGATGTTCCGCGCTTCGCGATCAAACGCCTTGATGAATTGGCGCCCGATGATCTTGCGCTTTTTTTCCGGATCGGTCGTTCGACCCAGTGCTCGTAAGAATTGCTCGGAGGCATCGACCATGCGGCAGTTGAAGTGAAACGACCTGAACGTCTGCTTAAGCTGTTTGACTTCATGTTTCCGCATCACGCCGTTATCGATAAACACACAGGTCAGCTGTTTCCCGATCGCCTGATGGGTCATAGCTGCCGCCACCGTACTATCGACGCCTCCACTCAGAGCACAGAGTACCTTCTCACTCCCCACTTGTCCGCGAATCTGGTTGATGGAATCGTGCAAGAACGACCCCATGGTCCAGGTCGGCCTTGCCCCACAAATATGACGGACGAAGTTTTTGAGGATACGTGCGCCGTGGGTGGTATGGGCGACTTCAGGGTGAAATTGCAGGCCGTAGAGGCGATGTCTCCGGTTGACCGATTTCATCGCGGCAATGGGAGAATTCGCCGTCTTCGCAATGGGCCTGAAGCCGGATGGCACCTTTTCAATGCGGTCTCCGTGCGACATCCAGACCGAAAAAGGACTCTTCTCGTCCAGCCCCCTGAATAAATCCGATCCATCCTGAACCAGTAACTCTGCACGACCGAATTCCCTGTGCTTCGCCCGGCCGACTCGCCCACCCATGGACTGGGCCATCAATTGCATGCCGTAGCAAATGCCGAGAACCGGCACCCCTTCCTTCATAATCGCTTTTGACCATCCCGGCTGTCCGACGCTCGTCACACTGGCCGGCCCCCCGGACAAAATGATGCCTTTGGGTCGATTTGCTTGAATCGTTTCCAAGGAAGCGGAAGAAGACAGGATAATGGAATGAACGTGGAATTCCCGAATCCGGCGGGCAATCAGTTGGGTGTATTGTGACCCAAAATCAAGAACGACGATCGTATCGTGACAGGACGCGCTGGAGGATGACATGGTTAGTCGGGTCCTGGCACTCACGTTATTCAACGTCAGCCCTATAGTTGGGCGCCTCCTTGGTTATCACCACGTCATGAACGTGGCCTTCTCTCAATCCGGCGTGGGTTAAACGAATGAACCGGGCGTTTTGCTGTAACTCGGGAATGGACCGGCATCCGCAATAACCCATGCCGGCTTTCAGGCCACCGACCAATTGATACACCATATTGGACATCAGGCCTTTATAGGGCACACGGCCTTCGATTCCCTCCGGCACCAGCTTTCCCACGGCCTGTCCTTCCTGCCGATAGCGGTCCCGGCCCCATCGTTCCAAGGCTCCGAGCGAACCCATGCCCCGATACTCTTTATAAGTGCGGCCTTGATACAAGACCGTTTCCCCCGGTGATTCTTCGGTTCCGGCAAACAGGGATCCGATCATCACGGCTGATGCTCCCGCAGCCAAGGCTTTGGAGATATCGCCTGAATATTTAATGCCCCCATCGGCCAGTACCGGAACGCCGGTTCCGCTCAGCGCTTCGGCACAATCGGCAATGGCGGTCAGTTGGGGAACGCCGGCTCCCGAGACGATCCGCGTCGTACAAATCGAGCCAGGCCCCACGCCAACCTTCACCGCGTCAACGCCCACGTCCACAAGTTCCCTGGCCGCTTCCGCCGTGCCGATGTTCCCGGCCACCACCTCCATCGACGAATAACGTTGTTTGATCATTTTCACCGTATCGATGACACTCTGGGAATGACCATGCGCCGTATCCACGACGATCATGTCCACACCGGCCTTGACCAGTCGCTCGACGCGTTCCGGCACGTCCTCTCCCACGCCGACGGCCGCGGCGACCCGTAGCCGACCGTGGGTATCCTTGCAGGCGTTCGGGTATTTAATCTGTTTTTGAATGTCCTTGATCGTGATGAGCCCCTTGAGCTCGAATTCGTCGTTGACGACCGGCAATTTTTCAATCCGATGCTCGTGCAGGATTTCCCGGGCCTTGGCGAGACTCGTCCCCTCCGGCACCGTCACCAACTGTTCTTGAGTCATCACCTGAGACACCGGCAAATCAAAACGAGACTCGAATCGCAAATCACGATTGGTCAGAATACCCACCAACTTTTTTTCTCTGGTCACCGGAATGCCGGAGATTCGATAAGTCGCCATAATCTCATGGGCATCACGAATGGTTTGATCGGGTGCAATCGTAATGGGATCGAGAATCATGCCACTCTCGGATTTTTTCACCTTATCGACTTCGAGGGCTTGCTGTTCAGGCGACATGGCCCGATGGAGGACCCCGATGCCTCCTTCCCGTGCCAACGCGATGGCTAAACGACCTTCCGTCACGGTATCCATGGCGGCACTCATGATCGGAACATTGATCGTAATATGGCGCGAGACGTGTGTGGAACAATCCACGTCGCTCGGCATCACCTCCGATTTGGCGGGCACCAATACCACGTCGTCAAAAGTCAACCCGATTCGTGTTTTATCCCAGAGTGCCATCTGCGTGTTCCTCAGAAAATACCCGTGACCGAGTCATTGTGAGAGACGTCATGAAATTGTCGTTGAACAAAAACCGGCGAGAAAAAGCGCGGAAACAGCTTACCAAGATTTTCCCAAAAAATCGACGGTAAATCCTACAACGCCTTCATCGGTTTCCACAACGTCCGCAAGTTGCATTCAATGACGCGACCTCTTTAGAATTCCCCCATGAGTGACGCCATCGCGTTCGATACCCATAAATTCGTCAAACACCTGACGGAGAAAGGTTTTACCGAAGAGCAGGCCGAGGCCCTGGCAAATGAGCAGGTCAACCTGCTCAACGGCAATCTGGCCACCAAGACCGGCTTTGAAACCCTGCGGCAAGCAACCAAGGACACTATCCGAGGTATCAAGTCCGACTTACTGAAATTCAAATCCGACATGGTGAAATGGTTGGTTGGTAGTCTGACTGTCCAAGGCGGGCTGATTGTCGCCCTAGTCAAGCTGTTATAGAGCACGCCTCCTCGCCAGCACGCTTCCCAAACCGTGGCCCCTCGAAGTGCCTAGCCACTAGTCGCCGATGTTGTTATCTGGCTCAAAGAACGCTATGAACTACTGGATTACAACACACTGGCCACCCCGAGATGGCGACAGCGACGACGGACGTACCACAGGCGTTTGGGTTCCAGAAGGACGCGAACAAGCCGCCAGCGACTTAAAACAGGATGACTATGTCGCTGTGTACGAGGCACAAAGCGGACGAACTGAAGTCCGTGAACTTCCAAATGGCACTACTGACAAATTTCCCTGCACATCTGGACGTGGAGGAATGATTTGCTATGGCATAGCAGATTCAACCATATCTGCCGTCCCGAATTCTCAACCGGAGAGATATTCCGATGGCTCGAAGATTTGGTGGCGTTGGCATGCCCCTGTTTCCATCTGCTCGCGTAGTGGCTTCGTCGAGCGTAAGGAGGTGGCTCGAATCCTCGGTTACAAAACCACCTATAATTTCCACGGCTTTGGTGATTACCATTCTGGTTTAAAAAAATCAGCGAATCCCAATTTTGGTCACTTGTTGACGCCTTTCATGCATCGCGCCCCATTCGATTCCCTACTCCAACAGGCAGTGTCGGCAGGTCTCGAAATGGCGGTGAGGAAGGGCCTGTTCACTTAAACCTGAAAAATTATGTTGCTTCCAATCCTGCAGTTGCCCTCAATGAACGGGGCTTGCGGACTCTCCATGTAGAATACCCATTTCCAACAAATGACCGTGCCGATATCGTGTTGGCAGATCGTCATAATCGAATTATCGGTCTTGAAATCGAACCAACCATTCCTGGCGTTGATTTGGTCGGCCTGTTACAGGCAATCAAGTATCAATACATGCTTGAATGCGTTACACAACGCGAACGTGGTGATAGTCGTGGCATATTGGTTGCGCATAAGATTAGCGGTCAGGTTAAGACTGTTTGTGAGAAGTACGGAATCGAATGCTTTGAAATCTCCCGTAATGAAGTAGAATCTTGGGTAGCACAGAAGGACGAATAACAAGTCGTTGCAGCGTAAAGGAATAAGAAATTCAAGCGAATAATCTGCTTTTCTAGGCATTCGGTTATTGAGCGAGAGATTCTTCGCCTTCGGCTCAGAATGACAAATTCGGGATGGCGTTGGCTACTTTCATATCAATGACGATGTTCCTACCGGGATTGGGAAAAAACAAAGCCCCCGGACGGCTCATGCGTTCGCGGGGGCCTTGCTTAGCACACGGGCTCGAGTGAGGCTGCTATTGTTCTCCGCTTTCCGGTAGGGCCGCCACTGTTTCCGATTCCTCTCGCAGAAAGTCTTCGGCGTCTTCAGCCGGCATGAAGTGTTGCACGCGCATATTGCCGCTATCGACCACGAAGACGTGCCCTTTGTGATCCACCGCGAGCCCATAGGGAAAGTTGAATTGCCCCTCGGCATTACCGAATCCACCCCATTGGGTGATGAAATTTCCATCCCGATCGAATTTTTGAATCCTCTGGTTTCCCGTGTCCGATATGTAGACGTCGCCCGTGCCCTCCACCGTGATCCCCCAGGGTGAACGGAATTGGCCCGGCTCCTGGGCTTGGGCGCTACTCGCGTGGCCCGGACTGGCTCCACCGCCCCATTTGGCGACGAGTTGCGGGAGGACGTTCGTACTGGTATCGAACTTCTGGATTCGATGATTCCCCATATCCACGACGTATACCATCCCGTCATTCTGATCGACGGCCACGCCCCGGGCAAAATAGAATTGCCCGTCATTATTCCCGAAACTTCCCCACTGCATCACGAACTCACCCTCTTCATCGAATTTCTGGACGCGGAAATTGGCACTATCGACGACGTACAGGTACCCACGCACCCGGTCGACCGCCACGTCCCAGGGTGTATTAAACTGTCCTTCCCCATTCCCGCGATTACCGATTTTCGCGAGGTATTGGCCCAGTTTCCCATCGAATTTCTGCACGCGATGGTTACTGGTATCGCACACGTACACGTCACCTTTTCCATCGCACGCGATTCCCGTGGGGTTGTTGAAATTCCCATTGGCCGTACCGAAATTCCCCCACAGCAGGATGAAGTTGCCATTTCTGTCGAATTTTTGAACACGGGTGTTGCCGTTGTCGGTCACGAACAAGGAGCCCTGTTGATCGATGGTCAGCCCATAGAGCGGCGCCATAAACTCACCGCCGTGCAGTAACGAGGCGCCACGACCGGGTTTTCCCCATTTCGCCGTACACACGTACCCCGAGGTATTCAGCAAAATGTTCGCACTGGCCGGGACCGAGATATTATTGCCGGCATCTTTAAACCAGACGTAAACCGTTTTGGGCCCGTCACCCGGCGATAACGTCAGGGGAATCGTTGCCCCAAAACGATTTTCCGGCTCGACCTCGATCCATCCAGGCAAGGTCGCACCGGGAGTCATGGGATTTTCAGAAATGAAATATCCCGTCACGCCGGTATCGACGTCCCTGGCCGAAATGGTCGCCACCACGTCCAACGAATTCGTCATGTATGCCCAGTGATTCAGGACGATATCCGGATTCTGCGGGGCAGCCACGTCGATCAAAACGGGCATGACTTCCTGTTCTTCCGACAGGGGGCTCTCGGCGTCATTCTCATCAACGCTCGTGAGCACATAGTAATAGGCCGTATTATTCGTCAATCCGGCATGGGTATAGGGACTCGTCACCCCTTCGATTCGAGTAGCCGTCTCTTTGGACACACCGGGAGCGGTACTGAAATAGAGGTTGTAAGACACGGCGCCGGGCACCTCCATCCAACTGAGCATCGCCTCCGTATCTCCGGGTTTCCCCACCAACGGTGTGGCAAGCAGGCCACTCTCCGACTGTGCAACCTTGTCGGATTTTTCCGTCCCCCTGGCAAGTTCTTCCTCCGTGGGCGCAAACTTCAGGATCCGATAGTTCCCACTATCCACCACGTAGACATACCCTTCTTTATCCACCGCGATGCCGGAAGGAAAATTCACCTGGGCTTCCGTGAGCCCACGGTTGCCCCAGGAACACAAATAGGTTCCGTTCGAATCGAACTTTTGAATCCGGTGGTTCCCGCTATCCACGACGTACACGTTGCCCAAGGCGTCGCATGCCACGCCCCAGGGAGATTTGAATTGTCCGATTCCGTTCCCTTCTCTCCCCCATTTCGCAAGAAAATTTCCACGGGAATCGAATTTTTGAATGCGATGATTGCCTTCATCGGCAATGTAAATATGGCCGGCAAAGTCGATCGTCAGGCCTCGTGGATAGAAAAAGGCGCCATCGAAGCTCCCGTCTTTTCCCCATTTAAGCAAGGGGGTGCCGTCCGACTGGAATTTTTGTATGCGAGCGTTACTCGTATCCGAGACGTAGAGATTCCCTTGCTGATCCGTGGCCACCCCCCATGGCACGTCAAACTGTCCGGCCTCGGCGCCTCGCCAGGCAAAACCGAACTTGCCCCAGGCACGCAAAAAGTTTCCATCAGGATCAAACTTCTGGATGCGGTTGTTTCCACTATCGGCCACGTACACGTGTCCTTCAGGAGAGGTCGCCAACCCTCTGGGATAATAAAACGCGCCATCTTCCGAATCCGCTTCTCCGCCCCAGCGAGCCGAAAATTTTCCGTCCTTATCAAACCGTTGAATGGCATGATTATCGGTATCCGCCACGTAGACGTTGCCGTCGCTATCGAGGGCAATACCGGTCGGTGAACGGAATTCCCCGTCATCGACGCCTTCCTGCCCGAATTGCAGCACGGGCAAATACGGTGAAGGGATCGACATGACTTCTTCCGATTCACGACTTTCTCCATCGGCGGTCACGACGGTGACCACGTAGTGGTAACACAACCCATTGGCAAGGTCGTTATGCATGTAGGGACAGGAAGGACCTTCGATACAATTCCCTTTTTCCTTGGTCACCCCGATGACAGGATTAAAATCGTCCTGACTCGCAATCGGACGAGTCAGTTCATTCGGCTTGATTTTGACCCCCGGAGAGGTCTGATAGTAGATGTTGTAGTACATCGCATCGGGCGCGGCATCCCAACTCAAGGTAATAAATCCATTGCCCGCGATGACCTTGATGCCAGAGGGCGGATCGGGCAGTTTCTCCTGATCGGCGTCTTCGCCTGCACCCCAGTCTTCTTCGAGACCTTCGACTCTTGAAACACATTGACCCCACTGCGGGATCAGATCACGACCTAACTCAAAAAAATCCTTCATGACACCCCTCACAATACTCAAGTCTTACTAAAGGTTTTCTCGATAGCTCTTTGAATTTACGTATTTATTTTTATGAATCAATTGAATTTTTCAAATAAAACCAAGTAGTTGCAAAAAAGTCTAACAGGCCGTTATTTCCGAAGTCAAGGCAAGCACACAAGTCCGTCATTGTGGAAGGCGGTGTTTTCCCGAATGCCTGCACATGATTCCGTGTCGCACCATACGGGCATTGATTTAATGAAGAACATGATGCAAGTCACCAAGACTGGCAATGCAGGGTATCGTTCCACCCGTCCCGTCTCGATCGAGGAGCACCCCCGATAAGTTGGCATTGGTGGCTCCCTCAAAGTCTTCCTTTGGATCATCACCCACATGCATCGCCTCTTCCGGCTCAACCACGTGTTGATCCAAGGCATGCCGAAAGATCTTCGGAGACGGTTTGGCCGACCCGGCGAGACTGGAAATCGTAATGGAATCAAAAAAGCGCTCCAACCTTAACTCCCGGAAAATTTCAAAAAACCGCGTATCGAAATTGGAGATCACCCCAAGCTCATATCCTTGTGAGCGCAACTGCTGAAGAACTTCCGGCACTTCAGCATAAATTTCCCACGCATCTGCTGTACTAAAGGCTTCATAGACTTCATCGAAGTAGTCATCGAACCCGTCAAACATCCCAACGCGATAGAACACCGCGTGCACGATGTCAAACCACCAGAGTCGTTCGCATTGCTTTAGTTTTTCCGGTTGCTCCACGGCAAAGATCGGCGGGGGGGCTTGGCGAAAGGCGTCCTTGAACGCCTGGTTCACCTTGGCCACCCTATCAACCGAACGCGGCACGCCATACTTTTCCGCATGCCGGAGATAGACGTCCCCGACGGACCCCTTGACGTGAAACAGGGTTCCAACGGCATCGAAAAACACGACTTTTATGCGCGATACCGGCATGTCGATGGAAGCTAGGGTAAAAACAGGCTTGTCCCCGACCGGAGCGGGGATCTCATCGAGGAATCGCGCCGCCACAAGCGAGAAAAATGCAGGCGCTTATTTTTTGCTGCCTGCTTTGCGTTGTGCTTGTTCAAGTGCCTTCAAGCGTTCTTGATTCTTTCGGTGTTTGCGACGAAGTTCTCGATCTTTTTCTCGTCCTCTTGGCATCCGAATTTCTCCCTGGTCCTGCCTTGGTGTGATCGTCAATAACTCAGTAGAATTCCCTGTAAAACCGTGAGGAAGTTTTAGCATATTCATTCCCATGGAAACAAGCAGGGCTTTGCTTGCGAGGATATACCCTCTCCATGCTAAGATTTTTGGCTTTGTCAGCACGAGTTTTATCCTTATGGCGTCCCGGCAACTCAATAAAACGTATGAACCTCAAGCCGTCGAGGCTCGGTGGGGCCAGTATTGGATCGACCGGGGATACTTCGGCGCCACTGCCGACTCGACGGGGCAACCCTATACGATCGTCATTCCTCCTCCCAACGTCACGGGCTCTCTTCATATCGGCCACGCGCTGAACAATACGCTTCAGGATATTCTGATTCGCTGGCGCCGCATGCAAGGGCGTAACACCCTCTGGCTTCCGGGAACCGACCATGCCGGCATCGCCACGCAAAACGTGGTTGAGCGTCAGCTTTTGGAAGAAGGCACCCAACGAGAGCAACTCGGGCGAGACGCGTTCATTGAACGGGTCTGGTCATGGAAACAGCAATCCGGCGATACGATACTCGAACAACTGAAACGACTCGGGGCGTCCTGCGATTGGTCTCGCCTGCGTTTTACCATGGATGAGGGGTTGTCCGAAGCCGTTCGAGAAGTCTTCGTTCGCCTGCATCGAGAGGGCCTCATTTATCGGGGTCACCGGTTGATTAATTGGTGTCCCCGCTGTCTCACCGCCCTTTCCGATATTGAGGTCGAGCACGAGCCGGTTCGCGGCACCATGTACCACATTGCCTACCCGCTGGCCGATGACGACGGTACTTCCCTCATCATCGCCACCACGAGACCGGAGACGTTACTCGGCGATACCGCGGTTGCCGTTCATCCCGAGGATTCCCGATACAACCGGCATATAGGAAAATTGATCAAGCTTCCGCTCACCAACAGGACCATTCCGATCGTGGGCGATTCAATCCTGGTAGATCGAGAATTCGGAACCGGTGCCGTCAAAATCACCCCCGCTCATGACTTCAATGATTTCGAGGCGGGCGAGCGACACCAACTCCCTCGCATTGCCCTGCTGACCCATCAAGCCCTCTTGAATCCCGATGCGCTTCGGGACGCGGGGGTCGAGCCGGGCGTCCTGGACAGCATTGCCGACCTTTCGGCAACCAAGGCCCGCCCCATTGTCGTCGAAGCGCTGAAGCACCAGGGACTCCTGGCCAAAGTCGAAGATCACCAAATGGCCTTGGGGAAATGCTATCGCTGCAAAACCGTTGTGGAGCCGTTCCTCTCACCTCAATGGTTCGTCAAGATTCAACCGCTGGCCGACCCGGCGATTGCAGCGGTGGAACAGGGGCACGTTCGCATCATTCCGGAAGAATGGTCGAACAATTATTTGGGCTGGATGCGAGGGATCAAAGACTGGTGTATTTCCCGGCAAATCTGGTGGGGGCACCGCATCCCGGCCTGGTATTGCACCACGTGTTATCCCGAAGCCCGCAGGATTCTCGAAGGTGGAGGCAGTCACCTGATCCCCACGCACGCCGATCCCATGGTCTCCGAGACCGCTCCAGCCACCTGCGCCACCTGTGGGCAAGGTCAGTTCATCCAGGATCCCGACGTGCTCGACACGTGGTTTTCATCGGCCCTCTGGCCATTTTCCACCTTGGGCTGGCCCGCAAATACCAAGGATCTCGAGACCTATTACCCAACGTCCACGTTGGTCACGGGGTTGGATATCCTGTTCTTCTGGGTGGCACGCATGATCATGATGGGCATCAAGTTTACCGGCAAGCCCCCATTCCGTGACGTCTATATTCACGCCCTGGTGCGCGATGCCGAAGGCGAAAAAATGAGTAAATCCAAGGGGAACGTCATCGACCCCCTGACCAAAATGTCACAGTACGGGACCGACGCGCTACGCTTCACCTTAGCCTCGATGGCTTCGCCGGGCCGTGATATCAAACTCTCTGAAAATCGAATCGAAGGCTATCGAAACTTTGCCAATAAGATCTGGAATGCCGCCCGTTTCATCCTGATGCACGCGGATGGGCCGTCTGAATCGCGGCCGGTTGCCGACAGGCCATTCGTGGATCAATGGATATTGAGCCGCCTCAACCACCTCACTAACGCCGTGACGGTCCGTCTCGAAGAATACCGGTTCGATCAGGCCGCCGGGCAGCTCTACCAGCATATCTGGCACGAATACTGTGATTGGTATCTGGAACTCATCAAACCCGTGCTGCAAAACGGGGACTCGCCCGCTGCCCGATCAACGCGTGCCACGCTGCTGCAAACGTTCGAACATCTCCAACGCCTGCTCCATCCCTTTATGCCGTTTTTGACCGAAGAAATCTGGCAAACGATGCCGCACCAGGGCGAGACCCTCGTCCGTCAGCCCTTTCCGGTTGCGACCCGGGAATGGGAGAACCCCGAGGCGGAGCAGACCTTCACCATCATTGAACAAATTGTCACCACCGTCCGAACCGGGCGTGCCCTCTTGGATTACGGACCATCAAAATCACTGACGATCCTGGCTACAGCAAAAGATCCTGAAGAGATTGCACGGTTGAACGAAACACGACACCACGTCGCGCATCTCTGTCGAGGGACGGTCTCCATTGCGGATCAGGATACATGGCCGGCCGATCGCATCCTGCGTCTCGCGGTGGGAAATTTCATGATCGGCATGACGATTGAGGGCGAGGTGGACCTCAATAACGCATTGGCACGCATCAACAAACAAACGCAAACCAAACAAAAGGAAGCCACGCGCCTCCAAGGACGTCTGGCTTCCCCGGACTTTGCGGCCAAGGCTTCGCCTGACGTGATTCAAGAATCAAAGGATCGTCTGGCTCTGCTGACCGCCGAACTCTCGCTTTTTGCCAGTAGCGAACAACAACTCCGGAAAATGGTGTCATAACATCCCATGTCATTCACTCCTCTGCCTCCGTTTGAACTCGAATCGCTGGTCAAAGCGGCCCTGCGAGAAGACGCGCCACATGGCGATATCACCACGCACGTGCTTCTTGATCCGACCCTTCATGCTCAAGCCAACGTCGTAGCCAAGCAGGAACTGACCCTCGCCGGCGTCGCGGTTCTCCGCGCCGTGTATCGGGCTTTGGATCCCGCCGTCGTGGTGACTGCACCATTCGAGGACGGAGCAACTCTTGAAGCAGGGCAGACGTTCGCAACCCTTCAAGGACCAGCCCATTCCATTTTGGGAGGGGAACGAGTGGCGCTGAACTTTTTGCAACATCTTTCCGGCATTGCCACCCTGACCTCCCGATTCTGCAACGAGATCCGGCACTTTCCCGCCATTCTTGTCGATACCAGAAAAACCATTCCCGGCCTTCGACGGCTTGAAAAATGGGCGGTTGCACTCGGCGGCGGGACCAACCATCGCACGTCGTTGAGCGACGGCGTTCTCATCAAAGACAATCACCTGGTGCTGTTGGAAGCTCAAGGGACGACCCTTCGGGAAGCTTGCCGGAAAGCCAAGGAACGACTCTCCCATCATTTCAGGATTTGCGTGGAAGTCGAGACCCTTGAACAAATTGACCAGGCCCTGGACGGCGGAGCCGACGTACTTCTCCTGGACAACATGTCCCCACCTCTCGTCCGGGAAGCCGTGGGCCTCATCAAAGGGCGGGCGCAAACCGAAGTCTCGGGCGGCATCACGCTCGAGAACGTCCGTGAATATGCCGCCACGGGCGTCGATTCCATTTCAATCGGAGCCCTCACCCATTCCGCACCGGCGGTTGATATCAGTCTGGACGTGCTTCCTCTGTTCTCCCGATAACGTCACTTGAGCGTGTCGTGCCTATGCAATCCGTCAAACTGGAGACCGAAACCATTCGGCAATGGTTGACGACGCGAAGCCTGGGTCGCCCGCTTCATCTGTTTGAGGAACTCGCCTCGACCAATGCCACGGCCTTTACGCTGTCCGGCTCCGGGGCAGCCCATGGAACGGCGATTCTCGCCGAAGCTCAAACGGCCGGGAAAGGACGACTGGGACGGCATTGGACCTCACCGCCTCACCTCAACATCTATTGTTCCCTGATACTCAAAAATCCTGAACTGTCCCGTCACGTCTCCTGGATCCCTCTTGTCACGGGACTCGCCCTTGCCGAAGCAACCCGACGTTCCTGTGGCATCGAGATTTCATTGAAATGGCCCAATGATCTGCTGTGCGGCGACAAAAAAATCGGGGGCATTTTATGTGAAAGTTCGAGCCAGGGTTCTCAATTGTCGACGTGCGTCGTGGGATTCGGCATGAACGTCAATGGCCGGGAGACGGATTTCCCCGAAGAACTTCGCTCTCTCGCCACCTCGTGTCACCAGGCCACCCGGCGATTCCATGATCGAAACGGCCTGATCGCCGATATGTTCAACCATTTGGAAAGTTGGTATGATTGTGTGGAATCCGAACGGTTCGAACACGTGCGAAAATCGTATAAGGCATCGTGTTCGACGCTCGGACGAGAAGTGGAGGTTTCCTGTCTTGCAGGACAAACCATTCACGGAACGGCCACCAACATCGGGAAAGATGGAGCGTTACTGGTATCCACCGTACGAAAAGGCAAACCCCACACCCTGGAAATTCGATCCGGGGACGTTCAACATCTTCGGTAACTCACATGCTCCTGACAATTGACGTTGGAAATACCCAAATCGTCTTCGGTGTGTTCGACGGACACACCCTGCGAAGTTCCTGGCGCTTGTCCACGGACCACACGAAAACGGCTGACGAATACGGCATCGTCTTCGCGTCGCTCATACGGGAATCCGGGATTCCGGCCGGGAATATCCGAGGAACCATTATTTCCAGCGTGGTCCCTCCCCTGACCCAGACGATTGAATCCATGGTCGAAACCTTTTTTCATCATGCCCCGCTCATCGTCTCCTCCGACTTTCCCTTTGGATTGACCCTCGAATATGCCAACCCGCAGGAAATCGGGACCGACCGCCTGGTCAACGCAGCAGCGGCGTTCGCATGCTATCGGACAAATCTCATCATCGTGGATTTTGGAACCGCCACGACGTTGTGTACCGTGACCAAAGACGGAAGATATTTAGGGGGCGCGATTGCCCCTGGGGTGAAAAGTGCCGCGGATGCGCTTCATAGCCATACGGCCAAATTACCCAACGTGGAGCTGACCCGTCCGAAAAGTGTCATCGGAACCGATACGACGAGCAGCATCCAATCCGGATTGATTTTCGGTTACGCGGGTCTGGTCGATGAACTGGTCGCCAGAATCGAACAGGAAATCGGCCACTCGACCAAGGTCGTCGCCACCGGCGGCCTTGCCTCGATTCTTGCGCCGATTTCTCGAACCATTCAAGAAATCCGGCCGACGTTAACGTTGGAGGGTCTGGAATTACTCTATCGCCGTAAAAACGACCAGGAAACCCCATCCAAATAAGGATTCCGGCGTTAACCGGGACCCTGCCTTCCTTTCGAGCTTTTCCATCGTTTTTTCACCTTTTGGGTTGACTTCCCCTGTCTTGATGACTATCTGAACCTGATACCCGAGACACAAAATGACAGAAAATTATCCACTTCCAGAAGAAGCATGGGGCGAGAACGCGGTGACCGCGTCACCTGCCGATCAACCCGAAACCCCTTCCACCGACCAGGAAGCAGAAGAATCTGATGGAAATTCTCAACAAAATGAAGAGGTTACAGGACTGAGCCACCAGCTTTTCGAAAAAAACGAGGAACTGCACGCCCTCAATGACAAATATTTGCGCCTGGCAGCGGAATTCGACAACTACAAGCGACGGGTTCAACGCGATCAAAGTGACACCATCCGGTTTGCAAACGAACGGTTGTTCAAGGACTTACTGCCCACGTTGGACAACCTGGAACGAGCCCTGCAATCCGGGCGCGAGCAAGCCCTGATCGAAGGGCTGCTGGAAGGGGTTGACCTCACGTATAAGCATTTCCTCGATACCCTTCAAAAAATGGGCATGAAACAAGTCGCGAGTGTGGGAGAACTTTTTGATCCGGCCAAACATCAAGCCGTGGGGCAGGTCGAATCGTTAACTGTCCCTGAAAACGTAATCGTCGATGAATATCAGAAAGGGTATTTTCTCCACGATCGGATATTACGGCCGGCGATGGTGACAGTTGCCAAGGCCCAAACAGAACCAGGCGATGGAGAAGCACAGCAATCGAAGGAAGGAGTCGAAGCATGAGTAAGATTATTGGAATTGACCTTGGAACGACAAACTCGTGTATCGCTATCATGAACGGTGGCGACCCGGAAGTGATTACCAACTCAGAGGGCGGTCGAACCACGCCGTCAGTGGTGGCGGTGACGGATAAGAATGAGCGTTTAGTTGGCCAAATTGCCAAGCGTCAAGCCATTACAAACGCCGAAAACACCATTTTTTCCGTCAAACGCTTAATGGGAAGAAAGTTCAATTCCAAAGAAGCCCATACGGCGACCCAGCGGTTGCCCTATAAAATTCTTGACGCTTCGAATGGGGATGCTCACGTGGAAATTCGAGGCAAACAATACAGTCCCCCTGAAGTGTCGGCGATGATTCTTCAAAAAATCAAACAGACGGCTGAAGACTTTTTAGGAGAAAAAGTGACGGAGGCGGTGATTACCGTACCCGCGTATTTTGACGACAGCCAGCGCCAAGCCACAAAAGACGCCGGCCAGATTGCGGGGCTCAACGTCCTTCGGATCATCAATGAACCCACGGCGGCCTCATTGGCGTACGGCCTGGAGAGAAAGAAAGAAGAACGAATCGCCGTGTACGATCTTGGCGGTGGAACCTTCGACATTTCGATCCTCGAAATCGGGGATGGGGTCTTCGAAGTGAAATCCACCAACGGCGACACCTTCCTGGGTGGTGACGACTTCGACCTTCGAGTCATCGATTGGTTGGTGGACGAATTCAAAAAAGATCAGGGGATTGATCTGAAAAACGACCGTATGGCGCTTCAACGTCTGAAAGAAGCGGCAGAACGGGCCAAGATCGAACTGTCATCGGCTCAGGAGACTGAAATCAATCTTCCCTTTATCACCGCCGACGCCAGCGGGCCCAAGCATCTGGTGCTCAAACTCTCCCGGTCCAAATTGGAACAACTCGTTGACGACCTGATCACCCGCTCCATCGAACCCTGCAAAAAGGCCTTGGCCGATTCCGGCCTGTCCGCCAGTGAGATCAATGAAGTGGTGCTCGTCGGGGGAATGACGCGGATGCCAAAAGTCATTGAACGGGTGAAAGCCTTCTTCGGCAAGGAACCCCATAAGGGCGTGAATCCCGACGAGGTCGTGGCGATTGGAGCCGCCATCCAAGGCGGAGTCCTCAGAGGCGACGTCAAGGACGTGCTGCTGCTGGACGTCACCCCCTTATCCCTGGGCATTGAAACGTTGGGAGGCGTC
Source organism: Nitrospirales bacterium (assembly GCA_965223955.1). GTDB lineage: Bacteria > Nitrospirota > Nitrospiria > Nitrospirales > UBA8639 > Bin75. The sequence continues at coordinate 2,158,928 of OZ245029.1, forward strand.
TTCACGCGTCTTATCGATCGCAATACGACGATTCCGACCAAAAAGAGTCAAATTTTCTCCACCGCCGCCGACAGTCAGACCGCCGTCACCATTCGGGTCTTCCAGGGCGAACGGGAAATGGCCGATAACAACAAACTGCTCGGCCAGTTCGATCTGGTGGGTATTCCTCCGGCCCCGCGAGGGATGCCGCAAATTGAAGTCGCGTTTGACATCGACGCGAACGGGATCGTCCACGTTTCGGCCAAAGACATGGCCACACAAAAAGAACAGTCCATCAAGATCACGGCATCGAGCGGCCTGAGCAAGGAAGAAGTCGATCAATTGGTGAAGGATGCCGAGGCGCATTTCGAAGAAGATAAAAAACGCCGCGAAACCGTGGAAATTCGAAATCAGGCCGATTCCTTGATCTATGGAACGGAAAAAAATCTCCAGGAGCATGGAGATAAAATTCCCGAGGAAGAGAAAACCAACATTCAGGAAGCGATTGACGGCATGAAAAAGGCCATGGAGGGAGACGACGTCGAAGCCATGAAAGCGGCCATGCAAATCCTCACGACCGCTTCGCACAAGCTCGCGGAAGAAATGTACAAAAAGACGTCGGCTGACGGTGCCGCCGGAAGCACCACCGGGGACGGCGCAGGCCCCAACGGTGAGGCGACCAACGGAAAAGGTGAAGACGAAAAAGTGGTCGATGCCGAATTTGAAGAGGTCGATAAGGAAAAATAACTTTACCCTCAGACCGTTTCCCTGAAACGCGCAGATTCGACAAGGAAAAATGCTGAGATGCCCATAGAACGGAAAAGATAGTGAGCGTGACCAAACGGGATTATTATGAAGTGCTCGGAATCGATCGAGCCGCCTCTGATGACGAGATCAAGAAGGCCTTTCGTCGGCTTGCCCGTCAACACCACCCCGACTTGCAGAGCGACCCGCAACACAAGAAAAAAGCCGAAGAAAAATTCAAAGAGGCCAATGAAGCCTATGAAGTCCTGAACAATCCGGAATCGCGAAAGCGGTACGATACGTTCGGGCATTCGGCGGGACCGCAAGGATTCGGAGGGGCCGAGGGTTTCGATTTTGGTCGAGGATTCGGTGATGTTTTCGGCGATATTTTTGAAGACTTCTTCGGAGGAGGGAGAGGAGGCCGAAGTCGTCCCGAGCAGGGCAATGACCTGCAATATAATTTGGAACTTTCCTTTGAAGAAGCGATCGAGGGAAAAGACGCCAAGCTCAAAATCCCGAGATGGGAAGGCTGTGATTCCTGCAAAGGCACGGGAGCCAAATCGGCCGATGCCGTCCAACAATGTCGCGGCTGCCAGGGCACCGGACAGATTCGACTGCAGCAAGGATTCTTTACGATCAACCGGGCCTGCGGGCAATGTCAGGGAGCCGGGCAGATTATTACGGACCCCTGTCCTACGTGCCGCGGTCAAAGACGGGTGTATCGGGAACGCACCTTATCGGTGACCATCCCCGCGGGAATCGAGACCGGCATGCGCTTTCGCTTGGCCCACGAAGGCGAGCACGGCGTGAATGGCGGCCCGCCAGGCGATCTCTACGTTGCGGTCGCCGTCAAACCACATCCGGTCTTTACCCGAAAAGGCAATGACATCGTCATCGATTTGTCTCTTGGCATGGTCACGGCAACCTTGGGCGGCAAGATCGACGTGCCGACCCTCAAGGGAAAAACCAGTGTCAAAATTCCCGAAGGCACCCAACACGATCAGGTTCTTCGACTCAAGGGACTGGGAGCGCCCGCCTTGAAAGGCCGGACCACCGGTGATCAACTTGTTCGGATCAACATCACCATTCCCACCAAACTGTCGGCAAGACAACGGGAACTGCTGGCCGCCTTTGCCGAGGAAAGAGGGACCTCGTCAAAAGACCAGGGGGATGGGCTGTTTCACAAGGTCAAAAACATCTTCGAGTAACGCGATCGTCTTTTACCTTCCCTACCCTTTTCACGTCCTCCCGTCCCATGCCGGTCTTTTTCATTCAATCAACCCGGATTTCCAACCAGACCGTCACGATTGACGATCCACTCCTCTCCCATCTTTCGAAGAGCCTCCGCATTCGCGAAGGTGAAAAAATTTGGGTCGGAGACGAGCACCGGGTTCGATACCACGTGCGGGTCGATCACCTGGATTCAAACTCGTTGCGGGCCTCTATCATTGAAACGGTGGCAGGTCCTCCCACGCCACCAGCTTCGGTTGTCCTGGCCCAGGCCATCCTGAAAGGGGATCGCATGAACTGGGTGATCCAAAAAGCCACGGAGCTTGGAGTCGCCGCCATTATTCCATTACTCACATCGAGGGTGATCGCCCGCCCACCGGCCGGTCGGATCCGAACGGCACGGGAACGGTGGCAACGGATCGCAGTCGACGCAGCCCAGCAATCGGAACAATGGGAGTTCCCCCACGTCACCCAAGCCATGGACTTGCCCGAATTGTTCCGGCATGTTCCTCATGCGGCGCTCCAGTGTGCGCTACTCGAACGGGGTGCCGAGCAACGCCTCGGGTCCCTTTCCATCGATCACACGTTCAGAGGCACTATTGTGCTGGCCGTCGGCCCCGAGGGTGGCTGGACCCCGGAGGAAATGCAGGAACTCCTCGACCAACGATTTCAATCGATTTCACTGGGCGAAAGCATACTTCGGAGCGAAACCGCCCCACTGGTAGCGCTGAGCATCCTGCAACATCGATTGGGACACATCTGATCAACGATCAAGAATATCAGGCATTGTAAACGGGATGTCTCACACCAATCTGTCATTCCCGACATTTTTAATCGGGAATCCAGGGCCTTTAGTCTTTCTTCCTTCTTGCAGGCAAAGACGCTGGATTCTCGCGTGCGCAAGAATGACGGAAAAGAGAGACAGGGTGTTCAGCGAGTAGGTCGGATTAGCCTTGCGTAATCCGACAGGTTCCGTGCTCGTCGAACAGCGAAGATGTTGGGTTACGCCTTCGGCTAACCCAACCTACGGGACTACAATCCCCGACATCCTTCATCATGGATCATTTGCACGAGAAAGTATCGCATTGCTATTGTTGCTATAACATTGCTATTATAAGATGTAATATTGCTATATTGAGCTATGTTTTCGCTATTTTCTGCAAGGCGTGTTATGGGAAGGTAGCTCTACAAAGACACTGGATCCCCGATCAAGCCTGTCCTCGACGTTTGTAATCGGGGATCGGGGATGACAGAGGAAAAAGCAGATAGTTCCTTCGCGTTGCTCAGGACAAGCGCTACGCTTGGAATGACAGCTTCGGGCTATTTCGCATCAAATCAGGGGGGAGAAAAACGAGTAGGGAGAAATCAGGAGGAAGGGGGGGCGATTTTCAGGATGGTTCCGCCCTCACCAACGGCCCATCCGACGTTGGGAATAGGAAAGGATAACCCGTAAAAGCTGAACGGTTCCGGGAGTTCCGGCTCGTCCCACGTGAAGCCGGCGTCAGTGGTTTTGAGGAACGCGCCACGCTCTCCAATGATCCAACCGGCACGAAACCCGGCAAACTGGACTTTCAAAAAATCCGGTGGTCTGATACAGGGAGACCCGCACGGAAGGGTGCGGTCAACCCATTTTTTCCCACTGGTAATCGTTTGAAAAATCGCACCCTGGGATCCGACGACCCACCCGCCTTCGGCATCCGTAAAGTACAGATCGAAGAACGTCGTGGCACTACCGGTCGCCTGCTGAATCCAGTTTTGCCCTCCGTCCTGCGTGACGAGGATCGTACCGATCGCGCCGACCGCCCACCCGTTTTGTGTATCGATGAACTGCACCCCGAACAAATCAACAGAAGTCGAACTGCTTTGATCCTCCCAGGTCACGCCGCCGTCCACGGTTCGCAGGATGGTTCCCCGGTTTCCGACGATCCAGCCCTGCAAGGGGTCCAGGAAATACACGTCAAAAAGTGTGACACCAACTCCGGCAACCTGACGGCGCCACGTTTTCCCGTGATCGTTCGTATGCAGAATGGTTCCGTTCTGTCCGACGATCCAGCCGTGTTGAGCATCCGTAAAATAGATGCTCGTCAGCAGGGCCGCCGTGCGACGAGTCACCGCCTGCCACGTTGCCCCCGCGTCCTCCGTTTTCAAGACCGTTCCCCCGGCCCCAACGGCCCAGCCGTGTTGCGCGCTCACGAAAAAAGTGCCGAGAAGCGTGGACTTGGTTCCACTGTTCTGAATGGTCGAGACGACGTTCTCTCCGGCTTCGACCTGACCGGCAAAGCCCAGGAGACAGAACAATGCCAGCACCATCAACCGAAGTAGCGTACGAAAAGAGAAAAAAACGACTTTCACGGTGCCTGATCAGTTCTCCAGTTCTCTTGCGTGTAATCGTAGAAATATTCTTTATGCGGCAATCCCCGTGGGAGAATCTTGAATTCGCCCGCCACGGCACTCAGCCACTGCTTCCGGGAACAACACCGGCCATTCTTAAGTAAATCCCAGGACCCGCGACGCACGACGATTTCCCCTTTGGTGGGGTCCACGTAAAACCCTTCGGGATGCCCGAACCCGAACACGTGCCGCCTGGGCACTTGAATCCTGATTTCCTGATCCGCCCAGGAAACGACGACGGCCGCGACCCCATTCACCAGAACTTCCGTTCGTGAGACGTCCGGACCCAGACGATAGTTTTTCCAATCATGGGCTTCGGCATTCAATTCCAACCGCGTCGCCTCCGCGATTTTCAGGAATTCGCCGAACCCCTCGCCTTTCAGCGTCACGATTTCATCGATCCCGGCTTCAATCGGTGAATAGGAGGTCACCTTCGGCGTCTTCACGGTAAACGAGCCTACTTCAAAGGCCATCACGTCCTGTTTGGCACAACAGGTCCCGTCGGGCTTGGGAATGGTGGCTCCCCGTTTCACGACAACGGAGCCGGACTTGGCGCTATAGGGCACCCACACGTTGATTTCTTTATCCTGCCACCGGTGAATAATAGCGGGTACTCCGCCGATTTCCACCCGGTTTTGGCCCGGATTGAAATCAAACGCGTACGCCGTACTCCCCGATTCGGAGAACACCCCGAAATTTTCCCCTTTAATGTAGACCAGGGTGCCGATGGGGCCCTCAGCAGGGAACAATCGTTCGAATTGGGGTTCGACTAATTCGAATTGTCCCAAGTCCCTCGTACGACCATTGTGTTGAAACGTCACAGGCCCGCTGACGGCGTTTAACGGTACATGGACCACGATGGTGCGCAGAGACCATTTCGAGATCATCACCGGTTTGCCCCCGATAGAAATCGCGTCCTGCGGCCCTTTGGCCTCGCCGAACCGTTGTCCGCTCAGCACGATCTTGGTCCCGATGGGTCCCTTATTCGGAGAGAACGAAATACTGGGAATAAGGGAAATGGGCACGGGCTTACTCTCGGCATACGCGACCGGCGCACAGCAGGACCCATCCGGCAACGGATCGGAAGAAGCGAGTTGCACAACCACGTCACCGGACTCGGCATTGGCCGGAATCTTGACTTCGATCTTCGCAGGCCGCCATTTCCGGATTTCCGCCAGGATGCCGTTGACCAGCACCCGGTTCACGCCGAACATGGTATTGGGATCACGAGACCCTGCCGTGTTGCCGAAATGCTCACCCTGGATCGTGAGCACCGATCCGGGTTCCGCTTCGGGCGGGACCAGCTTGGTAATCTTCACCCGTTGAATGGTAAACCGGCCTGCGACCGTGGTTCCTTGCGGTCCTGAAACCGTGACGTCGCCACTCTTGGCGTCCAGCGGCACCTTGACCATCACCAGGTCCGGCTCCCAGAGTTGAATCAACGCGGGCACGCCGTTAAATTCCACTCGATTCTCCGCGGTTGAAACAAACTCTCCGAATGTTGGCCCGCCAATCGTCACCGTGGCTCCAGGAGGCCCCGAATCCGGAAACAATTCAGCCTGGGCAAAGGACGCCGTTGTAAAGATACTCAGTAAAGCAAGAAACACGTGTCTCATACCGCAATTACCCTTTCCATGATCAGAACTGATATTTCATGTTGAGGCTCACACCCCAGAATTGAATGTCATCCGTCATCACATTGTACCGCATCCATGCACTGTATGTGTTCACGCATTCGTTATGAACTTCCACCGCTTCCTTCTGTTCCCCAGTTCCCCTCCTTTGCCTGCCCTGAGCGAAGTCGAAGGGTAAGGAGGGGTGAGGGGAGGTAGAGACTATGACTAGGAGGGCGAAACTTTATACTCCATGGATGGTTGGCTCTACTCCACCCTTCCCTCCCCTTACAAAGGGGAGGAAAAAGACGTCCATTATGTCCTGGCCTCCCGCTTGCAGTCAGCCCCTTATTCTCTCAACGAATGAATACTTGCGACTCTTTCTCTAAGGAGAATTGTAGCACCTTTTCCTGACGCATTAGGCATTTCCCGTGGCTGGAAACGGGAAGTGGCTGCGCCACAAAACTGACGCAGCCACTTTATAACGAGGCACTTTTTGCCGTCAACCGGCGGCAATGGTTAAGACAAAACTTAGGTCAACCGAAAAACCGTCGAGAATACAGTGCTTCCGACCGTCGTATCGATGCTCGTCAGAACTGATACTTCATGTTGAGGCTCACGCCCCAGAATTGAATGCCATCCGTCACCACGTGGTATCGCACTCGAGTGCCACGGCCAAGGGTGGAGTCGTGACTGCGGAGTTGATCCCATTCTTCACTATCTTGAAATTCCCCGAAATCCGCCCACCGGAACTTGAGCCCGATACTCACTGGCTCACTGACCTGATAATCCACCCCGGCAATCAACTGATAGCCGAACAGCGTATCCGAGAGCCTGGCCCTGCCGACCGTGGTCGCGCCCGCAAGCCTCTCTTGATGTATCCTTTTTTCATCTGCTGGAACATATGCGATGTAGGCCTTAATGTCGTCAGGGTCATCACTCCGTTTCCACCTGCTAAAATAATCAAGGGATACGTGAGCAACACCCACTCCTAGCCCCAGGTACGGCGTAAGCTTCGAGTCCGAGCGGAAGTCATAGTACAGGTTGGCGAAAAAATTGTGTGACAACACGTCATCGACCCCGGCAATCGCCTCTTCGAGTTCGGCATCGTGCTCAGCAATACCGCTGGGAGTATCGTCGTAGATCGTTTTGTCGGATTTGTCATCATGAGGGGCAGTACGATAGAAGTATTCCCCCTCGACTCTGAAGCCCCCCAGGCGATACCCCAGAGCCAACCCCGCCAATACCCCGGCACCTCCATCAATGGCGTTCGTCCAACTGTCTCCTTTACTCTTATCAGTATGGACACACTTATGATCCCTTTGGTCCACACCGTACCCCTTTGGATTGTAGGACAGGTCGCACGTGCTGCCTAAATCATTGTCCCTCCCGTTCACGTCCATGCCCGGAGCCACCGCGATGCCCAAGTCCATCCCCATGTACCATCCGTCCTTGGCCCATACCGGTCCGGAGGACACAACCAACGTCATGACCAGCAGTACAAGTAAAAATGTTACCCGCATGTTTTGCATGTTTTACCATCCTGGGTACGAACTATGTCCTAAAAGGGTTTTGCGCAATGGCACCCCCTCTGCCCATAGGGCAGAAGCACGACTTCCTTCTTGTGCCTTTTTCCAGCCACATCTCATGCGGCTGTCACAGAAATGACGAAACCACTTTATTTAACGAGGCACTTTTTGCCGTCAACCAACGGCGATGGTTAGGCCGAGGTTTCGGTCAAGCAAGAAACCGTCGAGAACGCAGCGTTTCCGTCTGTTGTGTCGTTACCGGTCAGAACTGGTACTTCATGTTGAGGCTCACGCCCCAGAATTGAATGTCATCCGTCACTATTCCGTACCGCACCCGCGGGCTACCCGCTTCCGGTCCAATCGCGGAGTCGTGACTGCGAAGCTGATCCCACTCTCGCCCATCCTCGAATTCACCGAAATCCGCCCACCGGAACTTGAGCCCGATGCTCACCGGTTCAGTGACTCGGTAATCCACCCCAGCGATCACCTGATACCCGAACAGCGAATCCGAAAGCTTGGCCCTGCCGATGCTGGTCGTACCGGCGAGCTGCTGGTTCAGACGCTCACGATTTGCCAACTCTTGGCCTTCAGCATCGGCCTTATCGAAGGTAGGGATGAGGTCGGGATCAGAATTCCTCGTCCATCGGTTATAGAAATCCAGAGAAACCTGCGCAAACCCGACTCCAAACCCCAGGTACGGGGTAAACTTCGAGTCCGAGTGGTAGTCGTAGTACAGGTTGGCGAAGAAGTTGTGTGACAGCACGTCATCGACCCCGCCTTCGCTGACTAGAAGTTCTGCTCTCTTCCCCTGAATATTCCCCGGTATGGGGGACAAGTCATCATACGTCGTGCTTCGATAGAAATATTCCCCCTCGACCCTGAAGTTCCCCATCCGATACCCCAAGGCCGCACCCGCCAAAAGCCCGGTGCCTCCATCAAACATCTGAGGCCAAGAGGCAGAGTCTCTATCATATGGGGCACAATCTCTATCTGACCCCGTCGGCACCAGATAATCCCCTGATCCGTCATTATTAATCCACTTGTCGCATGTAGTGCCGACATCCGTATCCCAGGCCTCTATATCCATTTCCGGCGCCACCGCGATGCCCAATTCCCCTCCTACATAAAATCCGTCCTTGGCGAAAACCTGGCCTGAGGAAAGCGCCAACCCCATGACCAGCAGCACAAATAAGATTTTTTTCATGATGTCACCTCTTTTTTTATAAATATCACTGCATGCTTTGGGTTTAGCTATCTTCTAGTGCAGCAGATTTTATCGCAGGCTATTTTTGTCGTCAATAAGTGACGCTTGTTCAGAACGTGTGAGATCGGTAGGTCGAGAGCGACCCAGGATGGCTCAGTTGTGACTCGCACTCGAAGAGATGAAAAGGGCATGATTGAGAGCCATTTTCGTATCAAGGACTCTTTCTGTCATCCCTGTATGTGTTCAGTAATTCATTGACAATTCTCGCCCCGTCTTTCCCCTCCTTTGTTGTACTGTCCCGTGTGATTCCCTAGACTCTTCTGCTATCATGCGTGGCATCGACTATGTCCACCAGAGGAGGACCCATGGACATCAAACTGCATAAGTTAGCTCGCACGACTCCCGCCACCCGCCGCTACATCCAGACCGCCCCCAAAAGCGCCGCGACCTTGGCCCGCGAACTCGGCGTCGCTGTGACCACCATCTATAAATGGAAGCGCGCCGGCCGGGTCCACGATGGCTCCCATGTCCGGCACCAGCTCCATGCCAGTACCTCCCCCGAGCAGGAAGCCCTTATCGCCGAATTGCGCACCCAATTGCGGTTGTCCCTCGACGATGTCACGGAGGTCCTGAACCGCTGCAGTGCGACGCCCTTGAGTCGGAGCGCGATCCATCGCTGCTTGGTGCGGCTGGGCGTCGCGCGGTTGCCCCCCGCCTCCCCCGACGCGCCGCCGGTGGGGCGGTTCGCGGCCACCCCCTGCGGCTACATTCATCTGGATCTGAAAGTGTTAAGCAAATGACAGAAGCAACCCAGTTATGTGTTCGTGGCCATTGACCGCGCCACCCGCTATGTCTGGGTCAAGGTGCTGGCCCGGCGGACGGCCGCCACGGTGACGCAGGCCGTCGAAGAATTCCTGGCCGCGTTTCCGCACAAAGTGCACACCATCTTGACCGATAATGATGGCGCGTTTACCGATCGGTTTGCCGTGCACAAGCAAGGCAAACCGGCGGGCCAGCCGAGCGGCACGCATCGCCTGGCTCACGTGTGCCGGGCGCATGGGATCACTCATCGCCTGATCCGGCCCTATCATCCGCAGACCAATGGCATGGTGGAACGCTTTAACCGGCGGCTGAGTGACGCGTTACAGAGCCAGCCCCCGCTCCGGGCCCATTGCAGCAATCGGTTTCGGAGTCACGCCGAGCGGAACGCCTTTATCACCCGGGTGGTGGACAATTACAATCGCACCCGGTTAAGGTGCCTCAACTATCAGGCCCCTTTGCACTTGTTACAGAATCTCACGGGACACAACACTTTGTAAGGAGGGGCGAGGGAAGGTAGAGTCCGTGACCAGGATGGCGAACCCCGTGCTCCATGGACGGGTGGCTCTACCCCACCTACCCTCCCCTTACAAAGGGGAGGAAAACGACGGCCCTTCTTTCTTGGTTCCCTGGGCAGCCCCTCATTCTGTCAACGAATGACTGAACCTTTACAATCCCCGACCATAAGAACTGGATCCCCGCTAACACCTGCGGGGACGGATCCAGGGATTTTTTATTTCCAAGCCGGTCAAAAAAACGTTGGGGCAAAGAAAGACCCTGGATTCCCGCGTGCGCGGGAATGACAGAAGGAGAAAAACTGGCATGACGAATTCGGGATGTCGTTGGCTTTTTCCATACCAACGACGCGCCCAGCCGGCGGCGAATGGTTATGGCGCGGTTCCGGCTGAGCGAGCAATCGTTGCGGAAGCGGCGTTTCTGACCGTTCCAATCGTTGCCGGTCAGAACTGATACTTCATATTGAGGCTGACGCCCCAGAATTGAATGTCATCCGTTCTGATATAGTAGGTCACGGGCCTTTTTGGATCCCCGGATTCGGACGCATGGCTACGGAGGTTCGTATATTCCGAGTCGTCCTCGAATTCCCCGAACATGGCGTACCGGAACTTGAGCCCGATCGTGAGCGGCTCGCTCACTTGATAATCCACACCGGCCAACGCCTGAAACCCGAGCAGCGTATCGGTCATGGTAGCCTCGTCATTCGACAACAAGCCCCCTAGTCTGTTATTGTACTCCCGAGCATCTTGTGCGCTTCCGTTGTCGAGATAGGCTGCCTTGATAGCCGTAATCTGACTGCCGTCTGGGTTGCGATGCCACCGCGTTCGGTATTGGACTGACACCTGGGCGAGACCGATGCCACCCCCCACATATGGGGTAAACTTCGAGTCCGTGCGGTAATCGTAATACAGGTTGGCAAAGAAGTTGTGCGACATCAGATTATCGACGGCATCCTCGACGCCATCGAGGTATTGCCTAGTAGTATGAATAGTATCGCTAGGTTTCCAGCCGGCAAAGTCGGGTTCAGCCGTGCTACCATACCGGGCGCCGCGATAGAAATATTCACCCTCGAGCCTGAAGCTGCCCAGGCGATACCCCACGGCCAATCCCGCCAGAATCCCCGAGCCGCCATCAAACGACTCCTTCGCGGGCCCCCACTACTGCGGAGCCCCGTCTCCACAGTAGTTTGAAGCCGGACGGCTCCGGGAAGATATGCGTGTCGCATAGGACGCCCTGGAAACCAGTCGGCGCCTCGTCCGTGGTCCAATCATCGAATCCCCCGGTCTGCACGTCCATGTCCGGGGCCATGGCCACGCCTAGATCCATCCCCAGGTACAACCCGTCCTTGGCCCATACCGGACCGGCGGAAAGCAGCAACCCGGTGACCAACAGCACAAAGAAGAAGTTTTTCATGATGTCACCCTTCTTTTATTCATCATATTATTTCCGCATGCTTTGGCCTAATCTAATGGATGTTTTTGACTACCATAATATGTAGTGCAAGGGAGTTTACGGGAAACCGATTTTACTGTCAATAAGCGGCACTTATTCAGTACATATAGGACCGATAGGGCAAGCCCCCCAGATCGCAGGGTTGCGACCCGCACTCGAATGCAGGCACATGCCTGATGGCGCAATCTTGTCGGCGGCCTCTCCGCAGTTGTAGCGGCGGCATCTCATGCCGCTTGCAGAAGCCACCAAGAGAAGAGAGCGCGATAAGAGCGCGGCGGCTACACATGCAAAGGCAGCAGATTCTTCACTTCGTTCAGAATGACACATTCGGGGTGTAGCCGGCTATTTTCATACAACACGGGACCACCCGGCAGGGGATGGTTATGGCGTGATTCCGGACAAGCGGGCAATCGTTGCGGATGCGGCGTTTCTGACTTCAATCTCTTTCGCGTTTTTTTCGAGGTCCCGCAACAGCGGAAGGGCATCCATGACACCGAAATCGCCGAAGGCATGGATACTGCGTACCTTCACGTACACGTCAGGATGGTTCAACAGATCCGGCAAGACATCGACAATCCTGTCGTCCTCAGCCTGCACGAATTCCACGATCGTCCGTCTGGCGGCCACCGGTTCATACAGCGTATGGGCTTGTTGCATGCTATGTATACCTTCGGGAATCCAGTCAGGGTTGTCGGATACTCTTGGAGCAGTATCGTGAGCAACGTTGGCGCGCAACTCTTTCAGGAAGACGCGATGGGCGTCCTGGTTCCGATGAATCTGCCCATCTACGATTTCCCCGAGAAAATGGTAATAGGGATTGGTCAGGAAATTATGCAGCGAGTCCAGGTAGGGCAAGGTTCCCGAAGCCGTGAGCGTGGCTTTTTCCTGAATCGTAATTTCAAACAACGGGCCTTTCGCGTGGTGTTCGATCCTGAAGGTTCCCGAAAGCACCGTGCCGTATCGATTGATGCCAAACTGCCTGCCCCTGGTTTCTTCATACGAACCGGCCAGGGTCAAGGCGTGCGATTGATTCTTGTCCCGCACGATTTCGAACCCCACCGCGATCAATTTGGCTCGAATGTCCGCTGGAGCATCCCACAACAGCCTGCCGCGCGTCTTCCAGGTCGAGGCCTGCACTTCCACGTAAATCGTGTTGGCCGTTCGAATGGCGGGAAAGCCCGTCGGGTCAATCAAATAATTCACGTTCGCCAGGGCACGGTCCGGTACGAGTACACAGACCATGAACATCATGACGAACGGAAACAGTGTTTGCGATTTCATCCTTAGGAACCTCTGATTCTGAGAACCAGCGGCCTACGCATCATCGGACAAAAGTTGGACGATCAATTCGAGTTCGACGGGAACTCCCAGAGGCAATTCGGCCACTCCCACCGCCGCTCGAGCGTGCCGTCCGGCCTCGCCGAAGATCTCCACCAGCAAATCAGACGCTCCGTTGATCACGTAGGGCTGCTCCTTGAACCCTTCGTGAGAGGCCACGTATCCCGTCATTTTGACGATTCGTTTTACTCTATCGAGAGAACCCGCGGCCTGACGGATATTGGCCAGTGCATTGACCAACGACACCTTTGCCGCTTCATAGCCTTCTTCCTTGGAGAGATCGCGCCCCACCTTTCCCTGAAAGACGATCTGCCCGTCACGGCTGGGCACCACGCCGCTGATGAAAAGCAGATCGCCGACTCGAACGGAGGGCACGTACGTGGCCACGGGTTGGGGAGGCGCTGGTAAGGTCAGGCCCAGGGACGTGACGCGTTGTTCAAAAGACATGGTCCGGAAAGATTACGAGGAACGACGACGGTGACGCAACTGATATTTCTTCACGGCCTGATTATGTTCGGCAAGCGTCTCCGAGAACTCATGGCTCCCGTCATTGCGGGAGACGAAATACAGATACTCGGTCGGCGCAGGATAGAGGGCCGCAAGGATAGCGGCGTTTCCCGGATTGGCAATCGGACCTGGGGGCAACCCGACGACACGGTAGGTATTGTAAGGACTTTCGATCGACAGGTCCTTTTTGCGGAGATTACCGTCGAATGCATTCAAGGCGTAGATGACCGTCGGATCGCTTTGCAGCGGGATTTTCTTTTGCAGCCGATTATGAAACACTCCGGAAATCAAGGTGCGTTCATCGGGCCGGGCCGTTTCTTTTTCGATCACCGACGCCAACGTGACCACCTGGTGCATGGACAAGCCCAATTCCACGGCCCGCCGCCGGTGTTCCTCCGTCACGGTTTGCTTGAACCGGGACACCATCGTCGCAATCAACCGTTCCGGTGCCACGTGACGAGCAAACTGGTAGGTATCGGGAAAAAGATAGCCTTCCAGGTTATCGACGGACAGCGCCAGGGTTTGAATGAAAACCGGGTCCCCGGCGCACCGGAGAAACTCCTCACGATCGGCCAGGCGTTGCTCGTACAACACATCGGCAATCTGACTCACTGAAAAGCCTTCGGGAATCGTGACCGTATACTGGATCACCTCGCCCTTGACGATCTTCTCCAGAATGGCCGAGGGGTCCATGCCTCCACGCAATTCATATTCCCCCGGAATGATTTTCCGGTCCGAGCCCGCCAGACGGCCCATCCACACAAACGCCCAATCGCTCTTGATAAGATTCTTTCGGCGAAGTCGTTCTGCCACTTCGGACAAGGAGGCCCCTTCGGCAATATCCAAAACCGTAACCCGGGAGGAATTGCCGACTGGTTGGAGTTGACTCAGCACCGCGAATCCGCAGCCGAACCCCAGGAGGAGAAAGCACGAGATGATGATAAGGCTTTTTTTGACCATCAATGATTCAACGGAAGGACGAAGACTGTCTGGTGTTCACTCATTCGTTGACAATTCTTCATGGACGGTTGCCTCTACCCCACCTAGCCTCCCCTTACAAAGGGGAGGAACATTCTTTATTCCCCCTCCTTTGCCTGCCCTGAGCGAAGTCGAAGGGTAAGGAGGGGTGAGGGGAGGTAGAGCCGGGCTCACGACTGTCCCGACACCTGCGCTTCGATCAGGTGAAACACTTTTTCAAGGGCCTGGCCCAATTTTTCAGGATGCTTCCCACCGGCCTGGGCCATCTCGGGTCGTCCTCCACCCGATCCGCCGATTTCGTGAGCCATTTCCTTGATCAGCTTCCCGGCCTGCAAGGTGTGGGTCAGGTCGGGAGACACGATCACCAATAACGAAACCTTCTCATCCGCGACCGAGCCTAAGGCCATCACGCCCTTGGGGACCTTATGCCGCACTTTGTCGGAAAGCAGCCGAAGTTCCTGCATGGACAAACCCTGAGCCTCCTGAACGTAAACGGGAATGCCCCGGATCTCCCGAACCCGGGCATCGTCACTGCCGGCGCTCTGGTCCATGAGTTTCAATTTGAGCTGCTCGACTTCCCGTTCCTTGTCCTTCAACAGGGAAACGAGTTTCCGGGTTTTCGGGACGACTTCCGACGGACTGCTTTTCAACAACTCCGCCAATTCCCTGACGTCGGATTCCAATTTTTTCCCGTGCTCCAACGCCCCTGTCCCGGTCAGCGCTTCGATGCGCCGCACCCCGGACGCGATCCCGCCTTCGGAGATAATACGGAACGAGCCGATTTCTCCCGTATGTTGGCAATGCGTTCCCCCACACAGTTCCTTACTGAACTCGCCAATACCCACGACCCGCACCCGTTCACCATATTTATCACCAAAAAACGCCAGGGCTCCGGCGTGGACCGCCTCCTGAATACCCATGACGTCGGTCCGGACAAGCGTGTTGCCTAACACGTGAAAATTGACCATCGCCTCGATTTCTTCAAGGTCTCTGGTACGCAGGGGCTTGAAGTATGAAAAATCGAAACGCAACCGGTTCGGGGCGACCAACGAGCCATACTGTTTCACGTGAGCGCCCAACACGTCACGAAGCGCCGCGTGGAGGAGATGGGTGGCGGTATGATTCCGAGCCGCGCCGTGGCGGGTCGTCGAGTTCACCGTCGCAGCCAGCGGCTCGCCCTTGCGAACACGCCCGGACACGACCTTTCCCTTGTGAAGAAAGAGTTTGCCGCTGACCTTGGTGGTTTCCCTGACGTGTATCCGGCCCTCCCGACCCGTCAACGTCCCCTGATCCCCAACCTGGCCGCCACCTTCGGGATAGAAGGGGGTGGCGTCCAGGACCAGTTCCACGTCATCCCCTTCCACGACTTCGTCCGCCAAGGCGTCTCCCTTGAGCAGGGCCTGCACCACACTCTCGGATTGAAGCGCCTGATACCCGAGGAACTCCGTGGGATGAAGCCGTTGGGCAAGTTCGGTGATGAGCGGCTTCTCCTGTTCCGCGACAAAGACGGCCGACTTGCGCGCCCGATCACGTTGCGCTTCCAACGCGCGTTGAAAGCCTTCAAGGTCGGTGACCAGCCCGTGTTCACGAGCGGCTTCTTCGATTAAATCCAATGGAAAGCCATACGTATCGTACAGTTTAAAGACGCTCTCGCCGTCCAGAGCCCCGGCCGTGGCTTCGGCGACCATGCGATTCAGGATGGGCAACCCCTGATCCAACGTCCCGATAAAGCGTTCTTCTTCGCCTTCAACGACCTTGCGACACGTCTCACCCGCCTGGGCCAGTTCGGGATACGCCTCTTCCATTTCGGTCGCCACCGTGCCGGTCAACTCATACAGAAAGGGCTCGGTCACGCCCAAGAGCCGGCCATGCCGTGAAGCTCTCCGTAAAATACGTCGCAACACGTATCCCCGGCCTTCGTTGGAAGGAAGAATCCCGTCCGCGATCATAAACGTGATGGCACGCAAATGATCCGCAATGACCCGCAGGGAACGATCAGCGGCTTCATCCTTGCCGTACCCGCAACCCGTCCGGTCGGCAATCGCCGAGAGCAACGGCATGAACAGGTCGGTCGCGTAATTGCTGGCTACGCCCTGGACAACGGCGGCCAGCCGCTCAAGGCCCATACCGGTGTCGATACTGGGTTTCGGCAGTGGATGAAGGTTGCCTTCGGCATCGCGGTCGAACTGCATGAACACGAGGTTCCAAATTTCCAGATACCGGTCGCAGTCGCACCCCACCGCACACGAATCCCGGCCACACCCGAGGACCGCGCCCTGATCGATGTAGATTTCAGAACAAGGCCCACAGGGCCCGGTCTCCCCCATTTGCCAGAAATTATCCTTGTACCCGAGCCGCACGATTCGGGCCGCGGGCACGCCCACGTTTTTCTCCCACAATTCAAAGGCTTCATCATCGTCCTGAAAAACCGTGACCCACAATTGATCGGCGGGCAGGCCCAGTGTTTTCGTCAAATAGTCCCAGCCATAATGGACGGCGTCCTTTTTGAAATAATCGCCGAACGAAAAATTGCCGAGCATTTCAAAGAACGTATGATGGCGACGGGTATACCCGACGTTTTCCAGATCATTGTGTTTGCCCCCGGCTCGCATGCACCGTTGAACGGAAACGGCCCGGGAATAAGAACGCGGTTCTTCTCCCAGGAACACCCGCTTGAACTGGTTCATGCCCGCGTTCGTGAACAGGAGCGTGGGGTCAGCCTGGGGAAGCAACGATGCGCTGGGAACCACGGCATGGTCCACCGCACGAAAAAAATCCAGAAACGACCGTCGAAGCTCATTGGCAGTCAGGGACATAGGGAAGACAGGATCCGTTGAGGGTTTCTCTTGTGTATGTGTTCACTCGTTCGTAGCCAGAATAACAAAGAGGAAGAGCCCTGCATCGGCATCTGCTTCTCTCGTTCCCTCCCCTTTGTAAGGGGAGGCCAGGTGGGGTAGAGTCGGCTTGGCACAGTGACCCTGGAGAAGCAGCCCTGCGTGGTTTTCTCTTCCAGGCACCACTCTACCTCCCCTTCACCCCTCCTTACAAAGGAGGGGAATGAAGAAGGCACCCTCTCATCTGGCGGGAGAGAGCCTGCCCCGAACCCTGTCCTCGACATTCTTAGTCCGGGATTGCTCCGGGGGTCGGGGTGAGAGGGCATTTTTCTAGACTTTTCCCTGCGTGGGGGCCGGTTTCTTTCCCGTTTCCGCTTCGGCTGAACCCGCGTCTTTCGGCATCGCAGCCAGTCCGGCCTGCTCCCGAATCTTCGTTTCAATTTCTCCGGCAGTTCCGGGGTTTTCCTTCAGAAACGTTTTCGCCGCCTCACGGCCCTGGCCCAACCGCTCCTCACGAAACGAATACCATGCTCCGGCTTTATCAACGATTTTCTTTTCAACCCCCAGGTCGATGAGTTCTCCGACTTTGGACACGCCCGCGGCGAACATAATGTCAAACTCGGCTTGCTTAAAAGGAGGCGCCGTCTTGTTCTTCACCACTTTGACGCGGACCCTGCTCCCCATCACCTCCTGCCCCTCCTTGATGGACTCGATTCGCCGAATGTCCAGCCGCACCGAAGAATAAAACTTCAAGGCGTTCCCGCCGGTCGTGGTTTCGGGATTGCCGAACATCACCCCGATCTTCATCCGGATCTGGTTGATGAAGATCACCGTGGTCATGGATTTGGAAATGGCCCCCGTCAATTTGCGGAGGGCCTGGGACATCAGGCGCGCCTGAAGCCCCATGTGCGAATCGCCCATTTCACCTTCGATTTCAGCACGGGGCACCAAGGCGGCGACGGAGTCCACGACCACCAGGTCGATGGCTCCGCTTCTGACCAACGTCTCGGTAATCTCCAGGGCTTGTTCTCCGGTGTCCGGTTGGGCCACCAGCAGATCGTCGCTTCGAACCCCTAGTTTTTTCGCATAGGAAACGTCCAAGGCGTGTTCTGCATCAATGAACGCCGCGGACCCACCGATTTTCTGCGTTTCCGCAATGACATGGAGACACAGGGTCGTTTTCCCCGAGGATTCCGGACCAAAAATTTCCACCACTCGCCCGCGCGGCAACCCGCCGACCCCCAAGGCCAAATCCAGGGACAACGACCCCGTGGACACGACTTGCACGTCATCCGACACGTCGCCACTTCCCAGTTTCATAATCGAGCCTTTCCCAAACTGCTTTTCAATTTGGGTCACGGCCAGTTCCAATGCTTTCATTTTTCCCTGATTATCCGTACCTCGATCGCTCATAGCGCCTCCTCGATTCAAGCCATCACGTCTCTATCATACTGAATATCATACTGAAAACCAGGAAGGAGGCCAACCATCCTTCGCAAAGAAAAATCATCCCCCTACGCATTCAAGGAGACGTTCCATAATTTTGTATAGACTGCCCCGCCCGGCCGGAGTTCACTTTTGAACAAGGTCACGCGTTCAACGGGTAACCGCCCACAGAAAAAGGGGTCCGTGAACACGCCCAAGGCATCCAGCGTTCGCCCGACTTCACGATGGTCCTTTTTGACGCGAGCCACAGTCAGATGAGCTCGGAACGGTCTGTCCTCTTGAGGAAACCCCAAGGGGACCACTGCCAGACCGACGCATTCGGCCAACGTGGTCAGGCTATCGAGGGCTCCGCCAATACCAATCCACAACACGCGGGGCGACCGGTTATCCGGAAACACCCCGAACCCCTTGAGTTCAAGCGCAAAAGGGGAAACATGGGAGACCGCCGTCTCCACTACCTGACGGATTTGGTCGACCTGGCTCTCCGTCGTATCACCGATAAACTTCAAGTTAACATGTAGGTTTTCAGGTTTACTCCATGAAATTCCTGGAAATTCTCGTTTTACCGTTCGTATGTTCTGCGCTATGGCCGATTGCAGAGAAGAAGGCAGATCAATCGCCAAAAACGTTCGTAATCCCATACTTCACCTCTGAGCGTCCTCTTTTGTAGCTGCGCCATCTCATGGCACCTTCTGTAGTTACCTCCCCTTTGTAAGGGGAGGCCAGGTGGGGTAGAGCCCCACTTCCGAGAACTGCGCGCTCCGCCTTGCCGTTGGCTCCACTCGATAACGGCGCTCTACCTCCTCTCACCCCTCCTTACAAAGGAGGGGAACAGGCGGCATGAGGCATGTCCAGGGCCATGACCCGGGATCCTGCTTTTTTTGTCATCCAGACTAGGAAGCATGGCACAGCCATCGCCGTAACGCATCGAGAGCTGCTTGCGACGACCGGAGTTTAATCGTTTCCCGTTCTCCATGAAACTGGAATTTTTTCGTATAGGATTCGTTTGCCGTGGCCAGCCCGGCGTAGACCAGGCCGACGGGCTTGTGTGCGGTCCCGCCTCCGGGGCCGGCAATGCCCGTCACGCTCAACCCCACGTCCACCTTACTTCTCGTTCGAATACCCTGGGCCATAGCCTTGGCGACTTGCGCGCTCACCGCCCCATATTTTTTCAGCAACGATCCGGAAACCCCGAGCAATTCGATTTTCGCACAATTGCTGTAACACACCACGCCGCGGTCCACGTATGCCGAACTTCTGGGCACCTGAGTCAAACGATGCGCAATCAGCCCGCCCGTACAGCTCTCGGCCAAGGCAATGGTGAATCCTCGATCACGGAGATGCTGTCCCACCACTTCTTCCATGGTCTGTCCATCGATGGAGAAGACATGCTGACCCAACCTGGCGATCACGTCATTCATCAGGCTAGCGAGTGACACAGCGGATTTCATCGGGGGCCCCTTCCCGGCCCGGCGTCTTTCCATGCTCTCCGAGCGCGTGAGGGACACCGAGACCCCGAGTGGAGAGGCGAGAAGACCGAGACGGAAAGGGCTTGCGGCGGGAATGATCCCTGCTATTCGATTATCGATCTCTCCCTCGAGAAGCCCAAAGGTATAAATCGTCCGGGTCTCGATGGCCGACGACAACAACCCTTCCTGCCGAAGAATCGGCAGGAGCGATTCCGTGCACATCCTGCGGGCCTCATGGCTGACGCCGGGCAGACAAAAGATCCGACAACGCTTCCACGGCACGGCAAAGCCTGGTGCGATCCCGGCGGCATTCCGAAGCAGGACGGCGCCGGTAGGCAGAAACGCCTGCCGGCGCTGGTTTTCAGAAACGATCCTTCCCGCCGTTTGCAAGCGCATCTTGATGGATTCGAGGGCCCGGGGACGGAGGCGTAACGGATATCCGGTCACTTGAGCCACGGCTTCACGGGTGACGTCATCCACGGTTGGACCCAGGCCACCGGTGATCAGTACGAGCTTCGCTCGCTTGGCCGCATTCGTGACGGCCACGCCGATATCATCGACGTCGTCCCCGACCACGGACTTGAACCGGACTTCGATCCCTTGCTCCGCCAGCAACTCGCTGAGAAAGAGCGAATTGGTATCAACCCGTCCGCCAAGCAGCAGTTCCGATCCGACCGCAATGATTTCAGCCGTGTTCATCGAGAGAGTGCAACGTTAAAGACAAACGGGGAAGGAAAGCCAGAATTGTAAATGTTCACTGATTCGTTGACAGAATGGCTGACCACACCATATCTGTCATCTTAAACGAAACAGAGCCTTCTTTTCCTCCCCTTTGTAAGGGGAGGGTAGGTGGGGTAGAGTGGAACGCCCATAGACCACAGGGTTTCGCCATCCTAGCGCGGGGTCTACCTCCCCTCACCCCTCCTTACAAAGTGTTGTGTCCCGTGAGATTCTGTAACAAGTGCAAAGGGGCCTGATAGTTGAGGCACCTTAACCGGGTGCGATTGTAATTGTCCACCACCCGGGTGATAAAGGCGTTCCGCTCGGCGTGACTCCGAAACCGATTGCTGCAATGGGCCCGGAGCGGGGGCTGGCTCTGTAACGCGTCACTCAGCCGCCGGTTAAAGCGTTCCACCATGCCATTGGTCTGCGGATGATAGGGCCGGATCAGGCGATGAGTGATCCCATGCGCCCGGCACACGTGAGCCAGGCGATGCGTGCCGCTCGGCTGGCCCGCCGGTTTGCCTTGCTTGTGCACGGCAAACCGATCGGTAAACGCGCCATCATTATCGGTCAAGATGGTGTGCACTTTGTGCGGAAACGCGGCCAGGAATTCTTCGACGGCCTGCGTCACCGTGGCGGCCGTCCGCCGGGCCAGCACCTTGACCCAGACATAGCGGGTGGCGCGGTCAATGGCCACGAACACATAACTGGGCTGCTTCTGTCATTTGCTTAACACTTTCAGATCCAGATGAATGTAGCCGCAGGGGGTGGCCGCGAACCGCCCCACCGGCGGCGCGTCGGGGGAGGCGGGGGGCAACCGTGCGACGCCCAGCCGCACCAAGCAGCGATGGATCGCGCTCCGACTTAAGGGGGTCGCACTACAGCGGTTCATGACCTCCGTGACATCGTCGAGGGACAACCGCAATTGGGTGCGCAATTCGGCGATAAGGGCTTCCTGCTCGGGGGAGGTACTGGCATGGAGCTGGTGGCGGACATGGGAGCCATCGTGGACCCGGCCGGCGCGCTTCCATTTATAGATGGTGGTCACAGCGACCCCGAGTTCCCGGGCCAAGGTCGCGGCGCTTTTGGGGGCGGTCTGGATGTAGCGACGGGTGGCGGGGGTGGTGCGAGCTAACTTATGTAATTTAATGTCCATGGGGCCTCCGTTGGTGGACATAGTCGATGCCACGCATGATAGCAGAAGAGTCTAGGGAATCACACGGGACAGTACAACAAAGGAGGGGAACAGGAGGGGCGCGTACGGCGGGTTGATGCACTCAGCCGGCCCGGTCGTTGTTGCGCCCGGGCCGGCGAAAGAGTACAGGTTCCCTAGAAATGATACTTCAAGTTCACGCTGACGCCGAAAAATTCGACGTTGTCGGTCTTGAGTCTGCCCGATACCGGTTCGCGGTCGCTTGCACCTGGCTTCCGCAGATACGGATCATGACTCCGTAGCGGGTCCCAGATGAAGTCGTCACTGATGAAGGAACTGAACCGGACCCAGCGTCCCTTGAGACCCAGCGACACCGCCTGCGTGACCGCGTAATCCACCCCAAACAGGACCTGGAACCCCAAAAGCACGTCGCTGAGCGTGGCTTGCCCAACACTGACCGTTTTGGCGAGCTTCTGCTGAATCTGGTGCGCATTGGGCAGTGGCTCACCAATGGGTGTGCTAATGCGCTCCCCATCCTCATTTGTGGTGTATTCGTATCGCTGCCCACCCGTCGAAATGGCGGCCGGATCATCGGCCCTCGCCCACACGCTTCCATATTCCATGTCGGTAAACCCGACGCCGCCGCCAACCCCAATATACGGCGTAAACCGGCTGGTGTTGATGAAGTCGTAAAACAGGTTCCCGAACAGGTTGTGTGACGTGATGCTGCCTATCCGGTCCGTCGCTCGCACAATTTCATCCCTGAGCTTATCTCCTTGCGGGCCCACCCCAAAAGAAATGTCGGCTGTCTGATCGTAGTTCGATTGCCGGTAGAAGTATTCCAGCTCCACGCGGAGGCCGCCCAAGGGACTATTCGGGTTTTGACCCGCAAAACTGTAGCCTGCCGCCGCTCCGGCCAGGATGCCCGTTGCCCCCTCGAACTCGTTCTCCCACCTGCCACCCGCACCGCGATCGGAGCCCGTGCATTTAAAGTTCTCGTATCCCGGAGTTTGCGTAACCGTGGCAAAATCCGAATTGATGTATTCATCGCACACGCTGGCTCGGTCGTTGCTGGTTCCGGTGGTATCCAATCCCATGGCGAAGTTGGCTCCGACCTCGCCACTGACGTAGAACCCCGAACCCGCCTCTGCCCAGCCTGGCGCCACCACCCACGCGGCCCACGTCACGATAACGAACACCAAAACGGTAGAAGCGTATTTCATGCTTTTTCCTTATTTTTCAGGAGCAATACAAAACGATGAAAGGCGCGTACGGCGGGTTGATGCACTCAGCTGGCCCGGTCGTTGCTGACTCCGGCCATCTCTCTCGCTGAGGCGACGTTGAACCCCAGGTCGCCGCTGAGATAGAACCCCGAGTGTGCCTGCGCCCAGCCTGGTGCCATCACTCACGTAGCGATGACGAGTATCAAGAGTGGAGAAATGTATTTCTTCATTGTTTTCTCTTGTTTTTAAAAAGATTTTTTCAGGATTATAAAAAAGTGAGCTTAAGTATAAACTTATAGTCTTTTTAGTCAATAGCCACCGCGAATTTTATCGTGGAAAACGAGTTCTCAAATGGTCGGGAGAAAAACCTGCAACCCCTATGGAATGCTTGCAAACTCCACATCGAACGAGACCTCTTGTCCTTTACTCGGAAACACCATGATCGTGGTCTTCGCGTTGGGATCGAAGGCGTTGTACCGGAAGGAGCCGATGACCTTGGCCTTGTACCGCGGAGCCCTGGGCCAGATTTTTGTCCGCTGGGCCAAGCCGTCGAATCGCACGTTCAGGGGCTTGACCAGTTTCTCGCCCTGCTTCAACACGATGTAACTGTTTTCCGCAAAGGTCGGGGTTTCGCCGAAGATCGTCACGCTCACGAGCATGGTTTCTTCGGCAAGAATGCGCTGGATTTCCGTTTCGGAGGGAGTTTCCCCGCGCAGCCCGAAATGACTGGCCATCACGGCCAGGCCGTTCATTTTGGTCATCAAGAACCCCTTGGGGCGTAATTCCCGATCCGACCCGAACCACGTATAGAGTCGGTTCGGCAGCACGCGGTCTTTGGCCGCCCGGAGCCCTTGCTTCACGGCTTGATCGACCTGCACGTTCGTCGGAGACACCTCAATTGCCCGGCTTTCCATCGCCGGGACACCAAGCCCTGCCCCGATACAGAAGAGACAAAAGCCCACAAGAGACATAGTGGGCCGCCACATAGGGACGGCCCCTACAACGTGTGCTGGATGAAACCGGAATTTCGACAACGGCACCCCCTTATCACCGGTGCTCACCGTATATGGCTTTTGATGCAGATTCAAGCGAGGCGGAAGCACGACAAATCCCCCGCATTTGATATGAAAATAGCCAACGATGCCCGAATTGGTCATTCCAGACGTTTGTAATCGGGAATCCAGAGTCGTTCTCTTCACGGATGAAGAAATAAGAAAAAACCCTGGATCCTCGATTAAAAATGTCGAGGATGACAGAAAAAAATGCGACGGGCAGGCACAGGGGCCTGCCCCTATCGAAATAAAGAAAGCGCCATAAGGCATGACCCTTCTCCGTAGGGGACGGCCGCCGTGCCGTCCCAAATAGATGACGCCGCTACAACAGAGGGAGAAGAAAGGGCGATACGCACACTGCGTTGACAATGCCGACGAAAAATTGATAGATATCCAACTTTGTACGATCGCTTCATGTTCAGCCTGTTAGGGGAGGAATTCGTATGGCTGCAGGAGAACAACCGGCCAAACGGCAATACGTCAATTTCAGCTTTTTTAAGGTCGATCCCGCTTGGCGGCGACTCGCGCATGACGAGCGACAAGCCGGCAAGCAAGAATTCATCCGGGCCATTGAGGAATTCTCCGGAAAAATTATTATTGTCCCGTATTCGACAGTCGGCATTCGTGGCGACTGTGATTTTCTGCTCTGGCGCATTTCCTATGAACTCGAACTCTTCCAAGAGCAAATGTCCAAGGCGTTAGCCACCGGGCTGGGGCAGTATCTGACGAACCCTTATTCCTATCTCTCGATGACGAAACGCTCAGTGTATGTGGACCACCACGTGCACGAGGGCCAGGAAAGCCGCCGGCTGAAGATTACGCCCGGTCGCAGCAAATACATTTTCATCTATCCCTTCGAGAAAACCCGTGAGTGGTACCTCCTGACCAAGGCCGCCCGGCAGGGGATGATGGACGAGCATATTGAAATCGGCCACAAATACCCCTCGGTCAAACTCAATACGACGTACTCCTTCGGACTGGATGACCAGGAATTCGTGGTGGCGTTCGAAACCGACGAGCCTCAAGATTTTCTTGATCTCGTCATGCACCTTCGCGAGGCGGAAGGGAGTCGATACACAAAACGGGACATCCCCATCTTTACCTGTGTCATGAAGAGCCTCAAGGAGGCCCTCGATACCATCGGCGGGTAATCCCGACGAAGTTTTCACTCGACTTTCACTGCAAATCGGCCGTTTTTCCTTTCGCCCAGCCAAAATGTTTCCTGACGGCCCGGTGAACAGCCCATGCAGCAACCGGATTCGCCGGCAACGCACTTTCCCGAATCATCCATCAAAGGGGCGATCCTGTCTTCCCTGGTCCCGGGTCTCGGACAAGGGGTGCGCGGCTACCCCCTTCACGCAGCCCGGGTCCTCGCCACTGGCGGATTCCTGGGGGTCATCACCTGGGGACTGAGTCATCTTGGCGGAACCGGCGCGGGATTCTTTTTTGCCCTGCTGATCATCGTGCCCTGGTGGTGTCTGCAAGCCTATGAGGCCTCTTTCCCCAACCCACCGGGTCAAGTGGAGGCCCTGAAAACGGCTTGGCGTCGTGCCCACGACATTCGATACCTGGGTGGCTTGTTTCTCTTTACCGCGTTCACGGACCTCTACATTATTTTGGCGAATCCCGAATACAGTCTCACCCTGTTCTGTTCCAAACCCGAGGGAGTGCCCGGTCTCCTGGCCAAGGCCCAATCCCCCGCCCTTCACCTTGCCATTGGCTATGGGTTTCTGACGCTTCGTCCATGGGCGTTGTTGGTGTACATGGCCTATGCGGGGTTCGGCTTGTGCAATGCCGTGGCAAATTTCGCCTGTTTCGGGTACGGACGCATTCGCACGGTGTTTTTTCTTTCGCTGGTGGCGTTTACCCTCTATGTGTTTTGGCGTCGATCCTGTTTCCGGCCCGCTCGGACCGTCGCGGCAAGCTGAAACGAGAGCGATTGCCTTGGTATGAAAATACTCCTCTTCTGTCATCTCTTGACGTGCAGGCGACAAGCCTGCATGAGGGATTCTTTTGACAGAGTTTATTGTGGTGTGCTATCCCAAAAGCATCGCGCTTCGTTAGGCCTATGGAAGAGACTCGTGATCAAGAAAATGACCTCCTGTTCGTGTACCGTCATCCGGACGGCGCCGTCACGCTGTATTCCGATGAAGAATGGGCTCTCGAGCGAGGCATGAAACTGGAAGACCTGCACATCGTGAGAATTCCTCGGAAGTTGTACGCCGAAGGAACGATTCAAGACGTCCGTGAATACGTTGCACAATATTTGGAAACGAAAGACGAAGCTTGACGAACATGACCACAGCCATCACTCATTCGCCGCTCACGTTTGAACACATCGAAACCGTCATTGAGACGCTTCCCACCCAAAGGCGGATCATGATCCGCCTGCTCCTGCTTCAGTATCTGGAACCGTCTGAAGAGGATATTAACTTTATCGTGGAGGATCAGCCGGACTCTCGCTTTTTGGCCGGGGATCAACCCAAGAAAAGAACCTCGCTTGTGGCTGCTATCCATGAGGTCACCGGGCGCATCGGACAATACAGCGGGTTTCTTCGTCAAAAACGCGAACGTCCCTGGCTCCAAGTCGAATGCCTGAAAAAGCAAATAGCTCTGGCCGATTTAACCATTCTGGCGGCGGAAGGATTGCTCACTTCGAAATTTCAGGTTGACCTGACGGAGTTGAAGGAACGCAAAAAAACGGCCGTGTCCGCACTCCCGAAACCGGAAATCCGGCGGTTGGACCGCACCCTGGAACAAGAAGAAATCTCTGAAGACGACTTTCACCGCGAACGGCTGCTTGTTGAATATCAGACCCTGCTCCGACGACGCGAACGGCAACGACGGCGACTGAAAAATGCCGAGCAGGAGTATGAACTCTCGGGGATCTCCTCCCTGCAAGATCACGAAGTCGCTCATATTTGGGGAATCCCGCTGGGAAGCCTTTCCGCAAGAAAGGTCAAGGCGTTGACCCAATACATCACGGCTCTCCAGGCAAAACTCGATAAAGAATCGGCGTCATCAGGCTCTCAGCAAGCGTACCCGGATCTCTGGAGAGAGACGCTGGGCGTTCTTTCCAGAAGGCCCACTCAGCGTTCGATTGTCACCTTCATCCCCGGCATTGAGCGAACGGAAGAGGCGTTGATTGAAAAACTCAAAACCTTCGCGGACGGCACCATGCCTGAAGCAGCCGAATCAGGCTTTTGGCAACTGATCACTCGCGTTCATGACAGTGAACATAGTGGGCCCTGGTACAGCCACGCCCGGGCCATCTTTGCCCTGCAACGGTTGTTTGCCATTCAATCCGACTCCGAACCTACGCTGGATGAGCTCGAAGAGGAACTCCTCAGAACCACAAGACCAAAATCCAAAGACGATGCACTCCCCGCCCACCAACCCGATGAGCAAACGGCCGAACTCAGTGAACAGGCACTCGGGGTTTTGAATGCATTGGCCGGCGAGATCGACGACAAACGCACGTCGTAAACCCTCTCCCCCTCACCTTAATCCTCTCCCGTCAAGGGAGAGGAAACGAAGAGACGGAAAGGTAACTTGAAGGCACATGCCCTAAACGAATACCCATTGTCGGGGAATGATTCTGTGTGATATACAAAAGTGGATTGCTCTTCTCCGTGGCGGTGTAGCTCAGGTGGTAGAGCAGCGGACTCATAAGCCGCGGGCCGGGGGTTCGAAACCCTCCACCGCCACCATTCTTCCGGCAGAATCCTGAAAAAGCCCGCCTTTCCTCCTGAACCATTCTCTATCGCTCACCGATTGCTTCGGAATAATAGGTTTCCAGGAGGGCGCTTCGCTCCTGATCCATGATCACGATTTGCCGTTGATCAAAGGTATTCGCCCAATACAAGTAATGGAAATTCCCGGCACAGCGCCCGTATTCAATGTGCCGTTGTCGCCCCTCCGCCTCCTCGTCGGTCTGCTGTCGCAGGACCACCCGGTCCGGAAGCTTTCGCCACACCTGCTCGGCCACAGGGAAATGGTTTTCGTAAAGAGGAGCCTCTTCGGGTGGACCACTCTCCTGTTCCGACCAGATACGCGTGAGTCCGGGCCCCTGTTGCAGCTCATGCCTGACAAGTTCGACCATCAGGGGTTGGAGTTCCACCATGCCAACCAGAAGACCGGAAAACGTCCCTTGAAGCATGAGACGGACATAGCCCAACCCCCCACCCGTTCGCCCCGTCTCGTACCAGCCATCCTCTTTCCCGGCGTCCGTCACTACTTTTTCCGAATGCGCGTCGTCTTTCGGCAACTTGGCATACACGAAATCCGCATGGATGCCTTGGCAACGATACAACCCCTGTTGCGGATCATGCCGTACGTCCTCCCGTAACGCCACGTCGGGAAAAGCGGCACCTCGTTTCATCACGTACAAAGGCCCCTCCTCAACCGGCTCCCCGAGTTCCGAATACGTCAGCAGCCGCGGATCCGTCATGGGAACACACCCTCTCGCTTCCAAGGCCCGCTGGAACAACACGCGTCTCCCCAGGTGAACGGCTTTTTCAAAGCACACGAACCGGCCCGAGGGAGCCAGCACTTGCAACAGCCAATCCAAACGAGGACCGATGCCCGTCCGTTCTTCCAGACTCCGTTGTTGCCGTGTATCCCGGTCGCGTTCAAAGCTCGTCCAGTTCCGGCTCGGAAGCCCCGGATCGGATTCCGATTGAAAAAGGGCCTGAGTGGACACGATGGTATCAAATGTCCCGGGGATCTCGTGTTGAGGAATTTCGCAATGGCGAAAGCTCACGTTCTCGAGATGAACCGATTGAGCAAACTGCCGCGCCACTTCAATCGATTTCAGAGACCGATCAATACCCAGAAACGTCACGTCAGGGAAACAGGTCGCGTACCAGGTCGTGAGAATCCCGACCCCGCACCCGACGTCCAAAACCTGCTGCCCGACTTCCAGCACGTCCGCGATCGCGGGGCCAAGCACGTGATAGTAGCCGTATCGCTGGCTGTATAAAACGGGAAGAACGTCGGAGGATGCCGCCAGATCATAAAATTCCTGATCCGCGTCCCCTCCTTCGTGACGGGTTTCAACCGCTTGCTGAAGAAGCCGAAGTTGCTCTCCGGATAAGGATTGCCGTTGCCAGGCATAATAGGAATCTTCATCGGGAAACCCGCGAAGTCCCCATGCGGCAAGATGCCGGGCAATGTCCAATTTGGCCATGAGCACGAAACTGAGCCGTGAACCCTTGGAAAGAGAACGCTACGAAACGCCTAAAACTTTGCGGATAACATCATCGCATCTTCATAGGCCTGCGGAACGGGATGAGGCTGTCGTAATTGGCCCGATCCAAACCCAACGTATTTTTCAGTCGTCAGGGATCGAAGCGTCAACGGCCCTCTCGCGTGGAAATGAGCTGTATTCACTCCCAGTTCCTCGCCCAAATCCATTTGCGGCCCTGAATGCAAGCGGGTCGAGGCATTCACCAACACCGAGCCGGAATCCACTTCCCGGACAAATCGCATCGCGGTTTCATAATGACGGGTCACGATGGTATCGGTATGCCCCGGCCCAAAGGCCGCAATGTGTGCAATGCCTTCGTCGAGATCCTTGACGACCTTAATTCCCAAGGTCAGGGACTGCCTCTTTTGTTCCCAATCCTCGTCCGTGGCTGCTAGAATCCCCTTATGCCCGGTCATTGCCATGATTCCCATCATGGCAATGGTTTTCGGACAGCCGATGAGATCGACCGTAAATTCACTGAGTAATCGCCGGAGCAGGCCCGGCAGCAACTGCCGTGCGATGCCCTGATGGACTAACACCGTATCGGCGGCATTGGTGGCAAACGGATCCTGAATCTTGGAATTCACCACGATCCCTTGAGCCAACGGCACGTCCGCCTCTTTATCGACGTAGACGTGACACACTCCGCCGTCATACCCCAAGACCGGGACCCGGGACTGCTCCATCACGACTTTGCGCAGGCTCGCTTTTCCCCTGGGAACGACACCGTGAACCATGTTTCGCAATCGGGTCAATTCAAGCACGCCCTCATGGTCGGGGCGATCCACAAACGTGAGAGCCCCTTGAGGGACGCCGTGTTGTTCCGCCGTATCACGCAAGACTTTGGCCACTGCAGAATTGGTCTCAAACCATTCTTTGCCGCCCCGCACCACACACACGTTTCCCGACCGGAGACACATCGCAAACGATTCGGCAACCACGGACGGGCCATATTCGGAAATGACGGCGATCACCCCGATAGGGACACGAACCCGATGAATCTGCAGACCTTCCTGCGTCACCCAGACCTGGGACACTTCGCCCGTGGGATCAGGTTCCTCCGCAATCCTACGAATAAAGGCGACGAGATCGAGAAGATGTTCTTCCGTCACGGAAGTCCGTTTTCTCGCTTTCCGATACTCCTCCATCCCCCGTTCCTTGGGAATGGCATCGAGATCCTGTTGATTGGCCGCCAACACGTCTTCCATGCTCGCTTCCAACTGTTCCGCCATGGCCATGAGGGCCAAGGCACGGTCATGCCCCCTCATCAACGACAGGGCACGAGTCGCGGCATTGGCTTGTTTGGCAAGACCCTGAATATACAGTTTGATAGGAAGTTCAACCATTCTTAAACCCTCATTTCACAAAACGTGAATAACGTATGATTTTATTGACTATTCAAAAGTTTTCACACCAGAAGCCCAACCCATTTTTGCCATTCCAAGCCCCTTTTTGTCATTCCGAGCGAAGCGAGGAATCTCTCGTTCAACAACCGAACACCTTCAAAAGCAGATCCTTTCCTTCGACAGACCCTTCGCAAAACTCAGGACAGGCACTTCGTTCAGGCTGACCACTCCGGCACCTTCGCTCAGGTTGACAAATTGGCACTCAAGAGAACTGCCACATCCATCAGGCAAAAAATCACTGTACCGACATTCAGGAATCCCCGTCAAAACTTCAAGCCCCCCTAACCCGCATTTCTCACCAGGCTCCGTCGGCGAGGGCGTCGAGACGCCGCTGTGCCGTGGCGCACGGACTGGAAGACGCTGAAGGCATAGTTGACACTATGTCGAAGTGGCTTGGGAGTACGCCCCGGCACAGCGAGTGGACCGGCGCCCGTAGCAGGAGGCTGGTGAGAAATGCGGGTTAAGGGGGGATCCGTGATTGCGCCGGTTCCTACGTCGTTTTACTCTTTTGCAGGAAAGCATGGCAATTGACCTTGCATTAAAAACAAGGGGTATGTTAAATCTTTTTGGTTTAGTAATTGGGCGAACTCGCCCTGGGCCGTGTGGGACGACTCTCATCAGAGTCCTTTTTGAAACGATGGCGAAATTTCCTAATATCCCTACTTGAGTGGAGGCGAAAAATCCCAATATGGTATCCATCAAAGACATGTTAGAAGCAGGCGTACATTTTGGACATCAAACCAATCGTTGGAATCCCAAAATGAAGTCGTATCTCTTCGGAGAAAGAAACGGCATCTATCTCATTGATTTACAACAAACCGCTAAATTCTTTCTCGACGCCTATACTTTTGTCCGGGATACCGTTGCGGCCGGGGAATCGGTCCTCTTCGTGGGCACCAAGCGTCAAGCCATCGACATCGTTGAAGAAGAAGCCACGCGGTGTGGAATGTATTACGTCACCCAACGCTGGCTGGGGGGCATGCTCACCAATTTCGAAACGATCAAAAAAAGTATCCGCCAACTCAAGAAACTCGAAGCCGCTCAAACCGATGGAACCCATGAACGGCTGAAGAAAAAAGAAGTGTTGCTGATGGAAAAAGAGCGGGGAAAACTGGAGAAATATTTGGGCGGCATCAAGACAATGGAAAGTGTGCCCGGATGTATCTACGTCCTCGACACGCGCATTCAACACACTACCGTCAAGGAAGCCAATCGTTTGGGCATTCCCGTTGTCGCCATTGTGGATACCAATTGTGATCCCACCCGGATTGATTTTCCAATCCCCGGAAATGACGATGCCATCCGCTCATTGAAACTCTTTACCGCTCAGATTGCAGACGCCTGTCTGGAAGGCCAGGCCCTTCGAAACAAGCAGGAGGATTCGAGTGGAGGAGAAGAAGACACCATTATGACCGACATGATCTCTGCCCGTTCGACCGAGAATCAGATGAAAAGCGTTCAAGCACCTTCCTCATAGAACGCCGTCGGCAATATTTTTCATCTTAGCCAAATAAGGGAGAAGGATACGCGATGTCCAGCATGGGTACCTTGGTGAAAGAACTACGCGGCAAGACAGGAGCCGGAATCCTTGATTGTCAAAACGCGCTGAAAGAAACCGATTCGGATATTGAAAAAGCCATTGACCTCCTTCGTCAACGCGGTCTGGCCGCGGCTCAAAAGAAAGCCGGGCGGGAAACCAAGGAAGGCGTCGTCTCATCCTATATCCACGCCGGGAGCAAAATCGGCGTTCTTGTCGAAGTCAATTGTGAAACGGACTTTGTCGCTCGAAATGACGAATTTCAGGAATTGGTCAAAGACGTCGCCCTGCAAATTGCCGCCGCCAGTCCTGCCTACGTCAAACGCGACCAGGTCTCCCCCGAGCAAGTCGAACGGGAAAAGGCCATTTACCTGGCACAGGCGAAAGAACTCGGGAAACCTGCCGCCGCCATTGAAAAAATCGTTCAAGGCAAATTGGAAAAGTTCTACCAGGAACAGTGCCTCCTCGAGCAAAATTTCATCAAAGATCCCAACGTCACGATCACCGAAATCCTCACGCAAAAAATTGCCAAGCTTGGTGAAAACATCAGCATTGCCCGTTTTACGCGATACCAACTAGGCCAGGACTGATGCCTATTCAGTACCACCGCATTCTCCTCAAAATCAGTGGGGAAATGCTTGCAGGGGAACAAACCTACGGCATTACCCCCGATATCCTCACGACGCTCGCCGATGAGATTCACGAGGTCGTGAATATGGAAGTCGAGGTCGCGTTGGTTATCGGCGGCGGGAATATTTTTCGAGGCATTGCCGCCAGCGCAGACGGGATGGAGCGCGCGGCTGCCGACTACATGGGCATGCTCGCAACCCTGCTGAATGCCCTTGCGTTACAAAACGCGCTTGAAAAAGCCGGGGTCTCCACGCGCGTGTTATCGGCCATTGAAATGAGGCAGTTAGCCGAGAGCTACATCCGGCGACGGGCCATCCGGCACCTTGAAAAAAAACGGGTCGTGATTTTTGCCGCCGGCACCGGGAACCCGTATTTTACGACGGACACGGCCGCGGCCCTGCGAGCGATGGAAATAAAAGCCGACGTGATCTTGAAGGGAACCAAGGTCAACGGAATTTATGATTCCGATCCGCTGAATAACCCGTCGGCAACAATGTTTGATGAACTGCCATTCCTTTCCATACTCAACAAAAGCTTGAAGGTCATGGATGCCACGGCCATTACGCTGTGCATGGATAACAATCTTCCCTTGATCGTGTTCAATCTCACCGAACCGGGCAATTTGAAACGCGTGGTCCTGGGAGAAAAAATCGGGACCCTCGTGAAACAAGACGCGGTCCTCACGTAACCGGAGTTCATCATGTCGTCCCAAACAACGATTGACAAGCTCACACAAAAGATGGATGGAGCCCTTGAGCACCTTAAAAAAGAACTCGCCTCGATCAGAGGCAGTCGGGCTTCCTTGTCGCTCCTCGATCATATTAAAGTTGATTACTATGGGACGCCGACCCCCTTGCAACAGGTGGGGAACCTCTCGATGCCGGACAGCCGATTAATCATGGTCCAGCCGTGGGACCCCACCAGCATGAAAGACATTGAAAAGGCCGTTCTTTCCTCGGATCTCGGCTTGAATCCGTCCAACGACGGAAAAGTGATTCGAATTCCGATTCCCGCCTTAAGCGAGGAACGTCGAAAGGAATTCGTGAAAGTGTGTCGAAAATACGGAGAAGAGACGAAAATCCACATTCGGGGCATTCGTCGAGAGGGAAATGATGAACTCAAGCGCCTCCAAAAAGACTCAACGATTACCGAAGACGACCTGCGACGCGGCGAGGCGAGTATTCAAAAAATCGTGGACGACAAGATCAAGCTGGTCGATGAGTTTCTCAAGAAAAAGGAGGAAGAAATCTTAGAGATTTAAGGTCTTTGTCGTGTCCTCTCCCTCTTCTCCAACCTCCGTGACCACTTCTTCCGCGCTGTCACCGACTCTGGCTACCATTCATCTTCACGCCGTTGCTCACAATCTCCGTGAACTTCGTCGCGTTCTCGCACCACACGTTGAAATTTTAGCGGTGATCAAAGCCGATGGCTATGGCCATGGTGGCATCGCCGTCGCCGAAGCCCTGTCGCAACTCGGCGTCCGACGGTTCGGCGTGGCCACGGTACAAGAAGGCGTTCTTCTGCGGAAAGCCGGAATACTCGAAGACATTATCGTGATGGGCGGTATCTTCCCCGGGCAAGTCAAGGATCTCGTTCAGGCCAACCTGATTCCCACGCTCTCCGATGCCGACACCGTGCATGCCCTGAGCCGAGAAGTTTCACAAAACCTTCGCCCCTACCCCGTTCACGTCGAGGTGGACACCGGCATGAGACGCTTGGGATTCGCCTCCAAAGAGGTGCTCCCTCTCCTGCAATCTCCCATGTTTTCCCACACCCTCGTGTGTCAGGGGCTCATGACTCATCTGGCCGATGCCGACAACGATGACCCGACGTTTACCCTTCACCAACTCGACCGATTTCACGAAGCCGTTTCGAGCCTGCCTGCCGTCAATGGGCCTCGTCCCTGCCGGCATGCCGCCAACACTGCGGGGATACTCTGGCACCCTCAGGCTCAATTGGATATGGTTCGCCCCGGACTGTTGTTATACGGGTACACACCCGTGCCCGACAGGGACGCACCTGTTTCCCTTCAGCCGGTCATGTCCCTGACGACCAAAATCGTGCACCTGAAAACGGCCGGGAAAGGAGAACCCGTGAGTTACGGTGATCTCTATCGCACTCGGCGCGATTCCCGGTTGGCGATACTTCCCATCGGCTATGCCCACGGGTATAACCGCCGGCTCTCCAATACGGGAGAAGTCATCATTCACGACCGACGCTTCCTGATTGTCGGGCGAATCTGTATGGATATGACCGTCGTCGACGTCACCGACGACCCCACGATCAAGCCGGGTGACGACGTGATTTTGATGGGCAAATCGGAAAATCAGGAGATCACGGCCTACGATCTGGCGAACTGGCAGAACTCGATTCCCTATGAGGTTCTCTGCAATCTCGGGGCAAAGGTGACTCGCGTGTATGAACCTCTGGAACTTCGCGATGGATGAGGAATGAAAAAGGGGTGGGGCAGTGCGTACCCCGTGCACGTCCGGCCATTTACGTCTTCAGTTTCTTCTTCAGCCGTTTTTCCACACTGGCCACTTTCCCGCTCAGGCGCCCCGTGTGTCCTTTCCGATAATCAACTTTCATCGTACAGGAGATGCGGGGACAATCCTTCTTCATCCGCTCATAACATTGACGAACCACGTCAAGCACCTCATCCCATTCGCCTTCGAGCACCGTCCCCATGGGATTCAGCCGGTAATCGACTCCGCTTTTGTCGATAATCTTTAAAGATCGGGAGACATATTTTCCCACGCTTTCGCCTTTTCCCAGGGGAGACATGCTGAATTCCAATAAGATCATACCGCACCATCCTTCAAAACGTTATGAATCGGAAGAGGCTTTCTGTGCGATCCAGGCAGCGGGATACTCGACGTTCCCGGTCAACCGGAACCCTTCGACCGCCGCTTTCAATCGCTCTCTCCTTTTTTCCATGCTCGGTTCATTGGCCTGGACGTCTTTACGTAACGCTCCCAGCCAATCCAAAAACTTTTCAAATTCTTCATCAAAGATCTCTTCACCGTTCCGCCGCAAGGTACCGGCAAGGGCAGGAGACGCCCCACCCGTACTGATCGCCACGCGAAGCGCCCCGCGTTGGACCAAAGCGGGCATCATGAAATTCGACAACTCCGGCTGATCAATCGACCACACCAGAAACCGTTCATCTTCCGATAAGGCACGTAACGATTTTGCAAGATCCGTATCATCCGGCAGCGTATTGAGGACGACAAAAGCTCCCTGGGTATCCATCGATCGAAAACGTCGTCCCCGATGCAGAACTTTTCCGGCAGCCGTGAGCTTCCGCAGAGGCCCGTTCAAGGTGGGATTCACCACGGTCACTTTGGCCCCAACGTCCAACAACAGGGTTGTCTTGTGTACCGCTTCGTCTTCACCACCGATCACCACGCATAAGCGGCCATACAGGTCCAACGAAATTTGAAAACCGGCATTATTCATTATGCCAACTCTTTCTTACCCCAGCCCCCTCCCTCTAGGGGGAAGGTGCTTTTCTTCATTCCCCTCCTTTGTAAGGAGGGGGAGGGGAGGTAGAATTTACGAAAACAAAACCTCATGCTCTATAGATATGCCACTCTACCCCACCTAGCCTCCCCTTACAAAGGGGAGGGAACGAGAGAAAAAACCCCACGCGGGGCTTATAACCCTGAACAGGGTAAACCACAGAGGGTTGATCTATTCATCAGAGTCCAACTCCATGTGCCAATAGAGATAATCCCGCCAACTTTCCGGAGCATTCCGAATACCGATCATGATGGTGAGGGTCGGATTCCATCTCGGCTTTTGTGGTTTCTTCTTCAAGCGCATATAGGCTTCTTCCGGGGTTCGTCCGCTCTTTTTATTATTACAGCGCCAACACGCCGTCACGATATTTTCCCAGGTCTTTGTCCCGCCTTTGGCAATCGGCACCACGTGGTCAAACGTGAGTTCTTCCGTGCGAAACCGTTTACAACAGTACTGGCACGTATATTTATCGCGAGTAAAAATGTTAATCCGCGAAAACTTGACGGCCCGATGATTGGACTTTAACTTGACGATTTTCAGAAGTCGCATTACCGAGGGCAGTTTGAAACTGATCGATACTCCTCGAATATCCCGATCATAGAATTCAAGGACCTCAACCTTCCCCTGGCAAAGAAGGGTAATGGCTTTCTGCCATTGCACGACCCGCAGAGGTTCATATGTGGCATTTAATAAGAGCGTCATCGACTGCCCCGGAGTTTGAACGCTTGTATAGCATCAGGAGCGCTGCCGAAGCAACAACAGCCACCAATGCATGGCTTGCAACAGGACGAATGCCTTGGTAAGGTTCGCGGTCTTTCGTAAAAATCTACCGTCATGAAATATCTCGACGTTGCCAAACTCGAAGACCTCGAACCCGGAACGTGCCTGTCGGTTGAGCTCGACAACGCTCCCGGCGTGGCATTATTTAACGTCGATGGGGAAATTCTGGCGCTGGATAATACGTGCCCTCACGCGGGAGGCCCGCTCGGGGAAGGGACGCTGGAGGGAGAGGTCGTCGAATGCCCGTGGCACGGATGGGAATTCAACGTGCGCACGGGACAATGCATTGAAAATCCCACACCGGATTGGGCCGTGCCCTGTTACCTGACTCGCGTGGAAAACGGCGTCATCCAAGTCGCGTTTCCACCGGAGACTCCATGAGTGTCCCCGATATCTGGTCCTGGTGCGGCAACGGCGGCAACTCATGAAACGGCATAAAGTGAATGGCGGCCAGAGAAATCACCCTGATGGTTTTATCCTTTAACGTGACCCGCCAGGCAAACTCCCGTTCAATCCATTCATTAAACCCTTTCTCACGAACCAGCATCCTGACCGCATAGACGCCGGGGCGTTCTTTTCCCACCTGCCACTCACCTTGATGCAGGGGCGTTCCCTGAGCTTTTAATTCTTCGACGTACTGATTGATCGCATCCTCCAACGTCGGGGCATTGCGAGCAGGATGGGAACGCACCAACTCCAGCGCTTCGTGCGCCTCGGGATCATCCGGGACATCGGGCGTTCCCCCTTGGGGACGGGAAAACACGAAACCCACGACGAGAAGAACACCAAGAATGCCAAGCACGATCAGGTTCCGAATTTTCATTGTTGCGCATTCACCACGTGCTGCAAGTGTTTCACCAACCGAGCATTTTCGTTTGACGTTCTCACGGCGAAACGAAGCATTCGTTCATCGAGCCCCGGATAATTCGAGCAATCTCTTACAAGAAAACCGTGTTCCATTAACGCAGCCTGTATCTTATGACCTGTCAGCGGCCTGGACAATTCTACCAGAAAAAAATTTGCAGACGAAGGATATACCCGAAACCCTGGAATCCGCTCAAGCGCCCGTCTGAAGACCGGACGTTCCTTTTGGAAAAACAACAGGGTCCTTTTTCTATAACGAGTATCCTGCAAACAGGCCAAGGCTGCTTCTTGGGCCAACGTATTCACGGACCAGGGTGGAAGCCGGTTCCTGATGGCCTGAAGCCTCTTTTCCGTCCCGACGGCATGCCCGATCCGAAGGCCTGGAATCCCGTGGAACTTGGTAAAACTTCTGAGCACCAGCAGCGAATCATCGCAAACAGCCCGGCGGATAACGGACTTTTCCTCGCAGAATTCCACGAACGTCTCATCCACAATCAGACATCCGCCGTGTCGTTTGACCTCCTCCAGGATGCGATAGACGCTATTTCGCGAGACGCTCTGACCGGTCGGACTGTTCGGATTGCACAGGAACACGGCATCAATGGGCCGGTGGCTCTTGCCGGAACCATGGGATAAGGAGCGTGGTTGGGCCACCCTTTCCAGGGCTTCGCGGACAGGCGGACGATACTGGTCTTCCGAGCGTGCCAGTAGGAACGTCACGCGAGCATGTGCCAACGTCAATACCCGTTCATATTCGGAAAAGGTCGGACCAATGATCAACCCGTGTCTGATGTTCAAGGCGGCAGGAATGGCATAAATCAGTTCGACCGTTCCATTCCCCAGCAACACGTTATCCGGGGAAATACCGTGGCGTTTGGCAATGGCGTCAAGGAGGGCCCGGCCCTCGGGATCCGGGTAATGTTGAATCTTACGAATGGCGGTTTGCAAGACACGACGTGCGGCAAGAGGAACGCCGAGAGGGTTGATACTGGCGCTGAAATCACAAAAATCCAACGCGTCCCGAGATGACGCTCGGGCTGCGTGATACACGTTCCCACCGTGGCTTAAAGAGCGTTCCATAACGTCGTGAAACCCACACCGAGCACGGTGGCCAGTCCGAATGAAATCCACATCAATTCAATCGCCATGGGAATATGTCGGGATTGCGGCACATTCGTCGGATCACCGAATTGAGGGCGTTCGACTTGAATGCCATTGTAGACACTCGACCCGCCCAACAGAACTCCTAACGCACCGGCCATGGCCGCCTCGGGATGACCGCTGTTAGGACTGGCATGCTTGGCGCAATCTCGTCGATAGATGCTCCAAACGTTTGCAACGGCGGCATGGCGAAAATGAGACGCCAGGACCAGTAACCCCGCGCTGAGTCGCGCTGGAATGGCATTGGCAAGATCATCGAATTTGGCTGATGCCCATCCAATGTCGCGATACGGTGCGTCCTGATACCCGACCATTGAATCCAAGGTATTGATGGCTTTATAGGCTAATGCCAATGGCGGGCCACCAATGACAAGATAGAACAATGGCGCAATCACACCATCTGCCGTATTTTCGGCCACGCTCTCGATGGTGGCTCTGGCGATCCCGGTTTCCGTCAACTGCTCGGTCTCTCGTCCGACCATGAGCGAAACGGCTTGACGAGCCTCCCCTAACGATCCGGTGTGAAGGCGGTGATAGACCTCCCACGCGTGCTTCGCTAAATCTTTCGCCGCCAACGTCGTGTATCCCAACACAATCCACAGAAGGTTGCCAAGCCAGGGATGCACCAGAAAAGCAACGTGCAACGAGCCCCATGCCGCCAAGAAGCTGAACCCCGGGACGAACATGGCAAGAAGGAGTCCCGCAATGCGCCGACTTTTACCGGAGATGAACCGGTTTCTGATCATCGGCTCACACCAGTTGATGAATGCACCTATCAACCTGACCGGATGCGGCATCCACCGGGGATCTCCAAGTAACCCGTCAAGGACACAGGCTGCCAAAAGATTGACGGCGATCATACGCTCAAAACCGTTCAATCAGCCGACATTGAGAGCAAGCCCCCCGCACATAGGGCCTTCAGGCATGACGGGCAGAGGCAATCCGCGAACCGTTCGGCAATGATCGCGTATTGGGCATCAGAAACCTGCACGTCGGCGCACCAGCACCCATACAGCCCGCACGTGAACGCACAGCCGCATCGCCCGCACGTTTTCTTGAGATTACGTTTCACGAATCAGAACGCCACCAGCATCAGGATCATCGGGGCGGTAATCAGAAACAGGATCTCCGTCACTTCATTGATCGCACCAAGCACGTCTCCCGTGATCCCGCCGAAAACACGAGAACCCATGAAAACCATGCCGCGTGCCACGACGACGCCGAGCCCCAGGAGCAACCCGCCCGCCTGCCATCCGAGGATTGCACAGAGAAACACTCCGGCCCAGACGGTGGCCCACAGCACGTCCCTCAGCCGGATTTCATTAAAAAAGTCTGAAGCAAGGCCACCACCAGGCCGAGCATGCGAACTGCCGAACGTACTCACCACCATGGCCCATTTCCCGATCACCGGCATACATAACAACAGAAGGATGCGATCAGTAGCAGGCAGGTGAAGAATGCCTTCAAAGCGTAACCCGAGCGCCAACATCAAGCCGGTCGCACCCAAGGCACCAATGCTCCCATCCTTCATGACGGCTAACCGTTCCATCGGACTCCCTCGTTTGCCTAACCCGTCAATGGTATCGGCTAATCCGTCCTGGTGTAACCCTCCGGTCAGGACAACCAGGACGCACAGGACCAGCAGCGCCGTCATATCCGGCGTCAAGACCATGTTGAATAAGACATCGCCGGCGCCAAGTATTCCTCCAATGATCAGACCGACCACAGGGTACCA
The DNA here is from genome assembly GCA_965223955.1 of Nitrospirales bacterium. GTDB lineage: Bacteria > Nitrospirota > Nitrospiria > Nitrospirales > UBA8639 > Bin75. The sequence goes on from OZ245029.1 coordinate 2,200,011, forward strand.
TTGCATGGAGGACGCCAGTTCACGCGGGATGGGCTGAACGTGCGAAGCTTTGCAAAGAGGGATGATCGTGAGAAAATGCCACGCCAACAGGGCGGATTTGGTCATAAGCGTCTAGACTCTGCTTTTATGATTGCGCGGGAGCGCACCGGAAATCTGTGCTTCTTCAAACGTGGCCATATCACGATAAATTTTCAAGGCAGCGTCAATGAGCGTCACGGCCAAACAGGCGCCGGTCCCCTCCCCAAGCCGCATCCGCAAATCCAGGAGCGGTTCAAGCCGCAGGTGATCGAGCACGACCCGATGTCCGGGTTCCTGGGACAGGTGCGACGCAATGAGATACTCCCGGCACCGGGGCTCCAGTGCCACGGCGATCAACGCACTCGCTCCAGTAATAAATCCATCCAGCACCACCGGCACGTGACAGGCCGCAGCCCCGAGCATCAAACCGGCCATCCCGCCGATTTCGAATCCTCCGACCTTCGTCAACACCTCAAGGGCGTCTGAAGGAGACGGGTGATGCACATGCAGCGCCTGCTCGATGATAGAAATTTTACGCTTCAGGTTCTGATCATCGACACCGGTTCCTCGACCCGTGACCCGTTCCACGCTTTGTCCGGTCAAAACCGAAGCAATAGCGGCACTCGCCGTTGTATTGCCGATGCCCATTTCTCCGACGACAATAAGGTTTTTCCCGTCCGTGCAAGCGGTCTTTGCCAGATTCATTCCAATCTGAATCGACTGTAACGCCTGTTCACGGGACATCGCGGGTTCACGAACAAAATTGTGTGTTCCATAGGCGATCTTATGATTCAGGAGACCGGCATACTGGCCGAGATCTTCAGCCACCCCCATGTCTACCAAACACAGGGATGCTCCGGCATGGCGAGCCAGTACGTTCACTCCGGCTCCACCATGGACGAAATTTTTTGACCATTTGCGCAGTCACGGATTGCGGGTACGCGCTCACTCCCTCAGCCGTCACGCCGTGATCGGCCGCCAGCGTAAACACAACGGGATCGAGCCGTGGAGCAGAAGTACTTCCGGTCATCGCAAGATAGTGCACGGCGACGTCCTCAAGCCGTCCCAGACTCCCAATGGGTTTGGTGAGCGAATCGAGCCGGGCTTGCGCCCGACTCCGAACGTCTTCACTGGGAAGCTTCAAAGCCGGAAGGATCAGATCAATGTCGTCTTCGCTCATGTGCAATAAGACCGTTATTTCAATTGCATGGGGAGACCGCTCACGGACAAATAGACGGCATCGACCGCCGCGGCAACGCGTTGATTCATGGCTCCCGCAAGATCTCGAAATTGCCGCGTCATGGCGTCACCGGGAACAATGCCCATGCCCACTTCATTACTCACGAACACCACCGTGCCGGGAACCATTCGAGCCGATCTCATCAGTTCATCTATGGAAGAGAGAACTTGGGGCTCCTGAAGCCCGCTACCGAGAAGATTGGACAACCACAAGGTCAGGCAATCGATCACCACCGTCTTATACAGCCCTCCCTTGCTTTTGAGCCAACCACTCACGTCAATGGGAATTTCCCGGGTTTCCCAGGATAGGTCACGATCCTGTCGATGTTTTCGAATACGCGCGGCCATCTCCTCATCACCAGGTTCTCCGGTCGCGACAAAGGCCTTGGGCAAGGCACGTCCTGCCAAGGTCAATGCCAACCTGCTCTTCCCTGAACGCGCCCCTCCAAGGATAAAACACAGATGGGAAGGATTATCACGAACGTTCATGGAAAACGACGCAGCACGGACGCCCAACGAGAAGCCGACGCGTACCGTTCAGAACGCCCGGCCACCTCAGTCCTTTTCTCGTTCCCATAAATACTCGGGTTCCCCTTGCGTTTTCGCGGTCCACCGCGCCAACACAAACAGGGCGTCACTCAATCGGTTTAAGAACCGCACAAGATCAGCGGGGACGTCTTCTTCACGAGACAAGCTCACACAGAGACGCTCGGCACGCCGGCAAACGGTTCGGGCCTGGTGCAAAAACCCGGACACCTTTCCTCCCCCCGGCAAGATAAACTCTTTTAACGGCTCCAGGTCTTCCTGACAGGCATCAATAAGACGTTCCAACCGGACGACGTGGTCGGCCGTCACCGTCGGCATATTCTTGAAGGTCTCTCCCGGAGCCGTGGCAAGGATGCCTCCGACGTCGAACAACTTGTTCTGGATCCACCGCAAAGTCTCTTCGAGTTTCTCCCTGGTCGCCACCGTCCCGGGGTGCTCGGCATTCAGAGCCCTGGCAAGACCGATAACCGAATTCAGTTCGTCGACCGTGCCATAGGCTTCCACGCGCAAGGAGTCCTTCCACACTTCCTGCCCGCCGGCGAGGCGGGTTTTTCCGGCATCGCCCGATCTGGTATAGACCTTGCTGATTCTCATGGAGTCATGCTCTTTCTTCCAAACGTCCGCTCAGCCTGAACAATCTAAAACTCGACGCTTTTTTGCGCTTTAAGGCCTTGTCGAAACGGGTGCTTCATCATTTTCATCTCTTGGACGTGCGGGTTGAAACGTCCATTGGTATCGTCCCTGTCGTGGAGAATAACATACTACTGCATACTTGACCCAAACGGCAGATCGAAATTCGCACGGATTCCGCCGAACACCGAGCGCCCGGGGGTACCGAAAAACAATATTTCTTCATATTCTTCGTCAAAGACATTATCCACGCGAACGTAGGCTTGCAATTGATCGGAAAAATCATAATTCACTGCCAAATTCACCACGTTAAACGAGCTGACACGCTGTGTATTGCCTTGATCATTAAACTGCGAACCCGCAAAACGAAAGTCGACGATGGTACTGAGGCGGTCAACCGGTTCATACAACACACTGATGCTGGCCTGATCGATTGGCCAGCGACGCAACCTGTTGCCGGTCATAAGATCGCGGGTCAGGGTCATGGTGTATTGCCCTTTCAGTTCCAACCGTTTAACCCACGGGTGTTCCTGGACCACGACAATGTTCACCATACCCTCCCAACCTTGCGATTTAGCCGAAGCCACGTTGACGGGACAATAATTGGCTCCAAATGGGCCTGTCCCACAAACCGCGGCGCTCTGAATGGTCTGAATGAGATCGCGATACCGATTCCAGAAATAGCCGCCGCTGATGGTCACCCTATCGGCGAACAAGGTCTGATCCACGCCCACGTCGAAACTTTGACTTTGTTCCGGCTGCAAATCGGGATTGCCGAAGTCCGGCCAAAACAACTCATTGATCGTTGGAGCCCGGAATCCCGTGGCATAGCTGCTGCGTATCTTCGTGTTCGTTTCCTCGATCAGGTATCCTCCGGTGACACGATACGTCGTGGCATCGCCAAAGGTGTTGAAACTGTCGTGCCGAACCCCGGTCGTGGCAAAGAATCGATCAAACAGATCGAGTTGCAATTGGCCGAACCACCCATGGGACGAGATGATCTTCTCCGATAGGCCCGTGTCATTCTCTCCAATCTGCTCGCGAAATTGATAGCCGGCCGTCAACGTGACGTATTGATTGAGGCGAAAGTCGTGTTGGCTTTCGATCCGGTTCGCCAGCACACGCGTTTCATTAGGACCACCAAAGGGAACTCTCGTCATTCCGGTCGACAAATTGCGCTGCAAAATTCCTGGATCGAACAGGCCTGCATCTTGAGAGCGCGAAAGCGTCAACGCGTGAGTCCACCAATCAGCCAAGGGTTGGCGGTATTGTCCGCTAAAGATAAATCGCTCGCTGACATTTATGGCCTTGATGACGTCCGAGGGACCGAAACTATTGTCGATATTGATCGAGCCCTGCGCCCAACGAAACGTGAAGTCGAGCCGGCCATCGGAAGGCAGGGCTAACCCTACTCGGGAAGAAGCCTGCCAATTCCGATACGCATCACGTTCGGTAGCCCCTCTTCGAGCATTAATCTGCGAGATACCCGTAGTATCCCACCGGGAAAGCGCGAGCGAAAAATCAACCGGCCCCTTGCTGCCGGACAGATGCCCGCCCTCCCGCAACGTATTGAACGAGCCGTATTCGAAAAACCCACCTGCCTTCAGAGGACCACGTCCCCGTTTCGTCGTGATATTGATCACTCCACCAATGGCATCGGCACCCCAAAGCGTGCTCTGGGCACCCCGAACGATTTCGATTTTTTCAATATTGTCGGTGGTGAAGTGTGCAAAATTGAACTGCCCCAACGTCGCACTATTCACGATCGCTCCATCGACCAGGACCAAGGTCTGACTGCTGGTTCCACCTCGAATCCGAACGTTTGCAATGCCACCCGGACCACCGTTTTGCAATACCGCCGTGCCTTGCGTCAGACGCAGGGCCTCTACCAACGTCTTGACTTGCCGGCGTTTGAAATCTTCTTCGGTCAGGACTTCGACCGCACTCGTCACCTGACGAAGGGGAACCGGCGTTTTCGTGGCGCTCACGATTATAGTGTCCAGGGTCTGGACGTCTGAAGAAGTCTGGGGTGATTCACCGAAAGAGAATGCGGGGAGCAAAAGAACGTGGAGAAGAAGATAGATGAAAACGAACCGATGAAACATACGTTACCTCCCTTTGGCTCGAAGGGTGGGTCCAGAGGTCAACAACAGTTGGGTCTCCTGACTCGCGGCTCATCACTCCCCTGCGCCTTCCCATGAACGTTCCGTTCACAGTGGTCTTATGCAGATTCACTCCCCGCTTACAGTGGCGGCACCGTGATGGATTTGCACCATCTTCCCCGTCGCTGTCGTTGTTTTGTCCTTAGGAACGCCTCCTGAATGGTTGAATGTGTAAGACGTGCGGTGAACGTGTCGAGGCCGTCACCACGTCGGCCATATGGATCCGCTGCCGTCCCTCCCGTTGGCATGAAAATAGCCAGCGCCACCCCTAATTTGTCATTCTGAACGAAGTGAAGAATCTTTCGCTCAACAACCGAACGCCTGGAAAAGCAGATCCTTCGCTTCGCTCAGGATGACAACCTGGTCCTTTTTCATCCTTTCGGTTGCAGATGGCAAGCCTGCATGGGGATTCCCGTTCCTTTCAAACCGGCAAGGTGACTCTTGGCTTGCCGGTTTGCGGGTGTTGGTCAAGGAGAACGGGACAGCCATAGACCGGTTCCAGAGATTCCCTGGCAATGACTTCTTCCGGTGAACCCATGGTCACAATCTCCCCTTCCCGTAACAGCACCAACCGATCGCAGTATTGACTGGCTAAATTCAGATCATGGGATACAAGCACGACGGTTAACCCACGTTCCCGATTCAAACGGCGAATGATTCGCGCAATCTCCAATTGGTGATGGAGGTCCAGAAAGGCCGTCGGCTCATCCAACAGCAGGATCTCCGGTTCCTGGGCTAATGCCCGGGCGATCACGGCTCGTTGTCGCTCTCCGCCTGAGACGTTGGTAATCAGCCGGGTCCCCAGGTGGGATACGTCCAGATCTCTCATCGCTTGCATCGCGACGGCACGATCCTGTGCTCCTTCCCATCCCAATCCCCACGTTCGATTGTGGTGGGGATATCGACCCATCAACACCATTTCGTTGATCGTAAAGGAAAAGGCCTGCTGGGTTTCTTGAGGAACGAAGGCCACGTGACGGGAAATCTCGGCCTGGGAAAACGCAGCATGCGGTTGCCCAAACAGTTCAACGCTCCCCCGTTGAGGAATCAGGATTCTCATGAGTATTTTCAGCAAGGTGCTTTTTCCGGACCCATTGGGGCCTAAGATTCCCAACACCTCCCCGGAAGAAATCTTCAACGAGATATTTCTTAAAACCGGAGATTGAGCGGCTGCTTCCTTTCGTCCAAACCCAAAAGTCAGGGCATCGACCACAAACGGCAGTTGGCGGTTTAACGTTTCTTGATGGTGGTTCACGAGACAATCCTTCGTCGTTGCTGAACCAGTAGATATAAAAAGATCGGTCCTCCGACCAAGGCCGTCACCACACCCACGGGAATTTCCGTCGGACTCAACAGAGTTCTTGCCACAGTATCAGCCATCATAAGGAAGATGCCCCCGACAATCCCTGACGCAATCAACAACAGCCGATGGTCGGCACCAAACACCAGGCGAACCGCGTGAGGCACGATGAGTCCGACAAATCCGATCAGGCCACTAAAGGCCACGACCGATCCCGTTAATAGCGCGGCCGCGGCAAAGAGGACGCGCTTCACGCGTTCAACCTCGACTCCCAGCGAACGAGCCGCCTCTTCTCCAAGCGTGAGCAGGTTCAAGGCAGACGCCTGGGAAACCAGGACAGCCACCCCGAAGAGCAGATACACGGCCAGGACCAATACGGTTTGGAAATCCGGACCCGTTAACGAGCCCATAAGCCACGCATACATCCCCGCGGCCTTATACGGGTCGGCCAAGCTCGTCAGAAACAGAATGAGCGCCGAAAAAACCGCATTCAGCACCACCCCGCCCAACAAGAGCGTATGGATCGAAAAACTCCCATAGGACACGGCAATGCGATAGACAATGAGAAGAGCAATCAACGCCCCAAGAAAGGCGGAAAACGGCAAAATGGATAAACTCAGAATGGAAAAACCCACGCCGAACAGGACAGCCACGGCCGCGCCGAGTGCGGCCCCGCTCGAAATGCCGATGACGTAGGGATCGGCCAAAGGGTTCCGAAGCAACGCCTGAAGCGACGCCCCCACGGCAGCCAGGCTTCCGCCGACCATAAAGGCGAGCAGGACCCGAGGGACCCTGACCTGCCAGAGAATAATGTAGTGAGGCACGTTCTGCGTCTCTCCTTCGGCAAACGGCCCATGAGCCAAGAGCGCCGCAACGTTCGCAAACGAAATCGTCTCGGTCCCGAATCCCAGACAAGCCATGAAAGCCACGAGGGCCAACGCCCCCAACCCGCCGGACACGCCGATCCATTTTATGGGTGAAAGCGTGGCAACCGCTTGTGCAGGCCGAAACCCTTCTGCAGAAGCGGCAGGTTCGGCCCGGGAGAGAAAAGCCGGCGCCGGCACGACTGACGAACTTCCGGCATGGGATTTTCCTGAATGAGAAGTAATGGAAGCCATAACCGTGCGCTCATTCCTCCTGCCCCGCCGCGGATGGAACCGCGTCAGGGTGGAGTATGGTAATGAGCGCTTCCAAGGCTTCGATCACTCGCGGCCCCGGTCTATTGAGAATGTCACTGTCGATTTGCACGAATTGATTCCGTTTAACCGCTTCAAGAGACGTCCACCGCCGCCATTGATCCTGTTCGGCTTGCGGAATTCCCTCGAAACGACCCATCGGGAACAGCAAAAACTCGGGGTTTTGCCGGAGCACTTCCTCGATACTCAGACGTGGATAAGCAGTCCCCGCATGTTCAGCGGCATTTCTTGCCCCGGCCAGTTCGATCAATTGATGAATATAGCTTCCCGGGCCGACCGTAATAAGGGGATCGGTATTGATCACGAATAACAGCGTAGGGCGTGGACGCCCGACCAATCGAGCGGTAAGCACGGTCATTTGCTTGCGAATTTTTTCCGTCACCTTGATGGATTCGGGGACTCGCCCCACCATGCGGCCCAACAGTTGAATGTGGCGCAAAATATCTTCAACGGTTTGGGGATCGAGAAGCAGCGTCGGGATCTTCAATTGCTCCAACCGATTGAGCAAGTCAACTCTCAAAAAAGATTTCGGCGCGACAATAAGTTCCGGCTGTAGCGCAACAATGGATTCCAAATTTGGTTGGGCATACCCGACTTTCGGTTTTTCCAATGCAGCAGGAGGATAGTTGCAAAATTCCGTCACGCCGACGATTTCCTGATCCAGGCCAAGAGCAAACAACATTTCCGTGATACTCGGAGCCAGCGACACGATGCGCTTCGGTGGTTGGGCAAGATAGAGCTTACGGCCAAGGTCATCGACGAAGGTGCGAGGGGCCACGTTGGCCATAAACGGCATCCCGGTGAGAATTCCTTGTTGGCGGCGTTTCATGGTCGTGGAGTGATCGGAAAAACCAAATAGCGGTTCACAGACGGGGACAACCAGAACGGTCATCGTCAGGATACAGGCAACACGAAGGGACCATTTCCTCTCGTGCGTCTGCCGACAATCCCGGACACGCTGAACACCCGACAAAATAAAAAAATCCCCAAGGCCTGAATGACCCTGAGGATTCTTCCCGCGTATCCATCCTCACCCGCTCCCCAGCCCACGAGGGATCGAAGGTCGTGAATCACGTTCGCCTGATGCAAAATGGCGAAGCCGGAATTCCCAGCTCGGGTAGGTCTTCTGGCTTCCGGATTCAAACCTACTTCCCGCACCTTCCCGTCAAAACGGATCTTTGACAGTGGCATTTGCGGGGTTCGTTTCCGGTTACAGCGGCGGGACCGCGAAGGAGTTGCACCTTCTTCCCTGCACCCGTGCGTCTTATGTCTGTTCTTGCCAAGACTTATAGGGAACCCGGGATTCGTTTGTCAAGCGAGAGGGAGTTGTAACGCCTGAAAGACGAGTTTCATATCGAGGTGGCGTTCGACGTGATCGGCCCAATCATCAAGGGCCGCCGTCAGGCGTCGGGTCACGTTCTCGGAATCTTCAACGTCACCTGGAGCCAACCCCTTTCGGATCCGAACACGATTGATCCAGGTACGACGAAAGGATGGATCATCGAACACGCCGTGAATATAGGTGCCCCACACCAACCCATCCGGGGAAACGGCACCGTCTTCTCTGTCTCCTCCCTCATCAAGAATTCGAAAACACGGGCCGCCCTGACGACGAGAGGTCAGCCCCATGTGAATTTCATAGCCCCGGACCATTTCCGCGTCAAACACGCCGGGCATCAAGGGATTCGCCTGCACCTGCACGGTCTGTTTTTCATGATGCAGTTCGGTGTCGATCGGCAACAGCCGGAAGCCTTCCGTTTGCCCGCCACCCTCAACCGCATGAGGGTCGTCAATCCGATCTCCCAGCATCTGAAACCCTCCGCATAGGCCGACGATCTCCCGTCCGGCCCGAACGTGCGAGGCCACGACCGGCCCGAAGCCTTTTTGCTTAACGTAGTGAAGATCCTCAATGGTCTGTTTACTGCCGGGAAGGATAATCACGTCCGCATCAACAACGTCACCGGGGACCTTGGCATACCGCAACGCGACGTCGGATTCCGCGGCCAACGCGTTAAAATCCGTAAAGTTGCTCATACGAGGCAACAGGATCACCGCAACGTTCACCGTCTCCGGTGAAAAGGGAATCCCGGTCGAACCCGATTCGATTGTCACGCTATCTTCCTGATCGAGCACAAGGTCGCGTAAAAAGGGAAGCACGCCGAGAACGGGGACCCCCGTTCGCTGTTCGAGAATGGCCACGCCATCATCAAAAAGACGCCGATCTCCGCGAAATTTGTTGATCACCACCCCGAGCAATCGTTCCCGTTCGTGAGACTCCAACAAATCCAATGTGCCGATGACCTGGGCGAAAACCCCACCCCGATCAATATCCGCCACGAGAATCACCTTGGCATCGGCCATCTGAACCACCGGCCAATTGACGATGTCCCGATCGCGTAAATTCACCTCAGCCGCACTGCCTGCCCCTTCAATAACGATCAACTCGTATTGCACAGCCAACCGTTCGTAACTCTGCCGTACGAAGTCAAACAGCTCCGGTTTGGAGTCGAAATAATCTCCGGCATCCTGACTTCGCCACACTTTCCCCTGCACGATCACCTGCGAGCGCCGGTCAGCTTCCGGTTTAAGCAGGATGGGATTCATGTCCACGTGTGGAGAAAGTCCACATGCCTGCGCTTGAAGGACTTGAGCGCGGCCCATCTCTCCACCCTCCACGGTCACGAACGAATTCAGGGACATGTTTTGGGATTTGAACGGAGCCACCTTGATTCCGGAGCGATAAAAAATCCGTCCCAGTCCCGCCGTGACGAGACTCTTTCCAACATCGGAGCCCGTTCCAAGAATTGCGAGGGCTTTAGCCATGGGCGACTAAGGGGTAAGGCACGCGTCCTGAACGTTCACGGTAAAACATCGATCGTCAATTGGGCGGGAAAAAGGCCGTCAACGTCCCGGCGGCGGCGCACGTCGCGGAGCAGAGTCTCGACTCGGGGCGTCACCATGCCCTGAAAACTGGTTCGGCCGTCGGTCACCACGGTCACGGGCCTGGAAAAATCGACGAACGCGTCGTTCAAAAATAAGGTATAGCGCCGGACCCGTTCGGTTCTGACCTCAATATGATTCTCGTCTCTCACGTCAACCGTTAACTTCGCGTAGACCCTGTTTTTGATCAGGTCATCATGCCGGTCCATCAACTGCTCAGAAAACATGGCGATACGGTCGGTGGCATCAATGCGCACCCACCCGAAATCCGTCAAGTGGCTCGCATCACGAACCACGGTCAATCTTCGTGGATACGGATTACGGCGCTGCTTCTTCAACCATTCCACCAGGGCAGGCAACTCCTGTCGAGGGAAAAAATGGCCGCCGGCATGCGGATGCGTCCATTCATGCTCACGATACGTAAACGCGATACCGAGCCGGGCCAACTCGTTCGTCACGTTCCGGCTCAGCCAGACCGGCATGATACGATCCTTGGCCCCATGGATCACGTACAACGACGTATGTCGAAGATTTTCCAGAAAGGGAAACAGCACCTGATCGATTCCACTCGCCATCGGCGCCACCGCCGCAAACCGAGGCGCATGATGCATTCCGATAATCCACGCCCCGATTCCGCCGTTCGACATGCCCGTCAGATAAATGCGATCGGGATCGATTCGATATCGCGCACGGACTGTTTTGATGGTCGCGAATACCAGCTCTTCACTCGGCCTGGTCCACCACGTCCCCGCCATGGACGTCGGACAGGCAAGAATATGGGACCCACCCAACCGTTTTGCCCATCGCTCCAGGTAAGAATCTCCCGTAAATCCCGCCCCATGCAAACACACCACCAAGGGAAAATCGACCTTGGGATCATAGGCAGGAGGCACGAACAACCCATAAGACAAGGTTCTTCCGCGAACCTGAACCGGCTGATTCGGAAGCATGCCCACCGGAGCAGCCTCGTAGGTTCGGCTTTCTCGAAGTAACCGGCTCACGCGCCGAAGACTCGCCCGGGGATGGGCCAGAATCTCCTGCAACAACGGCTCAGCCGACACACGATCCTCTACCGTAAGATAGCGCGTAATAAGCGTCGCCAGGGATTGACCCACCGCTGAACCGGACTGCGTTTCCTGTCCCCACGCACCATGAACGGCATACAGGCTCCCAACGGCCAGCAAGCCAATAAGAATACTTGAGGGAATACGAGGGGAACCCATGAGTACATCAATAACGCGGGTGACGAGCAATCCGTACCACCGTCGCATTATAGCAGAATGACGCCGGTTCATGTCCCATTGCCCCCCATGGGTGCTTGACCTTCCGCCGTCAATAGCGTCTAATCTTGTCTCGACATCAGGTGACAGAGCAGCGGTTTTCACGGCCTCGAGCCTGAGCGTAAAGATCAATGATCTAAAATACCAGCCGCTGAAACCGCATAACTCAAAAGAAAGGCCAAAGGATGAGACAGGTCGTTGTTTATCCCGGTGAAGATGATTATTGGGTCGCTGAATGTCCCAGCTTGTCCGGTTGCGTCAGCCAGGGAAAAACCAAGCAGGAAGCCATTGCCAACGTCAAAGAGGCAATTGAAGGCTACGTCGCTTCTCTTCAAGAAGACGGGCTGCCGGTGCCCGAAGAACACTTTGAGGCAATGGTCCTAGCTGTATGAGCAGCCTCCCGATGCTTTCGGGACGTGACTGCGTTAGAGCATTGGGCAAAATTGGATTTCGCCTGAAACGACAACATAGCAGTCACATGATTCTGCGTCGCGACCATCCCTTCGCTCAAGTCGTTGTTCCCGACCACAAAGAACTGGACAGGGGCACCTTGCGAGCCATCATCAGACAAGTCGATCTCGGCATAGAAGAGTTTGTGAAGTTGGTGTGAAATAAGAATCGCCCGTAAACCCCGCCCCGTGCAAGCACACCACCGAGGGCAAGGCGACCGGCTGCAAGCCAAGATCCCTCTATTGATCATCACGCCCCGCCGGCACGTGCTCCCGCACGACCCGTAAAAAGGCTTCGCCATATTTCCTCAGCTTATGCTCGCCAACACCTTGGATTCGCTCCATTTCCTCCCGCTTCAGAGGCTTGAGCCGTACCAACTCACGCAGGGTCGTGTCGTGAAACACGACATAAGGCGGCACCCCCTGATCACGGGCCAGGGCCGTACGCGCCTCTCGCAAAGCCTGCCAGAGGGCCTCGTCGGTTCGCGCAAGCGGCGCATGAGACACGACAACCTTTCCTTTTTTCACCGTGACGGCACGCCGCAATCGACGCAGGGTCAACCCATGTTCGCCGCGCAACACCGGATACGACTGATCCGTCAGGCGCAGGGCATCGAAACGCTCGGCGTCCACCCGGAGGCAGCCCTGGGCAATGAGTTGACGAAAAATGGAGCGCCACTCGGTGGCGTTATGCTCCGCGCCGGTGCCGAACACTTCCAGCCGGTCGTGGCGCCAGTCGCGGATGCGTGCATTGTCCTTACCGATGAGCACGTCGACCAGGTAGTTCACGCCGAAGCGTTCGCCGGTGCGGGAGACGCAGGACATGGCCTTCCGCGCAGCCTCGGTACCGTCCCAGGTCTGCGGCGGGCTCACGCAGTTATCGCAATTGCCGCAGGCCTCCCCCGGCTCTTCGCCGAAGTAGGCGCGAATGGCGCGTCGGCGGCAGGTGGTGAGTTCGCACAGGCCCACCATGGCTTCCAGTTTCTGGTGCTCCACCCGCTTATGCGCCGCGTCGGCTTCGGACTCGGACAGCCACTGGCGAAAGATGATGATTTCCCTCAGGCCGTAATTCATCCACGCGCTGGCCGGCAGGCCGTCGCGGCCAGCACGCCCCGTTTCCTGGTAATAGGCCTCAATGCTCTTCGGCAGGCTGAGGTGGGCGACAAAGCGCACGTCCGGTTTGTCGATGCCCATGCCAAACGCAACCGTGGCGACAATCACCACACCATCTTCGCGCAGGAAACGCTCCTGATGCCGGCGGCGCGTGTGATCCGAAAGACCCGCGTGGTAGGGCAACGCGTCACGCCCACGGGCGTGCAGCCACTCGGCGGTCTCCTCCACTTTTTTGCGTGTCAGGCAATACACGATGCCGGCGTCCGCGGGGTGCTCGCTTTGCAGAAAGCGCCACAGGCGCTCGCGCCCGTTATCGTCGTCGAAGATGGCGTAGCGGATGTTGGGGCGGTCACAACTGTGGACGTAGGCTGTGGCCTCTTCCAGTTGCAGTTGGGTGATGATTTCTCGACGGGTTGCATGGTCGGCAGTGGCCGTCAGAGCGATGCGCGGGACCGAGGGATACCGTTCGTGCAGCACCGACAACTGCAAATACTCCTCGCGGAAGTCGTGCCCCCAGCGCGATACACAGTGAGCTTCGTCAATGGCGAACAAGGCGATGGTTTGCGCGTCCAGCCATTCCAGGGTACGCTCCTGCAGCAGGCGCTCCGGCGCGACGTAGAGCAAATCCAGATTCCCGCCGTTCACCGCCGCTTCCACCGCCCGGACCTCCTCAAAGTCCAGGGTGGAATTCAGACAGGCCGCCCGCACCCCGCACTGGCGAAGCGCGTCCACCTGATCCTTCATCAACGCAATCAGGGGCGACACCACGACGCCCACCCCGTCACGCATCAGGGCCGGCACCTGGTAACACAACGACTTCCCGCCGCCCGTCGGCATCAGAACCATGGCGTCCCTGCCGGCCAGCAGATCATCAATCACTTCATCCTGGCGCAAACGAAAAGAAGAATGTCCGAAGACGGTCCGGAGAAGACGAAGAGGCTCGTCGGTGGATCGGAGAAGTTCCATTGCGTGTTTTCGCTGAGTCCTGTTCCAGCCCGATAAGGCGGTTGACGGTCAATCCGCACTGCCGCCGCATTATAGCAGAACTGTATGTACTCACTCATTCGTTGACAATTTCCGCCGAAGGTCAGCCCAACTGTCGGGTTACGCTACGCTAACCCGACCTACGATCTGGCCCCCCGCTAACGACTGCGGAGACGAATCCAGGGGGCGTTGCCTTTGTCTTTTTCTGTCATCCCTGTATGTGTTCAGTAATTCGTTGACAGAATGAAGGAACTAACCACACCAACATGGTCATTCCGAGCGTAGCGAGGAATCTCGTCGTTTCGACAACCGAACGCCTGGAAAAGCAGATCCTTCGCTTCGCTCAGGATGACAGATGAGGCGTATTGCGCAGGATGATGGCTTCTCTCTAATGCCAGGCAAAAACTGTCAACGAATGACTGAACATTTACAATGACCTGATCGGGGATCCAGGATTTTTCTTTGCCCTGTCTTTGTGGGGAGAAAGGCCCTGGATTCTTTCTCTGATTAGATCCCCGATCAGGTCGGGGACAAGCGTCGGGAATGACAGTTCGGGGCACATTGGCTATTTTCATACCAACGACACCAGTTTACGTCCCACTGCGCCCCATGAGTGTTTGACCATGTCACCGGCAATAGCGTCTAATTGAGGCAATGGTCGTAGCTGTATGAGTAGTCTCCCGATGATTTCGGGATGTGACTGCGCGAGAGAAATGATCGCGTGTCAGACTGCGGAGGCGTGGCATGAGCATTGCAGCGAGTAACGATCCACGGATTATGACGGTGGAGGTGACGGAAGACCTCATCGTCGCTCATCTCGAAGATGGCCGAACGGTCAGCGTCCCGCTGGCGTGGTCATGGCGTTTATCCAATGCGACCCCGGCGCAACGTCAGCACTTTGAAATTATCGGGACAGGGCAAGGGGTACACTGGCCGGATATTGATGAGGACCTCAGCGCCCTCGGCATGCTCACCGGAGTACCAGCCCCGCCACCGAAGCATACGGCATTCTCAAAGTAGAAAGCACCGGCCCCCTACGCCATCTTCATCAATTCGGCGATGGCCCCGCTCACGCCTTCGAAAATTTGGTGAGGCTTGGCCGTTCCGTACATATAGGCCGGCGTGGTGATCACTTTATTGGCGGAATCGACCACGAACTTCTCGACCGCACAAGTGGTGTGCTTGGCCCCGGTCTTTTCGACCTCCGAAGCCGTTCCCTGATCATCGCCGATCGTGACGTTCACGCCTTTCTCGCCGAAGGCCAAGGCCATGATAGCCGGGGCAATACAAATCGCGGCAATGGGTTTCCGGCCCTCGTGAAATTCTTTCACGATACGCAGGACTTGCGGATCGATCTCTCCTCCGCTCCCCTTCTGTGCAAAATCACACAAATGAAGCGCCGCCCCAAACCCACCGGGAAACGCCAAGGCGTCGAAGTCCTGCGCCTTGAGTCCCTCGAGGGGGTGAATGTCTCCTCGCGCAATCCTGGCCGCCTCCCGCAACACGTTTCTCGTTTGGCCGGTGGCCTGTTGAGTCAGGTGGTTCGTCTCGGCCACGTCCTTATTGGGCGCGAAACACATATACTCCGCACCTTGTTGCCCGATAGCCACCAACGTACTGATCGCTTCGGTGATCTCCGCTCCATCCAAAAACCCACAGCCCGATAAAATGACAGCGACTTTTTTCATGACACCCTCCTCAGCATATTGTTGCGCATACCATGATGAAAAGTTTCAACTGACAATCTCTTTTCCTTCACTACATGTATAAGTTCAGATTTTTAGGTGGTTTGAGATTTTATATTTTGCACTTTCTTATTGACATCGGCAGGCCATTGAACTTCTCTACATTCATCAGCGTGACGTAACAATTCTGGCGACAGTCTTTGTTTAGGCAATCGAACGATTACAATTTGAAGCCCAGAAATTCGTCCGTATTTCATTGCCGGCACACAATCTGTATCGCCTGAAATAAGAAGAATGCGATCTACAGCTTTTGAAATAGAAAAATTGGCAATATCAATACCAAGACGCATATCTACGCCTTTTTGTTCAAAATCCGGATAAAAATCATTATCAGAAAGTGAGGTATTTTGAGCGGGGATTTTTTTGAGCTTAAAGCCTCTAAATTTTAGAACACCTTGACGAACAGCGATAAAATCTTTAGTTGCCAAACTACCCAACCAATCAGTTGCTTTATATTCATATGGTTTTCCGGACACAGGAAGAATGACTTTCCCATTGTAGCGATTGCAGTCATAATATAAGACTCTGAAGAGTTGTTCATCTTTCTTCTGAACAGTAGGAATCATCTTTTCAATAAATTTTTCATCGTAGAAGTACGTTTGTTGTTTTGCTACTTCTCTTAAATATCCGCCATCAATTAAAATAGCTATTTTAGTCATATTTCTTTATTCCTTTGTGTAGATAAAGAAAAAGCCCCCGCATGTTTCCACGCGGGGGCAAAAGACCGCCTACGGTCATACGGATAATGCTCGCCTACGAGCCTAGCGGATAGTAAACAAACTATAGCGAATTTATGTATTTTGTCAATCATCTATTGATAAATGTGGATATACTGTGGGCATCTTATTCATGGTTTGATTCTCATCCAACCAACTCTAAAGAATCCATGGCGTCGTCTGTGTGACGTCCGTGATGCCCTTAAAAAGGGAGATACTTCCACGGCAAGTCGTTATGCTAGAATTTTTTCCTTAACCCCGATAACGGGCTGATGCTCTCTTACAAGTCTCCCGTGATGAACACGTCCTCGCCCAGAGATTGAATATGCAGATTGGACACCGGGACGACTTCGGCCAAACGTCGAGGTGAGCGACCTCCCAACAGGCCTTTGGTCTGTTGTCCCCCCAACAAGGCCGGAGCCACGTAAAGATGCACCCGGTTCACCAGGCCTTCACGCAAAAAACCGGCGTTCAACTCACCCCCCCCTTCCACCAGCATACTGGTGATCCCCATGTTCCCAAGGGCCTGAAGACACTTGCCAAGAGAGACCCGGGTTCCTTTTCGAGGCAGCACCAGGACCTGCACACCCATCTTTCGTAATCGTTCGACTTTTCGGTGACCGGCCAGGTTCGTGGTAGCAATGACCGTGGGGGCCTGGTCGATCCCCTGAAGCACGCGCGCCCCGAAGGGAACCCGCAGACGGCTGTCGAAGACCAGCCGAAGCGGATGACGGATGCCGGTCGAGGATCGTTTTCCCACGGCGACCCTGACAGTCAATTGCGGATCGTCTTTGAGAACCGTCTCCGCTCCCACGGCAATCACGTCGACCTGGCTTCTCAGTTGATGGACATGTGCTCGCGCCTTGGTTCCCGTGATCCATTGCGATTCGCCGGTAGCCGTGGCAATCTTGCCGTCCAGCGTCATTGCCGCCTTGAGCACGACAAAGGGCCGGCCGGTTTGAATCCAATGAAGATAAACCTCATTGAGCGTTGCCGCTTCGTTACCGAGACACCCGACGTCCACGGCAACTCCTGCCCGCCGAAGTTGCCTGATGCCGCGACCCGCCACCTGAGGGTTGGGATCGCGCATCGAGACGACGACGCGACAAATCCCCGCTTGCAAAATCTCCGGCACGCAAGGCGGAGTACGTTTATCCGTATGGCAACAGGGTTCGAGCGTGGCATAGAGGGTCGCGTCACGCGACCGGGCCCGGGCTTGTCGTAACGCGACGATTTCCGCGTGGGGGCCACCGGCCAGTTTGTGATAACCGGACCCCACGACCGTCCCGTTCGCCACGACCACGGCGCCGACCATGGGGTTCGGGCGAGCCGTCCCACGGCCTCGAGCCGCAAGCCTGAGGGCCTGGTTCATGAATTGGACGTCTTGCTCGACGTCGTTCACCGGCGGGATCGGGTTTTGCGTGACCGTCCACGGGCTTTCGACGGGGACGGGGACGTCGCGGCAGTCACCCGACGTGCGCGGGGTTTTGTCGAAGCCTTCGCCGCTTTGTTCTTCGGCTCCGGGCGTTCACCTTCGTCATCCAACGCGGCCTGGGCGGCGGCTAACCGGGCGATGGCAACCCGATAGGGAGAACAGCTCACGTAGTCGAGACCGAGGTGATGGCAAAATTCAATGGAACTGGGGTCCCCGCCGTGTTCCCCGCATATCCCGAGTTTGATGTCGGAACGAGTCGCTCGCCCTTCACGTATGGCCAACCGCATGATCGCACCCACCCCTTCACGGTCGAGCACGGCAAACGGATCGAACGCCAACAGGTCGTTGTCCCGGTAAAAGCCCGTAAATTTGGCGGCATCGTCCCTGGACAACCCATACGTGGTTTGGGTCAGGTCATTCGTGCCGAACGAAAAAAACTCGGCATCTTCGGCGATCTGCCCGGCCGTGACCGCGGCCCGCGGCAACTCGATCATGGTGCCGACCAGATAGGTCAAGGTCTTCCCGCAGCGTTGCATGGTTTCCTCGGCGACCTCTTTGATGAGGGCTTTTTGCGCCTTCATCTCCGATGACATGCCCACCAGGGGAATCATGATTTCCGGTACGATCTTTTTCCCTTCCTTGGCCACCTCACAGGCCGCTTCCATGATCGCCCGCACCTGCATGCGCGTGATTTCAGGCATGGTAATGCCCAGGCGGCAGCCCCGGAGCCCGAGCATGGGATTGAATTCATGCAACTCTTCAACCCGCGACAACATTTTTCGTTTTTCCTCGATTTCCGGTGCATTCACGTTCGCGGCGTCGGCTCGCGCGATATCGACCATGAGTTGTTCGCGTTTCGGCAAAAACTCATGCAAGGGCGGATCCAACAGCCGGATGGTGACCGGGTACCCTTTCATTTCCCGATAGAGCCCGATGAAATCCTGTTTCTGGAGGGGAAGCAGTTGCTCAAGATACCGCTCGCGCTCTTTTCGGTTCGAGGCCAGGATCATCGCTTGCATGATCGGCGCACGTTCTTCCGAAAAAAACATATGCTCCGTTCGGCAGAGGCCGATCCCCTCCGCGCCGAACCCGCGTGCGATTCTGGCTTGCTCCGGGTCATCGGCATTGGCCCGAACGTTGAGGTGCCGGATCTCATCCGCCCATTTCAGGACGGTGAAAAAATAGCGGATTTTGTCCGATCGAGCAGCCGCATGTTTGCCTTGGAGCACCTGGATCACTTCGGAATCCACCACGGACAACATCCCGCCGTAGACACAGCCGGAAAATCCATTGATGGAAATATAATCTCCTTCTTTAAAGACCGAGGGTCCGATGCGGACCTTGGCTTCCTCCGCGAAGACTTCCACGTCTTCACACCCGGCGACACACACCTTACCCATTTGCCGGGCGACCACTGCGGCATGGGAGGTCATCCCTCCCGTGGCGGTCAGGAAGCCTTCGGCAGCGTGCATACCGTGAATATCGTCCGGGCTGGTTTCTTTCCGGACCAGCACGGCTTTTTCTCCACGAGCCTTGAGTGCCACGGCCTGATCCGGAGTGAGGGCAATTTTTCCACAGGCGGCGCCAGGCCCAGCCGGCAGCCCCTTGCCGATCGGTTGAAACTTCTTTTCTTCGGCTTGTTCAAAAATGGGATACAGGTACTGCGCCAACTGTTCCGGTTCGACCCGGCGCACGGCTTCTTGTTTATCGATCAGCCGTTCTTTGACCATATCGACGGCAATCCGAACCGCGGCAATCCCCGTTCTCTTGCCGGCCCGCGTTTGCAGCATATAGAGCGTACCTTCCTGAATCGTAAACTCCATGTCCTGCATGTCACGATAATGTTTCTCCAGAACCTTTTGGGTGGTCATGAGAGATTGATAGGCAACGGGCAACGCGTCCTTCAGGGCGGACACGGAAAGGGGCGTACGAAGACCCGCCACCACGTCTTCACCCTGGGCATTCAACAGACATTCCCCGAAAATCGCTCGCTCGCCCGTGGAAGGGTTTCGAGAAAACATGACGCCGGTGCCGCTGGTCTCGCCCATGTTGCCGAACACCATGGCCACGACGTTGACCGCGGTACCCCACGCATCCGGGATGCCGTAAATCTTTCGATAGGTCACCGCCCGGTCACCGAACCAGGATGCAAACACCGCCCGGACCGCCATATTGAGCTGCTCGATCGGATCCTCGGGAAACGCCCGGCCGGTTTCCTGCTTGACGACGCGTTGATACGTAGCAACCAACTCGCCGAGAGCTTCCGCGGACAGGTCGGTATCGGTCGCGGCTCCAACCTCCTGCTTTTTGCGTTCCAGGACCTCGTCAAACTTTTCACGCGGCACGTCCATCACCACGGCGCCGAACATCGTGATGAACCGGCGATACGAATCCATGGCAAAGCGTGTATTGTTGGTCTTGTCGGCCAACCCCTTGACGGTCTCCGAGTTCAAGCCGAGGTTCAACACCGTATCCATCATCCCGGGCATGGAGGCTCGCGCCCCGGACCGCACGGACACCAACAACGGGTTTCGAGGGTCCCCGAGCCCCGCCTTCATCAACCGCTCCACCCGCTTCAGCCCTTTCAGGGTCTGATCCCACATGCCGGCCGGGTACCGTTTTCTGTCGCTGAAATATTCGAGGCAGGCGTCGGTCGTGATGGTGAATCCCGGAGGGACGCAAATCTTCAGATTGGTCATTTCCGCGAGGCCGGCACCCTTCCCCCCAAGCAGCGCCTTCATGGTACCGGTGCCTTCGGCTTTGCCGTCCCCAAAAGAATAGACGTACTTCTTGTTACGCATGCATAAGTTCTCCCCCTTGACCGGCACAAGACGACTCCTTCGTTCCTGCCGGTGAACCTCCGAAATGAAAATTTAGCACAACGATCGAATTCCCCTCAAAAATTTATTCAACGCTCATTTTGTCGAAGGCGCGTCTCGTACCACGTCAACAGCACGCGTTTGGTCCGCATACCCAGATAAATGACCGCAACGGTAAAGAGCAACAGCCCCAACACCCAATGGTCGGCATTTCTGACGTTTTCATAATACAGATTCCCGTCGACGCTCATGGCCAACGGCTCTCCCGCCTGTAAAGAATGGACCCGCCCGGTGGGGTCGGTCGTATCCAACCATTCCGAACACACCCGGACCGGCCCCTCGACCCCGGACACCTCGGCCCAGGCGACCCCCACGCAATGGCCCAATTTCGGATCGTAGAGTTCCGAATTGGTCAGGACAAAATCCAAATCCACGCCGGAGACCCACAACGCTCCCAAAAGCACCAGGTTACAGACGACGATCAAGCCCAGCGTAATCCCACGGCGAAACCATCGGAATCCGGACTCGGAAAAAGTCATGGACGCTCACGTCTCCGGCTCAATTCCCTTCCCCTCCTTTGCTTGTCCTGAGCGTAGCCGAAGGATCAGGAGGGGTGAGGGGGCATTAGGCATGCCCCTGGCTTTGACCAGAGGTAGAGGCTGTCACCAGGACGATAAACCTGATACACTATGAAGCTTATTGGTTCTA
This sequence comes from Nitrospirales bacterium, assembly GCA_965223955.1. Classification (GTDB taxonomy): domain Bacteria; phylum Nitrospirota; class Nitrospiria; order Nitrospirales; family UBA8639; genus Bin75. The sequence goes on from OZ245029.1 coordinate 2,221,291, forward strand.
TTATGCATCCTTTTAGATACATATCTGATCTATTTAGATGTATTTCTGCTCCTTTTAGGTGCTTTATGGATTCCTTGTGTTATCCTTGTATGCATTGAGTCATTCGTTGACGATTTCCGCTATCTCCTTTTGTACTCCAGTTCCCCTCCTTTGTAAGGAGAAGGAACGAGCGGGCACTCCTTCCTGTTTCCCCTCCTTTGTAAGGAGGGGTGAGGGGAGGTAGAGCTTGGACCGAGGTGGGCCGGCCGAGTGTTGTATTCGTTGCTTGGGCCTCATATCTGTTCGACTCTACCCCACCTGGCCTCCCCTTACAAAGGGGAGGAAATAAGAGAACAAGGCTGCTCTTCCTCCCCCGCATTCCGTCAACAAACGAGTGAACACCCCTACTGCCCCTGAACCTGAATCTGCGACAAATCGCCGAAGGCTGAGAACAGGTCATCGACTTGGCACAAGAGCGACAACCGGTTCGCCCGCACCTCGGGTTCAGGGGCATTCACCAGCACCCCATCAAAAAACTGGTCGATGGGGCTCTTCAGCCCGATGAGTTGTTGCAGCGCTCCGTGATAATCATGGGCCTCAAGCGATTGCCCGACCGCACGTTTGGCCGTCTCCACGGCCTGATGTAACGTCCGCTCCGTGGGGTGGGTCAACAGCGCGCCCTCAATGGACCTGGTCGTCCAGGCTTCCTTTCCCACGATCCGGTGCGCCCGCTTGAACCCGACGATCAACGACTCGAAGTCCTGTTGACTCGTGATCGCCTGCAACGCGTCCATGCGCAAAAACAAATCACGCAGATCACAATCGGCGACATCGGCACGACCCAGCACACTCTCCATCACGTCTTCGCGATAGCCCGGCACAGTCCGGCCGTAATAGCGAAGCCGCTCCTCCAAAAATCGTAGGGGCGGACCTGCGTGTCCGCCCGCCTTGACGCCCTGCGCATCAAGCAGTTGTTCCGCCTGCCGCACGATGTCTCCGAGGTTGATGTTCAACCCGGCTTCGACCACGATGCGAATCACGCCGAACGCACTGCGGCGAAGACCAAAGGGATCTTCCGAGCCGGACGGGACAATCCCGGCATAGAAAAACGCCGACAGGGTATCCAGCCGGTCGGCCAGCGCCAGCAACCGGCCAACCGTGGTCTCGGGAATGGCATCGTCCGGCGTTCGGGGCCGATAGTATTCTCCTATGGCTTGGCAAACCTCGACGGACTCCCCGTCATGCGCCGCATACTTTTCGCCCATCACGCCCTGGAGCGTGGGGAATTCCCCGACCATCCCCGTCACCAGATCGGCCTTACTCAAGAGAGCCGCGCGCTGGCATGACGCCTTCACCTCCGGGACATCGGCGGCATCCGCCAGGGCTCCCGCCAGTGAAATCGTCCGTTCGGTTTTCTGATACAGGGAGCCCAGTTGCTTGTGAAACACGACACCATCCAGTTGAGACACGCGATCGGCCAGTTTCACCTTGCGATCCTCGCGAAAAAAGTATCGGGCGTCCGCCAGGCGAGCGGCCAGGACTCGCTCGTTGCCGATAGTAATCAACTCCATGTTTTTCACGTTCATGTTGGTGGGCGTGAAAAACCGAGGCAAGAGTTCCCCTTTCCGGTTGACGACCGAGAAAAACCCCTGATGCTCTTTCATGGAAGTAATCAGCACTTCCGGAGGCAAGGCCAGATAGGTTTGGTCAAACGTCCCGCCAAGAACGTTGGGACATTCCAATGAAAACACCGCTTGGTCGAGGAGTTCTTCATGATTCGCCTGGTACACCCGTCCGTTGACCGAACGGGCAAGCTGTTTGAGTTGTCCGGCAAGCACCTCCCGCCGCCGGACCGGATCAACCTCCACGCTCCCACGGGCCAATGCCGCTTCATACAGTTCCGGCCGACGGATCCTGATGCTCTTGCTCGCCACACCGGGTTTCCCACGCAACAAGAACCGATGGCCCCAAGAATGGCCCCCCGACCGCACCCCGGCGAATTCGAAGGACAATGCCCTGCTGCCCACGACTGCGACCAACCAGCGGATAGGCCGTGGATACCGGACCCCCGACGCATTCCATCGCATGGTTTTCGGAAAGGTAAGACGTTGAAGAAGACCGGGAAGATGCTCGGTCAAGACCGTGGTCGCGGGCAACCCCTTCTCCCGTTTAACCGCACAGAGATAGACCCCTTTGGGCGTTTCCCGAGTCTCCAATGTGCCGACGCCCACGCCTTGAGACTTCGCAAAACCTTCCGCGGCTTTGGTCGGGTGCCCCTGGGCGTCGAACGCCACGGCTTTGGATGGACCCAGCGCTTCCTGCAGGGCCGAGGTTTGCTTGGCGGCCAATCCCTGGACGAGGACCGCGAGACGACGCGGGGTCCCGAACGTCCGGATCTGGTCATGGGAAAGCCGGTGGTTGGCCAAAAAGCCTTTCAGCAATTGAGCGAGTTGCGTCATGGCCGGTTGAATTATCTGCCAGGGCAACTCTTCGGACCCGATTTCCAACAGAAAGGACGTGGTGGGGAGACGGTCGCGTTTGGTGTGTTTCGTGGGCACTGGAGTCGGCCGTCGGGATGGCATAAGGCAGGCTATGGACAATTATGATGCAAGACGCTTCGGCTTTCCTTTGGAAGACGCGGCCGGTGTCGCCTCTGATCCGGCCAGTAACGGAAAACCCAGGCTTTTTCTTCGTTCGACGTACGCATCCGCACAACCTCTCGCAAGCCCGCGCACGCGCCCGATAAATCCCGTTCGTTCAGCCACGCTCAGCGCGCCCCGCGCATCCAGGACGTTGAACAAGTGAGAAGTTTTCATACAATAATCATAGGCCGGCAACACGAGGCCTTGTTGTAACAACGTGCGACATTCTTTCTCACAGGACGCAAACATCGTCCGGATCATGTCAATATCCGCAACCTCGAAATGATAACGGGAGAACTGGACTTCCGAATCGTGGAATAAATCCCCGTAGCTGACGTCTTCGGACCACCGGAGATCGTACACGTTGTCGACCCCCTGCAGATACATGGCAATCCGCTCAGTCCCATAGGTAAGTTCCACGGTCACCGGATCGAGGGTATGCCCACCGGCTTCCTGGAAATAGGTAAATTGGGTAATCTCCATGCCGTCGAGCCGGACTTCCCACCCCAGCCCCCACGCGCCCAACGTCGGAGATTCCCAATCGTCCTGCCTGAACTGGATATCATGTTTGCGGGGATCGATCCCCAGCGTCGAGAGACTCTCCAGATACAACGACTGGATCGTATCCACGCAAGGCTTGATGACCACCTGGTACTGATAATAATGCTGCAACCGGTTGGGGTTTTCTCCGTACCGGCCGTCCGTAGGACGACGGCAGGGCTCGACGTAGGCCGCCCGCCAGGGCTCCGGCCCCAAGGCACGCAGAAAGGTGGCCGGGTTGAACGTACCGGCACCTTTTTCCAAGTCATACGGCTGGCAAATGATACAGTCGTGATGTGCCCAGAACTGATGAAGCGAGAGGATAAGATTTTGAACGGTCACGGCAATAGTTGCCGCCAGGATCAGATAGCCGTTTCGACCTGACCGGCAAAAAATTATGTAAAAATCGGAACGTAACAACAAACCCCGGGAGTGTCAAGCACGAGGCTCAGGCCACCACTCCCCGATAGATTCCAGGCTGGCGGATTGTCGGATTACGCTTCGCTAATCCGACCTACAAATGCCTCTACCTCCCCACGCCCCTCCTTACAAAGTGTTGTGTCCCGTGAGTTTTGTAGGTCGGGTTAGCCGCAGGCGTAACCCGACAACCTGCCTAGAGAAAATTAGCTGTCACCCCGATGAACAGGTATCGACCCAGGACGTCGTACAGGCCGGGGAAGGTGCCGCCATTGCCGGCGATGCTGGGCCCTGCCTCCTGGCCGGCGATCGGCGGCTCTCTATCGAACAGATTGTTGATCCCGATCCGCAGGCTGGCGTCGTCGGCGAAATCCCAAATCGCAGCCAGATCGATATAGTGTCGTTCCCCAAGGTCGACCCCGGTGGCGCTCAGGGCTTCGACTCCGCTGACGTAACGCCACATGAGGCTGGGCCGTAACCCCCAGGGCGTGATCCAGGTGACCCGCAGATTGTTGCGCATATCCGGAGTCGGCGAGCCGCACGTGAGACCCCATTTGCCTGCACAGTCAACGATCGGCGCACCTTCCAGTTCCTGTTGGTCCCACGTGGAGGTGATCGAGAGGATCTCGCTGACGTTCAACCGCCCCCACTCGCCGGCGTCAAGGTCATAGAGGGCAGTGATGTCGTACCCCTGCACTTTCTCGATGGCCAGGTTGTCCAACATGGACACGATGCGGCCGCTGCGGTCGACGTCGGACCCGATCCACAGATCACCGCCTTGCCCGCGTCTGACCTTGGCGCATTGCGCGGCATCACCGTCCATGCATGCATTCAGGATGAGCTGCGGGTTCAAGCTGCTGATCCCTTTCCTGATTCTGATCGAGTAATAGTCCACGCTGAAGTTGAACCCTTCGACGAAGCGGGGCGACCATACCAGACCGAAGGAATAGGTGTCGGCGTCCTCCGCGACCAGGTCCGGGTTCCCCCCTTGCAGGACGTTGTACTGAGCAGCCGGCGAGTGGGCGATATTGCCGAACTGGGCAGCCGTGACGCCACTCCGGGCGCACTCCTCAAAGATGCGGCCCGCAGCCGTCCGGCCATTGGTCACGGGACCGCCACAGGGATCAGCGGGCATGTCGAACAGGTTGAAGCTCTGCGGCCGGAACCGTTCCCGCACATTCGGTCCACGGACCGCCCGTTGAAAACTGGCCCGCAGCTTGATGCCGGAATCGATGGCCCAGCCTGAACGGATGCCAAAGGTATTGGTTTGCAAGTCGTAATCGTAGTCGGAATAGCGATAGCCCACGTCGAGCCCCAGTTCTTCCGCAAACGGGGCGCCTTCGACCAGCGGGATGCCGGCTTCGAGGAAGAATTCCGTCACGTCGAATTTTCCGCTGACCGGAGGGCTGGCGCCGCCCTGGCCTGCACCGTCGCCGCTACGGTAGGCCTCGTCGGGATTGAACGTGAGATTTTCTTGGCGGTATTCGCCGCCCAGCACCACGTCCACACTGGTTTGGGCGAAGGGCGATGTGATGCCGTACCGGCCGAGATGACCGGTGAGGTAACCGGACGCCACGGTCTGGTCCGTTGAGCCTTCGGCGGACAACGGCAACATCAGGTAGTCAACCATGTCTGACGTCACCCCACCCTCCCGAAAGATGTTCCAGGGCACATAGCTCGGGTCGGAGCCATCCAGCACGGACCGGCACACGGCTTCACCGGTCTCCGGGTGTTCCACCGCGTTCAGCGCGCGCCTGATCCGGGTGATCGACAGGTCGTTCCGGTAGGCGTTCTTCATTTTGACCTTGGAGTATTGGTAGTGCAGTTCGTAGCGCCAACGGTCACTCAGATCGCCCCGCAGACCGAATACGCTACGATAGGAGGTGTGCTGCAGATCGCTTTGCCGGCTGCCGCCCTCGACGTTGCGCCGGCCGATGTTCACCGTCTGCATATCGTCCTTCGTCAAACCATAGGCGCCGCATAACGCCTCGAACTGTTGCGCGGACAGGAAAGGATTGTCGCAGTTCAGCGTGTCGGTGACGAAGAACGCTCCGGAGGGGGCGATCTGGGCCACCGACCGGTCGTCCATGAACATGAACTCGGCGTAGGCTTCGACCTTGTCGTGCACGTCATAGTGCGCAAACAGGCCGGCGGTCCAGCGTTGGTCGGGACGCTGGAAATAGTTCGTCGGCGCATAGTTGTACAGCGTGCCTTCCCGGGGCACGAATCGATGGCCCTCCACTTTGTAATCGAAGCTCTCCAACCCCCGGCTGCCCAGCGCGCCGAAGTCGGAGAAGGTCCCCTGCGGCTGCGTGGCCGAACCGCCGCACGCCGTCAGGCCCTTGACCAGGTCACACGCGCTGTAATCGCGGTCCCCGTGGAAGACCGCGGCGATGTTGCGATAGGTCCCGTAGACCGTGACGTTGCCGCGCCGCCCCAGGTTTTTCCCCATGACCAGGGAGGCATTCGAGATATCGCCGTCCCATGCCGAGCCGTCGGCCGCCGAATACCCGGCGTCCCGGACGATCCCCTGCCATTTATCGTTGCTGTTGCCGTGCTGGTACTGGCTGAACTGGTAATCGAGCTTGACGCCCTCGAAGTCATCGACCATCAGGAAATTGATCACCCCGGCCACCGCATCGGCCCCATAAGTCGCCGAAGAGCCACCGGTCAGCACCTCGACACTTTTGATCAACGAGCCGGGAATCTGGTTGATATCGGCACCGATCCCGCCCTGGAGCGGGGAGCCGGCCGGAAGGCGCCGGCCGTTGATCAGCACCAACGTGCGCTTCGTTCCCAGGTTGCGCAGATTCAGGGTGGCCGTGCCGGTAGAGGAGTTGGAAATGTGGGCGTTCTGCCCGGAGAACACCTGCGGCAGGAGGCGCAACGTGTCCTCCACCCGGACATTGCCCTGGAACGACAAGGCCTCCGAGTCAATGTGATAGATCGGGCTGGCGCTGGACAAATTGGGCATGTGGATGCGGCTACCGGTCACCACCACCTCTTCCAATTGAACGGGCGCTTCATCGGCTTCAACACTCGGCCGTTCAGCATCAGCGGCAAGGACCGGCTGCGCGACGGCAGCCAGCAGAAATACAGCCCCCACCGCGACCTCACTCCACAGAACAATCTTTTTCGACACGTTCACTCCACCCCGAACAGTGATCCGCACGCTTTCCCCCTTTCCAAATCCGGGCAAGACTGTAACACAAATAATACGTAGATGCGATAAACGGGCGGCATGTTTTTGTCTGTCATCCCCGACTCGATCGGGGATCCATCTGTATCTGTCATCCTGAACGCAGTGAAGGATCTCGTCGTTGCCTTTGTCTTCTTTTTGCAGTCGTAGCCGCGCCATCTCATGGCGCCCGTCGTTTCCCCTCCTTTGCAAGGAGGGGCGAAGGGGAGGTAGAGCATTCGCCTATTCGCCTCTTTCCTCTTGCTGTCATCCTCGACGCTTGTCCCCGACCTGATCGGGGATCCAGTCAAGTAAAGGATCCAGCGTCTTTATTCTTTGAGCTTCTTTTCCCCTCTCCCCACCGTGGGAGAGGGCCAGGGTGAGGGGGGGCTGTCATTCCGAACACAGCGAGGAATCTCGTAGTCGTTCTGACCTTCCTCCCAATTCAGGTCCATGTTTCCTTGATAGCCTGCAAGGATTCGACAAGTATGTGGACTTTCGTGGATGGGTTGTCGGTTCTTGCCTGGTTTCGGTCTTCCAGTGATCGCTCTGCGTTTTTCTTTGCGGTTTCCAGCTTGTCCTGTAATTTCCCGAATATGCCCGCATCATTTTTTTCGTAATCCGGCAGATGTTTCTTCAAATCGCGCAACAACTCCGCTGTATCCTGGTAGGGACTCGTGGTGTAGCGAAAATGCAGTAACAGCCAGTATTCAAAGGCGGGAACCGAGGGAATGGCCACGTAGTTCTTTCGTGATTTCAACTGGCCCAAGGCTTTTTGATAGTCGGTATGTCTATCCTTGTCGAATACACAGAATACCGTGTCAAAAGGATCGCCTCTTTCCTTCTCCCGCTTCTCCAATTCTTTGGCGCGTTCGACGATTTTCCCAGGGGTGGCGCCTTCTCCAACGATTGCCACATTGGCGCTTTTCAGTCTGAGAAGATTTTTCAGCCCCTTGAAATAATTGGGTTCTGTCTTTTCACCTTCGCAGACGATAAGAACTTTGTCGTAAGGTTCTCTGACATATTTCCGGCGCGTGAGAGAATTGACCTGCGTCCGTCTACCCATGCCGTTACGTTTGTGGTTCGGGAATGTACGGCACGGCTCCGTATCGGCCCGACAGATACGCCGCTTCCAGGTTCTCACGCATTTTGCGCGGGCGAAAATCCGTGAGTGGAAAGACCCGCGTCGCCCGCGTGCTGTCTTTTTCGCAGAACCAGACTTGGTCCCGGCGCAGAATATTTTGATTCAATATATGCGTTTCGTGCGTGGTGAAGATCAGTTGGGCGTTACCGGGGTTGGTTTTCTTGTTGTTGAACAACCCGACCAGAAATTTCAGCAATGCCGGGTGCAGGTTGTCGGGTAGTTCATCAATGAACACAACGTGACCTCTTTCCAGACTGTCGAGAAAAGGACCGGCAAGGGCAAAAATCTTTCGGGTGCCATCCGACTCATTTTCCAGGTCAAACTCGACGGATTCACCATGGGAGTCTAGGTGAATCGTCTTCACGTTATAGAGTTCTTTGTTTTCCATTTCTCTGATGAGAGCTTGCTTAACATTATCAGCCATGTCTTGCGGTAAGTCTTTCGGGTTAAAAATCTCTTTTGTGGCACGCACGTCATCAATGCCCAAATCGGCTTCAATGAGAAAATTTACAATTTTCCCTTTATCCCCGCCTTCCGCGCAAAAAGAGGCACTGAAAATTGGATCCAAGGCCAAAATTTCGAAACTTTCTGAACAATAAAGTGTGTTGTTGAACCAGTCATAAACGGGTTGCAACTGACGGCTGTTGAGTTGTACCGCCGTGGAAAGAAACAGGGCGTTGTCCCTGGTCGATTTTTGCCAAACGTTTTTTTCACCCGTCAGGAACGCTCCGGACTCCCAGTCATGTTTCTGTTCGTCCGCGTTCCATGTGCGTCTGAACCAGCGTTGGATGCGATTTTTGGGAAACGCGTAGAGCCATTCATCAATGATGCGTTCCACAGTGGCCGAAAAACCATACTGGTAGCGAATGCCATCTAGCAGGAACACTACTTCAAACATACTGGGTGTCTGACGGGACTCGGGGTCTAACTTGAATGGAACCACTGGAAGCTTATCTCCACGGCTTTTCTCCAGCGCGGATGTCCGTACAATTGTTTTCATGACTTTCAGGGCACGGACCAGATTGGTTTTACCTGCCGCATTGGGGCCGTAAATCGCCGCCGAGCGCAACAATTTGATACTGGATTGCTCCGCGAGCTGAGCATCAAATGTATGTGAGTCCATCAATTCCTTATGCTTCGACGCTACCAGACTGAACGTCTGCGGTTCCTTGATAGACCAGAAATTGGCAACTTTGAACTCAATAAGCATGGAAAAACATGTTTAAAGATGAATTATGGCATATTTTTCCATAATTCTTCATGAAAGTGCAAGTCTTCTAGATTTAATGGCATTAGAAAGAGACCTTTTCCCTATCGTTGACCAGAGTAGAGCCTGATGCCGGAACCGCTACTCACACAAGACTTGTTAGAGCGGCGACATCTAGTCTCGTCACCTTCCCGGTCAAGAAGACGGTTCAAAAGTAGCTATTTAGTGTTTTGGTTTAGGCCGTCGGCTGTTACCCGCCCCCCTCACCCCTCAGACCCTTCGCCGTTCTCAGGACAGGCAAAGGAGGGGGATGAAAGCGCCATGAGATGGCGCGGCTACAAAGACAAATAGGAAAAGACCAACTACGAGATCCTTCGCCTGCGGCTCAGGATGACAGCGCCCCCTCACCCCTGCCCTCTCCCAAGGGGAAAAGGAGGGAAGCGGCATGAGATGCCGCGGCTACGAAAAACAGGAGAAATAAAGACGCTGGATCCTTTACTTGACTGGATCCATTCCTTGATTGGATCCCCGATCAGGTCGGGGACAAGCGTCGGGAATGACAGAAAGAGAGAAAGGCAGAACCACAACTACGAGATTCCTCACTCCGTTCGGAATGACCATGCTGGTGTATTGGTCAGGATGACCACTCCCCTCACCCGTGGTCGGATCATGCGCGGGCGGGCACGCAGGGCCGCCCCTACGAAACCACGATCATGCCCCGCATCCCGTGATGCCCTTTGATGGGACACCGAAAGTGATACACACCCGGCGGCAATGTCAGCACGAGTTCAAGCCGTTGGCCGGGGGGCAGGGGAACCCCGTGCTCGAATGCGTCGGCCTGCGGACCGGTATCCGCCACGACCTCGACCCGGGGGTGGGCAAACAGGGGACTCTGAAACCGGTGGGTTTCCCGGCCTTGATTCCTCACCACCAGGTGCACGGATTGCCCTGCCCGCACGTCAACCCGAGCCGGAGAGAATCGAAAATCGTCAACGACGATCGTCACTTCCTGATACTCGGAGGCACAGGCACCAAGACTCAACAAGAAAATCGGAAGGAATTTGACCACTCCCCGACCCCATGCTAGAGTCGAAGCCCGTGACGCGACGACAAGGCTTCCAGACTTCCATTCTCTTCTATTCTCTCGTCCCATGCTCAAACAAGTCCTGACTATCGCCGGTTCCGACTCGGGTGGCGGCGCCGGGGTCCAGGCGGACCTGAAAGCCATGTCCGCCAACGGCACCTATGCCATGTCGGTGATTACGTCGATTACCGCACAGAATACCACGGGCGTCACGGCCATTCACGATCTCCCCGAATCCATCGTCGAAGCGCAGATCGACGCGATTTTTGTCGATTTCGACGTGGCCGCGGTCAAAACGGGGATGTTGTCCTCGGCCGCACTCACGTACCTGGTCAGCCGGAAGTTGCAACAGTACCACGTGCCCTGGATTGTCGTCGATCCCGTCATGGTTTCCAAGAGCGGACAGGACCTGTTACAGGCCGATGCGATCGATGCGGTGAAACAGGCCCTCATTCCCCTGGCCTCCGTCATCACGCCCAATATCCATGAAGCCGAACGGTTGACCGGCCTGACGATCCGGTCGCTGGCCGAAGCCCGGCAGGCGGCGAAAGCGCTTCACCAGCTTGGCTGCCAACACGTCCTGCTCAAAGGCGGGCATTTACTGGAACAGCCCGCCACCGATCTGTTGTATGACGGCCGTTTTTTTCGAATGTATAAAGGAGAATGGATCGACACGCCTCACACCCATGGCACGGGCTGCACCTTCGCCTCGGCTCTTTCAGCTCACCTGGCGTTGGGCAAACCCCTCCCTGACGCGGTCGACGCGGCCAAACAATACGTCACGGAGGCGATTCGCCATAGTCTGGCCATCGGTCAGGGCCGGGGGCCGACCAACCATTTCTATTTTCTGTCGTAGGGACCGGCCTGCATGCCTGTCCTAATGGACGGTTCCTTGTCGGGTTACGCTGCGCTAACCCGACCTACCTTTCGCATTTGCAGCCGCGCGATCATTCACCTTCTGTCATTCCCGACGCTCCCCTCCTGTCATCCTTGATCCCCGATTACAACGTCGGGGACAGGCTATTTTTAATCGAGGATCCAGGGATTTTTTGTTCTAGACAGGGCCGCCCGCATGGAGGAACAGAAGAGAAAGACTCTGGATCCCCGATCAGGTCGGGGATGACAGCAGGGGAAAAAACGCGTACCGATTGACAGCATTGCTTGCTCTTCTTCAGGATTCGGCCATGGAAGAGACACCCCTCACCTTTCAAGACGGCGCAGGCAACTCGTTCTCGGCCATCCTGGCGAAACCCGATCGGAAAAGTGATCGAGCCGTCATCCTCTGCCATGGCTTTCTCTCGACTAAAGAGAGTCGAACCAACCTCCGCCTGACTCAACTCCTGGTCGCCCAGGGGATCAGCACCTTTCGCTTCGACTGGTTCGGGATGGGCGACTCCGAGGGGGACTTCGGTCGTCTCACGGTTTCAGCGTGTTGCGACCAGTTGGAACGCGCCATCACCCTGATGCGCGAACACGGGTATTCTGATTTAGGACTCATCGGCTCGAGTTTCGGCGGGCTCCTGACCATCCTGGTTGGTCAGAATCATCCTGAACTGCGTGCCATCGGCCTCAAATGTCCGGTCCCGGATTTTCCGGAAATGCTGGAACACGAATTCGGGTCCGATGGCATTGAAGAATGGAAACGCACCAATTATATTCCCGACGTGACGGGTGGAACGGCACCGGTTTTTCTGGATTTTTCATTTCATGAGAGTTGTCGTGCCTTCGATGCCTATGAGGCCGCTCGAAAAATCAACGCGCCCGTCCTGATCGTCCATGGAAAAGAAGACGAATTGGTCCCCTTCCACCAAATCCGGCAATTGGAGGACGCCTTGCCCGGCGATAAGGAACTCGTACTGCTTCCCGAGGCCGACCACCAGTTCGGAAGGCCGGAAGATTTTCGTCACATGACCGTTCGACTGGCAAACTGGATGCAGACCCATCTTTCACACTTGACGCAAAGCCGACCATGACCACGTCTCCCGTCAAGTTGAGCGAGGAGCAGCTTGAAATCTTTCGAGTGCTCTACCCCTGGTATAAGGAAGAGGTGTTCCGCCGCCGGGAACAGATGATGCGCCTGACGGCCTTCGGCAGCGCGTTTTTGGTCCTGCTCCTCATCACGATTCTGGCGCTCTCTCCGCCGTATCCCGTGCATCTCACCATCAAGATCTTTGCCATTACCGGCACCGCCCTGTTCTCGACATTGTTCGTCTACCTTATTTTGCAGCAACGCGATCGCCACCGCATTGCCAAGCAAACCCTGATCGAGATGGAACAGGTGCTCGGCCTGTATGAAGAGGGCCTCTATCTGGTGGGGAAAGCCCTGTACCCGGAAGATTGGCAAACCGCCTGGTTGAATGACCGCAGCGTGACCATTTACGTTGCCGTGCTTACGGCCTTGACGATTCTCGTCGTAGCTTCGATCCTCAGCAAAGGCTGAGGGGCTTGCATGATTCGAAAAACGAAGCTAGCCGCAACCTATCTCCCCGCTCTACCTCCCCTCACCCCTCCCGATCCTTCGGCTACGCTCAGGGCAAGCAAAGGAGGGGAATCAGGAAGGAGTGTCCATTGTTGCGAACTATTTATTCCCTCCCCTTTGTAAGGGGAGGTCAGGTGGGGTAGAGTCGAATGGACATGGAGCACACACAACGAACACAACAAGGACTCCGGAAGGCTCTTTCTCAGACACAGCGGCTTCGGGCTGAAATGACACCAGCCGAACAGCTTCTCCGGACCAAGCTCCGTTCAAAGCAATGTCACTCATTCAAATTTCGTCGGCAACATGCCATTGGTCCGTTCATTGTCGACTTTTTTTGTCCGGAACAGTTACTCGTAGTTGAAATTGATGGCGACGTTCATGCCGAAAAGAAGAAGACAACAAAAGACCGGCAACGTGAAAGATATTTGCGTTCCTTGGGTCTTCAAGTCATTCGCTATACGAACCATGAAGTGCTGAACAATCTTGATGGTGTGCTCGAACATCTTCTTTCAGTGCTATCCTTAAACTCTACCTCCCCTACCCCTCCTTACAAAGGAGGGGAAATTGAGGATTGCCCACTCGCTTCTGAAGGAAGAGAGCCTGTCTCAGACTCGAGCCGGGAGCCGGGGTGAGAGGGAATCGTCAACGCATGAGTGAACACATACCCGAATGACCTCCCATGATTAAACCCTACCGCGGCGTCACCCCGACCATCGCGGCAGACGCCTTTATTGAAGACACCGCGGTGATCGTCGGCGACGTGGTCATCGAATCGGAATCCAGCGTGTGGTTCCACAGTGTCGTCCGTGGCGACGTCAACTATATCCGGATCGGCCGGCGTACCAACATCCAGGATCTCTCGCTTCTCCACGTGACGCACGACACGTATCCCCTGATCATCGGTGACGACGTCACGGTCGGTCACCACGTCGTACTCCATGGATGTACGATTCACAATCGAGTCCTGATCGGCATGGGCGCCGTACTGATGGACGGAGTCGTGATCGGCGACGATTGTCTGATCGGGGCCGGGGCATTGGTGACCGAACACACCAAAATCCCGCCAGGCAGCCTGGTGATCGGCGCGCCAGCCCGCGTCAAACGGCCCCTGCGGGAAACCGAGCTGGCGTGGCTCAAGGAATCGTCTCAAAATTACGTCCAGTATGCCCGCCACTATATGACCGAGTAACCTCCTCATCTTTTCCAGACCGGGACCCGCGTACCCCATGAGTCGTATCGCACATGCTCCGCTCGTGATCCTCGGCGCCGGCTATACCGGCCGCTTCATCTACCACACCGCCAGGCAACACCGCCGGCCGGTATTCGCAACCAGCCGTACCCCGAAAGCCCATCTGTCCTTTGCAGAACCCGACCACCGTATCTTTTTTGATTTACAGCAACCCGAGACGTGGACGCAGATTCCCCCGCAATCGGACATCATCTGGTGCTTTCCGGCGCTTCCCCAGGACGTCGCCGGAGCCTTCGCGCAACATGCGATCGACCGGGAAAGCCGTTTGCTCCTCCTGGGCAGTACCTCGGCTTTTCCGGGAGGCCTGCCCGAACTCGTAGACGAACGCGTACAGGTCAAGCTCTCCATGCCCCGCGTGTCCAGCGAAGAACATTTGCGAACCACGTTCGGGGCGACGGTTCTGAGACTGTCCGGGCTCTATGGACCCGGGCGACACGTGTTCGATTGGATCCGGAGGGGAAAAATCAAAAATTCCAACAAATACGTCAACCTGGTTCACGTGGAAGACGTTGCGGAACTGTGCCTGCTCGCGCTGCGATATGCTTCGCCCGGCTCGACGTATATCGTGAGTGACGGCCAACCACGACATTGGGCGGAAATCTGCCACTTTGCCACCGAGGACTTTCAGATCGCCGTTCCACCGGCCACCACCACCCGCGAAGTGGGGAAACGACTCTCGCCTCGGAAAATCCTGTCCGATTTCAAGTACCAACTGAAACACCCGGACCTGTTCACGGCTCTCTCTGAACTCGAAACCGGAAATCCAGGGTCTTTATCTTTATAGTCGGATCACCTCATGACGCTTCTTCTGTGCCGCATAAAAGTGTCGTAGGTCGGGTTAGCCGAAGGCGTAACCCGACACCGCAGCCCTGACGAAGGCTACAGTGTGTCAGTGCCTGGCTTGCCCGGGTGTTGGTCCCAGGGTAAAACCGAAGCAGAGGCCCTCGCGAATATCGAAGCCGCCATCCGAGAATATTTCAGCGTCGTCGAAGACCTCTTGAAGGACGCCGAAATCCGAGAAATCGAACTGGCCGTCTAACTCAGGCTTCGCAATCTCACGAACGGTTCGTGCCTTTGCCTTCCCTTTTCTGTCATCCCTGTATGTGTTCAGTCATTCGTTGACAGAATGAAGGAGCCGGCCACACCATGGTTGTCATTCTGAACGAAGTGAAGAATCTCTCGTTCAAACACCGAACGCCAGGAAAAGCAGATAGTTCCTTCGCTTCGCTCAGGACAAGCGCTTCGCTCAGGATGACAGATGAGGCGTGTTTGCGCAGAATGATAGCTCTCCCTCATGCAGGCGGAAACTGTCAACGAATGACTGAACCTTTACAATCCCCGACGCCTGTCCCCGACCTGATCGGGGATCCAGTCAAGGAAGGGATCCAGTGTCTTTTTCTTTATCATTTTTGCCTTTGTAGCTGCGCCATCCCTGGTCAAAGCCAGGGACATGCCTCATGGCGCTTCTTCTGGCCTGCATCATGCACATTCCGGGCCTTCTCCCTATTTCTCGCATTAAGCGGGAAATAGGGGCGAGGGTTTTACACTTGACGACTGGAACGGGCGGCTATCGGGTGTACAATGTCAATAGGAGGAGACCCGGACCAGCGATGGCCGTCATTGATAAAACCGCTGAACAACCCGCCAACACGAATCTGCCATGCATCGAACATCCTGAAGGCAACCGATCCCTCTCCCTGACCGACCGCATTTTCAGGGCGCACAGAGGAGGGAAAATCCGGGTCGCCGGCAACTTTCAAATCGAAAGCCCCGATACGCTTGCCATGGCCTATACGCCGGGCGTCGGCCGCGTGTGCCAGGCGATCGCCGCAGACCCGGCCCTCGCCTACCGGTTGACCGGTAAAGGCAACAGCGTGGCCGTGGTGACGGATGGGTCGGCCGTGTTGGGGTTGGGGAATTTGGGACCACAAGCCGCGCTTCCCGTCATGGAAGGCAAGGCCATGCTCTTCCGGCAACTGGCCGGGATCGACGCCTGGCCCATTTGCCTCGATACGCAGGACCCTGACGAGATCGTGCGCATCGTAGCGGCGATCGCGCCGGGCTTCGGCGGGATCAACCTGGAAGACATCAGCGCACCTCGCTGTTTCGAGGTCGAGCGTCGACTGCAGGAACAACTGGATATTCCCGTCCTGCACGACGATCAACACGGCACGGCTGTCGTCGTCCTGGCCGCATTGATCAATGCGCTGAAAGTCACAAACCGCCGGTTGGATCAAGTCACCATTGTCGTGAATGGATTAGGCGCCGCGGGGACCGCCTGCTGTCAACTTTTACTCGCGGCAGGGGCCACACATCTTCGAGGGTGCGACAAAAAGGGCTTGGTGTTGACCGGCCGGCCGGAGGGATTGCGTCATTCCCGTCACCATTTGCCGGACCTCATCCGGTACGACCACCCGGTGGGAACGCTCCGGGACGCGCTACAGGGCGCACACGTGTTTATCGGTTTGTCCGCCAGCAACGTGCTGACCCTGGATGATCTGAAAGTCATGGCCCATGACCCCATCGTCTTTGCCCTGGCCAACCCCGATCCCGAACTGCCGCCGGAGCTCGGGTACCGGCATTGCCGGATCTATGCCAACGGACGCTCGGATAGCCCGAACCAAATCAACAACCTGCTGGCGTTTCCCGGCATGTTTCGCGGCGCCCTGGACGCCCGGGTGACCACGTTCAACGAGACCATACTCCTGGCCGTCTCGTCCGCCTTGGCCGATCTCGTGCCGGCACGTTCCTTGAGCGAGCAATACATCATTCCCAACGTGTTCGATCCACGCGTCGTGCCGACGGTGACCAACGCCATATCTCAAGCCGCCCGGGATACCGGCGTGGCCCTTGGTCTGTCTTCAGTCATTCGTTGACCATTCCCGCCGTCTCCTTCTGTGCCCCCGTTCCCCTCCTTTGTTGTTGTGTCCCGTGAGATTCTGTAACAAGTGCAAAGGGGCCTGATAGTTGAGGCACCTTAACCGGGTGCGATTGTAATTGTCCACCACCCGTGTGATAAAGGCGTTCCGCTCGGCGTGACTCCGAAACCGATTGCTGCAATGGGCCCGGAGCGGGGGCTGGCTCTGTAACGCGTCACTCAGCCGCCGGTTAAAGCGTTCCACCATGCCATTGGTCTGCGGATGATAGGGCCGGATCAGGCGATGAGTGATCCCATGCGCCCGGCACACGTGAGCCAGGCGATGCGTGCCGCTCGGCTGGCCCGCCGGTTTGCCTTGCTTGTGCACGGCAAACCGATCGGTAAACGCGCCATCATTATCGGTCAAGATGGTGTGCACTTTGTGCGGAAACGCGGCCAGGAATTCTTCGACGGCCTGCGTCACCGTGGCGGCCGTCCGCCGGGCCAGCACCTTGACCCAGACATAGCGGGTGGCGCGGTCAATGGCCACGAACACATAACTGGGTTGCTTCTGTCATTTGCTTAACACTTTCAGATCCAGATGAATGTAGCCGCAGGGGGTGGCCGCGAACCGCCCCACCGGCGGCGCGTCGGGGGAGGCGGGGGGCAACCGCGCGACGCCCAGCCGCACCAAGCAGCGATGGATCGCGCTCCGACTCAAGGGCGTCGCACTGCAGCGGTTCAGGACCTCCGTGACATCGTCGAGGGACAACCGCAATTGGGTGCGCAATTCGGCGATAAGGGCTTCCTGCTCGGGGGAGGTACTGGCATGGAGCTGGTGCCGGACATGGGAGCCATCGTGGACCCGGCCGGCGCGCTTCCATTTATAGATGGTGGTCACAGCGACCCCGAGTTCCCGGGCCAAGGTCGCGGCGCTTTTGGGGGCGGTCTGGATGTAGCGGCGGGTGGCGGGAGTCGTGCGAGCTAACTTATGCAGTTTGATGTCCATGGGTCCTCCTCTGGTGGACATAGTCGATGCCACGCATGATAGCAGAAGAGTCTAGGGAATCACACGGGACAGTACACTTTGTAAGACAACCCCCTCAATCCCCCTTATCAGGGGGACTGTTTAGAGCCGCCCCCCCTGATAAGGGGGGCCAGGGGGGTTCATCTCTTACGACAACCAACCGCCGAACAACCGCTTCGCCAGATACGAAGCCACGAGAAGAAGAGGCGCACGTCGTCATCAGGAACAAGCTGGCCCTTCTTTCCAAGTTCCCCTCTTGGAGTCAGCCCTTCATTCTGTCAACGAATGACTGAACATTGACAATTCCTGGTCAAAGCCAGGGACATGCCTTATGACGCCGTCTTCCCCCCTCTCCTCCCCCGGGTGCACCGTGCAGCGCCATCCCGCAACCACCCCGCAGTTGCCCAAATTAAATGAGCCCTGAGCCAAAATTCTTTCCGTTTTACAAACCGTGCGGCAAACGCTATATATTTGCGCGGCAAATCCGCAACAGAGAAAGTCGTCAACCCTTGGTGAAAAGGCGCCGGAGGGTGTGGACGGCCGGCTGGCTCTTCGTGTCGCTCGGCGTGTTGTCGGGGCCTCGGGGGCTTCGTGAAACGAACGGAAAGGGCGAACGAATGGGAAGGGCTTGTCTGTTGTGCGGTTGAATGAACGGAGTGACCTGATAACAAGAGAGCCGTCAAGGCCATGACTGCGCCCCGGCAGCGGGAGTGGAACGGGCTGTACAAGCCGGACATGGTTTACAAAATAAACCGGACACATAGTTTACACCGCAGGGGGGCGGGTTAATGCCAGGGCGTAGCAGTGGGCAGGATAAGGAGGCGGTCGTCCAGGGTCCCGAGAGGAGGACACTTGGAGGGGCAAGCCTCACAGCAATACCTCGATGAGGAAGAAGAAGCAAAAAGCATGAAACGGGGATATGGACCGACACATTTACCCCGCCGTGAGACTGGCCCACAACAGTAACCCCTATCCAGGAGATTGAGATGGCTCGTCCTGTCCGAACCGTACCGGTTTTTCACGATTCACCGACCGAGATTCAGCAGTTTCTTCAAACAGCCTCACTCACTCGGATCAAATCCCGGATTGCCCTTCACCAGGCAATAGAACGCTATTTGATAGACGCCGTGGACTGCTGGATGCCTGGGCCGGTGATGCTTCGCTCTGATGAGATGGGCAGTCCGTTACGGGAGATCGTCGTCGCCTTGGGGAAGACCCATGAGACCCTGACGCGGCTTCGGTCAGGTTTGACAAATCGCCCTAAAGGCGGGGACCCCTCATGACTCATGAGGACTGTTCGCCCCCGCACCATCTCATGCCGCCGCTATATAAGAGGGGGAAGATGGTCAGAGTTGGCAGGTCGGATTACGCTCCGCTAATCCGACCTGCACGCACCCTGGTTTGACAAGACTGAGGCTCGCGATTAGACTGTTTTTCAGTGAATCGCCTCGTTGCGCGACCGACTCCTTCACCAATACCTATGCCTCTCCATTCAACACATTCCTTCGCGGAACTCACGGAAGACGATCTCTTTTCACAGCTCGATCAGGACGCGTTGCCCCGTCACGTGGCGGTGATTATGGATGGGAACGGTCGCTGGGCCTCTCATCGTGGGCTGCCACGTATTGCCGGACACAGGGAAGGACTGATTGCCGTCCGCGAAATGCTCAATACCTTTTACCGGCTGGGGGTTCCAATCGTCACGGTGTATGCGTTCTCGCAGGAGAACTGGAATCGGCCCCAAGTCGAGATTGACTTGCTGATGACGCTCCTTGAAGAATTTCTTCTTCAGGAACGGCAAACTTTTCATGAACGCAAAACACGATTTTTCCCCATTGGCCTGTTGCATGAGCTACCTGCTTCCACTCAAGACCTGGTGCAGGCCATCGCCCGGGAGACCGAGCATTTCACCGACCGAACCGTGGCGGTCGCCCTCAGTTATGGGGGACGTTCCGAGATTATTGACGCCACGAATCGCCTGATTGACGATATTCAATGCGGAAAAACGTCAGGGCCCGTTCATGAAGCCCAATTCGAGCAGTACCTGTCCACGTCCGGTCTCCCGGACCCGGACCTCCTCATTCGAACGAGCGGGGAAGCGAGAATCAGCAATTTCCTGCTCTGGCAAATCGCGTATACGGAGCTCTATTTTACGAACACCCTTTGGCCCGACTTCCGACGACGTGAAGTGTTGCTGGCCCTGCTCGATTACCAAAAACGGGATCGTCGGTTCGGTCGTCTTCCGCATGCCGCCTCTCCTGAAAACAGGCTGTGAGCACGAATAATGTGGTTGAGCCCGCCTCCAGGAACCCCTCGAATCCTCCGGGTCCCCTCATAGCCCGCTCATCCGCGTTAGGGTTTGACCCGAAGCGCGTGTATGCCGCCCTGGTGTTGCTTCCTCTCTTGTATGTTCTCACCCGGCACCTTCCGCCGTTGGCGTTCTTTGTTTTGATCGCCCTCACCGTCCTGCTGGCACAATGGGAATTTCTGGGACTCTTCATTGAGAAGCGCCACCTGTCGCAACACGCCCTCGTTGGTTTTCCGGGAGCCGTGCTTCTCCTGATTGCCATGCAGTGGCCCACGGTTCTCAGTTTTTCTCTGGCCCTCTCGATGATCCTCGCGGGCCTCCTTTGTTATCAGGTCAGCCTGGCCCCTTCGGAATCCCGCCATCTTTCCATGTTCATTCTCCTGTTCGGGATTCTCTATATCGGGTATACTCTGGGACACTTTCTCCGGCTGAGAAACCAACACGACGGGGCGTTGTTGGTGTTGTTCGTGCTGTTGGTGACGTGGGCGGGCGACACCGCCGCGTACTACGTCGGCAAAACGTGGGGGTCACGGCCCCTGGCTCCCCGATTAAGCCCGAATAAAACCATCGAAGGGTTTCTTGGGGGCCTGGTTGCAGCCCCACTCATCGCCTGGATCGGCCATCTCTGGTTTCTCCCCGCCGTCACGCCGGTCGATTGTCTGATCCTGGGCTTGCTGTTCACCGTGCTGGGCCTCTTGGGCGATCTCTCCGAGTCGGCCCTGAAACGCCAGGCCGGCGTCAAGGATTCCGGCTCCTTGATTCCCGGACATGGAGGCGTTTTGGACCGCGTCGACAGCCTGCTTCTCAACGCGCCGGTTTTTTATTATTATATGAAGTTTGTGCAATAGGCTCTTTGCGGATTGTCGGGTTACGCCTTCGGCTAACCCGACCTACAAATGCAAAACCAACGACCCTGGATCCTCGATTACAAATGTCGAGGATGACAGAAGGAGGATCAGGAATTCCGTAGATTCGTAGGTCGGATTAGCGTAGCGAGTAAGCGGTGCCCGTATTCTTTCCCTCCCCTTTGTAAGGGGAGGTCAGGTGGGGTAGAGCCAACACACAGAGGGTACAGGTTCTTACAGTACTCGCTTCAACCTCTACCTCCCCTCGCCCCTCCTTACAAAGGAGGGGAAGTAGTTGTAGGTCGGATTAGCGCAGCGTAATCCGACAACTCCTTTTGTCATCCTCGACGCTTGTCCTCGACATTTGCAATCGAGGATCTAAATCGAGGATCCAGGGTTTTTCTTTTCCGTCCATGCGCAAGGATGACGGAAAATGGCAACGACCAAAAGCAACGACTCTGGATCCCCGATCAGGTCGGGGATGACAGAAGAGGAAATGTCGAGGATGACGGCAGGAGGGACGGGAATTCGATAGGATGAAACAGATCGTTCTACTTGGCTCGACGGGCTCCATTGGAGACAGCACCCTCGACATCGTCGCCAAATTTCCGGATCAATTTTCGATTTTGGGGTTGGCTGCTCGGCACAGTGACGAAAAGCTGGAAGAGCAGATTCGTTCGTTTCGTCCGAAATTCGTGGCCCTTGCCGATTCCGCCGCGGCGCAACGACTCCGTTCCCGCGTGAACGATCCGGCCCTTCACATCCTCGATGGCCCCGACGGCGTGACGGAAGTGGCGTCCCTTCCGGAGAGTGATCTGGTCATTTCAGCCATCGTGGGGGGAGCGGGCCTGGTCCCGACCATGGCCGCCATTCGCGCGGGTCGCCGGGTGGCCTTGGCCAACAAGGAACCCATGGTGATGGCAGGGCCACTGATGCAAGAGGAAGCGCGCCGCCAGGGCGTCCCCATTTTTCCCGTTGACAGCGAGCACAGTGCGATTTTTCAGTCGCTTGTCGGTCATCGACGCGAGGACGTCCGTCGCATTATCCTGACGGCCTCCGGCGGCCCGTTTTGGGATTGCACAAAAGAATATATGGAGACCGTCACGCCCGAGCAGGCCCTCCAACATCCGAATTGGGAAATGGGCGCGAAAATTACCGTTGATTCGGCGACGCTGATGAATAAAGGGCTGGAGGTCATCGAAGCCCGGTGGCTGTTTGATTGCCCACCCGCTCAACTCGACGTGGTGATTCACCGGGAAAGTATCATCCATTCCCTGGTAGAATATCGAGACGGGTCGGTGATCGCCCAATTGGGATTGCCCGATATGCGAACCCCGATCAGTTACGCCATGGATTACCCTCGACGGGTGCCCCTGGATCCGCCTTCTTTGGATTTATGGAAATTCGGCAAATTGACGTTTTATCAACCCGATCCCGTCCGGTTTCCCTGTCTGCGGTTGGCCTACGAGGCGTTGGACCGTGGTGGCACCTGTCCGGCGATTCTCAACGCCGCGAATGAAGCCGCCGTCGATGCGTTTCTGTATCATGGGCTCCCCTTCGGGAACATTGCCAACGTCATCGAGCGAACCGTACAATGTGCCGACGTGCAACCGCTCACGTCATTGGAGGATGCCTTGGAGGCCGATCGTTGGGCCAGGGAAAAAGCCTCGGAGTTCATCCTCGATTGATCCTGATGTCAACGTCCGTTTCTCCACACCATGACGAGTTACGCAATGTCTCCTGATATCATTTACGTCGTCGTTCAAAAGATCTGGTGGTTTTTGGTGGTGTTGGGTGTCCTCGTGACCTTTCACGAGTTCGGACACTTTATCGTGGCCCGTTGGGCAGGGGTCAAAGTCCTGAAATTCTCCCTGGGCTTCGGGCCGAAAGTGCTGAGCCGTCAAATCGGGGATACCGAATATCTCGTTTCGGCCATTCCCCTTGGCGGGTACGTCAAAATGTTCGGGGAAGACGCTGGTGAGCCTGTCCCGCCGGAGGAGCGTGAACAATCATTTTCCCACAAACCCTTGTGGAAACGGACCCTCATCGTGGCGGCCGGGCCGGGGTTCAATTTTTTCCTGAGCTACCTGATTTTTTCAGCTTGGCTGGCCGTGGGTGCTCCCCTGCCTATTCCGACTTTTGCCGAGATCTTACCTACGATCAACGCCATCAGGGCGGACTCGCCGGGCGGACTCGCCGGCCTTCAGGTCGGCGACCGGGTCACAAAAATCGACGAACAGGATATCACTACGAAGAATGAGGTCTATGCCGCCGTTGCCGAAAGCGGTGGACGTTCGCTCACCGTAGAAGTTCGCCGGGGCGACACACTGAAAACCTTCCTCATCACACCCGAGATCTACGACCCGGAGAACGTCGAGCACCCGCTGTACGTCATTGGCATCGAAGAAGCCGCTCCCATCGTGACGGCCGTCATGCCGAATATGCCGGCCGCCGAAGCAGGGCTGAAGGAAAACGATCGCATCCTTGAGATTCAAGGGGAGACGATTCAGACCTGGTCACAGATGACCCGCATTATCAAGGCTCATCCGAACGACGCTCTCACCATGCAGGTTGATCGTGAAGGCGCAATTCTCACGTTAACGATCGTTCCCCAGCCCCATGAAGTCACGGACAACGGAACGAGCACCACCGTCGGGAAAATCGGCATTATGGGGTCGGGACGATCGGTTATCCGCGCGTCCTCACCGCTCATGGCCGTGGTCCAGGGAGTGAAAGCCACGTGGAGATGGTCCGAACTCACCGTCGTCGGCATCTACAAAATGTTGACGGGAGAAATCTCCTCGAAAAATATCGGGGGGCCCATCATGATCGCCAGTGCCTCGGGGACGGCTGCCGAACGAGGCCTCCCTGACATCATGTTCTTCGTGGCCATCTTGAGCATCAACCTGGGCATTCTGAATTTATTGCCCATTCCCGTCCTGGACGGCGGCCATCTTTTCTTCTTTGCCTGTGAAGCGGTCCTGGGCCGTCCGCTTGCCGAACGACAGCGGGAATTCACCCAACAGGTAGGAATCGTGCTGCTGTTCGGGATTATGATTTTTGCGTTTTTCAATGACATTCAACGCTTGCTTCAATAATCCCGACGTCCTTTTCTCAACATAGCCCCGGACCGGAAGACGCTTGAATCCTCGAGCGGCACCCTTTATATATAGCGGATTGTCGGGTTACGCCTTCGGCTAACCCGACCTACGGTCTGTCCCTCACCCCAACCCTCTCCCAGGGGGAGAGGGTGAAAAAGGCAAAAAGCAAAAGCCCTGGATCCTTTACTTGACTGGATCCCCGATTAAGAATGTCGGGGACAAGCGTCGAGGATGACAGAAAAAACAAGGCGAGGTAGCGGATGTAGGTCGGATTAGCGTAGCGTAATCCGACAATTCCAACTGAACACAGATAAGGATCACGTCTAATATGCGAACGAGCCAACTGTTCATTCCAACCCTCCGTCAGACCCCCGGTGAAGCTGAAGTCATCAGCCACCGGCTCATGTTGCGCGCCGGCATGATTCGAAAAGTTGCGGCCGGGATCTACATCTACCTCCCGCTTGGCCTGCGCGTCCTCAAGAAAATCGAATGTATTATTCGCCAGGAAATGAATCGCGCCGGGGCACAGGAACTGCTGATGCCGATCCTTTCTCCGGCCGAATTGTGGCGTGAAACGGGACGATGGGATTTTTATGGAAAGGAATTACTTCGATGCCAGGACCGGCATGACCGCGATTTTTGCTTCGGCCCCACGCATGAAGAAGTCATCACCGATCTCTTTCGCCGTGAGATACGCTCTTATCGTCAACTTCCCATGAACTGCTACCAGATCCAAACCAAATTCCGCGATGAAATCCGTCCCCGTTTCGGCTTGATGCGCGGGCGCGAATTCATCATGAAGGATGCCTACAGTTTCGATGCCGATGAAGACAGTGCACGTCTCAGCTATCAAAAAATGTACGACGCGTACGAGAAAATTTTTACACGGTGCGGGCTGACGTTCCGCGCAGTCGAAGCGGACAATGGACTCATTGGCGGCAGCATGTCGCATGAATTCATGGTATTGGCTGAGACCGGAGAAGAAACGATCGTGTATGACGAATGCGGGTCCTATGCCGCCAACGTCGAGCGGGCGGAAGTGCCGCCTCCCCGGGAAGAGGACAAGGCCACTCCGCTCGCCCTCGAAGCCGTACAAACCCCCGGGACAAAAACCGTCCAGGCGGTCTGTGCCTTTTTAAAAGTTTCACCCGATCGACTCGTCAAAACCCTGCTCTACCAAACACCGGCGAATGACGTCATTGCCGTCCTGATTCGTGGAGACCACGAGGCGAATGAAATCAAAATCAATCGTTTCCTGGGAACGACGGAGATCACGCTGGCAAGTCCGGAAACCGTGAGCCACGTGTCGTCCGCCCCGGTAGGCTTCGCCGGTCCGGTTGGGCTCAAGGATATCCGAATCATCGCGGACCACGCGGTCAAAGCGATGCGGAACTTCGTCGTCGGTGGAAACAAGAATGACACCCACCTGATCAATACAAACTGGGATCGGGACTTTACCGTCGAAGCGTTCCTTGACCTGCGCCAAGCCCAAGCCGGCGACCAATCCCCAAGAAGCGACGACCGTTTACAGGAGGCCAAGGGCATTGAAGTCGGCCACGTCTTCTTATTGGGGACAAAGTACAGCGAAGCCATGAAAGCGACGTTTCTCGATGCGGAAGGACAAGAAACATTGGCCATTATGGGGTGTTACGGCATCGGCGTGAGCCGGACCGCCGCCGCCGCCATTGAACAAAACCATGATGCCAAAGGCATGGTGTGGCCCGTGCCCATTGCGCCCTTTCACGTCCATTTGTTGCCGGTCACGGCCTCGGAACAGGTCATCAAAACCGCCGGCATGCTGTATGATTCGTGTGTCCAAGCAGGCTTGGAAGTCTTATGGGATGATCGCGATGAACGTGCCGGGGTCAAATTCAACGACGCCGATTTGATTGGGGCCCCGTTTCATCTCACCATTGGTGACAGGGGCCTGGCACAAGGAATGGTCGAATTGAAACGGCGCAATACCGGAGAAGTGGTTCAACTACGACCGGCTGACGTGATTCCCCACGTACAAGACGTGCTTTCCTCCTACGATCTTCCGGTCGGGTAATCGTCCTCGTCGTCCCTCCTGTCATCCCCGGCCTGATCGGGGATCCAGAGTTTTTGTCGAGCATTGTCGGGTTACGCCTTTGGCTAACCAGACCTACAGGACTCATCACCCTCACCTTTATCCTCTCCCATCAAGGGAGAGGGTGCTCAGAAGTTGGCAGGTCGGATTCGCATCGCGTAATCCGACCTGCCTGACTACATTGCTCCTCTTCCGGTGATTTGCTATAGTGCCGCCATCAACGATACCATTGCCTTAGCCAAAAAGCTGGAACGGGAACACGGCTTCAACCAGCCCCAGGCCGAGGGTATTGCCCAAGCCATCCATGAACATGAAAGCGAACACCTGGCCACCAAAGCCGACTTGGCCAGACTGGAAGCCAAACTGGAGACCGGTCTCGCCCAACTACAAGTAAAGTTGATGACCTGGACCACGGTGCTGGCCGGGATCATTATTGCAGTGCTCAAGCTCACGTGAGTGCTCGTGAACGCTTGTCGGATGACGCTTCGCTAACCCGACCTACCCCGACTGATTGATGACGAACATGCCGCCCATCCATCCCGGAGAACACTTGGCTGAGATGCTTGAGGAACTGGAAATCAGTCAGTACCGGCTGGCCAAAACGATGGGGACGCCTGCGAGACGGATTAACGAAATTATCCACGGTAACCGATCCATCACGGCCGACACAGCGCTACGACTCGGGCAGGCCTTGGGAATGACGCCTGAATTCTGGTTGAATCTTCAGCGCATGTATGATCTTGATGTGGCCCGTTCTTCCACTGATGTCCGGGCCATCCCCTCCCTTGTCGCTCCATAGCGCCACCGGATGGCAGAGACGCCGTCCCTCTGAAGCGTTTCTCATCATGTCCTCCTTCCTCGCTGAGTGCCCCCTCACCCCAACCCTCTCCCACGGTGGGGCGAGGGGGCAATCCCCGTAGGTCGGATTAGCGGAGCGTAATCCGACAGGTTTGTCGCCCAGATGCAGAGTGCTGTGTGTGGTTAAGCGAGGATCGTCGGGTTACACCTTCGGCTAACCCGATCTACGCGCCTACGCCTCTACATTGCTCCTCTTCCGGTGATTTGCTATAGTGCCGCCATGAACGACACCATTGCCTTAGCCAAGAAGCTGGAACGGGAGCACGGCTTCAACCAGCCCCAGGCCGAGGGTATTGCCCAAGCCATCCATGAACATGAAAGCGAACACCTGGCCACCAAAGCCGACCTGGCCAGACTGGAGGCCAAACTGGAGACCGGTCTCGCCCGGATGGAAACCCGCCTCACCCAACTACAAGTAAAGTTGATGACCTGGACCACGGTGCTGGCCGGGATCATTATTGCAGTGCTCAAGCTCACGTGAGTGTTCGTGAACGCTTGTCGGATGACGCTTCGCTAATCCGACAGGTCGTCGGATTCGGATTGTCGGGTTACGCCTTTGGCTAACCCGACCTGCCCCGGTTTTTTCCGCATTTGAATTGACAATAGAAAGAACTGAATGATAGTTTTGTTCGGATTGACTGGTGTCTATTGAGTGGCTTGCAGGTATGCTTACACAAATGAACGTTCGGGGGCTTTTGTTCGACCCCTATAATAATGCCTATATCATCATCCTTCGGGACGAGCAAAATTCCGATATGCTTCCGATCTGGGTCGGGAAATCCGAAGCCAGTGCCATCAGTTTTGCTTTGGAGAACGTTGCCACGCCCCGTCCCATGACGCACGATTTGATGAAATCGATTTTGGACAACGTTGACGCCAAAGTCTTAAGCGCCGTGGTCACTGACTTAAAAGATAATACGTACTATGCCAAAATCCATCTCTGGTACGGTGATTCGGAATACTCCATTGATTCAAGGCCCAGCGATGCGATTGCACTGGCTTTGCGTGCCGAAGCCCCGATTTTTACCAGGGAGGAAGTTCTGCAAAAACAGAGTTCCGAGGAATTGGAGCGGTGGCTTGAAAATTTAAAGCCTGAAGATTTCGGCAAATTCGAGACCTAGCGTTCGACGACGGTGTCTCGTTGAACCGAATCCGTTTGTCACAACATCCATGAGCGTGGAACAAAATACCAACCTCGTCCCGTTAAAAGTTCACGGAGTGCTGGTTGACCCCAATACGGATACCCAAATTGTGATCCTGCGAGACGAGATGAATGCCGACGTCCTTCCCATTTGGGTGGGCACGGCTGAGGGCACTTCCATTCGCTTGGCGTTGGAGGACGTTGTTCCGCCCAGACCGATGAGTCACGATCTGATTACGAGTCTCTCGACCCATCTGGGCATGAAAATCACTCAAGTCGTGGTGACGGACGTCCAAAACAACACGTACTATGCAACGGTTCACGTGTCTTTGAACGAACTCGAACGAACGGTGGACGCCCGGCCAAGCGATGCCATTGCCTTGGCCCTCAGGGCCAAGTGTCCGATTTACGTCACTCAAGACGTGCTCAAGAGAAGAGCCGGTGACAATTTAGAGGCTTGGCTGGCGAAACTCGACCCCAAAGAATCGGGGCCGTCCCAAACATGATCGCGGCCTGGAACATGGAGAATTTCTGATGCGTAGCTTTCAAGCAAAACCCAATGAGATCGATAGGAAATGGTATATTCTCGACGCCAAAGGGACCGTGCTCGGTCGGTTGGCCACTCAAGTCGCCACGCTTCTCCGCGGCAAGCATAAACCGACGTTCACGCCCAACGTCGATACGGGCGACCACGTGATTGTGATCAATGCCGAAGCGATTCGACTGACCGGGAAAAAATTAAAGAAGAAAACGTATTATCACCACACCGGATATCCCGGGGGGATCAAATCCATTACCGCCGAACATCTCTTGAAAAAAGCCCCTACGGAAATCGTGTCCAAAGCCGTTCGGGGCATGCTTCCACACAGTCCCCTAGGGAAAAAAATGGCTAAAAAGTTGCGCGTCTACGTTGGGACGGATCACCCACATGCCGCACAATGTCCGGAGCCCTGGTCATAACGGTATCTTGCTAAACGTCTAGAGGAAAGGCTCTTACAGATGGTCAGTCAACGTCATTATGCTACGGGAAAACGCAAATATGCGATCGCACGCGCCTGGATCGAACCAGGCCCGCCGGACATTACGGTCAATGGCCGAACGCTTGACCATTATTTCACCCTTCTTTCACAACGCATTCAGGTGGAAGCTCCGCTTGAAGTGACGAACACACGGGGACAATTTCGCATTACAGCCTCGATCTGCGGTGGAGGCGGATCCGGGCAGGCCGGAGCCCTCCGCCACGCGATTGCCAAAGCCTTGGTGCAAATAAACCCGGACTTTCGCGGGGTCCTCAAAAAAGACGGCTTGCTGACACGTGATCCCCGGGTGAAAGAAAGAAAGAAATACGGCCAAAAAGGCGCTCGAAGCCGGTTCCAATATTCCAAGCGTTAAGCGCGCGGACTCTCCAGGATGGTGACGAAAAAGGGAAGGCTTCGATGCCTTCCCTTTTTTCGTCTTATTCATGTATGGCAAGGCAACAATCATCATCAATGCGTCGAACTCGATTAAAAGTAGCCGTACTGGGAGCCAGTGGGTACACGGGCGGAGAACTTCTTCGTTTATTGAGCTGCCACCCCTACGTCACGGTCACCAACGTGACGGCGGACAAATCCGTTGGTCTTCCGGTGACGTCCCTGTTCCCGCACCTCGAAACGTTTCACGGGTTTCGTTTTGCGCCACTGCACGTCAAGCCCATCCTGAAAAAAGTCGATCTGGTCTTTTCAGCACTTCCCCATACGAAATCCATGGAGCCGGTGACCGAGTGCGTCCAAGCCAGGAAACCCGTGATTGACCTGAGCGCCGACTTTCGGCTGATAGAGCGGGACACGTATGAACGATGGTATGGCACGCCGCATGTGTCGCCCGCCCTGCTGAAAAAGGCGGTCTACGGGCTTCCGGAACTTCACAGGGCACGGATCCGGCGGGCTCGACTGGTTGCCGCACCCGGCTGTTACCCGACGGCGGCTATTCTGCAGTTGGCTCCATTGCTGGCCCATCGGATGATCCACACGGATACCATTGTCGTTGATTCGAAATCCGGCATTTCAGGGGCAGGCCGAAGCCCGGCCCTGCCTTACCATTTTCCGGAAGCTCATGATTCCACGACGGCCTACAACATTGCCCGACACCGGCACACCCCTGAAATCGAACAGGAACTGAACCGTCTCGTTGACAAGAAAAACCCGAAAGGAAAAGGGTCGAACGTGCACGTCGTATTTACTCCGCATCTTATCCCGATGAATCGAGGTCTCCTCAGCACGGCCTATGCCAAACTCCGGAACCCGCTCACGAACGATGCGGCAATGACGTTGTACAAGGATTTTTATGCAAACGAACGATTCATCAGAATTCGTGAAGAATCGACGTCCATCAGTCCCACCTACGTTCGAGGATCGAATTTTTGCGACATCGGGGTTTTTGTGGATCAACGGACACACCACGTCATCACCGTATCGGCCCTGGATAACCTGGTCAAAGGTGCGGCCGGGCAAGCCATCCAATCCATGAATCTGATGATGGGATTTCCCGAAGAGACGGGGCTGACGTCACCGGGGATTTTTCCATAGGCTCAACCATACCCGTTCCCTTACTCACGATCCATATTGGCATGCAAATAGCGAACGCCACCCTGAATCTGTCATTCCTATTTTTCTCCTTCTGTCATTCCCGACCTGATCGGGAATCCAGAGTTGTTGTTGCGCACGGAGGGAAAAACAAAAACCCTGGATCCTCGATTAAAAATGTCGAGGATGACAGAAAGGGGAGAGACGCCGGGATGACATCAGGAGGCCCTTGATACGAAAGTCGTAGGTCGGGTTAGCCGCAGGCGTAACCCGACAATCTTCGTGTAACTTGGCACCGCAGACAAATCCGTCGGATTACGCTGCGCTAATCCGACCTACGACTACTGATTCCCCTCCTAGCTCGACCTCCCCTTACAAAGGGGAGGGAAAAATGTGCAAGCGGCAAGCCGGTAGGAAGATTCCTTGTGAACGTGAAAAAGATGACAGGCGGCGTCACGGCCCCGACCGGCTTTCTCGCCGCCGGGATTCATGCCGGCATCAAACCCGCGCCCCTGTTGGACCTCGCCCTTTTGGCGTCCACCCACCCCGCGGTCATGGCGGGAGTCTTCACACAAAATCGCATCATGGCCGCTCCGGTTCTCTTGGGCCGGCGTCAACTCAAGAAGCACACCGGGCAAGCCATTATTGTGAACAGTGGAAACGCCAATGCGTTGACCGGTTCACAAGGGATGACGGATGCCATGGAAATGCGCAAACTCGTGTCAACGGCCTTACGCCTTCCCGTCTCTTCAGTGTTTGTGGGATCGACGGGAGTCATAGGCCGCCCTTTGCCGATGCCCGTCATCCGTCAAGCCATCCCGCCTCTCACCCGCCTCCTGAGCCGGTCCGGTCACAAGCCGGCCGCACAAGCCATCATGACGACGGACACCATACATAAAGAAGTCGCCTTGCAGGCAAAGATCGGGCAGCGGACTATCGCAATAGGAGGGATGGCCAAAGGGTCCGGCATGATTCATCCCGATATGGCGACCATGTTGGCCTATCTCACCACCGACGCCTCGATTGCCCCGCTGGCACTGCAAGCCGCATTGACTCAAGCCGTCAACGAAACCTTCAATTGCATCTCCGTCGACGGGGACTCGAGCACGAACGACACGGTGTTATGCCTCGCCAATGGACAAGCCGGTAATCCGACCATTCAGAGGGGCTCCCCCCAATGGGAAACATTCTATGGCCTTCTGTACGAAGCCTGCCTGTCGCTTTCGTTGCAAATCTGCCGGGATGGAGAAGGATGCACAAAGATCGTCGAGATCATCGTGCGGGGGACGAGGACCAATCACGAAGCGAAGAAAATTGCTCAAACCATTGCAACCTCGTTGTTGGTGAAAACCGCCATCTTTGGAGAGGACCCCAACTGGGGGCGAATCGTGGCTGCCGCCGGCCGGGCCGGAGTGAACTTCAATCCTGCCAAGCTTTGCCTGGCATTCAACGGGACTCGAGTGATGGACAACGGTCAACCGGTCGGGGGGCGAACCGCCGACCAGGCGCAACGGATCATGCGAAAAAAACAATACGTCATGACGCTCTCATTGGGAAACAAACCGGGGCATGCCAGACTCTGGACCACGGATCTTTCCTACGATTACGTGAAAATCAACGCCTCCTATACCACCTAGCCATCTTTTTCCGATGCCGCTGTCGGGAGGGCTTGCGACACGCGCATGAAAAACTTTCACCGCAAACGGATTCTCATCACGGGAGGGGCCGGATTTCTCGGATCGCACCTGTGTCGCACGCTCCTGGAAGAGGGACACGACGTGATCTGCGTCGACAACTTCTATACGGGGACAAAAGCCAATCTTGTCCCATTCCGTGATCATCCGAATTTCGAGCTTGTCCGGCACGATATTACCTTTCCGCTCTATATCGAAGCCGATGAAATTTATAACCTTGCCTGTCCCGCATCCCCCGTTCATTACCAATGCGATCCCGTCCAGACCACGAAGACCAACGTTCACGGAGCCATCAACGTGCTGGGACTCGCCAAAAGGCTCCGGGCCCGCATCTTTCAGGCATCGACCAGCGAAGTCTATGGAGATCCGGAAACCCATCCTCAGAGTGAAGACTATTGGGGACACGTCAATCCCATCGGCCTGCGTTCCTGCTACGATGAAGGAAAACGCTGTGCGGAAACGTTGTTTTTCGACTACCACCGCCAGCATCGCCTGGACGTGAAGGTTGCCCGCATCTTCAATACCTATGGCCCGAACATGCATCCTCATGATGGACGAGTCGTTTCGAATTTCATCATGCAAGCCCTCACCAACGAATCCCTGACCGTTTTCGGTGACGGGTCACAGACGCGTTCGTTTTGTTACGTGGATGATTTGATTCGAGGCTGTGTCTTGCTTATGAAAAGCCCGGAAGATTGCACGGGTCCCGTCAACCTGGGAAACCCCGGGGAATGTGCCATGCTGGAACTCGCGAAACTCGTGATTGATTTAACAGGGACCAAATCAAAGATCGTGCACAAATCCTTACCAACCGACGATCCGACTCAACGCTGTCCCGATATTACACTGGCAAAAGGACGGCTTGGCTGGGAACCCAAAATCCCACTGCAAGAAGGGCTCAAAAAGACCATTGCGTATTTCGAGGAATTCCTGCGCCGGGAAGCTTCTCCACGGAAGAGTTGACGGCCTCTCTTTATTGTAGCTTCGGCATCCCGGGTCAAGACCCGGGACATGCCGTTGCATCACGTGCACCCGCTCCACTGCTTGCTGCCGCATCGTGCTCGCCCTCTTTGGTATCGCCCCGCCCTTCCGGGTGCACAAGGGCCATGACATGCCCAAATTAAATTTGTGCTGAGACCAAAAAATATACGTTTTTACAAATTCTTGTTTTTGATCTAGACTATTGGTTTATTCAAGAGGTGCGGCGATGATCTTGACTGTATAGGTTCAGAAACATATGGCACTCCTTGACCCAGGAGGAGTCACCATGCACATCCACCATCTCGGCTACCGGATCCGGGGGTTCTATCGAGTAGCCAATCTGGGCTATCGTTGGGACATGATACCCAACGAAGCTCACCACCGACTCAAGATTCTGACGTTCTGGGCCACCCATGGCCCGGCGGCGACCCAGGATGCCTATGCGGTCAGCCGCCGGACGCTCGCGCGCTGGAAACACACGTTGACCCAGGCCGGCGGTCAGCCCGCCGCCTTGGCCGCCCGCTCCCGTGCCCCCCACCGACGGCGCCAGCCCCACAGCCCGCCCGCACTGAACCAGGAGATCCGGCGTCTGCGCACCACCTTCCCTAACCTCGGGAAGGCCAAACTCCACGTCCTGCTGGCCCCGTGGTGTGAGGCCCACGGCCTCGCCCTGCCCAGTGTCTCCACCATTGGGCGCCTGATCGCCCGTGCGCCCGACAAGATGCGGCACGCCCCCGTCCGCTTGACGGCGCGGGGCCAGCCTAAACCCGTCGTGCGGCCGCGCAAAGCGCGGAAACCCCGCGGCCACTCCGCCCCGCCCCTCGAGGTGTTCGCCTGTGATACCGTCGTCCGGCTCCAGGCGGGCCTCCGCCGCTACTTGTTCCCCTTTCTCGATCCCCACTCGCGCTTCGCGGTCGCCGTGGCCACGCCCCCCGCGTCCAGCCGCCAGGCGACCCGCGCGCTGGAGGCCTTGTGCCAGGTGCTGCCACGCCCCCCGCGGGTCGTGCTCTCCGACAACGGCTCGGAATTCCTGGGCCACTTCCAGCAGCGGTTGGAGGCGCGCGGCATCACGCACTGGTGGACCTATCCCCGTTCCCCGAAAATGAATGCCCATGTAGAACGGTTCAACCGGACCATTCAGGAACAGTTCGTGGACTATCATGAGGACTTGCTGTTCGACGACGTGGCCCTGTTCAACCAACAATTGGCCGACTGGTTGATCGCGTATAACACCGTCTTACCCCACCATAGCCTTGGCCGCCAATCTCCGGTACAATTCCTCCTTCACCATCAACCCGAGTGCCAAATGTGGTGGACCCATACATTGACTTGTGTGAAATGGGGTAGACGTGTAAGATACGACCTACGACCTACGACCTACGACCTACGACCTACGACCTACGACCTACGACCTACGACCTACGACCTACGACCTACGACCTACGACCTACGACCTACGACCTACGACCTACGACCTACGACCTACGACCTACGACCTACGACCTACGACCTACGACCTACGACCTACGACCTACGACCTACGACCTACGACCTACGACCTACGACCTACGACCCTCTGGCCTGAGCCCGACGGCCATGTCCGTCGCGACGTGGGACGCCACGCGCCACGCCCTGCCCTTCGTCCGCCCCACCCGGGCGCCCATCACGGCGGGCAAAAGCCCTAGCTACACGCGCTCGGGCGACGTGAGGGCAAGCAGCATGCGCAGGCACGGCCGGAGCGAGACGGCAACAACCGAACAACACCTGCAAAGGAGACTGCACCATGCCTGACGATTATTCAGCAGACCGTTTCACCACCGGCACGGTCGCCGTCGGCGGCTCGGCCACCGGGACCATCGAGACCGCCCATGACCAGGATTGGTTCGCCGTCGAACTGGTGGCGGGGCGGACCTACCAGTTCGACCTCGGAGGCAGCCCGAGCGGGGGCGGGACGCTGCGCGACACCTTCCTGCGAGCCATCTACGACAGCGAGGGGCGCTACCAGTCGGGCAGCTACAACGACGACTTCGAGGGCGGGCGCGACAGCCGGGTGACGTTCACCGCACGTGAGACTGGGACCTACTATGTACGGGCATCGGGCGACCGCAACGAGACGGGGACCTACACGTTGTCGGTGACGGACGTGACGCCGGGGTCGGTGGAAAACCCGCCACCGGCCGAGCCGGCGGCGGACATGGTGGCACCGGAGGACCCGGCGCGCGCGGCGGCCGAGGATCTTGGGGACATCACGGAGTTGGCGGCGGCGCGGTTCCCGCTGGGTACGCTGGACGGCGGCGCCGATGGGGTGGCGTGGTACCGGTTCACGCTGAGCGAGGCGCGCGCGGTGGGGCTGGGGCTTCGGCGCCAGGACGCCGATGCGGACCTGGTGCTGGAGGACGCAGAGGGCCACGTGCTGCACAGCAGCGAGCGTTCCGGCACGGCGAACGAGTGGATGCGCGAGACGCTACTGGCGGGGACGTATTACGTAGGGGTGGAGGCGCAGGAGGCGGGTGCGAACGCGTATGTGTTCCGCTACGGGGTGGGCGATGCGGACCCGGCCGAAGTGGCGCGGCTGGAGGCGGATCGGACATCGGCGCAGGAGCAGGTTCAGCAGCGGCCACCGGCATTCGGCTCTCAGTTCTACGGTTTCGAACTCCCGGAGGACACGGACGGGAGCGCGAACCGGATATCGCTGGGCACGGTCTCGGCGACGGACCCGGAAGGCGGTTCAGTGACCTACAGCATCGAGGGCGGCAACGCGGCGGGGCTGTTCGAGATCGACGCGGCCAGCGGCGAGCTGTTCTACACGGGCGGGGGCGAGGACTACGAGACCGGTTCGACCAGCTTCGAGCTGACTGTCCGGGCGAGCGACGGCGATCAGACGACCGATGCCACCGCGACCGTCAGCGTCACCGACGTGGATGAGCCGGTGGAGGTCGATCCACCTGTTGCGGAACCGGATCAGAGTACGCCGCAGACGGTATCGGAACCTGCCGGAGAGGACTTCTCGGCGGGCGCCTCGACGAGTGGGCGGGTGGCCGTCGGCGACACGGCCACGGGCAACATCGGGAGCAACGGCGACGGCGACTGGTTCGCGGTGGAGCTGGTGGCGGGCCGGACCTACGTCATCGATCTGAGAGGCAGTCCCACGGACGATGGCACGCTGAGCGATCCCTATCTGCGCGGCATCCACGATTCCGACGGCAATCGCATTCCGCGTACGTCGAACAACGACGGGGGCGAAGGCTACAACAGCCGGGTGACCTTCACGGCAACCGAGAGCGGCACCCACTACATCGCGGCGGGCGCGGCGAGGCTCTTTTCCGGCCGGGGCACCTACGAGGTCGAGGTGACGGACACCTCGCCGCCGGAGCCCGACACAGCTCAAGCCCAGGACGAGCCGCCGGAGCCCGAGACAGCCCAAGCTCAGGACGAGCCGGCGAACGTCTCGGAGGGCGACACGGACCTGCCCGCCGACTCCACCACCACGGGCCGGGTCGCGGTCGGCGGCTGGGTCAGGGGCAACATCGATGTTTCCTATGACAAGGACTGGTTCGCGGTCGATCTGGAGGCGAACAAGGAATACGAGATCGTGATGGCAGGGGGATCATGGATCGACCGCATTTATCATGGCTCCCTGGTGAGCCCGAATATCTATGGGGTCTACACCGACGATGGCACGAAGATTGTCGGAGGCGGACCCGCCGCGGGCAGGCCCAAACGCTTGCAGGTCACGCCGGAGGAGGACGGTACCTACTACGTGCAGACAGGTGCTCGCCGTGACCATGTCGGCATCTACACGCTTTCGGTGACCGACCTCTCGGACCCGCCCACTGATGACTACGCGGACGATATCGACACCGAAGGGACCGTCGCCGTCGGCGGCTCTGCCACCGGCAATATCGAGGTCGGTAGCGACGAAGACTGGTTCGCGGTGACCCTAGAAGCGGACAAGACCTACCGCTTCGACCTGAAGGGGTCGCCGACGGGCGACGGCTCGCTGCCCGACCCGGTTCTGCGCGGGATCTACGATGCCGACGGCGAACGGCTCCCCGGCACGGGAAACGACAACTACATCGGGTATGAGGGCCGCAACAGCGCGGTGTATTTCACGGCGGACGATAGTGGCACTTACTACGTGGCGGCCGCGGCGGGGTCGGTAGTACGATCTGAATACAAATATCCAGGTACCTACACATTGTCGGTCACCGATGTCGACGATACCCTCGATGACCACGCGGCTACACCCAATCCCAACAAGACCGGAACGGTTACGGTCGGAGGAGGCTCGGCCACGGGCGACATCGAGACCGCCGCCGACATCGACTGGTTCGCGGTGACCCTAGAAGCGGGCAAGACCTACCGGGTGGACATGAGGGGCGACTCCGGCGAGGGCGGACTGACGGACACGTACCTGGGCAGGATCTACGATGCCGACGGCAAGCTGGTCGACGTTCCCTCCTGTACCGATATCGGCGACAGCGACAGCCGCTTGATGTTCACTGTGCGGGAGAGCGGGACGTACTACGTGGAGGCGCAGGGCGCCAGCACGGGTTCGTGGTGGGACGGCCCGATATCTACCGGCACCTACACGGTGTCGGTGGAGGAGGTCGATGGCATCTGACCGGACACCCGGGGTCCGGCCGCACGCTCAGGTCCGGCGGCGGGATTGCAGGACCCCGAGGCGATGCAGCACTTCGCCTCGGGTTCGGGGCCGTTCGTCTTTTGCAACGCGCCGTGACGATGCGGCGCTGCGCTCCGGGACATCGAACTGGCCGCACCGGCGGGGCAACGGCATGGCGCGCGCGTCATGCCCCCGACGGTTGCAGGCTGCCACGCAGGCGGCTCATGTCACGCAGCGATGAGGCATTCGGCCTGCGCAATGTAAGCGGTTAGCGCGCCCCATCCTTTCGCCGGGTCTTCTTTTCGGTCTGACTTTCCGCCTTGGCAACGAGCCTTGGAGGAGGGATTGCGACGACGGATTTTGGCTCGACGGCGGGCGTCATCGCGAAGACGATGGGATAGCTTCCCGAGCCGTCATCGGACGTGGCAGCCACCGGAGATGGCAAAGAGAAGTTATTGTAAAGAAGAAGATCTCTCATGTTTACAATGAGTTGATTGCGGTCTAATCTGCACGCGTCGTTGTCGTTCCGTGGCGCGGTTGCCGCCGGGACAGCGGGGATCGGGAGACGCGACCTGGAGGGCAGGGATGGCGTGCGCCCGGGACAGCACCCGGCCGGTCATTGGCAAGGAGGAGAACTCATCATGTCTGACGACTATTCGGCCAACGTACAGACCACGGGCGCCGTCGCCGTCGGCGGCTCGACCACCGGGACCATCGAGACCGCCCATGACCAGGATTGGTTCGCCGTCGAGCTGGTGGCCGGGCGCACCTACCAGTTCGACCTCGGAGGCAGCCCGAGCGGGGGCGGGACGCTGCGCGACACCTTCCTGCGAGCCATCTACGACAGCGAGGGGCGCTACCAGTCGGGCAGCTACAACGACGACTTCGAGGGCGGGCGCGACAGCCGGGTGACGTTCACCGCACGTGAGACTGGGACCTACTATGTACGGGCATCGGGCGACCGCAACGAGACGGGGACCTACACGTTGTCGGTGACGGACGTGACGCCGGGGTCGGTGGAAAACCCGCCACCGGCCGAGCCGGCGGCGGACATGGTGGCACCGGAGGACCCGGCGCGCGCGGCGGCCGAGGATCTTGGGGACATCACGGAGTTGGCGGCGGCGCGGTTCCCGCTGGGTACGCTGGACGGCGCCGCCGATGGGGTGGCGTGGTACCGGTTCACGCTGAGCGAGGCGCGCGCGGTGGGGCTGGGGCTTCGGCGCCAGGACGCCGATGCGGACCTGGTGGTGGAGGACGCAGAGGGCAACGTGCTGCACAGCGGCACGAACGGCGGCACGGCCAACGAGTGGGTGCGCGAGACGCTGCTGGCGGGGACGTATTACGTACGCGTAGAGGCGCAGGAGGCGGGTGCGAACGCGTATGTATTCCGCTACGGGGTGGGCGCCGCGGACCCGGCCGAAGTGGCGCGGCTGGAGGCGGAGCGTGTATCGGAGCAGGAACAGGTCCCCCCGCCTGCGGAGCCCGAGACAGCCCAGGCCCAGGACGAGGCGGCGAGCGTCTCGGAGGGCGACACCGACCTGCCGACCGACGGCACCACCACCGGCCGGGTGGTGGTCGGCGGCTCGGCCACGGGCAATGTCGAATACAGAGGCGACGCCGACTGGTTTGCGGTGACCCTGGAGGCGGGCAAGGCGTACTACTTCGACCTGAAGGGGTCGCCGACGGGCGACGGCACCCTGGATGACCCGTATCTGCGCGGGATCTACGACGAGGAGGGCGACCGGTTCGACCGCACGAGGAGTGACGACACCGGCGTGGGCCAGCGCAACAGCCGGGCGCTTTTCACGCCGGATGAGGATGCCACCTACTACGTGTCGGCAGGCGCTTATGGCAATTACCAGGGCACCTACACGCTGGCGGTCAGCGAGATTTCGGACGACTACGCGGCCGACCCCGCCACGACGGGGACGGTTGTGCCCGACGGCTCGGCCACGGGCGATGTCGAATACCATGGCGACCGCGACTGGTTTGCGGTGACCCTGGAGGCGGGCAAGACGTACCGATTCGACCTGGAGGGGGCGTTGGACGGCGGCGGCAACCTGTGGAACCCGTATCTGCGCGGGATCTACGATGCCAACGGCGAGCTGATCGACGGCACGACGGACGACGACAGCCCCGGCGTGGACCGTAGCAGCCAAGTGTATTTCAGGCCGGATGAGGATGCCACCTACTACGTGTCGGCAGCAGGCGCTTACCGCGATGCAACCGGCACCTACACGCTGGTGGTCACCGAGATTTCGGACGACTACGCGGCCGACCCCACCACGACCGGGACGGTTGCGGTCGGCGGCTCGGCCACGGGCAATATCGAGCCCCTCGGCGACCGGGACTGGTTCGCGGTCGATCTGGAGGCGGACAAGGCGTACAGGTTCGACCTGCAGGGCCGCCCGGGTGGCGGCGGGACGCTCCGCGACACCGTCCTGCGCGGCATCTACGACAGCGATGGGCGCTACCAATCGGGCAGCTACAACGACGACTTCGGCGGCAGCCGCAACAGCCGGGTGCTTTTCACACCGGATGAGGATGCCACCTACTACGTGTCGGCAGGCGGTTACCGCAATCATGTCGGCACCTACACGCTGTCGGTGGAAGAGGTCGATGGCATGTGACCTTGTCATCGGAGGCCGGCCCGCATATGCCCAAATACAAGTATCCCATAGCCCAAAAACTTTCCGTTTCACAAGGTGTGTCCGAAACGCTTACCCTGGAAAGTGTTCAGACTTTGGCTTGGAGGCGTCTGGTT
Source organism: Nitrospirales bacterium (assembly GCA_965223955.1). GTDB lineage: Bacteria > Nitrospirota > Nitrospiria > Nitrospirales > UBA8639 > Bin75. Next base: position 2,262,042 of record OZ245029.1, read on the forward strand.
CCCGTACTACGAGCCGGCTACGTGTCGCTCGACTTGGTCGTACGGGCCCGGTGTGGCGGTTTCATGGGGCGCTTCGTGAAAGGGAAAGAAGAAAGATGGCGTATACGGGAATCTGTGTTTCCTCGGATGCCTATTGCGCAAGGCCTCAAACCTCAAGAATAGATCGCAAGCCCGGTAGACCGCCGGGCGGTTCCGTCTCCGGCCCTCCCAACCCCGTTCCACGGGTACGGGCGGACGAAGGTCCGGGAACTTATATTTAATTGATTGCACGTGAAAGGAAAAGGGGTAACCATGCCTGACGATTATACGGCAAACACCGGCACCACGGGTTCGGTTGCCGTCGGCGACACGGCCACGGGCAACATCGGGAGCAACGGCGACAGCGACTGGTTCGCGGTGGAGTTGGAGGCGGGGCGGACCTACGTCATCGATCTGAGAGGCAGCCCCACGGACGACGGCACGCTGAGCGATCCCTATCTGCGCGGTGTCTACGATGCAGACGGCAATCTCATTGCGCGTACGACGAACGACGACGGGGGCCAAGGCTACAACAGCCGGGTGACCTTCACGGCAACCGAGAGCGGGACCCACTACATCGCGGCGGGCGCGGCGGGGATCTTTTCCGGCCGGGGCACCTACGAGGTCGAGGTGACGGACACCTCGCCGCCGATCGTGGCGCCGGACACGGATCCCGAGGATCCGCCGGACACGCAGGAGCAGGTTCAGCAGCAGCCACCGGCATTCGGCTCTCAGTTCTACGGTTTCGAACTCCCGGAGAACACGGACGGCAGCGCGGACCGGATATCGCTGGGCACGGTCTCGGCGACGGACCCGGAAGGCGACACGCTGACCTACAGTATCGAGGACGGCAACGCGGCGGGGCTGTTCGAGATCGACGCGGCCAGCGGCGAGCTGTTCTACACGGGCGGGGGCGAGGACTACGAGACCGGTTCGACCAGCTTCGATCTGACTGTCCGGGCGAGTGACGGCGATCAGACGACCGATGCCACCGCGACCGTCAGCGTCACCGACGTGGATGAGCCGGTGGAGGTCGATCCGCCTGTTGCGGAGCCGGACCCGGCGCGCGCGGCGGCCGAGGATCTCGGGGACATCACGGAGTTGGCGGCGGCGCGGTTCCCGCGGGGCGCGCTGGACGGCGGCGCCGATGGGGTGGGCTGGTACCGGTTCACGCTGAGCGAGGCGCGCGAGGTGGCGCTTGGGCTTCGGCGCCAGGACGCCGATGCGGACCTGGTGCTGGAGGACGCAGAGGGCCACGAGCTGCACAGCAGCGAGCGTTCCGGCACGACGAACGAGTGGATGCGCGAGACGCTACTGGCGGGGACGTATTACGTACGGGTGGAGGCGCAGGAGGCGGGTGCGAACGCGTATGTGTTCCGCTACGGGGTGGGCGACGCGGACCCGGCCGAAGTGGCGCGGTTGGAGGCGGAACGGTTATCGGCGCAGGAGCAGGAACAGGAGCAAGTTCAGCAGCGGCCACCGGCATTCGGCTCTCAGTTCTACGGTTTCGAACTCCCGGAGGACACGGACGGGAGCGCGAACCGGATATCGCTGGGCACGGTCTCGGCGACGGATCCGGACGGCGGGTCGGTGACCTACAGCATCGAGGACGGCAACGCGGCGGGGCTGTTCGAGATCGACGCGGCCAGCGGCGAGCTGTTCTACACGGGCGGGGGCGAGGACTACGAGACCGGTTCGACCAGCTTCGAGCTGACTGTCCGGGCGAGCGACGGGGATCAGACCACCGACACCACCGCGACCGTCAGCGTCACCGACGTGGATGAGCCGGTGGAGGTCGATCCGCCTGTTGCGGAGCCGGACCCGGCGCGCGCGGCGGCCGAGGATCTCGGGGACATCACGGAGTTGGCGGCGGCGCGGTTCCCGCTGGGCACGCTCGACGGCGGCGCCGATGGGGTGGGCTGGTACCGGTTCACGCTGAGCGAGGCGCGCGCGGTGGGGCTTGGGCTTCGGCACCAGAACGCCGATGCGGACCTGGTGCTGGAGGACGCGGCCGGCAACGAGCTCCACAGCAGCGCGAACGACGGTACCGCCAACGAGTGGGTGCGCGAGACGCTGCTGGCGGGGACGTATTACGTACGGGTGGAGGCGCAGGAGGCGGGTGCGAACGCGTATGTATTCCGCTACGGGGTGGGCGACGCGGACCCGGCCGAAGTGGCGCGGCTGGAGGCGGAGCGGGCATCGGCGCAGGAGCAGCAAGAGACGGCGCTGGACGCCGATGCCCCTGTCGTGGCGCCGCCGGTGGTGGAGTCCGAGACCGCGCCGGCGAGCATTCCGGGAAACGTTTCAGAGCCGGACGGACGGGATCTTCCCGCCGATCCGACCACCACCGGCAGGATCGCGGTCGGCGGGTCCGTCACGGGCATGATCGACACAATCGTGACCGTCCATCACAAAGGCGCCTCGGAAACGGACTGGTACGCCGTGGAATTCGTCGCCGGAACCACCTATCGGATTGACCTCAAGGGAAGCACGACAGGTCACGGTACGCTCGCCGATCCATATCTATATGGAGTTTTCGATTCGGACGGAAACCCGATATCGGACACGGATAACGACGACTCCCGCTCTCCAGCCCGTAACAGCCGGGTTGAATTCACGCCGGAGGAAGACGGCACCTACTACATCGCCGCGGGCGCTTATGCGGGCAATGCGAGGAACACCGGGACCTACACACTGACCGTGATAGTGCCGGATGACGACTATTCCGCCGGCACGGATACAGAGGGAACCGTCGTGGTGGGCGGCACGGCCACGGGCGAGATCGAAGTGACGGGTGATCAGGACTGGTTTGCCGTGACCCTCGAGGCTGGGACCACCTACCGGGTTGTCATCGACGAGAGCGCAGGAGACGACGGCACGTTGTACGAACCGACCCTGGTTGGAATTTACGATTCAAATGGAGTGGAAATTCCAAGCAAGACGATCTCGAGTTCCAGTTTCTCCATTTGGTCGGAATATGTCGAGATCACGCCAGAGACGGCCGGAGCGTACTACATCGCCGTGGACGGCCATCAGCGGTACATCGGGAATTTTACCGGGAAATACATTGTATCCGTCGAGGCACCGGATGACGATTATTCCACCGACACGGATACGGAGGGAACCGTCGTGGTAGGCGGCACGGCCACGGGCGAGATCGAAGTGACGGGTGATCAGGACTGGTTCGCGGTCGATCTCGTCGCCGAAACCAGTTATCGCGTCCAACTCCTGGGCCAGAATGGATTCGGTTCAGTCTTCGATACCTATCTGGCCGGGGTTTACGATTCGGACGGAATCCTCATCCGCGGCACCGCGGAAATAAATCGCGGAATTGGAAATCATGTCCCGTTGATGTTCAATCCGAGGGAGACCGGAACCTACTATATTGCCGCGGCCGATGCCAACTGGCGGGGCGTTGGCACCTATACCGTCGAGGTCGAAGAGGCGATGTGACCGCACCGCGACCGAGGCGAAGGAGTCGACAGACGAGGTCGATGGCATGTGCCCCCGGGAACGGGGAAGGTTCGCACGGGATGCGTGTCCGCAGGGCCCCGCACCGGACCGCGCGCTTTGCGCGGTGTAGCCCCAGCGACACGCCCCGCCTGGGACAAGCGCCATGACGATGATGACCGGAAGCCCCCCGGCCGGGGCACGGGAGATTCGCGCGGCACTGGGCGAGAGCCGCCGGCAGTTCGCCGCGATCGGGCTGTTCAGCGCCTTCGTGAACCTCCTGATGCTGACCGGCCCGCTGTTCATGCTCCAGGTCTATGACCGGGTGCTCACCTCGCGCTCGGAAGCGACGCTGGTGGCGCTGGTGGCCATCGTGGCCTTCCTGTTCCTGATGATGGGGCTGCTCGACCATGCCCGCGGGCGGGTGCTGGCGCGGGCCGGGGCGCGCTTCCAGGCGCGTCTCGACGGCCGGGTCCTGGGGGCGATCCTAACGCGGGCGGGCCGCTCGCCCGCGTCGCGCTCGGCGCCGGCAACGGGGCTCCACGACCTGGAGGCGATGCAGCGCTTCGCCTCGGGCCCCGGGCCCTTCGCGTTCTTCGACGCGCCGTGGACGCCGATCTTCCTGTTTGCACTGTTCACCTTCCACTGGCTGCTGGGCCTGCTGGCCGTGCTCTCCGGCGCGCTGCTGCTGGGGCTGGCGTTGCTGAACCAGGCGCGCACGGCACGGCTGCAAGCGGAGGCGGGAGCCGCGGCGGCGCGGGCGGTCCATTTCGTGGAGCAGGTGCGCGCCGGCGGCGAGACGGTGCGGGGCCTGGGCATGCGCGGGGCCGCGATCGCGCGCACCAGCGCGCTCCGGACCGCCGCGCTGGAGAAGACCATCGGGGCCTCGGACCGCAGCGGCGCCTTCGCGGTGACTTCACGCACGCTCCGCCTGTTCCTCCAATCGATGATGCTCGGGCTCGGTGCCTGGCTCGCGATCTTGGGCGAGGTGACACCGGGGATCATGATCGCGGCGGCGATCCTGATGGGCCGGGCGCTGGCGCCGATCGACCAGGCGGTGGGGCAGTGGCCGGTGCTGCAGCACGCGCTGGAGGCCCGGCGGTCGCTGGCGAAGCTCTTGCGCGAGACCCCGGAGGAACCCCGGCGCACCCCGCTGCCCGCGCCGACGGCGCGGCTGGAGGCGTCGGACCTCGTCGTCACGGCACCCGGCGCCGAGACGCCGGCGGTCCGCGGGGTGTCGGTCCGGCTGGAGCCGGGCATGGCCATCGGCATCGCGGGGCCGTCGGCCGCGGGCAAGTCGACGCTGGCGCGCGCGCTCGCCGGGGTCTGGCCGCCGCTCTCGGGCACAGTGACGCTGGGCGGGGCGGCACTCGACCAATACGGGGAAGCGGGGCTGGCGCGCCATGTCGGGTGGCTCCCGCAGGAGGTGGTGCTGTTTGAGGGCACGGTGGCGGAGAACATCGCGCGGCTCACGCCCGACCCGAACCCCGATGCGGTGGTGCAGGCGGCGGAGCGGGCGGGGGCGCACGAGATGATCCTGGCCCTGCCGGGCGGCTACGACTGCCAGGTGGCGGCCGGGGGCGCGGCACTGTCTGGCGGCCAGCGCCAGCGGCTCGCGCTGGCCCGCACCTTCTACGGCGACCCGGCGGTGGTCATCCTCGACGAACCGGACGCGCATCTCGACGTCGAGGGGGTGGAGGCGTTGAACCGGGCGGTCGCGGCCCTCAAGGCGCGGGGCGGTGCCGCGGTGATCGTGGCCCACCACCCGGGCGTGTTCGCGCAGTGCGAGCAGGTGTTGGCGATGGAGCACGGCCAAGTACGCCCGGCGAAGCCGGAGCGGATTACCGGTCCGGCTTCGCCGGGGCGCGCGATCCGGGTCGTGAAGTCGGGACCGCCGAGCGGGTGGCAGGGTCCGGCCGGGGACGGGACGGATGAGGCCCCCGGCGGCGGACACCGGGGGGCGCCGCCATGACCACGGCGCCGGCCCCCCTGCGCCCGCCCCGGAAGCCGGACGGGCCGTCCGCGGCCTCGCCGCCGCCGAGATTCTCGTCGCGGCGCCCACTGCTTCTCGGGTTCCTGACCCTGACCGCGCTCGCCGCCGGGCTGGTCGGCTGGGGGGCGTTCGCCTCGCTCTCGGGGGCGGTCATCGCGGCCGGCCGGGTCGAGGTCGAGACCCGCGACCAGGTGGCCGAACATTTCGACGGCGGCACGGTGGGCGCGATCCTGGTGCGCGACGGCACCCGGGTTGCGGCCGGCGACGTGCTGCTCCGCCTCGACGACGCCCGGCTGCGCTCCGAGGCGGCGGTCCTGGAGGCGGAAGTTGCGGAACTCGCGGCGCGGCGCAACCGGCTGGAAGCGGAGTTCCGCGATGCCCGGGCCATCGTGTGGGACGCCGCACTCATTGCGCGCGCGGAAGCCGACGTCGCGGTGCAGGACGTCCTCGACGGCCAACAGCGGCTGTTCGAGGCGCGCCGTTCGTCGCAGGCGGGCCAAATGGCGCAACTCCGGGAACGGATCGGGCAGATGCGGAAGCAGATCGCGGGGCTCGAGGCACAGACGAACGCGGTGAGGCGCCAGCGCCGGTTCGTTGGCCGTGAGCTCCACGTCCAGCGGGCGCTGTTCAAGAAGGGCCTGACCGAGTTGCCCCGGCTGTTGGAACTGGAGCGCGAGGCGGCGCGCCTGGACGGCCAGGCCGGCGACATCACGGCCAGCATCGCGGGGGCCCGGGGCCGGATCGCCGAGATCGAGATCCAGATCCTCCAGATCGGCGGGCGCCGCGTCGAGGAGGCGGAAGGCGAGGCGCGCGAGGTGCAGGCGCGGGAGACCCAGGTGCGCGAACGCCTGACCGAGGTCCAGCGGCGGCTGGCGGGCATGGAGGTGCGGGCGCCGGTGGCGGGCGAGGTCTACGGGATGCAGGTGTTTGCGCACGGCGAGGTGGTGCACCCGGGCGAGCCGATCCTCCACATCGTGCCGGCGGGCGCGGCCCTGATGGTGCTGGCGCAACTGGCGCCCATCCACGTGGACCAGGTGTATCCGGACCAGGAGGCGGTGCTGCGGTTCTCGGCCTTTCCGGCACGTATTACACCGGAGTTCGCGGGCCGCATCCGCCGGGTGTCGGCGGACGCCGTCCATGACACGGACACCGGACTCGACTGGTACGAGGTCGAAGTCACGATGGGCCGGGCCATCGAGCCGGACGCGACGACCGGGCCGGGGGGGCCGCGCCACGCGCGCGATCTCGCCCTGACACCGGGCATGCCGGTCGAGGTCCATATCCGCACCGGCGAGCGCTCGCCGCTCAGCTATCTCGCCAAGCCGCTGACCGACTACTTTGCGCGCGCGCTCCGCGAGGAGTAAGCACGCGGCATACCCGCCCCGTCAGCGCGCCGACGCTCAAGGCGCACATGGGCGATGAGGCCCGCCTCTCTTGTCGGGCGTTTCTTAACGCTTCCCCCAGGGGGCGTCTATGCCGATCCTACGCTTTTTCATGTTGTTTATCTCACCGTTAACATCAGCATATAATTCCCGGTTGAAACCACTGCAAAAAAGTGTACAATGGGAGCTTATTCTATATCTTGTAGGCTGACTTCAGCTTTTTCATTCGTGAACAACTACAAGTTGTGGTCAAGGGTTACGTTTATGTCTGATTACGCTTCGGTGGAATTGTCGGATTACGCTTCGCTAATCCGACCTACCCGCCTTCGTCTGTTGTCTGTCATCCCCGACCCGATCGGGGATCCAGGTTGTAGTTGTAGGTCGGGTTAGCCGAAGGCGTAACCCGACAACCCTACCCGCCTTCATCTGTTGTCTGTCATCCCCGACCCGATCGGGGATCCAGGTTGTGTAGTTGTAGGTCGGGTTAGCCGAAGGCGTAACCCGACAACCCTCTGTCGGATTACGCTTCGCTAATCCGACCTACGAGGATGCTTCTGGAAGGTAAAGCTGGAATTGTCTGATTACGTTTCGCTAATCCGACCTGCCCGATCTACGATGCTCGTCACCATGACTAAGACGCTGGTTTCCTTACAGATGCGGCTGATCCCCCTGAGCGTTCTTCTCGTCCTGGCCCTGCTCCCGGGCTGTGCGGTCGTGGAAACGACTTATGACATCGTTGCCGGAACCGTTAAAGGCGCTTATTACGTGACCACCGGAACCGTCAAGGCCATCTACCACGTCGGAAAATTTACGTTCGAGGTCGTACGGGCTCCGTTCGATTGGCCCCTGACGCATGACGAGATCGAAACGATCGACGGGTTACCGGTGAAAGAAGCCATTCGCCAAGGTCGCGTCAAATGGTCTCCCTACGTGGTGAAGGGCAGACGCTACGTGCCCATGAGCGTCAGACAGGCACAACGCTATGAAGAGAAGGGTATCGCGTCATGGTATGGAGAGGAAACCCGACGGAAAAGCGGAGGGCACATGACCGCGAACGGCGAAGCGTTTAATCCCATGGGCTTGACCGCCGCCCACAAATACCTGCCGTTACCGATCAACGTCAAAGTGACGAACCTGGAAAACGGGCGATCGATTGTCGTCCGGGTCAACGATCGGGGGCCCTTCCCCAGTGCCAACAACCCGAACTCCGGGAGACGCATTATCGACTTGAGTTATGGGGCTGCCAAAAGACTGGGATTTCACAAAAAGGGATTGGCCCGAGTCCACGTCAAAGTCATCCCCGTCAAGGTCGGGACGTAGGTCGGATTAGCGCAGCGCTTGTCCTGAGCTTGCGAAGGATCTGCTTTTCCAAGCGTTCGTTTTTTCAGTGACAGATTCCTCGCTTCACTCGGAATGACCCCTATGGTGTCGACAGTTGGTCCTGTCGGGTTACGCCTTCGGCTAACCCGAACCTACGAAGAAAAGTCCCGAGCGTCCACGACGCTGGCAAGATTCTGTAATGCCGAAGATATTTGAACGGGGATGGTGGCCCCCTGGCGGCACTGGCGCATTTCGTCAGGCAACGTGGCGAGTTCGGCCGTTGCCTGTTCACGGATTTGATTGAGTGAAAGAGCCGTCTCACTGCGCTTACCGGATTCCATGACCTGCCGGATAAGCGGCTTCCCTTCCTGAGTATCGGCAGCCGTCGTCACCACGTCATGATCGATACGTCCTCGTTGATCGTAGTGGCGGTAAACTTGTTTGGCACCCGGCCACGTTTCCTTGCCCTCTGATGTTTTTCGTGACGGTCTCCCGGAATATTCCTGCAGCTTATAGACGCAATCCAGATACGGCGCATCTGCCGAAGTCGCCAGCCTGGTCCCGACTGCAAACAGATCAACGGGAGCCTGCGCCGCGACAAGGTGTTGAATGGCGTCTTCATCCAGGTTACCGCTTGCCGTAATCTGCACCTCTTCCAACCCACCGTCGTCCAGAATGCGTCGTACCTGGCGCGCCTGCTGCACCAGGTCTCCGCTATCGAGACGCACCCCTTTGATCGTAATGCCTTTTTCGCGCAGACACGGGGCCAGCCCTACCACGGTCTGGGCTCCTTTTTGCGTGTCATAGGTATCAAGCAGGAGAACCACGTTATCAGGTTGTGCATCGGCAAAATGCTCAAAGGCGTGACGTTCGGATTGGTGGGCCTGCACGAAACTATGCCCCATCGTTCCAAACACCGGCACCTCAAAAAAAGGCTCGGCCATGACCGTGGCCGAGCCGGCAAAGCCGGCCAGGTAACCGGCCCGGGCCGCAAACAAACCGGCCTCGGCCCCGTGCGATCGCCGCAAGCCGAAATCAATCACGGGTTTGCCGGCAGCGGCGAGCACGCATCGTGCGGCTTTGGATGCAATCAACGTCTGATAGTGGAGAAGGTTGATCAGCCGGGTCTCGATCAATTGCGCTTGAGGCAACGGGGCCGTGACCCGGACCATCGGTTCGTTCACGAAAAAGATCGTGCCCTCGGGCATGGCATGAAGATCCCCCGCAAACCGAAACCCTTCCAGATAGTCGACAAAGGACCGGCTGAACCGGCCACTGTTCGCCACCCATGCCAACTCGTCAGGAGTCAAACGAACGTTCTCTAAAAATTCCAGAAGCTGTGCCAGCCCCGCGGCCATAAAAAACCCCCGTTGCGGGGGCATCGTCCTCACGAAACATTCAAAGACTGCGGTGTTTTCCATGCCCCGTTCGAGATAGCCTTGAAGCATGGTGAGCTGATAGAAGTCCGTCAATAAAACACTTGATCGAATGTCCATGCCAAATGATCGGCCCAACGTCCGTCAGGATACATCTCGAGACTCGAGCGCTTTACACGGTCCAAAGACCGTCATCAGTATGATTCCCTGGCGCGCGGCTTTTCGGCTGCGATATCGTAACGGTCCGGAGGCAAGCTGTTCCAGGCTCTCCCGGGTCACGATGCGTGAGGGGGGTATCTCCGGCCGTTCAGCCGCCCCCTCTTCGGGTTGCAAGTACTCGGAATCCGGAGAAGGCGGAAATGCTTCGCGGACATCGGATTCCTCTTGGTATTGTGAATACCGCTCGATTTGCTGGCGCAACCAACTCCCGGTGGAGGCAAAAAACCAAACCAACAACACGATTCCAAGAAAGACAAATGCTTCGACATTCATACTATCGCCTCACGTGATTACCGTGCTTCGGATTTCTCTTCGTCACCCCCGATGGCCTCCCTCATGGCGGTATCGGCTTGCACGTTCTTCATGCGGTAATAATCCATGATCCCGATGTTGCCTTTCCGAAACGCCTCGGCCATGGCACGCGGCACTTCCGCTTCGGACTCGATCACCCGGGCTCGCATTTCCTGTTCCAACGCCACGGCCATGGCCCGACGTTCTTCGGCCTTGGCCTGCGCAATTTGCTTATCGGCATTGGCCTGGTCAATTTGCAACTTCGCACCAATGTTTTCGCCCACGTCCACGTCTGCGATATCAATGGATAAAATCTCAAAGGCAGTCCCGGCATCCAACCCTTTTTGGAGAATATGTTTCGAGATTTCATCGGGGTTTTCCAACACGTCCTTGTGCGTGTTCGACGAACCGATGGTACTCACCATGCCTTCACCCACCCTGGCAATCACCGTCTCTTCCCCGGCGCCACCGACAAGCCGATCGATGTTCGCTCGAACGGTGACCCGTGACACGGCAATCAGCTGAATACCGTCTTTCGCCACCGCCGTAATCCTCGGGGTTTCAATCACCTTCGGCAAAACGGACATCTGCACGGCTTCCAATACGTCACGACCGGCCAGATCAATAGCCGCGGCACGTTTGAAGGGCATGGGGATGTTCGCTCTATCAGCAGAAATCATCGCATTCACCACTTTCACGACGTCGCCGCCGGCGAGAAAATGAGCTTCAAGATCATCGGTAGGGACATCCAAGCCGGCCTTGACCGCACTGATCCGCGCGGTGACCACGGTGCCGGGCGGCACCCGGCGCAACCGCATGCCGACCAACGTCAGGAGCCCCACGTACGCATTCGAGGCCCAGGCCGCAATCCACAACGGAATGGGGATGAGGTACAAAACCCCCACCAAGGCAATGCTGACGACCAGCAAAACGGCGAGGGTGCCGAAGACCTGCATTTCTGCGCCCATGAAGAACCCCTCCTTTCGGCCTGTGTGAACCAGGGAAACGAATGCAGGGACTCTAACACAAATGGAGATGGAATGGCTCGGAATTCAGTCGGAATTGTCGGATTACGCTTCGCTAATCCGACCTACGCGGCTGTCATCCTCGACGCTTGTCCCCCGACATTCTTAATCGGGGATCCAATCAAGGGAAGGATCCAGAGTCTTTCCTTTGTTCTTCGTCCGTGAAGAGAACGACCCTGGATCCCCGATCTGGTCGGGGATGACAGAAGGAGAAAAACCGGAATGACAGTTCAGGCTATTTTCATACCAACGGTTAATTCATTTCCACGAGATCTTGCAACAATTCCAGGCATTGCGGTTGACGCAACTTTCGGAGAGCGGACACTTCAATCTGGCGGATACGTTCCCGCGTTACGCCAAAATCCTCGCTGATTTCTTCCAGGGTATGACTTTTGGCAAATCCGATCCCGAATCGTTTTTTGATAATGTACTCTTCCTTTGGCGTCAACACACCCAGGGCCTTGCCCACTTGGCGTTGTGTGTCATACCGCAAGACAGCCGCATCAGGAGGAGAGACGGTCCGGTCCTCAAGAAGGTCACCTAACCGCGTCTCTTCGTGATCACCAACCGGGGACTCCAACGACACGGGCTCCTTCAGATGCTCCATCATTCCCCGGGTCTTTTCCTCGGACAAATCCATGTGTTCGGCCAACTCCTGAATGGTGGGTGGATGCCCGTAGCGTTGCCCCAATCGTCTCGACACCTTATTCAATTTTTGAATGGACTCACGCATATGAACCGGAACCCGGATCGTATTGGCCTGATCGGCTATGGCACGCGTCATTCGTTGTCTGATCCACCACGTCGCATAGGTACTGAACCTGCACCCACGTTGATATTCAAATTTGTCGACGGCCTTCATCAATCCGATGTTTCCTTCTTGAACGAGATCCAAAAATTGAAGGCCTCGTCCCAGATACTGCTTGGCAATACTCACCACTAATCGCAGATTGGCCTGAATGAGCCTGTTTTTCCCGTCTTCAATGGTTCGCTCAGCCCGTTCGATCCTGTCTGCATTTTCCAGAAACAGGGTGACGGGCATGAACAGGACATTTTGCTCACGATGCTTCAAACGGCTTCGGATTTCACCAATCGAATCCGCCAACCCTGGGATCTCTTTCGTCTCCATGCCCAGCCGTTGATCGCGATTGACAATCTCTTGCCGATATGAACGAAGGTCGTTCCCCAGGGTCTTGACCTCGGACAGCAGTTGTCCCTGATACTCGTCGGTGAAATGCAACGCCCGGACCCGGTCGGCAATGCGCTGTTGAGCCGACTCCACGCGGTTCAAAATATGGGAGTCCTCTCCGTTTTCTGGTGCCGGCTTGGCAAATTTTTTCCGGTAATACCTTTGCAGAGGTTTTGACGCCTGCTTGATGGCCAACAGTCCACGCAAGGTTCGATTGCGTACATCCTCCTCTTCTTTACCGGCAGATTCAACGTTCTGCTCACCGGACCCACGCTCAAGGCTCACGACCGTCGACACGGGAATCTCACGTCGCTGCAAAGAAGCACGGAGTGACTCCAAACGATCGAGCACCAGGGGGAGTCCATAGACGGTCCGTGCCAATTCAGCATTTCCTGCTTCGATCTGTTTGGCAAGCCGTACTTCCTCTTCACGCGTCAATAACGCAACCTGACCCATCTCCTTCAAAAACACCTGGGTGGGGTCACCTGTCCCCTCTTCCTGAGAAAGGACCCCGCTCACCGGCCGTGAAGAAGCTTGAGAAGATGGACCAAAGGCATCTTTGGCCGCCATAACCAACGCTGGTTGCTCAAATTCCGGTTCTACGACACCTGGTAACGTAGACTGACGCATGATACACCTCTACGGGCTCAACATGATCGATTCCCGCGACGGTTACGCGGCTTGAGAGGCAGGGTTCCTCTTGACTCGGCCCGGTATCTCAGCCGACTTTTTTGCAGCTTTCGGATAGACCGTTTCCCCGCAATTCAAACACCGTAAGATCTCAAGACGAAGAAAAGGGCCATCCGGGTCATAAAAATGATCTCTTACCATCAAACCTTCACAACGTGGACATTTCATATGGCATCTCCCTTGTTCTCGACTGTTCCGGAATACCCAACTTAGTAGATTGTTCCGCAACCCGCCGTTCGTGTTTTGCACTAATAGCTCTATTCATAATCAGTTTTTGCAGCAAATCAAGAGCGCGGGTCCATAAATAACAGAAAAGTTTTCCTATGGTTTCCTCCATCTGAGCACCTTTTTCCTGCTTAACGTAACCATTTGATTATGAAGGAAAAACAGGTTACAAAAAACCGGCAGACCGTAGGTCGGGTTAGCCGCAGGCGTAACCCGACAATCCGCTGTTCGATGCCTTTGTCGGATTACGCTTCGCTAATCCGACCTACGAGGTGAATAGTTACAATCCCCACTAGCCGTGGCCGGAACCGGTTTGCTAGGATGCGTCTCCTATGGAAATTGGCATTGTCGGGCTTCCCAACGTCGGCAAATCGACGATCTTTAACGCACTGACGTCAGGAGGCGCGGCCGCGTCGAGCTATCCCTTTACCACTATCGAAGCGAACCTCGGCGTCGTTCCCGTTCCCGACTCCAGGCTGACCCGCCTCACGGAAGTCTTCAAACCGCAAAAAACGACTGCCGCCTTCTGCCGGTTTGTCGACATCGCCGGCCTGGGCAAAGGCGCCGCACAAGGCGAGGGACTCGGCAACAAATTCCTGGCCACCATCCGGGAAGTCGACGCGATCCTGCACATGGTCCGTCTCTTTCAGGATGCAAATGTCACACACACGTTGGACGGAATCGACGCCAAGAGGGACATCGACGTGATCGAGACCGAACTCATGCTGGCCGATCTCGAAAGCGTCACGAAGCAATTCGACAAAATTTCGGGTAAGGCAAGATCCGGAGACACGGCGTCGAAAGATACGCTGGAATTACTCAATATCCTGAAGAATAGGCTCGAAGAGGGCAAACCAGTACGGACACTCGGACTTGACCCCGAAAGTCTCAAGGGTTTCTTCCTGCTGACCGCAAAACCCGTCCTGTACGTCGGCAATGCCGACGAGAACACGGACCCGGCCGTCGTGGATGATTTTCAAGCGTTTGTCCAAAAACTCGAGGCAGAATCAGTCGTACTCTGCGGCAAACTGGAAAGCGAATTAGCCGAGCTGTCCGACGAGGACCGCCACCTGTTCATGGCTGACCTGGGCATGCAACACAGCGGCCTGGAACGGGTCATCGTGGCTGCGTACACAACGCTGGGACTCTGCTCATATTTTACCGGAGGCCCCCAGGAAGTCCGGGCGTGGACGATCCCCGTGGGAGCCAAAGCACCCCAAGCCGCCGGCGTGATCCACTCGGACTTCGAGAAGGGGTTTATCAAAGCCGACGTGTACGGCTTCACGGACCTGGATCGATATAACTCGGAGCAGGCGCTGCGAGAGAAAGGCCTTATCCGCTCCGAGGGCAGAGACTACGTGATGAAAGACGGTGACGTGTGTCACTTCAAGTTCAACGTCTGAACACGTGCGTGGCATCTTCTGTGCGGCCCATTTTCCGCAAAAAACCTGCATGATTTTTCAGTGATGGCCAAAGAAATGTTTTGACGAACCGAACGCATTCATCGCAACAACATTTGCGTCATACCTATGTTATGGAATGCTATGAAATGTTATGGAATGTTATGAAATGCTACGGAATGTTATGAATGCACTGTATTATCCCTTCCACTTGTGCCATGAGCGTACCCTGGAGCGTCTCTTAAAAGAATATACGGTTGTGCATTTTCGCGATTTCATGGCCCTGCAACTGACGCCATTCATGGGAACGACAGCCTTTCCCGATCGCATGGGCGACGACTATCCTCAATTTCTGGAAGCAGGTCGAATCATCCAGGGACACAACGTCAGCGGCACCTTACCTCCTGATGTGATTGCGGCCGTGGATCATGATTTAGCCGATCCTACGTGGCGCTCCATTTTTCATGAAGCCTTGTCGGATGACTATCGTTTTCAGCGTACGTTGTTTGATGAATCGGCCATTCAAAAGCGATCCATGGAAATTTCGATTTTATCCACGTTCAGGACACCTGATTGGCAAGCAACACCCTTTTCAGTCGAGTCGGTCAAAACTCTGAGTCGCAAATCCCTTCCTCACAAAGACGACCCGCCTTTTGAGTACGGATGGGCATTAGTCAAAACCAGCGCAGCGTTGACCTATACCATTCAACTTTGTCACCAACTGCACGTGGCGGCCGTAACGGATTCGGCCTCGTATCATCGGCTGCTCACACAATCTTGTGGAAGACAACAGATCGAGATCTCTCATGCCTGCATCAAACGGGAAGGGTACTGACAGGAACGTGTTCAAGAGCGGACGGCCTGTTTGAAACGGAAGGGGTCTCCCGACTACAACACAGTCTCCGGGCCCTTCGGTCTCCAGGCCCTGGCTGAGGCTTTGGCTTTTTCAATCTGAGCGGGCGTCATTTCGTGTTCCAGCATGGACAAGGCTTCCAGCGCCGGGTCCATCCCCTGTTCCGCTGCAAGGAAGGCCCATTGATAGGCCTGGATGTAATTTTGTTCGACTCCTTCGCCCTTGTAGAACATCAGTCCTACGTGATTTTGTCCTGCCGCGTTACCCTGTTCCGCGGCTCTCAGAAACCACCGAAACGCTTTGCCGTAATCTTTCGGAACACCCAAGCCATAACGGTAAAGTAATCCCAAGTTGCTTTGCGCGGTCGGATGGCCTTGATCAGCCGCCAACCGGTACCAGTGTCGAGCCGTCTCAAAATCCTGTGCGACGCCCTGCCCCCATCGATACATGAACCCCACCATATTTTGGGCCTCGGCATTCCCTTGGGAAGCAAGCAGGACCCATTCCCGCATCGCGGTTTCGTAATCCTGCGCCAGATACGCGTCTTCGCCCAGACGAAAATCCGCCCAGGACGGACACGCACTGATCAGTACCCACGCAATGGTGAGCACTATGGTTTTCCAGCAGAGTTTGTTCTTCATCGTGGTTGGCTCCTCGCGGCTGGCATCCCTGCCTATCCGTTACGTTGGGATTGTCGGGTTACGCCTTCGGCTAACCCGACCTACTTCATGGACAAAGAAAAAAGCAACGACCCTGGATCCTTTGCTTGACTGGATCCCCGATTAAGAATGTCGGGGACAAGCGTCGAGGATGACAGTTGGGTAGGTCGGATTAGCGTAGCGTAATCCGACAATAGCGTAACCCGACCCGCCCGGTCTTTCCGTTTTCTCTAGTATACTCCAAATTTTTACCTGCGACCTTTTGCTCTTTACTCACCGTGAAAGGAATGGCATAAAGAGAGCGACCCCCAAGGAGGCCCTATGTCCTTACGCATCCATGCCGAAGCCCTGTACGATTCGCTGAAATCGTTATTGGGCGGCCATGATCCCAACCTGGTACAGGCAAAGATCGAGCGAGAGCTCGGGCACATGATCCCCAACTGGACCGACAAGACCCCGGACTGTCCGGGATGGTACTGGTTTAAACGACAAGGCATAGCTGAACCCCAGCTTCTCCTCGTGGGACACGGCCGTATCGACACCAAACTCATGGCCGATTTGGGTCCACCGAATAATTTAGTGGACGTTCAACGCGTGAAAGGGCTTTGGGCAGGCCCTCTTCTTCCCCCTACTTAATATGGAAGACCCACACGCCGATTCGGGAAACAGGCCGTCAACCACCTCCTGGGAATCGTTTTGTGAATCCCGACTCGACTACCTTTCCGCCCTGGCTGTCCCTATCGCCGAGGGCGTCACGCGCCAGGATACCACTCATCCTGCATTTCATGGTTGTGTTGACTGGCATTCCTGTATCCACGGACTCTATGCCTTATTCACCGTGTCCCGGTTAACGGGAGAACCCTACTGGAGCGACCTTGCCGAATCCTTGCTCATCCCTGAAAAACTGGACCAGGAATTCGCGTGCGTTCAGAATGGTGAATTGAATCATGAACTTCCCTATGGGTTTGCGTGGTTCCTGAAACTTGCACGAGATCGCCAGCGATTTTTTCAAAAAGACGATTTGCGGGCAATTGCCGGAGAACTGGCCAGGCAACTTGAACAGTGGATCTTTTCCTTATCCGGCAGTGACATAGTGACTCATGCACGACACCGCGCCTATGGCAACGTCTCCTGGGCCGTGTTGAATGTATGGGAGTGGGCCCAATGGAATAATGAGATAGGATTGGCTGAAGCATTATCTGCGTTGACACGTGAGCAATTACTTCCCCTCGATCAGGCACTGCCACCCTCCCTCGACCATCTGACCGATGAATTTTTTCCGGCCGCGCTGCAACGGACGCGAGCGATTCTCACCATCCTTCCTCGCAACGAAACCGACACGTGGTTACGCACGTACCTTGCAGAAGACGTTCAATTGGAACCCGTCCACCGTCCGGCTTTTCCCCATTCCGCCGGCCTCAATTTCAGTCGTTGCTGGGGTTTGTGGGACCTTTTTCAATACACAAGGAATCCCCGGTATCGCGACCAATACGTTCGACACGTTGTCACGCAGATGAACCATCCCGAATATTGGCGTGACGACTACAAACACTACAGTCATTGGGTAGCCCAGTTCGGGGTCTACGCTCTCGCGCTCAGTATGGACAGCGCGTAAAAAGGGGGCATTCGTTCTTCGCGACACGTCCCGGTTGACAATTGGTTGTGCCGGTAGGTAGAAATTCGGCTTAGGAAAACGACCCCTTTCCCTCACGTTTATTGAGTATTTTCAATCAGGCCATTCACACTTCCTTGATCTGAGACCACCCTCTTCTCGCTTTTCATAGTTTGGAGTCCTTCTCATGCCAATCAACGCGCTACGAAAACCGGGGGCAAAGATGAGCCTCAAGGAAGCACTCGAACGGGTAGAAAAGCTCAAACGGATGACTGCGAGCAGCAACCCTCACGAAGCGGCCGTGGCCACTGCGCGACTCAAGGCCTTTGACGTCAATGCCGCACGCACCCCTCAAACGAAAGATTCTGTAATCGAACCGGAGACCATCACGGAACCCGGCGAGAGCGGACCTTTCAATCAGAAGGTTGAAGTTCTCGATGAGTGGCCCGTCATTCCCTACAAGGAATTGGGGGAATTGGAAGTGGAACAGCCGCCTGAAACCTCGTCGATAAATTGGGATGTGCTGCATGCCGAATTGCTGGAACGGGCTCAACAGATCGGCGCCAATGCCATTATCAACATTCAAACCAAGGGAACGATTCGGCAAAAAATCTTGACTGCGATGGTGCTCAAATATCTTTCGCCACAGGAAATTCTGGACATTCAGGCAGCCAACAAATTAGAAGAAGACGAGAAAGCGTACAAAGAAGCGCAAAAAGAACGACGTGATGAAGATTGGGCCCCTCCCGTTGGGTAACCCCCTCTCTCCTTTGTCCTTGATACGAAAATAACCCCAATCTGTCATGGCAATCTAGCGAGTAGGTCGGATTAGCGGAGCGTAATCCGACACCTCCCGGCCTCGTCGAACAGACACAGGGCTGCTGTGTTGGGTTACGCCTTCGGCTAACCCAACCTACGAGCGCTTGTCCGGACTTGGGTTGAGGTGCATTCGTACGCTCAAGTGTGGCAAACTTGAATATTGAGGGCACCATGACGGACGACGTTCTCCGGCGAGAACCGTTGAGAGAAAAACGCGCCCGCTTACAACAGGAGTAACGCCTGGTGGAATTTCAGTATCAGGAAATCTTTGAACACGGGGCGGATACAACGACGTATCGCACGTTGACGTCGGACCACGTCTCCACCACCGTCTTCGAAGGGCAGGAAATCCTCACCGTTCAACCCGAGGCCCTCACTCGCCTGGCTCGTGAAGCCATGGATGACGTTGCGCATTTACTGCGAACGAATCACCTTAAACAATTGAGCGACATTCTGGACGATCCTGAAGCCTCGGATAATGATCGCTTCGTCGCGTTGGAACTGCTCAAGAATGCCAACATCGCCGCCGGGCGAGTCCTGCCGGGTTGTCAGGATACCGGCACGGCGATCGCCGTCGGGTATAAGGGACAGCAGGTCTTCACCACCGGCAATGACGCCGAAACGATCTCGCGCGGCATCTATGAAGCCTACGCGCAGCGCCACCTGCGCTATTCGCAAATGGCCCCCCTCGATATGTACACCGAGCAAAATACCGGCACGAACCTCCCGGCTCAGATCGAACTCTATGCCGACTCCGGTGAGGAATACCGCTTCCTGTTTATCGCCAAAGGTGGAGGGTCGGCGAACAAAACCTTTCTCTATCAAGAGACCAGAGCCCTGCTGAATCCGAAATCCCTACTCTCCTTTGTCGCGGAGAAAATCCGCACGATCGGGACCTCGGCCTGCCCGCCCTATCACCTGGCCATCGTCATCGGAGGCCTATCCGCAGAGTTCACCTTGAAGACCGTCAAACTCGCGAGTTGCCACTATCTCGATGATCTCCCGACTTCCGGAAACCATTTGGGTCGTGCGTTTCGGGACCTCGACTTCGAAAAGGATATTTTACGACTCTGCGCCGAAACCGGCATCGGCGCCCAATTCGGCGGCAAATATTTCGCACACGACGTACGGGTCATTCGCCTCCCTCGTCATGGCGCGTCCTGCCCCGTGGGCCTGGGTGTCTCCTGCTCGGCCGACCGGCAAATCCTGGGCAAAATCACCAAAGACGGAGTCTTTCTCGAACAACTCGAAACGAATCCCGCGCAATACCTCCCGGACGTCAGTGAAAAGGACCTGGACAAGAAAGTCGTCAAGATCGACCTGAACCGGCCGATGCCGGCAATCCTCTCGGAGTTACGCGAATATCCGGTAGCCACCCGGTTGTCGCTGACCGGCCCTATTGTCGTTGCGCGAGACATCGCCCACGCCCGGCTGAAGGAACAACTGGATGCCGAAAAGGGCCTTCCCGAGTATTTCAAAAATCACGTCGTCTATTACGCCGGCCCCGCCAAAAAACCCGAAGGGTATGCCTCAGGGTCCTTTGGCCCCACGACCGCCGGACGCATGGATTCCTACGTGGACCAGTTTCAGGCCGTAGGGGGCAGCATGATCATGCTGGCAAAAGGCAACCGCTCCCAACAAGTGCGCGAGGCCTGCCGGAAGCATGGGGGGTTCTATCTGGGTTCCATCGGTGGCCCGGCTGCACGGCTGGCCGAACACAGCATCAAAAAAGTGGAAGTCCTCGAATTCGAAGAGCTTGGCATGGAGGCGGTGTGGAAAATCGAGGTCGAAGATTTCCCGGCCTTCATCGTCATCAATCACAAAGGCCAGGACTTTTACGCCGACCTTGACGCCCAACGCCCGCTGGTTCAACTCGGCAATCAGGCAAAACCTTAGCGACAGCACCAGCAGCGCACCACATTCGACAGGTCGACCCTACCCAAAAGCCTTTTTTGTGATTCTGTGTATAGGTTCAGAAACATATGGCACTCCTTGACCCAGGAGGAGTCACCATGCACATCCACCATCTCGGCTACCGGATCCGGGGGTTCTATCGAGTAGCCAATCTGGGCTATCGTTGGGACATGATACCCAACGAAGCTCACCACCGACTCAAGATTCTGACGTTCTGGGCCACCCATGGCCCGGCGGCGACCCAGGATGCCTATGCGGTCAGCCGCCGGACGCTCGCGCGCTGGAAACACACGTTGACCCAGGCCGGCGGTCAGCCCGCCGCCTTGGCCGCCCGCTCCCGTGCCCCCCACCGACGGCGCCAGCCCCACAGCCCGCCCGCACTGAACCAGGAGATCCGGCGTCTGCGCACCACCTTCCCTAACCTCGGGAAGGCCAAACTCCACGTCCTGCTGGCCCCGTGGTGTGAGGCCCACGGCCTCGCCCTGCCCAGTGTCTCCACCATTGGGCGCCTGATCGCCCGTGCGCCCGACAAGATGCGGCACGCCCCCGTCCGCTTGACGGCGCGGGGCCAGCCTAAACCCGTCGTGCGGCCGCGCAAAGCGCGGAAACCCCGCGGCCACTCCGCCCCGCCCCTCGAGGTGTTCGCCTGTGATACCGTCGTCCGGCTCCAGGCGGGCCTCCGCCGCTACTTGTTCCCCTTTCTCGATCCCCACTCGCGCTTCGCGGTCGCCGTGGCCACGCCCCCCGCGTCCAGCCGCCAGGCGACCCGCGCGCTGGAGGCCTTGTGCCAGGTGCTGCCACGCCCCCCGCGGGTCGTGCTCTCCGACAACGGCTCGGAATTCCTGGGCCACTTCCAGCAGCGGTTGGAGGCGCGCGGCATCACGCACTGGTGGACCTATCCCCGTTCCCCGAAAATGAATGCCCATGTAGAACGGTTCAACCGGACCATTCAGGAACAGTTCGTGGACTATCATGAGGACTTGCTGTTCGACGACGTGGCCCTGTTCAACCAACAATTGGCCGACTGGTTGATCGCGTATAACACCGTCTTACCCCACCATAGCCTTGGCCGCCAATCTCCGGTACAATTCCTCCTTCACCATCAACCCGAGTGCCAAATGTGGTGGACCCATACATTCTGTTGTCTTCTGGGAAAAAATGTGCTACCGTGTCATGTTCGAAGAAGGTGACCTGCGTTGCAGTTCAAGGACGCGGCCATTTATTAATCGAGGTTGCAATCGGAAATCTGATCGAAAGCTGACCAAGCCGGCCTTTCTTCAGTCGCGTCTTCGGCCCTCCTTTCCCGTTTTTCGAGTGTAAATCCCCAATACTTTCAAAGGAGTTGTTCTATGCCGTTTAAAATTTATGTGGGCGGATTGCCATATCCGACAACCGAAACGGAATTAACGGATCTGTTTGTCCAACATGGCAACGTGGATTCGGCAAAAATCATCACCGACAAATACACCGGACGATCCCGGGGTTTTGGTTTTGTCGAAATGCCCTCGGATGACGAAGGTAAGGCAGCCATTACAGCGTTGAACGGCACCCAATTGGATGGCCGTACGTTAACCGTGAATCAAGCCCGGCCTCAGGAAGCGAGACCAGGAGGACGCGGTGGCGGTGGTTTTGGCGGCGGCGGTTTTGGCGGCGGCGGCGGCGGTGGCCGTGGCGGACGACACGATCGCTAGTCACGCTATCAGAGAAATAGGGGAAGAAGGCTTGGCCTTCTCCCCTATTCACCTCTCATCGCATCGCAGTAGGCCTGCAAGGCCGTTTCCAGCGCCCGTAACACAATCCTCAAATTTGGCGTGCATCTTGCGTTGCGTTTTCGTAGATGAACGTCATCACCGTCAGGCTCCACCACTTCTGCAATCCCTTTTCTTGACACCCGGAGAGGTCTACCCTATGCTCACGCAAGGGTGACTGATGTCATGACTCGTCTATCGCGCACATTGCTTATTGTCGGAGTTCTGACCTGTTTCGTGGTCATGAGTGGGGTGGTCTCCAGCCAGGCTGCCGCCCATTCCCTTCACCACCTTCATCATACTGCGGCCACCCATTCGACTATTCTCTGCTCCCTTATGTGCGCGGCGGGCCAGGTGGTCAACGGCGTCGAGCCTGTTTTTGATGCCCCGCTCACCGTTTTACACGCCTTAAAAGTCTCCATCGTTCATCCTGTCAGGCTTACCGTTCCAACGCTTCGCTTTTCTCGCGGTCCTCCCAGTTTCTAATCTTTCAAATCTTTCCTTGAACAACGTTGCTGCGTTCTTTCTGTCGGGAGACAAGTCCTCGACGGAAAGACTGTTTGCTCCCATTTCAAACGGAAGGCTTTATGACTCGCTCTGAAAGATTGGCACAGTCTGTTTTATGTATTTTTTGCGAGAAGAGGTTTGCGGATGAACGGAATATGGAACCCGGGAATCATACTTGTATTATTTTTATTCAGCATGACGTGGGCCGGCACTCAAGAGGCTCACGCGGCATTACTGGACGGCCTGCTTGATGACGTCGAGGAATCCCTGGCTGAAGGGCTGGCGAAAAAAGGTGAGAAACTGACCACGGGGAACTTTTACACCGACGACAAGCCGAATGCTCATGGTCCGATCGGGATGATGGGAGATCACACGCATGAAGCAGGGGAAGTGATGTTCTCCTATCGCTTGATGCACATGTTCATGGAAGGAAATCGTTACGGGACCAACAGGCTGACCACTAATGAAGTGATAACACCAAGCCCCGTTCCTCCATCGGGCTATCTCGTGGCGCCGGAATCCATGCGCATGTGGATGCACATGTTCGGGTTCATGTATGGATGGAATGACACCGTGACCCTGATGCTCATGGTGCCATACCTGAACAACAGCATGAATCATGTTACGCGTACGGGAGGGAAATTTACGACCCGTTCCGAAGGGCTCGGAGACCTCAGGTTCGGATCACTTTGGCGGCTCTGGGCAGTCGAAGCTCCAAGCATCGGGGCCCATCGGTTCCACTTCAACCTGTCGCTGAGTGTGCCGACTGGAGATATTGAGCCGACTGACAGGACGCCAATGGGGGCCAACACCCGATTACCCTATCCCATGCATCTTGGTTCGGGGACCTTCGATTTTTATCCCGGGATCACGTACGGAGGAGAGATGGGACGAGCCTCCTGGGGCTTCCAAGCCATCGGCACCCTGCGGGCAGGCAACAATTCCAATGATTTTTCCAAGGGTGACGCCTATACGGTCAACGTCCATGGTGCCTATGAAGTCATCAAAAATACGCTGAGCAGTTCGATCCGTCTGAGTTGGAATCACTGGGAAGCCTATGATGGAATGGACCCGACCATTGGCACGCTACACCCAATGAATCAAATGAGGATCGTTCAAACGGCGTTTCCTGCCCTGCTGGGTGGGCAACGCCTGGACATCCTGTTCGGGATCAACGTCCTGTTCCCTGATTTTATGGGTCTGGAAAATCGGCTGGCAGTGGAAGGCGGGTTCCCTGTCTACCAGTACCTGGACGGGCAACTTGAAACCGATTCGATCGTGACGTTCGGGTGGCAGGCGGTCTATTAATGGGATCCTCCTGCCATGAGAAAAGATGAGTGAAATTCTTTGAAAAGGAGACACCACATGTGGCGCCACATCTGTACAATAAGCTGGTTCTTTGTAATATTAGGGTACGCAGGTGTGGGGTTTGCCTACGACGTGATTGAAGTCGAAAACGGGGCAACCATCACGGGAAAGGTGGCCTTTACGGGCACCCTTCCCCATGCCCCAAGACGTTTTGAAGTCAGGAACGGGCCTGAGATTTGTGGAGCAGCGCGCGTACTGACCAAGCTCGAAGTGCACGAAGGCATGGTTAAAGGTGTCGTCATCGCGCTGGAAGGCGTGGACAAGGGCAAACCTTTCTCTTCGCATCACGATACAGCCACCGGACGGGGTCGCGGGGAATTCCAGTATGCCGGTGGAAACGGTTTAAACCTTGGCGTTCGACTCGAAAAATGCAGCTTCGGCCCGTTCACCGGGGTCATAATGGCTGATGAAGCCGTCCATTTCATCAATCACGATTCCATCAAACACACGCTTCACACGTATTCGCTAAGGGGCCGCAAAGCAAAAATCATGAGAACCATGCATACCCAGAGTCTGCGAGCCCAGGGACAGACGGAAAAAGTCTTCCCCGCCAAAAAATTACGTCGAGCCGTGGCCGTGGGCTTGACCTGTGATCGTCACGACTTCATGGAAAATTGGCTGTACGTGGTCAAGAATCCCTATTACGCCATTTCAGATGAATTAGGGAATTTCGAGATCGACCAGGTCCCGCCCGGCGACTATAACCTGGTGGCATGGCATCCCGTTCTCGGCATAAAAGAACACCGCGTGACCATCACTCCACAAGGCAGTCTCCCGGTCGATTTTGAATTTATGAAATAACATCTCGGGTCACCCGCCGTTGGCCGGCCTGAACGATCCTCGTTCGTGTTTCCCATCCCCGGCTCTATTCCTAGAACAACTTCCTCCATGAGTTTGCTTGAGTGTTTCAGCCAACCAGAATATGCTAAGTTGCACCGTTTGAAAACGAACGTAAAAAGGAGAACCCATGGCAACCATCATCCCTTTTCGTGCCGTAAGGCCCAAACCGGAATGCGCCGTCCAAGTGGCTGCCCCCCCCTATGACGTCGTCTCTTTGGACGAGGCGCGTCACATTGCCGATGGCAATCCTTACTGTTTCCTTCGGGTCGGGCGAGCTGAATTGGAGTTGGCTGACGGCATTGATCCCTATTCAACGGAAATCTACGAAAGAGGAGCTGCCAACCTTCGGAAGTTTCTTGAAGACGGCATCCTGGTACGGGAAGCCCACCCCATGTTTGGAGTGTATCGACAACGATGGGAGACCCACGAACAGACCGGTCTCGTCGCGCTCGCCTCGATCGACGAATACGACCGTGGGATCATAAAAAAACACGAACTCACCAAGCCGGTCAAGGAAAAGGACCGCGTGCGAGTGATCGAAACGCACGAATCGCAATCCGGTCCCGTCCTCTTGTTTTTTCGCCGTACGGCCCAATTCGAGAATTGGCTCACTGACGTCACGGCCGTTACCGAGCCGGACGTTCAATTCACTGCCGACAATGGCGTGGAGCACACCGTCTGGAGCCTGCGTGACCACGTGGCCATTGAAAAAATGGTCGAAGATTTCAAGAACGTTGACGCGTTGTACATTGCCGATGGGCACCATCGCTCTGCCGCTGCCAGCCGGGTACACGCTTCACGGGCCCACAATGACGCACGGGCATCCCGGCATCGTGAAGAAGGATTTTTGTGTGTCATTTTTCCGCACGACGAACTGCAAATCCTGCCCTATAATCGCGTGGTGCGTGACCTGAATGGGCACACCCCACAAAAATTTCTCGAGGCCTTGGCCTTGGACTATGAATTACAACCCACCACACAACCAGGTCAGGCTCCGGAAGCCGGATTTGATATGTATCTGGAAGGCCGTTGGTATCGCGCGCTCCCCAAATTGACACCGGAACAACGGTCCAGGATGGAGCAGGATCCGGCGAACGCATTGGCCGTCTCGGTGTTGACCGACCGCGTGTTAGGGCCCCTGTTGGGGATTGCGGATCAACGTTCCGATCCGAGGATCGATTTCGTCGGAGGCATCCACCCGCCGAAAGCGTTGGCCTCGATGGTGGATGAAGGAGAATGGGCCGTGGCGTTCTGGTTGTCCCCCACGACCGTTGACGAACTCATGGCGGTTTCCGATGCCCATGGCCTCATGCCGCCCAAGAGCACGTGGTTTGAACCCAAGCTCCGTGACGGCTTATTCGTGCATCTGTTCCGGGATGCGTGAGTTGCTCAAGGTTTACCTGTCGCCATAATCCGGATACCGTGTGGAACCTGCCCGGAAATATTCCCGGGGTTCCCTCACGATCCAACCAAGCTCATCGACGGGTTCCAGGGCGGGGATGGCGGCATCCTGCTCCGACGGATTTTCTCCAGTATTATCCCGTTGACGGAGGTTGCTTGCTTGCCGGTCGCCCCACGTCTCTTCTCGATTGCACAAAAGAAAGTCCGTATCCCAAAAATACACGTTGACCAGCGCAGTTCCATCCACTTCCCCAATGTTGTAATCGCCAACAGGTCTGGCATACTGGTCGAAATCATCGAGCAGATCATTATGGGTCGCGCAAAAATTTTTTAACGTTTCGTACAGCACGAGCCAGTGCAGATCGGTTAAGCGATACACTTGTGAATCATTCACGGCGGCCAACAGTTGGGCCAACACCCGCACCGCCTCATAAGGACAGAGACGTTGGGAAGTTTCCGGATAGAGTCCTTCCCAGGAATCGATGGCCCCGTCGTCCGACAGCAGTTGGATTTCGGCTGCTTCACTGGTGAAGGCTTCTTTCAGAATAGCCTCAAATACGGCGTCTGGTTTGGTTTGGAAATAAATCATCGCGACGACATTGACGGTATCATGCAGAAAATTCCGCTTTGCTGTCATCCCCGACCTGATCGGGGATCCAGGTTTTTCTCTTCTGCTCTTCCATGCGTGCGGGTCCGCCTGGAACAGAACCCTGGATTCCTCCTCTGACTGGATTCCCGATTAAAAATGTCGGGAATGACAGAGAGGGAAAAACGGGAATGACAGAAGGAGACATCGGGAATTGTCAACGAATGACTGAACATGTACAGGAATGACCAATTCGGGATGTCGTTGACTATTTTCATGCCAATGCGTTCGCAAACCATGCTCTCAGAAAATCCAGGGAACAAGCCGCCACGTCCGCAACCGGTAAGCCTCATAGTCGTCAAAGACTTCCTTTAACAACAGCTCTTCATAGGAGAGTTTCACCACCAGATCCACGCTCAAGAGTAACCAGCAAAACCCTCGCCAGTATGAAAATGACTCGCACACCAACGCCAGCATGATCATCAGCAACGCCGTGTACATGGGATGCCGGATCCATTGATACGGACCATTGGCCACCAGGTGGCTTCCGGCTTTGACATCGGGGAAAACGTTGACGTTCTTTAACTGCATTGTGAGGATCGCCCACAACCCCAACAGGCTTCCCGACAGTTCCAACGTGAAGAACCACTCATTCCTGGCGAACCACGGGCCGGAAACAAGGATCGCTACCATACAGGCGAATTGAATACCCACGAGAACGTAGGACCAGGTGGATTTGTATTTCATGACCAAGGCACGCCGTTGTGAGAACCCCTGGAAAAACGGAACCTCAATACCGATAGCCTCCGCTCAGGTGCTTCTCCAGAGTCGAAGACAGACCGAGATGGTTGCGATAGGCTGGGGATTCCACGATTTCTTTATTGGTCGGAGCCAGTTCACTCGCTTTTTTGAAATGGATCGTGGCTTCCCGGTGATTGCCCAGCTTGTGAAGCGTCAGGGCCAGATTGAAATGGGCTTCCGGCAAATCGGGGTCGGCTCGGATCGCCGATTCAAAACGACTTTTCGCCACCTGCCACTTCCCGGCATCATACTCCTGAATCCCCTCAAGATTATGATGAGCCGCAGCAGGACTGGTCATGGGCAAGACGGCGAAAGGACCCGACGGCGTGGCACATCCCGTCACCATCGCCAAGCATCCCAAGACGAGAAAGCCCATTCTTATTCTTCGATGCATGCGTTTTCCTCCAATGGTCCTTTTTCTCACTCTTGATCCGAAAATAAGAAATTATGCATAACAATCAGGTAGCAACCAGCACCGTCGGATTACGCTTTGCTAATCCGACCTACGAATCCAACCTACGCGGACGAGGACTTTTTTGTAGGTCGGGTTAGCCGAAGGCGTAACCCGACAATCCGCCGTTCGATGCCCGTGTCGGATTACGCTACGCTAATCCGACCTACTCGCCTTTCCCTGAATTGTGTCACCATGCACGGACAGATAGCAATACGATGACGGGCCGGCACTCGCCCGTGCAAATTTTAGTTGAAATGCGAAATCATCAGCATTTAGAACGTGTTTTTTTATAGTAGAATGATTGGTCACGTCAGTCCACGACGCTCTTTTACTTTCTTAGGAGGAGTCACCAGATGAAACGAACGATTGGTTTTCTCACGTTGATGATCATCGCCGGTGGCCTCTTGCAGGCATCGGCATACGCATCCGGTTCCCTTTCGGGCGGCCAAGGTATCAGCGCCAGGAGCGCCTACGCCATGGGCAAGGCACTCACGTTCCAGAAGCTCGTGTGCCCGTCCTGTCCCCTGCAGGCGGGCGATCTGACCCCGGAACGCGCTATGAGTTTGAAAAACAGCCTCGAAACCCGTGACGCGGCGAACAAGCCGGGCACCCCGGATGACGAGCACATTTCCGTACTCTGTCCGGGCAGCCGTGCCGCCGGGTGCGACGGGAAGCCGGACGAACAGGAACTCGTCCACTATTACCTGAAACGCCGCTTCAAACTCTAACCACGTCGGTTTCATCATGAACATGCATAAACGGAGGAAGGGCACCATGCACAAAGCAGGATTAATTACCATAGTGGTTACGGTCATGACGGCCATCGGATCATCCGCATTCGCCGACGGAGTGTCGCCGTGGCTCCCCGCGCCAGGCGCCGGATTCGTCAATCTTTCCTATGTCTCCCAGAACGCCAACGAGTTCTACGTTGGCGATAAACAGAGGGGAACCCCCCCAAGACAGGCGACACCTCCAGGTCCGAATCTCGGTCAGCACACCGTATGGGTGAACGGGATGTACGGCTTGTCGGATGCAGTCGCAATAGACTTCCGCGTGGGCGCTGCCAGAAGCTACGCCTCGGCAGGACCGACGGGTGGGAGGGATAAATACTCGGGCCTCACGGACTCCAATATCGGCGTCACCTGGCGCATCGCCGACGAACTGGTGAATCCATCCATGCCGAGCATCGCCCTGCGCGGCGGGGCGATCATTGAGGGATCCTACGCAGCCGGCTACATCAATTCCATCGGCGACGGAGCAAGCGGCCTGGAAGTGTCGGCCCTGGCCGGCAAATTCTTCGCGGACCGGTTCGCCGTATCCGGCGAAGTCGGGTACCGCGTCCGCGACGAGGACGTCCCGTCGGACGTCTTCGTGAATGTGTCGGGCGGCGTGCTGCTAGACAACATCGGCTTGAGTGTCAACTACAAGCTCGTTGACGCTCAGTCCGGCCTCCAAATCGGCGGCCCCGGATTCACTCCCACCGGGCGCGTTTTCCCCAGGCTAGAAGAAGACATCCAGTTCCTCAGCGGGACGGTGAGCCTCAACGTGTCGGACCAGATGAACCTGGGCTTGACTTACGGGGAGGTCATCGACGGTCGAAATACGTCGAAGTCCAAAGTGTTCAGCGTGACGATGGGTTACCTGTTCGACACCTTCTGATTCCCCGCGCGCCTGTCCTGAGCCTGTCGAAGGATGCAGGCGCGCCTCAGGGCCGGTTCAGGTTCCAGTCGTACTCGTAGTCCACTGATCCGGCGAATTTCCTCAGGCGCGCCGCGAGCGCCTTGTCCGCGTACTTGACGAGGTGTTCGATCACCGACTTCTCTGTGCCCCCGAAGTCCGCCGCGTACCATTTATAGATGCTCGAAATGACGATGAAGTCGTCGTCCATGAATTCGACGCCACGCGGATGATTCACGTAGGCGCGTGCGCCGGCATCGAGCAGTTCCTCGGTATTGTCCGCGGTGAAGGCCGTCGGGCAGAGGTTGGGACAGCCGTAGCTGGCGCAGTTGACCGCGTAGTGGATTCGGTTATCCCGCCAGATGGGTCGCAGGATGCCGTGTTCGATGTTGTTCAGCGTCAGGTCCAGACCGGCGACCTTGGCGTGCACGTCGTCCCAGGGCCCGCCGAAAATCCCCAAAGCTGCCGAGCAGGCTCTCGCTGATGTCTTTGATGGATTTCACGGGATAGGCATCCGCCACGACCTGCACGGTCAGGGCGTTGTAAAAATTGATCCAGTACGCTTTCTGTTCCGCTCGGGAATAGTCCCGTGGATCCAGCGACTGCAAAGACGCCAGGTACGAGGCCAGCTTGGCGAAGTCCCCTGCATTGGCCTTGAGCGCCCCGTAATCGAAGCGATTCACGCCCGAGTCGTGGACGCGGAGATAGTCGTTCAGGATGTCCTGCCAGGCGGTGTGATCAATGTGCGCGACGCTGTTTTCGTCGCTCGCGTCCCACGCCGGAATCAGTTTTGCGGACTGGGCATGTGCTGCTGCAGCAAGCAGCGTCACCACGAGCAGGCTTACGGCAATTCGCAGGCAGCTTCTCGCACGTTCAGCGGTAATCAGGGTTGGCTTCATGGCCGTTCTTCCTCCTTGTTGTCACATGTTTTGCCGGAATCGGCACGCCGGCATCGCAACCGTGCGATCATTCCGAGAATTCCGATGCTGGCGCCGATGACGCCCTTCAGGGTTCCCCCAACCTTCGATATGCCGAAACGCCGTCGAAAAGTATTCACCGGCGTCTCGACGAGTCTCATGTTCAATTGGATCGCCTTGACCTGCATTTCCACCGTCCAACCGTAGGCGGTATCGCGCATGTCTAGCCGGCGCAGTGCGTTCGCGCGAATGGCCCGAAAGGGACCCAGGTCGGTGACCACCCGCCCCCACAGCAGCCGGATCAGCAGGCCCGCCACGCGGTTGCCGGCGATTTGCGGCATCGACAGGGCGCCCGGTTCCATCCGTCCCAGCACGCGGGACCCGATGGCCAGGTCGGCGCCGTCCGCAATGGCCGTCAGCAGGCCAAGAGACTGCCGGACGTCGAACGACTGATCGCCGTCGACGAACAGGACGACGTCCACCGGGTGGAGGGCGGCAATGGCCGTCAGGCACGCCATACCGTAGCCTGGCGTCTTCTCGACGACCACGCGGGCGCCCGCCGCTTGCGCGCGGCTCGCCGTGTCGTCCGTCGATCCGTTGTCGCACACCACGACGTCGTCGATGACGCGATGTCCGGCGTCCATGCGAAGATCCAGCAGCGCGGTAACCACGGCGCCGATGTTGTCTTCTTCGTTGCATGCCGGAATTACGGCTCCGACGCTCAGGTTCTTGTACATCGTACCTAACACCGTATCAATTGTTGATCCTGACGCCGAGACCCGTCGCCCGCCGCCGGAACAGGTCATAAGCCAGCGCCAGCAGGATCAGGCCGAACTCCAGGGGCCGGGCCCATGCCGGCTGCTGGTACGGGTGCAGATCGCCGTCGTTCAGGTTGAGTCCGGTCACGTAGCCGAGAAAAACCGCAACGGAGGCCGTCCACGCAAAGGCGCTCGGCGCGATCGCCGCAAACGGAAGCAGCCAGAGCAGGTACCACGGATTGATCACCGGTGAGGCCACGAGTAACACGCCATAGAGCCAGTCGCCTCGCGGGACCTCACGCGCGTTGCTCCGGGAATATCGGAAATAGTAGCGTCCCCAGAAGGCGCCGCACAACAGGCCCAGCACGAGCTTGGCCTCGAACGGCCGCAAGATGGTGGTGAGCAGCCCGAATGCCGCCGAGTTGAACTCCCACTCCCGCGCGAAGACCAGCAACGACTCGAAGTCCGTGCCGCCCTGCAGGGCGAACGGCGCATACAACGCCGCCAGCGTGGCGACGAACAGAACCCAAGGCCCGAAGCTTGCGCCGACCAGCACCAACGGCGCCAGCACCAGCGCGAATATCTTGGCCCCTACGGCCATCCCCAGGCAGACGGCGGCACTCCAGCGGTGGTCCCGGGCCAGCACGATCGCCGCCAGCAGCAGGCAGACACCGATGCCGTCCGGGTGCGCGGTAAAGGCGACCTCCTTGACGACCAGCGGACACCACGCGTAGAGCATGACGTTCCCGGCCGGTGCCAAGCGCAGCAGCAGCGCGATGGTCGCAAGATCGACGGCGATCAGGATCGACTGCAAGGCTGCGACGCTTCCCGGTTCCAACCAGTAGCCGAGCAGGAAGACAACCTGCGTGACCGGTGCGTAGATGGTCTGCAATTCCGGATAGTTGATGCCATCCAGGATGCGGTGAAACATCGCTGGAACGCCGGGGTCGCCAAAAAACGCTTCCGGGGCTGCGCCGTAGGGAGTCCCGGTCGTCGCAAAGCGGTAGCCGTCCCACAGGTAACGATAGAAGTCGTCTTCAAAAAACGGTCCGCCTGCCAATCCACAGATCCGGAAGACCACCGCCCAAAAAATCAGGCGACCGAGTGGGAACGGTTCGCCACGCCGGTGGAAGTACAGGTAGAGGCTGAAGACCGGCAGGCTGGTCCACGCGACGAAGAGGAAGAACACCGGCAGGTCGGGTTCGCCGGGTCGCCGCGCCAGAAAGGCGAGGGCGGCGTACCCCAACGCGCACCACAGACCGACCACGTCCACGTACCGGCACGCACGCCCGTTTGCAATCGGTGTCATCGATCATCAACCAATCTCTTAGGGAAAAACGGCATTGTACACGGAAGATGCTTCCGCTACCATGCCACAGCATTGGGACGAGTCGAAACGTGCAACGCCATGACACATGACGTCGTTATCATCGGAGGAGGGTCCGCAGGATATGCCGCGGCACGGACGGCGCGCGACGAAGGCGCCAACGTCGGCATTGTCGATCATGGACCGTTGGGAGGGCTCTGCATTTTACGCGGATGTATGCCGACCAAGACGATCCTGCGCTCATCCGACGTCATGTCGCTCATGAACCGTGCGGAAGAATTCGGGTTAAAGCCGGTTCCCGCGGAAGCCGATCTCTCCGCAATCATCAATCGCAAGGCTCGCCTTATCGGTGAGTTTGCCGATGACCGCATCCACGCACTGAAAGATTCCCGTTTCGCCCTATACGAGGAACGCGCCGCGTTCCTCTCTCCCCACGAAGTCCAGGCCGGTTCTCACAAGCTGACCGCCAAAGCGTTTATTATCTCCACGGGGTCCGTGGTCTCCCATGTCCCGATCTCCGGACTCGACGAAGCCGGATATCTCACCAGTGATGAAGCCCTGGAACTGCGCGACGTTCCCCGATCCATGATCGTGCTCGGCGGTGGGCCCGTGGCCCTGGAATTGGCTCAATTTTTCCAGCGTATCGGGACCCTCGTGACGTTGATCCAGCGGAGCGCTCACGTCATGTCACAAGGTGATGAAGACCTGGCCGGTCCGGTGGAAGCACGGTTCAGGGAAGAAGGCATGACGGTGTTGACCAATACCCAACTGCATCACTTTACCCGGGACGGCACGCAAAAAGTAGCCCACTTGACCCATGAGGGGAAGGAAAAAACCGTTTCCGCAGAAGTGATTCTCCAAGCCCTCGGGCGCCAGCCTAACATTTCAGGTTTGAACGTGGAGGCTGCACGGGTCGAGGTTCATCAAGGCAAAATCGCGGTCGATGACACGATGCGAACCAGCCAGCCGCACATTTATGCCGTGGGTGACGTGAACGGACTCCATGAAATCGTCCATATTGCGATCCAACAGGGAGAAATTGCAGGGTGGAACGCCATCCATCCCCAGGCTTCCCCTCGCCGATATGACGACCGGCTCAAAGCCCAAGTCGTCTTTACCGACCCTCAAGTCGCCGGCGTCGGTTTAAGCGAAAAAGAATGCAGGAACCGGCAGATTCCCTATCGTGTTGCCTCGTATCCGTTTGCCGACCATGGGAAGTCATTGACGTTGGGTGAGACTCATGGTCACGTCAAACTTCTGGCTTCGCCGGAGAACGGCAAAATTTTGGGAGCCCATATTGTCGGGCCGGAAGCCGCGGAACTGATTCATGAACTCATTGCCGTCATGTATTATCATGGGACAGTTCATGATCTCGCTCGGATACCCCATTATCACCCTACCCTTGCCGAGATCATCACGTATCCTGCCGAGGAATTAGCCGGTCAGATCAACTCAGAATCTGCCGTCCAAGAGACGGAAAATGCAACCGATCTTTCCACCGGCAAAGTGCCTTCGTAATGGGCTCAGACCTTCATGCGGTATAATGTTGTAGAGAGTATATGACTTGCCGACATGAGCTAAAGCCATCACAAAGGCAACAACAATGGAGCGAACGATGACTGACTCTGCTGAATCCTCCACGCGATCTCTCGGAAAAATCGTTATTCTTGGAATCCTGGGACTGGGGCTTGGGGCATTTTTCTATTTCGACGTTGGACAGTATTTTTCTCTTGAAGCTCTAAAAGCCAACCGGGACGATTTGCTGGCTTATGCCAACGCCAATTTTACCGCCGCGGTCATCCTCTACGTGGCAGTGTATATCCTGCAAACCGCGTTTTCGTTACCCGGCGGTGCCCTCATGACTCTCACCGGGGGCTTTCTCTTCGGAAGCATCCTCGGGACGATCTTCGTCAACATTGGAGCCACCGCGGGCGCCACCTTGGCCTTTTTGGCTGCACGATACGTCTTACGCGATTGGGTCGAACGCAAATTCGGCGAGCGTATTGAACCGATTCAAGCCGGCTTCGCCCAAAACGCCTTCAGCTATCTGTTGACGCTGCGGCTTATCCCGGCCTTTCCGTTTTTTCTCGTCAATCTCGTGTCCGGTCTGACCCGGATACCTCTCGGCACCTACGTCATAGGAACCTCAATCGGCATTATCCCGGGCAGCTTTGTCTACGCGTTTGCGGGGAGACAACTCGGATCCATCAACTCATTGGCGGAAATTGCCTCACCGCCCGTGTTGCTGGCGTTTACCTTCCTGGGTTTGCTGGCTCTCGTTCCCATTCTTCATCGCAAATTCGTGGGAAGGAAAAAAATTACGCTACGTTAACCAAACCATCCTCTTTTCCTCCCCTTTGTAAGGGGAGGGTAGGTGGGGTAGAGTGGACCACCCAGAGCGCACAGGGTTTCGTCTCCTAGCCGCAGGGTCTACCTCCCCTCACCCCCTCCCGATCCTTCGGCTACGCTCAGGACAAGCAAAGGAGGGGAACAGGAAAGGCGGCCTGAGTGAGATTATTTTCATACCAAGGACTGCACCATGCATGATCATCAAAGCGAACCCGTGACCATAGCCCCGATGGATGAATTCAATCAGCAACTCGTTCACAACGTCCATCCTCCAACCTGGATCAACCCCGCACCAACCGGTCGATACAATGTCGTTGTCATCGGGGCCGGGACCGCCGGGTTGGTCACCGCGGCGGTGGCCGCCGCGCTCGGCGCGAAGGTCGCCCTGATCGAACGACATTTGATGGGCGGCGATTGCCTGAACGTCGGATGCGTGCCGTCCAAAGGTGTCATTCGCGCATCCCGTGCGTGGAACGCGGTGAAACAGGCAAGGGAATTCGGCGTGACCATTCCGGATGGAGTCAAAACCGATTTCGGGTTCGCCATGGCAAGAATGCGAAAACTTCGAGCACGCATCAGCCGGGTGGATTCGGCTCATCGCTTTACGAGCCTTGGTGTTGACGTGTTTATGGGTGAGGGCCGTTTTACCGGGGCAAATACGATCGACGTGGGCGGCACCACGCTTCACTTTTCGAAAGCCGCCATCTGCACCGGTGCGCGCGCGGCAGCCCCGCCTATTCAAGGACTGGAAGCAACAGGTTATTTGACGAATGAAACCGTCTTCTCCTTAACCCAGCTCCCCCCACGCCTCGCGGTCATCGGCGCCGGTCCGATCGGCTGTGAGATGGCTCAAACGTTTGCTCGATTCGGCAGCCGCGTATCGCTGTTCGAACAAACCGGGCACATTCTTCCTCGTGAAGATGCGGATGCCGCGGAAATCGTCCAAACCCAAATGACTGAAGACGGCGTCGTTTTTGTCTTTGATTCACAGATCACAACCGTCGAACGACGCGGACAAGAGAAAGTCCTGCATTACAACAGCCATGGTGAGCAGCACGAACTCGTGGTCGATGAGATACTCGTCGGCGTGGGACGCGCACCCAACGTGGAAGGGCTCGGACTCGAAACGGCCGGAGTGGAGTATGATACACGGACCGGCGTGAGGGTGAACAATCGATTACAGACGACCACTCCCAACGTCTATGCTGCTGGTGACGTGTGTTTTCCCTTTAAATTTACCCATACCGCGGATGCCATGGCCCAAATCGTCATTCAAAACGCCTTATTCCCACATCCCTTCGGGTTGGGTTATGCCAAAACGGATTCGCTCATTATCCCCTGGGCTACCTATACGGCTCCGGAAATCGCACACGTCGGGCTGTATGAAGCCGAGGCGAAGAACAAGGGGATCGAGGTCGATACCTTTACGTTTAGGCTCGACGAAGTGGATCGAGCGATTTTAGACGGCGAGGATCAGGGATTTGCCCGCGTACACGTCAAAAAAGGAACCGATACCATTGTGGGCGCGACGATCGTCGCATCCCATGCCGGCGATATGATCAGCGAATTCACGTTGGCCATGAAAGGGGGACTCGGCTTGCTGACGATCACCAGTACGATCCACCCCTACCCCACCCAGGCCGAAGTCATCAAAAAAGTCGCCAATGCCTGGAGAAAAACCACCTTTACCGAGAGCAAGAAACGATTACTCGGGAAATTGTTTGCCTGGACGCGATAGAATTGACTAGGACAACCACGGGGGGTTGTCCCTACAGGAGGGAACAACGATCGTTGTTCCCTACTTCCACTTGATGTTGCACCCGGCACTGGGGCGTTGATCCTGACTCACGGGCTGCTCCGCCAGGACGGCATCGATCGCTGCCCTCAAATCTTTTCCCGTCACCGGCTTCCCATTCCCTGGACGGCTGTCATCCAACTGACCTCGATAGACTAATTTCCTCGTCTTGTCGAACAAAAAGAAATCCGGTGTACAGGCCGCCGTGAAGACCTGGGCCACGGCCTGGCTTTCGTCGTAACAGTAGGGAAACGGGAACTCGAGTTCTCGGGCCATGGCTCGCAATCGTTCGGGATGATCATCCGGATAGTTGTCCACGTCGTTACTGCTAATCGCAACCACGCCAAGCGATTTCCCGGCACAATCCCGCCCCAATTGACCCAGTTCCTGTTGCACGTGAATCACGTAAGGGCAATGCCGGCAAATGAACATCACCAGCAATCCTTTTTGTCCGGCAAATTGGCCGGGACTGATCATCTTGCCTGACTCGACGTCAGGCAATTGAAAATCGGGAACGGTGGTTCCCAACTCCAACATGGTCGAATGGGTCAATGCCATACGCCGGCTCCTTTACGGAAATCCCTGATCAGACACATACTACCAAATGGTCATCCTGAGCAACGCGAAGGATCTCGTCGTTGAGGCGTTCAGTTGTTGACCGAGAGATCCTTCACTTCGTTCAGGATGACACTTCTGCCGTGGTCAGCCCCTCATGCTGTCAACGAATTAGTGAACCTTTACGCTTACTACATAACAAAAAGCCTTGAAAAGGAAAAGCCAAAATCCGGTTTTTCCCTCTCAAGGCTTGAACGAAACGCGTGATCGCTTAACTGCCTTCTTCGTGGATCTGTTCGCTCAGGTAATTTTCCAACCCGACTTGCTTGATGGTTTCCAACTGCGTTTCAATCCAATCAATGTGCTCTTCTTCACCTTTCACCATGTCTTCGAGCATGTGACGCGTCGCAAAATCACCGACCTTGACACAATGATGGATACCTTCGGTGAGCATTTTGACCATGGATTTTTCCTTGTCCAAATCCGCTTTCAACTGTTCCGGGACGGTTTCTCCGATTTTGACCGTTCCGAGCCGCTGCATGTTGGGAAGGCCCTCCAGATACAGAATACGATCGATCACCTCTTTCGCATCTTTCATTTCCCCGTAGCTGCGATCCAACACGTGATGGTGCAATCGGTCATAGCCCCAGTTCTTGCACATTTTGGCGTGCAAAAAATACTGATTGATGACCGTCAATTCTTCGGTCAACAGTTTATTGAGAAGATCAATAACTCCTTGTTTGGCTTTCATAGCGGCCTCCTTTTTTTGAGCGCGGTCTGTATTGATTATGACGATTTCTGAATCATGAACATCCTTCCATTTCAATGATCATCTTGCTTTCAGGGTACCTCGCTTTTTTGCTGATGTCAATAGAAAGTACTAGGCATTATTACTTAAAAACGATTCCCTTTCTCAAAGTCGTCGATTCGGATTCTCAACGTCTTGCCGCGTCGGCGAAAAGGGTTTTAAGAACAAGGATCAAGAAACTCAAGTTGACCCATATTTTTGCCCGGTGCTACTGTCGGTTCCATGGCTGATCCTCACCCGACCCGGGCTCCGAACCGTCTCATTCACGAAACGAGCCCTTACTTGCTGCAACACGCCTACAACCCGGTGGATTGGCATCCCTGGGGACAGGAAGCTCTCGATCTGGCCAAGGAAAAAGATAAGCCCCTTCTCTTGTCCATTGGGTATTCCGCTTGTCATTGGTGCCACGTCATGGAGCGGGAATCGTTCGAGAACGACGAGATCGCCTCGCTCATGAATCGTTACTACGTCTGCGTCAAGGTTGACCGTGAAGAACGCCCGGATCTCGATGAGATCTACATGCAAGCCACCATCGCCATGAATCAGGGAAACGGCGGCTGGCCCATGACGGTTTTTCTGACGCCGGACCAGCAACCGATCTTTGCCGGTACGTACTTTCCTCCGACCGACAAATGGGGCCGGCCAGGCTTCGGGACGGTCCTCAAAAAAATTGCCGAAGGCTGGGAACAGGATCGTGCCGCCATTGCCGAAAGCGCGACTCGTTTTACCGACCGGTTGCAAACGTCCATGCGCGTCCCCGCTCCCACGACGGTCGGGCAACAGGAGATTGACTCTGCGGTCGAGCAATTTTCAGCGGACTTCGATCCGATCTATGGCGGTTTCGGCCAAGCTCCCAAATTCCCACCGGCCACCGGGCTCGCGTGTCTCCTCCGGCAATACCAACGAACCAAGACAGAACACGTCCTTCACATGGTTTGTAAAACGTTGGATGCCATGGCCACTGGCGGCATGTACGACCATATCGGTGGAGGGTTTTCCCGATATTCGACGGATGAACGCTGGCTGGTTCCCCATTTTGAAAAAATGCTCTACGACAATGCGTTACTCGCGAAGACGTATCTCGAAGCGTTCCAGGTGACCGGCAACCTCGATTACAAACGCGTGACCTGCGAAATTCTGGATTACATCATTCGAGAAATGACGTCACCCGAAGGCGGTTATTATTCCGCCACGGATGCCGACTCGGAGGGCGTCGAAGGGAAATTTTTCGTGTGGGATCCCGAACAAATCCGGGAAATCGTCCCATCGGAGCAGGACGCGGTCAGATTCTGCACGTATTACGATATTACCCCTGACAGAAATTGGGAACATCACAGTATTCCCAATACCCCCCACACGCTCGAACAAGCGGCCGAGAAACTTTCCTGTTCCCCGGAAGAGCTTCGACGGACGATCGATCGGGTCAAGCCATTCGTGTATGACGCGCGGCTGAAACGCGTGCCCCCGGGGTTGGACGACAAAATCATCACGGCCTGGAACGGGATGATGATCAGCGCCATGGCCGAGGCGGCACGGGTCCTGAGACACGGCCCTTATTTGGAATCCGCTTGTCGTGCCGCGGATTTTCTGCTCGACACACTCTCCCGTCCCGATGGAGGCCTGTACCGCACCTGCCGCGCCGACAAAGCCCATCTCAACGCGTATCTGGAGGATTATGCCTATCTCACAGAGGCCCTCATCGACATCTACGAAGCCGGAGGCGAGGAGCGATATCTCTCGGAAGCCGTTCGGTTAGGCGAACGATTGCTGAGCGATTTTCTCGATAAGAAGCACGGTGGATTTTTTACAACGGCCAACGATCACGAAGTCCTCATCCTGCGAGGGCGTGAAGGACCCGACGGCGCCACGCCGAGCGGTAACGCCGTGGCGGCCATGGCCTTGGCTCGACTCTCTTTTCATCAGGATCGCGAAGATTTTCGAGACGCCGCCACGCAGGCGGTTCGGGCGTATGGACAACAAATCAGTCGCGTGCCCAGGGGGTTTGCCAAGACGATCATGACGGCGGACTTCCTGTTGAACGGCCCGCTGGAATTGGCATTCATCGGATCACCAACCGACCATGGATATGACCGGTTGCTCGATGAGGTTGCCCGTCATTTTATTCCCCATCGCATCATTGCACACGGCAACCCCGAGGCCATCGAATCCCGACATCCGCTCTTGAAGGACAAACCCCTCGTCAAAAGGCAAGCCGCCTTATACGTGTGTCGAAACTATACCTGTCACGCTCCTCTTACCGATCCGAAAGACGTTGCGCGGTCCTTAACCGAGGCTCCTCAAGGGAGTTCGACGTCACGCACGCTGGCCTCTCCGGGCATACCGGGAACGGCAACCGCTCATGGCACCGCTGCCTACGTATCACGGATCCTGGCACATTCTTCCAACTCCGGCATCACGGCCAACGGCTATACAACCTTGGGGTCCACGGGCCTCACCAACTCCAGGATCGGGTTCGGTGGCTACAGAACGGGTGTTGACCAGGAGGACCACCGGACCGCACTCCTGAAAGCCATCCGCGAAGGCTGCAATCTCATCGATACCTCCACGAACTATGCGGATGGTGACAGCGAACGCCTGGTGGGAAGCGTACTCAAAGAGTTACTTGCCCAAAAGGAAATGACTCGCGACAACGTGATCGTCGTCTCCAAAATCGGCTACGTTCAAGGGAAAAATCTGCAACACGCCAAGACCAGGGAACAGGCAGGGCGTGCCTATCCCGACATGGTCAAATATGGGGAAGACATCTGGCACTGTCTCCACCCCGAGTTTCTCGATGACCAACTGACGGGCTCCCTCGATCGCCTGGGACTCGCCACGCTGGACGTCTGCCTCTTGCACAA
Source organism: Nitrospirales bacterium (assembly GCA_965223955.1). Lineage (GTDB taxonomy): Bacteria > Nitrospirota > Nitrospiria > Nitrospirales > UBA8639 > Bin75. The sequence continues at coordinate 2,303,229 of OZ245029.1, forward strand.
CCCCGAATATTTTCTCTCCGACGCGAAGCAGAGGAAACTCATTGTTGACGCCTCCACCCTGGACGAACTGCGAACCGATTTCTACCGGCGCCTTGAGCAGGCTTTTGTGTATTTCGAGCAACAGATTGACTCAGGTCGCATCCAATTTTACGGTGTCTCTTCCAACACGAGTACGGCCCGACCCGACGACCCGGAAGCGACCTCGCTGTCGCGCATACTCGAAGCCGCCCAACGGGCGGCACAACAGACCGCCAAGCCCCAGCATGGGTTTCGAGTGCTTCAATTGCCCATGAATCTTTTCGAATCAGGAGCCTTGCTGACGCCTAATACCGGACAAGAAGATACCGTCCTGAAGTTCGCCCAAGAGCATCACATCGCCGTACTCGTGAACAGGCCGCTCAACGCGATATCCGCTCAACACCGGGGCATGACGCGACTGGCCGACCCCCGATATGAACCGGTGGAAACGCCATTTGAAACGCAGCACCAAGCCGTCACGACGTTGGAAGAAACGTTTCGGAAGGAATTTGCTCCCCTTATCCCCTATTCGGGAAAAGGGCTGGAACCCAAAGACTTCTTTTCCCTGGCTGACGAACTCCGTCACCTTCGATCCCGGATTCACAACCTGGAGCATTGGGATCAGATCGAATCGCAGATGATTGCGCCACATATCAATCAGGCCCTTCAGGCAGCCGCCAAACATCTGAGCCGGGAACAGGCAACAGCCTGGCAACATTGGCAAAACCAATACATCCCCAACTTGGTCATTCTGCTCAAAATCGTGAGACAGGAAGCTGCCAAAAAGAGTGAACAACACCTTCAAACCATCACCACGGCGCTCGACCGGTTCCTTCCGGAAGAGAAACGCGGAGAACCGCTGTCACGAAAGGCGCTGTGGAGTCTGACCAGCACGCCCGGTGTCACCTGTGTGCTGAACGGTATCCGTACGACGGATTACGTTGAGGATTCTTTGACGATCCTTGGATGGGAACCTTTGCACAATTCTCGAGAAATCTTCGAGAGCATGCAATCGCAATGACGATGACCAACCGATTTTTCCCTCCCCTACCCCCTCGTGACCATTCGCTCAGGACAAGCAGAGTAGGCAAAGCTACGAGGTCACCTTCGCCATTTTTGCCGCGATGTGCTTACTGATGTCCGCCGCGACCTCAAGTACCTCGGCCGGCGCACGAACCGCCTCGCCGTTACGTTGGCGCAGGGCAATGATGATGGGCGCCAACGCGTCGAATTTCGCCCTGTCGCTCGACAGAATTTCGACCAGATCGTGCGCTGAGGCGCCGGCTACGATTAAGTCTGGCACAAGTTGTAACATATCGATCGTCATCGTTTCGTTGCCGGGTACGAACACGGCATACGCGGACCGGAATGTCTTCATCGCGGCCTGATGTCTTCCTTGAATCAGCAGCGCCGTCGCCCGCACACACCCTGCTCGCCATGTGAACTGAATCTTGTCGTTGCTGGTCAAGACGGCGAGTCTTCGTTCGAGTTCTTCGCAAGTGTGCAGAGCTTCTTTAGGGAGGCTGAGATCGGTTTGGCTCCTACCCTTGTACACCAGCGCCAAGGCAACCTCTATCCGGAACTCTGGTACGTCGCTGGCGCCGAAATGCTCGATTACCTCGTCGCAGATCGCAATTGCCGTCTTGGGATCGCCGAGTAGCGTCTGCGCAATTCCCTTCCAGACCAACGCCCTCACAACCCACACCTGGAGATCCAGCCAGTCGCTGGTGCCAAAGCGTTTGATTACCTCGTCGTAGTCTGTAATCGCTGCCTCGATATTAACCAGTACTCCTCGCGCAATTCCTCTCTGGGCTAACGCCCTCGCGACACACACCTGGAGATCCGGCCAGTCGCTGGTGCCAAAGCGTTCGATTACCTCGTCGTAGTCTGCAATCGCCGCCTCGAACCTGCCGAGTTCTCTTCGCGTATCTCCCTTGTTGACCAAGCTTCTACCGACCAAGTCTCGAAGTTCCGGTACGTCGCTGTCACCAAAGCGCTCGATCAGCTCGCCGTAGTCTGCAATCGCTGCCTCGGAATCGCCTAGCTTCCATTGCTCAATTCCTTTAGAGAGCAGCGCATTGGCAATCAGAATCTGAATCTCCGGTGCTTCGCTGGCGTCAAAGCGCTCGATTGCCTCGTTGTAGGATGCAATCACCGCCTCGGAATCGCCCAGATTCTCATGTGCAAACGCTTTCACAAAAAGTGCCCAAGCTATGAGTCCCTCCGGCACTTGATACGAAACTGCACTCTGTGAAGCGAGCAACCGGTTCACGGTCTCGATAACTTTCTCGAATGCCCCATCGTCGAACGCCACGGAAATCTCTTGCAAGAACCGTTCGCCCTCCCCGTTGTCGATTCCAGCGGCTTGATTGGAGGGCCCCTCAATGCCTGGCTGCGCCATGCCAGGGAAAAATCTGCCGACTTGCGGCAAATCGTCGATCACCCGCTCGATTCCATCATGAATGACCCTTGATTGAGCCGCCTCAGCCATCAGTATGTCGGACATCTCAGCCAGTTCGGCTTCGCTGTAGAACACCGCCATAAATCGGATCAGGTTTTCTACGATGGCCGCCTCGTCGCGCTCCCGTCGAAGTTTGTAATAGATGCTGTAGAGAGGCTCAGCGGCAGTGTAGAAGCGTCTTCTGCTGCTTCCTTTCGGCTCCGGTATCACCGCACCCCGATCGACCAACCGTCCGAGCATGGTCGAGACCACACGGACATCCATTCGTGCACGCGCTGCAATTTCACCGGTACTCGATGGTCGCCACAGGTCGATTACCGCGACGTAGACGCGCCGCTCGGTCTTGCCCAAGACTTCCAGATGGCTACGGAAATACTCGGTGTGCTCATCGATCAGCTTCACCAGTTCTTCCATCAACTGGCGGAGGGACTGGTGCTGAGCGAACCCTGCGACGATGATCAGGAGGCGGGGGTTGCCGCCGGTCAGAATTTCGAGCGGTCTGATCTCACGTTCGCTCACCGCATCGCAGCTGACGACTTGCCAGAGGCGACGACACTCGTCGGTATTCAACTTTTGCAGACCAACGATGCGGAACAACTCAAAGAACGGTTGCGTCGCGTCGTCCAACCCATCGAAGCGACTGGTGGCCGTGGCGAGCAGTATGATCTTAGGTTCCGACTGGAGCGCACCCCGAAGCTTCCAGCCGAAATCGTCGTCCACGTTCTCACATAGCGCCTGCAGGTTCTCGACCACGAGCACGAGTTTCTTGCCCAGCCGGTCCGCCGCCGCCAAGACGGCGGCGCGCGCGTGCTCCTCAAGCGCTTGCTCACGCCAGCGTGCAGTCAGTGCCGCGTGCGTCTCTCGCAGTTCCCGCGTAAGCTCGGGATCGTGCGGTGCGCTCTCCCTGGCGAGGTGGAACAGGGTTTCAAGCCAGAAATCGGCCAGATTGAAAATCTCCTGGCTCTCTTCCATGAACCGGACCGGCAACAGGCGTGCGGAAAATTTCTCGTCGGCACGCAACTCCGCAGCAACACGCTCCAGCAGCATGGTCTTCCCCCGACCGCGAGGAGCGACAACCAAGACGTGTTGGCACGATGGTGAATCGACGTTCCCTCTGAGGACGTCAAGCACGATATCGAGTTCATGTTTCCTGACCACGAACTGGTCGATTACTTCCCCATCGGACTGGAGCGTCCCGGGATTGAACTTGCGGATCGACCGGTTGCGTAATTCGCTCATTGTACGTCTCCTCGTGGCCCATCGTCAGAACGGCGTCTTTCGAGAGGTGTATGGTGGTCGCGGAAGCGCGCCGACCACCAGTCTTCCAGCAAACGTGACTGGAAACGATAACCATCATCACTGGTTTCGAGATATCCGTCATGCACCAGGATTTCGAGTATATCCGCGATGCGCCCGGGCACAACGTCCACCACTTTAGCGTACAGCCGTTCGAGGCAACGTCGCGCACCAGGCGTGAATACCTTCCGGATGGCCGCCTCCGCGAGGATCTCCATGGCAATGGAGTAATTCTCATCATCCAGACCCTCCTTGAGGCGCGTCTCGTAATGTACGAGGTCGTTTTGCCCCGAAGGGCCGAGAAGTTCCGCGCGATAGACCTCCCCGACGTCTTCCATTGTCACCCGGTCCCGATCCTGCATCATGGCGAAGTCCCGCAAACGTGCAAAGAAGGATTGCACGTGGTGGGGAATGCCGACGCCGAGTGCTTCGTACACCGCTTTCGCCACGCCGTCCTCAACCCGTAATCCGTGACTCTCCGCAAGACGATTGAAACACTCGATGCTGGTGTCACGGTCCCACGGCCCCAGGCGAAAAGGATCGAGATAGTTGATACGGTCGGGTATACCGAGCCGCTTCACAAGAGGTCCCAGCCCTATGCTGCCGGATACGATGAGGATCGGGGAGCCGTCTCCGAGAGCCTGAAGCACGCCGCGCAGCCAACTCAGAAACTCATCGACCCGTCGTGCGCCGTCGTCGCCGCGAAGCATTCGCTTGAGGAAGATCGGCAGTTCGTCGATGACCAGGAGCACGGGTTGGTTTTGCGCGGCGCAATCGCGAAGCAGTTGCTCCCCGTGACGCCGCCAACTTCCTGCATCCAATCCGGCACGGATTTTAACGCCAAAATCGAGCGCGCTGACCTCCTCGATATTGTCGCCTATCCAGCGCTTCATCCCGGTAGCGAAACGCGACGAGATCGAGCGAACCGGGTGCACGGCCTGTGCGATGTCTGCGACCGCGTCCTCGGCACAGGTCCCTCCTTCGACGTCGGTGAAGAGGAAAACCCAACCATCACCCTCAAGGCGTCTCCCGAGTTCCCGGAGGACGCTGGTCTTTCCCATACGCCGTTGTCCGGTCAGCAATACGTGGTTGCGTTCTCGAACCCGCGTTTCCAGTATCTGTAACTCGCGCTCGCGATCGAAAAAGTCGCCGCCGCTTACCCAACGGCCGGTGGAAGATCTCATAGTTGCTCCTCTAATTCAGTAAATGGTTTCCTCTAGTTTCAACAAAACTGTTGAAATTATAAATTTCAACAATTATAATGTCAACAAAACTGTTGTAAAGTTTTATGGAAACGTCTGGTTCCTTTTGCTCTGCTTTATCAAATCAAATGACCATATTGGTGTCTTACTCGGAATACGGAAGGAGGAAGTGAAAATTGGCCATGAATGAGTGAACACATACGTCCCCGGTCGATCCACGCTTCCAACCCGTTACGCGTTTCGCACCCAGATTTTCCAAAAACGAAACAAATTTTCCCATTCACGTCCCGGCGAATAGTCACTCAATTCGAGAGGAATGGGCTGACGATCCGTCGTACGCCGGATCAGGCTGTCTCCAGAATCCAGCTTCATGGAAAGCACAATCGCGCCGCCGGAATCCGTTCGGTAAATGTTCATGTGATCGTAAGCCTGCAAAACGTCTTGAGCCGGATGCCCGTAACGATTTCCCCGACCGGCGGACACCACCGCGTTCTCCGCACCGAGCCGTTGAATCCACCGCCGATTCAACGAACTCTTCGCTCCATGATGTGGAATTTTGACGACGGTCGCCGACTTGACCAGTGGATGGTGGATCAATCTCGTCAGGGCTTCGACTTCCGCATCGGCCATCAGCAAAATCGAGTGCTTCCCACACGTTAAACTGAGAACCACGGAAAGATCGTTCAGTTCGTGTCCCCGAAGTTCGTGCAACATGGAACCGTTTTCCGCCAACGGTGGGTTCAGCGATACGAGCCGACAGGGCCCTTCCTTGATCATTTCTTCGCCTTCCCAGGCAATACGTTCAACGAGTCCTTTTTTCTCGAGAGCATCATGGAGTCGTTGGTAAAAGCGGTTCGTTCGTTGAATCCCGTTACTCCAGTAATGATCGATCTCGAAGTTTTCGATGATCCAGGAAAGTCCTCCCACGTGATCCAACTGAGGGTGAGTCGCAATCACGTGAGTGAGGCGTCGAATGCCTCGATCCCACAAATACGGTCCCACCACCATTCGGCCTATATCCCAACGTTCATAGGCGGCCCCGCCGTCCACCAGAATCGTTTCGCCGCCAGGAAGTTCGAGCACCGTGGCGTCACCCTGGCCAACGTCCAAAAACGTCACGCGCAACGCATCATCCTCAAACACGTGTCGCGGCGACCATACCCACCACAACAGGAAGAGGATCAGCGCACTCCCGCTTATGACTCGCAACGTCAGCTTCCGACTAAGCAACGCGACCATGAGACAAAGATAGAATCCTGCCATGGCAAAAATTGCCGGTGACGCCACGTGCCATTTGGCACCGGGAACCGTAGCCATCATGCCGACGACTGACGTCAGGCCGTTCATGATTTCCTGATGAACCCAGCCGAAGGGCAATTGGTCCAGCCCTCCAAGCAAGACGATCATCGACGCGCCGAGTCCCAACGGCACGACAAGTAAGCCGACGAAGGGCACGACAACCGCATTGGCAAAAATTCCCAACCAAGCCACCTGGTTAAAATAGTACGCGACGAGCGGAACGGTCCCCACGGTGGCTGCAAGGGTCATCAACGTATACTGCTTTGCCCAATTCTTCAGTTTGACCATGACGGATTGAGGCATGTCATCCTCCTCGTTGTCACTGTGACTCCATCGAAACACCAGGGCAATGGCCAGGACGGACACATACGAGAGTTGAAAGGAAAGATCGTACATCGCCTTGGGATCAGACAGAGTCGTGAACAACGCGGCGATACCCAACGCAATGACGATCTGTCGCTCGTGCCCTATCCAAACCGCGAAAAGATATAAAAGGATCATCAGCAACGACCGAACCGTAGCCACGTGGGCTCCCGACAACAGCGTATAAAAAATGACCATGGGGATGGTGACCAACACGGCAAGTTGCTTGGGCGTCAGGACGCAAGAGAGTCTCTCCAGCCATCGAGCCGGCATGCGGCGAGTCATCCCTCTTACGCCCAAAAACGAGACAAAGGCCAACAACCCCAAATGCGAGCCCGATATGGAAATAATATGGACCGTCCCCGTCGTCATAAAATCTTCACGGACGTCCGGGTGGATATCATTCTGCTCTCCGACGATCATTCCCAAGAATAAGCCACGAGCCGGCTGTCGGAGCGTTGAGATGGCAGCCTGGCGCACCTGATTCCTCCAACGGTCAATCTGCGACCATACCCGTGCTTCGATGTCGAAGACACCCGAAGGTTGAACCTGTATCAGGTCAGGGCCCCTTACGAATGCTACCGCGTGAATCCCACGGTCCCTGAGGTAAGCGCCATAATCAAATCCACCAGGATTACGCGTGCCGAAGGGCTGGCGTATTCGAGCACGTACCTTGATCCTGTCTCCTCGAAACACATCCGTAGCAGGTTTACACTTGTCACCGAACTTGCATGGAAGCCAAGTCAAACGAAGGTTCCCACGGACCTGCCGTCTCGTTTTGTCCTGTTCGACGGATTCCACGGCCACGATCATTGTCATTCGACCCGGACCGTGTTCGACCGGTTCCATCACGACACCGGAGAGCGTTACTTCCCGTTCACCGGCATGGAACGGCAAGTCAACGCCATTATTCTTTCCCGCGTCGAGCAACCAATATCCCACGCCCAACAGGACACAGACATACAGAATAAGGCCATGCTTCCTGGAAAAAAGAGCTTTCTTCTCATACCAGGACAACGCTCCGGCGACGAAGACCAGCAGAACTGTGGTAGTGAGAGGAAGAAAGAAAAGATAGGACCCGAGAAGGAGTCCCACGAGAAAGGCAACAATGCCGGAGAGAACTACATTAGAAAGACACCCTGTTAATTTACAGAATCTTTATTGATCAATCAATCAAAAATAGTTTTGCTGAATTCCCGAACAAACTGACCCTTCACACCAGACTGTGGATTTTGGGCCAAAGAAGATCCTGGATCGGTTACGGGCAGTGTCCCCGGCTGAGGCACAGCCGGTGGAGGGATTTTTCTTTGACGCGCTTTACCCTCGAATCATCCGATTGTGGCCTTGACCACCACGGCCAATGCATCCGCGACTTCTCTGATTTCCGAATGATCCCGTCCTTCGACCATGACCCGCACCAACGGCTCGGTTCCGGAATACCGAACCAGGATCCGTCCCGTCCCATTCAGCCGTTCTTCACCGGAACGAATCGCTTGCTGCAATTCCGGAAGAGATCCCAAGTCGGGTTTCCGATTCACCTTGACGCCCAACAAGACTTGAGGGACGGTCTCTATGCATTTGGTCAGTTCCGAGACGGAAGACCCGGACCGCTTGATCAACTTGAGCATTTGGAGTCCGGAAATCAGCCCATCGCCGGTTGTATTATAGTCGAGAAAAATGAGGTGTCCCGATTGCTCTCCGCCAAGGTTATAGCCATCGGCCAACATACGCTCCAGGATGGACCGATCTCCAACGGGTGTTCTGATCAAATTGATCCCGTTCTTTTGCATGGCCGATTCAAACCCGAAATTACTCATGACGGTTCCGACAACGGTATTGCGGTTGAGCCTGCCGCGTCGCTGCATGTCCAAGGCAAACGCGGCCAAGGCTTGGTCTCCGTTGACCACCTCACCCTCTTCCGTCACGAACACGGCCCGGTCGGCGTCTCCGTCCAACGCAATACCGATGTCGCCCCGACGCGCGCGAACGGCCTCTTGCAATCGCTCCGGGCAGAGGGCTCCATACCCCGCATTGATGTTCGTGCCATCCGGTTCATCCCCGATGATGTATACTTCAGCACCCAGTTCCCGTACCACTTTCGGAAAGACCGAATACCCGGCACCGTGCGCACAGTCTATGACCACCTTCATCCCCTGATAATCCATTTCGCGCGGTAAAGACCGTTTCACGAATTCGATATAGCGCCCCTCGGCATCGCCGATACGAAACGCCTTTCCGATTTCGTCAGCCGTGGGACGAAGATGTTCGATCTCGTTCGACAGAACCAATTCTTCAATGCGTAATTCAAGGTCGTCGGGAAGTTTGAAGCCGTCGTGTGAAAAAAACTTGATCCCGTTATCCTGGTACGGATTGTGGGAGGCCGAAATCATCACCCCCGCATCGGCTCGGAGGCTGCGAGTCAAAAACGCCACGCCCGGTGAGGGCATCGGCCCGACAAGCAACACATCGACCCCCATGGAACAAATACCGGAGATCAACGCCGATTCCAGCATATAGCCGGAAAGACGGGTGTCTTTGCCTATCACGATTTGGTGATGCCCTGCCCGTCCCTTGAACACGTAGGCCACGGCTCTGCCGAGCTTCAGCACCGTCTCACTATTCATGGGCTCCAAATTGGCAACGCCCCTCACCCCATCGGTTCCGAATAACTTCCGCACCTTGCCTCCTGACACGTTATCTCCCATCAAGCCCGGACAATGGCTTCCGACATTCTCACCACTTCGCGGATCGACCCGACGTCATGCACACGAACGATCCTGGCCCCACCCAACACCGCAGCCGCTACGGCCGCGGCGGTCCCCATGATGCGTTGATCGACGGGTTGACCGGTGACCGTCCCGATAAAGGATTTATTCGACACGCCGACCAGAACGGGACGCCCCAACTGCCGAAATGAGCCGAGCCCTTTCAGTAAGGATAAATTCTGTTGCGCATTTTTTGCAAACCCGATTCCCGGATCGATCAGCATTTGCTCGAGGGCGATACCGATTTTCTCCGCATGTCTCATGCGACTTCCCAAATAATCCCGTACTTCCTCGACCACGTTGTCGTATTGGCAATACTGCTGCATCGTGTGAGGCGTGCCTCGCTTATGCATCAGCACAAGCCCGGCCCTGGTTCGTGCAATCACGTGACCCATTCGGGGATCGTTCTCCAACGCGCTGATGTCGTTGATGAGTACCGCGCCCCAGTCAATCGCCCGTTCAGCGACTCCGGCCTTGTGGGTATCGACCGACAGCGGAACCGTCGCTCGTTTTCCGATAACCTCAAGGACCGGCTTCAATCGACGAATTTCCTCCTGTTCGTCAATCGCCTTCGACCCGGGTCGCGTCGACTCGGCACCGATATCAACCAGATCAACCCCTTCACTCACCAGTTGTTCAACATGCGCCAAGGCACGTTGAGGGTCAAGAAAACGCCCGCCATCGGAAAAAGAATCCGGCGTCACGTTTAAAATGCCCATCACCAGGACGTGATGGGAACAGGGAATCCTGACGTGGCAGGCTTGCAGGTATGTGGAGTTTGCTTCATCCATGGAGAGCCCAAGTGCGAGGCCCCGGTCAAAACCGGGGCAGGGTCACTCACGATGAAAGTTGGAGACGCTTACAAAACAACGACCGATGAAGAAGGCCAAAAATACCCAAAGAATTGAATCGGCAGGGATGGTGTGAATCAAGGCCGGAATGCGCTTCCGTTACACTTGCGCCGGCTCTCGAACAATGGCTCCTCGATTGATGATTTGATCAATTTCCAAGGAATCCAAGACTTCTTTCTCCAGAAGGGCTTCGGCCAAAGCCCGTAGGGTATGAATATGTTCCGTGAGCATTCGCTTCGTCCGCTCATAGGCTTCCACGATCAAACGTTTCACTTCATGATCGATTTCCAAAGCCACTTGATCGCTAAAGTCCCGACGTGTCGCAATTTCCCGGCCCAGGAAAATTTCCTCATCCTTTTTGCCGAAGGTCAATGGCCCCAATTTGTCACTCATTCCCCACTCACACACCATTTTCCTGGCGAGTTCGGTAGCCCGTTCAAGGTCGTTCCCCGCACCGGTGGTGACGTGTTTCAAAATCAGTTCTTCGGCCACACGACCACCCAGTAAAATCGACAGGGTGTTATAGAGAAAATCCTGGGAATAACTGTGCCGGTCATCGATGGGAAGCTGCATGGTCATGCCCATGGCACGTCCCCTCGGGATAATCGTCACTTTGTGGACGGGATCGGCTCCCGGCAACAATTTAGCCATGAGGGCGTGTCCCGCTTCATGATAAGCCGTCGTGCGCTTTTCATCTTCACTCAGGACCATACTCTTACGCTCCGCCCCCATCATGACCTTATCCTTGGCATTTTCAAAATCGACGAGTTCCACCAACTTCTTGTCCAGTCGAGCGGCCCAGAGCGCCGCCTCGTTAACGAGGTTTTCCAAATCGGCCCCTGAAAAACCGGGCGTTCCTCTGGCAATCTGTTCGAGGTTCACGTCGGAAGCCACAGGCACCTTCTTGGTGTGGACTTTGAGAATTTCCACTCGCCCCCGTACGTCGGGACGATTGACCACCACTTGTCGATCAAACCGGCCTGGCCGCAACAAGGCAGGGTCAAGGACGTCGGGACGGTTCGTGGCGGCGACAAGAATCACCCCTTCGGTCGTATCGAACCCATCCATCTCCACGAGAAGCTGATTCAGGGTCTGTTCCCGTTCGTCATGGCCACCGCCCAACCCCGCGCCGCGCAACCGCCCGACGGCATCGATTTCATCAATGAAAATGATGCAGGGCGCATGCTTTTTCCCCTGTTCAAACAAGTCACGCACGCGAGACGCTCCGACGCCCACGAACATTTCCACGAAATCAGAGCCACTGATGCTGAAGAACGGAACAGACGCTTCTCCGGCAATGGCTTTCGCCAAAAGGGTTTTTCCAGTTCCCGGAGGGCCGACGATCAAGACTCCTTTGGGGATTCGCCCACCGAGTTTTTGAAATTTTTGTGGATCTTTTAAAAATTCAATGATTTCAACAACTTCTTCCTTTGCCTCGTCCACACCGGCCACGTCGTCAAAGGTCATTTTTTTCTTTTCCTCCGTCAGGAGACGCGCACGACTTTTTCCGAACGAGAGGGCCCGATTGCCGCCGATCTGCATTTGTCGCATCAGGAAAAACCATAATCCGAGGAACAGGATAAACGGTCCCCAGGTCACGAGAAACGTAATGTACCAGGGACTTTCATCCGGCGGCCTGGCTTCGATCTGCACTGACTGCTCTCTCAGGGCATTGACCAAGTCCGGATATTCAACGGTATACGTCCGAATCCGGTTCCCATCTTTCAAAATCGCACTGATATGACTGTCCTTCATGGTAACTTTGGAAATCTCTCCCCGCTCGAGATGGGCCATGAAGTCACTGAAGATCACTTCTTCTTCCGGTGGATTGGACGGGACAGTGAACAGGTTGAACAACAGGATCATAAACAGTCCGACCACCACCCAAAAAAGTAAATTTTTCACACGAGAATTCATGAAAATGTGTTCCTTCTCTCAAACCTTCTGAGGCGAAACGAAAACAGCTTAGGAAACTTCAGAAATATTACCATGGGGATCAAGCATCTGCAACCGGCTCCCCTTTACGTAAGCCCCACTGAACGGGACCTTGCGATCGCGAACCCGGTATTCCTCAGGCCTTTCTCCCGGCCGCACGAATCCGAACGACGGCAATGTGCCTGGTATCCTCGGTCACTCGAAATCGGTGATCGGAACGATACCCGCCAACCCAAAGGATCCCTTCCGGAGCCACCACGAGAGGCACGTTGCTTCGCTCTGCCTGGTAAACCTTCGCATCCGAGAAAAAATCCTGGATCTTCTTTCGTCGTCCTCCCATCCCATACGGGAAAAAATAATCGCCTGGCTTCCAGGATCGAACGACCAATTCGTGACTGAACCGATCCGCATCCAGGTAGGCCACGGAATCAGTCCGTCGGGTCGGGATCGTCTTCGTAGCCTTTATCTTGCCTTCAATGGTCTGGCCCGTGACCGGCCAACGGATCGACCCCGGAAAGGACCAGGACCATTCCTCTTGCAAGCGGCGGTTAGGGCCCATGGGAACTTTCACGAACGTCACCCTGTCATATTCCCTGACGACGTCCAGACCGGCAACACGACTGGACGAACCCGACGTTCCGTGAACAACGTGCTGCAAAAGAATATCCACGTCATCGAACCTGAGCGGGCTCGGCTTGTGCCACAAGGCGCTCACCGTTAAAAGGATCATTCTCCGTTGAATGGGTACGGGAAAGGTTAACAATCGTGAACGACTCCACACGATGCGATCTTTCGTACGACCGACCTCGACCGATTCCAGCGAGGCCTTCGCAACTTCATCCAAATAATGATGTTCCTCACGCAGAATGGCAGCTTGCCGGGAAAGCACGCTCACCACCCGGGGATTGAACGTCTTCAGCAGGGGGATTAATTCACGGCGAAGCCGATTCCTGACGTACTTCGGGCTTTCATTACTCGAATCGACGCGAAACCCACAGTGTTTTTCATCAAGATACTGCAAAATTTCAGATCGACTCACCTGCAGAAACGGGCGGATAAGACACGGTTGCCGCTGAGCCGGCATGCCCGATAGCCCGGCAAGCCCGGCGCCTCGCAGCATGGACATCAGCACGGTTTCCGCCTGGTCGTCCTGCGTATGCCCGACCGCGACTTTGGTGCCCTCCCACTCCCTGGCGACCGCGTGCAACTGTTCGTATCTCCTCTCACGCGCAACAGCTTGGACGGACTCCCCTTTCCGTTCCCGGAGAAGCAGTTTCAGGTTGATCCGCTTCAGGAAAAAAGGAAGGCCCAACTGCCGGGAGAGTTGCTCGACAAACGTCGCGTCACCCAGGGATTCTTCTCCCCGCAACCCATGCTCAACGTGAACCACGGCCAGTGCCAGATCCAAGCGATCCCGCCAAGCAAACAGAACCTGCAAAAGGGCAACGGAATCCGCTCCCCCGGACACGGCAACCACAACCCGGTCTCCGGGAGACAAGAGACCGAGTCTCCTGACGTGTTTCAACAACGTGTATTCAAAAGCCAACAGGGCGGGCATCATCACCACCGACAGTGATCAACGTACGGGGGAGATTTGAATTATTCGGCAAACACGCGTCGAGTCTGCTGAATATCCTGAGCGATTCGCTCGGCAAGCTGCTCGGAATCTTCAAACAGTTCATCGCCTCGAATATAGTGTAAAAATTGAACTTCAACAGGGTGTCCGTACAAATTGCAGGCGGCATCCAGGACATGCACTTCCAGCAACCGTTCCCCTTCTCCAAACGTGGGACGCGTCCCAAGATAACTCACTGCGGGAAACACCGTATCCTGCCACACCATCTTCGTTGCATAGACCCCGTCCGGCGGGATCACCCGGTCTTTGTCCAGTCGAAGGTTAGCCGTCCGATAGCCCAACTCCTGCCCGCGACGGTCGCCTTCAATCACCGTGCCCTTCAGGGAATACGGGCGTCCCAGACATTGCATGGCTGTTTCCACCTTCCCCGTTCGGATGAACTGGCGAATCCTGGTGGAACTCACGATGGTTTCCCGGGAACTCACGGGTTTGACGAGATGAACCCGGAAACCGGCTTGTCCGGCCAAGTCGCGCAGAGTTTCCGTGTTTCCCGCCCGGTTTTTGCCGAAGACAAAATGCTTTCCCACGAACAGATCTTTGACGCCCAGCCCATCCCTCAGGATCGAAAACACAAACTCCTGCGGGCTCAATGCGGCAAACGTTTTGGTGAAATTCAACACCACGAGGTGCTCGACACCTTGCGTCTCGAACCAGGCCAACTTTTCCGAAGGGGACGTCAAAAATTGAAAGGTGGTTCCCGGACTCAACACCAACACCGGATGGGGATCAAAGGTCAAGACCATCGGCGTTCCCTGCTGTTCACGAGCACATTGAACGACGGTGGCCAATAATTGTCGATGCCCGATGTGCTGACCGTCAAAATTGCCGATGGTCAGAACCGGATTAGGCGGCAAGGGAAGAGCTGGAAGCCCGCGCGAAACCTTCATGGGATAGCGGCATTCAACAACTTGGCGGCATCCTTGGCAAAATAGGTAAGGATGAGGTCGGCACCGGCACGCTTGATGGACAGCAACGTTTCCAACGTCACTTTGGACTCGTCCAGCCACCCTTGTTGAGCGGCGGCCTTGATCATGCTGTATTCGCCACTGACCTGAAACGCAGCGACGGGCACGTCCACCTCGGCCCGCGTCCGCGCAATAATATCCAGGTAAGGCAGCGCCGGTTTGACCATGACCACGTCCGCACCCTCCTCCACGTCGGCCTGCACTTCACGAACGGCTTCACGAGCATTGGCGGGATCCATTTGATACGAGCACCGATCACCGAAGGCGGGGCTGGAAGAAGCCGCCTCCCTGAAAGGCGCATACAGGCAAGAGGCATACTTGGCGGCATAGGACATGATGGGAACGTGCTCGAACCCCCCTTGATCCAATTCGTCACGGATCGCCGCGACTCGCCCATCCATCATGTCGGAAGGCGCCACCATGTCGGCCCCGGCTTCCGCATGGGTTTTTGCCATCAGGCGTAAACAGTCGAGGGTTTCATCGTTCAGGATGCGACCGTCTTTCACGATGCCGCAATGCCCATGGGACGTATATTCATCGATACAGACGTCCGTCACCACAAAGAGCCCGGGGAGATGGTCCTTAAGCGCGCGGACGGCCCGTTGCACGATCCCGTTCGGATCATAACCGGACGACCCGCGTTCATCCTTGTGATCCGGGATCCCGAACAGCATGACCGCCGGAATGCCCAGCATGTGGACGTCGGTCGCTTCCTTGAGCAGACGATCGATGGACCACCGGAATTGGCCGGGCATCGACAGAATGGCTTCCTGCTGATCCGTCCCTTCCTTCACGAACAAGGGATAAATCAGGTTGCTCGGCGCAAGAACGGTTTCCCGCACCATCCGCCGAAGAGGCTCGGATTCACGCAAGCGCCGCATGCGTTGACGAGGAAATCCCATCATCTATCCAATAGCCAAATGGTTTCAGACTCTCTCGTGCTTTCGACTCATTGAGGCACTACCCTCAGTTTCCCGTTGGGCATCCCCAAAGCCACGACTATTTTCTGGGAAGATTCGTCAAAAACACAACCAGATCCCTCACGGAGATCAGGCCAACAAGTTCCCCGTCTCGTGAGACGCCCAAATGCCGGACGTGCTCCTTGGCCATCAGGTCATTGGCATCCAAAAGCGTTTTGTTTTCATCAATTTTCAAAACGGGCGCCGACATGATTTGTTCGACTGGCGTCCGGTCCGAATCCAACCCCGCCGCCACCAACCGCCGGACGAGATCCGTATCGGTCAAGATCCCGATGATCTCCTTATCCCGGGAAACAAACACACTGCCGATACCATTCTCCTTCATAATTTCTGCCGCCCTCCGGACACTGGTGTCGCGATCAATAGTAATAAATTTTTCAGCGGGGACCATAAACGATTTCACTGGAACCATAAAATTCTCCTTGAATTAACACGCGTCGTTAAACAAAAAAATGCCCCATCCTCTACGGTTCAGGGGCTTTCGACAATTCATACGCCGTTAAGAGGGCACCTCGTGCCTGACGTAGTCGACCAGCGACTGGACCAACGCCGGAATCGTATTCTGAGCAGCCATGACGTGAACGTCCAAACCCATTTCCCGAATGGTTTCCGCCGTAATCGGCCCGATACTCGCAATAATCGTTCCATTCAGATGTTTCTTCACGTCACGGACTCCGTCGAAGAGTTGGAAAAAATTCCGAACGGTGGACGAGCTTGCAAACATGACGACGTCGATCGAGTGGTCACGAAACAATTGCTGAACGTGTTCCCGTTCGATCGCCGGCACCACGGTCTTGTAAACTTTCACGACTCGCACACAAGCCCCCAATCGCTCCAACTCGTCCGGCAGAATCTCACGGGCTTGTGCCGCCCGGGCGAGCAACACCCGTTGGCCGGACACACCGGCGCGCGTCAGGACCTTGATGAGCCCTTCGGCCTGGTACGTTTCCGGCACCAGGTCGGCGTCGATGCCGAATCGTCTCACCTCCTCGGCTGTCCGGGGTCCGATACAACAGACCTGCAACCCTGCCAACGCTCGCGCGTCGCGAGCATGGTACCACAGGCGTTGCATAAATGCCTTTACCCCATTGACGCTTGTAAAAACAAGCCATTGATAGGTTGCAAGTTGCTCGATGGCTTCATCGACTTCCGCCCAATCGTCAGGGGGCCTGATGTCGATGGTCGGACATTCAATCGGTTCTCCGCCTCGAGCCCTGATCAGATTCGACAATTCCGACGCCTGGGCTTTGGCGCGCGTCACGAGCACTCGCTTCCCGAATAAGGGTTGTGTCTCAAACCAATTGAGTTGCTCGCGCAACCGGACGACTTCCCCCACCACCACCGTCGTCGGGGGGCGAATATCCGCAGATTTCGCACGATCGACAATGTCCCGCAAGGTTCCGACCACCGTACGTTGTTTGGGATAGGTCCCCCACCGGATCAGTGCCACAGGAGTATCCACGGATTTCCCTTCCTCAACCAACCGGGAAACGATCATGGATAAATTTTGGACGCCCATCAAAAACACCAGTGTCCCCTCCGCGGCGGCGAATCGCGGCCACTCCAACACCGTCTCTTCCTTAGCCGGATCTTCATGCCCCGTGATAAAGGCCACGGTCGACGCCAGGGTTCGATGCGTGACGGGAATTCCCGCATACGCGGGCACCGCGACCGCGGAGGTCACACCCGGCACCACTTCAAAGGGAATCCCGTGTTCAACGATCCACTCGGCTTCTTCCCCGCCCCGTCCGAATACGAAAGGGTCTCCGCCCTTCAACCGGACCACGCATTTCCCTTCACGAACCTTCTGCAGCATCAATTGATTGATTTCGTCTTGGGGCCGATAGGTCCCGCACCCGCGCCGGCCCACGTAAATCCGCTCCGCCTCGGAGGAGGCGTAGTCCAACAACGCAGGATTGGCAAGGTGGTCGTACAACACGACGTCCGCTTCCTGAAGACAGGCTTTGCCGCGAAGCGTCAGGAGACCGGGATCCCCCGGACCAGCCCCTACCAGGTAGACTTTTCCCGAAGGTCGAAGCTCGGCCATTTACGCGCGTCCATAGATTTGCTCTAAAATATGTGTTCCCCCCGTACCCAGGATCCATTTCCTGGGAAGATTCGACACAACCGTGACCAGGTCCCTCACGGAAATGATCCCAACGAGTTTTCCGTCTCGTGAAACGCCCAAATGCCGGACGTGTTCCTTGGCCATCATCGCATTGGCATCCCGAATCGTCTTGTTCTCATCAATTTTCAAAACGGGCGTTGACATGATGCGTTCGACGGGCGTCCGGTCCGGATCCAAGCCCATTCCTACCAACCGCCTAGCGATGTCCGTATCGGTCAAAATCCCGACGATGACCCTATCCCAGGTGACAAATACACTGCCGATACCAGTATCCTTCATAATTTTCGCCGCTTGCCGGACACTGACGCCACGATCAACGGCAACAATTTTTTCAGCGGGGACCATAAACAATTTCACCGGAACCATAACATTCTCCTGGGATCAGCACGCGTCGTTAAACAAACAATGCCCATCCTCCACGGTCTCAGGGGCTTTCGATAATCCATTTTACACGCGTCCATAGATTTGATCCAAAATCTGCTTTCCCCCCGCGTCCAGGATCCGCTCGGCCAAGGACGTACCGAGTGGGCCCGCCTGTTCCACCGGTCCATCGATCCGATCACGAATGACGTGCGTTCCATCAATGCTTGCGACAAGTCCCTCGAACCGCACCGTTTGGTTTTCGACGACCGCATGGCCCGCGATCGGCACCTGACATCCCCCCTCCAATCGATCCAGGAAGGCCCGTTCGGTCGAAACCGCAATGGATGTCCGGGAATCATTGATTGGGGCAAGCAACTCTCGAACGAACGTGTCATCCAGACGCGACTCAATGCCCAAGGCTCCTTGACCCACAGCCGGAAGACTCAAGGTCGGAGGGAGATACTCGGTCACGTGATCGGCCCAACCCAACCGGGTGAGACCCGCCGCGGCCAGGACAATCGCATCGTAGGCGCCTTCCTGAAGCTTTCGAAGGCGGGTGTTCACGTTTCCTCGAAGCATGACAACGCCCAGGTCCGGGCGGTACGCCAACAACTGGGCTTGCCGCCGGAGGCTGCTGGTTCCCATCTTCGCACCTGCCGGAAGATCCCGGAAGGCCACGTGGTCCCTGGTCAATAAGGCATCCCGGGCATCCTCCCGCGCCGGGACACAGACAATGGCCAGTCCCTCCGGCAACACCGAAGGCACGTCTTTCATACTATGGACCGCGAGATCGATGTCTCCCCTGGATAACGCCTCCTCGATTTCCTTGACGAACAATCCTTTCCCGCCGATTTTGGCTAACGGCACGTCAAGAATTTTATCGCCACTCGTTCGAATCCGTTGAAGCCGGATCGCCACGGATGGAGCAATTTCCTGAAGTCGAGCCTGGACCCATTCCGCCTGCCAGAGGGCAAGTTGACTACCGCGTGTTCCAATGACGAGAGACGTCCGCCGTCCATTCGTAAGACTCACTCTGATTCCTTTATCAGCCCTGCCGGCCCCGTGGCACGCATCGACCCTACAAACCCGAAGCCTGCCGGGGAATCCTTTCTGGTTCCGTCCCTTCAGTCGGCGCGGGCGAAAGCGCATCCGTCGCCACGTCTTCCGCTTCCAAATCCTGTACGTCCTGAACATTCACGGATTCCTGCCCGGGAAGACTTTGTCCCAAATCATAAAACCGTCTCGCCGCTTCGATATACACCAACCCATTGGAGGATTGGGCTGCAGACTTCAACGCCACCAATGGGCCGTGCAGCAGTTTATTGACGATCCCCGAGGCGAGCCCTTCCACGGCTTCCTGCTGTTGCGGCGTCAATGTCCCGAGCCGGCCGAAGGCTTTCTGCAACTCCGCCTGTTTCAGGGCATCAGCACGTTTGCGTAACGCGACAATCGTGGGAGTCGCCTTTAACGACTGGAGCCATTTCAGGATGACTTCAACTTCGTCTTTGACGATACATTCGGCGCGGGTGGCTTCCAGCATGCGCTCTTCACGGTTCTGTTCGATATGCGATTCAAGATCGTCGATATCGAACAGGAACGCATTATCGACTTGGCGAACGTCAGGATCGATATTGCGGGGGACAGAAACGTCGATCAGAAAAATCGGCTGATTCCATCGTGCGCGAACCGCCCGCCCCACGTCCTCGGGACTGATCAGATAGTGGGACGCCCCGGTCGAACACAGCACAATATCGGCCCGGTGCATATTCGCGCGAAATTCTTCAAAGGGAATCGACGTCCCGTTAAACCGGGCGGCCATATCCGCTGCTCGAATCGGGTCCCGTGTGGTGAGCAAGACCTCGTGGACTCCATGATTCACCAGATGTTGCGCTGCCAATTTAGCCATTTCTCCGGCCCCGACCAGCATAACCGTCCGTGCCGCCAGGTTGCTGAACACTTTCTTGGCCAGTTCGACTGCGGCATAACTCACGGAAACCGCGTTTTCCGCAATCCGGGTTTCCGTGCGGACACGTTTGGCCACGGAGATCGCCTTTTTGACGAACTTGTTCAAGATGACCCCGGTGGCATTATGGGTCAAGGCATCCTGAAAAGAATCCTTCACCTGGCGCAGGATTTGCGGTTCTCCCACCACCAGGGAGTCGAGGCTCGAAGCCACGCGAAACAGGTGAGTGATGGCTCGATCCTCCGCGTGACAATACAGACGAGGCAGTAATTGTTCCGCAGACACCGAAAGATGCGTGTCCACGAAAAACTCCTGAATGGCGGAAAACCCTTGCTCCACCTGGTCGGCGACCGCGTACACTTCAACGCGATTGCAGGTCTGCAACAACATCCCCTCACGGATACCTGCATGCGCCATGAGCCGATTCAGGGCCTCCCCCATCCGGCTTTTGGGAACCACGAGGAGTTCTCGAAGCTCGACGGGAGCAGTTTTATGACTCAGTCCGACAAGGATGATATTCATCAGCTTATGGGAGAACCGTTCCCTTTTAAAACGACCCCGAGAAACGTCAACAACACGCCGGCGAATCCCACGATCGTCAGATAAGCCGCCTTTTTGGCTCTCCAGCCAAGGGTCACCCGCCCCATCAGGACAACGAGATAGAATACCCACGTCACAAGCGCCCAAATCTGTTCGGAATTCCAGCTTACATAGGAACCCATCGTGATCTGGGCGGACATGGCCCCCGTCAGAATACCCATGGTGAGAAATGGGAACCCCAACAAAATCGAACGTTGGTTCAGCATGTCCAAGACATCCAACGGCGGCAACTTAAAGGACAAGACGTTGAATTGTTTAGATTTCAGCAACCGGTCCTGCATCAAATACGCCACGCCTGCCACAAAGGCCACGGCAAACCCAACGGTTCCCAACATGCTGAGTGTGACGTGGACCCACATCGCTTGAAACATGGGTTGAAGAACCGGAGTTTCCGAAGGCAGGACCGCCGTCGATACCAGTGAAAGGAAGGCAATGGGGAGCATGAAGGCACCCAACACGTAAAGCCGCTGGAAAAGGACAACCAGCAAAAAGACGAAGACCAGGGACCACGAAAAAAACGATAAGGCCTTATGGAACGTGACCCATTGCACTTCTTCTCCGGAAAACACCTGAACGGCCAAGACGACGGTATGGATGGCAAATCCGATACACGTCACGGCAAGCGCCACCTTGGCAAGAAACTCAGATCGCCGGAGCAGGTACACCAGGGACAGCAAAATCCCAATAAAGTACAGCCCCAACGTAAGTTGCAAAAAGGCAACGGTCATCGGCACCACCGGAAAATAGTCCTATACACCTAGTCTGGAAGTATAGATAGGCCGTTTGCAGATATCAAGAAAGGAAAGGATGAAGCGGGACATCAACGTATGGCGAGAGAGCGAGCCGTGGTGGATCAGCTGCCCGACCCTGCCGTGGCACCGCCGCACACGTTGATGACCTGTCCCGTAATCGACGCCGCATCAGCTTGGCAAAGAAAAATCGCCAGGGCGACCACCTCCCCAACCTCCGCCATCCTTTTAATAGGTACCGCCGCAACGGCCTGGGCTCGGAAATCTTCAGCCGGCATCCCCAGGACCACCGCTATTTCTTCGATACCCTGGCGAGCCATGTCGGTATCGACCCAGGTGGGACAGATGGCATTGACCGTAATGCCCCGCTCGACCACCTCGAGCGCCAGGGCTTTGGTAAACCCGAGTATGCCGTGTTTGGCAGTACAATACGCCGCATAACCGGGGACACCGAACCGGCCGAGGACGGAAGACATGTTGAGAATGCGACCATAGACAGGATCCTTCATATGGGGCAAAACAACTTTCGAGCATAAATAGGAACCCGTCAAATTCACAGCAAGAATATTCAGCCAACGCGTATCATCAGGATCGTCCATCGGAGTCCTGCCTGAAACACCGGCATTGTTGATCAAAATATCAATCTGTCCCCATTCGTTCACAACGGATGCAACAAGTCGCTCCACCTCGCCACGATTAGTCACGTCGGCGGGCACGCCTATGGCAATTCCCCCGTGCTCTCGGATCCGGGCAACCGTTTGCTCAAGGAATTCCGCACGCCGCCCGCACACGGCAACGCGAACGCCTTTATCCGCCAAACCCAGGGCGATTCCCCTGCCGATTCCTGATCCGCCCCCCGTCACAAGAGCTACACGACCTTTCAACATCACCCGTTCCCTCCCTCGCTCATAACCAGCACCGTTTTAATCGCCAATCCAGTGTCTTTTGCCCCTCACCCCAGCCCTCTCCCGCAAATGGGGAGAGGGGATAGAGCCCGTAGATCGGGTTAGCGTAGCGTAACCCGACATCGTAACCTATTCCCCTCCTTTGTAAGGAGGGGTGAGGGGAGGTAGAGGAAAGGGAAGGAAAAAACGGCCTTTCTTTCTTGGTTCCCCTCTTGTAATCAGCCCCTTATTTTGTCAACAGAATGAATGAACGTTTACAATAGCGACCCGTACGCATTCCACCAGAGGCCCATGTATGCCAGGAACTTTGTATCTCGTCAGCACACCGATCGGAAACCTGGAAGATTTCACCTTCCGAGCACACCGGATTTTGCAAGAAGTATCGGTCATTGCGGCGGAAGATACCCGCCATACCCAAAAACTGTGTCGCCATTACAAAATCCATACACCTCTGACGAGTTATCATGACTTCAACAAAGAAGAAAAAACTCCAGTTCTCCTGGAACTTCTAAAAGAAGAGAAGTCCATTGCCCTCGTTTCCGATGCCGGCACTCCACTCATTTCGGACCCGGGCTACTATCTGGTGACCCGAGCCATTGCCATCGACATTCCCATCGTTCCGGTGCCGGGTCCCTCTTCGGTGATCGCCGCCCTATCCGTTGCCGGATTACCCACCGACGCCTTCACGTTCATTGGATTTCTGCCAAAAAAATCGGCGGCCCGGACCCGTCTCCTTCAAAGCCTTCTGGAAGATTCCAAAACCATTATTCTGTTCGAAACGCCCCATCGTATAGAGGCAACGCTTCTCACCATCCAGGAAATCTTCGGAGACCGCCGGATCGCCATCGGCCGCGAACTCACAAAAGTCCACGAAGAAATTATTCGTGGCACCGCACAGGAAATCCTTCTCTCCAAGCCATCACGAGTGTTCAAAGGAGAAATGACTCTCGTCATCCAGGGAAAAGAGAAAAGGAGAAAACGAATGAGACAGGAACAAAAACCGGAATTCAATCATCGCCTTTTTGAATGAAAACGCGATGATACGAGCCGACCAGCTCACGGCGAAGAATACTGTGGCCTTCGTTTTCGACACTCTGCGGGACGTTTCTGATGGGTTCGCCATCATCCAGAAAGACCTCCAGCACCTGCCCGGGTTGCATCGTTTCGAGCCTCAGTTTGGTTTTGACAAAATTGTAAGGGCAGATCACGCCCCGAAGGTCCAACATCGCATGTGGGTCAACTTCTTGGCTCATTGTCTATGGCCTCTTTCATACGGGTGAAGCGATGAACGGGACTGGTGATATCGAGACCCGTCACACAAACAAATAGAGCGTGTCGACATCACGCCGACACGCTCTATTTCAGGTCACAACTCTTCTCGCCGGAATCAGTCGCTTATTGAACCGTTCCTTTGTCCAAGGTCTCCCGCTTATCACCATAATCGGTGGCAATGGTCTTACTCGTTCTCATGTTCACGGTATCCGGCTGCGGAGCACATTGCCAGCAAGGCGCGGCACCCGTGATGACACCGACGCTGGAGGTAATCCCTCCCGTCACGGCACCCTCTTGCATGCCACCCTCAGGAACACCGGTATAACCGGCCGTCGGTGTCGCAATACCCCGATAGTTTGTGGGATCAGGCCGTTGACCAAACCCACCACCGAAGTTAGGATTATCTGCGCCACCAAGCACTTGGGATCCTTCAATCACATACACGGAACGAACCATTTTCCGACCCGTACTGAACTTCTGCGATGCAGTGGTTTCATCAACGGCGGAAACGGCAACATAATCCCCTTGGTTCACGGCCTTGAGGTTTTCCATGTTTGTGTCAGCATCAAACCATAAGTCCTTCAAGTTCAGGCCACCACGAAGGGTCTGACGTTCATCATGGGAACTGCCGCCCATGTCGAGGTACAGTTTGCCCGCGGCATAATCAATGCCCACCACTTCTCCTTGAATAGTCTCCGGGGCTGAAAGATAGCGTTCCATGTCATCTTGGTCGAATACACGGGCACGTGTTCCTGACCCTTGAGATTCTCCAACTCCGCTGCCGAACCCGGAATGTTGAGGCGCACGCTCTTGCGCAAAGGCTACGCTCACTGAGCCGACAAGAATGATTGCTGCTCCAAAATACCTTAACTTCCGCATGTGGCTCCTCCTTAGGAAGTGTAAGTTAATAATCGAACACTGATAATAAGGAATGATACCTGAAATAATCCGTCCTTACTCTGACTTAATTTTTCTTCAGACCTAAAGCCCCACAACTATAGTGATCTCCTCAAACAGTGTCAAGGGGTTTCTCTTCGAAATCTTTACACGGCGCCAACTCCAAGTGAACCTCCCGGTTGAGGCCGGCAGGCTCTCTGATTGATCTCTTTCTGCTTGCGCCGCCGATCAAAAAAACCAGCATCTAACTCATTGAAAAACAGGAACAGTGCTACATGGTGCCCGGACCGAGGGTCGAACTCGGACTCTCTTGCGAGAACCAGATTTTGAGTCTGGCGCGTCTGCCAGTTCCGCCATCCGGGCAGACCGTAATGGATTCCCGTTTTCTAGCATGATCTCCGGACAACGTCAAACAACCGGCGTCTCCTTTTCAGGCTTTGATCCAGCATGGTAAGATTGTGGCCGGGGAGCACGCACTCCCAACGGACATCACGCGTTCAGCCACACAAGGAGGAGTATTCATGTCGGAGATTCAATGTCTAAAGTGTGAACAGCCAGGGGAAAAAATGACCGAACCGCTTTTCCTGGGAAAACTCGAAGAAGAAGTCAAGAACAACGTGTGCCCAAACTGTTGGGCCGAATGGAACAAACCCGGCGGGCTCAAAACCATGGTCATCAATGAATATCACCTGAACCTTGGTGACGAAAATGGCCGCGCCACCCTCAGAAAACAAATGCGCGCCTTTTTCAAACTGCCTGATGCCGATGCGGAATTCAAGGACTATCGAACCTGAGACGGATTGGCGACCGCGGCATCGAGGAACCGCCAAAGCCTGTGTCCTGACTCGCCTCAGCCGGCAGAAGATCCAAAGGTGAGAGGCCACAGTGTCTTTCCGTTCAGGCGTGCCCTCTTGTCGAACCCCCGTTTCCCCCTGTAGGATCACAGTATGGATATCCCACTTGGCAAGGGCATCTTCCTGGTTGCAAGACCCAGCCTCCGCGACCCGAATTTTCGGCAGACCGTCATCCTGTTGTGCGAACATGGGCCTGACGGAGCGCTCGGGGTCGTCGTCAATCGACAGACGGAGATCAATATCACTGAAGTGCTCCCACAAGTCCCGATCCTGGAAGGCCAACACCACAAAGTCTTTTCCGGAGGACCGGTCCAAAAGAATAACCTCTTGATCCTCTATCGGACACCCGAGGGGGCCCAAGACTCACACCACGTCTTTAACGGCATCTACCTGGGTGGCAACATGAAAGCCTTGGAGGATCTTGTACAAGATCCTTCTTCCCTGGGAAATTTTCGCGCCTTCATGGGGTATTCGGGTTGGGCGCCCGGCCAATTGGAAAACGAAATGCGAACCGGGTCGTGGATTACGATACCGGCCGACTCCACCGCGATGTTCGAGAAAGACCACAGCCAATTGTGGGGCAATATCCTGCGATCCCTGGGAACAGACATGGCCATGTATGCAGACATGCCCGCCGATCCGAATATGAATTAAGCAGCGGCAAGCTCCCTCGTTTCCCTCATGGAAGACGATCAAAAGACCACGGAAAAAGAAGCAAGCATCGTTGAATTGCTGGCCATGCCGGAAGTTGCTGATATCGATTTTGAGCCGCCACGGTTGAACCGCGAACTGCAGAGAACGGCAGACCTGTCCTGATGTATTTGCTTGATACCAACGTCATTGCGGAACTGAGAAAAAGCTGCCACGTCCTTCTTGTTCCAGCCATAGGCGATATCATGCGATAGCTTTTGGCTTCTTCTTGAGCGAACCCTCAACCGCCCGTCGAATAAATTTCTGGTACGAAATGCCTTCCTGCTCCGCTCGCTTCCGGACTGCGGCAAAAAGCGGTTCGGAAAACCGAAGATTGACTTGCTTGGTTTTGGGCAACAACTCAAACGTGACCGGCGTAAACTGTTTCAGGTTCAGGTAGTCCGTCAGATCCCGGTCCAGAAACTGTTCCGCTTCCTGATCGGTCTTAAATCTTGGAACTTTCTTCTTCATATTTTCGGGCCTCCTTGTCATGCATATATCGGGCGCTGATCGGACGGAGCAGCACGATCTTGTCCACTATCCTGATTATGAAGACCACCAGCATCGGTTTTCCCGTCCGTGCTCGACCAATAGCCAGATAGCGCTCTTCCCGTTCGGCATGCAGCAGATCAGGGGCAACCAACAGGTTGTCTTGCTGAAAGAAGCCTTCGATCTCTGTCTGGCTGAGACCATGTTTTTGGCAATGTCCCCGATTCCCATCATCCCACTCAAAGCCGGCAAACTGTAGCTTCATTATAGTAAATGATACATGTTATATACAAATGTCTATATTGAAATGTGTGTCAACTTGCTGAATGCCGTCACTAACGGCATAGTAAAACGTTCATGCCGGCACAGATCATAATAAGAGGCGTTCACGATGAAATTCGCAACAAGCTTGCGGTATGCGCGGCACTCCAACGCGATGTTCGAGAGAGACCACAGCCGATTGTGGGGCAATATTCTACGATCCCCGGGAACAGACATGGCCATGTATGCAGACATGCCCGCCGATCCGAATATGAATTAAGCAGCGGCAAGCTCCCTCGTTTCCCTCATGGAAGACGATCAAAAGACCACGGAAGAGGAAGCAAGCATCGTTGAATTGCTGGCCATGCCGGAAGTTGCTGATATCGATTTTGAGCCGCCTCGGTTGAAGCAAGGGTGGAGGCAACCGGAGGAAACCAGCCGGCTCCTTGAAGAGACTAAGGAATAAACCATGGCCAAAGAACCGATACCACCACCCGCGAAGAGAGCAAGCGTAAACGAAGGCGTGTCGCCTAAACCTACGACTGCCGTCAAGCCACCACCGCCGCCGCCGCCGCCGCCGAAGAAACAGGGTTAGTCCCGTAGGTCGGGTTAGCCGAAGGCGTAACCCGACAATCAATCTGCAGCGGGCGCGGCTTCTTCATGTCGGATTACGCTACGCTAATCCGACCTACTCGCTACTTTATTTATTTTGTAGCGGCGCCATCTCATGGCGCTTTGGAGGTCGGCTTCGCGGGTCTTGTCTTACAACCCCAAATGAAGCCTTACGGTCGCATCCAAGTTTTCAATGTCGCCATCGGATAATTTTCCGAAGAAAGCTGCGAGGCGTTCCTTGCTCACGGTCGTCAGTTGATCGGCCATCGCCTTATGCGGCCGGTCGTTTAGCACAACGATGGTCTCGCCGGGATACACACTGCTGACATTGGTAGTCAGGGGGACAACCTGAACTCTGTTCAAGTGAGAGAGAGCCACATTGTTGGTCACGACAACGGCCAGCCTCTGCTTACGCACTTCTCCACCCACAGACGGACCGAATCGCACCAACCAAACTTCACCTCGCTTCATCACGGATAGCTTCGGCCGTGCCCTCTATCCACTCCCTCGCCTCGGCTTCCCGTTCGGTATCTGCCGCCATCTGGCGATAGCCCTCCTGAAGATCGCCATACATGACATAAGGCCGGACCAAGGATTCGATAAACCGGCTGATCTTGCGTCTACCCACGACTTGGTGGAGACCTGCGTAGACATCTTCGGCTATGGTGATTGTCAGTTTCTTTTGCATACTCGCTCCCTACACGTATATTGCACGTATAATATCACTCGCAGAAGAACAGACACAACAGGCTTCACTAAACGCCTTCACTTAGCAAGAATTCTCCACGAAGCACCTTCCTTGTTTCGGCCACTACACAGTGTTACGATTGCACCACTTAGAGTGGAACGGAGGCTGGAATGGATGTCAAAGAAGCCGTGCAAACGGCGAAAAAATACGTTGCTGAACTTTTTACTGATGAAACGATCGCGGATGTCGGCCTTGAAGAGGTGGAGTTCAACAATATGTCAAATAACTGGGAAGTGACTATCGGCTTCTCCCGACCGTGGGACCACACAAACCCTGTAGTTGCTGCACTCGGCGAGCACCCTTCGAGACGTTCCTACAAGCTCGTGCGCATCGATGGCGATGACGGTCGTGTGATATCGATCACAGATCGT
The DNA here is from genome assembly GCA_965223955.1 of Nitrospirales bacterium. Classification (GTDB taxonomy): domain Bacteria; phylum Nitrospirota; class Nitrospiria; order Nitrospirales; family UBA8639; genus Bin75. The sequence goes on from OZ245029.1 coordinate 2,331,902, forward strand.
GTCCTGACCGCTTCCAAATGAGTTTATGCCCCTTACCGGTTTCTTCATTGATGCGAACCTTCTCGTACTGCTCATTGTCGGCAGTGTAAATCGACACCTGATCGCCAAGCATCGGCGACTACAAAGATTTACAGTGGAAGATTACGATAGGTTGATTAACCTGCTCGACCGGGTGGAGCAGGTGTTCGTCACTCCTAACACGCTTACCGAAACATCCAACTTGCTCGCTCAACATGGAGACCCTGAACGTTCCCGCTTTTTCGACAGGCTCCGGTTCATCATTCAAGAGAGCAAGGAAATCGTCGTTGCCAGCACGGTCGCCTCGCGTAACAACGCATTCAAGCAGCTTGGGCTAACCGACGCGGCACTCCTAGAGGTTGCTACGGCGGAGACTCCACTGGTGACCGTAGATCTCGACCTGTACCTAGCAGCATTGGCAAAAGGACAGGATACCGCTGTGAACTTCACACATCTTCAGAACCTATAATCAGCTGCCAACTCGAACGGCAGTGGCACGGAACTACCACCAGCTAAGTCTACCTCGCCGACGATCACCTCGTCGAAGCAGACAAGAAGACCTGTGCATCATTTCCTAGACGATGGCAATAGATTGTAATATGACTCAGCATTGAATATATGTACGAAGCGTGCATCATAAAGGTCGTTTATGCCTAAAGAAGAAACCGAATCGCGACCGCCAATACCTGCTGACATCAAACGGAGCGTCTTAGTCGAGGCTGGTCATCGATGTGCCATTCCTACTTGTCGCCACATCGAGGTTGAAGTTCATCATATTGTCCCTTGGGCAAAGTGTAAGAAGCATGAGTACGACAATCTCATCGCCCTTTGTCCAAATTGCCACAGTCGCGCCGACCGAAAAGACATCGATCCTACAAGCCTGCGACTCTACAAGAGCAATCTTCGATTTGCTCACGATAAGTTTTCTCAACTGGAAATCGACGTACTTTTTGAAGCGAATTCATGCCAGCCCGGCCAATCCATGGATTGGCCGCCATTTATGCGCATCTTGATCAAACGGATATTGGATGCTGGGTTTGTGGAAATCCCCGATCGACAGAACGCTGGCGTTCTTGTCAATAACATGCGAATAGACCCGGATCATCTTTTCATTACAGACAAAGGGCGAGAGTTTATCCAAAATCTCGGCTCGCGAGAGATGTAGCTGGATACCCATCACAGTACAATATCGCGGCAATGCGGCGGGCAGCGTCAGTGCGGTGCTGGAATTCTTCGGGCTTGAGCGGCCGACCGAGGACATCGCATTCGCGGTAGGAAAGCCATTTCTTGTGGACTTGGTAGCCGCAAAGTTTGCAGGTCCAGACGGCGGAGGGGGTGCTGCGTCAGAAGACGCTGGCCCCGCTACTGTTGGTATGTTGTACCAATTTATCTGTATATACGATCGTCGACATTTTTCTTCATTTGGGCGATTCATCGTCTCGATATTTTCTCGCATCAGTTATAAACCATTCGAGCATACCCCAACTGTTGATCTTCGTAGCCTCGTTCCCCATACTCTTTCGGATTTCGAGAAGGAGAGTACCTAGTAAAGACATTACCTCTTTGGCTGAATCCAACGAATTTTTTGAAGTATTTTTTGCCATATGAAAGGTGTACTGCATCAAATCATTAAAAGATTTAACGACAGCATCAGAACCGATCAAAGATAACTTGGATGAGACTTTCCTATGTTCGAGAGACAATAGTTTGGATTTACCAACCGTATTCTTATCTTTGTTTTTGTTCTTGGGATCTGACAACCATGCCTCATCAGTCATCAAGAGAATAATGAAAGGTTCCAAAATCTGGTTGTAAATCTCAATGCGATCATCACGAAGTTTTTCTTCAATCTTGAATTTATGCTCCATAGATTGTCGATATTTCCATCCGACCACGGTCAAAATCGCAATCAATATAGGGGTCGAAACAGTTGCTAATGCAACCAAGTAGTCAAGCCAGTTCTTTTCCTCCATCTTCTCTACCTCAATCTCTCATCTTGATAAGTGTCTAATTTCATCATTCCGAATACCGCTGCAACTCGCCTTGCTGTATCGGTGAAGTGCTGGACTTCTTGGGGCTCGAGAGGGCGGCCGAGAACGTCGCGTTCGCGGTAGCACCGGTCGCGCCACCGGACGCGCTCACCCGCCGCAGGTCGGCGAGGTAGGTTTCAACTGTTGCCGTGAGTTTCGTGTTCATTCTTGTCATGCCTGCCTATGTTCTCTCATTTATTGACAGAATGCCAGAGAAGGGGCTGCCCCTCAATAACAAACACCGTAAAACAGATTCCTCGCTTCGCTCGGAATGACCATGCTGGTGATTTGTGCCGGATGCCAGAGAGAGGGGGCAGCCATGCGAAGGGCTCCCAGTACGCTGTCGGGTTACGCTACGCTAACCCGACCTACGGTCTATAACAACGCCAGATTGCCGGGGAAAAAGATAGAGACTCTGGATCCCCGATTGCAAATGTCGGGGATGACAGAGTGAAGAAGGCGCGATAAGATCGCGCGGCTACGAAAGAGGGGAACCAGCTTTTAGACAGGCACAGTGGCCTGTCCCTACAAAGTCCCCCTCACCCTGCCCCCCGATTAAAAATGTCGGGGGCTTCGCCTGATTTCAGACTGGGGGCGAGGGGTTTAAGGACAGAGAGACGATTGGCGCGAATGTTGTCATTGGTCATCAGATGACAAAATGTACAAGAAATTAAGAATTGTTACAAAATGTTACAAACTTTAAAAAATGTCTGAAATATTAAAAAAATAAAATATTGAAAGAAATGTAGAAATATTAAACATATGAACAAAACGTCACGAGGAGCCAGAAAGGGAGCCAGTTTCGAAAGGCGGACCGGACCAAGCCATCGGCAACGGACACACCTCTTAGCAAAATTAATTCAATTCTGTTATTTTGTTTCACTGTCCCCCTCACCCTACCCTCTCCCTCCAGGGGAGAGGGAATGCTAGGGTCCGGGGCAAGCTCTCTCCCTCAAGGGAGAGGGTTTTTAAGGGATCGGGAGATGTTTTTGCAGAATTGTTGAAGAATGATGAACGAACCGTCAACTCCCTCAAAGACCCGGCAATTCAAGGCGCTCCTGCAATCCGACCGCTTGGAGTTTCTCTGCGAAGCTCACAATGGGCTGAGCGCCAAGATCGTGGAGGAGGCCGGGTTTAACGGCATCTGGGCCAGCGGGCTTACCCTCTCCGCTCAATTCGGCGTGAGAGACAACAACGAAGCGAGTTGGACGCAAATCCTCGACCACCTGGAATTCATGTCTGATGCCACGCGGATCCCCATCCTGCTCGATGGCGATACCGGGTACGGGAATTTCAACAATATGCAGCGCCTGATTCGGAAACTGGAACAGCGCCGGATCGCGGCCGTCTGCATCGAAGACAAGCTGTTCCCCAAGACCAACAGTTTTTTGAAAGGCGAGACCCAGCCCATGGCCGGCATCGACGAATTCTGCGGGAAAATCAAGGCTGGCAAAGATGCCCAGACCGACGAGGATTTCTGCCTGATCGCCAGGATCGAAGCCTTTATTTGCGGCTGGGGATTATCCGAAGCCTTGCGACGGGCCGAGGCCTACCACCAGGCAGGCGCCGACGGCATCCTCATTCACAGTGCCCTGTCGGTCCCCGACGAAATCCTGGCCTTCAAGCAGGAGTGGGGTGATCGCTGCCCGGTGGTGATCGTCCCGACCAAGTATTACGCCACGCTCACGGACGTCTTCCGGCAGCATGGCTTTTCCCTGGTGATTTGGGCCAATCACCTCCTCCGTGCGGCCGTGACCACCATGCAGAAAACGGCACGCACCCTGAAAGAAAAAGAGAACCTGTTCTCGATTGAAGATAAGATTGCGCCGGTGGCCGAAATCTTCCGGCTTCAGGACGCAGCCGAACTCCAGGAAGCCGAGAAACGCTACCTTCCACACAACGGTGACAGCCTGGCCGGAATCGTCCTGGCCGCGTCCCGCGGGAACGAACTCGGCGAATTAACGGAAGACAGGCCCAAAACCATGGTTCCCATTCAAGGCCTGCCGATCCTGTCGCATATCGTCGATGCGTACCATACGATCGGCATCAAAAACATTACCGTCGTCCGCGGCTATAAAAAGGAGACCGTTTCCCTCCCCCACCTGACCTACGTGGACAACGATGATTTTGCGCAGACCGGGGAACTTGTCTCCCTTTTCAAGGCGCTGCAATCGAAGAACGGGGAATTTCAGGACACCATCATTTCGTACGGGGACGTGCTCTTCAACAAATACATTCCCCAGATCCTTTTTCAAGAACCCGATGATTGGGTGATTTGCGTAGACAGTGTCTGGGAAGGGAAAATGTCCTATACCCGGCTCGGGGGATTTGCGGAATGTACGGTGCCCAATTCACGGAAAGCGTTCAATGCCAAAATCCACCTCAAACAATTGGGGCGGGACGTACCGCGAGAATCCATTCACGGAGTCTGGATGGGGTTTTTGAAGGTGTCGGCCGGCGCGGCTGCGCAGTTACACGGCATTCTCGGGGAAATGCTCGCCGATCCGTCCAACGACAAAGCGGGCATGTCGCAATTATTTCAGGAATTGCTCAAACGGGACGTCCCGATACGCGTGCTCTACACGGTCGGTCACTGGCTGGACATCAACAGTCTCGACGACCTGGTGCAAGCCGGACAATTTTAGCTTACTTCAGGAGAAATCATGCAAACCGCACACAACGGCGTTCCCATCCCTCACTTCATGTACGGCACGGCGTGGAAAAAGGAAGACACGAGCCGGTACGTGCAATTGGCCGTCCAGGCCGGCTTTCGAGCCATCGATACCGCGAACCAGCTCATCCATTATCACGAAGCCCTGGTCGGAGAAGCCTTACTGTCCCTGGCGAAACAGGGGATCACGCGGGATCAACTGTTTCTCCAAACCAAATTTACGCCCGTCTCGGGTCAGGACCACCGAACGCCCTATGACCCCATAGCCCCCATAGCCGAACAGGTCGCGCAATCGTTTGAAAGCTCGCTCGAACACCTGCACACCGACTCTATCGATTCCTATGTCCTGCACGGACCCTATGGACGCTGGGGACTCGACAAAGAAGATTGGGAAGTCTGGGCGGCGTTCGAAAAGCTGTATCAGGCAGGCCGAACCAAAATGATCGGGATCAGCAACGTCCAGGCCCCTCAACTTCAATTACTGTGCGAGCAAGCCAACGTCAAACCCATGATCGTGCAGAACCGTTGCTATGCAGCATCGGGGTGGGACCATGCCGTCAGGGAAATCTGCCGGGCCCATCACGTCGTCTACCAGGGGTTTTCGCTTCTCACCGCGAATCGCGAGGTCTTCCATGACCCGGACGTTGGCGCCATCGCCAAGCGGTGCAAGACGGGACCGGCCCAAATCATCTTTCGCTTTGCCCAGCAGGTAGGCATGCTCCCCTTGACCGGCACTACCGACGCGCAACACATGAAAGAGGATCTGGATATCGACCGCGTGGAACTCTCTCCGGAGGAAATCGCCAGGATCGAAAGCATTTCGGTATGATCACGAAACACCAGAACAAAGGTTGCGCCACATGATCAGAACGCTCTTGCTCGCACTGTGCTCCGTGGCTTTCTTCGCACCCGCGACGCCGGCCCAGGAAGGACATGCGATTCCCGGTGTCTCCTTTCAGGTCTTCCTGAATCAGAAGCAAGGCGAAGAAGAGACCATCCGGCAGAACGTGGCGAATGAAGCCGTCGAAACCGTGGTCAAGGCGTTCGGCATCCTGGTCCGTGACCGCTCGCAATACAAACGGTTCGATCAGGCCGTCACGAACGACCTCCTGCAAAACGTCGTAATCGAGCCAAGGGTGCTGAACCGGGAAGGCAAAGAATTTCCGTTTCTCGTGGCCAGGACCAAGCAGAAAGGCAAGGTCAATCTCCTGATCAACGCCATGAGACTCAGAGAGGACGGATACCTTGGGCAGCCGGATACCCTCGCCCCGAGACTGGCAAAAGAGTTTCAATGGGTGATCAGTAAAGCCGCAACCAAATCCGCCCGCAGGGGCCGCCTGCTGAAACGCGACCTGCTGCGCGCGCCCGTCTCCACCAACGCCGAGATCAGGGAAATGGCGTCGGAAGAACGCACGGAAGTGCTGCAAGCCTTATTGGATACCTACATTCAAACGGTGGATGCCTATGGCAGTCTTGTCGATCAACCCTATTATGAAATGGGCACGACGACCCTGACGAAACCCGAGCATTCGGATTCGACCATCAAGCTGTATGATATTCGCGTCCGGCATGCCCTCCGGCTGATCGTCAGCGATCCCTATTTTTGGGAACACATGCAAAAAGCCGTTCGCAGCCTGCTCAATGGGAAAGTCTGGCACGTCCTGATGGCAAAAATCGATGGACGGGATTGGACAGCGCGTACGCGCGTGGTGCCGGAAGACAAAGCCGTCACGGTCGGGGAACGCGGCAGGGTCATTCAACCTGCGAAGGTCCTCGTGAATTACCATCGCACCGTGGAGCCGAAGGAAAATTTGTATGGCGAGACCCAGGGACTTCCCATGGGCGCGTTATCCGCCGAACAACTTGCCCGGGTGATCGCCTGGGAAATCCAAAGTCAGGTCACCGAAAAATCCTTGCGAGGCCACGTAGCCCAGGACGAACAAACCGCCCCGGAGTGACGTCACACCGACCCAACCTGCCTCGACTGACTTTGCTGTCATCCTCGACATTTTTAATCGAGGATCCAGGGTTTTTGCCTTTTGTTTTTGTCTGTCATCCCCGACTTGATCGAGGATGACAGTGTGGTAGGTCGAATGAGCGCAACGTAATCCGACAGCTTTGGCACACAGACGAAGGGCAGCGGCGTTGTGGACACGCGAATTGTCGGGTTACGCCTCCGGCTAACCCGACCTACAGGGCTCTAAACTGTCCCCCTGATAAGGGGGAGTGAGGGGGTTAGTTGTCGGACGAGACGAACCCCCCGTGCCCCCCTTATCAGGGGGGGCTCAGAGTTGGTAGGTCGGAGTAGCGCAGCGTCATCCGACGGGTTGTCTACTCATCACCCTCACCTTTCTCCTCTCCCATCAAGGGAGAGGATGCTCAGTGTTCTGTCAACGAATGACTGAACACATACAGGAACGACAGATTCAGGCTCTGTTCATACCATCTCATCGGATTCCCGCCCGGTCACGGTACACCGAAAGATAGACGGTATCGGCTTGCTTCCTGCTCCACGGGAACCGGTATAAGGTCCGGATCCGGCTGGAATACTGTCCGATATTGGCCTGCTGCCAGAGCCCCTTTTCAAAATAGTGCCTGCCCTTCTGGTCCCTGAGGAATCCCGCAACCCGCTCTTCCGCAAAAAAATCGACGTCCCAACTGTTCGTCCACGTTGGTTGACACTGCCGAACGTAGTCATCCACCCGGTAGAGCAGGGCTTGCACCTTTTCCAGGTCGATCATCACGGATTCACTGGTAAGGAGAAAAAGCACCTCATGGCCTTGGGGAACGTCGATGAGACCGATCACGCGTTCCAACTTCCTGCAAGCCGTTTCATCCACGGCAAATACGTCCGGTTCACCGGGATCGTCTTTCGGGATGATGATGGTACGCGGAGGATCCTGTTGACACATCAGGTGTAAAGAAGGATGGGAACACTCCCACTCAAGCCGGACGCCAAACAGCGTGACGTCCTCCAACAGGGTCGGGATCCGCTGGTTCAAGACCAGCTTGCCCTGGACCGACTCACCCGGGACCAGACGAATGCTTCGTGACCCGAACTTTCCCCGGAAAGACTGTTGCTCGATAGAACTATGTCGAGCATCCATGCGAAACACCGAGAACCACCCGGCATCATTCGGAGGAAGCCAGGGTAAATTTCGGAGATCCACGGTCACGGGTTCAGGGTTGTCATTGGTCAAATGAACGTGAATTTCGTAGACCCGTTCCATGGGCTTCTTCAGAAAAACGTCCATGACCAGTGAAACACGGGATTCCCGTTCAGGCGACGCGGCCTGGCCGAACGAGGCGGATGGAACGCCCGGCAACCAGAGACAGAAAATGAATGAAGCGCACAGCACCCGTTTCATGGTGAGAGTCAACGGATCATATATGGCAGTCGAGTCCCCTCTACCCCACCCCCGCTTTCGCGGGGGCATGCCTAGCTCACCCTCCCCTTACAAAGGGGAGGGAAAAAACCACAGTAACCACACCGAGGGCTAAAGGAGGTGGTCCCAGAGGTCTTCTTTCAACTTTTCTCTACGCTATGGTACATTAAAATATGAACGTCTCGTGTAAAAATTTTCGCCGGGGCCTCCACGTGGGGTGCTTGTTCCTTCATGAATAAACACGCTGTCAAAGGATCGTCAGAGCGGCTGGGGTGTCACCTCAAGGTCATGCTCTGTGTCCTGCTTCTCTGGTCCACAACGACGCAGGTATTCGCCGGCGAGCAACGAGGCGAGGCGATCGCCGAGATCGCCGATCTCGCGGAAGCCGAATGGATGGACGGCGCCCCCAACCGTGCGTTGCACATCCTGGACCCGGGACTTCAAGACTATCCGGACGCCGTCAGGCTGCAAAAATTACGCGCAGACATTCTTGCCACGGCGTCCCGTCGTCACCAGGAAGCCGTCGAAGCCTACGACGTGATCCTCAAGACGAACCCGGAGGCCTTGGAGATACGCTGGGCCAAGTGGAGCGTGTTGCTCCGGTCGGGGCAACACGAGCAGGCTATCGCCGAATTTCAACGGATCGCGCAACTGGATGCGAAGAATCCCATCGTGTCCCTCAAGCTGGCGCAGGAACTCCGAAAAGTCGATCGCCTGGAGGAATCCATGGAGTGGTATACAAAAGCCGTGGACATGATTCCGGACATGCCGGGGTGGCGGTTGGCGCTCGCCCGGGCCAAGCTTGATGTCCTGGACGGCCGTGGCGCACGGGACGAAGTCGAGCAGGTCTTTCGAATCGTGGAACCCGGTTCTCCCGAAGACGCGGCCGCCCAGAGCCTGAAGTCGGTGATCTATGGGGCCACCAAAGAGCGAGGCCGGCGCTTCGAGCCGATCTTGAGCCCCGGAGGGTCCGCGGCGGTGCGCAAAGAATGGTCCGCCATTCGCGCCCACGCATGGAGACTCTTCGACGCGGGTCGCTATGCAGAGGCCGAGCCGGTCTATCGAAAAATTCTGGCCCTCAAGCCCAGCGATTACGCCGCGACCCATGAACTGGGCATGACCTTACTGGGGCTTGACCGGTGCGAAGAAGCCATAGAGGTCTTTGCAAACCTGTCCTCGATGGACCCATCGGACGAAGTCTACGCGGATGCGTTTTTCCGGGTAGGCCGCTGTCTGATGAAACTGGGAAAATGGACTGAAGCCCTCCCCTATTTTGAACTCCTCTATGAAGCCGCCCTTGATTTCGACGAACGCACAAAGGACGCTCCGCCCAAAGCCGAGCTCAGGGTTCTGAACACGGAAACCTTGGCCATGTGGGTCGAACGGGTGAAGAAACATATTCCCGCTTCCGGCAAAGCCATCCCGAAGCAGGACGCGAATGCGGCTGTTCCCGCCGTCGAGGCCGAGACCCCGGCCCCTCTGACCGAGGACGAGCTCTATGAAAAGATAGCCAGAGAGCGGCTGAACCCCGAGAAACAGATCTATACACGGGCTTCCCTGATGGGGCGGGATGCCGATTTCAGCATGTTTCGCTACGTCATCCCGGCCAATCGCGTCATGCGGGACGATCGACCCACCGGCACCCATGAATTTATCCCCATCGAGCCGCACGACACGTTTCCGGACACCCAGGAAGAAATTTATCTGCTGTTCGGACTCGTGATCGCCTCCTTTGATGAAATGCCACTCAGCGCGGAATGTTTTCTCGAGACCGCAAAAACGAACGCGAATCAAATACCATTGGCCCGGGACCACGTCATCATGAACATGGGTGACCAAACCGGATACTTTATCATCACCCAGCCTGAATCAGGATGGACACCCGGACTCCACCGGTGTGGCTTATTTGTCGGCAGTGAACAGTCGGCCTATACGCACGCGGACGAGGTCCGGTTTCGTATCGTCCAGCCCCCACAAGCTTCGTGAGCAACGCAGCCGGGCTTTATTCATGTACACGCGTGTCTTCCTTCGCTTGCCTGAACGAAACGCAATCTGGTAATTCATCGTGAACATCCACCCTGCCAACATTATTGAACCCATATAACGGATGAATAACATCTCGAAAAAGCACCTCGTGGGCGCCGTCGCTTTCCTGGTGGCGTGGGGATCCTGCGTCAGCACGTCCGCCGGTGAAGCCACCCACGTCGTGACCGAACTTCAGGAATCGATCATGACCATTATGAAAGAAGGACAAGACCTCGGCTATGCGGGTCGCTATCAGATCATCTCCCCCACGATTAAAAAAACACACGACCTCGAGAATATCGCACGGCTGGTCGTGGGGAGACATTGGAAAGGACTCGATGCAAGCCAAAAATCCACCTTTGTCGAGACGTTCAGAAACCTGAGTGTGTCCATGTACGCGGGACGTTTCAAGGACTATGGGGGAGAGCAATTCAACGTTCTTTCAGAAACCTCTTTAAAAAGAGGGAATCGCAAACTGGTCACGAGCCACTTTGTGAAACACGACGGCAAGAAAATCACGTTCAACTACATCTTGCATCGGGTTCATGACCAGTGGAAAATCATCAGTGTCAGCGTAAACGGCGTAAGCGATCTGGCCTTGAAACGTGCCGAATACGGAGGCATTCTGCGAAAAGCCGGATTCCCGACTCTCATTGAACGCCTGAAAACCCAAATCCAAAAAAACGCACATGGGCTCTAGCTCGCAGAAGCGTCCAGAATCGCCGGCAGCTTCATGAGAAACATGATGAATTCCATCGGGAACGTGCAAAGGAACGCCACAAGACTGTGGTTGGCGGTTGGCTGGTCGGCGTTCGCCCTTCTGACGGGGTGCGCAACGACGCAATCCGCCGATCCTGAGGTGTCGAATAACGATCCCTTCGAATCCGTGAATCGACCAATATACCGGGGCAATGACTTTATCGATCGCAGGATCGCCAGACCGGTGACCGAGGCCTACGTCTCGTATACGCCACAACCCATCCAGAACAGTGTCTCCAATTTTTTCGATAACGTGGTGTACCCCAACGTCATCCTGAATGACTTTCTTCAGGGAAAGGTGACCCAGGGACTCGAGGACCTGGGCCGGTTTCTCGTGAATACGACGTTCGGATTCCTGGGAGTTTGGGACATGGCCACGCCTCTTGGGCTCGAAGCCCACGATGAAGATTTCGGACAAACCCTGGGGGTGTGGGGTATGGACGAGAGCATCTATCTGATGCTTCCATTCATCGGACCCAGCACCGTAAGGGATGTCCCGAATTTAGGCGTCAGTACCGTCACCAACATCCTGTTCTATGTGAGCAGTCCCTACGTGGTACCCGTTGCCCTCCTGGGATTTATCGACCTACGGGCGAGACTGGACGAGGCCGTCACGTTTCGAGACGAAACCGCGGTCGAGCCGTATCTCTTTACGCGAGAGGCCTATCTGCAACATCGGAAATTCCTGATCTACGACGGGAATCCTCCCGTTGACGACGACCTGTACCTGGACGATCCCTTCGACGATCTTGACGTTGAAGAAGACCCTCTTCAGGAAGAGACGGCAAAGTTCCATAATCGTCCGACCGCAACGAATAACGCCCTTTTTTAATCGGAGACCCAGGTCTTTTTCTTTGTCTGCTGTCTTGCTCTGTCATCCTCGACATTTTTAATCGAGGATCCAGGGTTTTTCTTTGTCTGTTGTCTTTGAATGTGTAGCCACGTCATCCTTGTATGTGTTCAGTCATTCGTTGACAGAATGAGGGGCTGACCACAAGAGAGGAACCAAGAAAGAAGGGTCGTCGTTTTCCTCCCCTTTGTAAGGAGGGGAAGGAAAAGGTGGACATTGTCAACGAATGACTGAACACCTGCAGGAATGACAGGAGGGGGTCCTACAAGGGCTGCCTGCGCCTCTTCTTCTCGTGGCTTCGTCTTTGGCGAAGCGGTCGTTCGGCGGTTGGTTGTCGTAAAAGATAAAACCCCCCTGGCCCCCCTTATCAGGGGGGGCGGATCTAAGCAGTCCCCCTGATAAAGGGCGGCTCTAAACAGTCCCCCTGATAAGGGGGATTAAGGGGGTTGTCTTGGAAGGAAGGAGTCCCGTCTTTCCACCTGTGGGAGAGGGCTGGAGTGAGGGGGGAATCGTCAACGAATGACTAAACATTTACGATTCCCGTTCACTGCCTCCCCCACCCTCTCTGCTCCAATTCGGCCAGAAGCGCCGGAAGAATCACCAGGGCACAGACCATGGTCAGGATCAACACCACCACCAGCAAGATGCCTAAACTGGCCATGCCCGGATGGTGCGAAAACCCGAGTGCTCCGAAGGAAGCCATCGTGGTCAGGGCACTGAAAAGCACGGCATGAGACGTACTGCTCCGTAACACCTCGACAATGGAGCGCGAGCCCGCTTCCCGTCTCCGCAGGATAAGATAGATGCCGAAGGCAATCCCCAAGCCGAGTACCAGGGGTAAGGCGATCACGTTTGCCAGATTCAGGGGAATTCCCAATGCCAAACACGTGGCAACCGTCAGCAACAGCGTCAGGACCAGGGGCAAGAGGACGAAGAGGGTTTCTCCCAGGCGTCGAAGCACCACGAGCAGCAACAAGGCAGACGCCACGATGGCCAAGATGGTCGCTTGAATACAGGCGTCGATAATCGTTTGCCCGCCTTCCAGAATGCTCACGGGCGACCCGATCGCACGAGGCGCTTTTTGCTGCACGCGCAACACGAACCGGCGTAGCGCCTGGTTTTCCTCGACGTTTTCAGCGGGAAAGATCTCGACCCTGGTCCGGCCGTCTTGAGAAGAATAGTGACTGGTCAGGCTTTCAGGTAACGTCTCCAGCGTGATTTCATCCGGGGACAACAACTCTCGTAATCGTTCAAGCCACTTCGGAAAGTCTCCCATCAGCCGCGTGCGGAGGTCATGCACAAATTGGGTCGATCCGCCAGAATCGTCAAACAGGTTATCGATCGATTGCATGAGGGTTTTCAAATTCTTGTCAAGAGCACCTTCCCAATTTCGGGATTCATGCACGCCAAGGGCGGAGCGAAATGCTTTCATGGCCTGCACTTCTTCTTCTTCACCGGGAGTATCAACGACCGGTTGGGGAATGAGAACGGGCTCCAGCACCAACGCCATCTCGTCGATAATGGTCAATTTTTCTTCCTGGTCGCCGGGAACGAAACTCGAAAGCGTGAGGACTCGATCGACTTCCGGCACCGATCGAAGGCTCTCCGCCAACGCATCGGCAGCAGGGAGATTGTCGGCCAACACCTGGATGACGTAGGGAGAGGTGTCCGGGTCCGCCAGTAATTCCTGAAAGGTCGAGACGCTTTCAGTCGAAGGGTCTCGAAGGTGTAAGGCATGGAAATCGAACTGCAACCGTGGCACCACGAGGACTGCGACCAGCACCACGGGGATCAGAACCCCGAGAATCACCCGACGGTATCGGATAATCGAACTCAGAACCGGATGTTCCGGCGAATCGCCTTCTGCCATTTGCGTGGGGCTCGCAACGTGGGACCGGGAAAGCGGAAACACGGTCAGCAGCGCCGGGAACAACGTGAGATTCGCAAAGAGGGCGATAAACATGCCGACACCGGCAATGAGCCCCATTTCCGCAAATCCTCGATATGACGTGGGAAGGAAGGAAAAAAAGCTTAGGGCCGCGGCAACCGCCGCAAGCGTCAGGGCCCCACCGACGCCCGCGACCGCACGCCGTAAGGCGGCCTCGTGATCACCAATCCGGGACAACTCTTCACGATACCGCAGGCCGAACTGGATCCCGAAATCCACGCCGAGCCCGATGAACAACACCGGCACGGATGCGGAAATGAAGTTCAACGAGCCGACGGCCACCACCACGAAGACGGCCGTCCACAGTAAGCCCACCACAAGCGTACACAGCATCGCCCCCACGAGCCGCAGGGAGCGAAAGCCGGCAATCAACACGAACGACACCAGGGCCAACGACAACCCGGCGGCCACTCCGGCACCGCGGGCAATCGTCTCCCGCTCTTCCGCCTCGATCGGAATGGGACCCGTCAGCCGGATTCGAACACCGAACCGCTCTTCAAGATCGGCGCCCTGCCGGCGAAGGAATTCCAGCGGGCCCTCGGCCGCTTCCAGGCTGGAATAATCCAGTCGTGGTTTCGCCAGCAGAAACCCGCGCGACGGATCGCTTTTGCCCGTCACGTCTTCGAGCATGGTCTGTTTCCAGGACGAGGTTGGAGGCTTCCCGAGTCGTTGAGCCTCAATCGCCTCGCTCAACAGGGCAAACGCGTCGGCAAGGACCTTCTGCTGCTCGGGCGTCGGTTCCTCTTCCAACGCCAGGGTGAGAATGGAAAAGAACCCTCGCAGACTGGGGTCCTGCGCGAGCGTCCCCAGGAAAGGGGACCATTCGGCAAGACGTTCATCCAATCGCCACAGTTCGTCGACGTCGAAATACAGCAGCCCGTATGTATCGAAAAAATCATCCTGCTGGGGTTGATACACCGATGCGAATAACGAGGGTTGCTGCTCCAGAATCCTTGCCAATTCGTGAACCGCGTCGCGTCTGTGTTCGGCGGAACCCTGATTCACGACGACCAGGATCAAATCGTCAAGCTGCGGAAACGTCGCATAGAAGTCCCGCTGCAACTGCCTGAAGTGAAGATTTGGATCCAACAAATGAACGGGGTCCGTATCAAGGGTCAGGTTCTTCACGATATACACCGCGGACAGGCCCGTGGCGACGAAGACTCCGATCACCACCCAGACGGCCGCTCGCCGGCAGCGATCCACCAACCAAATCAGAAAGGCCTGGTAGCCGTGCCCTATCCGATCAAGCATGGCGCCCCCCCGGCATGACCGTTCCCCAGGGGAACGGCTCCGTCGTTCCTGTATGTGTTCAGTAATTTGTTGACAATTTCCATCCCGCTTTTCCCCTCCTTTGCTTGTCCTGCCTGTCCTGAGCTTGTCGAAGGAAGCGTAGCCGAAGGATCGGGAGGGGGTGCAGGGGAGGTAGAGGCCGTGGTTCGACCTATGAGACCGGTTGCCCCATGGGGATACGCTTCTACCCCACCTAACCTCCCCTTACAAAGGGGAGGAAAAGAGCACGACCGCCTTACTCCGTCTGCCCATTCTGTCAAAGAATAAATGAACATTTACAGTCTCACGATCTTCCACGAACGCATGACGATGGATGTGGCAGATGCACGCTTCAAGCAAAAACGCTCACGTATGTGAAAGGAGAATTTCAATGAATCCAAGAGAACCGCTACAACCTCAATCGTCTGAGCCGTAACGCATTGGCGATGACCGACACCGAACTGAACGTCATGGCGACGCTGGCGATGATGGGGCTCAGGAGAAGCCCCAGGAAAGGATAGAGGACGCCTGCGGCAATGGGCACACCGAGCGCATTATAGACAAACGCAAAAAAGAGATTTTGCCGGATATTCTTCATCATGGCTTTGCTTAAGGTCCGGGCACGGGCGACGCCTCGCAGGTCGCCTTTCACCAGGGTAATGCCCGCGCTTTCTATCGCCACGTCAGTACCCGTTCCCATGGCAATGCCGACGTCGGCTTCAGCAAGCGCCGGAGCATCATTGATGCCGTCTCCGGCCATGGCAACGACGTGGCCCTTCTTTTGGAATTGTTTCACGATCTGGTGTTTATGTTCGGGAAGGACCTCAGCCTGAACGTGTTGCAACCCCAGTTGTCGGCCAACGACTTCGGCGGTCTGTCGATGATCACCCGTGACCATGACGATTTCAAGTCCTTCACGTTTCAGAGAATCAACCGCTTCGACCGTGGTGGCCTTGATCGGATCGATGACCCCGATGAGACCGGCCGGCTGCGCGTCAACCGCCACCAGCACCACGGTTTGCCCTTCTTTCCGCAGCACGTCGCTTTGCGCATTGAACTCCGTTAATTTCTGCGAAGGCACACCCATGTCCCGTTCGAGAAATTGTCGATTGCCCAGCGCCACGACCTTCCCATCCACCTGACCTTCGACGCCTTCACCGGTTTGCGAACGAAATTCTTCGACCTCACTGAAGGAAAGCCCTCGCTCCCTTGCACCGGAAACAATAGCTGCGGCCAAGGGATGTTCGCTGACGCGCTCGACGCTGGCCGCCAATTGGAGCAAATCCGCCTCACTCAATCCCGATGCGGGAACGACCGACCGCAGGACGGGTTTCCCCTCCGTCAACGTGCCGGTCTTATCCACCACCAGCATCGTCACCTTTTCCAATCGTTCAAGCGCTTCGGCATTTTTAATGAGCACTCCCGCCGTGGCGCCTCGTCCCATGCCGACCATGATCGACATGGGCGTGGCCAACCCGAGCGCACACGGGCAGGCAATGATCAGCACGGCCACGGCGTTCACCAGGGCATAGGCCAGGCGAGGCTCCGGCCCGACACTCGCCCACACGCCAAACGTGATGGCCGCACCCAACAGGACGACCGGGACAAAATACCCGGCCACGACGTCGGCCACCCGCTGGATGGGTGCACGACTGCGTTGAGCCTCGCTCACCATCTTCACGATCTGCGCCAGCATGGTTTCCTGGCCGACGCGTTTGGCT
Organism: Nitrospirales bacterium; assembly: GCA_965223955.1. Classification (GTDB taxonomy): domain Bacteria; phylum Nitrospirota; class Nitrospiria; order Nitrospirales; family UBA8639; genus Bin75. The sequence goes on from OZ245029.1 coordinate 2,348,582, forward strand.
TCCATCAGCACGGTGCCGGTGCCATTCAGGGTGCCCCCGATCACCCAATCCCCTGTCCGTTTTTCAACAGGAATGGCTTCGCCCGTGACCATGGATTCATCAACCGAGGTCGAGCCTTCCAGCACCGCACCATCCACCGGGACTTTTTCACCGGGACGAACACGGAGGCGTTGACCGGCTGTGACCCGTTCCAACGGAATCTCCTCTTCCTGGTCGTCGTTCCGTACGATCCTCGCGGTTTTCGGCGCCAACCCGAGAAGGGCTTTCAGCGCACCCGTGGTTCGACGCCGTGCCCGGAGTTCCAGAACCTGGCCCAAAGCCACCAGGACGATAATAACGGCAGCGGCTTCAAAATACACGGGCACGTCACCGTCCGGGGTCCGGAAGGCCTCCGGAAACCGGCCGGGCAGAATCGTTGCCAGCGCGCTCGAGAGATAGGCCGCTCCCGTGCCCATGGCAATGAGGGTAAACATGTTGAGACGGCGGTTGACGATGGATGCCCACCCGCGCTGAAAGAACGGCAACCCCACCCAGCACACGACGGGCGTGGCCAGGACGAACTGCAACCAATTGGACCATCGAGGAGCAAGGACCTCCTGCAAGGGCTGACCGGGAATCATCCCGGCCATGGCCAACACCAGCACGGGCAACGCCAATGTCAACCCGATCCAAAACCGGCGCGTCATGTCCACGAGTTCGGGATTGGCCTCTTCTTCCACCGTGACCGTTCGCGGCTCAAGCGCCATGCCACAGGACGGGCAAGCCGCGGGTTTCTCCGACACCACGTCGGGACACATCGGGCAGATATATTCGGTCCCCGGCTTGGCTGGCGCATCGTCCATGGACTGCGTGTACTTGCCGCTCAGATACCCGTCCGGATCGCCACGAAACCGTTCCTCACACCGGGGATGACAGAAATAATACGTCGTCCCTGCATGCTCGTATTGTCCCGCGGCGGAGAGCGGATCAACCATCATGCCGCACACCGGGTCCCGGGCCATGGGGACACTGGCCATCATGAGATCGCGGCGTTTCGCTTTTGGGGATGGATCGGGTTGCATCGCAAGGGTCCCCTCTGAACAGAAGGCCGTCACAGCCTTATAGTAAGATCATACCGGTTCCCGATATTTTTCTCAGCTTCAAAATCCGGATGGGTTCACTCATTCGTTGGCGGAATGAAAGGGTGTGTCAGCCCTGTGCGGTTCTTCTTGTCGTTTCCTCCCCTTTGTAAGGGGAGGAAGGTGGGGTAGAGTCGCATGCCCAGGGGCACCGCCCACCACACGCGGCCAGCCCATCCCGGCCCAGGCTCTACCTCCCCTCGCCCCTCCTTACAAAGTGTTGTGTCCCGTGAGATTCTGTAACAAGTGCAAAGGGGCCTGATAGTTGAGGCACCTTAACCGGGTGCGATTGTAATTGTCCACCACCCGGGTGATAAAGGCGTTCCGCTCGGCGTGACTCCGAAACCGATTGCTGCAATGGGCCCGGAGCGGGGGCTGGCTCTGTAACGCGTCACTCAGCCGCCGGTTAAAGCGTTCCACCATGCCATTGGTCTGCGGATGATAGGGCCGGATCAGGCGATGAGTGATCCCATGCGCCCGGCACACGTGAGCCAGGCGATGCGTGCCGCTCGGCTGGCCCGCCGGTTTGCCTTGCTTGTGCACGGCAAACCGATCGGTAAACGCGCCATCATTATCGGTCAAGATGGTGTGCACTTTGTGCGGAAACGCGGCCAGGAATTCTTCGACGGCCTGCGTCACCGTGGCGGCCGTCCGCCGGGCCAGCACCTTGACCCAGACATAGCGGGTGGCGCGGTCAATGGCCACGAACACATAACTGGGTTGCTTCTGTCATTTGCTTAACACTTTCAGATCCAGATGAATGTAGCCGCAGGGGGTGGCCGCGAACCGCCCCACCGGCGGCGCGTCGGGGGAGGCGGGGGGCAACCGCGCGACGCCCAGCCGCACCAAGCAGCGATGGATCGCGCTCCGACTCAAGGGCGTCGCACTGCAGCGGTTCAGGACCTCCGTGACATCGTCGAGGGACAACCGCAATTGGGTGCGCAATTCGGCGATAAGGGCTTCCTGCTCGGGGGAGGTACTGGCATGGAGCTGGTGGCGGACATGGGAGCCATCGTGGACCCGGCCGGCGCGCTTCCATTTATAGATGGTGGTCACAGCGACCCCGAGTTCCCGGGCCAAGGTCGCGGCGCTTTTGGGGGCGGTCTGGATGTAGCGGCGGGTGGCGGGAGTCGTGCGAGCTAACTTATGCAGTTTGATGTCCATGGGTCCTCCTCTGGTGGACATAGTCGATGCCACGCATGATAGCAGAAGAGTCTAGGGAATCACACGGGACAGTACATATGTACTGTCCCGTGTGATTCACTAGATCCCGTAGGTCGGATTAGCGTAGCGTAATCCGACAGTTAGCTGTTCAGACATTTGGTTGATAGTTTTACCTTGTCTTTCAATACTTTAAAGTTTTTGCACTTTTTTAAAATGTTTAAACTTTGTAATTATTTTAAAGTTTATGGCAAAGTTTAAAATATTTAACATTTTATTATTTTTGTAATATTTCCAAAATTCCTCGCCATTGTTCACGTTTTCCCCATTCCAGTTGTCGGGTTACGCCTTCGGCTAACCCGACCTACGGAGCCTACGAATGCAAAAGGCGAAGACAAAGACGAAAGGCCAACGACGCTGGATCCTTTCCTTGACTGGATCCCCGATCAGGTCGGGGACAAGCGTCGGGGACAAGCGTCGAGGATGACAGGAGGGGGAAAAGGCGAGGATTGTAAATGTTCAGATCCCGTAGGTCGGATTAGCGTAGCGTAATCCGACATGTTCCCTTCTCGTCGAACAGTCCCGTAGGTCAGGTTAGCAAAGCGTAACCTGACATCTTCACTGATGGGTTCACTCATTCGTTGACAGAATGAGTGGCTGACCAGGGAACCAAGAAAGAAGAACCGTCGTTTTCCTCTCCTTTGTAAGGGGAGGGTAGGTGGGGTAGAGCCACCCGTCCACGGAGCACGGGGGTTCGCCATCCTGGTCACGGATTCTACCTCCCCTCACCCCTCCTTACAAAGGAGGGGAACCGGGGCACGGAAGGAAGCGGTGGAAATTGTCAACGAATACGGGCAGATCTCTTTGTTTACGGAGAGGCTATCGGTACCGTGAGTGGGGCGTTTGGGAGGATCGGAGCCATTGTTCCCACGTGGTAGTTGTGACACGTGAGACATGTGTCTCCCGCTCGTTCTGACGTATGACACGTCGTACACACGGTTTTCCGCATCGCTTGAAAATTGCTTGCAAAGGTCAACGGGTTGGTATCCTCGAACGCTTCCATGACCTCGGCTTCAGGATCGAGCGTATGGCACGTGAGACAGCCTTTGTCGTCCAGTACGCTGAAATGGACCGCATGGGCAAAGCGTGTCACCTTCCGTTCATGAGGAACCGGACGTGCGGTCACCCAATGAATCCGTTTCCGTTGACCGGCTTGGGCATCGACACTGTGACACTTCATACACAGCCCGGGGGCCTTGGGGTTCGATACGTGGGTGAAGATCGCCGTGGCTGAACGTCCATGTTTTGTTCCTGAGGCCCGAGCGGTGAACTCCAGCCATGCACACACGAAAGGATCGGCATGCCTGGTCGGGCGATAGAGTAAGACAAAATCCGAATCCTGACGATACCAGCCACCGATCATGACCTGCTTTTCACGTTCGCGATCCCTGAGGATCTCCTCTTCACTCTCACGATCGTCAGGCCGTCCGACTTTCTCGCCGGCTCCGTAGCCGGACAACTCCGTCATTAAATGGGGCAACCATTCCTGCTGTGCGGCACGGATCACCTCAACCGGCAGTTGACCGACCAGGTCCGCAAGTTTCCGTGTGCCGAGGTCCGTTGTCGCCTGAAGCCGATCCAACATTTCCCGTTGCCCCTTCACGATCAGGTTGTACAGCAGCCTTTTCACGGCCCACATCATCCTTCCCACGGCTGCGACCTCTTCATCCGTGGCATCCGACAAATCGGTGAAGTCGTCAAACCCGGCCAGGAGTGCCAGATCTTCGGTCAAGGCCGGGTCTCCTTTCAGCAGCAACTCCATGAAGGGCGTGAGCCCCTCTTCGACGTTGTCATCGGCCGGCCATTCGCCAACGGAGATCTCATGCTCTTGCAGCGTGTCCAGATCCACCCCCGGTAACCGCAAGACCGCAATGCCCTTTGCCCCCGCCCGGCCCATGCCTTCGATCTGCCGGGCATGGCAACTCGCGCACGTGGTCTCAAAGGTTCCCGTTCGCATGGTTTGGCCGTCGTCGTCCGGCTTATGACAGGCGGTGCACGTTGTCGGCGCCTCTTTCTTGAATTCGCCAAGAAAGTGTTTTCCGATATGGGAATTGTGATCGAAGGCTATCCGTGTACGCCGCTTGTAGGGATAGTCCGAAAACGGCGGGTGACCATCGGCCAAACCCGAGAATGCCAGCGTATGGCAGATTTGGCATTGTTGCTCGTCCATCGCGGTCAGATTGACATGTTTGCCTCGATGCTCCTTGTGGCACGTTGCGCAAGCCAATTGCCCTTCTCCCGTTTGCGCCAGGCCCGGCACCCAGGATGACAAGGCCAGGAGAAACGGCTTGTCAGTGGACTGAGGCATCCGGCTCAGACGTTCCGTGACAACAGCCAATTCCTTGGAGGGACGACCGTGAGCCTTGAAGGCATGTTCTCCGAGATGATGACACGTCAGACACAGCTTGCTGTTCTCCTGCCCCGTTCCTGGGGCACCCAGTGCAGATACCCAATCCGCGAGACCTCCATGGGCCGCCGTGTGACAGTCCGTACAAGCCCCGGCGGAGGCTCCATGTCCAAACGTGAGTTCTCCGGGAGATAAGAAGGCCGATCCTTCGGGCCTGAGAGGAAGAGCAGCGAGAGCCCGACCGTGAGCATGGAGAGCCAAAACGTGATCCTGCGTCGTGTGACCCGAAGGCTGCGGTCGCGGGTGGGTCGCTCATCCTGCCCCTCACGGAATCCATCGTCCTGCACACGCACGGGCTATTGCCCCCCCGTTGTATACGCCGATACGACGATCGCGTGAACCAACGAGAGAATCAGCAGGCTGTAGGCCAGGGGGATATGGATGAACAACCAGTACTTGAGCGTCCCCTGGAGTGCTTCCTGATAATCAAGGTCATCCTTGACACGGATCAGGGCCTGCAATTCTTCTGCGCCTTCCCGCTCTCTCTCGCCCAAGTGGCGATCCAAGGCCCCAAGATCGGTGAGGAGCGCCTGACGGGAACGGGTGGACGCGAACAGGTGACCCCAATAGTTCCGTGGCCCATCGAGGAAAGACGCCAGTCGCCGATCATGGAAATCTGCGAGGGTCGTCGAATGATTCTCCGAAACGGTACGCTCAACGATGCCTTCAACGTTCTCACGAAGACGCTTCCGCATGACGGGAATTTGTTCAAAGATCACCTCTTCTCCTCGTGTCGCGAGTCGCCGGGGTAGCACTCTTGACAAGATCAACCCCACAAGCCCGCTGCCGGCACCCGCTGCGTACAACAGCGTCAGCGTCACATCCAGGGGACCGTTGGGGACACGCAGCCCGATATGCAGGACAAAAAGTCCAATGGCCAGCAGGCCGGCAGAGACATGAAATTGGAGCCAATCGGTGGACGTTCCCAACGGTAAAAAAGGGAGTCGTTTGAGAACATTGTACATGACCAGCGCGAGGATCAAGACAAAGAGGAGCCATCCTGACAGGAACGCTGTCCGGTACGGCGACACGGCGGATGCCGCGTAGATCCCCACGAGAAGAAGGATGAGCACGCTCCAGATCGTGATGGTGCCCCCATGTCGTAACGCGAACGTCATCACCGGTTCAGCCGGCCGGCAAGGGATGAAAGATCGTGCACGGCCGCCCGTTCGGGTGGTCTTCCCGGCTTGCCTTTGTATTGCGCTGCCTGTGGAATGACTCGGTCCAGGGCCGTCAATCGGCTGCCGTCACGGGCGCCGGCGAACCTTCGAGTCGTCGCGGCAATCGTGTCGGCCGCCGCCGCCAAGGCGGCTTCGTTCCCAATCTTCAGATCGATGCCCTTGGTGACTTCCAGGATTTCTTTGACTCCGGGATAGGGATCAGCGCGTCGATCGCCTGCAGTGTGGCCACGACGCGTTGGACGCGCTTCGTCGCCGCGGTGGCATACTTCCCTTCTTCCGTCGCCGTGGCAAGACTACGGAGACCGTACTCCAGATCGAGGGCTTTTCCCACGACGTAGAGCATCCGTTGACGCTCCGGGGATACCTCGTCATTCTTCTTTCCTTCAGAGCGGAGAAACTTGTGGCGGACTTCACCCAGCGACCACGACACCAGCTCGAAGTCGTCGCTCCCGGATTGGTGCCTTCCGACGTTCACCAACTTTTCGTTGGGCACGACGTGACATTGATAGCAGTTTGCCGCAAGACGATAGAGATCCCCGGGCCGAATCATGCCGGATTCCTCGATTGTGGCAAGACGCTCGGCCTTATGTTCGGGCGTCTCCCGTTCGCGGGTCACGTTCTTCCCGCCATAATCACCATGGACCTTGAGCCAGTCTTTTGCCGGACCATGGCAAGATTCGCAGGAAATGCCGGCGATGGCTTTCACCCTGTTCTTTTTATAACCTGAGGTGAAGTGGCAGGTCACACAGTCACCGGCCTTTTTCACGCGTTTGATTCCCATGTTGCCGGCAATCTCCTTGGCCTTTTTTTTTGCGCGTGAGCACTTTGAAGGTCTTGGAGTGCCTGGTCTCCCGCCAGGCGTGCACTTCCGCTTTGTGACATTCGCCGCATTCTTCGGGCCCCACAATTTTCGAGAGATCTTTCTCAGGAAGCTTCGTGGCCTCAGGCTCCGCCTCACTATTGGAGAAGACCAGGAATCCAAGCACGATACTTAGGCAGACCGAGCTTGATCGAATTGCGCCGTTCACAAGATTCATGGGTCCGTCACCTCTTGAAGTGGTCAGGCATGGGTTTCACGTTCATCACGGTGCATGCAGGTAACGATGACTACGCATCCAACGTCAGATGGCCCGTTGGAATGGAAAGACACATGAAGCACAAACCGGCTGCCGGTTTCTCTTCAAGAGGTGTCACATGAGAGACGGCTCCGGACCTGATGGCCGTGAGACATCTGCCACAATTGCCGGCACGGCATCCGAAACGCACGTTGACGTCGTTTCTTTTGGCAAGTTCCAACAGTGAACCTACGCTCGGGTCCCATGTGCACGTCCTGCCGGATTTGGCAAAGACGACTTCAATGCCGGGGAACGTCGCCGCGACTGGTGGTTCCGGACGCTCGTGCCCGGGATGCTGCGCGTTCGCTGCCCGCATACGCTGATGGAACCCTTTAAGGACAAACCGGCCTTGCTGCTTTTTGTATCCGGCCTGACGCCATAACGCGACGAGCAAAAGGGGGATCCGAATCAGGGCCGCCCCGACGATGCCGCCGCCGATTCCTTGCATCACCAACTCCATACTTGCCCTCCTGAAACGATCTTAACCTCTATTGACTTAAGAATGCTGAACTCTGTCCTGTGAGTGCCGGAAGCCCTCTGGTCACTATCGGCAAACAGGTGTTACGTCTTGATCCCCCTCAGAATTTCGTGAGCCATTCGAGACGCGCTCCATAGGCCGGGTCGCGTCCTTCCCGGACCGCTCCAAAGGCATCGACTTGCACGATAAAGTGCCGGCCGATGGCGTGTTGATATCGCAGTCCCGCGGCAAAGGCACCACTCTTGTCCACCTGATTGTTCGTATTCTCTCGACCTCCCAACTCGACAATAAGCTGTTGCCGGGTCCGATCGAAAAACATTTGATACCCGAGACTGCCTCCGACGGCATTGTCGGCCCGGTTTCCCAGCGCGGCCCCATACCGGCCCAATTCCACCGCGTCAAACAGAATCCCGGTTCGCCCCAGTAGCCCGCCGGTTTCAGGACCACGAATGGCCGAGGAAAACTCACCGATTCCCCAAAACGCATTGAGATAGAGGAAGTCCTTGGTGTGTGGCGGGGTCCACGAGATTTCATTGAATAACAGGGTGCCGCGGCTGGTTTGCGGCGTTTCGCGCTCTGTCGGGAACGAGGTATTGAGGGTGAACGTGGTATTGAAAGGCCCAATACGCTGAACCCCTCGGAGCCCGGCAAACAACGCATCACCCGTGTCCTGCCCCGCTTCAAGATAGACGAGATCCAGATCGATCGTCGTCAAGGGAAAGTCCGTTTCCGTAAACAGGCCGAAGAGTTGGGCATCCCGATCGAGTCGGTTGTCGTCCCGGTACACGTTGTCCCAGGCATAGAAGACGCTGATCCGTACGTTTGACGTGCCCGGCAGTTGGAGGTTGTTCCGCACCAGGGAAACGGCGTCGGGATTTCCCAGGCCCCCACTATTGATCAAGATGCCGTCCTGAAAGAGTACCGCTTGCCGGCCGACCGAAAACCCAATGTCGAGCATCCGGGTATCCCCACTATCGAGGTTCGGGAAAATCTCTCCCACGTCCCCTTCAAAGAATAGGGTTCGGACGACCGCGTTGAACTCGTCCTGAAAATCTCCAGCAGGCTCGAACGACACGCTGGTAAACCGGTTCTCGCGGTCCAGGGGTCGCAATCCGATCAACAGGCGATCCGAAGCCGACAATTTGAGATTGGCGAAGAGGTCGAGACGGTGCGCCCATTCGGAAACGCGGGTCGCGCCGTTATCAACGGTCTGCACGGCCATCCGGTGTGTCCCGAACACCCAGAGGGAGGGCCGCCACACCGCGCCGGTCGGCAGTTCGACTTCCGGACCGAACGACCCGGTTCCCAGGAACGGCTCCCCCAATTCCAAAAGGAGCGTTGGTCGGTCCGGCACGTCTTCCACTTGAAGCGGGAGGGGGATATCCGACAAGCGACTGCCGGATTCCATCTCCTTGGATTGTTCTCCTTCTTCGCCTTGACTCCCCGAGCCGGCCCATGCCGGTGAACAGCCAACCAGCAACGCCAGGGCCATCATGGCGCCGGTGGAAATACCGACTCGCACCCTCATTGGACGGCTTTATCGTCCTTTGAGGAAACGTCAAACGCCACGTCGCGCTCCCACAACGTCACATGTCCCTTAAGCACCCCCTCGGCCACGTCGCGGGGACTCATTCCATAATCAAACCCAACCTCCTTGATGTCATCGATCAGATTGACCGGCACCATGCCGAGAACCAGTTTGATAGTGGCGGCATAGGGGCCCTTGCCCGTCAATTGGGAGCCCGGTATCTCGTACGACGCCCAGCGACTCCCGTTCGGTTCAATGCTCTTCCTGTGCTTTCGCACGTTCACCGGACGGCCCAGCAGGATGCTCGACTGCGTTAACGGCCGCAGGAACGGCAGCGGATCAAATGAAGGATTGACCGGTATGATCCGTTCGCTTTCGCTGCCACGGAAATTTCTGGTGATGAATTTCGATTGCAGGTTGAACAGGTATGGATCCACCGGCCGTTCACCATTGTGAACGTACAGCGAGTGCGAATCGCGAAGGTCGCCGTTGGGGTCCAGGTCACCCGACTTGAACGTGACCCTTCCATCGCGATCCGTCACCGTGACCTGCAAGTAGACGAGACGTTCCGCATCAAAACCGGTCGGCACACCATGGCCGGTGGTGTTATTCCGCACCTGCACTTTGAAACGGATGCCTTGCTCATCGGCCCGTTCGGTCACCACCTCGCCGAGCGTAAACCCTTCCTGCAACACCAGCTTTCGCTGGGCCATGTATTCGTCCAATAATGCAAATTGCTGGTCCAGCATGTCACGAGCGTCATATCGATCATCAATGGAATCCCAGCGCTCGGGGAACACCGCATCCTCAGGGACCGTGTCTTCAAACTCATCAGTGCCCCACCCGGCCTCATAATCAAAAGCCAGCCACTCCTTGATAGTGGCCAACTTCGCAGCCTCCGTGTTGTGCGGAAAAATCCCCGGATGGATCACCGAATGATCCGGGCCGGGAAACATATGATTGGTGCGCCTTCGTGGCTTGGTCTCTACGTCTCCAATTCGGGCGGCAGGCGCCACGGCGTATCCCGACGGTCGACCGGGCTTCGTTCCCATGTGGCAGTCCTGACAGGTGATGCCCGCCTTCGCAGCAGGCGACGTCTTATACTCGCTGAAGGCTTCCTCCAGACGAAACCCATCAAGCAGATTGACGTCGTGGCACGAACCACAGAACCCCGGAGTGACGAGTCTGAAAAATTTCTTCGCATCGGTATGGATGGCCCGGCCCGGTTTACCCCGTTCGGTGTTGACCTGGTACTCGTCACTGTCGATCACACGCCGGAGTTCCTTATTCCCCGTGGGCCCGTAGACCGGGTCGAACAGGTCGCCCTCCACGATCTTCACTCGCCCGCTTTCTTTCCCATAGGCCCGGTTGACCCGGTGACAGACAATGCAGGTAATGCCCTCACGAGAGACCGGGTGCCGGTCGAGATTGCTCATGAACAAGGGCTCTCCGAGGTTCATCCCCACTTGGGTGTGGCATCGGATACAAAAATCACCATTGGTTCCATTGGTCCGCTTGAGGATGGTGCCCTGCATCGCGTTGAACACGGGACTCAGTTGAGCATAGGCATGCGGAGATACCGACCATTCACGGTAATGCTCCTCGTGGCACGTTTTACAGGTGGTTGCAGAGGGAAATCGATCGTCCGAAAAGAACGCTCCGTGGGCAGCGTCGGAAGAAACCTCTTTCCCTGGTTCATCGATTGACTGTGCTGCCGCACTGAGCAGGGCCGCTGACGCACCCAGTACGATCAACGCGGATGGAAGAACAAGCCATCCGGTTTTGAGAATTGGCGCTATTGCCGCCACAAACATCACAGGCAGTCGACGCAAAGGCGTCCTCACATTCTTCCGAACGACACCGAACTTCATGAGACTGAATTCCAAGCTTTCAACTACATTGTATACAGAGAGGAAAGTTTGTCCGCAGGCAAGCCATGTATGCGCCAAGGCTCTGTGTAGCAGGCAAACAGCCGACGATTTTACATATTCAGGATTAATTGTCAATACGTATTAAGCAGAACGAATATTCCTGAAATAAGCAGAACGATCAGTCCAGGATTGACAAAGAGGAAAAGGCGGGAGGGATCCTTTTTTTATTGATTGGCAAACCTTCTCCTTTAGCAGTAAAATAGTGATGTTCCTACCGGACAAAGCAATTGAGGTCACCTGCAAAAGGAGTCGCCCATGAAACGATCTTCCTCTCTCACCTTGCTGATCGGCTGCACAGCCGGCGTGCTGTTGACCCTCATGTTCGGAGCCTGTAAACCAGGGTACTCAGCCGAGACCCCCACACGTGGCGATGCCATGACACCTGTGCATGCGTTCACTTTGAATGATATTGACGGGAATCCGCTCGCCCTGAACGCTTTTACGGGAAAAGTCATGCTCCTGGTGAATACCGCCAGTCTGTGCGGCAATACGCCTCAATACGAAGGGTTGCAAACGTTGTATGAACAGTATCGAGAACAGGGGCTGGAAATTCTGGCATTCCCGGCTAATAATTTCGGGAAACAGGAACCCGGCACGGATGAGGAGATCAAATCCTTTTGTTACACCAAATACGCTTTAGCGTTTCCCTTGTTCAGCAAAATCAGTGTCAGGGGAGAGGATATGCACCCTCTCTATCACTACCTGACCACTCAAAGCCCATTCCCCGGCGAAATCGAGTGGAACTTTCAGAAATTTCTGGTGAATCGAGAAGGAGAGGTGATCGCCCGTTATCGACCGGGGCTGAAACCACTCTCCTCCCAACTCGTTCAGGACATTGAACGAGCACTCGACAAGAGTTGAAAGGCATTACACTTCAAACTGTACGACCATTTCCTGTTCGATTAGCCAATCTTGCAGTCTCAGGCCGAGCCCCCCGGAACCGGCCCAACTGCCTCCCGTGGCCTGCCGGTAGTAAAACTCGACGAGACCTCGAAACACCTGAAGATTCAATGGCCCATCATATCCCTGCGGGGGTGTGACGAATGGCGGTGAGCCCTCTTCTTGGTTTGCCTGTGTCACGTCCGCATACACGTCAATGAACTCCTGTCCTCCGACATTCAGATCAAAGAAGACCCGTGAACCGATCTGAGCTTCATCACTCCCGGCTTCGGAAGAATTCACAAGGCAGCGTCGAAACGTCACCGTAGCGATAGCCATGAGAAGACTCTCAGGGGCTTGAGCGAAGGAATCGGTTTCTTCATGAGGCCGGGTTCGAACTCATGCTGAGGTTCCGCCATAACTCATCCCAGTCGGATACCCTGGTTGCGCCCGGGGCTGAAAACATTCGGTTCCAGGGCTGATCCATCAGAAAGACACGGACGCCTCGATCCAAATAATCACTCACGTGCTCGGGGTGATCGTCCACCGCCAGGACAATGCCCTCCGCCACATCCGGCTTGTCCTTGGCGTGATGAAGTTCATCGAATGGAATGCCGTGTTCTTCCAACCAGGCCAGAGTTTGCGGACGAGCCGTCGGTCGCCGTGCCGTGATCAGGACGATTCGATAACTCTCCTGAAGTTGCTGCAACACTCGTCGAGCACCGGGAATCAATGGAAGCATTGGAATGCTGCGCTCATGAAAATAATCAAAAATCTGTTCGATCAGCCCCGGATCCAAATCACTGGTGTCGAGTCCACCGGCACTGGCATATATCGCGGAAGGCCACGGCCTGCCGGTCAATTCATGAAAAATGCGTTGGACTTCCTCTTCGGCCTGAGCCACAACATTATCGATATCAACGGCAAAACCCGGTTGCATAGGCCTCAATCCCCTATTGTTGACACGAAAATAAATAGGAGCTGTCGGGTTACGCTACGCTAACCCGACCTACCATTCTGATTACATTTCTTGAAATTGTTTACAATTCGTCGCATTTATTACAAAATGTACATATTTGTAACATTCATGACAAACTGTACAATATGTACGTTTTGTACAGTCCCGTAGGGCAGGTTAGCGACGCGTAACCTGACCTCCTCGCTGTTCGACGAAAATAGAACCTGTCGGATTACGCAAGGCTAATCCGACCTACGGGCTACTGCCTCTCTTTTCTGTCATCCTTGCCTTCTCTTTCTGTCATCCTTGCGAACGCGAGGAGGTGGATTCACATTTGAAGTGCAACAGGTGGTTTCTAAAAACCTCGGCGGGCGTCTGATAGCCGAGACATTTCCGCGGGGTATTATTGTATACCTGAACCAGATGCGTAAAGTGTTCATCGGAGAGAGCCACCAAGTCGGTCTTGCGGGGCAGGGTCCGGCGCAAGCGGCCGATGGCGTTTTCGACGCCGCCCTTTTGCCAGGGCGAGTGGGTCTCACAGAAGAAGGTTTCGAGGCCGAGCGTATGGAGGGCATAATGCCGCGCAAACTCCGTCCCGTTATCGAAGGTGATTGTTTGGCGCCACGTGGGGGGCAAGGGCGCGAGGAGGGTGGCGATGGCGTGGGCGATCGGCGCGGCGGCTTTGCCGGGGGGGCGCGCGGCGATCAGCAGGCGGGAGTGGCGCTCATGGAGGGTCAAGATGGCTTGGCCGTAGATCCGGAACAACATCAGATCGGCCTCCCAATGGCCCGGGGTACGGCGATCCGCGACCGCCGCCGGCCGCTCCGCCAGCGGGCGGCGCAGAGCGATAAAGGACGCCGGGCTGCGCCCCTTGTAGCAACGGCGCCCGCGTTTGGCTTTGGCCTGCGGCAGATAGTGGCGCCAGGCGTACTCTGTTTTGCGGGCCATCTGCGCATAGATGAAGCGGTAGATGGTCTCGTGGGAGATGACCGGTCGGTGCTGCTCCCGAGCGAGGCGGCCGGCCACCTGTTGGGGGGACCAGCCGTGTTGAAGCTGCGCCAGGACCGTGGCGCGGAGCGTGCTGTCGCGGTCGAGCTTGGAGCCCTGCCAGCGGTGCGCCCGGGCTTGTTGGTCGGCATAGCCTGGGCGGTAGCCCTGGGTGGTGGACCCATTGCGGTTCAGCTCCCGAGCCACAGTCGATGGCGCGCGATCCAGAGTTGCCGCAATTTGGCGGATCGAGTGTCCCGTGGTGTGTAAGCGGGCCATTTCACAGCGGTCTTCAAGGGTGAGTTGTGTGTAGTAGCGTCCCATGGCAACACCTTAACAAGGTGTTGCACTTCGTTTGTGAATTTAGGGGATCCAGAGCCTTTCTTCTCACAAAACGAAGGAACAGCAAAGACCCTGGACCCCCGATCAAGTCGGGGATGACAGAAGGAGAAAGGGCAGTGACACCGTGTTGTAGAGATCTCCTGCCAAATTATACGACCGCCTTTTCTGTCTCCGGGCGCTACCACAGAATAGCCGGTATCAAATCCTTGAAAGAATGTTCGGCCATCTCAGGGGCAGTCCCCCTCTCCCTCCCCCTCACCCCAGCCCTCTCCCGCCAGGGGCGAGGGAGTAAAGAGCCTATCCTCTCCCTTGACGGGAGAGGGCAAAAGATCCCCGGATGCACGAGAATTGAGGATGTCTATTCCCTGATCCGAAGCGTGCGGAGGCGGTTCAGTGCCGCGGCGATTTCGAAGGCACGAGGCCGGGCGAAATTGCCCGGATGTCGCTCGTCCTGGTGATAGGGATCGAGTCCGTCCAAACCGGCGTCGTCAAACAGCTCGACAAGGCCTTGCACCATCGCCTTCACTCCCGTCCGTCCTTCCATCAAACGGCGGGAAGCGAGATGCAGGGCATACCCTATCGCCCGGGTTTGGCTGGCGTCCACGAGTTGTTCTACACCGCTCAAATCGATCACCTCATGCCCGAAGGCAATGGCGTCTACGGATCTGGCTTCGATTTTTACTTCACGGTTTCCACGGGAAGGATCGAGGCTCTCCCGTACGGGAATTCTGGACGCGACCTCGGATAAGGGTGAAGTCGTTTCGATTTCCCGTTGGGTACGGAACTCTCGTGCGATTCGTTGGGCTTCTTCCGTCACGTCGAGCGGTTGATAGTCCTGCATTGCAATCACGGTGTCGGCCACGTCGAAATAATCGCCGCAGCCTCCCATCACCAACACCGTAGACACCCCATGCCGTTCATACAATTCACGAACACGATCCACGAACGGCGTGATGGGTTCGTGCTCTTTGTGAACCAACGCCTGCATGCGGGCATCCCTCACCATGAAATTCGTCGCGGACGTATCTTCGTCCAATAACAGCGTGGTGGCCCCGACTTCGACGGCTTCAAGAATCGAGGCGGCTTGACTGGTGCTCCCGCTGGCATTGTCCGTTGAAAATCGTGCGGTATCCTGCCCATACGGAAGATTTTTGATAAACCCGCTGATGTCGACCCGTTCGATATGGCGTCCATCTTCGGCACGGATTTTGACGGCCTGTTCCGTTGTCACCACGTATTCCCGGCCGTCTTCCGGGACGTGAGGGTATACCCCGCGCTCCAACGCCCGCAGGACCGTGGACTTGCCGTGATACCCGCCTCCCACGATTAACGTGACGCCTTTCGGGATCCCGAAACCCGTTAACGAGTGCGTGAGCCTGCCATCCTGAGTAACCGGATGCAGGATGGGAATCGACACACGAAGCGAATCGGGAGCGCGAAACGGTTGGGCCTGTTGGCGTGAAAGAGGACGATCGGATGCCCCGCTGCTTCTTGGAAGAATCGACTCGTCGGCAATGAAGGCCACCAACCCCAAAGCATCGAGTTGCGTACGGATCGATTCCTGATTGTCGGCGCAATCGACAAAGGCGCGTGCGCGTTCCTGATCAACGTGTTCCCACTTCAAGACCCGTTCCGCAATCTCCGGCATTTCCTGACAGAACATGGCCTCGGCCTGCCGGCCCATGATGGTGCGGCCTTGTGCCGGCAGGCCCAACGACAGGCGGGCTTCGACCCATTGCGGCGTCACCACCATCGCCGTTCGTTCCAACACCTCCTGGCCGCCTACGTCAATTGTAATGAGCCCGCTTTTCCCGATCCCCCGATTGTCTTGACACACGTGACGAATCGCGTGATGCACTTCACGGGTCAAAAAATCCTGCAATGCCACTCGTCGGACGCGACCTGAAAAAAGATCGGGCGGGAGCTGGGCGACGGTACCGGGAACGCGCACTCGAATTTTTGAAGGGGACGCGAACGGGTCGCCTTGCACGTGGTCGATGAACAGGGTGAACCGGGGATAGGCGTAGGCGCCTTGCAGATCCTTGTACGCTTTGTACCCCCGGCCATCAATCCGGGCGAGGATGTTTCTGAGATCATCGACGGTGCGCATGGGAAGGGGGAAATTAAGACTCGGCCGGCGTTGCGCTCACGTGCACGTTCGACAATTCCTCCAACGCAACCATCAAGGCATGCGTGCCGGAGCGTCCATGCCCATGAGCCTGAACGGCAAGATAGAGTTGATGCACCAATGAAAGCCCGGGCAGGACAAGCCCCATGCGTTTGGCTTCTTCCAAGGCGATGCCCATGTCCTTCACAAAATGTTCGACGAAGAACCCGGGAGCGAAATTGCGCGCCAGTATTCGAGGAGCCAGGTTGTCCAACGCCCAACACGCCGCGGCACCGCCTCTGATGGATTGCAACATGGTTTCCAAATTCAACCCCGCGCGATACCCATACAGTAACGATTCACACACCCCGATCATCGTTCCGGCAATCGTGATCTGATTGCAGAGCTTGGCGTGCTGGCCGGCGCCCGTCGCACCCTGATGGACAATGGTTTTACCCAACGACTCGAAAAGCGGCCGGATGGTTTCCACGATGCCGGTTTCTCCGCCCACCATAATGGACAACGACGCGTTCCGTGCCCCGACGTCCCCACCCGAAACCGGAGCATCCAGGAACTGCGCGCCACGAGCCTTGACGGCTTCGGCTATCGTTCCGGCCAGACTCGGAGGAGCGGTCGTCATGTCCACGAACACCATTCCCGCTCGTGCCTGATGAACGAGGCCTGCGTCGCCTAAATACACGTCGGACACGTCCTGGGGGAACCCGACCATCGTGAAGACCACGTCGGACTCATCGGCCACTTGTGCCGGCGACTCCGCCCATCGCGCCCCTCGTTGAAGCAGTCCCTCGGCTTTGAACCGCGTTCGTGAAAAGACCGTTATCGCATGGCCCTTGGCCAGGAGGTGCCCTGCCATGGCCGTTCCCATGACACCCGTCCCGATCCATCCGAGACGAAGCGGAGAAGGAAGTGTGAATGGTCCGGACATGGAGTAAGGTTTACCCGGTGGATAAGGCGGGTTGTTGTTGGGTCAGACAATGCAACGTCCCGAACCCCCACGCAAGATCGACCGCGTGGATCCCGATAACCGGGCGGTCCTGAAACAATTCACTCAAAATGCCCAGGGCTATCCGATCATTGGGATCATTAAACGTCGGGACCAGGACCGCCGCATTCGCAATATAAAAATTGGCGTAGCTCGCCGGAAGCCGCCAGCCACCAAAGTATAATGGGGCCGGCATGGGCAATGGAACCACCTCGATTTTTGTTCCATTCTCCAGCGTCGCGTTTTCCAAACGCTCCCGATTTTCAGCCAACACGTGATAATTGGCGTCACCGCTGTTTCGTTCCTGACACAATACCACGGTCGTCGGATTCACGAAGCGACACACGTCATCCACGTGCCCATGGGTATCGTCCCCGGCAATGCCTTTGTTCAACCAGACGACGTTGGTGACGCCCAGGGATTCTCGTAACACCGACTCATAGTCCGCAGACAGAAATCCCGGATTGCGGACCTGGACAGCACGATCGAGCAAACATTCTTCGGTGGTCAACCCGGTCCCCACCCCGTTCACGTCAATGCTGCCCCCTTCCAGGACCACCTTATGCCCTTTGTGAATGACGGGGAAGAAACGGCATGCCAACCGGGAAGCCAGTTTCACCGGAACCCGATTGTCGTTTTTGCAATCGGCGTAGCGGGCCCAAGCGGTAAATCGGAAACGTGCGATAGCCACTTCCGAAGTCGGTCGATCCCGCGTCACGAAAATCGGACCGAAGTCACGAGTCCACCCACGATCCGTGGCAATCCCAAAAAACTCGATGGCGGAAAGATCGGCTCCGGCCCGTGTCAACACGCTCCGCGCACGATCTTCATGCGCCCGGGACTGAACGAGAATACGGACCCGTTCCCCATCAGCCAACTTCCGAACGATCTCTCCATAGACCCAATAAATGGCGGCCAGTTTCCCGGGCCAATCAGAGGCATTATGGGGCCATCCCAGCCAGGTTGCCTCATGCGGCTCCCATTCCGCGGGCATGCGAAACCCTGATTGAGCAGGAGTGGATGCGTGATGCGATGCCTGCTTCATGGAAGGGAGAGGACCACGGGGCAAGACGTCCGGGATCTGCTTTCTAGCACTCGCCATCGTCGCTCTGGTCAAAGAACCGCTTCGTGAGACCGCCATACGCATCGACTCGACGATCCCGGAGAAAAGGCCAATTGCGCCGGACTTCCTCAACCCGGCTCACGTTCACTTCGGCAAGGACAATCTCTTCTTTATCCATCGACGCTTCGGCCAGGACCGTGCCGAATGGGTCGCACATGAACGAACTCCCCCAAAATTCGATGCCGTCTCCACCCGTATCGGGTTTCTCATGGCCCACCCGATTCACGGCGGCCACAAACACGCCGTTCGCAATCGCGTGACTGCGTTGAATGGTCTGCCAGGCACTTCGTTGCGACTCACCTTCCTGTGCTTTTTCCGACGGATGCCACCCGATTGCGGTTGGATAGAACAACATCTCGGCGCCCTGAAGCGTCGCGAGTCGAGCGGCTTCAGGATACCATTGGTCCCAACAGATGAGGGTGCCGATTTTGCCCGCACTCGTTTGAATCGCCTGAAAACCTCTATCTCCCGGAGTGAAATAAAACTTCTCGTAGTAGGCCGGATCGTCGGGAACGTGCATCTTGCGGTAGAGACCGGCAATGGATCCGTCGCTGTCCACCACAACCACCGAGTTGTGATACATCCCAGCCGTCCGTCGTTCAAAAACCGGAACAATAATCACCACGTTGTGCTTGCCCGCAAGCTTGCCCAACGCTTCAGTCGAGGGTCCGGGCACCGGCTCGGCCAAATCAAACAACGCCGGATCTTCCTTTTGACAAAAATATTGCGAACGAAACAGCTCCGGCAGACAGATGACCTTGGCCCCACGCCGTGAGGCCTCCTCAACTTTTGCAAGGGCAGAGCCGAGGTTCTCGTGGAGCACAGCCCCACAAGACATCTGGACCAAGGCTATCGTCAGATTGTTTCCCGGATTCATGAGAGAGGAGCCTACCGAAACCTCCGCCATCCTACAACGTTCCTCTGCGGTGCTTGATATGTCATAAAGGGAGGACGCTCACAGAAAATATCCTCCTGTCCCGTTTTCTTGTGAATTATCTCAGCTTTCAAAAACACTGGCAGACTAAAATTCTCGCTCTTCCTGAATTCTTGCAGCCTCAATTCGACCATTTAAATAGTCGATATATTTTCCCAGCCACAATTGGACCTTCACCGAAGAAAATTCTTTCAACCATTGCCTTGCGGCATCACGTTTTCCTGCCAGGTAATCACTTTCAGGTCCCCACCATACGCCCACATGAAAATACAGAAACAAATTGCTTGCCATGCGATCATCATCACAAAATTCTTCGATAAATAAACACGTCAGCCTGCCACCCGTTGCCTGATCCAATGTTTTGGGCAAGATCTCCAGAATCAACCCTTGTCGCTGCTCCGGATCTTCTTTGATCCATCTCAATACCTCTTCCGCCGGCAGGTAATTGGCTGCACATGGTTTCGGCGTGTCTTCTGATCTGATATCAGTAAGCCAGTGAATCACTGTACGACGGTTCTCTGGTTTTAATATCAGGATCTCCGATATGATTTCCCATGCTTCAAGTGGATGATCCAGCACGATCTTATCCGCGATTTCCGCAATATAACCTGAGGCACCATGATGGGAAATCCATCTCATATTTCTCAACATCTCGTTCAGTAACTCCACGCTTCGTGTCGGGTGTTTTTTTATGAATCCTTTCGCTATCTCATTCCAGTAATACATAGGCATGATGTCGTCAGTCTCGGAAAGCATAGTGAGAACTTCAAAAACTAAATCTTCAGGAAAATCATCAGAGGAGCCTTGGGCAAAGTAATAATCATAGACAAACCGTCTGGAGATATTAACCGAAGTCTGGTCAGGACGTCGCAGCAGTGTGGCAATGATCTCCTGAAACAGATGATCTGATATCGTGTCTTTGTCTTGTTTGAATACAAATCCGGCAAAAGCCGTTGAATCAAGTTTCCCTTCCTTTAACAGGATTAACATGTCGCGTAACAGCGATTCGGTGAAACCTGAAGGCCCGATACAAGCAATGGCAATTTTCCGGGTCACGTGATTATGCAACAAAGAGTGTAATAACGTTTCCCAACGCTTTTCGTCCTGATTACGCAGACCACCAAAATACCCACTCACGAAGAACCCATTGATATCGGTATTCCCCGATTCGATATGTTTCAATAGTTCCTCATCAAATTTTAATTCCGCCAGTTTCCCGCATTCCATACCCAACTCCGGCAGTCGATACCCGGAAGTTCTGATCAGCTTTGGCAGGTGTTCTGAAAATGTGGTCAAATCTCTCATGTATTCCCCGGCCAAGGCCCGCACTCGTTTGCCGGACAGTTCTGATTCCTTACGTTCTCCTCCATCAAACAAATGACCCTCTTGCCAAGTGCTATACAGGACGTAACGCTCGGTTCGCTCCCACAGTGACGTACCCGTCAACACCTTATCCAGTTGCCGGATTCTGCCAAGTATTGTGTTGGTATTATCCGAGTCAGCACTGTTCCGCCAAAGTGCCCGAATGACAAACCGGATGAGCGATTTTCGATTGATCTCCTTATCCTCAGCAAGTTGAAACAGGATATCCATGACTTCACCGGCCATCTCTTCGATTCGCATAAAATGCACAAAATCCTGGGCAGCGGTGACGAATACTTCAGCAACCCGATTCCGATCGACTGTATTAAACCCTTTCATTTCAACGCGCAGGAAGCGTAATGCCTCGCGCCAATAATCAAATACCTCACCGTATGTCTTCGGACGCCAGAATTCGATAGGTGGTTTTAATCCCTGATATTCGGCACCGACTGTTCTGGGATTATCCTCGGTTTTCAGCCATTGTTGACACATTTCCAATCCAAGGGCGCGGCGACTGGCTTCATTGCTCATGACTAGGTCTTTCAGAATAGGAAGACGTTTGGACGGTGCCGCCTGGGTCGTTGTCGTCCACCCCAGCCCCACATTGAATAGACTGAGTAAGAGCCCTTTGGAATTGTTCGAATATCCTGCATTCTCTGCCAGCGCCATCGGTATTAAAACGTTTACCGCGCGCGTAAAGTACTCATCCTGTGCGACTATTTTTTCCAAGGCCCACACAATATCCTGGCGACCCGTATGCCACGCATAAAGTTGTTCATGCGACCATGTTTTGACGGTTCTTTCCAGTAATGCCAGTGTACCCGCTGGATCTGCCTCTGACAGGTAGTTCAAAAATCGCAAACCGGTTTCCGATACCAGAAAATCGTGGTCGGAGAAGGGGCCTGTCGTGGATAATATGTTTTTTACCACGTCCTGCGCCGGACGTGCCCCATGTGCATAAATAAACAATTGTAAAAACCAGTGTTTCATGCCGAGTGGGATTCGTTCCATGAATGCCTGAAATGGAAATCCGTGGCCGTGGTTTTTCCAAAAATCCACCCATAGATGGACGTGCAAGGCCTTTGGCACGATAAATAACGTATGGCTACCCTGTAATATCCGTTTATCCCGGTAGTGTTGAACAATCGTTTGAAATCTTCCCCAGGTCATGGTCTGGTCGGCTTCTTTGACAAGACTACATATAAATTCGCCCTCATTACTGACCGGCGATTCAAAGCCGAAGCGGTGAAACAGGGCTATATGGCGTAAGACAATCCGGTGTTGCTCTGCCTCACGGCTGTCCATTTCTTTATGTCCGATGATATAACGATCCCAGATAGGAACGTCGGCAGGGGATCTCAGGACGTGGTCGGGATTGCTTTTCAGATTTTCGCCAACGAGATGAGCGACGCGTGGGGAGCCGCTACACCATCCTGCCCAATTATGCAGATCGGCATTTTGTTGAAGATAGCCGAACAGGATGTTTTTGATTTGCTCGTCTGCAAGTGATGGGCAGTGATACGTCCGCATGGCGCTATCGTAGGTTTCGTCCGGACCATGATCGATCGTGATTAATTTAATCTCCTTGCGAACCTTCAATACCTTCCAGATGGAAGCTCTGTCACGATCATCACAGTCATCGATTACTAACGTGACGGAATATCGGTCAGATTTGAGCAATTCTTTAAACAACTTACTTTTTTGGAATTCTTCCCCGCTTGGCACATAGACTATCGAGGGTGCGATATCATCGTCAGACACCGATTCAAGTACGAGACGGGTTTTTCCGATACCCGGTTCACCGATGAGGCGGATGTGTTGAACGGCGTTTTCCTGGAGAGCCGCTCTTATTTCCTTGATGAATTTCTCCTGTTCATTGCCGAGTTGCAGCGCAACCCGCATTTGGGCGTCATCTTTCCACTCCTCAAAGGACTTAAAACCGCTGTCGTCAAGACCAATCAGATCAAGGCAAAGAGAAGGATATTTGTCCAATTCACCGGCTATCTGACCTTGCCCGTACACGGCGACCTTTGGGTCGGCATAACCACAGCTTCGAAACAAGTCTTTCAAGTGAGTGACTGCATCATCGTGCTGATAAGGCAGCAAATCATGGCCCAACGTGACGAGGGCATACGTTCCGTTCTGCTCAAGACAGGTTTTTACTGCATTACCCAAGCGTTTCCTTGATTTACCGAATAATTCTTTTTTCAAGGCGCCGGGTTGCCAGGCTTTGAATCCTGATCCTGTTTTGATCTGATAATAGGTGCTGCCTTTGGCTAATAAGGCATTGGACTTCGGTGAATTGTCCACCTTTGCATCAATACCGCCGTCCGGTGCGTTACTATTTGATGACAACACCACGTCCTTGGGGCTAAGCCCGTTGGCGATGGCTTCACATCGTAATAACCTGAGGAACAGGCTGGTGCCTTGCGTCGAGTCCAACTGGCCCAGTTCGCTCGGGTGAGGGGCAAATGTCGAGGGTACGGTAGTAAGACGCCGATTTATTGAGCTTGGCCTTGGCAGGATCTGCACGGGTTGTACATTCACGTTTACGCGCAGACCGGCTTTTGGGGCCAGAGCCACAAGGGCATCAAGACTGAATTTATCGACTCGGCCCTTGAGCAAATCGTTCAGGCGCGGCTGGGTAATACCAAGTACTTCAGCTTTTTCGGCCTGTGTGCCGGTACGCTGTTGGATGTGCTCCCGTAAGACCGTCATCAGCGAAGCCCGTTCCCTGGTATCAACGGACGATTCAAGTCTGGTTCCGGCGGAGCGTTGCTTCTTTACGGTTGTCTTTTTTTCCATATCTTCAATTTATATCAGCATCGATATAAATATTGCAATAAATTTCACTTGTGAAAATTGTTTATCAGCGTTTTTTGTTTTATTATACTATATCAAATATAAACAATATGTTATGCCTATAAACCACAAAAACATGAAGCTGTCCTTACATCATAATTTCACTATTTAAAATATATTCAACATTTGTTGAATATAACTATTATAATGATAAACAAAAATATAAGAATAGAAGAAGCGAGACAGGCTATTATATCGACCTTACAGCGAATACCGGAGTTAGCTGATCTTAAAGTCGAACCGGAAAACTGGACGGAAAAACCCAGAGCCGATCTCCTTGTCTCGTTTCGAAAGCAGAACGACAGGAAAATTTTATTAGTTCAAGTCGGTTCGTCCGGCCAGCCGCGTGAGGCACGTGCTGCAGCAAACTTATTCATTGCACTTCGGTCAAAATGGTCCAGTACCCATGGTGTATTTGTCGCGCCGTATATCTCCGATGCCTCCGCAAAGATTTGTCAGGATAAGGGAATTAGTTATATCGATTTCGTTGGCAATTGTAGGTTGGACTTCGACTCGATCTTTATGGAGATAAAGGGGAATCCCAATCGTTTTAGTAGGAAAGGTGAACTGAAATCCTTGTTCAAACCCAAAGCCGAGCGGATCCTGCGTGCCCTCTTGCATGAACCGGGACGCCAATGGTCGACAGCGGAACTCGCCGAATCAGTGAGGGTCAGCCCAGGCCAGGTTTCCAATGTTCGTAGGCTTCTCCTGGAGCGTGAGTGGATACAGGATCAAAAACGGGGCATCAAGCTGACCGAGCCCCTGCAACTGCTTGATTCCTGGCTGGCCAGCTATCAATCGAATCGGAATGCCGTGTACGAGTTTTATGACATGGGATCGGCAGGTGAGATTGAAGCAACGATCGCGACCATTTGTGATCGAAAGCAGACCAGATATGCCTTCACCGGTTTTTCAGGTGCATCGCGTTATGCTCCGTTTACAACGTACAAAACAGTTGCGGTTTACATGGATACCGTGGATGCAAACAATCTCGGAGACCTGCCTTTTAAACCCGTGACGTCCGGTGCGAACCTCAGAATTATCTCCGCCTACGACGAAGGGGTTTATTATGGAACACGCAATATCCGAGGGCAAACCGTCGCATCGGCCATACAGTGTTATCTCGACCTGAAAAATGAAAAAGCAAGGGGTGAAGAAGCGGCCGGGGCGTTGTTGGAACAGGCGATAAAACCGTCATGGCAGTGACGAAAGACAACTATCCGGAACTAGCGGTGAAGGCGGCCGAGTCGGTACTGCTGGAACTCGTTCATATCCTCGGGGAATATCTCGATAGCATTGTCGTCATAGGAGGCATGGTACCAAGATATCTGATCACGGAGCCGGAGGAACCTCACGTCGGGACAACTGACGTTGATCTCGCTTTGGATCATCGCCGGTTTGATGAACCTGGCTATCAAACGTTACATAAATTGCTGACTCATCACCATTATCAAGTCGATAGTAATCAGCCATTTATTTATCGACGCGAAATCGTGAGAGATGGCAATCCCGTCATCGTCCAAGTGGATTTGCTTTCAGGTGAATACGGCGGTACAGGTAGAGATCGTAGAACGCAAACGGTACAGGACGTGCATCCACGTAAAGCACGAGGCGCCGACCTTGCGTTTAATGAACCCGTCCGCGTCACGATAACGGGAGAGTTACCCGATGGCGCAAAAGATACGGTGACGATTCCTGTTGCCGGCATCGTGCCTTTCATCGTGATGAAGGCCATGGCCATGCGTGACCGCCTGAAACAGAAAGATCCTTATGACGTCTATTATTGCCTGCGATATTTCCCGGGTGGAATAGAAAAAATTGTGGGGCACGTGAAATTGCTAAAAGGGAACAAACTGGTACAAGAAGCATTGGAAATTCTCAAAGAGAAATTCGACTCTCCGGAACACGTGGGTCCTTCGCATATCGCCGAGTTTCTGGAGTTATCAGATCCGGACGAGGTGGACCGGACAAAACGGGACGCGTACGAAAGAGTGCTCTACCTGATCGAGAATAGTAAGGAATAGAATAACGCCGTCACGATACCGGCTGATCGACGACAAGAGAAGACGGTTCGGGAGAGAGCAGCGCGGCGGGCTCTTCGGCGGCGAGCATCGCCAGGGTCACACCGTCCAAAGCCTTACGGACGGCTTGATCACGTTGGCGCAGAAGCGCGCCGACGAGATCGTTGCTTTCTTGCACCACGTCGGTGGGTGTAGGGTCTTTATGCGCGACGAGTTGAAGCACTTCCAGCACGGTGACTTGGTCCGGTGGTCGTCCCAAAGTCACGCCTTTGGGTTCGGCCGTTCGATACATCAGACCGTGACTCACAAAATTTTCGACGAGGGCTTCCAGGGCGGAGAGGGGTACTCCTAATTTCGCCGCCAGTTGTTGGATTTGGTAGGGTGCTTCACCGGCCATATGCTGGCGCGTGACGTGGACCAGCATGGTCAGGGCCAGATGTTCCTGGAAGGCCGCGGTGTGCTGTTTCCATCGGAGGCGAGTCAGATAGGCAGTAGGATGTTGATGATAATAAGCCACTTGCGCGCCGACCAGGACAATAAGCCAGCCGACGTAGAGCCAGATGAGGAACAAAATCAAGATGGCAAAACTGGAATAGATGGCACTGTAGCGCGTCGCTCCGGCAACGAAAGACGCAAACAGCATCCCGACGACTTTCCACAAGATCCCGCCCGTCACTCCACCCACCAGGGCTGACTCGACGCTCACTTGCGTATGAGGAACGAACTTGTACAAAAACGCAAACCCGAGACAAATCAGCACAAACGGCATGAGGGCCGTCATCCAGAGCACGGCGATCCCCACGGGCTCGATCCGTAATATCGTTTGTACGAGCCAATGGCTTTGGGCCGAGGCGATGGTGGCAAAGGCCGTGAAGACCAGCACGGGTCCCACCAGGACCACACTCAAGTAGTCGGTAAATTTTCTGGTCAGAGGTCGCGCGTCGCGCACCCGCCAGATATAATTGAGGGCTTCTTCGATTTTGTCGATCAGTGAATACGTGGTATAAAACAACCCTGCCAGACCAACGGCTCCCAAGGCACCGACTTTGAGGTTGTTGACGAATTCGACAATATGACCGGCAATTTCCGAGCCTTTTTCCCCCAACGGTTCCAGACCTTGGACGAGCAACGGTTCGAACTGTTGGTGCACGCCGAAGGCTTTCAGCACGGAAAACGTCACCGCCAGAAAAGGAACGAGGGATAGCAGCGTAGTCGAGACCAGACTCGTCGCCCGGATGCTGAGCACGCCATCACGAAAATCCGAAATCGCCACCACGATCAACCGCAGGGGTTTGATATAAAACGCCGCCAAGCCCTGGAGTGTTGCGGAGTCCTGAAGCCACAAATCCCGGCGAAAAAAATTCTCGATTCGATGCAAGACGTTCACGGATTTTCCTTCATGCCCAGTGCTTTCAATAGGTTCGGTTCACCTGATACCCTGATAATTACGTAAGCTACAACGGACATGTCCAAAAGTCCAGACCAACTCCCCCTTCACGAGAACCGCGACGGTTGGCGAACCGATCGGTTTTTTTTATGATCCCGTGATGATGAACCCGATTTTGCACAAAACGATAGCCGGGGTTTTCTTTCTTCTCTTCCTCGTGGCTTGCGAAGAAAATGTACCTTCGCCCCCTGTCTCCACCTCTGAGCACAGCCTGTTACGGGCAGGTGACGATGCGGAGAAGGAACTCGTCCTTTTAGAAACGCTTCGCGAGGCCGAAGCCGGAGGACAACCGGATAGCGCCCTTGCCGCAGCGTTGCATGACGTCGGTGAACTGTATCGGGTCCGTGGGAACTTGGCTGCGGCCGAGCCCTATTTCTGGCGGGCGCTCCCCGTGTGGGCGGCTTCGGTAGGGGCCATGGATCCCCGCATGGCCATGAGCTTAAGCAGCTTGGCGTTGGTCTTTGAAACCAGGAAAGAATATGCCAAAGCTCTGCCCTTGGTTGAACAGGCGCTCAAAATTAGAGAAGAGGCCTTTGGCATTGATCATCCCAGCGTCGTTCCCAGCCTTGAACAATATGCCGGCTTGCTTCGGCTGTCGAATCGTATCGAGGAGGCAGAACGGATAGACGCCAGGAGAGCGCGTATTCCGGCACGGTGATGAACAGTTGAGCACGGAGACATCCACCCCCACGAGCGAAGCGAAAGAACTCGTAGTTGAGGCGTTCGATTGTTGAGTGAGAGATTCCTCGCTTCGCTCGGAATGACAAATTCCAGGACTGACAAACCACTGGATCCCCGCTCACAACTGCGGGGATGACAGAAGGGAAGGGCGGGCAGGTGCCTCACGATTCTCTAGTCACGTGACGCCGTATTCATGTCCATGGAAAAATGCGCTCGCCGGTTGGACTGAAAACACGCCGTATTGAACACGTGACATGCCGGCCGATCCTTCCCGAAAGAGACCACCACCATTTGATGTGACGGAACCCCTAAATGCGACAAATACTGTTTGGCCGTCTGGGCACGTCTTTCGCCGAGGACGTAATTGTAAGCCTGCGTTCCCCGCTCATCGCAATGCCCTTCAATGGTAATGCGGGCATGCGGGTGTGCTTTGAGCCACTTTGCATTGGATTCCAAAATCCGTTGAGACTTTCCAGCAAGTCGCCAACTGTCATAGGTAAAAAAGACATCACGGAGACCCTGTGAAACATGTGCGCTATTTTTCCGGGCATCCTCATGAGCGGCAGACGTGCCGGACGATGCTGATGTCGCAAACTGATCCCCGCTCCGGGACATGCCTTTGCTGTTTCCCCTCCCAAAAGGACCCCCGGAAGAACCCACTACTCTGCTTCTCATCGAAACAGGGAAAACGAACGAAGAGCCCCCTTGCCTTCCTCCAGCGAGTGCGGTCCCGCCTTTCTCGTCGTGAAGATCGGCGGCTGATAACGCTTCCACTGCCCCGGCATCCCAGCCGTCTCCCAGAGATGTTTCCCCAAGTTGCACCAGTGGATCACCGTAGAGGTCTTTGTCATGACCCGTCACCTCATGGTTGCCCTCGCTTGAAGAAAGATCTTCGACTCCACTGACACCACGAACCGATTTCTTTCCACAAGCCGAAGTCAACATGAGCAAACACGACAACGTGACCACAATAATTGGTTGATGTGTTTTCATCGTCCACCCTCCTTCCAACTCACCAGATATTGCTTATTCCCTATCTTTCCTTCACGGCACGCTTTCTTTCTTCCGAAGACGCTTGCACGGCTTCTGCCTATGCCTATCACAAGGACTTGCAAGAACGGGGCCAATTTATAGCGATGCGAAAGTGGGTTGTTGCTCAAAAAAGCGTAGAACGGGCCAATCACCAATGCTGACAAGGGTTTTCGGTATTGGCCAAACGGATTTTCAAGAGGGAACGATGACCAAAAGAGGAACGATGCCGACGACGTCGACTAAGCCACTCAGGGCGGGGTTGACTGATGTTTTTTTTCAACACGCGTTGCTTTTAGTCAACGCTTTGCACCACGCTGCTTTTCCAACAGGAGCCGTTCAAACGCCTGCGCGTTCATTTCCTCGGACACGAATTGATAGCAATGCCCGCCTTTTTCTTTTGCGCGGTACATCGCCCGATCAGCCTGCGCAATCAATGCATCAGGATCGGTGGCATCGAAGGGATACAACGCAATGCCCACGCTGACCGTGATCGGAATCGTCCGATTGCCCACGGTTGCCGGTTGGCCGACGGCTTCCAGGACCTTTTGCGCCACGTGCCCGGCGTCCTGCCCCCGGTCCAGATCCTGCAGCACCATGGTGAATTCATCGCCACTGAGCCGAGCGATGGTATCCGTGCGACGCACGCAACTCACCAGACGATCCGCCACGATTTTGAGCAACGCGTCCCCCGTCTCATGACCCAGGGAATCATTAATCTGTTTAAAATGATCCAGGTCTACGAAGAGGACTCCGACTCCCCGTCCATGGCGCTTGGCCTGGGCCAATGCCTGCTTGAGTCGATCGGAGAACAGAAGCCGGTTGGGCAAATCGGTCAGGGGATCATGATGGGCCAGGTGGAATATTCGCGCTTCCGTCTCTTTGCGAACCGTGGCCAAGGACACGGTGATCGTCATGTGCCTCGCGAGTTGTTCAGCCCATTGAATCGTGAACGGATCGAACTCGTCCCGCTGCGCACCATAGAGGGCCAGCACACCGAACACTCGATCCTTCGTACGGAGAGGAACCACGAGTTGCGCCGGGTATGGTCTTCCTCCCACGAGACGGGTAGCCTCATCAACCCGGTTACGTTCCTCTTGAAGATGAAGGGTTTCATGCGTCTCCAGTACGGCTTCCACGCCACGCCGTTCCTCGTCAGTCAACCCGTCCCGTGATGGATCAGGGTTCAAACGGGATTCGCCGGCCCGTGCGCACACGGAAATTTCTCCATCGGCTTCTCGTCTCGCCACCCATACCAAGGGATACGACAAGCGTTGAACCAATTGATGACACAGACGCGACAAACTTTGTGAAAGAGAAACCCCTTCAAGCATGTGTTCGCCCAGGTCCTGGAGCAATTGGTCACCGGCATCCAACCGCTTCCGGACCGACACGTCTCGAATCAACCAATGCAGCGCGTCAATCCGGCCCGATGGACCCCGCATCGCAGAGATGGTGAGCCATGCGGAAAAACCCGCGCGGCCATTCGGAGCAAGCGTCATTTCCCATTCAAGGCCGGACTCGGTTTTCTCGAGCTTTTGGAGGTGGGACAGGACATGCTCATCCAAAGCCAACAACGCCGGCAAATGCCGTCCAATCAGAGCCCGTTGCGGCAGATTGAGCATATTGGCCGCCTCCTGATTCGCCGACTGGATGATGCCTTGGGAGTCGGTGACAAAGTGGCTGTCACGTGGAACAAGCTCTTCCGACATCAATGTCCTCATCACCGGCTCTCATTCGGGAACGTTAACGATTCCCGCCTCCACGTCGCGTTGGATTTGAGCATAGCGTTCGGGTGTCCCCACGTCGGACCAGTACCCGGAAAACACGTACCCGGCGACCATGGCTCCTCGTTCCAGCCACCACACGTAGGCATCGATGATCGACGAAAAACCTCCTTGAGGAACGTGGCGCAGCATCAACGGGTCAAGCACGTGGACGCCGGCAAACATGCGACGGCACGGTGTCACGTCGTCCTCTTTAGCCGTACGCCCTTTTCCATGAATGCGCAAGACCCGGTCATCCTCATCCGTCTCGACCACGCTCCAGTGCTCGACATCGGGGTCATCACGGAGTGCCATGGTGGCAAGCGCCTCTTTTTTCCGGTGATACGCCACCAGTTGGGATACATCGAGATCCGCGATCGTGTCTCCGTTCAACACAAGAAAGGGAGTGTCCTCAAAAAACTCTTCGACGCGTTTGATGCCACCCCCCGTTCCCAGCAACACCGGTTCATACGAATACGAAAGGCGCATGTGCCATTGCGAGCCGTCGCCCAACGTGTGTCTGATTTGCTCACCGAGGTAGTGAAGATTGATCATCACGTGCTCGACACCATAGCGACGCAGCAAGAGGAGATTCCACACAAGAAGAGGATAGGGTCCCAAGGGCAAGAGCGGTTTCGGAACGGACTCCGTCAACGGACGGAGTCGTATGCCAAGACCCGCTGCCAATACCATGGCTTTCATGGAATCGTCTTCACCGCCATTCGGGAATATAGGGTGTGAGGTGCACAAGAAGTGATTCCAACTCGGGATATTTTTCCAGGTTCCGTCGCACGTAGCCCAACGTCCGGGGAATATCCGCAAGAAACTTGGGATTCCCTTTGATCCGATCAATATACACGAATCGGCCGGCTGCTTTCAGATTGCGTTGAATGCTCGTGAAATCAAAAAGCCGCCGGAACGCCGCACGGTCCGTCAACAACAGACGCTCCCGTTCGTCCGGCTCCAGCCCCGCACACATCCCGGTGACGTATCGATCAATCATCTCATCGACACACGCTTCATCCAACGCCATGTAGGAATCCCGGAGAAGAGAGGCCAGATCATAGGTTGCAGGTCCGAGTAACGCATCCTGAAAATCAATGACCCCCAGTCGCTCACCATCCACCATCAAATTCCGTGAGTGATAATCACGATGCGTGAACACCCGAGGTTGGCAGGCAAGCCATTCGGCGATGAAGGAAAACCCGTTGCGAATCGCCTTTTCGTCATCCGCACATATCGGCTTTTTGTCGCGCCTGGCCCAAATGCCATATTCCAAAAAATGCTCGAACTCCCACATTAACAGCGGCGCATCAAACGAGCGGGAGAAGGCCTGACAATCATCGGCATCGGCACAGCATGCCGTCAGTTGAAGATGGATCCGGACCAACGTATCGATGGCCAACGGATAGTATTTCCGAACGGCAGATTCCCCATCTCTGCTACACGCATGAAATACGGTCAGGTCACCGAAATCTTCGAGATACAGGAGCCCGGCTGCTTCATCATAAAAATGAAGCGCGGGGACCGGGATCCCGGACCGGGCCAATGGCCGCAGGATATTCAGAAACGGAAGTTCCCGGACATCCGTGGCTGCCCCGCTCACGGCTTCTTCCGAGACCTTGAATCCCTCCGGGTCCGCGAGTTGCATCAGGATCAGCGAAGGGATCGGCCCGTTCTTTAACTCAAGCCGGTAATACCGCCGGTTCGATGCATCCCCACACAACGGCACGACGTTCACCAGCTCGGCCCGAAAGGGCAGCCGGGTCCGCAACGTCGTCTCCAACAGCACCGGATCAGGTCCGGGAGGTGAAGAAACGGCTTCAGGACTCATACCGGGAAATTATAAGGTGTCTCACCTGCCCTGTCACTTTGCAATATCTGGATACCCAAAGGTAAGCTATAACCCTTGGACAATGAGGACTCTCTGAAAGGTCGAACCCGCTCATGACAAGCCATTGTCCCCTCATACGATAAGCCTCACCCCTAAAGAGCATATTGACACGAACAGGAAGGGATCAAGCATGGAAATCGGATTTATCGGACTCGGCAAAATGGGCATGAATATGGTGACGCGGCTCCGGCAGGATGATCATCGGGTGCTTGCGTTCGATCGGGCGCAGGACCTCATGACGCAGGCTGAAGGAATCGGAGCGGTCGGAGCCTCTTCGCTTCAAGACCTCGTCTCGAAACTGGTCAAGCCGCGCGCCCTATGGATGATGGTCCCTTCCGGTGCGCCCACGGAAGAGACTGTTCAAGCCCTTGCAGGCCTGTTGGACCCCGACGACGTCATCATCGATGGAGGGAACACCAACTTTCACGACGACGTCCGCCGGGCTGCGGAATTGCGAACCAAAGGGATTCATTACATCGACGCTGGAACCAGCGGAGGCATTTGGGGACTCCAGGTCGGCTATTGCCTGATGATCGGTGGCGAAGAAAAACTCGTCCACCGGCTTGCACCGATTTTCACCACCCTGGCCCCACAAGATGGATGGGCTCACGTGGGCGGTCATGGCGCCGGGCATTACGTCAAAATGGTGCACAACGGCATTGAATACAGCATGATGCAAGGCTATGCCGAAGGCTTTGAACTGATGTCGAAAAGCGAGTACCACCTTGATTTGCCCAAGATTGCCGGTCTGTGGATGCATGGGAGCGTCGTGCGGTCATGGCTGTTGGAACTCGGGGCCACGGCGCTCAAGGACGATCCCACGCTCGCCGGATTACAGGGATACGTGCAAGATTCGGGTGAAGGTCGATGGATGCTGATGGAGGCGATGGACAAGGACGTCCCGGTCCCCACCTTGACCGCTGCGCTCTTCACCCGTTTCCGGTCCAGGCAGGAAGAGTCGTTTTCGGAGAAAATGTTGGCGGCTCTCCGCCGTGCCTTCGGCGGACATACGGTCAAACGGTGAGCAACGTCAACCTGAGCGGGATGAGATGACAAGACCCACACAACACGAGCAGCCCTTGACGAGACAGCCCAACTCCGGTGCACAAGTCGAACCCTGTACCCTCGTTATTTTCGGGGGGTCCGGGGATCTCACCCGGCGCAAGCTCCTGCCGGCTCTTTACAATCTGGAGCTCGATGGATTGCTCCCTCCCAACTATGCCGTGATTGGAATCGGACGCAGGCCCTGGAGTGACGACGAGTTCAGGAAGATAGCACACGGCGGCATCGAGCAATTTTCCCGGCAGTCGCTCCAACAGGACACGTGGGAGAACTTTGCACGACGACTGCATTATTTCTCCGGAGCCAGTGAAGATCTCACGATGTACCAAGGGCTCCGCAGACGGATCGAAGAAATCGAGACCCGATTCAATTTGCCGGGCCATCGCATCTTCTACCTGGCGATTCCGCCCACCTCTTTTGGACCTTCATGTGAAGGATTACGGCACGCCGGGCTAATCTATCCGGCCGACCTGCCCGATCGCGTCTCCCGCGTCATCGTTGAAAAACCCATCGGCCATGATCTGGAGTCGGCCAAGGCCATCAATACGACGGTCGGTGAAGTGTTCGATGAATCTCAAATCTACCGTATCGATCATTACCTCGGGAAAGAAACGGTGCAGAATATTATGGTGCTCCGCTTCGCCAACAGTATTTTCGAACCCATCTGGAATCATAAATATATCGACCACGTCCAAATTACCGTGAGTGAAGAGGAAGGCTTGGGCACCAGGGCCAGCTATTACGAACACGCCGGAGCGCTTCGGGATACGATGCAGAATCACATCCTCCAACTCCTTTGCCTGATCGCCATGGAACCACCTTATTCATTGGATACGGACGTCGTTCGCAATAGCCGCATGGAGGTCCTGCGTTCTCTCCGTCCCATCCGTGGCACAGACGTGGAGCATGTCACCGTTCGTGCGCAATACGCCACGGGAACCATCAAAGGCCAGGAAATTCACGGGTACCGGCACGAGGCAGGCGTCCGACCGGATTCGACAACGGAGACGTACGTGGCGCTACGGTGTTACGTGGAAAATTGGCGGTGGTCGGGCGTTCCCTTTTATCTGCGAACCGGGAAAGCCATGCCGCGTCGCGCCTCGGAAATTGCCGTTCAATTCAAAGATATTCCGGAAATTCTCTTCAGCGCCGCTTCCCTAACGCGCCAAGCACCAAACGTGTTGACGTTTCGCATTCAACCACATGAGGGAATGGCATTGAGGATCATGTCCAAGATTCCAGGCAGTCGAGCAGCAACCCATCCCGTGGACATGAACTTCAACTATGGCGATGCCTTTTCCACTCCATCGCCTGAAGCCTACGAACGGCTGCTGTTGGACGTGATGGCCGGGGATGCTTCCCTGTTTATGCGGCGCGACGCCGTGGAAGCTTCATGGGCTTGGATTACGGATATTCTCGACGGGTGGAAAGCTTTGGACAGCCGAGGATTGCCTGAATACCCCGCAGGCACGTGGGGACCCGTTGAAGCGGATAAGCTCATCGCAAACGATGGGCAACAATGGCGGTTGGTGTGACGCCGGCATTGTAGGGCGGCATCTTATGCCGCCGTCTTCCCTCATTTGTTGACAATTCCACCCCCCTCACCCCAACCCCCCGATTAAAAATGTCGGGGGCTTCGCCTCATTTCGGACCAGGGGCGAGGGAGCCTACCTCTCTTTTACAAAGGAGGGGCAAGGGAAAGGGCCTCCTCGACCGCCTTCTGCATTCGCCTGAGCCCGTCTTCCACGTCGAAGCCGAGATGGATCCGAATCACCCGCCGGTTACGAGTCGAAAGACTCTTCAGGTCCCCCAATGCCTGTGCGGCCGCCAACGTGCCAAAGGAATAGGGCTCGTCGGGGATGTCCAGATCTGTTTTCTGATCCGCCGTGACCTGGATAAACACCCCGGTATCGGGCCCACCCTTATGGAGTTGACCTGTTGAATGAAGGAAGCGGGGGCCATACCCCAACGTCGTCGAGACTCGCTTCGCGTCACGGATGATGGTGCGAATACGCTGGAAGGCGTCGTGAACCGTGGGCGTCCGTTCAAGATACGCATTGATCGCCACGTAATCACCGGTCCGTACACGG
Organism: Nitrospirales bacterium; assembly: GCA_965223955.1. Lineage (GTDB taxonomy): Bacteria > Nitrospirota > Nitrospiria > Nitrospirales > UBA8639 > Bin75. The sequence continues at coordinate 2,384,108 of OZ245029.1, forward strand.
GAGAGGTGCGCGGCCACCGCGTGGGCCAACGAAGACGCGCCATCCAACGCGTGTCGATTCGCGTCATCGGCGAAGATACGAACGTCGCCATCCGTGATGACGGGTGATTCTTCCGGCAATCGTCCATTCTTTTTGAATTCTTCGAGATAGAACCTGGTAAACTCTTTACTTTCCTGGACGTTGGGTTGATCGAACGCGTTGATTCCCAACAGGGACCCTGCCGTGGCGGTCGCCATTTCCCACCGGAAAAACTCCTGCCCGAGGTTCATCAAACTCGTGCAATCAATACGCACGACCGGATGTCCGGCCGATTGCAAGGCATCGACGGTGGCATCCTGCTCCGGAACGGCCTCATCCGCGTAACGGATATACACAAACACACGATCGTTGCCGTAGACGTGCGGGACTCCCAACGGTTCATCATCAACCGGAATGAGGCCCGTTCCTTCTTTCCCCGTACTCTCGGCAATCAACTGTTCCAACCAGGCACCCAAATCGCTGACCGCGGGAGAGGTGATAAACGTCACCTTGTCATGACCGGCTTTGGCTAACGTGCCCAAGACCACACCCAACGTGATCCCGGGATTGTCCGCAACGGGTACGGTTGAATCGCAACTCTGACGCATACGTTCGGCCTGACGCAGGAGAGCCTCCACGTTCACGCCCATCGCGGCGGCCGGCACCATGCCAAAGTTGGATAAGGCCGAATAGCGTCCTCCGACGTCGGGCACACCGGGAAAAATCTCTCGAAACCGGAGTTCTCGAGCCAGGCGTTCCAGGAGAGAACCCGGGTCGGTAATCGCGATGAAATTCTCACCGGCGCGGTCCCCCTTGATCCGTCGCATCCGTTCAAAGAAATATTTTTGGAATACCAACGGTTCGGTGGTTGAACCGGACTTGCTCGCCACGATACACAGCGTGTGTTCGAGATCGACTCTTTCTTCAAAACTCCTCACTTGCGAGGGAACGGTACTATCCAACACGTGCAGTTCGGGATAGCCTTGGGTGACGCCAAAGGTCATCCGGTACACTTCCGGGCAGAGGCTGCTGCCGCCCATGCCCAACAGGAGGATATGGGTAAACCCGGCGTTTTTTACTTCATCGGCAAACGCCTGCAATCGCGAGACGTGACGGATCTGTTGTTCAGAAAGGGACAGCCAACCGAGGGCGTTTCGAATGATGGCCTGATGGGCGGGGTCCTCATGCCAGAGTGTGGGATCTTTCGCCCAAATCCTGCGGACAAAATCCTTGGCCTGCAAATCGTCGAGTGCGTTACGCACGGCCTCGTCGAATGATCCCACCATGTAGGTTTGGTGGTTCATCCCCGTGTCCAGCGACCGTCTCTGACCGTCCTCACTCATGCGTCTGATTCCACACTCAACCGAGGTTCTTCGTGTAAGAATAGCCCGAATCTGTCATTGGTATGACAATAGCTAATGTACCCTGAACTGTCATTCCCGACGTTTGTAATCGGGAATCCAGGGTCGTTCTCTTCACGGACGAAGAAAAAAGCAAAAACCCTGGATCCTCGATTTAGATCCCCGATTACAAACGTCGGGGACAGGTGTCGAGGATTGTAAATGTTCAGTCATTCGTTGACAGTTTCCACCGCTTCTTTCCGTGCCCCGGTTCCCCTCCTTTGTAAGGAGGGGTGAGGGGAGGTAGAATCCGTGACCAGGATGGCGAACCCCCGTGCTCCATGGACGGGTGGCTCTACCCCACCTACCCTCCCCTTACAAAGGGGAGGAAAACGACGGTCCTTCTTTCTTGGTTCCCTGGTCAGCCACTCATTCTGTCAACGAATGACTGAACACATACGAGGATGACAGAGAGTGGAGCGAGACACCCCCCTATCATGCCTTGGGGCACAGGCAACGGACTCTACCTCCCCTCCCCCTCCTTACAAAGGAGGGGAATCAGAGGATGAATCGAACGCGGGGTTTTTCACCTCTCCTGTACCGTTCCCATCATTTGTCATGGCATGCTCGTGACGGGTGCGACTAACGTACTTCCGCGTTGACCGCCGTCGTCAACTGTTGTTTGGCAGCGGCGACGACCTGATCCACGGTAAATCCGAAATGGTCGAGAAGATCCTTAAGTGGTGCCGATGCCCCATAGGTGTCGATACCGATACTCGCGCCAGTCAATCCCACGTACTGACTCCAGCCGAACGTCGTCGCTTGCTCAACGGAAACCCTGGCGGTCACTTCAGGAGGAAGGACACTGTCCCGATACTCCTGACTTTGCTGCTCAAAGAGTCTCCAGGCCGGCATGCTCACGACTCGCGCGTGGATTCCCTGCCTTTTGAGTTCCTCATACGCGTCCACACAGAGGGACACTTCGCTCCCGGACGCCAACAGCAGTACTTCGGGTTTGCCGTCCTCGGCATCAGCCAGGACATACGCGCCTTTGGCCAAGCCACTGGCCGGCGCATACCGTGTCCGGTCCAACGTCGGAATGGCCTGCCGCGTCAGGACCAAGATCACAGGTTGACGTTGGAGTTCCATAATGACCCGCCACGCTTCCACGACTTCATTGGCATCCCCTGGCCGGATTACCATGAGATCGGGAATGGCGCGCAACGACGCCACGTGCTCGATGGGTTGATGCGTCGGCCCATCTTCGCCAAGACTGATCGAATCATGCGTAAACACGTAAATCACGGGAACCTTCATCATGGCCGCAAGGCGGATGGCCGGTCGCCCGTAATCGCTGAAGATCAAAAACCCGGCGCCATAGGGACGAACTTTCGAAAGCGCCATCCCGCTCAAAATCGAACCCATCGCGTGTTCCCGAACGCCGAAATGCAAATTGCGTCCCACTTCGGATCCGGCTTGAAAATCTCCGGCCCCCTCGAACGTCAGGAGCGTTTTGGTGGAAGGCGCCAAATCCGCAGAACCGCCAATCAACCAGGGGACTTCCCTGGCAATGGCATTGAGGACTTTTCCGGAAGATGCCCGGCTCGCCACGCCCTTGGGATCCGCAGGAAATTCCGGCAATTCCTTGTCCCAGCTTTCAGGGAGTTGGCGGCATTCCATTTTAGACAGTTGATCCGCCAGTTCAGGATATTTCTCCTTGTACGCGCGAAACATGGTCGTCCAGGCGTCTCGTTCGGCCTTCCCTCGCGTTCCTATGCCTGACCGAAAATGCGCCAACACTTCCTTGGGCACCAGAAATTTCGCCTCTTCGGGCCATCCATAATTTTTCTTCGTCAGGCGAATTTCGTCTTCGCCCAACGGTTCGCCATGTGCCCCATGCGTATCCTGTTTATTGGGTGCGCCAAACGCGATGTGACTGTCAACGATAATGAGACTCGGGCCTTCGGTTTGGTTCTTGAACGAATCGAATGCCTGCGTCAACGATTCCAAATCATTGGCGTCGTCGACGTGTGTGACGTTCCATCCATAGGCTCGAAAACGGGCTGCCACGTCTTCGCTGAAGGCCAATGCGGTTTTGCCTTCAATGGTAATACGGTTGTTGTCGTACACCCAACAGAGATTCGATAACTTGAGATGGCCCGCAAGCGAGGCGGCTTCGCTGGAAACGCCCTCCATCAAACACCCGTCTCCACAAAGAGAAAAAACATCGTAATCGATGACGTCGAAACCAGGGCGATTGAAATACCGGGCCATCCACCGCTGGGCAATGGCCATGCCGACACTATTGGCCAATCCCTGTCCCAGGGGGCCGGTGGTGCTTTCCACACCAGTCGTACAATGCTGTTCAGGATGCCCCGGGCATTTGCTGTCCAACTGCCGAAACCGTTTAATGTCGTCCAGGGTTACCGCAAGCTCATCGGTCGGTTCATGCCCATCTCCGATCTCCTTGATTTCGCACAGATGAAGAATGGCATACAGCAGCATGGAGGCATGGCCAACGGAAAGAACGAAGCGATCACGATTGGGCCAACCGGGATCACCGGGATCAAAACGCAAAAACCGGTTCCACAGGCAATAGACCACCGGTGCCAGGGCCATGGGGGTGCCGGGATGACCGGAGTTCGCGGCTTGTACCGCGTCCATCGCTAACGTACGAATGGTGTTGATACTGAGCTGCTCTACGGATTGCTGCCCTGACATAGTCATCATCCCTTTCATGCTATCCTTCCGTGGTGACGATTCACGGAAATCTACGTAACTTTTCCAGATTGTTCGGTTGTTCCGGCAAACGCTTAGTCACCCGTTCACTAATTCGTTGACAGAATGAACGGCTACGGAAGGGGAACCAGGAGAGCAGGGTCGTCTTATTCCTCCCCTTTGTCAGGGGAGGCCAGGTGGGGTAGAGTCGCATACCCAGAGGGTACCGGCACCGACCACCACCCGCGGCCTGCTCACTCCGGCGCGGCTCTACCTCCCCTCACCCCTCCTGATCCTTCGACTACGCTCAGGACAAGCAAAGGAGGGGAAGGAAAGGTCGAATTATCAACGAATTACTGAACACATACAAACCGGAGAATACCTTTTTGAAGGGGGTCTTGCCAAATGAGGGCAGCGGATTCAAGGGGGTCTATCGAATAACCAACAGTTCCCCTCCTTTGTAAGTGTACTGTCCCGTGTGATTCCCTAGACTCTTCTGCTATCATGCGTGGCATCGACTATGTCCACCAACGGAGGCCCCATGGACATTAAATTACATAAGTTAGCTCGCACCACCCCCGCCACCCGTCGCTACATCCAGACCGCCCCCAAAAGCGCCGCGACCTTGGCCCGCGAACTCGGCGTCGCTGTGACCACCATCTATAAATGGAAGCGCGCCGGCCGGGTCCACGATGGCTCCCATGTCCGGCACCAGCTCCATGCCAGTACCTCCCCCGAGCAGGAAGCCCTTATCGCCGAATTGCGCACCCAATTGCGGTTGTCCCTCGACGATGTCACGGAGGTCCTGAACCGCTGCAGTGCGACGCCCTTGAGTCGGAGCGCGATCCATCGCTGCTTGGTGCGGCTGGGCGTCGCACGGTTGCCCCCCGCCTCCCCCGACGCGCCGCCGGTGGGGCGGTTCGCGGCCACCCCCTGCGGCTACATTCATCTGGATCTGAAAGTGTTAAGCAAATGACAGAAGCAGCCCAGTTATGTGTTCGTGGCCATTGACCGCGCCACCCGCTATGTCTGGGTCAAGGTGCTGGCCCGGCGGACGGCCGCCACGGTGACGCAGGCCGTCGAAGAATTCCTGGCCGCGTTTCCGCACAAAGTGCACACCATCTTGACCGATAATGATGGCGCGTTTACCGATCGGTTTGCCGTGCACAAGCAAGGCAAACCGGCGGGCCAGCCGAGCGGCACGCATCGCCTGGCTCACGTGTGCCGGGCGCATGGGATCACTCATCGCCTGATCCGGCCCTATCATCCGCAGACCAATGGCATGGTGGAACGCTTTAACCGGCGGCTGAGTGACGCGTTACAGAGCCAGCCCCCGCTCCGGGCCCATTGCAGCAATCGGTTTCGGAGTCACGCCGAGCGGAACGCCTTTATCACCCGGGTGGTGGACAATTACAATCGCACCCGGTTAAGGTGCCTCAACTATCAGGCCCCTTTGCACTTGTTACAGAATCTCACGGGACACAACACTTTGTAAGGAGGGGCGAAGGGGAGGTAGAGGCATTTGCCGGTTGAGAGGCACGGCTCATGTGGCTTGGAAGAAAGCGCTATAAGATGGCGCAGCTACAAATATCTGGATCTCTACCCCACCTACCCTCCCCTTACAAAGGGGAGGAATCCCTATCAATCTATCCCGAGTGCCAAGAGTGGCGGACCCATACGGTTCATTGCAAACCGGCTTCTCCCGGCCTTATGATACGACCTGCCATGAAAGTCATTGTGACCAATCCACGTCAGGAGCTTGAAATCCAGGGGCCTACCCGGGTCCATCAACTCCTGCAACGGCTCGACCTGACTCCGGAAGCCTACCTGGTCATCCGTGGGGACGAGTTGGTCACGGAGGATACGGTGCTTCAGGATTCAGACTCGATTGAAATCAGGTCGGTCATCTCCGGGGGGTAGTTGCTCCATGCGTTGCCGAAAATGTGCTCATCCTGCCGTTATCAAAATGCCCAGGCACAATACCTCGTTGTGCAAAGACTGCTTTACCGAGTTTGTACATACCCAAGTCCGTCGAGCCATCAAATCCCACCGGATGTTCGCTCCCGACGATCGCATTTTAGTGGCCGTCTCCGGGGGCAAAGACAGCCTCACCCTCTGGGGCATCCTGCTGAAACTCGGGTACCGGGCTGACGCCTTATACGTCGACTTGGGGATCGGTGATTACTCGCTCCGGTCCAAGCAAAAGGTCCAACGTTTCACCGACACCGTGGCTGCCGCCTATCAATCGAAACTCCACGTTCATACGGTGGAACAGGAGCAAGGCGCCGGCATTCGCGAATTGGCGACGCTGGTCCATCGACCGACCTGCTCCACCTGCGGGACCATGAAGCGCTATCAGTTCAACCGCGTGGCGGTTGAGCAGGACTACGACGTGATGGCAACCGGTCATAACCTGGATGATGAAGCAGCCAGGCTCCTGGGAAACGTCCTGCATTGGCAGACGGATTACCTGGACAAACAAACGCCGAGTTTGCCTGCCTCACTCGGAGGGTTTGCCAAGAAAGTCAAACCCCTGTATCGCCTGACGGAGCGTGAAATCGCAGCCTATGCGGTCATCCATCACATCGACTACATCGTGGAGGAATGCCCGATGGCCAAGGGCTCCAAGTTGCTGGCATACAAACACGCCTTGAATCGACTGGAGGCCGACTCGCCGGGAACCAAACATACCTTTTATCTGAACTTTTTGGATCGTCAAGCCAAACAGCAGGAAACAACCGGGAACATTGCCGAACAGGATCGACAACGCCTCCACCCCTGCACGACCTGCGGGCAACCGACGTCCGCGATCGTCTGCTCGTACTGCCAAATGATGGCCAAAGCCAAAGCCCACGTCTGATACCCGACCACCGGTATTCTTCTTTACTTCCGGCCCAAACCCCCAAAAATTGACCGGATCATATCGACTATGCCACATTTATTTTTTTGAGGGCGTCCATAAAATAAATAGAGGATACTGTGAGAGAGACGACTATAACGATTAAGGGTATACCCTACAAAATAACTGATGAGGACGTTAGACAGGCGGCCAGAAATTCTTCACCCAAAAAAATTAAAGATTACTATGTGGCAGTAGAGGGGAAACAATTTCCACCGAAGCAGTTGATCCGGCTTGTAACCAAAACAACGGATACTTTTAATTCTGCAAATGCTCGGAGCGCTTTGACCAAACTAGGCTTTGTGGTGAAGAGCATATAAAAAGGACAATCGCAACCACATACTGAGCTGCAATATTTCTCGTTGTCCTGATACTTGATTGAAGCAAATCAAGACAATCTAGCAACTACCCATGCAAGTATTTATTTTCACATCCTCTATGTTCTTATTGTCAGACAACCGCCCAAGATCTGGTTCCTATGAAAATTTTAGCAACAGCTCTCGTTATTGCGGTGCTTTTCGTCGTTTTCTGGGACGACCTAGTAATACTAACTAGAATTTGGCAGAGTCGTTCTGAACAACCTAGCTGGAAAAAACGTGCAGTGACCGTGTTGACCAAATTTGTCCCCTCGACAGCACATAAAGCTGGGATCTTTGTTGCCATCCCTCTTACGATGTTTCTCGGCAGAGCAAAACTAAAATTAGAGACTGCAGAGGCCATCGTATTCATATGCATATTGTTCTTGGCATATTGGATAATAGTAATAGTTCCTTTTCGTTTTCTAGATCGAAAAGATGATTTGAAAGAGGGTGAATAATGGCTTCGGATCTCAAACACAAAAGTCGTGAGTTGACCGAGGGCCCCGGACGGGCACCGGCCCGGGCCATGTTACGGGCCGTGGGGCTTCGGGATGAGGATTTCGCCAAACCGCTCATCGCCGTCGCGAATACCTGGTCCGAGGTCACCCCATGCAATTTGCATCTGCGTGATATTGCCGAAAAAGTCAAAGCAGGAATCCGCGAGGCCGGTGGGGTCCCCCTCGAGTTCAACAGCATCGTCATATCTGACGGTATCAGTATGGGTACCGAGGGCATGAAGACCTCCCTGATCAGCCGTGAAGTCGTGGCCGATTCCATCGAACTGGTGGTCCGCGGTCATTTGTTTGACGCCGTGGTGGCCATCTCGGGGTGTGATAAAACCATCCCCGGTACGGTCATGGCCTTGGCCCGATTGAATCTTCCATCGCTGATGCTCTACGGAGGTTCCATTATGCCCGGCCAATTCCAGGGCCGGAACGTCTCGATTCAGGAAGTATTCGAGGCGGTGGGGGCTCATGCTCGCGGCACCATGTCGGATGCCGAACTGCACGATCTCGAGAGTGAGGCTTGCCCGGGAGCAGGGGCCTGTGGCGGACAATTTACCGCCAATACCATGTCGATTGCCTTCGAGTTCATGGGTATTTCCCCGATGGGATTTAACGGCGTTCCCGCTTTGGACTCCCACAAGGAATCCGTCTCGGCCCAATGCGGACATCTCGTGATGGACCTGTTGAAACGTGACCTTCGGCCTAAAACCATTATCACGCGAGATGCCTTGGAAAACGCGATTGCCGCGGTGGCTTCAACCGGCGGATCCACGAACGCCGTGCTTCACCTTTTAGCCGTGGCCCATGAAATCGGCGTTGAATTGGCCATTGACGATTTTGACGCCGTCAACCAACGGATACCCCTGATCGCCGATTTGAAGCCGGGCGGCCGATACATGGCCGCAGACTTATATCAAGCCGGCGGGACCCGTCTCGTGGCCAAACGATTGCTTGAGGCAGGCCTGCTCAAGGGCGAATGCATGACCGTCACGGGACGCACCATCAGGGAAGAAGCCCATACCGCTTCGGAAACGCCTGGCCAAAAAGTCCTCTATCACGCGACAGAGCCGATCAAGTCCACGGGCGGCTTGGTGATTCTGCACGGAAACCTGGCTCCCGACGGGTGCGTGGTCAAAGTCGCAGGCCATAACAAGCTGACCCATACCGGTCCGGCCAAGGTGTTTGATTGCGAAGAAGACGCCTTCGCTGCGGTACAGAACGGGAAAATCGTGGATGGCGACGTCGTCGTGATTCGGTATGAAGGGCCCCAAGGAGGACCCGGCATGCGAGAAATGCTGGGTGTGACCAGTGCCATTGTCGGCATTGGCCTTGGCGAGACCGTTGCCTTGCTCACGGACGGCCGGTTTTCCGGCGCCACGCATGGGTTGATGGCCGGACACGTCACTCCGGAAGCCGCCAAAGGCGGCCCCATTGCAGTGGTTCAAAATGGAGATACGATTACATTTGACGTCCACAATCGGCGGCTCGACCTGATGATTCCCACCGATGAAATGGATGCCCGGTTACAGCAATGGACCGCGCCTCCTCCGAAGTACACGAGTGGGGTCCTCGCAAAGTACGCTCGTGCCGTCTCATCGGCGTCGAAAGGTGCCGTCACCTGACCGCCTCTTTCCGGGATGACGTGAGGTTCCCAGATCTAAAAACCAGCCAGAAAAACATAAAAAAGGCGAGAAAATCAACGACCTTTTCCTGTTTGGCGATGGTGTTGGTAGAACGGAGAGACCAGGTTACTGAGAGGACAGAAATTTGAGTATCGACACCCCTTCCCAGGTTGCCGATTTCATCTGGAGCATCTGTAACCTACTCCGAGGGCCGTACAAACGCAACGAATATCGCAAGGTCATCCTGCCCATGACGGTGTTGCGCCGGTTCGACTGTCTTTTGGCCCCCACGAAAGCCAAAGTTCTTGCAAAGCATGGAAAAATTGCAGACAAGCCGGAAACAGTCGTCCTAAGCTTGTTGCAAAAGATCACGGGGCCGCCCTTCTATAACGTTTCGAAACTCCTCGACTTGCCCGCATTACTGGACGATCCGAACCAGCTTGCACCCAACCTCAACGCCTACATCAACGGCTTCTCGCGCAATGTGCGCGAGATCATGGAGCGGTTCGCCTTCGACCAGCAGATCACCCGCATGGCGGAAAAAACCTGCTCTACGAAGTGGTGAAGCGTTTCGCAAACGTTGATCTCTCTCCGACACGGGTGGACAACATCCAGATGGGCTATGTGTTCGAGGAGCTTATTCGCATCGGTGCGGAGCAATCCAACGAGGAGGCGGGCGAACACTTCACCCCGCGCGAGGTCATCAAGCTGATGGTCAACTTGCTGCTGACACCCGAGCGGAGCCTGCGCAAGAGCCACGTCGTGAAGACTATCTACGATCCCGCCTGCGGTACTGGCGGCATGCTCTCGGTCGCGGAGAAGTACATCCGTGACCTCAACGCCGAGGCGAACCCACACCTGTTCGGACAGGACTGGAACGACGAATCATGGGCGGTGTGTAAGGCCGACATGCTCATCAAGGGTGAAGACGCCGACAACATCCGTCTTGGCGACACGTTCACAAATGACGCCTACGATCATGACGAGCGAGGCAGGAAAGTCACTTTCGACTATATGCTTGCGAACCCACCTTTCGGCGTGGAATGGAAGCAGCAACAGCAACACATTGAAAAAGAGGCGAAAACTCTAGGATACAGCGGGCGCTTCGGAGCCGGGCTACCGCGTATCAACGACGGTTCGCTTCTGTTCTTGCAACACATGCTGTCGAAGATGCGCGCGCCGGAAGACGGCGGCAGCAGAATCGCCATTGTCTTCAACGGCTCACCGTTGTTCACCGGAGACGCCGGCAGCGGCGAAAGCAATATCCGCCAATGGATCATCGAAAACGACTGGCTAGAAGCTATCGTCGCCCTGCCCGACCAGCTTTTCTATAATACCGGGATCGCCACCTACATCTGGGTGCTCACCAACTGCAAGCAGCGGCGACGCAAGGGCAAAGTCCAGATCATCGACGCGCGCCGCCTGTTCGTGAAGATGCCCAAGAGCCTCGGCAACAAGCGCAACAAGCTCGGTAACCCTGCCGACCGGCCAAGCGAGCCAGATCAGATCGGATACATCACTTCGATTTTCGGAAACTTTGAGGACGGCGAAACCTGCACCTTCACGGATGAAGATGCCATCACCAAACAGCCGATTGAGCAAGAGCACGTCATCAGCAAAATTTTCGATAACGCCGACTTTGGTTTCCACAAGATCACCGTAGAACGTCCGCTACGTCTGAACTTTCAGGTAACACCGGAACGGATAGTTCGCCTGGAAGCCGAGCGTGGCTTCATGAATCTCGCTACAAGCAAGAAGAAGAATGAGAAGGCGCGGATCAAGGAAATCGAAGCTGGCAAGCAACGCCAGCAGGACGTCCGTGACCTAATGACAACCATGTCCGAGTCCTATTCAGCAACGCTCTACAAGAATCGTGACGAGTTCCTGTCCGATTTGCATGGCGTTGTGAAGGACTCCGGTCAACAACTCAACTCGGCGGAGATCAGGGCCATTCTGGCCGCGCTCGGCGAACGCGACGAAACCGCCGATATTTGTCATGACAAGAAAGGTAACCATGAACCCGACCCGGATATGCGCGATACCGAGAACGTGCCGCTCAAGCAGAGCATCAACGAATACTTCCGCCGCGAAGTGCTGCCTCATGTCCCTGATGCATGGATCGATGAAAGCAAGACAAAGGACGGTTACGAAATTCCGTTCAATCTTCACTTCTATCGTTACGGGCCACCGCGCCCGTTAGACGTGATCGAGAAAGACATCAAGCAACTTGAAAAGGAAATCGTGGCACTTTTGGGTGAGGTGACATCGTGAGGTTATCGCCGTATCCGCGATACAAGCCGAGCGGCGTAGAGTGGATCGGCGATATCCCAGAGCATTGGAATGTGAAGCCGCTGAAGCACTTGGCCAGCATCAACGACGAAACGTTGTCAGAGACAACAGATCCGACGTTTGAAATGTCCTACGTCGATATCAGCAGCGTGGACACTATTCGAGGAATCGTGACTACTGACAAAATGGCATTTGAGGAAGCGCCGAGTCGAGCGCGTCGAATCGTTCGAGATGGAGACACTATCGTTTCTACCGTACGAACTCACCTGAAGGCAATCGCACACATTCAAAAACCGGCACATAATATGATTGTTTCGACCGGATTTGCCGTCATTCGACCATGCACAGTAGCCCCTACTTTCATGTCATACGCGATGCACGAAACAGGTTTTATTGAAACGATTGTAGCTCGGTCAGTTGGAGTAAGTTATCCAGCGGTGAACGCAAATGAAATTGAAACGATTCCAGTTCCATTACCTTCATATGAAGAACAAGCCGTCATCGCGAACTACCTCGACCATGAGATAGCGAAGATCAATGCGCTGGCTTTAAAAAAGCAGGTATTGATCGAACGACTGAAGGAGAAACGCATTGCGCTCATCTCACACACCGTCACCCACGGCCTCCCACTAGACACCGCCAACGCCTCCAGCCTTGCTCCCCATCCCAAGCTCAAACCCTCTGGCGTCGAATGGCTTGGCGAGGTGCCTGAACATTGGGAAACAAAGCGTCTCCGCTTTATTCTCAGTTCACCTCTTAAATATGGAGCGAATGAGGTGGCTGCGATTGCTGATCCTGATCTACCGCGCTATGTGCGCATTACCGACATTGACGAGAATGATAGCTTACGAGAAGAAACATTCAGATCTTTACCTTGGGATGTTGCGGCAGAATATATTTTAAGAGAGGGAGATATACTCTTTGCTCGGAGTGGAGCAACGGCAGGAAAGACTTTCCTATATAGAAACAGTTGGGGCGCGTGTGCTTATGCTGGGTACCTTATTCGTGCCAGTCTCGACACACAGAAAGTCGTACCAGAATTCCTCAGATATGTAACAGCATCCATGAGTTACTGGCAGTGGTTGGCATCGGCATTCATTCAATCTACGATTCAGAACGTCAGTGCGGAACGTTACGCAAACTTGTGGATACCGCTACCGCCTACCGGTGAACAGTACGACCTCGTTCAATACCTGAATCGCGAGACGGCAAAAATCGACCAACTGATCGCCAAGATCGAAACCGCGATTGAACGCCTGCAAGAGTACCGTTCCGCCCTGATCACCGCGGCGGTCACTGGAAAAATTGACGTGCGAGGTGCTATGCTACGAGAGCACTCAGCCTCAACCAGCAATTGACACGGAGGGCGCATGAGTATGAAACGCTACCGGTTGCGTTCAAGTGGCACTAGAGAAGGAGAGGGGCAAATAAAGGCAGCGGATCTCTCACGTGCGCTGAAGGAACGGTTGCGAATGATCCCGCCCCAAAAACTTTCGTCTTCAGCAGACGTCTCGACGAAATCACCCCTGGCAGTGGTTGATTTCGATTGGTGGTCGGCGGAAGTGCTCAACTCCCAGACAGGCTGCAACCGGGCGTGCTCGATGTAGAAGCATTGCGACCGTTATGGGGCAAGCACGTGACGGTGCAAGGCGTGCATTTCAAGACCAATGAACAACCGCGACTAATCAAGACCCAACGGCCAAGGACTCGTAGCGGCGGTAATCGCATTTTCCAGACATTACCACCGTCGACGAATAGACCACTGATCAACAACGAACTCCTCCACCGTGCATATTCGTTCAATCTCCTGGATTTCATGAGAGCCTGGCCCTGCGATGAACTGATCAACGAGTTGCTGGCCCAACTCAATTGACCCTGACAATTATGAAGAGTGGAGATGGAGCCCAAAAACCGGACAAAGGCGGATGACTGATATATACGACCCCAAGAAGCGAAGCGAAATTATGGGGCGCGTCAGCGCGACCGGGACAAAACCCGAACTTCTTGTACGGCAGGTAATCCATGGTCTGGGTTATCGATTCCGCCTGCATGGCGAAAATCTCCCCGGCAAGCCTGACATCGTGTTCTCTCGACGACGGAAAGTTATTTTTATCCACGGATGTTTCTGGCACGGGCACAAGCATTGTCCGAAGGCGAAACGCCCTACAACGAACAGCGCCTTCTGGGAGCAAAAGCTGTCACGAAACATTGAACGCGATCAACAAAACCTCAATGCTCTGAAGGAAGCGGGTTGGGAATCACTGGTTATATGGGAATGTGAGACAAGGAACCGTAATCGGATCGAGACAAAAGTACGTCATTTCCTCGAAGTTGGCCTTGCAGAGCAAGGCGAGAGTCTGGATGTTAAGGTGTTCGATTTTTTTCCGGGTGTGGCGGAGCGAGTTGCGGCTTCCGCGACGCAGGGATGGACGTTGTTTTCGCCCTTGATTGCGATACCGACTCACAACGCACATTCCAAATCAATTTTCCCTCCGTACACTTCGAACTTGCAGATATCCGTAAGATGCAAGTTCGTCGAATTCGAACCCTTGTTGAAGCGCACAGGCCAAATCCTATTCTGTTTTGTGGATGCGCGCCATGTCAGCCCTTTACAAATCAGAACACCACGCACCCCTCACGAGATAAAGATGATCGAGTGCCTCTGCTTTCGCACTTCGCCAGGCTTATCGAAGGCTGTAAGCCGGATATTGTGTTCATTGAGAACGTACCGGGTCTCCAAAAATTGAACCACCATACTGAGCCGTTTGGTAGGTTTCTTCAGAGCCTTAAAGCCGTCGGTTATCATTTTGCATATAAGCCCGTAAGGCTTATGAGATATGGTGTCCCTCAGAGTCGCCGTCGCCTCGTACTTCTGGCTAGCCGCCATGGGCCGATTGACCTTCCGCCAGAAACGAACGGTCCTGGAACAAAGAACCTCCGATACGAAACGGTGAGAGATTGGATAGAAGACCTTCCACCCATTGATGATGGCGAGCAACACGCCTGCATCCCTAATCATCGTGCGGCACGACTATCGGAACGTAACCTGGAACGGGTCCAAGCCACGCCTGAAGGTGGAGGACACAGGGATTGGCCAAAACGACTTCGGCTCAAATGCCATGAGCAAACCAAAGGGTACAGTGACGTGTACGGTCGTATGTCCTGGGATCGACCGGCGTCAGCCTTAACCACTCGCTGCATTAGCTACTCCAACGGCCGCTTCGGACACCCCGAACAAAATCGAGCGATAAGCATACGCGAAGCGGCATCCCTACAAACCTTTCCACGCGATTTTCTTTTTGCGGGAAGCATGGGCTCAATGGCTCGGCAAATTGGTAATGCCCTACCCGTGCGACTGGCAACAATTGTCGGAAAACACGTCATTGGACACCTAAAAAAACAGGAGCGTTGACGTAAGGTGGCGACATTCAAAACACGTGCTCGCACTCTCGATATGCTTGGGCGGCAACAGATTGCTGGGATTCCTACGGCAATAAGCGAGTTGTTCAAGAATGCCCATGACGCATACGCCGATCGGGTTGAGATCGACTACTATCGTACCGATGGACTTTTCGTATTGCGCGACGATGGGGGGGCATGACCGAAGAGGATTTTGTCGGTCGGTGGCTCACTATTGGTACGGAGAGCAAGCTTGAGTCTACGGCAGCAGAACCGCCTGTGCATGATCCGAACAAGAGGGCACGGCCTATGCTGGGCGAAAAAGGCATAGGTCGCTTAGCGATAGCAGCAATTGGCCCGCAGGTTCTCGTGCTTACAAGAGCCAAACGCGGCCGAGTCTTGTCGGAGCTTACCGCGGCATTCATAAACTGGAGTATCTTCGAATGTCCTGGAATCGACCTCGAAGACATCCGAATTCCCGTTCATACTTTCCCCGGCGGGAAGATACCTTCATGCGATGACGTGTCCGAGATGGTTTCGGCGTTCCGCAAGAATTTTGAGCACCTCAAGGCCAAAATTGAACATGACTTCTTTGAGCGCCTTGACCGAGAACTCCGACAGTTCAACCTCGATCCCCAGAATATCGATTCATACAACCATGGACCGACCTTACGTGGTACCGGAAGTGGCACTCAGTTCATTATTTTGCCAAGTTCCAATCTTCTACCGGAAGACATAGATGGTGATCCGACACTCGACAAGGCAACCCCGTTGACGAAAGCCTTGTTGGGTTTTACAAACACAATGAGCCCAAGTCATGATTTGCCGGTCATCCATACAGCTTTCAGGGATCACAAAACAGAAGAGACCGCTGAAGATATAATTGAAGAAGGCGAGTTCTTCACGCCCGATGAATTTCAAAATGCAGATCACCAAGTCAAGGGCCATTTTGACGAATATGGTCAGTTCAAGGGTGAAATCTCAATATACGGAGAAACCGTTGACCAGCATGTAATTCCCTGGCGGAACGCAGCAGGGTATCAAACTGCCTGCGGACCCTTTGCCGTCAGTTTTGCAGCCATTGAGGGAGAGAGCAAACATTCCACGCTTCCACCTGAGGACCATGCTCGCATGATTCAAAAGACAGGAAAGATTGGAGGTTTATACATATATCGAGACGGAATTCGTATCCTGCCCTACGGAGACACCGATTACGATTGGCTCGACATCGAATACCGTAGAACGAAAAGTGCTTATTACTACTATTTTTCGCATCGGAAGATGTTTGGCGTTGTCGAGATCAATACTGAAAACAACAGCAGCCTTAGCGAAAAAGCAGGAAGAGAGGGGTTCCAGGAGAACAAAGCCTATCGCCAGTTCAGGAGCATCTTGAAGAACTTTTTTCTGCAGGTAGCTGTAGATTTCTTTCGGAAAGAAGGTGTGCATAGCGACAGATTCGAACAGCATAAGGAAGAACTGGCAAAGATCGACAAGGATAGACTAAGACGTGAGCATCTCGTTTCGGAAAAGAAAAAGAAGCTGAAGAAAGATTTAAATACGTTCTTTGAGAGAGTGTCTGCCAATACGCCACAAGAAGAGGCTATTAAATTAAGCAAAAACATCGCCGACAAACTCAAACAGGCGTGCCATATTGTTGATCCCAAAAAAGCTGCGCAGGAAGTTATCAAAGTTGAGCAGTTCGCTCGGACAAATCTTCAGGAACTCGAATCCCGCTATCGGATTTCACGTCCTAAAATTGCACTGAGCAAATCAATGCAGAAAGAATGGCTAGACTACACTTCTGAATTTTCTGAACTCACGGACAACGTGTTTCGGCAAACGCGCAAACTGATTGAGGACACTGTTGGTGACGAGGTAGCAAAAGCTCGATTACAGATAGATCGTAGGTTGCGAGCAGAGACTGCGCTAGATGACTTGGCGGGTGAAGCCAAACGGAAAACCAGAGACCATGGGGCAGGCGTAAGAGAGGAAGCAAATAAGATAGCCGTCGAAGTTCGTGATGTGGCTAGTACCTGTATTAAAAAAGTGGAATCTGAACTGCGTGACGTTGTCAGTGAATTTCAACACACTGATTTTTCGGAGATGACAGACGAAGCTTTCATAAAAACGCGCGATAAACTGGAGTCCAGAATCCTCAATGTTGCCGAAGACCGATCCTGCCTGCTCGAATCGATTCTTGCCCAACTTGAGGCCATCGACCTGAGTGGTGATACATCGACGCTTGACCAACTCTTAGCAGTTGAACAACGCAACGTCCTACTAGAGGAAGAAGCTGAAGCCGATCTGCAACTTGCACAGCTTGGTATGGCCGTAGAGATTATCAATCATGAATTCAATGCCACAATTCGTTCCATTCGCAATAACCTGCGTAGGCTGAAAGCATGGGCAGACGTCAATGAGGACCTGGAAACACTATACCGTAACATCCGGGCCAACTTCGATCATCTGGATGGTTACCTGACACTATTTACGCCTCTTCAAAGGAGGCTATACCGCAAAGCCGTAGTTATTAGTGGTCTTGAAATTTATAAATTTCTCAATGATCTCTTTCGAGAAAGATTTGAACGTCATCATATCAAGTTTGTGCAGAAGCAAGCTTTCTCTCAATCAAAAATTCAAGGATTTCCGTCGTCCTTTTATCCGGTGTTCGTTAATCTTGTTGATAATGCAGTTTACTGGCTTTCGCAGCAAAACCCGGCAGAAGAGCGACGGATAGAACTGGATGCCAAACGCGGGGCCTTTCTGCTTAGCGATTCCGGTCCCGGTATTACTTCCAGGGACCGGGAAGCGATCTTTGAGTTCGGGTTTACAAGAAAACCTGGTGGCCGTGGAATGGGATTGCACATTGCCCGCGAAGCGCTTCGTCGTGTGGGCTACGATCTATCCCTTGCAGATGAGAAGTACGCCAAGGGGGCAACCTTCGTTATCAGACCTGTTACGGACGGGACTGAAAAGGAGATAGAGAAGTGAATGATTTTCACAACCGTTGCGTGGAAATTGCCAAGCGATTTCTACAAACCGCCGTTGTTGTCGATGATGAAGCGCAGATTGAGACATTCCCGCAACCTCATGAGTCTCTCCGTAAACCAGGCCGTGGCACATCAACTCCGAACAGAAATAGGACTGAAACTGAGACAGAGCAAGACAGAGGCCACAGCCTTGATGCACGAGCCATTGTGGACTCCTTCGCGGAACATGGGATGATTTGCGGTGTAATTGCACCCCGACCCGACCACGAGACAAGTAACAACATGGTACCTACGATGAAACGGGCGGACATTATAGTCCTGGATTGGCAATTGAATAGCGATAACGGCAAGAAATCGCTGTCAATGTTGAGGGACATTTTGCAGGACGACGATGAACAACTCCGCCTGATTGCGGTCTATACTGGGGAAGAAAACATCAGCAGGATCGGTCAGGCCATTAAGGAGGAAATGCAAAGACATGAACGTCGATTTGAAAGTAAAAACGGCGGTGTTGTTCTCTCCTATCAGCACTGCCGCATCGTCATATACGCAAAGTCCGGCACACAATTGGAACCGGAAATGCAGAGCAGATCGGTCTCAGAGTCAGACGTCGCAAAACGTCTCATCGACGACTTCGCAGATATGGCGAAAGGCCTGCTCCCCAGCATAGCCCTTGTGTCACTTGCGGCCATCCGAGAGAATGCTCACAAGGTGCTCGACAAATTCTAGGCGGACCTCGATCCGGCGTTCCTTGCACACCGCGCATGTTTGTCTTCTCCTGCGGACTGCCAGCAGCATATGGTTAGTCTTCTTGCAAGTGAGTTGCATGCAATTATGGACGATACCGTGGCAACTGAGAATCCGGCCGGTATGGAAGCAATCAAGGATTGGTTGGTTTCAGCCGGACAGAGCACGGAGTATAAGTTCGGATCAGACAAAACGCTTTCTTTTGACGAAGTTCTTACGGTCCTTAGAGATGGCCTGGAACATGAAGCCAGTACTCTCAACAAAAGCCACTTCAAATTTTTGTCATCGGGATTCGCAGGGACTACGGATAATCCAGAAAAACTCGATAGCCGGCTGGCGTGGATGATCAACTTTCGTACCGTTTTCAACGCGCCTCTCCCAAAGCTGCATTTAGGCACTGTGCTTCGAAAACACGATGGAACCGGCAATACAGAGTTTTTTCTTTGTATGAGGCCAAGATGTGACAGTGTCCGGTTGAAGGGAGAAGAGTCATTCCTATTTTTACCGCTCCTCTTCGACGAAAAGGGAAATATTCAGCTTGTTTTACACACGGATGAGAACACATATCGACGGTTCGGTGTCGGTGCGAAATCATCGCATGCATCCCAGTGGTTACTCACGAAATTCTCGCCTAGAGACGAGGAAAATTCTATCATCGCAGAGCAAGACTCAAAGCATTTTTTCTTCACTGACGCGGAAAGAAATAAATTTGAGTGGCTGGGAGAATTGAAGGCTGAGTTCGCTCAGCGTATAGCTCAACACTTCGCGTTAGAACTGTCTCGCGTAGCCGTAAATAACTCTGAGTGGCTCAGAAGGTGGGAAAACCGTTAGGACGTGGGGGGCACAACATCGGCAATTGCAGCAATAGCGTACACCAGCAGGAAATTTTCCTGTCAACAGATCGAGACTTCCAACATGTGAACAACGTGTGGCCGCTGAAGGAAACGACGAATGAGTGACCATACCGACGAACTTGCGTTTGAGTCACACGTCGAGGAGATACTCCTCGGTCAAAGTGGTTGGCAGCGAGGCGCAAACGCCGAGTGGGAAGTCGAGTGTGCGCTGTTCCCGTCACAAATCTTCGCGTTTCTTGAAGCAACTCAACCTAAACTCTGGGCGGAAATGCGATCGTTGCACACCAACGGGCTTGAGCAACTTCTGCTCAACACGCTGGTCAAGGAACTCGAACTCAAGGGCACGCTGTACGTACTGCGCCATGGGTTCAAGTTCTACGGCAGGACGTTTCTCCTCGCTTATTTCAAACCCGCTCACGGTTTGAACGACGAGACGATGACGCTGTACGAGAGGAATCAATTAACAATCACCAGACAGGTTCATTGTCACCCAGGGAAGCACGACACTATAGACGTGTTGTTCGCGCTGAATGGATTGCCGGTGGCGACCTGCGAACTGAAGAACCCGACTACGGGACAAAACTGGCGCCACGCGGTACGGCAATATCAGAACAGCCGCGACCCGCGTGCGCCGCTGTTTGGTTTCAAGACACGGGCACTGGTGCATTTCGCCACCGACCCCGACGAAATTCACATGTGTACCCGACTGGACAAGAAACGCTCTTGCTTTTTGCCGTTCAACCGCGGCAGCCATCCTGGTGAAGTGCGGTGCGGCGCCGGCAATCCGCAGCACTTTTTGGGATACCGTACCGGCTATTTCTGGGGAAATGTGTTGACGCGCGATAGTTTCCTGGACATCCTCGGCCATTTCATGTTCGTTGAGACGGAAAAGAAAAAAGTTGACGACGGCAGAGGAGGAACGCGTCTGAAAACGAGTGAAACGCTGATCTTCCCCCGCTACCACCAGCTTGACGCGGTGCGCAAACTGATTGCGGCGGCGCGAACCGACAATCCCGGACGGAACTATCTGATCCAGCACTCGGCTGGGAGCGGCAAGACCAAAAGCATTTCCTGGTTGTCGCATCACCTCGCCAGCCTGCACGACGATGCGGACCGAAAGGTGTTCAATTGCGTCATCGTCATTACGGACCGCCGCGTACTGGATCAACAGCTTCAGGACGCCATTTACCAAATTGAACACGCCCAAGGGGTGGTGAAGCTGATCGACCAAGACAGCAAGCAACTCGCCAAAGCACTGATCGACGGGACTAAGATCGTCGTTACTACGTTGCAAAAATTTCCATTCGTGCTGCGCGGACTTCTGCACGTGGCCGGGGCGGACTCCCAAGAGGCGGCAACCGAAGAGGAAAGGTCGCAGGCGAAGGACTGGCAGGCGGAAATCGCCAAACGCACATACGCCGTGATCGTAGATGAGGCGCATTCCAGTCAAACGGGCGAGACTGCGCGCGAGCTTAAGGAGATCTTAGGCGCAGGTGCCGACGAAGAACCCGAAGACGAGCAGGACTGGGAGGATCATCTGAATAAAGTGATGGCCTCGCGGGGCACACAGAAGAATCTCTCTTTTTTCGCCTTCACCGCCACGCCCAAGGGTAAGACGCTGGAAATGTTCGGCCGCCCAGGCAGTCGAGGCGTGCCTGAGGCGTTTCATCTCTACAGCATGCGACAGGCAATTGAGGAAGGGTTTATTCTCGACGTGCTCACGAATTACACGACTTATGCCACGTATTACGGATTGCTCAAGAACATCAAAGACGATCCGAACCTGCCGAGGAAAAAGGCTTCCAGGGCGCTCGCGAAATTCATGAGCCTACATCCGCACAACATCGAGCAGAAGACGGAAGTGATCGTTGAGCACTTCCGCCGTAGCGTCAGGCACAGGCTCGACGGGCGCGCCAAGGCGATGGTCGTCACGCCTTCTCGCTTGCACGCTGTGCGCTACAAACTCTCCTTCGAACATTATCTTAAGGAGAATGGCTACACTGACATTCGCCCGCTGGTCGCTTTCAGCGGTACGGTCACCGACCCCAACACCGGTCTTGAATACACGGAGCCCGGCATGAACGTAGACCTCGTAACCGGCAAAACCATTAGCGAAGGCGCGCTGCCTGAACGATTCGACTCCCCGGATTACCAAGTGCTGCTGGTCGCCAACAAATACCAGACCGGTTTTGATCAGCCGTTGCTGTGCGCGATGTATGTGGACAAGCGGCTCGACGGCGTGCAGGCGGTGCAGACTCTCTCTCGGCTCAACCGCACAACACCGGGCAAGGAGTCGCCATTCGTACTCGACTTCGTGAACAAGGCAGAGGACATCCTTCAGGCTTTCAAGCCCTACTACGACAAGACTGAACTGGCAGAGGCGTCCGATCCTTCAAAGCTGGAAACGTTAAAGCACGAGCTCGACGGGGCGCAGGTGTACCACTGGAGCGAAGTTGAGGCATTTGCCCGGGTGTTCTATAAGCCCAACGAACGCCAGTCCTCTGGCGACCACGCACACATACAACGTCACCTGCAACCAGCCGTTGACCGATTCAAGGCGATTACCGAGGAGAACGAGCGCGAAGGGTTTCGCGACAAACTCTCCGGTTACGTGAGGATGTACGCCTATCTGAGCCAGATTGCGCCGTACACCGACCAGGATCAGGAGATGCTCTACAGTTATGGCCGCCTGCTTCAGCCTCATCTGCCGCGCGATGTGAACGAAGCGACGGTTAACTTGGGAGACGAAGTGGCGCTTCAATATTACAGGCTGGAGCGCGTGCACTCAGGCCCTATTAAGATTTGGGAAGGGGAGCCGGAATACGTCACGACGCCAAGTGAAGTTGGAACGGGCAAGGCCGAGGATCAGAAATCGCCTTTGTCACAGATCATTGAGGTATTGAACGAGCGCTTCGGCACAGAATTCGGCGAAGTGGATCGCCTATTTTTCCAGCAGATCAAGGAGAAAGCGTGCCATGATGAACGGGTGGTGCGCACGGCCCAAGCCAACACGCTCGATAACTTCGAGATCGGGATTCGTCACCTCATCAAGGAACTCATGATCGAACGCATGGGGGAAAACGATAAGATTGTCACATGGTATATGGAGGACATGGCGTTTCAGGGGTTGGCCTTCCCCATACTGGCGAGAGAAATCTTTGATGCCGTGCGGGCACGAGACGTGGGTTGAAGGTCCGCGTGTGATCTGCTGCCGCAGGCGCATCGCCTTCCTCCTGAATATGATACGTCGGCCGTCTCCTAATTGACTTGGACCTCATGGCACTAATGGAATGCCTTGTCGGATCAAAGACCACCAGATCAAATCCACTGACCCACTACTTCCCGCTTTCGCACAGGTCTGCGTCAAACAATGAGTTCGTTACCCTGCGGCTTTCTTGAACTCCTTTAATAGAATATTTTCTTTGTACCGAATGATTTGGACGGGCTTGAATGCACGATCCTTTTTCCCCAGGGAGGCCCGTTGTTCGACTTCTTTGACGAATGCTTCAGGCCCATAAATGGGGGCATAGGTCATGGTGACGATCACGTCCATGGATGGGGCATTCTGAGGAGTCGGGAAGGTAAACGTTTCGATCCGTTGTTCTTCAGGCTTGAGGACGTTGTCTTTCAAGA
This sequence comes from Nitrospirales bacterium, assembly GCA_965223955.1. GTDB lineage: Bacteria > Nitrospirota > Nitrospiria > Nitrospirales > UBA8639 > Bin75. The sequence continues at coordinate 2,407,482 of OZ245029.1, forward strand.
CCTTGACGGCTTCAAAGTCGAAGATGGTGGCTTTTCCGTCTTTGGCGCCAAACACCCGTTCATAGTAGCGTTTTTCAACGTAGGCTTTTCGTAAATTTTTCCCCAGAATCGTCAAATTGAGTTCCACGCGTGACCACCCCGGATGGGGTAAAGGAAGATTATGCGGGACCAGGCTCTGGATCGTGACCTTGACTTCGGATTTCTCACCTTTGACTTCGGTCTTGACTCCCACTTTCACGGCGTCGGCACGCACTTTGCCAAAGCGTCCGGGAAAACTGTGGTTCGAAATTTTTCGATTCCGTTCTCCGTTGGCCGACTCGCCAAAGGCTTCAGGCATATGGCACGCTTGACAATTTTTGCCTGCCTTTTGGGTTTCGGTTTGCTGCCAGGGACCCAGCAAGTCCGGAAGTTTTTCATGGCCCGGCAAATTTTCATGACAGGTCACGCAGTACCGTGATTGGCTGTAGAGTTCCGTGGGGACGGATTGATGCGCCAGATTTTCCACCGGTTTTTTATAGCTGCCGAAGACGGTGCGTTCCAGTTGATAGATCGGATGCGGAGGATGCTGTTTGGGGTCCACGTCCTTGATCAAGTGGCATTGAGAACACCCCACCCCGTCCAACTGGGGATCACCGGATTCGATTTCCTTGATATAGACCCCCGTATGGTCCGGATACTCCAACACGCTTGGCGCATGGCATCGGAAACACATTCTGCCTTCTTGATCACCGGAGGTCGATCGGTAGCGCTCTAACGAAACCCGAAAGGGAGAACTCAGAATTGACCGGGATTGGGCGGAAGCCTCCCATTCCTCAAATACTCGCAGATGGCACCGCTTGCATTTCTGGGAATCGGGGAACGCCTTCGTCAACGGTTTCTTTGAGCTCTTCTGAGCGGCCACTGTTTGGGACACGGGAAAATCAACGGCAAACACGAATACATTGGTCGCCACGAACACGCCTATGACCCAACCCATTGCCTGGGAAAATTTTTTCATGAAGTCGCCCTCAATCGATCATGTTGGAATTCGTGAAAAAAGTGATCCGGGTTTGGTTATAAGGACTTCGTCCGGAACGTCAGAAGGCGTTGCGATGAATAGTCCTCAATGATTTCCGTGGCTTTCTTTTTCTCCCGTTTGTGTTCCAGAGTCCCGAGATATTGATCAATCAACGCCTGGCTTGGCTCGGGAATCAAGGCATAACTCAGGGATGCTTCCACGTAACTCGGTGAGGCGCCAGCCTTGACCTGTATGGAGAACGGCACTTTCCGCGTTGTTCCTCCATTGACGAGCGGTTGCGGAATCGGCCCACGAAGGATTTGCTCAAACGGCAATCCGAATCGTTCCTGTTGGGTCCCAAGTACGTGCCCATCGGCGTCCTTGACGGTGACCGTCACGAAAAACTGCTTCAGCACGGGGTCGCCACCGGGAAAAACGTGGGGGAGACTCCCGTTCCTGACTAACACCCTGCCTTCAATGTCGTTCCCAGACTGTTGGACGTCAAGATCCACCCGTGGGAACCATTCTGCTTGCAGGTTTCGATTGCTGAGCATGATGCCCGGGATCACAATCCCTTGAAACCAATGGCGTCCGATGGGTCGCGTCAGCGAGCCACGTTTGGAGGTGGAACTCCCCGTCGACCGCTCCATGTGGCAATCCTGACAAATCGTCCCTTTCAAAATTTGTCCGGGCAATTCCTCCTGGGTCACGTCTTTGACTTTACTGAAGTGGCAGGAAGCACAAAACTGAGCGCCCTTATACACCGCAGCCTGTTTCGAGGGATGCACGAGGTTGTCTTCGGCATCGGCATAGGGCCCGAAAAAAGTTTTTCCCGGATTGATCTTAAACGTCGGGAAGTCCGCGTGATCCTCTTTTACCGAATCAATCAGGTGACAGGACGAACAGCTGATCCCTTCCACGCCATGGGTCTTCGCTCTTCTGCCTCGTCTTTTCGGCTTTGCCGACAGGACCTGAGCGATGATGTTTTCCGTATGTTGAGGAAAAACCGTCACCGCGGGAGCATGGCACGCCAGGCATCGGGTTTTTTCTTCTACGGTCGGTCCCGTTTGGAGCCACAAGCCGAGGACGGTTTTGAACACGGGAGACGTGAGCGCGGTCCCATGCAACAGGGCCCCATCCACGCGCCCAAACGTTTTGAGGTCAGGGGTTTGCTCTCGCATCCCTTTCCATTCCTCGTAGTGACGATCATGACATTGTTTGCAATGATCGGAAGGCAGAAAAACTTCTTCTATTTCCTTGATCCACTTGTGGCTTTCAGGGACCTGAGGTTCTTCCTGCGCATTCGCGAACGGGAGTGGAATCCACAGGATTCCCATCAGAACTATCAATACACGGCTTCTCATCTTCCCAAGCCTGCTTGTACGGCTCTCGTCGTTTCGAAAAGATGGCATGGCTTTCACTAATCTTGGTTAATGCGTACGAAGTGGAAATTCATCCCACCACCGACGCCTTGGTCATCGATACCGGCTGGTTCAAACGTCGCCACCGAAAAATTCCGAGTCGGCAGCGCCTTTTCAAGCTCCTTTCCCAATTCCAGTATGTTCCGGATGTCTTTTCCGTCCACCTCTTTGATGATGGCCTTGACTTTGATGCCGGCACGATCTGCCGGCGAGCTTCCAATCACCCCAAACACCACCACGCCTTCGGCCTTGTTCAGGCCAAGAATTTCTTTGATCTCCTCATCGACTTCGCCAACGTCGATTCCAAATTCTTCCGCCAAGGCATAGGCTCGATCTTCCGTCATGCCTCCGTCAACGGATTCTGCAAAAGAGAGAAAAGACGACCACACAAAGCCACTGATACAAAACGCCAAAACGGCACTGAGGGACCATCTGATCATCGTATTTCGCCCTACATGGTATGGGAGTCAGAGAAACACAGGAGGAAAACGTTGGGCTGCCGATGACTCATGATTTCGTCGAAGCCATTGGGCCGCCGACGGGATCGACCAGCAGTTGCAGCCAAGACGCCACTGCTTTTTGTCCGTTTCTTTCGTTATTCTCGCCGTTCCAGACGGCAAATGCCACGGCTTGCATGCGGCCGGGAACCAGGAGGGCTTCGTTCTCCGTGTCATCTCCGGATTTGGTCAACGGGCGCTTCAGCACGACGCGCCAAAACCCTTTTTCCCATTCGGCTTCGCCTTTGATCTTGCCTTGCCGGTTCTTGCTCGTCAACGTACTGAATCCGCCGCCAATGAGATCTTCGACCGAGGAAGGCCTGCGAGGGATCACTTCAAATTTCCGAATGCCTCCTTTTTTTCGTCCCCTTTCCTTGGCCTTGGCTTTTCTCCGATCCACGTCGCTTTGCCAATCCGCTTTCCAATGCCAGATATTGACGTAGTGATCCAATTGGCCCATACAGAAAAACGCCGGAGCATTCCCCAACGGGAGAGCCAGGGCCGCCCCGTCACGAAACACGCCGGGGGTCAGCCGTTCGTTTTTGGTCGCATCCTGCCATTCCACCAGAAATGAGATGTCTGTGCCATTGTGAACCGACCGGACCGAGATGACTTTGGCGCTCGGTTCCGGCCAAACCGGTCGAGTAATGATCTGACCACTAAGAGGAATGGGAATGGGCGCTATTGTCTCCCATGCCGCATCATCCGGCTTCGTCGGAATCGTGCCTTCCGTAAAATGGGACCGGATGACAATCCCTTGAGAGCTCACCACGGGGATGCCGAACCAGCCAAGCGCCACCGCCAAAAACACGATGCCTGATCCCATCACGATAAGAGAGCGGGGAAGCGTTCGTGTCGATTTCACAAGATGGGTTCCATCGTTTGGATACACCGTTTCACTCATCTGCCATCCTTACCAAAGTTTAATTCGCCGGACTTTATTTTCGTTGCGCTCGCAAATATAGAGATAGCCTTGACCATCAAAGGCCAAGCCTGACGGGGCATTCACCACCGCATCGACGGCCAGATTCCCGTCACCATGTTTCAGCATGCCGGCATCTTCCTTGGCCACAAAACGGGCGGCGCCACACCCCCCCATGTTTTTATCGTCGTAGCCACTGTCTCCGTTCCCCGCAATGGTCTCGATCAGGCCCGTGGCATGATCCACTTTGCGGATACGATGATTCATCGAATCCGCAATATAGACGTTGGCGTCCTGATCCACAATGGCTGCCTCCGGCACGTTCAACATGGACATCACCGCGAGTTTTCCATCTCCATCATACCCAAAACGACACACCCCGGCTACGGTCGAAATGATGCCCGTTTGTGCATCAACCTTTCGAATGCGGTTACTGGCCTTATCCGTGAGGAAGATGTTTCCGCATGAGTCCACGTGGATCGCCACGATATCCCAAAGTTTCGCTTCAAGCGCCGGCAGGCCATCGTCAAGATAGGGGGACAGATCCAAATTATCCGAACATTGCGGGCGAAGCCATCCCTGGTCATCAGTGAAGTCAATGCCAATCGCATCACCAGAGAGTACGACCAGGTTTTGTGCGGTCAATGGACTAATCCAGTCTTCATCTGCTCCGGACCACGTCCCCGCAATGGTGGTCGCCACGCCTGTTCGAGGATCGTATTTTCGAATACGGTGGGCTTGGGTATCCGCAATATACAGATTGTCTTCCGAATCGAATGCAATCGCCCCGGGATAGCTCAGGTTGACTTCCAACGCAGGGCCGTCACCATTAAAGCCGGATTGTCCGGAACCCACGACCGTCGTGATAATATCGGTCTCATGATCGACTTTGCGAATGCGGTTGCATCCGGAATCACAAATATACAAATCGTTCTTGGAATCAATCGCCACGCTCAACGGCAAGTACAACCCGGCTTCTCCACAAGGACCGTAATCCCCGCTGTAACAGGTCTCTCCAATACCCGCATAGTTATGAAGGGTCCCGGCTTCCAGATCGACCCGACGAACCCGGTCCGACCCGTTTTCGGCAATGTAGAGCCAACGGCCTTCCTTGTCGACACAAATGTGATTCGGCAAGGGGATCCCTGCTTTCTTCGCACGTTTCCCGTCACCTGTACTTCGGGATTTTCCATTTCCCGCAAAGGTTTCGATTCTTCCAACCGCTGACTCTACGCTCGTTTCCATATCATACTCCTTAGGATGAATCTTGTTTTCTCGTCAGAACCGCAGGAAATTCTTTCTAACTCTTCGACGTCTGAGCCGGTTCTGTGGCTTGTATTGGAGAAACCGTTTGATCATTTTGTGGAGCCGGCGACGGCGCCACGTCTGAAGCTTGCGGATTCACTTGAGCCTGGCTCTGCTGCTCCGCCTGATGTTGTGCTTCGTGCTCAATGGCTTCTGCCTCATTCACGGATTTTTTGAAACCTTTTATCGCCTTCCCGACCCCTTCACCGAGCTGCGGCAATTTCCCGGCGCCGAATATGATCAGAACAATGAAGAGTATCAGAATCAACTCGGTAAAGCCTAAACTCCCAAACATGATTGATTTCTCCTTTTGAGACAAGAATGCCGTTAGGCACGGGGGCGTTTCGCAAACCGTTGTTTTAAACGTTGCCGCGCCGCTTCAGCCTGTTCAAACATTTTACATTTTTCATAGGTATTGATGAGGTTGTAATACGCCAACGGCTCATCGGGGCTGTGCTCAACGGCTTCTTCCATAATTTTTACAGCCATGTCGGATTTTTTCAACGTAAACGCAATGTCCATGAGTTTAAAACTGGATTCCAAATGTGCGGGATCAAATTCCAACACCTTCATATAGGCTTGAACCGCCATATCAAGGGTGTTGTAATCCGATACTTGAGGATTATCCAACTCTTCATAGACTCCTGCCAAATTATACCAGGCAATCGGATCTTCAGGGGTAATTTCGATTAAGCGTTCAAAGTACTCCTTTGCCTGCATATACGCTTTCTTATCGTGATAGAGCCTTCCCAAATTGAACAAGGACAACACGTCATATTTGTTCAACTCCAAGGCTCGCTCAAATTGAGGACGGGCATCATCCATCATCCCCTTGGTGCCGTAGATCGTTCCCAGGTTGGAATAATACATGGCTAGGGAGCGATCCATTTCCGTTCTCAAACCCTCGGCCATTTCTATGGCCTTTTTGACTTCGGTCAAGGCGTCTTCCAATTTCCCTTTTCCAAAATACAGTTCCCCCAACCGACAACGGGCTTGAAAATCGTCAGGTTCTTCGCTGAGTAACTTTTCAAGTTCCGCAATCTCTTCGTCCGGAGTCAACGGCTGTTCCTGAGCCTGCGGCTCGCCCACCCCGCCCTCTTCCTCTGTTACGACATGTTGTGATTCCATGATTGTTACATACCCTCTCAACGTATTTAACTGAACGCAGGAGTCACCGAGGAATAGGTCACTGTTCCTGCTTTATTTCGTAATTTGCCCAGCGTGCCCCGCTTATCAAGCGTCATCAGCATGAACCCAACAACCACCATCAACGTCAAATGTGACAACTGCAGGGCATATCCTGCCATAAACATCAACCCCAAGCCATACCCTGCCAAACGACCGATTAACACCAGTTTAATGACAGTGTACGCCCAGCAGGTAAAACCTGCCATATAGAGGGCAAAGGGTAAATAAAAGGTATACCCCATGCCCATTTGGAACACCCAGCCGACCCCCTGCCCTGCCTTTCTCGCGTCTTCAGCAAGCGTGGGGCTATACAGTGACAGGAAAAAATCGATATAGAGCAACACCAAAAAGGTCACGCTCCCGCTTAGAAGAAGGGTGATGGCCCATTTCTGTTGAGTTTTATTTTTGGTAAAAAGCGACGTGCTGCCGTACGACCAAAAAACAAGGATACTCGCCAGGACCATGAAGGCTTCGCCTCCCCGACTGATTTCATTCACGAGAGGAGGCGAAGCGACAATGCCCAATAAGCCATACGTGGTGGACACCGTCTGGTAATAAATCCACCCGAGAATTCCCAGTAAAAAACACCCCACGGTGACTCGTTGCGTCCAAAGACGATGCGTCACCAGAAATTCCGCCATCAGGATGGAAAGAATCACCAGGGACACGAGATTATAGACGACTGCACCCAGCATCGCAGGTGGAAAGATGAGATAGACAACGGTCAACACGACGAGCGATGAGACGGCCGGGACCAGGAACCCGTCAAAACGCCCCGACCACACCGATTGCCGCAATTTTTGAATCAGCAAAATGAACAAAACCAGGAACAGCAGAATAGAGGTGACGTTGAGAAGAACAAATCCCAAGGAGGAAAGCGTTTTAAACGTCAGCCTGACGGCTTCGGATTTCTCGGCGAGCTTGGCCATGTGCATGCCCATCCGAGAAGCCAAGCGATAGAGCACGAGCTCCAGAAACGCCGAAAGCAGGAGAAACTTCAACGCATATTCAAACAGGATCCCGGGATTCGTTCCGCTTTCGTGACCCGATGTCGGCGCTGCCGTCATATCCGTTCCGCCTTTTCCTTCTCTTTTCCGTCAGAGCAGCGCTGAGAAAACACAGACGGCTCTTCGCAATTAAGAAACGGCAGTGAATTCCGGGGCATGTTGTTGTTTGTGTCGGGCGATGTACAGCAATCCATCAGCCATCGAATAATTAAACGGCAATTCCACGACCACTTCACTGATTTTCTCGTACACGTGTTGATACAGTTTTTCGGCCTGTTCAGGCGTCATCCCCTGCTTGACTTCATAGAAAAAGCCCAAGCTTAAATCTTCCCCGGCCGGTCGCATAATACGCTGAATCCCGTAGCCTCCCGGATCGTTCATGATGGGAGCTTCTTTTTCAAGATCGAAGAGACAGGGCTGGCATGAAAACCCATACGACGCATTCAACTTTGTATTCTCCAACACAAAGTTCATGGTTTCCCGGGCTTCCTCTTCCGTTTCAGTCGGGAAGCCGACGATGACATAGCAATGGACTCCGATACCCAAGTCAACGCAATCCGAACAAATCCGGTCGACGTTCTCCGGGGTAATGCCTTTTTGCATAAAATCCATCATGCGCTTGTTGTAGGTTTCCAATCCAAACACAATTTTGTGGCACCCGGCATCTCGCATCAAGGACAGTAATTCTTTCGAGAGATTCTTCTCAAAACGAAGTTCGGCCGTCCATTGAATGTCGAATTGTCGGTTCAGGATTTCTTTGCACAGCCGGCGGGTGGGCGATAGAGCCAGGCATTCATCGGTAAAGAAGAAAAAGGGTGTGTCATATTTTTGAGAAAGCGCCTGGAGTTCATCCACGACCTTGATGGGATCTTTTTGTCGAAAATTTTGATGGTCCAACGTCAAGGCACAGAAGGCACAGTCCTTGTAGTAACACCCTCGTGAAAACTGCACCGGCAAGACCGTTTTGGGAGCAAGATATCGGTCGAGAGGAAATCCATCGTAATTGGGAGCCGGATGTTGAGCCAAATTCTCGGAATAAAACGGCTGATTCACAATAACCTTTCCGTTTTCCCGATAGATGAGATTAGGAACCTTGGCAAAATTCTTTTCCCCTTCCAATTGATTCACCAACTCCAATAACGCCGTCTCTCCCTCAAATACGATAAAATCATCCGCAACCTGGAACATCCGTTCGCAGCGACGCAGATTGTCCACAAGCCGGGTAAAGATACTGCCTCCAACGGTCACATGAATGTCAGGATTCGCTTCCTTGATGAGTCGACACAGGGTGAGGCCGGGAATGATCTGGGACGTTGCGGTGATCGATACGCCAACCAACTCCGGGTTTTCATCAACGATGGAAGAGAGAAAGTATTGTCGATACAAGTCCAGATACGGATTTTGTTCTTCATCTTGAATCGCTTTGAGAATGTCTCGAGAAGAATAAATAGAATAGGAAAATTGGTTGTCGACCACGGTAATCCTGGTTGGGAAATAAATCGAAGACACCACTTCCAACCAGCGGTCGATTAAAAACAGGCATTCCCGATAACGCTCAATATCATAAAACTCTTCCCCACGCAGTGAAGCTTTGGCCGGTTCAATTTGATCGATCAAATGGGGAAACCGGTCCAAGGCTTCCACAATTCGACCGTAATGTTCATCACTTCCCGGTCCCGTCTCTCGCTCACGTGAGTGCTCTAATTTCTTCAGTTTTTCAACAAGTTTTTCATAGACTTCCAAACCATACGTTTTCGACAGAATAGTATCGAGGAGTTCAATGTTCAGATCCCGTTGGCTTTTATCAGTAATCCCAGCCTGGTCAAGAAAAGCCGTTAAACACGGGAGACTCAGATAGGGTTGTGAGGGATGCCAACTTGGAGGAAATAGCAAAGAGATTTTCACATTACCTCCTTAAATGAAGTGTTCCCGCGTCGCATGAAAATGTCTCTCATCATCGACATGTTTCTCTCCTGAAATCATGCGCTGAATGTTCAATAATTCTTATACACGGCTTCCGGTTTCTTATGCAACTCCTACGAAAGGACGGATACTTTTTCTACAGCCTATCGGATTAAGGGTTCCTGCACGAGGGATTCCTCAAAACACTCCACATGCAAAAAGACCCTGACGTCCCCCTTCTTTTCAGGATGACCCCAGGGTCTCTTCAACTCGCTACTGCAAAATAGTCAGTGAGCTTATGGCATCTTGGCGGTAAACCAGGTGGAGATACCCTTCATGCCGTTCCTCTCCACGTTCTGGCCATCCCACACTGCAAACGCCACCGGCACACTCTGTCCCGCGCCGAATTGCACGTCGTTCGCATCATTCGTCACCAACGTCCGCTTCATCACCACGCGCCACGTCGGCCCACTGCAGCAACCGCCTTTCAACGCCCCGTACGGTTCCCACAGCCCATTACCCATCACATCCTGCGACGCCTGCGTCGTCAACGTGCTGAACCCGGTTGCATTCAGATCTTCCACCGAACTGACCCGCATATCCGGATCAGACATGATGTTGCCCGACCAAATCCCAGGATTGAACGGCCCCAAGCTCCGGCCGATCCGGTCAGGATAGGTCACGCCCCCTGCCGGCTCTTCATAGTAAAAGTCCCAGGCGATCGAGGGATATTGCTGATCCACGTCCCACATCCCGGCCACGCCTGCGCCCATGTCCCGCTGCCATTCCGCATTCCACCGCCAAATGTTCACCGTGCCACCGGATTGCCCCATACATTGAAACGGGGGTGCCCCGGACGTTTGCACTGGAAATTGCACGGCCACCTGATCACGGAAATCCTGCGGCCCGATGACGGTGTTGTTCAGGGTTTGATCACCCCAGTTAGCCCACACCCCAATCTCCTTGCCATTGGTGGCCATTTTGACCATGACGGTCTTCACCGAGATGTTGGGATGCATGGGAGTCGTAATCGTTTGGCCGCTCAAGGGCACCACAATCCCAGGAACCGTTTCCCATACCGGGTTGGCTGCATCCATCGGGATCGGCCCGCTAATGCTACCCACCGGAATAGTCACCGGTTGACTGACGGCCAAAGGGACCTGCCCCATCGTCAACATCACGCCGACGACCAAGGCAGAGAGAAGAATGCCGAACACCAATCCTTTGTTACGCGTCTGCACCACTCTCATAATGACGCATCCTCCTTTGATAAAGATTAAAGCAAAATGACTGAGAACTGCCTACTTCCTCTGAAACTGCACTACGGATACCACTCATACACGACACGTTGTCGCACATCTCCACGGTCTTGGGTCTACGCCGTACCTGATTGACCCGATTCAGGTTTCTCTTTATCCAAATATTCCTGAGCCCCCACCTCATTCATCAAGAGACTGAGCTCATTTCCTTTATCTTGCGCTCCACATTCAAAAGACAGCCCTTCGGGAGAGACAAAATTAGCCGGACGATAGTCTGTTTCGGAGTAGGGTTGAGGAGTCACGCTCAAATAGGCAATTTCGAAAGCCACCCATTGGGCAGTTAAATCCGCAACGGTTTTATAGAAACCATACTCCGCTTTTTTCTTCAACATGCCGGAAAATAAAGGAACCCATCTTCCCACGTGTTCTTTCACGAATTTTTTCTCGGCCTCTATCACCGTTTTGAGTTTTTCCGGGCCATCATGGCACAACGCATAAGATTCTTTGTATGCCAGGAAATGCAAAAATTCAAGTTCCACGCTTAAATGGTCCAGACGTTCATGGATGTCTTGAGCAAGCTGAACACCAAAAGCCGAATAGAATCCTGCAATATCTCCCATGACGTAGGATTGGCCAAACACGTGATCATTACCAAACAGGGTTTCATACGGTGGACAGTCCAAGGCGATGACGTTACTGAACACCCTTCGATGCTCATCCCTCAGGTCTTGGATATCCCAATTGATGCCCTCCGATGACACCCAATTCTCCACCGCGTCGAAATGGCCCGCAATCGCCTGTAAGACTTCTTCGGTTTCCTCATCAATGGGAGTCGGCAAGGCCGCTCTCAAACTATCGAGTGCGGCTCGTCCATCTTCAGCCAACTCTCCACTTTGCAGATAATCCAAAAATTCATCATCTTCGGGATAAAGATAACTCCAGGACAGAAGAAGATAGAGCTTACTTCTCGCTAAAGCACGCTCAACGGCCGGGGAATCTTTCAAGGACGACCCAGCTTGTTGAGTGACGGAAGAGGTTGCTGAACCCCCGTCTTGTTCTTCCGTGACTTTCGTAGCCATAAACCTCCTCTTCTCTCAACAGGAACAGGCTTGGCTTTTGTTCCCGTGTTTCGCAATGCCCAGAGAGCCTCCTGGAACTTCCCTCAACCAGAAGTGGGGACAGATAATAGGCCAACTGCTTATCGAAGTCAAGTTCTAAAACCAGTTAAAAATATAAGGCCGAACTCGTAAAATATTCATGGTTTTTTGACCGTTTCCTCTTGGGAAGTCGAGACAGATACGCCTCTCAACTTAAGACAATGTCTCCAATCTCGCAGGAACGACCTTTATCGCAATATGATCATTCACCGTCTTACAAATATGTTCGCAAATGCCGCACCCGACACACAGGTCCCTCTCAACCCGAATGGACAGAGAAACAAAATCCATCGCAAGGGCCCACGTCGGGCACTGGGCTACACAAGCGTTACAGCCTTGCCCGGCCGTACACATCCTTTGAGAAACAACGGCAATGCCCATATTGACTTCTTTGAGGGTGCCGACCGGCCGAAGCGCCTCTGGTTCACAAGCGGCAATGCAAGGAAAGTCCTCACAGAGATAACATGGTTGTTCATCAGGATAGATGACGGGGGTCTCTCTCCGAGAAAGAACGTCGGAGACATGCTTTTCTTCGAGGACGCGAATACTCTCGTGCGGGCACGCATCGACACATTCTCCGCAGCCCGTACAACTCTCAAGAAATTGAGCTTCTTCGAGGGCACCAGGGGGCCGCAACCAATCGGTTCGTACTTTCTCGGGTTTTTCCTCCTTGCCGTCTTCCGCGTCCCGATGCTTGACGTACTCGTGCACCGTGACACCCAGGGAAACGACGCTCTGTTTGAGAAAATTCCTTCGCCCGTAGGACGGCTCAGGATTTTTGGAGGACCCTGGGGGAGATTGTGCCATGCACCGGCCCTTCTTTCATGCGGTCAACGTGTTACTGGGTGAACACTGGAGCACTTCGTTCTCTCGACACCGCATCGACCTCGCCACGCGGGAGGCGTACCAGCATGGCCTCATCTCCTAGACAACACCGGCGGCACGAAGCCTGTACACCTCCACGCAACGGTCACACGCACCATACTCGACGTCCCACCCCGGATGATTTTCCCTGATGTAATCCAGCACGTAGGGTTCAACTTTTTCTTCAAGATCCTCGACCCAGGAATAGGTGGGAAATCGACAGAGAGGACACGGAAACCCGGGCATCAGTATGGGCTTGGCAGGCACGTCCGCGGGAAGTTCCCCTTCTTCGACTTCAACCGCCCGTTCCATCACCCGGATGGTATCTTGAGACATTTCCACTAATTCGGCATGGGTAAAATATTCCGTCTGCCAAAGCCCTTCGAACACTGATTCCACTTGTGTTGGAGGAATCTTCCTGTACCAGGAACGAAATTCCCGCAAGCGGTATTCCCGACTGAACATCGGTTCCTTCCCCAACTGGGCAATCCGACTATCCACGTGCAAACTCCACAGCACACGATACCGATTCAGGAGGAGATGCTCTTCACCCGGATTCATGCCAACTTTCGTGTCAGGATCATATCCGAAAGCGGGATCAAGCATATCGGAGATATGCGTCAACTCATGGCGGAGATACCTGTTAATGGCCGGATCGTAAAACCGTCGAGGAATCAATTTAATCCCCACGCCCTTTTGACCTTTTTCCTCAAATTGACGAGCCAGTTTCTCCTCCACGGTCCCCCATTTTCTGAGGACGTCCACCCCTTCCTGATCTTCTTTCAGCACGCCTCGAACGAGGACAATGCCGACCTTTTCCTTCAAGTCGGAAAATTGCTCAAATCCCTCTCTCAAGATATCGGCAAAGCCCCACTTGGCAAAGAGGTATTGATAGAGTTTCTTGAATTCAGGCTCCCGGTCGTCCAAGGAAAATTTCTCGTAAACCGGATCGGCGAATTCATGGAACTCATTGTAATAGGTGGGGTCTCCCTCACGCTCGGTTTTTTCGGCAAATGAATCTATGACCTCTTGAAGCAAGGCCGGCTGAAATCGAATTTCCATCCTTTCACTCCTTACCTGTCTCGACTCCTGCATTGAAGGACCGTGACCACGAGCATGGGAAACGTCTGGTGTCACATCCCGTCCCTGCTTGACGACGTATGTAACGGCTCGCTAGTATCCTTCTCCTGAAACGTCGCAAGCATTATAGTCAGGCCTTTTTTTTATACGCAAGCCCCCCGGTGATATGGATCACGCTGAAAGGACGTTCGTGTTATGAATCAACCCCAGTCTCCACACAGTGCACCCTCGGCGTTCACGGAAGAACCGAAACCTGAATTGCCGCCCATCGATGCCCTGGAATATTGGAAAGCAGGCATACAGGAAGTCAGGACCTTTCGGGGACATTCTCACGGCGTCTGGGACGTGGCGTATGCCCCTGACGGATTGACGCTCGTCAGCGGAGGCGCGGATCGTTTCCTTCGCATCTGGGAAATTGAAACCGGTCGTCTTCTCAAATCCCTGAAAGGGCACACCAACGATATACGGCAAGTCGCCTTCAGCCCCGACGGCCAGATACTCGCAACCGGTAGTGACGACAGAACCATCCGACTCTGGAACCCTCATACGGGGGAAACGACACGGCTTCTTTTTACCCAATATGATCACGCGGTCGCCAGCCTCTCCTTTTCCCCGGATAGTCTGATGCTGGCCCGGGCCGGACAGAATAAAGATATAAAAATCTGGGAAGTCACCACGGGCACCGAAGTCATGACGCTCCTCGGCAAAGATCAATATGATCACCATTGGACGGTCTGCACGGCGTTTTCTCCCGATGGCATTCATCTGGTAGGCGGAAGCGACATCGGCAAATTGAAGTTGTACGAAGTCCTGCCCAGCGGAGAAGAGAGACTCGTGCATAACGGTCATTGGCGTGATGAGCCCGACGATGAAGAAACCGAACAGCGAGGGTTTTTTGTCGATGACTTTGGCGCGTTCCAAAAACCGATGGAGTATTGGATCGGAGCGATTGCGTTTACGCCGGATGGAAAGACGATGATAACCGCAAGCCGGGACACGGCAATCAAATATTTTGAGATGCCCGACATGAAAGAGGTCCACACCGTTAAAGGCCACGCTGAATGGGTTCGAGGATTGCTCGTTTCTCCGGATGGGAAACTCCTGGTGAGCTGTAGCGACGACCACACCATTAAGATGTGGGACATTCAGACCAGAAGACAGGTTCGCGTGATCAAGGACCACAAGGGACCCGTCAGGGGCATTACCTTTTCCCCGGACGCCCGGTATCTCGCCAGCGCATCCTGGGACCGCACGGTGAAACTGTGGAAAGGAGGGGACGGTTCAGAAGGTTGAACGCGTTCCAAGCCCCCCTCTAGTCGGATGACTCCTCACCGTCATCGACGTCGGGGGTTGAAATACCGTATCGTTTGCATTTTTCCCACAAGGCTTTTCGCGAAAGGCCTAAGGATTTTGACGTCGCGGTTCGACTCCATCCTTCCTGCGCCAACACGGTCAAAATATACTCCCGTTCACAACGTTCTCGCACTTCAGCAAGCGTGCCTTTTTGTTGGGTGTTCGTGACGTTCGATAACCCTTCCTGACAAAACCCGCACCCGGATTGCAACGGCCCTCCTAAAAAAGGGCAACCGGTCTGGCCACAGAGATCCCACACCTGAATTTCGTCCCGTTCCTGCGCTAACGCCACCGCTCGTTCAATCGTATTTTCCAGTTCACGAACGTTTCCCGGAAAGGAATAACGGAGGAGCACGTCCCGGGCCGAGGAAGAAAAGCCTTTCATGGCACACGGGATCCGACTCGTACTCCGTTGCAGAAGATGATTCGCCAGAATCAGAATGTCTTCTTTTCGTTCCCTCAGGGGCGGAAGGGCAACCTGCACGACGTTGAGACGATAGAACAGATCTCCTCGAAATCGTCCGGCTTCGACTTCCTCCTTTAAATTTTTTTGCGTGGCACAGACCAGCCGAACGTCGCTGGCAATCGTCTCCATGCCTCCTACCCGTTCAAACCGCTTTTCCTGCAAGACCCGGAGTAACTTGACTTGGACCATCGGAGCGATTTCCCCGATTTCGTCCAAAAACAAGGTGCCTTTATGGGCCAATTCAAACCGACCCAGGCGTTGCTTCAAGGCTCCGGTAAAGGCCCCTTTCTCATGCCCGAACAATTCGGCTTCCAGCAGGGTTTCCGGCAAGGCCGCACAGCTGACTTTAATCAAGGCCTGTCCGTCGCGTGGACTGTTTCGATGAATGGCATTCGCAATGACTTCTTTCCCGGTTCCGCTTTCACCAACAATCAACACCGTGGCATCCGTGGTGGCCACCAGTTTGACTTTTTCCAATACCTGCCGCATCTGCTCGTTTTTGCCGACCATGCCATCGAAATTGAATTTTCCTTCGAGTTCCTGTCGAAGGGCCGTGTTCTCCTGCCGCAACGCCTGGACCTTGGTCGCTCGATCCACCGTCATCAATAATTCATCCATGGAAAAAGGCTTGGTGACGTAATCATGGGCCCCAAGTTTCATGGCTTGGACCGCCGTATCAACCGAGCCGTGTGCGGTAATCACAATGACCTCGGTTTCAGGAGAATATTCCTTACACACCCGTACGACCTGGAGACCGTCACTCCCGGGCATTCTCAAATCGGTGATCACCAAATCGTATCGATTCGTTTTGGTTTTTTGAATGCCTTCCTCACCATTGGATACCTCCTGGACCTGGTATCCCTCGGCTTTGAGCGCATCCAACATGGACAACCGCATCAGCGGCTCATCATCAATGATTAAGACTGATCGAGTCATCAGGAAACCTTGGCCAGCGCAACTCTGTTGGCACTCAAGGGAAGGCCCACGGTAAAGACGGTTCCCTTCCCGACTTCACTTTCCACGGTCAATTGCCCACCATGTCGTTCGACGATACCCAAACTCACCGACAAGCCCAGGCCCGTGCCCTCGCCCGTGCCTTTCGTGGTAAAAAAAGGATCGAAAATATGGGGACGGACTTCGGGGAGAATGCCCGACCCGGTATCCCCCACGTCGATCTCACAGCGCTCGTGGACCCTTCGGGTTTGCAGGATGATCGACCCGCCCTCGTCGGTAGCCTGAACAGCGTTGAGAATCAAATTGGTCAACACCTGCTCGATCATTTGCGGATCGACAAACAACGGCGGCAGGTCGCTGTCATAGACTTTGTGTAACTGAAGACCTTTCTCGACAATGGCATGATTCGTCAGCACCAGGACACGATCGACCAGTCCGTTCATGTCATTCATGGAAAATTCAGGCTCGTGTTGTTGGGAGAAATCCAACAATTGCCGAACGATTTTTTGAGCGCGCCGAAGGCCGTCTTCCATGTACGTCAAATATTCTTCCTGACGCTCGGCCGGCAACGTCCCTTTCCGAATATTATAGAGACAATTTAAAATCCCGCCTAACGGATTGTTAATTTCATGCGCAACTCCGGCCGCCAGCTTCCCGACGGAGGCCAGTCGTTCGGTGTTTCGAAATTGCTCTTCCATGATCTTTCTGTCCGTAATGTCGCGGGCAATGCCCAGGACACCAACCACGCTGTGCCGTTCATTTTCCAGAGGCGAGACACTCACCAGCACCGACCGGAGTTCCCCGCTTTGACTGATCACCTCCACTTCATATTCCTGCTTGACTTCCAACTCGAGAATATCTTTCAGACGACGCCCGCGGTGGCGCTTCGCGAGTAAGGTCAAAAACGGTCGCCCCAGCAGATCTTCTTTGCGATAGCCCCAATTCTCCACCTTGCTGTTGACATAGGTAAAGCGTTGATCGCGATCGAGGGTATAAATCACGTCGTTGGCATTTTCAAGCAGACTTTCCAAGTACTTTTGCGTTTCCTGAATCTCCCGCGTCCGTGCCTGGACTTTCCCCTCAAGTTCTTCACTATGCCGCTGGAGTTGCTCTTCCAACAGCTTTCGCTCCGCAATGTCACGGAGTTGCACCATAATCGAAAGAGTCGAGCCCTCTCCCACGCGAATCACGTCCATTTCCACCGCTCGCAGTATGTGTTGGGCATCAAACACCTCCAATTCGGTCGCCGGGACTTTTTCTTCATCAGAAACCACCGTTTCCAATAACTGCATGACCGTTTCTTTGTATGAGTCCGGCACGAGCACCAGTAAGGATTGAGAGAGCAATCCGGCTTGTGTATAGCCAAGCACCTCTTGTTCGCGTTCATTCACCGCAACGATGACGCCGGATGGGTCCACCATGAAGATCGAATCCGCGGAGCGATTAAAGAGCACACGATACCGCTTTTCCGATTCGGAAAGTTGTTGCGTTTGGGCAGCCACCTCCTGCTCCAACTGGGTGGTATGCCGATCAATCTGTCGTTGAAGGACCTTCCGTTCGGTAATATCTCTGACAAACGCACGCGTGTGCACCAGGTCACCCGTTTCCGAATCAATCAAGGCCGTGGAGTGAATCTCGACCTCGATCGGGGTACCGTGTCTCGTGAGAAACACCGTTTCAATCGTGCTCCGTGGTTGCTGGGGCAACCGCTTCACGTATTCAAGCGTTTCCGCTTTCCTCTCGGAAGGGAGAATGTCCCACAAATGCATCGAGAGCATTTCTATCAATGTGAATCCTAATTTTTCCAATTCGGTTTCATTGACGTGAACAAAACGCCCGGTTTTGTCGATTTGATGAATCATCTCCGGAGAATTCTCAATCAGATCACGGTACCGTTCCTCGAGAAGACGGATTTCTTCCATTTGCGTATTCAATTGCGAAAACGACTGTTTCAGGTTGACCGCCATTTTATTAAAGGCATTGGCAAGCGCTTCAATTTCATCGCCGGTCTTCAGCACGAGGGGATGATCCCAATTGCCCGCGTCGATTCGCTGCACGCCTTCATGCAAGGTTTGAATCGGGCTCACGATTTTTCGAGCCACAATGAGTCCGGCCAACCACAAAATGCCCAACACCACGACGCCATACATCGCCACCTTCACCAGTAATTGTTGCAGGGGGGCATAGGTCTCCTCGGGATTCTGCCGAACAATCGTCAGCCACCGTCTGCCCCGAAAACTTTCAGAAGCCAACGTTTCCGGAATCCGTAAATGGGCATACCCAACCAGTGAATCCTGCGCTCCATGGGTATCCTGTGCCACTTGGACCCATCCCGCCCGATCTTCGTTAATGGCAGCCACCATGGCCGGATTCACAGTGTGTTGCTCCAGCGACAAGACCGGACAAATCAAGGGAGTCCCATCCACGTCGATGAGCATGGCATGGCCAGTGACGCCCGCGGTCACTTCGGAAATCGAACGAAACAACGAATCCCGGCGAAGCAAAATACTGACGGTCCCCAACGCCTGGTGGCGATCTTGATCAAAAATAGGAACGGCCACGTTCAGCACATGGGTTCCAAATGAGGGATCAAAGCTCAAATCACTCACGTAAAGTTGTCCTTGCCCTTGCTGAAACGCGGCTTCCCACCATTCCGTGTCACCATGATAAAACCTCACTTGAGGCAAGGAACTGAGGACCAAGGCTCCCTGGTTATCGGTCACCAGAATCCCCAAATAGTCAGACTTTCTGACGGCGTGCCAGTCAATCAGGTAATTCGTTGCAATCCGGTTCACAAAGACGGGAAATTCATGAGGGTTTTTTCGAGCCAGCCACCGTTCTTTCCATTCATCGATAAAGGCCTTGATTTTTTCTGGATCTCTCCCTTCGTAACTCCGGTTCGCCTCCTTCACCGCGGTACGAATAAAGGGGATGGTGGCCAACTGTTGAGACTCATTAATGCCTCGCATGATTTGAGTCTCAATTTTTCTCGCCACTTCAACGGCAATGCCCTTAAAGTTTGAACCCGTAATTTCTCGAAGGGCTCGACGCTCTTCCACGTAAGTCAGAAAGAGCGAAAGGGCCAGGGGGAGAAGTCCGACCAGCACCATTCCGAGAATCGTTTTGCGCTGGAGACTCTGTGACCAAATCCACCGTTTCATTGCCGTGATACCCCAAAAGACGGACTGGTGCGTAACGTATCAATTTTCAAGAGAATGTTTTCAGAGAGGTCAACCCTTGTCAAGGATTGCAACACGAGACAGCGGTGAGCCTAGGCGCCTCGACTTAACAGCCGGCCTTTTCCACCCGGCCACATCAACAGGAGAGGACTCGCCACGAACACAGAGGAATACGTCCCGATGAGCACTCCCAATAACAGCGCGAGAGAAAAATCATGGAGCACTTCACCCCCAAACAGCGTCAAGGGAACTAACACCAGCACCACCGTCAGGGTCGTGATCAAGGTTCTGGTGAGCACTTGATTAATCCCGGCATTGATAATGTTCAGGATGGAATCACGTCGTCGGGCACGAAGATTTTCTCGAATGCGGTCGAAGACCACAACGGAGTCGGTCAGCGAGTACCCGGCCAAGGTCAGCAACGCGGTCACGACCAATAAGGTAATTTCTTTGTCGAGGAGATAATAGATGCCCAGGACGGCCAACACGTCATGAAAGGTTGCAATCGCCGCGGCCACCCCGAATCGCAGTTCAAAACGCGTGGCAACGTAGAGAATGATCCCGATCAGGGAAATGGTGATCGCCAGCAAAGCGTCCTGTTGCAGACGGTGCCCGATCGTCGGGCCGATTTCCGTGCTGGAATCGATCACGAATTTGTTATGACTGAACTCCTCTTCAAACACCTCCACGATTCTTTCCGCAATTTTTTGTTCAAGCGTGCCTTCCGTCTTCACTCGAATCAGGAGTTTATGATCCTGGGTAAATTCCTGGAGCTCCGCTTCATGTAACCCATGTTTGCCAAGTGCCTGACGGGCCTGTTCAAGACTGATCTCATTCTCAAACTTCAATTGGACGGCCGTGCCACCGGCAAAGTCGATTCCGAGATTGGCGGCTCCGGTCCCGATCTGAACGAGGGCGATCAATCCAATCAGGACCAGCAGGCTGGAGACACCGAAGGCCACGTGGCGTTTCCCCATGAAATCGATATTCGTTTTTCCAATAATTTCCAACATGTTCAACCTCAAGATATGCTAAATGCTCAACCGTTCGAGCTTGCGTCGATTGATGAGATCAAAGACGACTTTGGTCCCGATTAACGCGGTAAACAGATTGATCGCAATGCCCAGGCACAGGGTCACGGCAAAACCTTTGATGGGCCCGGTCCCGAATAAAAACAACGCCAACCCGGTAATCAAGGTGGTGACGTGGGCGTCGACAATCGTTAAGAAGGCCTTATCATACCCCGCATCGACCGCTAATCGGACCGGACGCCCCTGCCTCAGTTCCTCCCGAATGCGTTCAAAGATCAAAATATTGGAATCGACCCCCATCCCGATCGTTAAAATAATACCCGCGATACCCGGCAACGTCAGCGTGGCATTGAGTCCGGATAATGCACCCAACAAACAGAGGAGATTCAAAGCCAAAGCCGCATCCGCAATCACGCCGGACATTCGGTAATAGATGACCATGAAGATCAACACGATCATGCCGGCAAACATCGTGGTCTTGAGGCCCTTCTCAATGGAATCCTGTCCCAACGAAGGCCCCACCGTCAGATCTTGTATCGTTTTCATCGGTGCGGGAAGCGCACCCGCTCGGAGGACAATGGCCAAGTCATTCGCCTCGTCCGTGGTAAAGTTCCCGGTGATCTGAGCCCGTCCGCCGAGTATCGGTTCGTTAATACGCGGAGCCGAATAGATCGTGCCGTCCAGGACGATCGCCATGAACTTACCGGCGTTGGCACTGGTAATACGCCCGAATTCTTTCGCGCCTTTGCTGTCGAACGTCACCCCCACGTACACTTCGCTGAATTCGGTATAATTGACACGCGCATCCTGCAACACGTCCCCGGTCAACACCGCCCCTTTTCGAACAAGATACGGCCGGCTGAATACCGGAATCTCACCCTTGGAATCGGGGATGGGTTCAAACAAAATTTCCGAACCCTCGGGAACCTTGTCGGCAAACTTCTCTCGAATGCTCGACTCTTCACTTCGCTGGACTTGCACGGGCAACCCGAGTCCTGGTTGATTGTCCTCGTCGAGCATTTTGAATTCCAGCAAGGCCGTATCCTGGATCAAACTTTTCGCCCGCTCGGGATCCTTGACTCCGGGAAGCTGGATCACCAACTCCGTGCGCCCCTGGCGTTGCAGCAGAGGTTCCGTGACGCCGAACTGATCGATTCGATTTCGAATCGTCTCCAACGCTTGATTAATGGCAGCGTTCTTGATCCGATCAACTTCACTGGTGAGCAGCTCCACGACCAAGGTCCGGCTCTCACGGGAAACCTGGAAATACGAGGGGAACTCATCGCGAATAAGCTCTGCGGTTTCTTCAATTGTTCCGTCTTTTGATACATCAAGTCGAACCTGGAGGCCGCCGACTCTTTCAATTTTGTCGAAGGCAATCTCTTTATCAGTCAACAGGTCTTGCATGGCTTTGGCGGCACGGTCGACGGCAATCTCGACGGCTCGATCCTCTTCCACCTCCAACACCAGATGAATACCGCCTTGCAGATCGAGACCAAGCGATACTCCACGAGGGGGGATCAACCACTTGACGCTCTCCGGGATCCGGTCATAAAGCCCAGGCCAAGAAGGGAGAAAAAGATAGAACGAAACCACGGACAAGAACAAAACAAGAAATAAGCGGCCACGAATTTTTTTCATGCTGTTGCCTTTTGTCCTCTACCCTTCTTCATCCGTCCGTAACCGGGCAATATTCTCACGTTGAACCTTCACTTTCGTATTATCATCGATTTGCACGGTAGCGGTGTCTTTCTCCAACCGGGTGATGGACCCCCACATGCCGGCGGACGTAATAATTTTATCGCCCTTCTTCAACTTGGTTAACATCTCCTTATGCTGTTTTTGCTTCCGCTGCTGCGGCAGGATCAACAAAAAATAAAACACCACGAAAATCAAAATGAAAGGAACCAGAGAAAACAACCCCGCTGCTCCCTCCGGAGCCCCTCCTGCCTGTGCCCAAGCTATCGAGGCCATCTCCATTCCCATTCACCCATCCTTTCCTTTTTTCGATCCCTCGGCAGCCATCGGATCACCGACGCCTACCAGTTCGGCATACGAAGCACTTTTCGCATAATGACGGCGTTGCTCATAGAAGTTCCGGCGAAATGAAAGAAAGGCTCCTGATTGAATCGCTGAACGCATCGTCTCCATAAGTTTCCGATAATACCAAAGATTATGAATGGTGTTGAGTCGCACCCCCAACATTTCATTCGACAGATACAAATGCCGAAGATAGGCTCGGGAATACTTCAGACAGACCGGACATTCGCACTGCCCATCTATCGGTGCATCATCCTTCGCATATTGAGCATGTTTGATCAAGACCCGTCCCTGAGTCGTGAATAACCATCCCGTCCGCCCATGTCTGGATGGAATCACACAGTCAAACAAATCCACGCCGCGCATGACGCCTTCGACAAGATCTTCAGGAAGACCGACCCCCATCAGGTAACGAGGGTGGGACGAGGGAAGCTCGTCGACCGAAACTTCAAGCATGTCAAGCAAGGCACGCTTATCTTCTCCCAACGATAGACCACCGATGGCGTACCCATCAAATCCTATTTCAACCAGTTCACGGACGGACTGTCGGCGAAAATCGGCATCCAGCGCTCCTTGCACAATACCAAACAGAGCCTGTTGCCGGCCACGTGCGGCCACGGCACAGCGTTTCGCCCACGTCGTCGTCCGCATGACCGCGACCCGGGCCTGCTCTCTTGAACACGGATGCGGCGGGCATTCATCCAGTGTCATCATAATATCTGATCCCAGGGCCATTTGAATTTCCATACACAACTCAGGCGTGAGATGATGTGTGGATCCGTCCAAATGCGATCGAAAGGAAATCCCGTCATCCGTGATCTGACGCAAATCCGCAAGGCTGACTAATTGAAAGCCCCCACTATCCGTTAGAATCGAACCCTGCCATCCGGTAAATCGGTGAAGCCCACCTTGCTCTTGAATGAGTCGATGACCGGGTCGCAAGTACACATGATAGGCATTACTCAGCATCAATCCGAATCCCAAACCCCGAAGCTCATCGGGCGCAATCCCTTTCACCGTTCCCAGCGTGCCCACGGGCATAAACGCCGGGGTATCAATGGTGCCATGAGGGGTGGCCAGAACGGCGGAGCGGGCAGCGCTCTGCGGGTCATGCTGTATAACGGAGAAGACAATCACGATACGCGCTCACCCACGTCATATCGACGTTTCGTCAACGACCGGACAATCATAAAAGCTGCACAACACTCGATACCCGATTCACGATCAACCACACAACGTCCTCAAAATCCTTACATTTTTTCCGGGGCACTGACGCCCAATAACAGGAGTCCATTGTTAATAACCGTTTGAACCTGTTTTAACAGCACTAATCTGGCCATGGTCAATTCCCGGGATAAGACTTCCCGGACCAATTCACTCGATTCCTCGTCATGATCGGGTTCAACGGACGCTTCCTCCTTGACGTCATCGACCCTGGGCGGGAGGACGCGATGCTTGTAATAAAAGACATGGAGAAATCCTGCAAGTTCGAGCAGATAAAACGTGATGCGATGAGGTTCCAAGGCCTTGGCACTCGCTTCAAGCAACCCGGGAAAACTCGATAACTGTTTGATTAACCGAATTTCTTCCGGCTGCACCAACGCGGACAATGGAGCCTCGCCAACCGGAGACACGAGAAACCCTCGTTCTTGGGCCATCCTGAATAAACTGGCGAGTCGCGCGTGAGCATATTGAACGTAATAGACGGGATTTTCAGCGGACTGCTTTTTCGCCAACTCCAGATCGAATTCAAGATGGGTATCCGAACGACGCATCAGGAAAAAAAATTTGGCTGCATCGGCACCCACCTCATTAACCACGTCCTGAAGCGTGACAAATTCTCCAGCCCGTTTGGACATCTCAACTTTTTTCCCGCCCCGCAACAAACGCACCATCTGGACCAAGACCACCCGCAAGCAATCGTCACCATAGCCAAAGGCTTTGATCGCGGCTTGCATGCGTGGGACGTATCCATGATGATCCGCACCCCAAATATTAATCAACCATTCGTAGCCCCGACGTACCTTATCAAAATGGTAAGCGATGTCCGAGGCCAAGTAGGTATAGTCACCATCCTGCTTGCAGACCACGCGGTCTTTTTCATCTTGAAATCGAGAAGACCGGAACCACGTCGCGCCATCCTGTGTAAATACCAAATCCCGTTGTTCAAGATCATGCAGGGCTGCCTGTATTCTCCCCGAAGAAAACAACGACGCCTCGCTGTACCACGTCTCGAACTCCACCCCGAATTGTGCAAGGTCCTCTTTAATGGCTCGCACGAGTTCGTGAGAGGCCCATTGGCCACATTCTCGTCGTGCGTCTTCCGGGTTCAGGGTCAAAAGGTGGGTGCTCTTCTCTCGATCCATCGCTTGGGCAAGGGTTTTGATATAGTCTCCATGGTAGCCATCCTCGGGAAAAGAACACTCCCGGCCATGCAGTTCAAGATACCGGGCATACACCGAGTCGGCTAACAGTTTCATCTGGCGACCCGCATCATTGATATAATATTCTTTATCGACTTCATACCCGGCCGCTCGCAACAACCTGGCCAAGGCTTCACCCAGGGCCGCCCCACGTCCATGTCCCATATGAAGCGGGCCCGTGGGATTGGCACTGACAAATTCCAAAAGAACTCGTTGCCCCTGTCCTATCTTGCTGTGCCCGTACCGGTCGCCCGTTCGCTCAATCTCTTCGAGTACCGAAAGCCAACAGTCCGGGCGGAGCGTGACATTCAAGAATCCGGGTGGTGCCACCGACACCTTTTCCAGAAAAGCACAAGAAGCCTGGAGTTGATCGGCGATCACGTGTGCCACTTCCAACGGTGGTCGTTTTTCCTGTTTCGCAATGAGCATGGCCACACTTGAAGACAAATCTCCCCATTCTTCTCGCTTGGGAAAGTCAACCACGGGCTGAGGAAAATGCGCTGATTGCAAGGAACCCCGTTGCTGCGCTTGCAGCAGGGCAT
Organism: Nitrospirales bacterium; assembly: GCA_965223955.1. GTDB lineage: Bacteria > Nitrospirota > Nitrospiria > Nitrospirales > UBA8639 > Bin75. Next base: position 2,433,069 of record OZ245029.1, read on the forward strand.
TGGTAATGGCAGAGGCAACCTGTTCTTGAATAATTCCGGCAGACATGACGCTATCGAAAAAATATGCAGGGATTTAAGGGGAAGTGGGCTGGGAATCTAACACAGCCTCTTCGGGCCTCGCAAGCAAAGGGGCTCTTCTGTCATCGGCGTTTGTTGCGCATGTGTCCGGCTGAACAGCTCCGGGCTAGATGATCAAACCAGTTTGCCGTTCGATGAATAGCATATGAATGGGAATTAGCCAGGGTTGATTTTTTTCGCGAGTTCAACGTCGGCTGGTGAATTCAAATTCAAAAAGGAAAGGAGTTGAGGGTCCAGAACTTTGATCTCCGATTCGGGAATACGATGCACGGTAAGACCTTGTTTGTCGGCAATATTGTGAAGACGAAGGTCTTGGATATCAATCATTTCCTTTAAAAACGGAAGGCATTTTTTTGAATACAGCCCGTGCAGAGGCTGAAGCCCATTCACCAATTGAGCCAGGACAATATCCGTTGCATCGACTTTTTGGGAAAAAAGCTCAATGACAGCCGGGTCTATAAATGGCATATCACAGGCCACAACGAATACTCGGGGATATCGGGAATAATACAGTCCTGTATACAGCCCACCCACGGCTGCACATCCCGGTACAAGATCAGTGACGATCTTTATTCTATCCTCTTGTCTTGATATATCCTCTTCAGCCAACACCAACAGCACTTCCGGGAAGACATCAAGCAGAACAGACAGCACCCTATCCAAGAGCGGTTTTCCATGAATGGATAAAGATCGTTTATCCATCCCCATTCTTCTGCTCTTCCCACCGGCTAAGACCACACCTGAAATTTCTTGAATCACATTGTCACCCGCTAAACAAAAAAAAGGGGGTGGACCGCTCCACCCCCCTTTTGGGCTTTTGGCGCTAGCCCGTAGCTAGGCCTGTCCCTGGGTTTTTTTGCGCTTATTGGCGCGCCGCCCTAACACCCAACCTTCAATAATCACGATTCCGACGGTAATGAGACTAGGATAGAGATAGGTCGTCATCGGAATCAGGGGTTCCATCACCAGGTAATAGAACGCGGACACCGCCATCTTCCGCCCCACGTCCCCGTTGTGCCCGTCCCAGGCAAAGAATACCATTGGGATGTATTTGCCCGGTTCCAAGTAGGCGACTTCTTCGTAGTCCCCCTTCAATGGCCTCTTCACGATCACCGTCCACTGCCCGTTGGCCCACTCGGCTTTCACCACTTCGACTTCCTCCTGAAAGTCGACTTCGTTGAAGTCTTGATCCCAGCCCGTGCCTTCGTACACCGCTAGGATCCCATCCGCCGTCCATTTGGTAATATCGGCGGCAAACATCTCATCGCCCCACAAATAGCGGGGTTTCCTGGGCGCCGGCAGTTCCTGCCATTTGATGGGAAATTGGAAGGCCACCCCATCGTTGTACACGGCATAGCCGTCTTTTTGCTTGGCCGCAATCGATTCCTGATGGAACGGGTCTTCTTCAAACGTCGTCCCTTGCGGCGCTTGCTCTTCAACACCGTAATCCTCCAGGTTTACTTCCGTGGGATCCCAGTCTACTTCTTCCTCTTGCACACTCTTGGTCCGATCATTCCACCGGAACATGAACTCGATGTGCGTTTCGTTATACAACGCGCGCACCCACATATCGTCAATGCGGTTCACGAAGTTCCTCGGCTTATGCGTAATCTGCCCGCCCATGGCGATCCACCGCCGAGGAATCAGGTTCCAGCGCTCGTCGTGTTCGTCCATGGGCAGATCGCCTTCGACATATTTCGACGGAACCACAAAGGTACTCTTGGGCTTGTCCGTCAAAGGATCGATCCCCAACGGCTGACTTGTCGAGAGCGTTTGCGCGATCTCCTCGGTTATCTCCCCCTTGGCAACATCAATCTCCTGCTCCCGTTCACAGAGCGAATTGACATAGTTGGCGATGTCCCACCGTTCGTCCACGCTCGTGTTGTCGGCAAACGAGGGCATCGGCGTCCCGTTCAGCCCCGTCGAAAAGGTGCGGAAGATATTCTTCACGTTGTAGGGATCCTGCCTGCTGCCCCGGAAGTTCCAGCATTTGTGCCAGTCCGCCGGTTGGATGGAAAAGCCCCAGTCGTCCTTGAGGTTGAACGCGTTCCCGTCCCCGCGGCCTTCCACACCATGACACTCGATACATTTGCTCTCCACCACCAGTTCCGATCCGCGTTTAATGGATTCTGGCGTCCCAGGCTTGGGTGGCAACCCTTCCAGGTCGAGCACGAAAAATTCTTCAAATTCTTCGTCTTGCCACGACCGGTCCTGCACCAACTGCGTGGTCACGAACGACAGCACGTCCTTGCGTTGCTGCTCGGTGAGAATGCCTTCCCACGACGGCATCGCCGACCCCGGCAGGCCGTGCGTAACCGTTTGCAACAGGTCCACGTCGATCAGGGGGAGCTGCCCGCTGGCCGTGTGCCGGATTTTGAAGGTACCCAGGTTGAAGTTCCGCGGCCGCGGCCACAGCCGGACCGCCCCCGGGCCGTCCCCGGCCCCTTCCACACCGTGACACCACACGCATTTGGTAAAATACACTCGCTTGCCCGCTTCGATCTGCTCCGCCGGCGGGGGCGTCGGCAGCCCTTGCTGCTTGAAGCCTTCCGGGAGGTCCTCCTGAGCCACGCTGCTCAGCGGCAGCCCCAACCCCAGCAGGACACTCACCCCCACGCACACGCCCCACCGGGCCACGTTGTTTCCATATCTGCTCTTGCTCATGGGTCGTCTCCGCTCCTCTCCGCTAATCCCAGGTCCGGGGATAGTAGCCCGTGTGCCAGTATTCAAACATCACTACTTTCCAGATTTCGTCTACCGTCAGGTGCTCTTCCCACGGCGGCATCACCGAGGCCCAGGGGAAGCCTTCCCCCGGCAGCCCGATCCCGCCTTTCGACACCCGCCAGAACACAAACGTCTCTTGTAACTGCGCAATCGTGCCCGCGTCCGTGAAATTCGCCGGAATCGGGTTGAACGCATACGCCCACAGGCCACGGCCATTCAAATTATCTCCGTGACAAAAGTGGCAGTTCTGAAAAAAGATCTCGCCGCCTTCCCGCACGTATTTGGTGTAGCCCTCCGCGTTGGGATCCCATGGATTGTAGTTCGGGTCGTTCACGTCCTTCATCAACCGCCCCATGGACTGCTCCACAATCCTGGCATCGGTATACGCCTGGTCGTACTTGCCCTCGTTATTCATCCGATAGGGGTTTTTCACCACTTGCAGCACAAAGGTCTTGCCGTGCACCTTCGTGGTCGCCGGCGGCGCCGGATGCACAGTCCGTAATTCGATCGGTTCTTCAAAACTCGGCAGAAACGAGGAGTAGGCAAACCCGCCCAACGCCAATGGAATCACGATCAATGCCACCGTGCGCATGTTCTTGTGAAACCCGCTGATCCCGTCCATCACGTTCAGGATCGGCCGCTTGAACTCCTGCCACTCGCCTTCCGAACCCGAGACCCACATGAAAATCCCACACGCCGAGACCGTGCCGTAGATGGCCCGCACACTAAACGGGATCGGGGGATAAATGCGGTACTTCAAATAGAGCTGGATGTAAATCCACACCCCTACCCCAGCCCAGAATTTGGGAATCGCCATGCCCGCCCGATTCAGCGCCCAGTTGACCAACACAAACACTAAAATCGAACCGGCTAACTCCGAAATCATCTGCATCGGCATGTAGCCTTCTACTAACTTTAACCAGGTCATCGTATTAAACTCCTGTTTTCTAAATGACAGAGTTTAAGGATTAATTGAAATCTTCTATCGAAGGCAGATCCTGCCCCTCTTTCAAACTGGACAGATAATCCACGATTTTGTTGACGGCTCCAGCACTTAATACTTGTCCGAAATTTTTTGGCATCTGATTGTCCGGAAAATCCTTCACGACATACATACTGGGATTCAGAATCGACTCGGTGATGTATTCACGGGTCGACGTCGCATGTCCGTTATAACCTGAATCCTTCAGCCGTTGGGGAGCATTACTGCCTTCCATCAACAAGGGGCCCACTTTCCCTACTGCGTCTTTAATGCCGGGAATCGTATGACAGGCAGGGCAACCCGCTTTCATGAAGAGATCCGTAATAGGCTCCTCACCGGTAGCCAACACGCCGCCTGCGGCTTCATCCCCGTCGGCACTCGCCTGCGGACGGTCTCCTTCGGGGATAAATTTTTCATACGATGCTGAAATTTCTTCGTACGCGGGTGCTTCTTTCCCTTCACGAATGTACAGCCAGGTATCCACCGCGGCCAATTCTCCCAAGGTCAGCGAAATCGGGGGCTTGTGAATTCTGGGCATAGGGCTTTCCGTGTCGTTGCTTCCTTTCACGCCGAATCCCGGCACGACAAAACAATTCGGACAGGCATGCGACTCGGCAATATATTCCTGCCCGGTCGTGGCTGTCCCCGATCCCTCAAACGCCTCTTTTTTCACCGTATCCCGCGCAGCAGGATCGTTCATATGATATTTTTCGTGCTTCAACCGTTCTTCTGCCCGGGCAGGAACATCCCAAAGATTCGGGGCCCGTTCACTTAAGAATCCCTTATTGAACCCATGACACAAGGGACATTGGCCTTTGCCTATAGCCCCCTGCACCTTACTTTGCCCAAGACCACCGAAAATGATTTTTTCCCCTTCATCGGCCAGCTGTTGAGGCGCCATGCTCTGGAAGTCCAGCTTCACTTCCGGCGGCGGGAATCCCCCTTCAACCTGAGGCAACCAATTGCCATACCCGGAAAGCGCCGCAGCCACAAGAAACATGAATCCCCCAATTTTCATCAGGGCCCCGATATTGGTGAAATAAATCCCCATGATGTAGGTCAAAAAGGTAATCATCACCAATGAGACGGGCAGCAGTCGACTTTCCCCATGAAAGTTATTCTTGTAGTTCGCAATGGCCATAAAGGCCATGAACGCGCACAGGATACCGATAAACGTCTTAAACGTGACATTTCTCTTTTGAACCGGGTCTTTCGATCTAGCCTGAAAATACAACATAAGCCCGATCAAAAAGGCGAATGCCGGCCATCCAATCGAGATCGCTTCCGTAATTAATTCAACCACTTTGCCCCTCCACAAATGAGGCTACCCTGACTGTTACGTTCAGGATAGCCTCAGCATCACGCATTTCATGCAAAGTTAATGATTAATGACCAGTTGCAGGTTGCGGCGCGGCACCCGGAACGGGTTGCGTCGCAGGCACTGGCGCCTTCTTGGCCCCCAGCGCTCCAAGCCAAAAGACAAAGAGAATCGTGATCCAGAAAAACAACACATTAAAGGAGATCACATTCGCGCCAAACCCAATGGTATGCGTATACGCCCAAGGTGAATTATCGCGCATAATCTCATTGACGTGCCAGAACAACCTCACCGATGACCGGATATACCCCATCAATCCCATCATCCACGTGAAAGCCGTTGCCAACATAATCAAGGCGTACTGTGATCGTGGCGCAATCTGACCCCATCGAATCGGTCCGAGTTCTCTGGACTTACTCAACATCGCCAGATTTAACCCCGACCCGATAAATAAGCATGAGAGCGTTCCGGCGACCTGAGGAACCGAGAGGCCTATTCGAACGTTGGCCGGGATGAAATACCCGTAACAGGCCACCCAGATATTATTGAGATGGGCCACCACAAAAAATGTAATCAGGAAGATATCTCCGAATTTTGCCCACTTGACCGCCGGAACCCTGTTGCCACGCTGATACCACATAAAACTGGCGATCGTGGTCATAATAATTGCGTTAATTCCCCCGTTTTTAGCCGACATCACGCCATAGTTTCCCAGCACCGGATGCTGCTGACCTCCCATGGCCTTTAATTCAGCCGGCGTCATCACAATGGTATGGGGAGTGATAAAGACCAAGAGTCCCACGACCAAAATGAACACAAAATACTTGATGTAACGCTGGAACCTCTCCCCCCCGGTCATTCTTCCGAGGGCTTGCCAGAGATAATAGTTCGTCGTCAAAAACAGGATGCCGATCATTGTGGCCTGAATGATGAACAACCAGGCCAACAGCCCGCCCATCAAGGTAATTCCCATTTGTTGACGGTAGGCATACACTTCGCGCATGAGCCAATAGCCGGCAAACGGCAGGGGGATCAGGAAGGCCACGCCCAGCGACATTGCGATATATCCCATCCAATCGTAATGGGCACGCTCTTCATCATTCTTTGCCGACAGGAACCGATACGCAGCATACGCCGCCACCACGCCACCACCAAAGGCCATATTCCCAAGAAGCCGATGCACGTTCAGAGGATTCCAGAGCGCCGTATGGATGACATGCCAAATATTTCCCAGATATCGTCCCTGCTCATCCACGCCGGCGGGCGACATCATAAAGCCAATCCAGGAATTGGCCAGGAACATCAACACCGTCCCAATGACGTTCAACACCACCGACATACTGGCATGAAGCCATTTCAATAACCCATCTTTCATCTTGTCCCATCCATAGTAGTAGATGTAGAGGGTTCCGCTTTCCGCCACGAACATCAAGGCATAGATGTGCATCACCGGGCGGAAAATACTGGAAAGATACCCAAAGAAAGCAGGATACAACGTCAGGAACGTGAAGATGAGAATACCACCGAGGATGGCAGTCAGCGAGTAGGCGGTCAGGCTGATTTTAACAAAGTCATATGCCAATTGGTCATACTTTTTCGCCATCGCCTTGTCTTTGCTCACCAACCCGGCAAACTCGATACACATACAGAAGATCGGCACGGCCAACACAAAGCTGCCATAGTACAGATGCTGCTGATTGGCCACCCAAAGAAGGACCCGGCTTTCGAAGTTATATCGCGGATAAAATTCTTCCGTATCGGCAGTCTTTGGAGCCGGCGCACCGACGGCAGGACCCTCTGTTTTGTAGTAGACGTCCCTCCCGATTTCGACTTTCGCTTCTTCGCCTTCCACCCCTTCGGTTTCCTGGGCGGCTACGACATCGGGAGGCGGCCCGCCTGCTGCGGGAGCACCCCCGGCCAAGGCCGGCAGTGCCACAAATATCGGGAGCAACAGCATGACTCCCATTGCAAAAAGACCGGTGACTGCCAAGAATTTCTTCCCGGCCTGTCCACTTTTGAGGCGACCCATGACCAACCTCCTTCTTTCTTTGAAATTATTCAAAGAATAATAAACCTTTTATTCTAGTTGTCCAGTTTTTCAGGATGACTACCCACAATGAGGCTTCTCACCTCAGGATATAGAAATAATCCAAACCCTGCATATCCATCAGAGCCCAGTCGATGAACTGAAAATATGCCACGGAAATCACGATTGAAATGATAAGGTACAGAGCCGTCTGCATATGAAAACCTCCTGTTTATCTCTCAGTTCCTTTTTTCAACAAGGACATTGGATGCCGGCAAGCCAATAAAAAAACCACAAGCTTACGGCACAAGTCACATAGAATATCCCTTTGCCCAACTTGATCTCGAGCGGATCGCTTTTCGCCATCTCAATTTTCCTTCTAGATGTTTGACCTTAATAAATTATACGCTTGACACATTTCTTCAAGATATGATACTGAACATATACTTTTTCTTTTCGCAACATGGTGAAATGAATGCGCAATAATGCAAAATTGTTCGACATTATAGTGTTGGCCGGAATGGTTGTCAATATTCTTTTAGCCGTCTTCTTGATACTGTATTACTTTGACTTTCTCTAGCCTTCGCTAATCCTGGGGACGAGCGGCCAGCGTGCGGTCAGGCGTCTTGCGCTCTGACGCAACACAACGAAAGCCTATGGTTTCATCCCGAAAGTTGGGAACCATGAAATTCCGGGCCGTAATCCTCAAGTCGCTTCCATGGCTGGTATACCCGGCACCGCGAAGCGTCTTATACCCCCCACGATCGGCAAAATTCGCTTCTCCGGGTTCACTGGGATCGCGAGTTTGCTCTTCATACCAATTGTCGGTCCATTCCATCAGGTTTCCAAAGCCGTCATGCACACCAAAAGGGCTTCTATCCAAAGGGAACGAGCCAACGGACGCCGTGGATTCATAGCCATCCTCTCCGCCTCCCAGATTGGCCTTGTGGATTCTCGGAGAATTTCCCCAGGGCCACAACCGGCCGTCTATCCCTCGTATCGCTTTTTCCCATTCGGCTTCCCCGGGCAGACGTTTTCCTTTCCACTTGCAATAGGCATCCGCATCATACCAGGAGACATAGGCAACGGGCTGATTAGGCCCACGCAATTGGGTTAACCGTTTGGCATAGCGAGACGGAGGGCCTGGTTTTCGATGACCGGTCTGCTCCACAAATGCGCGATAGTGGTGGTTCGTCACTTCATACCGATCAATCCAAAATCCCTCAAGGGTCACGAGACGCTCGGGGCGTTCATTAAACCCGCCCTGGCTGGTCCCCTGAACAAACTGCCCGGAAGGAATAAACACCATTTCTTCTTGGATGATCGGCTGGGGTGGGTCGGAGGGAGAAGAGCCGGTGGCCTGCACGGGTTTGACAACCGCCGCAAGCTCGGGATCAGGGGGAGGAGACTTGGTCCCACGTAGAATTCCTGATACCGGCATGCCCACCATGAATACAATCACGGCAAGCAGGATCAGTTTCAATCTCCCATCCATGGTCGCGCAACCTCGATAGCCCTACTCTAACGCCGTCAGGATGCCTGTTTGACGGCCTCGACGTCTTTGGCGCAACGAAACCCGATCGTCGCGTCAGTTCGCCACATTTTGGCTGAAAACCGTTTAGTCAATCTCGCGTTGAGTTTGGAATCACGCCAGGTTCCTCCTCGAATGACTTTAAATTCCGTGCTGTCCGGCCCGGGAGGATCGCGAAATGGTGAATTTTGATAATATTGGGAGTCATAGGTATCCGTAACCCATTCGGCCACGTTTCCCGCCATGTCGTAGACCCCATACGGACTCCGCCCGCCTTCAAAAGAAGCCACGGGCGCCAAATACTTGAACCCATCGTCTTCCCCGTCAATATTGGACACCATGTAGTTGAACTCATTCCCCCAAGGATAGAGTCGTCGCCCTTCCCCACGAGCGGCCTTCTCCCATTCGGCTTCGGTCGGCAGTCGTTTCCCCGCCCACCGGCAATAGGCAAAGGCATCATTCCAGCCAATGCCCACGACGGGAAAATCCAGATCGACGAGTTTTGCAATATCTTCTTCAAAGACCGGCACCTGGGGTTTCCCTCGCTTGGTCATCTTGACAAAACGATCGTATTCCGACTGGGTGACTTCCTTGCGATCGATGAAGTACGTCCGCACGTACACCGGATGAGCAGGGGCTTCATCGGGATCCCCCTGATCATACCCCATGGTAAAAGGCCCTTCGGGGATTTCGACCATCTCACGGCCTTCATCTCCGACCAGCGTACGATACATCGAAAAATCACGGACTTTCACCGGAGTAATGACCCGAGGTTTGGCCGTTTGAGAATTCGAGACCAACCTGTCCAATTCCTGTTTCCCTTTATACGTTTCATAGATCAGCATGACCATCATCAAGATAAACGAGGCAAAGACAAAGATGATGGAGCCGATAAGTACCGCGCGATTTTCCATGACTCTCCCGTTGGTCCCCTAGAAAGGTTCAACCGGGAACCCCCTTCCCGTTCCAGCCTTACGCTTCGTGGTCGGAAGAGGCCTGCACCGGTTTCCGCCAAAACACGTCAATCAACATCGAGATCCAAATCCCCAAAAATCCGCCCATCGCCGCGCCGGATCCCGCGCCGACCGTAATGTTTTCAGGGCCGGAAACGGCCCAGGCCAGCGCACCCCCTAAAACCGTTCCGACAAAAATCCCGAAAAAAAACCGCCGCCCACCAATGAGTCCGATCCCGATCCCTAACATGACCCCCAGCCCTGCGGCAAAATAAAGAAAAGAGCCGCCCAGGAGGATTCCAATGAGCACCCCGACCGTACCCATGACCACCACGCCCAGGAACACGTCTATAATCGTTCCTTTAGAAATCGAAGGTTTCCTCCTCGCCACGAGGCCGCAAGGCGTTATTCCGCACGAACCTCGATTGAACCGAAATCGATTTCCACCCCTGGGCCACTCTGAAGAGAAATGCCCCACGCCCGAGGAGCAGGGTCATGATCATGAATCTCTTTAAAGTCTTTGTAGGCATTGACCTCTTCTTCCACCCATTCACCCAACGGATGGGGGCCTGAACGAATCACGACCTCCGCCGCACTGAACAAGCCACCATCAGTGACGGAACCCATGGGTTTCGTGCCACTCCAGATGTACTTCGTCGACACCGGAATAAACAGCAAATCCGTATCCAAATTCGCAAAGAGCGCTGCGATAAAATCGGTTTTCTCCGGGACGACGTGCAGCCGCCACCGCCACTTTAAAATCGGGTGGGTTTGGGGATTCCAATCAATGTTTTTGGTATATACCCGCTGATTCGCCCCCTTGCCTTTCAAAAACACGGTGTCCCCTTGACGATGAAGGGAGTACGTCTCTTTTGCGGTGATCGTACTTCGTGACCCATCCCATCCTTTCGGGAACTGCTCTTCATCCGGATTTTGAAAATTTTCAAGCGTCACCGCCTGCGAGAAAACCTGCTCACTCGCCATGAAAAAGGGAACGAGGAGCACAAACAGGGCAAGGCACTTCCTGAATGTTGTTCCCATCCTCATGCCGACTCCTCTCTCGAGAACGCCTGCACGAAAGACGCGCGTCCGGTTTCAGCCGGTGCGTCTTTTTCCGCCACGGCCAACCGGCTGTCTCTCGTGGCCAACCAAAACATGAAAAACACCGAAACCCAGAATAACACCATATTGATGGTCACCATTTTGGCGACAAAGGAAATGTGAGGGGTAAAGGCCCAAGGAGAAAGATCCGCCATCAGTTCATTCACGTGCCATCCTAAACGACCGGCTGACCGGATATATCCCATCAACCCCATCACCCAGGAAAAGGTCGCGGCGACCCCAAACAACGCCACCATCCCTCGGACGGATATCCTGCCCCATTGGATGGGACCTCGAATTTCGCTCCCCTTCAACAGAAAATGATTGATCACCAACCCGCCGAGCAAGACCGTCGCCGTGGTCGCGCCCTGCGGAATGGACAAGCCCATCCGGATATGGGCGGGAATAAAAAACCCGTAAATCGCGACCCAGACGATATTGGCCATACCAACGACAAACAACACCACAATCACAATATTTCCCGCCGCAGCCCAAGGGACGGTAATGATCCGGTTGGCGCGGCGATACAACAGGTAGCTCAAGGCCGTCAGACAGATCATGATATTAATAGCGCCGTTTTTCGCAGACATCACCCCGAATTGCCCAATGACGGGATGTTGCGCCGCGCCCATGGCTTTCATTTCACTGGGGGTCATGGCAATGGTATGAGGCGTGAACCAGACCAGAAACGACACCATCAGCCCCACGAGAATGAATTTAAAATAGGGATGATACCGTTCCCCGTCACGCAACCGTCCCAAGGACTGCCAGACGTAATAATTAATGCCAAGGAACAGCGCACCAATGGTAGTGGCCTGAACCACGAAAAGCCAGGACAACAACCCGCCCATCATGGTCATGCCCATCTCCTGACGGAATTCAAAGACGGAGCGCATCAGCCAATACCCGGCAAAGGGCATGGGGAGTAAGGCACACACCACCACGACAATGAACACGTAGCCCACCCAATCGTAATACGCCCGCTCTTCCTGGACCCGGGTCTTCAAAAACCGATACGCCGCATAGGCCACGACCACGGCTCCCCCGGACATGATATCCGCCAGGAACCGATGGGCATTGAGCGGATTCCATAACGGTGAATGCAATAAATGCCAGACGTTTCCCAGAAACTGTCCCTCGGCATTCACCCCGGCTGGTGCCATCATAAAAGACGCCCAGGCATTGGCCAACAGGAGTAACAGCACACCCATGGCATTCGCGACGACCCCGATCGACAGATGCACCCATTTCCCGGCTCCGTGAGCCAGGCGATCCCAACTGTAGTAGTACAACACGAGGAGAAAGGATTCGCCCAAAAACACCGCGGCATAAAACGGCATCATCTGTTTAAACGTCGATCCCATGTACTGCATAAAGCCGGGATAGAACGTCAAAAACGCACCCAGCATGACACTGCCAAGCAGCGCCGTGACCGAGAGCGAAAGCACCCCGACGCGAAGAATATCGCGACCGAGTCCATCGTAGCGTGTAGCTGCCTGCGGATCACGACGGGACATGCCCAAAAATTCCAGGAGAAACGCAAACAACGGTAGCGCCAGGACAAACCCTCCGAAATAGGTATGCTGCTGGGTGACGAGCCAGATGACAATCCGGTTATCGAGCGGTTGCCATTGTGGGTAAGCGGATACAGTTTCTGCGGCCGGAGGGCCTTGAGGGGTTCCTTCGATCTTATAATAGACGTCGTAGTTCCGGGGAGTAAGGGAGGAGGCATCCGGACCAGCCCACCCCGGCGTTGGGGCAACGAGTGAACAGAGCAGGACGAACAAAACTGGCAAACCGATCTTCATGAAAGCAACTCTCGCGGGGGTTCCCCCTACCGTATCTCGACGGGGTTGGGCTTCCGTTCTGACGCCACCCACCCTGTTTTGGCTAAAATTTCCATCACGAATGGACAACGCGTCAACCCTTCGGAGAATCCGCCTTGTGTTTGAGCCTCCACAAAGACCCGAGCCCCCAAGAAATAGCCATACCCCGCCATCAGCCCCGCGGTCACCCCACCAACGACCGGATGAACGAAAAAAGGCTCTTCTGCAACCTGCAAAACAAAGGCAATGAAGCCGATTTGCACTAAATAGTAAGTCAATGCAAAAGTCAAACAAGGCCACGTCCAAAACCGGCAGGCTTCCCACCATGAGTGTATTTTGAAGCGATCCGAGAAGGGTTCGAGTGGATGTTTCCCGGACAAAAATGCTCCATGAGCAAAACACGCCGCCACGACACAGACCAGCACCGCCTGTCCGACCTCCATCCCTTCCGCTGTCCAACCGAGGCGATAGACGGCCGCAGCCATTCCACCGGCAACGAAGCCCGCTCCCACCCATGGGACCAAATGAGAAAAGTCACGCTGGAGCAATTCGCGAAACGACCCGCCGTCGGGAAAGGTCACCATACGCACGCCCTGGGATTCCATGCGGACCACGTGCCCGATTTCAAAGGCATCACGGGTGACCGCCGTGCAGGAAATAATCAAAGCCATCATGGCCGGCCCTTCAGGATGAAGCAGAAAATCATAATTGACAAAGAGGGCCAGGATCGCCAACACCAGCAACGAAAGCTGCACGCCGTAGACAAACCCGATCCATCCACCCACCCAGAGAAGACGGCCGGGACCATCGGTTTGGCAAACATGGGGAAAAGACTGCCTCCGTCCCATCGCATATGCCCAATACGCGGTGAGCGTCGAGAGGATCCCGCTCATCGCCAACAACGCAATCGGGTCGGATAGCGGAAGAACGTCTTTTGAGAGATGATAGAAGGCAAATGCCACAAACCCCGGAACGAGCATGACCCAACGCTTCCGCTTTCGAACGTCGGGTTCAGTGACAGCCGCGTTCAGTTGGGGAATCACTCGGAGCACGAGTCGATGGAGCATCGGGATCTCTCAAAGGACAGAAATTGTCATTGGCATGAAAATAGCCCCCTTCTGTCATTCCCGACACTTGTCCCCGACGTTCGTAATCGGGGATCTAATCGGGAATCCAGTGTCTTTTGTCTTCACGAACGAAAGAAACAAACACCCTGGATCCTCGATGAAAAATGTCGAGGATGACAGATTAGACAGGCGTCCCCATTTTCATCTCTTGTGGTGCAGGCTGCACGCCTGCATGAGGGATTCCTGTATGTGTGCACTCATTCGTTGACAGCATGCCGTCTTCCGCGTTACGACTTCGGGGTCGCCATGCCGAAATAGCGGACCTTGATTTCCTCCATCAACTCCACGGTGACTTCAGACATGTCTCTGTCCTGAGCCGTACGTTCCAACTCCACGCGCGCCATCGCACGAACCGGTCCCGGGATTCGTGACAAACGACGTTTCGCATCAGGATGCCACGACACCATCCCATGGTTCCCGGCTTCCGTCATCAGGTCGGTCGAGATCACTTTGATGCTTTTTCGATCCGCGTAGTCTTCCACCTCGTGCCGGACAAGAGGTTCCACGTACGGTGGCAACCGGTCCAACCGATGTTGGGCCTCATCAGTCCAGACTAGGCGGTCGAACAGCAAGCTGGCATTGCGATGGTCCGTTTCGATTCCCAGCCGAAAACCACAATGGTCGCAACGATAACGAAGAAAGGCCTGAACGTCGTCCCATTCTTCAAGAGCCTCACATCGGAAATCCGAGCCGCAGGCACATTGCATCACGGGACTACCCGATTTTTCCAGGATACAAAATATACAGCATGGTATAGGTCATACTACCCGTCATGAACAAAATGCAATACACCACCATGGTAAACCGGCCCAGGATCCGATGGCGTCGCGCCCCATTCGGCCACATCCGTTGGATGCCCACCTCGACACCAAACACAAGGGCAATGAGCATGAGAAGCCCGAGATAGACGCCGAACTTGCCCATGGAAAACCCGCTGGCGGCCACGCGACTGAAAAACAACAGCAGCACCAGAGTCGTCACCCCACCCAATATGATCGCGATTTTTTTCCCGGTGGTCTGCAGAATGGCCTCCCGTAACTTTCGTTGGCCGTTGACGAAGGTCTGAGAGCGAAATCCCAGGACAATCATGTAAATGGCCATGACCAATCCGATCACGACCAAAAGAATGTGGAAGGTCAGGAGGGGAATGAACACGTTGTCATACAAAGCCTGTGACCCGCCGAACCCTTCCTTGCCTTCAAAGGCCAACACGCCGAGCTGACGAAACAAATAATAACTCGTAAAAAATGCCAGCATGGCGATCATGCCGCCCAGCATCAACCAATGATGACCGTCCGCTTTACGTTTTTTGGCCTGTATCCACCCGACGATAAACAGCCCGGTGAACAACGTCGCCATCAACTGACTGATATCGGCCCCCATGGTGGCATGCGTCCCGACGAACCCCGGATCTCGTAACCATTCAGACATTTAACCCTCTCCTCGTTTGATTCCCTGAACAATCGCCCGCGGTTCCAGTTCCGTGACGGATGCAAAGCCGGCCCGGGTCATCCAATCCATGGCCTCCTGAGTCGTGAAACATTCCCCCTCTTCCGTATTGACCAGAATATGCACGGCAAATGCCGTGGTCCAGGCCGGACTCGTTCGGTCCGGGTCCAAAAACCGATCCTTGATCACCAACCGCCCCGTGTCCGTCAAATGAGCACACGCTTTGCGTACCAACCCGGCATTGGTTTGCGCATCCTGGTAATGGAGAACATCGGACAAAAGCACCAGATCATAGCGCCCGCCAAATGAATCCGTATTGAAATTGCCGGGCATGACGGCAATACGATCTTCCAACCCGGCTTCCTTGATAGACCGTTCGGTCACCCGGAGGGTCGAGGGCAAATCAAACACCGTGGCTTTGAGATGGGGATATTCCCGGCAAAAGGCAATCGCATTCGTCCCGGCTCCCCCGCCGACGTCCAGCATACGTTCAACGCCGTCCAGTTGCAGAAACTTCGCGAGGTTGCCCCCGCTCCCCCGGCCAATCCGATCCAACACCGCCAACACGTTGGCGCCCATTTCCGGATCGGTTTCAAACACGTGCCGGCGGACCGGAGACACACCGGTTCGGATGGTCTCTTCCAGTTTCCCCCAATTCACCCATTCCGAATCGTGAAGAACCAGAAGGTGACCGACGTAATCCGGACTGACTTTCACCAGATGTTTCCGGGCGACGCCGGTATTCGCAAATCGACCCTCGTGTTTGGTCAAGATCCGCATCGCGGCCAACGCGTGT
Organism: Nitrospirales bacterium; assembly: GCA_965223955.1. Classification (GTDB taxonomy): domain Bacteria; phylum Nitrospirota; class Nitrospiria; order Nitrospirales; family UBA8639; genus Bin75. The sequence goes on from OZ245029.1 coordinate 2,448,980, forward strand.
AAGACGAGGCTCAACGCCCGTTCATCGAGAGATACACGCTGGGCCAACTCAGAGGGAGAGTCGGAACGACCATCCAAGGCTGAAAAAAGATCCAGCTTGATCGCCGTGAGGAGAATTTTCGTCTCCCAGTAATACCCGATCTGAAATATTTCTGCGAGAGAAAGCTCTCGAGGCACAACAAATCCTTAACCTTGCCGACACGAAAAGCAGAAAACGGTTGAATCTATTGAGATAGTAGCGGGCTGGAACCGGCGAACGCAAGGGAAAGCACGCGACAAAAAAAGGGCAGCAACGATGAGCCGTTGCCGCCCTTTCAATGTTCCCGAAAACGAAAACGTCACTTACCTTTAAACTTATTTTTCTTCTTGATGTCGAAGTTGGCTTCAACGGTCGCGCCATCCTTGACTTCGACTTCCATCGTCACGTTGCCAGCCACCGGGTGCCAAGCCAAGACCTTGTGCTTGCCTGCGGGGACATCCGTCACCTCAAAAGAGCCGTCGCCACCGGACACGCCGAAATGGGCGTTGGTCACGGGCAGGAACCAGGCTTGCATAAACTCGTGCTGGTCACATTGCAACCGCAGAACGGAACCTCTTCTGGCCATACGCATCTTGATTTTCTTGTCCAGCTTGTCACCTTTTCTGGCCAACCCGATATTAAACAGGGTCGAAGATTTCGCACCGAGCACGTCAAAGCTATGGGGATTATGCAACACCCCTTCTTTGGACTTGGGATCATTGAGATCCGCATCGCCATTTTCCACGATGAAGTTGCCTTTGTTCACCAGCACTCCGGTATAAGGCAGGAACTCACACAACTTGGCCATCACTTCAGGTGTAGTCTTAAAGCCTTTGTCCTTAATGCCGCGAACCGACACAACCGCATTTTTGAGTCCTTTGTTTGCGTCCACTTCGACTTCTTTCAACAAACGCGTATCATCACCTTTTTGACTGGGATTCTTTTTGCAAAAAGCCGGATTGGGAAATTTGGAAAAGGCAAACTCCTTTGCAGGAATGGCTTTGCCGGAATACATGACTTTGCCTTTAATGGTTCCGCCGGCTTGAGCAATCAGTGGCATTGCAACCAGCAACCCACCAAGGAAAACAGACAAAGTAAGCGAGCGACGATTCCTCATAGATATTCCTCCTGGTTGAGAATAATTTTTTTGCGAGTCGGTGGGAAAAACCTGACGGCTTTCAGCTCCCGGGCCGCCTCAAATTCATACGATAGGCGAGAAGTTCCTCGAATTTTCTTCAACGCAACAATTTTCGTTTATAACAACCTGAAAAGAGGGTGTCAAGTCAACCTCTTTCAGGGCTTCGTTGACCCTATTTTTTGCGTTACAGTGCCTCAGCGGACATTCAAGGCGGGCGGATCATCCCTCGTCGAAAAAGGTTTCCGCGCCTCCGTGAGGGCCGTGAACATTTCCTGGAAACGGTCCGGCAACTCATCGGCCCGCGCAATGGGGCTGGAGCATAATCGCTCGGTGCACACGTACGCAAACGGGCCTGACACCTTGGGGAAGGTGACCTCTCCAATGGAAAGGGAATCGACGCGGGGGTCCAAGAATCTGACCAATTTCCCGGGAGCATACATGGCCAAGCTGCGGTCAAAGAGATGTCGGGCCTCAGCCTGAGATTTTTCACCCACCACCACAATGTGAACGGGGTAGTAAAGGAACCGGTGGATGGCACGACCCGTTTGCGCAACCGGCAGAGAGCCGGTCTCCACGATCATTTGCAGAACATTCTCGGTCTTTTCCCGGTATCGAGGGTCTTGGGTGAGATAAAACAAGTCGGAAAAGACCAGGGACAACGCGGCATTGACCGGAAGATCCTTATGGGGAAACTTCAACAATCCCAATGACGAAGAAGACGGCGTCCGGTCGAAATATCCCCCTCCCTGGCCGTCTTCGAACAGCCGGATGGCATCCTCGATGACCGTTTCAGCCTGTTCCAGGTAATGGGACGCGCCGGTAGTGACAAAGGCTTCGAGCAATGCGTCCGCAAAAAAAACCTGGTCGGCGAGCAACCCGAATTCCTTGGGATGACCGTCATGAAGGAGATGAGCCAAGCCACGCCCGGGTTGATAGCGTTCCTTGTACAGCCGCCGGAGCGTGTTAAGGGCGAACTCCCGCGCCTGCGTGCTGCCCAGGACCTGTGAAACCCTGAGAGCGGCTTTGATCATCAAGGCGTTCCAGTCGGTCAGTACCGTCCGGTCGACAGCGGGGATGCCGATAGCCAAGCGTTGTGATTCGTCCAAAGCAAAAAATTCACTCCCGGGCACGTCGAGGCCTGAACGGTCTGCGTTTCGAACGTCGGAATCCTGGCTGGCATAAAAGCCGCCTTGATCCCGGTCGGCAAGAAACCGCGTCACGTAACGCATGGTCCCTTCCACAACCTCGCGATACTGCGCCAGCCCGGTGATTTGATACGCCTCCAGATAATTGAGAAGGTTGGACGCCTGAATGGAAAGCAACTTCTCATAATGCGGGTGTGTCCAATCCGCCTGCTCGGCATAGCGAAAAAACCCTCCCCAGATGGGATCATACAATTTCAACTGCTGATCCAGGGTCAACAACGCCATCCGCTGCCACTCCGAATCTCGATGCCAAAAATGATGGGAGAAGGCCAAGGTGACAGCCTCGGGTTCAAAAAATTTGGGGGCGTCCCGAAACCCGCCGGACACGGGGTCATATTGCTGTTTCATCATTTCAAGGATATGGTCCAGCATCTCAGGGTAAATGCGTATGCTAGGCTGCCCGCTTGCCCGTTGCGCCGATTCCACCCGTTCCCATATCCGGGCGACCCGTTCAGCCATATCCCGTTTATTTTCCCGGTAGAAGGCGTCCGAAGTGCGCAACACTTCGAGCATGGCTTCAGGGGTTAACGTATTCGCCTGGAAGAGAATCTCTCCTGAAGGGAGCAGGACACTGGTGGTCGGCCACCCGCCGTGTTCATATCGGGCCGCAATATCCGGACGCTGATCGGTGTCGACCCTGACCGGAATGAATTCGGCATTCAGGAGCTTGACCACCGCGGGATCGACGTACGTCGTCTCATCCATCACGTGGCAGGCATGGCACCATACGGCCGTCAGATCGAGCAGGATCAGCTTGTCTTCGGCTTGGGCACGCTCAAAGGACTTCGCTCCCCATCCCGACCAGTGGATGGCCGATGACGTAGTAGGGACAACCCCCTGTGGTTGTCCATGTTGATCGCTCGCCAATACGGGCGTTGAAAGTAAGAGGAGTCCTGCTATCCATACACGTAAGAATCCCCCAGGCAGTCTTGCAGCCTGTACACCAAGGCATGAAAATGGCACTTCTCTCCGATCTGTCATTCCCGACATTTTTAATCGGGAATCCAGTCTTGGTTTTTGGGGAGTGGACGAGGTGCGACGGAAAAAACAAAGACCCTGGATCCCCGATCGGGTCGGGGATGACAGAAAGAGAAACAGCAGGGATGGCAGATTCGGGATGTCGCTGGCTATTTTCATACCAAGTAGCGGATAAGCCGTGGCCTTTAAAAAGAACGAATGCTGGAATGCTTCATGGCCGTTATTCTAGAGAAAGGTCGTCACCTGCTCAAATGGGACGTTTGCTGTTGAACTGCCCGGAACGTCAGGCCTCGGGCTGAGCAGAGAGGATACGCGCAATGGCTCCCGCTGCCGTGGCTCGTACGGCTTCGTTCGTCTCTTTCATAAGCCTTTTGAGATGGGGGATCAACTCTCGTCCACCCACCCTGCCTAATGACCGGGCCGCTGAAATTTGAGGTTTCGGCACGGGGTCGTTGAGCAGGAGAAGTAAGGGCCCCACAACGTCGCGGGCACGGCCATGACCCAACGCTTTCGCCACGGAGGAACGCAGGCCAGGATTTTGTTGACTCATCAATTCCCGCACGGTTTCGGCCACGACGCTGAATGGACTGTTCAATTGCAGCAATCCCGCGACCGCCGCGGCCCGCACGCCCATGTTGCGATCCTGCAAAACTCGCGTTAATGGAAAGATCGCCCGTTCGGCCCTGAGTTTCCCCAGAGTCACGGCAGCCACGCTTCGCACGGCCGGGACGGGGTCGGCGAGTGCGTTGATCAGGAAAGGAACGCCTTCGACCAAACCGAGTTTCCCCAGCGAGGCCGCCGCCGCCGCGCGAATCGACGGCTGTTTATCGCGAAGCCCCCGCTCGAGCAGCGGCAACCCTTTGGAATCCCCGATTTCGCCAAGCATCCGCAACGCTGCTCCTCGTTCATAGCCCTCCGGCACGCTGGTCGCCCGCTCCACGGCTTGCCAATGTTCCTTCTGCCCGAGTCGATACAACGCCGCGGCAGCCGCAACCTGCACGACCCTTTGCTCATCATTCAGCAACGGAGTGATAAGGGGAATGAACGAGGGGTCTCCCAACCGGGCAAGGGCTTTCAAGACCGTGACCTTGACCAATCCCGCCTGATCCTTGAGGGCGCCGCGAAAACTTTCCGATTGCCGCCCCGCCGGCAACTTTCCCATGCCCTCGGCCACCAACACCCGGATCATGCCGGACCCGTCGCTGAGCCCGTCCTGAAAATACGGGACCACGTCGTCGGAAGGAATCTCCTTCAACGCCGAATAGGCCGCCCCTCTCACTTGCTCGCGCATATCCGACCGGAAGGGCAGAATGCTCTGGACGGCCAGTTCTCGCAGAAGCCCTTCGTCCCCTCCCGCCGCGACGAATTGCTCATAGGCATCAAGACCCTCCGCGGTTTTCCCAAGCCGCACCAAACTCAGCATCTTGAACCGGGAGGACGCCCGCTGCCATCGGGCATCGCCGAGGAGGGGCTCGACAAGATCCACGGTCCTCTGAAAATCACCTTGCTCGAACGCCTGTTCCGCAAGACCGAGCCTCTCTTCAGGAGACGGATCGGCTTGTCCCGCACCAGTTCCGCCCAGCAACAGAACGCTACAGGCAACGCCCGTGAAGACCGCTCTCCATTTCCCCACCGTCACCCTCACTTATCCCTCATCCTCCTGCTTTTCGGTCGCTTGGAATTTCCGATACCCCAACGGGGTTTCAAAAAAATAATTCGGTTGTTTCGAAAGCACGACTCGCCCATATTCCACCGACCAATCCCGATCCCGGCTCACTAATTTCAATAACAACTGTCGTGCTTCATCGACCCATTGATAATACGTCTCCCGGCGATCGTCGCGATCCACCACCACTTCATACAACGTGGCCTCCTGGTCGCCAACCATGGCATCGCCGATCCGGGACCGGGCCACTTCCCCCTCCAAGGTCACCGCAAGAGGAAGCACGTAGTCCAGGGTCAACGGCACCTCCATCACCAAACGGCGTTGGGAAAGAATGTACCACACCTGCTGCCTGTCCAGCCGGACGATCGTGACCGTGGCATAGCCCAAATCCGTTTTGATCCCTCCTCGATGTTCAATCCGGTAGCGATTCCCTTTCACGAATAATTGGGCATGTGAGGTCTTTCCACCGGTCCGCCACGTCAGACGGGCCGAAAATTCCAAATCCCGTGGTGCCTGAACACCCGCGGCAGTAGCATGAACGCCGGGAACATGCACAAGGAAAAGGAGGAACAGGAACACGGGAAGGAACCGAGACCACGCCGGTCTGGTGGGACGGAGGGCGGTGACAACCATACGTTACTGGCGCTCGAGCAGGGGCTCGATCGTGAATTCTCGACCCAACACCGCGGGAGTGAACCGGGGAGGCGTCCGGACCGTGAGCGCCGTCTTTCGCCGGCCCGGCGAGGGCAACTGAAAATCGACCGTCAGGTTCTCTCCCGGCTCAATCGTCACTTGCTGCTTCACGACCTGTTTGATGCCGGGATGCCACGCCCGAAGGTCATACGTCCCGGGCGGAACGTCTTCAAGAGAAAACCGCCCGTTCTCGTCCGTCAGCACGTAGTATGGATTGTCCACGGCGATGGCCCAGCTTTGCATATACGCGTGAAATCCGCATTGCATGACAAACGTCCGGCGTTTTTTGCTCAACTGGAATTGCCGGACCAACGACTCTCCGGGCCTATGGTCGTGGGTCGCGTGCAAATCGCCTCGGTGATGACGGCGGTTGAAGGACAGCGGTGAATTGAACAGTACCCGGGTCCCCATTGCGGTCGAGGTCTCGTAGGCCTGAATATCATGCATCACGGGATCCATATTCACCACTTCGATGCCATGCCCACTTCGCACCACGGTCGTAAAGGGCAAAAATCGACAATCCCGCGCTTCGACCCGCGGGACGGAAAGAGAGAACGGCTTGCCCTCCGTGACCCCTTCCAATAACACGACCACGTTCCTGACCTCGCCCTGTTCGTTCACCAGAAAATCACGAAGGAGTCGCCACCCATTCCCGTTGGAGATACGGCCACAATATTCAGGGTCCGGGAAAATGACCAGATTATACGCCTTCGGATCAGGCACCAATCCCGATAGGGTGACCGTTCCTAGAACCGTTCCGCCACCGGCGATCTCTTTCACGGCATATCCCCAAACAGAGGAAGCCGGGATCGAAAGGATCAGGCACAAGCCGGTTATCAGAAAAAATTTCATCAACGCTCCAAGCCGTTAGGGCTGCTGTAGCTTGACCGATGGAATAATTTCCACGCCCTCCCCCAGCAACTCCAGGCCGAAGTGTGGATTCTCCTGCATTTCATGCACGCTCCTTCGCCCTTTCACGGCTTCATATTGGAAGTCGTACGCGACCGTGCCGTTGGGAAGGACGGTCACCTTCCGTTCCAGGTATTTTTTCATGCCGGCATGCCAGATCGTCAACGTATATTCTCCCGGAGGCACATCCGTCAGTTCAAACCGTCCATCTTCCTTGGTAATGGCATAATAAGGATTTTTGACCACCACGCCCCAGGAAAACATATAGGGATGGAACCCGCATTGCATGACAAAAATGTCTCGTTCCTTCCTGAGATGAACCTTTTGAATCATGGGCTTACCCGGTAAATGCTTATGACTGTGCAACATGCCCAACATCTTGTGAAAAGGATTCATGGGCAAGGGTCGATTAAACAACACTCTCGCTCCTCTCACCCGGGCTGTTTCGTATCCCTGGATATCGTGCTCAACGGGATCCATGTTCACCACCGTAATTTCGTCCTGGTCACGCAACACGTTCACGAAGGGCAGGAAATCGCAGTTAATGGCCTCGATCAGCACTTTGGGCAACCCGAACGGCTTCCCCTTTTCAATCCCGTTGAGCATAACGACCACGTCCTTGAGGCTGCCATCCGGCCCAATAATGAAATCTTCCACGATCCGCCATCCCGTCCCGGTGGAAATGCGTCCACAATACACCGCGTCCGGGATCGTCACTAAATTAAAGGCCATGGGCCGCGGGTTCCCCCCGGTGATCGTCACGTGCCCCTTGATGGTTCCCCCGTTCGTGACCGATATCTCATCATACGCCCATCCCGGAGACACGAAAAGCCCCAAGACCAGGCACAACATCCACGTCCGCACTGCCATGAAGCCCTCCCCTTATCCTTGATCAATGCCTCTCATGTGAGGCACGGAAAACCAACGCCTGCCAATAGATGCTCACGGAAAAAAACGGGGAAGCCGGCACCCGGCTTCCCCGCCCTTTTCATCCGCTCACGTACCCAACCCCGTGTTATTTAAACGAGATTGGTCGAACGCTACCCTGTTCAGGTTGAACCTCCTTGGCTTCCTTGACTCCGGGGGAAGCCCCGCTCAACGGGAGGATTCGCTGATCGTTCTTGGACAGCACGCGGAAATATCCCCATTGACCGGACTGGGAATACGGCAAGCGTGCATTGCTGTACACATAATCCGCCGGCATGGAATACGGGCCGCCGGCCGAGGAAATAAACACGTCTATCCCCTCAGACCCCGAAAATTCCACGACGCTGATCTGGTCGGCCCCTTGCATGAACGGCTCGATGGGCCACTCATGTTTTTCCAGCGTGAACATCCCGTTTTGCTCATTGCTGGCGCCAAACACGTGGATCCGAACGGCATCACCGGCATGGGCCTCGATAATCGGCGTCGCCGGTTCATTCGGCTCGTCCACGTTACAGGGTTGGAACATCCGGCCCAACGAACACCCTTGTTCTTCACGGTACAGATAGGGTTCGTTCCTGTAATTGACCCCTATCAATCCGGCCACGTTTTGGACGTACGGCATGAAGCTGGTGCCGATAATATTGTCCTCATCCTGGAAATACAGGGCCACGTCACGATAATTGGCCCGCTGTTCATTTCCGGGAACCGTCCGATCGACAATGACGTCGGCGATCCAGCTATTCTTCTCGGAAATATCGGCCCCGGTCTTCGGATCACGATACTGGGACCCCTTGGGACCGATCACCACCCCGCCGAACAACCCGTTTCGCGGGTTCATGGCCACGTTACCCCAATCCCACACCAGGGATTGCGTTTCCCCGACGGACGGATCGGCATAATAGGTATAGGTCCGGCTTTCTCCGGGAGCCAAGGTTTGATCGCCGGGATTGTTGCCGAGGTTCACACCCTGAGAATCCTTGGGATCGAACGACAGGGAAAAGGCCGAAAACGAAGCCCGGCTCTCTTTCATTTTGTTGGTGAGTTTCACCTTAAGACAATCACCGAGATTCGCACGCAAAGTGAGCGGCATGGGTTGGAATTCTCCGGAGACCTTCGCCACTTCTTCTTCCAGGACGTAGATCTTGGCATCCGGGTTCCGGACTTCGATGGTTCGTTCAAAGTCCACTTCAATGGCTTCTTCCACGTTGGGATTAAAGGCCATCTGCGGATAATCAATAGCCACCACGTTGAAATTCTTCACCGGGGCATCGGCGGGACAAATAGGCAACTGCTTTTTGAGGCCCGGTGGACCGAACGCCGCATTCGGCAACGGTTTCAAATCCGGCACTTCCTTATCCAAGACCCGAATCAAACCCCACGAGCCTTCGGACAGCTTCGAACTCCGGCCATTGAAATACATGTAATCCCCGGATTGGAGTCTCGGCCCACCGGCTTGCGGCACCACCAGGTCGTACCGCTCGGCAATACCGATGTGAATGGAATTCTTCCGGTTGGCGTCACCGGCATAGCGCTCGGTCAGGAAGTTATGACCGGAGACGGTAAAGACGTTACTCTCGTTCATCGTCACGTCGATAAGCCGAAAAACGATGGCATCACCCAGGTACGCCCGCAACATGATCGTACTCGGATCCCCGTGAATGCCGCTGCTGAACAACTGCGAGGTTTCCGGGTTATTGGCCAACCGTTGGGCAAAGGGTTCGGCCCGGAAATTCAAGGCGCCACCCGTGGTATGCGTCCCTCCGTTGAGGAACGGCATCGGCGTCATTTTGATCAGCTCGTTCGCCGGCATTTGGAACGACACGGTTCGCCCGGCTTCCAACGCCACTTCCACGGGCTGACCGGGAGGATTCCCGGCCGTCACCACGTTGACCGTATGAGGAACCGTATCCATGATTTGCACCATCAATTCACGGAAACTTCCGCTGACCCCATATCCCACGGGTTCCACCGTATGAATATCCATCACCGGACCGGTCCGTTTGGCTTCACCGGTCGCCGGATCATGCCACGTCGATCCGAACGGCTCGATCAGGAAAGAACACACCGCGCCATGGGGCCACGTGGTTCCGCCGAACGCGTGATCATGACAGAACACGGAACCCACGTCGGCATCCACCCAAAAACGTTGCCGCACGAATTCCACGGTCACAATGTCCCCGACGGGGTGATCATGTTCCAACGGGGTCTTGAAGGTGAGAGTCTGCGCCCCACCACTCGGCGCCGCTTCTCCCCCACCGGCCCCGGGCACCTGTAATTGCTGCCCCACGGAAATCATGTTGGCGTTCGCCAAGCCGTTCAAACTGACCAGGGACGCCACGTCGGTGCCGTGCTGCATCGCGACCACCCCAAGGGTGTCCCCGGGGTTCACCGTATACATTCCACCGCCGCCTGCCGAGGCGGTTTCGCCGGAATTCCCAATGGCGACGATGCGCTTCACTTCCGAGCCGCCAACGTTATCCGCTCCCACGAGAATCACCGTGCCGACGTGATACTGCTTGGCGTTCGTGACGTGAATGGTCCGAGCACCCTTGCCGGCCGCCTTGGTGAATTTGGCGTTCATAGGCACCGGCAACCCCTTGTCCTTTTTCTTTTCGAATTGGGTAAAGGGCCTCATGGATTGTTCATAAGAAAATCCTGAAATCACTCCATCGGAAGCCTGATTATCAAACTGCACGAAATGGAAGTGCGTGTTGATCTTTGAAGATTGGAAATTCGTAAAGTCGTCGTCCAGCCATTCGCTGGTCAACATCCAATCCATACAATCATAAATATTGGAACGGAAGACCAACGGCACCCTCAAATCATTATTGTTTCGAATCGCTTCTTCCTCGTCGTGGACGACGTACAACAACCCATTCGGATCGACCACGGGCGGTTGATCGCCCTGGGCCGCGGACAATTCGATCGGAAGCTTGATGAAGTGGATGTTATACTTTTGAGAACCCGCCCGATCCGGACACAGGCTCCACCGCCCGTTTTCCCCCGGCTTCGCCGGCTCTACGGACGGCTGGCCATCTTCGTCCAGGTGGATCATTTCCAACCACGGAGCAGGATTCCGGTCCGGAGAAAATGGCACCCGTTTGCCGAAGTGAGGCGTCAGCCACGGCCACGCGACTTTTCCCGTCGTCGGCTCGAACCAGATCGGCCGCCGTTTTCCCGGTTCATAGCCCTGCCATTCCGGATGGTATTTGGGATTCCCGGTCGTGCTTTCTTTTTCACTCATCGCACGTTCGCCGTCCCAGGACCAATCGATCACGGTCGCATCATACGATTTAAGCTGGCCGATCTCGTCTTCCGTATGACCGGGAAGACCGCGAGTCGGCAATTGCATTTCGACCCAATCATAAATCCGAACGACGGACGGATTGGCATCCCAATCGGTTTTTTGGCTGTTATCGACCAGGTTGAACTTCTTGCCGAACCAACTCACGGTGGTACCGACCAATTGGTCGGACGTCACCGGCCTGGCAACACGCCCGATACGATCGGGCAATTCACGAAGCGGGGCCATCACGTCGTTTTGGATGCCGGGCACTTGCAGGGTGTTGTAGACCCGCCAGTACCCCCACATGCCGGCCACGTAATGGTGTGCCACGTGGCAATGGAACAAGAAGTCGCCCGCCAGATATTGACAGAGCCCCGAGCCGCACTCGGTTTCCAGATCCAGCGCTTCGGATGGCCCGATCACTTCCACGTCCACCCGGTCTGATTTGGCACGAATGAGCGGATATTTCACGGGCCCGTTCTGCCCCTTGTGCCACATCGGCATCTGATCGACGGCTCGCGGGCTTCGGGCCCACCGGATGGCTCCGCCATGAGGATGATGGGAATGGAACACTTCGGACCCGCCGTGGACCAGCCGGTACTTGGCGGGATCCCCCAAATAACTCCGGGGAATCGTGGGACCGGCATCGCCGAAGGTATAGGAACTATAGGCCATGGATTCATCTTCAAAGCCGAAGTACTCATGTTGAACGTGCATATTGTTAATGCCGAACGGTTCGCTCCGGTAGTTCAACGCCCTGGCTCCGGGCCGGTAAGCATCGGTTAACGGATCACGTTGCGGCAGGAAGTCTCCATGTTTGTTCACCGGCCGGAAGGCTTCATCACCCACTTCGTGATAAATCAACACGAACTCCCGGAAATCCGGGCCCATTCCATTTTTGATAATAGCTTGCCAGCCACTGGGCATCTCGGGAGCCGGACCCAGCCCCAGAGGATCCAGATACTTCGAACCGGCAGGTTCCACCACAAAAACCCCGAACAGACCCATCACGGTCAACTCACGGTCATTACTATAACTGTGGAATTGCCGGCCCCCTTCCTGGGTGTCGGGATGGATATACCATTCCATCTCCACGGGTGTAGTTTCACAATTTTCTTCGCATTCTTCGTCCGGGCCATAGACAATGGCATCCGGGTTCGTCGTCGTCGCGGGTTGGCCGGTTTTGCTCACCACCATGCTGGACCCATTGACGTGGAGACTCACGTCCTCACCGAATTCCAACTGGTTCCGTAGCGTAACTTTCACGCAATCGCCCTGGTTGCTGCGAATCACCAGGGGTTGGATGTATTGACCCTGGATCCCATTCTTGACGCCACCGGGATTATGGTGTCCCTCTTCTTCACGAGCTTCCGCGTTCTTGGCTTCTTCTTCCCGTACGTTCTCGATATTCTCCGTCAACACGTACATATAGCCGGGGTAGTAATCCAGCCATTGATTCAACGTAATTTCCACGTTGATGGCGGAAATATCATACTGTTTCACCGGAGCCGACGCCGGGCATTTTCCTCCGCCCGTCATCGCGACCGGTTCGATGTCGCTATCGGAAGCCAACAGGTAGTTGCCTTTTCCGGCACCGTATTGATGCATCGTGGACATGGTGTCGTAGCCACCCGTGGGGGATTCAGCCATTTCTTCCTGCATTTGCTGCATCAACCGCTCATGTTGCTTTTCAACGAGTGCGGCGCGTTCGGCTCTCCCCTCCTGGGCATTTTCAACGATGGTCTGCCCTTTGAGGCGTTCAGCCCATGCAGGGGACTGGTGATTCATCCCTGAGGTCTTGATCACTGATGTTGAATCGGAAACGTCGGATTCAGCGTTGGCAAGAGGAAGCACAAAGCACGCCAAGGCTAACAGGCTTCCCCCTCCCAGAAACGCAAAGTGCTTCATGGATAAACGGGGAAAAGGATTAAAATGAAACATGGAACGGCCTCCTTCAGAAAGTAAATTCCATCTCCAGGCAGGAAAAATTAGCTTGATAGTAATTCTCGTAGAATACTCACAAACGGTAATAAGAAAAGTTACTGAAAATAACCTGGAAGTGTCAAGAGTGCCGGGCCATTCTTCTCCCTCGCCCCTTGTGGGAGAGGGTTGGGGTGAGGGGGGATGGTCCGGGCATTCGTGAGACAGATCGTAGGTCGGGTTAGCCGAAGGCGTAACCCGACAGTCACCCTAGCTCCAAGTCGGATTACGCTACGCTAATCCGACCTACGCGGCTGTCCCGTTTCGGACAGAATACAGCGGTGGAAGGCCTCGCGCACCGCTTGAGTCACCGTTCCCGGGATTCGATCCCCGACCGGAACGCCGTTCAGCCTGGAAACGGGCAACACCTCGATCGTCGTCCCAATCAGAAACAGTTCATCGGCCCGGGTCAGTTCCTCCTCGGGAACCTCCCGTTCATCGACCATGATCCCGTTCTTTCTCGCCAACTCCAACACGACGAACCGGGTAACTCCGGCCAACAATTGATCACTCAACGGGGGCGTGATGATGTTCCCGTCCCTGACCAGGCACACGTTGCTTGAACAGCCCTCCGTCACCAACCCATCCTTTACCAAAATCGCTTCAAGGGCACCGGCATCGCTCGCTTCCTGTTTGGCCAGGATATTCGGAAGCAAATTCAAACTCTTGATCGAGCACCGGCCCCACCGAAGATCGGACAGGGTGACAACCGGAACGCCCTGTCGTTGAAGCGCGCCCTCGGTCCCAGGGATTTCCCGAAACGTCATCACGACGGTGGGCTTCGCCGGACTCGGGAAGAGATGGGCTCTCGGAGCCACCCCGCGGGTCAATTGGATGTAAACCAGGCACTCGGCATAATGACTTCTTTGGAGGCCTTCCCGGATCAACGCTTCCCATTCGGTTCGGGAGAGCGGGACCGGGATGGAAACAGCCCGGGCACTCCCCTCCAATCGCGAGAGATGATCGTGAAGCCGGAAAGGAACCCCCCCATACGTCCGAACTACCTCATAGACGCCGTCGCCGAATTGAAAGCCTCGATCCTCAATCGAGATGGTCGCCTGTTCAATGGGGGAAAAGTGCCCGTTGACATATGCGATAATGGACATAAGGGTAACGAACGTTAGGAACCCGGCTCCTGCACGTGGACCAGAAACACGCGCCGGGCTTCGGCCGTAAATTTCCAGGCCATCCGTTTCTGAAATTCCAAGCGGTGCGTCCCGGGTTGGAGTGGCTCGAATTCGAATTGACGCTGACCCGATTCAACCGCATTATTGCTGGTTGTCCGGAGAAACTCATCCGCCGTCAGCACGAGTTGACTCGAATCATAAGAAGGCACCCACTGCTCGCCCCGCGTCCGGTCCTCCCAAAGATTGACGGTCAAGGGCATGCCGACCGTGGCATACAGCGGTTTACAATCAGATCGTTCTTTGTCCATCAGGCTATCCATTCCCGGTTACGCTATCATTCCCTGCACGTGGAACTGACGAAAATCTCTCCATCCCGAACGCGCACGTCATAGGTCGCGACGCACTGCCCGCCTCCATCCGTCCCGAATCCGTTACGAACGTCAAATTGAAGATCATGTAAGGGACACCCCACCACGTACCCCTTCAACCTGCCTTTATGGAGCGGCCCGCCTTTATGCGGGCAGATGTTATTGATCGCAAAAAACGTCCCGGACACGTTAAACAGCGCAATAGTCTTGCCCTTCACCTTGACGGCTTTTGATTTGCCTGGAGGAAAATCTTCCACCTTGCCGATTGGCACGAAATTGTCCGGTGATTGAGGTTCCATGGTATTCACAGGCCTGTCCTGGTTGCAAACGGAAGACTCCCTCCGTCAAGCATCCTTTGACAGTTTACATGACATGTTACAACCGCAAGGCAAAAACGAGTTCCTGCCCCTCGGCAACTTGAGCCCGATCGACAAATCCGCTGTTCGCCTCGATCAGATACCGCGCCCGTTCAGGGGACGGCCCATACCAGTCACAAGGATCGCTCGCACAAGGGACTGCGGTTTCGACGATATGAACCACGTGTTTGCTTTCATTCACCCAGATCAAATCCACGTTGAACTGGTACTGTTTCGTCCAGACTTTATGAAGACCGGACTCTTCAAAAAGAAGAAGCAGGCCGTGATCGTCCGGAAGAGTCTCTCGGAACGCCAACCCGAACAACAACTTTTCCGGAGTCTCCGCCACCTCTGCCTGAAGGTTGGTGCCACTGGGAAACCGGATTTCGATGACTTCCGTTCCTTTGGGGGCATTAAACAGCATCGCCCCGGAGATCAACAACAGCGCCATCAAGACCAGAAACAGGATTCGCTTCTTGTTGGGGGTCAACGGGCCTTCCGCCGCACGAGTCTTTTTTGAACTCATATGCCCTTACAATCTGTGTAGGTGTTCACTCATTCGTTGACAATTCCCGCCTTTTCCCTTCTGTCATCCCTGTATGTGTTCAGTCATTCGTTGCCGATTTTTCTCTTTCCCTTCCCCTCTTTTGTAAGGAGGGGCAAGGGGAGGTAGAGCCGGAGTGGGCAGGCCGTGTGTGGTGATCGGTGCCAGTGCCCTCTGCATGCGCCTCTACCCCACCCCCGCTTTCGCGGGGGCATGCCTAGCTCACCCTCCCCTTACAAAGGGGAGGGAAAAATACGGTCGCCATCTACTTAGGCTGACCATTCTGTCAACGAATGACTGAACCTTGACAATCCTCGCGAACGCGTGGATCCGGTAAGCCGTCATGTTTCTCTCTGATATATCAGGCTCTCGGAACAGATGTCCAACGCAACCATTGTTTGAATATACACCAAACGCACACCCCGGCATACCTCCCGCCCACTCAAAACGGTATGCTCCCACAACACT
The DNA here is from genome assembly GCA_965223955.1 of Nitrospirales bacterium. GTDB lineage: Bacteria > Nitrospirota > Nitrospiria > Nitrospirales > UBA8639 > Bin75. Next base: position 2,464,643 of record OZ245029.1, read on the forward strand.
ATTTACCATTTGGCCTATATAATTTATAGTGTCAAATAGAGACTTCTCAAACCCGCCCCCTTCACCTTTGACCAGGAGATCTCGCCATGAAGAAAAAAACGCTCGGGTTCTTCTTCATTTTTATTGCAGGTATTGCCCTGCCTCTCTCGTTTTCAATTTCTGCAGGCGCCTCATCTGCCGTCATACCCATCACCATCGATCATTTTGTCGCCACCCTCTTCCCCGAGGCCAGTCACTATTTTTGGGTGGTGAACGACAGCAAAGAGGAAACTCAACGGGAAACGATTGTCGACATCAATACCTTCGTCACGCAAAAGGAGGGGGCAACTCCCCTGGAAAACCGATTTTTACTTCTGATCCTCGATGGAAAGGTTTTTGCCGCCCAAAGTATCCCCCTCGATGCAACAGTCGATTGCGGGACAGACGAAGAAGTGTAATCCCCGAAGATCAGCCGACAAGATATCAGACGACAAAAAGCCCCGTTCCGTGAAATGGAACGGGGCTTTTTGTCACCCACAAACCGAGGATTTGCTTTTACTTAAAGATCACCAGATGCGAAGTAAGGTGACCAGGATGCAGCTGACATCTGACCTTCATATTCCTCGCGGCGGTGACAAACGTCAGGTCAACCATGGGGATACCAATATACTTGGTTTCTCCAGGCTTCACCGTAGTTTTGACCTGCATCGAGGTGGGGCCGGCGAAGGCCGAATCGGCAGAAAGGCTGAATCCATGTTCACCATCCAGTGTATTGGTGACTTTGATTAAAATGGGCTGACCTCTCCGACCTAAGGTTCCCTGGTTTCTCAGATCCAGAATCGCGGTTCCAGGATACCAGGCTTTTTTCCCGCCAAGCATCACGGCGGTGTATTCAAGATCGACATCAAGACTTTTAAAGGATTGACCAATGACAGACCCGGTTTCAAGATCGCCGACAGCAAATCCACCGGCCTGAAACGCGAGGGCAGATGAAGAACCAACTGCCACGAGAATGAAACTTAAAAGGACGGATAGAAGCACCTTGTGCATTGCCTACCTCCTCACTATAAAAATGACGTTAATAAAAAAGTGCCGCTTAAAAACATCAAGGCCACTCATGTTTTCCAAGAACCCCTACACTCCTACTTGTTTGCACCATTTTCTTGCGCAGTGGATGCCGGTTATAGCACATGCCGCCATAGGACGCAAGGCTGTTTTTGAGGTCAAGAGAGCAGAAGAATGAGGTGCCGGGCAAGACGCCGATTTCCTCTCCCTAAAAGTGTGCAAGCCGGACATGGTTGACAAAATAAACCAGACACATGGTTTACATCGCTTGTGGGGCTTCAGGTTGATGCTACCCGGCGCCGGCGGCCGTGGCGGGGGGACGGTCAACAGGTATGGAATTCCCTTTCAACCGTTGACTTTTTCCTTGCATGGTGATCTTCCCAGAAGGTAGAGTGGAGACGTGGTTACAGTTATGTTGAGTCGTGGCAAGGAAGCCATGAACTTCCTCCTTCCCGTTACCCTGAGCCTCTTTTTCTCCATCATCTTGCCGTTTTCGGACATGCTGCCGGAAGCCGCAGCCTTTTCTATCGAACAACCGGAAACCGGCAGCACCCACCCGTCAAACAAAACCGTTTCGGTCGTCATCGACGTAGGGGCGACAACGGGAATTACCAAAGTCCAATTCTATTGGTACGAAGAACGGGAAGACATGCTCAAGGCATTCGTCGAAGAAAAATTGGCCGGCGTCGAAACCGCCCCGCCATTTGGAGCGGACCTGCAACCGCCTCGAGCAGCCACGGGCCGCTATCGCCTTCTGGCCGTGGCCGAACAGGAAAACCGGCAAGCCGACGACGAAGAATGGGCGGTCTTCGACGAAGTGCTCCTCCGCATCCAACCCCACGGCTCGTTGGAAGAAATCGATTTTCAGACGGACAAACCGTTGAAATTCGGGCGAGCGAGCGCCGTTCGGGTCTATGATCAACTGGATTTTTTGGGAAAAACGATCGACCTTCCCGTCGTGGGACGTTTTTCAGACGGCGCGCTACGATCGATTCGCAGCGCAGCCGCGGGGACGACCTATCATGTGGACGACGAATCCGTCATCACCATCAACGAAAACGGGCGGCTTCGGCTGGTCGGCAACGGCGCCACGACCGTGACCGTGAAAAATAGCGGGGTCGAAAAGAAGCTGGACGTCCTCGTGGAAGTGAATACCGAACCGAATCAGCCACCCGTGGGGGACCCGGGCCCCACCCAAACCGTGTATTCGGGCGAGACGGTTATCCTCAACGGCCTCAAAAGCTATGACCCTGAAGGAGGCTCCCTGCAATACTCCTGGGCGCAAATTCGAGGCAGCAAAATCGCCCTGCTCGATCCCGATTCGACAAAAGCCAGCTTTCTCGCGCCGTTCGTGGCGGAACCCCGTCTCTTTCGCTTTACCCTCAGGGTCACGGACGTCCAAGGGGCCGACAGCGTGCCTGCCGTTGTCGATATCATGGTGGAACCGTAGCGTTACAGCACGATTTGCGAATCCGCGGGATGGTCCCCTTTTCTGGCTTTTTCCAACAACGCTTCTTCGACAAAGATGGGGGTGCCGAAATGGATCGCCAAGGCAATCCCGTCTGAAGAACGACAATCAAATACTTGGGTGTGGCCGGCGACGGCCATCATCAACTCACCATAATAGACCTCTTCTTTCAGGCTGATCCGAACCTGAACAACCGTCATGCCATAGGCCTGCAAAATGGTGTGCATGAGATCATGAGACAACGGGCGTGGAGACTTTTTTCCGGTCAGCGCCCCATGAATGGACCCCGCCACCGTCGGGTCCACGAAAATGGGGATCACGGATTCCCGTGCCGCCAATAACACCACGGGCCCCACCTCCGACCAAACGACTTTCACCGTATCCACCTTGACTTGCCCCGAAGGAGAGAAGGGTTGCGCCTGAATCTGGGTGGCGCCAACCGCCAAACATCCGGCAAGAAGCAACAACAGCCTGAGGAGATGTCGCATAACTGACTCCTTTAGTCTTTATCCCGCCACAAAAGGGTTAGACTCCTGTTCGTGCCCGATCTGCGTCGCCGGGCCGTGTCCGGGAATGACACGAGTGGCAGGATCGAGGGAAAACAGTCGCTCCCGGATGGAAGACTGGATGGCATGCGCGTCGCCTCCCCACAAATCCGTGCGTCCGATCCCACCGCGAAACAGGGTATCTCCCGACAGGACCAATTGTTGGCCGGCAAAATAAAAACTGAGAGACCCGGGCGTGTGTCCCGGAGTATGTAAGGCCTGTCCGGAGACGTGCCCGAATGACAGCGTCTCCCCATCCTGAATCCAACAATCCGGATCCGGTGCAGGAATATACGGCACTCCAAAAGCCTGGCATTGAGCGTCAAGCATCTTCCATAACGCCTCATCATGGGGGTGCAAACAAAGAGGCGCCTGCGTGGCTTTCTGAATATCCCCGGAAGCTAAAAAATGATCGAAATGGGCATGGGTGTGCAGGATACGAACAACCGTCAGTCCAAGACGCCGCACTTCAGCAAGCAGTTGCTCGGGATTCCCTCCCGGATCGACAATGACCGCCTCGTTGGATTCCGGGTCCCCTAAAATGGAACAATTGCACCCAAGGGGAGGAACCGCAAAAGTTTTTAGAATAAAATTCTGCACGAATCGTCTTCTCTTTTCTTATGCGCAGCCAACGCCACCACGGGAGATGGTCATGAAACGGCCCGCTCAGACAACCGCCGGATTTGCATTAGCCTGCGAAGACACCTACAATCAACTTTAACGAACTCGAATTTCGCAGTGCAGTGTAACATTTTCTCTTTGAAGAAAGCGCACGCGAGGAACTGATAGCCCGTTGTGATGCTCGAGCAACCAGTCATTCCAACCCTGGGCCGGCACCTGGTCCGGCTCTCCCTCATAAGTCTTGCCTGGGTCTTGCTAACCGGGTGCCCTCCCGACAACACGCCCCTTATCGAGGAAAACGAACGGTTCAAAAAACAAATCGTCAAACAAGAGAGCCTGATGACGACCCTTCAAGAAGGGAACCAGGTGCTGCAGGAACAGATTGATCGGCTCAATCAGGAACTTCGAGAAAACGAGGTCGAGTTTGCGAAACGACTCGAACTCTCGCAACAAACCGGACAAGGCCTTTCTACTGAAAAACAAAACCTTCTTCAACAAGTCACGGCCTTAGGCAACAACAACCGGAAACTGAAGCTGGATGCCCAAAAACTGCGCAAACGACTCGAACTCTTACAACAAACCGGGCAAGGCCTCTCCACTGAAAAGCAGGACCTTCTTCAACAAATCGCCGACTTAACGCAAGACAATCAGAAACTGCATGCGGACGGCCAAAAATTCAAAAACGATGCCCAATGGCTGCGCAAGCAACGAGAACTTGTTCGGCAATCCCTGCAAGCCAACAACCGGGAGGTGAAGGCACAAAAGCTGTCACACAAATTACCGGACGTCACCAAAGCCGCCATGCAGGCCTTGGCGCAAAATGGCTACACGTTGATGGCGAAAATGGAAACCGACCAAAGATCGGTGTTTATCACGGAACGAAAAACCTCACCCTCGCCCTCGATTGAGTTGCTCGGGTACCGAAACCAGTACCTGATGGTACTGGAAGCGCAACCCGACAACCAGACCGCGCTAAAGGTCAAGGCCCAGTATGAAGAGGTGACCCCGGGGGGAACAATCGTCGAGGTTGGCGAAGAAGAAGTCACGGAAATCGAACATCGATTAATTCAGGCCATTCAGCAAGCCCTCAATCAACCAGCCAAGCTCAAGGATCTCAAAAAACAACCGGCGCACTCCGAGACCCCTTAACCCGAATCTCTCCCGCCTTGGGGAGAGGAAGGAAGGCGCCATAAGGCCTGTCCCTACTATCTTCCCCCTCTTCTGTAGCGGCGCCATCTCATGGCGCTGTCCGTTGGCCGCATGAGAGGCGGCCGAATACCTCTACCCCACCTAGCCTCCCCTTACAAAAGGGAGGGAAAAACTGGCCCTTCTTTCCGGATTCCTCTCTTGTGGTCACTCCCTGATTCTGTAGCGGCGCCATCCCTGGTCAAAGAGAGGTCGGGCCGCATGAGATGCGGCCCCTACAACTTCCCCCTCTTCTGTAGCGGCGCCATCTCATGGCGCTGTCCGTTGGCCGCATGCGGCAGCCGCGGGCTTTGCCCCAAGATAGCGCGGCTACGATTGCGGAGAGGCCGGGCGGCGGGTGGGTGTCGTCAGCGATGAACCCCCCTGGCCCCCCTTATCAGGGGGGGGGCAACTCTAGGCAGTCCCCCTGCTCAAGGGGGGGGGCTCTAAGCAGTCCCCCTGATAAGGGGGATTGAGGGGGTTGTCTTACAAAGGAGGGAAAATAGCGGCATGAGATGGCGCGGGTGCAACTGCATAAAACAAAGACAAAGCAAAACCCTGGATCCCCGATCGGGGTCGGGGATGACGGCAGGAGGGGGTTGGGGATGACGGAAGGAGGACAGGCACGCAGGCCTGTCCCTACAAAAAACGCCCCCTCGCCCTGGCCCTCTCCCGCGTGGGGAGAGGGGAAACAGCGCGTAGCGCGTAGGTCGGATTAGCGAAGCGTAATCCGACATGTTCCTTGATCCGTGGGCAGAGGCATCCCCCCGCTCAGAAGCCCCAGGTGAGCTGGAGGCGGAGGCCCTGGTTGACCGGCTGTTGGCCCGCCGGGTCCTGGCGGGTGCCTTCGAGGTTCAGCGTCAGGCCCGTGGCCCAGCCACCGCGCATCTGCAGGCGCCCGCCCACCCGGTAGGTGCGGGCCGCGCCCTCCGAGAGCACCGTGCCCGCATAGGGGGTCAGGAGGCCGGTGCCGAAGGGCGCAGCCACACCATAGCCGATTTCCGCGTTCAGTTGACCGGCCGGGGTCTGCCGGGTACCCTCGGGCGCCAGGCCCACCGGGGTCTGCCGGGACCACAGGCCGTTCACGCCACTCGAGGCCGCGCCCCACGTCGGCGCCAGGGTCAGGGCCAAGCCCTGGCCCCCGGCCCCCGGGGCGAGACGCAGCGATCCGCTGGCGCCCCATTCCTGATAGTCGTCGTCTTCATGCGCCAGCAGGCCCCGCACCGCGGCGTCAATGGTCAGGCCCAACGCCGGGTCCGCGTAGTGCACCCGGTCGCCCAGTTCCAGGCCGAACCCCGTCTCCGCATCGCCCCAGTCATGCCGCAGCCCGACTTCCATCGTCGGCGTCAGGCGCCGGCCTTCGGGCCACGCAAACCCCCGCGAGCCTTCCAGGACCAGCCGCAGCCGGTGTGCCTCCGCGTCCGCTGAGGCCATGCCCGCCACCGCGTCCGAAGACGTGCGCGTGAGCATGGCATCCGTCCGCGTGGCCAGCTCGAAGCCCCCGGTCTCGCCGGCCGGCAGCAGAATGCCCCGGCCCCCGAACGCCCCCATCACCAGAGCCATGTCCGTCTCCCGGGTCTCGCCGGTGTCCACCTCCATCTCCATGTGGCCCGTCCCGTACCCCAGCACACCCCACATGTCCAGCCGGTCGTTCACCGCATAGCGCAGGTAGGGATGAATGCTCGTCAAGGTGGTCTCCAAGTCGCCCCGGCCGCGGTCCGCGGTCCCGGGCTTGGTGAAGGCCCCGTCACCCCGGCTGTGGGCGACCGCGAGCCCGGCGAGCAGCCGGTCCCATTCGCCATCCACCCCCACGGTGCCCGTAAGCACGTCGCCATTCAGAGACAGGTCGCCCTCCCGCCCGTCGAACGTGGTGCCCGCCACCCGGCCCCAGGCCGTCAGGCGTGGGCCCGCCGACCCGGTGGCCGCCGCCCCCAAGCTCAGCCGGAAGGAACTGCCCAACAAGACCTGCCGCAGATTCACGGCATTCCCGACATCGAGTGTCCGGCTTTGGCCCAGCCGCGGGTCCGTGGCGACCGGCGCGTCAGGCCAGCCCCCCGCACCCGCCACGCCGCCGGCTCCTGCTGGAGCCGTTCCCGTTCCCAAGCCCAGCCGCTGTCCCAACGCCAGGACCAGCCGCTCCACCCCCGACACGCCGTCATCCGCGCCGTCCATCGCCCCGCGCTGGCCCAGCGGCAGCCGGTAGCCGCCCACCGTGACATGGGACGCGCCCGAGCCGGCCCGCAACCGCTCCCCCACCGCGTCCGTCACGTGCGTGGCCGCCGTGCGCCCGAACCGCGCCAGCCACGCCCGCTGTAAGGTATCCGTGTTCTTGATGGTGCCCGTCGCCTCGCCGTCCGCGATCACCGCCCCCGTGGCGGTCGTGAGCCGCAACGTCAGCGTCTCCTCGCCCTCGTCATGCGCGTCGTCCAGCACCGGCACCGTCACCGTCTTCGCCGTCTCGCCCGGCGCGAACGTCAGCGTGCCAGCCGTGGCCGTGTAGTCCGAGCCCGCCGTCGCACTGCCGTCGGCCGTCGCATAGGCCACCGCCACCGTGCCCGACGTCGCCCGGCTCAAGCTCACCGCGAAGTCCAGCACCGCGTCCGCCGCCTCGTCGACCCGCGCGTCCGCCACCGAGAGACCCGGCGGACCCAGGACCGTCGTCGAGATCCCCGCCGACAGCGCCCGCCCGTCGCCGGTGCACACCGCCCCCGCCGTGCCGCAGGTACGGCCCCCGGCGAGCGTGAGCGTCACCGCCTCATTGGTGTCGGGCTCCACCGTCACCTCCCACAAGTCCTTGCGCCGGTCCACCCGCTTCGCCTTGGTCACGCGCCCGCCGGTCGCCGACACCGCCTGGTCCCGGAACCTCCGGTAGCCGATCGCGATGCCCTCGCTGAACGCGATCCGGAGCGTGAACGCCGTCTCCCCGTCATGCTCATAGGGCTTCTGCACGAAGTCCGCCGTCAGGGGCACGACCGGGGGGCCGGCCACCGTGGCCGTCGGCGTGTTGGCAAGCTGTCTGCGGTTCTCGCCCCGGGTACAGATCGCCCCGGAGACCGCGCACGCGCGCCCCGCCAGCAGCGTGATCGTCATGGCCTCGTTCGAGTCGGGCTCGACCGTGATTTCCCACAGGTCGTGGCGCCCGTCCACCCGGCGCGCCCCGGTCACCTCGCCCCCGTCCACCGTGAACGCATCGTCGCGCATCGACCGGAAGCCGATCCCGATCTCCTCGCTGAACGCCACCCGGACGCGGAACGCGTCCTCCCCGTCATGCGCCTCCGGCACCTCCTCGAAGCTCGCCGTCAGCGCCGTCGTCTCGGTGTTCCGGATCGTGCCCACCGCCCCCTGGCCGAAGCTCGCGAAGCCCGCGTCGGAGGCGTTGCTCAGCACCAGCGTGAACGTCTCCCCGTTGTCCTCCACCGCGTCGTCCATGATCGGCACCGACACCGTCTTTTTGTCCTCGCCCGGCGCGAAGGTCAGCGTGCCGCTCGTCGACGTGTAGTCGGACCCCGCCGTCGCGGTCCCGTCCTGGGTCCGGTAGTCGACCGTCACCTCCAGATCCCGCCACGGCTTCCGGGCGAGCTTCACCACGAAGTCGAGCGTGTCGTCCACGCCCTCGGTCGCGTTCGCGTCCGCCACCGACAGCGCCCCCGCGTCGTCGTGGCTGTCGTCCTCGACCACGATGACATCGGGAAGAATGAGGTCGTTGTACGCCGGGTCCTGGCTGTGCACGCGGTTCAAGAAGACCCGCTCCCCGTTCTCCTCATCGTCGTCGAGCGCCGCCCCGATTTCCATGTAGAACGGGGTCTCCCACTCGGCTGGCGTGATCGCCTTTTCGGATTGGGCCGTCGGCAACACCTCCAGATCCTGGTCGCCGTCGGAGTGGATCGCCACCACTCGCACCGTGTGCGTCGGCTGGGTGTTCAGCTTGAGCCCGTAGCGCCCCCGGGTGCTCTCGCGAATCGTCAGCCGGATCGGGTTGCCCGCGAGCGGAGCGCCGTCCGTATCGATGATCGTGACCCCGGAACCGGCCGGCGGCCGCGCCGTCCTGGCGTCCACCTTGTGGTCGCGCAGCTGGCCAAGCGCGGCATGGGCGAGGTTCGCGTCGACGCCGTCCACCTTGTGGCCGTCCGCGTCGACGAGGTCCGCAGCGCTCTGGATCCGAGCGCCGCCGAGGTCTATCGCGCTCGCCAACTCTCCCACCTGGATGCCGTCGCTGTCCCAGTCGCCCGGCTGCACCGTGTAGTAGAAGTGCACCTTCACGCCCTCCGGCCGGGGCCGCGGGTCGCTGTCCACGTCGGTGTCCGACATGCCCTCGTACCTGTACTGTCCCGTGTGATTCCCTAGACTCTTCTGCTATCATGCGTGGCATCGACTATGTCCACCAGAGGAGGACCCATGGACATCAAACTGCATAAGTTAGCTCGCACGACTCCCGCCACCCGCCGCTACATCCAGACCGCCCCCAAAAGCGCCGCGACCTTGGCCCGGGAACTCGGGGTCGCTGTGACCACCATCTATAAATGGAAGCGCGCCGGCCGGGTCCACGATGGCTCCCATGTCCGGCACCAGCTCCATGCCAGTACCTCCCCCGAGCAGGAAGCCCTTATCGCCGAATTGCGCACCCAATTGCGGTTGTCCCTCGACGATGTCACGGAGGTCCTGAACCGCTGCAGTGCGACGCCCTTGAGTCGGAGCGCGATCCATCGCTGCTTGGTGCGGCTGGGCGTCGCGCGGTTGCCCCCCGCCTCCCCCGACGCGCCGCCGGTGGGGCGGTTCGCGGCCACCCCCTGCGGCTACATTCATCTGGATCTGAAAGTGTTAAGCAAATGACAGAAGCAACCCAGTTATGTGTTCGTGGCCATTGACCGCGCCACCCGCTATGTCTGGGTCAAGGTGCTGGCCCGGCGGACGGCCGCCACGGTGACGCAGGCCGTCGAAGAATTCCTGGCCGCGTTTCCGCACAAAGTGCACACCATCTTGACCGATAATGATGGCGCGTTTACCGATCGGTTTGCCGTGCACAAGCAAGGCAAACCGGCGGGCCAGCCGAGCGGCACGCATCGCCTGGCTCACGTGTGCCGGGCGCATGGGATCACTCATCGCCTGATCCGGCCCTATCATCCGCAGACCAATGGCATGGTGGAACGCTTTAACCGGCGGCTGAGTGACGCGTTACAGAGCCAGCCCCCGCTCCGGGCCCATTGCAGCAATCGGTTTCGGAGTCACGCCGAGCGGAACGCCTTTATCACACGGGTGGTGGACAATTACAATCGCACCCGGTTAAGGTGCCTCAACTATCAGGCCCCTTTGCACTTGTTACAGAATCTCACGGGACACAACACGTACCGGGCCTCCCGGGTGCTCCCGCCGAGGTCGAAGGCCAGCTTCGGCTGCGGCAGGCCCGTGACCCTCACCTTCTCGCTGAAGGTCAGAGTGAACACGATCGTCTCGCCCCACCCGTACGTATCGCTCGATTGCTGCGGCGCGGACTTCACCGCCACCGACTCAACCGTGGGGCGGGCGGTGTAGACCGGCAGGACGGTCGCCGGCAGGCCCGACGAGGCGCGGGCGAACGCGTAGCCCTGGTGATCCGAGGGCAGCACCGGCTGGGTGGTCAGGTCCACGTCCACCGTCACCGCCGCCGTCGTCCCGGCCGTGCGGGTCACGGTGACCGCCGTGCCCTCCACCGAGCCTGTCTCAACGCGCAGCGTGGTCGCGCCGCCGTCGAGCGTCCCGTCCACCAGCGTCACCGGAATGTCGACCGCGAACGGCGCCCCCGCGAGCACCTTCGCCCGCGCCTGGTCGGTCCCCACCTTCTCCATCGTCACGGTGAGCTGCATCGGATCGGTGGAGTTTCCGCCCAGAGAGAGGTTTGTCAGCGAGGTCAGGCCGGAGAACACCCCGTCGGGGAGCGCAGTCAGAGCGTTGTGGCCCAGCTCCAGCCTCTCCAGCGCGGTGTTGTTGTCGAACACCCGGGGGGGAAGCTCGGTCAGAGAGTTGTTGGTCAGGCCCAGCCAACTCAGCGCGATCAGCTCGTTGAACACCCCGGCGGGAAGCGAGGTCAGACCGTTGTTGCCCAGATACAGCCTCTCCAGCGCGGTGTTGTTGTCGAACACCCCGGCGGGAAGCGAGATCAGACCGATGTTGGCCAGCTCCAGCACCGTCAGCGCGGTCAGCTTGTCGAACACGTCGTCGGGCAGCGTGGTCAGATCATTGTTGTCCTGCAGCTGCAGCCACGTCAGCGCGGTCAGTTTGTCGAACACCCCGGCGGGCAGCGTGGCCAGAGAGTTCTCGCCCAGAAACAGCGTCTCCAGCGCGGTGAGGTCGTCGAACACCCCGGCGGGAAGCTCGGTCAGACCGTTGGCCGGCAGCCACAGCACCGTCAGCGCGGTCAGCCCGTCGAAATCCCCCGCCTTGAGGGCGGTGAGGCCGGCGTACGGCAGCAACAGCGGGCTGAAGTCGTCGATGCCGGCGAGATGGGTGGCGGTGACATCGGCGCAGTTACTGACGCTGGGGATTAGGCCAACTATCGCGTCGCGCACCTGCTGCGTGCGGTCGCAGATGCCGGTCGTCGGCGTACCCTCCGCCGCCCTGCCGTTGATTTTGAATCTGAACCGGACGGACGTGGTGCGCCAGTCGCCTCCTGAAACGCGAAAAAAATTCTGGCCGACGCTCCAATCAGGCGCGCCGCCAGCGTCGGCGGATGTCGAATTTGTGACGTTCAGGTTCAGACCCATACCGCTACCGCTGTAGGACATATGCACGAAGTACGTCGTCCCGGTGTCCAGCTCCGTATCCGCCGGGGCGTCGAAGGTGTTGAATCCGGTGGCCCACGTGCCGGTGGAATGGGTCAGCGTGGCGACCGAGGCGTCGGGCCTAGAGTCGCTGGTCGCCGACCACAGCGCGATGGTCACGTCGGCCGTGGTGTTAGGGAGACGTTCGACGTTCAGCTCGATGCTGCTCAGGTGGTATCCGTCGGCGTTAGAGCCGGTGGTGAACCCTTGGCCAAAAACGACTGTGGAACTGACGTTTGTTCCGGCGCCATCATCCCACTCCTGCCCGGTGTTGCTCAGCAGCACCTCGTCAGAGTCCTGCGCCTGTACCGTAGCAGGCAGGAGGAGCGCGCCCACAAGGGAGAGGCACGCTGCGGCGGCGAGCGTCCGCACAGAGCCGGCGAGGCGCGCGAAACCCGCCCGCCGGCCGGCGGCGAATGCGGTCTGAGAAGAAGGATGGCCGCCCCGAGGGGACGGCAGGCGGTCAGGCGGGGATGGCGGGTCGGCTTGCTCGCAGCCGAGGCGCGATCATGGCCTCCACACTCTGGCCGGAATCGGGCCGGAAGCCGGAGGTCTCTCTCTCTCTCTTTCTCTCTCTCTTCACTAATCGTGCCAACATGGTTTTCTCCCCAATCTCGACAGGTTCGTCTCGACTCCTTTTGACCGGCCCCTAGCATGAGAGGGCGCGGTACCACTACCCACTGCAACGACGCTGGATCCCTTCGCTGACTGGATCCATTCTTTGACTGGATCCCCGATCAGGTCGGGGACAGGCGTCGAGGATGACAGAGGGAGGCGGCAGCCTCGGCCCTCGTCTTCGTTCGCCCGTTCCGTTCGTTGCCTGTGCCGCGCCCCATGCAATCCCCCCGGGCCCACGCCAAGTCTTTGCTCACTTCCAGACCAATGAATCTAAAATAGACAATAGAATAAACCAGTCGCAGGGGGCTTGTAAAACTCAAAGATTTTTGGCTCAGGGCTAATTTCATTTGGGCAATGGCGGGGGGGGTTGCGGGGGCTGTCGGGTTACGCTGCGCTAACCCGACCTACGGGATCTGCGGAGAGGGCGGGCCGCATGAGATGCGGCCCCTACAACTGAAAACCAAAGCAACACGCTGGATCGCCGATCGGGTCGGGGATGACGGAAGGAGGGGGAAAGCTACGAAAAACGAAGACCCTGGATTCCTGCTTTCGCAGGAATGACGGAAGGGGGAGCAGGGATGATGGAAGGGGGAAGGGGTCGGGTCATTGTAAATGTTCAGTCATTCCCTTCGACAGGCTCAGGACAGGCGTTGACAGAATGAAGGGTGACTCCAAGAGGGGAACTCGGAAAGAAGGGCCCGCTTGTTCCTGAGGACTGCCTGCGCCTCTTCTTCTCGTGGCTTCGTCTCTGGCGACGCGGTCGTTCGGCGGGTGGGTGTCGTAAGAGATGAACCCCCCTGGCCCCCCTTATCAGGGGGGCTCTAAGCCGTCCCCCTGATAAGGGGGATTGAGGGGGTTGTCTGACAAAGGAGGGGAAAGACGGGGCAGAAATTGTCAACGAATGACTGAACACATACAGGGATGACGGCAAGAGAAAGGTGAGGATGTTGAGAGCGTGTTTTTGCCGTGACGGCCCTTATTCCTGGGAAGCCGGTTTGCCGGGGGAGCTGCGGCGGCGTTTGCGGGGGAACCGCTCGTCATGGACCTGCTTCAGCCGCGTGTGTTCGACGTGCGTGTAAATTTGGGTGGTGGCGATGTTGACATGGCCCAGCATCATTTGCACGGCGCGCAAATCGGCGCCGTGTTCCAGCAGATGCGTGGCGAATGAATGGCGCAACATGTGCGGAGAGATCGGCTTGTGAATCCCGGCTCGGAACGCCCGCTTCCGGAGAATGGTCCAAAAGCTCTGCCGAGTCATGGGCGCCCCCCGTCTCGTCACGAACAACGCCGGCGTCGATCGACCTTTCAGCAAGGCCAGCCGTACTTCCCGGCAATAGGCCACCAGCTTTCGGCGCGCGACCTCGCCGATGGGCACCATGCGTTGTTTCTCGCCTTTCCCGGTGGCTTGTACGTACCCCACTTCCACGTTCACCGCCGACAGGGGCAGCGAGATCAATTCAGACACCCGGAGGCCGGCCGCATACATCAACTCCACCATGGCGGAATCCCGAATGTCCTCCAGGCCTTGACCGACCGGCAATTCCAATAGGGCCGTGACCTCGGATTCGGATAGCGTCTTGGGCAGTTTGGTCCATTGCTTCGGCGCCCCGGGTAATTGTGACAGCACTTCCGGGGCCCCGTGCTCCGTACTGAGAAACCGGTAAAACCCGCGGATGGCCGCCAGGCATCGGGACACCGAGGCCGGAGACAATTGTTGCACTCGCAGATGATTCAGAAACCCGGTCAAATGAGGCGGGACGTCAAGCGGATTGGTCATGCCCTGCAACGCCAGGTAGGCTTGCAGTTTCTCAAGATCGCGGCGATAGGCTTGGACGGTATTGCCGGCGACGCCGCCCTCAACTCGCAAATTGGTCAGATACTGGTCGATCAGATCGTCCATGCGCCACGGTTGCGTCGTCGGCTCGTCATTCATACGCGGTTCCGTTGTTCTCGGTTTGTTGCCCCCTCACCCCAGCCCTCTCCCGCCAGGGGAGAGGGAGGAGCATCGACCGTTACACGGGTTGCTTGTCGGGTTACGCCTTCGGCTAACCCGACCTACCAGACTCACCAGCACTGGCTTTATATACCACAATACGCAACAATGTCTCATGATCATCGCCACGTCCTCTTTTTCCTTTCTTCTTCTTTGGTTCCTCCTCATCAGCACCGGTGTATGGCCGTGGACGACCCTTGCCCAGTTTCCGCCCGATGAACTGAGCGGAGAGCAGGCCCTTCCACTGACCGAGGAGCAGGCCCTCGCCCGAATCAGGGCCGAACTCGGACAGGAACACGGTGAAGCGGCGTTGCGACTGATCGAACCGTTTCTCGATCAATCCGAGCCGCCCGCCTTCATCGAGCAATTCACCTTTTTGTACGCCGTGGCCCTGGAAGCTCAGGGTCAGGACAGCCAGGCCGTCATCACCCTCGAACAATTCCTGGAAGAATATCCGGGTTCTCCGCTGATCCACGATGCCCGGTTAAAGCTGGGGACTCTCTATATCGAATCACAACGGCCTAACCGTGCCATTCCCATCCTGTCCCGGGTGCTGGACCTGACATCGGACGAAACGCTACGCGCCGAGGCCCTGTATCGATTGCTCCTCGCGTACGAATCGAATGGTGAGTCCCTTCGGGCGGTTCAAACCGCATTGACTCACGCTGAGCAATCAGGGGGAGACGAACGACGGGATCTTCGGGACTACGTTCAAAGTCTCATCCTGCAAAAGATGACCGAACAATCGCTCGGCGAAGTCTTCGATGCCTTTTCGAGCACGTATCCCGGCGATCTGGCCTTGATTCGTCTCATCGAACTCCATCAATCACGGGGCGACGAGACGTTGGCCGAACGGGATATCCGCGCCTTCCTTCAACGCTTTCCCGATCATCCCTATGCCCAAACCGCAACCGCGCTTCTGCGAACCGCCGTTGTCGGGATCAAAGCCCATCGCCACGTGATTGCCGCGGTCTTGCCCTTCTCGGGACAAATGAAACCCTTTGGGACCGAAGCGTTCAATGGCGTCCGGTTGGCTTTGGAAGAAGAGAAGGCCTTTTGGGGCTCCAACGCCGTTGGGCTCGTGGTCAAGAACAGCGTCCTGCCGTCCGCCCGATTTCGCCTCGAGATTTCTCAACTGCTCGACGAATTTACCCCTGTTGCCCTGATCGGTCCCTTATTGGCCCGGGAGGTTCAACTCCTGGCCGATACCCCGGACCTCGCGGCCGTGCCCTTTATCACACCCACCGCGACCCTGCCGGACGTCAAACGATTCGGACGGTATTGGTTCAGCACCGCCATGACGCCTTCCCTTCAGATCAACCGTCTGGTGGACTATGCCATGCAGCACTTCGGGTATACCCGCTTTTGTATCCTGGCCCCTCACACGCCCCATGGCAAACACTTGCATCACATTTTTCAACAAGCCGTGGGTCGAAACGGAGGGGAGATGATTGCCGCTGAATGGTATCAACCGGGAACGACCGATGCGTCGATGCAAATCACTCGTATCAAAGAGAAGGATTTGAGCCTCTATGGAGAAATGTTGCCCCTGGTAACCGAGAAGCCGGTCGATCCGGAGAACAGTCCCGTCACGGAGGAACCGGCGCCGGAGGACGGGCAGGAAGACGCACCGTTGGTGTATACTCCAGGCTTCGATGCCCTGTTTCTGCCCGGACATCCGACCGACGTGGCCTTTCTTGCCGCGCAACTCGCCTTTTTCGACGTGAACGTGCCCCTGTTGGGCACGAATACCTGGAACCACCCCAATCTCCTGAAATGGGGGCGTAGCTCAATCGAGGGAGGGCTGTTCGGGGACGCCCTGTTCCTTCAGACCACCGATCCGAAAACCCGGCGTTTTATCACCACCTATCGTGAACGGTTTCAGGCAGACCCTTCCATTTTTGCGCTACAGGCCTACGATGCCATGCACGTGATCCTTGACGCGATCCGCCGTGGGGCCACCACCGGCCCCGACGTCCGCATGCAACTCTTTGTCCGCCACGACCTTCCCACCCTGGGAGGATTGGAAAAATTCGATGAGGGTGGCATCCTCACCCGCAAAGTGTATATGATCCAAATTCATAACGGTCGATTCATCCAACTGCATTGAGGTTCCGTGGTCCAATTCTTTTACACCCTGTCCTATGTGATCCTTCCGCTCATGATGGCCGTGGTCCTGCATGAGTATGCTCACGGCTGGGTCGCAAATTATTACGGAGACGGCACGGCTCGGGAGCACGGCCGGTTGACGCTCAATCCGCTCGTCCACATCGACCGTTTCGGCACCATTATCGTTCCCCTGCTCTGTCTGCTGATGCCGGGAGGATTCCTGTTCGGTTGGGCAAAACCCGTTCCCGTGACTCCGGGACGCTTGCGCAATCCCCGGCGCGATATGGCCCTTGTGGCGGCGGCCGGTCCGGCGATGAATTTCGTGTTGGCCATTCTGAGCGGGATCCTGTTGAGCGTCCTGTTCACCATCGATCCGACGCTACAGGAGAATTGGCCTCCCCAGGCGGGAGTCGCCCCGAGGACCGACCTGTTGGGGATGCTCCTGTTGCCGCTGGTCGCCATGCTTCTGTTTTCGATTATCATCAACACCTTGCTCTTTGCGTTTAATCTGCTTCCGATCCCCCCGCTCGATGGAGGCCGGATCCTGATGAGCAGCCTGCCGCTCAAACCGGCCCTCCTTCTCAGCCGGCTGGAACCCTATGGCATGCTGGTGATCCTCGGCCTGATCTTTTTCGATTCACGGATTCACGTGGTCAGCGGCTTTATCGGGACGATCTTCCAATTCATGACCGAACATATTCTCTCGAGGTTGGTGTTGTAACCGATTGTGAAGGAGTGATTGATGCGTGTGGTCAGCGGCATGCAGCCCAGCGGACGCCTGCACCTGGGCAACTATTTGGGGGCTCTCACGAATTGGAAGACCCTGCAGGACGACCATACGTGTTTCTTCTTTGTGGCAGACTGGCACGCGCTGTCCACCAATTACGAAGACACCGGCCACGTCACGACCTACGTCCGGGAATTGCTGATCGATTGGCTCGCGTCGGGGATCGATCCCGAACGGTCCACGGTCTTTATTCAATCCCACGTGCCGGAACATGCCGTGTTGCATTTACTCCTCTCGATGCTGACCCCGGTCTCGTGGTTGGAACGCAATCCGACGTATAAGGAAAAGCAGGAACAACTCGAGGGACGCGACCTCTCCACGCACGGGTTTTTGGGGTACCCCGTTCTGCAAGCCGCCGACATTCTGCTCTACAAAGCCGATGCCGTGCCGGTAGGCAAAGACCAACTCCCCCACCTGGAACTGACCCGCGAAATCGCGCGACGATTCAACAGTCTCTATATCCCCGTGTTGGTGGAACCGCAGGAACTGCTCACGGAATTTCCCAAAGTCGTCGGAACCGATGGTCGCAAAATGAGCAAGAGTTACCGGAATACGATCAACCTGTCAGACACCGAACCCACGGTCCGGCAAACCCTCAAGACCATGGTCACCGATCCAGCCCGGGTGAGGCGAACCGATCCGGGAAACCCTGATCTCTGCCCGGTGTTTGAATTCCACAAGATCTATTCCGACTCCGCGGTCATCGACCAGGTCAACGAAGAATGCCGCACGGCAAAAATCGGCTGCATCGACTGCAAGAAATTCGTGGCGGACCGCGTCGTGGCGCAACTCTCGCCCATTTGGGAAGCTCGGGGTTCGCTCGAAGCCAACCCCGCACAACTCGACGACGTGGCCCGGGCCGGATGCGAACGCGCTTCCAGGGTCTCCCGGCAAACACTCGAAGAGGTCAAAGACGCCATGAAGATTTCGTCCTGACGCCTTTTTTTCTAACGCCTCTTTTGAAAACTGTTTCAGCGAGGATGTCAGGTTACGCTTCGCTAACCTGACCTACAGCGAGTAGGTCGGATTAGCGTAGCGTAATCCGACAGTTAGCTGTTCAGACATTTGGTTGATGTTCTTACCTTTTCTTTCAATATTTTAAAGTTTGTGCACTTTTTAAAAATGTTTATATTTTGTAAATATTTTAACGTTCGTGACAAAGTTTAAAATATTTAACATTTTATTATTTTTTTAATATTTCAAAATTCATCACCATTGTTCACGTTTTCCCCATTCAAGTTTTTCCTTGTCCATTGCTACGTTTCCGAGATTGTCTACAGTCGCTACGGTCGCTTGAATAGACGATCCCGTAGTTTCCGAGATTGTCTACAGTCGCTACGGTCGCTTGAATAGACGATCCCGTAGGTCGGATTAGCGTAGCGTAATCCGACGTGGGCGGCTACGAAGACCAAAAACAACGACCCTGGATTCCCGATTAAAGCTGTCGGGAATGACAGAAAGGGAGATGACAGATCCCGTAGGTCGGATTAGCGTAGCGTAATCCGACACTAAAACAGAACCCTGGATTCCTCGCTGACTGGATCCATTCTTTGACTGGATCCCCGATCAGGTCGGGGACAGCCGTCGGGGACAAGCGTCGGGAATGACAGAAAGGGAAAAACGGGAATGACAGAAGGAGACATCGAGAATTGTCAGCGAATTAGTGAACACATACAGGAATGACAAGTCTGCATGGCGAGTCTCATATGTGCCGAACCCTGACCGACCGTTGACTTAATCCACTCGCAAAAGTATTATTTAGGTTTCCCCTCTCCTTGCGAATTTTTCAATCATTTCACAAACGGGAACGTTATGGCTATTCGTGTCGGAATCAATGGGTTTGGACGAATCGGGAGAAACTTTTTTCGAGCCTCATTGGGCGACCCTCATATTCACGTTGCAGGGATCAACGACCTGACCGACTCCAAAACCCTGAGTCATCTGCTGGCCTTCGACTCGGTCCATGGCCGATTCCAGGGAACGGTCGAGGCCGGAGACGATCACCTGCTTGTCGATAACCAACGCATCAAAGTCTTCGCTGAACGGGATCCCAAGGAATTGCCATGGAAAGAGCTCGGGGTCGACGTTGTCATAGAGGCAACGGGTCGCTTCACCGACCGGGAAGGGGCGAGCCAACATTTGTCAGCCGGCTCTCCCCGTGTGGTGATCTCGGCCCCGGGGAAGGATGCCGACCTCACGGTCGTGTTAGGGGTGAACGAACAATCGTATGATCCCAAGTCTCACCACATCATCTCCAATGCCTCCTGTACGACCAACTGTTTGGCCTCGGTCGCCAAGGTCCTGCTTGAAAATTTCGGCATTGACCACGGCTATATGACCACCATTCACTCTTATACCAATGACCAGCAACTTCTGGATTTACCCCATAAGGACCTGCGGCGTGCCAGAAGCGCGGGACTCTCGATAATCCCGACCTCTACCGGCGCGGCCAAAGCCTTGCACCTGGTGATCCCGGAACTGAAGGGCAAACTCGACGGGCTCGCCATTCGCGTCCCCACCCCCAATGTTTCCCTGATCGACCTGGGCGTGGAAACCGAACGGGATTGCGATGCCGCCGAAGTCAATGCCGCCTTTGCCAAGGCCGCCGAAGGCCCGCTCAACGGCATTATGGGGTATTCCGAAGCGCCCATCGTCTCCATCGATTTAAATGGGAGTTCCTATTCGGCAATTGTCGATGCCCCGCTCACGACCGTGATGAATCGCCGGTTCGTCAAGGTGTTTGCCTGGTACGACAACGAGTGGGGGTATTCATGCCGGTTGAGAGATTTGGTTAAATTTTTGGCCTCAAAAAACTGAGTTTTCAGGCTTCGTCCTCCTGGCCGGTTGACCGTATCCTGCCGGGTTCGGAGAAAAGGCTGTTTCGTGCATATTACCAAACAAACCATTGACCAGGTTGACCTGCAAGGGAAGCGGGTCATTATTCGCGTGGACTTCAACGTTCCGCTCGACGATGACCGGAAAATTACGGACGATTCCCGGATTCGCGCGGCGATTCCCACCATCAATCACGTGGTCGACGAAGGGGGGAGTGTGATTCTGTGTTCCCACCTGGGGCGCCCCCAAGGAACGGTCTGCCCGGAACTCAGCCTGGCCCCGGTGGCCAAACGCCTGAAACGCCTTTTGGAGAAGGACGTGACGTTTGCGCCGGACTGCGTGGGCCCGGTCGTCAAAAACCTCGCGAGTCAATTGCAACCCGGCGGCGTGCTGCTGCTGGAAAATCTCCGGTTTCATCCCGGAGAGGAATCCAATGACAGGGATTTCGCTTCGGAACTGGCCTCGTTGGGTGACGTCTTTATCAACGATGCGTTCGGGACCGCTCATCGGTCCCATGCCTCAACGACAGGAATCCCCGCATTCATCAAAACGTCCGCGGCCGGCTATTTGATGAAACGGGAAGTGGAGTACCTCGAGTGGGCCGTTGAAAATCCCGTCCGTCCCTTTGTGGCCCTGTTGGGAGGAGCAAAGGTGTCGGGAAAAATCGGCGTCATCAAGAACCTCGAGAAGAAAGTCGATAAAGTCGTTATCGGCGGAGGTATGGCGTTTACGTTCCTGAAAGCCATGAACCTGGAAATCGGCCGGTCCCTGGTCGAGGACGAGATGCTTGATTTCGCCAAAGGCGTGTACGAACGATCCATCGAGCAAGGCATCAAATTTTATCTTCCGGTGGATTGCGTGGTTGCGGCCAGCCGGGACCCCGGTGCCGAAACGAAAATCGTTCCCATCCAGGAGATTCCCGAAGGATGGTACGGATTGGATATCGGCCCGGCCTCCGTCAAACTCTTTTCCGAGGCCGTTGAAAACGCCAAAACCATCCTCTGGAACGGGCCGATGGGCCTGTTTGAACGGGACGCCTTTGCCCGGGGCACCCAAGCCATGGCCCATGCCGTCGCCAATGCCTATGCCCTGACGATCGTCGGGGGCGGCTCGACCGCCCTGGCCATCCACCGCGCCGGCGAAACCGACAGCATGTCGTTTATTTCAACTGGAGGTGGTGCAGCGCTCAGCTTGTTGGAAGGGGGGAACATGCCCGGACTGGCGGCCCTGCCGGCCCGGTAATGGATCCGTCGCCTCCTTGTTACCCTGATCTCTCACGGTCACCGCTTTCGTGAACCCCAAACTCATCGCAGGCAATTGGAAAATGCACAAAACGACGGCCGAGGCTGTCGAGTTTGTCCACCGGTTTCGGCAGGCCCTGGCTCCCGACGTCTCCGTGGAGATCCTGCTCATTCCCCCGTTTACCGCTCTTGACGGCATCCGGCAAATGCTCCATCCCGATGATCCGTTCAGGCTGGGGGCGCAGGATCTGTATTGGGAAGAGGAAGGCGCGTACACGGGTGAGATCTCCGGTCGCATGCTGAAAGACGTGGGGTGCCAGTCGGTCATCGTCGGGCATTCGGAACGCCGGCGACTCTTGGCGGAAACCGATGCCCACGTCAACAACAAGCTGAAAGCCGCCTTGCAGCATGATCTCGCTCCCATCCTTTGCGTGGGGGAAACCCTGGAGGAACGACAAACCGGTCATACGCAAGACGTGGTCAAAGAACAAATGCTCCAGGCTTTACGCGACGTGCCTCCCGAGCAGATGACGAGTCTCGCCATTGCCTATGAACCGGTTTGGGCTATCGGCACCGGCTACGCCGCCACTGTCCGACACATTGAAGAAGTACACGCCTTTCTTCGCTCGATCCTGAACGTGGAATGGCCGCAAATCGGACACACCACGCGGATCATCTATGGAGGCAGCGTTTCTCCTGAAAATGCCCAAGAACTCTTTAGGTCGGATGAGATCAATGGGGCCCTCGTAGGAAAAGCTTGTCTTGATCCCGAAGGCTTTGCTAGAATCTGTGGGATGGCCTCCTAAACTCGTTGCAAAAAGGCCGTCGGGAAGCATCCATGTATACTGTCACCGTCATTCTCCATCTCATCGTCTGTTTCTTGATGATTGCCGCGATCCTGCTTCAGGCAGGGAAGGGTGCTGAAATCGGCGCGGCATTCGGCGGATCCAGCCAAACGGTTTTCGGAAGTCGCGGCCCCGGGACGTTTCTCAGCAAGATCACGGTGGGCGCGGCCATTATTTTCATGTTGACCTCGCTCAGCCTGGCGTTGCTTTCCAGACAGGAGAACGTCGCGTCTTCGGTGATTGACGTTCCCGCTACGTCCGGCGAAGCAACTTCTTCCGTTCCGGAAAGCACGGAAGCCCCTCTTGAATCAGCTTCTCCTGAATCGTCCGGAGCCCCCGCTGAATCGTCCGAGACGCCCTCTTCGGCACATTGATTTTTCCCTGAAAGACGAAAAAAACTTCTACCTCCCCTCCCCCTCCTGATCCTTCGCTACGCTCAGGACAGGCAAAGGATGGGAATCAGTGAGAATTCCCACGCGGGGTTTGTCGCCTGTCCTTGATAGTTGGAATGAAAATAGCCGGCAATATCCCGAATCTGTCATTCTGAACGAAGTGAAGAATCTCTCGTTCAACAACCGAACGACTGGAAAAGCAGATAGTTCCTTCGCTTCGCTCAGGACAAGCGCTTCGCTCAGGATGGGAACCTGGGCCAGGGATTTCCGAAGAAACAATGAGGCTTATATGGGAGTCAGCCAATAGGCATGGGAAGGGTCTTCGCCCTGCACGATATCAAAGAAGGCTTTCTGCAGAAGGTCTGTGACGGGTCCCCGTTTTCCGGTTCCGACCTGACGATCATCGATTTCCCGAACCGGCGTCACTTCGGCGGCCGTTCCCGTGAGGAACGCCTCCTCGGCCACGTATAACGCATCCCGGGTAAACCGTTCCTCCACCACCGGGATCTTTTTCTCCCGGGCCAGATCCAGGATGGAATGACGAGTGATGCCTTCCAGGATGGAGGTCAAAGGGGTGGTTTTGAGCACGCCCTTCGACACGATGAACACGTTTTCTCCGGTCCCCTCGGCCACATAGCCCTCCGTATCCAGGAGAATGGCCTCGTCGTACCCCCCGTTTTTCGCTTCACACTTGGCTAAAATGGAATTCACGTAATACCCGGAGACTTTTGCGCGGGGCATGGAGACGTTCACGTGGTGGCGGGTAAACGAGGAAACCTTGGCCCGGATCCCATGCACCAGGGCGTCCTCTCCCAGATAGGTGCCCCACGGCCAGGCGGCTATCGCCAGCCTGACGGGATTATTCCCGGGATACAGCCCCATTTCGCCATACCCCACGTACAGCAATGGACGGATATAACAGGATTCCAGCTTGTTGATCCGAACCGTCTCCACAATGGCTTCGGACACGTCCTTGCGACTGTAGGGGACGTTCATCATCACAATATGCGCCGACTCGAACAGCCGGTCCACGTGCTCCTGCAAGCGAAAAATCATCGACCCGCCTTTGCCCCGGTAGCAACGAATGCCTTCGAAGGCTCCCAAGCCGTAATGCAAGGTATGCGTCAACACATGGACGGAGGCTTCATCCCAATTCACAAAGCTTCCATCCATCCAGATTTTTTCACTCGGCGTCACCATGACTCCCCTTTCTGCGCTCGGCGTTGGACTAAAGAAACGGTTCTCGGAAGTGTCATCTACCCCCAAACGGCGCTCTGCCTATGCGTGTCCGCACGATCATACCCACCGCCCACTTGTGTCGGAACCTGCACTCCCTTGTGCAGGTTGACGGACTTGTCACGTGTCACTTCTTTCAACCCAGCAGTCAGGCTTTCTGTGTAAATGCGCAACCGCCATGACATAAATATGATCTCGCTCAATAGAGTACAAAAGCTTGTAAGGAAATCTGTGTAACAGGCATTTCCTGACTTCACCTCGCTCGACCGACCACGCTTTTGGGTATTCGGAAATTCTGACCACGGCCTTCTTGACCTCTGTGAGAAATCGTTTGCCAAGACCCTCGAATTCCATTTCGTAGAAGTTCGTCGCATCATCGAGTTCTCTTTTTGCCAAGTCGGAGAACACGACTCTCATCATTTTTCCTTAAATATTTCCTGTATCGGTATCCCTTCCAGCTTGCCCTCGCGATACGCGCGCAGCCGCCTTTCCGCTTCGTCGGCCCATATTGTGTCAAGCGACACATCCGGTTCGTCAAGACTTCTCAAAATACCTTCGACAACCGAGAACCTATCATTCGGTTTGAGAGCCAAGGCTTGTTCGAGCACTTCTTTGCTATCCATCGAATTCACCTCCAGTTTTCTGAAACATAATGAATACGTTCCCGGAAATACGTCCCCATATTTATAGCTTATAGCGAGGGGGGCTCGGCCTGTCAATCCGGCTACTCCAATCCCCCCTCATGCCTTGACACTCCCTTAAAGTGCATGATACATGTGCAGGCAGTGAAAGGATAACACTCTCATGTACGCGATCTTGGAAACAGGTGGGAAACAATATCGGGTCGAACGCGGATCGGTCCTTCAGGTCGAAGCGCTTCACGCCGAAATCGGCCAAATCTTGCAATTGAAGCCCGTTCGATTCATTTCGACGGACGAAGAACCCCTTCCGGGACAACCGGTTATCGAAGGGGCTCACGTGCAAGCCACGGTTATTCGGAACGGCCGAAGCCGATCGATCACGGTGTTCAAGAAGAAGCGAAGAAAGAATTACCGGAAAACCCGCGGGCATCGTCAAGCATTCACCCAACTCCGCGTCGATGACATCGTCACGGGCTAGGAAAAGGACCGGGCATGGCACATAAAAAAGGTGGCGGCTCAACTCGAAACGGCCGCGACAGCAATCCTCAATATCTGGGAGTCAAGCGATACGCCGACGAACGGGTTCAACCGGGCAACATTCTCATTCGCCAACGAGGCACCAAGTTTCATCCCGGCTATAACGTCGGGATGGGCAAGGATCATACCCTCTTTGCCAAAATTTCGGGAATCGTGAAATTCGAGGGGGGCGAAGCGCGACGCAAGATCAGCGTGTATCCCTCAACATAAACGACTCATCTTCCTCCCCTGGCTCTTTTTCTTTCCCCTTTTCCTATGACAACAACCTAATCAGGCCGCCTTTCCTGTTCCCCTCCTTTGCTTGTCCTGAGCGTAGCCGAAGGATCGGGAGGGGTGAGGGGAGGTAGAACCTGCGGAGAGGATGGCGAAACCTCGTGCTCTATGGGCGTTCAACTCTACCCCACCTACCCTCCCCTTACAAAGGGGAGGAAAAGAGAACCATGCCCACGCAGGGTTGCCTCGCCTCTCTGGCATTCCTGTGCGGGCTTGTTGCGCCATTGACAATCGAATTCTTCCGCCCGGTTTCTTTCTTTCCCCTTTTCCTATGACAATCGTGGTGCCTTATGTTTATCGACCACGCAAAAATTTTTGTTCGATCCGGCAACGGCGGGAACGGAGGCTGTAGTTTCCGGCGGGAAAAATTCGTCCCCCATGGCGGGCCGGATGGTGGTGACGGCGGGAACGGAGGCAACGTCGTCGTCACGGCTTCGACCCGCATGACGACGTTGCTCGACCTGAAGTACCGGCGTCATTATGAGGCCAAATCCGGCACTCACGGGCAAAGAGCCAATCGCCATGGCCGTTCCGGCTCCGACGTGACGATCACCGTGCCGGTCGGGACCACGATCAAACATGCGGAGACCCACGATATCCTGGCGGATCTGGTGACACCCGAGCAATCCGCGATCCTGGCCGTTGGAGGAAAGGGCGGGAAAGGGAACGCCCGGTTCGCCACCTCCACGAACCGGGCACCCCAGACGTTTGAGAAAGGTGTATCCGGCGAAGAGTTACAGCTCGACCTGGAGCTGAAACTCCTGGCCGACGTCGGGCTCGTGGGGTTTCCGAACGCCGGAAAGTCCACGTTGATTTCCACGCTCTCGGCCGCGCGACCGGAAATTGCCGATTATCCCTTCACGACCCTGCAACCGCATTTGGGAGTCGTCCCCCTGGGCGACTACGACAGTTTCGTCATGGCCGACATTCCCGGACTCATTCAAGGCGCCCATAGAGGCAAGGGCCTGGGGCATCAATTTCTCAAGCACATTCAACGCACGCGTTTCCTGTTGTATCTTATCGATATTTCCGAGGGAACCCCGGATGATCCCGTAAACACGTTGCACGTCTTACAGGAAGAGCTCTCCTCATTCGATCAGACCCTGGGGCAGCGTGCCTTTGCCGTAGTCGGGACCAAAGTCGACAGCCAGGGCAACGGGCAGCGGCACCAGGATCTCCGGCGCTATTGCCGGGAAGGGCAGATGGCTTTTTTCCCGATCTCTTCGGCCACGCGTGAGGGGCTCGAGGCCTTACGCGCGTTTCTTGCGCAACACCTTCATGAAATCGAAGCAGCATGAGAGATCTCATCCTCCCACACGCCAAGCGGCTCGTCATTAAAATAGGCAGCAGCATCCTGGCCGCCACGGCGGGATTGCGACTCGACCACATTCAACGCCTCTCCGATGAAATCGCCCGGCTCAAACAGGAAGAACGGGAAGTCGTCCTGGTGTCGTCGGGGGCCATCGTGGCAGGCATTGGGAAACTCGGCCTCAAGTCCTATCCGCAAACCCTCCCCTTGAAACAGGCCGCGGCTTCAGCCGGACAAAGCCGTCTCATTCACGCCTATGAAACCTGTTTCCAGGAAGCGGGGCAACAAATAGCCCAGGTGTTGCTCACACATGAAGACCTGGCCGATCGAAAACGTTTTCTCAATGCACGGCACACGCTCACGACGTTGCTTCAATTGGGGGTGATTCCCATCGTCAATGAAAATGACGCCGTCTCGGTAGATGAAATTCGTTTTGGCGACAATGACACTCTCGCGGCGCAGGTCGCTCACCTGGTCGATGCGGATCTTTTCATTATCCTCTCGGACGTCGACGGGCTGTTCACCCGGGACCCGCGACATGATCCGGAGGCCACGTTGATTTCACACGTGACGGACATTACACCCGATATCGAACGAGGAGCCGGAACCTCGCAGAGCCAGGAAAGCCGCGGGGGCATGGTGACGAAAATCGAGGCGGCAAAACTGGCCCGTCAATTCGGAGTCCCCACGTTATTACTCAACGGTGAAACCCCGGACTTGCTGCCGAGCGTCTTTGCCGGATCCGAACAAGGCACCCTGTTCTTTTCCCAAGGCCGGAAACTCCCCAGCCGCAAACATTGGATCGCCTATACGCTGCGATCCAAGGGACAACTCGTGCTGGATTCCGGAGCCGTCACGGCGCTCACCAGTCGAGGGAAAAGCCTGCTGCCTTCCGGGATCGTCGACGTGAAGGGAACGTTTGCGGCAGGCGATCCCGTTTCTTGCGTGGACCCGGATGGAAAAGAGTTTGCCAAGGGATTGGTGAATTTTTCATCGGACGTCGTCTCCGGGATCAAGGGACGTCGAACGAAAGAAATTGCGCAGGGAGTGGGCACACACGAATATGAAGAAGTCATCCACCGGGACAACCTTGCGCTGTTGGTCTGATCACCTCATCCTTGATCCTTCTTCGTGACGCGGTGAGCGATTCCCCCTTCACTCGGATCGGGTTGCTGGGTGGCACGTTCAACCCCGTGCACAACTGCCACCTTTCGATTGCCGGGCAAGCGCAACGGGCCTTGGCGCTCGACCGGGTGCTCTTCATTCCTTCGGGCGCTCCACCCCACAAGTCGCGTGAATCGTTGGCCCCGGTGCACCATCGATTGAGCATGGTGCAACACGCCGTCGCGGGTCTGCCGGACTTTGCGGTTTCCGACGTGGAAACCAACGCGCCGGATACATCCTATACCATCGATACGGTCCGAACGCTTCGGGAAACCGTGAAGGGTGAACTCTGGTTTATTATCGGTCTCGATGCGTTTCTCGAGATTGCAGGGTGGAAATCGGCCGAAACCTTATTGGCCTTGACGAACTTTCTCGTGCTGTCGCGGCCACACGTTCCCTTTTCCCGAGTGGCCTCGCTGACGCTGTTACCTCCCCTGTCGCCCCCACAACTTCAGCATTTGGATTCAGGCCGGCAACGTCGCCTGGATCTCCCCATCGGTCCGCAGGCCACGGTCACGTTCCTGCGAATTGACCCCTGTAAGATCTCCGCGTCCGCCGTCCGAGAACGAATCCGGAAGGGTTTGGACGTCACGGACTGGTTGCCACCCCCGGTCCATTCTTATATAATTCAACACAACTTGTACGTCCCGCATTGAGGAGCCGCCCTATTTCAGACATCAAACGCAAAGCATTGTTCATCGGAGGCATCGCCCTTGATAAAAAAGCCTCCGATGTCATGGTCCTTGAAATAGGACACCTCACCCCGATTGCCGACTATTTTGTCATTTGCTCCGGAAATTCAGGGCGCCAGGTCAAAGCCATTGCCGAAGCCATCCGGCAGGAAATGGCGCATCGTTTCGGGGACCACGGCACCATGGAAGGGGAAACCGCGGCGAACTGGATCCTGCTCGATTATCGAGACATCATCATTCATATTTTCCGGGAAGAGAGTCGGACGTATTACGGCATCGAGAACATGTGGAGAGACGCCCCGCAAATCCCGCCAACGGAATATGATTCGCAAGCCCTGGGGCACCCACAGCCTTCCGAATCCACGAAGATGATTCATCAAACAAGTTAGAAGGATTCCTCCTGGAACGTTCCGGCTTCAGCTATTAATCTTGACTGCCTACATCGATAGCAACTGTCAAGAGCGTCGCTTGACACCGAACGAAGTATTAAGTAGTCTAATGCTATGGAGACCATCGAATGAGGTTGTCAACATTTACACTCATTGCAGTAGTCGGTTTCTTCGTTGCCGGGTTGCAGCCAGCGATAGGGCAGGATCCTAACCATCCACAAGTAACGGGCGAAAATGACCTATACGTGGCGAAAGGCAACCTGATCATACGGGACTCACCACCTGGTTGGTTCGCCCTCAAAGGCAAGCCAATAGGCACCTTGAGTCCAGAACAGCAGGTCGTCATTGAGGAACGACGTAAGGTTAAAGACCTTTTCGGTGAGCAGGAGTGGCTAAAGATCCACGATCCGAAAGGAAAATTTAGCGGCTGGGTCTACAACGGAACGACAGAAGAGGGCAGCCGGTACGTTGTCGATAACAATCCATAATCCGACACTGGCTATGGATTCTAGACCAAAGCAGCCGGCACATCGTCTGCCATTCTGCGCACGATGTGCAGAACTCTCCAGATTAATCGGTGACCACGCTCCCTGAAAAAATATCCGGCTTTGTTATCCTTTTTGTTTGGATTTTGCCTTTTGCTGCCTATTTTTTGGGGATCTTCATACGAAAGCTTGTCTTTCCCAATACCAGCGACCTTTCTTTGGTACATCTTTTTCTACTCGGAATCCCCGTATGTCTGATCATCGTTTCCCCTCTGATGTATTCGCTCCAAGTAGCATTCAAAGACAGCCTTCCTTCATATCTATTCACGATCGGCGTTATCATAGAGCATGGAATGGTGGTCCATGAGACTGCGGCAAAACGTTTGAAAGAGCACATAAGCAATAAACAACCTTAGAAATAGCGGCTTAATCAAACGATTCGTTTCGTCACCGGCGACACACTCCGGTCAACGGACAAAGGGAGTAAGCGAATGACGCAATTCGACGTTCTCGCGGAACAGGTGCTGGAGGGCCATTCGGTCACCCGTGAAGAAGGCTTGGAGATACTCCAAACCGACGAGGCCCAACTCTTACCCCTTGTCAACGCCGCGTATACCATTCGCCATGCCTATTTTGGTCGAACAGTCACCATCCAAATGCTGTTCAACGCCAAGAGCGGCGCTTGTCAGGAAGATTGTCATTATTGTTCGCAATCCAGTATCTCCACCGCTTCCATCGACCGTTATGCGTTAGTGTCTGCCGATGAAATGCTGAAAGGCGCTCGCCAAGCCCATGAGGCTAAAGCCCAACGATACTGTGTGGTGATCAGCGGAAGAAGTCCTCTCGAAAAAGAAGTGACCGACATTGCCTCGGCGGTGAAGCGGATCAAACAGGAACTTCCCATGCAGGTCTGCTGTTCCCTGGGACTTCTCACCGAGCCCCAGGCCAAACGACTCAAGGCCGCCGGCGTCGATCGCATCAACCACAACCTGAACACGAGCGAAGCCTATCACTCCTCCATCTGTACGACCCACACGTATCAGGATCGAGTGACCACCTTGCAAAACGCGCGAGCCGCGGGCCTGGAATTGTGTTCAGGCGGTATCGTCGGCATGGGAGAATCCGACGAAGATCTTGTGGACCTTGCCTTTGCCCTGCAGGATGTCAACCCCGACTCGATCCCGTTGAACATGCTGCATCCGATTCCGGGAACCCCATTAGCCGACACCAACCACTTGACCCCGCAACGATGCCTGAAAATCCTCTGCCTGTTTCGCTTTATCCATCCTCAACGAGAGTTGCGCGCGGCGGGCGGGAGAGAGTTCAATCTCCGGTCCCTGCAACCCATGGCCCTGTACGTGGCGGACTCGCTGTTCGTCAACGGCTATCTCACGACACCCGGACAACCCGGCCACGAGGTCGAACGGATGCTCGCAGACATGGGCTTTGAAGTGGCGAGAAAAAATTCTGCCGTGCCTGACTCCCCTGTCCCAGCCAACTGAAGGGCACAGCAGTCCGGGACGGACTTCATAACGCTCGCCGATTCTTCTCCAAGCCTAGAGGCCCAACCCCTACCCTTGTCTCATTGACTCCCGGAAAAGTTCTGAAGGATCTTTGGAACCTCCGACATCTTCTTGGCAATGGCATATTCCCATTGCCCGAACGTTCCATCAGCATTGACCGCACTCACCCATCGTTCTGCAGCGGCACGCTTGACCCCTTCCAACGGATCATAGCCTTTTGTTTCAAGGATCAAGTGGCGGGTCGAATCGGATTTCAGACGAACGATAAAATCAGGAACATAGTCGTGCATCTGGCCGTTGTGGAGATAGGGGACGGCAAACCCCAGACCGGCGTTTTTCACAAAAGCCTCAACCGACTCATTCTTATCCAGGAAATACGCCGCGGACTGTTCCCACTGTTTGGTATCGGCAACCATGTAATTCAGGTGGCTCTTCACAACTTCCCGGACTTCACGGCTGGTCCAAAAATCCACGTCGGCAGTAGAGCCACCCCCGCGCGTGGTTTCGTAGCGAGGCACTTCCGGGGCTTCATTTTGCGAGGTATCGGGACGGATAGCCTCCAATAAGCGCTCGACAACCAAATTGTAGTACGGCAAGAGAAAAATGTCCTTTTTGTCCGAGGGCGGTGGAGCCGTGACCTTGTTGTTGAGGTAGAGGTTAATAATAGATGCTAATTGGGGAAACAGCTTATGGGCGGGAACGGAACATTGATTTTGAGCAACGTAATCCCGCGTAAGCGTTTGGGCAAGGTCAAACACTAACTCCTGAATTCTACGTTTGGCCCGAAACTCCGCAAGTGTGATGCCGCGAATTTGACCAGGCCCGCTCAGTGATAGTTTTCCTTGATCGTTGACGTGCAAACCTTTCACTTCAACTTCCGGAGGGATACGTTCCGGTTCCAATACTTGGGGGGTAATCGTCTCCCAGTCCACGGTCAC
Source organism: Nitrospirales bacterium (assembly GCA_965223955.1). Lineage (GTDB taxonomy): Bacteria > Nitrospirota > Nitrospiria > Nitrospirales > UBA8639 > Bin75. Next base: position 2,496,307 of record OZ245029.1, read on the forward strand.
GCGATTGCGAATGGCCTGCGTGTACCCTTCAACGCGAGGGAAGGTGATCTCATAACGTGATTTCGCAGGAAGGGCATGAACGTGATAGCGCTTGACCCGTGGTTGCGGTTGACCCTTCGGAGAAGCTTTGAACGGAATAACCTCAAAAGGAACACCAAATACTGTAGCCGTTTCCTCAGTCAGCAGCCCATCCGGTCCGACCTCATAATTTGTCCGACGCAATCCGCGTCCAACGACCTGCTCACACAGGAGTTGAGACATAAAAGGGCGAAGGCCGATGATGTGCGTCACCGTGTTGCAGTCCCAACCTTCGGTCAACATACCCACGCTGACAATACACCGAACGTCACGACCTGGTGGATGATCGGGTCGCTTAAGATCCTTAGCTAGTTTTTTGAAACCATCGGGGTAAAGAGGACGGCCCATTCGATCGGTCGGCCACGCGGTCTTCCCTACTGTATCGAGGATAAAGCGCATCCAACGCACTTCGTTACTCTTGGCCTCGCCGGAGTCGGATTCATGCACAACTTTGGAATCCACGCGGATCGTGTTTTGGCGACCACGCAACTCCTGCGTGCCCAGCGTATCGACGCCCAATGTGAAGCTGCCGAAGGTGCCGCCGACCGATTGAATTTCGTTTTTAAATCCCTCGATCTTGACCGGAGGAATTCCCGTTGGCGCACGATCCTCTGCCAACCATTCATAGAGCACCTTGGCAATCTGAGTGTTTTTGCATACGAGAATAAAAACAGGGGGGCGCGTGTCTTCTTGATTTTGGCTCCATTCCTCTCGTTCTTTTTCCCAGAGCCCCCCGAGCATAGCGATGGGGTGATGGGCATATTTCAGGATAGCTTCCGGCTTTGGATTGGCCTTCTTGCCGCCACGCTCGGCAGCGGTCAGTTGCGGTAAGATCCAGTGCCAAATATTGAAGTAACCGGGGATCTCTTTGCCGGTCGTATCCCGAACGGCGAGTTGCGGAATCTTCACCAGTCCGGATTCGATGGCATCAATTAAACCAAAGTCGCTGACGACCCAGGGAAACGGCCGATTCGTGTCCTGTCCGACTCGCCCGAGAAAATAAGGCGTCGCCGAAAGATCCAGACAAAAATTAATGTCCCGAAGTTTCTGGATACGATCCAAGCCGTCAATCCAAACCGTGGCTTCCTTAAAAAAATCTTCGGCATCCTCTTCCTCGCCGAAAAGGTCTTCCTCATCTTCATCTTTATTCTCACGCACGATGCGATAGGCGTGATGCGCCTCATCATTCATGATGAGAATGTTTTGTTTTCCTCCGACTTCCCGACCAAGAAGGCGGTTAAGAAGAGCCGTATCGCTTTCAACGTAGCGTCTCGATTCGACCGTGACCTTTCGCAGAGTTCCATCTTTGTCGATTTCTTCATCCAGTACAGAAAGCATGGCGGCGGCAACTTGACGTTCAAAATCCTTCAAGGTCAGGTAGCGTCGCCCGTGGGCGGTCGTCGTTTGGGAACCGATGGCAATGGTTTCTTTGGTACGAACCTCAACCCCGGCTTTCGTTACCCTGGCTCCCACGCCACCTGTTTGGATGGCCTGTGGCTCGAATACGTGCCAATTTCTCACCAAAACACGACCCTGCGTTAATAAAGGCATCAAATGCGACGGAACGAGATCGCGGGTGAGATACAGACTGGCTTCGCCTTCCTTCGGATCGAGTTCCCGGAGCCGGTTGCGGATCGTCACATTCGGACAGACGACCAACACGACGTCCGAAAATCGTTTATCCCCATGGTCGTTGACTTTATTGAGAATGCTCCAAGCTGCAAGCATCCCCATGACAGTTGTCTTCCCGGAGCCCGTTGCCATCTTGCAGGCATAGCGACGGAATCCCGTAAAACCATGATCCTTTTTCTCATCGCTGATTTCTTCCTGAGGGATATCGATGCCTTGTAGAAAATCATCCCGGGCCTCGGTGAGAAAAATAATCGTTTCAGCCGCATCAAGCTGGGCAAAGAAAAGCCGATGTTTTCTTCCTTCGCGTTGCCACCATTGAAGCAACTCCTGAGTGGTTCTGGTGACACCGGGATACCCTTCCGACCGCCATTTCTTTACCTGCGCTCGAATGCGGTTGACCAGCTTCAGTTCGATAGCGGTGGCAGCCACAGGCCCGTACTCTTTCTCGGGCTTAACCTTGGGATCGCGATAGAAGTACATAGCCGGACGGCGACCCGGTTTTCGCGAAGGGGTTTCCCCCTCGACAATATGCCAGTGTTCCCGGGGTTCTCCGAAAGGAGGATTAAGAATAGGCTGAGGAACTTCGTACGCACTCATAGACGAAAGGCCCGTTGAATGGCGTCAAGTTTTTCTTTGACTTCGGGATGGATTTCTTCGGGCAGCATCGCGGCAGCGATTTCGTTGAATCGGGTATAAGGGAAGCCTTGCAACCCGGCCGCATCGAGAATCGGTGGAATGACTTCTGTCCTAGCTTTATTTTGACGCAAATACGCGTCGACCAAAGGATTGGGCTTGAGAGGATTTTGAAGAAAGGCAGGCGTGAAAGTCTCCTCCAGATAGGCCAACATATCCTTCCTGGCTTCCGCTGAAAGAGCCTCGGCACCGACTTTTTTCTCAATGAAGCGTTCCAAAGCTTTTGGGTGTACGAGATAGCTTTCGATCTCGTAGCGACTCCATCGAAGGCGTTGTAATCCAGTCCCCGTCACTTCCGTAGCAGGGACCCTCGGATTATCATCACCATCGAGGAGGACCAAACCCGGCAAATCCTCGCGGCCGAGTTTCAGGGCATCATAATGATCTTCGGCCTTGATCCCTGATGCCCCCGATCTCGGCTCCCAGACGGTCGGTTTCCAAAATAATCGCGTCGTCAGTGTTTCATACACCGGATGATTCAAAATTTTTGCCCATTCAACAAGGATATTGATATCCGTATACCCGTCAACATACAAAATGCCGGGAGCATCCTGGGCCAGGAGAATATCCGTATTGGATAACACCCCAAGGGAAGCGGCAAGTTTCTTTCGATCAACAACAGAGTCCAGAAGTTTTGGTTGATTGAGAAGCATACAGAGTTCACGAGGCTCGACGGAGTTGATAATCACCTCCGAATGCGTGGAGATAATGAGTTGCGAGTTTTGTTGAGCGGCGACGGAGCGCAACTCCCCATAGATCGCGTCTTGAAGGATCACGTGCAGATGCGCGTCCGGTTCGTCCAATAGCAGGATCGAACCAGGCCGGGTGTAAAGAAAAGTCAGGAGCATGAGCACTTGTTGAAAGCCGCTGCCGGCACTCGCAATGTCAAGCCGTGGTCCGTCGGGATGGTCCTGGTATTCGGCAATGATGTCAGCCCCGGTCGCGTCAGGAGGTAAACTTTCATAATGAAAAAGCCGTTTAATTGAATCACGAAGAGAGTCCCAAGCCGAAGTTCGATGGGCCTCGACCAGCAAATTCCGGATCACCTCGCCTGGTTTCCCCTGGCCCAACAGTTGATCGACTTTCGGTCGTTGATACACGGGCTCGCTAATACTAAGTCCCGTCATGGGCGGAACGAATGCCGTATTGAGTGCAACCTGCCTGACCGTATTCGGATCGACATCGGGTTTGGGACGCACGTAAACCTGCTCCGTGCTATCGGCCATCAACTCCATGGTTACGGTCCACCCTTGAGAGTGGCGAATCTCGATCTCGATAGAGCCGGCATATTTGCGATCGTTCCAGAGAAGATCGAAGGCACGAAGAGGAACCGCAGTGAAAGCCTGTCTGGCAACAGGCACTTTTGCGTAAAACCCTCTATGACGTTGATAATCGTGTCGCTGCTTCCAGTAGGTCAACGCCAGATCCCAGGCCGCAATGGCCTGTAACATCGTCGTCTTTCCACAATTATTGGGTCCGGCAACAACGACGTGTCCGGGAAGGGAGAAGGTCACATCAGCAAACCGCTTGAAGCGTCGGATTGTGACTTGTTCGATCACCCCCTGGCCCCATTCAGTTTTTTCACAACCAGCAACTCATTCCCGCGGTCGTCGATCACTTTCACGGCAATCTGCTTGTGCTCACCGGCTTGGAATGGCGCACTCGTCGCGCCGGAGAGATGATCCCAAACACTTTCTTCATATTCGCCCTTCAAGGCTTTTTTGAGATTGTTCCAGGCGCCGGTTCGGGGGAAGAACGCCTGCGAAACGTGAAAACACAGGTCGTTATAGTCGATGTCCAGAAACCAGGCCGGTACGTCATCGCCGGAACGGTGATCAATCTTCATGGTAATGGGATCGAACACATCCAAGCCAAGCAACTCTACCTGATAGTGAACATCTTCACCTTTTCGGGGAGAGGGGGCTTTGATCTTTCGCACTTCAATTTCCGGCTGGCCGCAGACGCTGAAGATCTGACTCGAACGCATATTCTTGAGCAGATCCCCCATCATCAGATCGGGAGTGGCCTGCACGTAGGTAGCGGACACGCCCACCACCTCGGTGCAATTTTCCACCAACGTTCGAGCATTGGGTTGAATGGCAAAGCCGATGACATAGAGATGAGTGTAGCTTTTGGCATGAGCTTCACGTGCGGCTTCATACACCAATTTCTCACTGACAGCTCCGTTTTCAGGTCCGAAGACCAACGCTACGGGCTTCCCAGACAACGGAAGCCTGCGGCCGCTTTTCTCCTCCGCCTCATCAATCGCCTCTGACAAAGAGGGTTTTTGTCCAGGCGCGGTCGCATCCACAATGGCTTCCGCGGAAAGAGACAGGGTCTTTGCCGGTGGGCGGACATTCTTGAATGTGACCGTCTTGTTACCCTCCAATCTTAGGACAGGACTCTTGCGCAACACTTCCAACATCCGATCAACGAAGGAGCCATAGCCTTCTCCTCCACCTTTTTCCTTGATGGGAGAGGGCTGGGGTGAGGGTGACTCCTCTTCCCAATCCACTGGTGTGGGAATCGTGGCTTCTACGCAGAACGGCCCCGTCACGCGGGTAATGCCGCTTTGTTGTTCCGGGCGGTCCACAAGAATCTCCTCCTGTGGAGGTTCGTTTTTCGCAATGGATTTCAGCGTCACGTGGGGAACGATCCCACTAACCTCTTCACCTTTTTTGTTCTGCTTTCGTTTATAGACGAAGCCGCCGGCTGGACCACGCTGATCGTCCTTGAGTTCGTGCCAGGGAAAAGTACCGGTTAACAGCCGTTGCCGAGCGAGCGCCAACGGCACCCTGCTGGTATCAATCGTGATCCAGCGTCGGCCCCATTGTTCGGCAACATACGCCGTCGTGCCGCTTCCGCAGGTTGGATCAAGGACAAGATCGCCCGGGTCGGTGGTCATGAGGAGGCAGCGTTGAATAGCAAGTGCAGCAGTTTGCACCACGTAAAGCTTGCCTTCGGTTCGGTTCTGAATTCCCCCAATGTCTGACCAAATATTGGCGACTGGGAAAACAGGAAAATCATCAAGAAGGCGAACATACCTAAGAGAATTGCCCTCAATAATGATACGACCAGCATCCGCTAAGCGGTTAAGACCTTCTACTGTCGTCTTCCAATGCAGACCCACCGGCGGCCTCCATTTCCTGCCGCCAAATTCAAATTCTTGCTCAGATGCCTGTGACTCGCCTTGCGACGTCAGCTGATCTGACGTCGCAAGGCGAGTCGGATCGATTTTCCCTTTTAGAGCTGCCTCAATAGTGCCAATAGGCCTGTACTTGGTTGCACCTTCATCTCCCGCTTCTTTTGGCCGATACAATTGGCGATATTTAATCTGCGAGATATCCTTCGCGTACCAGAGAATGAAATCTGCAACAGAAGATAGCGTTTTACCTGCGAAGCCTGTTGTCTTTGCAAAAGCGACCAGAGAGACAAAGTTCTCCGCCCCAAAAATTTCATCCATCACTTCCCGGACATGGTGCAGATTTTCGTCGCTGATCTGAACAAAGATGCTGCCGCTGGGCGTGAGTAGATCGCGGGCCAGCAGCAGCCGGTCACGCAAATACGTCAGGTAGGAATGCAGGCCCAATTCCCATGTATCCCGGTACGCCTGGACCATTTCAGGCTCGCGGGTTATGTCTTCGTCATCGTTGTGGGTGACGTCTCGTTTCCGAACAAAGGGCTGGAAGTTGGACCCGAACTTCACGCCGTAGGGCGGGTCCATATAAATCATCTGCACGTGCCCGCCGAGCCCTTCATAGTGCAACAACGAGTTCATGACCACGAGCGAATCGCCGAGGATCATCCGGTTCACCCATTGGTCGGGATATTCATACGCTTTCAACACTTGATCGGTGATGGAATGCCGGGGGTCACCATATAAGTCATACAGATCCAGTTGTTTGTCGGTCTTGTGTCCTACCAGCGTTTCAATGATGGCTTTTGTGGAGAGCCGCTCGTGGATAAACAACGGCAAGGTGGGCACGTCAAAAGACAGGCGTTCCGCTTTGCCTGCCCAGTTCAGGAAAGGCTTGCTGAGGGCTTTAAGCTGGCGTAGCGTCTCTTCGGCCTGACGCAGGGACTTGGCAACTTCACCCTCACCCCTGCCCTCTCCCATCGAGGGAGAGGGAGTAGAGGCGGTCCGTAACTCTTCGATGTGCCGCTCCAGTTGTGCGATCAGCGCTTCGCCTTGCTCGCGGGCAGGATTTTTGGCATCGCAATCAAGCGTCGGCGACAATGACGAATCATACCGGTAGGTTTTCGGTGGTTTCTTCTTCTTAAACTGGGCTTGCGTCCCGACTTCCGGCCGCATGAGGCTGGTCGCCTCCGCATGCCTGTACGGTTCCGCCTTTTTCGATTTGGACTTTACGACTTTCGTCTTTTTACTTTTGGGTGCAGCCATAGAGTATTGCCATCCCTTGAATCAAAACAAAGCCTTGAAGGTGGGAGTCAATCACAATACTACTCAAAGGAAGCTATGCTATCCAACCTCTATAAAAAAGTACAGCTAAAGCAGAATTTCAGTCATTCTGAGCCGGAGGCGCCTGTCCTGAGTAAAGCGAAGGAAAGAATCTCGTCGTTTAAACACTGCGCGCCTGGAGAAACAGATCCTTCGCTTCGCTCAGGATGACAAATTACTGGATTCCCGCTAACAAACGGCGGGAATGACAGAAGGGAAAGAGCCTGTCCCCTCAGGCTTTAGCGGGAATCTATCGGGGAGCGGGAATTGTCAACGAGTGAGTGAGGACATACATGGCTGACGATTCTCTCCTCACTCGTACCGTAACCCGTCGGCGATGGTGCCGCCGGTGGCCCAGCGAGCCGGAAGATACCCGGCCAGCAGCCCCGTGACCCCTGCGACAAGAACGGCTTCCAGGATGGTCTTGAAGGGAATGATCATGTGAATGGTCCAGCCGAAGGACTGTTTGTTGATCACGCTGATCAGCAAGGTTGCGAGCAGGATCCCGCCCAGTAACCCGAGGATCAACCCCAACATTCCCAGGCAAAGCGATTCACGCACCACCAACCCTTGCACTTGCCTGCGACTGCCTCCGATCGCGCGAAACGTCGCAAATTCCCGTTGTCGCTCGACCACGGTCGTCAAGAGCGTATTGATAATCCCCAGCAAGCCGACGATCACCGTGAGGATTTCCAACCCATAGGTCAACCGAAAGGTCCGATCAAAAATTTCAAGAATGTGCGCCCTGAGTTCCTGGTTGCTGATGATCGACACGGGCATGAGCGGATCGAGCGCCTTTTTCAGGTCGTCTCGTACGCGTTGACCACTCGCGTTCGGCTCAAGATACATCGCCAACACCGTTGCCGTGCGATCACCCCACCATTGTTCATAGAGCGACCGGTCCAGCACGATCTTTCCGCCATCCGTGGCATAATCGTAAAAAACGCCGACCACGGGAAAATCCTTTTGCCCGACGCCGGTCGGCAAAGACAGCAGGTCGCCTACGTTGACCCCGAGTCGCTGGGCCAACACTTCCGAAACCACCACTCCCTGTTCTTCAATGGCTTGGCGGAGCCGGTGAGAAGAATCGCCGTTCACGAACAGGTATCGACTCCGTTCCGCGTGAAGGGCAAGATCGCGTGCCGCGACGTAGGCTTGGGTGGAACCGACTTGTATGCGCACTTGACGGTAGGGATCAACGGCTGCCACTCCCGGCACCGCTCTGGCACGCCGGACCGTTTCCGGTGAAATGAGAAAGACGTTCTCGCGTGGGTCGGCGTCCAACCCTTCTTCATGGGGCGTCACCACCAGGTCCGCCATGAGGGTCTGGTCGATCCATCGCTCAACGGTATCCCGGAAACTCTCGACCATGACGCCGACACCCACGACGATCGCAATGCCGACCAGAAAAGCCGACAGCGTGACGCTGTTTCGCCCAGAAGATCTGGCAATCTGATCCACGGCCAGGCGGGTCATGGACCCCGACGATGGTTTGAAGAAGGTCACCAGGCCCAGCAGATGAATGCCCAGGGGTGCGAGCAGCGTGCACCCCAGTAGGACGCAAAACGCCGCGGCATATCCAAAAACGGGAAGGCCGTTGACCGGACCGGGTAAGGAGAGCAGCCCGGCCAAACCCAAGGCCCCCACGGCCAGGACGGTCCATCGGCCATGATGATGACGCGTGGTTTCATATTGCCCGGGCGCGATGGCCAGAGCCGGGGCGGTCCGGCTCGCCTCCAGGCATGGTCCCAACGCCCCGATCACGGACAGCGCCATTCCCAACAGGCATCCTCCCAACAGCACTGGCAGGGTGAATGATAGTTCTCCCATCGTCTTTATTCCATAGAGTTCGGAAACCGTTTCCCGTTCGAGCCCGACAAGCCACTGCGCCAACCCACTTCCGAACACGGCCCCCAGGCATCCTCCAACGACGCCGGCAATGATCGCCTCACCCAGAAACAACAAGGCGATGTGCCCGCGAAACATACCGATCGCTCGCAGGATGCCGATCTCCCGTCGATATTGGACAACGGAAAATCCTACGGCGTTATAGACTAAAAACGTGCCGACGAAGAGCCCGACCATACTGAGCGTGGTGAGGGTCAACTGAAAGGAGGTGAGCATCCGCTGCACCTGCGCGTCACGCTGGGACGGACGATTGACCAGGACGGAAGGACCCAAACGTGCCTGCAGTTCCTGAATCACGTGATCCACGGAGATGCCGGGGGTCGTCACCAGATCCACCCCATCGAGCTGGCCGAGCCGCTTGAATTGCACTTGAGCGGCGGCAATATCCATGATGGCCATGGAATCCCATCGCTTTTCATCGTCGGAAACCGTCAACACCCGACTCACGGTTGCCTCGAATTGATGCGGCCCTGCGTGGACCGTCACGGGATCACCTCGATTCACGCCCAAGCCGGTCGCCAACTCGCGGTCCACAAAAATCGCATCCGGGCTGAGCAGGGGATCCAGCGAAAATTCCTCCTGACCGGAGGATTGCCGCACGCCCGTCTCGTCACCGAGCACTTCCAACAGGTCCAACCCCCACACCATGCCGGCGCGGGTGTTCCCGTCACCCGTTTCGAGTATGACGGATTGTGAAATATACGGATGGACCGCTTGGACGTCGGGATGGAGGCGAATCCGTTCGATGAGCGTTTCATCGAGTCGACGTTCCGCCCCTGAAATATGAATCGTGGCCTCTCCGACTACCCGGGTGACGGCTCGCTGAAACGATTCAAAGACGGTTTGATTCGCCAGATAGATGGCAAGGGCGGCCGCCACTCCAACGCTGACCCCGGCCACGGTGAGCGCGGTTCTGAAAGGCCGGCTTGTCAAGTGTTTGAAAGACAAGACTCCCAGTAAGACTAGTCGTTCCAAAAAATGTTGTTCCCAAAATCCAGTTATGGTAATTTATGAAAACCTCGACCGACGAATGCAGTTCTGAACAACGCGCGGGAGTTTCTTATGGCCAAAGTCAAATCGCCTTCTCGAGAGAATAAAGGCAATTCCAAAGAAAAAACCGGAGAAGTTCTCTCGCTGACGTCCCGTCAAAAGGAAATTCTTCGCCTCGTGGCCCAAGGTCACACGAATCGAGAAATAGGCGAACAACTGAATATCAGCGTCCGTACGGTTGAAGTCCACCGGTTTAACCTGATGCGACGACTCCGCGTGCGAAACGTGGCCCAGCTCCTCAGGCAAGCGATGCTCTTACGGCTTATCACGAAAAATGCCGTCCCCACCAGTAAAGCCCACTGAACTGATTGTTTCTCCATCCTGAGATGACGGCAACGCAAATGCCATTCTTCGCCACGTCCCAGGACAAGCTCTGAACTCTGCGGCGGTCCTTCTGTGTCATCCTGCACGGTCCTTCTTCTCTCTTTTCCTCCCTTTTGTAAGGGGAGGTTGAGCTAGGCTTGCCCCCGCGAAGGCGGGGGTGGGGTAGAGGGACGGGCAAAGGAGGGGAAGGAAAAAGATCGGAAAGTGGGATTTCTGATCAGAGTTCCTGTAACGCTCCACGACATTCCGAGAGAGAGGTGTAGCCTTTCCGTTGTAAGAGTTCGCCGAGTTCCTTTTCCAGCCGTTGAAACACGCCGACCCCTTCATCGACGAGGGCCGTTCCGATTTGCACGGCGGACGCGCCGCATAAGATATGTTCAAACACGTCCGTGCCCGAGACGATCCCCCCTGTCCCGATGATGGGTATCCGGCCGTCAAACAACTTCCAGAATGCCCGCACGTTGGCCAGGGCCACGGGCTTGATCATGGTTCCACCAAGGCCGCCGAATCCGCCTTTGGGCTTGATCACCACGCGTTCCTTGTCCGGATCGACCACCAACCCGTTGCCCACGGAATTAATGACCGACAGAAAGTCGACCCCGACGTCTTGTAACATCCCGGCCGTGGCCTCATGGTGCACCGGGTCGAAATACGGAGGAAGCTTGACGCCCATCGGCACGGTGACGATGTCCTTCAGTTCCAGGAGTAACGAGCGTGAGGCCTCCACGTCATAGCCGATTTGCGGCTTTCCCGCGATATTCGGGCAGGAGAGATTGACCTCGATGAGGTCAGGCGAAACGGCCGTGATCGCCCGAGCCGCTTCGAGAAAATCCGGGGGACTGAGCCCGGCGATACTCGCAATAACGGGTTTCCCGAACCTTCGAAGAGTTGGAATGATGGTGACGTAGGCCGGATAGCCGAGATTGGGAAGCCCCATGGAATTGATGGAGCCCCCGGGAAAACTGTAATACCGGGGCTCCGGGTTTCCTTGCCGGAACGCCGGCGTCATGGACTTGGTGACGATCGCCCCGCTCCGGCATCGGCCCAAGGACTCCAGTTCTTCCCGGGTCACGCACAAGGCCCCCGCGGCATTCATCAGGCAGGTCGAAAAACGCACATCGGCAATCGTGGTCGAAAGATCCATCTCACGTCGCTCCCGGGACACGGGCCACCGGAGACTGATGCAGTTGCCCGCCGTCCAGTTCGTACACGTGATCACCGACCCGCGCGGCCGATTCCGAATGGGTGACGAAGATGACGGTTTGGGCTTCTTCCTGGGACACGTGCCGGATCAGCGCCACGATCTCTTTGGCGGTCTGCGAGTCGAGATTTCCCGTGGGTTCGTCCGCCAACAGGATGCGCGGCCGATGGACGAGGGCGCGAGCCAAAGCCACGCGTTGTTGTTCTCCTCCGGATAACTCCCAGGGCCGATGCCCGGCCCGGTGTTGGACCCCCACCCGCTCGAGCGTCTCCCCGACGCGTTGCCGGATGAATGCCGAAGACGCCTTCTGAAGCCGTAAAGGCAACCCGACGTTTTCGGCGGCCGTCAACCCGGGCACCAAATGGAAAGCCTGAAAGACCATACCGATCGTCTCCCGTCGATACCTGGTCCACTCCGCGTCGGAAAACCGGTCAGTCGGTTGGTCATCGAGACGAATGGCTCCAGAGGTCACGGAGTCGAGACCCGCAATCACATTCAGCAACGTGCTTTTCCCGCTTCCACTCGGGCCCATGATCACACAAAATTCTCCGGAGGCAACGTGGAGGTCCGCGTCCCGAAGGACGGACACCGTGACGTTTCCCCGTTCATAGACTTTGCAGACGTGATTCAAGGTGACCGTAGACACCGATACCCCTCTCGACACGGTTCGATCGAGCGTGTGAAGGCGGCCTTATCATGACGACTCCCTATAGCACATGATCGAAACATCCAACAACACACAGGATGGAGGGTCGGCAGAGACACTCCTTCCGTTCCTCGGCTTCCTCTCCCCCCACCGGTTCGCCTGCGGGCTGCGCCCTTGGCTCTCCGACTCCCCCTCAAGGGGGGAGTGATGGCGGAGGGAGCTTGACAGGGTGTGGGCCGGCTCCTAGGGTTTTCCTGAGATGTTCGTTCACTCCCCAGGCCGGAAAAACATGACCGCTCGATTGCTTCGCCGCCTCCTCCACACGGTGTTTCCCATGCAGTGTCGTACATGCGACCATGCCCTCGATGACGACCCCATTCCCTTTTTTTGTCAACACTGCTGGGACCAGATTACGCCGATCCGTTCGCCGAGTTGCCCTCGCTGTGCGCATCCCTTTCCTTCTCCGCACGCGCTTCGTCCCGGATACGTGTGCGGGTCGTGTCGAAAGCACCCACCGGCCTATAACCGGGCCTGGACGCCTTATGCCTATCAATCCCCACTGAAGGAGGCTATCGGTTTATTGAAGTACCGCGGAAAGACTCAATTGGCACCATCGCTCGCTCGACTGATAGCCCAAACCACTCCTGCCCCACCGAACGTGGATGCGATTCTCGCAGTCCCGTTGCACCCCGATCGACTCCGGGAACGGGAATTCAATCAGGCCCTCCTGTTAGCCTACCATTTGGGCAAACAATGGAATCTTCCCGTTCTCACCGACGTACTCAGGCGAACGAAATCCACCCCTCCCCAAACGTCCCTCACACGACGAGAGCGTTTAAAAAATCTTCGAAAATGCTTTGCCGTGGCGACCCCTTCCGCCATTGAGGGGAAAAACATGCTGATCGTGGATGACGTGTTCACCACGGGAACCACGGTCAATGAATGCGCCAAGGCGCTGAGAAAAGCCGGAGCTCAGGCCGTCTACGTTCAAACCCTGGCCAGGATGGTCGCCCATGAACATTGAGCCGGCGCGAAAAGAACTACTTGACTTTGTAGATGGTTTTATCTAGTCTAAACACCTGAGACTGGTGCCCGAATTGGGTCCACGGCTCTGCAAAGGAAGACCAGCATGTTTGCCGGACAATATCACTGTAAACTCGATGAAAAGGGTCGCTTCCTGATCCCGACTCCCTTGCGCGAGCAGATGGAATCGGAGGGAGACCGCGTAATTTTCGTCAAGGGGCAGGACCTTCCGTTGGCAGCCTACTCGGTTCAAGAATGGGAAAAAGTCCTCGTGCGCGTCAAAGACACGTTCAATGAAGATCAAAGCCGGCTCTTCATGCACTTCGTCGTGGCTGAAGCCGCGTCTTCTGAAATCGACAAGACAGGCAGAATCCTCATTCCCGGACGGCTGAGAAAAGTCATCCCGCTGGAAGACGACCTGGAAATCGTGGTCGTGGGCATGTTTCACCGGTTGGAAATCTGGAATCCTTCCGAATGGCGTCGCTATCTCATGAAGCATGATGAGCAATTGGAAGAAACCTTCGGGAAAATGCTTGATCTTCTCTAGGTCCCGTATCACGGTGCCCATACGTTCCAAACGCCCGAGCGATTTTTTTTAAACACCCTGCGAATTTTACCCGTGCCCTCCCCAGACCTTCCTCAATACGTTTTGAAAAACAGTCGCGGGGGACCAGCCAGGTTGACCGGCGTCTCCATCGAACTGAGGTCCAAAATTTCACGGAAAACCGCCATCGACGCTTCATTGATTTCTCGAACGAAACGCAAGTCGTCCCCCGGCGTTACCGACGCCTTCGTTCAGGCACCGCCGTTCTCCCTGACCAGGAACGCCCTTTCAATGACCCTGCCCATTCCGCCCAGCATCAACCGGCAATATGCCACGGTCAACGGACGTCGCGTGTTGTCGGCAACGGGGCGTCGCTACAAAGGGACAGTCGGGCAATTGCTCATGACTGCCGCCTCTTCCTCCGAGTGGCACGCCTTTTTGCGTGCGGCACAAGAACACTCCCTGACCCTGACGATCCATTTTTACTTTTCAACCCTGTTACGGCGCGATCTTGACGGTGGGCTCAAAATCGCTCAAGACGCCTTATGTGAAGCCATGAGCCTCAATGACAATCGCGTTATGGAAATCCACCTGTATAAAGCCCTGGATCGGGACAATCCTCGACTCGAATGCACCCTGGCCCTTGCGACTCCTCTGCCCCCGGGGATTCGCCAACGCTCCCATCGCTCCAGCCGATCCTTCGCCAAACCCCTTCGTAAAACGAATTATCGAAAATAGTTGACACCACCCTCTCTTGGTTCGCATGGCTGCGGACGTCAGCCGAACTCCTCATCTTACCGGAGACTCTGAGCTTGCACGTTGGCCTAGTGTCCAGCTGCTTCCCCTCTTTTGTAAGGAGGGGCGAGGGGAGGTAGAATTTGGGAAGCGTAAGACGAGTAGCTGGCCAAGCCCCTTGCTCCATGTCCGTTTGACTCTACCCCACCCCCGCCTTCGCGGGGGCAAGCCTAGCTCAACCTCCCCTTACAAAAGGGAGGAACCGAAGGCCAGTCCCGGAACAGGCCGCGTTAATCCTCATCGAAACGTTGTCCCTCCCTTGCTTTTCATACCTTCTCCTTGGTATGCAGATGTCCGAACCGTAAGGATGATCCGTCCTGAATTTCAGAATGGAGCACACCCGGCATGCGTATCCCATTATCCTGGCTTATCGGCCTCGTACTGTTAGGGACCTGTTACGTTCCGGATCACGTTTCCGCCGGTCGAATCATCTTCAACACGCAGCAGAAGTCGCAGCTTCAACAAGTCAAGACCATTTTCATTAAGGCGCTCACGCTGACGGAAAAGGGATTGGTCGATCCGACCGTTATCGAGAAGGCGGCATCTGATCGGCTGACCGCAACCGGATTCACGGTCATTGCGACGAGGAGCGAGCCGCATGACGTCATACTGAAGGTGAAGTGTGATGAGCGAAAACCGTGGGGAGGCGTCAGGAAATCCGATGGAGAGATCCAGCAACCGGGTGCGCCTTCTCGAAATTGGAAAGGCCCGGCCTGTCAGTTAACCTATGTGTTCGACGGCCGGAAGGGGCCTTGGCAGTATGAGGTACGGACCACTTTCGACAATGCGTGGAAGGCAGCTCGAGCCAACGGGCACCGCGATCCGGGCCAATTCGCGTTGCAGCACCTCAGCCAGGCGTTGCGGGAAAGTGCCTTCCCGCTTGATCTTGCGGCGGAATGGAAACAAGCCAAGCTGCTCTCTTCCCTTTTGACCGATCCCAAAACCGACAAGGCCGTCAAGCTCAAAATTCTCTCGCTCGCCGGCCACATGCCGGGAGACACCATGCTGCAAGCCCTTCAACGGATCAGAGCCCAGGCTGACTTCGCCACCCCCGCCACGGTCGCCTTGGGATTTATGGGCGAACCTGCCATTCCAACCCTCATGGATCTCTTATCCGATCCATCCTCTTCAGTGGACATTCAAGCCGCGGCAGCCGAAGCGCTCGGGGAAATCGGGGCCCACAGCGGCAACGTCCACATCGTGCCGCCCCTCCTGGCCAGGATGCAAGCGCCAGGCGTTCACCTTCGCGTTCAGACGGAAATCGTGAGAGCCATCGGGAAAACGCCGGATCTCCGGTCGGTCGAACCCCTGGAACAACTTGGACTCAAGGCGTGGACCGCCCGTTCAAACGATCCACTCATGCAGGAACTCAGAGAAGCCGTGGATTGGAGCCTTTGGCAAATCAACCCCTCCGCTCACACCGATGAGTAAGCACCGTTTCGGCGAGTAAATCAAGCCCAGAATTGATGATCATCAAAACAAAATTCTGGTCTTAAAACAAGATATTGATAGATATCTGGAGATGGAAGGACCATCAAAGGAAAAACCCAAAGTAGAATTTTAATGTAGTGATTCAGCCAAAGATCTTAATCATATACCAGAAATGTGGAGAGCTTTTTACGAATCGTTTAGCAGGAGGAATGGCAATATATGTTAGAGGCAATTGAGGCTGCAAGTTGGCACATAAGAATTAACCCCAATTCTTTCATAGCACTGAATTTTCGCAGTTGCGTTAAGCCTGTGGCCAAAAAATATTGCAAATTGCGCTGGCGCAGCTATAAATAAATGTATAGTTTGTGCGCGAGCCTTTGTTGTAAACGCACTAATTACTTCCTTTGCTTTTCCAACAGCCAAATTGATCTGTTGAGCTGAAACCAATGCTTGTTTGCCAAATAACGCAAGCAAAGGCATATTCCTTCTTTCAAGATAGTTGCGAACTTCAGGTTCAGGGTTTCTGCATACCCCTATGCTTAGAGCCAAATCATTTCCTAATGGTTGGTTGGGAGAAGAATTAATTTGCCATTCATAATCTGGAGTCTTGGGCGAGCTATGATCATCGGTAGGCCATGTTTCACCATTTGCAAGAATATCGATTGAAAATCCCCTTACTCCGCTAAAAATTGAGCCTATAGCAATAGAAGAAGATAATCTTCTTTGCCCCACAAGAGAGATTTTACGGTTTCTATTTGTACTAATAATAAAATCTCTGGTTGCTAACAATTGTTTAACGACTGTGTTATTCCATTCCTCCTTAGGAGGGAAAGTTCGATCATCCCCACCAGAAAATTCAAACCATTCCATACATATCTCTTTTGGCAAGCTCCAAGTATCTGAAGGCTTTTCATTTGCGGTAAGGATTCTAATCGGGGTGCTATCTGATCCTTGCTCTTGTAAATTACCCCCGAATATTGCTCCTAAGAGTTCATCGTGACATATCGGTTGAGCCTTTCTTGCTTCCAGTAAATCTGACAAAGCATCCCACGCTGCCCTTGCGTAAGAAGTTCCGAGTTTCTCAAAAATTGGAAAATGTTTTTCTAAACTACCTCGAAATGCATTGAATCCCTGATCTATATTCTTTTGAGGGTTGGTATCAATAAAAACCTTTTTAAAAATAAAGGAGGCCAGGGCATCATCTTTCTCAAGGGCTTTAAGAATTTTCACAAAAGCTTCATAGGCTGAATCTTGAATTGAAGGTACGTCTCTATAAAAGGGAAATGTTTGCCTTACACGCCGCAGAGCATTAATCATGGGATTGAGTTGATTTGATACGGAAGGAGAAACTATCAAGAAACGCCAAAAACCTTCTGGATGCGCAATATCCATTCTTTGGAAGCGCTGAATCTCCGGCCAAAATTCCGAAGGGACAAGGTTGTGGTTTTTATATTCAATGAATTCACGCTTGATACCTAAAGCTGGGAGAAAAAACGTGCTTCGGTATCCCCCAATGACTCCCTAACCATCTCGATGAACCCATCACAAGCGAGCCAATGAGGAATACGAATCATCGTTAGATGCTTTTGAAAAATGAACCCACCCTCGGCACTATCACCTCCCGAAGATTCGCGATCAAGTATCGTTGGTTTAATTCCCGGCATGTCTTTCACCCTTCTATTAGCAAACGCCCCTTATATGCTTTTCCCCCAGGTATAAAGAAGGTTACTGTACCTTCTATGCACTGCTTCTTGTTAAGACGAACTATCATTAAAACTACGAATGTTGCTCCAACGGAGGCATCCTCAACAATTTCAACCATTGAGAATAAATCGGTGTTGCTGGGAATGGGGTCAAACGATGGGTGTGAGTGCCACTCTCCAAGATAATTAAACCGTCTATAGTCTTGCTTTGTTAGAAGGAAAAATCTTTTGAGTGAATTAATTGCCCATTGAATATTTCGGATGAAGGTAGCTAAAGAGCCCCCTGTGGTTTGGATTGTGATATCCACAATTTTAAAGTTTCCAGGACTAAGGCATTCACCCAACAAAATACCGCCGATTTCATTTTCACCCGCTTTTTCAAGAGCAGTAATCAGACGCGCTGAAATATTAACCGGCATCAGGACTTCCACTTTGGGCATTCTCCAAAAGTTCTTTAAGAAATAGTACTCCTTTTCTTACCTCCTTATCCGAAAATTCTTGATTCTGCTCAGCCTTAAACGGGCCTGTCTCGATTGGTATAGTATGATAGGGTTCATTAAAAACCCATCCCCGCTTCAATCCAACGATATACATTGAATATGGGAAAGCAGACGGTTCATCATTTAAAAGATCATCCAATGCAAATCGGGCTGCATGCGCGGCCATGACTCCAACGTCGGCATCTGATGCGACAATAGGACCTGCGTCTTCCTCTATCGCATATGAGGTCAATCCGGTTGGTGGAATTTTACCCGTCTCAACAGTGTATGCGTTGTAAATTTCCCTCATATTGTGAGGGGTTGCATCTTTACCGTACCTGCTCCTTGCCACCATTCCTCCAATTCCACCCCCATATATTTCCAACCAAATCAGAGTTCTTTTGAATTGTTTTGAGATGAATGCCAGTTGATTAAAGGCTTCCGGATCAGCGGTCGCATCAATGATGACATCGCACTTTGAAAGAGCATCCATTGCCCCTGAAACGGTGGAAGCCGACTCCTGCCCTGTTAGTTTGATCCTTCGCACATCAACTTTGATATCCGAATAAATAAGTGAGAGCTGATCTTCCACGGCAACAGTTTTATGCTCGCCGATACTTCGCCAATCGAGTTCGTTTCTGCAAATATTTTCCGGCAGAAATAAATCATCATCGACTAGTACGAAATCCTTTACTCCGCTACGAGCCAATATAACGGCTAACTTGCTGCCAACGGATCCTAAACCAACTATGCCAACCTTTCTGTCATTCAGTATATCGGTTCTTGCTCTAACGCGATCCTGGCAATTTGTAGATTTCAAATGGATAGGTGTGTGAAACAGAAGACTTTTCCGATCATTACTAGTCCAAAACAGGTTAAGACCACCTTCGGCATCAACTACAAGGAAGGATGAACATTTATCAGGATCGTTGATTGCTTGCACAAAGCAATCGTAAGCATTCTTGTTGGTTATCAGAATCTCCTGAAGTTGTTGGATCCTCTCTAAATTCGCTACCGCCGATGGTTCAAGATTTGTTTTCGCATACACTCCCTTCTGATTAAAGGCATATCTTTCAATGCGTTCAGGAATCAGGGAGTCATACCAAGGTTCCTGGCCTTTAGGAACCACCTTAGTAATGAAAGTTATACAACTCTTCTCTCGAGCCAAGTAGCCTGAGGCAGAAATGTTTCCGATTGAATCATAAGGTAACTCGTTGAAGTAATTCTGCAAGTAATCAGGACAGAGGAACCGAAGATAACTACTACGCATCTCTTGCCCTTGACTCAATGCATGCCGTGATACGACTCGGGCGGATTGCAGGTTCTGTTGGTTAGGCTCTAAATTTTCTGTTTGAAGCAGTTTATATGCGCTTTCAAGTAATTGTGAGCCGGTCACCTTTGGCAACCAATTATCAGGACCCCACTCCAGACAAAGCTCACCTCCGGCACCGTATTGATGGGTCGACCATCTTTCCGCTGTATTGCGCGGGAATACGCTTGGAGGGTTAGCGGGGAACGATTCAGGATAGATCATTCTTACTTGATAAACGGAATTGTGAACTTCTATATCTGCATCCAATCTTAGCAGCGGACCGGGATTGAATCCCCAGCTAGTTCCTTTCAACCAAGTAGTATTACTCTGCAAATTTTCTATTGCTTCACGTTCCATAGCTAGACGAGACAAATCATCTAACATCCAAGGCATTAGGCAAATCCTGCAGGTTTTTTGGGTTGGACAGGATGATCCGGGAAAATCGGTGATAGAACACCAGCTGATACTGGAGCACTCAGTAAGCTCTTCTCATTCTTGGATGACTTGGTTGCAGGAAAACGGTTGCCAAATATTTCTCTCCATAACGAAGTCATTGTCTCATTATCCTCCTCTTCTAACGCCTCCCTAGATTTTCCTGCATGCTTCTTAATCAAATCATAGAAACTCTTGAATTCGTCAAAAGGAATGTTACTAGTAACAGAATTCCCAGGCACACCAGGGTCCTGTATATAAGGGGTTGTTTCAGATGCAACTGAAGAAGCGTATCTTGACGTGATGTTTTCAAGAGTTTTTGTAAAGAGTTGCCCATAATGCATTTCATTATAGTCCATGCAATCGGCGACTATGCATTCAATTACAAAACCTTTGGGTTGTCGGCCTTTAAGGCGCTTTTCGTCTATATTATGCCGCCGCCACCATTTAAACAATTTCACTAAAGGTTTAAAACGGCCCGATGCTTCCTCATTTATTTGAGTGGTCCATCTTGTGTGCTCTGGAGGATTTGTCGACAACCATTCTTCGAGAGTTCTATCTGGAATAAAGAGGCCACCCCCTTCTCCATAAGGCTCGATAATTGGAACGACATCCATATCAGCATTAGGCGTAAAAACACCAACCGACCGGTTTTGTTTTCTATTAATCGGGTATTCTTCACCGTTTATTGCAGCATAAAGCTGATCAACCACTGCCTTGGGGGAATCATCTAGCAAGTGATTTGTAACGACAATTATGTCCACGTCAGGCCTTTCAAGTTCTCCATTTTTACTTCTTGGTCTGATAGCAGTATCCCTCTTATACGAACCTGAAAGAAAGGTTCTCACATGTTTATCCTTAAATTTTTCATGCTTGCTAATGTAGTTCCGCATGTTTTCATGGGCAGTAGTGGCTCTAGACTTTGTAGTCGAACTTGGCTCTATGTCTTGCAAGAATTCACTAAACCGCGCATTTGGTGTCATTCTATAGTCCCCCCAATTTGCTTTTATTAAAACAATGTCTCTTAGCATTCACCAAAAGTGCAAAATAGAAAAGCCTAAGCTCTGCATGTTTTATTCTTGACGAAAAAGGTGAAATAATGGCTTGAGAAAAAATTCTTCGACTTGATGAAGATAATCACAATTTTAGAAGGGGCAAGCTCTCCGCATTATTTTGGGGCAGGATGGCAGTCCATCAAAAAGATGATTTAAATGTTTTTCTTTTATTAGTCAAACTCTTACACAAGGGTAAAGTAAATGATTCGTTAAAGCATGCGCGGTTGTTACCGTGAGACATTTGGAGCCCTCATTTAGAGCAGTTCCGAGAGTGCCGAATGTTTGAATGCATCCCAACCCTTATCGATGGACGACGATAGAGCTGCGGTCTAAAGCTGGAGACAGGACTATCACACCGCTCGGGCGCGCTCGCACTTGACTATTTGACACCGAGAGCCCTCGAGCGCCAAGGCCATGAGGGCATAAAGGCCGCATAGATGCTGGGGCAACTTTGGAGCTGGGGCACTGGTGTTTGCAGAGATATTGCCGTACCAGCGAAATGAGGGGTTTCGAACCCCCAAAACGTCACTCCCATTCACGGTTTTAGAGAATTTCGGTGGGAATCAGTCTGAAATGGCGCGCCCGAGAGGAGTCGAACCTCTAACCTCTTGATCCGTAGTCAAGTGCTCTATCCATTGAGCTACGGGCGCGATACCTGGCGGTTTTGGTCCCCGGGAGGACATGTTCCCGAGCAGCCCATCTTATACAAGGCCCTGCAGAGCCGGTCAACCCGGCCATCCAGGTGAGAACCGATGCCTCATTGGATTGCCGAAATGCTCTCAGACAACGGATACGAGTGAGGAAACAGGGGTTCCAAAGAGCGTGGAGGCCGAGGCGTCCTCAACCTTGATCGTGCTCCGATCTCCGAGGGTGAGAGGGGTCACGCCTTTGTCCCAGACAACGGTCACGTTACTTTCCGTGTGCCCCATCCATTGCTGAGAAGATTTTTTCGCGTTGCCTTCCACCAGCACGTCCACTTCCGTTCCGATCAATTGCCGGTTTTTTCCGGCGGAAATCATTCGCTGGAGTTCGACCAACCGCGTGACCCGCTCTGATTTGAGGGCGTCGGACACGTCATCGGGAAATTTTCGATAGGCAATAGTGTTTTTTCGTTCTGAATATTTGAACACGTAGGCCGACTGAAATTCGATTTCCTGCACAAACGCATACGTTTCGAGAAATTCCTCGTGGGTCTCGGTGCAAAAGCCCGCAATGATGTCCGTGCTGAGAGTCATGTCTCCCTGTTTCCTGATTTTACCCGCCAATTCGCGATAGTCCGCTCGCGTATACGACCGGCCCATCAGGTCGAGGATGCGGTCGCTTCCCGATTGAAGGGGAAGATGAATCTGCCTGCACACGTTCGGATGATGCGCCACCACCTCTATGAGGGCGGGCGGAAAATCCTTGGGGTGCGGGGACGTGAAGCGGACGCGTTCGATTCCGGGAACGTCGGCCACGTCTGACAGGAGCTTGGCAAACGTGACGTCATCGCTCCGGTACGAATTGAC
The DNA here is from genome assembly GCA_965223955.1 of Nitrospirales bacterium. Classification (GTDB taxonomy): domain Bacteria; phylum Nitrospirota; class Nitrospiria; order Nitrospirales; family UBA8639; genus Bin75. Next base: position 2,518,580 of record OZ245029.1, read on the forward strand.
GTTCTGCCCCAACAGCGTGACCTGTTTGTACCCTTGGGCCACGAGGGCGTGCGTTTCTTCGAGAATCCCCTGCGCGGGACGGGACCGTTCTCTCCCACGGGTATAGGGCACCACGCAGAAACTGCAAAAATTATCACAGCCTCGCATGATCGCAATCCAGGCATTGACTCCGGGCGTGCGCTCCGGAAGAATCGATTCGTAGGTTTCGTATTCCGACAAATCCACGGCCATCGACTGTTCACGGCGTTCCAGGGCCTTCGTCAGGAGGTCCGGCAATTGTCGATAGGAATCCGGTCCCGCGAGCACGTCGATGATGGGTTGCGACTCCATCAATTCTTTTTTGAGATTCTGGGCCATACACCCCAACACGCCGATCACCACGTGCCGTGATTGCTTCATGGCTTTCCACTCGGCCAAATGGCCGTAGACCCGATTATGGGCGTTTTCCCGGATCGCGCAGGTATTCATCAAAAGCACGTCGGCCTGTTCGGGGAGCGACGTCAACGCGAACCCACGGTCTTTCAAAAGCGACCGCACCAATTCGGTATCATACTCATTCATCTGACAGCCGAACGTTTGAATGTAGACGCGATAGGACACCTGAGAACCTCTTGAGCCGTTGCTTCCCTGCGAAATGTCGTTACGCGGGCGGCGGACCCGCGACTGCCTTTTCAAAAGACTGAAACACCGGAATCGGGAATCTCCTGGGCCGCGGCGGATCCTCGTCCACCAATGTCCCCAGGGCCGCATGTTCCATGACCCCGGTCAGCCGAACCCGCCGTAACTGATTGGCCAACGAGCCGGAACAGGCGACGCCCACCCGGATAAAATTATCCGTCAGGCCAGTCCATAATCCATCTTTGCCGATGGATTCAAACAGCACCGGACAATCCCGATCAAGAAATCGCTGATAGAACTGCGCCCGCTTGATCGAGGATAGCCGTGAGAGCAGCCGGTTCCGGGTTTTGATCACCGTCTGAGGCACGGGATTGCCCGAACGGGCGGCCGGCGTCCCCGGTCGAGCGGAATAGCTGAAGACGTGGGCATAGGCGGCAGATCCCGGACCAGTTCGCAGGTCGCGGAAAACTGGCGATCCGTTTCCCCGGGAAATCCTACGAGCACGTCGGTTCCCACGCAGACGTCCGGGATCTTTTGCACGACGTGTTCCACCCAGGCCCGATACTCTTTCACGGAATAACGACGGTTCATCGCCGACAGAATTTCGTCATGCCCACTCTGCAAGGGGACGTGTAAGAACCGGCACAGCTTCCGGGAGGTGCTCATATACTCAAGGAGCGCGGGAGGGATGGTCGTCGGCTCGATGGAAGAAATGCGGATGCGGGCCAACCCGGGAATGCGTTCCAACCGTTGGATCAGGTCGAGTAGCCCTCCGGAACCATTCGCGAATCGCCCGATATTCACCCCGGTCAAGACCAGTTCCCGATGGCCCCGTTCCACCAGTTGTTCAGCCTCTCGAACCGCGTCGTCGGACAACCGGCTTCGTTCACGTCCCCTGGCAAAAGGGATCAGGCAAAAGGAACACATGAAATTGCAGCCGTCCTGGATCTTCAAATTGGCTCGCGTCGTCGCGTATTCCCCCACCCCATCCTGAACAAAATCCTCTCGGCCCATTGATCCTGAATGCCTGACAAAGGTCGATGAGAGCTTTTGAACGTCAGGCATCTCTTCCAGATAGTCCGGCAGCAACATTTTGTATTGGTTGCCCAACACGAGATCCACACCCGGAAGATGCTGCAAGGTGTTGAGCCCGGTTTGCGCATAACATCCCGTCACCGCGACAAACGCCTTCGGAGAGTGGCGCAACGTCCGGCGAATGACCCTTCGACAATCGGCCTCGGCATTCTCCGTCACGGTGCAGGTATTCAAGACGAGCAAATCGGTTGCCTCTCCATAGGGCACCTTTTGGTAGCCCATTCTCGTGAACCGGTCCGTCAGGACAGCGGTCTCCGACTGATTGAGACGACATCCGGCCGTGTAAAATGCGACTTTTTTCTTCATGAGTCCCAAGTCTCGGTTAAGAAAACACATTATAGAGAACCGCCCTCAAGCCCACAACCGCCGACTGTTTCTGCGCCGATACCCCGTAAGCATGCCCTCCACCCTGCCGTGGTCATCCTGAGCAATGCGAAGGATCTGCTTTTAACAACGTTCGGTTGTTGAGCGAGAGATTCTTGTAGTGGCGCCATCTCATGGCGCCTTCTCTTTGCTATCGACGACGATGTAAGCCCTCAGCGGTTGACACCAAAGGTGGCGTGTGCGCTAATAGCCCCGCAAGAAAAGCCTATTCTGCAAGTATAATCATGCCCGACCACGGCTACTTCGCCAACCTCATCTGGCAAATCGCTGACCTGCTACGTGGCCCCTACCGCCCGCCGCAGTACGAGCGCGTCATGTTGCCCATGACCGTGTTGCGCCGCTTCGACTACGTGCTCGCAAGGGCAAGCAACGTGGCGTGAAGCAACAACTTGTGCAAGCTCAACTCCGAGGAGTTAGCACGAACGATCAATGGCACCTGGACTAAGCATACAACGCGCTTGCTCGTGAGGCCTCGACCGCGTACGATTCGAGCCAGAGAAGGAACCCGCATGCTGATTCATCAACTGAAGTTATCAGGTTTTTTGTCCTTCGGGCCAAAAGGCATCGATCTGCCGATGGAATCCCTGAATGTCCTGATCGGTCCGAATGGTTCGGGAAAATCCAACTTTCTGGAAGCGGTGGCATTGCTGAAATCCGCACCGCGCGATATTTCGGAACCATTTAAACGGGATGGTATTCGCGAGTGGCTGTGGAAAGGGCCAGGGGCGCCCGATACGATCACGATCGAGGCCTTGGTCGATTATCCGCAAACTGACGGGCTGAGGCATTTGCTGGTATTGGCCAATCGAGGCGGCCGCCCCATCGTCGACGACGAGCGAGTCGAACCTTCGGAAACGCATTCCGACGAGAAAGAAGCGCTGTCCTACTACCGCCCCCCTCAAAATAAACAAACCGCGATGCTAATGGAGCAATCGAAGTTGAAGGCGCAGCGAAAGTCAAAAAAATTGCGTCCTGGAGCTTCGACGACCTCGCAAGTGATAGGCCGCCAAAGCGAAGGTGCTGTCGTCGAGTTCGCAGATGATTTCCAACCGGAAGAATCTTTGCTTTCTTGCGCTGCCGTTAGAGGTTATCCGGCCCTCTGGCATTTGAAGGAACAATACAAACGAATTCGTCTCTACCGGGAGTGGTCGTTCGGTCCTTCGACGGCGTTGCGCCAGAACCAGAGTGCACATGATCGCACCGACTTCCTGACCGAAGGAGGGACCAATCTGGCGCTCGTACTATCGCACTTCCAAGGAGAGAACAAAAGGCAACTCGTCGCGGCATTACAGGAGCTCTTCGACGGCATTGTCGACGTCACTTGTCCGGTGACGAGCGGTTCCGTGTCGCTCTTTCTGGAAGAAGAGAACGGGAAACAGATTCCGGCGAGCCGCCTTTCCGACGGTACTCTACGCTACCTGTGCCTGCTGGCGATTCTGTTGCACCCTGAACCACCACCGCTCATTGCGATCGAGGAACCGGAGTTGGGCCTTCATCCCGACGTCGTCGCGAAGGTTGCGGAATTGCTTGTCGACGCTTCCCACCGCACCCAAGTCGTAGTCACAACCCACTCGCGCATGTTGGTGGACGCTCTATCGGACCATCCGTCGAGCGTTATCGTCTGCGAGAAGGAAAATGGGGTGTCGCGATTTACGCGGTTGGACGGCACAAGATTGAAGGCTTGGCTGGATAAATACAGTCTGGGCGAGCTTTGGAGTTCGGGGGAACTCGGTGGCAATCGCTGGTGAGTGCCCTAATCTATATCGAAGGCGGTGGAGACAATAACCGGAATCTCGAACGTCTGTTCCGGCGCTCATGGCAGATGTTCTTTTCAGGCGCAGGTCTTGAGGGACGTATGCCACGAGTCGTGCGCGGTGGGTCAAGAGACCGAACCTTCGATCTCTTTGCGAGGGCAATAGCCAACCCTGTTCCAGCACAAGTACCACTCCTTCTCGTAGACAGCGAGGGGGAGGTTCAAGCAGGGCACTCAGTCTGGGAACACCTGCAAGCTCGCGACCAGTGGAATCAGCCATGCAGCACGGGTGAAGATCAGGCTTTTCTGATGGTCCAACTCATGGAAACCTGGTTCCTGGCCGACCGGACTACGTTGAAGAAGCACTTCGGCAAGAGGTTCAGAGAAAGCGTGCTCAAACAGTGGCCTCGATTGGAAGACGTGCCCAAAGCAACAGTCCTCGACGCCCTGAAAAAGGCTACTAACAACTGCCCGATCTCCTATGCCAAGGGCAAAATTTCGTTTGAATTGCTGGAAAAAATCGATCCTGCCCACGTCGAGGCCGCATGTCCACACGCCAAAGCACTGTTGGATCGATTGAGGACGCTGGGATGGTCTATCCTACGAATTCGGACGAGAGAGCAATGCCCCGTGTCTGGCACAGGCTCCAGCGCATCAAGACTATAATGAGAGGGTAAAGCCTATAAATTGGCGAGACCACATCACCGTTGATCCGGAAATCTGCCACGGAAGGGCCTGCATCACCGGGACCCGAGTCCTGGTGACCACGGTTCTGGATAATCTGGCGGCCGGTCTGGATTCGGAAGAAATCACGAGAAGCTACCCGTCGATTACCCGCGAGTCCGTTCAGGCAGCGATGTGCTATGCCGCTGAGTTGGCGAGCGAACGGGTAGTTTCGCTGTCGGAACAGGACGTTCCACGTGAGTGAGAGGAAGCGCACCAGCGAAGCGGCATTCGAGACCGTCATCAAAACGCATCTCCTGGCTCAGCGTCAATCACAAAAACAAATTGCCGAGGGGACCGGTTAGGAGTACAATAAATAGAAGCTGCAACAGGAATAGCTGCACGATGCCTCTTCTTGATGGAAGGTGCCGTATGACCCACCCTTTTCCGATTGCACCAATATTCCTCTCAGCGCTCCTGGGGCTTTTCCTGTCTGACCTGAGCGAGGCGCAGTACTCCCTTCCCATCGAACCGGATGAAGAAACCCGACTGGAGGAAATTTATGACTATGAGACGAGCATGGTCATGTTTTTGTATTCACTGAAAGGGACGGAAGAATTCGATTACGTGGTCGGCAGAAAAGTATGGGAGCACCAGAGAAGCGTGTACGGGAATCCCGTGTACTATCTTGAGCCCTATCCGTTGTTTTATTGGTGGAACCATACGATGTGGAATGATCCCGAACAAGATGGAGTCAACGGCAACGAACTCGTCTATAAAGAAGACGTTGATTTTGACGCCACCCGCTATAAACCCTGCCTGTTTAACGGGCAACCCTGCTGAACGCTTCCGTCCTCCGCTTGCCCTTCAGGGGATTGCGGCGCTCTCCCGGATGCGACTAGGCACAAACCCATTCATCAGAATCACGCGATGCCGGCCCCATGCCAGCTCTTGAACGGTCCCAAACGGCACAATCCTCCCTTCGCAACCGCCTGGCGGCCATTCGCCTGCTACCAGGTCAGGTCGTTGCGTTAGCCGCCGCGGCCCTGATTTTCATCGGCGCGGCCCTCCTCATGCTCCCCTTCTCCACCCCGGAAGGCGTGGAATTACGGTTTCTCGACGCCTTGTTTACCGCAACCTCGGCCGTGTGCGTGACCGGGTTGATCGTGATGGATACCCCTCATGAATTCACCACCTTCGGGCAACTCATCATCTTACTGCTCATTCAAATCGGCGGACTGGGCTATGCCTTGCTGGCGACGATCATCCTGCTGGCCTTGGGACACCGAATCGGATTACGCGACCGGATGATGCTGGCCGAAACGCTGAGCACGTTTGACATGGCCGGATCGATTCGCTACGTCAAAATCGTGGCCATCGCCACCGTGGCGTTGGAAGGATTGGGGTTTCTCTTTCTCGCCATACGCTTTTCACGGGACATGCCGTGGGGGGAAGCCCTCTACTCCGGACTCTTCCATTCCATCTCCGCCTTTAACAACGCGGGATTTTCCCTGTTCTCCGACAGCCTGATTTCCTATCGAAGCGACCTGTCCATCAATCTGATCGTGACGATTCTGGTCATTCTGGGCAGTATCGGATTTTTGGTCTTTCAAGACGCGTGGGACAATCTCAAAGGCCACCGCTTTCGGCTCCAAACGCATACGAAACTCGTGGTCGTGGTCACCCTCATCATTCTTGTATCAGGCACCCTGGGCATCACGATTCTCGAATGGAACAATCCGCAAACGTTGCAACCCTTGAGTATCGGAGAACGCCTGGCCACGGCGCATTTCCACGCGATGTCCCGTACCGCGGGCTTTACGACCATTGATATCAGTGCGATGAATGACGCCACCCTGTATTTTCTGCTGCTCCTGATGACCATCGGCGGATCACCCGGCAGCATGTCGGGAGGCATCAAGACCACGACGTTCGCCATTATCTGGCTGACGATCTGGGCGGTGCTTCGACGCCGGCACGACGTCGAAATCTTTCACAGGAGAATACCGAGAGAATTGGTGGTCCGCGCGTTTTGTCTTTGTATCCTGGCATTCACGGCCATCACCCTGTTCACCCTGGTCCTCGCCTTTACGGAAGAACGCCCGTTTTTGAGCATCATGTTCGAAGTCACGTCGGCCATGGGAATCGTCGGCATGTCCCTCGGAGACGGGGACGGACGAAGCTTCTCCGCCCTGTTCACCGATTTCGGCAAGCTGGTGATCATCGCCTCGATGCTGATCGGCCGTTTCGGGCCCCTCCTCATCGGCCTGTTCGCCATTTACACCACGACCACGCCCCGGTACCGCTTTCCGGAATCCCGGATCATGATCGGATAAGGGAAACTCCCGTTATTTCAGGCGTCGCTGAAGCAGCAGAACAAACGCCATCAGGGTGGGCAGCGGGGCAATCAGGAGGGGGACCAACCAGACCCACGCATTTTTCCCACGGACACGCGCCTGGTCAACCATCCAGACAAACACCCACACCACCAGCAGGAAATAGTTGACCCCCAACCAGTGCGTGGTGCGCGTGGCGAGTTCACTGGTACTCTCACCCGTCGCGGTACTCCAAAATGCAATTTGCAAAACGCCGAACGCCACCAATAAGGTGACGACAAGCCGTTTACTCCACACGTACATGATTCACGCCTCCTTTGTGAGAGAGATCATGTTTCGAATTTGATGGTGAGCTTCTCCCTTTTGGGGAATCAACAGAATAGTACGGATCCCGCCAAAAATCGAGACTTAAACCGGAAAACTGTTCCAACATTGGGCCACTTAAAGGGAGGTACAGGGGCAACAAGATCTCACGTTTTTCCCTTTTCCCATCTCCATCGGCATGGATTCCTGAACAACCCTGTCCTGTTGATGAAGGAAAAGACCTCTTTTTCATCCTGTGGATAACACAAAAACCTCGTTCTAACGTTTTGAATTACAATGGTTTTGTTTATTCCCAGACTATCCACTTGTATCCCCAGTTATTGAGATGAAAACACAACATTTAGTATTGACAATTCCTCTTAGACTCTATAGATTGTGTGACCTCAAGAAACACTCGCTAGAGTCAAAATCCTTAGGTTTTCCCCTCTAGGTGCAGAAATGGATCAGTCACGTGTCAGATTACGCTATGACCACAAGAGGCTGATCGTGCACTCAAGTCGCCAAATCGCCCGAAGCCAATCCGGCGTTTTCCTGGCAGTGCCCCCCGTTCAGGGCCGGCAGGCAGCCAAGGGAATCGAGTCGACTGCCGAAGGCAGCTACGAGGGAAGGGGCCTGCTGTCCGATCCCAAAAACCACATAAACTCGGCCTCCTGACCTGATACCGGTCGGGCGTAGGGAGAATCGTTGTGAAAATCGAACGCCGTTTTACCCGAGCCGAAGAATCTCCCTACGAAGGCATTCCTTTTTCCACCCGGTCTTCGGAAATCAGGAATCCGGACGGCTCCGTGGTGTTCAAACTCGATGATATTCAGGTCCCCGATCAATGGTCCCAACTGGCCATGGACATCCTGGCGCAAAAATATTTCCGGAAAGCCGGAGTGCCGCAGCTCGATGCCGATGGGGAGCCCGTCAAGGATGCTCAGGGGAACCCCGTTACGGGCGGCGAACGTGATGCACGGCAGGTATTTCATCGACTGGCAGGCTGCTGGACGCAGTGGGGGGAGACCCATGGGTATTTCGATACGGACCAGGACGCCCGGGCCTTTTATGCCGAACTGTGTTTCATGCTGGCCAAACAAATGGCCGCCCCCAATTCACCGCAGTGGTTCAATACGGGCCTGCATTTCGCGTATGACATCAGCGGCCCTTCTCAAGGTCATTATTTCGTCGATCCCCACACCCAAAAACTCAACCTGTCCAGGAACGCCTACGAGCGCCCCCAGGTTCACGCCTGTTTCATCCAATCCGTCGATGACGACCTCGTCAACGAGGGAGGGATTATGGACTTGTGGGTCCGGGAAGCCCGATTATTCAAATACGGGTCAGGGACCGGAACCAATTTTTCCAAGCTTCGAGGAGAAAACGAGCCGTTGTCGGGTGGGGGGAAATCCTCCGGGCTGATGTCCTTCCTCAGGATCGGAGACCGTGCAGCGGGCGCAATCAAATCGGGAGGCACCACCCGGCGGGCCGCCAAAATGGTGTGTCTGGATTTGGACCATCCCGATATCGAAACGTTTATCGACTGGAAGGTGATCGAGGAACAAAAGGTGGCCGCCATGGTCACCGGATCCAGGATATGCGCCAGCCAGTTGAACGCCGTCCTGAAAACCTGTCGTCAAAAAAATGCCGACGGGCTCGAGACGGTCGAACTCGACCCCGAACGAAACCGTCAACTCAAGGAGGCCATCCGCTCGGCTCGTCAAGCAGGCGTGCCCGAAGCCTATATCCAACGGATCTTTGCCTATGCTCAAGAAGGCTATACCCATTTCGTGTTTCATGAATACGACACGAACTGGGACAGCAAAGCCTATCAAACGGTGTCCGGGCAAAATTCCAATAACAGCATTCGCGTGCCCAACGGTTTTTTTCAGGCGTTACGGGAAAACGGCGAGTGGCACCTCACCCGTCGGACGGACGGAGCCGTGGCCAAGACACTCAAGGCCAAGGACCTGTGGGATCGAATCTGTTGGGCGGCCTGGATGTGTGCCGACCCGGGTATGCAATACGATACGACGATCAATGAATGGCATACGTGCCCGGACGACGGGCGCATCAACGCCTCCAATCCATGCAGTGAATACATGTTCCTGGATGATACCGCGTGTAACCTGGCGTCTCTGAACCTGGGCGCCTTCCTCACCCCGGAAGGTGAATTCAACGTCCCGGCGTATCGACACGCCATCCGACTCTGGACTATCGTCCTGGAAATCAGCGTACTTATGGCCGGATTCCCGAGCAAGCCCATTGCCGAGAAAAGTTTTCACTTCCGAACGTTGGGGCTGGGGTATGCCAACCTCGGGTCCCTGCTCATGAAGCTGGGCATTGCCTATGATTCTCCGAAGGCGCTGTCTATTTGTGGAGCCCTGACCGCCATTCTGACCGGCGAAGCCTATGCCACCTCGGCGGAAATGGCGGCGCAACTCGGCCCATTCCACGGGTTTGAGAAAAACCGCGATCCTATGCTGCGGGTCATGCGAAACCATCGAAGGGCGGCGTATCAGGCCAAGCTTGACGAATATGAAAGCCTGACGATGACGCCGAAGGGCATTGACCCGACCTCCGCCCCTGCCGCACTCCTGCGTGCCGCGCAAGAGACCTGGGACCGCGCCATCGAATTGGGAGAAGCCCACGGATTCAGGAACGCCCAGGCCACGGTGATTGCCCCCACGGGCACCATCGGGTTGGTCATGGACTGTGATACCACGGGGATCGAGCCTGACTTCGCTCTCGTCAAATTCAAGAAACTGGCCGGAGGCGGGTACTTCAAGATCATCAATCAGAGCCTCCCTCCGGCGTTAAAAAAATTGGGGTATTCCCAGGAACAGATCCACGACATCATCACCTATGCCACGGGAACCCGAACCCTGAAACAGGCTCCGTTCCTGAATCACGAAGCGCTCCGTGCCAAAGGGTTTACGCCGGAAGTGCTCGATCGCCTGGAATCGACGTTGGACGAAGTCTTCGAAATTCAATTCGCCTTTAATAAATGGACGTTGGGTGAGGACTTTTGCCGGGACGCCCTCGGCTTCTCCGATGCTCAACTCAACGATCCCCAGTTCAATATGCTCAGCGTGTTGGGGTTTACCCATGAAGAAATTCTTGCGGCCAACGATTTTTGCTGCGGGACCATGACGGTAGAAAAGGCGCCTCATCTCAACGACGAACACCTTCCGATTTTCGACTGCGCCAACCGGTGCGGTCGCATCGGAAAACGATACATTTCAACCCAGGCGCACATTCGGATGATGGCCGCGGCACAGCCTTTTATCAGTGGCGCAATCAGCAAGACGATTAACATGCCTTCGGATGCCACCGTCGGGGACGCGGAAGCCGCGTACCTGATGGGGTGGCAGCATATGCTCAAGGCCGTGGCCTTGTATCGAGACGGGTCTAAACTGAGCCAGCCTTTGAACGCCTCCGCTGACCTGACCAAAAAATCCGAGCGGCACGACGACGTCATGAAGGTGGCGGAACAGGTGACGGAACGGGTGATGGTCCGGTATCTCGCCAAACGTCGCCCTCTTCCCTCGCGCCGCGTGGGGTATACGCAAAAGGCCATGATCGGCGGGCATAAAATCTATCTTCGCACCGGTGAATACGACGATGGGACGCTCGGAGAAATCTTTCTCGACATGCACAAGGAAGGGGCGGCGTTTCGCAGCCTCATGAACTGTTTTGCCATTGCCATTTCTTTGGGGCTCCAGCACGGCGTCCCTCTCGAAGAATTCGTCGAGGCCTTCCTGTTCACTCGCTTCGAACCCAACGGCCCGGTCAACCTCAATGACCATATTAAAATGTCGACGTCAATCATCGACTACATCTTCCGTGAGTTGGCCATCACCTATCTCGATAAGAAAGAACTGGCACAGGTGAACCAGGAAGACCTGCGCGGGGATTCCGTCAAACAGGATCCCGAATGCACGGAGGATGAACCGGCCGATCCCAGAACCATCACGACGACCGCCATCAACCCGAAACTGTTTCCCGCTCGACATCGAATTCAAAGCGATCCCGGAAACGGCCAGGGAAACGGGAAGGTCGCACACAAACTCGAGATGAAGCGGGAAACCCTCGCCTATGCCACTGAAATAGAGACAGCGTATCAAAAAGGGTTTGAAGGCGACCCCTGTCCCAATTGCAAACAATTCAAATTAGTCCGCAACGGGATGTGCCTGGTCTGCAGAAACTGCGGTGAAACCACGGGGTGTTCGTAGTTTTATTTCTTCACGTCCATGACGCAACGAAACCCGATGGTCAAATCATTCGCGTCAATGGAGAAATTCGGCTCGGCACTTCGCCGGGCGGTCACTTTCAGCCATTTAGGCGGATCTTCCCAGGACCCCCCTCGATAGACTTTCCGCTCTCCCTCTTCGGGCCCGGTCGGGTTTTTCTCCGAACTCATTTCGTAATACGTTCGATCATACCAATCCGCCACCCATTCCGAAGCGTTCCCGGCCATGTGATATAACCCATAGGGACTCTTCGTCCCCTGCTTTAATCCATGGCGGATACTCATTCCGGTCACTCCGCTTTTCACGGACGCCAACGTCACTTCGTAGCTGACCCATCCGGTCGTCCCGAAATTATACCGTGCAATATCGACGAACGGCTGCATGTGCCCCCAGGGATACCGGCGCCCATCGGTTCCCCGAGCACCCTTCTCCCATTCGGCTTCAGTCGGCAGCCGCTTCCCCGCCCATTCACAATAGACTTTCGCACTGTCCCACGCCATACCGACGGCCGGCCGATCTTTCGCCTCTTCAAGAGCCGCATAATCATCCCACAACGGAGGCAAGTCGTGATTGGTTTCATCGAGAAACTTCTGATACCGCTCCATCGTCACTTCAAATTGATCGATATAATAACTGTCCAACCTGACCATGTGTTCCGGACGTTCATTCCTCGACCCGTCATTGGAGCCCATCAGAAATTCCCCTTCGGGGACCCTGATCATCGGAGCCCCATCCTTCCCCTCGATCTTTTCAAATTGAGATTCGATGAGAGGTTCGGTTGACTCGTACTTCCATTCAGCCGCCGCGGGGTGCCATCCCAGAACCATCCCCGCCATGCCGATGACGAGGGTCAACCACGCTCCACGCTTTTTGTGCCGATTCATGATTCTCCTCCGTCCACAACTCCACGTCGTTAGGTGTTCCGTTGGCATACCTCCGCCCATTCAGAGCTGCTTCCCCATTGTACAAAGTGAAATTGGGGATCACAACCGATAAAACCACCGATCGTATCGATGAAGACCCCGTACCCGAATCACGCCGACCCCAAAAAAAGAGCCGCTGAAACACGGTTCAGCGGCTGCTTTATAGTGGTGTCCCCAACGGGATTTGAACCCGTGTTGCCGGCTTGAAAGGCCGGCGTCCTAGGCCAGGCTAGACGATGGGGACACGAGACGAATTCTCAGAGCGCGCGCATGGTAACAGGGGGGATCGGACCGAGTCAAACCGCTGTATGGGGCCACCACTCCCCGATTACACTATCGCGGACAGGCTTTAGCATTCGGGATGGGTTGATGATGATCTACCTCCCCTCACCCCTCCTTCAAAGGAGGGGAACGGTGGGTCACGCTCGGGCTGACGTTAAAAAGGTATGGGGTGGGTCGATAAGCCGGATTCTGTTCCGTATCGATCGTGCATACGGCGGTGACCATGTCTCTACGGCTTATGTTACCATAAGCTTCCAGCGACCTACCCGAGAACCTTGGCCGGGCCGACCTCTCCCGAACGTCACCGACTCATCCTCGCACACGGCTTTCGCCGTGCAAAGCCGATCGGGCCGTTCGGAGCGTCCTCCTATTTGGTCTTGCTCCGGGTGATGCTTACCCTGCCATCCACGTCGCCGCGGACGCGGTGGGCTCTTACCCCACCGTTTCACCCTTACCCCGGCACCTATCCGAAGATCGTCCCGGGGCGGTTTATTTTCTGTGGCGCTCATGTCGGATTGCTCCGCCTGGGCGTTACCCAGCACCCTGCCCTTTGGAGTCCGGACTTTCCTCTCACCTGCGCGTTGCATGCTCGGTGAGCGGCCACCTGACCCACGCCCTCATACCCGGGAACTATGATACGCAATACCTGTCTTGGAAACAAGAGACTTACGGAAGGGGGCTTTCGGCTACGGTTATCCGTCCATGTGTTCTTGAGCCACGGGTTCCTGGGCGCTCAAGCATTCGGGCGTTTCATTGAGAGCTTCTTCATGGTACAAAATGCGATAGCAGTAGGGACAGGTCAACAGTTCATCAGCCCGCTTCACACTGGCGACTAACTGGGGGGGAATTTGCAATTGACAACCTTGGCAGGTTTCACCGTGAACGGTTGCCACCACGATGAGTTGCAAGGAAGATTTGAGTATCGAGTATCGATGATAGACCGGCTTTTCCAATGAGGCCAACAGGCTTTGCTTCTCTTGCTCCATCCGTGTGACCTCATCCGTCAGTTTTGCGGATAAGGCCTCCAGATCAACCTTTTCCTGCTCCAGGGTTTGCGTCACGTCCTGAAGAAGTTTCTCGACTTCTTCCAATTCCTTCTGTTTCTCTTCCCCCCGCTCCATGGCCAGGAGGACTCGTTCTTCCAGTGCATCCTTTTTCTTATTGGCCATTTCAATTTCAAACAAATGGGCTTGATACTCTTTATTCGTTTTCAACTCGTTCAACCGCCCGCGCATTTTGTGGACGTGACTTTCATGCGCACTCAAGTCCTGTTCGCTGCTCCGCCGCTCAACGGCAATGGTCTCCAGCAAGGTCTTCAGGTCTTCCGACCGCTTCCGAGCCTGTTCAACCGGCGACTGTGCCGCGTGAAGACGTTGGGGAATCTGTTGTCGCTGTTTTTCGAGATCGTGCAGCTTCAGGTCAAGCTGCTGGAGTTGCACCAGGAGGGAAAGTTGAAAATTCAAAAACGCCTCTGCGCGTAAGAAAGGAGTGAGCCATTCATGATCAAATACCTTACCTCATCTGCCGTACAAATAGCAAAGAGGTCCACGGACAAAGCGGCGGCCGTGTCCGGCCTGTTGGCCTTGGAAGCCGACTAAGTTTGATGAAGAAGTTTACTCCCTGGAGGCGCAAAACAATACATTGTTCCATCAAGCAAGATAGCTTTGGGGTCTGGCTTACCACTGGCCCCTAAAGTGCCGTCAGGCAAAACGTATCGATGAACCATCACATATAGCTTTCTTGTAAGATCACGGTATCTAATGATTTCGCTTGTCGTCCCCGGTGGCAGGGTTTTTTTCTGCAGATCCGACTCTTTCAAAAGGTAAGAATCTTCGACTTCTATTTCTAATTGGTTTTGCCGAATTAGTTCAGGATATTGACTCTCATTGAAAAGTTGGCGTAATCTACTTGCAGAAACGTAAATGCGAGACTGAACTGGTGGTGCCATGGATTTATATTGCGAACAGCAAAATCAGCTTTTAATGCAGAAAGCCCTTGAATATTGCTACGATCTTATTTCTTTTCCAGATCTCAAAGACTTTTCTGTGCTCAATGTCACGAATTATTTAGATTCTGAGAACCCCACCATTGCCAAATTGATTCGTGAGATTGAAGGGTCTGTGGTTAGAGTTGAAGAGGATCTCTTAACGGAAGAAGAATTTAAAAGTAATCTCCAAAATCTTCTTAATGGCTTGGAGCAGGAACTAGACTACTGGACCGGATCTTCAGCACCTCTCGAAAATTACACTTGGGAACCTGAAAACCTCACCCCTTCCCTCACGACTTATAAGCAGGCGGTTATTGCGTAGCTCGCGGCAAAAAAATCACTTCCAGCGGGATCTTTGTTCTCGGCACATCGTTTATAAATACCTCGAACCACCAAACCCCCTTTTGGTCAATATTAAGTGTCGTAGTAATCACGAGATTCCCACCTTTGTTGTCTGGAGTGTCTAGGTGCATCGTTTCGTTCAGTGGTGGAAGTTCCGAATTATCTGGTTTTTTGAGAATTATTTTAATGTTGGTTGCTCCAGGGTTTTGGCCTGACTTCAGGATAAGAAGAAACGAAAGCGTAGCTTGAAAGGGTGATACGCCCGATGACGGATTTTCTGGAGAAGCTTTATAGGTATATGTGACCCGGTCAACAATTCGAATTGCCGAAAGCACCCCATTCTTTTCTTCTAAGACCTTCTCGCATAAAAAAGCAGCATTCAAATATGGCCCATAGGCAGGATTACTCTTTAGATCTGGTTCATTTGCCATAAGGTTTTCTCTTCTTGGATTGTTGTTCTCTTAATCCTTTTGAAAGCACTGATAATCGAAGCACGCTCTTGGGTGACATCGTGGTGACATTTCTCCTTCAGTCATCCATAACTTCTTCATCACTACCTGATTTTATGGTGGGCCCACCAGGACTTGAACCTGGGACCAACTGATTATGAGTCAGCCGCTCTGACCAACTGAGCTATGGGCCCCGGAGAACGTTCAGTCACGTTTTAAAACCCTTCGGCAAAACTGCGCAGTTTCTTGCTCCGGGTCGGGTGGCGGAGTTTGCGTAACGCCTTGGCTTCGATCTGCCGGATCCGCTCCCGCGTCACCGCAAAGTCCTGCCCCACTTCTTCCAACGTATGGTCCGTCGCCTCCCCGATCCCAAACCGCTTCCGTAACACCTTCTCCTCCCGCGCCGTTAACGTTTCCAACGACTTCCCGATGTGCCGCTGCAAGTCATACCGCACCGCCGCCTCTAACGGCGACACCGCTTTCTTATCCTCGATAAAGTCCCCTAAATGGCTGTCTTCTTCTTCGCCGATCGGGGTCTCCAGCGAAATCGGCTCCTTCGCGATCTTCAGGATCTTCCGCACTTTCTCCAACGACATCTCCATCCGCACCCCGATCTCTTCCGGCGTCGGCTCCCGCCCCAATTGTTGCACCAGATGCCGCGACGTCCGCACCAGCTTGTTGATCGTCTCGATCATGTGCACCGGGATCCGGATCGTCCGCGCCTGGTCCGCGATCGCCCGCGTGATCGCCTGCCGGATCCACCACGTCGCATACGTGCTGAATTTGTACCCCCGCTGGTATTCAAATTTGTCCACCGCCTTCATCAACCCGATGTTCCCTTCCTGGATCAGGTCCAGAAACTGGAGCCCCCGGTTCGTGTATTTCTTCGCTATACTCACCACTAACCGTAAATTGGCTTCGATGAGTTCGGCTTTCCCCCGCTTCATCTTTTCTTCGGCCCATTCCAGCCCCACCAGGACGCTTTTGAACTCCGCCGTCGGCAGCCACGTCACGCCCCGCTCCAATTGCTTCAGCGTCGTCTGCGCTTGTTGACTCCGGGGCACGACCTGCTGCACCAGGGCCTCGCTCACCCCCGCCGGCCGCTGCTCCGGCCCCGCCCCGGCCCGCCCCAGCCGCCGTAACAGTTTCAGCCCGTCCCGCTGGTCTTGCCCCAGCCGCTGGCAACAGTCCCGCAGCACCCGCTCCGCGCTCCGTACGGCCCGGCCCGCCTCTTTGATCTGGTTGACCAATTGCTCCCGCACCGCCGGTTGCAGATGCAGGCCGTCCACCCGGGCCCCCAACGTCTCCTGCACCGTCCGCACCCGCTTGCTCCACCGCGCCTGCTGCGTCGCCGGGGCCGCCCGCCGCCGCTCATAGAGCCGCAGCAGCGTCTTCCCCAACCGCCGCACTTGCTCCAATTCCGCCAGCGCCTGCTGCCGCAGTTCTTCTTCTTGCGCCTCGGCCAGTTCCGCTTCGTCCAGGTCCTCGTCCCCGGGGTCATGCACCAGCACCACGTCGCTCACGCTCACTTCCCGCTTCTTCAGGCGGCCCCGTACCACGTCCAGGGTCTCCAGGGTCATGGGCATCCCCGCGATCGCCCGCGTCATCTCCTCTTTGCCTTCTTCGATCTTCTTCGCCAGCTCAATCTCCCCTTCCCTTGAGAGAAGAGAAACGCCGGCCATCTCGTTGAGGTATAAACGAACGGGATCGTCTATCCTGTTGACCGTACCGGGAGTCAGATCGATTTCTTTCTCAGTATCCGGTAACGCTTCATCAAGTTCATTGACCGGCGTCACGTCGACGGGCTCCGTCTTCCGTTGGGAATCCGGGCCTTCATTTTGAAAGGTGCCCGTTTGCTCAACGGTCTCCTCTTCAAACGCGGGAAACAAAGTGGAAAACTCTTCCGAAGATCCCTTCTCCGGCGGCAAGGGCTCCCTCACCCCTTCAAAATTGATTGGTTCTTTCTTCAGACCCGCAATCGGTTTAATATTCCGGAGGCCACTCTTTTTGGGCATCTCTTATATTCCTCTTCCACTTTTTCGGCAATGAATAATGACTTCGTTTTCGCAGCACAAGGAGAGACCGTATGAAAAACCGGCTAACCCTATCGTATTGAAAAAGAAACAACTATTGCAAGAAACCCCACGAAACGAGAACCGCTGTCTCATCGGGCTCTCTTCTCTTCATTCAATCACTCGGCGGTTCAAAATGACCGGATGGACGACTCTGCCAGGGGACGGTCGTCGTCCTGGCCTGCTTGAGGAGACTCCGAAGATTGACCTCGGCGGCACGGAGGAGTTTGGGTTCACCATGGCGAAGCAAGGCCGTGAGGAGCACGTACAACTCCCGCTCGGTTCGACTCCCTCGGAGAATCCGTTCGGTCACGGGATCAGGAGAATCAAGATTGAGATCAAGGGAGCCTTCTTCGTCAGGATCCCCCAACAATAAATCGATAGCTTGGGGGGAACTATACAACCAGGAGGGAGGAAGCGCGAGGGCTTTGGCCAATGCCTCCACCGTTGATACGAAGGGGTCCGTCTCTCCGGCTTCGATCGCTTCAATCGTGGAACTTTCGACACCGGACTCGGCGGCCAACTTGACGATAGAGTATTGTCGAGCCTTCCGCCACGCTTGGAATGATTGGTCCAGAGGCATGTTTTTGATCATAGCGAAGAAAGGCCTGCCTTGTCTATCACAGGGGCCGATGACGGCGGTCCATACACAAGCACACGTGCCTTGCGCCGGAGTTCGACCTCTCGGGATGCCTTACATTCCTTCTTGAGATACAGGGAGTCGAAACTGATGGACCAGCCCTGCGTCGGGCATCGCGTCAAGGTCTCCATAGGGCGAGCCCACGGCCACGTCATTTCCGGCACCGCTCAAGGACAGTCCGAAAAGGTCGGCCACGCCGGTGGTTGCCGAAGGATTGGCAATCATGGCTTGCAGGGTTCCGGTTTTTCGGTTAAAGACGAAAACCGCACCGGCATCGACACCGGTGGAATCACGTCCCGGTGCGCCGACGATGATGGACTCAGGGAGAAGAGCCACGGCTTCTCCAAAGTGATCGCCCTTCCTGGGTTCCGGGGCTTCCAGCGTTTGCAGGAATTCGCCGGTATTCGTATAGAGATACACGACTCCGGCGTCCGGTTGCGTGGTCCCTCGTCCCAACGCACCAACAACCAACAACTCCGCATCACTTGCCAACGCCCATCCAAAATACTCATTCGTCTGAGGATCAGGCGATTCGAGGATACGTTGCAACCGTCCGCTTTCCCGGTTAAAGAGAAACACCTGTCCATGATCAACCGGGTCCGTGCCGGCCAGCGGGGCACTCACCGCAAGCATGGGGCCCAGAAACGTCACCGCATGCCCGAACCCATCCGAGTTGCGGTTTCCCGCGCTTGGAGAGGCAAAAGTCCGGCGGACCTCCCCATTGGTCACGTCAACCAGATAGGCTTCTCCTACCTCAAACTCCGTGGCGGTACTCGCACCAGGATCTCCAACGGCCACCTGCAGATCCTGTGCAGCCACGGCATGCCCAAACGCCGCTGCTGATTGATTGGGACTGACGACTACCTGTCGCAATGCTCCCGTGTTTCGATCGAATACCGATACCGAGCCCACCGATCGACGCAACGTCCCTTTTCCTTTGGGAGCACCGACAATCACGTGGTCCGCGGTGAGGCTCACGGACAGGCCGAATAAATCATTTCCCAGCGGCGAAAGAGGGATGAACGCCCGAAGCAGTTTGCCGGACTCACGCTCGAACAAGAACACTTTTCCCGTTTGCCCACGGCCCCCTGCCGCATGGGGTGCCCCGACGAGGATCTGAGCTCCTTCACCGGATACTGAGAAGCCAAAGCCGTCCAACAACGTCGGCTTGGAAGATTGGAGACTGGGACCCTGCTCAGGGGCCTGCCGGCCAGAGGCGCCCACGCTCGGAAGCAGCAAGAGCAGACAAGGCAAGACAACCAGGGGGAAAAATTGGACTTTCACGTGTTCGCTCGTTTTCGGTAGTGGTGATTCAGGAGGCGGCCGATCCTTCCTGGTTGGAATGAAGAGACGGCAAATCAATGACGTGACGCGTTGGCTCATCTGAATCCGAGTCGCGCTGATAGAGTTCAAAAGGCGGGATATCAACTTGTAAACGCTTCAACAATCGTCGCATGAATTTTTCTCCCGGGGCTTCGCAGATCCACACGTACATGCCCGTTTCCAATTCGTGAAGATGCCGCTTGACCCGAAAACGTGCATCTTCCATGAAATAGGCCGACAAAAACCCCGTCATCGCTTGAATGACCCATTCATGCTCTTGCGCGTAGCGGAAACTCACACCGATTTCGAAGGTCTTCTCGTGCCCGTCCGTTGCCATATCATTCTCCAATTCTTTTGACACTCACATCTGCGGCTTCACATCCAACTCATGCGCTCTTCTGAGACACCCATTTCCCACGGATGCCGGGATGAGGCTAGCCCTTTTTAAAAGATTCGCGGCATGCGTTTCAAACCGAATATCCAAGCATGTCTGACTCTGTACCCTCCGGCTCATTGCCGCTGGAGACGAGTTGTGGCAGAATACCGGGTACGATCATGGGAGAACCAGTGTGCATTTCCTGACCCAACCCAATATTTTGATTGCACGCGTCATCGGCATTCTTGCGATCGCGGCGGGATTTCTGCTTGGGATCGAAGGCCTGAATCAGCCGGATTCGATTTGGTTGCCCATCGCACTCGTCCTCATCGTGACGGGCTTGTGCGCTCAAATGTATGCGTTCTACCGAACCATTATGCACAAAATGCCGTCACGGAATAACCAGGACTGATGCATTTTTATTTCCGAAATGCCTATTCGCGCCCCATACCGGGACGGTTGGTATGGCCCGTCGTGCTTTTCCTTGTCTTGTCCCTTCCAGCCTGTAGCTCCTGGCGAGAGTCCTATCTCAAAGATGCACTGAAGAAAGCCTCGCAAGAAGAGGTCGTTGAACAGCTCGGGGAACCGTGGAGAAAAAAGACTTCGCTGTTAAGAGGTCAATCGACGTGGATCTATCGCTATGCGCTCACTCAGGATGATCTCGACCCCATGGGTGTTGACAAGCTGGGGCGAAGCGTGTTCAAAGCCACCGAAGGCGTGGGAGCCATGATGGGACTCGGTGGCAAATCCAACAATCCTCTGAATCCAAGCACCAGGCCTCTCTGTATTCACTATATCCTCACGTTTGATGAAGCCACCAAGATCCTCCAACGTTGGATGCGAGAAGCCTGCGCTGATACCGATCTATGACCACGTCGCTACGGAAACGCGTCAAGGCCGGGCAACCGACCTTCTCTTATCCTGACCCGACATCCCTTTCCCACGCATGGTTCCCGGATGGGTGAACGTCAACAAAAGGTAAAGCCGTATGGGTAATGTTTTTCAATCGGGCGCATTTTTGCAGCAATGCTTTTCCGTCCACCCCCTGTCGCTGAGTTTTAAAATGTTCACCATGCCCGACACCATTGGCATTTTTTGCATGAATTGCAAGTCCCGGCATCGCCTGACCGTCGGAACCGTTACTCGCATCATCGGGGATTCGGAACTGTGCGAGGAAGGCGCGAGCACCAAGATGGGGACCTGTGCCAGCCACCATCAGGAAGCCCTGCACGTCACGGAAGTGAGCGTGGAGCGAGGCGTCGTCCAATTTCGTTGCCGCGAATGCCGAGCCGGTTTTCAGACGACGATCTCCCTGTTCGAAACCTATCAACCATAACCCGGTCGCTTCCTTCGGATCTTATAGGCCGGCCAGGAACGAGCGGCAGCGGCAACATCAAAAAAAGAGCCGCCCCATGATGGGGCGGCTCTTTCGGAATGAACGAGGCCTGCGGAAGACCTTATCTGTTAGGCTGTGGCGTGTACCGAAGATACGGCTTAACCGCCCGGTGGCCCTTGGGAAACTTGGAGGGAATTTCCTCATCCTTCACCGCAGGGACAATGATACAATCTTCCCCGTCCTTCCAATTGGCAGGGGTAGCCACCTGATGCTTGGCCGTCAGTTGCAACGAGTCCACTACACGAAGAATCTCATCAAAATTCCTTCCAGTCGATGCTGGATAGGTGAGAGTCAATTTGACTTTTTTATCAGGCCCGATCACAAAAACCGAGCGCACCGTCATATTGTCCAACGCGTTGGGATGAATCATGTCGTATAAGTTCGCGACTTGTCGATCGGGGTCGGCAATGATCGGATACTGAACCGTACACTGCTGCGTTTCATTGATGTCGTTGATCCAGCCTTTATGCGAGTCCAAGGGATCCACACTCACGGCAAGGACTTTGACGTTGCGTTTCTTAAAGTCATCGGTAATTTTCGCCACGGTCCCCAACTCCGTGGTACACACCGGGGTAAAATCTTTGGGATGGGAAAACAAAACACCCCATCCATCACCGAGCCATTCGTGGAAATTTATCGTTCCTGCCGTTGTTTCGGCAGTAAAATTGGGGGCTTCATCACCTAAGCGAAGTGCCATAATATTTTTCCTCCTCTATGAAAACTTTCTGAATGATCGTGACCGGTAAAAATACCATCACATTGTACCTGTTCCAGCGTGAAAAAAGTATACGCTTCCCGGAAAAAGCCAGTCAACCGGCAAAGCCCCCACGCTCCTATAGGAAATTGACCCAATAAAAAAACCCAAAAGGGCTGAATTTCCCGCCCTTTTGGGTTTTACCGCGTTTCTCAAGCCGGCCAAGCCGACTCTTAAAATTCAAAAATTTTTGTATCAGGCCGATTCCTGGACCGCAGCCGATTTGACCACGTTAGCCGCTTGTGGCCCTTTGGCTCCTTCTACCAGATCGAATTCAACAGACTCGCCTTCTTTCAGGGTTTTAAATCCCTCACCCTGAAGAGCTGAATAGTGCACAAAGACATCCTGTTCCCCTTCGACTTTGATAAATCCAAAGCCCTTTCGATCATTAAACCATTTGACCGTCCCCGACTTTCGATCACTCATAGGCACCTCCCTTATCACGGACCAGGAAAAACCACGGTTTCGCCCCAAAAGGCCCTAAAAAAAAACCGCAGACAGACTTTTCGCCTTCTGCGGAAGATCTTATAAAATAAACGTCACTCTGAAAGCCTAAATGGAATAATAGTTCTACAATGGTGTATCACGGATCACGAAATCTGTCAATAACATTAATACTCACGACACCTGAAAAGAGAGCCGGTAACGGGGCCGGTGCAGCACGAGGGTCGTCACCCTGTCAACGAATCAAATCTGGAATTGCGCTTCATACAAATTGGCATACAGCCCCTTTTCGCCCAACAATTCGGCGTGGGTTCCCTCTTCGACCACCCGTCCCCGCTCCAGCACGATGATCCGGTCGACCTGTTGCAGGGTGGTCAGACGATGCGCGATGAAAATGGTGGTGCGACCTCGAGTGAGCACGGCCAACGCTTCGCGAATTTTTACTTCCGTCTCCGTATCAATATTCGACGTGGCTTCGTCGAAGACCACAATCGGAGGATTTTCCAACAACACCCGGGCAATCGCCACCCGCTGTTTTTGGCCGACGGACAATTTCACGCCCCGTTCCCCGATTCGGGTGTCATATCGTTCGGGGAGTTCCATGATAAACTCATGAGCCCGAGCCGCGATGGCGACCTGTTCGATGGCGTGGTCGGTGGCCTTGAGGTCACCGTAGATGATATTTTCTCGAACGGTCCCATTAAAGAGAAACGGTTCCTGTTGCACCAAACCGATTTGTGATCGCAGAAACGCCAGCGGCATGTTCCGGACGTCAACACCGTCCAACGCCAGCATGCCTCCCCGCACGTCGTAAAAACGCATCAGGAGTTTGATTACCGTGCTCTTTCCCGCGCCACTCGGACCCACCAGGGCCACCCGCTCTCCCGCCGCCACGTCGAGGGACACATCGTGCAAGACCTGCACCTCCGGATTATAGGAAAAGTCGACGCCTTCGAACTGCACGCTTCCGTGAAACCGGGCGGTGGGAGCCACCACCCCGGGGCGGTCCTGCACGTCGGATTCGGCATCCAACACTTCAAAGATGCGTTCACTCGACGCCAAGGCATGCTGGAGCATGTGGTTGACGGAATGAATCTGGTTCACCGGAACGTAGAACAGCGCCAGATACGACACGAACATCACGAGCTCTCCCACTTTCAGGTTCCCCTGCGCGACGTCCATCGACCCCACCCACAGAATGAGGACCGTGCCCATGGCCCCGAGAAAAATCATCGCCGGTGAATAGATGGACCACAGAAACATGGCCTTGAGATTGCTCCGGCTGACCTCGCGATTCCTGGCGTCGAATCGTTCCCGTTCAAACGCATGCCGATTAAAGGCCATGGTTTCTCGAATGCCTGAAAGGGAATCCTGGAGATAGCTGCTCAGTTCGGCCGTATTTTGTCGAATTTCGTGGTAATACCCGTGGACCCGACGGGAAAATTTCACGGCGGACACCATCAAAATCGGGATAGGGACCAACGCCAGGAGGGCCAATTGCCAATTGACCACAAAGAGGACCGCGGTAATACCGATCAACGTCAACAACGCCGTCACCATACCCTCCAACCCATCGATAAAAATACGCTCGACGTGTTCGGTGTCATTCATGATGCGCGACATGATCTCTCCGGTCGATCGATCCTCGTAAAACCCGACCGAGAGCCGCTGAAGCGCGTGAAACACCTGTTGCCGGAGTTGGAACACGACGCGTTGCTCCAGGATATTATTGAGCCGGATTCGCAGGGAGTTCGCGACGTTCTTGAAGGCATAGGACAACACCAATCCGCCCAGCACCCACGGCAATAGGGAGAATTGGTCCGCCTGAATCACGTCGTCGATAATCACCTTCAGCAGCCAGGGCGGCAAGAGATCGAACACCGTTGCCAGGGCGGCGAAGGACAGAGTCGTCAGGGTCAGGGAACGGTGGGGCCGCAAATACCCGAGAATGCGAAAGAGAACCTTCATCGCGTTTCACACCATGACGAAGCAACCGGGGCCCGGCCTTTCAGAAACGGCCCCGTGAGCGCAGGCAAGGCCCAATGTCGGCGGATGGGGAACAAAGCAGGGGGGAACGGCATCTAGTCTAGATGACCGTTGCGGGTTCTTGTTTCCAATATACGTCAAATTCCTTCAACTGGGTCAACGTGGACAAATCCGTCATCCTGTCCAAAAAAAGTTTTCCGAGCAGATGGTCCATCTCATGTTGGATACACACGGCGAACAAACCCGACGCCTCGAAATCGACGGAACACCCCTCCCGGTCCAGCGCCTGGACCCGAATGGAAGACGGCCGCGTCACTTTCCCGCGCAACCCATCCACGCTTAAACAGCCTTCCCACATTTCGACTTGAGCAGGGCCATAAAACACGATCCTGGGATTGATCAGGACCGTCTCGGGAAACGCATCCTGGCCTTCACATCGCATCACGATGAGTTGTTCGGACCGTGCCACCTGAGGGGCCGCCAACCCGATCCCCTCGTGCGCATCCATCGTTTCAAACATGTCGTCGATACATTGTTGATAGGCACGCGTGGGAATGATCGCCGGATCAACCGGCTCGGCAATTTTCCGTAAGACGGGATTCCCTATTTTTGCAATCGGCAACGTTGCCATTCCGTATTCCTTTGGTGCGACTCCCTATCCGTCAGAATCCCGAACATCACGTCGTCAGGAAACAGGCTCGGATTGTGGCTTGTTCGGCGCAGCCTCGCGATTCTTGAGGGTTTCGTCCCACCACGCCTTCCATTCCTTGGCCCATGCGACCCGCTGTTCATGGGTCGACCCTTGCCAATCATGCGGCGGACCCACCCATCGGGTCAACCGCCAGAACGACTCGAGGGCCGTGACGGACACGTATTTTTCCTGATCGGTCAGCAACTCGATGAGGAGAGACACCGATTCCGGACGCTTCACGTAACGACACTCAAAAGCCACGGTTCGCCGAATGGTATCCGCGTGATCCTTCACCAACGTTTGCAGCGTTGACAGCGCCTCCAGGGGCGCCACCCGCACCGCCACGCGCAGGGCATGAGCCCGCACCCTGATGGCTTCCTCGCCATCCCCGGCCACGTCGAGTAAATCCGGCACGGCTCGTGGATCATTGATAATCTTCAACGTTTCAATCGCATTATAGCGAAGCCGGATCCCCGGCATCTTGAGGGCTTTCACCAGGACGGGCACGACCGGTTTGCCCAAATGAACGAACTCGGCGATTATGTAGAGTTCCTGGCGTCCTTCCAATAACGGCAACAAGGCTTCCGCCCGTTTCATCTCTTTTTCAGAAAGGACTTCCGGGGCAGGGGTGGCTTGTTCGACTTCCGGGAATTCCGGCTCGGGCGGGGCGTTATACGGAATTTGGACCGGAATAAGATACGCCGGTCGAGAAGCCGGTGTGCCGGCTTCCGCAAGGAAGATCGATGCACAGAAAAGGATACTCCACCCCAACACCATCCATACGAGACTCACTCTCATCCACCCTCTCCTTTTCCAAGAAAACACCATGTTATGTAGTCTAGTGGCTTTCCTTCAAGCAGGTCAAGGCAAAGCGTGTAGGCGTTGCGTTGACAATTTCCGCTCTCATCGCTCCACCCGATCCCGGTCCACGGAGCCGGATCATTGCAAACGCTTGACGGTCCTGATAACCCCTTCTTTAATCTTGATCCCGTGAATGGTACAATAAATGTTTTAGTGTTTCAGCAGGACGTTCATGACGACTGAGAAGGAGGGCTCTACATGAAACCAGTGAGATTTCTCCTTGGCTTGGGATTGGCGGTTGGACTGACCACGAGCCCGAGCTGGGGATATGAAGAAATCCCCGTCTCCGATGGGGGAACCTTACAGGGGGTGGTCACATTGCTCGGGAACGTCCCCAAACCCAAGGGGTACAACCTCGTCACCTTACCGGATGCCGTGTATTGCGGCCGCATCTCGACCGGAACGGGATGGCGTCTCCTGCAACCCTTTGTCATCGGCCCCAATGGCGGATTCAAAAACGTCGTCATCTACATTGAAGAAATCCACGATGGGAAACCCTTCCGTTACGTCCCTCCCCGGATTACGGCGGTCGACTGCACGTTCGAGCCGTATATCACCATCGTCCGGGACAGGCATGACATAGAAGTCGTGAATATGGACCCGGTGTTTCACGACATTCAAGGCTATGAAACGTCGAAGTTCGGAGCCCGCGTGCTCTTCAACGTGCCCCTGCCGATGAGTAAAAAACTGCGCAAGGAAGTGTTGCTGGCCGGCAAGACGGTCAAAGATCGAGCAGGCAAAGTCCTGACTCAACACATCAAAATGGGGAAACAGCGCAATCTGTTCGTGATGCAATGCGGATTTCACGCCTACATGGAGAGTTGGGGATTCACGGTCAAAACCCCCTACTACGCGCTCAGTGCGAAAGACGGCGCGTATGCCATTTCCGACATCCCCCCGGGGACCTATACGGTCCAGGTCTGGCATCCCATGGTGAACAAAGAATATACCGTGACGATCACGCCCAACGGCACCACGGACTTGCCGATTGAGATCGATGCGCCGAAAGGCCGGCTCTACGCCAATGAAATGAGTGAAGGGACGCGCTTCGGCGTGGAATTGCTCGGGGACGTCGAGATCAAACCCCTCGTGGAACGCCAAACCTATTGAGCCCACCTTCGCGGTGTGTGTCCCGGAACTTCCTCTCCCTCGATGGGAGAGGACAGAGGTGAGGGTGACGACCGCAGACGAATCAACGCGAAGGCTTACAACAACCAATTCTCCACGGAGAGGCCGGGGACCCGCTGGAAGTATTGGGGATTCCCGGAGACCAGGGTGAGGTTCCAAACCAGCGCGATCGCAGCGATACGCAGGGCCGTCTCACTCACCGGCTTTCCCTTCCGCGTCAACAAAGCGCTCATTTCGCCGTAACGCCTCGCCGCCGCGGCATCGAAGGGCAGGACTTGCAGGTTGGGGATGAGCCGTGTGTCGATCTGACTCAGTAAGGCAGTCGCTCGCCGGCCAAGCCGGCTCGTGCCGACGATCAACTCCTCAAGCGTGAGGCTGGACGTGCATTGCTGCTCGGGAGGCACCGAGGCCAGTTTCGCAATCAACGCCGTCGCGGGACAACGGCCCATCAGGTTAGCCAGGATATCCGTATCCAGCAAGTACATCAGTCTTTCCCCTCCGCGCGGCAAGCATCTCCGCCGCGTTCGGCCTGGACGCCGGCAAGCAGAGCGTCCATGTCCCGATCCTTCAATTCGCCCCAGGCACCGGTCAGGGCCAGAGCCCCCTGGGGATTGGCAGAGGTCGTCTGCTGCTGCTCGATCAGTTCGAGAGCATCGACGCTGACCAGCGCGGCCAGGGACTTGCCTCTTTTCTCGATGATCACCTGCCCGCCGCCTTTGATCACGCGGGCCAAAAGCGCCGTCAGATCTTTTCGCAACTCTACCGTACTGACTTTTTTGACCATGTTTTACCTGTGTTCCATATTTTAATATTTTGCAAAACTGTACGTTTTCTTACAAACTTTAAAGAATTGCACGAATATTTATTTTATTAAACATTTTAAAATATGTAAAATACTTTAAACTTTTTAATATTTTTACAAATTATACATTTCGCACCGTCATTGAACAATATTTATTGTTCATCACGAATGTATCATGACACAGGTCTTCCTCCTGCCTCCGCATTCCGAGTCGTGACCCGGGATTGCCGGCCGAAACCATCTTTATCGCAGGCGGCGAGGGTGGCTTCCCTTGTAGACTCGGCCCGAGGTTAAGATGGGAAATCCCCCGTCCGGGTTTGTCCCTGTGAAGAAGCGTTAGGCCTGGAACCCGAGTGCCGTGGCCACGGTCCGCTGCCGGTCATCAAGCGTGACGAACGAGATTGCGCCTGGCTCCTCGGCAAGATAGAGGGCCGTCGCGACATGCCACAGATCGGCACCCCGCAAATAGCCAACCTGGAGCACCGTCTCGAACTCGTCGGTCAGCGGCCGATCAGGCAGGACCCACTCAATGCCGGAGACGAGACCTGGTTCGAATCGGTGTCCTTCACGCGTGAATGCGGCACGCAGTTCCGCCTCGAGCAAATTCGAGGACAGGAGTCTCGAAAAGGCATCCAGTCGTTTGGCGAGGGCAGCCGCACCCCGCTCGTTGAAGGCGATAGCAACGAGTGCGGACGTGTCGACGTAGGCGACGCTCATTCGTCACGTTCGGCGAGAAACCGCTTGAGGGCGCCTGGCCGACGCCCTACGGCTTCCATGGGCTTCCTGGGCTCGGCCCCCGAGCAAACCACAATCCCCTGCCGTTCCAGGTCATCGAGTCGCGCTTCGATCGTCGCGGGCGAGTCCCGGATCGCGCGAATCTCGGCCACGGGCTTTCCCCGATAGGAAACCGTGACTGTCTTCCCATCGCGTACCTGCCGGAGGACCTCAGAAAACCGTGCCTTGGCGTCGTATGCCGAATACGTAATACTCATGGTCATCATTATAACCAGTCAGACCAGTCAAAACAACTCTCACTATGTGTTTTTCAAAGTAGCTCCATCCATGGCTCACGCCGCCGATGTGGCGGCCTCGTTCTCGCCACGGACCTGCCACTGCCGGCCTTGCGGGATCGCGGGTCAGTCATAGTCCGATCTTCCACACTCCCTTCTCACGGAAGGCGGGAATGGTCTGGCGGCGGGCGGCGTTGGTGACGGCCGGCGCCGAAAGCCCATTCTGCCTGATATACTCCGACAGCCTGATGATCTCCTCCCCCTTCAAATAACTCAGCCGCTTGTGCAGCGACTCCACGAGAGCCAGCGACAGAATGCCTTCCATCGTCTTCGTCGTCTTCTTCTCCCGATAATCGCTGAACGCTCGATAGTAGACGTCCTTTTCCTTGTTGCGGATGATAATGCGCGGCAGGCCATGTTGCAGCAATTGAAAATTGATGATGACGCGCCCGATGCGGCCATTGCCGTCGCAAAACGGATGGATGGTCTCGAAATCCAGATGAAACCTGGCAATCCTGTCCAAAAAATAGGTGCCGAGATCACTGGAATATTCAAGCAAGGCGGTCTCCAGCATCCGCTCCACGTGCTCGGGCGCCGGGGCGATATACGCACCCACTCGCACGTACTCACCATTTCCGCGAAAGCGACCCGCGATCGCATCATCTATGCCGCCGATAAGCATCTGATGGAACAGCACGATCAGGTCCTTGCCCAGTTCACTCTCCTTCACCTTCTTGCGCATATATTCTATAACCCGCGCCAGATTTTTCGCTTCGAAAACCTCCCGCAACGAGACGTTCCGGGACAGCGTCTGCTCCAACAGGATTTTCTCTGTTTCCTCAAGGGTAAGCGTCGAATTTTCGATGGCGTTGGAATTGTAAACATTCTCAGGCATTTCCACCTCGTCAATCATCGACAGCAGCGATTCCTTCCCCGGACGCAACGCATCGTATTCTTCCTTTAATGCCTGGATTCGCTTTTTTATCGGTTTCGAGGTTGCCATAGATTTATTGTAACAAATTCACTCGATTATACAAAATATAAGTGAATTTAGTGGATTAAGTGGTTCGTATTCACTGAATTTATCAGATAGACATAAACCGTCACCATTGATTCAGGCGGCCAGGGCGTTCAGGTAGGCGAGGATGAGGTCGCGGGTGAAGGGTGCCATGTCGTGGACGGTGGGGGTGAGACGAAAGCGCTGTAGGTCGGATTAGCGTAGCGTAATCCGACATGGGGCTACACCTCCTTATGAGGGTTCGTCGAAAGTGTTCTGTTAATCGAATCTATGGTCATCTTAGGTCGATATACATGGTCGTCTTCTTGTATCGCCACGTGTGCCTGTCAATCAAAATCAAGCTCACTGGCCATACTCTCCACTGTTGCTCTGTGTTCTGACGTCGTCGCACTTTTGAGGTCACAACAGGTTACTTCTTCGTCTCCGCAAGAGACCAGCGCTTGGCCATTTTCTGAAGTTCGGGGAGATGTGCAGGCCAGTCATGCAAGGTCGCCGGATCAAAATCAGCCCGGTTCGGCCAGATCAACGTATGGACTTCAGGATCAATCCGCACCTGGCTGAATAAGGCTGCATCCCGAAGTGGACCGAATACGTCGCCCTCTAAGATAGTGTGGAAATCGATGACCTGCTCCGTCTCATCGTCGAAACACACTCGAAGCGTGTAGGGTGCCTGTATTTCAAAAAACACCACGCGATAGATAGGATGACTCACGTCGATCTCCTTTATTGAAGAGGATCGATTTTGAAAAGCATTCGCCCCGATTGTAATCGTGCACAAGCGGCCGGCCAAGGTGCAGTGTTGCTCCTTCGGCTAACTAGACCGCCACCTGAATTTTTTCTTGAAGCCGCCGACTAGCTCACAATTGGCTGTAGCGAGGACTTGCTGAGTTTCAAGAAATTGAAGCGATATTTCGGTCCCACCCCTCGGCTGTCTTTTCGCGGCAACCGTTAGATGATGCGAGCCAGGTCTGAGGATAACTGAGATGGAGCGACTTGCTAGACGATAACTTGCTCGGATTCCGATGTTTTCGGCTTTTGCCGAGAACGTAAACTTTCGGTACGCTTACCCCAAAACTCCAACTCTTCTTGTTTCGACTTCCCTGATAACAATTGCCCAACGTATTCCGCACCACATCGTTTCAAGGCGACGCATTCCGGTTCACGAGTTGTCATATCCGGCTATCTCCCTCCTTCTTGTCGAGACTCAAGCCATGCAGTTGCATAGAGTATCACTGCCCTCCCGGTCAGATCGTGTAACCTTTGCAAATATTGTCTGCGAATGCGGTTGTAGTCGGGTGTACCGGTTTTGCCGGTTCACTTATTCGCTTTACTCTTGTTGTTTCGGTCTCGGCCCTATCTTCTCCAACACCCTCAGTCATCCCGCACCTGCCCCGCAACAGCCTGAATCTTTTTCTCAAATCACTCAATCGGTTTGCGGTTGGGGAGCACGCCGGCGCGGCGGCTACCCCGGCACATGGAAGGCTCTCCCCAACGGTTCAAACTCTTCCACGTCCTGAGCGTTGAGCTTCTGACGAATCTGCTCGAACAGGCGAATCGTATCGGGAGCGTAGAGACGCTCTCCACAGCGCAGACAGACTTCTGCGGAGACGGTCATCGTAGCGAGATTTACACCCCCGCGCAGCAGCTTCTCGGTCTGCTTCGCAACGACTTCCCCACCGCACACCGGACACGTATTGAACAAACTCATTCTGACCTCCTTGTGCGCCACATGACCCAACGCGAAGGATCGGGCCTATATGTCGTGATCAGGACTGCCGATTCCGTTTCCCGATTATAGGCCCAAACACTGTGAACGGGCTCGCCAGTCGGTGTATCTCCATAAATCAAACAACTGGGATAGGGGCCGTCGTCAGGGTAGTCTTCAACTATTTCACCGTGGACGACACTGTGTATAATCTCGTCAAATGACAAATGATCTGCAAGCGCCTCAACATCCGCATGATCTGTAATACGTACCCGACTGTACCGTATCGCGGTGAGAATATCTTCAATATCCATCCGGGATCAAACCGTTCTTCCAATCCCTCAATTCGTAATTCCTCACT
Organism: Nitrospirales bacterium; assembly: GCA_965223955.1. Lineage (GTDB taxonomy): Bacteria > Nitrospirota > Nitrospiria > Nitrospirales > UBA8639 > Bin75. The sequence continues at coordinate 2,550,535 of OZ245029.1, forward strand.
CTCCCAACGCCTCCTGGCAAGCCCGCGATTGTAGCATGCGTGGGCACATTGTAGATTGATTGCAATCGCCTTGTCATAATTTACAAGCGCACCCTGATGCTGCCCCAAACGGCTTTTTGAAATTCTGTATGGTTCACCACATTTGGCACTTGGGTTGACGTTAGAGAAAGTATTGTACCGGAGATTGTCGGCCAAGGCTATGGTGGGGCAAGACGGGGCTACCAGGCCAGTTTTTGGTTGAACAGAGCCACGTCATCGAACAGCGAATCCTCGTGATAGTCCACGAACCGTTCCACATGAGCGTTCATTTTCGGTGTGCGGGGAGATTGTGCGTAATGCCGTGGGTCCCCGGCCGCTGCTGGAAGTGGCCCTGGCACGCTACGCCGTTGTCGGAGAGCATGCCGCGGGGCACCCTGCAGAGCGCGTCGAAAACCGGCCTGACGACTGGACGCGGTGGGTGGCTCAGGCGGCACGGGGGGATAGACTTGACTTGAAACACAGATATTCCCGCCGATTTGAAGCGGGCATTCAGAAGGTGACGTACCGCTACCTCGATGCCACGCGCAGGCCGCTTGAGGCATGTTCCAGGCCGTGACCCAAGCTGCGGGCCTCTTTTGTCATGCCCGCAGATCTCAGCGGAGATCCAGAATCAACCCTGCTGCTACACTCACGGGCTGATGAACGGGCATGGCTGCTCCTCCTGTGTCAAGCAATGCGAAAGGTTTCTGAACTTCATACACTTCCCCATAACACCGGTCAATGATAGCCCGAATCGTCTAAATTACTACTATTGTCTTCGTGTCTCCGGCAGAGAGGGCGTTCATGTAGGCGAGAATGAGGTCGCGGGTGCGGTAGTGGTCGGCAGACCCACAAGGGTCCGTGCGTTCGACGGTCTTAGGCGAGCGGGAAAAAGGCCGGTGAAATTCCGGGATACGTCGGCCAAGGCCTTACGGTTCTTCCTGAGGCATTCTGATCGTGTTCGACGTATAAGGCCATTCGTCGCACTGCTGATCAACGCTCCAGGCAGTAGTCCCGCCGGCTGGAATGTGAACATTGATCTTACCGAGCATCCAAGTATGGTTCGACATCAGACTTCTCCATTGGCCGTTCCTTGACGTCAAAATTAATTTCGAGTAAGCACGGGATAGGCTCCGGTATGTTGTCGCCCCGGAGCTCACCTTCCAGCTTTGTGATCCCGCCACATGACCCTATAAATAGTTTACTGGTCGTCCAGACTTCGTCGTGAGGGCTAATGTCCCCGAAGTCGATCGTAATTTTCCACCCATCAGCAAGCTTTTGTACGCAGGGGTCGGGATCGCGGTGGAATTGTTGTGCGTGTGAAAAGAATTTTGGTGATATTGGTCGGTCCATATTGCTCCGATATGGACGCGTTGGCTGACTTGTCTCATCGAAGACGAAACTTGTGTTGGCTTTGGTCACTGAACCTACGAAGCGGACCCGTTTCCCAACTACCTCACTGCGATTGTGCAGCCGTAGGCCGCACGGTTTCAGAAAAGCCATCAAAGAGGTGTACTCCATGATTTCCTTAAAGTAGTTCGGATTATCACTATAATAAACCTTAAACCTAGAAATCCCTGAGGAGGGGTGAGGCGGCCTAAATGTGTCCGTAGGAAGTTGTGGATCGAGAAACAAGGTGTTTACGGTGAGGGGCGAAGGGAGGATAACATGTCTGTCTATATCTGCCCACTCAAGAACGAGTTGAGGTGTGCTGCTCAAAGCCTGCCTGGCCCCCATTCGCGCAACCTCGTCCGGGGCAGCAGTCGCTGTCGAACTACCGTCCCTCTTGTAGACCGCATTTTTCTCAATTTTCCCAAACTTCTTCTTGAGGTAGACAGGACGTTCCTGTATCGGTATCTCAATCACACCAATTTCCACGCCCTCCATGCTGAACGGCTGGTATGAGAACTCAATAGGACGTTGGGTCTTCGAATTTACAAATTGATGTAATTGGGCGTCATCCAAGTGCGCTTTTACCCCAACAATCTTACTGCGTCCGCCTTTGACTTCATCCACACCGATGAGTATGTACGCCGTTGTTCTGCGCAATGCATTAGCAAATGCGAGGATGTCCTTGAGTAATTCACCCTTGGCATTGTCATCCGCCCTGTCAAACGGGTATTGGTCCCGTTTAAAATCCAGTGCAGCCCCCTCCTCCTCGTGGAGCAGTTGATCAAGAAGATTCTTGTCTATAGGCATCACGATAGCTCCGTATACTTAACAAACTATTTTCGCACTCAATGTCTTGAGCGCGACTCGCCCACGGTGTCTTCCATGCTTCGAATATCCTCATTAGTTGCCTCATTCTCGCCCCAAAACTAGGCGATCATGGCCTAGCTCACTTTTTCGAAGTGTTCGACTAATTTGCGGTTGGTAGTAACGAGGGTTGCTCAAATAAAGAGCATGCTATCTCCGAAGTTCATCCCCGCCTGTACCACTGCCCAGGCTGAAAACTACGCGGTTTTTCATCCCATCGGTCGAATCCGGCCAACCAACAACTGGCAAGTCCGATTTGGTAATTGTCATCAACGGTGTCAAACCTAGCGTGAGCATATTCGCGCACCTTTGGCCAATTGGCGATTCTTTCTCTAGTAAACCATGCTAGCGCAAGCAGATCTGTTCGTTCGTGTTCAGTCAATTGCTGAAACATTTTATTTAGACTCTTGAACGAAGGTAAGTCATAATCATTTTGTATTTCTTCCGCAGAAAAAGACCTAACTTGCAATTTTTGGTTCTTGCTCTCCGGATGAGCATCATTCCATTTCTTCTCTCTTTCTTCGTCCCATTGTCTGTATGCGTTGTTTAATGCTTCGACTTTATCACGGGAGATGACCGGAGGCGGGTCTTTCTTCGCCTCCGTTTCCTGAATCCAGCGAATATGGTCTATTCGGTCGAGGCGCAAATTTTCTAGGCTCTCCCGATCCTTGTGTAGTCTTGTCAACATTCTCAACGGCCACAGCGGATATGGCCAGTCTTCCACGAGTTGTCTGCCAGGATCAGTAGCCGAACGCAGGCCTTCTTCAATAAGACGTTCCACTGTACGAACTTTAAGGTCCATCAGGTCTTTAAGAGATGTTTTCGATGTTGGCTCGAACGCTCGCCAAATATCCGCGACGATGGCCAAGCCCTTGGGCGTACTTGCGCCGACCTGACAGATGGCGCACGCGACGCTTACCGAAGCGGGCGTGTCGTACGTACGTGCGTAAAGGTCGGCCGGATGTGGGCTGTTCCAAAAATAAGCCCCGTTTTCTTCGCTAATATCTTGAACATAGTCGACATACATTGCCCGCTCTCTTTCCGCTTTGATGGAGTTCGGGAAAATCCAATCTACATCGTTGGGACCATCTAAGTAAAACGAGCGGCAATCGACTTCGACGGCTTGACGCACTTCTTCAAAGTTGACTCTACATCCACGCCAAGAACACATCATAGCGTAGATTCTTTTGGCAATATGATTGTAGAAACATTTTAACGTCTCAGCTTTCTCAGGACGGTTACTTGGACACCGCACCACATCTATGAGAATAAGCACCTTCGCCGCCTCTTCTTCAGCAAAACCACGAAGGATCTCGGCAGCACGGTATTCTTGTGCTTGGCAGAGACGGCGAGCTGTGTCATCCAAGCTCACAGCATTATCAACAATGTGAGTAATGCCTTCCGAAATCTCTTCGAAGAGACGATCGTCCGAAGAATTCGCCAAGTCTGTGACGGCTGGTCTCATGTGCGACGTTCTTTGAGTTGATCTAGGCTTGCTTTGGATCAATTACGGTGTTAAGGCCGTTCTCGTTATAATCAGCTAGCAGGCAATGGTGTAGATCTCGTATATCAGCAAATTCGTGCTTCGCGAGTCTTGCACAGACTTCCCACCCGGGAATAACCGAAGTCTAGTCAACGGCGATCTCGACATTCGTCACGTACACTTCCTTGTGCAGCCGATGCTGGATTTCTGGGGCTGAAGCCGTCTCAAAAAATAACTCCAGCGCCTCCTTCAAATTTTCCCGCGCCTCAGCCACAGTTGCTCCCTGACTCGCGATGTCCAACTCAGGGCAAAGGGCAACGTAGCCATCGCCTTCACGTTCGATAATTGCCGTCAACTGTCTGGTCATCATGACCTCCTGGCTTTCAACGGTAAATTCCGCAGGGCTACTTCTTGAAAACCCTCTTGGCATAAAAATAAGCCGTAGGTCGGGTTAGCGTAGCGTAACCCGACAGCGGGGCCGGAGGCCAGCGTGTTCCATCTTCATCCCCTGGTGTGCAGGCTTAGGGTGGAAGGGATTGGCACGAATCTGAAAAAGCTTTCGGAGTCAACTCCGCCAATCTGACCAACGACTCATTTTCTGAGCATTTGCTTGACAGGCTGATCTTGACTGTAGTGGTCTTGAAATTAGCCAAAGTGGTCGCTCAAGAAGATTCTCAAGCGTGCGGGGAAATGCTTTCCACTGTGCCCGGCAATTTACTAAGGATGAGTTTCTTCAGTTCAACCTTGTTGCTCGCGTTGTCGATATCAATTCCAACCAACCGGCCATCCAGATCATAGTCAAGCACTATCCCTTCGGAAATTTCCTTACTTTCCGAACTGGGACGCCCTGATAAATCGATATACAGTGAATCCGTCTCCGGATGATAGTTCAGCTTCATGGCTTAACCCCCCTGTCTGGAAAAGCATTATGTATGGTGAGTTTATCCTCAAGGGTAATAACCCTCAAGTATCGGCCATCAAGTTCTGGCACAGCGGCCCAAAACCGGTATCTATTAGACTCTTGCGGTTCAGATTGAATGGCATTTTCCAATACATGTATACACCATTCCCTCTTTAAGTAGGGGCGTTTTCTCAAAACTTCATTTTCAAAATAACTCGTAAATTTATATTTCGCCATATCCTGTTATAATTTTCCAAAATTCCATGAAACTGATTTTTAAATTCCTCAAATCAAAGTGACACCAGCTTCTTCTACCCGTGTTGACTTGGTGCTTCAGCGCTGTAGGTCGGAGGACTGTTTGCATAAAGGCCTATACCGATTCTGTCCATAGCTCACGCCCTCTTTCCCACAACCACCACGGAAGGCAGGTCAAATATCTGGTTGTCGTAATTAATGGCAGGTGGGGTTAGTTTTCTCCATCCAAAAAATCAAAGCGCCCGCATCGAAGCAGGTTCTCGCGAGCCCGCTCGGCATTTTCCCGAACGGCGTCATCCGCGCTGTTCAGTCCAGCTTGGAGGATCGGCTTCGCTTTGTCGGGCTGAATGTAAAGGGTGCTTCCATTCTTGACAACGGAGTCAGTCAGTTTGGCAAAGCATTCAACGACCAGGGCAGTACTGCTCTCAAGCATCCCGCGTAGGGTATTCATTTGAGAGAATATTTCGATATTCTCTGGCCCGCCTATATCAAGGATCTTTGAATATGACGTCAGGCGCCAGTCGGCATCTAGACACTGCGCCTCCAGCCAAAACGTAAACTTTTTAAGTTCGGATGGTTCCTTCTTTTGAAAACGCCAGTCGAAAAACTCGATGCTTCTCTGTTTAAGGCCTTCTTCCAGTTGCCTCCCGCTCTCTGCCATGACACGTCCCACAAAATCAAACAAGTGAGACCAGCGACTTCTGTCGTGCTCGGTCTTTTCGTAAAACCGTTCCAGCAGACTGCCGTCTCCTGAAAGTGGATATACTCCCCAAAGATAATAAGTAAACAAGTGTTCACCGAGCGTATCGGTAAGATTTATTGCTCCATGTCTGTCTATCCTGAATTTTTTAATGTTTTCAAGCGCGAACTCTATATCGTCCCGAACAAGTTCGAAGGTTGGTCTATACGGCCGATTATATTTGAGGAAATTTCCAAAGGCTTCTACCCATGCCCGCAGATTCTCTTGCGGGAAAAAATCTCTTTTATGTTCGGCTGCCCACTCGTCATTCAGACCCCAGATACGGATGTAGTGCATCCCGAGCAGAGCATGTTCCGGCAGCATCAATTGGCGCTCACATTCCGAACCTATCCGCTTTTCGAGAATAGCAAAAACTTCAGGCGTATCCGCTCCATCGTCCTCCAATTGGCGGCGTATCCAATAACCGAAATCGACCAGACTCTTTAGCGCCCGGCTTCGTGTCTTGTTGATTGCTTCGGTGAGTTGGTCATCCAGACCCAGAAGAACGGGCTCGGCGTCATCCAATCGTCTGTCATATTGAGTGCAAAGCTTATCCAACAAAGGGGCAAGATGGCTTCGGGCCGAGATAGGGACGTTGACATCCTTTTCCAGACACATCTCAACGAAATCGCCCACCGCTCGACGGGAACTCTCCCAGTCCGGATGGTCTTTGGATTCGTCGCTACGGTTGATGCCTTCTTCCCTTGGCTGGTCAGGATGCGACAAAACCCATTCGCAGAGTTCGAACCATTGGCCGAGCCTGTCGAATTGCTTGGACTTTACCCGCTCATGAATAGCAGACACCATCGCCTGCACATAGATGGGGCGCTCAATCCGCGCCCGATTGTCGACCCAGAAGCGTAGCCTTAATTCGTCTTGCACGATAGCCGCCATGAAAAGCGACTGAAACGCTTGGGCGAGACCTCTGAAATTTATGTCCACCCACCACTCCTCAGAGTTGAAATGGACGTTTTTCCACTCGTTCAGGAACGAAAGGAGTTCCTCGTCCGACATTCTCGCCAATTCGTCAGCCGGCTTCGGACTGCGTTCTTCTCCAGACTGTACTCCTTCCATCCTATAAGGCGGGTAGTCATCATCCGAAACCGGCTTTTCTTCCTGTGCTTGCAATTCCTGGAAATAATCAGCGTATTGGCCGAAGAGCACCGGACCAAACGGGCTCAGTTGCGCCCGGTGGAAATAGTATTGTCGTTTTTCGAATGATTCTTCAGTAAACTGATCCCCTGCATATTCTCGAAAATCCTGTTTCGATGGCCCACTAAGAATAGCTTTAAAAATGCGCTCCCTTTCGACTCTGGTCAGCAAATCAGCGCCAAATTTTTCACATGCCAGGCGAATCATGCGCTGAAATTCAAAGTGGTGCTGCCATTTAGCGTAATCTTTATGAGTGAGGATCAGTTCGCGAATCCAAGGCTTGGTTTGTTCGGTCAAATGTAGAGCGTAAAGATGCTGACGGATGCGCGTAAAAATATCCCAACGAGGGTTGCGCAACGCCTGATCCAGCACCGACACGGACTCCGGCGCTTTCTCATACACTTTTTCGCATGCAAACGTGAGCGTCAGAACAAGATTCTCCCTTGTGTCCTGGTAATGCCGGTTGGTTTCGTTAACGCGTTTGCACCAACTGATTGAATAGTCTTTACTTCCCACCTCTTCAAGTTCGTCCTGATGGAAGGTGAGACGTATCATGGTCGCGGTGGCATCGATCAATATTCGTGCGACTCGGTAAGGCTCCCTCTGCGATAAAGGTCGAACTCCTTTTTCCAAAATCTCCTGATACTCCCACTCGTTAAAGTGCACTTGGGGCTCCAGCACCTCCTGATCTAATTTTTTCCGCACCTTCTCATATTCTTGAAAGTCCGTAATTTTCGTCAAAATCGTCCAGTCCTGTGGGTCGGCTTTGTGGCGAGCCTGTTTCTCTTCGGCTTGCTGATCGGGCTGAAACGCGACCACCATGACCAAAAATGCCTCTGAAAATCTGCCGAGAGGACCGTCCTCAAAAGAGAGCCTGTTAACCAGTCGTATGATTTTCTCATGACCCCATTGACAATGGTCTACAAAAGCCAGGAGCTTCTCAGAAAAACGCACGAGGTTATTCGAGTCATCTGACTTCAAGACGATGTTTGCAATGCCTTCAAGCACACGAGGGTTGGTGGTTTCAGGCAATTCGTCCAAGATGCTAAGAACTTCATCGCGAGCCGTGGGTGCTTCAAATACTCTTTCAAGATAATAAATCGGAGGCCAATCGGGGATTTTGAAACCTCCATCTTCCGTTCGTTCAACTTCTGGGGAATTGCCGAAAAAGCCGCTAGCCCGCAGATGCGGAATCCACATTGGGTCCTTTGCATTCAAGAAGAAATAGCGATAGTTCTCCCCACGGCTCTGCAAGAGTCGTATCACCCGTTCAATTTCAATCTGGGTAACCATCGCTCTCCCTCCCTAGAATGGCTTTGAGTTCTGTCAAATCCTCGGTGACAATCGGTTGGGTTGGATCGACAGGCTCTTCGATTACAGATCTCTCCCTTGTAAGTTCAGGCTCGAAAGCCTTGATATACTGTTCGAGTTTGTCAAAGTGCTGGATGTGACGCCGTACTTGGCAGGCATTACTGAAGTCTCGATCCCCACTCACCACAGCGATGTTTGCCTTGTGGTCATTGTGGTACAAATCCAAGGCACTCAGAATAAAAGCGTCGGGAAATTCCTTTTTCTTTTCTGGAGAAAATGGGGGCTGAACCGAAAAATACCAATCCACTACGCGGTCCAAATCCCCAACAAGCGACAGGCTCTCAACGGTGAAGTGTGATTTGAACTGCTCCCATTGCGATATCAATTCATTGAAACATGCCTCTATAACCTCGTCCTTGGGCCGTGGCGTCCACATTTCCAAGAACGGCATGGGGTGTATATTTTGTGCTTTTTCCACTGCGTTCGCGCAGTCTTTAGCCTGCTTCCGATAGTGCCGGATAAGCTCGCGTTCCATCATAGCCGGAACCAACAAACGAAGGCCGCTCTTAACAAATTTTGTTTTCATCAGCCGAAAGGCCTTTGTGTCCAAACGCAGTCCCTGATTCATGAATACCTGAGTATCAATGTACAAGGATATAGGAATATGTCTCATGCTATAGCAAACGCCTCATAGAGTAGGGACTTAGGAGTTACTGGGACCTGTCGTCTTAAAGTTCGAAGAATATTCCTATTCATCTTATATAGTAAACTTCCCACACGCAGGTGATGATTGCTTGGCTCTCGTAATTGAAGCACTAAATCATTTCAAGGTTAGCGACGTTCAAGGCTTACTCGGCTTGAAGCTTGACTGTCATGGATCTGTTGCACGGTGAGGAAAACGAGGCGATCTCATTTTTCAGCAAATTTCTGGACGGCCTTTGGCGCGAAGGCTGCCACCAAGAAATACAAGACGAGTTCGGTCTTACTCCCGTTTGATCCCCATCCCATTACTTCCACGAATGCTAAACCAGCAGCGACAATTAACGCCAACATGGACATGAGTCGCATAGACGATGGGTTCCCGTGGTCATCTGATAGAAAGCGTTTATTATTGTTTTGTGTGGAGTCGCTTGTCTGGGTGTCTCCCATATCAAATCCTCCATGTTAACAACATCTTAAAAACAGTTGCTTGCATCTTACCTTAGAGAAACTTCTACGTCATCTTCCGCTTAGCACCGGTCGATGGCAGCCTGAATCGGCTAAATTGCCACTACTGACTCGGTGTCTCCGGCGGAGAGGGCGTTCATGTAGGCGAGGATGAGGTCGCGGGTGCGGTAGCTACCGCAGGCGGCTTTGTCTTCACGGCGGACTATGGGGAAGGTGTCCAGCACGTACTCCGCGTCTTTCTTGGTCAGGCCTCGGTTGCCTCCGATACTCGCAACTCGGCCAGCGGGGTTTTATTACGGGCGGTGTCGATGCGGCGTTTGGTATGGGCGTCGAGCATGGGGGATTTTTCGTCATTCCTGTATGTGTTCAGTAATTCGTTGACAGAATGAAGGAACTAACCACACCAATATGGTCATTCCGAGCGTAGCGCCTGTCCTGAGTCTGTCGAAGGAAGGAATCTCGTCGTTTCGACAACCGAACGCCTGGAAAAGCAGATCCTTCGCTTCGCTCAGGATGACAGATGAGGCGTATTGCGCAGGATGATGGCTTCTCTCTAATGCCAGGCAAAAACTGTCAACGAATGACTGAACATTTACATTCCCAATTCGTGATTCAGGTCTCGAACGGGTTCAGCGTCTCCACACCGAGTTGGGCAAAATCACCGGGGTTACGGGTCACGACAGTGAGTCTGTGAACCACGGCTGTGGCCGCGATCAAGGCATCTTCCATCAAGGTGTTTGACTGCCGATGCTTGAGCCGGGCCCAAACTCGAAAAACAGCCGCATCCGCCGACAATACGTTGTAGGAAGCGAGGATCTTGCCGAGCCAAACTTCCAGTTCTTTCGCCTTGGCGGAGTCCTGCTCACGGGTGATCTCGATACCTGCCTGGAGTTCCCCAATCGTTACCGCCGAGACGTGCAGCTCTTCGTCGGGCACACCGGTGAGCCAGTTCAGGACACCACGATCGGGACGAGGGCGACGCGTTTCCGAGATGACATTGGTGTCGAGGAGATACATCTGTTCAATCGAAACCCGTCACCGGCCGATGGGGTTGTCTGGTGCGGGGCGGTACCGGGAGGTCGGCTCGCGGTTCAGACGCGAGTAGCAGTTGCTTCAAGGTGGGTTTTGCCATTTGCTCCAATCGTCGCCATTGGTTGATCGGAACCAATACCGCCGCCTCTACGCCCCGTTTCGTCACGATTTGCGGCCCTTCAGCAAGGCTGGTCTCAAGGAGCTCACTAAATCGTGCCTTCGCTTCTTGTACCTGCCACGTTTTGCTCATACATCCTCCAAATATTTAAGGTGAACCCTGACTAGGCATATAACCGGTTTGCGACTTAAAGTCAATCTTTGTAATACGACGGCATGGGCGTTTATCAGTTTTCATACAACGACCATTCATCAACGGGACGGAAGCCGATCACCATTTTCGACTCACTATCCACAGGCGATTCATTTCCACCGGGGAAAGAACTATACTGTAAACAGAAAGCGAGTGGTGCATGTCCATCATTTCCAGAAGAACGTTCGGGAAAAGTCTGTTGGCCTCGTTGGGGCTGGCTTTCTTTAATCCCGCTTCTCTCGTTCATTCACAGTTGTTCGGCTTATTTATCGGCAAGGGCCGCGAAACGCCGGCTATTACCTCTAATGAAGATTTTTACGTGACCTCTTATGACCTGACGCCGGAGATTGACTTGGAACAGTGGTCATTACACGCCGGCGGAATGGTCACACGTCCCACCTCGTGGTCTTTCACGGATTTATTGAAACGCCCGCAAACGAAAATGATTGCGACGCTGGAATGTATCGGCAATACGGTCGGCGGCTATTCGATCGGCACGGCGGAGTGGGAGGGCGTGAAACTGAATCACCTGCTCGACGAAGCAGGATTCGACCCCAAGGCGTTTGACCTTGTTCTTCGTGGAGCGGACGACTATTCCGACAGCTTTCCATTATCCCGGGCACTTGAGGACGACGTCCTGCTCGCCGTGAAAATGAACGGCGTGCCCTTGCCGCCCGATCATGGGTATCCCGCCCGGGTGATCGTGCCGGGCATCTACGGCATGAAGAACGTCAAATGGCTGACCGGCTTGGACCTCGTGCCTCACGACTATAAAGGGTATTGGCAACGGCAAAGTTGGTCGGATACCGCTTTGGTGAAACTGTCCTCACGCATTGACGTGCCGGGCGACAGGGAGCTCATCACGACGCCGCGTTTCACGATCAAAGGCATCGCCTTTAATGGAAGGAACACTATTCAAAACATCGAAGTGAGTACGGACGAAGGAAAAACGTGGAAACCGGGCACGCTCCTTCCCAAACTTTCTCCGTATACGTGGACGCCATGGAGCTATGAATGGAGCATTCTGAAATCAGGGGAATACACGCTCATGGTCCGAGCCACGAATAAAACACACGCTGTTCAGACGCTCAACACCAAACCTTCCTCAACCGAAGTGATGGAGATTCACGCCATTACCGTCAAAGTCGAAGTGCCACAAAAAACTTCGTGAAGTGTTTCCGTTTCGTCTTCCGCTTTCCGGCATTGGTATGAAAATAGCCTCTACCTCCGGTCATTCCCGACGCTTGTCCTCGACATCTTTAATCGAGGATCTAAATCGGGAATCCATTCCGCGGCACCAAGGAAAGGACAAAAACCCTGGATCCCCGATCGGGTCGGGGATGACAGCGGGGGCTCAATTTTTCATATATCAGTCTCTACCTCCCCTTCGTCCCTCTGACCCTTCGCGCTGCTCAGGGCAGGCAAAGGAGGGGAAAAGGCCGCAGCAGGCATGTCCCGGTCGCCCCCTCACCCCAACCCTCTCCCGCCTTGGGGAGAGGGAGAGAAGCGCCATAAGGCACGCCCCCCGACCCCGACGGGGATGGTGCCGCTACAAAGACCAAATACATTTACAAAAACCCTGGATCCCCGTAGATTGACTGGATCCCCGATTAAGAATGTCGGGGACAAGCGTCGGGGATGACAGCGGGGGAAAGAGCCTGTTCCCGACTTTTAAAGGTGTTCGGGAAGAGGCCCTGATCCGTTGAGAGCTTTTCCTCAAGGCAGCGAGGCGGAGACGGTGAGGGAGACGAGGGGCCATGGATAGATGCCGAACAGCACAACGCCCGCGGCGGCAAGGGCCAGGACGACGGTGGCGGTGGGGGACAGGGCCAGGCGCGTTTCACCTTCCTGGTCGGGCGACGGTTCGCGCATGTACATGACCATGACGATACGCAGGTAGTAGAAGGCGGACACCGCGGCGAAGATCAACCCGATTACGGCCAGCCAGGTCAGACCGGCGTTGACCGCCGCCATGAACAGGTAGAATTTTCCGATGAATCCGGCAGTCGGCGGAATGCCAGCGAGCGAGATCATGAAGAGCAGCATCAAAAACGCCGCGCCCTTGTGGCGTTTGGCCAACCCGGTGAAGTCGTCCAGCTCTTCTCCTTCGCAACCTCCTCGTCGAAGAATCGCCACCATGGAGAAGGCTCCAAGGGTCATGAAGGAATAGACGGCCAGGTACAACATCATGCTGGACACGCCTTTTGCCGACACCCCTGCTCCGGTTCCGACCCAGCCGGCCACGACCAGCCCGATCAACGCATAACCGGCGTGCGCGATGCTCGAGTAGGCCAGCATGCGCTTCACGTTCGTTTGCACGATGGCCACGAGGTTCCCCAGGATCAAGGTCAGGAGACACATGCCCAAAATCAGTCCGCTCCAATGCGGTTTCATGCCCCCGAAGCCTTCGAGCATGACCCGGAGAAACGCCCCGAAGCTGGCGGCTTTCGACGCCACGGCCATGAACGCGGTCACCGAGGTCGGCGCGCCCTGATACACGTCCGGGGTCCACATGTGAAACGGCACGGCCGCCACCTTGAAGCCGAACCCCACGATCACCAGCATCAGGGCGATGAGGATCAACGAGTCGTCAAGACCCCGCGCATTGACCACTGCGGCGATTTCGACGAGCCGCGTGCTGCCCGCGGCGCCGAAGATGAGGGAAATGCCATAGAGCAGGAGGCCCGACGAGAACGCGCCCAAAATAAAATACTTGGCCGACGATTCGATGGACTTGGCTTCAAACCGCTTGAAGCCCGCCATCACGTAGAGCGAGATGGACATCAACTCGATACCCAGGTAGATGACCAACAGGTCGGCGCCGGAGACCATGATCATCATGCCCGTCATGGAGAGCAGCACGAACCCGTAGAATTCGGCCAGGTCGATCCGCTCTTCCTTGAGGTACCCGATGGAGAGCAGGATCGTCATGCCGCTCACGACGTAGAGCAACAGTTTCCAGAACGAGGCATACCCGTCCACCACCACGAGATCGCTGAACGCATATACCCGGTCACCCATGCTGCTCGCCGTCACGATGAAACACACCGCGAGCGCGGCGACGCTCATCCACGCCAGCAGGTCTTTCCTGTTCGACGGGGTGATCGGGTCCAGCACGAACAGGAGACAGGCGACGGACACGACGATGATTTCCGGGAGGATCGTAACCAGATCTGCGAGAGGAATCATCATCGCGTTTCAGGCTCCATGGATTTCACCCTCACCCCTGCCCTCTCCCATCGAGGGAGAGGGGATACCTCGTCTGACGTCATAGGCATTGGCGAGAAGGATGAGGGCCCGGTTTCCACCATCATGACTTTCGCTTGCTGTTGCACAAGGTGATCGACGCTGGCGTGCATCACGTCCAGCAGGGGCTTGGGATAGAGCCCGATCCAGAACACCAAGAACGCCAGGGGCGCCAACGTGCCGATTTCACGCCAGTTCATATCATAGAGCTTCGGTGCCACGTGTTGCGCCGGTGTGCCGTACACCACGCGTTGCAACATCCATAAAATATAGGCTGCCGCGAGAATGACCCCCAAGGCTGCCACTGTGGCGACCGCCTTGTTCCACATGAAGGCCCCGACCAACACGAAGAATTCGCCGACGAAACTGTTCATGCCCGGCAACCCCACGGAGGACAACGCGAAAATCACGAGGAACGTGGCGTAGACCGGCATGGACGCGGCGAGTCCTGAATTGTCGACGATCTCCCGGCTGTGCGTCCGCTCATACACGATGCCCACGCACAGGAAGAGCGCGCCGGTGGTGATGCCGTGATTGACCATTTGCAGGATCGCGCCCTCGATCCCCTGGGCGTTCAACACGAAAATCCCCAACGTGACGAATCCCATGTGACTCACGCTGGAATAGGCGATAAGTTTTTTGAGATCGGCCTGGGCAAAGGCCATGTAGGCGCCGTAGATGATGGCCACCACCGATAAGAACAGCACCACCGAGGTGAACCGCTGCGTGGCGTCCGGCAGCATGGGCAACGAGAAGCGCAGAAACCCATAGGCGCCAAATTTGAGCAACACGCTCGCCAGTATCACACTGCCCGCGGTCGGGGCCTCCACGTGCGCGTCCGGCAACCACGTATGAAACGGAAACATCGGCACTTTCACGGCAAACGCGGCAAAGAAGGCCCAGAACAACCAGGCTTGCAGCCAGGGCGGATACTCGGCGTTGCTCAGCGTGAGGATGTCGAACGAATCTTCACCGGCGTAGAAATAGAGCACGATAATCGCCACGAGCAGCAGGATGCTGCCGGCCAGGGTATACAGAAAAAACTTGATGGCCGCGTACACGCGATTGGGTCCGCCCCAGATCCCGATCAACAGGTACATGGGAATCAGCATGGTTTCCCAGAACACGTAGAACAGCACGAAGTCCAGCGAAACGAACACGCCCAGCGTGGCGGTTTCCATCACGAGCAGGCTGATCATGAATTCTTTAACTCGTGTCTCGATCGACGTCCAGGACACCAGGACGCAGAGCGGGGTCAGCAGAGTGGTCAGCAGGACCAGGGGCAGGCTGATCCCGTCCACGCCCACCGCGTAGTTGATGGAGGGCGACGCAATCCATTGATGCGTTTCCACGAACTGCATGGCGGCCGTGGATTCATCGAACAGGACCCACAGGGGGAGCGAGACCAGGAACACCAGCGACGAGACCCCCAGGGCCACCCATTTGGCCAGGGCTTCTTCGGCCATGAGAATCGCGGCCACGCCCAACAGGGGCAGGAAGACGACCAGGGTCAGCCATGGAAATCCGCCGGAGGACACGTCGATCAAAATCCCTTCATTTCGGGATGGCACGGGGGCCGTCCCCTACTTAGAAAAGCAGGTACGCGGTCAGGATAATGACCGCGCCGATGGTCATGCTCAGCGCGTAATTTTGCGTTTCGCCGGTTTGAATCAGGCGGGCCATCCACCCCCACCAGGCAAACCCGCGGGCCACGCCGTTCACCGCGTTATCGATAATGGCCACGTCCACTTTTTTCCACATCCGGTCCGCGAGCTCGAACGTGGGATTCACGAACGCCTTGTCATAGGCTTCGTCCACGTACCATTTGTTGAGCGAGCCGCGATACAACGCCTGCCACCGGTTCATCAGGCGATCGGGATACTCGGGTGACTTCACGTAGAAGACGTAGGCCGCGGCAATGCCGATCACGCCGGCCAACGTCGCCGCCAGCATGATGCCCGTAGCGGCCGCGCCATGGTGTCCTCCGCCTTCACTGCCGGGGAAGGCCTGTTGCAGAAACTCCGGAATGCCCAGGTACCCCGTGGCGATACTGAGGACGGCCAACACCACCAGAGGCGCGGTCACGACCAGGGGCTGTTCCCGCACGTGGCCGGCATGATGCGGATCGATCCGGGACTCTCCCCAAAAGGTCACGAACACCAGCCGGAAACTATAGAACGCCGTCAGCCCAGCCGTGAGGATACCCGCTACCGCGAGGGTTTGACCCAATGCCCCCGCGTTCCAGGCGGACAGCAACAATGCGTCTTTGCTGAAAAAGCCCGCGGTGAAGGGAAATCCGGCCAGCGCCAACGATCCGATGATAAAGGTCCAATAGGTGATGGGCATTTTATCTTTCAGCCCGCCCATTCGTCGCATGTCCTGCTCGTGATGGACGGCCAAAATGACGGACCCGCATCCGAGGAAGAGCAACGCTTTGAAGGCGCCGTGCGTCAGCAAGTGATAGATACCGGCCACGTATCCCCCCAACCCGCAGGCCATCATCATGTACCCGAGTTGGCTCACGGTCGAATAGGCCACCACGCGCTTGATGTCGTTTTGCGTCAGGGCGATCGTGGCGCCGACGAACATGGTCACGCCACCCACGACCGCCACCACGGCCATGGCCGTGGGAGACACGTTATACAGGGGGGCCAACCGCGCCACCATAAACACGCCGGCGGTCACCATGGTTGCGGCGTGAATCAAGGCCGAAATGGGCGTGGGGCCTTCCATGGCATCCGGCAGCCACACGTGCAACGGGACTTGCGCGGATTTTCCCACGGCGCCGACGAACAGCAGCAGGCAAATCAGGGTCATCGCGGACACTTCCCACCCGCCGCCGAACGTGCCCAGCAGGTCGATCGCGACGCCGGCTTTACCCGCGGCTTCGCTGAACACCGGTTGGTACTGCAAGGTCCCGAAGACCACGAACACCAAGAGGATGCCGAGCAGGAACCCGAAGTCGCCGACCCGGTTGACGACGAACGCCTTGGTTGCCGCGGCTCTCGCCGTGTGCCGCTCATACCAGTGACCGATCAGCAAATAGGAACACAGGCCCACCGCTTCCCAGAACACGAACAGTTGGAGGAAGTTGTCGGACATGACCAGCATCAGCATCGAAAACGTGAACAGCGCGATGTTGGCGAAAAACCTCGCGTAACCCGGTTCGCCGTGCATGTATCCGATGGTATAGACGTGCACCAATCCGCTGACGATGGTCACCAACAGCAACATGGCCGCGGTCAACTGGTCCACGTAGAACCCCAGCCGGATGGTGAGGTCCCCGGAAGCCCCCCAGGTATACAAGGGTATTTCCAGTACGCGCCCGCCGGCGACTTCGGAAAAAGCGAGGACCGACAACAGGAAGGACAACCCCACCGCGGGCACCGCGATCAGGTGTGCGCGATCCCTCAGGACGTGTCCGGCCAGGCCGAGCACGATGAAGGCCAGAAGGGGCAGGAGAGGGATCAGGGCATACAGCATGGCGCTACCATTTCAACAAGCGGAAATCATCGACGTTGATGCTGGCGTGATGACGGTAGAGAGCGATGATAATGGCGAGGCCTACGGCCACCTCGGCGGCGGCCACGGTCAAGGCGAAGAACACGAAGACCTGTCCGGCCAAATTGCCGAAATGGGAGGAAAAGGCCACGAAATTGATGTTCGTGGCATTCAGCATCAACTCAATGGACAGCAGGATGACAATGAGGTTCTTCCGGACCAGAACGCCGACGAGCCCGATGACGAACACCAGCCCGCTCAGCACCATGTAGTATTCCACGGGCACGCTCATTTCGACTCCATGATCCCTTTTTTGGATAAGATGACCGCGCCGATCATGGCCACCAGCAGGATGAGCGAGGCGATTTCAAACGGGAACAGATAGGTGGAATACAAGACTTCCCCGATGGCTTCCGTGTTTCCCACGGCCTTGGCCGCCCCTTCAGGTCCGGGGCCCGGCGTCGCCACGGTGAATCCTCGACTGACCGCAAGCAACACGGCTTCGGTCAACAACACCACGCCGAGAAACAACGCCACCGTCCCCTGTTGGTTGTAGCTCTCGTCGCGTTTCACGTTCAGTAACATCACGACGAACAGGTAGAGCACCAATATCGCCCCGGCGTACACGATGATCTGAATGGCCGCCAGAAATTCGGCGTGCAGCGTGACGTAAAGCCCGGCCACGTGAAAGAACATGACCAGCAAGGACAGGACACTGTAGATGGGGTTGCGAAGCACGACGACGAGCGAAGCGGCCGTCACGATGACTGCGGCAAAATACAGGAAGACGAATGTGGCCACCGTTACACGTTGCTCCCATTAACGACACATGCGCATTGATCAGACAGGGGGAAAGGCATCGGGACAGGTGAATCGAGCGAAAATTAAAATTCCTTTTCCGGAATATCCTTGAAGGAGACGTTGAAATAGGCCACGTTGGGATGCTGGAATTCCAACCGTTTTTCCCGTTTCGGAAACGACCGATCTCCGATTGCCAACAGTTGTTCTTTGTTCAGATGCAAATTGCGTTTATCGTACACGGCCCACTCGAATTCCTGCGACATGCCCAAAGCGTCCACCGGACAGGCCTGGACACACATCCCGCAGAACAGGCAGCGAGTCATGTCCATGTAATATTCCTTGGCGTATCGCTTGGTGGGCTCCCCGGGCACCTCGGCGCTCACCACGCGAATCACGCGAGAGGGACAGGCCGCCGAACACAGGTCACACCCCACGCATTTCTCCGTATCATCGTCGTATCGCAGTAAGCCCAACATGCCCCGATAATTCTCGGGCAACTGTTTCTTGACGTGGGGATACTCCAGGGTGATGGGGCGATACTTCAGGAGATGCTTGAGCGTCTCCTTCATGCCCAAGAGGATTTCAAAAAAGATGAGAGACTGAATCCACTTTTTGAGTTTCATCGACCCGGCTCCCTCGGCGTTACGAATTGGGGAAGATATAGGCGAGCACCGACGTCACCACCACGTTCCCCAAGGCAATGGGCAACAGCACCTTCCACCCGAACCGCATCAACTGGTCGTACCGTAATCGCGGCAGCGTGGCACGTATCCAGAAAAATAAAAACAGGAAAGAATAGACCTTCACCGTAAACCAGAAAATCCCCGTTACCCAGGCAAAGTTGCCGGGTGCCTGCAAGAACGGAAAGGGGGCGTGCCAGCCGCCGAAGAACAGGACGGTAGCCATGCACGACACCAGGATCATGTTCGAATATTCCGCCATAAAGAAAAACGCGAACCGCATGCCGCTGTATTCCGTGAAGAAGCCCGCGACCAATTCGCTTTCCGCTTCCGGCAGGTCGAAGGGGAGCCGGTTGGTTTCGGCCACGGAGGCAATCAAAAAGACGACAAAGGCGATGAATTGCGGAAAGGGCAAGGGATCGAAGGCAAACCAATTCCAAAAACCGCCGGCTTGTGCTTCGGTGATTTCGACCAGGCTCAAACTTCCCGACAACAATAACACTCCGACGATCGCCAGCCCCACGTTGAGTTCATAGCTGATCAACTGCGCGGCGGACCGGAGGCCGCCCAACAACGAGTATTTACTGTTGGAGGCCCATCCGCCCAGGATGACCCCGTACGCCCCGATTGACGTGAACGCCAGAATGTACAACACGCCGATGTTGATATCACTGATCACGAAGGGCTTGAATGCAACCCCCAGGACGTCGATTGTCCAGTTCGGACCGAACGGGATGACGGCATACCCGATCAAGGCCGATACCAACACGATAATGGGGGCGAGGCTGAACAGGATCTTGTTCGCGCCGGCCGGGATGAGGTCTTCCTTGAAAAACAACTTCAGCCCGTCGGCCACCGGCTGCAAGATTCCATACGGTCCGACTTCCATCGGGCCCATACGGTCCTGCATCCAACTGAGCACTTTTCGTTCCAACAGGGTCAGCACCGCCACGGTCAGCAGGACGACGCCCATCACGACCCCGATTTGCGATACGGTCAAGGCCAATTTAATGCTGGTCTCAAACACGGGAACACTCCTCGATAAATCCGATAATAATCTTTTTGCACGTCTTCACTCTTGGCATGAAAAAATCTCACTCAGGCCACCTCTCCTGTTCCCCTCCTTTGTAAGGAGGGGTGAGGGGAGGTAGACTCTGCAGCTAGGATGGCGAACCCCCGTGCTCTATAGGCGTTCAACTCTACCCCACCCCCGCTTTCGCGGGGGCATGCCTAGCTCACCCTCCCAAAGGGGAGGAAAAGAGAACGGGGCCAACGCAGAGCGGCCTCGACTCTCTGGCATTCCGAGGGATTCCTGTCCTCTTCTGCGGCAGGATGTAAGTCATAGGTCATCTGAGCAAGGCCCGCGCCTTTTTTCTGACTTCCTCTGCCGGTATCGGCTGCACAAGACCTTCGTCGAGTTCCCTGGCTCGACGACGGGCTTCAATCAACCAATCTTCTTCTATTTCATCCACTGTCGGCGCATCAAGACTCAAGAGGAGTTTCTGTGCCAACTCTGCTCTCTCTTCCTCTGATAGATGAAGCACCTCATCTTCAATTTGCTTCAGGTTCATGTCTTGCTCCAAATCGTTAACTCACTTTTGTCATAGCGACGTGAGTCGTCTTCCACACGGGCACGTGGGTATGCGGATCGACCTTCAACGAGAATAACGCCCGCACGGATTGATCGAAATGCTCGGGGAACCACGCCACGGCATCGGGCACGCGGTCATTCAGTTTCACGGAAACGGTGGTTTGCCCGCAATCATTCGAAAGCAGGACGGTCTTGCCTTCTTCAATCCCCAATCGCCTGGCCTCACGCGAATTGACGTGAAGAAGACCTTCTCCTTCGATTTCCATCAATCCCTTCGCGCGCGTACTGTATTTTCCTGAATGATACAGGGACTGGACCAACCGCAACGTCATCGACCCTTCCGGCGTGGAGGACGGAGGATCGAGCGTATACCGCCGGTCGATATCCTCCTTGAACCCCCTGGTCACGTAATGCGCGACCGTATCCTCGTCGACTTTCGACGGCGTGGGAGCCGGGCCCAAAAGGCTATACCCCGGAATGACGCCACGTATTTCCTTGAAAATTTCCTTAACCTCACCGTATTCGATGGGATGTCCCATCACCACCGACAGGGCCGAAAACATTTCCCAATCGGGCCGGCTTTCCCCCAACGGCTCGATCGATTCCCGCACGGGCTGGACGTGACCTTCCGTATTGGTAAACGTGCCGTCCTTTTCCATGGCCGAACACGCGGGAAACACGACGTGCGCCCGCTTCGCGGTTTCCGTCAAAAAGAGTTCCTGGCAGACCAAAAACTCCAGAGCCTCGAGCGCCTCGGTCACCTTGGCGTCACCCGGCAACGATTCAACCGGATTTTCTCCAACGATGAATAACGATTTGAGAGTACCGGTCCCGGCCCGGCTCAACATATCCGGCAAGGTGGCAGAGGCTCCCTCCGGAACCGCTTGCCCCCAGGCTCGCGTCAGGATCTTTTGCCGCTCTTCATCATGAAGGTCCGCGGGACCCGGAAGATATTCGGCCACGGCGCCCATTTCCACGGCGCCCTGCTCGTTATTCTCCTCGGCCAGGCAGCCCAGACCCGAGCCCTGACTCCGGAGATGCCCCGTGAGGATCTGGAGATCCAGGAGGTTGGTCACCATCCCCTCCCCGCCCAGCGAACGAAGGACCTCCCGGCCAACCAGCACGACGGCGCGTTCAGCCTGCGCATATGTCCGAGCCGCGGCTTCAACGTCCGTTTGCGGGAGACCGGACTGTTCCTGGATCGCCTGCCAGGAAACCTTGGCCACGTTGGTCCGTATCGTCTGCACGAACTCCGGCGCCTGTTTGGCAATATCCTCATGGACCAGGTCCGACTCGACAACGGCCTTCAAAAGCCCCAGGATGGCCGCGGCAAACTGCCCGCTTTTCACGGTCAGGTGATGCCGGGAAAGCGTCGCAACGTTACTCACCGTCGAGCGGACCGGAAGCAGTGATTCAAGTGTGATCAGTTGCGCCCCACCGCGTTTCACGGCCTTCTTCACGTGCAAGGCCGTAATGGGATTGGCCTCATTGACGTTGGTGCCAACCAGCATGATGACGTCGGCTTGGGCCACGTCCTCATAGCGAACCGTCCACCGATGGGTGCCCTGCACCCGCCGGAGCGCGCGCACGCCGTTGATATACCCGTACCGTGCACTGCTGTCGATCTGATTCGTCCCGACCACGAGACGCATGAATTTCTGAAACAGGTACAGGTCCTCATTGGTACATCGAGCCGTGATGAGCCCGCCGATCGCATCGGCGCCGTACGTCGTTTTAATAGCCGTGAATCGCCGGGCCACGAGTTCCAGCGCTTCTTCCCACGTCACCTCGGCAAAGGAGCCATCGACCTGGCGCATGAGCGGATGGTGCACGCGGTCGGCGTGGGTGGCGGCATGATAGCCGAAAAACCCACGGACGCAGAGATCCCCGTCGTTTCGGCCGGCACCCAACGCCGAATTCACTTCGATCAATTGATTATCTTTTTGCTGGACCGTGATCTGGCACCCGTCTCCGCAATAGGAACAAATGGTCTCCGTTCGTTTCAACATCCACGGGCGATAGTCATACATCGACAACCGGCTGGTAATGGCCCCGACCGGACAAATCTGGATACACCCGCCGCACATGTCGCATTCGAGTTCATTGCCGGCCCAATGTGTAATCTGCGTGAGCGTGCCGCGTCCTTCGGCCGCCAACGCCTGTGCGTCCATCACCTCGTCGCAATACCGCACGCAACGCATGCACGACACGCAACGATTCATCTGTGTTTCAATGACCGGGCTGAGGTATTGTTTCGGAAACACCCGCTTCAATTCATTAAACCGGCTGACGGTGGGCGTGTACTCGTGCGAAAAATCCTGCAAATCACAGCGGCCGCCCTGGTCGCACACCGGGCAATCGAGCGGATGATTGACCAACAACAACTCCAACACCGATTTCCGCGCGGCCTCGACGTGGGGCACCGACGACCGCACGACCATGCCTTCGGCCACCCGCGTGCTGCACGAGGTCTGGAGTTTGGGAATTTTTTCGATTTCCACGAGACACATCCGGCAATTCGCGTCGGGCTCCAACTTCGGGTGGTAACAAAAATGCGGCACCATCACGCCCACCTGCCGGGCCGCCTCGATCACCAGCGTGCCTTCCGGAACCTGTGTCTTGATTCCGTCGATCATGACCGTCAGCATGTTTGGGGTGTTCGCCATGGTTAATTTATTCGTTCAGTACTTCGTTGATAATTCCCCCTCACCCCAACCCTCTCCCTCCAGGGGAGAGGGAGCCCATTGGTTCCCCTCCTTTGCTTGTCCTGAGCGTAGCCGAAGGATCGGGAGGGGTGAGGGGAGGAAAAGATAGATGGTCTTTCCTGGTTCCCTTCTTCTCTGATTCTGCCAACGAATGAGCGAGCATTTGCACCTACGACAGACTCAGGACGGGGATTTCTTTCCTGCTACCCTTGAGTGCCTCGGCCTCTTCAATCAGGACCTCATATTCAGCCCGCCAATATTTCAACGTACTCTGAACCGGGGCGATTTCCGCGTCGCCGAATGCACACACCGTTCGACCGCCGATATTTTCGCAAATTTCCGCGAGCGTCCGTAAATCTTCCGGCCGTCCCTGCTTGTTCAGAATTCGTTGGAGAATCTGGACAATCCAGGCACTGCCTTCCCGGCAAGGCGTACACTTTCCACACGATTCATGATAGAAAAACTCCATCAATCGAAGGGCCGCCCACACCATGCTCGTGCCTTCTTCCATCACGGTGATCCCGCCGGACCCCGACATCGAGCCCGCCAGGGCCACCGACTCGAAATCCAATTGAACGTCCACGTGGTCCGGGGTCAAAAACGGCGCCGAGGCCCCGCCCGGAATAAACGCCTTGAGCGGCTTGTCGGACCGCATGCCCCCGCCAAGCTCATAAATCAGATCCCGGAACGTCGCGTTCACGGGCAATTCATAATTCCCCGGACGTTTCACGTGGCCGCTCAAACAAAAGACCCGCGTTCCGGTGCTCTTGGGCGGAGCACCGATGGAGGCAAACCATTCGGCTCCCCGATTCACGATATGGGGGACGTTCGCCAGCGTCTCGACGTTATTGACGACCGTGGGTTTCTGGTAGAGGCCGTGCGTGGCCGGGAACGGCGGCTTCGTTCGAGGCTTCCCCCGCTTTCCTTCCAGCGATTCGAGCAGCGCGGTTTCCTCACCACAGATATAGGCTCCGGCCCCTACGTGCACGTAGACGTGAACGGTGACCCCGCTACCGTAAATATCGGAGCCCAAGTGCCCTGCCTGGTTCGCTTCGGCAATCGCATGCTCCAGGATTTTCGTTGCGAGCCGGAATTCACCCCTTATATAGATGTAGGCCGTTTGTGCGCCGATGGCATAACAGGAGATGGCCATGCCTTCAAGGATCTGGTGGGGATCCCGCTCCATCAATTGACGGTCTTTAAACGTGCCGGGTTCGCTTTCATCGGCGTTACAGCACAGGTACTTGGGACCGGGATAATCCTTGGGAATGAAACCCCATTTCACGCCGGTGGGGAAGCCCGCCCCGCCCCGCCCCCGCAGGCCTGATTTTTTCACCATCTCGATAATGTCATTGGGAGGCACGTTCCCCAGGACGGTTTTCAACGCCTTGTACCCGCCGGTCCCTTCATAATCGGAAAGCGACCCGGTGTAGCCGGGTCGTTCCATATTGGTCAAGAGAATCTTGTCAAAGGTCTTCATTGTGACACGACGTCCTTGCCCCATTCGGGAACCATAAAGGGACCGCTTTTCATTGAACAATCGCCGGATTCCCGCAAGTCTTGGACGATCCGTCCGACTTTTTCTTCCGTGAGCCGTTCGTAATAGTCGTCATTGATCTGCATCATCGGCCCGGTTCCACACGACCCCAAACACTCCACCGTACTCAGGGTGAACAGCTTGTCCTTGGTGGTTTGGCCCATGCCGACACCCAAATGTTTGTGCAACCATTCAATCAGGGGGTCGGCCCCAACCAGCGCGCACATCAACGACCGGCACACCTGGATATGGAATTTCCCGATGGGTTTGAGATTGAGCATGGTATAAAACGTCGCCGTCTCGAACACCTGAGGCGGGGTGAGATCCAGGATCCCGGCAATCTCCCGCATGGCGGCCTGGCTCACGTATCCCTCTTCCTTCTGTGCCAGATTCAACAACGGCAGGAGCGCCGAGCGCCTCACCGGATACCGGCTCAGGATTTCATCAACGGTCTCTTGATGCTTGTCGAAGATCATGTCAGCCTTGGTATGAAAATAACCTACCTCACGCAGGTCGCCTCTCCTGTTCCCCTCCTTTGCTTGTCCTGAGCGTAGCCGAAGGATCAGGAGGGGTGAGGGGAGGTAGACTCTGCGGCTATGATGGGAAACCCCGTGCTCTATGGACGTTCAACTCTACCCCACCTACCCTCCCCTTACAAAGGGGAGGGAACAACAGGCCGTTTCGCGCCTGTATCCCGGCCTTTCCCTCATCGGTCCTTGTTACGAAAATACTCTGACAGGTGTTCCATTTTCATCTCTTGGTGTGCAAGCGGCAAGCCTGCATGAGGGCTTCTCGTACATCAGCAATCCACAATCAGCAATCAAAAATCCACAATTCTTCTTCACCTATCACACTCGCCCATGACGATGTCATAAGTGCCGAAGATAGTGATAATATCAGAAATCAGATAGCCACGGGCCATAAAATCGAACGCGCCCATGTGGACAAACGACGGCGAGCGGATTTTCATCCGATAGGGCCTCGGGCTCCCGTCACTGATCAGGAAAAACCCCAGTTCACCCTTGGGCACCTCCGTCCCGCAATACGTTTCCCCCTTCGGTGGCTTGAACCCCTGCGTAAAGATGATGAAGTGATGGATCAGGCTTTCCATGTCCCGCATGACGTTGGGTTTGGCCGGGGGAATCACCTGGGGCATATCCGCCATGATGGGACCTTCCGGCAACTGATCCAGGCATTGCGCAATGATTCGAGCGCTTTGCTTCATTTCCTCGACGCGGATCCAATACCGGTCATAGGTGTCCCCGCCTTTGCCGACCGGCACGTCCCACTCCACCCGGTCGTAGACGCCGTACGGCTCGAGTTTGCGAATGTCATACGCCACGCCCGACCCGCGAAGCGTCGGCCCCGTGAGACCGAAGTTGATCGCGTCTTCAGCCGAAATAACCGCCACGTCCTTGGTCCTGGCCACCCAGATCCGGTTCCTTTGCAGCAACGTGTCGTATTCCCGCACGTGTTCGGGAAACGTCTTCAAAAAGTCGCGCAGGCGTTCGACCAATGCCGGGGTCAGGTCGCTGTCCACCCCTCCGATTCGATAATAATTCAGCGTCAAGCGCGCGCCACAGAGTTGTTCAAAAAAATCGAGTAACACCTCCCGTTCACGGAACGTCCAAAAAAACACCGTCATGGCCCCGATATCCAGAGCCTGCGTGCCCAACCAGAAGAGGTGGCCGACGATTCGTTGCACTTCGGCCACGATCGTCCGGATGTACTCGCCCCGCTCCGGTATCGTCACGCCGACCAATTTTTCAACGGCGCGCACGTAGGCGTAATTGTTCGTCATGGCGCACACGTAATCCAGGCGATCCGTATGCGGAATGATCTGCATATAATGGAGCCCCTCGGCGAGCTTTTCCACGCCGCGATGCAGGTACCCCATATCGGGAACGGCCTTGGCCACGCGCTCGCCGTCCAGTTCCAATACCACCCGCAAGACGCCGTGCGTGCTGGGATGCTGCGGTCCCATGTTGAGCAACAATTCGGTCGTGCGCTTCGAGGAGGCAGGATCATCCCCGGACATAAAGACGTGCCGCTGATCCTGCGGAATTTCGCTCTCTGTCCATTCACTCGCCGGCTCATCCAAGCGGGGAATAAAATCAAAGGTGCTTCTCCACCCCTTGCCCTCGGTGGGAAAATCCTTTCGCAGGGGATGGCCTTCCGTGTAATCGTCGGGCAAAAGAATCCGTCGCAAATCCGGATGCCCTTCGAACGTGATCCCCATCAGGTCGAACACTTCGCGTTCCAGGAAATTCGCGCCTTTCCAGATGGACGTCACGGTCCCGATGGTGGGCTTCTCTTCCGTCACCCTGGTCTTCAGTCGAATCCGGGTTTTATACGAAAGGGAGAGAAAGTGGTAGATGACTTCAAACCGTTCCAGGTCGTCGGGATAGTCGGCCGAGCAAATGTCGGTAAGATGATCGAAGGCCATCCCGGGATCATCGTGAAGAAAGCGCGCCACTTCGACCAGATCCTGCGCTCGCACCTGGGCCGAGAGGTCTCCCCGTTGCGGATCCTCGCGCACGGACAGGACGGCCTCGGGAAAACGCTCGTGTAAGATTTCAAGAACTCGATGCATACAATGGGTTGGAGTGAGTGGTTAAACCGTTGCTGTAACTTCCAAATAATTTGAATACGTACGCGACCGTGGAATTTCCTGATGCTCCAGCAGCAACCCCTCCAAATGAAATTTCAACGCCTCTTGCATATTTTCTTCCACTTCTTGTCTTGTTTTTCCAGTTGCGATGCATCCATCGACGTCAGGAGAGTACGCGGAAAATCCCGTTTCAGTTTCTTCAATGACAATTAAATATTTCATTTTTTAAAACCCGCCTGTTTAAAGATGCTGTTTTGTGTTCCGGTCGCTACATCATCATTTGATTTTCCTGAGACAGTAACCAATCCATGTTTGCTCGGATGTTTAAACTGACGGTGACTCCCTCTTGTTCGCGATAAATACCATCCCTCATTTTCAAGCATTTTAATAATTTCTTTGACTTTCATCCATGTATTTTATCTTCAGATAACTTCAGGATAAAACCATCGTCTCCACGCTATTTCACGAATACCTTTTCCTTCTGAATCTTTTCCTGCAACTTGATCAGGGCATCCAACAAGGCTTCCGGACGCGGGGGGCAGCCCGCCACGTAGACGTCGACCGGCACGATCTGATCCACACCCTGCACCACGCTGTAACTGTTGTAATGATTGCCCGAGGTCGCACAGGACCCCATGGAGATCACGTAGCGCGGTTCGGCCATTTGATCATAGATCCGCCGGATCACGGGCGCCATCTTTCGACACACGGTGCCGGCCACGATCATGACGTCGGATTGTCTCGGAGAGGCCCGAAAAACCCCGGCCCCGAACCGGTCGATGTCGTACCGGGAGGACACCGACGCAATCATCTCGATGGCACAACAGGCGAGTCCGAACGTCATCGGCCACAAGGCCGACTTCCGGCACCAGCTCACCAGATAATCGAGATTGGTGGTAAGGATATTGGCGTCAAACTGTCGTTCGAGCATGCTCATGGTTTTTCATCTTTCATCATGCAAACAAAGCGTGAGGGATGGATTCCCGCGTTGAAAGAGCCACCCGACTTGCTACCCTGTGCCGCGGGAATGACAGAAACGGCCAAACCACCGGACCCCTCACCCCAACCCTCTCCCACCAGGGGAGAGGGAGTGCAACGCAGTACGACTCAGTCCCATTCCAGCGCACCTTTTTTCCAGACGTACCAGAACCCGACGACCAGGATGGCAATGAAGACGCCCATCTCAATGAGTCCCAAGAGTCCCAACTTGTGAAACACCACCGCCCACGGAAACATAAAGACGATTTCGATATCAAACACGACGAACAACATCGCGATAATGTAATACCGCATCGGAAATTGAATGCGGGCGTCCATGAAGAGCGGGCTCCCGCTCTCATACGGAAGAAGTTTCGCGCGATAAGGCCGGCTGGGCCGCACGATCCATCCTGCCACCAGCGACACCACGCCAAACCCCAGCGCAATGACGGCAAAGATGGCGATGGGGATATAGTTTAACGGAACAGACTCGCCACCCATCCTGGTTATCCTTTGCAGATTGCTAATTGTGGATTGTGGATTGTGGATTTCTCAATCCGCAATCAGCAATCAGCAATCCACAATCAAAAATTCCCCAATCTTTCATCCGGTTCCAGCCAACGCCAAGTCAAAAAACGGACGATGGCGTAAGCCACGAAGCGTTGAAATATCCAGCCCCTTGTGCTGCATCAAAATTTTAAACGTGGTGCCCATGCCGTGCGGTCGCAACAATTGGGCTGCCGCCTGGACTACTGTTGATTCCTGGTCACACCCCCGGACCAATTCATCGATCCCGATGCTCATCAAAAAATGCTGAAGATTCGTAAACCCCGTCGTGGTTAACCCGACCCGTTCGCCGGTGGTGGCAAGACTCGAAAAATTCACGTGCGCCGTCAAATCCTGTTCCCCGACTCGTGCATAGGGATTCGTCGAAACCGTATGCCGGTAATACCCCATCAGGGTCCCGTTCTTTCGTTCGGGTGCAACATAGTCCTGGGCGGTATGGCCGTAATCGATCGTGATCACGACTCCGCGATCAAGCAATCCGGCGACCTGTTTGATCCACTTCACGGCTTCCAGGCTGATTTCCGTGGTAAACCCGATGGGCAACTCCACGCCCAGGTCGGACAAGAACGACGACAATTCGGGCGTAGACGGCTCTCCCCATCGTTCCTGCAAGGCATGGTCGTGGCTGGTCACGTACAATTCCTGGAGACCGTCCTCCCCCATGCGAACCCTGTGGACCGGAAACGCATCCACCAATTCATTCGAGAGCAACGTTCCGGTCAGACTTCCGTCCGAAATCGCCTGAAAATCGTCAACCCATCGAATCCTCCCCTCTTGCTCCTTCCAGGCAGCCAGCGTTTCCTGTTGTCGCCGGCGAAAAGCCGGACTGCGTTCGACCAGGATGCACGCCAAACGGGGAAGAAACGAGGCCTGTTGCTCGTGACATTCCTGCAACATATCCCTGAGCAACGTCCCTTCTCCCGGCCCCATTTCCACGAGATGGAAAACAGGGGGATGACCGAGTCGTTCATCAATCTCCGCGAGTTGACGGACCAGACACTTGGCCAGGACGGGGGAAAGACACGGGGTGGTGAAGAAATCGCCCCCTTCCCTCCCAATGGGAGAAGCCGTGGAAACAGCCCGTCCGCCGCCTGTCATATAGTACCCGTGCTCCTCATCATAAAGGGCAAGTTCCATAAAACGCGCAAACGTCAGCGGACCCGTTTCCCGAATGAGCGTGGTCATGTGCTTCATTAAAGGAGAATCCGGCGATTCCATTCCGTATTATCATCCTGAGCGCAGAAAAGAAACTCCTGTAGCGCCGTTTCCTTGACACCAACCCCATAGGACCCAATGGAATCGTTTCCATGGGCCAAAAGATCTATAAATTAGCTATCCGGCAACTGTTTAGTCAAGGGAAGGTCAGCCCATTGTTAGGGCAATTTTGTCATGTCCCCTTTTGGTCGAACCGGAGGGTATGAGATTGGCAAAGGCGGACATCGTTAACCTCTCGTAGCGAATGCGGCGACCAGAAGGTTGCCGCCGAATCGAACGCTCACGCGCCGGAGTCTGTCACTCCAACTGGCATAAGTCCAGGCGCTGTATGGGTCCACCACATTTGGCACTCGGGTTGATGGTGAAGGAGGAATTGTACCGGAGATTGGCGGCCAAGGCTATGGTGGGGTAAGACGGTGTTATACGCGATCAACCAGTCGGCCAATTGTTGGTTGAACAGGGCCACGTCGTCGAACAGCAAGTCCTCATGATAGTCCACGAACTGTTCCTGAATGGTCCGGTTGAACCGTTCTACATGGGCATTCATTTTCGGGGAACGGGGATAGGTCCACCAGTGCGTGATGCCGCGCGCCTCCAACCGCTGCTGGAAGTGGCCCAGGAATTCCGAGCCGTTGTCGGAGAGCACGACCCGCGGGGGGCGTGGCAGCACCTGGCACAAGGCCTCCAGCGCGCGGGTCGCCTGGCGGCTGGACGCGGGGGGCGTGGCCACGGCGACCGCGAAGCGCGAGTGGGGATCGAGAAAGGGGAACAAGTAGCGGCGGAGGCCCGCCTGGAGCCGGACGACGGTATCACAGGCGAACACCTCGAGGGGCGGGGCGGAGTGGCCGCGGGGTTTCCGCGCTTTGCGCGGCCGCACGACGGGTTTAGGCTGGCCCCGCGCCGTCAAGCGGACGGGGGCGTGCCGCATCTTGTCGGGCGCACGGGCGATCAGGCGCCCAATGGTGGAGACACTGGGCAGGGCGAGGCCGTGGGCCTCACACCACGGGGCCAGCAGGACGTGGAGTTTGGCCTTCCCGAGGTTAGGGAAGGTGGTGCGCAGACGCCGGATCTCCTGGTTCAGTGCGGGCGGGCTGTGGGGCTGGCGCCGTCGGTGGGGGGCACGGGAGCGGGCGGCCAAGGCGGCGGGCTGACCGCCGGCCTGGGTCAACGTGTGTTTCCAGCGCGCGAGCGTCCGGCGGCTGACCGCATAGGCATCCTGGGTCGCCGCCGGGCCATGGGTGGCCCAGAACGTCAGAATCTTGAGTCGGTGGTGAGCTTCGTTGGGTATCATGTCCCAACGATAGCCCAGATTGGCTACTCGATAGAACCCCCGGATCCGGTAGCCGAGATGGTGGATGTGCATGGTGACTCCTCCTGGGTCAAGGAGTGCCATATGTTTCTGAACCTATACAGGCGCTATTTCGGGGGCAAGAAACTATCGGCAAAGGAGCGTGGGGAAATTACGGAGACGCTGTCGGGCGGGTTTTCAAGCAGAAGCCGGTCGCCCGTAACGAGGCGCCCCTGGGGATGGCTGGCGAGCAATGCCCACAGGTGCTGATCTCCGGTGTCCGGAGCGTCACCCGCCGCGGCAGGCGCTCGCCACATCGCATTGGCGACCAGGTCCGCAAGCAGCCGGTCGAGTTCCTCACCGGTCAGACCATGCAACCGGACCAGACCCGGACGGCGCAACACGCACGAATACTCGCTGAGCAGTTCGTCCGACATGAGGTAAATAAAACCGCCGCCGAGCATGGCGTCCAGAATGCGCGCCGGGGGACTATTCGGGTCCGCGCCGATCAGGCCTGAGACGATGACGTTCGTGTCAACGACGCAAACCTCGGGAGTCATCGGCGCCTTCCGCGTTTCCCGTCCATGGCCGAAAGGCGTCGCACGGCGCTACCGCCCCTTACGGGAACGCCGTGTTTCCTTGACCGCCAGGGCCATTGCCTGATCGGCATCCAGGCGGGACCGCACCCGCGCCTTGGCGACGATCTCCCGGGCGCTGTCGAGCGGTTGGATCCCTCGCAACTTCAGGCTTTCCTCGATGATCGAGGTCATTGAGCGATTCTGCCGCCCTGCGGCTTCTTTCAGTGCGCGATGCGTGCGGTCAGCCAAGCTGATAGTCAGACGAACCATGGCGTATGCTCCGATAGATCGTTCAGGCAATCAATGCCGGCACCATAGCACCAACGCACCAAAAATGCAACGTATCTCCTCTGCGAAGGCGGCGTCGGGCGACGTACGTCAAGCTTAACCCCTACCTGGGCAAGGTAGTCGAGTTGAAAGAAAAAACGTCAAGCTGGTCTGGCCGGCCAAACCGTGGGAAATCAGGTTGCCTCTCCGGTTCCTCTCCTGGGTTTTAGGGACAGGCCTCTGTGCCTGTCCGCTGGGTGCATGAGGCGTGCCCCGGACCCTGTCCCCGACGTTTGTCATCGGGAATCAATCCGGGGTAGCGGCATTCAGGGGAGGGAAAAAACGGTCCTTCTGTCCTGGTTCCCTTCTTGTGGTCAGTGCGCGACCCACACCATGTCGGATTACGCTTCGCTAATCCGACCTACAAAAATTTTCTGAGACTCATTTTCAAGGATGGATTGGATGTCGCAATTTGCGATTTCCAAATTCTCACTGCCCCCCCCTCACCTCAATCCTCTCCCCCCTCCGGGGGGCGAGGAAGACCAGCGTTTCGTCAGTTACGCCCCATGACATTTTTTATATTTTTTGCCGCTACCGCACGGGCAGGGATCGTTTCGGCCGACTTTTTCCTGGGACCGTTGGACCGTCCGTGACGCAGACCCACCATCTCCACGGTTGAAGACCATGGGGGGCAGGGCCGCGTCGTCTTCGATGGGCGGTCGTTCCCCTTTGACGACCTGGACTTTAAACAGTCGTTCCAGGGAATCGGACTTGATGCGGTCCATCATGGCGACAAACATGTCGAAGCCTTCCCGTTTATACTCCGTCAGCGGATCTTTCTGTCCATAGCCTCTGAGCCCGATGCCGTCCCGGAGCTGATCCATTCCGAGGAGATGTTCCTTCCAATGGTGGTCAATGACCTGTAACACCAGGCTCCGTTCAAGCTGAGAGCGAATCTCGGAACCGATTTGTTCTTCCCGTTCCCGTTGCCTTTGCTTGAAGAGCGTCTGGACGTGTTCCAGCAATTCGTCCCGCAGGCCATCCCGCCCCATGTCCGACATGTCCTCGGTCGCCATGACTTCCGTGCCGAATTGCGCGAGGGCGGCTTCACGCAACCCCTGCAAGTCCCAGGCTTCGGCATAGGCTTCTTCCGGGCAGTGGGTATTGATCAAGGTGTCCACGACGTCCACGAGCCAATACTCCGCGTCGTCTTCAATGGAACTGCCCCCAAGAACACCGGCTCGATGGGCATAGATGATTTCCCGCTGTTTATTCATGACGTCATCGTATTCAAGAATGTGTTTCCGGATGTCGAAATTATGCCCTTCGACTTTTTTCTGGGCATTTTCGATGGACTTGCTGACCATCCGGTGTTCGATCGGCACGCCTTCTTCCATCCCAAGCTTCAACATCAGGTTGGAGACCCGTTCGGACGCAAAAATGCGCATCAAATCGTCTTCCAGGGACAAAAAGAAGCGAGACGACCCCGGGTCGCCCTGGCGACCGGACCGGCCTCGAAGCTGGTTGTCAATCCGGCGACTTTCATGCCGCTCGGTGCCGACGATATGCAACCCGCCCGACTCCAGGACTGCATCCTTGTCCATTTCGCATTGCCGTTGAATCTTTTCAAACGCCGCTTGTTTTTGTTCCTCAGTCAGATCTTCGCCCCGGTAGACCACCTGTTGCTTGTATAACGCGTCCGGGTTGCCGCCCAAAACAATATCCGTTCCTCGACCCGCCATGTTGGTGGCCAACGTCACCGCGCCCTTGCCCCCGGCTTGGGAAATGATCTCCGCTTCCTTTTCATGAAACTTGGCGTTCAGGACGTGGTGTTTCACGCCTTTGTGCTTGAGAATGGTGGAGAGCCGCTCGGACTTTTCAATGGAAATCGTGCCCACCAGCACGGGCTGCCCCCGTTCATAGTATTCCATGACTTCCTGGGCAATCGCCTCGAATTTTTCTTTCTCCGTGCGGTACACCACGTCCGAATGATCCTGGCGAATCATCGCGCGGTTGGTCGGCACGACGTTGACGTCCAGGTTATAGATTTTGGCAAACTCCGCGGCTTCCGTATCCGCGGTTCCGGTCATGCCCGCCAACTTTTCATACATCCGAAAATAGTTTTGAAACGTGATGGACGCCAGGGTTTGATTTTCGTTGGCGATTTTCACGCCTTCCTTGGCTTCGACCGCCTGGTGCAACCCGTCGCTCCACCGCCGGCCCGGCATCAGTCGTCCCGTAAACTCGTCGACGATTTGCACTTCTCCGTCCTTGACCACGTAGTCCACGTCGCGTTTATAAATGGCATGGGCCTGCAAGGCCTTGATGACGTGATGCACGACGTCGAGATTTTTAGGGTCATACAGGTTGTCGCCCGTCAACAGGCCTTCCGCCGCCAGCAATTTTTCAACGCGGGCGTTCCCTTCTTCCGTCAGCGCCACCGTCCTGGATTTTTCTTCGACGGTATAGTCCCGTTCGGCGTTGAGCCGGGGAATGAGCCGATCAATCCGATTGTATAAGTCCGTACTCTGTTCGGCCGGACCGGAGATGATGAGCGGCGTTCGCGCTTCATCGATCAGGATACTGTCCACCTCGTCCACGATCGCGTAAGACAAATCCCGTTGGACTCGCTGGCGAAGATCATTGATGACCAGATTATCCCGAAGGTAATCAAACCCGAACTCATTATTGGTGCCGTAGGTGATGTCGGCACGATAGGCTTCGGGCCTCGTACAGGGACGAAGATAATTCAAGCGTTTATCCGCCGCCTCATACTCGGGATCAAACAGGAACGAGGATTCATGCTGGATCACGCCGACCGTGCAGCCCAACGCATGATACACGGGGCCCATCCATTGCGCGTCACGTTTCGCCAGGTAATCATTGACCGTGACCAGGTGCGCGCCTTTTCCCGCCAATGCGTTCAAATACAGGGGAAGGGTCGCGACCAACGTCTTGCCCTCACCCGTCTTCATTTCCGAAATTTTCCCCGTGTGCAACACCATGCCCCCCACGAGTTGGACGTCGAAATGGCGCATGCCCGTTTTTCTCCGGGAGACCTCACGGCACACGGCAAAGGCTTCGGGGAGCAGCGCATCCAACATTTCTCCCGCGTCAAGGCGCTTTTTGAAAAGCTGGGTCTTATCCGTCAGCGCCTCGTCTGAAAGCGACTGCAAGCCGGGTTCCAATTCGTTAATGCGCGCGACGAGGGGTTGAAGCGCCTTCAACTCACGATCGTTTTCGCTTCCAAACAGCAGATTGAGCAGTCTCACAAACATGATGGGATCAATACCTCTGGAGAAATGAACGAAATTGTGGGTGTGGCCTGAACCGAACGAATCACTCGATCCAGAACGCCTTTTCAGCTAGTATACCTGAATGGGTTCATGAATCAACTAAGGAACCTGGTTGAACGAAGCCAACCTGTTTTCAGAAAGTGTCATCTGCCCCCCAAAAAGGGGAATGACACAGAATAGTTGACGGCCCCTCCTTATTGTAGCTGCGGAATCTTATCACGCCGTCTTCCTGGCCGCATGAGATGCGGCGGCGACAAATCAAGGCGTTTTTCTAAGAAGAACTGTCATTGTCAACTATTCTGTGTCATTCCCTTTATTTCCAAGGCATACGCAACAGTTCGCCCGGCATAGGAAGCGTCGAAATCACTCTTCTCCGCGTCGCACTTGGTTCTCACTTCAGGTGCATCGATCCGGGCCAGTTTGCCCCCAATCTTGTCGCCTAAAAGTGGGGGGATGTTGAGGATGTTAAAAAAACAGGTGTCCCCGTCGTAGCACCGCACCCACTCCACATCGTGAAACGCAAACCCCTGCTGACGCTACGGGTCCGGTTGACCGGCAACGGAAGCGGCCGTAGCCTGCAGACCGAACAGCCAGAATAGCAACAACCCGAGACACACCGGCAGGAAACGTGTCATGCGAAGCCTTCCTTCATGCCGTTAAAAAAAAGCCGCCGCGCGCCGTCCCCCGTGACTGGTCGGTCGATCGAAACGAACGAAGGCTCTCGGAGTACCCGCCGTCCCCAACCGCTTTCCCCGTCTCCACTCCCACGGCGCAACAAACGTGCCGGCCCACATCCCCCGGTTCAGGGCTTTCGCTTCGTCTTCCTCAGCCATCGAGCGTATCGAATAGTACCGATACGCTCGCGCATGCCCGTGCTGCACTAGCCAGCCATTGACATCCAGGTCGCCAAGAAAGCACGTCGCCGGGCGGCGGCCGTGGCGGTCGCGGGTGTCCCCGACACGCGTCAAGGGAGAAACGCCGATGTGGTCAATCAGCACATCGGTCGCGACCGTGCCACAGGGCTAGCAGTGACCGGCGGCGGCGAGACAGGTCTGCGTCAGTGCCGGCGCATCATTGCCTTGCAGCCGGACCCGCTCGCCGGACAAAATCACCGTGGCCGCGTCAAGCACAAGGGGCCGCCCGCGGCGAGGGCCGCGCCGTTGCCCAAATTAAAATAGCCCAGAGCCCTAACAAATTGAGTTTTACAACACGGGTGAAGTTCGTTTATCATAACAGGCAATCACATGGGCGACTAATCCTGTTCGGAGTTTCGCAACCATGCCGTCTCTTCCCCCGCTTGACTGCCTGCGGCTTCTTCGAAGTCGCGGCCCGCCGCGAGAGTTTCGCCAAGGCGGCCGAGGAACTCCACGTCACATCGGCGGCCGTGGCCCACCACATCAAGGTACTGGAACGGCATCTCGGCGCCGCGCCGGACCTCTCGCGGGCGTCGGGCTACCGGCTCTACAAGGTGGTCTCTCAATATATCGTCGCTTGCGGAGTCAATCGTTTGAGGCGCAAACTCACTGAGATGTTGTACCAGGCGAGTCTAAACTTGCATTCCGCAAGTGACCCGACACGGGCAACTTGAAGAATATGGAAAGGAGAAGAGTAGCAGACAGCAAGATAGCCTCAAGTTAAATGGATAAGTCCCCAAAAAAGTGTGTTGAATCATTGTCATTTTTGGGTATACTTAGAACCGATTTTCAGTAGTACTTACTCACGATCAGAAAAACCAGACAAAATGGTCTCTATATTCTCCAAAGTTGCCGGCTCGGCTTTTGTGCTGTTACTGGGATGTGTCATCTGGCTCCCATCGGCTGTGGCACAAGACTTGCCGGACGAACCCATCGAAACCCTCGAAGGCATGGAAGTGTCGGGCACGGTCAGCGTGCAAGAGGAGCGGCAATTCAGTATACCCAAACCGGATACGACGACGTTCATGCCATTAAGCGGCCTCATTGCAGCCGATATACCCAAAACCCACACCGTCTCGCAAGACGGTCCTAAAATCGTGCGGGATTCCATCGCGGATCGCAAAGGACTGTGGAAATTCGTCAGAGCAAGCATCCAGGAAGAGTGGCCCATCGGCATAGTCGAACCGGACACCACGACGATCGTGCCGTTAAACGGCCTCGTCGTCGCCACAATCGCCAAAACCCCCACCGTCTCGCGAGAGGCGCATGAAATGGTGCGGGATCCCATTGCGGACCGCAAAGGACTGCGGAAACCCGTCAGACTGATCAAATCCGAACGTCCCCCGTATCCGCAAGTGGCGCGCACGCAGGGCTGGGAAGGCATAGTCGTGTTACGAATCGTTGTCGGCACCGGCGGGGACGTGGAAAACGTCAAAACGCAAACCAGCTCGGGGCATCCCGCGCTTGACGAAAGTGCCGCACAGTCAGTCAAAACGTGGCGATTCGCTCCGGCGAAAGATGGAGAATTTCCCATTGCCACGAAGGTCGACCTGCCCGTCAGATTCAGCCTTGACGAGTATGGAATCAAAGTCTCGCGAGACGAACCCGAACCTGAACCTGAGCCTGAACCCGTGCGGGAGCAGATACCCGCCAGACTGATCAAATCCGACCGTCCCCTGTATCCGGAAGTGGCCCGCAAGGAGGGCTGGGAAGGCACGGTCGTGTTACGAATCACCATCGACACCGGCGGAGACGTGAAAAAAGTCATGACTCAAACAAGCTCGGGGCATCCCGAGCTTGATGAGAGTGCCGCGCAGTCAGTCAAAACGTGGCAATTCGATCCGGCGAAAGATGGAGACGTTCCCATTTCCACCTCGGTCGACCTGCCCGTCAGATTCGACCTCGAGGAATATGACAAACAAGAGAAGACAAGAACAGCGGAATAGCACATGCAAAAGGAGACCTCGTCATGAACGATTATAGAATAATTCCATCAATAGTCCTGTTGTGTCTGTTGGCTTTTCCGATTCAACAGTCTGTTGCACAGGAAGCCTGCGGGGCAGGACACAGAAGTGGCAACACTTGAAGAAGTGGTCGTGGTCGGGTCCCGTGTGCAGGGCCGCTCGGCACATGATTCTCCGGTGCCGGTGGACGTGCTCGAAGGCAAGGATTTCAGAAATTACGGCGCTAGGGACATGGACTCGCTCCTGTCCGCGACCGTGCCGTCCTACAACGTCGCCCAGCATCCCATCAGTGACGCCTCAACGCTGGTGCGCCCGGCGAACCTGCGCGCCCTGCCCCCGGACAGCACCCTGATTCTGGTCAACGGCAAACGACGGCACCGGGCATCCGTGATCAGCTTCCTGGGCGGCGGCATTTCGAGCGGAGCGCACGCGCCTGATCTCGCCTCGATCCCGGCCATTGCGCTCAAGCGCGTGGAAATCCTGCGCGACGGCGCGGCCGCACAGTACGGGTCCGACGCCGTAGCCGGCGTGATAAATTTCGTGTTGAAAGACGCCCCCGACAGCGGCACGGCGGAAGCTCGTTGGGGTCAGTTCTACCAGGGGGATGGCAGTACGCCCAGTGTTGCGGCCAACATCGGCCTACCGCTCCCGCTGCTCGGGTCAGGGTTTGCCAACTTCAGCTTCGAGTACAGAGAGGCAGATCCGACCAGCCGCAGCATCCAGCGCGACTCTGCGCAGGCCCTGATTAACAAGTACGATTTACCCATACGGGACCCCGCTGTTATCTGGGGGTCTCCCGAGGTTCACCACGACTATAAATTCTTCGGCAACCTCGGGCTGAACCTGAACAGCAACACAGAACTCTACGCCTTCGGTAACTACGCGGAACGCAAAATAGAAGGCGGGTTTTACTACCGCCACCCCGCCGGCCCCAACGCCCGTGATGGAGTGTTCCAGGGTGACAAGACGGCGGATGGTGATAACACGTTAAAGGTCTTCGACCTGACTGATGACGTGTCAGGCAATTGTTCTGATATCCCCCTCAGTGCCGGGGTGGATGTTGAGGCGGAGGTTGCGAAACTGAAGAGTACGGATTGCTTTGCATTCAACGAACAATTTCCCGGTGGATTCACGCCGACGTTCGGGGGTACGGTACGCGACTTAAGTGCTGCAGTGGGTATCCGCGGGAACCTGTCCAGCGACAATCTCTGGTTTGACAACTGGCACTATGACCTCAGCGCCGTGCTCGGTCAACACAGCACGGACTTCTTCATGACGAATACCGTCAATCCGCAGCTTCTCGCAAAAGACGAATATCGGGAGATGCGGCGCGTTCCGACGAACTATAACCCGGGCGCCTACATAGAGAGGGATCACGTGATCAACCTTGATCTCTCCAGACCGATCAAGACCAACCTGTTCTACTCTCCGCTGAACGTCGGCGTCGGCCTGGAATATCGAAAAGAAGAGTTCGAGGTCGAACTCGGCCAAGAAAATTCCTGGTTTATAGCTGACAGCATCGCCGCACAGGGTGGCGGCGCCGGCTCCAATGGGTTTGTGGGTTTCGGCCCCGATTTCGTGGTTAAGAATAACCGGGGCAGCTACGCCGCGTACGTCGACCTGGAAACCGACGTGGTCAAGGACGTACTGGTGGGCGTGGCAGGCCGATTCGAGGAATATGAAACCTTCGGAGACACCCTGAACGGCAAGGTAAACGCCCGTTGGCAAGCAACGGACATCATGGCGCTTCGCGGTTCGCTCAGCACCGGATTCCGGGCGCCGACCGTGGGGCAAACCAGCATTCGCAACGTCACGACTTCCTTTACCACAGGAAAACTGGCAAATGAAGGCACCTTTCCACCGGACGACCCAGTAGCCCAGGCAAATGGGGCCACGCAGTTGCAACCGGAAAAATCCATCACTTATTCTGCAGGCACGGTGGCCAACATCGGTAGGCTCTCAGTCACCATCGATTACTACCGAGTCAAGGTGCGGGATCGTATCTTCTTGTCAAAACTCAAAAGTCCCGACCCACCGATCCCAGACATCGCGGGGGTAAGATACTTTACCAACGGGTTCGACGCCACTTCGCAAGGGGTCGATCTCGTGGCAACGTACCCGATAAAGATAGCCGGCGGAACCACCACCCTTACGTTGACGGGCAACTGGAATCGAACCCGGGTGACCAACGCGAAAATTGACATTGACGACCTGCAGAAGCGTCTGATTGAAGAAGGTCTGCCGAATGCCCGGTTCTCGCTGATGGCTAACCACCGGCAGGGTCCTTGGCAGTTCCTGAGCCGGCTTCATTTCTACGATGATTACTTTGATGCCTATGAGGAAAATTCTGAGAATTTTATCGCGGATGACCGGTGGCTGGTGGACCTGGAAAGCTCGTACACCTTCAAGAGCAACGGGATCACTCTCGCCACCGGGGCGCAAAACCTGTTCGGCGAGGTTCCGTCAAAAGATCCAAATGACAATGGTGCGAGATACTCGCGAAGTTCTCCTTATGGATTCAACGGCGGATTCTATTACTTCAGGGCGTTTTATGCATTCTAACCACCTTGGCCTACCCTCAGCCAAGCCCTCACCCCTACCCTCTCCCATAAGGAGAGGGCTAGGAGGGGCTGTTCTTCTTCTGAATTTGAACGCGGGGAATCCCGTTTTCATTACAAACCCCTTAAGAATAATATAGAGGCGTTATGAACATACGACGTTTGCGAACCATATCCATCGGTGTTTTGATCCTGACTCTTGGCCTCGGCTTTCCTTTCACAAGCCGGGCCGATGATGCCCAAACCTTGTATAACCAGGGCCTGACCCACCTTCACAAACAGGAATTCCAGCAGGCCGCCAAATCCCTGCAACAAGCCTTGGAAGTGTTTCCTCGTTTTGCGGCGGCACATCATCTCCTGGGAGTCGTCTCGTTCACGGGCTTGCAACAACCCGCACAGGCCGTCACCCATCTAAAAAAAGCCGTTGAGCTGCATCCCAATTTCGCTCGGGCCTATCTGGATCTGGGGTTGGTCTATCAAAATCAGAAGAACCTGGAGGCGGCCAAGGGGGTGATCCAGACAGCCCTGAAAATCCATCCGCGCTTCGACGAGGCGCAACTGAATCTGGCGTTCGTTCACGACCAACTGGGGGAACAGGCGGAAGCGATCAGCGCCTACCAGGCCACGCTCAAGATGGATCCCCAAAACACCACCGCCATGTTTAATCTGGCGAACCTCTATGCTCAAACAGGGGACTCGGCCCAAGCCAGAGAGCAATTGCAGGCCTTGACGAAACTGAATCCCCAGGATGCCGAGACGTGGATGCTGTTGGCCCAGTTGGCTGAAAGAGACAACCAGCCGAAGGAAGCGATTCAGGCGTACCAAACGGCCTTACAAGAAAAGCCTGACTTGCTTGAAGCGCATTACGCCTTAGGGTTTCTCTTGCAAGACCAGGACCAGGGCCAAGCGGCGGACCACTTCCAGGAGGTGATTCGCCTCAACCCGAAACACGCCCAAGCCCACCTCAACCTGGGCGTGCTGTTTGCGAACCTCGACAAACTCGACCAGGCCGAAGAAGCGTACCAGGCGGCCATTTCGCTCAATCCGAAGCTGAAGGAAGCGTATTACAACTTGGGTGTCTTTTATGAATTTCATCGCAAAGATACGGCCCTCGCCCTCGCCCAATATCGTAAATACGTCGAACTGGGCGGAGAAGACGAACGGATAGTGAACCTGCTGAAAAAAACCAAGGGATCATGAGCACAAGCATCGCAGTCATTAAGCCTTACCATGAACCGAATTATGTGGAATTCGTGACGTGGTCCGTCCTGTTCCACATCGGCGTGTTCGTGGCCTTGAGTTTCGTCCACTACGCGCATACCGTGGAAAAACCTTTACCCGCGGTCAGGGTCACCATCATTGAAGAACCCCCGGAGGAACCGGCCCCTGCGGAAGTCCCGGAACCGGCGATGCTCAAAACCCAACGACTGCCACTACCGATCACACCACAGAAACCGATTACGCCGACGCCGCAACAGGTTCCTCTTCCTGCTGAACTGCCCATGATCGAACAACCCACGCCCGAACAAACCACTCTTCAACCGTTGGAACGACAAGTCCTTCAGGATAAGAGCGCCAGCGACAACTTGAAGTTGAAAAGTTTCACGAAAACGACCCGTAGCGACCTCCCCTCGACGTCAGCCAAAACCAGCGATGCCTCGACCCCGATGAACATCCCGGCTATTTCTGCCGTCGCTGCCTTAAGGGGAGTCTCGACCAGAGTCCCGAATACCCTGTCACGTTTCGCTGCAGACGCAGACGCCGCGATGAAAACATTACGGTCAGCCCTGAGTGAAAAAGGGCTTCAAAAGAAAGGCGTTGGACTGAGATACACCGTTCCGGCGATCTATCCAAGAATTGCCAAGAAAGAAGGATGGGAAGGGACGGTGACCCTTCTCGTGGTAGTTGACGTGAAAGGTAAGCCTGCGGAAATCACCGTGGACAAGAGTAGCGGGCATAAAATTCTCGATAATGCCGCGATACACGCGGTACGAAAATGGATTTTCAGCCCAGCCAAAGACGGGAACATCCCGATTCGCAGTAGCGTAAAACTCCCGGTCCATTTTTCATTGACGCAACAAGGATAATCACCTTTTGACAAAAGAGGCATTGGCTCATGACTGAAATATCATTGGTTTTCATCAAAATTCTCATGGCTGGCGGATGGTTGATCGTTCCCATTGTCATATGCTCCCTCGTGGCCGGTGCCATCATTCTGGAGCGGGCATGGTTTTATTTCCGCATGCCGGCTCTCAAGCATGCCGATCATATGATCATGCTCGTCTCACAAGGGAAATTCACCGAAGGCTTGTCGCTGGCGGAAGGCAAGAATGCTCATCCCGTCCTGAGAGTTTTGGCTGCAGGCATCATCACCCGCAATGCCATACCTGATAAAGCCATGGAATCCGCCGGCATGGCAGAAGTCCAGCATATGAACCGGGGACTACCCGCTTTGGACACCATCATCACCCTTTCACCCTTATTGGGGTTATTAGGAACGATCATCGGCATGATCGATTCCTTCGGCGTCATGGCCGTTGAAGGGATTGGGCAACCACACGCCGTCACGGGTGGCGTCGCCGAGGCGCTCATC
Organism: Nitrospirales bacterium; assembly: GCA_965223955.1. GTDB lineage: Bacteria > Nitrospirota > Nitrospiria > Nitrospirales > UBA8639 > Bin75. The sequence goes on from OZ245029.1 coordinate 2,594,049, forward strand.
TGCACGGCCGCCGGCATTCTCGTTGCCGTGACGACCCTCGTCCCCTACAACTATTTCGTGGCTCGCTCGCAACGCATGGCCGAACACATTGAAAACTATGCCACGCAAACCGAATCTGCCTTAAAAGCGGGGGTGGCGACAGCGTCCGCAGAGGCACCCTCATGAGATTGTCTTCCAGGGCCAAGAAAAAGGCCCGCATTGAAATTATTCCCATGATCGACACCATGTTTTTTCTGTTGGTGTTTTTCATGATCGCGACCCTGACCATGACGACGCTGGAAGGCATGCCCCTCAACCTGCCGAAGCCGACAGAGAGTTCCTCGGCGGATGACCCTCCTAAAAAAGTCACACTCGCGATCTCCAAGAGCGGTGCCATGTTCTATAATGAAGAGAAGATCTCCATCCTCGAACTTGAGGCTCGGCTGCGAACACTCTTGTACGATGGGAAAGAACCCCTCGTGGTGATCAAGGCCGATGAAGAGGCTTCTCATGGTCGCGTCATCGAAGTCATGGATTCCATCAGAAATGTCGGCATTGTCAATATATCCATATCCCGCAAAGCAGCATAGGTGATGGACACAACCGGATACCGGCGTGTAACATTGTTCCTCGATCCACACCCGGGTGCAAAGGTAGCCTCATGAAATTGTCTTCCGCCCCCCTGAACAAAGCCCGCATTGAAATTATTCCCATGATCGACACCATGTTTTTTCTGTTGGTGTTTTTCATGATCGCGACCCTCTCCATGACTGACCAGAAAGGCCAACCCGTCAACCTGCCTGAAGCGGAATCATCAATGGATACCGTTCTTCCTGAACAAGTCACCATATCGATCACCGAGCCTGGCGAGGTGTTTTTTAATAAAGACGCCATCGCCATCTCCGAGATTGAGCTGCGGTTGAAAGATCTCTCATACTACGGAGAGAAACCGGCCGTGGTGATCAACGCCGATGCAGAATGCTCTCATGGGGACGTGCTCAAGGTCATGGATTCCCTGAAAAAAGCCGGCATTTTCGACATGTCCATAGCCACCAAACCAAAAAAGAAATCTGAAGCGGTGACGGGCTCGACCTGATGCCGGCATTGATCGTTCTTCCTCTCATGCCGGATCCACAATTGGGTGCGTTCTCTGGCACGCCGCACCACTTCACGAAAAACCCTACGTTCCTTGCATTCGTATTGCTGAAGACCTTTTCACCTTTGGCAGTGATTTGTGGGGTGGCTGGAAGATTTTTCGATTGATATTTTTCCGGACAGGAGCCAGGGAACAGACGAGAGTCGGCCGTTGTGTGTCTTTCCGGAACTTGAGAAAAGATAACCCGGAGAGTAGGCTGAACAGTACAGGGCAAGGACTCTGTTCAGGCGTGTGTTCTCATGCAGAGGAAAGCATCCATGGCCCGTTTGGGAATGCTCCAGGCAGCGTTCTTATTGCTTCCGGCCTGTGCCGGGCAGTCGATGATCCCGTTGGATATCGAAAAACAGATTGATCCAACGCTTTCGTTTACCCAGGTCAAAGAAGCGCCGGCGACTCATCTGGGAAAGGTCATTGTCCTGGGCGGTGAAATCCTGGACGCCACGCGGCTCAAAGAGCACACCCGCCTGACCGTGCTTCAGCTTCCAACTGTACGGAATCACGAACCGGCCATGGACCGCACGCAGTCCCAGGGACGCTTTCTTGCGTTTCAAACAGAGTTTTTGGATCCGGCCACGGTACCGAATGGAACCCGGATCACGATCGTCGGGAAAATTTCAGGAGCAACCACCGAGTTACTTGATGAAATGGACTATACGTATCCGACGGTCACCATCCAATTCCTGAAAGTTTGGCCTGAAGCCATGCAACGTCCTCCCAGGTACGGACGCTACGGCTTTCCCTATTCTTTTGGGTATCCCTACTGGTATGCCGGACCCTGGGGCCCGTACGGATTTAATAGGCCGTTCGGATTTGTCTATTGGTAAGAAAGTAACCAACGATAGCTGTCATTCCGAGCGAAGCGCCTGTCCTGAGTCTTTCGAAGGAAGGAATCTCTCACTGAACAACCGAACGCCTGGAAAAGCAGATAGTTCCTTCGCGTTGCTCAGGACAAGCGCTTCGCTCAGGATGACAACCGAGTCCATTTTCGTCCCTGCGGGTGCAGGCGGTATGCCCGCATGAGGGATGACATTGTGCGCGTTCATTTACATTTCAAAGAGGAGGTTTCCTGATGGAGCGTTTTTTTAGAGTTTTCCTTTGTACTTCTTTCGTTGCGTTTTTAACCATGGTGGGCTTCGGCATTGGAACGGCCGTTGCCGATTCAAACCACAAAAAAGAAGGCGCCATGAAAGAAAAAGCCGCTGCTGTCCCGGCGCTCATGACCGCCGCTGATTCCAAAGCTCACGCGGCGAACAATGAAGGCATCGAGCATTATAACCAGGAACATTGGGACGTAGCTCTCGGCCACTTCAAGAAAGCGGTCGAAGCCGATCCGGCGTCAGCGGAAGCGCACTACAACCTTGCGCTCGCGTTGGACAAGTCGGATCAGCACAAGGCGGCAGCCATGGAGTTTAAACAGGCCCAGGACATCGGCAAAGACAATCCCGACATTCAGAATTCCAAAATCCTTCTAGGCCACGTCAAAATGCTTAAAGGAGACATGTGACGGACGTCTTGTCCTCCACGTGAATTGCAACAGGGCAAGCGGGCAGAATTTCCTGCCCGCCTGCAGTCTCACTCCGTTACCCGGCAACCAGAGACTCGACTTTGAGCTCCGTCCTGTGCTGCTCGGCGTGCCACAAGTCATAACTGGATTGCATATTCATCCATAGCTCTGCACTTGTCCCGAACGCAATGGAAAGCCTCACCGCCATCTCCGGACTCACCCCTGTGTGCTCGTGAACAAGCTCGGACAGCGCCTTGCGAGAAACACCGAGATGTTTGGCCGTCTGGGTAATGGAAATCCCTAACGGTTCGATCCACTGTCTCAGCAACACCCCGCCAGGATGAGGAGGATTGTGCATTCTCATGACTGTCTCCTAATGATGATCCACGTAATCCACGTCTTCGGCGTACCCACCGCGAAACCGAAAGTCCACGCTCCAGTTCTTGGCCACATAGACAGACCACCTCTTCGCACCGCGAGGCTCCAAGAGATGTAACCGGAAGTTAGGCGCCCCCATATCCTTGGGAGAGGTCGCCGCATCCGCAGACACCACCATGCCACGAGCAGCACCCGCGTCGAGCTATTTCGGTGGCCTGTTCCTTCGGAGAAAGCCCGGTGTTCGTGAAAAGATCTGTGTACTCCTTCTCGGTGGCTGAAATCTGTGTAGACCAGGAATTGGGATCAATGCTGGCTGGCTTGGCCCGAGAGAAGATCTGACCTGATTAAAAAAATGGTGGGTCGTACAGGGATCGAACCTGTGGCCCGCTGATTAAGAGTCAGCTGCTCTACCAGCTGAGCTAACGACCCACTCAAGAGGCGGGATGTCTGTGATGGCGCGCCTGGCAGGATTTGAACCTGCGGCACCTGGCTCCGGAGGCCAGTGCTCTATCCACTGAGCTACAGGCGCTTTCTCTTTCAATTCTGGTCCGTTCAAGGCTGAAACGCCCGAAGCGACGCTAGCATCTTTGCATGGTGATTGTCCAGATCTTGTATGGGTCCACCACATTTGGCACTCGGGTTGATGGTGAAGGAGGAATTGTACCGGAGATTGGCGGCCAAGGCTATGGTGGGGTAAGACGGTGTTATGCGCGATCAACCAGTCGGCCAATTGTTGGTTGAACAGGGCCACGTCGTCGAACAGCAAGTCCTCATGATAGTCCACGAACTGTTCCTGAATGGTCCGGTTGAACCGTTCTACATGGGCATTCATTTTCGGGGAACGGGGATAGGTCCACCAGTGCGTGATGCCGCGCGCCTCCAACCGCTGCTGGAAGTGGCCCAGGAATTCCGAGCCGTTGTCGGAGAGCACGACCCGCGGGGGGCGTGGCAGCACCTGGCACAAGGCCTCCAGCGCGCGGGTCGCCTGGCGGCTGGACGCGGGGGGCGTGGCCACGGCGACCGCGAAGCGCGAGTGGGGATCGAGAAAGGGGAACAAGTAGCGGCGGAGGCCCGCCTGGAGCCGGACGACGGTATCACAGGCGAACACCTCGAGGGGCGGGGCGGAGTGGCCGCGGGGTTTCCGCGCTTTGCGCGGCCGCACGACGGGTTTAGGCTGGCCCCGCGCCGTCAAGCGGACGGGGGCGTGCCGCATCTTGTCGGGCGCACGGGCGATCAGGCGCCCAATGGTGGAGACACTGGGCAGGGCGAGGCCGTGGGCCTCACACCACGGGGCCAGCAGGACGTGGAGTTTGGCCTTCCCGAGGTTAGGGAAGGTGGTGCGCAGACGCCGGATCTCCTGGTTCAGTGCGGGCGGGCTGTGGGGCTGGCGCCGTCGGTGGGGGGCACGGGAGCGGGCGGCCAAGGCGGCGGGCTGACCGCCGGCCTGGGTTAACGTGTGTTTCCAGCGCGCGAGCGTCCGGCGGCTGACCGCATAGGCATCCTGGGTCGCCGCCGGGCCATGGGTGGCCCAGAACGTCAGAATCTTGAGTCGGTGGTGAGCTTCGTTGGGTATCATGTCCCAACGATAGCCCAGATTGGCTACTCGATAGAACCCCCGGATCCGGTAGCCGAGATGGTGGATGTGCATGGTGACTCCTCCTGGGTCAAGGAGTGCCATATGTTTCTGAACCTATACAGATCTGCGATTGTCGGATTACGCTACGCTAACCCGTATATGGTCTTCTCTCCTTCTGTCATCCCTCGACCTTCCCCTTCTGTCACCCTTCATTCTGTCAACGAATTAGTGAACATTTACAATCCCCGCACCCGTGGGGAACGTGAAAAGCGGACGCTACACCCTCTATCATTCCGAGCGAAGCGAGGGATCTCGTCGTAGTCGTAGGGCCGCATCTCAGGCGGCGTAGAAAAAGAGGCATAAGGATGGCAGAGGGACATGAAGACGAAGTGCGGAGAGGTTACTGCGATAACTTGTTGAAGGCGTCCAGCGAGGCGACTTTGTAGCATTCGGCCATGGTCGGGTAATTGAAGACGGTGTTCAAGAAGTAATCCAGCCCGCCGCCCAAGCCCAACACGGCTTGGCCGATGTGCACCAATTCCGTGGCGCCCACTCCAATGACGTGCACGCCCAGCAGTTGGCGATTCTCCCGATGAAACAGCAGTTTCAGGAGTCCGCTGTCGTCTCCCATGATGTGCCCTCGGGCGATTTCCCGATAGCGGGCCATGCCGATTTCATAGGGAATTCTCTTCATGGTGAGGTCCTGCTCGTTTTCGCCCACCATGGAAATTTCCGGAATGGCGTAAATCCCGATGGGGAAGTGCGACGTCATGGGCTCCGCCTTCACTCCAAAGGCGTAACAGGCCGCAAGCCGACCTTGTTCGGACGACGTGGCGGCTAAACTGGGATAGCCGATCACGTCACCGGCCGCAAAGATATGAGGCACAGCGGTCTGAAATCGTTCATTTACTTTCAGCCTGCCCCGCTCGTCGGCTTCGAGTCCCGCCCGCGCCAAGTCTAACGATTCAGTTGCCCCAATTCGGCCGATTGCAAACAACACCAGATCGGACACGAGCCTTTTCCCCGAGACCAGACGAATGACGGCCTTTGGAGGCGTCCCCGCGGAACATTCCAGATGTTCAACCGTTTCCTCAAATCGAAAGGCCACTCCGTAATTCCGCATCGCATGAATGAGTTCATCCACGATTTCGACATCCAAGAATTCCAAAGGCCGCCGGCGTGTATCCACCAACGTCACGTCGACGCCGATGGACGCAAACATCGAGGCATATTCGAGACCGATCACCCCTGCGCCCACGACGACCATGGTTCGCGGAAGGCGTTCCAGACTCATCACTTTATCACTGGTGATGATCTGAGGATGCTCGCTTTTCATCCCAAGTGGCGGGGTGGGAACGGTACCCACGGCAATCAGGATATGTTGCGCATGAATCCATTGCAGGGCCTCGTCTCCGACGACCTGGACCGTTTGGGCGTCAATGAACGACGCTTCGCCCCGAATGACCATGATGTCGTTGCGTTGCAGTTGTCGTTCCACCACTTCCCCTTCTCGTTCCACCACTTCGTTCACTCTCGAAAACAACTGATCAACCCCGGGTCGGGATGGAGCGGCAAACCCATGACGTTTACGAAATTGTTCGGCCTGCCGGCCAAACGCCAGGACGGCTTCCCGAAAGGTCTTACTGGGGATGGTTCCCGTATCCAGACACCCCCCCCCGGCCATCCACCGTTTTTCGATCACGACCACGCGCTTGCCCAGCTTCGCCGCTTGCACCGCGGCCCGCTGGCCTGCCGGTCCGCTTCCAATACACACGAGATCGGCCTCTATCATGTCACGTATCGCTTTTGGCATGTCCGACTACCTCAGGGATTGGGGCCTCTCGACCCGTCGATGGTGGTTCAGGGTATCAGAATGTTGCGGACCGTTGCTCATAATTTTGATAATATCCCCCAAGGCATCATGGGTCCACTAAAAAATTGTCTGATTACGTCTTTTTGCTTCTGATTTCCATGGCCACAATGACTGGTTCATCCTTCCGATCCCGAATCCTGCCGATCATCCTGGTGGCCGCGAGCCTTGTGCTCCTGGCTATTTTGGTCTACCGGTCCGGGCCTCCGCAATGTGACCCGCAAAAGGCTGAGGCCTCGTTAGCCACGTATGCCGCTCAGGGTATCCACGGCACAAGCCGTCTGCCCAGCCTGTCCAACCTGCTGTGGGTCCATATCGGTCCTCGATGGCACGCCCTTCCGCTTGCAGAGAAACACGCGCTCGATAAAGTGGTCCGTTGCGCCGCGACTACGCTCGATGACCAGGGACACCCCACGTGGCAAGCCGCCTACTATGACAACACGACCGGCAACATCGTCGCACTGACAAGCCGGCAATACGGGTTCCGGCTGAAACAGGCCGATAGAGGTGAACGCGTTCAGTCCCTTTTTGCCTCTCCCATTCTGTTGTAGCTGCGGCATCTTCTCGCTGTCATTGGCATGAAAATAGTCAACGCTACCCCGCATTGATCATTCTGAGCCGAAGGCGAAGAATCTCTCGCTCAACAACCGAACGCCTGGAAAAGCAGATCCTTCGCTTCGCTCAGGATGACAACCTGAGCCATTTTCATCTCTTGGGGTACAAGCGGCCAGCCTGCATGTACCATGCCCGTCCTTTTCGCTATCCATGCTATAATAATCTCACCGTGCGTATCCTGATTGTCGAAGACGAACCCAAAGTCGCCTCGTTCATTCGCCGCGCGTTGGAAGAAGAAAGTTACGCGGTGGACGTATGCCCCGACGGCATTCAGGGTCGAGACCTGGCGTCGGAAGTCGACTATGACCTGATCATCCTCGATCTCCTGCTTCCCGGCCTTTCCGGCATTGACGTGCTGAAAGCCGTACGAGACGCCAAGGTGGCCACCCCGATCCTCATTTTGACCGCTCGCTCGAGAGTGGACCAACGCGTGAAAGGGCTGGATGCCGGCGCGGACGACTATCTCACCAAACCCTTTGCCATTGAAGAACTGATCGCCAGGGCAAGGGCCTTGTTGCGGCGGGCCGGTGGGGACACGGTGGGCATTTTACAAATCGACGATCTTATCTTGAACCCCATCAACCACGAAGTCGCGCGCGGCGGGCAACGGATCGACCTGACCTCAAAGGAATACGCGTTGCTGGAATACATGATGCGAAACACGGGACGCGTACTCACGCGCCCGATGATTGCCGAGCACGTGTGGGACCTTGATTTTGACACCTTCACGAACGTCATCGACGTCTATATCAATTATCTCCGGAACAAAATCGATCGAGGCCATGACCGCGGACTCATCCACACCGTCCGGGGCAGTGGATACACCCTGAAGTTGACCGATGCCTAACACCTCCATCCGCGTCCGGTTGACCATCTGGTATGGCGGGGGCTTGGCCTTGATCATGCTCCTCTTCGCGAGCGCGCTCTACGTCGTCATGTCACGCGCGTTGCAGGATCACATCGACCGGTCGCTGGAGGAAGCGGCCGTCGCGGCCACCCGGACTCTCGAAGAACACCGCTTCGGCCCATTCCTGTTGTTGGACGACCTGGCGCAGGCGTTTCCCGAGTTGGCCCTCATTGACAAGTTCTTCCAGATCTTCGGCCCGCAAGGTCAAATCACCCTCCAGTCCGCCAATATCAAAACGCGGAATATTCCTCTCAGTCAAGCCGCCCTCCAATCGACCCTGCAAGGCCACGCCATCTTCGAAACCGTCCGGTTCCAAAATGAAATCACGATTCGACTCCTCTCGTATCCCATTCGACACGGGGAGACCCTCGTCAACATTCTGCGAGTCGGAACGCCCCTCCGGCCCATGGAAGAAATGCTGGCTCGCCTGGTGTTCGTCCTGCTCATCGGCTCTCCGTTGGCAGTGGTGGTAAGCATGTTGGGCGGCTGGTTTTTGGCCGGCCGGGCGTTGCGACCCGTGGACACCATGACCCTGGCCGCACAAAGGATTGCGGGAGGCGATCTCACCCAGCGTATTGAAACGACCTCGAAAGACGAAATCGGTCGCTTGGCTTCCACGTTTAACCACATGATCGCCAGGCTTGAGGCCTCGATTCGACAAATCCGTCAATTCAGCGCCGATGCCTCGCACGAATTACGCACCCCCTTGACGATTACGAAAGGTGAAACCGAATTGGCTTTGCGAAAACCTCGTTCGCCTGAAGTCTACCGGGAAGCACTGGAAAGTAACCTGGAAGAAATTGATCGGATGAGTCGCATCGTGGAAGAACTTCTGTTCCTCTCGCGAGCCGATCTCGGGGAAGTGCAAATCGCGTCGGACCCCGTGCAACTCGATACGTTGGTGCAGGAAATTCAACTGCAAGCCATGGTACTCGGAAAAGAGCGGCAGATCGAAACGACCCTCGGGCAGGTCGAACCGCTCCGGGTATCGGGAGACGAATGGCGGCTTCGGGAGTTGATCCTGAACGTGGTCGACAACGCCGTCAAATATTCATCGCCACGAGGAATCGTGCAAATCGGTGTCACGCAACACCACGGGATGGCCCGGATTCTTGTTCAGGATCACGGGATCGGCATGACTCCGGATGAACAACGTCTCGTCTTCGACCGGTTTTATCGAACCGATGCCGCACGGGCGCACGCGCAAAAAGGCACCGGCCTTGGCCTGTCGATTTGCAAATGGATTACCGAAGCACACCACGGGACCATCGAAGTCACCAGCACCTTCGGCCAGGGTTCCTGTTTTACGATTTTCCTTCCCCTCCTGCCTGCCGACCCTGTGCGTTGACCCTTTCCACCTGTATTAGGAAACAGCCATCATCCTACACAACGCATCCCATCGGTCATCCTGAGCGAAGCGAAGGATCTGCTTTTCCTCGCTTTCGGTGGTTGAACGAGAGATTCTTCACTGCGTTCAGAATGACAAATATGGCGTAGCCAGCCCTTCATCCAACGCGATCATTCCGAGCAACGCGCTAATCTGCTTCATTCCGGATTAGAAGTTTTTAATCCACGATTAATTTTCTTTTCATGTTCCGGTGCTACAACTATTTCAACTGATGATTGAACAGGGCGAACACCGCCTCTACATGAAGGAGGAACCCATGAAACAACCGCTGTACCGTTCATCGTCCATGTCGCTCACCGAGACGCAGGGCAAGAAGAATTTCCTGATCGCTCTCACGGTGAGTTTATTCCTTACGGGAATGCTGATCACCGCTTTTTCAAGCGGCGCAGTCGGATCTCCGGCACGTTCCGCTGTCTCGACTCCGCCTCATTCCATTGATCAGCCTTCCGATTCTCAGGTCGGGCATGGATTTGCGCATATTGTCAAAATGGTCAGACCGGCCGTCGTCAATATCACCGCCTCGAAGGCCATGGACACCGGATTCTCCGACGTCCCCGGCCTCCCCGATTGGTTCAAGCCCGGCCCGCAAGACAAACACTTCTTTGGGATGCCGCCCGGTCCCAACCCAGGGCAAAAGCCTCGCGGGACGGGTATGGGGTCCGGGGTCATCGTGAGTCCCGACGGGTACGTGGTCACCAACCACCACGTCGTCGAAGGAGCGAAAACGGTGACGGTCGCCTTGCTCGATAAACGAGAGTTCACCGGTTCGATCGTGGGGAGCGACCCGCAAACGGATTTGGCCGTGATTCAAATTCAAGGCTCCAACCTGCCGTTCATCGCCTGGGGTGATTCGGCCAAACTCGACGTCGGGGACTACGTCCTCGCGGTCGGGAGCCCGTTCGGGCTGCACTCCACGGTCACGCAGGGCATCGTGAGCGCCAAGGGTCGTGGCGGCATCGGTATCGCGCAGTATGAAGACTTCATTCAAACCGATGCCGCGATTAATCCCGGGAATTCCGGCGGCGCCCTGGTCAACATGCGTGGCGAATTGGTCGGCATCAACACCGCCATTCTCTCGAGGACGGGCGGATACCAGGGTGTGGGCTTGGCCATTCCCGCCAGCATCGGCCAACACGTCTATACCAGCCTGGTCACGACGGGAAAAGTGACCCGCGGGTTTTTGGGCGTCGGGATTCAAGCCGTCACCCCCGAGCTGGCCAAGTCGTTTCACCTGGATCGCCCTGATGGAGCCATCGTGACCGAGGTCCGTGAAGAAAGCCCGGCGGACCGTGCCGGACTCCGGCGAGGCGATACCATCATTCGATATCAGGAACAGCCGGTTGCCGGTCCCAGGGACTTGCAACGGGCGGTGACCACCACCCCGGTCGGGACCGAGGTCACGATGACGATCGTGCGTGACGGAGCAGCACAATCCTTGCGCACGACCATTGGTAAACATCCGATGAGTCAACAAGTCGCCTCCGCGCAGCAACTCGATACCGAGACCCGTCTGGCCGGACTGACCGTGGAGGATCTCACCCCACGCCTGGCCAAACAACTCGGCGTTGACGGCCGCGTCACGGGTGTCGTGGTCACGGGCATTCGCGCGGGCAGCCAAGCCGAGAAGGCCGGACTCGTTCAAGGCGACGTGATCCGTGAAATCAACCATGAACCGGTTCAATCGTCGCAAGCATTTCGACAAACGGTGAAGGCTTTACCGAACGAGCAACCGATTCTCTTGTTTATCAATCGTCAAGGAACACCGCTGTTCCTGACGGTCAAGGTGTAACCGGGGAAGGACCGTAGGGAATGACGATCGTTGTTCCCTACGGCATCCCCGGAGTTGGATCCTTTTGTGACGAGAAAGGAGAGCCCCATGAGCAACACAGCACTCGACAACAAACCGTTCGACCTCGACAAAGGAACGCATCGACGTTCGACAAAGGGCAACCACTCGAAATTTTTCCCGCACGGGAGCCCCACGCTGGATACCGCGGTCGAGGATTTCGCGCGCGATGAGAAAGATGACGACAAGGAACCCAAAGACACCGCGCTCGAACCCATCTATTTTCGAACGTTTCGGTCACGTCCCCTCCTGGATAAACAGGGGGAATTGGAACTGGCCAAATATATCGACGAGAGCAGCCAAGGCATTCGGACCGTGCTCACCACAGTGATTCAAGACGTCGGCGCTCTCGGCGACAGGCCCGAGTTTCAGGAGGCGTTGCATTCCTTGACCGAAATTCGTGGGCTGAGCGGCTTATCGGCTCCGGCCCTGGACGAGGCGGAAGAACGATTGTCCGGTCTCGGAAACGCCTTATCCGGTCGTGGACTCAAAGACCGCCTGCTCGGGAAACGTCTGCAACGGCTTCAACACGAATTGGCCGAACACCGCGTGCAATTGGAACGGGCAAAGGAAGGGTTGGTTCAGCGGAACCTCCGCCTGGTCGTTGATATTGCCAAACGCTTTACGGGACGCGGGCTGAATTTTTTGGATCTCATTCAAGAAGGCAACATCGGGTTGATGCGGGCGGCCGAACGTTTTCAATATCAGAAGGGGTTCAAATTCAGCACCTATGCCACGTGGTGGATACGCCAGGGCATTTTACGCGCCGTGGCCGATCAGTCCCGGACCATTCGGGTTCCGGTTCATACGACCGAAGCGTGGCAACGCATGATCAAGATCTCCCATCGTTTGGCGCAACAACTGGGCCGCGAGCCCAGTCACGAGGAAACTGCCCTGGCGTTGGCCATCAGCCCCGAACGGGTGCAGCACACGACGCGGGCGTTTTTGGAACCGATTTCTTTTGACCAACCCAATGCCGACGGTGAGAACTTCCTGGCGGACTGTCTTCCGGATACCAATGCTCCGGCTCCGGATGAACACCTTCAAGAAGAACAGATGAGGACCAAACTGCATCATGTTCTTGGGAACCTGACGCCACGAGAAGAGCAAGTGATCCGGTTACGTTTCGGAATCGGCAATGGACAGTCCCGAACGCTTGAGGAAGTGGGCAAACTCTTGAACGTGACGCGTGAACGGATTCGGCAAATCGAAGTGCTGGCTCTGAAAAAACTTCGCGAGCCGACGATTAAGGCGCAGTTGACCTCGATGCATTAAGGCGAATCAGCCAGGTTCGCCAGGTCCAAGAGGAAGGTGTAGATGAAGGCCAATTCCTTGTATCGCTGAAACCGGCCGGACGCCCCTCCATGGCCCGCGTCCATGTTGGTTTTGAGGAGCAATCGGTTCCGGTCGGTTTTCACGCGACGTAATTTGGCCACCCATTTCGCGGGCTCCCAATATTGTACTTGGGAATCATGGAGCCCCGTGGTCACCAGTAAATGAGGATAGGCCTGTTCCCTGACGTTGTCATAAGGGGAATAGGACACCATATACTCGTAAGATTCTTTTTGGTTGGGATCGCCCCATTCATCGTATTCTCCCGTGGTCAGGGGGATCCTGGAATCCAACATCGTGGTCATGATGTCGACAAACGGGACTTGCGCCACCACCCCGTGAAACACATCGGGCCGCATGTTGACCACCGCCCCCATGAGCAGCCCTCCGGCACTGCCACCCATGGCATACACGTGCTCTTTTGCGGCATAGCCTTCTTGCACCAGGTGTTCGGCACAGGCGATAAAATCCGTAAACGTGTTTTTCTTGTGAAAGAGTTTTCCGGTCTCATACCATTCACGGCCCAACTCTTCCCCTCCCCGGACGTGCGCGATGGCAAACACGAACCCCCGATCGAGCAGGCTTAAGCGTGGAGAGCGAAAGTCCGCGTCAAAACTCATCCCGTAGGCCCCATAGCCATACAGCAGAAGCGGGTTCCCCCCGGGTTTTTGAAGACTTTTCCGGTACGCCAACGAAATCGGAATCCGTTTCCCGTCCGGTGCCGTGGCCCACGTCCGTTCAGTGGCGTAGTGCGGGATCTCGAACCCGCCCAGGATCTCTTCCTGTTTCAGCAAGACCTTGCTGCGGGTGTGCATGTCATAGTCATACACCGAATCCGGCGTCGTCATGGAGGTATACCCGTACCGCAAGGTCGACGTGTTGAAATCGGGATTTTTCCCCAACGCTGCCGAATACGCCGGTTCTCCGAAATCCACGTCATGTTCGCCTTTCCCCTTCCACGGGATAACGCGTAACCGCACCAGCCCCTGATGCCGCTCTTCCGCTACCAGGAAATCCCGAAATAATTCAAAGGACTCAAGCAGGACGTCGTCACGATGAGGCAGGACTTCCTGCCACGACGACCGGTCCGTTTGCCGGAGAGGCGTCTTCATGAGGCGAAAGTTCTTCGCATCCCAGTTGGTCAGAATATAAAACCTGTCTTCGTAATGATCGACGTCATATTCGTGAAATCGCTCGCGAGGGAGAAATACTGAAAATTCGCCGTCAGGATTATCCGCTGCAAGATAGCGATACTCCGTGCTCACGGTTTGATGCGAAGCAATCATCAGGTACTGCTTCGATTTGGTCTTGAAGACGGCCGTGGAAAACGCCTCGTCCTCTTCTTCGAACACCAGGACGTCGGAAGACGGGTCACCACCCAACCGGTGCCGCACCACCTGAAACGCGCGCAGGGTCTTCGGGTCCTGTTTGCCGTAGAACAGCGTCCTGTTGTCATTGGCCCAGGCGAGGGTTCCCGTCACGTTTTCAAGCACGTCGTCCAACAACTCACCGGTTGCCAGATTCTTGAAGCGCACCGTGTAAATGCGCCTCCCCTGCGTATCGAACGCGTACGCGAGCAGATCCTGGGCAAAGCTCACGGCCATCCCGCCGATGGCAAAAAATTCATGGCCCTCGGCCAACACGTTCACGTCCAACATCAGCTCTTCCCGGGCGTCCAACGTCTCTCGCTTCCGGCAATACAGGGGATATTCTCTCCCCTCTTCATATCTCGTGTAATAGTAGTAGTCATCGAGTTTGTAGGGAACGGACAAATCAGTCTGTTTGATTCGGTCCTTGATCTCTTCAAACAGGGTTTCCTCGAACTTCGCGCGGTGGGCCATGACTTTCCGGGCATAGTCATTCTCTTCCTCGAGATAGGCCGGCACGTCGGGATTGTCTCGTTCAGACAACCAATAATACTGATCGACCCGTGACCGGCCGTGCTCTTCCAAGGTCGTGGGAATCGTTTTGGCTATGGGAGGAGTCAACGTCCCGAGGGACGCGTTTCGGTCGGCTGGCATAAAATACTCCTTGTCAGGTGGTATGAAAATAGCCCAAATCTGTCATCCTGAGCGAAGCGCTTGTCCTGAGCGAAGCGAAGGAACTATCTGCTTTTCCAGGCATTCGGTTATCGAAACTACGAGATTCCTCGCTACGCTCGGAATGACCATGTTGGTGTGGTTAGTTCCTTCATTCTGTCAACGAATTAGTGAACATTTACAATCTGCGGAAGCAGGAATCCAGTGTCGTTATTGCTTTTTCTGTCATCCTTGCGCACGCGAGGAGGTGGATTCACATTTGAAGTGCAACAGGTGGTTTCTAAAAACCTCGGCGGGCGTCTGATAGCCGAGACATTTCCGCGGGGTATTATTGTATACCTGAACCAGATGCGTAAAGTGTTCATCGGAGAGAGCCACCAAGTCGGTCTTGCGGGGCAGGGTCCGGCGCAAGCGGCCGATGGCGTTTTCGACGCCGCCCTTTTGCCAGGGCGAGTGGGTCTCACAGAAGAAGGTTTCGAGGCCGAGCGTATGGAGGGCATAATGCCGCGCAAACTCCGTCCCGTTATCGAAGGTGATTGTTTGGCGCCACGTGGAGGGCAAGGGCGCGAGGAGGGTGGCGATGGCGTGGGCGATCGGCGCGGCGGCTTTGCCGGGGGGGCGCGCGGCGATCAGCAGGCGGGAGTGGCGCTCATGGAGGGTCAAGATGGCTTGGCCGTAGATCCGGAACAACATCAGATCGGCCTCCCAATGGCCCGGGGTACGGCGATCCGCGACCGCCGCCGGCCGCTCCGCCAGCGGGCGGCGCAGAGCGATAAAGGACGCCGGGCTGCGCCCCTTGTAGCAACGGCGCCCGCGTTTGGCTTTGGCCTGCGGCAGATAGTGGCGCCAGGCGTACTCTGTTTTGCGGGCCATCTGCGCATAGATGAAGCGGTAGATGGTCTCGTGGGAGATGACCGGTCGGTGCTGCTCCCGAGCGAGGCGGCCGGCCACCTGTTGGGGGGACCAGCCGTGTTGAAGCTGCGCCAGGACCGTGGCGCGGAGCGTGCTGTCGCGGTCGAGCTTGGAGCCCTGCCAGCGGTGCGCCCGGGCTTGTTGGTCGGCATAGCCTGGGCGGTAGCCCTGGGTGGTGGACCCATTGCGGTTCAGCTCCCGAGCCACAGTCGATGGCGCGCGATCCAGAGTTGCCGCAATTTGGCGGATCGAGTGTCCCGTGGTGTGTAAGCGGGCCATTTCACAGCGGTCTTCAAGGGTGAGTTGTGTGTAGTAGCGTCCCATGGCAACACCTTAACAAGGTGTTGCACTTCGTTTGTGAATTTAGGGGATCCAGTGTCGTTGTCCTGGCGAACGGAGGGAAAAAACGACCCTGGATCCCCGATCAAGTCGGGGATGACAGAAAAACAGGTTGGTTGCCCGGATGCAGAGGTGGAACTAACTAGAATACAAATGGCACCAGACTTTGTGACCGGCTTCGGGTTTCCCGATTTGGATGAGCGGGGGATCGGTGGTTTTGCACTGCTCCATCACCTGCGGGCATCGCGTGTGGAACCGGCAGCCGGCGGGCGGGTTCAGCGGCGTCGGCACGTCACCCGACAGCAGGATGCGTTCGCGTTTCACCGTGGGATCCGGCAAGGGGTTGGCGGAAAGCAGGGCCTGGGTATAAGGATGTTTGGCGTCGGAAAATAAAGTGTCTGCAGGAGCCACTTCCGCCAGTTTTCCCAAATACATCACGGCGATCCGGTCGGCCAGATACTGCACCACGTTCAAGTCGTGCGTGATGAATAAGTAGGACAGGTGATAGTCCGCCTGCAGATCCTTGAGCAGGTTGATGATCTGCGCCTGAATGGACACGTCCAGGGCCGAGACCGCTTCATCGCACACGATCAGCTTCGGGTTCAGCGCCAGCGCGCGCGCAATACCGATCCGCTGGCGTTGCCCTCCGGAAAATTCATGCGGATAGCGCGAGGAATGATCCGGCCTCAGGCCCACGCGGTCGAGGAGTCGACACACCTGCTCCGTCAAGTCCCGGCCTTTGGCCAGGTGATGGACCTTGAGCGGCTCGCCCACGATGGAGCCGACGGTCATGCGAGGATTCAGCGAACTGTAGGGATCCTGGAACACGATCTGCATCCGTCGGCGCGTGGCCCGCAACGTTTTGGAATCCATGGCAAACAGGTTCCGGCCTTCGAAAAACACCTCGCCGCCGGTGAGCGGCTGTAACCGAAGCACGGTTCGGCCCACGGTGGTTTTACCGCAACCGGATTCCCCAACCAACCCGAAGGTCTCTCCGGACTTGATGTCGAACGTCACGTCATCCACGGCCTTGACCCACGCGGACACGTTCGACAAGAGGCCGCTTCGGACGGGAAAATATTTTTTGAGGCGCGTGACCTCAAGCAAGGGCTGCCCATCAGGTGGTTTTACGTCCACGGCGTTACGTTCTCCCGGGTTGATGCAACCAGCACACGACTTCATGGCCCGGCTCGATTTCAATGAGCGGCGGCTCCTCATCGGGGCAACGGTCCAACACGGCCGGACACCGGGTCGAAAAGTGGCAACCCCGACAATACATCAGGGGAGAAGGAACCGTGCCCGGGATCGATTCGAGCCGGGTTTCCCGCGCACCGGGCTTCGGCAACGAGCGCAACAACGCGCGCGTATACGGATGCGACGGCGTGGCAAAAAGTTGGGGCACGCTCGCGCGTTCCACGATTCGACTGGCGTACATCACGATGACGTCCTGCGCGAACTGCGCCACGACGCCCAGGTTATGCGTGATCAGCAGGATCGCCATACCCATTTCCCGTTGCAGTTCTTTCAGCAGTTCCAGGATCTGGGCCTGAATCGTCACGTCCAACGCCGTGGTCGGCTCATCGGCAATGAGCAGGTCGGGCTGGCACGCCAGGGCCATGGCAATCATCACCCGCTGTTTCATGCCGCCGGACATTTCGTGCGGGTATTGATCGATGCGCTTGTCCGGTGAAGAAATATGGACTTTCTCCAGTAGGCGAAGGACTTCCCGCCGGATCTCGCGTTTGGTCAGGGTCGTATGAATCTCCAATACCTCACCGATCTGGTCGCCGACCGTGAAGACCGGATTCAGCGACGTCATGGGTTCCTGAAAGACCATGCTGATCTGATTGCCGCGTATCCGTCGAATGTCCTTATCGGGCAAGGTCAGCAAGTCGGAGCCCTTAAACACCACCTGCCCGCCCACCACCTTTCCCGGAAAATCCACCAACTGCATGATGGACAGGGCCGTCACGGATTTCCCGCACCCCGATTCTCCAACGAGCGCCACGGTTTGTCCCGGCTGAACCGAGAAACTGACGTCCTCGACGGCTCGAATTTCACCCTGGTCCGAAAAGAAGGACGTGGAGAGGTGCGAAACCTCCAGGAGATGAGGTGAGGCATTCATGGTTCAGCGTTTCCGCAATTTCGGATTGAGAGCTTCACGCAGTCCTTCCCCGACCAGATTAAACGCCAACACCACAACCAGAATCGCAAAGCCCGGAATAAAAAAGAGCCAGGGGGCGTCGAAGATAAACCCCTTCCCGTCGGCAAGGATATTGCCCCACGTGGCATACGGCGGTTGCACGCCGAACCCGAGAAAACTCAAGCCCGACTCGGTCAGGATGGCCGTGGCTACGCCGATGGTGGCCGAGACCAACACGGGGGCCATGGCATTAGGGACCATGTGGGAAAAAATCACGCGCCGGTCCCGGGCACCGATCGACGTGGCGGCCACCACGAAATCCTGTTTGCGCAAAGCCAGAAATTCGGCGCGGACGAACCGGGCGGTCCCCATCCAACTGGTCATCCCGATCACGATCATGATGTTATAGATGCTGGGCGGCAGGAGGGCAACCACCGTGAGGATCAGGAAAAAAGTCGGAAAACACAACATCACGTCGGTAAACCGCATGATGAGGGTATCGACCGTCACCACGCCGAGCTTGACGTTGCCATAAAACCCGGACAGCCCCCCCAGCACGATGCCGATCGCCAAGGAAATACCGACGGCGATAAACCCGATGGACAACGACACGAAAGACCCTTGGAGCATGCGCGCGAACACGTCACGGCCCAATTCATCCGTCCCCAACAGATAGATGCCGCCGAACGGTCGATCATGGGCGGGGATCTCGTCCGGCGACGAGAAGGTCAAGGGCGGCAGAAATTTTTCCGGCAGGCGGACGACTTCGGGATCGAACACGACCACCCATTCGGTCAGGACTTTTCCAAACACCGCCGTGAACAAGAGCAACACCAGGACGTAGGCCCCCGCCACCGCAAGACGATCCTTTTGAAACAACCGGAAGGACTCCTGCCACGGCGTTTCCAAAGGCGGAAGTTCTTCGCCAAGCTGCGTCGAGTCCTTTGTCACAACGTTTTCCACGACTCCCTCAGCTTCTCAATTCCCCTCCTTTGTTGTTGTGTCCCGTGAGATTCTGTAACAAGTGCAAAGGGGCCTGATAGTTGAGGCACCTTAACCGGGTGCGATTGTAATTGTCCACCACCCGTGTGATAAAGGCGTTCCGCTCGGCGTGACTCCGAAACCGATTGCTGCAATGGGCCCGGAGCGGGGGCTGGCTCTGTAACGCGTCACTCAGCCGCCGGTTAAAGCGTTCCACCATGCCATTGGTCTGCGGATGATAGGGCCGGATCAGGCGATGAGTGATCCCATGCGCCCGGCACACGTGAGCCAGGCGATGCGTGCCGCTCGGCTGGCCCGCCGGTTTGCCTTGCTTGTGCACGGCAAACCGATCGGTAAACGCGCCATCATTATCGGTCAAGATGGTGTGCACTTTGTGCGGAAACGCGGCCAGGAATTCTTCGACGGCCTGCGTCACCGTGGCGGCCGTCCGCCGGGCCAGCACCTTGACCCAGACATAGCGGGTGGCGCGGTCAATGGCCACGAACACATAACTGGGTTGCTTCTGTCATTTGCTTAACACTTTCAGATCCAGATGAATGTAGCCGCAGGGGGTGGCCGCGAACCGCCCCACCGGCGGCGCGTCGGGGGAGGCGGGGGGCAACCGCGCGACGCCCAGCCGCACCAAGCAGCGATGGATCGCGCTCCGACTCAAGGGCGTCGCACTGCAGCGGTTCAGGACCTCCGTGACATCGTCGAGGGACAACCGCAATTGGGTGCGCAATTCGGCGATAAGGGCTTCCTGCTCGGGGGAGGTACTGGCATGGAGCTGGTGCCGGACATGGGAGCCATCGTGGACCCGGCCGGCGCGCTTCCATTTATAGATGGTGGTCACAGCGACCCCGAGTTCCCGGGCCAAGGTCGCGGCGCTTTTGGGGGCGGTCTGGATGTAGCGGCGGGTGGCGGGAGTCGTGCGAGCTAACTTATGCAGTTTGATGTCCATGGGGCCTCCTCTGGTGGACATAGTCGATGCCACGCATGATAGCAGAAGAGTCTAGGGAATCACACGGGACAGTACACTTTGTAAGGAGGGGTGAGGGGAGGTAGAGACCGAGCCTGGCGAACAAGCCACTTGTTGTAGTTGTTGCCATGCCCTCTACCCCTCCTACCCTCCCCTTACAAAGGGGAGGAAAAAGACGGCCAATTCTCCCGAATCCCTACTCCTTGCCCTATCCTCAAAAAAGGGAGGAACCGATGCCGCCTTCAGTTCTTTTTCCCTCACCCCGGCCCTCTCCCTTCAAGGGAGAGGGAGAAAACGATCATGCGTCCCCTTGAAGCCCCGTTCTGATCCGCGGGTCCACGACGGCATACAGAATGTCCGAGAGCAAGGTCCCTGCCAACGTCAATACCGCGGCAAAAAAATTCAAGGTCAGGATCACCGGAAAATCTCTCGCGAGAATGGCTTCATAGCCTAACCGGCCCAACCCGGGCCACGCGAAAATTTGCTCGAAAATGACCGAGCCGCCGATCAGCCCGGGCAGCAAAAACCCGAACAGGGTCACAAACGGCAACAACGCGTTGCGTAGCGCGTGCCGGTAGATGACGACGTCCTCCGTAGCACCCTTCGCCCTCGCCGTTCGTACGTAATCCTGCCCCACGACTTCCAGCATCTGTGAGCGGACGTACCGGGACAGAATCGCCATCCCGCCCAGGGCGGACATCAGCGAAGGAATCACCAGGTGCCAGATCCGGTCCATCACTTGAGAGAGAGGGGGAGCCAGTTCCATCCCGAAGGTTTTCAATCCGATCACGGGTACACCGAACAGATCGACGACCCAGAGAATCACGATATAGGACAAAAAGAAGCCCGGCACGGAAATGAGGGTATACGCCGCAAAGGTGGTCGTGCGGTCATACACCGCCCCCCGATGGATCGCCGCCTGAATGCCGGTGGGAAACGCCAGGGTCCACACCAGTAACGTGGCACAGATAAAGAGCGGCAGGGAATTGAGAAACCGGCGCCAGATTTTTCCCAGGACGGGCTGGCTGTCCTTGAACGACTTCAACTCGCCGGACACGAGATCGCGTATCCAATAGGCATATTGCATATACAGAGGGGCGTCGAGGTGAAACGCCTCTCGAATCTTGGCAATGTCTTCGGGTTTCATCCGGGGATTCGCCGGATCGACCTCGCTGGGTTCGCCGGGAGCCAGGTGAATCACCGAATGCGCAAGGATGGAAACGATGAACACCAGCAGGAGACGTTGGAGAACGTTGCGAAGAATAAAAGCTTGCATCCGCGACTAATCCTTTAGCTTATTGGTCACCCTGAGTAGATAGCGACGTATTCTTTCCCTCCCCTTTGTAAGGGGAGGCTAGGTGGGGTAGAGTCGCATCCCCAAAGGGCACTGACCACACACGGCCTCCAGCTCTACCTCCCCTCACCCCTCCTTACAAAGGAGGGGAAGGAGAAATTTGTCAACGAATGACTGAACACATACAAATAAGGATGACATCTCCTTAAAACGCAGGCGTCAATTCGAGCTTTCGCCATTGATGAAAGTGAAACGTAATGTCGCCGCTCGGGATCGGGTAAATTTTTTCGTACTGTTCCGATCCGTCATCGGCCTTATTGACCAACACGATCTTTTTATCCAACACCCGCGTGCCCAACGGAGCGTAGAGAAACGTATACGGCTGTTCCTCGGCAATCAGCCGGTGCAATTGGTGGGTCAATGTCCGTTGGACCTCTTGATCGTACTCCTGCCGAATACGGACGATCAGGTCGTCCGCGCGCGCGTTGCGATACCCGATAAAATTCAATTGCTCCGGCCCGGCCTGACTCGAATGCCACAGTTGATATAAATCGGGGTCGACGCCCATGCTCCACCCGAGCACCACGGCATCGAAATCCCCCGGGTTGACGAAGTCCTTCAGAAACACCGCCCATTCGAAATATTGCGTATTGCACTTCACCCCGATTTTCTTCCAGGCGTTCTGCGCAATCGTCATGATGTTTTTGCGAATGGGATTGCCGCTGTTCGTGATGAGATTGAACTCGAAAATTTTTCCATCCTTTTCGAGCCAGCCGTCGGCATTGAGGCTCCAGCCTTTGGCTTCCAGCAAGGCCTGCGCGGCCTCGGGATCATAAGGCAAAGGCTCCACGGTCTTATCGTACCACGGGGTGTTGGGGGGATAGGGGCCGGTGATGTGTTCCCCTTCGCCGTACAACAAGTACCGGAGAAAATCTTCGACGTTAATCGCCATCCCCAGCGCCCGGCGCACGGCGGGGTCGGCGAACAACGGACGGCGATTATTGTAGCCGATGTAAGAATAGCCGAACCCCAGGCTCGAAAACGACTGGTACGTGTCGTCTTCCTTGTACCTGGCGACCTGGTGCGGTTGGGTCCCATAGTAATCGACCGCGCCGGCCCGAAATTCCATTTCCTGCGTCAACAGGTCGGGTACGATCCGCATGTAATAATCCTGGTATTCCGCGGGCCCTTCCCAATAGTCGTCATTGCGCCGGAGATGGATGTATTCATCGCTGTGCCACTCGACAAAACGGAATCGCCCGCTGCCGATGGGGTTGCGATTAAATTGACTGTCACGCATGCCGAAGGCTTCCCGTGCGGCGTCGGAGAGGCCGCGGTCATCCATTTCCCGTTGCATGGCGTCGGCGTTGAGCAGGTGTTCGGGAAGGATGCCCATGGTCCAGGCGTTGATCGCCGGAGAAAACAGTCGTTTGTACACCACGCGCACCGTATGTGCATCAGGAATTTCCACCGCCTTGATCGGTTCGAAATCAGACGTGCGGGGGGAAAGATTCCTGGAACTCATGATGGCGTCATACGTAAACTTCACGTCGCCGGCGTCGAACGCATGGCCGTCGTGAAACCGGACGTCTTTACGGAGGTGAAAATCGATGATGGGATTGTGCTCGGCCACGGGGAACAGGTCCGGCAATTGCGCGAACACCTGAGCTTTGATCGTCGGAGGGACCTCCGCGCGGAAGGTGAGGTGCCGCTCATACGGAAAATTTTCGAGATAGCGATCGCCGATGACCGGGAAAAGCCGTTGAAAAAAGTCCTGGTCCACCCGGTGCAACGAAAACGCCACCCGCTCGGGAACGTCGAAGGTGACCTCCACTTCCCGGCTCGCCGGGGCGCCATCCGCGTCCTGCACTTGGACGGACAGCATGTGCGTCACGCGTGCGGGAGGTAACACGTCGATGGAGCGGACGTTGTCAGCCAACTCGGAAAACGCCTCGACTTGAAGCGCGGCTCGAATCCGGTCGGCCAGGTTCGCTCCCGTGACTTCGCTGCCGTCGGGCAACCGGTTGGATGGACTGACGAGGAGATAGGCGGTTTCGGAGATCGTCCAGTCCGTTGCCAACCGTCCCCGAAAGTCCAGGTTCTCGTCCAGGTCCAGGAGCCCTTCAAACACGTGGCCCACAATGCCCGAGCTGGCCGTATCCGCGTTCAAAATCGGATTGAGAATCTTGGCATCGCCGGAAGACGCTTCGATATACGTCACCAGGCGCGCCGGATTACCCGTCGCCTGCTTTTCATACGTCGGCACCCAAAAATAGGACTGCAACAACAAGAGCGTCAGCAGCAGCGGGGCGAGGAGAAGCCAACGTTTTACATGCATGGAATTGAAGAAGCCTTAGCCTTATCTGCGTTCACTCATTCATTGACGATTCTCAGCCTCTAACCCCCTCTCCCCTGGAGGGAGAGGGCTGGGGTGAGGGGGCACCACGTCTTTGCCCCTCCTTTGCCTGCCCTGCCTGTCCTGAGCGAAGCGAAGGAACTAAGCGAAGGGTCGGGAGGGGTTAGGGGAGGTAGAGATGGCACCGCTTCGCCCAGCATAACAGAATCCGGCTCAGCATCGTTGTTTCTTTATACAAGAACACGGTGCGTTTGTTGTTCGGCATGATAAGAACTGCGCACCAAAGGCCCCGATTCCACGTGCCGAAAGCCCAGGGCCATCCCGTGTTGTTTGAGATCCTCGAATTCCTCGGGCTCGTAATATCGATGCACCACGAGATGGGCTTTGGTCGGCTGCAAGTACTGGCCTATCGACACAATCTCACAGCCGGCTGCGCGAAGATCGTGCAGGACCGACCGCAGTTCCTCGTTGGTCTCGCCCATCCCGACCATGAATCCTGATTTCGTGCACGCCCCCCGATCCTTCGCCCAACGAAGCACCTCTAAAGAGCGACCATAGTTGCCCTGCGGTCTGACGGCCGGAAACAACCGTGGGACGGTTTCGATATTATGAGCAAAAATTTCCGGGGTCGCCGCCAGGACGGCCTCGACCTGGGCCGGTTTGCCTTGGAAATCCGGCACCAGCACTTCCACATGACATGCCGGCAGCAGTCGCCGGATGGCATGAATGGTTGCCGCAAAAATAGAGGCGCCGCCATCGTCCAGTTCATCGCGATTCACGGAAGTCAGCACCGCGTGCCGCAAATCCAAGGTTCGAACGGCTTCGGCCACCCGTTCCGGTTCCTGCCAATCAACCGGGTCCGGGCGACCCGTGGTCACTGAACAATAATGACACCGTCGCGTACAGACGTCGCCCAACAGCAAAAACGTCGCCGTCCGGTTATTCCAGCATTCCCACTTGTTGGGACAGCGCGCTTCCTCGCAAATCGTATGAAGCCGCTTTTCCCGAACCAGCGACTGAATGCGCCGATAGTGCGGCCCCGCCTCGATCTTGACCTTAAACCACCCCGGCAACCGTTCAGTGATCATCCCCGCCTTTCCCTTTGTCATTTGTATGTGTTCACTCATTCGTTGACCACTGCCGCGCCACAACTCCCTCGCCCCTTGAGGGAGAGGGCTGGGGTGAGGGGGCTCTTCTTTTTCTTTCCCCTTCCTTTGCCTGCCGGCCGGCAAGCATCCTCTATTCCCCTCCTTTGCTTGTCCTGAGCGTAGCCGAAGGATCAGGAGGGGTTAGGGGAGGTAGAGGCATCGCATTTCTGCATTCTCCCCTTTTGTCATTCTGAGCAAAGCGCCTGTCCTGAGTCTGTCGAAGGAAAGAATCTGCTTTTACAGGTGTTCGTTGTTGAAACGACGAGAGTCAATTCCACCTCTCGTCATTATGAAGGACAGAGGACGGATCTTCAAGAAAGGAGACACAGTTGATTGTCGGGTAGGTCGGGTTAGTCGGGTAGGTCGGGTTAGCGCAGCGTAACCCGACAGTTAGCTGCTTGAACATTTGGTTGACGTTCTTGCCTTTTCTTTCAATATTTTAAAGTTTTTGCACTTTTGTAAAATATTTAACATTTATAAATATGTTAATGTTTGTGACAAAGTTTAAAATATTTATTATTTTATTATTTTATTAATATTTCAAAATTCATCGCCGTTGTTCACGTTTTCCCCATTCAGGTTGTCGGGTTACGCTACGCTAACCCGACCTACGGGGCTCTCTCCCCACATGACGGCAGAGAGTTTGTCCCGGACTCGACCGGGATGCCGAGATAACACCAAAACTCCCTCTCCCTGGACGGGAGAGGGCTGG
Organism: Nitrospirales bacterium; assembly: GCA_965223955.1. Taxonomy (GTDB): domain Bacteria; phylum Nitrospirota; class Nitrospiria; order Nitrospirales; family UBA8639; genus Bin75. The sequence goes on from OZ245029.1 coordinate 2,619,523, forward strand.
GGTGAGGGTGAAGAAGAGAATATGATATGAATGAGGTGTCTAGGAGGATATGGTCATGAAGAAACGCACCGGAACCTACCCGTTGCGACAACCCGCGTCTCTGAAGGCGACCGAGTTTTTCACCTCGCGCCGCGCCAAAGCCGACATCAAGACGGCACGCCGCATTCTGCGAAGGCACGGCGGTCAACCGCCGGAACCCGAAGACCGTTTGCCATGAACACGGCATTTACGTATCCGCAAATATCGAAGGAACGAACCAGTGATTGAAGTGCTTTCCAAACCCGCCGACCAAATCGGCATTGATGACATCAAGGCGTTGATCGCTTCCAAAGTCCCCGAAGGCGAACAGATCGATTTTAAGGGAAGCCTGCCGGCAAAAGGACAAACTCGAGATCCATGGGAAAATGGCGGCGACCAAATAGGTGATAGGGCAAAAGACAAGATACTCGAAGAAGTTGTTGCCTTCGCAAATGCACATGGCGGCGCTTTGCTACTGGGGATCAAGGAGACCGATACGAAACCGCCGGTCGCCACCAGAATCTCACCGATCCCGCGATGCGCGGAGTTGGCAGAACGCCTGAAGTTGGTATTCCGTGATTGCGTGGAGCCACAACTTCCCCGGCTTGAGGTGTTCGCCGTTCCGACAGAAGGTGAAAGCGGCGTTATCATACTGCGCGTTGGGCGTTCGCGTCTCGCGCCACATCGAGTGACGAAGACGCTCGTCTGCCCGATCCGACGATCCGACCGATGTGAGGAAATGAGCATGCGAGAGATTCATGACATGACACTGAATGTGTCACGAGGGCTGGAGCGGTTGGAAAGGAGGCTTGACGAGCGATCCGAACGCTTTGAGGAAGAGTTCAAGCGCCTCCAAACACCCGAAGATGCGTTCGGCATCCGCTTGACCGCTATGCCCGTAGGGGAGGAAATTCGGTTTGACAGGGTTTTCTGGAAAGGTGGCCTTGCTGAAGAGTTGCGAAAACCGCAGATTTCGGTCTTCCGTAGACCCGAGAATGGTGACGAAACCGAATTGGAGGGGTTGAAACGTATCCACGGATTGTCTCCTGCCATTTGGCGACCGAGACTACGCGCCACACGTTCGGAAGACGCTCACGGTTCTGCTGATACCATTCGTCGCAACAGCTATCAGGAACTTCATTGTGACGGACTGATCGAATTGGGCTTTGTTTCAGTTCGTAGTGATAAAACCGTCCGCTACGATCTTCGCAATGACCTACCCATTGTCATGTTTGCGGATTTGGCTATCTGGGCTGATCACGTAAGAAAACAAGCCCTTGCTCCAGCGGCCGAATATGTTCTTGAGGTAGAAATACGCGTTCTTGGAGGTAACGTACCGGTCAATCGCGACGGGTGGTACGATTCATCGGGAACGTTACAACTAGGCTCAATAAAATTTCCCAGGTATTCGCTGGATGATCATGATGAAATTCCCGAACTCCTAGTTCTTTTCGAACGCGATTTCTGGAATTCCTTTGACAAGGATTTCTCAACTGCACAAGGAACCCTTGAAATTCAGAAGAGAAGCAACTCGAACTAGCAACGCGCTCAGGCAGATTGATCGAGCGACCTGCTGAGCGTGGCGGTCAATTCCTGGCGAAACCCCTCATCGTTATCCCTGGACCAAGGAACAGTTGTGCAGTGGTTCGTATCGAAGTGGGTCTTTGTAGCCTCGAATTTTGTCTTTTCGCAGATATAGATGACGGGCTTGCCCAGACCTTCTGCGTAACCGGCCTCCCAATACGCGCCATTGTTGTCATGCGTAAGATCGACAATGACGAACTTCGCGTCCCTGATTCGGACGCGCATGATATTGTCGATGATCCCCGCCTTTGAGACATTGCGCATATCGACCAGTTCGAAACTCGTGGCCTCCTTCACCGTCGGTTTTAAAACCTCCAGAACAAACTTTTCGAGATTCGCGTCATCAAACTCCATGGCGAGGAAACCATTGTTTCCAGCGAACTTCCCTCGTTTTTCCGCTTCGTACTGCTCCCATCCGTCGAGGCTGAGGTTAACGTTCCTAAACAATGTTCTGCCACCCATTCTTTTTATAGGTTCCCACATTTTGATGAGGCCGCGTTCAGACAACTCTTCAATGAATTGATTGGCTAATTCTTCACTCGGAGCGCCAATAATCTCACTGAGTTCGGGAAGTTGGTGAATAGGCTTGCCTGATTCTGACACCTGATCTCCAATGTATCGAAGGAGATTCATCGCCTGCACCGCCGGGCTTATGAATTCGCTCATATAGTCTCCTTTTGTTCAGATCGGTTTACTCACGTTCGTCCGCCAAGTTGAGCGCCAGAAGCTTTCAAAGAGCATCTTCGACGGCCACGGCATTCGAGAGTGTTGTGAAAACGGAAAACAAAACAGCGAGGCTAGAGAAGCCTGATTGGGATCTGAGCAAGTCGGTATACGGCCCGCGCAATAATCGACTAAGTGACCTGTTCATTGAAGTTTTTCTCGAAGCCTCGCACTCGATTGTGCGGCATCGCTCTCTACCAATTCGCAGATATAAGGATTAATTGGTGATATTGCCATACACTTCCCGAATTGCTCAGGTGTCATTACCTTGGTACGCAACGACGAAATTGAGGGGTTGTTCCGATTTTGTTCAAAAAATCTTTGGAGCTTGAAATCCATCGTTAGAAAACAGAACAATCCATGTACCTCAGCTGTGCGGATATGCCAAGCATCCAAATTCGCCTTTTTCGGTAGAATCCTTGCCAATCCTTTATAGAGAGGATCGTTCGATCGAGAAACCCTATCCCGTTGCTTTTGTTTATTTTCGGGATACATCCCCAAAGGGTCTATATCGGTGGAATAAATAAATTTATCCACCGTTGGGTTGTTCGAAAAATATTCCAAATCGCAATCGGGGACATCGTATCCATCTACAGATTCAATATTAGTATTTTCAAGAAGCGAATAGTCAAACAAACCCTTCTTGCCCCGAAATCTACCAATTGGCTGATGATTCCGCTCACTCAGCAATTCACAGGATGTTCTCAACATCAAAAAACCGAGGCGAGCCAAATGCGCGATGCCAGGCAAATACCTGATGTTCCGGTACACCAATTCTCTATCCTTCTGTGTGAAATCGATGGGAGCCCGATAGATTATTGGAACCTCTCCAGGTTCGCCACCAGGCGGCCAATTTATCTTTTGCATATGGACGACCGTCTCATGTGTTCTTCCATGCCCAAGAACGGAATTGTCGATAAGTACCGTGATCGGACCAGATCCAGCCAACCTGCTTCGCGCTCTGTGTGTAGACAGTTGAAGAAGCCCATTCACGAATTTTGCTCTGTATCTATAAGAAAGATTGTCTAGCAACCTTTGTATGAGCCGTTTTGCTTTTTCCTTAGTCAATATTTTTGCCTTCCAAATTCATTGCCAGCAGTTCCCCTAACGCATCGTCGTCGGAAATATCGGCAGGCCAGCCATAGGCCGCGGCAACGGCAGCATCGAGGTTCGCGTGGGCGTCGGCGAGCCATTGCGGGCGGGTGTTGTAGAGATTGGTCAGTGTGCGCTTTTTGAGTTCCTTGGCTGCCACCTCGTCTCGGGGTACCGGGCGCTTGGGATAGCCGGGAACTGGTTCATCCATCCATTCCACCCATTCGGGCGGGTTGAGCCAGCGGTCACGGAATTCGACCAGTTGCCGTGCGGCTTCGGCAATGGCGATGGCGCGTGGGTCGTCCGCATAGTCGGCGGCGGGAACACCGGGCGTCAGACCCTCCGGAAAGGGGAAGGTCTCAAAGGTCGTGGTTGGTGTGTAGCGCGGGCGGTCTTCCAAGCTGGTGCCAAGCCGAAGCGACCACGCCTCATGAAACCGGCTGTGCAGAATGCCAAAGATCGTATCATCGTCGCGCGCGAGCACGATCAGTTGTTGGTCCGGGCAGATGCGAGCGTCGCACCAGACAAACAGCCGGTGCTTGGCGACAGTCGGTGTCGCGATGTAGCAAGACAGGCCTTCGAGCGCCCGCCACAGGCCGGGCCGCGGCTCGGCGTGCCGCCACCAGTATCGGCGGTACGCTTCGCGGCGGTTCCGTTGCCGCATCGGGTGAACGTGTTCCCGCGCCCAGCGGAACGGCTCCTCGTACAGCGCCGCCTCGCCCTCGGACATCCTCCACCCGAAATCGACGATCCACTTGCCGGCCGGGCGGCGTGTCAGATCCATGCCGTTACGCCACGGCTTTAGTACGTCGGCGTTGGTCCGGCCGTTCGGGTTGGCGGGCAGGGCGAGCCACTCGCGCGCGAGATCGCCTGGGACGTCCAGAGGACCCTTCTTCGAGGCACCCATGAACGCCACGGCCGCGTTCTCCGACAGGCGCCGGACACTGGTGAGGTCCACGCCCACGCCGGCGTAGCGCGCCGTCAGATCGGTATGGATCTCATCGACCGTCTCCCCGTCGAGCCGTACTTCCTCCACGCACTGGTCGCCACGGTGCGAGAAGCAGATCAAGGACACCCGAACCGCAGCACCATCAACGACCCACGGCTCGTCGCTCCACGCCTCGAAGATTCGCAGCCCGCTGGTGGCCGCCTCCAAAGCCCGCCGGTTCGCGCCGCCCCGAATGGAGTTTGTTGCTACCAGACCAGCCCGCGCGGCACGGCCCGATTCGATCTGCCGGCCTGCCTTCTCGAACCAGTAACAGACGAGGTCGGCTCCGGCCAGCACTCGACCAGCGTACATGGTGCGAATTCTGGACACGTACTCCTCGCCGAGGTGCGTGATCAGCCGCCATCCGCCGAGAAATGGCGGGTTGCCGATCACTACATCGGCCTGCGGCCAGTCCGGCTCGCCACCTTCCGGCGTCAGGATCGCGTCGCGGCATTCGATGGTGTCGAGCGGCTTGAGGATCGGATCGCGCGACTCGCTGAATCCGTTGCGGCGCATCCACTGGATTTCGCCAATCCACACCGACACGCGCGCCAGTTCGGCGGCGTAGGCGTTGATCTCGATCCCTTTGACGTTGGCGGGACCGACCTGAGGAAAGCCGCGCTGCAGGCCCATCACCTCGGCTTCCAACTGGACCCTGTGCTCCAGGTTCTTGAGCGCGTGGAGCGCCAGATAGAGAAAATTGCCGGAGCCGCAGGCCGGATCGAGTACGGTGAAGCCGCCCAGCCGTTCCAGGAAGGTGCGCAGCAGGCGTTCCGCCTGCCCGCGTTGTCGTGTTCCCGCTGCTCTTGACTTGGCCGCGTCCGCACGATCCAGCATGGCGGCGATCTCGGCCTTTGTCGTCTCCCATTCGGCAAGCCAGGGACGAACGATCACCGGCTCGATGATCCGTGTGATCTTATCGCGGTCCGTATAATGCGCCCCAAGCTGCGAGCGCTTGTCCGGGTCGAGGCCGCGCTCGAACAGCGTGCCCAGGATCGAAGGATCGATCTCCGACCATTCGAGCATTGCCGCCTTGAGTGTTGTCTCGATCTCGGCCTTGTCCAGTGGCAAGGCAGTGTCGTCGCTAAACAGCCCGCCATTGAACCATGCCACATCCTCGAACCCGATCCTGCCTCCGGTGGACATCGCCCCGAACAAGTCCCGCGCCAGGACAGCGAAGTCCTCCGGCCGCTTCCGCGCCTGTTCCAGCATCCGGGTGAACATGTTGTCGGGCAGCAGGCCCACGTCCTCGGCGAACATGCAGAACACCAGCCGGTTGACGAAATGCGCCACCGCTTGTGGCGCGTGACCATGTTCCCGCAACGATTGCGCCAATGATGCGAAGGTTGCCGCCGCGCGCTCGGTGAGTGCCTGTATACTCTCGCCCGGGTGCAGCCGTTCCGGGTCGGACATCGCCCATTTGAACTTGTCGCGCACGGCCGCGTCCGCGAGATCGTCCAATACGAACTCGTGCGTTTCGCTCACGCTGTTGGTCCAGTTGGTGCGGATACGGAACCGCACCATGTCCGAGACGATCAGAAGCGGAGGATTCTCAAGGGCAAGTACATATTGCCGTAACTGATTGAAGGCAGCATTGAGGTCTGCGTGCTTGCCCTTGTACTCCCAGGCAAAGTGATGGCGCTTCCACACGTCGGCCCAGCCGTCACCGCCGGTGTCCTTGCGAGCACCACGCTCGAAGCAGTAGCGCTCGCCGGTCGGGTCGGCCTCGGCTGGCGTCGGCTCGTCCAGGAGCCGGCACAGGTCGATGAAGTGTTCCTGCGAAGCCGAGCGCTCCTTGAGTTCGGAGGCCCGCCACTTGGCGATAAACTCACCCGGCGTCATGGCCTCGACCGTACGGACACGCCTCTACCAAGGTGCCGCTCCGAAATGATGTCACGATGTTCAAATGTCTCCGGATTCCGGTTCGCATGTTATTTCCAGCCAACGTGAGCATAAATAATCAATTATATTTCAATGTTTCAATATTTTAAAGTTTTTGCACTTTTTAAAAATGTTTAACATTTATAAATATATTAATGTTTGTGACAAAGTTTAAAATATTTATTATTTTATTATTATTTTAATATTTCTAAAATTCATCGCCGTTGTTCACGTTTTCCTCATTCAGGCATTTCGTTATCCATTTGTCACGTTCCCGATGATTGTCGGGTTACGCTACGCTAACCCGACCTACGGGACTGGATTCCCGATTAGATCCCCGATCAGGTCGGGGACAAGCGTCGGGAATGACAGAAAGAAAGGTTGGAGTCGTCAGCGAATTAGTAAACATATACAATGGGAACAGCCACAGGCTCACGCCATGCGGGCGGGATCTGCAAACTGGTGTACTGGATAACCGCTACCAACTAAACGGGTGGATGAGCGCTAGGCGCACGAGGGCAAGATTGTTCTCAACGTGGTATGGGCAAGGCCTGCGAGGGTTACCTGGTCCACACGAGTTATTGCCGGAGCGGTTCACGTAATAGGTACTCGATCCGAAATCCAGGTATGAGCCCTCGAGTCGTAGTCTCCAGGCATCAGCCAGCGGCGTTTCGACCCCGACCCCGATCACCCAACCGATTTCCGTTGAACTGTCGCGAAAGGAATCGTCGTGGTCTATGCGTGTCGGGTTGGAATCAATGTCGGTGACCGAATTGGCAATCCTGGCGACTGCCAACCCGCCGGTGGCGAAGACGGTCGCAGGCCCGACGGCGTGTTCGACGCCGGCGCGCGTCGTGACACTCCAGCGAAACTCCGCTTTCGCCGTCTCGTCCAGACCCTCGGGGTCGAGGGTGTTCGTTGTCGCCGACATGTCGCCGAACGTGCCGTCTAACTCGATCCTGAACGGTACGCCGCCGATCTTGAACTTTTTCCCGACCAACGCACCGCCGGCGAATCCGTCATCGTTGTAATCGAAATCCGAACCGGGATGACCCCAGTTCGCAAAGCCGTCGACGTCGACGATCCGGTTGTTCATCCGACCGTAGCCGGCAAAGACACCCGCATAGGTCTCCGCCCAAACGAAATCGAAAGCGGCATCGTCGCTTCCTGCACTTGCAGGATCGCCGTTCATGAGTATCAGAAGGACCGTTAACGCAAGAACCACCGGGTGCCATGTGGCTCCTTGCCCGGAACGAAGCCTGGGCTGTTTTTCCATGGTCGTCTTATAGCATGGCCGACGTGGGATCGAATAGTTTCAATAGTGCGTTGACAAAAGGCGCACAGCAAGGACAGTCTCATCCATGCATGAATTTGACTGGGACGATGAAAAGGATGCGGTTCTTGAATGAAAAATCCTCTCAAATTAGACGAAGAAGAGGTGAAACTCCTCCGGGATTTTGAACGCGGGGAATTGACAAGCATCAACAACTTCAAGAAAGCGAAACGTCAATTGGAAGAGGCTGCACACAATTTCCTTCAGAAGGACAGGCGAATCAACATTCGGATCTCGTCCCGCGATTTGGAAACTCTTCAGAAAAAAGCGGTGAAGGAGGGGATGCCCTACCAAACCCTCATCTCAAGCACACTGCACAAATTCGTGACGGGGAAATTGAAGAGCGTGAAGTAACGCCCGACCGGCGCTATCGCCCTTTTCGTCCGGAAGGCTGATCGAGGCCGAGTAGTTTGTGCGCACGTTGCTCGAAGCCGGGGTCGAGTCCGGCCGGAGCCAGGTCCACTCCATCCGCCAGCCGTTTGACGATGGCGTCGATCGCCGCAAGCCGGGCGTAAGGCTTGCTGTTGCCCGGGATCACGATCCACGGTCGGCGGATGGTTGAGGTTCGTTGGAACATCTCTTCAATCGCCACCTCGTAGTCAGCCCAGCGGGCCCGGTTGCGAAGGTCTTCCTCGGAGAGCTTCCAGCGTTTGAGCGGGTCGTTGAAGCGCGCACGGAACCGCGCGAGTTGCTCCTCCGGTGTGATGTGCAGAAAGATCTTGACGAGCCGGACGCCGTCGTCGTCCAGCATGCGCTCGAATTCATTGATCTCGGCGTACGCACGCTGCCATTCGGTCTTCGTGGCATAGCCTTCGATCCGTTCCACCAGCACCCGGCCGTACCAGGAGCGGTCGAAGATGACGAGTTGCCCGGACTTTGGCAGGCGCGTCCAGAAGCGATACAGGTAGTGGTGGTCCAGTTCCTCCGGGGTCGGCGCGGAGATCGGCCAGACTTTGAGTCCACGCGGATCGAGGGGCCAGTGCATCCGCCGGATGACGCCTCCCTTGCCTGCGGCGTCCCACCCTTCCAGCACGATCACCGCACGCCGTCTCTGGGACTGGTAGGCCAGAGAGAGTTCCTTCAAACGCACCTGAAGCCGGGCGAGTTTGGTCTCGTACTCCTTGCTGCCGACGTGCTTTGTCATATCCAGCTTGGCCAGGCTGGGAGGACGACGCGGCAACCGGATCGGTTCCTGCCGGCTGAGCCGGTTCACCTTGTTAGTCATTTTGCTTTTCATGGCTTTGCTCGAGCCCTGCTGTCGGGTTACGCTACGCTAACCCGACCTACTCTATCCCACCCCTCACCCTGCCATCTCCCTTGGGGAGAGGGTGAAGAGCGCCATGAGATGGCGCGACTACGAAGGCCAAAAGCAACGACACTGGATCCCCGATCAGGTCGGGGATGACAGAACGGGGTTGGGGAACTCAAGCAGGGGAAGCCGGTTCGAGGTCGATCTTGACTTCGTTCCCTTCCACCACTACGGGGAATCGGGCCACACATGCGGACGGATTCGTGACACAGGCCCCGGTCGTCACGTTGTATTCCCAACTGTGCCAGGGGCAGGTGACCACTTCGCCGATCAACTCACCTTCACCCAACGGCCCCCCGCGATGCACACAGGTATTGTTCAGGGCATAAAACGTTCCATCGACGTTAAAGAGGGCAATCTCTTTGTCCCCGACTTCGGCGACCATCCCTTGCCCGGGTTCCAACTCATCCGTATTCGCCACTTTGACCATCTCTGCCATCAGGATCCTCCACCGATTAAAAATATCGAGGACAGGCTTTTTTTCCCCTCACCCCAGCCCTCTCCCTCCAGGGGAGAGGGTAATTTCGGACCGACCTGCCTTCTCCCGCAGGTGATTCGAACCTGCGCCTTCCGTCACTCCATGGGTTCTTTCAACTTATTCACCATCTCGCTCAGGGTTGCCCCTGCGGGTTCACTCGTGAGTTCCCTCACGCGTGTTTGCAACGCCTCTGCCACACCCTGGAACGCTTTGGTGAGCGGAGAATTCGGATCCGACACGACGATCGGCATACCCGCATCGCCACCCTCGCGGATTGCAGGGTCCAAGGGAATGCGACCCAGGAAGGGAATCTCGAATTTTTTCGCCGCGCGTTCGCCGCCGGCAAACGAGAAAATCTCCGTTCGTTCTCCGCAATGCCCGCAGACGAAAAAACTCATGTTTTCAATCACGCCCAAGAGAGGGACGTTGACTTTCTTGAACATCATCAGGCCCTTGCGTACGTCATAGAGTGCCACTTCCTGTGGCGTGGTCACCGTCACGACGCCGGTCAGCGGAACGATCTGGGAGAGACTGAGCTGGGCATCGCCCGTGCCCGGCGGCAAATCCACCAACAGGTAGTCTAACTCTCCCCACAGCACGTCACGAAAAAACTGCTGGATGGCGGTATGCACCATAGGGCCCCGCCACACGATGGCGGTTTCTTCCGGCACAAAAAATCCCATGGAGATGATCTGCACGCCATGCGCTTCAGCCGGTTTGATTTTGTCGCCCTCTTTCTCCGGGGGTTTCGGCACCCCCATCATCATGGGAATATTCGGGCCATAAATATCCGCATCCATCAGCCCGACTTTCGCGCCGGTCTGCGCCAATGCCACGGACAAATTGGTGGAGACCGTGGATTTGCCGACTCCGCCTTTCCCACTCGCCACCGCAATAATATGTTTGACGCCGGGCAACAGGGCATCCTGGGCCGCCGGATTTCCCGGACCCGCGTGCGTTGTAGATTCGTCACTCATCTCTCGATCCTCCGTTTCCATTCGTCGCGTGTGTGTCAGCGCAAACTCTACCCCGTCATCAACCGCGGAGGCAAATGCTCAAAGGGCTGTCATCCTTGAAAAACCGGCAACTCCTCCCTAGGATGGCTTCGCACATTGTTTTGGTCCGGGCTGGCATCACGACTTTCGATTGGATATCCGTTTTGAACGATTTCATCCCTCCGTTGTGGGTTTCCCTCTCCTTCCCCGAGATCGATCCGGTCTTTTTTCGGTTGGGGCCGCTGCAATTCCGCTGGTACGGGCTGATGTATTTGCTGGGGCTGCTGGCGGCGTATTTCCTGGTCAAGCATCGGGCCGCCAGCCGAAACATCCCATTAGGCACCGCCCAGATGTCCGACTTGATCATGTATGCCGCCTTTGGTGTTTTTCTGGGCGGACGGTTGGGCTATACCCTCTTTTACAATACGGAGTACTATCTGCAGAACCCCCTGAAAATTCTGGCCATATGGGAAGGCGGGATGTCCTTCCACGGCGGGTTACTCGGCGTATGTATCGCGCTTTCGCTATTCTGTTATAAAAAAGGATTCGCGGCGTACACGATTGCGGACCTGGCGGCATTGGCTGCTCCGATCGGGTTAGGCCTGGGGCGCTTGGGGAATTTTATCAACGGGGAGTTATACGGACGGCCCACGGACGTCTCGTGGTGCATGGTCTTCCCGAGGGGTGGATCGGCCTGCCGGCATCCCTCGCAATTATATGAGGCGGCTCTGGAGGGGATGGTCTTGTTCGGGATTCTCTGGTTCCTGGGAAGGAAGGCCACGCCCCCCGGCACGGTCTTTTGGGGGTTTTTCGTCGGGTACGGCATCTTTCGAAGCTTCGCCGAATTGTTTCGAGAACCGGACGCCCATCTGGGGTTTGTGTTGGGTCCCATGACCATGGGGCAACTCTTAAGCTTTCCCATGATTCTCCTGGGGCTCACGATGATCCTGGTGGGCTACGGAACGCATTCAACCCGCGAACGCGCGGGGAAGTAATTGAATGTGTCGCTCTTTCCGTCGTTGTAGGGCGGCATCATATGCGGATCTGGTTCCCCTCCTTTGCCTGTGCCCTGAGCGTCGCGAAGGGTCTGAGGGGTGAGGGGGCATTAGGCATGCCCCTGGCTTTGACCAGGGGTAGAGGCCGGAAGCCTAAACTCCGTACTCCATGGTCGGTCGACTCTACCCCACCTAGCCTCCCCTTACAAAGTGTTGTGTCCCGTGAGATTCTGTAACAAGTGCAAAGGGGCCTGATAGTTGAGGCACCTTAACCGGGTGCGATTGTAATTGTCCACCACCCGGGTGATAAAGGCGTTCCGCTCGGCGTGACTCCGAAACCGATTGCTGCAATGGGCCCGGAGCGGGGGCTGGCTCTGTAACGCGTCACTCAGCCGCCGGTTAAAGCGTTCCACCATGCCATTGGTCTGCGGATGATAGGGCCGGATCAGGCGATGAGTGATCCCATGCGCCCGGCACACGTGAGCCAGGCGATGCGTGCCGCTCGGCTGGCCCGCCGGTTTGCCTTGCTTGTGCACGGCAAACCGATCGGTAAACGCGCCATCATTATCGGTCAAGATGGTGTGCACTTTGTGCGGAAACGCGGCCAGGAATTCTTCGACGGCCTGCGTCACCGTGGCGGCCGTCCGCCGGGCCAGCACCTTGACCCAGACATAGCGGGTGGCGCGGTCAATGGCCACGAACACATAACTGGGTTGCTTCTGTCATTTGCTTAACACTTTCAGATCCAGATGAATGTAGCCGCAGGGGGTGGCCGCGAACCGCCCCACCGGCGGCGCGTCGGGGGAGGCGGGGGGCAACCGCGCGACGCCCAGCCGCACCAAGCAGCGATGGATCGCGCTCCGACTCAAGGGCGTCGCACTGCAGCGGTTCAGGACCTCCGTGACATCGTCGAGGGACAACCGCAATTGGGTGCGCAATTCGGCGATAAGGGCTTCCTGCTCGGGGGAGGTACTGGCATGGAGCTGGTGGCGGACATGGGAGCCATCGTGGACCCGGCCGGCGCGCTTCCATTTATAGATGGTGGTCACAGCGACCCCGAGTTCCCGGGCCAAGGTCGCGGCGCTTTTGGGGGCGGTCTGGATGTAGCGGCGGGTGGCGGGAGTCGTGCGAGCTAACTTATGCAGTTTGATGTCCATGGGTCCTCCTCTGGTGGACATAGTCGATGCCACGCATGATAGCAGAAGAGTCTAGGGAATCACACGGGACAGTACAACAAAGGGGAGGGAACAATAGGAAGCGCCAGTCCCGTAGGTCGGATTAGCGTAGCGTAATCCGACGTGGGGCGGCTGAGCAGGGATGGTGCAGCTACAAATGCCTCTACCTCCCCTTCGCCCCTCCTTACAAAGGAGGGGAATGAAGGATGCCGTCGCGACAACTATCTGAAACGGGACCGGCTGAGGCGGCGGTGTCGGGTTACGCTACGCTAACCCGACCTACGGTCGCTAGTTTCCACCTGGTGGTAACCCTGAACCACCGCCACCGCCGCCGCCCAGTCCTCCAAGCCCACCAAGTCCCGGGATTCCTGGCAAGGCACCTCCTCCCGTTGTTCCTACGTCCCCATACCGGCGGTAGATCCGTGAATTCCAAATGACCTGATGTCCGGGAGCGAAATTCGCGGCTTCGGTATAATGTGCCTCGGCTTGCTTTCGCTGTCCCAATCGATCCAGGGTCAAGGCCAGGTTGTAATGCGCCTCCGCCAAGGTCTTCTGGACGCCGATGGCTTTTTCGTAATGCTGTTTGGCCATCGCCCACTGCCCGGCGGCAAAGGCCTGATTGCCTGTTTTCACGGCCAACACCGCCTCGGGATTGCTCCCGCCTGGAGCATTCAAAGCTGTCACCTTCACATTCTTGGTACTGCTACAGGCTCCGATGAAGACGAGACTGCATAGCAGGCATCCCATTTTCCAACTGCTCAGTGGCATGAACGTCCTCCTTTTCTCGCGTATTTGAACGGACAGATTTTCTCTTTCGCTACTTCCCCCTCACCCCAACCCTCTCCCGCCAGGGGAGAGGGAATTGAGGTTTGCCTATCCTACTCAAACCTCGATGCTGAGTCCACTCCGTAAAAAGATGAGTTGTGCCCGGACAGCACCGTGTCCCAAGGCCGACGCTGCCGCTCGACGATAGATCTCCATCTGTGCCCGGTACCCCTGAACCACCTGCGCCAGGGAGGTTTCCTCCACCTGATGCGTCTTATAGTCGGCAATCCAAATCTGTTGATCCCGGCGATACATGACGTCGATCACCCCTTCCATCACACACGAGGGTACGGCCTGAGTGTGCTCCGCGTCCGCCCCCACTCTTTCCCAGGGAACGGCAAAGGGAATTTCCCTGCCCAGAATTTCTGACTGCCGAAGCACGGCATACGGTTCGGACTCGACGAAGTGTATGAAGAGTTCTTGCAATTCCGCACACAGGCTGTCCGATTCCGGGGCCCATCCCCTTGGAAGGGACGTCCGGCAGCAGGATTCGATCCATACCGGCATCGCCTCCGGATCTTCAGAAAAATCCCAACCGTGCAACACGCGATGGGCGAGCGTCCCGATGACCGCGCTTCGACCGGATGACCCCGGCTGCGACGCCGTCTTCTTACGCGGGGGGGCACCGGATTTTCCCGGGGATTTCCTCTTGGATTTCACGGCGGGCTCCCCTGGAACTATAGGGATCGCCGGCAACGACGTGTCGCCAGTCGTCAGGGACCGTGTCGCGGAAAGAAACAGCGGGGTCTTCCGGGCCATTTCCATTCGCTGCATCCATGCGTCCCATCGGCGTTGGTGTCCCGCACCATCCGGTATGGCCGCTTTCCACGTGGGTTGAGCGGGCCGAGCCTTCCCTTCGACGTCGCTCAGGACAGGCTTCATGGGCTGAGGAGCCGGCACGACGGTCGTTGTCACGGCCACGTTCCCGACAAGATGCTCACATTGTGACCGTTCTTTTGCCGCCTCGACCATTGCCGGCAAATCAAGATCCAGGCCGCGCGTGATCAACGACAGGAACGTCCCCTTTGGGGTCGCCGCTTTCCCGTGAAGCGCCGCCGACAACACCAGACGCCGTTGCGCGCGCGTCATGGCGACGTAGAGCAACCGCACCTGTTCGGCCCGTTGTCGTTCGGCTAATTTCGTTTCGATAAAAATTTCCCCGAGGTCGGCAGCCTGGCCGAGCCGAAGACCGACGGTGTCGGTCAGCCAGTCGTGGGACGTCCGGACCGGCGTTCTTCGATGATCGACGTCCCGGTGCAGGCCCGCCACGATCACCATGGGGAATTCCAACCCTTTGGCCTTATGGATGGTCAACAACCGGATCGCTCCACCCGGGCCCTGGGACGTGAGCCCTTCTTCGACAAGGGCCCGTTCTCCCTCTTCCGGCGGTTCATCCACCCATTGCCCCACCTGGCGAACGATTTCCCGAAACGTCAACCCTGACCGCGCAGCCAGTTCGAGCATGATGTCCCGGAGTTTGAGTACGTTTGCCAGCGCATGTTCGCCGTCGAGGGAAGCCGCTGCCAATTCCGCCAGGGGCAGTGTTTGGAACACGTGCCGGATGGCCTCCGGAACCGGAAGCACCCGTATCTCCGTGTGCAACGAACGCAGGGCCGAAAAAACCGGCGGTAGGTGTGTGAGGGACGACTCGTGCGCCCAATCATCCGGAAATCCTCGTCGCACGATCGACTCGATCTCGACGTCGGAGCAGCCGCCATACGGAGATCGCAACACCCCAACCGCGCCCAGTTCATCACGGGGGTCTATCAGGACGCGCAACACGTGGCTGCAATCGATCACCTCCTGACGTTCATAAAAGTGTTTTCCCCCTTCGGCGAGGCACGGCAGGTGGTGTCGCCGAAAGGCTTCGAGGGAGATTCGCAGGTGGGTGAGCGTTCGAAACAGGACCGCAATGTGGCGCGGCTGGATCGGCACCGCGCGACCACCCAGGAGCAGGGATTCTTTCTCCAGGACTTCCTCGCGTAACCAACGCGCCAAGGCATCAGCCTCCGCGCGACTGGCCGCTTCCGCATCCGCGTCCTCCTGCGCAAGGGTGACGACGCGGAGTTGCACCCGTTCGTGGGGCAAGGGAAGCGAGTCCGATGGCACGGGAATGAGCGGTTCGTAGTGAGGTTGCACCCCTTCGACGGAAGCGGACGGAAACAAATTGGCGCAACAGCGGTTCACCGGATCCAGCACCTGGTCATGGGCCCGAAAGTTTCCTTGCAAGGAATACTGTTCCCCCTGGGTCGCCAGGATATGGTTCCGGACAACGGTATCGTAGGCTTCGATATCCGCACGCCGAAACGCATAAATGGATTGCTTGGGATCGCCCACGATAAACAATTTCCCCGGCGCCGGTTGAACACGATGCCATTCCCGGGCTTCGGCGCCTTTGGCCTCGGCTAAGAACAGGATCAACTCGTATTGGACCGGATCGGTGTCCTGAAATTCATCGACGATGATCGCCTGATACTGGTCCTTCAATTCGGCGCGCACGTGCGGATGGTCTCGAAGAAGGGCCCGCGCCCGCGCGAGTAATCCGTTAAACGACACCAGCCCTTTCTCCACGAACGCGGTCCGGCAGTGCGCGACGAACGGGGACAGGAACTGCACGGTCTCCCATAACGAGCCCGAACTCGACTGTTCAATTGCCTGGGCTACCTTGATCAGACCCTTGGCTTCTTCATAGTCCTCGTCGGTCCAGTCCTTCGGCTTCTTCGGGGGAATGGTCTGTTGAAGCACCGTGGCAGCGGAGCTCTCATCCGCGTCTTCAAGCCGCGTCGTTTGTTCCATCGCCAAACCTGCCAACAACTCCACGGCCTGATCGAGCAGACGATTGATCTTCAGCGTGCCCTGATACGTTTCCTGTAACAGGCAACCCCGCTCGCGTAACGTCGCCAGCCACGATCGGAGGTGCGGCGTGATCTCCGGTTGCGGGGTGAGGACTCCGGGCAATGGGATCAATTCATCCGTCAGCGCCCGCGCGAGTTGTTTCACGTCATCCAGGCTGTAGCGCGCCAGCATCTGCCGCCAGACGTCATGCCGGCGCCCGCCCGTATCCAATTCGTGCTGCACCCACTGGTCCCACTCACGATTGAAATGCTCGTGAAATCGCGTGCCGTCGTCTTCCTGAAACGAAGGATCCACACCGGCTTCCACGGGATAGAGCCGCAAGAGATGGCCGGCAAAACTGTGAATGGTTTCAATGTGCGCCCGTTCCACCTCACGCATCGCCGTGTCGCTGACCGCCGCCAACTCTTCGTCGGTGAGACCCGAGGATTCCTGAAGCGTCCGGATCGACTGGATCTCGTAACCGTGGGGTTGATCCCCTGCATGGATGCCCGTGGCGAGTTCCTTCATGAGCCGCAAACGCTGCCGCACCCGCAGCTTCAATTCACTGGCCGCCTTGTTGGTAAAGGTGACCGCGACGATTTGCGTCAATGACAGTGGTTGGTCGCGCCGGATCAGCAGGTGGAGAATACGATCGATGAGCAGCGAGGTCTTGCCCGTGCCCGCCCCTGCCGTCACCACGACGTTGATCCCTGAAGCCGTGACTGCGCCATGACGCGCGTGGCTATCAGGCAGCATTGTGGATTGCTGATTTTGGATTTGTCATTGTCAATTTTTGATTTCGGATTGTGGATTGCTGATTTTGGATTGTGGATTGCTGATTTTGGATTGCGGAGTTTTGATTGCAGATTGCTGATTTTTCATTCTTGAATTCCAATCCAAAATCCGCAATCCAAAATCCACAATGCTCCTCACCCTGGCTGCTGGCGGCGCAAGTCTCGATGCGCGTGGATCTGCTTGTGATCTTCCCGCGCACGCCGGGCGCTTGCCGGATGGGTGAGGTGGCACACCGGCCGCACGTCACACCACTCGCAATGTCGGCCCGGAACGATGAAAAATTTTCCTTGCTGAATCCCTTCGACAAGCGTCGTCATCATCGTCTCCAGTTGCGGGGCGACGCTGTCCCGCGTGCCTGATGAAAAGGCCACGGGCGCAAACCCTTGTTCTTCTGAAAGCTCCCGAGGAGCCACGACGTAAAACCATACGCCTTCACAGGTGACGGGCCCGTCCTGTCCTGGCGGTTGCTCCAACAACGGCGGAATCCCTTGCCCGGCCAATTCCATATAGAGCAACGGTTGCAGGCGAGTTCCCCGCACGACCGACCTGGCCAACTCCTGGTCCGTCATGACGCGGCTCCCGGTAAATTTATAATCGATGATTCGATACTGGCGCCGGGAAGGCGACCAATCCACCCGATCGAGTTGACCGGCAATGGGGAGCAACGTCGTCCCCTTGGAGCCCTTCACCGGCATCTCCCCTTTCAAGGGGACTTCAAACAGGACCGGGAGCCATTCGTCACCCAGTTCCCGCCTATCCTGCTCAAGGATCCGTTCGAGAATACCCATGATCTGTTCCTGCCCCATCTCCCACAACAGCGCAGGGCCGACCGCGTTCTGCCGTTCAAAATCCCGAAATACGGAGTCCGCGACCTGCTTCAGGATGTCAAGGGGCTTGAAATCGGCCGGGGCCGCCTGCGCGAACCACCCGTTTTGCGCTAACCGGCCGTACCATTCTTTTAAAATCCCGTGAAGCAGCGTGCCCACCTCCAACGCGCTTACACCCTGACTCGGGGACGTTGTCCTCGGCACGTGGAGACCCAGGACGTCCTGTGCGAAATATTGAAAGGGACAGGTTGCATAGCGTTGGAGGCTGGTCGGCGACAGACCATGAACAGCCAGAAACTTCCCATACTCGGGCAAAGGCCCTGTTATGCCGTCGTAGGCATTCAGTCGCGGCTGATCGCTCTCCTGAACGCGGAGTGCCGCAAGCCCTTTTTCCACCACCTGCCACCACCCCGGTTCCCACGCGGTTGCCCGGGTCGGCTTATGGCGATGCAGTACGTGTCGTATGAGCCGTTCACGCGGGGTCCATCGTGCCTCATCGGCGTACGGAGCCGCTTGGGGTTTGTGAAGAACGGATCTCGGCACCTCCACGGGAGAGAGACCCGGCATGCAGCGTTCCATTTCCTGAAGATACCAGGACGGGATGGTCGTCCGGCCCTCCTCGTCCGACCGTTGCGCCACCAGCATGACCCCTTCCCGCGCCGCGTGCATCAACAGGTAGAACAGTAATTTTTCCTCATCATACCCCCTGGTCTTTTCCTGGATTTTGAACCCCAGGTTCACGTCCAAAAACCGGCGCGCCGAATCCCGGAAAAACCCGTCCTCTCGAATATGCCGGGGAAAGACGTGATCCGTGAGCCCGATCACAAACAAGAAGCGAAAGGACAGGCCCCTGGCCGCCATGGCATCGACGACCCGCACCCCGTTTTCCGGTTGCGAAGGATTCCACACGAACCGTTCTTCCAGGAACCGCGTGAGCGTCGCGAGAAACTCGGCATACTGAACCGGCTCGCTGACGTCCGTGAGTGCCCGGATCTCTGCGAAACATTCCTGCACCGCTTGATACACGCCGGATTGTGGATTTTTGATTGTGGATTGCTGATTTTTCATTGCCGTTTCCCAATCCAAAATCCTCAATTCACAATCCACAATGTCCAATGACGGACTCATCAGCACGCAATCCATGAGAGCCAGGGCCCGATCCGTGAAGACCTCCCAACTCGCCTCTTCCGGGAAGACGTCAAGAAGCCGGGTTAATCGATCCAGCACGTACCAGAGGTGCCGGACTTCTTCACCGGCAATTGTGGACTCACCTTGTCTTCGCTTGTACGGCATCGACACCCCGGTTTCAAAAAACCGGACCAGTCTCTCCCGCTCCCGAAAGCCCTGTTCGATCCCGGCCTGCCGGCTCACCTGCTCCCACACGCCGGGACGCGGAGTCGTGAGGTCGGGACAAAAGGTCTGCCAATTCACGAACGGAGAATGCAACACGTCAAAGATTGCGTTCCGGTCAGGATCGGAAAGACGAAGCGCGAGGAGACGCAGCAAGACTTGGGGAAACGGATACTGACTCAAGGGCTGGCGCAGGGTCGCCTGAAAGGGAATCCCATGCTCTGAAAAGACGCGAGGCAGCACGTCTTCATACCCGGCCAACGTCCGCCCCACCACTCCGACGTCATGAAAAGGAATTTGCCGTTCATGCACCAGGGCCAGGATCTCCTTGGCCACCACTTCAATTTCGTCGTTCGCGCCTGAAACCGTCGCAAGACGACAGAACTGGATTGTGGATGATTGTGGATTTTTGATTGCGGATTTTTGATTGCGGATTTCCAATCCAAAATCAGCAATTCGCAATCCACAATGTTCCTTGCCGGTCCCGTCTGCGGGCGGCTCGTGGGGCACATCGGGCTTCCGGGACCGAGACGCCAGGGAAGGATCGAACAAGTCTCGAAACGGAGACGCGGTCTCCACCTTGTGTTCGATCGGTCCTGTCGCGAGGCCGTGGACGTATTGATCGAAAAACTGCTGGGCGAAACGAAAAGCCGGATGTTGATCGAGTAACGGAAAATACAGCGTGGTGGGGTACTGCCTGACGATCATTTGAAAGAGATCGAGTTGCCCTTGGGTCAAATCATAAAATCCATAGTAAAAGATATGGGCCTGTTGACGAAGCCACGATGAAGCGGATGCCAGGTCAAGCGCCAATACCGCGACGTCGTCATGGTCATACAACGAGTGACGGTTCTGGTCGTCACACCATGCCTGGTACAAGCGGATGACCGACTGCAGCCGGCGATCCGTCGAGAGCGGGCTTTGGCTGAACGCCTCCAACACCGTACCGGCGTCCACTCTCGCATCCTTGAGATCCTTAATCGTGGACCAGAGCGCCGCCCATCCGCCGGGCATCGAGGCGAGTTCATTGAGCCCGGCAAGATCCGTTCCTTGCTTGCGCAGCCGCTGATGCACCCATTCCCGAAAAAAGGATTCGCCTCGGAGGTGGTCGGCAACCTGACGGCCCCGTTCTTCCAGCATCCGCAACGCCAACTGGTGGAACGTCAACAGATGAACGTTGAAAAGAGGCTGGCGATTCTCAATACAGAAGGTCCACTTGAGGTGCGTGCGTAAACTTTCAGAGGGGACGAGAATCAGACACGGTGGCGAGAGTGGGGCGGTGAACGAGCGAAGGTCGGAGGCTAAGGCCCGTTCCAGATCAGGATGAAAGAGACCCGTAACGACGTGAAGCATGGCAGGCTGACGAAGAGACCCGACGCTCGGGGATACGCGTCACGGGAAGGGGGCACGAACGTTCGCCCCTACCCCGTTTCGGGACCGATCAGTTCCCCGTTACAATCCGTACAGCCCCATTCCGCATCGATAAAGGTCATCGGCTCTCCACAGAACGAACAGTCGGGGGCAGCGACGGCTTGCCGGGGGGGCAGGACCGGAAGCTCAAGATCCAGATCCTCTTCATCCATCCCGAACGGAAGGGAAGTGCTCATTGGGAAGACCTATGACGCCGGTGGGCGGCGTGCTTAAAGGTTAACCCCGACGTTGACTCAACGCTTTTTCCGCGCTTTGCCGTGAGGGCACGCCGACAAAGGTGAGTCGCCCATTGATAATCGTGGCAGGAACCGCTCGCACCGCGTGGCGGTTGGCAAGTTCCTGACCATCGGGGGTACTGATATCAATTTCCCGGTAACTGAAACTGTGCTTCACCCGCATTTGCTTCCACAAACTCTTGGCGGAAGGACAGGCTGAACACGACGAAGAGATTAATAAAGTCACATTGGCCATACCACGCGCTCCTTTTTTGCTGGAAGGCATGGTAGCACTAACCGGAAACGCGTCGCAAGCGGGTGTACTGTCTCCCTCTGTCATTCCCGACAGCTTTAATCGGGAATCCAGGGTCTTTGTAAATGCATTCGGTCTTTGTAGCGGCGCCATCTCATGGCGCTTTCTAGGACTCAACGAAAAGAGTAGCGGGTAGGTCGGATTAGCGTAGCGTAATCCGACAGGTTTGTTGCACAGATGCAGGGTGCGGTGTGGGGTTACGCGAGAATTGTCGGGTTACGTCTTCGGCTAACCCGACCTACCCCCACTAACCGGAACGGCGTCGCAAGCAAGGCAACAGGAGAAACCCCTGAATGCATGGACAAATTTCATGACCAGTCGTATGAAATGTGGATTCAGATGGAGGCGTGACATGAAAACGATTGAAGCCGCGCAGTTCAAGAAGCAGTGCCTGGCGTTGTTGGACAGACTGGACACGGAGGGCTTGATCATCACCAAGCACGGCATGCCGGTCGCGCGCGTCGTTCCCTATGACCAGCAGTGCACCGACCTGATCGGCAGCCTGCGACACAAGATCAAGATTCGGGGCGATATTCTGACAACCTGCCTCCGCTGGGATGCGGATGTTCAATCTTGACACGCACATTCTCATCTACGCGGCCGGGGGTGAAGGGCGCTAACAGCATCACGCACAACGTGCCGCCACTTGGCACACAGCCTTGGAATCGGTGGACATCGAAGTTGACTCGTGCAATCAGAACCTCAGAAGACGTCTGACAATACGGCTGAAAAGCCCGCTTACTACGGAGGAGTACTACCTAAAATGATCGATAAACACCTGTCATTTTCTTTACCGCAGCCCTGGGAAGGAAAAAGTTTCGAGACTCAGCAGATTGGCACCATCAATTATCTCGTCGGGCCGAACGGGAGCGGCAAATCACAATTCGCCAGTGTATTGTTCAACCAGTTGAATCAGGGAGGAAATGCACGCGTACTTGGAACTGACCGGCTCAGTGGCATGGAACAGACTGTTCCGCTACGGGACATAGTCGGCGACACTTTCGGCCAAGGCTTTTCTAAGAATTTGTTCCCTCATCTTAGAACAGCAGGTAAGCAAGGGTCTGGAATTGACACGATAGTGCTTCTTGAAGAACGAATGGATCTCCGCATTCAGATTGAAGCGACGCTCAGCCATCTTTTCGATCGCGAGATCCTTCTCGAATGGGACTCAGGAAACCTAGTGCCGAAAATGGCACGACGCGGGGGTGGAGCGTCTTATAGACTAGACCGTGGAGAATGTCACGGCATCAAGGAACTTCTGGTTCTATTGACACACCTCTACAATGACGAATATTCACATCTCATCATAGACGAACCCGAACTTAACCTACACCCACAGTATCAAGCTTTCTTCATGCAGGAGGTTCGTAAGCTTGTCGGCGATCCCACAGCAAACAAGAAAAAGAAGGTTGTTTTCCTGATCACACACTCTCCGTTCATGCTTGATTTACGATCAGAAAACGATCTCAAATCCATCATATCCTTCAACCTTGAATACTCGGTACCGAAGCAGGTTGCCAATCTGGGTTTGGACATATTCTCACTCGCTTCTTTCATGGGGAGATTGAATGCATATCATAAGCAACTCTTTTTCTCCGACAATCCAATCTTCGTTGAAGGCATTCTTGATGCGCGGCTCGTCGAGGCGATGATGGAGGCTCGTGGGGTTTCGGTCGCCGGTGCAGGGAGTTGCATCATCGACGCCGGCGGGGCGGAAGAAGTGAACCACTTCCTTAAGCTCTGCCAAGGTCTTGGGAAGCGTGCCTACTTCCTTTATGACCTCGACAGTCTTTTCCGTGGGAACCTTCGCGCTTGCATACGAGAAGACCAATCTGTCCAGAGTTTCTTGGCATCCGCAGGACTTGGAAATGACTTTGGGGAATACTGTGGGAAGTTAGATCGAAAGCTCACATGTTTGATTGATCAATTGCTTAAGGGAACTCTATCAACGCAACTCGTTCAATTAGGCAACTTTCTCAGCGATCTTGGCAAAAGGGATCAGTGGGATAAAGGACAGTGGGCCAAGGCTCGCACGGCGGTGATGACGGCGATTAGTCTATATAGAGAGGACGTAGAATCTGTATCGAAAGAAGATGTTGCGGACATTGAAGGACGGCTAGGACAGATTATTGTAGCC
The DNA here is from genome assembly GCA_965223955.1 of Nitrospirales bacterium. Lineage (GTDB taxonomy): Bacteria > Nitrospirota > Nitrospiria > Nitrospirales > UBA8639 > Bin75. Next base: position 2,642,822 of record OZ245029.1, read on the forward strand.
TTAAAGGAGAAGAACATACATCTTCTCCCCGGAGGAACCATAGAGAGATATTTGCCTTCCTATAAAGGAGACGATTACAAGCTTGCCGAGGATACGAAGCAGCAAGCTGTTAGCGATGAGATACAGAAACTATGGGGACCAATGACCGAAGCAGAGCTATCGTCTCGATATGGTGAATTATATGATGTTGTTTGCGACTTGCCATCCAAGGCAAATGTTGATGTAGAGGGCGTCCTTCGCATACATCTGGGTCGTTACATACATGAACTTCAGACCGCAGCCGTCACAAATCTTAGTTGGAAGGCAGATCAACTACAACAGCATCTGAGTACGGTTCAACCATCAATTGCCAAAGTTTTCTCCATTCAGAAATTCGAGCGTAACCAAGACAAGCAATTTAGTGCAGTCATTGAGATCGCGGAAATGGTGGACCAGAAGAGGAGAGTGGCACGGGTAAGTAATCAGACCAACGCGGGCATAGGGGACTTCCAAATTGAATCTGCTTAGACGGTCAATAGGGATAGACTATAACCGCCACCAACAAGCGCCTCATCGAAGTCGCCTTTCCACTCAAGCAAGTCTTGCTGGACTCGTAGACCGAAACGCGGACATCGTAGCATCTTATGAGATGATCGGGTAAAAAACACGCGAAGGCCAATGAACCCAATGCGCAGATCGGCCCGTATCCCCTATCACCTCTCAAGACTTCCGAAAGACGCTACGAAAATATCTGGCTCGTTTTTCTCTTGATATTAGGACAGAACTGTCCTATATTTGGGGCTATGAAAGGCAAGGAATTCATCGACAAGGTCTTTGAGATCGGCCATGCACGTGGCCTCCCTGTTCGCCTCGACGCCAAACGCGGCAAGGGCAGTCACGTCACACTTTACTACGGTACCCGTAAAACCATTGTGAAAGATCGCCGCAAGGAGATTTCTCCCGGCCTTCTGTCCGCCATGCTTTATCAATTGGGCCTCCACCGAGACGACGTTCGGTGAGTCCGTCGAAAGGAGAGACGAGTATGCGTTTTATTTATCCTGCACGGTTTCAGCCGGATCGCACGGGCGAGATCATTGTTTCGTTCCGTGACCTGCCGGAATGTCTCACTTCCGGCTCCAACAAAACCGAAGCTCAGGCTGCAGCCGCTGATGCCCTGGAAGAAGCGATCGCTGGGCGCATCGACGATGGTGAGGAAATTCCGACACCAAGCCCCCGGTGTGCCGGTGAGCATTTGATTGCCGTCCCCGCAGATATGGCGGCGAAAGCCGCGCTTGTCCTCGCGTTCCGCAAGAGCGGGTTGTCTCGCGTGGCCTTGGCTCAGCGTTTCGGGGTTGACGACAAAGTGATCCGCCGCATGCTTGATCCGCGCCACGGGACCGCGACAACCCGCATTCATAAGGCCCTGCGGGTGCTCGGTCGTGAGCTGATCGTGGAGTCGCGCGCTACCTGAAGGGTTCAGTTACACTGTCGGGTTACGCCTTCGGCTAACCCGACCTACCCCAACTATCCCCCCTCACCCTGCCCTCTCCCGCCAGTGGAGAGGGTTCTATAAAGCGCTTTTCGTATCAAGGATGGTCAGGGTACGGTTCGAGTTCGATGATGCCTTTCCGGATGGCTAAAATCGCGGCTTGCGTGCGATCGTAGACGTGGAGCTTGTGGAAAATGTTCCGCACGTGATTTTTCACGGTTTTCTCGCTGAGATCCAACACGTTGGCAATTTCCTTGTTGGTCTTCCCATCCGCCACCAATCGCAGGACCGTAATCTCGCGCTCCGTAAGATCGTGTTCCAGTAAAGATTTCTTTTTGCCTTTCCCTTCGGCCAACAAGGAAAATTCGGTTAAAATTTTGCTCGCCACCGACGGATGGATCAGCGATTCACCACGGAAAATGGCATGAATGGCCGCGATGATTTCCGCGGAATCCGAGTCTTTGAGGAGATAGCCCGTGGCACCGGCCCGGACCAGGTCGAAAATATATTGATGATCCTCATACATCGTCAGGGCAATAATCCCGATATGCGGCAGTTCCCGTTTAATGATCCGTGTGGCTTCCACACCCGTCATGCCCGGCATGCTCACGTCCATGAGGATCACGTCGGGCAGCAATTGTCTGGCTTTTTCCACGGCTTCGCCGCCATCCTTGGCTTCTCCGACAATTTGGATGTCTTCTTTGGTCTCGAGAATAGCGGTCAGCCCCTCACGCACGACACGATGATCATCCGTAATCAGCACCTTAATTTTTTTTGCCATTTCGTGCGCTATCCTTTCTGGTCAACGGAATGGAGACCGTGACCGTCGTCCCCTCGCCTTTGCGGGACTCCAACGAGACTTCGCCGTTGAGCAATTTGACCCGCTCTTTCATCCCGCGCAATCCAAAGTGATCCCACTTTTCGGGGTTCTGAAACACGGCCTGCACGTCGAACCCGCTCCCATTATCGCGAATGACGGCGGAGAGGTGATGCGGTTGAATGCTCAATTGCACAAAGACCTTCGACGCATTGGCATGCTTGGACGAATTTTGCAGGGCTTCTTGAATGATTCGGAAAACAAAGACTTTCGTCTTGGCTGGCAAGCGTGCATCGCTCCCCGTATGGGAGAAGGCGACCTGAACACGATGTTGTTTTTTATACGCATCGAGATAATTTGTCAGCGCCGACTGCAGATCCAACTGCTCATATTGACCGGGGCGCAAGTTGAACACCACTTGTCGCGCTTCCTGAATGCCGTGTTTTAACTGGTGCTTTGTCTCACTCAGCAGGGTAAAGCACTTGGTCGGTTCCGTCTGAATCAGATTCCCGCAACGTTCCATTTTAAAATTCACGCCCACCAGCGTTTGCACCAACCCATCGTGGATTTCACAGGCGATGCGCGTCCGCTCTTCATCGACCGCGCTTTCGGCCTCCTCTTTCACGTACCGCCGGAACAAGGATTGGTACCGGCTCAGGGTTTTTTCGATTTCCGTCGTGGCCCGAATCCGCGCCTCAATCAACTGCCACATAAACTTGGCGCTCGCGCCGCCGATGATCGCCACGCTCGGCTTTCGAATTTTCTGTAGCGCCCGCTCGATTTCGGGACTGCCGGTCACGTCGATGATCAGGTCCACCTCCTTCATGTTCAAAATTTCACGATAATCCTGCGTAACCGGAACCCCCAACTGCCGGGCAAGCTTGGTGCCGAGTGTTCGCGCTTTGGCCTCTCCCAAACCAACGATACGGGCCAACGGGTCCTGCGCAAAAATCTCCAACAGCGCCCGTCCACCATGTCCACCCCCCAAAATCGCCACCCGTGTGGCAGGGGCCACTCGGCGGCGCGTCGGTTTGGGCGCAGATTTGGGCTTCCGTTTGGGAAGGGAGGCTGACGCCCGTGGGGAGCCGGCTCGTTGAACGGAACGGTTAGAGGAGGGCATGAGCACGCACCATGGTGGCGTCGTTACACATCAGGTGTTTCCGCGATCCTGCGCAAGGGACTTGATCGTTTCCATAAATTGATCAATATCCTTAAACTCGCGGTACACCGAGGCGAAACGCACGTAGGCGACCTGGTCCAACACATGAAGTTCCCGCATGACTTCCTCTCCGATCACCCTGGACAGGATCTCCGATTCGCCCAAATCCTGCAGGCGTTTTTCAATCCGAACCACCGAGGCGTCGAGCGCCGCGCTGCTGATCGGCCGCTTTTCACACGCCTTTTTCAGGCCGGCCATGACTTTGGCACGGTCGAACGTTTCCCGCCGGTTGTCTTTTTTGACAATCGTGGGGAAATTTTCTTCAATCCGTTCATAGGTCGTATATCGGCGCCGACAGCCGAAACATTCCCTGCGCCGACGAATGACTTCGCCTTCTCGGGCCGTACGAGAATCAATGACTTTGTCGTTGAGTTGATTGCAGAATGGACACTTCATGCCGGGTCTGGAACACCTCCGCGCGTTCCCAAAGAACGAGAGGCCGTCTCACCGCCAGAAAGATTGACGGATTCCACGTTGGTTCCTTCGCTACGCTCAGGACAGACTCTGAAGTGAAAGAACCGGGTTACGAGTCAGGAAAGATCGGGAAGTGGGCGCACAGCGCCTTGACTTCCTTGCGAATCCGGCTCCGGACTCGCTTGGCCGTGGGATGGTGCAACACCTCGTCCATCCACGCCACGATTTGCGACATCTCGGGCACCCCCATTCCCCGCGTCGACGCGATGGGCGTGCCGATTCGAATGCCACTCGCTACCGACGGCGGTCGCTCGTCATACGGCACGGCATTCTTATTGACGATGATTCCCGAGGCATCGAGCGCCTCCTCGGCCTCTTGGCCCGTCACCCCTCTGGAATTGAGATTCAGCAGGAACAGATGTGTATCCGTTCCACCGGACACCACGTGATAGCCCCGTGCGATGAACCCATCCGCCAAGGCCCTGGCATTGTCCAGGATCCGTTGTTGATAGGCGGTAAAGCCCGGGGCCAGCGCTTCCTTGAACGCCACGGCCTTGGCCGCAATCACGTGCATGAGCGGCCCACCTTGCAGTCCGGGAAAAATGATTTTATCCACGGCTTTCGCGTGTTCTTCTTTACACATCACCATGCCGGCGCGAGGCCCGCGCAACGTTTTGTGGGTGGTGGTGGTGACAAAATCGGCATAGGGAACCGGGCTGGGGTGCAATCCCGTCGCCACTAAACCGGAGATATGCGCGATATCGACCAACAGATACGCTCCCACGGATTTCGCAATCTGCTGAAACCGCGGGAAGTCCAAAATTTTCGAATAGGCACTCGCCCCGACGACGATCATGCGCGGGCGAATTTCTTCCGCCTTTTGCTGCACTGCGTCGTAATCAATCAGCTCGGTTTCGCGATCGACCCCGTAGGAGAAGGCCTGAAACAGTTTTCCCGAAAAATTGACCTTGCTGCCGTGGGTGAGATGGCCGCCCTGCGAGAGCGCCATGCCCAGGATGGTATCGCCGGGTTTCAAGACCGCAAGGTAGGCCGCCATATTGGCGGTGGAACCCGAGTGCGGCTGGACGTTGGCGTGCTCACAACCAAACAACTGCTTGGCTCGCGCAATGGCCAACTCTTCGACCACATCCACGTACTGACAGCCGCCGTAATAGCGCCGCCCCGGATAGCCTTCCGCATACTTATTGGTCATCAGCGACCCCTGCGCCGCCAGGACGGCGGGGCTCGCATAATTTTCCGAAGCGATCAACACCAGCTTGTCGCGCTGTCGTTTTTCTTCGGCACGAAAAGCCGCGTAGACCTCAGGGTCCTCTTGTTTGACGGCTTTCAAGGTCCCGACGACGTAGCCCATCACTCGTCCTGCGACTCCGGAGCCTCTTCGGGAGGAGCGGCGGCGTCGGTCGCGTCTCCGGCTTCATCAACCCGGGCCTCGACTTGGGCCTCTCCATCCTGTTTGACAAGGGACACGGACACATTCGCGACGATGTCTCGATGCAACTTGATGCCGACGGTAAACGTGCCCAACTCTTTCAGGGGATTCGCCAATTGAATTTTTCGGCGGTCCACCTCAAATCCTTCGGCCGACAACCCGGCTTCAAGATCCTTCGTGGTGATGGACCCGAACAGCTTATCATCCTTGCCGGTCTGGACCGGAAAGGTGAGCGAGACCTCGGACAATTTCGCCGCAAATCCCTCGATGTCCTGTTCGACCTTCTTGGCCTTATGGGCCGTCATTCGTTTGGCATGTTCCAAAGCCTTCACGTTACGGGGGTTTGCCTCCAAGGCTTTTTGGCGGGGGAGCAAGAAATTCCGTGCATACCCGTCGGCCACGTCGAGTACGTCTCCCATATACCCCAAACTATCGATATTTTCTTGAAGAATCACCTTCATCGTCACCCTACCTCCCTTTCTCTATTGAAGGGGTAGCATCATAAAGTCCACATGGGGAAATGTCAATTTGAAGCCGCCGTTGGGCACAACGATCATTGTGCCCAACGGCAGGATTGTAAAGGTTCAGTCATTCGTTGACAGAATAAAGGGCTAGAGAGGAACCAGGACAAAAGGGCCGTCTGTTTCCTCCCCTTTGTAAGGGGAGGGTGAGCTAGGCATGCCCCCGCGAAAGCGGGGGTGGGGTAGAGTTGAACGCCCATAGAGCACGGGGGTTCGCCATCCTGGTCATAGCCTCTACCCCTGGTCAAAGCCAGGGGCATGCCTAATGCCCCCTCACCCCTCCCGACCCTTCGCTACGCTCAGGGCAGGCAAAGGAGGGGAACCGGAAAGGCAGCCTGAGTGGGGGTATCTTCATACCAAGGGAAAAGGGACACGAAAGAACATTGATTTTCGTCACGCTGGACACGTCCTGCAAGCGTCCACTACAATGCCTTCATGCCGCGTCATTGCACTAGGCTTACCCCCGCGAAAGCGGGGGTTATGTGGTGTCTGGGCGTAGGCTGTCTTGCCTTGGCCTTGGTCATGCTCCATGCGTTTGTCCCTCAACGTGCTCGGGACGTTGCCCGGGCGCAGACCGATGCGCCTGCTCGGGACGGCCTCAACCTGACGTCTTTAAACGTCCGGCTGAGTCAACGGGCGATTCATCCTCCGAAGCCCTTGGTCAAAGAAGTCGTGGAATTGCCGCACATTCAAGCGGCTCGCGCCAGGATCGCACCTTCACCGAAATCCGCTATTTTGGAAGATGACTACCATACCCGTGTCCTCATTCTGTCGATGCTGGAAGATGGCCGCCTGCAGGCCCAGGTGCTCGCCGACCTCGATTTCGCGCAACACGTTCCTTTTGTCGCTGCTTGCGCTGAAAATCGAGGGTGTGCATACGATCGACGCCCAATCACCGGTGGGTTGGGCTGTGTGGCCATTTGTATTCAGCAGGCACTCGATCCAAGCCGCGAGCCATGAGACTGCCTGACCTCCTCCACGCTTTCGCCACCCAATTGGCGAACCATAAAGACGCCGCGGTAGCGCTTGACACGTTGATTGAATCCCGCACGACCAACAAGATCGGCACGGTCGGCACACTGCACCTGTATGCCATGGAGGTCCCTGCGGAAACCACGTTTCTCGAAGACGTGCCCGTCACCATCGTACCTCCCGGAGACCTGGAACCCACCGGCGGCTTTCTGCTCCGACGCCAGGGCGACACCGCCCTGGTGCAAACCCTGGATACGCTGGGACAATCGACGGTCGACAATACGCTCGTGACGGATACCTCGGAGTTTTTTCGCCTGGCTTCCGCGCGATTAGCCGATATGGCGGCCCACCCCGAATCCTACGCGCTGGGGCCGGCCGATCGGCTGGTGCCATGGCTGGACCCGGAGCACCGTGACGCCAATGCCTCCGCCAGAACCGGGGCGTCGGCTGCCGTGCTGACGACCGTCTGGCATGACGACCAAGCCACTCGTTGGACCAAACTCGGCACGCTGGCGGTGACCCTGATGCGACACAATAAACGCGTGCTGCTGGTTGCGCCCACACACGACGCCGTGGATCACTTCCTCGGATTCCTGGCCAAAACCCTTCGAAATGCCGCCCTGCCCTTTCACAGCCTGTTGAGCCGCTACGAGGTCCCGGTGCTCAAGCAAGCCGAAGGGGTTCCACTCGGCGAATTGGGTTTCGAAGCGCAAATGCACAAGTTTTTCGCCAAGTCCCGGTCGCATAAGGATACGCTTCGCCGCAAATATGAGCGATTTCGAGAACTCATCCCGGTCCTGGCCTATAAAGGGCAAAAACAGCGTGACATGGATGAAGTCAAATTACTGGAATGGCGGCTCCTCGCCCAAGTGAGTGAGTTCCAAGGCAAAATCAAGGACATCGATCACCTTGTCGCCAAGTACGAAAACCTGCCCATCTGGAAACGTCTCGGTATGCAGACCATGGGAAAAAACGTAGAAACCCTGGGCGAATATCGGACGATCTATATAGGGAACATTGCGGCACTGATGAAAGAAGTTGAGATCGCGCAGGCTCGTATCCGTGAATTGTCTCCCGAGGCCGCGATTCCGAAAGAAATGCGCCCGGAATACGAAGAGTTGAAAGACGAAATCTCCAGGCTGGGGGGCACCCAAAAAGTTCGTGAAATGTTGGCCGCGAGCGAGGCCACCAATCGGCAAGCCTTCATGCAGAACAAACGGTTGGTCGCGGCGACCCCGGGGAGAGTCGTGATCGATCCCTTATTCAAACGCGTTCGCTTTGACGTGTTGATTGTCGAAGATGCGCCCCACGTTCCGGCCCCGTTTTTACTCGGCGTCGCCGGGCTCATTCGAGAACGGATCATCATCGCCGGAGACACCCAAGACCTTCAGGGCCCGCATCGACTTTGGCGCCAACAGTACCCGGAGCCACTTTCCACACCCTTTTCCCCTCTGTCATCCCCGACTTGATCGGGGATCCAGATTTGTAGGTCGGGTTAGCCGAAGGCGTAACCCGACACCGGCACGTCGGATTACGCTCCGCTAATCCGACCTACAGCGCTCTTCGCAACGGATGTAGAAAGTGAGAACGTCCGCATCGTGACCACGTACCGACCAAGTGAACAAGAATGGTTGCCAGACTTGAAAACACGGAGGAAATTATCATGAAGTGCCATGTTTGTGGGGAACGCTTGGAGCCGACTATTTCGGATCTTCCCTTCCGCCTTGGACCAACGAGTATCGTCGTGATCAAGAAGCTACCTGTGCTGGAATGCACCAATTGCACGGAGTTCTCTATTGAGGATCCGGTCATGGAGAAAGTTGAGAATTTACTTGAGCAAACTGATGGAGCCGCCGAGCTTGAAGTCATCGCCTATGCAGCCTAGAAGAGAACTGTCCAACCGAGCCGTCCGTTAGTGCCGCTGTCGGGTTACACTACGCTAACCCGACCTACTAAGTCCCCCCCCCCTCACCCCAACCCTCTCCCGCCATGGGGAAAGGGCGATTTTAGGTCTTGCCTGTTGACCTGTTTATGGTCTATATTCAGTCTTAAAGGAGGTGGCCTATGAAACTGTCCAGCCAGATCAAGCCCATCAGTTACCTCAAAGCCCACGCTGCCGAGATCGTGCGCACGCTCGGGGACCGGCGGGAACCTTTGATCATCACCCAGAACGGCGAAGCCAAGGTGGTCATCCAGGATATCGACAGCTACGAGCAAGCGCAGGAGACCGTTGCCCTGCTCAAGATTCTCGCGCTGGGTAGCCGCCAGATCGAAGCGGGTCGGGTCCAACCCGCCGCCGATGTCATCACGCGGCTTCGGAAGCGACGACCGGCTCGCTGATGCTCTTCCTGGTTCAGTTGACTGACGACGCGGCACACGACTTGGAGGAGATCTGTGATTACATTGAGCGACACGATACGCCAGGCAAGACGGACCACGTGCTGAAGCAGATCGGACAGGCGTTCAGCAGCCTCTCCAAGCATCCCCGCCGCGGAAATTACCCGAAGGAATTGCTGGACATTGGAATTCGGGAGTACCGTGAAATCTTCTTCAAGCCCTATCGCATCATCTACCGGGTGATGGGAAACAACCCCCGATTAAAAATGTCGGGGGCAGGCTCACTCTACGTGCTCGTGATCGACGATGGACGTCGTGACATGCAGACATTGCTGCAGCGACGCTTGCTGCAGGCATAAGTCACGTCCCTGCCTCCGTAGGGGACGGCCCCCGTGCCGTCCCGAATGGGTTGCGCGGCTTGACGCCCATCCAGGCAAAAGCTGATAATTATTGCCAGTTCCTTCACTCCGTTCAGGACAATCCATGCCGAAGTGGCGAAACTGGCAGACGCACTAGATTCAGGGTCTAGCGCCCCTTGGGGTGTGCGGGTTCAAATCCCGCCTTCGGCACCACTCTTCTCAGCCCAACTGTCGGGTTACGCTACGCTAATCCGACCTACCTACAAAGACCCTGGATCCTTTTTCTGACTGGATCCTCGATTACTAACGTCGAGGACAGGCGTCGGGGATTGTCAATATTCACTCATTCGTGGACAGAATCAGGACTGACGATCTTCCCCCTCTTCTGTAGCGACGCCATCTCATGGCGCTGTCCGTTGGCCGCATGAGGCATGTCGCGGGCTTTGACCCGGGATGGCGCGGCTACGATTGCGGAAAGGCCGGGCCGCGGGTGGGTGTCGTCAGCGATGAACCCCCTCAAGCCCCCTTATCAGGGGGGGCTCTAAGCCGTCCCCCTGATAAGGGGGCTTGAGGGGGTTGTCTGACAAAGGAGGGGAAAATAGCGGCATGAGATGACGCGGGTGCAACTGCATAAAACAAAGACAAAAGAACGACGCTGGATCCCCGATCGGGTCGGGGATGACGGCAAGAGGACAGGCACGCAGGCCTGTCCCTACAAAAAACGCCCCCTCACCCTACCCTCTCCCACCAGGGAGGAGAGGGGTGAGGTTAGAAGCCCCACCCATAAACAGGTGGAGTTCTTGACAGGCGGGCCCCTCTCCCTATTTCCCGCTTAATGCGGGAAATAGTCCCGTAGGTCAGGTTAGCGAAGCGTAACCTGACATCTTCACTCAGAAGCCCCAGGTGAGCTGGAGGCGGAGGCCCTGGTTGACCGGCTGTTGGCCCGCCGGTTCTTGCCGCATGCCTTCGAGGTTCAGTTCCAGGCCCGTGGCCCAGCCACCGGTCAACTGCAGGCGCCCGCCCACGCGATAGGTGCGGGCCGCGCCATCCGAGAGCACCGTGCCCGCATGGGGGGTCAGGAGGCCGGGGTCGAAGGGCGCAGCCACGCCATAGCCGATTTCCGCGGTCAGTTGACCGGCCGGGGTCTGCCGGTTGCCCTGGGGCGCCAGGCTCGCGGTCGCGCCCCACGCCGGGGCGAGCGTCAGCGCCAGGCCCTGGCCCGTGGGGCCTGGATCGATGCGCACCGTGCCGCTGGCGCCCCATTCTTTGTAGTCGCGGTCTTCGTGCGCCAGCAGGCCCCGGACCGCGCCGTCGAGGGTCAGGCCCGTGTGTTTCTTGGCCGGTCAAGGATTCCGGCTCACGGGCAAGCCGTGACGTGTTTGGCACCCTGGCCTGTGGCTGTGGTGCCGGACTCCGACTCACGTTGGAATAAGAAGAATAGGGCATAATATCTGTGAACAGGGTACGGCGGATTAAATGGCGCTCTTGGCTGAACGGATGGTGGGGAAGTGCTTGTCGTATCAGGAGTTAATTGGAACGTTGTGAGGGAGTAGCAGAATCTGCCTGGTTCAATACTAAAACCTCAAAGCGAGTACGAACCCTTTGTCCTATATCCGATACTTTATTATTCACGAATGAACGAATTGTCGCAAAACAATAGAGGCACAACAAAAATAGCGAAAGAAATGGAGAACGAATCATCATGTGGCACAGTAAAACAGAAACAGATTTCCTAAAAATGTCATACATTTCTTGTCTTGCTTTTTCGTCAGTTACGCTTTTTATATCTTCTTGAAGATCAGACTTTTTTGGAATCTGTGATCCAAGACACACGACTCCGACTATAAAAATCCCAAAAGTAATCTCATGGGCAAATCGGATACAGCCATTCAAATATTCTCTTAATCGACAATATACGGGATCTGAAAATTCGATACGTTGATCAGCAGCAATATCAAACAACTGATCCCGAAGCGAAAAAAGATTTTGCCTTGTAACAGAAGTGCACCAATTCTGCCAGGGCCTTGAGAAAAACCAGACCAAAAGACCTGTAAAAATCAGGACTTCAATCACAACAATGAAAGATTTTATCGTCATCTCTATCTCGCGTCATCCGGATGCGTATCACCTGATGACGACAATCCACTTGACGTTCTATCGGGATCAAGTCTTTTTTCTAAAGATTCATTCCTCGCTGTCAGTTCTTTTGTTTTTCTTTTCCGGAAGATTCTTTCAAGCATGGCCCACAAGCCAAAAACTACAACCGAAGCAAGACACAATGGTTTTCGTAGGAACTCAACCGAGATTGAACTAAGAATTTCTACATAAGTTACTGTCCCGGCTAATGCCTCGACCATCAAATAAACGAAACCTATACTTCCGAGCGTGAATAAATATGGAATCGAGTATCTTGCAGTCCCAATTACCTCCAGGAAAATAAAGAATTTTCTGAGCGCGGGGCTACGTTCAAGGGATTTGAAAAATTCTGGGTCTTTAGAAAATTTTCCAAGACGATTTTTCTTATCCGTCATAATTGAAAAAACCAGAGAAGAAACAAAAAAAGCCCAAAGAGCTATTGGCTCTATGGACTATAAATGTTTCATTTGCACCTTCTTCCGAGATTATAGGATAGAAACCAGAAAGTGTCAAGGATGGATTGACGATATTAAATTTCATTATCACTGATTCAGCATAGCAATATAATCTTTCGCTCCATCAACCTAAACATAAAATTCTCTTTCCCTGCTCTCTTTCCCATTTTCCATCAATACGGGGCAATCTCGAACGAAAAACGATACCGAGTATTGGACAAGGCTATTTAGTTGGGAGGATTGTTGGACAGATTCGACGACAAATTTTAAAAACCCTTTTATATTCAATTGTTTAAGAAATACGATTTTCCCCACCTTCGGCACCACTCTTTCCAGCCCAACTGTCGGGTTACGCTACGCTAATCCGACCTACCTACAAAGACCCTGGATCCTTTTTCTGACTGGATCCTCGATTACTAACGTCGAGGACAGGCGTCGGGGATTGTCAATATTCACTCATTCGTGGACAGAATCAGGACTGACGATCTTCCCCCTCTTCTGTAGCGGCGCTATCTCATGGCGCTGTCCGTTGGCCGCATGAGGCATGGCCCGGGCTTTGCCCCAAGATAGCGCGGCTACGATTGCGGAAAGGCCGGGTGGCGGGTGGGTGTCGTCAGCGATGAACCCCCCTGGCCCCCCTTATCAGGGGGGCTCTAAGCCGTCCCCCTGATAAGGGGGATTGAGGGGGTTGTCTTACAAAGGAGGGGAAAATAGCGGCATGAGATGGTGCGGGTACAACTGCATAAAACAAAGACAAAGAAACGACGCTGGATCCTTTACTTGACTGGATCCCCGATCAGGTCGGGGACAAGCGTCGGGGATGACAGCAGGAGGGGGTCGGGGATGACGGCAAGAGGACAGGCACGCAGGCCTGTCTCTACTCTCTTCCCCCTCTTCTGTAGCGGCGCTATCTCATGGCGCTGTCCGTTGGCCGCATGAGGCATGGCCCGGGCTTTGACCCGGGAGGCGGCGGCTACGATTGCGGAGAGGCCGGGCCGCATGAGATGCGGCCCCTACTTCCCCCTCTTCTGTAGCGGCGCTATCTCATGGCGCTGTCCGTTGGCCGCATGAGGCATGGCCCGGGCTTTGCCCCAAGATAGCGCGGCTACGATTGCGGAGAGGCCGGGCCGCGGGTGGGTGTCGTCAGGTCAGGTTAGCGAAGCGTAACCTGACATCTTCACTCAGAAGCCCCAGGTGAGCTGGAGGCGGAGGCCCTGGTTGACCGGCTGTTGGCCCGCCGGGTCCTGGCGGGTGCCTTCGAGGTTCAGTTCCAGGCCCGTGGCCCAGCCACCGCGCATCTGCAGACGCCCGCCCACCCGGTAGGTGCGGGCCGCGCCATCCGAGAGCACCGTGCCCGCATAGGGGGTCAGGAGTCCGGTGCCGAAGGGCGCAGCCACGCCATAGCCGATTTCCGCGTTCAGCCGACCCACCGGGGTCTGCCGGTTGCCTTGCGGCGCCAGGCCCGCCGTGGTCTGCCGCGACCACAGGCCGTCCACGCCGCTCGCGGTCGCCCCCCCACGCCGGGGCGAGCGTCAGGGCCAGGCCCTGGCCCGTGGGGCCCGGATCAATGCGAAGCGTGCCGCTGGCGCCCCATTCTTTGTAGTCGCGGTCTTCGTGCGCCAGCAGGCCCCGGACCGCGCCGTCGAGGGTCAGGCCCCACGCCGGGTCGGCGTACTGCACCCGACCGCCCAGTTCCAGCCCGAACCCGGTCTCCGCGTCCCCCCAGTCATGCCGCAGGCCCACCTCGATGGTCGGCGTCACGCGCTGACCTTCCGGCCATGTGACCGGCCGTGAGCCTTCCAGCACCACCCGCAGCCGGTGCGCGTCCGCTTCGGTCGCGGCCAGGTTGCCGGCCGCCGTGGACACCTCGTCCGAGGTCATTCGCATGAACATGGCGTCCGTCCGGGTGGCCAACTCAAAGCCCCGGCCTCCGCGGCCGCCAGCAGAAGGCCCCGGCCTCCGACCGCGCCCATGAGCCACGTCGTGTCCGTGGCCAGGGGCTCGCCGGCGCCCTGCGCCAGGGTCGACTCGCCCCACCCGTACCCCAGCACGCCCCACACGGCCAGCCGGTCGGTGACGGCATAGTGCAGGTAGGGATGGAGACTCGTCAGGGTGTGCTCCAGCGCCCCCCGGCTGCCGGCCCCGGTGAACGCGCCGTCGCCCCGGCTGTGGGCCACCGCCACCCCGGCCAGCCCCCGGTCCCAGGCGCGATCCACCCCCAGGGTGCCCGTGAGGACGTCCCCGTCCAGGGACAGGGCCCCCTCCCGGCCGTTGAACTGCGTGCCGGCCACCCGGCCCCAGGCGGTCACGCGCCGGGCGCCGGGGACGGCGTCCGCGCCCAGCGTCAGCCGGAAGGAACTGCCCTTCAACAGCTCCCGCAGCCGGAGGGGTTGCAGGGTCTGCGAGCGGCCCAGGCGCGGGTCCTCATCCGACAGGGCCAGCCCCGTGGCGCCAGGGGCCGGCCGGGTCGCGCCCGATCCCATGACCAGGCCCGCCAGCCCCTTGAGCAGGGCGGTCAGCGGGTCCCCGCCCGGCTCGGCGTCCGGCCCGCCGCGCTGACCCAGCGGCAGCCGGTAGCCGCCCACGGTCAGATACGAGCCCTCCCCCGGCGACGCGCGCAGCCGCTCTTCCACCGTGTCCGTCACATGGGTCGCCACCGTGCGCCCGAACCGCGCCTGCCACGCCCGGACCGCCCGGGCGTCCTTCTGCCCGGTGCGCCCGCGGCCCGGCGCGGACCAGGCGCTTTCGCCGTCCGCGTTCACCGCTCGCACCCGCACCTCATAGACCGTCTCGGAAAGCAGGCCCTCGAGCCGCGCCGCCGGGCCGGGCCGCGCCGGCGAGTCGTCGATCCAGGGGCCCGACGTCCCCTGCCGGTATTGCAGGGCGTAGTGCGTGATCGCCGGCCGCGCGGTATTGGCCGGCGCCCGCCACGTCACCTGCAGGTCGGTCTGGCTGTCCCGCACCCCCGAACCTTCGGCGGCTCGGGCGCATCCGTGACGTCGAGCCGCACGTCGACCGTGGCGGTGCCGCCCTGGCCGTCGTCGGCCCGCACTGTCACCGTATAGCTCGCCTGCGCCTCATGGTCGTAGCGCCGGCCGGCCTTCGTCCGGAGCTGGCCGGTGCCCGCGCTGATGGTGAAGGCTTCCTGGTCCGTCCCCTCCAGGCTGTAGTGCAGCGGGTCGCCGTTGGGGTCGGTCGCGGTAATCGGGTCGCCGATCTCCACTGCCGCGCCCGGCGCGGCGTCGCCAACGGTCTCGGCGAACTCGCGCGTCGGGGCGGCGGCGAAGACCGGCGGCGTGTTCCCGATCGGCGTGGCCGTCGTCCTTACCGCCGGGCCGGGGCCCGCCTGATTCACCGCCCGCACCTGGAAGGTGTATTCCGTATCGTTGTCGAGCCCGGTGATCGTATGGGTGGTGTCGGTGGAGCCGATGGATATCCAGCGTCCCTTCCCGTCGATCCGGTACTCGTAATCGGTGATCGCGGAACCGGCGTCGCCCTCCGGCGCGTCCCAGGTCAGCGTCACCTGCCCGTCTCCACTCTTCACCAGCAGATTCCTGGGCGCGGCCGGCCGGGGTTCGCTCGGGCCGCCGCCACCACCGCTGGGCGCACTGATGCGCCCCGGCGGCGACCAGGGACCGTCGCCATCGGCGTTGGTGGCGCGGACCTGCACCTGGTAGGCGGTGAGGGCGGCGGTCAGGCCCGTGATCGTCGCGCTGGTGCTGCTCACGTCCTGCGGGCCATTGGTCCAGCTCCCGCTGGTGCCTTCCCGGTACTCCAGGTCGTAGCTGTCGATGTCCGGCCGCCCGGTGTTCGAGGGGGCGCTCCAGCTCACCGTCAGGCTGTCGGTCGCGTTGGGGGTGACTCTGGGCGCGGCGGGCGCCCGCGGCGGCTCGGCGACGTCCGTGAGATCGATCGTCACCGTGACCGTGTCGGAGCCGTTGCCGTCGTCGGCCTTTACCATCACCGTGTAGGAGGGCTGCGCCTCGTAGTCGTAGGTGACGCCGGACCTCGTGCGGATCTGGCCGCTGTCGCCGACGATGGCGAAGGAGGCCTTGCCGGCCCCCTCCAGGGTGTAGGTCAGCGTGTCGCCGACGTCGGTGTCGGTGGCGGTGACGGCGTCGCCGACATTCGTGCCCGCGGCGCTGTTCTCGGCGACGCTGCGCATGGCGGTCGGGGAGGAAAACGTCGGCGCGGTGTTGCCGACGCTGTTGGTCTGCCCCGACCCGGACGGCGACCAGGGACCGTTGCCAACACTATTGGTGGCCCGCACCTGCACCTGATAGGCGGTGTTCGCGGTCAGGCCCGTGATCGTCGCGCTGGTGCCGGTCTGGTCCTGCGGGCCGTCGGTGAAGTTCCCGCTGGTGCCTTGCCGGTACTGCAGGTCGTAGGTGTCGATGGCGGGACCGGTGTTCGACGGCGCCGTCCAGGTCACCAACAGGCTGGTGGTGCTGCCGGCGACCGAGGGGGCCGCCGGCCGGGCCGGCACATTGTTGGTAGACGCTGGCGTATCCCGCAGCCGCAGCGTGACCGATCTCTTCTCCGACCAGTCCAGGCCGGTATTCATCCATCGGTAATCCTGGGTACTACTTGGACCACCTGCAGTGCTGAACGCGAACTCGGCGCTGTTGTCGTCGACATACAGCACCAGTTTCGCCTGATCGGCAGTGGTGAGGGCGCTGGTCAGGCCGAAATTCAAGATGCCGCCTCCAACCCAAACATTATCAATCGTGTAGCTGTTCGTTCCGACACTGAACCCGGTGTCGGACAGGGCACCCGTATCGGTGGAATCCACGAACCCATAAAACGCGGATGAATCATTCTCCACCGTGACGACCCCGCACCAGAGGTCGCCGGTGTTCAGCGTGCAGGTCGTGTCCACCGGCTCCACCGGCTCGTCCGGCTCCACGGTCCGCGAGCCGTCCACCTTGTGGCCCGACAGCACGCCGAGCTCGTCATGGGTGAGGTCCGCCGCCACGTCCGTGGCCATGCTCGTGATCGCGCCGTTCTGGGATTCCCCGACGCCGCGGTCGCCGACCAGCGTCCGGTCCTGGTTCCCGATCCAGATGCCGTCGGCGTCCTCGTCGGCGGCCAGCACGGTGTAGCCGAACACCAGCACCTCGGTGCCCGAGCCCCGGAGCAGCGGCGCGCGCCTGGCCCCGGCGACGGACAGCACGAAGTCCGTGCCGGTCGTGGCGGTCACCGCCTCGCTGAACGTCACCGTGACCTCGATCGTCTCGCCCGCCCCGTAGGTGTCCGACGCCGACGTCGGGGTGGAGGTCACCGCCACGTCGTCGATCGTCGGCGCGGTGATCGTCGGGGCCGTGGACTGCCGCAGACGCACATCGACCATGTCGCCGACGGACCAGCTCAGACCGGAATTTTGCCAGTAGTACCCGACCCCGACGTCGAAGGTGGCCTCGCTTACCTTGAACGTGCTGCCGCCGATATGAAACTCCAGGGTGGGCTCGTCAATAGTCGGAAACTTCGGGTCGAGTTCCATCACCAACGCCCCCGCCGGGTTCGCCAAGATGACCACAGAAGAAACCGTGTAGCTGTCCGACCCGATGGTGATCGTCTGGTCCCCGTTGTTGTCGGTCAGGACGCCCGAGCTGTCCAAGAAGCCCACTCCGCCAGAGTACGTCCCCACCGTCACCACGCCGCACCAGAGGTCGCCGGTGTTCAGCGTGCAGGTCGCGGCCGCCCGGTTCACCGTCACCTCGTAGGTCAGGGTGGTGGAGCTGTCCTCGGCGGTCACCTTCACGTTGATGACGTTGTCGCCCTCCACCAGCATCACCTGCTGGCCGGCCTCCGTGCCCGCGTCGGTGAGCGTCGCGTCCTCCCCCGTCCAGATATTCGATCGTCGCCCCGGCATCGTTCGTCGGCGGCGTCACCGTCACTTCGGTGACGGTGTTGGCGACCGACGACGTGTCGTAGGCGTACGTGTTCGTTGCGAAGGTCGGCATCAGCGTCAGGTCCGTGCTGCCGTCGCTGACGACCAGATCGCTCAGCGTCGCGTCCGTCGTCCCGCCCACCGCGGGGCCCTTGATGGCGATGCGGAGCGCATCGCCGCTATAGGCAGGCTGCCAGTTGCCCGTACGAACGCGATAGCCGTCGGCAATACTCCACCCGTCTGCGGACTCCGCATCCTCGACAGTCGCGTCCGTGACACCCCAACCATGCAAGTCGCCCTGGTTCTCAAAAAGCGTGGTAGCAGTCACCACCACCGCATAGGTCGTGGCTTTCGTGAGTATCGTATCCGCCGGGGCGGTGAAGGACATCGTTCCCACCACAAAGTTGCCCGAAGGCGTGAGATCCGTGCAGGTCGAATTGGGAAGCCCGCTGGTGTCGGTCCCGCACACCTGCGCCGTGAATTCGGTGCTGCTGGCAGAGACGATGTCGACGCCGGTCAGGGTGTACCCGCCCTCCTTCGAACCGGTCGTGAATTCTTGTCCAACAATCTTCCTATCAAACACACTACCGTCATCACTCTGACCGACGTTGCTGACCAGGGTGGTGGCGGTCTGCGCCTCGGCCGTCGAGATGGGGAGGGCGAGGGCGCCGGTGAGCGCGAGCAGCGCCGCGGCGGCGAGCGCCCGGGCGGGGCGGACGGGGCGGAGGGGCGGACGGGGCGGCGAGGCGGACGGGGCGGAGGGGCGGACGGGGCGGCGAGGCGCGCGAAACCCGCCGACCGTGCGGCGGCGGATACGGTCTGAGATGAGGGCGCTGGCCGCCCCGGCGGGTCGGCTTGCTCCCGCGCCCGAGGCGCAGTCATGGCTCCACACTCGGGCCGGAAGCCGGAGGGCTCTCTCTTCACAAATCGTGCCAATCTGACTGGTGCCAGCATGAGGATTCCTTGCCCCCGCTCGCCCGGGCCGCTCACGTCACTCCCGGTGCCCACGACGGTACGGTCCTGTACGTTCCACCACCACATCCAAGTCATGCTCATCGCCGCACCTCCTCGTCTTCGTTCGCCCGTTCCGTTGGTTGCCTGTGCCGCGCCCCATGCAATCCCCACGGGCCCACGCCAGTCTTTGCTCACTTTCAGACCAGTGAATCTAAAATGGGCGATAGGATAAACCAGTCGCAAAGGGTTTGTGAAACGCTAAATATTTGGGCTCAGGGCTAGCTCAATTTGGGCAACGGCGGGGTGGGTGCGGGGGGGCTCAACGGCGCTGTGGGCGGGCCTATAAAGGCTTCTACCTCCCCTATCCCCTCCTTACAAAGGAGGGGAAAATAGCGGCATGAGGCATGTCGCGGGTTTTGATCCGGGAGGCGCGGCTACGATTGCGGAGCGGCCGGGCCGCATGAGATGCGGCCCCTACAACTGCAAATAAAAGCAAGACCCTGGATCCCCGATTACAAACGTCGGGGATGACAGCAGGAGGGGGTCGGGGATGACAGCAGGAGGGGGGCGGGGATGACGGCAAGAGGACTCATTCAATTTGGGCAACGGCGGGGGTGGTTGCGGGGGGCTGTCGGGTTACGCTGCGCTAACCCGACCTACGGGATCTGCTACGGGATCTGCGGAGAGGGCGGGCCGCATGAGATGCGGCCCCTACATAAGACGAAGATACACGCTGGATCCCCGATCGGGTCGGGGATGACAGGAGGAGGGGGTCGGGGATGACGGCAAGAGGACGGGCACGCAGGCCTGTCCCTACAAAAAACGCCCCCTCACCCTACCCTCTCCCACCAGGGAGGAGAGGGGTTAGGTTAGAAGCCTCACCCATAAACAGGTGGAGTTCTTGACAGGCGTGACCCTCTCCCTATTTCCCGCTTCATGCAGGAAATAGGGGAGAGGGAGTCGGTACAAACCCGACAAAATTGTCGGCTTCGGACAAAGATGTCGTGACTCCGACAAAGATGCGCGGTGTCTATTCCGTCAAACTTCAATAATATTCAATAGTTGGTTATGGAAAGGAATGTGGCATTATTTTTGCTTATCTTCTTTTCTAACGACAGTATGGTGTCGGCAGAAGTCCCGTAGCATGACATAGACGTCAGAATAGTTCTGGCAATGACGCCAGGCCTGAGAGTTTTGCAGAACTCTTGGCCTGGCGTTTTTTTTGCGTTTTCGTGGTCGGCGGCAAAACACAGTCAACACATTCACATTTTTCAACTCTTGGGAGGAGCCATGGCACACACCATTCATCATACTGAAAACTCTGGATCCCCGATTAAAAATGTCGGGGATGACAGAGGGAGGGATGTCGGGGATGACAGAAGGGATTCCACCTTCGCTTACAACCGTCGAGGGCAAGCCCCAGACATTTTTGATGAGGGGCAATCCCTCACTTCTGAGGAGTACCTGTCCAAGGCGCTCGAAGTCGCAGTGACGAAGGCCGTGCTGCAGGCAAGCGGTCCGAGTCGACGACAACTGCTTGCCGGTGTCGGAAGCGCGGCGTTGCTCGGACTGATCAGCGAGTTTCTTCCTCTTTCCCAATTGCAGGCCTTGGCCGCAGACCCCGTAGGCAAACCGGAAAAAACGGATCTCGCGATCGGGTTTATTCCCATTACCTGTGCCACGCCGATTATCATGGCCGAGCCCATGGGGTTCTACAGCAAGCATGGCTTGAACGCCAAAGTCAAACGGGCGGCAGGGTGGGCCATGGTCCGGGATTGGGCGATCAACAAGGACGTGGACGCCGCGCATATGCTCTCGCCTATGCCCTTGGCTATCACCCTGGGCGCGGGATCGCCTCAGGTCCCGTTCTATATGCCCGCCGTGGAAAATATCAATGGGCAAGCCATTACCCTGCACAACAAACATCAAGGCGTGAAAACGGCCGCGGATATGAAAGGGTTTCGCTTCTGTGTGCCCTTTGATTATTCCATGCACAATTACCTGTTGCGCTACTTCCTGGCCGATGGCGGCGTGCATCCTGACAAGGACGTCCAGATCCGCGTGGTGCCGCCCCCGGAAATGGTCGCCAATCTCAAGGCCGGCAACGTGGACGGCTATCTGGCTCCTGATCCCTTTAACCAACGCGCGGTGTACGAGAACGTCGGCTTTATCTACAAGCTCTCGAAAGACATTTGGGACAAACATCCGTGCTGCGCGTTTGCGATTTCACAGGAATTCGCGACGACGTATCCGAATACGTTCCTCGCGTTGTTCCGGGCGATCGTGGATGCCACCCATTACGCATCGAACCCGGCCAATCGGAAAGAAATCGCCAAGGCCATTGCCCCGGCGAATTACCTGAATCAGCCGAGAATCGTGCTGGAACAAGTGCTGACCGGGACGTTTGCCGATGGGTTGGGCGGAATTCAGAAGGTGCCGAATCGCATCGATTTCGATCCGTATCCCTGGCATTCCATGGCCATCTGGATCCTGACCCAAATGAAACGGTGGGGCCATTTGAAAGGGAACGTGAATTATCGGCAGGTCGCCGAACAGGTCTATCGGGCGGCGGATTGCGACAAGGTGGCCAAGAGCCTTGGCTATCCCACGCATACCAAGACCATGATGCCGCACGTCATTATGGGCAAGACGTTCGATCCCCTGAAGCCGGAAGACTACGTCAAGAGTTTTCCCATTCACAGCATGGTGTAGTGTGCCCCCTCACCCCAGCCCTCTCCCTCCAGGGGAGAGGGGGTTGGGAGGGGAAGGGGCGCTCACCCCAGCCCCCGGATCAAGTTTGGGGCATGCCTAGTGCCCCCTCACCCCAGCCCTCTCCCTCCGGGGGAGAGGGTGTTGGGCTCAGTGAACACAGATTGGAATAACAATGGGCATCAAGTCTACACAGCATCCGTTTTTCATCTCCATCTTTTTCCTCGGGATTTTTCTGTTCGCGTGGCACGTCGCCACCATCAGTCCCCCGTTCAATCCCACGGGCAAGACGGACGAGGAATTGTTGGTCATGGAGTTCAACGGCGATATCATGCAAACCGACGACGGGCAGTACGTCTGGAATCCGGAAAAGGAAAAACTCAAAGGGGTGCCGGGTCCCTTGACGGTGATGGAGAAAGCCTGGGTCGAATTGAGCGAAGCCTTTGTGATTAAAGGGACCAATGATCATGGGATTGCCTTTTTGGTGGGCTATACGGTTTCACGATTTTCCGTGGGGTTCCTGGCTGCCTCCGTGGTGGCGATTCTGGGGGGGATTATTTTGGGATTAAACCAGGTGTTGTTTCGCGCACTGAACCCGTTCATTCAAATCCTGAAGCCCATCTCGCCCCTAGCCTGGATGCCCTTGCTCCTGTACACGGTCAAGGATCCGAAATGGACGGCGATCCTGGTGGTGTTCATGGCCGCGGTCTGGCCGACACTGGCCACCACCGCCTTCGGCGTGAGTTCCCTTCGGAAGGAATATTTGCAGGTGGCCGACATTCTTCAATTGTCGTGGTTTAAGCGGCTCTACAAGGTGATTCTTCCCGGAGCCGCGCCGACCATCGTGAACGGCCTCCGCATTTCGTTCGGGAGTGCGCTGGTCGCCGTGGTGCCGGCGGAGATGTTGCTCGGGGAACTGGGCGTGGGCTATCTGAGTTGGATTGAATGGAACAACCTGGATGTTGCCGGCGTCATCTTCGCCATCCTGGTGGTGGGGACCGTCGGTGTGGTCCTGGATTCGGGATTTAATAAATTGGCCGGTTTGGTCACCTATCAGGAGTAACCTTATGTCTTTTCTCTCTATCGATCATATGAGCAAGTATTTCCCGAATCATTCCGGGGATGGCGACGTCTGCATCTTCGAAGACGTCACGGTCAAGGTGCACAAAGGTGAATTCGTCACCGTGATCGGGCATTCCGGGTGCGGAAAGAGTACGCTGCTCAACATCATCGCCGGGCTGGAAACGCCAACCGAAGGCGGAGCCATTCTGAACGGACATGAAGTCACGGGTCCGGGATTGGATCGGATGGTGGTGTTTCAAAATTTCGCATTGATGCCATGGATGACGGTCTATCAGAACGTCGCCCTCGCCGTCCGTTCGGCCTATCCCACATGGAGTTCGCAGGAGATCAAAGCGCACGTCCAGAAATACATCACGTTGGTCGGCCTGCAAGGGGCCGAAACCAAAAAGCCCACGGCCCTGTCCGGAGGGATGAAACAACGGGTCGGGCTGGCTCGCGCGTTTTCCATTGAACCGAAAGTCCTCTTGCTGGACGAACCGTTTGCGCAAATCGACGCGTTGACCAGGGGCGTGATTCAAGAGGAACTGGTGCAGATGTGGAATACCACCCGCAACACGGTCTTCATGGTTACGCATGACGTGGATGAGGCTATCCTGCTCTCCGATCGCATCATGCTCATGACCAACGGCCCCTCGGCACGGATTGCGGAAATCGTGGACGTGACCATTCCCCGGCCGCGGTCACGGGAAACGATTATCGAAGACGAACATTATTACAAGATCAGAAACCACATCATTCATTTTCTCGTCCGCCACGCCTCGCACGGACAAGAGGGTGAGAGCGGGGATGCCGCGGAACGGTCCACCCCCATCGAAATTAATTTCCGTGATCAGGCGACAAAAAAGTATGAACCCACCGCATCACACTAAAAAGGAGTCATCATCATGAAAGAGAACTGTGCCAAAGCTGCCATCAAGGCCAAACGCCTGGAGAAAAACGTGACGATTGCCGAAGTCGCGGGGGCTGTAAAAAAGAATCCGACCTTTGTGGCCGCCGCCTTAAACGGGAATCATCGATTGACGCCGGAAGAAGCGGCGACCGTCGGGCAACTGTTGGACCTGGATCAGGAATCCACCGCCAGCTTGAGCCGGTTTCCGGTGCGGGCGGACTTTCCGAATATGAGTGATCCCTTCAAGTATCGACTGCTTGAAGTCATTGGCGTGTATGGCGATGCCTTGCGGGAGATGGCCAATGAGATGTTCGGAGACGGCATCATGAGCGCCATTGATTTCTCACTCGATATGGAAAAGGTCAAGGGAAGTCAGGGAGAAGATCGTTGCAAGATCACCCTGAACGGCAAGTGGCTGGAGTACAAAACTTTCTAGACACCCCGCAGCCCCACGTCGGATTACGCTACGCCTGTCCTGAGCGTAGTCGAAGGGCTAATCCGACCTACGGGAACTGGATCTAGCCCCACGTCGGATTACGCTACGCTAATCCGACCTACGGGAACTACGCCACACACCAGGCAGGCGCCCTCTTGAGTTCCTCCTCCTCCTTATAAGGAGGGCGCCTGCTTCCCTTTTTTGTCTTTTTGTGGCGGCGCGATCTTCTGCTATAGGTCGGAGACATGCCCTCCCCCTGTCATCCTTGCAGCTTTTAGCGAGGATTCGCATCTGTTTTTTCCTGTCATCCCCGACCCCGATCGGGGATCCAGTGTCGTTATCCTGCGAACGAAGGAAAAAGCAAAGACCCTGGATTCCCGATTAAAAATGTCGGGAATGACAGAAGAGAGTTGTTTTTCATCGTCATAACATAGCATGATGAAGTATCTCGTGATCTTCAAAGGAGTTGTACCCATGACCCAGCGTGTGAGACCGACCGCCTTCCTCCCGCTCGCCACCCTCAGCCTGGTGAGCCTGCTGGCTTTGGCTCCCTCACTTCAGGCCGCCCCGCTTCAGGGCGTCGGGACGTTGCAATTCGGCATGACCCCAGACGAAGTCGCGGCGCTGAAGGATTGCTCGAGTCAGAACGAATGCCTGTATGACCTCTTGGGAAAAAATCGCTATTTCACCTTAGGCTATGGGCCCGTCCAGAATGGCCAGGACGCGCCCGCCGGGGGCCCGCCGGCCACACTGAGTCACATCGATATTGAAATGGGCACCTATACGCAGGAATGGTTCCTGGAATTATTTGAGGTATTGGCCTCGCAATACCCTGTCCAGCACGACCCCACCGGCCAGGAACAGACGGACTTTCAAGAGGGGCACGCCCAGGAGTTGGTGATTGGGTTTGCGGAGGGCTTTGTGCTGTTGAAGGTCGTGCGGCGTCCGTTCGGCAATATCATCATTCGTGTGGTGTACCAGGATGCCGCCCATGCTCAAGCCCAGCGAGACAACTGGAAGGCTGCCGCCACCCCATAGCCGGCCGGAAGAACCATGGCGAATCCTAGCCATGAATCGCTCCCCATCGAACAAACAAACGTGAATCCTTTTGCCGTTCTGACCGGAGCTTCACGAGGGATCGGGGCCGAGTATGCCCGCCTCCTCGCAAGCCGGGGCCATGACCTGTTGCTGGTCTCCCGTGACGAGACGCGACTCACGCACCTTTCCCGTGAACTCGAGACGAACCACCGCATTCAGGCCCACGTGTTCATCGCCGATCTGGCCCAACCCGATGCCGCTCATCAGTTATTCGTGGAAAGCCGGCAATACCGGCAGACCCCGGATATGCTGATCAATAACGCCGGCTTCGGATTATACGGGGAATTCGTCTCTCACTCACTGCCGCGCATCCAGGAGATGCTTCATTTGCACGTTCAAACCGTGGTGGAAAGTATCCGGTTGTTTCTGCCTGGGATGATCGAGCGTGGATCCGGCACCATTATCAACGTGGCCTCCATCGCCGGCATGCTCCCTATCCCGTATTTCGCGGAATATGCCGCCACCAAAGCGTTTTTGCTGTCATTTTCAGAAGCGTTGGCCGAGGAAGTACACGCAAGCGGCGTTGTTGTCCAAGCCTGTTGTCCGGGACAAACGGAGACCGATTTTCATGACTCCGCCGGCTTTCGTCCATCCGGTCCCTTTCCCATGCAAACGTCTGCCCAAGTGGTGCACACGTCCCTGGCTGCCTTATCGAACAAGCGCCCCGTGGTCACCATCGGCTGGCAAGGAAAGCTGGCGGCTCTGGTGACGAAATGGGTTCCACGGAATGCGCTCACCAAAATGGCCGGGCGCAGAATCAAGCCGTGACCCGGTAACTGTTCACGCATTCATTGACAGAATAAGGGGCTGTCTGTCTTCTCCCTCTTTTGTAGCGGCGCCATCCCCGCTCGAAGGCGGGGACATGCCTTATGGCGCTTTCCGTTGTTACCTCCCCTTTGTAAGGGGAGGCCAAGTGGGGTAGAGTCGCATGTCCATGGGGCACCGATTCTCACAGTACTATCCGGAGCCTCTCTACCTCCCCTCACCCCTCCCGATCCTTCGGCTACGCTTCCTTCGACAAGCTCAGGACAGGCAGGACAAGCAAAGGGACTTATGTATCAAAATCCGCGAACCAGGTTTAACACACAATTCTTTTTATAGAATAAAATTGCACTATATATATCAAATATGTATATATCATATCAGCGGTTGGGAGGGCTGTGTGTAATCACGGTCCGTTGGGGCCAGGTGCTCCACCCAGCTGCTTTTTTTTTACACATAATTTATTGAGGACTCTTCTTTTTGTACTTGCTCTATCTTGACGGTTCAGGATCTGTGCAAAACCCGACTGAAGGACATTTTGTTCTTGCGGGCATATGTGTATTCGAGCGACAAATTTATCACCTAATTACCGAAACTGATAAATTTGTTTCTTCCCTTAATCTAGGTGCCGTCCACGATGTTGAATTGCATGGTAGCGTGATTGCAAATGGGAAAAAAAGACCGTGGAAAGGGATGGGAAGAAAAGAGCGTCTCAATGTTATCGATCTTGGTTTAGGCCTGCTTCGGGATGCTCATTGGGGCGTAAGGGCTTTTGCCGTGGCCGTGGACAAACATGCAAAACCGTCAAGTGATCCTGTTGAGTATGCTTTTGAGGAAATCTGCAACCGTTTCAATCATTTCCTTTCACGGCTGTGGAGAAACGGGGAAGGACAACACCGTGGATTGATTGTCATGGACAATTCGCATTATGAACAAGCTCTGCAAAGACTGGCACGCCGCTTTCGAGAAGATGGCACAAGATGGGGAGCACTTGCTAATCTTGCTGAAGTCCCGCTGTTCGTAGATTCTGCTGCTTCTCGTCTAATCCAGATTGCGGACTTGCTTGCATGGGCGGTTTGGAGGCGTTATGAGCACAGCGACACACGCTACTTCGACAAAATTGTCAGCCGTTTTGATAAAGAGGGCGGAGTCATGCACGGCCTGGTACATCGTAAGCCATCAACAGAAGAGTGTCACTGTCCAGCATGTTTGACTCGTTCAGTAATGAAAAATTCAATGTAAGTTTTCCTTAACTTTGACTGCGGATTTTGATACACAAGTCCCCTTACAAAGGAGGGAAACAGGTGGCATGAGGCATGTCTTGTTGTTCCCCCTCACCCTTCCCTCTCCCTCAAGGGCGAGGGTTTGATAAGACCCGGGATGGCGCTCGATAACTACCTCTACCTCCCCTCACCCCTCCCGATCCTTCGGCTACGCTTCCTTCGACAAGCTCAGGACAGGCAGGACAAGCAAAGGAGGGGAACAGGCGGCATGAGATGCGGTCCTACAACTACTGCGTTTCATTTATCCGGGGCTTCTAAGGCTTCGAGGCACCGCTCGTCATCCACTCGTGGATCA
The DNA here is from genome assembly GCA_965223955.1 of Nitrospirales bacterium. Lineage (GTDB taxonomy): Bacteria > Nitrospirota > Nitrospiria > Nitrospirales > UBA8639 > Bin75. Next base: position 2,670,369 of record OZ245029.1, read on the forward strand.
TTGACCCGCCTGCTGACCGGAGCCGCGATCATGGCGTCTGCGGGGTAAGGCGTCAAAAACGGGACAAGACGTGTCGCATCCTGCAACCCTGGGTCGAGCCAGGGCTCATACTCCACGGGCTGTAAAATGACCGGCATCCGGTCATGAATCGAGGCCAAACGTTCGTTGGGCTTCGTGGTCAGGATGGCACATGACTCTATGGTCTTCCCATCTTCACTATTCCACCGATCCCACAGCCCGGCAAACGCAAACGGGCGCTCATTTTTCAACCGAATATAGTAGGGCTGTTTTCCTGTACCTTCCCGTTTCCATTCATAGTAGCCGTCCGCCAGCACCAGACAACGGCGTTCTCGAAACGGCTTTTGAAAGGATGGCTTTTCCGCTACGGTTTCCGCCCTGGCATTGATGAGCTTCATCCCTATGGCGGGATCCCTGGCCCACGAGGGGATTAAGCCCCACCGCAAGGTGACTACCTCGCGTTTCCGTACGTGGAGCCGCGCTCTGACACAGGCAACCCATTGGGAGGGGGCCACGTTATAGCGAGGTTTGAGGTCCGGGATTTCTTCGAGCTGAAATTCCTCGGCGACAACGTCTGGCCTGCACGTTAAGGTATACCGTCCGCACATTTTGCTCGCGCTATCCGTGTTGGGGAAAAACGATCTGTCTCATATCGCGAAAGTTCGGTCATTTGTCACCCTGTACCACTTCTTCGGTCTCTGCTTCCCCTTCGCCTCTCCTGACAAAGGAGGGGAATGGATACACGTTATTGGGATGAAAAGAGCCAGTAACACCCCGAGTAGCATCAGGGAGTCAATGTTGTTGTCCGTCGCTGCAAACCAGATGCCCTGCCCCGCACCCGCAACTCTGCCTCCGCACTCTCATAATCCCCCAAATGTGCGCTCATCAAACTCTTCCACAACTTTCCATGATTCGGTACAGAAAAATGAAGGAGTTCATGCACAATGACGTAATCCCATAGGCTCTGCTTGAGGTCTAACAGTTCGGCATTGAAATTAAGATGCCCGTTCGTTGAGCAAGAGGCCCACTTATTTCGCATCGGGCGCACGCCCAGCCAAACGACGTTTACGTCCAATTTTGCGGCCCATGCCCTCACGCGCTCTTTAAAAACCCTCTTTTGCTCCGTTTCACTCATGCTCTAGATTCGATCGGCCTTGTCCAGAAGTGTAAACAGATCATCCACTATCGTTGTCACTTTATCCGGGTCGTCAAATTCGGCAAAAATGGCGAAAGTCACTTTCTGGCGCAGATCCCGTAACGCAGCTTCGCTCTTCTTCCAATCAGGATATTCCGCAAACGCCGCTTTTATCTTGCTGCTGACATTCTCAGCTTCCCCGACCCCTGCGTCCAGTAAGGTGCGATACACGAAAAACGTAAAGCCATCGAATCCCTTCGCTTGTTGTTCTTTCTTTCGCTCTTCATCCTTCCCAATCTCCTGCAAGAGTTCTTCCAGTACCTCACTTGCCGTATTCTGGCGTCGTTCAAACTGCTGTTGCACAGCCCGAGCACGTTCAGCCATGGCCAACAGGAACGGATCATCACTGTTTTCTTCCGCAATCTTTTCTATGCTTTTTACAAGGTTGATGACCTTCATGCTGTCTCCGCCTTTTTTAGCTTTGATGACCTCTACCGTCGCGGCATCAATTTTCAATGACTCAATCGGCGGCGTCACTTCGTAAATGCGAATATTCTCCCGCACCAGCTCGTTTGTTTTGCGCTGAAACTCTTTATCCACAATGACATACCTGGTGTAAATTTTACGCACCGTGGCATAGATCTCTGAAAGTGTACGATAATCATCAATAAACGGCCGTAAAAACGCATCGGGTGAAATAATCTCGTACAGCATTTCAATTTCTTTATATTCCTTGAAGAAGACTTTACGGCGTTCAGGGTCGCGAAAATGCTCTATGAGTGCGTCAACATCCTTATCATCAAAATGCCGTGTGATCAGGTTGATATAGGCCGGGGCGCGTTGTTCCATCTTGTCCTGAAACAAAACCTTCAACAGCTTGAGATCTTTGACGACTGCATTGATCTCATCACTATCAAAGGCCAGCGCCTTTTCCAAATTATCAAAAACACCCACGAAATCGAGCACAAACCCATGTGGTTTCACCATGCCATGATCTTCGTTTTCATAGGGCCGATTCACCCTGGCAATCGCCTGCAACAAGGTGTGGTCTCGCATAGGCTTGTCCAGATACATCGCGTAAAGCACAGAGGCGTCAAAACCGGTTAACAGCTTCTCGGTGACGATCAGAATCTTGGGTTGCTGCTCCAGTTTTCCAAACGCCTTTCGGACTTGCCGCTCCTCCTGTTTATCCAGGTGGAATGCCTTGAGCAGCCTGGAATCATTATTGTTTCCCGTGTAAACAACTCTGGAATACTCCGGCGGCAGGTGCTCATCAAGCGCGTGCTTGTAATGGGCACAGGCTTCGCGGTCCACACCGACCAGAAACGCCTTGTACCCCAAAGGTTCGACGTTTTCCTTGTAATGCCTGGCGACATATTCAGCTACCTGCTTTATGCGTTCATTGCCCTTGAGGAAATTCTTCAGGTTCACCGCCCGCTCAAGGATCTTGTTCAGTTCATCGATATCGGCCACACCCTCGGCTTCGGCGAGGGAGAGAAACTCCTTATCCAGCGTCTCGTGCGGGACGAGCATCTCGTTGGGGGCGAGCTGGTAGTAGAGCGGCAGCGTGGTGCCGTCCTCAATGCTGTCGGCGATAGAATACTTATGCAGGTAGCCCCGGTCATCCTCGCAGCCAAAGGTCTTGAAGGTGCCTTTACCATACACCGTCTTGTCCACCGGGGTGCCGGTGAAGCCGAGGTAGGTGGCATTCGGCAAACCGGCCATGAGAAAGTTGCCCAAGTCGCCGCCGGTGGTCCGGTGGGCTTCGTCGATGAGGACGTAAATGTTCGAGCGCGTATTGAGATTCGCCGGCATGTCACGGAATTTGTGGATCATCGTCACGATGATGCCCCGGTAGTCATCTCTCAATAACCTGTTGAGCCGGGCGATGCTGCCGGCGTGTTCCAGGTTGCCCAGGCCGAGTGCGGCAAGGTTCTTGAGCATCTGATCTTCCAGTTCGTTGCGGTCGATCATCAGAAGGACAGTCGGCTTGTCCGCCTGTGGTGCGCGGAACAGCAGTTCCGCCGCCTTGATCATGGTGAAAGTTTTGCCGCTGCCCTGGGTGTGCCACACAAGGCCACGGGAGCGGTCAGATGCAAGGGCGCGCTCAACGCTCGCCTCCACCGCGCCGGTCTGGTGCTGGTGAAGGATGTATTTGTTCAACTCCTCATCCTTCTCGGCAAAGACGATGTAGTCCTTCAAGAAGGCGAGCACCTGCGGGATGGCGCAGAAACTCTTCACCTTGGCCTCCAGCTTGCCGACCTCCTCATCTTTCCAGTTGAAAATGTTCCGGCGCACCGTGTTCCAGCTCACTCCGTAGGAGAAGCCGATGGCATCGGTGGCGGTGAAAAGCTGCTCGGGTACAAACAACTCCGGCGTCTCGCGGTGATAACGGCGGATCTGGTCCACCCCGAGGGCAATCGCCTCATCCTTGCTGGCGTTCTTGCACTCGATCACCAGCACGGGAACGCCGTTGATGAGAAAGACGATATCCTCCCGCGTACCGTAGTGGCCGTTGTGAAAGGCCCATTCCTCGGTTACTTCGTACACGTTGCGCGTTGGGTCTTCGTAATCGATCAGGATCAGGTCGCGCTCGCGGCTCTCATTAACATCGAAGAACTTGCCCCGGTTGCGCAGGTGTTCGACGAATTCCCTGTTACCGTAAATGTCGGCGTCGAGATGGCGGAACTGGCCGAGCAAAAGCCCCTGGGCCTCGGCATAGCGCGGATTGAATTCCCGCACCTTGGCATCAAGCAGGTCGTCGAAGAACAGGGACAAAGGAGCGGGAGTGCCTCCTCTCCTTTGCTCGGCTTGCTCACGAGACACAAACGTCCAACCGATGGCCGCGGCGTATTTCAGGATCCGGGCTTGGACGGTTTTGTGTTCGGAGGGAGTGGGCATGTCTTGTTTTCCCTACCTGTTCTTCGCGCCTCCAGGACGCTTCGCGGGTAATCCAATGGCCGCGCCCAGTTCTTTCGCCGTTGGCAGTTTGCCTTTCAGCTCTTTCGGCAAGGTTGGCTTTAGCTGATATTCCGCCACGCCGATGGGGTTAACTTTCGACTTCAGCGCGAATTCGACTTCCACATCATCCTTCTCCGCGCAGAGGATAATCCCGATGGATGGGTTGTCATTAGTGGCCCGTTCCTTGTCATTCAAGACATTAAGGTAGAAATCCATCTTGCCGGCGAACTCCGGCTGAAATTCGCCGATCTTCAACTCAATGGCGACGAGGCATTTGAGGAAACGATGATAAAAGAGCAGATCAATGAAGTATTCCTTCTTCCCAGCCACCACTCGATGTTGCCTGCCGATGAAGCAAAACCCGTAGCCAAGTTCCAGGATGAAATTCTTCAACTGCTCAATCAGCTTGTCTTCCAGCTCCCGTTCCTTAATCTCCCGACCGATGCCGAGAAATTCCAGGTTATAGGAACTCTTCAGCGCTTCCTCCGCCTGCTCGGCGAGGTGCTCCGGCAGAGCGAGAGGGAAGTTGTGTGCTTTTCCTTCGGCCAGGCTGCGCCCGTGGGCATCCGCTTTGATCTGGTTCAGCAGGACATGGCGCGTCCAGCCAAATTGGGCAGTTGCCCGGAGGTAGTAAAGTCGTTCTCGTGGTACCTTCACTTTCTTGGCGATCTCAACAAGATGCCCCCAGGGCACTGGCGACAGTATTTCTTGAACAAGCTGTTCAAGAAATACCGATTCTCTAACACCTCCTTCCGGGGACTCCAAGCGTTGCGATTGCATTTCTTGAACAAACTGTTCAAGAAATGCAGGGGAACTGTATTCCGAGTAAAACTGCCGCATGAGCCAGAGGTTATTGGCGGAAAACCCCTTCATCCCTGGAAACTCTGATCTCAAATCCAGGGACAATTGCTCCACCACCGACTTCCCCCAACCCAGATCCTCTTGCTTCTCCACAATCCCGCGCCCGATATCCCAATACAGCAGGATCAACTCGCGGTTCACCGCGCGCGCCGCGCTAAGACGAGCCGAACGAATGCGCGACTTCAGTCCGCCCAACCAGGCAGCGTAGTCAGCCGATTCTATGAGTGTACCAGTCATTCTGTATTCCTGATTCTCCCTAAAATATGGGCTTAGACGGTTTTGTGTTCACCTGGCTTAGGCATGGACGATTCCCTATGTTTCTCTCGCGGGTAAAGGCAGAAATTGGGTCGGTCGTATGGATCATTGGAAATTGATGAAATCGACTGGTTACCAGCACTGCTGCCAATTGCGGAATTCCGTTGGACGAACACGATAACGAGCGACGTTGCTCTCGTGCAAATTCAGCAACTCGGTTTCGACGACCTCGATAAAACGCGGCTGATCATCCACCGGAACCCAGCCAAGGGCAAACGCCTTGATCCGGGCGGCGGCACGACCCTTGTTCATGCGTGCATGCACCACGTTCGATACCAGTTTTCTTATCGGTTCCCGGTATTGCATGCGAAAGAGGTCCGGCGCTCCGGGCAACCGACGTGCGGTCGAGTAACCCTGCACGAGCGTTCATAAGCCCACACAAAAAGGTCCCGCAACAGGTCGGGACGGTTCAGTTCATACACACTCAGTAATCCGCTGGCGTAGAGATTCTTGGGTACGTCCACGAAAGACAGCGGGACCAACTTCATCCGAAGAAAGGGAATGTTGGCCGCCAGCCGCGACACGCGCGTGTTCACGTCCGCAAAGGGTTGCCGGCGGGGCACATGTACCAGGGCGAACAAGGCCTGCTCGAACGGGTCTGCAATCGCATTGGCCTTGTGGAATAGGGACGTGCCGTCCGGGACCCGAGACCGCCAGGAAGTTGATGAATCGGGTAACAGATTCTCTGAGAGCAACGTCTGTAGCTTGCAGACGGTAGAGTGGTTGAAGGCCATCCCGTCCGGCCCATTTACCAAGTCTATGGACACCAGCAGGTCAATGGCGGCCTTGTGATTCAGGAGCATTTGCGTTGCTCCGGCATCCTTGCCTTTACCCGGTTGACCGGTGTGCAGGAACTGCCAGGCTTCCAGCAACGAGTAGGTATTCCCTTCCAACCGGCTGGAGTTCCAGGTCAGGTCGAGCATCCAACGAGGATAGGGTTCCTTGGCATGGGTACCGGCCGGTTGAAATCCCTCCGGTGACTGTCCCAACTCCCGCAGACGGCATCGAGTGGACTCGTCCAGATAAAACGTGCGGTTTGGTTGATAGCTCGCCAGAAGATCGGGGCTGCAAACATGCCGTGCCCGAATTGGTCGCTGAAGCTCAGCTTGCATACCCTTCGCATCTGCAGACGGAGGAACCACAACCTCATCGTCGGTTTCCTTAGTGGCCGGAGGGCTGGCTTCATCAGGTACAGGACTGCCCGTGACACGGTAGCGTTGGGCGCGACCCTCGCCGAACGTCTCCAGCCGACCGGCCTCCACCAGCCGCGCAAGCCGCCGTTGGAGCGTACGGCGCGAAAGCTCGATATCCAACGCACCACGAACCGCAGACACTGCCACACCATTCGGGAATTGCCCGACTACTTGTACGATGGTATCTAACTCTGTTGCAGGAATCTGTTTCGGCATATTTATATGGCGCAATTAATATTAATTGCGCCACATTAGACAGGATTTATCGGAAAATTCAAGGCAATTGCGCCACAAAGATGTTCAAATAGCGCATTTATGAGGACCAAACAGCCTTATTGTGCCACAAAAAAGAGGTTATGTGGCATAATTCTATGGATGGATCGGGCATTCCTTATTCCCAATTCGTAGTTCTCCGCAGTTCGAGCGTGGACGGTTTTGTCTTCGGAGGGGGGGGATGTTTATGCGGTTGCTTCTCGAATGGATGTAATGAGCGGCGATTCGTTCTGCTCATAGAGCAAATAGACCTCACTTTTTGCACGAGTAACACCGACGTAGAAAAGACGCGCTGCTTCTTCGAGTTCATCATCATCTGTCGCATAGGAACTTGGGAAATCGCCACACTCGAGACCTGGCATAATAACGCCTTGGAATTCTAAGCCCTTTGAGCTGTGTAAGGTTATGAGATTTAACTGGTCTGGGCTTCTCCCCCGGTTGGCAAACCCCTCGACCGTAAAACGTTCGAGGGGTTTATTCTCTTTCATCAACACGTAGAGATTTTTCAATGTCTCAAGTTCATCCACGAGCCCCGGTTCCGAGTCGAAGGCATCCTTCAATGCAGCTTTGTAAAGCTTACCGATCCATTCCTTCAAGGGCATTGAACCATCGCGGTTTTCAAACAACGTGGCGATCAGCGGAACTCTAGCCTCCATAACACTCAACTCACTTTTCAATCCCGGTCGAAGGGCGCCAGGACTTCAAGATTTGTCTGAGCATGACGTCTCCTGTTTTCCATCCGCCAGAGCACCAGATTGCAGCGTCCGTTAAGAACTCGGTCAGTCGAGTTCGTTTGATGGGTGCACCATTATCCATTCTAAAATATCGAATCCCAAGCTCATCAGCGACCTGTGCTATTGAAGAACCTTCCCGATAAGTGCGGTAGAGAAAAGCGATGTCGCCAGGTTTCCACACCGGATTATCAGCCAGCATCTGCGGAACTAGCGTCTCCAACGCATAGTGCGCTTGAGCGTCAACATTTGCACCCACTTCATGAATTGTAATCAATCCTTCACGCCCGTCGTGAGATTCGGAATCGGGAGGATGCACGAGAAGCGCCTTAGAGGCAGCGATGATTCGGGTAGCGCAACGGTAATTGAGCCTTAGCTGGATCCCCTCAATATCGGGCAAATCGTAAAGATCTCGAAGCAAACTGGGCTTTGCTCCGGTGAACCCGTAGATTGATTGGTCTGGATCTCCGACGGCAATAATTCGAACTCCTGCCCGATTCATCAGGTCGCACACCATCTTGTGTAAGGGCAATCCAAGATCCTGATACTCATCGATCACGATTATCGGAAATTTGGCGCGAATACATTTTCGCACCCATGCATTGTTTTCGATAGTTTGAAGCCCTGCCAACACCAGTCCATCGAAATCAATCAGTCCTTCTTTGAGCAGTAATCGTTCGTATTCTTCAATAATCGCCGTTTGCCGGGCATTAGATGCCTTCCATTCATCAGAAGTCTTGTCCAGCACGGTCCTGCGAAGTTTATCGAGACTCGTTCGAAACCACCTGCCCGGTGGTGTTCTCGTGATGTTCTGGTAGGCAGTCTCGAATAGAGCGCAGGACTGTGAAGGAGATGCAACAACAATAGGACTTGGAATAGCGATTCCTGCCATCGCTGCGTATGGCATGACGATTTCTGTTAGCGCGAACGAGTGGATCGTGGATACAAGAATCCGGGTCCAGTCGTCGCCTCCCAGCGAGTTTAGTCGGCCTCGGAGTTCCCGGACACATTCATTGCTGTAGGTGATACAGGCGAGGCGCTGCGGGCGTCGAAGCTCTTCCTCTAGGAGACGAGCTATCTTTATGGTGATTGTTTTCGTTTTCCCGCTACCAGGTCCGGCAAGAATAGCGCAATTCTGTTTTGACTCATAGGCTCGCCACTGGCCGTCATTAGCCCTAAGCTCTTCTGCAGCCTTGATATACAGTGCAGAACTCATGTCAGTTTCTTCTTCAGATAAGCCAACGCTTTGGCGATATAAGGCGGGCAAACATCGATCTCCTTCTCAAGAAGGATTGCTGCTAGACCCTGCGCAAAACGCCCCTTGCCTACCGAGTTGATGTCTTTGAGGAGTTGTGCTGGATCTAGCGAGTTGGGATCGACCGAGAGCTTCTCAAAACGCTCGTGAATCTTCTTGTTAGCCGTGAGATTCCTCATAGCCTCAGAAAATGCTTCGTGCGCACCATTGTTAAACAGATCAACTTCAAAGGTGAACTCATTGAGAAAAAACCCATGCTTTGGAGCGCCATGCAGGATACCTTCGAACGTCGAGTCTTCCCTTTCATCCTCCGGAAGGATGCAATCCCATATCAAGTTTACAACACGGGTCTCTCCATAACCGCCCGCCTCACCTTCTTCATCTGAATCGACATCTTCCTGGCTTATATCTTGGTCTATGGGATCGAAATCAGTGAGAACCACAAAGGGGCATTTCAGCCCTTTGTCGCCAAGTAGCTGAATATATGGACCAAAGTTCGTGCCTGAAATCGAACAAACCGATATTCCGAACTCATCAAAATCGAAATCTGCATCATGCAGTTTTGCTAAAGTAGGCAGTAAAAACCGCTCTGAATCTCCTTCAACGAGGACAACCCCTTTCGAGAAAAACAGCTCTCCTCTCGTTACATCAATATAGCGTTCAAGATCTTCAATCTCCTTCGGATTCAGGTCGATACGATGAAGAGAACGCCCAACAGTATGAATAGGATGGGTTTCCCTAGTGTCGGAGCGCAGTCGCAGTACGACGATATTCTTTAACGGTGCGACGCTCGCAATATTGGGTGAGTGGGTAGTTAGTATGATATTCCTTGGCGCAGCATCTACCCCCGCTTCACCTCTTACTTTTAGATAGTTTCGATAAATTCGACGTTGGAGATGAGGATGCAGATGCGCCTCTGGTTCTTCAATTGCTAGGAACGTGTGCTGCCGCACGCCTTCATCGACTAAATGCTGGTTTTCAAGTTGCTTAAGAGCAAGATAAAGAACGTTTGCTGAGCCTAGACTTGCCTCTCCGACGCCGCGCTTTCCGCCATCAACCATAAGCTGAAGGGCTCGGAGGAGTTTTTCTGGATCGGTTAGGGCAAATCCCAAGGCTGTTTCAACCGCGTGTTTATCCCCTACCATGTCGGTGAGTTGCAAATTTACGTCTTCAACGACCCTTGCGAGTGCGGGAAATTCCGCGATTTTCTTGGTCGTCTTCTGCACTTCTTGTGCGATCTCTTCCAGGTCTCCGTCATCAACGTCGGCTGCCGCCCGGTCTAAAAGTGGCCTGAAAGGAGATCGCGTCCAACGTGCCAGGTCACCCTCTGCATCACGCAGTGCGGAAAACAGATCCATTGGCATCCAGCGCCTCAACTCGTATCCGATTAAATTCTCGGTCCGATTTCCACCGAATACGATAAATTCGTAGTCTGCTTCACTACGTGGATCAGTATCTAGGTCAGCGACTGGCTGGAATCGATAGGTTACTCGCGCGACCATTGGTTCTGGCTTAACCAAACAGTCGGCAAGGATTGCGAGCAGGTTCTCGTTGTCTTCAAAATCCCGAAAATCTACCGAAATTTCGATAATGTCGTCAGGACGTAGAGGCCGTTCCAATCCGTCCCAAAAATCGTCGAGCCGTAGTTGACGCGCAGAGTCGGGCAACGACGGATCGAGAATCAAACGCAAAGCAAATAAGAGATTTGTCTTGCCGACTTTGTTTTCACCCAGGATGACCGCATGCTCGCCAAGACCCACGTTGAGGCTCTTGAAATTCCTGAAGTTCTTAATCTTGATTCGGCTAAGTCTCATTTGAGTTCAATTATAGGTAGCTTTACACGTCAACTTCGTGAACACGAATCTTCGCGGTCATCAGCTCGTGAAGGAGGGTGCGGAAGAGGGCCTGCAGTGTAGCCCTTTGGGCTTGGTGCCGATGGATTTTGGAGTCCACGATCTCGAGTATCTCAACGATGTTGGACTGCTCAGATATTGGTGCCTGAGGCACGAGGGCTTTGGAAATTCCCTGTTGATTGATAGTCGTCATCGTCGTGGTTTTTGACCGAAGAATGAGGTCGCTCTTGCCAATGTCCGATCGCCAAAAGGCGGAAAGAAATTCAGGTATCAACTTACTCGGTTCGGTTTGAACTCGGATGAGGTGACAGTCATAGAAAACTGATTCCAATAGATTCCTCACAACACAGTTCTGCCCGATCCCATCACGTTTAAGCGATGACCTGACTGCGAGAATGTCTCCATCTTCGAGCCAGTATTGGCTAATCGCAGCAGAAGGAACGTTGATTCTTTCGAGCTGAGAAAGATCGAGATGGGTCTTTCGATACATGTCCACGACGTTCGCGAAAAGATACCCATGGCCTGTTTCAGGCTTCTTCACAAATGCTCCGTTCTGAAGTTTGGATCGAATGACGTTCGTCAACTCCACTACATCCCAACTCTCCGGAACAGGACCTATTTCAGTCTGTTTCTGCGGTTCGCCTCTGGTGCCTTCGGTGAAGAGCTTGTGCATGAGGGTCTTTTTCAATTCGGTGGTGGTCGATCCGCTCCTGGGCTTCGATGGCCCGCTGCACCGTCGAAAGGATGTGCGCGATCTTCTTCTGCTCAGGGAGTGGGGGGAGTGGGATCGGGAAACGCTCCAGGTCGCCTTTTCGGATGTATGGCATCGTCGAACCAGACACCACTTTGCTTAATGTTTCAGCCAAAGAACCCTTGAGTACATAAAAAATGAAGTCCAAGTTCTCTTCAAAGCCGTCGAGAACATAGGTTCTCTGATACGCCTCAAATTTTCCGCGATAAAGTTTGGTTTCACCGACCGCTCCGTTTCCCGCGATGAGAATGGCCTCGGTATCAAACGAGTAAGAGTCGGAAGCATGGACCTCCCTTGAACATGTGAAGAAGGGGTAGGCTCCGTTTTGCGAACCCTCGTTCACATCTTTCTTGCCCGTCCTGATGGAGCAAAGCGTGCCTAGCGGTTTGTTCTGCCAGTCACTCATACCCCAATCCTCGCCAAAATCTCCCGCAACGCCTTGTCTGTCTTTTTTACCATTCCTGATTCCTCATTTTGAATTCCGCGTTTCATGCTATCTTTCATTCATCAGGCGTTCCAACGCTTTGCGCCCCTTCTCGGTGAGCCGATATTTCTGTAAGCGACTGGTGGGTTTTTCGGGGATCGTACGTTCAATCAAGCCGTTTTCGAGAGCAGGGTGAAGGTAGTTTTCTCTGAAAGTCTGACGGTGTTTCAGTCCAAGTTTTTTCTGGAGGGTGGAGGGCAATACCTCGCCGGATTTCAACAATAGAATGAGCCGATCAACTGGGTCGGTAACTGGGTCGGTTAACTTGAGCCGCTCGTCGACCGGTAACGTCTTGCCTACGCTTTGGTTCGGGCTTCGTGTCGGCTCTCGAACTGGTCTCCAGATGGTGGCGACGAAGCCGTCGGTGAGCGTGAATTCCGGCTCAGGTAATCCGGCGGCGCGGCATTCGGCGATCATATCGCGTGTGCCGGTGCCCATGCGCTCTATATAATTGGTCAAATACAGCGACTCGGCGAGGAGTGGATTGCCGGGGATGGAACTGTGGGGCAAGCGGAGTTTATCGAGGGTCAAGGCGGCGGGAAGTGTGCCGGGATTCCAAACTTCGAGCCGGTCGGTGAAGAGCATCACCTGGACACTGCCGTTGCTGTTGTAGTCACGATGCGCGACGGCGTTGACGATGGCTTCGGCGACGACATCACGCGGAATTTCGTAGGTGACAGGGGCCCGCGCGCTTTTCTTCCGGGTGCCGACACTGACGTTGATCTTGGACATGACGAAGTCGATGGCCTGGTCAACCAGTTCGAAGGCCGTGCCTTTGTAAACCTAGTAGGAGGGAATCGGTTTGGCGACTTCGGTCCCGTGGAAGTGGGCACACTTGACCTCGGAGGCAATGATGAAGCGTTGCGGGTATTGGCCGAAGAGAAGGATGGCTGCGTTGGTTGGTTTGCCGTCGTCAAGCAGGTTGAGATGGGTCAGGACTTCCTCAATGTTGGTCTCGACCGGGAGAGGGAAATTGTGCGCCCTGCGGGCCCGGCTCACGAAGCGGGTGATGGCCTCGGCATTGAGATCCTTCAGCGTTGCCTTGCGAGCGGTACGGGCGTCCCAAGGGCTACAACTAAGTTTTCCCCTGGCTTCAAGTTGGTCGATGAGGCTGGCGTAAACGGCCGTGCGCAGTTCGGCGGAATTCTGGAAGCGGCGGCGCACAAGTTGGCTGCCGGCATCACGGATGAGTCGCTGCATTTTCGGATGTTTGGATTCATCCGTCACCCCCTTGACAAAAATCAGGCGCGGCCTGCCCAGTCGGGTGGCTTCCTTGAATTCGCGATGCGTCGGCGAGAGGCCGTCGGCTGCTTCCCCGCCGTATTCGTCGCCAAAGATTCCAAGGTAGAGATCGCACTTGGCGACCTCTTCGAGATAGACCGCGTCTGGTCGCCGGTCAGCGGCAGGGATGTCCCTTTCGAAGATGAAGGTTTCGAAAAACTTGCGCGGCAGCGCATCATTCGCAATGAACTCGCCGAGGGCGGCGCGTTCCTCCTTGAACTCCTGCTGAACGCTGCTGATGAAGATATTCACATCTTGACGCCGATCTTCTGGAGAATGTCCTTCAGGGCTTTATCCGTCTCACTCGCCTGCTCTTCAAGGCCGCCTTTACCATAGAGTTCCCCTACGATCTCCTCAAGCGGTCGATAGGTCTCTGCGTTGCCGGTGTGGATGTAGCGGCTGGGGGAGATGTTGTAGTCGTTTTTCTTCAACTCCGCGTGATCGACAATGCGGCTGAGTTTTTCCTCTTCCTGCCACCCTATCAGGATGTCGGCGATGCGGGCGATGCCCTCGGGCGGGATGAAGTTCTTGGGGTCGCCCTTCTCGAAGATCCGGCTGGCATTAACGAGGAAGACTTTGCCCTGCCGGGCTTTTGGTTTGGCCTTGTTGAGGAACAGGACGATACCTGGGGCTGTGGTGTTGTAGAAGAGATTTTCGGGCAGATAGAGGACGCTCTCGATGAGGTCCTGCTCAACAAACCATTGGCGGACGGTTTTTTCCTTGTTGGTGCCGGCATTGCCCGAGCCTCGGGAAGCGGCACCGGTGTCGAGGACAACGGCGGCGCGGCCGGTGGCATTGAGGCTGGCGTACATATGCTGGACCCAGCCCCAGTCAGCGGAAGATTTGCCGGGGAAACCGGCCCCGGCGGGGAAGCGGTCGAGTTCGTCATTGTCGTAGTCGGCCTCAGCGTACGAGTCCTGATTCCACATGGGATTGGCGACGACGCGGTCGAAGGTGCGGAGCTGGCCGCTTTTTGGGGCACGGAACTTGGGGTTCTTGAAGGTGTCGCCGATCTCGATCTGGCCTTCCATGTCGTGGATGATCATGTTCATGTTGGCCATGGCCCAGGTCTCGGGGACGTATTCCTGGCCGAACAATTTGAGGGGTAGGGGTGCGTCTTTCGGCTTATTGGCGGCTTTCATTTTTGCCTCCATGGCGAGTTCACACTTGATGAGCAGGCCACCGGAGCCACAGGTGGGGTCGTAGATTTCCATGCCCGGATCGGGGGAAAGGACACGGGCTATGATCTCGCCGACTTCGCCGGGAGTGTAGAATTCGCCGGCACTCTGGCCGCTGCCCTCGGCGAATTTGCGGATAAGGTATTCGTAGCTCTTGCCGATGATGTCGGCCTCAACGTCCTTAAGCCCGAGGCGCTTGGTGCTGATGGCCTCAATGAGGTTGGAAAGGCGGTCGTCGTCGAGGTCGCGCTGGCCGTGGGTGGTGGCGTTGAAATCGACACGGTCGATGATGCCTTTCAGAAGCGGGTTGTCCCGAGCGATTTCGCGCATATGGGTGGTGACGCCTTCGCCGATCTTATCGGAGAGTTTGCGGATAACCGACCACACAGGCTGCTCTGTATCTTTTGGCATCAACGGCAGGTAGAAACGAACCATTGCCTTTTTCTTATCCGCAACTCTCCGCCAATCAGCTGCGACCAGTTGGAAGGCTTTATCTCGCGAGCCCACCTCAGTGGCGATACGATTCAGTTCATCATCAAATACATCGCAGAGACGTTTAGCGAAAATAAGCGGCAAGATATAATCTTTATACTTTGGCGCGTCTTTTGCCCCACGAATGGAACACGCGGCATCCCATATCCAGGACTCCAGCGATTTATCGTTCGCTTCTATATTTTTCTTGTTCTTTGACATCGCTGTTTTCTTGCAAAAAACCCTTATGCATCCAAACTTAAAAAATCATGACGATTCGTTTAAGAGAAGACGGTAGGGTTATTGCAAAGATAGCCTTGAGCATTCCGTCATGCCGTATCAAACCCTGATAAATTTATACTTATGCGACGGTGTTGCACAACCTAAAAAATTGCCATCCAATGGCAAAAAGCTTTTCACCTCCTGCCTGATCGGACGTGCTGACGGGCACCGTTTGCGCGGTGCAGATATTGCGGATTCTTTCGGTATTGGAGAAAAGGATTGCTTTCAGATAGCAGGGCATTTGGTAAGGAAATAATAATCAACGACAATCCGAACTATCATTCCTGCTGTAGGGGACGGCCTGTGTGCCGTCCCACGTCTTCGCGGATGGAGGATAAAGCAAAGACACTGGATTCTTATAAATCGCCTGGATCCCCGATTAAGGATGTCGGGGACAAGTGTCGAGAATGACAGCAAGAGGAAAGACAAAGCCCGTAGGTCGGGTTAGCGTAGCGTAACCCGACAATCCCAGCGTCAGCCGGGCTATGGCTCTTGCGTTCTGAAGTGAATTCTGACCGTCAATTCTCCATCGACGGGATCGTCCCCGTTCATTTGAGGATCGAACGTCCATTGTGTGAGAGCGTGAACTCCAGCCAGGTTGAGTCGACGATTTTTCGCGGGCACCAAAACCACGAGCGTGGTTTCCGCCGTTTTGCTGACAAGAATGCGGGCTTTCATCCAGTCATCGACTTCCTGGCTTTGTAACGCCGGCGGCATGGTGGGCCACGGGGTGTACTTGGGGACCGGACCAAGCTGTTGATCTTTGTTCAGCCTGAGTCCATGCACATGCACGGTTTCCAGAACCTCCACGTGCTCATCCTCCAAATGATCAGACTCATGGGTGAAATCGTCGACTTGGCTCCATGCAAACGTGGGGCCCATTGCCAGCAAGGCACTCGCCATCACGAGAAACATCCTAACGAGTTTCATTCTGCAACCTTTCTTTACCTTTCTCCTCTCACGCGGAAACGGGAATCCAGTAATTTGTGATCCTGTATCACTTCTCTTGGCTCTACCTCCCCTTACCCCTCCTTACAAAGGAGGGGAACTTAACGGCAGGCTCTACTTTCCCCCTCACCCCAGCCCTCTCCCTCCAGGGGAGAGGGAGGAAGAACAACGCATTACACTTGTAGAAGATGGCCACGGAGTGCTCTCGACTGACTGCGGCTTACTCGTAGTTGTTGGGTATTCGTCAACGTCACGAGATAGAAGCCTCCCGGCATGGGGGTGATCTTCCTAATGGCCTCGACGTTGACCAAGGCCCCGCGACCGACTCGAAGAAACCGCTTGGGGTCCAGCTTGGCTTCTAATGTTTTCAAGCGATAGTTCATCGTATAGCGTTCTTTGCCTAGCGTGGTCACGTGCATCAACTCCCCCTCCGAGACCACCGAGGCAATATGGCGAACGGGTAACAGATAAATATCGTCCTGTTTTCGAATGGGAAACCGATCGATATACTGCCCCGCAAGCGCCGGAAAAACCCGATCCGCCGGTGCGGGCTGCCCGTCACGCCTGCCCTGCCTGTCCTGAGCGAAGTCGAAGGAAGCGGAGTCGAAGTGTTCCTGCTCTGCCAAGGCGGCCCGTTCGAGTCTTTCATGAGTACGATCGATCGTTTGGCGGAGGCGGTCTCGAGCAACGGGTTTGAGGAGGTAATCCAACGCTTCAATTTCAAAGGCACTGACGGCGTACTCATCGAACGCCGTGACAAAGGCCACCAGCGGGATTCGCCCGTGGCGCAAGGACCGGACGATGGACAGCCCATCCATTTCCGGCATTTGCAAATCGAGTAAGGCCAGATCGGGTTGCGTGTGTTCAATCAATCGAATGGCCTCTGTGCCGGTTTGGGCTTCCCCCACAATATCGACGTCGTCAAATGATCGCAGCATGGTCACAAGAAATTGCCGCGCCGGACGTTCATCATCAGCCACAATCACGCG
This sequence comes from Nitrospirales bacterium, assembly GCA_965223955.1. Lineage (GTDB taxonomy): Bacteria > Nitrospirota > Nitrospiria > Nitrospirales > UBA8639 > Bin75. The sequence goes on from OZ245029.1 coordinate 2,687,348, forward strand.
TAACGTCATGGTCATACCAGTCCATGCTCCTGAGGAAGCGATGAGGGGTGCGCGACCTCATGACCGTCGAGGGGAATCAGGAGGTTCACGACCGTTCCATGCTCCAGGCTACTTTTGAAGTCTACCGTTGCGCGTTCGTGATAATGCAGCGATAACCGTTGTTTAATAGTGGACAAACCAAGCCCGGTTCCCTGGCTCTCCCCATTGCGGGTAGGCACTGCTCCACCCCCCGTATTCCACACTTGCAGGTGCAGCAACGGTGGGGGGTGCCGTTCCCGGCAATCGTCCGCTTCTTCAATCCATGCCCTGATCCGGACCTGTCCTCCAGATGCCGAAGGCTGAATGCCGTGCTTGACGGCATTTTCCACCAACGGTTGGACGACCAACGCGGGGATCGGCACGGCACGCACCGACTCCGGAATATCGACCCGTACGGCCAACCGGTCTCCGAAACGCGTCTGTTCAATATCCAGGTAGGCCTGTACCAAATCCATTTCATGCCCGACGGTCGTCAATTCTTTATCCAACCGCTTCAACACGCTTCGTAAGAGGTCGGTCAATCGCATCAGCGTGTCAACGGCCTTCGCCGGGGACGTCTGTATCAGATAGCCGATCGTGGTGAGGGCATTGAAAAGGAAATGGGGATGTAATTGCGCGCGCAAAGCCCGCAGTTCCGATTCGGTCGCCAACTGTTGTATCTCCTGTTCCCGGAGGGCTTGCGCACAGCGTTCGTGCGTGACCCGTACCATCGTAATGCGATGGGAAACCAGATGCGCCAGTGATTCCAGGTGATACAAGTCATCGGATAAGAGCCGCCGCCCATGGGGGAGCGGCCCGATCCTGATGAAATATTGGGGAGGATCGACCGTTGGAATATCCACAATGACGTCGGGAGCGTCACGCGTCACAATCGGCTTTCTTGACGAGACCAGGGAACGATACGGCGGACCGTCGATCTCCCGTTCCTGCGGCCCGATGGAAGCCCATTCGATCTCTTCCGTGGAAAGCACGGGTTTCAACATCGCACAACATTGGTCCAGGATGGCTTCCGGTGTGTCCCTTCGCATGATTTCCTGCGCAACGTCGTCTTGAAACTTTTCGTAATCCGGTCGCCGCAAGACCACCGTATCGACGACCCACGACACCCCGCGAGATAAATAGGGATACAGCAACGCGGTCCCGATCCATAACCCGATAAGGGTCCCGTCCATGAACGGGCTCGGCTGCTCCGAACGCGGGGCGAATTGAGGAGCCCCCAGTCCCACGTACAGCCCCATCGCAATGCCGACCAATCCAATGAGCGAGAGCGCACGTTTTAAAAAAATGTCTCCGAAGGCAAAGCGAAAGTCCTGATACAAAATGGCCAAAGCCAACGGCAATGACGCATGGTGCCCGATCAACTCCACCCACCACGCGTATTCGCCGGATTGATGGTGGCTGAACGGTATCGCAGCCGCGGCAATCGCGGCCAGGGTCACCACCCCGGCGTGGTGATCCCACCCTTGCCGCCTGACGGTATCGGCCAGCACGACCACAAGCAGCAGGACAAAGCCCATTGCCAGCAGGGTCACCGCCTCGACCGCGATGACGGTTGTCCCCGGTATGATGGCCAGAACGTTGAACACGGCCGCGCCGGCACTTAACGAATACGCTCCCGCGAGCAGAAAGTGCCGGTTCCATCTGACGCCTTGACGCATTCCGGATTGCAGAAAGGAATGCACCACCACGGCTGGGAGAAACCCCAGGGCAGACAGCGCCGTCACTTGCAGGATGTGTTTCAGCCAATCAGGCGCTACGGCCGGAAGGAGAAACGAGGCCAGTCCTCCCACGTTCCATAGCAACCCCAAGATTGCGGTCCACAGCGACAATCGCCTCAAGGGCGTCACCTGCGCACCTTCCACGTTTCGCGAGACGGATGTCCAGGGTGTCTGCAACACCAGGACCAGGATCATGGCGTAGAGAATCGCGCCCGTGATAAATCCTATAGGGTGCGCAATCAGGCTTACGGTCGTGTCCGTCATGTACTCTGTCTTCCAGGAACGGGATTCGTCAAAACGCGGTCAGGGTTCCAGGCAGGCGGCGATCTTCTCAGCCAGCGAAGTTCCTTCGTCGAGAGACTTGGCGTTCCACCCTATGCCCAGGCCTGATCCATCGCCTTCTTTCGGGATGATGTGGAAATGCACGTGACCCACTGCCTGGTGGGCCGGGACGCCGTTATTTTGCAGGACGTTGAAGTGCCTGGTCCCCGTGGCCTTGCGTACCGCACGGCACAGACGCGGCAACACTCGACCGATGGCGGCGGCGGATTCATCCGACAGTTGGTCCAACGTTTCAGCCGGCTCTTTCGGGATGACCAGGGTATGGCCATGGGATAAGGGATAGATATCCAGGAAGGCCAGCACGTGCTCGTCTTCATAGACTTTATGACACGGTATCTCGCCGTTCAGTATTTTTTGAAAAATCGTCATCGCGCGCAGAATAAGCCAAACCCCTGAACCGTGGCAAGCAGCCTTGCCCCAGCCGGAACATCCCGCTATAGTGAGAATTTGAGTATCCGTGGTCGCATCCCATGCCGAAGCAACAGAGTTCGTCAAAAACTCTTGATACCTTTCGTCTTTCTCTCCCCACCCCTGCAGGCGACCTCCAGGCCGAGATTTCCGTGCCGACAAGTTTTATTCCGGTGTCGGACATCGTCCCCTTGATGCGTTCTTTGGGAGAACAAGCCCTCAAACTTGAAGAAGAGAAACGCCAACGGGCAGGGCAAACGGTTTCCTGTAAAAAAGGGTGTGGTGCCTGTTGCCGCGTGCTGGTCCCGGTTTCTCCCCCGGAAGCCTTTGCTCTCAAGAAACGGGTTGAGCAATTGCCCGCACCTCAACGAGACCGCTATTTTCATCGTCTTTCTGCGGTTAAGGACACCTTAAACGAGGCGGGTCTCCTTGGCCGGCTCGTGCAATTATCCGAAACCCGCACACAGTTGTCCGACGCGGATATGGAGCCCGTCAACCAAGCCTATTACGCCCAGCGCCTGCCATGTATCTTTCTCGAAGATGAATCGTGCAGCATTTATGATTTCCGACCCGCGGCATGCCGGGAATACCTTGTAACATCCCCGGCTGAGTTCTGCCAGGACATGACGCAGCCTGCCGTCAAACCTGTCTCCGTGCCGTTTCGCATCGCAACGGTCTTAAGTCTGATGTGGGCGAAGCTTACCGGAGGCCCGGCACGATTGATTCCCCTCCCTGTTGCCTTGGATTGGGCGGACCGGCATGCCGAAGAAAACAAGTCGTATGAAACCGGGGGAACCTTGCTTGAAATGGGGCTGGAAAAAATTTCGGCATTTCTGCGTCAACGTTCCTAGCCCCTTGCACGAAGGAATTCAGATCCCTATCAATCCTGTTTTTTTATCTCCATTGGGCAGTCGGCCCAATAGAGCACAATCTTGACAAGCCGGCGAACCGGTATGATAGAAGTATACGTTTGTACACGCTACCTACCTTAGCGAGGCCGATACCCTATGAAAGTCTTTATTTATGCCGACAATCTGAATCCCACTCAACTGAAGAGACGAGCCCCTGAGCACAAGTTTTTATTCAAGGGCTACATCCCGGACCATACCATCCACTTCCCGCGCTTTTCCTCACAATGGCGATGCGGCTTGGCCAGCATCACCCCGTCACCGGGAGAACGCGTGTGGGGAGCGGTCTTTGAACTCACCGACGAAGATTTGAAGATCGTGGATGCCTTTGACGGGGAAGTCCCGGAAGGGGCGTTCCGGCACCTGGAAGCGACGGTGATGACGGAAGAAGATCAGAAAGAATTGGTGACCACCCATGCGGCCAATCCTATCGGCAAATTCCGCGTCAAGGATGACTACCTGGATTTCGTCAGGAAAGGAGTCACGCACTGGGGCTTGCCGGAAGAATGTCTCGACATGTGGGAACTGTTTCGACCCCGGACATAGCTCTTCGATGGCTTCGTTCACCCTGTTCAGTCCATCATACAGAGAGGAAAAAGGAAGAGAAAGACACTGGATTCCTGTAGATTGCCTGGAGCCCCGATTACAAACGTCGGGGACAAACGTCGGGGACAAGCGTCGGGAATGACAGAAGGAGGTTATTTTCGTATCAATATACCGAAAGGAGGCATCATGCCTAAGCCGAAATATCATATTGTCGTATGCACCAACACCAGGCCGCCGGGTCATCCGAAACCCTCGTGTGGCGCAGCGGGCTCTCAAAATATCCTGATGAATCTCAACATGGGTCTGATGGAACGGGGGGTTCAACCGGGAGAAGTTCTCGTGACCGGAAGTACCTGCCTCGGTCCCTGTGAGCAAGGCCCCACCATGGTCGTGTACCCGGACGGCGTCTGGTACTCCCAAGTCAAAGAAGAACACGTGCCCTTGATCCTCGATGAACATATCAAAAAAGGAACTCCGGTGGCTCAATGCAATCCCGATTCCATTTGGACCTAGGGATGCTTCAACCAAGTTCTTCTCATCATGTCTGCCCATCACGGCCCTCACGTGCACGAACCCGGGCATCAGCCTCCCCCTGACGAACACAAGGCCCGAGGGCCCGTTTCCATTGAGTGCGGCATTATTACGTGCAGCGATACCCGGACACCGGAAACCGATAAAAGCGGGCAGCTCATTCGAGAGTTACTCACGCAAGAAGGCCATCGCATCGGCGCCTATCACGTGGTGAAAGATGAGCCGGTCGAAGTCCGGGAGCTGGTCCGGCAATTGGGAGAGCAGCCGGGACTCGAAGCCCTGATCATCAACGGCGGCACCGGCATTTCCCGGCGTGACTCCACGTTTGAAGCCGTCGATGGCCTTCTTGAAAAACGGTTGACGGGTTTTGGGGAAATCTTTCGCTCCTTGTCCTACAAGGAGATCGGCTCGTCCGCGATGCTGAGCCGTGCCACGGCCGGGCTCTATCAGGGAAAAGTGCTTTTCTCGATTCCCGGTTCCAGCGGAGCGGTGCGCTTAGCCATGGAGGCCCTGATTCTTCCCGAACTTCCGCACATTGTTGGAGAAATGCGGAAATAACGTTCCCCGCCTTTAATTTTTAGGGCCGCATCACGGGTCACGGCCTGGGACATGCCTGATGCCACCTGTTCCCCTTCTTTGCTTGTCCTGCCTGTCCTGAGCTTGTCGAAGGAAGCGTAGCCGAAGGATCGGGAGGGGTGAGGGGGCATTAGGCATGCCCCTGGCTTTGACCAGGGGTAGAGTCTGCAGAGGCGAAAACCCGTACTCCATGGTCGGCTCTACCCCTCCTTCCCTCCCCTTACAAAGGGGAGGAACAAGACGGCCCTTCTTTCTTGGTTCCCTGGTCAGTGTTCGTAGGTCAGGTTAGCGAAGCGTAACCTGACAGCCTTGCGGTGCGACGAGGCCAGCCCGTGTCGGATTACGCTCCGCTAATCCGACCTACTCGCTATTTGCATATTCGTATCTTTTGGGATACAATTAGGTGATACTTGAGATTCGCCAAAACGATGTCTATGCCCGATGGTTCAGGCGGCTTCGGGACAAACAGGCAAAGGCGCGTATCAACGCTCGTATCAGGCGGCTGTCATTGGGCAATCCCGGAAATGTTCGAGCGGTTGGGGAAGGCGTCTCGTAGCTTCGCATCGACTACGGGCCTGGCTATCGCGTTTACTTCGTACAGCGAGGGCAATTTTTGGCGCTCTTGCTGGCCGGTGGCGATAAGGGTACCCAGGATCAGGATATCGAAAAGGCGCGCAATCTGGCGCGAGAGCTATAGGAGGCGGCAATGGCAAAGATACAGACCCAGCCGTGGGACGCGGCGGATTACCTGGATACTGAGGAAGACGTCGTTCTCTACCTTGAGGCGGCTTTTGAAGACGGCGATCCGGGACTGATAGCGGCTGCGTTGGGCGACATTGCCAGGGCCAAGGGGATGACGACGGTCGCCGCCGAAGCCGGTTTGGGTAGGGAGAGCCTGTACAAGGCATTGTCGCCAGATGGCAACCCGGAGTTCGCCACCGTGCTCAAGGTCATGCGAGCTCTGGGCCTCCGACTTCACGCGTCGGCTTCGACTGCCCGATGACGATTGATGGTGGAATCGGCGGGAATCCCTCATACAGTTGCTCGTAGGTCAGGTTAGCGAAGCGTAACCTGACAGCCTCGCGATGTGACGATGCCAGCCCGTGTCGGATTACGCTACGCTAATCCGACCTACTCACCCTGTCTTTCCTCTTGCTGTCATCCTCGACGCTTGTCCCCGACCTGATCGGGGATCCAGTCAAGTAGAGGATCCAGTGTCTTTCTCTTCCCTCACCTTGAGACAGGGTGACGGACTCTGGATTCCCGCTAACGACCTGCGGGAATGACAGAAAGGAATGGGCGGGTCAGCGGTCGGTGGCTTGGGGGACGAGGATGATTTTTCCGAACATCGTGCGCGCGAGCATCCGTTCCTGGGCCTGGCGGGCCTCGGACAACGGAAAGACCGAATCCACGACCGGCCGGACGTTCCCTGCTTCGATGAATTGGCTGGCTTCCAGGAGTTCGGCACGGGTTCCCATGTATGAGCCCCTGATCGTCAATTGCCGGGAATAGACGTATCGCGCATCCAGGAGATTCTCCGGTCCGGAGGTCGCTCCACAGGTGACCAACCGGCCTCCACGCGCCAACGATCGCAGACACTGGTCCCATACCGCCTGACCAATATGCTCGATGACCACGTCTACACCGCGGCCGTCGGTGAACGTGTGGACGCATTGGGCCACGTCCTCCCTGGCATGATTGATCACCAGTTCCGCACCGATCGCTTCGGCTTTTTCTATTTTGTCGTCAGCCCCGACCGTGCTGATCACCCGTGCCTCAAGCAGGCGGGCGAGTTGGATCGCCATGCTGCCGACGCCACTCCCGGCTCCCATCACCAGCACGGTTTCTCCGGGTCGCACGTCGGCCAGGGTTTTCACCATATGCCAAGCCGTCACCGACACCAGTGGGTAAGCTGCGGCTTGCTCAAAGGTCAACCCGGGAGGCATCGGCAGGAGGTTTCTCGCGGGGACCTTGACGTATTCCGCATAGCCACCGTGAACTCCGGCGCCCAGGAGATGGTACGTCGGGCAGAAATTATCCTTTCCGGCCAGGCAGGACTCGCATTGCCAACAACTGATGCCCGGGGAAACGACAACGGGTTGTCCAACCGGATAAGGCGCGTCTGTGCCCTCCCCGATCCGTTCAACCACGCCACTCACGTCGCACCCGGAAATATGCGGAAGCGGGATCGTGTAATTGGGTATCCCCTGACGGACCCAAATATCCAAATGATTGAGCGCACAGGCTTTGACCCGGACCAGGACTTCCCCGGCCTCGGGAACAGGTAGCGGAACGTCTTCAAACGTGAGTCGTTCCGGGCCGCCGTGTTGATGGAAGGTGACGGCTTTCATGATCAAGACGTCAGGTTACGCTTCGCTAACCTGACCTACAGGGCCCCCCTCACCTCAATCCTCTCCCTATTTCCCGCTTAAGGCGGGAAATGGGAGAGGAGGTTTGCTGCTAAAACAGGAGTTTTCCTTCCGCCACCATCACGGCTTGCCCCCCTACCTTGATCTCTTGAATCGCATCATCATCGGAGAACACCTGGACCGTAATCCGTGAGGGCCGATCGATTTCATACCCTTGTTCCATGAAGACCTCAGTGGTCGGGCCGACGTCCACGACTCCGTTTTTGACGAGATAGGCGCCAAGTGCTCCGCTGGCGCTTCCCGTGGCCGGATCCTCCCATATCCCGATGGGCGCCGCGAACATGCGCGTATGCACGTGCGCCCATTCTTCAACGGTCACCGTCGTAAACACCATGATGCCGCTGGCGCCGAGTTTCTCGCAGACTTCTTTCGTGCCCGCCAGGTCGGCTTGAATCGATTTCACGGCGGTCAGGGTCCGGACCGGGACAATGGCGACCGGCAAGCCGGTCGAGACCACTTCGATGGGCAGATGGGTTTCCGCAATAGCGGTCTTGTTCAGCCCCAGGGCCCGGCTGACTTCGTAGAGGTCCTGCATGCCGTCGACCGTTCCTAAAAATTGCGGCTTTGGCTGGGACATCACGACGCTATCCACCTGCCCGTCCACCACGTACACTTCGACGGGAAAGAGGCCGATGTTGCATTCGAAGAGATACCGCGTCACCGGTTGCGGCAAGGGAATTTTTTGTAACGAACTGAGTACGAAAAAGGTGCCGATCACCGGATGGCCGGCAAAAGGAATTTCCTGGGTGGGGGTAAAGATGCGGAGTTTGGCGATTGCCGCCGGGTCCGTCGGAGGCACCACAAAGACGGTCTCCGAGAGATTCATCTCACGGGCAATCTGCTGAAATTCGCGCTCGGTTAAATCCGCCGCATCGGGAATCACGGCGACGGGATTGCCGCCAAACGGCTGTTCCGCAAAGACGTCTGCCTTGTAAAATTGGAGAGATCGGGTGGGAATCGTCATACGGAGGGAACCGGAAGCGACGTCCCTTGCCGAACGATGGAGCCCGAAACCACGAGGGTCGTCACCACGTTACGCGCTGCACGGTAAGGCTTCATACTCGGCAGCCCAAGGATTCCGAACGTAATCTTCCACAAAATTTTGCAGGGTCCCGTTTCGGTATAATCGTGAATTGGCGAATTTGGTATCGATTTTATGGAGGATCTTGACCGTCACCCCGGTCTTCTTCGTAAATTCGTCCAGGGTCACCCCCTTAATATCCATATTCGTGCCCCGTCCCGATTCCATGACGCATTTGGGGACGTGCAATCGTTTCTGATTCGTCAGCCGTTCGCGAATGTCGTCAAACGTCAGCAGCACGGTACAATCGGAATCTCCACCGAGCGTCGCATTCGGCACAAACAGGTATCGAGCGCGGTTCTTTCGATACATGTTCAGGATCTTATGGACGCTCTGGGCCATCACGACCGTATCTTTTTTCTCCAGTTCCAGGGAATCGAACGCACTCACGATTCGCTTTCGATTCAGAAACGCCGTCACGTAGGCTTCGGTGTGGATCGTGGTCAGATTCGGCAACCCGGCGTCATAAATTCGTTCGGATTCAATGCCCAGTGCCTTCCGCCCCTGCCGCATGAGATTGGCCGTCTCTTCTTTGAGGCCGCCCACGGGCGTGAGACAACCCATCCACAACACGCATTTCTGATTGATTTTCGAAATCTCCTTCGCGTCCTTGGACATGGTATGTTCGTCAAACGCATAAAAATTGGCCGACGACACCGAAGGGCCGTCCAGCACTTTCATCAGGTGCCGCACGGACGGCGCATGCGGCATCATCTGTTCCCGATACCGGCTCAGGGTAATGACCGACAATTCAAAATTGATCCGCCCGGGATATTGTTCCGCCAACTGATGAATCTTCGGCACGTGGACAAACCCCACCGTGAAAAATTGAACGTTCTTGTCCGTGTATTTCAGAAAATCTTCAACCCATTCCATGGCCTTGGGGTGGAGGAACAGGTCGGTCCATTCCATGTATTCATTCCCCCCCAAACACCAATATTGCATGGGGTCCGTGGGCTTGGCATTGATGTAATTGAGGATAAATTCCCAATCATCCTGCGTGGTCTTCGGCGGGTCCTGGGTCTCGCGGTAGGAATGGTCGAGTTCGTAGCAAAAGGTGCATTCTACCGGGCACTTCTTCCCCAGGCTCAGGGGGATTTTTCCCGCATCCATTTCGCGGATTAACACTTCCTGATACCCCTTGCCTTCCAGCACCAGCGTCGGCTCCAAGACCGGCAGTTCCCGTCCCATTTTTAGCCTTGTCCTCCTTGTCCGTGTTCACTCATTCGTTGACAATTCCCGATCTCCAGCCACCGGATCGAGTCCGGGGCAGGCTCTCTCCCGCGGGGAAAGGGAGTCATCCTTAAATTCCCCTCCTTTGTAAGGAGGGGTGAGGGGAGGTAGAGTCTGCGGATAGTACTGTGAGAACCGGTGACCCATGACATGCGACTCTACCCCACCCCCGCTTTCGCGGGGGCAAGCCTAGCTCAGCCTCCCCTTACAAAGGGGAGGGAAACATTATTCACCCATCACGAGTGCCAAAGGGGGTGGACTTATACACCTTATTGACACCGCCACGACACGTTTGCCACACTTCGATGCACTTGAGCCCCACTATGCCTTCACCATCTGCACACCAAGACCCTGCATCTGAGGAGCCTATTACCAAGGCTCTCGAACTCTTCAACCTTACCCTGCCGCTTCGCCCCACGACCCTTCACGAACGGTACCAGGAACTCCTGGTCACCTGGCATCCTCATCGGTACGCCAACCTGACCAACAATCCCACCAAGTATATGCAAATGTACAAGAAAGCGGAGGCGATGACCAAGGAAGTGCAGGCCGCGTATAAACTGCTGAAGGAGTATATGGAACACCACGGTCACGCGCCTTCTTCGGTTTGACGGCCGTCCGCGGGCCAGGCGGCCATGCGCTACGTGGCCGAGTGGCTGACGACCCGCGTCATCCCCGGCTCCCCGTCTTTTCCCCCTTCGGGGTCCACTTTGGCCACCGGCCACGTAATCAATCCAGCGACGGTATCAGGCGCGGCTTCGGCAGGACTGTGCCGGGTCGCATAAATTTGAGGCAACCGGTTCGTGCCGAACCGTGAAATGTAGAGGAAGATCTGCTCGCGGGCGTTGATCCGCACGGCCCAGGGTTCGAAATCGTTCTGATAAAACTCCTCGCACAACTGCATGGCATCCAGGCAACTCAGGCTCCCGGGTTCCTTCAGCGTGTAATAATAATCCAGGGGCATATCGTATTCGTCCTGCTTCTGAATCGTCATGCCGAATTTTTCAGGATTCCTGACCATCGGTGTATGGCGATAGGCCACGAAGTAAAACAACTCGACGGAATGGATATCGGCGTTGTTGTCCAGCAGGAACTGCCGCGTCTCTGCGGCTTCTTCCCTGGTCTCGCCCGGGAATCCGTAAAACGCCATGACGTGGTTCCAAATCCCCACCTTCGCGGCTTCCCGCAAATTATTTTCAATCACGCTCTTCCGTGCGTGCTTATCCATGAGTTCCAACACGCGTTCATTAGCCGACTCCATCCCGTAGTACAGGGTCTTACAGCCGGACTGCGCGGCGAGTTTCCACACTTCAGGGTCCTGGAGCGACTCCTCAAAGCGAATCAACGTCGTCCACTTGATGTCCACCTGTTCTTCTATCAGGAGTTGCGACACCTTTTTGAAGAGCGCGGGCGGATACGATTCATCGGCAAAGAGAAAATGATCGGCCTGATACGTCTCCTTGAGGGCTTTGACTTCCCGGACCACGTCCTGGGCCGGCTTGCCGCGATACTGGTCAAAATACCCTTGCCCGTGATCACAGAACGTACACTTCCCCCAGTAACATCCCCGGGTCGCCAGGTACGGAAGGATGCGCGTGGGGACGAAATAGGAGTCCAAGGGCAACCCTTTGAAATCGGGCAATGGGAGCGCCGTGGTCTTTTCCGTATAAATTTCCGCATTGATCCGAACGTGTCCGTTTTCCCGATACATCAGGTTCGGAACCGCTTGCCACGCTCGATCACCCGCCAGGGCTTCCAACAACCACAGCAGGGCGTGTTCGCCTTCATACATAATGGCTGAATCAAACACGGAAGAGAAAAACGGCTCCTGTTTCGCCAAATCTTCCTGAAGCCGCGTAATCACGTTCCCCCCGACCGTGACGTGGATATCCGGGAACGCCTCCTTGATCATTTTGCAAAAGGTAAACCCGGCGATCAGTTGCATCTGCGTCCCGATGGAGACACCGACCACGTCGGGGCGCTCTTTGCTGATCACCGACAGCACCAATTGCCGGCACACGTCCCGATACACGTTCACCTGTTCATCGTCCAAACACGCGAAGACTTCACTCGACACGCCAGGCCGATAGCCCAAATGACTCTCCATGGGGTAATACACGAGGGAAGCGGGAAAATACGCGGCGGAGATATATCGCATGACGTCACGAAACACGTTCAACGCCCATTCGAGTTTATCGGCTTCGTAAAAATCGTCACTGCGGTTGATGCGTTTCGCTTCCTCGGCGTTCGCGGCCAATTCCATCACGTCAAGGGCCAAGGCTTCCTGCAAACAGGCTTTCTGATTGATCTCCTTTTCGCTCAAGCTTTCGCGCTGTTCCTTCGCTTCGAGTGCCCGGAGCTGTTGGACCATGCGCGCATTGACCCAGATCAGGAACATGTCACTGAAGAACAACTCATACATTTCGATGTTCACGTCCTGCTGAATGACTTCATGGCCGTTTTCCCGAAGGACCGCCGTGAGACTCGGCAACGCCAGATACGGGGCCGTGGGAACCCACTCCGGCGGGAAGAGCAGCATGGTCTTCAACTTCCGACTGCTCTTTGCCTGGGAGGCCGTGTTATCGATGTTGATGAGGGAAGAATCCATCAGACGTTTGCCAATTCTTCGGCACTCTCTTCGGGAGCGATGCGGAATTGCAGGGCCGGAAGTTTGTTGGTGCCGAAATGGGCCACGTAGAGAAAGACGTATTCACGGATGTAGATCTTCAAATCCCAGCCGGTGTAATGATTCTGCTCGAACTCTTCAAACACCCGTTCGGCGTCCTCCACGCCCAGCCCATCTTTCACGGTGAAGTAATAATCCAGGGCAAGGTCCCATTCAGGGTTTTTGTAGTACGTAATGCCCCATCGCTCCGGGTCCTTGGCCACCGGGGTATGCTTGCTGAGATCGAAGGTGCCGAAGCCGATGGAATGCACGTGCGTTCTATTGTCTTCCAGAAATTGCATGGAAAACTTCGCGTCTTCATACCGTTCGCCCGGAAACCCGAAAAATCCCATCACGTGGTTCCACACCCCGTGTTTCGAGGACAACTCCAGGCTCCGTTGAATCACTTCAGTGGTCGTGGCCTTATCCATGAGTTGCAGGACCCGCTCGCTGCCGGATTCATAGCCCATATGGAGGAACTTGCACCCTGAATCCTGGGCATCCTGCCACACCTCGTCATCCAACAGGCTCTTCTCGAAGCGGATGTGCGTGGTCCACGCAATGCCCAACTGATGTTCTTTGAGTTGCCGCGTCAGTTTTCGGAAGAGGGCCGGCGGATAGGATTCATCGGTAAAGTGAAAATACCGCGTGTGATATTTGTCTCGGAGGAATCGAACTTCCTCGATGATCTCCTGGATCTTCTTGGTCCGATAGCCGGCCGTATACCCTTCGCCATGATCGCAAAACTCACACCGCCCCCAATAACAACCCCGCGTCGCGAGATAGGGCAGCACGGGTTCCGGCACGAAGTATCGATCCAACGGGAGCCCATCGAAATCCGGGGGCGGCAGATCCGCCATGTTCTCGGAGGAGGTGACCGGCGACGTATGAATGCCCGAATCATCCCGCCACAGGACGTTCGGAATTTCGTTGAAATCCCGATCGGTCCCGATCGCGTCCACCAATTGAAGGAACGCCGTTTCTCCTTCGTACACCACCGCACTGTCAAACAGCGCAAACAGCTTGGGAGTCGTCGGCAGGACGTCGCGCAATCGGGTCACGGTATTGCCGCCGATGGTCACGTGGATATCGGGAAAAGACTCCTTGATCATGGCGCAGAAGGTCATGGTCGAAAACAGTTGCTGCCGCAAGACGATGGAGATGCCGATGATATCCGGCTGTTCCTCAAGAATCGCCGGCTTGACGATATGGTCAAAGACGTCGCGATAGACGTTGACTTGCGTATCTTCGACCGCGGCCAGAACCTCAGAGGACATGAAGAGTTTATACGACAGGTCCGTTTCCATCGGCGGCATACAAATGCGGGCGGGGGCGTACACCAGCGAAATGGTCGACGTCACGTCCCGAAAGACGTTCATGGCCCATTCGAGTTTCGCCGCGTCGTAGAAATCCGGAGAACGGACGATTGCCTTGGCGCGCTCCGCCTGCTCGATCAAGTCAGCCATGCGAGACCGGGTACATGCGCACAAGGCCAACTGCAACTCGGTTTCTTCGTCCGAGAGCCCACGATCCCTGGCCAGTCTTTTCAAACGATCCAGTTGCTGGGGCACGCGTTTCAACGCACGCTTGAGAAAATCCGCGCTGAAATACCAATCGTACATCTCGAGATTGACGTCCTTCTGCACCACGTCATGCCCGGCACGGCGCAGGAACGCCGTCAACGTCGGAAGACTCAGATAGGGCTCGGAGGGATACCAATCCGGAGGGAAGAGCAGCATGATCTTCTTCCTGGACCCGCCGTCCGCCTGGGATTCCGTGCGACGCCGCTTCAGGAGCTTCGGACTGATCAACCCGCCTTTATCATAGTCGATTCGCATGCTCGTCACTCCTCATGGCCGAATCCGGACAGAAGAAAAGCCTGCCCCGGACAAAGACCCGCTTGATGACGGCCATTCTATGCTTTAGGGAAATAGCCGGTCAAGGACAACGACGTTGGAGATCAGGACGACAATTACCAGAATGCTTACTGCCTGCTGTAATGTATATAATATGGTCGAACGGTTGCGGCTGATTCGAGGAAGCCCGTGAAGCATCAAGGAAGGATTCGATCATGAAAGTCATGAGGTACGGGTGGAATTCTTTTGCGGGGCCTATCGGACTATGCTTGAGCTTTGTCTTGCTTGCCGGAACCCTCCAGGCGGAATCGCCGGACACCATTCACGTGGGGACCTTTTCCCGCGCAGAGGCTGGAGGACCCTACCCTGATTCCTGGAAGCCCCTCACCTTTCGTAAGATCGACGAGCATACTGAATATTCGTTGGTGGAAGACGACGGGACCGTGGTCATCAAAGCCGTGAGCCGCGGTTCTTCCTCGGGGTTGACCCGAGAGGTGACCATCGACCCCAAGCTCTATCCCATTGTCGAATGGCGCTGGAAGATCGAGAACGTGTTGCAAAAGGGTGACGTCACCACAAAAGCGGGAGACGATTACCCCGCCCGGTTGTATATCACTTTCGCCTATGACGAGAGCAAAATCGACTTTTTGGACCAAGCCCAATATGAACTGGCCCGGGTGCTTCATGGGAAGTACCCCCCGACCGGAGCCATCACTTACATCTGGGAGAGTCGAAGCCCCATCGGGACCATTGTTCCCAATCCGTACACGGATCGCGTGAAGATGATCGTCATTGAAAGCGGGAAGGCAAAAGCCGGGCAGTGGGTTGCCGAGTCGCGGAACCTTTACGAGGATTATCAGAAAGCGTTCGGAGGCGACCCGCCCCCGATTTCCGGGGTGG
The DNA here is from genome assembly GCA_965223955.1 of Nitrospirales bacterium. GTDB lineage: Bacteria > Nitrospirota > Nitrospiria > Nitrospirales > UBA8639 > Bin75. Next base: position 2,702,580 of record OZ245029.1, read on the forward strand.
CCGTGATGACGGATACCGACAACACTCAAGAATCCGCCGTGGCCTATTTCGGGGACATCGTGTTTAAAAAAGCGGTGGCTGACTAGCGGGGCTGTCGGGTTACGCTGCGCTAACCCGACCTACGGGATCTAACCCGACCTACTACACCTCTCTACCTCCCCTCACCCCTCCTGATCCTTCGCTACGCTCAGGACAGGCAAAGGAGGGGAATAGAAGGCAACCTAAGACATTACCAAGCCGCGACCCGGGATACGGCCCTACAAATACTACCCCCCCACCGGTTCGCCAGCGGGCTGCGCCCTTGGCTCCCCGACTCCCCTTCAAGGGGGGGGAGTGATGGAGGAGGGGAATAGGGAGATCACAGCAGATTCGGGGAGAGCCATCGTTCCACGGTGGCCACGTCCATCTGCTTGCGCGCGGCGTAGTCTTTCGCCTGGTCGTGGTCGATCTTCCCCACGGCGAAGTATTTGGCTTGCGGATGGGCGAAGTACAGACCGCTGACCGACGAAGCGGGAAACATGGCAAACGTTTCCGTCAGGTGAATGCCGGTGACTTTTTCGGCCTCCAGCAGGTCGAACAGGATCTGTTTTTCGGTGTGGTCCGGGCATGCGGGATAGCCCGGAGCCGGACGGATTCCACGATAGCGCTCCCGGATGAGATCCTCAGCCGACAGTTTTTCTTCTTTGCCGTACCCCCATGCCTTACGGACTTCCCGATGCAGCCATTCGGCAAACGCTTCGGCAAGCCTGTCGGCCAACGCTTTTGCCATGATCGAGTTGTAATCGTCATGATCTTTTTCGAATCGCTCACACAGGGCCTCGATCCCGATCCCCGTGGTCACCGCAAACCCGCCCAGGTAATCCGCAAGCCCCGTTGATTTGGGCGCGATGAAGTCCGCCAGGGCGTAATTGGCATCGCCTTCCGGTTTTTCGAGTTGTTGGCGAAGGGTATGGAAGGTCGTCAGTACCTCCGAGCGCGATTCGTCCGTATAGACTTCAATGTCGTCGTCCACGCTGTTGGCCGGGAACAATCCATAGACCGCCTTGGCCGTGAGCAACCGGTTATCGAGAATGTCCTTGAGTAACCCCTGGGCATCGTCAAATAACTCCTTGGCCTTACTTCCGACGATCGGGGCTTCGAAGATTTTTGGGTATCTCCCTTTCAACTCCCATGTATGGAAAAAGGGCGACCAGTCGATCACCGGCACCAGGTCGCTTAACGGCTGATCGTCGATCACCCGCGTTCCCAGGAAACTCGGCGTCGCTCGCTCCGACGTTTGCCAATCAATGGGGGTCCGCCGCTTCCGGGCCGCTTCCAGCGGCAACAACTTCTTCAGGGTTTTCTTGCTTTCATAGGCTTCGCGCGACTGCTGTTGTTGGTGCCGAACCTTTTCCACAAATCCGGGCTTTGCTTCCTTGCTCAATAATTGCCGGACGACGTTCACGGCCAACGACGCATCCGTCACGTGCACGACCGGCTCGGGGTAGCCCGGGGCGATTTTGACGGCTGTATGGGCTTTGCTCGTCGTTGCGCCGCCGATGAGGAGTGGGATATCGAAACCTTGACGTGTCATTTCTTTCGCATTGTAGGCCATCTCATCCAACGACGGGGTAATCAAGCCGCTCAGGCCGATCATGTCGACCTGTTCCTCTTTGGCTTTTGCCAAAATCTTTTCGCAGGGCACCATCACCCCGAGATCAATCACGGCATAGTTGTTACACCCCAACACCACGCCGACGATGTTTTTGCCGATGTCGTGCACGTCGCCTTTAACCGTGGCCAGCAGCACCTTCCCTTGCGCCCTACTTCCCGACGCTTCTTTTTCCTGATCCATGAAGGGCAGCAAATACGCCACGGCTTTTTTCATCACCCGCGCGCTCTTGACGACTTGCGGCAAAAACATTTTTCCGGAACCGAACAGTTCCCCCACGACGTTCATGCCGTCCATCAACGGACCTTCGATGATCTTGATCGGTTTGTCGTATTGCTGCCGGGCCTCTTCCACGTCTTCGTCGATGTAGTCCACGATCCCTTTGACCAAGGCATGCGAGAGCCGTGCTCCCACGGAACCTTCCCGCCAGGCATCGGCTTTGACGACCGCCTTGCCTTCCTGTTGCACGGTTTCGGCGAACTCGACCAACCGCTCGGTCGCGTCGGGCCTTCGATTCAGCAGGACGTCCTCGACCAGTTCCAGCAGCTCCTTGGGGATCTCCCCATAGACTCCCAACTGGCCGGCGTTGACGATGGCCATGTCCAGCCCGGCTTTGATCGCGTGATACAGAAACGCCGAGTGCATGGCTTCACGCACGACGTTGTTCCCGCGGAACGAGAAGGAAATATTGCTGACACCGCCGCTGGTTTTACAGTGCGGCAACGTGGCTTTGATCCGCCGAACGGCCTCGATGAAATTGATCGCATAGTTGTTGTGCTCTTCAATCCCCGTGGCGACCGTCAGGATATTCGGGTCGAAGATAATGTCTTGTGGCGGAAACGCGATTTCTTCCGTCAGGATCTTATACGCCCTGGTGCAAATCTCGACCTTCCGGTCGATGGTATCGGCCTGTCCCGTTTCATCAAACGCCATCACCACCACGGCCGCGCCGTACCGCTTGACCAGGCGGGCTTGTTCTTTGAATTTCTCCTCGCCTTCCTTCAAGCTGATGGAATTGACCACGCCCTTGCCCTGAACGCATTGCAGCCCGGCCTCGATCACCGACCACTTCGAGCTATCGACCATGAGAGGGACACGGCAAATATCGGGTTCCGAGGCAATGAGGTTCAGGAACTGCACCATGGCGTTTTCGGAATCCAGCATGGCTTCGTCCATGTTGACGTCAACGAGTTGCGCGCCCCCTTCCACCTGCTGGCGGGCCACCGCCAGGGCTTCCTCGAATTGACCTTCGCGAATCAACCGGGAAAATTTCGGTGAGCCCGTGACGTTCGTCCGCTCCCCGATGTTCACGAAGTTCAGCTCGGGCCGGATCGTCAGGGGTTCCAGCCCGCTCAACCGCGTGGCATGATCGGGTTCGACCACCGTATGGGGAGGCAGATCACGCACCGCCTGGGCAATCACGGCAATGTGCTCCGGCGTACTTCCGCAGCATCCACCCACGATATTCAACCACCCGTTCCCGGCAAACTCCCGCAAGTCCTCCGCCATCCGCTCCGGTGTTTCGTCAAACCCCCCGAAGGCGTTCGGCAGCCCCGCATTGGGATGACAACTGATGTAGACCGGGGCACGTTTCGACAGTTCCTCGATATAGGGACGCATTTGCTTGGCCCCCAGGGCACAGTTGATCCCGACACTGAAGGGATCCGCATCGACAATGGAGTGCCAAAAGGCTTCAATCGTCTGCCCGGAAAGCGTTCGCCCGCTTTGATCGGTAATGGTCACGGAAGCCATGACCGGAATAGACACCCCCTGTTCCTGGCGATATTGATCGATGGCAAAAAAGGCGGCCTTCGCATTGAGCGTATCGAAAATCGTTTCCACGAGAAGCAGGTCGCTTCCCCCATCCACCAGGCCCCGCACTTGTTCGTAGTACGCTTTTCGCAATTGTTCAAACGTCACCGCGCGAAAAGCCGGGTCATTCACGTCAGACGACATGGATGCCGTCCGGTTGGTGGGCCCCAGCACCCCGGCCACGAATCTCGGCCGCGAGGGATCTTTGTTCATGACCGCATCCGCCGCCTTCCGCGCCACCGTGGCCCCGGCCAGGTTCAACTCATACGCCAAGTGTTCCATTTGATAGTCGGCCATGGAGATCGCATTGGAGTTAAACGTATTCGTTTCGATCATGTCCGCCCCGGCTTCCAGATATTCCTGGTGGAGCGAGCCGATGAGATCCGGTTGGGTCAGCACCAACAGGTCGTTGTTGCCTTTGACGTCACAGGGATGCGTGGCAAACCGCGTCCCCCGAAAGTCGGCCTCCGACAGGTTCCGTTTCTGGATCATCGTGCCCATGGCACCATCCAGCACGAGGATCCGCCGGTGAAGCCGGTCTTTCAGTTCTTCAATTCGGGTTGTCGGACTCATTCCGTGAATCTCATCCTCAGGCTTCATGAACTCCGGACAGATTATTGTCGGGTTACGCTACGCTAACCCGACCTACGCGACGACTTCTCCAAAGGCTTCCGAAGCTACGGTTGCGACGCTACGGATGAAAAGGAGTGACTATACTGATCCCGTCTCTCCCGGTCAAAATCTGCAAGGGACTATGAGGTGGTCTCTGCAAATGCCTCTACCTCCCCTAACCCCTCCTTACAAAGGAGGGGAACTAGGAATACTGATGCTGCGCCTGTCCTGAGCGTAGTCGAAGGGCTAACCCGACCTACGCACCCGCCACTTGCTTGACTCAATTTCAGTCCAAGGTTAGGATGAAAATTATTGAGTCTGATCGAAATCGATTCATGCACAATCCTTGTTTCCAGCAATTCCCCTTGGTTTTTGTTTTAACCGTCGGCCTGATGGTTGTTCTTCCGACGGCCTCCCTGCACGCCAAACCCTTTTTCGAGGACGGGTTTCTCGGGCTCACACAACAGGAAGTCCATGCGAAGCTTGGCATTCCCCACGCCATCCGTTCGAGAAAGTCCGCCCTTCGCGTGTTCAGCTATTATTCGCCCAGGGATTGGAAAAAATATTTCAGTAAGCTCGTGTCTCCTCAGTTTGGCGAGGACGTGTACACCTACTCGCGCGATGGTGTTCAGGTCCGCTATTCGTTTGTCTATAAGCCGGATTTCCGCGAGGCACGGGATTTTCCCACGTTGCACGTCAAACGGGTTGAAGTTGAATTCACGCCCAGTATCCCCTTGAAGGCCGTTCCTTCGTTAGTCAACGAATTCAGCCCTTCGGTCAGGCCGAAGAACCCGACGTTTCGGTCGAATCTGTGGGTCCTGTTGTTCAAAGGCCCTCCGTCGAAGCAGGCGGAACTCGTGGTAGAACAATGGGATAAGGAGGACGGGGATTGGTCGCTGGCGTATCAATTATTTTCCCTTAACGGTCTTCCTGACTATTTGACCGTCGACTCCTCCATCGATCGGTTGGAATTTACCGTTCAAAGCCTGGCGCGGATTCATCAAATCGGCCGGCATACCCATGAACCCATCCTGAACCCCTACTCCCAGGAATTTGCCCAACGCCCCCCTGCACCGCCCAAACCCCAAAAAACCATTCCGGTTCCAGTCTACGCCGAATAGACGTTCCCTCGTCTCCCTCAGTCTCCTTCTTCCAATCGAAGATCGTGCGCGTCCGTTAACAGCATGTAGGCTTCACCCCACTGATTGGGACTGTCCAGGCTCCAGGCCTCGTGGACTCCCTCTTTTTTCAAGCGTACCCCCCATGTTCCTCCGAACACCACGTACGCCGCCCCGCGTCCGGATTCCTCGACGGGTTGCGCCAGTGCCGGGCATTCCGGACGGTCTTCATTATCGGTCCACCCCACGACGTCACACCATTCACCCCGAGAAGAACGTTCGTAACTCTTGACTTGTCGAAGACGCTGCGCGGGGCCCAATTCCTTAAACCGGAGAAAGACGGAGGTCTCACAGTTGGGGTTCTCTTCCACCTCGATAAACATCGTCGCCCCTATATTGACGGTTTTCTTCGACGGTTGCTAGACTGGACTCATGCAACCTCAGGAATCGCTTCCCACTTCAGTCGTCCCGGATGCTCCTCATGAGGACGGCTCACACGGCCAATCGCTTCCCTTCCCGTGCCGGCGCTCCGTCCGGATGACCCTCTCTATCTTACTGGGCGTCTTTGCCGTCTCCATGCTTGCCTGGGGATTTCTGCCTGGACTCCTGGACCCGACTTTTGAACGCCACATCCAGGACAAAGACGTCATCGTGGGCATGACGCGGGAGCAAGCCATGCAAGCCTGGGGCTCACCATACCAAATGAACATCACCTATACCGACCGTGGAGTTCGCCGGGAAGAATGGGTCTATGAAGACTGGATTGACGCGGGATCCGTCAAACACCGCTATCTGTATTTTGAAGAAGGCGTCCTGGTGGGGGGGTGGAAATAACTCTCCGTTGCCCTTTTGGCCTGCCTCGCTTCTCCCTAAGGGGTTTCCGTAATCTGAACCCGCCGCTCCCGATCATCCCCTCCACTGACCACGAGCACCCGCTTCCACTCACGAATTTGGTAGATAGCCCAGGCATTCGGCTGTCCTTGGAAAAACGCTTGCGAGTCCTCTCCCTTGGCATTCAGATAGGTCGGTTCCGTAAATCCTTCATCCAAGACGTAATCCATCAGGCTTTCGGTCGTCATCCCTTTCCCACGTAAGGCAACGTGCGACAAAAAGGTCAGGATTTCGTCCGGATCCGCTAGCGAGACTGGATCAAAAGCCATGTTGTTTTTTCCTCAGTTATGATATGCTGTTCAAGATGACATTGTAGGGTGACAAAAACGAGAAATGCAAATAAGGACGCCGCTCGCCTCGTCACTCGTGTTCCGATAATGTTCAAAGACCTCCTATCCCATAACCTGCGTTCCATCATAGATCAATCCTTTCCCCCCTATCCCGCTCCATGATGTGGAAGCTTTCGGCTGAACAATTTCGCGACCGAATTTTCGACATTCTTGGCCGCAAGCAGCATTGGTCGACAGCCCACTTCAACGGAAGCACCGTCACCAAGGCGCAACTCAACGTTCACTTCCGTCAGGAATATGTGGTGTATCTGCGAGATTTTGCCGTCCTGCTTGCGAGGGTCGTCGGGAAAAATCCCCCGTGGCAAGTACGTCGTCACTTGGCGACGACGATTTATGAAGAAGAAACCGGCGGGCTTTCAATTGGCAAACCACACCAGGAACTCTTCCTTCAAATGATGATGGGCCTGGGGTACAAGCGGGCTGAATTTCGCGACGTCGAGTTGTTATCAAGAAGTTATGCCTATCGGGAATGGCTTGATGAAATCTGCGATCGGGAAGACTGGATCGTAGGCGTGGCGGTCCTCACCATTTTCGTACAAGGTTCGGCCAACGACCGGGAAGAGGTCATGGCGCAGAAAGAACCAAAGTCCCAAGCGGACGTTGAAGATATTGTAAAAAAACATCCCCTCGTGGTCTACCACGGGCTCTCTTCGGAACATCTCGACCTCGTTCGCGCGCGCGAGATGATCGAACCCTGTAACCGATCCCTTGTCTATGACCTTATCGCCAAAGAAGCCGTAGAGTCCGGCACCAAAGCCTTAATCCTGGAAAAATTGGAAACGGGATTGAACGTGTGGATCCAATACCGTGACGGAATTGCCCGGGCCTGCGGACTCAGGCAGCCGTAAAGCCCTCCTGCGCTCTTGACCACGCGTGCGTTCCGGCGCAATGCTTTCATGTGTGTGTCACCGCACGAGAAGATAATGCAAAGCGGTATCTCCCAGAATCGCCACCCACGCCGTGACGTTCAAGGCAACAAGGAAACGCTGTTGCTTCCCCCAACATCGCGCGATCGCCCACACAATCAGGATTTGCGTCAGGATCGAAAAAGGCCGATGCACATGAGACGACATTCCGCCGCCTTCACTGGCAATCGCCGTGACGGCCGCCAAGCCATAACACGTAAGGGCTCCGGCTTGAATCCGGATAGTGGTCCGATCCATTTTCCGACGAACGACCACCACCAAGGCCGTTGTCAAACACACGACCACCACTAACAAGAGCAAGGGGAACAGGGGCCATAGCGTTTTTGCACTCAGTTCCACGGTTTTTCCCTTCCACGGGAACGTCGGATTACGTTGCGCTCATCCGACCTACGGGGCTCTCATTCCCCTCCTTTGCCTGTCCTGAGCGTAGCGAAGGATCAGGAGGGGCGAGGGGAGGTAGAGTCTTCGGATAGGATGACGAAAACCCGTTCTCCATGGTCGGCTCTACCCCTCCTATCCTCCCCTTACAAAGGGGAGGGACCTCGCAGCAACCCGTCCTGCGTGCCAAAGCCTGTCCCCGACATTTGTAATCGGGGAGTGGGTGGACCCATAAAAGGCATTTCAACCCTCTCGAATTTTTGATATGGTACGAATCCTGACTCTGGTGATGCCATGAATACTCGCACACGAATTTTGCCGATTGCCTTTCTGGGGACGTTGTTCCTCAGCGGATGGTTGGGGGGATGTTTGGGTCCCCCTCGAATCGAGACTTCCATTTATGAGGGCCCGAAAGGCTCCGTCGTGCTGAGAACCGTCTCGGAGGCGTCGTACAGCCCTTCCCATCCGGCCGACGTTTCGGTCGAAACCTTTGAAAAAGTGTTAACCGGCATTCACTATCGACGATCCTCCGCCAGGTGGCTTCAACAACTCCTGGACAGCGGGGCAAAACCGATCCCCCTGGTTTCCCCGGATCAAGTCGCATTTTGGGCTCCTCACTTACGGCGCGCCTTTCTGCAAGTGACGGCTGAAGAACAGGTCATCATACATATCCCCTTACAGTCGGCATCGGATTTTCAAAGCCTGACCGGCATTCTGTCCTTCCAGCATAACGACCTGCATATGGCCCTTACTGTATCGGGTTTATCGGGCCAAGGCCCTCGATCCAAAACCAAACCCAGGACTCCCGATTCCCTGGGAGTCACAAAGCCCACTGTGACGTTTCTGCCCAAGAGCGCCGTCAAAAAATCCTGGGATCAGGGAACGGGCACAAAGACTCTCACCATTGATACGGCATTGCTCGCCACGCTTAACGGACCGGTTTCAAAGGACGGCAAGCTCTCGACTCCCGACGCCACCCCAGTCCAGGTTACTCCCCCACGCCGCATTGCACCGCTAGTCATTCCTCCGGATCGTCCCATTATCCGGTTGGAATCCCCTCCGTCCGACGCTCTCCTGGAAGAAATGCGATCCTTGCGGCGCGAATTGTCCAGGCAGAAACAAGAAATAGAACGCTTGAAGAAGCGACAGGAATCGCCTTAACCCGGGTTAACTCACCTCGATCAGTTCAGGATTCTTGAGGATCACGTCACTGCCCAGCGGGGCCCGAAACGTCATGCGCTGGTAACAGGCATAGGTGACGTACGTGTCGCGCAGGCAATATTCGGCTATCTCCCGTCTTCGTCCCTGAGCCCACATTTCAGCCACTTGCTTGCCGCTTCCGGATTTGGTTTCGACTTGTAACGCACGGGCCAACACGTCCAGTTTGACCCATCCCCGCGCGTCCCAGTTACTCCAGATCGCCATCGTATCGTAGACGGGCTCCGTGCGGAATCTGGCCAAACTGATCTCCATCGACGGTTTGACGTGGTGAATGATCGAACGCTTTTTCAGAAAAGGGAGATCAAAGCCCAATCCATTATGGGTAATGAAAAGAGAGGGCCGGAGTTCACCAAGACGAGCCCAGAACCGGCGAAGGAGTTCCTGCTCATGCGTGCCATACCAACTTACCGCACCGTGGTACTCCATGGCGTCGGAGAACATCAGGAGCCCAATGCACACGATCCGGCTGAAGGTTCCGTCAAACGACGACTGCTCATACTTTTCATCTTCTTTCTTCCTTTGCTCACGAGCCTCGGCATGAGTGAATAAATCCGTATCACTCCCTTCGCAGGATTCGCGAGCGACCGAATCAACCCCAACCAAACGCGCCCATTCTTCCCGTGGCGCTTGAATGGTTTCAATGTCCAGCACGACCTTCATTCGTGGTCAGTCACCTTTTGCATTGGCATCCGTCACAACCGGACCATCCGGCTCACGGAGGGATCGAAACATGACAATCGCGTCCTGAAAGGTGCCGTCATCATTTTGTACGGCTTTTGGAATGGGGCCCACCTCCACGAAGCCCAGGTTCTTCCACAGCCTCCGGCCAGCATGATTTTCAGAAAACACCAAGTTGAATAGCACACTGTGAAATCCCAAGTTCTTGGCATACTCCAACATCGTGGCCCCGAGCAACCAGCCCAATCCTTGGTTCCGCCACTCCGGGGCCACGATAAATCCAGCGTTGGCAACTTTTCTGGCTCGTCCCGGCCAATTGGGTTTGAGGTAAAACGCCCCAACCAGGTTAGAACGTCCACGTCGTTCCGACACATACGCCGCGACCGTACTCTTACCCGAAAACCAATAATCCCACGTACCATCCGCGTCGAGCGGTTGTTGGTGAGGATAAGAAATCCCCTCTTCGACAATGACGCGATAGAGTTCCTGCACTGCGGAAAGATCGTTGGCACCTGCCTGGACCAACTCAACTGACATCCCGTCCTTTAGCCTTGCTTGAATCGGAAAACGCATGACGCGAAACGTGGTTGAAAAGCCGTCAACAGATCGGGCGACAAACCGGCTGGCACTCCTTTTTCAAACGGGTTCCTTTTCCGCTGATTGCACCAATCGGGACACCACCGGTTGATCGGCGGGAGGAAATGAATACTCCGTCAACTCCCCGGGCTTCACCCATCGGAAGTCCTCACAACCCAATGGTTGCGGGTCACCCTGAGACAGGGAACACGTGAAAAAGTGCAATTCCACGCTCTTGTCGGGATATTCATAGTGCGAAATCGTCAAGGGTCTCAGGGTCGTTATTTCAATTCCCACTTCTTCGAACACCTCACGACGGGCACATGCCTCGAACGTTTCGCCTGCTTCGCGCTTGCCACCGGGAAACTCCCAAAATCCGCCTAAATGAACACCGGCTTCCCGACGTGTAATCAAATACCGCCCCCGGTGTTCAATCACGGCAGCAGCCACTTGAAGAACCTCTTTGTCAGCCATGCCCGACAAACCTATTTCGTCTCCACGGGATACGCCTTACAAAATTCCCGCATCGGGCAATACAGGCAGTAAGGATTTCGCGCGGTACACACCACCGCACCGAAATCCATGAGGGCCTGATTAAAGTCATACCCTTTGCCTTTGGGGATCAGGGCTTCCGACAGGGCCCAGAGTTTTGATTTTTGCGTTTTCGGATCGCCCTTCCCCATAAAGATTCGATGCAGCACCCGCATCACGTTCGTATCGAGAATCGGGGCATCTTCATGAAAGGCAAAGGCCCGAACCGCTCCGGCGGTATACCGGCCAATCCCTTTCATCGACTGCAGTTGTTCGGACTCTCGCGGAATCTTCCCGCCGTAGTGGGCCACGGCCTCACACGCAATGCTATGGAGGCGGTAGGGACGAACGTTATACCCGAGTGGGTACCATGTCTCGCGGACGTCGTCCGGTTCGGCCTCGGCCAAATCCTTGAGCGTCGGATATTTTTCCAGGAACTCGTGGTACTTGGGAATGACCCGATCAACTTGCGTTTGCTGAAGCATCACTTCCGAGACAAGAATTCTGTACGGGTCCACGGTCCGCCGCCAAGGCAAATCGCGTCCACATTCGCCATACCATTTGAGCAAACGAATTTGAAAACGGCGCTTTGTTCCCCGATCAAGTTTGACTTGGGAAGACGAAACCGATTTGGACTTTTTAGTAGTTTTAGCTGGACGCGTCATGGGCCGTGCCCGGATTGTAGGTAGGGAGGCAAGTCCAATGCAAGCGGGAATGTCGGGTTACGCAACGCTCACCCCCCACCGGTTCGCCTGCGGGCTGCGCCCTTGGCTCCCCGACTCCCCCTCAAGGAGGGAGTGATTCGGAGGAAATGAGAAGGCTCAAACACGTCGGGCCCGCGTCGGCCTTGGAAAACTCGCCCAATTCAACGCATGTGGTGGCATATCCCCGCGCCTCGATCAAGTCGCGCGTCAATGGGGAGGACGCCTGAACCAGTACCCCTCCGGGCAAGCGTAAGACGTTCGCTGCAAACGGCTCTTGGGCCGGAACGTGTAACAACCGGAACATCCCCAGGGCATCCGAATCAAGCCAGGCCGGGTTCACCAACAACGTCTCATCGTCGAGGGACGTACAAGCCGTCTTCAGATGGAGGCATGCCTGTATTCCGATGGGCGTCACTCCGTATCCCAAGGGTTCCGCAATCGCCTGGAGGGCTTCCACGCCCGCTCGATTCGTTCGTGTCGATATTCCGACGTACAACCTTTTCCCCATGCGCAACACGTCACCGCCTTCAATCGTTGCAGGCGGCGATATCGTCACGAGGGGACGGTGACGGGCAAGAACGGAAAGCAGCAACGCGGGTTCGCTCTGCCGCGACGGCACCCCCATCGCAGTCACCACCGCCAGTTCATCCAGGATAATGGCGTTGTCCTCGATAAAGACACTATCGGGAAACGCTTCTTCAGGTGGAAGAACTTCAACCGCCACGCCCATTTGCCGCAGGGCCCGGCAATACGATTCATGTTGCTGGAACGCCAGATGAAGGTCGATCCCTTTGCGAGAAACGTACCCGATTTCACAATTCACAAGCGAGGACGCAGGCCGGCGGGTGAGGGCAATCATTGCGCCGGCTTCTCCCCGTTGTCATCTCGTGGCACGTCGATGCCGGCCTTCATCTTTACACCGTCTTAACATTCGTTTCATATCAACTTAATAATGTGGATCTACAATTAGAATAAGGACCTTAGGTATTTGTCGCAGCAAATTTTTTCCGGTTGTTTCCAGGATAGGTATAACGACTGCCATGATGGTCAAAGAAAAAAATTGGATGAAAAACCTTTCCTTGCATTACGAAAAGACAAGGACTCTCCATCCTGCAGATCAATTCATGGTCGTCTTCGATATCGATGGGACCATTCTGGATATGCGGTACATGATCCTGTACGTTCTCAGGTCTTTCGATCGGCAGCATTCCACCGGTTTCTTCAACACGTTGACGGTTTCGGACATCAAGGTGCACGAAAACCAGATAGACCCGTTAGTCAGGACTTTCGTGCCTTCCCAAAGGCAGAGGGAAGAAGTGACAAATTGGTACGTCACCTATCGCTGGTCCTCCGATGCCGTCCTGGAATCCCATCGTCCCTTTGAAGGTGTGATGGAGGTTATCCGGTGGTTTCAGATGCAACCGAATGCCTCGGTGGGCCTCAATACCGGACGACCCGAACACCTGCGAGCCGATACCCTTCGTTCCCTGAATGCGTTAGGCAAGGAATACAAGGTCACGTTTTCGAATGATCTGCTGTATATGAACCCTCATGGCTGGGAAAAGAACGTCAGTGCTTCCAAGGCGGAAGGGATCCGGGACTTTCAACGAAAAGGATATCGCATATTCGGATACATCGATAACGAGCCGGACAATCTTCTGGCCGTCTCGGAACAGGATCTCCATCAAGAGATTCTCCTGCTCCATGCCAATACCATCTTTGAGTCCAAGCGTAAACAGTTACCCTCCCATTCGGTGAGAGGCAACAAATATGATATTACGGAGCTGATTCCTGAAAGCACCCTGCCCCGACACGTCCAGTTTGTTTGGCATGGGGTGAACGACGAGGCGAACTTACGGCAATTTGCCACGTCCAACGTCCAATGGGCTGAACTCGACGTGCGCCTCGATCCGATGAAAGAGCACGTCATCCTCCGCCATGATTCCTTTGCCAAGACTCCTGCGGTTGAAGGTGAGGAGTTCATCCTTTTGGACGATGCCCTGGAAACACTGCTGCAACTGGGCAAATCCGTCAAACTCGATCTCAAAGAAAACGCCGTCCTCCTTGAGAAAGTTCTTGCCCTGCTCGGCCGTCACAAGGTTGAGAGTACGGACTTATGGTTTAATGGAAACGTGGACGTGCTGCAAAAAGAAGGGTTTGCCGAATTGTTCGCGGCCTATCCCGAGGCCATCATCCAATGCCCCATCGACTTTCTTGCCCCCATGATCATCAGCCTTCCTGAAAAAACCCGGGAGACCCTTGATCTGTTTTGCGAATGGGGCATGAACCGCTTCTCGCTGGGATGGAAAACGCCGGGCATGACCGGCCTGTTGAATCAACTCGATCAATGGGATTTCGACGTGAATATTTACAACGTGCCTGACCTGGAATCATTCTTAAGAGCCGTTCTTCTCCAGCCCAAATCCATCACGTCCGACTTCAATTTTCCGAAATGGCATTATTTCGGGCGGGGATCGGGAGAGAACCGGAAGCATTATGAGTATTTGATGCGTTCCTGATTCGTTTGCGGCCCATACCTGAAGATCAGTTCCCCCTGTCCAGAACCAACAACGTATTTTCATCAACCCAATCAACGGTCTCGTGGAGTTCGCGTTTGAGACCCGCTTGAAAGATTTCCAGGGCGTTCTTCAATTCTTCTTCGGTATAGAGAGAAAAGGTGGAGTAATGCCTCGCCCGAACCCTTTCCACCAATTGTGCCACGGTCGCTGTTCGTTGATAGTGAAACGGTTTGACCCGTTCCAGGCGTACCCCCTCGACGGCCCGTATCCCTTCTTCAATCTCATCCAGTTCATAGAGCCGGGTTTCTTTTTCCGTGAATGATGGAAAATATTGTCCCCAGACATTTCTCGCGTTTTGGCTTCTCAACCTGGTGTAGATGAAAATTTTTCCACCGGGTTTACTCACCCTGACGGCATTTTCCAGAAACCGGACCAAATCAAAATGATGAACGGCATTAAAAGTCAGCACGCAATCCATCGACCGATCGTCGAGGGGAATCTCATTGCCGTTCGCCCGGAGGGTCTTAAATTGCGAAACGTGATGATGCGTGAGGTAATCGGAGACTTGTTGCAACATCGACTCGTTCAGGTCGATACACGTCAAATGCAGGTTATTGACGTGTTGGAAGAGCAACAAGTCATAGCGTCCGGCACCGCAGCCAACGTCCGCGGCCTGGACGTGGGGAAGATCCTTCAAACTTTCACTGATGAAAAGGATGGGCTCCGTATCGGTTTGTCGAATGTGTCTGTACGAAGAAGCGACGTGGGAAAAATGGTCGTCCATCGTGGGATTGCCGTCCATGATTCGCCTCTTAGTTGCGGCTTCCCGCGCATAAACGCAATCCGTTGCTCATCCTCCACGAATTGGGCAATAAGATCGTCAAACCATTCAGCCCGCCCGCCCGCCGTCAATAAATTCCTGGGTCATGTGATGGGCGTCACTATCGCTGAACTGTTCGGGCGGGTGTTTGCAAAAATAGGCGGACGGCGCGATTAACACGCCACCTTGCCCGCGTTCGAGCGCAAGCTTGGCACACCGGATGGAATCAATGGCCACGCCCGCAGAATTAGGGGAATCTTCCACGGACAGCCTCAACTCAAGGTTCATCGGGATATCGCCAAACAGTCTTCCTTCCATGCGGAGAAAACAGACCTTGTTATCCTTTTGCCATGCGACGTAATCACTCGGGCCGATATGGATATTTTCCTGGTCTATCCGCTCGG
Source organism: Nitrospirales bacterium (assembly GCA_965223955.1). GTDB lineage: Bacteria > Nitrospirota > Nitrospiria > Nitrospirales > UBA8639 > Bin75. The sequence goes on from OZ245029.1 coordinate 2,717,771, forward strand.
CCGCAACGGATTGCACGGCTTCTGTTTTGGATTCTTTTTTCGAGGCCAACCGGCTGTGGTTGAGCATGTTCAGGAAGTCCGTATTGCCTCCCGTATTCAACTGGTAGGTTCTTTCCAGTTTGACCCCTCGCTTTTTGAAGAGGTCCGTCAGCATACGGTGTGTAATGGTAGCCCCCAGCTGCGCCTTGATATCATCGCCGATGAGGGGAAGATTTTTTTCCTCAAACCGCTTCGCCCATAACGAATCGCTGGCAATAAACACCGGGATATTGTTGATAAAGGCCACGCCGGCATCCAAGGCACATTCGGCATAAAACCGCGTGGCCTTTTCCGAGCCGACAGGCAGATAGTTCAGGAGCACCTCGGTGCCGGACTCTTTTAATATCCCGACGATGTCGTCCTGTGTCGGTTCGGGTTCCTTCCCGACGACAAACGTGTACTGGTCGGGGTACTCACTCATGTGGGGGGAAACTCCATCCAGGATTTTCCCCATTCTGACCCGTACGGCCGTTTCCGGTACATCAGCATGAAATACCGTCGTGCAATTGGGTTCGACAAAGATGGCTTTATTCACGTCCGTCCCGACCTTGCGTTTGTCGATATCATAGGCAACCACGATCTCAATGTCGGACGGTCGATACCCGCCTATCTCCCAATGCATCAAACCAATGGCTTCATCGGGCTTTTTAGCACCGTAATAGTAGATCCCTTGAATGAGGGAACTTGCACAATTGCCCACACCGACAATGGCAACTTTGATTTTGCTCATAGAAAAATTTTGACTCCTTCAGAACTTGCGCAATGACTGTTCATACGACCCAACCGTTGAACTCCAAGGCGCTGAGAGAAGCTGGCAAATCAGGGGCGTGCCGGGACTTATACCAAGCTTGCCAGGATCATTCTCGCAGGGCCAGGCGGATTGGCGGTCAATGTAGGGGAGTAAGACGAATTTAGCGCTTTTCGGGAAGAGGTGTCAATGCTTTGTATGGGTCCACCACATTTGGCACTCGGGTTGATGGTGAAGGAGGAATTGTACCGGAGATTGGCGGCCAAGGCTATGGTGGGGTAAGACGGTGTTATACGCGATCAACCAGTCGGCCAATTGTTGGTTGAACAGGGCCACGTCGTCGAACAGCAAGTCCTCATGATAGTCCACGAACTGTTCCTGAATGGTCCGGTTGAACCGTTCTACATGGGCATTCATTTTCGGGGAACGGGGATAGGTCCACCAGTGCGTGATGCCGCGCGCCTCCAACCGCTGCTGGAAGTGGCCCAGGAATTCCGAGCCGTTGTCGGAGAGCACGACCCGCGGGGGGCGTGGCAGCACCTGGCACAAGGCCTCCAGCGCGCGGGTCGCCTGGCGGCTGGACGCGGGGGGCGTGGCCACGGCGACCGCGAAGCGCGAGTGGGGATCGAGAAAGGGGAACAAGTAGCGGCGGAGGCCCGCCTGGAGCCGGACGACGGTATCACAGGCGAACACCTCGAGGGGCGGGGCGGAGTGGCCGCGGGGTTTCCGCGCTTTGCGCGGCCGCACGACGGGTTTAGGCTGGCCCCGCGCCGTCAAGCGGACGGGGGCGTGCCGCATCTTGTCGGGCGCACGGGCGATCAGGCGCCCAATGGTGGAGACACTGGGCAGGGCGAGGCCGTGGGCCTCACACCACGGGGCCAGCAGGACGTGGAGTTTGGCCTTCCCGAGGTTAGGGAAGGTGGTGCGCAGACGCCGGATCTCCTGGTTCAGTGCGGGCGGGCTGTGGGGCTGGCGCCGTCGGTGGGGGGCACGGGAGCGGGCGGCCAAGGCGGCGGGCTGACCGCCGGCCTGGGTCAACGTGTGTTTCCAGCGCGCGAGCGTCCGGCGGCTGACCGCATAGGCATCCTGGGTCGCCGCCGGGCCATGGGTGGCCCAGAACGTCAGAATCTTGAGTCGGTGGTGAGCTTCGTTGGGTATCATGTCCCAACGATAGCCCAGATTGGCTACTCGATAGAACCCCCGGATCCGGTAGCCGAGATGGTGGATGTGCATGGTGACTCCTCCTGGGTCAAGGAGTGCCATATGTTTCTGAACCTATACATCTTTCATGGTGGTGAACGGTACACCGGCATCGACGGCAAGCGACGGACAATGTTGTGTTTCATGCCCAAATTATTGCAGTCTGATTGGAGTATCGACTCTTTGTTTTCATGAAGATCGCGGGCTGAAACGTTTTGAAACCATTCACGTTGTCCCGATTTGACCTCTCCCGATTCTACGTGAATGGCTTTCACGCCTCCTTCTCCTTTGCAGCGTACTCGCCGCTTCGTCACCTCTCGCCATGGGCAGCCTGGCTTTTCACCGTAGCAGTCCTGTGCGCCGGTCACGTCCCTCTCACGCACGGCCAGGAATTACCCGCCCCCGGAGAGCGTCCCGGTTCATCACCGATCACCCTTCATTTCGTCACGTGGAAGGCGGATCATCCCCATGCCTGGGATGAGGCGATTCAACGGTTTGAGCAAGCCTACCCCCACGTCCGCATCAAACGGGAAATTGCGCCGCATTCCTCAACGGCCTATCACGATTTACTGACGCAGAAGTTGAGGAACCGGGACGGTTCGCTCGACCTGTTCTTTATGGACGTGATCTGGCCTGCGGAGTTTGCCGCCTCGGGATGGGCCCTCCCGCTTGATGAGTACTTTCCCCACAGCGAACGCGAGAAGTTTTTGCCGGCCACGATCGCCTCGGGTGTCTATCGGCACCATATCTACGGGGTACCCTCGCGTATCGATAGCGGCATGCTGTATTACCGCAAGGATCTTTTGGAGAAATATGAATTTTCACCACCCTCAACGTGGAATGCATTGGTGCGTCAGGCGCAGGCGATTCTGGAAGGAGAACGCACCACACACCCACTCCTCAGGGGCTATAGCGGCCAGTTCAAGCAGTATGAAGGGCTGGTGTGCGACATGCTGGAGTTCGTGGGCAGTCACAACGGCTCGTTTCTGACGGAAGACGGCAGGCGCTCGAATTTGACGGCGCCCGAGTCCATGCAAGCGGTGCGATTCGTCCGGGAGCAGATCATTCAACGACTGGCGACCCCGGCCGCGCTGACCTATCAGGAACCCGAGTCCCTCGCCGTGTTCATCCAGGGGAAAGCGGTGTTTCATCGCAATTGGCCATATGCGTGGGGCTTGGCGAATGATCCGCGGCATTCGAAGATCGTGGGGAAGGTCGGCGTGACCACCCTTCCACATTTCTCCGGAGGCAAGAGCACGTCCGCTCTAGGCGGGTGGCTCTACGGTATCAGCGCCTATTCGCAACATCCTGATGAGGCGTGGGCCTTCATCGAGTTTATGGCAAGTCCTGCATTGCAGAAATATTTTGCGATCCATGCCTCATTGGCTCCTTCGCGCCTTGCGCTGTATGCCGACCCGGAGGTACTCCACGCCAACCCCCAGTACAAGGATCTGCTTCCGGTTTTTCAAACCGCCCGGCCGCGCCCCCGCACACCCGTGTATCCGATTGTTTCGCATATTCTCCAGCGGTATTTCAGTCGCGTGTTGGCTTTTCCCAAAACGGATATTATAGAAGAAGCACAAGAAGCCGATCGGAAGATCAATCGGTTTTTGGCCTTGATTCGAGACGCGAGTTCTTGATGACGCGACGGTTCTTTTCATGAAGAACACGACTTCAGATCGCACCACCGGCTGGTTGATGGTCTTTCCGGCACTGACGTTCGTTGCCGTCTTTTCGCTCTATCCGGCAATGGATTCGTTTTTGCTGAGCCTTTACTCGGAATTCCCCGGTTCGGAACGGTCCTTTATCGGATTCGGCAATTACGCGGAACTGTTCCGTGACCCTGTCGCCCATCAAGCGTTCATCGTCACGCTGGGCTTCGTCCTGCTCTCGACCACCCTGGAACTGCTCCTGGGCACGGGCATTGCGCTGGTCATTCACGAACGCTTCAAAGGGCGAGGATGGACCCGGGCGGCCGTGCTGATTCCGTGGGCGATTCCCACGGTAGTGGCTTCCCAGATGTGGCGGTTTCTGTTGAACGATCAATATGGCGCCGTCAACGCGATTCTCTTCGGCGATCAGGTGGACGCCTACGTCCCGTGGCTGGCCGATCCGTGGATGGCCTTTGGGGCCATTATCCTGGCCGACGTCTGGAAAACGTCGTCGTTTGCCGGCCTCCTGATCCTGGCGGGATTACAAATCATTCCCGATGAGACCTACGACGCCGCGCGCATCGATGGAGCGACGGCATGGCAGCGGTTCTGGCATATCACCTTTCCCCTGCTGAAACCCGCGCTCCTTACCGCTCTGTTGTTTCGGACCATCGATGCGTTTCGGGTATTTGACCTCGTTTTTGTCATGACGCAAGGCGGCCCTGGTGACGCGACGCAAGTGATTCAATTTTACGGCTATAAAACCCTCTTCACCGAAGGACGCGTGGGCTATGGGACCACGATCTCGTTCACGGTCTTTGTCGCGCTGGCGATTCTCTCCCTGTTCTACGTCCGTACCGTCGGGTCCAAACTCCTGCAACGGGAGCCGGCATGACGAAACCGTTACGTCCGGCGTTGCTTGGTGGGATTCTCCTGGCCGTCCTGGGCAGCCTGTGTCCTTTTCTTTGGTTTGTCCTCACCTCGTTTAAATCACAAATCCAAGTCGAAGCGATTCCCCCAACCTGGTGGCCGGACGGCAGCCTCGGCTTTTATGCATCGGCGCTCATCGAGCATCGCTTGTTGCACTACATCCGGAACAGCGTGATCGTTGCCGGTGCCACCACCATCGTTGCGCTGGTCGTCGCGACTCCGGCTGCCTATGCCCTGGCGCGACTGCGGATGGCGGGAAAAGCGTGGATCCTGGGTGGGCTCCTTTGTGTCGCCATGTTCCCGCACATCGTCATTGCAGGACCGGTGTGGCAAATCCTGGAACACTTCGGTGGGCTGAATACCCATTGGGGGCTGGTCCTGCCCTACGTCTCACTGACCCTTCCTCTTGCGGTGTGGATCCTGACCACGTTTTTTCAAGAACTGCCTTTCGAGTTGGAAGAAGCCGCCCAAATCGACGGCTGCACGGCATGGCAAGCGTTGCACAGAATCCTGCTCCCCCTCGCGGCTCCCGGGCTGTTTGCTACGGCCATCCTCACGTTTATCTATGCGTGGAACGAATTTTTCTTTGCCCTGCTGATTCTCACCGACCCCGAGCGCCAAACCCTGCCGGTGGGCATTGCCTTGTTTCAGGGAGAATTCATCATGCCGTGGGGAGAAATAGCCGCCGCCTCCGTGATCGCCACGTTACCGTTAATCATCATCGTCCTCTTGTTTCAACGCGGGATCATCAACGGCCTGTCGGCCGGTGCGGTGAAGGGGTAAGGCATGGCCGGACTTGCTCTGCGACACATCGAGAAAACGTTCGGCCGGACCCGGGTCTTGCATGACGTTTCACTTGAAGCCGGTGATGGTGAATGTGTCGTGTTGCTGGGCCCGTCGGGTTGCGGCAAATCCACGTTGCTTCGCATAATCGCCGGGCTCGAACCTCAAACCCATGGCTCGGTGCACATCGGAGGACAGTGCGTGGACACCCTGCCTCCTCCGGACCGTGACATCGCCATGGTCTTTCAACACTACGCCCTCTACCCGCACCTGACGGTCAGAGAAAACCTGGCCTTCGGGTTGAAAATGCGCCGGGAGCCCAAACCCGTCATTGAAGAGCGTATCGCTGAAACCGCCGCGTTATTGGAAATTCACGACCTGCTCGACCGGAAACCCAGGGAACTCTCGGGCGGTCAACAACAACGCGTTGCCATGGGTCGAGCCATCGTCCGGAAGCCCACATTGTTTCTTTTTGACGAACCACTTTCGAATTTGGATGCCCGCCTTCGGACTTCAATGCGGGTGGAATTGAAGAAATTGCACCGGCGCTTGGGCACCACCATGGTCTACGTGACGCACGATCAAGCCGAAGCCATGACGCTGGGGCACACCATCGCAGTCATGAATCACGGCAGGATTCAGCAGATCGGACGGCCAGATCAGATTTATCATGAGCCCCGCAATCCCTTTGTCGCCGGGTTCATCGGCAACCCTTCGATGAATTTGTTCGAGGGCTCCTATCGCCTCCATCAACGGGACCTTGAATTCCGCGCAGGAGATTTGACGCTCAGGGTGCCGTTTCAGGCTCACGACCTGGCAGGCGCAGACTCCGGGAACGCAACCTTGGGGATCCGGCCTGAAGACGTGACCTTCGATCCTCCGGGGTCGAGACACGTTGCGGTCGCCGGAACCATTGACGTGATTGAAAACCTTGGCGGTGATTCCGTGGTGTATCTCATCGTCAAAGGACAGCCTCTGGTGGCACGAACCTCTCCCGTCCTTCGGCAACACGCGGGAGATTCCGTCACGGCCTACATGAAAAAATTTCACCTGTTCATCAACGAGAATCGGGTTCTATTGCCGTCGTCATGAAACGCCGAACGTTTCTTTTCCCTATAGTGTCTTACGTTCTGTCTTCGATTTTCTTTTTTCTGTTCCTCTCCATCGACTGTATGGCCGGCGCCGACCCTCCATCGGGCATTCAACCGTTGGAGCAACTCCCTCAAGCTCACGCCCTTTTCATCGACGAATCCATTCGCGCCCTCCTGACGCCCATGGACCAGGAGCTGTTTCTCAACGAATTGGACAAGCAGCCGCCGGACTGGGATCAATTGCACGACCGGCCCGGTGAAGAACTCGGAACCAAGCTCTTTGACTTCAACCGGCAGCGGGATGCAGCACGGGAGGGGCATCCATTGCTGAGCCAGCGAGTGGCGTTTTGGTGGTCGGGCGTCCTGGGTGAATACCGTGAAGCCCATAGGGGATTCACCGTGGTCATGGGACCCGAGTTCACCCAAACGCCTTGGGGCCTCGTACGATTCAAACCCCTGAGGCTGCCCCATGAAATGGTCGCCGTACCTTCAGCGACCGAACTTCGGACGTTCCAAGACCGCAGCGCAAAAGGAGAACCGGTGGAAATCGGAATCCTCTTTACCGGCACACTGCTTCCCTGGGAATCCATCATCTATGCCTTTTCTCACGACGGCGTGAAACAGGGGCTGATCATGCCCGTGGTGCAGGTTGACGGGGTACGGTATGTTCTCCATCCCATTCCAGAGTAGCGTGGCGACGTGGATGTTCACTCCCGAACAGCTCCGGTCCCCGGCCCAGGTTTCGTCGTTTTCCCCTGATCGAGTGGGGCACGTCTTGAGGCCCTACTGTTTCTCCGGGACCACGGCTTCGAAGACCGATGAATAATCGGCGTCTTGCAGTCCTTGCCTGACGGTCTCTTCCAGGATCCCGCGAATGCCGGCGAGTGCCGGTGTAGCCAGGTTGGCGTCTTGCGCCGCATTCAGACATAACTCGACGTCCTTTAAAAGATGCCTGGCAGAGAAGTTGGGCTGGGCGTAGTCGCGGGTCAACAAACGCGGCAGTTTTTTCTCGAACATGGGTGCCATCAAGGCGCTTTGTCTCAGGACGTTCATGAACGTCTCGACTTCGACGCCCGATCGCTGAATCAAGCCCAGGCTCAAGGAAAAGGCCGTGATATGGGCTGCAATGAGTTGATTCAAGGCCAGCTTCAAGGCAGTCGCCTGTCCGATCGGCCCCACGAGTAAAGGTGCTTCGCAAAAACATTTCAATACCTCGTCCCACCGTTCCACGTGTTCGGCTTTTCCGCCGACCATGACGAGGAGGCGGCCGGCCTTCGCTTCGGCAAGGCTCCCGAGGACCGGCGCTTCGAAATAGTCTCCTATACCCGTTCGAATCTCCCGACCGAGTGCGATACTTTCAGATGGAGCAATCGTCCCCATTTGAATAATCGTCCGATTTTGAACGTTGGGTTTCCCCGAAGAGAACAAGGCTTCCTGTATGGCCGGCGCATCGGCCAACATGAGGATGGTGCACTTCGAAGCCTCGATCGCCTCCGCGGCAGACCGTGCCCTGAGGGCACCCCGTTGTTGAAGGACCGTGCATTTTTCTTCCGTTCGGTTATACACCACGACGTCATGGCCGAGCGTCATCAGCCGCTCAGCCATGGCTGTCCCCATTAATCCCATGCCTATCAATGAAACTTGCATCATTCCCTCTCGCCTAAGAAAAAGTTTGTTGAAGTGATAGGTTTATCGCAGGGCCGTGAGGAAATCAAACGAAAGGACCGGACGTGACCGTGTCACTGCCGGTTGACCCTCGCTTTTCAAATCGGTATCTTCGTCTCTGCTGGCAAGATGAAAGGCTGGCGGGCCTTGTTTCCCCGGCTACAATAAATCCACACTTCGACGCATCGAACAACGGAACTCAAACAATCATGGATATTACAATCGGTTCAAATCAACTTCGTAATACGAATGGAACTTTTGTGGCACAGGACCAGGACCTGATCAAAGTGGAACACAAGACTGAAGACGGGGCCATCCTCTTGAGCATGCAGCTTTACAACCCTGTCGGATCGCAGGTTGCCAAGCTGGAGCGCAACGAATGGACGTCCAATGACCAAGACCGCTTCGATCTCAAGGCTGATCCCGAATCGGTGATGGTGATTGATAACACGCTGAAAGGCGTGGTGCTTTGCGTCAAGAAAAATGGGGAGAACGGCATCCAGATTCCACAAGCCAAATTTTACTTGCCGGGCGGGACGGTGTCCGAGGTGACGGCCGAACAGTGGCACGTCGGGAATAAGATGGAACTGAAAGACGCGGACGTCGATCTGCAGGGAGGTGCGATTGAGTTGCAATAATTTCTTTCAGGCCCCCTCGGGTTTTTTGTTCTGAGTGATAGCCTCGACGCTTTTCTATCACCGGCTGGCTGATCTCCTCGTTCTTCTCCACTTCACCTTCGTTCTTTTTGTCCTGTTCGGAGGACTCCTGATTCTGAAATGGCGGTGGGTGATATGGCTCCACCTTCCTGCGGCAAGTTGGGGGGCCTTGATTGAATTCGCCGGCTGGATCTGCCCGCTCACGCCATTGGAACACTGGCTTCGGACAATGGGAGGAGGACGGGGGTATCAATCCGGCTTCATTGAGTACTATGTCCTGCCTCTTCTTTATCCGGCAGGGTTGACCGGACAGATTCAAGTCTTCCTCGGTCTTCTTGTGCTTCTCCTGAACGGCGGCGTTTACCTGCTCGTGTTTCGCCAACGTCATCAATCCAGGCAACGCTCATAACGCCCATCCCTTCAAAGAACCGCTTCCGCTATGCCTGCAACTCTCTTGACCGCCTCTTTCCCCGACAGTATAGTCGGAGTCGTGCGTTTCCTTTGAGCATTGTTTCCATGAACGATTTAGCAGGAAAAAAGCTGGGATTGCTTCTGTCGACCCCGCCTTCTCATCCCAATGCGGACGTGGTCGCCGGATTGAGCCGTGAAGCACTGCGTTCTCACGTGAACGTGTACTTGTATCTCATCGATGAAGGCGTGAAAAACCTGGAAAACCCGGCGATCCTCGGTCTGGCTTCGGCAGGCGTCAAATTAAGCGTCTGTGCGTACGGGTGCCAGCAGCACAAGGTTTCCACGGAAGGATATGGTCAAGAAGTGACGTTCTGCGGATTAGTGGTCCTCTCCCAAATCATTACGGGCTGCGATCGATTCATCAGCCTGTAACGGGCTACCCGCTTTCTGTTCCCTCCCTTTTCTCATCGCTCTTCACGAATCTCTGCTGAACGGCTGTCGATGTTGCTGTTTATGGCATATCCTGCAATTCGGTGCTTTTGCTGCATTGACTATATTACTATTTTCAGCCCGCTGGAAAGCTGATGAAGCTTTCCAAGCGGAAATCAACACCATTGCAACACGGCAGCCTACTCCACCATTGAGTAGACTTCCGCTTCGCGTCCTTGTGGAAAGTTGCAGATTGTCTACAACAGCCTGATACTAGCAAGGTCAGCTGCTATCCAGACCACCTGCACACTGCAGAGACCTGAGTGAAACACGATGAGCAGGGGCAGCCGCCAAACTGTCCGAAAAAGTGAGACACCTCGACCTTAGGAATATCCAGTTGAACATTCTGGTTGATAATACCAGCTCATTCGGAAGTTACAGCCCCGGTCCTGTTCGTCGTCAAATTCATGCGACGATGAACGAAATCTACAAGGCCGGCTGGCTGGGTCGCCGCATATTTGGCAGATTGCGAGGGTTGGAACGGATGTGTTCGTCTCGGACGCGGGAGATCGCCGATGTCGAGCGCTTCGGCCTATACTGGCGGCTATATCGGCGCGGCAACGTGTCTGACTCGCGTCTTCTGTTGCGCCCCGAGGCGTTCGAGGCGACCGAGATTAAGTCGATCATCGATCTCGTAAACCCAGGCTTCGCCTTCGTCGATGTCGGCGCGAACTGCGGGTTTTACTCCTTGAGAATCTCCCGCGCCCTCGTCGGAACCTCCACTGGGACCGGGCGGGTCATCGCGATCGAGCCCCATCCCGGAATGCGGCAGCGTCTTGCCTTCAACGCAGAAATAAATCCCGCTTTTCCAATTCGGATACTTGGCTGTGCTGTCGGCGATCGAACCGGCACGGCCCGATTGCTGGCGGGCGATCGCAACCTCGGGGAAACCCGGGTTTCGGAACGCGGTTCGATCGACGTTGAAATCCGGACCCTGCTAGACATCGCCGCGGCCGAGAAACTGGAACGGATCGACGCCATCAAGGTCGATGTGGAAGGCTTCGAGGATCGCGTCCTCGATCCCTTCTTTCGGGACGCCCCCGAGCCGCTTCTACCGCGAATAGTCGTTGCCGAATACAGTTGGAGCAGCGCCTGGCAAAAAGACTGGCTAGCCCGCGCTGCTACCCGGGGGTATCGGGAACAAACGCGCACCCGTTTGGGCAATGTCATAATAACATTGGAGAACACAGACGGCGCCTGACGGAACCCGCACCTGGTGGGGCCGGAAGGTGTGACCAGTCTGCCCTCATGTGCCGTCCCGTTTGGGTACACGTGGACGTCGCGGCCGGTTCGGCTGCTGTTTCAGGTTCGCGGAACTCCCTGGGGGTGCCGGTTACCCGCCGCCCAGATCCGGACGTGCCCGCTGAAGCATCTGGCTCCTCACTCGTGTCGGATTGACGGACAGTCGTTGCGACCAGTTGGTCGATCTTGTCCCAGCTAGACCGATCCTTCTGCGACCTGCGGCGAAGTGTCCTGTGCCGCAGTCTCTTCAGCCGGTCAGCGAAGAGTTGCAGATGCCGGAAGCTGGCGGAACGGCAAAATAGTTGATCAGAGAGTCACCGTCGCCGGCCGTACAGGAAGGTGATATTGATTCGCCGGGATTCATAGTCGTCTCGAAACACACAGGTGTCTGATTCATGAAAGAGGTCGGAATTAAAGACCAGTGCCCGGTTTGCTCGATAGGGCACCTTCACGGGCGATGCGCCGTTTTGTTTCAGGAACTCCCGAATCTTCGGTTGAAACACCGTTGAATTGTACACCTTGAAATCCCACTCCCGTGGAGCCTCCTTATCCCAGACAATCAAGCCCCCACTCGCAGGATCGAGATTCGCGTCATCGGGGGTTATCCAAAAATTGACGTTGACGGCTGCCGCATCGGCATGAATTTTCAAGGGACGACGGGCACTATCCTGCTTAAACGCCCAGGCTTGGAGCAATCGATGTTGGTGAAAGATGCCTGGAAAGGCGGTGCGTAATTCTTCGGCCACTTGCAACAATAACGGTGAGGAAAACCCTTCGCCCAGAAACGCTCCGATATAGCCGTCTTCATAGTCTTTTTTCCAAATCGTCGATTCCCGGCAAAATTGTCTAAGGGCCTTGAGCGCCTCGGGCCGCAACAACGCATCGATATAAATGATTTCAGGGCGACTCGCATTATAGCGTCGCTCAATATCTTCCACGTCCAATTCCGGATTCAACGCTCCCTGGGGTAACGCAGGATTGTCGGCATAATGCAGGATTCGATTCACTGACGGAGCAAGGGCCCGGGCCTCTTCCTGGCTGAGGTGGATTCGCTGGTTCGCCTCCCCTGATCGTAATGCCCTCTGTCGTAACGCGGCGAGGGTTTCCCGGTATCGGGAATCGGGCTGCCCCCACAATCCGCGTTCGGCCAAGTAGTGGATTTGCTCTGCATCGTGCTTAATCCGCGAGTTTGTATCAGATGGGCCGAAGTGCGGAGTTCGTGCAAGGCCCCATCCATATCCTGTTTCCACAACCGGGCCAATCCCAGATGATGATGGGCTTTCGCGTAATGGGGTTTGATGGATACGGCCTGCTGGAACCGCACGAGCGCCTCGTCGAGACGTTCGCATTCAAACAGGATCA